>NZ_PYHL01000001.1:0-2891105 GCF_003023755.1 Rhodococcus sp. AD45-ID | reverse complement strand
CGGATGGTTTCTCGGTGACGGGAACCCTGGCGGCCGGCGAGAGCAAGACGGTGACGTATTCGGTGAAGGTCAATGCCGATGTCGTCGGTGGGGTGTTCTTGAACAACTTCGTTGTTCCGGGTACGACTCCTCCGGTTGATCCTCCGGAGGTGTGTGATCCGGCGACGCAGCTGTGCACGACGCATCCGGTGGTGTCTCCGAAGATCGCTGTGGTGAAGTCCTCTGATCCGGCTTCGGGTTCGAATGTTGTTGCCGGTCAGGACATCAAGTACACGCTCACGTTCACGAACACCGGTAACGGTGCGGGTGAGGTCGCGCACTTCGATGATCTGCGTGGTCTGCTCGACGATGCTGATCTGGTTGCGGGCAGCTTGACTGCTGATGCTCCGTTGGCTGCGACGATGGTCGGCACGGATGGTTTCTCGGTGACGGGAACCCTGGCGGCCGGCGAGAGCAAGACGGTGACGTATTCGGTGAAGGTCAATGCCGATGTCGTCGGTGAGGTGTTCTTGAACAACTTCGTTGTTCCGGGTACGACTCCTCCGGTTGATCCTCCGGAGGTGTGTGATCCGGCGACGCAGCTGTGCACGACGCATCCGGTGGTGTCTCCGAAGATCGCTGTGGTGAAGTCCTCTGATCCGGCTTCGGGTTCGAATGTTGTTGCCGGTCAGGACATCAAGTACACGCTCACGTTCACGAACACCGGTAACGGTGCGGGTGAGGTCGCGCACTTCGATGATCTGCGTGGTCTGCTCGACGATGCTGATCTGGTTGCGGGCAGCTTGACTGCTGATGCTCCGTTGACTGCTGCGATGGTCGGTGCGGATGGTTTCTCGGTGACGGGAACCCTGGCGGCCGGCGAGAGCAAGACGGTGACGTATTCGGTGAAGGTCAATGCCGATGTCGTCGGTGGGGTGTTCTTGAACAACTTCGTTGTTCCGGGTACGACTCCTCCGGTTGATCCTCCGGAGGTGTGTGATCCGGCGACGCAGCTGTGCACGACGCATCCGGTGGTGTCTCCGAAGATCGCTGTGGTGAAGTCTTCTGATCCGGCTTCGGGTTCGAATGTTGTTGCCGGTCAGGACATCAAGTACACGCTCACGTTCACGAACACCGGTAACGGTGCGGGTGAGGTCGCGTACTTCGACGATCTGCGTCAGGTTGTGGACAAGGGTGTTCTCAGTGGTTTGACTGCTGATGCTCCGTTGGCTGCGACGATGGTCGGTGCGGATGGTTTCTCGGTGACGGGAACCCTGGCGGCCGGCGAGAGCAAGACGGTGACGTATTCGGTGAAGGTCAATGCCGATGTCGTCGGTGGGGTGTTCTTGAACAACTTCGTTGTTCCGGGTACGACTCCTCCGGTTGATCCTCCGGAGGTGTGTGATCCGGCGACGCAGCTGTGCACGACGCATCCGGTGGTGTCTCCGAAGATCGCTGTGGTGAAGTCTTCTGATCCGGCTTCGGGTTCGAATGTTGTTGCCGGTCAGGACATCAAGTACACGCTCACGTTCACGAACACCGGTAACGGTGCGGGTGAGGTCGCGTACTTCGATGATCTGCGTGGTCTGCTCGACGATGCTGATCTGGTTGCGGGCAGCTTGACTGCTGATGCTCCGTTGACTGCTGCGATGGTCGGTGCGGATGGTTTCTCGGTGACGGGAACCCTGGCGGCCGGCGAGAGCAAGACGGTGACGTACACCGTCACGGTCAAGGCTGATGCCGATCGCGTTGCGGCGAATGCCGACAACACGGTGCTCAACTTCGTTGTTCCGGGTACGACTCCTCCGGTTGATCCTCCGGAGGTGTGTGATCCGGCGACGGCGCTGTGCACCGAGCATCCGGTGAAGGTTCCGGGTTTCACGGTCGCGAAGACTGCGGATCCGGTGTCGGGTACCAATGTTGCTGCTGGTCAGACGATCACGTACTCGGTGACGGGTGCGAACACGGGTAACACGACCCTTGATCCGGTGGTGTTGACCGATGATCTGTCGAAGGTTCTCGACAACGCGGTGTTGGTGGACGGTTCGCTCAAGGCAACGGTCGACGGTGTCGACGCGACTGCTCCGACCCTCGAGGGCACCACGCTCTCGTGGACGGGTGCACTCGAAGCGGGTAAGTCGGTTGTTCTGACCTACCAGGTGAAGATCAACGACGGTGTTGCCGGTGGCGTTCTGATCAACAACAAGGTCACGGGTACTGCGAAGCCGCCGACCGGTCCGGAGATCACTCCTCCGCCGGTGACGACCGAGCATCCGGTGAAGGTTCCGGGTTTCACGGTCGCGAAGACTGCGGATCCGGTGTCGGGTACCAATGTTGCTGCTGGTCAGACGATCACGTACTCGGTGACGGGTGCGAACACGGGTAACACGACCCTTGATCCGGTGGTGTTGACCGATGATCTGTCGAAGGTTCTCGACAACGCGGTGTTGGTGGACGGTTCGCTCAAGGCAACGGTCGACGGTGTCGACGCGACTGCTCCGACCCTCGAGGGCACCACGCTCTCGTGGACCGGTGCACTCGAAGCGGGTAAGTCGGTTGTTCTGACCTACCAGGTGAAGATCAACGACGGTGTTGCCGGCGGCGTTCTGATCAACAACAAGGTCACCGGTACTGCGAAGCCGCCGACCGGTCCGGAGATCACTCCTCCGCCGGTGACGACCGAGCATCCGGTGAAGGGCACTCCCGCAATTGAGGTACTGAAGTCCTCTGATCCGTCCACCACAAACCGTGTGGTTGGCGGCCAGGAGATCACGTACACACTCACGTTCAAGAATGTGGGCACCGCGGATGGTGAGATCAGCTTCTACGACGATCTGACCGATGTTCTCGACGATGCAGTAATGACGAAGGATCCGGCTACCACTTCCACGCTGGTTGCTTCGGGTGTCGTTGACAACGTCTTCACGGTCACCGGAAAGCTGGCCAAGGGTGAGAGCGCGACAGTGACGTACACCGTCAAGGTCAATCCTGAGATCGGAACGTTGTCGGGTCCCGGATTCACT
The DNA here is from genome assembly GCF_003023755.1 of Rhodococcus sp. AD45-ID. NCBI lineage: Bacteria > Bacillati > Actinomycetota > Actinomycetes > Mycobacteriales > Nocardiaceae > Rhodococcus > Rhodococcus sp. AD45-ID. The sequence goes on along the minus strand of NZ_PYHL01000001.1, from coordinate 2,888,103 downwards.
CCGGGTGTTCTGAACAACTACCTGGTGGTTGGTGGCGAGAACCCGCCGGTGGACTGTGTCCCAGGCGACGCTCTCTGCACCGAACACCCGATAGACCCGCCGGAGACCACCACTACGGTGCCGCCGACGACCACCACGACGCCGCCGGTCACGACGGAGCCTTGTGTTCCTCCGACGACGACCACGGTGGTTCCGACCACCACGGCTGCGACGACGACGGCTAGCGCGACCACTGCCGGTGATGCTGATGTGACCGGTACGGAGGAATCCACCACTACGGAGGAGACCACCACGGACGAAACCACGACAGAAGAAGTTGTCGCGGAAGAGATTGTGGATCCATGTGGCGTGACGACAACTACGCCGCCGACGACACCGGTCACGACGGACCCGCCGACCACGACGCCGCCGACCACGACGGTGCCGGTTACGCCGACGATCATCATTCCCCCGATCGTCGTTGTTCCTCCGATCGTCATCCCGCCGACGGTTCCGGGTCAGCCGGTTACGACCACGGTTCCGGGACAGCCGAAGCCGCCGACAGCAACCCCGGGTCAGCCGAAGACGACGACGCCTGCTCCTAAGGGTGGAACGATCAACTCGGGTGGTGGCGCTGGTGAGAGTGGCGTGAACACCACGTTGCTTGCAGCGGGCGGATTGGTTCTGCTGCTGGCGCTGGGAACGGGTGTTGTTCTCCTGACGCGTAAGCGTCGCGAGGATGGTGACAACTGATTCTCGTGAGAATCTGAGGTAAACGATGTGGGGCAGATCGCAGAGTATGCGATCTGCCCCACAGTCGTTTTCGTGGAGTGTTACGAGCCGATCCGAGAGCCGTCCTTCTTCCAGGCGGCGACTACCGACGGGCGAGGCTGGGAGGCGCCGCCGTCGGGCCAATGGGAAGCGGGGCTTTCGATGCTGGCATCGTCGGTTTCACCGGGGTGCTGGACGCAGACGATGACGCGCTTCTCGTCCACGATGGGACCGCAGGTTTCGGCGCCGACGGGAACAGTGAGGAACTGCTTTGTCTCACCCCGATTTTCGCCTTCGAGGACGACGCTGAACAGTCCGTCGTTGGACTTCAGTGCATTACCGTCCGTCGAGATCCACAGGTTGCCGTGTGGGTCGAAAGCAAGGTTGTCCGGGCACGAGATCGGGCTGACCTTGCTCTTGTCGAATCCACCGAAGTAGGTATCAGCTGTAGCCGGATCTCCGCAGACGAGAAGAAGATTCCAGCCGAAGGTGGTGCCGGCGTGATCGTCGGCGATTTCGAGGACCTGACCGTTCTTGTTGTTGTTCCGGGGGTTTGCCTCATCGGCCGCTGCGCCGCCGTCGACTCCGCGCTTGGTGTTGTTGGTCAGCGCGACGTATACCTTGCCGCTCTTCGGGTTTGCCTCGAAGTCTTCGGGGCGATCCATCTTCGTTGCCCCGACCTTGTCACCGGCCTGGCGGGTGAAAACGGCTACCTCTTCGGCGCTCAAGCCGTCGACCAACGATTCGCCCTTACCGTCTTCGCCGGTCCGCAGGATGGCTACCCACTCGCCGGTTCCGTCGAACTTACCGTCCGACGGCAGCTTGCCGGTTCCGTCGATCTCGCCGGCAGAGTTTCCGCTGAGCTTTGCGACGTACAGTGTTCCGGCGTCGAGCAGGGTCATGTTGTGACGCATGGCCGCTTGGCTCTTACCGTCCTGCATCTTTCGGCTCGAGACGAACTTGTACATGTAGTCGAAGCGCTCGTCGTCACCGCTGTAAGCCACGACTGTGCCGTCGGAGGTGATGTAGATGGTGGCGGCTTCGTGCTTGAAGCGGCCGAGCGCGGTGTGCTTGACGGGAGTCGAAGACGGATCCCACGGGTCGACCTCGACGACGTATCCGAAGCGGTTCACCTCGTTGGGTTCTGCCACCAGATCGAAGCGCTTGTCGAAGCGTTCCCACTTACGTTCGGATGCACCGCCGGCCAGACCGTATCGCTTCAAACGGGGCGCGACAACAGGATCGGTGACGGCCTCCGCATTGGCGAAGTACTGATTGAAGTTTTCTTCGCCGGAAAGCACGGTGCCCCAGGGGGTTACGCCGCCGGCGCAGTTGTTGAGCGTGCCCAGAACCTTGGTGCCGGTCGGATCGGCGCTTGTCTTGAGGAAATCGCTGCCTGCAGCAGGTCCAGTGACAAGGAATTCGGTTGTCCCGGTGATGCGACGGTTGTTGGCGCCGATCTCGGGAACCAGCTTGCCGGACCCGGAGTCGCCCTTGACCTGTACGACGGAGAGTCCGTGGCTGGCGAGGCCGATCTTGACCTGCTCTTCGGTGGGGTTCTCGGCGTCGTAGCCGCGGAACATTGCCGGTTCCGTGGAGTACTCGTGATTGACTACGAGCAGATAGGTGTTCGGCTGCCCCTCGACGGGCAGGAGGCCGGCGAAGTCGTTGTTGAATCCGAACTGCAGCGCCTGTGCTGCCGCGGTCTGGTTCTCGAAGTCGAAGGCCGGTGCTCCAGCGAGAACGGCGTCACCCCAGCGGATGACGACGCCCTGTTCGTACCCTTCCGGGACGGTAACCGCATCCGCTTTGTTGGGGGCGACGGCGGTGAATTTGGTGCCGGCCGGCGTGCTCCCGGTGCCACCGTCGCTGCTGCCTGCCGAGCCGGTTCCGGGCGCAGCTTCGGCTGTTCCGTCCGAGCAGCCGGCGAGTGCGCTGCCCGCTCCGACCGCCAGCACTGCCATGCCACTGCCGCGCAACATGCCGCGTCGGCTCAGGGCAGCGCGGGCGATATCGCGGAAGTACGCACCTTCCGAGGTGTTGGGTACCTCGTGCGAGCAGGCGTTTCCACACTTGTACTGGCAGGTGATCGACGCGCGTGAGGACACACCGTCGTGTTTGACAAACAGTGCCAAAGGCTTGATAGCCACCGTGAACTCCCGAGATTCGTTGAATGGTCTCGGGAACCGTAGAAGCCGTAAGCGAGGGTAAAGGAACGTAATAATGAACGGCAAAACAACGAGGCGACCCTTACCTGTAATTCATGAGGCGTCCCCGCGGGGACGCCTCATGACATTTGTCATCGCCGATCCGTGACAGTGTCACCGTAGGTGATGATGCTCTGCACTGTTTTTGGCTCAGACTTTCCGCGAGGCTTGGTGGCATGAGAGAACCACATGAAGGAAGCCTCCTGACGGACCTGATGGACATCGGACCAGCGCCCACGATGGGCCGTGAACTTGTTGTGATCGTTGTGAATATCGCGCTCATCGGAGTGGTGTTCGCGATCATCGGCTCCAATCCCGTGTTCTGGATTCTTGTTGCTGCTCTTGCTGTCTATGCGGGTATCCGATTCGCCATCGGGCTGCGCGGCTGGAACCGATCGGAGGCTGCGCGATGAAGGGCGATCCGGTTATCGAGGTTGAGGCCATGTCCCGGCGCTACGGTTCCGGAAAAGACGCGTTCTACGCGGTCCGCGATCTCGAACTGACTGTCGCGGAGGGTCAGCTGTTCGGACTGCTCGGAACTAACGGCGCCGGAAAGACATCCAGTCTCGAAGTAATCCAAGGACTTTCGCGGGCAACGGACGGATCGGTGCGCGTGCTGGGTATGGATCCGGTTCGGGAGCGCCGAGAACTCCGTCCGAGCTTGGGCATCATGCTCCAAAAGGGCGGCCTCCCTCAAGATCTCACAGCTCGCGAGAGTCTGTCGATGTGGGCCGGAACCTGCTCGAATCCCCTGCCGGTCGACGAGGTGCTCGAGCGAGTCGACATGCGCGATCGCAGCGACACCCGCGTGAAGTTCCTCTCCGGCGGCGAAGCACGTCGACTCGACTTGGCTTGCGCCATTATCGGCCAACCGCTCGTGCTGTTCCTGGATGAGCCGACGACGGGTCTCGACCCCGAAAGTCGGCGTAATACTTGGCAATTGATCGCGGAGTTGAAGTCCTCTGGCGTCACCATCATGTTGACGACGCATTATCTGGACGAGGCCGAGTCGTTGTGTGATCAGTTGGCGATCATGCACCGCGGAACTGTCGTGCGCAGTGGAACGGTTGCCGAGGTAGTTGCGGATCATCCCGCGCAGATCAAGGTGCGCAGGCCGGATCTCCTGCTTCCGAACCTGCCTGGTGCCGAGATGCGCGTCGAAGGTGACGAGGTAGTCATCACTACTGCCACCGTGCAGGAAACGCTCACCGACCTTCTGATCTGGGCTCAGCACAACAACGTGGAATTGTCCGGGCTGGATGCGCGGGCAGCATCCCTCGAGACCGTATTTCTGTCCATAGCAGATCAATTCGACCATCACGTCAAACTCGAAGGGGCGCCGGTATGAACCGCATAGCAACTCTCTCTCGTGCGGAGTTCACCCTTCTGGGCCGAAACCGTCTGTTGCTCTTCAACGCTATAGTCCTACCTCTGATCTTCCCGATCGGAATTCTGATCATCTCGCGTGAGGATGGTCTGTCCGACACAGCGGTAGCGTCGGGCCTCGAGATCTTTGCTCTCTTCCTGCTCGTGTTCGTCGTGTTCTACAACCTGCTGTCGGTGTATTCGACGCGGCGCGACGAACTGGTGCTCAAGCGTCTGCGCACCGGGGAGTGCAGTGACGCCGAGATTCTGGCCGGCCCTGCAGTGCCGTCATGGGTGCTGACGGGCCTGCTGACGGTGGTTGTAGGGATTGCCGTGGTGGTTCTGGGTGGGCGGGTGCCGGTCAATCCCGTACTGGTGCTGGTGGCGTTCATCGGTGGCGCTGCCGTGTTCACCGCGTTGGCACTCATCACCTCGGCGGTAACTCGCAATGCCGAAGCCGCGCAGATCACGTGCATGCCGATCCTCATTCTTGCAACTGCGGGGATGTCGAGCATCAGAAATGTCGTGCCGGACAACATCGCTCGCGTTCTCGACTTCACTCCGATGGCTGCGATTCTCGATCTCGTGAATCTGGGATGGGTAGGGCGTACGTCGTCCGAACTGGCTGACGACGGCGCCGTCGCAGCGAGTTTTGCAGACACTTTCGTATCGGCCGGTCAACCGCTATTGGTTCTGGTCGCGTGGATCGTCGGATCGGTACTGATCGCCAATGTGTACTTCCGCTGGGAACCTCGCTCCTAGAACTCTGAGAAGGTAGTAGGCATGATTGCGGAGAGCTTCGGACGCTGGAATCCGACCCGAACGTGGCGAACGGCGTCCAGTGTCGACAAGGTTCGCCTGTACACGCGTCAGTCGTTCTTTGTCCTCGGCATTTTCTTCGGGATATTCGGCGGTATCACCGAAGCGGCCATGCATCGCTACCTCGGGGCGCTCTTCGTTGTGATCAGCTCGGCCGCAGCCGTTGTCGCAGTGGATCGAATCCCCGAGTTGGGTGGGACCAGGACCGCATCGGTGAAGGTGCCAGCGGTGGTCATGACCGTGGCGGCGCTCTGCTCTGCGGTTATTGCCTTACCGGCTGACGACGCGGGGCAGGGTCCGTATTTCTGGCTGGCGATGATCGTCCCGGTGCCGTTTGCGGCTTTGGTGTCGTGGCGATGGGTGATGCTGGGAGCAGCCGTTGCTGCCGGCGTGTGTGCGCTTGCCGGGCGACCCGAGATCGGCATCCTGGTGGCATGTGTGGCGGGTTTCATGACCTTCACGGTGCAGCTGTCGGTATGGCTTTTGCGGATGGTCACCGAACTTGACGAGGCACGCGGAGCCGCGGCCGCACTGTCGGTAGCCGAAGAGCGCCTCCGCTTTTCGCGTGACCTTCACGACGTGGTCGGTCGTGCGCTGTCGGCAATCGCGGTGAAAAGTGATCTGGCAGCTACATTGTCGCGTCGCGGGGACGATCGCGCTGCCCAGCAGATGGACGAAGTGCGTGATCTCGCACAGGAATCCCTCGCCGAGGCACGTGAGTTGGTGCGCGGCTACCGATCCATTGCACTGGCGTCGGAGCTGGCGGGTGCGCGATCACTGCTCGAGGCGGCGGGAATTACCACCGACATACGCGGGTCCGCAGATGCCCTGCCCATCGAATTGGCGGAAACCGCGGCGTGGGTTGTCCGTGAAGGTGTGACGAACATACTGCGTCATTCTTCCGCGCAACAGGCAGTTATCGAGGTGAGCAGTGAATCCGTGTCGATAACCAACGACGGTGCAGTGCAACAACGCGCAGGCGACGGTACCGGTGTGAATGGGCTACGGGAACGCGTCACAGCTGTTGGTGGCATCCTCGAGGTCATCCACGATGAAGGTACCTTCACGCTGACCGCACATTTTTCTTCCCCGATCAAGGAGTCTCGGTGACCGAGCCGATCAAGGTATTGCTTGCCGACGACGAAAATCTCATCCGATCCGCACTTGCGATGATGCTCTCGCTCGAGGACGACATAGTTGTTGTGGCGGAAGCGGAATCGGGAGAAGCAGCCGTTGTCGTGGCATCGGAACTGCAGCCGGACGTTGCTGTTCTGGATCTGCAGATGGCCGGTATCGACGGGATCGAAACCGCGCAGCAGATCGCACAATCCGTGCCGGGATGTGCGTCGATCATTGTGACGAGCCACGGCCGTCCGGGCTACTTGAAGAAGGCGCTCGCGGCCGGTGTCCGGGGATTCCTTCCCAAGACGACGTCGGCAACGACCCTCGCGGAAGTGGTTCGCAGCGTTCACTCCGGCGGCCGATACGTCGACCCGTCGTTGGCAGCCGAAGCGATCGGCGCCGGTGATTCACCGCTGACACCGCGGGAAGCGGATGTGCTCGAGTACGCGGCCGACGGTGCATCCATAGAAGAGATCGCGACCCGCGCACACCTGTCGGCGGGCACCACACGCAACTATTTGTCTTCAGCCGTCACCAAACTCGGTGCGGCCAATCGACATGAGGCTGCGGTGATCGCCCGCCGACAGGGGTGGATTTAGGGCCGAAGGCCCCTACAACACCTGCGACAAGAACGCCTGCAATCGTTCCGTTTCCGGATCGTCGAAAAGCTGTTCCGGAGTTCCTGTTTCGACAACGGCGCCACGATCCATGAACAACACCTTGTCGGAAACGGAACGGGCGAAGCCCATTTCGTGGGTCACGACCACCATCGTCATGCCGGATTTCGCGAGGTCTGCCATGAGGGCCAACACGCCCTTGACCAGTTCGGGGTCGAGGGCCGATGTCGCTTCGTCGAAGAACATGACCTCGGGCTTCATGGCCAAGGCCCGGGCGATCGCCACACGTTGCTGCTGGCCACCGGACAGGTTGCCCGGGCGGGAATCCGCCTTCTCCCGCAGTCCCACCAGTTCGAGCTGCTCGAGGGCTAATGCGCGAGCCGCGTCCTTGGACAGTCCCTTGAGCTTGTTCGGTCCTAGCGCGATGTTCTCGGCCACCGTCTTGTGCGGGAACAGGTTGAAGTGCTGGAACACCATGCCGATGCGCTGTCGCAACTCGTCAGGGTTGTCCTTCAGGACGGACTTCCCGTCGAGGAGAACGTCACCCTGCTCGGGCTCGTGCAGGCGGTTCAGCACGCGCAAGAGCGTCGACTTGCCCGATCCGGACGGCCCGATGACGGTGACGGTATTGCCGGCGTCGACGTGGAGGTTGACGCCCCGCAGGACTTTGTTGGTGCCGAAGGACAGGTGCAGGTCCGTGCCGGTGAGGGAGACGGATTTCAGTTCAGAGCTGGTCATGTCCTCAGCCCCTTTCCACGACGATGGCCTGCTCGAGCGGATCCAACGTGCCGGAAGTGTCGGCGCGTCCCGTCCGGAGGCGATTGTCGATGTAGTTGACGAGGTGGGTCAGCGGGATGGTCAGCGCGAGGTAGAACAGGCCGGCCGCGACGAGCGGTGACAGGTTTCCGGTCTGGGCGTTGAGGTCGCGTCCCACGGCAAAAAGTTCGCGCTGTGTGACGAGCAGTCCGAGGAAGTAGATCAGCGACGAGTCCTTGATCAGCGAGATGAACTGATTCATCAATGCAGGCAGAACGCGTCGTACACCCTGAGGAATGACCACAAGCGACATGGATTTGCGGTAGCTGAAGCCCAACGCGCGAGAGGCCTCGAGCTGGCCGGGTTCGACGCTCTGGATACCCGATCGGAAGATCTCGCCGATATACGCCGACGCGAGTAGCGACAGCGCCGCGACGCCCAGCCAGTACGGGTTGCTGCCGGTGATGTTCTTGACGATGGGGCCGACGCCCAGGCCGACGATCAAGATGATGACGACGGCCGGCAGGCCGCGGAAGATGTCCGTGTAGACGCGCGCCGGCCAGCGCAGCCAACGCGTCCGCGAGATTCCCGCGACTGCCAGCAGCATGCCTAATACGGTGCCGATAACGCCGGACGCGAGCGCCAGAATGATGGTGTTGGGCAGACCGGTCTTCAGGAGATCCGGGAACGCTTGCTTGTACAGCTGCCAGTCGAAGAACGTGTCCTTGAGCTGCTGGAACGTCGACTTGGGCTGGTAGGTCGTCGTCTCGTCCGTCGTGGCAGGCTTCTCGGCTGCGAGGGCGGCGAAGTCCGGCAACTCAGGCGTCGCGGCGGCCTTGGAGCCGGGTTTCCAACCCTCGGGAAGTTCGCGCGGAACCCAGTCGGAGTAAAGCTCGGCCCAGGTTCCGTCGGCGATGACGGCGTCGAGACCCGAGTTCAGGGCGTCGATGAGCGGCTGGTTTTCCTTGTTCACTGCCCAGCCGACAAAGTTGTTCACCGAGAAGGTGTTCTGGATGATCGACGTGGGATCACCCGGGGCGATGGCGCCTTCGGCCTGCTGTGACGGTGCGACCCAGGCGTCGATCTGGCCGGATTTGAGGTTCGCGTACGCGGTTGCGTAGTCGGGGAACTTCACCGGATCGAGCTTCAAGGTGTTGACGACGTAATCGTCCTGAACCGTTCCCTGTACGACGCCGATGCGTTTGGACGCGTCCAGATCGCCGAAGCCGGTGATGGGGCTGCCGTTGGGCACGACGAGGGAGAAGTAGCCGAAGTCGTAGCCGTTGGTGAAGCCGACGGTATTACGACGCTCATCCGTGGTGGTGATGGACGAGGAGCCGACGTCGAAGCGGCGTCCGGCGACCTGCGCGAGCAGACCGGCAAACTCGGTGCCGACAAACTCGACCTTCAGGCCCAGCTTGTCTGCGATGGCTTTGAGGAGCTCGTTGTCATAACCGGTGTACTGATTCTCGGAGTTGACGCAGATGCTCGGCGGCGCGTCGCCGAGCGTGCCGACGGTGATGACACCCGGTTTGATCAGGTTGAGTTTCGAGATGTCGATCTGGTCGATCGGGGTGACGGTGGCCGTGGTGTATCGGTCTTCGGCGCCTGCACCTGCGGCTGCGTCCAGGTTTGTGGGCGCTGCGGTTGCAGCTCCCACTCCGGGAGGCGCACACAGGTCTGTGGGGGCTGCCGATGATTCCGAACTGCTCGAGCACGATGACAGAGTTAGCGCCACGAGTGCGGTGAGGAGCAGTGCCACCACCAAGCGGATCTTCGCTGCGACGGAGGAAAACATGCGAGCAGCGTAGTCCTAACCGTAGCGATCTCCGGGTGGAAGAACGCTTGCAGATTTTGGACATCAGGCTTCTGCACTGGGCGCACGCGTTCAAATCAGCATGATTTTAAGTATCGGCGGGCGCGAGAAATAGTCGGACTGCCCCGGACCGAAGGTCAAACCGCCATCGACAGAGTATCCATTGCTTCGGTGAGGCGACGCCGGTGAGCGGGCGGCGACTCGATCAGTGGAAGGCGCACGCCGGCGTACGGGATGATTCCGAGTTCTGCCAGGGCGGCCTTGGCCATGACCGCACCTTGGGACGTGCGCATGATGGCGTCCACGATCTCGAGTAGCGAGCTTTGGACAGCGTTAGCGGAGCTGAGGTCGCCGACCCGGACGGCGCTGATGAGTTCGGCGTTGCGGTCGGCGAGGACGTTGCCCACGACGCTGACCACGCCTGCGGCGCCACACGCGAGGTAGGGCAAGTTGAGTTCGTCGATACCGCAGTAATAGGCCAGCGATGTTCGGGACATGACCGTCATTGCTTCGAAGAGGTCGCCCTTGGCATCCTTGACCGCCCGGATCAGGGGGTGGTCGGAGAGTTCGATCAGTGTGGAGGTTTCCATGGCGACGCCCGTCCTGGCGGGAACGTCGTAGAGCATTACGGGCAGTTCGGTGGCGTCTGCAACCGCGACGCAGTGGGCCACGATTCCGGCCTGAGTCGGCTTGGAGTAATAGGGGCAGACGAGAAGCAATGCGTCCGCGCCCGCTGCCGCGGCGTCGCGGGCACGTCGGATGCTGTCGGCAGTGTTGTAGGTGCCGACACCAGCGATCACCCGAGCCCGATTGTTCGACTGTTCGCTCACTGCTCTGACCAATCGCGTCATTTCGGGTTCGGTCAAGGTGGGCGACTCGCCGGTGGTTCCACCGACGACGATGCCGTCACATCCGGTGCTCAACAGGTGGTCGACGAGACTGGTGATGCCCGTTTCGTCGAGCGTTCCGTCGGGGCGCATCGGAGTCACCATGGCGACGAGGTTGGTGCCGAAGAGTAGTTCGGCGCGGTGCTGCGAAATGGTCATGAAGTGATCGTGCCTGTGCCGATACCTTCGGTCCAGCAATGGTTTTTTCGCGATATTGCGTAGCCTGGCTTCATGATCGATGTCGGAGCTTTGCGGGCGCTGCGGTCAGTGGCCGCTCTCGGAACGCTGGCGCGAGCCGCAGAGGAACTCGGGTTCACAGCGTCGGCGATATCGCAGCAGATCAAGAGGCTCGAGCGTCAAGTCGGTGTGCCGGTGCTTGCGACTGCAGGCCGCGGAGTTGTGCTCACTCCCGCAGGGCAGGCCATCGTCGAGTCGGCGCCCGATGTGTTCGACGCGCTGGAGCGTTGCGTCGAAGCGGCACAGTCGGTTTCGGACGGTGCGCCGCGCGGAGTACTCCGCGTAGCGGCATTCTCGACAGGAATCCGGGGGCTGCTTGCGCCGGCGATCGTGCGATTGTCGACCGAGTGCCCGGACCTACAGGTGCGCGTCACCGAGCAGGACCCGGACCAGGCGCTGCACAGCGTCGACGCCGGTACCGCGGACTTTGCGGTTGTTCACGATGCCGATGGATTGCCGCCTTCGCTTCCTTCGTCGCTGGCCGAGCGTCACATTCACACTGATGTCGGTGATGTCGTGATGAATCGGACGCATGCACTTGCGCAGCTCGACCGACCTCTGACCAGTGCCGACCTAGCGGGTCACGCGTGGGTGACAAGTCCGCCGGGGACCGTGTGTCACCAGTGGTTCCGACGGTTGTTCGCCGACGTGGGCGAGGATGCCGATGTGCGACATCTGGTCGACGATTTTGCCACGCAGCTGTCGCTGGTTTCTTCGGGAGAGGTAATCGCTTTGATTCCTCGCCTTGCCCGTCCGCCGTTGGGGGAAGAGTTGGTGTCGCGGCCACTGGCGCGGGCGCCGAAGCGTGAGGTGCATGCAGCGTGGCGCCGAAGCGCGGATTCCAGCCCGGCGATTCGGGTAGTGCTGCAAGCCCTTGATCCGGCAACCCTCGGTGACGGCTCAGGGGGCCGCCGCGGTTGACTCGGTATGTCCGGCTCCGAGTGGGTCTTGCCACGTGGTCCACACGTCTGGCCCGAGTTCGATCTCCGCTGTGGTGAGTAGGCAGGCATCGAGTTCTCTGCGTAGTCGAACCGGGTCGATGCCCTGGCCGATGAAGACGAGCTCCTGCCGGCAGTCGCCGACGGGTTCTTCCCACTTGTCGAGGATTCCCGAACGGCGGTAGTCATCGGCGGGCCAGAGATCGTCGGAAAGAAACTTCCACCATCGTCCGACGTATCCGTGCCGGATGAGATGTCCTGCCTGAGAAATACTCCCGATCTCGGTGAACCGGAAGGCATTCCAGAAATATCCCTTGGCCCGAAGTAGCCTTCCGTTTGTCCACTCGCTCGTGAGGAAGTCGTGTAGCCGTTGTGGGTGGAAGGGTGCTCGCTCGCGGTACACCACCGAACTGATTCCGTACTCTTCGGTTTCGGGCGTGTGTTCACCTTGGAGTTCTTGTAGCCAGCCAGGGGCCTGCGCAGCTTTCTCGAGGGAGAACAAACCGGTATCGAGAATGGTGTCGAGTGGGATTCGGCCATGACTCATCGGCACTATCGCGGCGGTCGCATTCAAAGATCGTAGGACCGCTGTCAGTTCGATCAGGTGTTGTGGCGTCACGAGATCGGCTTTGCTCACCAGGATGACGTCGGCAAATTCGATCTGATCGACCAGCAGATCCGAGATATCGCGTTTGTCTTCCGGCGCTTCGGCTTCGACGCGACCCCCAGCCGCGTAGTCACGGAGAAAACTGTGTCCGTCGACGACGGTTACCATGGTGTCGAGGCGAGCGATGTCCGCCAGAGCGTGACCGTCGGTGTCGATGAAAGTGAACGTTTCCGCGACGGGCAGCGGTTCGGAAATGCCCGAAGATTCGATGAGAAGGTAGTCGAAGCGACCGTCGGCGGCCAGCGTCGCAATCTCAGCGAGAAGGTCTTCACGCAGAGTGCAGCAGATGCAGCCGTTGGTCATCTCGACCAATTTCTCCTCGGACCGACTCAGCGATATCTCGCGCTCGACTTCTGCACTGTCGATGTTGATTTCGCTCATGTCGTTGACGATCACCGCAACCCGGCGGCCCTCACGGTTACGCAGAATCTCGTTGAGGAGTGTCGTTTTCCCGGCTCCCAGGAAGCCTGAGAGCACCGTGACCGGAAGTCGTGTGTCGACCATGATTTCCAGAGTCCTTCCGGATGAGTGGATCGCTGTGGTTTGGCGGCGGTCGTGCAACACGGTGCGATCGCATGACCGCCGCCTGGCGTTGCGGGAAGATCAGGGTTGGTGGAAAATCAGGCCGTCGGCTCGAGGTACCCCTCGAAGAGATCGACAACGACGCTTCCGCCGTCGGTGTCGCGGCCGAACAGTTCCTCCGCGGCGAACTTCACGTGGTACGTGGGTTCTTCGCCGGCGTCGTTGCGCCCGTGACCGATTGCGTCGGGGAACGGCCACTTCTGGGTGGTCCGATGAGAGATGGTTCCCACCCGTCCACGGCAGTACGCAGGCATTCGAATATGCCCCGGAACGTACTCGTCGCGCACGCGTACTCGCTGACCAACTTCGAAGCTGGTCGTCTCGACGGGCGCAGGCCGCCCTTCGGATTCGCTGGGTCGTGACAGCGGGAACGGTCCGCCTGCAAGAGTTTCGAGCTCGTCTTGCGTCAGGATCCCTTTTTCGACCATCAGAGTAGCGACGCCGATGACGTACCTCTCGTAGTACGGGGTCATCATGTAATGCCGGGGTTCCATCCGCTCGACGACGTATCGAACTTCGTCGACGCTGAATGCGCCGAGTTCGGCGACACCAGCGAACATCAGGCTGTACGGCAGGTGTTCCCACTCGGCATGGAAGGTGGGGCCGATGTCGGCGTTGACGGTATGCGGGACTTTGCCGAAGCCTTGAACTCCGGCAAGATCGTGTACTCCATCCATGGTGTGCTTCTTTCTTGTCGGTGTGATCAGACGGTGGGGACCTGCGGGATTGCGACCCCGATCAGGCAGTCCTTGGTGACGATTTCCTGCAGCTGCGCCTGGCTCCAGCCCTCGGTGCCTGCGGGGCGTTGTGGGAGGACCATGTAGCGAGTTTCGGCGGTGGTGTCGTAGACGCGAACCTCGATATCCGACGGGATCTCGGTTCCCATCTCGGAGAGAACCTTCCGTGGCTCACGGACCACCCGCGCACGGTATTCGAAACTCTTGTACCAGGTGGGCGGCAGACCGAGAATCGGCCAGGCGGTGCACGAACACAGTGAGCACACGATCACGTTCTTGAGCGTCGGAGTGTCTTCGACGGCCACGATGTACTCACCCTGAGGTCCGAGATAGCCGTACTGAGCCACTGCCGCAGTTCCGTCGGTGAGGAGCAACTGCCGGAACTCGGGGTCGGTCCAGGCTCGCGCGACCAACTCGGCGCCGCGTTTGGGGCTGAAATCCTCTTCGAAGGTCTTCTTCCATCCCTCGACGTAACCGGCGGGGACCAATCCCTTGCCGTCGAGTGCGCGGAACAACGCCCACGCGCGATCGGAGACCGGTGCCTGGGCTGGTGCCGCATTCTCCGTTGTGTGGTCGATCGTTACTGACATTGTGTTTCACCTTTCCTGTGGGGGGCTGATCACGTGTGAATCGGTGGAATAAGGACTGTGGACGTGTGGCGGGCTGGCGCCGGAAATGCACCGCGAATCTTCTCGAATGCACGACCGACATGTAGTACCTTTGCGTCGTCGAAACGCTTGCCGGTGATCATCATTCCGGTCGGCAGACCGTTCACCAGACTTGCCGGGACAGAGAGAGAAGGGTGGCCGGTGACGTCGAACGGTGCGGTGTTGGCGACCATGCCGAGGGCCTTGGTGATGAAGGTGGCGCGGTCGACATTCGCAGCGGGCAACTCGGATGCGACGTACGGCAGAGTAGGCATCACCAGCACGTCGTACTGTTCCAGCGCGGCATCGTAGGCGGCACGGGCATGGGGCACCAGGTTGCGGGCTTTGCCGTAGGTGGCACCTGCAAGCGCGGTAACACCGTGATGTCCGGTCAACGCAACCAGTTTGACAGTTTCCGACAAGTCATTCGCATGCTGAACACGGCGAGAAGCAAAGTGTGCCATCAGTTCCGGGTCGTAAAGACCTTCGACATTGAGTCCGTATCCGTTGCCGTCGAGCATCTGGTAGGCGCCCCCGTCAGTGGCAATGACATTCCAAATATGGAAGGCGTGCACGTGCCAGGGAATGCTCACTTCCTCCACAGCGCAGCCGGCCTCGGTCAAGCTGTACGCCGCTGAACGGATGGCGTCGTCGACGTCCGGTTGTGAGACGGCCTGACCGAATCCTTCTCGCACAACACCGATTCGCATCCCCGCTACGCCGGAGCCGAGGTTGGACAAATAGTCGTCCGTCTCGAGATTCTCGGGTTGTCGGGGGTCGTTGCCGTCGCGGCCTGCAATGACCGAAAGCATCAGTGCCGCATCGTCGACGCTGCGAGTGATCGGCCCGAGGTGGTCGATGGTGCGCTCGATAGGAAAAGCGCCCGTGTAGGGGACAAGTCCGAAAGTGGGCTTGTGCCCGACGACGCCACAAAATGCAGCAGGGATACGAATCGATCCACCCTGGTCTCCGCCGATGGCAATGTCGACGTCACCATTGGCCACGAGAGCTGCACTGCCACCCGATGATCCACCGGCCTCACGGTGCGGGTCCCATGGATTGCGAACGGGTCCGCTAGCCGGGGTGAAACTCGAACCGGAGAAGCACAGGTCTTCGCACACTGCTTTGCCGGCAACCGTCGCCCCGGCTGCGAGTAGTCGAGTGACGACAGTGGCGTCGCGGGAGGGAACAAATCCTTCGACCGACCGTGACCCGTTCATCATCGGCACGCCCGCCACACTGACGTTGTCCTTGATCGCTACCCGACGATCGCCCAGGACGCCGTCCGATGTCGGAAGAATCTCGGTTGTCACATACCAAGCGCCCAAAAGATTTTCGTCAGATTCGGGTGTCCGGTATTCGCGGGAGATCGGCGTTGGTGCTGCTTCGTCGGCATACAGTTGATCGACTGCATCGTAGGAGCCGAGCGCTCCGTCGATCAGGGCCGGCCACTCCCGCTTGGCCGTATCGTCTAGGTCGATTCCGTAATGCTGTGCAGCAGAATCTATTGCGTTGTCATCTGGTCGAATTATTGCCATGAGAAGTGTGCTCCTGATCTGATCAGTGTGTGGCGTCGCGCAGCATTCCGGTGTGCGGGTGACAGTTGATGTACTCGTACTGCTGTGCGTCCGCGTCGAATACCGAGACCTCGTGGTAGAGGCGGAGTTTCTCCAGATTTTCGGCTACACGAAAGAACGTGGTGAAAATGCGTAGGTGGGTCGGGTGGGACTCCGACCAGCGCTCGAGATTGTCGAGCGAGGCCCAGTGTCCGATGTTGTAACTGAGGTCGAGAAAGTTGCCGTCGATGTCGATGTTGCGCACAAACCTGTTGCTGTAGCAACCCACTGCCTGGCCGTTGTCGCGGAGGAAGTCCATTCCCGCTTCGAGAGTCGGCAGGATTTCGTCCAGGTACAGACTGCGTTCGTCTGCTTCGGCATCGGCCCAATCTTGACCGGATCGAATCAATGCGATGTTGTCGTGCCCGCGCACCACTACACGGCCACCTGCTGTGGGATCGCCTGCGATCACACGTAGTTCGCCGGACGGCTGCATCCAGTCGGTTTGGGAGATCGGAAATCGTTCGCGCATCGAACCCCAGTAGCCGTGTTCGTTTATGTCGCCGCTGATGCCGTCCATCACCGCTCCGACACCGGGGAGATTATCTTGGAACGCGTACAGCGTTTCGAACTGCTCGGCCCGCGGTGCCACGATCTCGCGGAAGAAACCCAAGCCGTCAGACAGGCGGTCAGCAGATTCCCACCAGTCCGCCACCGCTCGGGAATTGCTCCAACGTTGTTGGGACACAGGGTCCGTCCAGTACCCTGCGACAATCAAGTTCTCGTAGCCTTGGTTGTCGAGGTGGTGGGTCAGATCGTGGTGTAGCGCGCCGTCAGCCAGATCGAGACTGGCGACTATGTGGCGCATGGCTGCCAGTGCGTCCGAACGCTGTTCGTCTCCGCGGAATTGCACGCCGAAGTAGCCCATCACCACTTGGTGCAATTTCTCGTCCGAGCGTCCCACCCACATGGGAAACGGCGGTGCGTACGTATCCGGAACCCTACGAGTCAAGGTCCGTGGGCATTTGAGATGTTCACTGATCGCAGATTCCATGAGCACTCCATCCGAGTAGGTCATCGGTTGCCTGACGCTTCGGCAACGGCGTATCGAAAATCTACGCCCGCAACGCCCGGCAAACTTGACCAGAAATGCCAGAAACATGGACCACAGTGCCAAGAACCTCGGTTTGTTCCTGCAGTGCCGGATTTTCGCGGCGATCTCGAATAGATAAGTAGCGCAGTAGGTTACGTGCGCGTTACCGTTTGTTACCGGGGTGAGGCAGGGTTCGCGGAATCGAGTGACGCAGCGAGTGATTCCGAGCGGTAGCGGCGAGGACTCATCCCGAACTCGGCTTTGAACGCTCGACTGAAGGTAGAGGGGTCCGTAAATCCCCATCGGTGAGCAATTTGAGTCAACGACCGCTCTGCGGTCCCGTGTCGCACCATCTCTCGGCGGCAGACTTCCAGGCGACGACGTCGAATCGAGCGTGAGACAGTCGTGCCGTGTTCGGCGAAGACCCGATGCAACTGTCGAATGGAAACCGCGACCGATTCAGCGATGTTTACCGGCGACAGCGACGGGTCCTCGATGCGGTCGTCGATGACCGAAAGTGCCATCTCGTAGAGGTCGTTGCGATACGAGGCGACCGGACGGATTGTGGTGTGCAGGAACGATTTCACCAAACCGCTGATTTCCTCGATGATCTCAGCCTCGGCTCCGGCGACATCAGAGGCCATGCGGACTGACGCAAGATCGTGAAGAAAGCGACCTAGAAGTCCACTCACGCCGGTGTGACCGTCAAACGCAACGGCGGTAAGGCTCCGGATTTCAGCGTCCGCGAGCGCCAGAGATGGCCTTGGCCAGGTGAAGACCTCGAGTCCCCAGAACCCGTCGTTGGGATGTCCCTCGAATTGCCAATCGAATGGACGCGTGGTGTCGTACAGCACGTAGTCACCGCATCGCAGCACGCATTCTCGCTCGTCCTGCCGCACTATCGCGCTACCGCGGCGGATCATCCCGATTTGCAGGTAGTCGGCGCCGTCGTCCCTGATCAAACTGTTGCTGCGCACTATTCGTTGTTCCATCGACTGAACGGCAGCAACCTTGATGTGGGCAAGCTGAGCCGATTGGACAGCGCCGGTGAAACGTGTGCGGTCGTCGATATCGGATACGTCCAGAGCGACAAAATGTTCGCGCAGCAGATCTGCCCAGTCCCCGGCGATAGTTGCCCGAGTGGCAAGCGGAACATCAGAATTCTCGAGCATTGACGGGCACCTCCTCGGAGAAGAATCGAGTTGTTCGGTTGGCTAAACATCGAATGTGCTTAGTCTGGCGTTCATCCCGATCGAGTAGGAACGGGCTTCGCTCTGTGGGAGAAGAGTAGTCCGCTGTGTGTGAGGTGTCGATCGACATCACTCGTAATTCTCACTCGGGCGTTCGCGTTCGAAAAAATTGTTTGCCATACAAACAACACCAAGTTATTGTTTGTCATACAAACAAGTAGGAGTGCGTCCATGGCCACCGAAGCAGTACCGGCAGCGCGAGCAACACGGCAATCCGGGAAGCAGACCCGTCAGGCTCTGTTCGACGCGGCCACGGAACTGTTTCTCGAGCATGGTGAGTGCGTATCCATCGCCCAGATTTGCGCGGCCGCCGGCGCTCATCCCAATCAGGTGACGTACTACTACGGATCCAAAGAGAAGCTTTTTGTCGAGGTCGCCTGCGCTGCTGTTCTCCGGGCGGGTAAACGCGCCGAGGTTGATGCCGCGGACGCCGCTACCGTCGGTGACTACACCGAGAAACTTGTCGGATCGCTGCTCGGTGCGGGAGCTCCGAGTGTCGAGATCTTTGTCGAAGCGATGATGATGACGGGCCGACGCGGCGAGCTACGCGATCTCATCTCCGAGACGCTCCGCACCTTGCACTCCTCAGGCGAAACTGCCCTCCTCCGAACTTTGGTCCGCACCGGTTGGCAGCTGCGCGCGGGCATCGACGTCGAATCGAAAGCCTTCTGGTCCGCGATCTTCGGCCTCGTCATTCAGAAGACCGCAACCGGCGAGAGCTTCGGCTACTCGCTCGAGGAAGCGGTAGCCGTCATTTTCGCCACCCTTCAGATACCCGACGCAGTACTGAACAGCTCGATGGAGTGAAACTCTCTCTCCATCAGGACTTTTAAGGATTTGCCGATGAACATCGTTCGCGTATTCGACAGCAATGTCACCAAGACGCCCGACAAGCCGTTCCTGATCGCAGGCGGCCACGAACACTCGTATCAGCAGGTTCAGGACGGAAGCCGGCGTGCTGCCGCGTATCTGGAAGATCTGGGTGTGGGGCGTGGCGATCGTGTAGCTCTGATGTGCTTCAACACACCAGGTTTTGTCTACGCGATGCTGGGAGCCTGGCGTCTGGGCGCCGTCGTCGTTCCCATCAATCACAAGATGCAGACGCCTGAAGTCGCCTACGTACTTGGACACGCCAAGGTGTCGGTGTGTGTCTTCGACGGCGAACTGGCACCCGTCGTCAGTCGCCTCGAAACCACCGCAAAGTTGGTCAGTACAGACTCTGCCGCAGACGGTTTCGACTTCTTCGATGACGCCATCAGCAGCGTGGACGGTGTGGACGGCGTCGAGATCGACGAAAACGATCCGGCTGAAATCCTCTACACCTCGGGTACAACCGGCGCTCCGAAGGGCTGCGTCCACAGCCACCGCAACGTGGTCGGGGTGGCGATCACTGCCGGCCTTGCCGTCTCGACGACGCGGGATGAGCGGCTGCTCATGGCTGTTCCGATCTGGCACGCGTCACCGCTCAACAACTGGTTCATGTCCACGCTCTACATGGGCGGAACGGTTGTGCTGGTTCGTGAGTACCATCCGGTGACATTCCTGGAAACTGTTCAGGAACAACGTATTACGCTTTGCTTTGGTCCTCCGGTCATCTATACGACAGCCCTCAACATGGTGCCGAACTTCGCCGACTACAACCTCGGTAGCGTCCGTGCGTGGTTGTACGGCGGTGGCCCCATCGGCGCCGATGTTGCCCGCCGACTCGTGGAGTCCTACGGCACCACCGAGTTCCGCCAGGTTTACGGCATGACCGAGACCGGTCCTGTCGGCACGGTGCTGTACCCAGAAGAGCAGTTGACCAAGGCCGGGTCTATCGGCAAGTTCGCGCTTGCCGGTGTGGATCTGCGGGTCGTTGGTGACAATGGCATCGACGTGGAGCCCGAGCAGATCGGTGAGATCTGGTTGCGTGCCGACACCGTCATGCAGGGTTATCTCGATGATCCCGAAGCCACTGCGGCCGCGTTCGCCGACGGAGATTGGTACCGTACAGGCGATCTCGCGCGCACCGACGAAGACGGTTATCTCTTCATCGTCGATCGCGCGAAGGACATGATCATCACCGGCGGCGAGAATGTCTACTCCAAGGAAGTGGAGGACGTGATCTCCGGGCACCCCGATGTTGTCGACGTGGCCGTTGTCGGCAAGCCCAACGAGGAGTGGGGCGAAACCGTCGTTGCGCATGTCGTGTGGCGTGAACCTGGCGTCATCGATGCCGACGACATCAAGACCTACCTCTCGGACAAGCTGGCGCGCTACAAGATTCCGCGTGAGGTGGAATTTGTGACCGTGCTCCCGCGTACACCCACCGGCAAGATCCAGAAGCACCTCATCCGCAGCGCGAGCTGAAAGGTTTGTCATGACTGAACTTTCCGAAAACACCGTCACGCATCCGGTGCCGCATCGCACGCATGCGGTGCTCAATCAGTCGGTGCCGCGTACCGACGTCAACGAGTTCCTTCTCGACACCGTGCTTGCGGAAGGCGTCGTACGCCATGATGCAAACTGGGCAACAGAGGAACTCACCGGAATCGGTGAACTTGTCGGCAGTGCGGGCTTCCAGCACGATGCCGAGTTGGCAAACACCGTCATCCCCGAACTGCACACCTTCGACCGGTGGGGTAACCGCATCGACGAGGTGGAATATCACCCGTCGTACCACCGCATCATCTCGGCCGCGGTCGCTCACGGAGCGCATACCTCGGCGTGGGAGAACCCCAAGCCCGGTGCCAATGTTGCTCGCGCAGCGGCATTCATGCTGTTCTCCCAGGTCGAACCCGGTCATGCGTGCCCCATCTCCATGACACATGCCGTAATCCCCTCGCTCGAGCTGCAGCCTGATGTCGCCGCCATCTGGACGCCGCGCGCACTCTCACGCAGCTACACGCCCGAGTTGGACGCCCCCGGAAAGGCATCCGCCATCTTCGGTATGTCCATGACGGAGAAGCAGGGCGGCTCCGACGTACGCGCCAACACCACCATCGCGAAGCCCGCGGGCCGCGGCGGTCCGGGTGCCGATTATCTGCTCACCGGCCACAAGTGGTTCTGCTCGGCTCCGATGTCCGACGCGTTCCTGGTTCTCGCTCAGGCCGAAGGTGCTGCAGGCGAGGGGCTTTCCTGCTTCCTGCTCCCGCGCATCCTGCCCGACGGCACGCGCAATGTCTTCCGCATCCAGCGTCTGAAGAACAAGCTGGGCAACAAGTCCAACGCGTCATCCGAGATCGAGCTCGACGGCACCGTCGGCACCATGATCGGTGAGCCAGGCCGTGGTGTGCGGACCATCATCGAGATGGTGTCGCAGACGCGACTCGACTGCATTCTCGGCAGTACCGCCGGAATGCGGCAGTCGGTCGCTGAGGCAGTGTGGCACGCACGTCACCGCAGCGCTTTTGGCGCCGTTCTGGCGGATCAGCCTGCCATGACGTCGGTGCTCGCGGACCTGGCGCTTGAATCCGAGGCCGCGACCATCACCGCACTGCGTTTGGCACGGGCACAGGACAACGACGCAGACGAGCAGGAAAAGGCGTTCCGTCGTCTCGCGACAGCCGTCGCGAAGTACTGGATCTGCAAGCGCGGCCCGCATCACTCGTACGAGGCTCTCGAATGCCTGGGTGGCAACGGGTACACCGAGGACTTCCCGCTGGCTCGTCGCTACCGCGAACAGCCCGTCATGGCCGTTTGGGAGGGTTCAGGCAACGTCATCGCGCTCGACGTATTGCGCGCGATGACTCGTGAACCCGATTCCGTCGCCGCCTTCGATCACGAGGTCAACCTCGCCCGTGGCAACAACCCGGTTCTCGATCAGCACCTCGACCGGGTACGACGCCAGCTCGGCGAGCTCGCCACGATGGCACCCGCTGACGCGCAGCTGAGGGCTCGAACCGTCGTCGAAGCCATGGCGCTCGCGCTGCAGGCGTCGCTGATGGTGCGTTACGCGCCGGCCGCGTCGTCGGAGGCGTTCATTGCCGCTCGACTGGGCGAGGATCGTGGTCACGAGTACGGAACCCTGCCGGTGGGAACTGATTTCGCAGGGATTCTCGCTAGGGCGTAACCGCCCCGTGCGCCTTTCTGGTAGTTCCCGCTACCAAAAAGGCGCACAGGCCTTCAGGCCAAACCACTCAACGCAGGAGCGGTGTTCTCATCGCGCCACCCGATTGCCTCGACGAGGGTTGTCAGGTCGTAATCCGGTCCGCTCGAACTGACTGTGAAGAGAGTGACGCCGTCGGCCACCAGGTCGGCGGCGTTCTCCAATCCGGGCCACGGGGCGGAATGCTCCACATCCAGGGGATTGCGTCCGACAGCGGCGCAGTGATCGGCCAGGATGTCGGACTTGCGCAGGTGCGTCTCGCGGTCGCCGAAGCTGTGCCACACATCGGCATACTCGGCGACCAGTCGCAGGGTCTTCTTCTCTCCGCCACCGCCGATCAGAACCGGGATATTGCGCGTCGGCGGCGGGTTGCCACCGGCCAGTCGCCGTGTGATGCGAGGCAGGTACTCGCCGAGCAGTTTCAGCCGTGAACCAGGGGTGCCGAAGTCGTAGCCGAACTGGTCGTAGTCCTTCTGGAACCAGCCCGCGCCGATGCCGAGGATGAGGCGTCCACCGCTCATGTGGTCGACGGTTCGCGCCATATCGGCCAGCAGATCGGGATTGCGGTAGCCACCCCCCGTGACCAGGGCACCGATCTCCACACGTTCGGTCTGCTCGGCCCAGGCCCCGAGCATGGTCCAGCATTCGAAATGGGCTCCGTCGGGATCGCCGGTCAACGGGTAGAAGTGGTCCCAGTTGAAGACGATGTCGACCCCCGCGTCTTCTGATCGCAGAACCGCGTCGCGGATCAGCCCGTAGTCGGGTGCGTGCTGGGGTTGGAGTTGAACACCGATGCGTACCGGACGAGTCATGCCGCGCTCCTGCCGAGAGGAAATGGTTACTCCCTTCATCATGGCCGGGAACACCCGGTTGCCGCTACGTGTGGGCAGCACCAACCGACTCGTGGACCCCCAATTCTTCGAGTAGGCGAGTGCGCAGAGCTGTATACCCCGGTTGCGCTGGATTGCGCGGCTGCGCGAAAGAGACGTTTTCGAGGACGCTCAATCGACCGTCGCGCAACACCGCAATACGATCCGCGAGCAGGATTGCCTCGTCGATGTCGTGAGTCACCAGCAGCACTGCCGGACGATGTTTGCGGCACAGTTCCGCCACCAAGGCCTGCATGCGGAGTCGGGTGAGCGCGTCGAGTGCCGCAAACGGCTCGTCCAGCAACAACAATTGTGGGTTGCGTACCAACGCCCGGGCCAATGCGACGCGCTGCGCCTCACCGCCGGACAAGGTTGTGGGCCAAGCCCGTTCGCGCCCCGCTAGTGACACCTCGGCCAACGCAGCGGTTGCGGCTTCGCGATTCTTCCGGGTAGCGCGCTGACCCAGTATGACGTTGTCCTGGACGCGCTTCGACGCAATGAGGCGAGGCTCCTGGAAGACGACCGTCCGCGCATCCGGTGCGTGCACCTCCCCGGCGTCGTATCCCTCGAGGCCGGCAAGAATTCGCAGGAAGGTTGTCTTGCCACTGCCGCTGGCTCCGAGGAGTGCAACGAACTCCCCCGGTTGCACGTCGAGCGAGAAACCGTCCAGGATTGTGCGATCACCAAAAGTCTTGACGATGCCACTGGCGCGTACACCGGTGTCTCGAATACTCATGCGGACTTCCCCCATTGCTTGTACGGCATCAGGATTCGCTCGATAGCTCGAACGAGAAGGTCGACCGACAACCCCCAGATTGCGTAGATGATCACGACAACCACCAGGATGTCGGTCTGGAAATACTGCTGAGCTGAGGTCATCAGGAAACCCAGGCCCTTGGGGGCATTGCTCAACTCGGCGACGATGAGCGCGAGAAGCGACACCGACAGCGAGACCCGCAGTCCGACAAGCACCGACGGAATCATCTCCGGCAGGATCACCTGACGGATCAACCCGATGCCACGGAGCCCGAACACTCGTCCGGCTTCGATGACCTTGCGATCCACGTTTCGCACGCCGCTGTGAGTGTTGATGTACAGCGGAAACAGCGCTGCTGCCGCAATGATGATGATCTTGGGGCGTTCGTCGATGCCGAACCACAGGATCAGCAACGGAGTGATTGCGAGAAACGGGATGGTGCGGAGCATTTGCAGCGTCGGGTCGAGGAGTTTGTCGGCCAGAGCAAACAGGCCGGAGATGATGCCGAGCGATAGTCCCAGTGCCCCACCGATGGCAAATCCGATGGCAACACGGACAAGCGATACCGAAAGGTTCTCCCACAGAACCCCTGTCGTCAGCAGTTCGACAAATGCGGACCACACCGACCACGGCGACGGGAAGGTCTTCTCGTCGATCTTGCCGGTCGCCGATCCCACTGCCCATAAGGCGAGCAGTGCAACCGGGACGCTTGCGCGCAGCGCGACATCGGTCAATCGTGAGCGTCGCCGCCGACGGGTAGGTGCCGGCGCGAGATGCTCAGGCGCTCTCACCGTGGGCAGTGCCGGTGCTTCCACACTCATGACACTGCCCAGGTCGTGACGTCGAAGGCATTAGGGGCCTTACCGGACTTGACCAGGAAGTCGAGCGTCGAACGCACCGTGTTCAATCCGTCCGGATCAACTGGTTCGCTCTGGAAATTCCACAGTGTTGCTTCCTTGACCACATCTACCGGTGAGCCGGTGGCATCAAAAACGAACTGAGCATAGGCGTCGTGGTCCGCAACGATTGCTTTGTCTCCGGCCTGAATGACCTCCCAGACCGCCTTTGCCAGTTCGGGATTCGCCGCAAAAGTCTCACGCGAAGTCAGGGCGACGCTGGTGGCCAGCAGATCGGGGTCGTCGACGCTTGCCTTGGACAGAATGGGGAAGTTGATCTGCTTGCGCCAGATGCCGGCCGTCGTCGCGGGAAGTGGAACGGCGTCGATATCGCCGCGCTGCAGGGCCGGAAGCGCGTCGGCGAAGAGCAGATTCACCAACTCCACCTGATCCGCGACACCGGCACGTTCGAGTACGGCGCGTCCGTACTTGTCGAAGTTGGAGCCGAATTGGAGTCCCACCTTCTTTCCGGCAAGATCTTCGATTTTCGATACTCCACCTTCTCGGCCGAGGAACCAGATATCGGACGCGGGCTTGTCGATCACCAAGGCGGGCACGTCGATTCCGCTGGCCTTGGCCTGAACGGCCGGTGTATCACCGATCAGGCCGACCTGTACGTCGCCCGTCTGCAATGCCTGCACCACCGGCGGACCGTTGTTGAAGCCGACGAAGGCTTTGTACTCGAATCCGTACTTCTCGAGAATCGGTTGTGCCAGACCCTCGTGGACGGCGTAACCGAACGAGGTTGTGTCCGTGGGGGATTTACCGGCCGCACCGTTCCACGGAGCGCCCACTGTCAACGGAACCAGTGACGCCGACGTACCCTCGGTGGCTTCCGAGGTCGACGAGCACGCGGTCACCGTTGCGAGAAGTGCGATTCCCAGCAGTGCGGCAAGGCTTTTGGTGCGAGTGCGGATGGTCATGGTGTTCTCCTGGCATTCTGGGCAAGCTGGTGATAGTCGGCTGTGGATTGTGTCGGGCGGGCGGACGATTTGCGCCACCCGACGCGTTCGCGGTACATCCCGAGCAGGTTCTGCCCGAGAAGGTGCTCTTCGTCGAGGAACTCGGAGCCCTGCGGTTCCGGTGTGCGTGAGGGCGAGACGAACATGGCGTCGGCCGGGCAGTACGCCTCACACTGGAAACACGTCTGGCAGTCCGAATGTCTGGCGATCACGGGAGGGGCGTCCGGGACGGCTTCGAAGACGTTCATCGGACAGATCCGGACGCAGATGTCGCACGTAGTGCAGCGGTCGGCGTTGATGATCTCGATCATGACGCACTCCCCTGCGTGGCCAATGTGATACCAACACGGGGTAATTCGGTATCCGGCTCCACCCAGATATCGTCAAGCCCGCCACTGAGTAGTCGGTGAGCTTGGCTCGAATCCGTGTCAGGGAAATCGGTGCGGGTATGCATGCCACGGGTTTCCGTGCGCGCCATGGCCGTACGTACCGCCCACCGGCCCATCGCCAGCATTCCGGCGCTCTCGCGTTGCGCGATTGCCTCCATGCCGGAGTATTCGACGATCGGGGCGGAAGATGTGCTCTCCCACAGTCGATCGAGGCGAGCAGCCGAGTCGGCAAGTCCGTCGTTGCTGCGGAAAACTGCCTTGTCGATCGGCAGCATTTCGGACTGGATCGAGCGAACAGCGTCCTCGACGCTGTTGACACCTCGACCACGAACACCGAGGGTTCCGGACGGTTCGACATCGAATCGGGTTGGTAATCCACGATGTGCGGAGAATCCGGCCGCGGCGCGTCCAGCCCACGTCCCGGTCGCGATGGCCCACGACAGGTTGGGGCCACCCGCTCCGGTGGCAGCGCCGACTATGCGGTCGCGCGCCGCGATATCGCCTGCCGCGTAGAGGCCGGACACTCCGGTCGACGCCTCGTAGTCGAGAATGTGTATTCCGCCCGTACCCCGGACAGTTCCTTCTTGGACCCAATCCATCGGGAACCGTTCGTTGAATGGATCGATCCCGAGTTTGTCCGTCACCATGAAGAAGTTCGGCATCGCAGCGCGCAGCGCCGGCCATATCTCCTTGTCGAACTGAGTGAACTGTGCGGTGATCGTGCCGCGCAGCGAAGCGCCGAGAAGCTCTGCGCGGCTTTGATGAAGGTCGTGATACCGGATCGGTTCACCGCGGTGATCCCAGTACGACGCGGAGACGAAGAATCCGTTCTTGTCCATGCTTGTTCCGAAGGGCACCATTCCGTAGAAGTTCGAGAACTCCATGCTGGAGAGATGGGCGCCGACTTCGACGGCCATCAAGTGCCCCTCGCCGGTGTTCACGTCACCGCCGAGTGAGTGGCTCTTCCACGTGGTGCCGCCAGTCGCGAGGATCACGGCGCCGGCGTCGACGCGCCAGGGCCGTTTGACCTGACGCTGGTAACCCGTTGCCCCGGAGACAGTTCCGTTGGAATCCACGAGAAGTTCCAGTGCCGGGCTGTGGTCCAGTACATGGACTCCGGATTTCCTGACCTTCCCACGCAGGAAGCGGAGGTAGTCCGGGGCGGCGCCGGAAAATGATCGCTCGCCGGGACGGGCGCCGAACAGTGAGCCGGGACTGCGCGGCTTGGCACTGGGCTTGTATCCCCATTCCGGGATGAGAGCTGTTCGCTCCCAAGCCTCGTCGAGAACCGCTTCGGTCCAGACTCGATCGGTGATGAAACCACCGGAGCGTTCGCGCCGCGAGATTTCTTCGTCGCGACGTTCCGGAACCGGGGGCACGAGCCAATGGCCGACTCCCGCCGTCGCGGCTACACCGCTTGCGCCGACATAGCCTTTGTCTACCAACGTGACACTGGCGCCGGATTCGGCAGCGGCAACTGCCGCCCAGGTTGCCGCCGGTCCGCCGCCGACAATCAGCACGTCGGTCGACACATGCAGACTCTCGGAATCGTCCGTGACTATCTGTCCGTGAAAGCGAGGGAGTGAGCGCGCCATGACAGCGCACCTCCATTCTGAAATGCGTGAGAAGAGAGGGGGCTACGAGTTCTTCGCTCTAGCTACACGAAGACGAGAGAGAAGCCTCGAGGCGCGCGAGGCGGTCGGTGATCTTGGCCAGTTCCGTGAGGATCGCAGCTTGGCCGGCCGGTGCATATCGGTTTGTGTGGCCGACACCAACTTCGATCAAGCCGAGGGCTTGGTGAGTGGTCACCTGGAAGAATCCGAGGTGGTCCAGGACGTCGGCGGCATATCCTGTGGAAGCGTTTGCCAAGGCCCACACCAAATTTGCGCCGTTTACGACGGAGTTTCCGGCCAAGTGCGCATCGGCCACTGCTGCTTCGAGAATCACGCGGGCCGCGGGGCCGTACGTGACGTCGCTGTCGTCGACGGGTGCCTTGTCGGGTACCACCAGATCGAGAGTTTTCTGTATGGATGCGCGGGTCAGCCCGAGGTGGTCGAGACCGCGCAGTATGAGGTTCTCTTCTTCGTCGAGGAGAGCTTGCAGCAAGTGCTCGGAATCAACTGTCAACGAACCTTTTCTGGCCGCAGCGGCCGGAGCCAGGGATATCACCGATGCCAGGTGAGGGCTGAACGGCAGATCCGTCTCGATGTGCTCGGTGATGCGCACCGAAGAATCGGGTGCTTCGCGATCGAGTGCGCCGCGAAGCGCCATTTGGCAGATCGCCGAGATCGGGAGTTGCCGGGCACGTACCGCGGCCGCGAGGTCGTCCGGAACATAGACGTTGATCTTTGGCATCTGCCCCGGCCTCTCTCGCAACTCGACACCCTGACCTGCACTGATGTGCATAACCCCATATAACCCCCACTGCGTGGCGACGACAATGGCGGTTGCCGTCGACAAGGCGGAAAAGTGCTGCTCACGGGTTTAGTTCAGGCTGGTCCGAATCGTCGGGTTCAGGTCCGGGTCTGCCTACAGCAGACAATCGGGATTCCGGCGCCGCGGCGCCGGTAGGAATGGATTCATGACTACTCCAACCCTCACCGACACCGGATATCGTGACCTGCTGACAGACAGGCTCTTTCGTCAACGAACAATCTTGCTGACCGGCGAGGTGAACGACGACATGGCCGAGCGCGTGTGCTCGGAATTGGTGCTCCTCGCCACTACCGACCCCAAGCGCGACATCGTGCTCTACATCAATTCACCCGGCGGATCGGTGTTTGCCGGTCTCGCCATCTACGACACCATGAAGCTCATCCCCAATGACGTCGTGACGGTAGCGATGGGATTTGCCGCCAGTATGGGTCAGGTGCTTCTCTGCTCCGGTACACATGGCAAGCGAATCAGCTTGGCGCACAGTCGCATCATGATGCACCAGCCGTCAGCGGGTATCGGTGGCACAGCGGTGGATATCGCGATCCAGGCCGAGAGCCTCGAGTTGATGAAGCGTCAGTCGCAGGAAATTCTGGCCGCCGAAACGGGCCGGACCGCCGAAGAAATCGAGATAGACAGCGACCGAGATCGTTGGTTTACCGCCGAGCAGGCACGCGAATACGGAATCGTCGACCGCGTCGTGACGACGTTCGCCGAGATCGCACCGCAGGCTACCTTCCCCAAGATCGGATTGTGAACATCATGTCCCAGTACACGATTCCCAGCGTCATCGAGCGAACACCAACGGGTGAGCGATCTTTCGATATCTTCAGTAGGCTGCTCAACGAGCGCATCGTCTTTCTCGGCACCGAGATCGACGACGGCGTCGCCAACGTCGTGATGGCTCAGATGCTGCACCTGCAGGCCGACAACCCGGATCGCGAAATCGGTTTGTACATCAACTCTCCCGGCGGTTCCACCACTGCGATGCTCGCGATCTACGACACGATGCAGTTCTTGAAACCCACGATTTCGACGTACTGCATGGGGCAGGCGGCGTCGGCTGCTGCGGTGCTGCTCGCCGCCGGTACTCCGGGCCATCGGCATGTTCTCGCCCATTCCCGGGTGCTGCTGCACCAACCGTCGACGCAAGGTAGCGGCACCATCTCGGACCTGGCGCTTCAAGCGGCTGAGATCCTGAGAATCCGCGAGCAGACGGAGACGATCTTGAGTAAGCACACCGGTCAGAGCGCCGAGCGGCTGCGAAAGGACACCGATCGGGACCGGATATTCACCGCCCACGACGCGATCTCCTACGGCCTGGCTGACAGCTTGATCGAAGGGAACTGACTCAGGCCGCCATCAGGACGGGGCCGGAGATCGGTGCCGGAGAGTGCACGAAGGTGAGGGAATTGAGTGCAATTATCTTGTTGCCCGATCGGAACAGCAAGTGCTCCAGCGGCATCCCCAAGGCTTCGCAGATCGCGCGCAGGATTTCCGACGACGGTTCCTTCTTGCCTCGCTCGATCTCGGACAGGTATTGCTTCGACATTCCGACCTGGGCGGCTACGTCGCCGAGTGTCCGGTCCTGATCGCGTCGGACCTCACGCAACACTCGTCCGTACGCTTCGCGGATCAGTGGGGGCTTACGCGCAGGTGCATCCGGGTTGGGCGGTTCCGACCCACCCTTGACCAGGACTAATCTGCGCTGCGCATCCATACGCCGAGTATTCCAGCCGACCAGTGCGGCCACTACCGGGTTCGCCGAGGGCAGAGAGGGCTCAGTCGGTTCGAACACCACCGGCAAGGAACATCGCACGCAGGACGAAGGCAGCCTCGGGCCCGATGATTTCGTCGACCAGCGTGAGGTATCGGTCGACGAACTCGGGCCCGTGGGAAGCCTCGTCGGAGTCGGGGTTGCCGAGGTGGTGTGCGAGTTCGTGCAGGACGACAAGTTCACGCAACGCCCAGCGCCCGTCTCGATCATCGGGGACGGCGATGGTGTCATTCGAGTAGTGAGCGGCAGTGTTTCCGGCGCGGGCGCGCACCATTACCGAAACACTTGCGCGGGGCCAGGTTTCCCCCACCCAGTTCAGTGCAAGAACCTGTTTGCAATACGTTTGCACCGATTCCACGGATCCGAATTTGCGCTCGACCGGCAGTGTGATGGTGGATCCCAGAACTTCGACGCTACGTGTCCCCCGCTGGTCCGCGCGGTCGAACATGGTGCGCACCAAGGTTTCTGCCTCGTAGACGGCGGACTGCTGCTTATCTCTCACCGCTCACCTACCCCCGTCGCTTCGCTCGCCCCGTCCGATCTGCCCCTTGACGCCACCGATCTCCGGGAGGTTTCCCAGCCGTGCTGATCTGGCCGCCTTGTCCCCTGCCTGACGTGCATGCGACGAATGCCCGGCACTTGCCCGGCCGCCGCCCTGCCATGTACCGCGTGCCTTGGAATTGGACGAGTAGTAGTCCTTGAGTTCGATTTCCTTGTTACGCAACACCAGTGCGGTTTCCGAGGATGACGCAGTCGACACTGTTTCCGTCTCCTTCTTCGTTTCCGCCAACCGGGTACCGATGCGCGCCGCATAGGCCATCTGGAAGTTGAGCCGTGCAGTCACTCCGGCAACAGGCTTGCGGACCTGAGTGCTGACGCGTCGTCGTCCGCGAGTTTCGACGACCGTCCGCACGGACGTTTCACCGCGGTACGCACCGGAGCGCACATACGCGTCGGAATCTCGCACCATCTGGAACAGAAGGCTCGAGTACAGGGCCTCACACACGTCGATGTCGCCGGCAAATCCGTACGCGAAGATGACGGCAGACGTCTGCGCGATGTCGCACTGCACGTCGTTGGCGGCAGCGATGGCGATGAACAGCTGCGCGTAGGTGCGCAAGCCACGCTTGCCGGGCTCACCGATCGTGATGAGCCGTTGGGTGGGCGTCGCCCGTTTTTCGGACGACGCCGTGTGTGCACGGGCCACCGCCAGGTCGATGGCCGAGTTGGTGGCCAACCGCTGTGCGGCCGCCATGAAGGCTTCACCTTCGTGGGGATTATCGGTGGATTCTGCCTGGCGCAGCAGAGCGCCGATGCGGGTCAACATCTTCTCCGAACTCACCGCAGAAGGGTACTCCCGGATACCGACAGCGGCGCTTATGCTGCTGGGGCACACACTCACCCTCAACTTGGATCGTCCGGCACGTTCCTGCCGGTAGAAGGGATCAACCCGTCATGGCTTCAGTGACATTCGAGGGAACTACCTGCCTGTTTCCCGGATCGAATTCCCCCGCAGTCGACAAGCTCGACCTCCAGATCGAGGACGGCGAGTTCCTTGTACTCGTCGGACCGTCCGGTTGTGGAAAGTCGACGACGCTCCGCATGTTGGCGGGTCTCGAGGAGGTCCACAGTGGCCGCATTCTCATCGGTGACCGCGACGTCACGGGTCAGGAACCCAAGGAACGCGACATCGCGATGGTGTTCCAGAACTACGCCCTGTACCCGCACATGACGGTCGCCGAGAACATGGGATTTGCGCTCAAGTTGGCGGGTACCAACAAGACGGAAACCCGGGCTCGCGTCGAGGAAGTTGCCAAGATGCTCGACCTGGAGCCGTACCTGGATCGCAAGCCGAAAGCGCTGTCCGGTGGTCAGCGTCAGCGAGTTGCGATGGGCCGCGCCATCGTCCGCCAACCGCAGGTGTTTCTGATGGACGAGCCGCTCTCCAACCTCGACGCAAAACTGCGGGTGCAGACGCGTACGCAGATCGCGCAATTGCAGCGACGCCTCGCGACCACGATGGTCTATGTGACGCACGATCAGGTGGAGGCCATGACCATGGGTGACCGCGTCGCCGTCCTCGACAAGGGAATCCTGCAGCAGTGTGCGTCGCCGCGGGAGCTCTACAACCGGCCGAAGAACGTGTTTGTTGCCGGCTTCATGGGTTCGCCCGCGATGAATCTCTTCACCCTTCCCCTCACCGATCGCGGTGTGGCGTTCGGTGACGTGGTTGTTCCTGTTTCCCGTGAAACATTGAACGGAACACCCGAGACCGAAGTTGTGCTCGGAATTCGTCCGGAACACCTCGAGATTGCCGCTGCGGGAATTCCGATGGACGTCGACGTCGTCGAAGAACTCGGGTCCGACGCCTACGTCTACGGCCGCACGACTATCGGTGGCAGCCCACAACAGATCGTGGCGCGAGGTGACTGGCGTAATCCGCCGCAGAAGGGTGATCGCGTGAATCTTCGAGTCGACCCGGGCAAGGTGCACATTTTTGCATCCAGCGACGGCCGTCGCCTCGGCTGATTCGACGTTCTAATCCGACACATGAACGATTCAGGTTCGCCGTAATACCAACAAGTAGGGGTGTCTCGTGCCACAGTAGGGGCCGATGCCGGGAGCCGGCACTCATGGCGCATGCCGTGACGTCGGCTACCGGGATGTCTTTTGTCGTATACAAGCGGGGAGCGAATCCATGGTTCTGAACTCGAAGGCGATGCGTCGGGCTGCAATTGCAGCCTCGGCAGTGTCGATGCTGGTACTGGCCGGTTGTTCGTCCGATTCGGACAACGGCGGCGACACCACCACCACAGCCGCATCCGGGGGATCGTCCTCCAGCGAAGGCCGCGGCCCCATCACGATCGTCGAGGGCCAGGATGCCCTGAATGAGGCGCTCGAAAACATCATCTCCGACTGGAATGCCGAGCATCCGGACGAGAAGGTCACCCTGAAGCCACTGGCGAAGGAAGCCAACGCGCAGGTCGACGACATCACCCAGCGCATGCAGGCCAAGAGCGACGAGTACGACCTCATCGGCGTCGACGTCGTTAACACCGCGCAGTTTGCTGCCAACGGCTGGCTGGCTCCGCTCGAGGGTGACCTGAAGATCGACACGTCGGGCCTCCTCGAGTCCACGGTCGCGTCGGGCACGTACAACGGCAAGCTCTACGCAGCGCCCAAGAACACCAACGCCGCGTTCCTGTACTACCGCAAGGACCTCGTCGAGAAGGCTCCCACCACGTGGGCCGAGCTCAAGGAAAACTGCCCGAAGGCTGTCGAAGCCGGCATCTCCTGCTACGTCGGTCAGTTCAAGAACTACGAAGGTCTGACGGTCAACACCACCGAGATCACCAATGCCTACGACGGACCGTGGGTCGCAGCTGACGGCACCACCCCGGCGATCGACGACAAGACGAAGGAAGGCGTGCAGTTCATCGTCGATTCCTTCGCCGACAACACGATCCCGCAGGAAGCACTGACGTACTCCGAGGGTGAGTCGCAGAGCGCCTTCGGTGAAGGCAAGGCCCTGTTCATGCGTAGCTGGTCCGGCTTCTCGGTCGACGGTGAAGAGACGTCGGTCGCCGGCAAGTACGGCTACACCGTCCTTCCGGGTGTCGACGGACCGGGCGCGTCGACGGTCGGCGGCTACAACGTCGGCATCAGCGCCTTCTCGGACGCTCCGGCCACGGCACGCGACTTCCTCGAGTTCATGCAGACCAAGAAGTCGCAGACGTACTTCACCGCGGTCGGCGGCGCGCCCGTCCTCTCGGCTGTCTACGACGACCCGGCAGTACTTGCAGAGTTCCCGTACTTCGCGACACTGAAGGAAGCGCTTGCCACCGCGCAGCCGCGTCCCGTCACGCCGTACTACACGCAGGTGTCGAAGTCGATTTCCGACAACACCTACGCTGCTATTCGCGGCGAGAAGACCGTCGAGCAGGCTTTGGCGGACACCAAGGCCGGCATCGAAACCGCCGGTAACTGATCTACCAGGAGCAATAAGCAATGGCAGAACCGCAGGATCCTTCCGCGGCTGTGCCTGCCAACCCCACGGTCGGGGCCGGGTCAACCGGTCCCGACCGTTCGGGCGTTGGTGGGAGACACCGAGCGCCGGAACCTCTCGAAGAGCCGTCGGTATCCGAGGGCACAGGGATGTCCCTGACCAAGGTTCTGCCTGACTCTGCAGATACACCTCCGCCCCCTCCGGATATGCCGGCGCCGCCGTCGGCCGACAAGCCGAAAAAGCGTCGACGCGTCCCGCCGTGGGCGTTTGTCGCACCGTCGTTGATCGTGCTCGCAGTCATCATCGTGTACCCGCTCGGGCGCGCAATCTGGATGTCGATGCACAGCGACGGCAAGAAACTCGATCCAGAGACCGGCATGTTCGTCACCGGTCAGTTCACGTGGTTCGACAACTACAAGAACTGGATCACCCAGTCCTGCAACACTGCGAACGGCGCGATTCCGTGTCCTCCCGGCACGCTCGGCTCGCAGTTCTGGCAGTCGATCGGCAATACCTTCGGTTTCACGATCGTGACGGTTCTGCTCGAGACGCTGATCGGCCTCTCGATGGCGTTGATCATGGCCAAGACTTTCCGTGGACGCGGTCTGCTGCGCGCCTCGGTCCTGATTCCGTGGGCCATCCCCACCGCTGTCACCGCGAAGTTGTGGTTCTTCATCTTTGCCAACGACGGCATCGCCAACAAGATTCTCGGCACCAACATCCTGTGGACGGCCGATCCGTGGCCGGCTCGATTCGCGATCGTCGTCGCCGACGTCTGGAAAACAGCGCCGTTCATGGCTCTGCTCATCCTCGCGGGTCTGCAGATGATTCCCGCAGACGTCTACGAAGCAGCCAAGGTCGACGGCGCAACGGCGTGGCAGCGCTTTCGCATGATCACGTTGCCGTTGGTCAAGCCCGCACTCATGGTGGCTGTGCTCTTCCGCACGATGGACGCCCTGCGCATGTACGACCTGCCCGCAATCATGATGGGATCCAATCCCGCCACGTCCACCATCTCGGTCCTGGTGGTCGATCAGATGCGCGTCGGCGCCAATTCGGCATCGGCACTGTCCACCATCACGTTCCTCATCATCTTCGCTGTGGCCTTCATCCTGGTCCGATTCCTCGGAGCCAACGCGGTCAGCACGCAGGAAAAGCAGCGGAAAGGGGAGCCGGTATGAACAAGGCACTACGCGGCAAGATCGGCACCTACATCGGCGTCGTCCTGATCATCGTGTGGGGACTGGCTCCTTGCTACTGGATGATCGTGACGGCTCTGCGTGACCCGTCTGAGACCTTCTCGACCTCACTGTGGCCCGAGAACCTCACATTCTCCAACTTCACGGCAGCGCTTGATCCAGACGCCAAGGTGAACTTCACCCGGGCTCTGATGAACAGCCTCATCATCGCCGGCGCTACCACTCTTGTCGCCCTGGTCGTCGGTGTCTTCACGGCGTACGCACTCTCACGGTTCGACTTCCGTGGCAAATACTTCGTCACCGGAATCATCCTCGGCGCGTCCATGTTTCCCGTCGTCGCACTCGTGACGCCGTTGTTCCAGATGTTCACGGACCTCGGGTGGATCGGCAGCTACAAGGCGTTGATCATTCCCAACATCTCGTTTGTCCTACCGCTCACGGTGTACACGCTGACCTCCTTCTTCTCCGAACTCCCCTGGGAACTCGAAGAAGCCGCACGCATCGACGGCGCCACCCGCGGCCAGGCGTTCCGTCTGATCATGCTGCCGCTCGCCGCGCCGGCACTGTTCACCACCGCGATCCTCGCGTTCATCGCCACGGTCAACGAGTACCTGCTGGCACTGCAGCTCTCCAGCGACAAAACAGCGCCCGTCACCGTGGCGATGGCCAAATTCTCCGGCACCGATCCCTTTGTCACGCCGTACACCTCCATCATGGCTGGTGGCACCCTCGTGATGATCCCCCTCGTGATCATGGTGCTGATCTTCCAGCGACGGATCATCGCAGGCCTGACCGCAGGCGGCGTCAAGTCGTGATGCGAGCTTCGCGCGCGTGGTGCATATGAGACGGGCTTCGCGCGCGTGGTGCATATGAGGCGGGCTTCGCGCGCCCAGCGAATGGAGCTCATCGCCGGCTTCATCTCGGTGTTTGCTCTCATGGCGTTGATCAGCGCTGTGGTCGCAATCGTCAAAGGTGACCCAGGGGTGACCCCGTCGCTGGTGCTGCTCGGTTGCGTCGTTGCGCTGGGCTTTGCGTACCGCGGATACCGGAAAGCGGTTCGCGCGGAGCGTCGGCAGTAGAGCTCCCGGTAGTGTGACGTTTCGGTATCGCAGTTGCCGGGAGTTATCTGATCGAGACAACACCCTGGTGCAATGATGCTGTGAGGTCATGTCCCCGACCGGGAGTGTGTAAGTGAGTCCATCGAACAGATCGAATGCGGCAGGTGGTGCTGCATCGACTTCGCGTCGCTCCGGCAACCCGGGGAAACCGGCCAAGAAGAAGCGCTCCAAGTGGCGGTTCGTCCGGCGGACGATCTACGTGCTCGTGCTGCTCATGATCATCGTGCCCGCGTCGGTGTTTGCTGTTGCCTACAGCCGCACGGAGGTTCCTCGTCCCGCTGACATGCAGACCAAGCAGGTTTCCACCATCTACATGGCCGACGGCACCACCGTGCTCGGGAAGGTGGTCCCCCCGGAGGGCAACCGCACCGAAGTTGCGTTGTCGGCCATCCCGATTCATGTTCGCGACGCCGTCCTCTCCGCCGAGGACCGCAATTTCTACACCAACCCTGGCTTCTCGATTTCGGGATTCGCGCGCGCGGCCCGCGACAACATCATGGGCAAGGAAAGCGCCGGCGGTGGCTCCACCATCACCCAGCAATACGTGAAGAACGTGTTGGTCGGCGACAAGCGCAGTATCGACAGAAAGATGCGTGAGCTTGTCATCTCCGCCAAGATGGCGCGCGAGTGGTCCAAGGACGACATCCTCGCGGCGTACCTGAACACCATCTACTTCGGACGCGGTGCGTACGGCATCGCAGCGGCGTCGAATGCGTACTTCGACAAGCCGGTCAGCGACCTGACCGTCGGCGAAGGCGCTGTTCTCGCTTCCGTGATCCAGAGTCCCTCGTTCCTCGATCCGGAGACCAATCTCCCCGCGCTCGAAGCGCGATGGAACTACGTGCTCAACGGAATGGCCGACTTGGGGACACTCGCCAAGGCGGATCGTGACGCGATGACGTTTCCCGTTGTCGCCGCGGCCAACCGCCCCACTGATCTGAATCAGGCTCCCGGCCCGGAAGGCCACATCAAGACGCAGGTCCTCAAGGAACTTGCCGAAGCCGGTATCAGTGACGAGACGCTGAACACGGCAGGCCTACAGATCACGACCACTATCGATCCTCAGGCGCAGGAAGCCGCGCTCAACGCGGTGAGCAAGAACCTCGACGGAGAACCGGAGGAACTGCGCACCGCGGCGGTATCCATCAACCCACGGACCGGTGGAGTTTCCGCCTACTACGGCGGCACGGACGGCGCTGGTTTCGACTACGCCCAGGCGCCGTTGCAGACGGGTTCGGCGTTCAAGGTCTTCGGACTGGTGGCCGCGTTGATGGAAGACATCCCGCTCTCGGCCCGCTTCGACAGTTCGCCGCTCACGATCAATGGTGTGACCATCGGAAACGTCGGCGGTGAATCCTGCGGAACCTGCACCATCGCGGAAGCGCTGAAGCGTTCGCTCAACACCAGCTTCTACCGCCTGATGCTGTCGATGGAGAACGGTCCGCAGAAGATCGCCGACGCGGCTCACCTGGCCGGTATCCCCGAGCGAATTCCCGGGCTCGACTACCCCACCCTGACCCAGGAGGGTGACCCGCCGGAGAACGGAATTGTGCTCGGGCAGTATCAGTCCCGCGTCATCGACATGGCGTCCGCTTACGCAACTCTTGCCAACTCCGGGGTCTACCAGCAGCCGCACTTCATCCAGAAGGTGGTGACGGCCGAAGGTGAAGTTCTACTCGATCGTCCGGTCTCCCCCGGTGAGCGTCGACTCGACGCTGCCGTCGCCGAAAACGTCACGCAGGCGATGCTGCCGATCGCGTCGTACTCCAATGGACACGCGCTGGCCGGTGGTCGCGCCGTTGCTTCGAAGACCGGAACCGCTCAGCTCGGTG
This sequence comes from Rhodococcus sp. AD45-ID, assembly GCF_003023755.1. Lineage (NCBI taxonomy): Bacteria > Bacillati > Actinomycetota > Actinomycetes > Mycobacteriales > Nocardiaceae > Rhodococcus > Rhodococcus sp. AD45-ID. Next base: position 2,849,732 of record NZ_PYHL01000001.1, on the reverse strand, counting down.
ACACCGGTCAGAACAAGGACGCCTGGATGGTCGGTTACACACCGTCCTTGTCCACGGCGGTGTGGATCGGCACTTCCGATGCCCAAGCCATCACCAACTACAACGGCGGCTTGATCTACGGTTCGGGGCTTCCGGCCGATATTTGGAAGAGCACCATGGACGGCGCTCTCAAGGGGTCCGACGTCGAGACCTTCCCGTGGCCGGATCCGATCGGTGGACAGGCCGGTGTTCCCGCCAACTCCGGTGCGACGTCGCCGAACGACCGCAGCACTGGGGCGGCTACCCCGCCTTCCACCACGCTAAATATTCCGGGGTTGCCGCCGGTGGAGATTCCGCAGATCCCGCAGCGGCCCCGTTCGATCGAGATCCTTCCCGGCATCGTCATTCCGTTGCCCGGCTGACCTTTTGCAGAGCGGCGATCTTCGCAGATCGCCTACCTGGCGACAGGCGGTGACGTAACGTGATGCGCGAGTTGCAGAATGCACTCGGGCGTCGTCGCACGGTCGAAGGAGCAGTCGAATGGGTCAGCTGGACGGCAAAGTTGCCTTCATCACCGGTGCCGCGCGGGGTCAGGGACGCTCTCATGCAACAACATTGGCACAGGAGGGCGCGGATATCATCGCGATCGACCTGTGCGATCAGGTGGGATCAGTGGGATATCCCCTGGCCACTGCCGAAGATTTGAACGAGACGGTTCGGCAGGTCGAAGCACTGGGTCGTCGAATTATTGCCACCCACACCGATGTTCGTGATTCAGCCGGCTTGAGAGCCGCAGTCGACGATGGTGTGTCGCAACTCGGACGCCTCGACATCGTGCTCGCAAACGCGGGCATCGCGAGTTTCGCTCCGGCCGAGAACCTCACCGACGACATGTGGGACGACATGATCGCGATCAACCTCACCGGTGTGTTCAAGACAGTGAGGGCCGCGCTGCCGCACCTCGAGGCACACGGCGACGGTGGCGCGATCGTCCTCACCAGTTCCACTGCCGGGATCAAGGGCCTGGGAAACCTGGCACACTATGCCGCTGCCAAGCACGGCGTGGTTGGCCTGATGAAGTCGCTGGCGAACGAGCTTGCGCCGCACATGATCAGGGTCAATTCGGTACACCCGACGGGCGTCAACACCGACATGATTCACAACGAATACACGTACGCGCTTTTCCGCCCGGACAAGAAGCCATCCGAGATCACTCTCGATGATGTCAGTGACGCGTTCCGAAGTTCGAATGCGCTCCCTGTCCGGTGGGTCGAATCAAGCGACGTCAGCAACGCCATTCTGTGGTTGGTCAGTGATGCCGCACGCTACGTCACCGGGGTTCAATTGCCGGTTGACGCTGGTTCGGTCATCAAGTGATTCCGTCTGAGTTACTGCGTGCCGCTACCTTTTCGCGGAAGAACGACAACGCGCAGTGCTTGGCGTAGGTGGGCAATCGTCTGAGTCCACGCGAGTTTCTCGCCGGTGCACAGTTCGATATCTTCGCCGCCGACTGCGACAGCGTTTGTCAGGGCGTTATGCCACTCGGCTTCCTGTTCCTGACTGATGCGCAGATACTCGAGGATGGTGTCGCGGTCGCGTCCGCAGATTTCTGCGACGTCATCGGCGGTGAGTCCCCCGCTTTGGTCGGCGTCGAGTTCGAGGATGGACATGAGTGCGGGCGGAAACTCGAAGCACTCGTGCCATTCGACGGCCGATCCGTCAAAAACCGCGCTGAGTCCGTCGCTGTCCGATCCATCGGTGGCGGCGAACTCTCCGTCTGCTCGAATAGGTTGCCCGCCAAGCTCTTCGGCGAGCTCTTCCGATGCGTCGGCCAGTTCGGCAAAGGATCGGATCGTTCGCAGTAGATGATCGGGTGCAAACGGAGCAGCATCGACCCGGGCGACGCCGAGGACGCTTTGTTCCACCAGGATGAGCTTGATGGTGGGCCACTGTCGATTGAGCTGGGACAGAACAAGAGCGGCATGGTTTGTGTCGGGTATCGAGTGAACAACCCGCGAAAACACTTCTACGTACTGGTCGTCTTCGAGCACGCGGACATACGTGATCTGCTCGCCGCGAACGAGCGGGATGTCGCCGTCGTCGTCACGCTCGGGGGTGTAGTCGAGAAGCCGGCCAAGGGCGTTGTCGACCAACTCGTTCAGCGAATCGTATTCGCTGGCCTGAGTCTGACCGCTGTCGAAGGCTGGAATATCTTCGCGGCCGCTCACCTGTACACGGAGAAAACTTGGGTGCGCGATGCTCCACATGTCGCCGAGCACCCGCAGTGCTTGGGCGACCACGCCGTCGGGCCGGGAACGATCGACGTCGATGTAGAAGGACATGGAGCCGTTGCCGGTGGCGTCGTGCTCGCATTGGTCGGGGCGATTGAATCCCCAGCCGATCAGCGACTCGTGATCCTCGGGTTCAAGCATCCGCAAGGGGTGCAGGAACTGATTGGACGGTACCTCGCACCTGACGCGGGTCTGGTCCCACGCGAAGAACTGGATGCAGGCGGGGGCGTAGTCGAGGTTGTCTTGCGAGTCGTGCTGCGACTCCACGACCAGGGTGTCGTTGTCCTGCATTGCCGCGATGTATCGAGACACACGAGCCCCGAATGCAGTCCATGCGGCAGTGATCTCGAGATCGAAAGTGTGCTCCGACATCGACGCTCCTTCACGGGTGGGGTTCTTACCGGTCAAGGGGCTTGCTGACGTTTTGTGAACCCCTGCCGTCAAGCCCTTGGCGTGAGAGTAGCGGTTGGGGCCGACAACTTCAGCGAGGCGCTTAGTCCATCCGAGAAAATTTTTCGGTTTCGTAGTCGAATCGTTCTTTGTAGGCCGTCGCCAGATCGTGGAGGGCGCCGACGCAGTCGCCGTAGAAGGTCGGTGCGTGCATGGTGGCAAGAATTCGTGGTTCGAGGTCGGCGAGGGCGCGGATGGTGGGTGCGAGCGCCGGCGTCAGGGCAGTTGCATGCCCCAGATCCTCGGCCGCAAGTGCGGGGCCGACGATTTCCTGTTCGGTTGTTGCGGGCGGGGGTCCGAACGCGGTGAACAGGTCGCCACAGAACAACGTCGACGTTGTCTCCTCGAACATCAGACCCGCGTCCCAGCCGTGCGGGACGTGTGGAGTGTCGATATGGCGTACGCGTCGGCGGCCTGTTTCGAGAACATCGCCGTCCTGCAACGGAACTGGCATTCGGTCGGCTAGATCGTTGACCTGGACGAAGCACCCCATTGCGCAATGCGCGACCTGCGCGCCGGGGGCTGCGGCGAGCCACGAATTCATCGCCCCACACTCGTCGGCTTCGACATGACCGAACGTGATCCATTTCAGCCGGGCTGGGTCGAGGAGACGGGACAGTGCGTCGGACGACGATGTGAACAGCGCTCTCTGCCCGGTGTGGAAGAGCAGTGGTTCTTCACCGTCGACAAGAAATTGGTTCATCGCGAGGTTCGCTTCCGGAACGAAGGTCGAGAGTCGGTAGATATCCGGGGCGATCTCGGTGATCGTTGTGCTCATCGCTGTGCTCCGATCAGGGCTGTAATTCCGTGATCTCCAGCTTTCTCGCCGCTCAGTCCGGGCACAAGGCTCTGGAATAGTGGAGGATGTGTATGTACTGCTGCTGACAGGCCCGCCGGGCGCGGGGAAGAGTTCCGTCTCGACCGCGCTTCACGATCGACTCGGCGAGGCCGGCGTGAGAAACGCGATGATCGAGGTTGACGAACTGGAGCGGTGTTACCCGCCACTGGGACCCGAACGAGCCATCGCGCACGTCGAGATGCTCTGCACGTCGTACCGTGAGGTGGGTTATGAACTCCTGTTCCTCACTGCTACCGTCGAAGACGACGACTACGGGCGTGCTCTGCTGGCCGCAACCGCGTCTGACGGGCACCTGCTGGTACGGCTAGAGGCCGATCCGGATACGTTGCGCAACAGGATCATCGAGCGTGAACCGGCCAACTGGGCAGGGTTGGAGCAGCTGGTGGAAGCGTCACGACTCCTGGCCGGTTCGATGCCGTCGTTGATCGGAGTCGACCTGGTTCTCAGCACCGAAGGTCGAGACCCCGAAAGTGTTGCCGATGACGTGGAAGCGTCTCTGCGAGAACATTATCCGTCGTTACGGGCGCTCAGTGTGCAGAGCGGTGACCACTGAAGCGAACATCGTCGATTTGATGGAGCCAAGTGTGCCCGGATTCTTCGGGCCGATCGGTGCGACGATGTCGATTGCCTTGGTGGTCAGCGCTTCGGCGGAAGCCGTGGCGTCCACCAGACCTGCAGCAAGCGCGTCGCTTCCGCCGTACCGCCGCCCGGTGGTCATGGCGACGACGGCCGATGCGGGACTGAGTTTGGCCTGAATGAGCGCTGCCATTCCTTCGGTGAAAGGGATGTTGATGTCAACTTCCGGGAAGCAGTAATAGCCTCGATCGTCGCGCATGACGCGGTAGTCGTGCGCGACCCCGAGCATCGCGCCCGCTCCGAAGGCATGACCGTTGACCGCAGCGACGGTCGGCATCGGGAACGTCAGCATCCGCGCGAACAATGATTGCACCTGCTGCACATACCAATTTGCCTTGTCAGTGTGTGCGCCAAGCCAGTCGAGATCGAGTCCGTTCGAATAGAACTTACCCGTTGCCGTGGTGACCAGGGCGTGTGCGCCTTCGCCCAGAGCCTGGTCGAGCAGCTTGTCGACGGAGTCGAGCCAATCCGGGGAGAAGCGATTTTCGTCGTCGCCGAGATCGAGGACGGCGATCTTGTTTTCGAAGCCGAGCGTAGGGGTCATGATTGACCTTTCGTGTTGCGGGACTTGGGGAGTGGTGGGTCGAGACGCAGAACGGCTCGAACAGCAGCATCCAACCGCGCGCGTGCTGCTGTATCGGGTACTCGCCAACCGTCGGCGCGTTTGGCCGGGTGGATGAGCAGTCCGGTAGGTAGGCCGACAACACAGGCTTCGATTGCTTCGACTGCTCTTCCGTCTTTACGGCCCCAGAGTGCCGTCGACAACCGGATGAACAACTCGACGAGCGCCCGGTCGAGTTGTGTGAGTTGCTCTGCGATATCGGCAGGGACGTCGGTGCCGAGTAGTTCGTCGCGCCTGATCGTCAACAGAAGGAGTGCGGAATGTGGGTAATCCAGCGCGAAGATCGCCGGCACTTCCGCGGCGGCGACCACTGCGTCGACTGCGGCGGACGGTGAGGGATTACGCAGGGTGTCATCCACTCTCGACTGCTGGAGTGCGAGAAATCGCTGTGCGGCGCGTAGCCACGCGCTACCGACCAGGCCACTGCGAGAGCCGAATGCGTGATAGATCGCGCCGTTGGAAACGCCGGTTGTATCGGATACTGCTCTGACCGTGACTGCGGCCGGCCCGGCAGTGGCGGCGAGATTTTCGGCAGCATCGAGCAGTGTGTCGAGATCGTGGACGCGTGGCCGAGGCATGAACGCACAGTAACAGAGCGTCTGCTCTGTTACTAGTGCGTGGTCGGATCATGCAGCCGTCACAGCCTGCTGAAGTGAGCACCCCTTCTGTAAAGCTCACACCCCTTCCAGAGCCCTGGAAGGGGTGTGAGCTTGATGAAAAGGGTGCTCACTCGGCCAATCAGCGCTGGCCAATCGCGCTGGCCGTGCGCGGCTAGCGCGTCGCGGTCGTGAACGGAAGCACCAGCCGTGACTGATGCGCCGCGTCGCGGTAGATCTTATGAGTGACCGGACGACCGACGGGCAGGTGGAACGCGTCCGGCGGGAGTAGCGCGTTGTGCTCGTCTGCCAACGGTTCTGCGTTGGACAACTCCACTGTGAGCTTGTGGCCCGGCTTGAAGGTATTCGCGAACGGGTAGAGGCGCAGCACGTACTCCTCGATCTTGCCCGGCTCCACAGGCACCGCACGGGTGTGCGGGTGGTGCGGGTTGCCCTCGGTGGTTCGCTCGTCCAACTCGCGGTGCGAGGCCTTCAGATAGCCGGAGGTGATCAGCTGACGCTTACCGTTCGGGGCGTAATCCCACAGGCGCAGAATGAAATTCGAATCGATCTGGTCGATCTCTGCAAAGATGTGCGCGGCTCCGGTGCCGATCATCTCCGTCGACTCCTCGAAAACCGGTGTGCTCCAGGCCAGGATCTCGACCTTGTCGGTCACAGTGAGTGGGGCCTGGTAGAAGCCGTCAGGGGCGGCGTACTCGGCGCCCATGGGCTCCGGTTCGGTAGCGAGTTTGTGACGCGGGCGCAGGTACAGCGACTTGTACTCGATATCCTTTGGTGGCCACTGGTTTCCGGTGGCCAGTTCGCGTGAGCCTTCGACGAAGACGCTCACGGCCGGCTCGTCCATGACACCGTTGTCGATGCCCTTGATCCAGTAGTCGTACCAGCGGAACATCTTGTCGTGCTCTTCGATGAAGGGGCGCGACTGCATCGGCGGGTATGGGCCGATATCCAGCTTCTTGGGACCCTTCAACGCGTCGAAGAGCTCGATCGTGCCGTCCATCGTCCAGCCGCGGCCCTGGTCGATCTGCAGGTAAACCGGGATATCGATGTTGGGGGCCAGGGTGATCGGGTTGCGCTCTTCGTACCAGTCGCCGTCCAACTCGTTCATCACGATGTCGAACCAGGCTTCGTGGTTCTTCGGATAGTTCAGCACGTGAACCAGATTCGGCCAGGCGGCGACGTCGGGATCCTGCAGGCGCTCGGCGACGCGTTTCTTGACCTCTTCGGGGCTGTACGCCTCGAGCATGCGGGACTTGACGTTGTCGGTGAATGCCCAGCCGGAGTCGCCGCCGCGACCTTCACGGGCTGCGCGCGGCATGAACCACATGATGCCACCGTGGTAGGTGGTCTCGTAGAAGTCGTAGTGGCCGCCGCTCACGAAGATCGCCTTCAGATGCGGCGGACGCTCGGCGGCGGCCAGCACCTGCATCGAGCCGAAGTACGAGATGCCGACCATGCCGACGTTTCCGTCGCACCACGGCTGTGCCGCAACCCATTCGATGAAGTCGTAGGCATCCTGTCCGAGCGAGACGCCACCGGCGTTGTAGTTGCCGATGTGCTCGCCTTCGGACGCACCGGAGCCGCGTAGGTCACCGATGACGTGAACGTAGTCCTCGCTGACGATGCGCGCGATGTCGCCGGCTTCGATGCAGCCGTCCCACATCGGGCTGGGGCGTCGTTGCGGCGGCGTGGTCAGAGCAAGCGCCTGCAGTTCTTTGCCGTAGGGGCTCAGTGCCACGAGTGCCGGCCGCGGTTTTCCGTCGACGCCCTCGTAGGCGTCTGCCGCCAACTCGATCCCGTCGCGCATCGGGATCCGGAGATCTTTGCGGATGTGGATTGCCTGTCCACCTGCGTTGAATGTTTCGAATTCGGCCATGGGTCAACGACTCCTATTCTTCTTCGTCGTACTGAGTGCGGTAGCCGTGCATCGTCGTGAAGAACGGGGACGGTTCGAGGGTCGGGTCGCCCTCGTAGCCGAGTTTGTCGGCGACAGGTGCAAACGGTGAGTACGCCGAGTCCGTCTCCGGCAGACCGCCGCACAGGCACTGGTGCGCTGCGCCGCGGACGCCGACCTCGATGTCGACACTCTCGCGTAGCGCCTCGGACGCCTGGTCGCGGTCGAGTTCGACGCCGTAGGCGACGCCGTCGGCCCGGCGGTACGGATGCCCCAGATACAGGTGGTTCGGCCGGATCTCGTCACGCAGGTACTGAAGACTCGACCGGTACGCGAGAGGATCTTCGTAGCCGGGGAAGCCGTTGGCCGCTCCGTGGACCTGCACGGCGTCGCCGACGAACACATCGTTCTGGCCGTCAACCACGTAGGCGACAGATCCGGCCGTGTGGCCGGGGATGGAATGCACCGATACGGTGACACCGCCGCCGAGGGAGAGGGTTTCGCCGCCTCGAACCAAGATGGACGGCTCCATCTCGCCGGAGATGACAGCTTTCGCCGACGCCATCTGCTTCTCCACACCCTGCGGGTCGTCGAGGTATTGCCCACGCCCCGTCAGATATTCGTCGACGTGCGCCTGCCGCGAGCGCAACAGGTGTGCGTCGGCCTCGTGGATCACAACCTGCGCACGCCTGCCCGTGAGTTCCCACAGTGCGTGAGCGCCACCGATGTGGTCAATGTGGCCGTGAGTCAGCAGGATCCAGCGAACATCCTCGATTCGGCGTCCGATTGCCTCGAGTGCCGGGGTCATTCCCTGCGCCGGCGACGACGCGATCCCGGTGTCGACGATTGCGAGTTCGGGGGCGTCGATCAGGAAGCTGTAGAGGCCGAATCGGCCCCACGGCGAGACGAGCGGATGAATCTTCACGTCGTCTGTCATGTCACTCACCTGTGGAACGAATGAAGGCGGCAGTCTCCCCGAACACCTTGTGGTACTCCGGGATCCAGGAGAAGTTCTGCGCGAAACCGTGGTTGGCACCGGCATAGCGGCTCACCGTCACCTCGACGCCGGCTTCCTTCAGGCGCTGGCCGTACAACTCGCCCTCATCGCGCATCGGGTCGTACTCGGCCGTGACGATCAGTGCCGGGGGTAGCCCGGAAAGATCCACACGCTTGATCGGTGAGACAAGCGGGTTCGCCGCGTCCGCACCGCTCTCGAAGTAGAAACTGTTGAAGCCCTTCAGTCCGGCCGTCTCCACGCCGTACCCCTCGGCGTTCTCCCGCAGGGATTCGTAGCGATCGACGTCGAAGTCCAGATCCAGCGAGGGGTAGAGCAGTACCTGGTGCGTGATGCGGTCGAATCCCTCGTCGTGTGCCAGTGCAGCGACGGCGGCAACAAAAGTGCCACCAGAACTGTCGCCGGCCAGTGCGAGCGTCTTCCCGTCCCACTTCAGAGCCTCGCCGTTCTCCGCTGCCCAGCGCACTACCGCGTGGCAATCCTCGAGCCCGGCCGGGAAGGCCGCCTCGGGAGCGAGACGGTAGTCGACGGAGATGACCTTGAGGCCGGTCTCCTTCGCGAGGTTGCGCGCAACGTGGTCATGCGTGTTCAGGCTGCCGAGGAAGAACGCGCCGCCGTGGAAGTACACCAACAGTCCGTACGCGTCGGCGTCGACCGGTGTGTAGATCCGGACGGGCACATCGCCCGCGGTCGTGTCCTCGACAGCGTGCAGTGGCAGACGTTCTTTCAGCGGAGCTACGTGCGTCTCATCGCCGGCGCGCATGAGCGCCGGGTCGAGCGGTCCCTCGGGCGGGGCCGGCAGGGTGGCGATGAGCTCAGCGATCTGGGGATGCAAGGGCATGTCGTGGCTTCCTTACTTGGTCGCAGCCGGCTGAGCTGCCGTCTTCTGGCCGGGGAACACGTCGTTGACTTCGTCTTCGGTCCAGCCCTGACGCGAGATGCGCTGCAGCTCGTCCGTCACCGGCTTGCGGTTTGCCTGGTACAACGCCAGTGCTTCCTTGACGGAATCTGCTTCCTTCAGAGCGTCGGCGAGACCGCCGGCGTCCAGGATCGCCGAGTTCGCGCCCTGGCCCTGGTGATGCAGCATCGAGTGGGCAGCGTCGCCCACGAGCGCAACAGAGTCGGTGTGCCACACGTCAACCGGGTCGATGTCGTAGACCGCGCGAATGCTCACCGTGTCCATGTCGAGGTCGCGAGCGATGTTCACGATCCGCTCGTCGAAACCTTCGAGTGTCGCCAGGATGTCTTCCTTGGTGATCGTCGGCGCCCACGTGCTGTCCGGGCACAGCGCCGTGATGTCGAAGGAGACCTGGCCGCGGTGGCGCAGTGGCAGCAGGTAGACCTTCGTGCCCCGTCCGATGTACATGCGGAGGTTGTCGTCCGTTGCCATGCCGTAGGCGTCGTCGACGGAGATCACGGTGCGGTACGCGTGCTCACCGGAGAACACGGGGCCCTTGTCGCTGAAAAGCTGTTGACGCACAACCGACTTGATGCCGTCGGCGCCGATGACCAGATCGGCTTCGACGGTCGTGCCGTTGGTGAAGGTAAGGACGGAGCGATCGCCCTTGTCCTCGAGAGTCTCGAGTTTGTGGCCGAGATGCACCATGCCTTCGGGGAGTACGCCGAGTAGAGCGTCGATGAAGTCGCCGCGGTGGATCAGGTGAGTCTTGGTGCCCTCGGTGTCGCCGGGGACGGCGGGCCACTCCTCCTTCATGATCGGATCATTTGTGCCGGTGAGGATTTCGAAGTAGTCACTCGGCGAGCTGACCTGCGCGACGGCGTCGAAGATGCCCCACTGGCGGAAGCGATCCATGGTGGACGGACGCAGACCGATGCCGGCGCCGACCTCCCGGATCTGGCTAGCTTGCTCGTACACGTTGACATCGGCGCCGAGCAGGCTCAGGGCCTTGGCTGCCGCAGCACCGGCGTATCCCGCGCCGACGATGGCGATTTTCAGGTTCTCGAGCTCTGAAGACTGCATTGTTCTTGTCCTTGTCAGTTCTGGATGGTCAAGAAGTCGGCCGGGTTCTCGACGAACAACTTGGTGATGGTGGCTTCGTCCAACCCGGCTTCGCGCAGGTCGGGAATGAGGTCTTCGAAGAGGTAGTTCAGGGTGTGGCCCTTGACGCCGGGCCATCCGAGCGGGCTGCAGTTGGCGTCGACGCCCGCGAGTGCCTGATCCAAGTGGCCTTTGCCGAGGAAGCGCAGGAAGTGGTCAAGACGCTCCTTGCGGGGGCGCGCCCAAAACGGGGGGTCCGGGAGTTCGGTCTCGTAGCCGAACGTGTCGAAGCCGACGCGTCCACCCTGTTCGGCAATCCAGGTGTCACGCGTCTTGTCGGCGTTCACACCGTCGTCGACGTGCCCGAACAGCACCCGATCCAGCGGCAAGCCCTCGTCGTTGAAGATTTTGATTGCGTTCTCGGCGTCGATAGCCAGGTGCGTCAGGATCGGCACGCCGGTGCTCAGCGCAGCGCGAGCGGCCGCGCGGTAGATGCGCTTGTCCAGATCCGTCATCCGGCCACCGCGGCTTACGCCGACCTTGATGACACCGGCCTTGCTGCCGGTATTGCCGATACCGACGGTGATCTCGTGAACGAACTGACTGGTGAGGTACTCGACGCTTGCTCGTTCGAAGAACGGAAGTGCGGTGTCGCCGCCGACAAAGCCGGTGCACGCGATGATGTGGACGCCGGTCTTGGCGGACAGTGACTTGTAGTAGTCGACGTCACGGCCGTTGCAGATTCCGGTGACGTCGACGAAGGTTCCGCCGCCGTACTCGTGGAATTTCCGAAGCTTGGGGACGGTCTCGGAGTACCGCTCCTCGGGGGTCTTCCACCACTTCGTGTCCAGCTCCGAGCCCGGCATGCCGTACCCGATGTGCTCGTGGATGGCCACGATCCCGAGTTCCTCGGCGGGGATCGACCCCAGAACGGTGTTCACTCTCGACACAACACTCACCTCTAAGAAGATTCGAAAATTGGATGGTTATCCGTTGTCGCGGTGGGGTCAGCCCACGGCTCGCGTCGACGTAGCCCCTGACGCACTGAGCAAGTCGCGCGGGTTGTCGACGAGGATGCGTTGCACATCCAGCTCGCTCAGCCCCTGCGCTGTGAGGGCGGGGGCAAACGTCGACAGGATGTAGCTGAACGGCAGATCGTTCCCGGGATGACCCTTGGCGACGCCGGTTGCGTTGCTGGAGAGCAGAATCCGGTTTCCGTAGCCGGCCTCGACCAGCTCGCCAACCAAAACGGAACGCTCGGCGTCGGTGATGTGGACGTCATCTGCTGTGCCTACGTGGTCCAGCGCGACATAGGCGCCGCGGCGGGCGATTTCGGCCGGGGCGCCGGCGGCGACGGCATCCTTTCGGTCGAGTCCGCCGACGATGACGCGCTCTGCCGGCAACTTCTCGTCCGCGAGGATCTCGAGGTCGGCCACCGCGTCGTTGCCGTAGCGGATGGAGACAGGGGTGCCGGTGGCGAGCGCGGCGCGGGCCGCTCCGCGGAACAGGCTTTCCTCGGTGGCGGTCATTCCCTCGTGATTCGCGGCGGTAGCCACCAGTCCGGGGATGCCGCGACGCTCTACGCGCGGAATCACCATGCCATCGGCGATTTCCTGAGTGAATAGTTCGGCGAACTTCTCCGCCGGCCAGGGCGTCGGCGGATTGGTCTGCGGCGTAAGGAAATAACCGCCGAGCATCTCCTCCGGACCGAGGCCCGTCGACGTGACGATGTGCACGCCGGTGGTGCGTGAGAGAGCCTCGTACAGCTTGACGTCGCGACCGTGGAACATGCCGGTGGCGTCGACGATCGTCGCTCCGCCGTGTTCTCGGAAGTCCTTCAGTTTGTCCGCCAGGGTCTCGAAGATGTCGGCGCGGTCCATCGTGATGTCGAATGCGTATTCCGCACCCGGAAGCACTGACAGCAGTGCTTCGTGGACCGCGACAACACCCAGCTGGTCGGCGGGAACGGGGCCGAGAACGGTGTTGACGGTGTTGCCTTCAGCGATCTGGTCGACCTTCATCGGCATTTCCTTTCGTCATCGTCATGCCGGCATGACGTGGTAGCGATCACAGTAGCCATTAACATTACAAAGCGTCAAGTGAGTTGGTTAAGAGGCATCTGACTTGTCGCACTGATCTCTGGCTTTGCTGCGGCTAGAATCTGTGGCCATGTCGCTTCGCGCCGCTCAAAAACAGATGACCTACGAGCTCTTCCTTGCCAAGGCGCTGGAATTGTTCGGCGAGAAGGGTTACTCCGCGACCACGATCGACGACATCGCGTCGGCCGCAGGTTCGACCCGGACTACCTTCTACCTGCACTTCTCGTCCAAGGCCGACGTGATGAGTGCGCTGCTGACAAAGGTCGACGCGATCCTCACCGCGGCCGACAACCCCACGCTGACCGCGGTGGTTGCCTCCGGCTCGCGAGGCGAGATCCACGCGTGGCTCGACCGCAAGTTCTCCCAATGGGACGAGATCAAGCCCTACCTCACCGCGTCCTACGAGGCGTCATACGAGCCGGACGTCGAGGCCAAGACCGAGCAGTGGTTCGAGTCCGCCGTCGAGGACATGACCGCGGGGCTGGACACGGCAAAGCGTCTGCCGGCCGACCGGCGCCGGATCCGCTGCGTGCTGGCTTTCGGTCAGCTCGAGCACCTCTCGCGGCGCTACTTCTCCATCGGCTGGCGGACCCCGCGCGAGATCTGCCTCGACGAGATCACCGAATCCTGGTGCTACCTGCTCGCAGCGGACAACTGAGGTTCACCGGCCTTATCGGACGTTGACGTCGTCGGCCACATTGGCGATCTCATGCAGTACGTCGGTGCCCAGATCGACTGCGGCTTCGGACTCCGGGCGGCTTCCGAAGAGTCCGAACAGGGTCAGGACACCGGACGCGGCAGCGCACAGCGCACACACCAGGAACGCCAGGCTGTAACCGCTACCGAGCGACGAGAACGCCAGATCGCTGATGGCGGAAGGCATTGCGAGCATTGGATTGTCAGGTCCGGGTGCCAGGCTCGGATCGGTCGGCACCGGAATGACCGGCATCGAGTTGAGCGCCATCGCGCCGCCCTGCTCGCCGATCCCCATGACAGCGCCGGCATGAGCCTGACCGAGATCGGATTCACCGACAGCCGCGCCGAGGCCGTCCCTGACCTCGTTGTTGGCGACACTGTTCGCAATAGCGGCGACGAGAACGGGTCCGAGAGCAAAGCCGAAGTCACGCAACAGGTTTGTCGTGGCACTGGCCATGCCGGCCAAGCGCAACGGCACGGTGTTGATGGCCACCGCGGTGATCGACGCGACCGTGAAGGCGAACCCGACGCCGAGCAGCAGCATCGGCACGATGAAGTCCGTCCACGTCGAGGTCCGGACGTCGAACTGCGAGCAGATGAAGCCGGCGATCGCGATCAGTGCAAAGCCCGACGTCAGCACCCAACGCGGTGAAACGCTGTGAATCAGGCGGGATACGAGCGGTACTAGCAGGAACGCGGGACCCTGGATGACCAGGAACAACACGCCGATTTTGAGCGGTGAGACATGCTGAACCGCACCGAGCCAAATGCTCATCGAGAAGCAGAGGCCCAGGAATGCGAACATGCCGACGACGGCGGTGATACCCGAGATCGCGAAGACCCGGTTGGCAAACAGATTCAGGTGCAGCAGTGGCACTTCGGTGCGTAATTCGATGACGACAAACGCGGCCAGGGATACGACGCCGATGACAAAGCCGACAATGATCGTGGTGTTGCCCCAGCCGATCTCGGATCCCTGCGTCAGTGCCCAGAGGAGGGCGATCAGGCCGACCGCCAACGTTGCCTGGCCGGGCAGGTCGAGCTTGCGGCCCTCCGGCGACGACGAGTCCTGCGCGCCCAGTGAAACGACAAACGAGATCAGTGCGGCGGCGATCACTGCACCGAAAGCCCAACGCCAGCTGCCGAATTCGGTGAGCACGGCGGCCATCATCGGTGAGAGTGCGGCACCGAGGGACAGGAAGCCCGCCCACAGTGCGATCGCCCTGGCGCGGGCCTGGGCGTCGGGCGCTGCAGCGGCGATCATCGCCAGCGAGATCGGGTAGAGCGCGCCGGCGCCGATGCCCGCGATGGCCTGGCCGATCCACATCAGGTGAACTTCCTGCGCACTTGCACACAGGGCTGCGCCGACGACGATCAGCAGTGCTCCGCCGAGTAGCAGTCGTTTGCGGCCGAACATGTCACCGAGCACGCCGAAGGTCAGCTCGAACACCACCATCGTCGTGGCAAAAGCGGCGCTGATCCACGTGAGTTCTGCGCCGGAGATGTTGAAGTCCTGCTGGAAGGTTCCGTTCAGGGCGCCGGGCAGCGAGTACGCCACCTGGGCCACCATGACGGCCAGGCATGCGGCTACGAGAGTCGCTACGTAGCGCGGTGGCCGCGCAGTCGGGTTACTCATTTCTGTGAGCTCCTTGCTCGAGGATTCCGAACCGCCCGATCGGCAGTCCGAGCGCGCTTGTGATACGTGTCACGCACTGAGTGAGCAAGGTGTCACATCGGTTTACTCTCTGTCAAGCGAATTCTGTATCGCGGGTAATGGTGGACAGAGCGAGCATGTTTTCGGCAAAGTTCACACCCCTTCCAGTGCGCTGAAAGGGGTGTGAGCTCGAGGAAAAGGGTGCTAGCTGGGCGCGGCTACTTCGACGAGAATCCCCCGCAACCAGGATTTGAACTCGGCATCAGCCAGGCGGGGGTTCCACACCATGTCGACGACGAGCGGTGCGACCGGTAGCGGGAACTCCTCGATCCGCAGGTCAACTCGCTCCGCCATCGCGACCGCGACGCGATAGGTGTGCAAGGCAACGCCACCGGCCGTTGCCACCAGGTGCGGGATGAGCAGGTGATCGGAGATCAACGTCCCGATGCGGTAGTCCACTCCGTGCGCGTCCATCGAGGCATACGGCGGCACGCGGTGACGGGAGTCGTACGTGACATGAGGCAACGACGTCAGCAGGTCCAGTGCAGATGCCTCGGGGGCGCTGTCTCGGTGGGCGATCACCACCCACCGGTTCTCGTACAGACGCTCGCGCGGGTACGGCGAATGAAAGGCTTCTGACAGAAGTACGACGTCCACGCCGTTGTCGGTGAAGTCGGCAGCCTGTGGCGCGACAAAATTGCGGATGCGCAGCGTCGCGTTCGGGGCCCGCTCGGCGATCAGTCTCGCCAACTCCGCCCCGACCACGAAGGCGGTGCTGGTAGTCATCGCAACTGTGATGGTGCGGCTGTCGTGAGCGGGGTCGAAGCCCGGGAAGTTCACCACTCGCGCAGTCTGGCGTAGCACTTCACGCAATGGATCGATCAGCTCCAGCGCGCGCGGAGTGAGCACCAGTCCGCTCCCCTGCCGCACGACCAGATCGTCCCCGATCATCCGGCGCATCCTGCCTAGGGCATGACTCATCGCGGGTTGGGTCATGCCAACCCTTGCGGCGGCTCGCGTGACCGAACCCTCTTCGAGCAGTGCAAGAAGCGGTACCAGCAGGTTGAGGTTGACCCCGCCGAGGCGCTCCAGGCCGAGATCGCCCTCGTGGTTCCGGGGTTGGTTCATCCACACGAAGTTACGCGGCCTGCGTCATCCGGCGGTCGAGGCCATGCGTCGTAGTCTCGGGATTGCAATGCGGTGGTTGACCGCGACGGCGACACCGCGGCCGTCGTCGTGAGTCCAGCGCATCACCGACGGTCCTTCTGGGCGCTCGCCGACGAGGAACTCGGGTTCGCCCACCACCGGCAGGTGACCGGTGGCCTTGAGGTTCAACCCGAACTGCTCGGTCCAGAAGTACGGATCGAGGTCGAGCTCCGGCGCGTCATCGCCGCTCAAGAGTGCGACGGCGGCAACTTTTGCCTGTTCTATTGCGCTGCTCCACAACGGAATCCGTCGTATTCCTTGACGCGTGGGGATGGCCGCGACGTCCCCGGCTGCCACGATGTTCGGCCGAATCCGCCCTCGTGAATCTGCTTCGAGACGGCCGTCTGCGAGTCCGCTGGTAGCCAACCATTCCGTGTTGGGTATGTCGCCGATCGCAGTGACGATCAGCTCGGCCTCGATCCGCGTTCCGTCTCGCAGGATCACTCCGCGAGGGCCGTCGATGCGAGCGGCCGACCCGTCGACGATGGTCAGTCCCTGCGCTATCGCGGTCGCGGTGAACGCTTCAGACAGGTGTGGACCCAGATGCGAGAGCATCGGCCTGCCCTCGGCCACCAAAGTGACCTGGCAACGCGCGGCAATGGCCGCTGATGCGATCTCCATGCCCAGCGGGCCGGCCCCGACGACTACGACGGACGGCTGGGCGGCCAGTCGTTCGCGCAGAACCCAGGCATCGTCGAGCGTGCGCAGCGTCAGCTCCGCACTCTCCACGCCTCCCAGTCGGCGAGCCCGTGAACCGGACGCGATGACCAGTCCGTCGTACGGCAAATTTGTACCGTCGTCGAGGTGCACCCGGCGTGATTCGACGTCGAGGCCGACTGCCGCCACCCCGAGCAGTTCGGTGGCCTCGTGCATCGGCGAAGCCAGTTCGGGGGAGCCGCCGTCGACCAGGAGTGCCTTGGAGAGTGCCGGCCGTGAATATGCCGTCCAGGGTTCGTCCCCCACGATGGTCAGGCTGCCGTCGAAACCAGCGGCCCGAAGGCTGTCGCAGGCTGTCTGGCCTGCAATTCCATTGCCGACCACCAGAATTCGTCGACTTGCGTCAGCGCCGTTCATGCCAGTTTGAGCGCGGCGACGGGGCAAACCCGGACAGCTGCGCCGGCGTCGGCGAGCTCGCGGCTTCCCTCGGCGAACTCTTCGAGGTCGAGGACCAGTTCGCCCTCGTCGTCGAGGTGCATCAGCTCAGGGGCAACACTTTCGCATAGACCATGGCCTTCGCAACGGGGCCGATCGAGCACGATTCTCATGCGGGGATCACTTTCAGGACGTCGAGTTGATTGATAGAGCGAGTAATGTTGCTGGGCAACAGAATCGGATCGTCAGCCACAATCCGTCGAGCGTGCTTGGCCAGTGCCTTGATGACAGCCTGGCCTTCCAGACGAGCCAGTCCTTGCCCGGCGCAGCCGTGCGAGCCGTAACCGAAGGAGAGATGGTCCACCGGATTCCGTTCGACCGAAAAGGCGTCGGGATTCTCGTAATGCCGTGAGTCGCGATTGCCAGCGCCGAAGAGAATCGCAACCTGGGATCCGGCCGGGACCAGTGTTCCGTCGATCTCTACATCCTTGGTGACAAAGCGCCCCCACGCATGCACCGGCGCCCAGAATCGGAGCGTCTCGTTGAATGCTGCCGGTGCCAGCTCGGGATTCTGATGGACTAGATCGAATTGGTTCGGAAAGGCTGAGAACAGCGCGACGATGTTGCCGATCGCGGCGATCGTCGTATCAACTCCCGCGCCCAGATACTGGTGGATGATCTTGCCGGCAGAATCGGGCGGGATCGCTCCCCGGGCCTCGGCATCGAATATGCCGCGGCCCACCGATTCTGGTGCCAGATCCTCGGCGCGGACTTGCGCGCACCAGCCGTAGAGCTCTCCGGCAACGGGGAAGTTCTCGGCAGTCCGTTGGTTCATCGGGCCGATAACCTCCATCGCGGCTTGTCCCCAGCGCAGCATGTCGTTGCGCACCGAGCCGGTGAAGCCGATCAGGTCAGCGACGATCTCGAGGGGAAATGCGCGTGCCAGCGCATCGATGGCGTCGAACGATCCCTGGGTAACCAGGTCCGCGACCAGGGCATCGGCCTTGGTCTGGATCTGGCCCGCGAGCCCGCGCAACGCCCGTGGGGAGAGGTTCTCCGTCAGTGTCGCCCGTAGTTCGGTGTGAACAGGTGGATCCGACGCCAGCGACGTGCCTTGTAATGCCTCGTTGACCATCGGGTTGAATCCGATGCTGCGGGACGAGAACGTGCCGGGATCAGCCAACGCGTCGCGGATCGCGTCGTAGCGCGTCAGGGCATAGACGTCATTGGTGGTCAGATGCACCACTGCGCCGAGTTCGCGGAGTTCGGCGTAAATCGGATAGGGATCGGTCAGGACGTCGTCGGCGAACAAGTCGACGGTGGAAGTGGCGGGAGAATTGGGCATACACCCAGTGAAGTGACTGCAGTCACATAAATCCAACTCATATTTTGCATAGAGAAACATGCATCAAATTGATGTTCAGTGAGCCAGGTCCGCCTCGATGCGATCGGCAGCCATGCGCAGGGTCGCTACCAGGGATGGCAGCTGCTGCCGGTCGTAGCGCACGGAGGGGATTGAAACAGACAGTCCGGCAAGGGCTTTGCCGTTGGCATCACGCACCGGTACTCCGACGGCCACGACACCGCGCTCGGAGCGGCCCTGGTTGACCGCAAACCCTTGCTTGTGGATCCGCGCCAGCTCGGTACGCAGTTTCGGCAGGTCCGGCTGGTCGGTCACATCCGCGTCTGACCTGCTCTCGTAGGCCTGGCCCAGTTCGTCGGCGGAGAGTTCGGCGAGCAGTAGCAACCCGCCGGAAAGGCGGTGTGCCGGAAAGACCATGCCCTCGCGTGATCCGACGCGCAGTACCTGGGCGGACTCCACCGAGACGATGAACCGGGCCTCGACGCCGGTGCGAATGGTCAGGTTGGCAGACTCTCCGACCGCCTGGACCAGGAGTTCCATGTGCGGCAGCGCGGCCGATCGAAGCAACGAGGTCGCGGAGCCCGAGTGTTCGGCCAGTTCCAGGACTGGTCCGGCGCCGTACTGACGGCCGGGGTGCTGCACCGCGAAGTCCCGATAGACCAGCATTTGCAGTAGCCGGTGTGCTGTCGATCTGGCGACCCCGAGTCGCTCTGCCGCTTCCGCGACGGTCAGGTTTCCCTCCAATTGCAGGATTGTCGCCAATCTCAGTGCATGGTCGACGCTGGCGATCGCATACGCCGGCGGGGTCTTCTGTGACTTCTCCATAATTCTGTATAGCAGAATCTAGTGTTCTGTCTTGAATAATCCAGTCACTCTTATGTCATGACTTCGACCGACTCCCCCGTCCGGCTCCACGCCGTCGACGCGCCAGGCCAGCCGGATGTGACCCCAGCGCTCGAGGAGCTTTACCGCGGCTTCGAGTCAGAACTGTTGGTGCCGTTGTGGACTGAGATCGGCGATCTCATGCCGGCTCATCCGCGCTCGCGCGCTGTCCCGCACCTGTGGAAGTGGGAGAACCTGGTACGCCTTGCCGAGCAAGCCGGCGAGATCGTCCCGGTCGGCCGCGGCGGTGAGCGTCGTGCGATTGCGCTGGCGAACCCGTCGCTGGGTGGCCGACCCTTCGCCACCCCCACCTTGTGGGCGGCGATCCAGTACTTGATGCCGGGCGAAGATGCTCCCGAGCACCGCCACACTCAGCACGCATTCCGATTTGTCGTCGAAGGCTCCGGCGTCTGGACGGTCGTCGGCGGTGACGCCGTCTCGATGAACCGCGGCGATTTCCTGCCGCAGGCGGGCTGGAACTGGCACGCCCACCACAATGCCACCGACAAGCCGATGGCGTGGATCGACGGCCTGGACATCCCGTTCCAGTACCTGACGGAAGCGCAGTTCTTCGAGTTCGGCCGCGACGAGATCAGTGACGCCGAGCGCATCACTCCCGAGCGCTCCCGGTCCGAGCGGCTGTGGGGTCACCCCGGACTGCGCCCGCTCAGTGCCACGCAGGTCGCTCCCGGCAGCCCACTACTCTCGTACAAGTGGGAGTTCACCGACCGCGCACTGCGCGATCAGCTCGCGATCGAAGTCGAAGGTTACGGCGGCACAGTCGAACCCGGCCACGCGGCGGTTCGCTACACCAACCCGCACACGGGCGGCGACGTCCTGCCGACGATGCGCACCGAGTTCCACCGCATCGTCCGCGGCGCCGAAACCGCTCCAGTGAAAGAGACCGGTTCGAGCGTCTACCAGGTGTTCGACGGTTCCGGCACGGTGACGGTTGGTGACCGGACCTGGACAGTGACGCGCGGCGACATCTTCGTCGTTCCGTCCTGGACGCCGTTCTCCGCGAAATCCGAAGCGGGAAAAACGGACTCGGATTCCGGCGCACTCGACCTTTTCCGCTTCGGCGACGCACCAGTCTTCGAAGCACTGCAGCTCAACCGAATGGAGATTTCACGATGAGGCTCACGACAATTCGCATCGGCGCAGCGACCCGCGCAGTCAAGCTCGACGGCGACCGCCTGGTCGACCTCGGCGAGAGCGATCTGGGAATCTTTCTTGCCCACGAGGATTGGAAGCGTCGCGCAGAAGCTGTGTCCGCCGACGATGCCACCACGTACCCGCTCGAAGGTGCCGACTTCGCGCCGGTAGTTCCGCAGCCGTCGAAGGTCATTTGCGTCGGTCACAACTACACGAATCACATCAAGGAGATGGGCCGCGAGCTCCCGTCGTACCCGACGCTGTTCCCGAAGTTCGCCGACAGCCTGATCGGCGCGAACGACGATATCGTCCGGCCCGACGAGACCGAGGCCTTCGACTGGGAGGTCGAGCTCGTCATCGTCATCGGCAAGCAGGTGCGCCGCGCCGACGACACTCAGGCCGAGGCTGCGATCGCCGGTTTCACCGTCATGAACGATGTGTCGGTGCGCGACTGGCAGTTCCGCACGATCGAGTGGACCCAGGGCAAGATCTGGGATTCCACGACTCCGGTTGGGCCGTTCCTCGTGACGCCGGACGAGGTCGGCGGAGTCCGCCCGGCTCTCGAGGTCACGACAACCGTCGACGGTGAGGTCATGCAGCGTGACGACACCGGCACACTGCTTTTCGATCCGATCACGCTCGTGAAGTACATCTCGACCATCACGCGCCTCAACCCGGGCGACATGATCGCAACCGGAACACCCGCAGGCGTGGGTCATGCTCGCGATCCGAAGGTCTACCTGCTCGGCGGCGAGACCGTCGTGACCGCTATCTCGGGCCTCGGTGCGTGCACCAACAAGGTAGTGAAGGAATGACTTACGCCCGGCGCTGGATGGAGCACGGAACGCAGCTCTTCCTGAGCGGCGTCGACGGCCTCGATGACGCCGGCGTGGCTGCGCCGTCTGGGCTTCCGGGCTGGAGCCGGCGCCACCTCCTTGCGCACGTCGCCGCCAACGCCGAAGCGCTCGGTAACCTCGTTCATTGGGCCGAAACCGGCGAGGAGACACCGATGTACGCCTCCTCCGACGCCCGCGCCCGTGGTATCGAGGAAGGTTCCCAGTTGCCGGCGGCCACTCTGCTTGCGTGGCCGCGGTCCTCGGCCGAGAAGCTCGACGCTGCTATGGGGTCACTCTCCGATGAGCAGTGGACCCAGCTGATCGTGACGGCCCAGGGTCGGACCGTCCCAGCCACGGAGATCCCGTGGATGCGGGCGCGGGAGGTGTGCGTCCATGCCGTTGATCTCGGTACTGGCGTCACCTTCGCCGATCTTCCGGCCGATTTCCTTGTGGCACTTGGCAATGACATCGTGGGCAAGCGCGGCGCGGTGCCTGGCGTGGCGCTTCGGATCGAATCCACCGACGCTTCGGTGGCCTGGAACCTCCCCGGCGCGGATGCACCGGTTAGCGTCGCCGGTCCGCTTGCCGACCTGGTCGCCTATCTGAGCGGCCGCCCTCACGATTTGTCGACCAATGACGGATCTCCTGTGCCGGCACTGCCGGCGTGGCTGTGAACGGAGCAATCATGAACACACCTGACGTCATTGTTGTCGGTGGCGGCATCGGCGGCCTCAGCGCTGCATTTGCCCTGACGCGCCAGGGTCTTACCGTGCGAGTGCTCGAGCGGTCCGCCGAGTTCGGTGAGGTCGGCGCCGGCCTGCAGCTCGCACCGAACTGCACCCGCATCTTGAACGAGTACGGCCTACTGGACGAGGCCAAAAGCCTTGGGGTTGTGCCCACGTCGATGGTGATGCGTGACGCTGTCGACGCGTCGGAGCTGACAAAGCTGGACCTGACCGATCTCGAACGCCGATACGGGTTTCCGTACCTGGTCATCCACCGCAGCGACTTGCACGGACTGTTCCTGCGTGCGTGCGAGCGTGCCGGAGTCGAACTTGTCACCGACGCCAAGGCCGTTGCCTACGAAAACTCCGATACCGGTGCGCAGGTGCGTCTTTCGAGTGGTGAAGTGCACGAGGCCGGTGTGGTCATCGCGGCTGACGGTCTGCACTCGGTTGCACGCAAACTGTTGATCGACGACGAACCTGTGTCGTCCGCCTACGTCGCTTACCGTGGCACGGTGCCGGTAGCGGATTTGGCCGACCGTCCCGTCGATCTGTCGGAGGTCGTGGTCTACGTCGGGCCAGGGCATCACTTTGTGCACTACGGTCTGCGCGGCGGCGAGATGCTCAACCAGGTTGCCGTCTTCGAGTCACCCAAAGCAATTGCAGGTGAGGAGGACTGGGGCACACCTGATGAACTCGACGCGGCATTCGCTGATTCTTGTTCGGAGGTGCGCGAGGGTATCCCGTTCATGTGGCGTGACAAGTGGTGGCGGATGTACGATCGAGACCCGATCATGACGTGGGTTTCGGGCCGGATCGCTTTGCTCGGAGATGCGGCGCACCCGCCGCTGCAGTACATGGCACAGGGCGCGATCATGGCGATCGAAGACGGCTGGGTACTCGCTGAACACGTTGCTCGTCTGCGGAGTGCCGACGGCGTGATCGACTGGGACGCAGCCCTCGCGGCCTATGAGGCCGTTCGCCCTGAGCACTGCCGCCGGGTACTGACGACGGCACGCGTCTGGGGCGAGTTGTGGCACCTCGACGGAGAGGAACGGCAGCAGCGAAATCTGTTGCTGCGAGCTCGCGGCACACAGGACTACACCTACACCGACTGGATTTACGGGCCGACCGCCCTGGTGCCCGAGGACGAGCCGCCGCTGTATCCGATCGTCCCTCTGGCCTCGGCCGCCGAGTTGGTCGCGAATCGCTGAAATTCATGGGTCAGTCCGACTCGTGAATCTCGGCGCCCCAATCGACACGGTCGGCCAACCGCAACAACGTGCGTCGGCGCGTAGGGCTGGTTTCGCCGATGTGCGCGATCCGGCCGTAGATGTGAGCGCGAAAGTTCGCGATCCTCTCTCGATTCTGTTCCTGGGCAGAGGTATTGGCAGCGTTGTGGAGCAGGGCGCGTAATCGGTCGTATTCGTCACGCGGATACGACGGTTGGTTGTTGATGACCAGTCCGGTGAGGTGCTGGCGTCGATGTGGACGCATCACTTTTGTCTTCCGTGGATGGACGGCGAACCCTTCGTCTCCGGCGATCTGTTCGACCGTCCACAGGAGGGTGCCGACGTCAGTCACTTCGATCCCGGAGAACGCCAGGTCGTCGGCGTAGCGGGTGTAGGTGAGCCAGTTCGTCTTCGCCAGCCCACTCAACCGGATATCGAGCCCCCGCGCTACAAGATTCGCGAGCGCAGGCGACGTCGGCGCACCCTGAGGCAGGTGCGCCGTTCGCAACTGTGACGCCTGTGCGTATGGCACTCCGCGCAGGGTATCGGCAGGTGTTGCAACAGTGCACAATCCGGTGAGAACTCCGGCGACGGCGGGCGGGTAGCCGAGGGCGGTGAAGATCGCGTGAACACGGTCGCCGGTGATGGACGGGAAGAACTGAGCGAGGTCCACACCGATCACGATTTCCGACTGTGCGTGCGGCGCTGCAAATGTCAAGGGACTTCGACCACGGACAAATCCGTGTGCCGCGTCGTGTGCTGGTACTTGATCGAGTATGCGGCGCAGGATCTTCCGCTGAATTTCGCGCAGCCTTGGTTTGGGTATCTCGAGTAGTCGCGCGCCGGCCTTCTTGCTGATCTGCATGGGCCGGTAGTGGCGCAGCGGCAAGGGTTTCGTGCGTAGCCATTCACCGCGATCGGCGAACCACTCGAGTTCCGAGATTGTGAGATCGAGGGAGCGGGCCAGGTCGGCACTGGTGTTGTAGCGGGGAACGTCGAACCGCCACACCGAAGATTCATTGGTGTCCAGTGAGAGAGGAACAGGCCGCAGGCGAGGTAGTTCGCGAAGCAATCGGTACAGAGTCTGCGGTTCGAACGGTGGGGCGGGCATGAGATCGAGGACTCGGACCGCCAGGAGTGTCGGGGAAACACCGAAGACGGTTGCGAATGCCTCTTCGAGGCCGCCGACGGTCCACGGTGCGTCGTCGGCTGCGTCTGCCAGCCGACGCGCCAATTCGGCATCGAGTTCGAAGTCACTCATGATGTATATCCGGGATGCGGCGGCGCGGGGTGACCAAATCCTTTGTCCGGGGCGGCGGGGAGCACGCGGAGCGTGCCGAATGCCGTCGGACGCAGTATCCAATTCTTCTGGCCGACCCAGGGGTTACCCCTGAGACTGGTCGCGTGGACCAACTCTCACCCACGCGCCGCCGCATGCCTTCACAATGGCAGACCGTCCGGTATCTGTCACGTGGATCACTTCAGGTTGTGGCAGATCCGGACAAACGTGATTACCGTTGATGTCGAGGGCCCGATCGCACGATGGCTACGCGACGCGACCGAGTCCTCGTGAGCGTGGAGACGAGTGATGACGACATTGGGTATCGCGGCCCTGCTGTTGGGTGTCTTGTTGATGGTGGTCGAGGCACATGCCCCGACTGCGGGGGTGCTCGGCGGTCTTGGTGCGCTCCTGATCGGGGCGGGTGTCTGGTTGCTCTTCACCTCCGGCGATGCGGGCCAGGTGATTGCAATTCCGGTGACGGCAGGGGTTGCAGTGGTCGGCCTGGGTGTTACCGCGGTGGCGAGCCGGAAAGTTCTGACCGCCCGGCATGCACCTGTGCGTACCGGAGTGGAATCGCTGATCGGATCCGATGCGACGGTTCGCAGTTGGGACGGCTCGCGCGGACAGGTCGAGGCTGCGGGTGGATTGTGGAACGCCCGAATGGATTTCGGGTTCAGTGACGATTCTGTTCCGAAGGCCGGCGATCCTGTCGTAGTGGAGCAGGTCCGGGGTCTGACCCTGACAGTGCGCCGTCGTGAACCGTGGGAGTTGCTATGACCACCATTCTCATTTCCCTGTGCATCGTTGTTCTGCTTCTCGTGACGCTGGTCGGCATGTCGATTCGGGTCTTGCGAGAGTACGAGCGTGCAGTGGTGTTCCGGCTCGGACGGTTGATCGCGTTGAAGGGGCCGGGTCTGGTAATCCTCATTCCGGCAATTGATCGGATGGAGCGGGTCGGCCTACGGACCGTGACACTGAAAATTCCGGTGCAGGAAGTCATTACGCGCGACAACGTGCCGGCAAAAGTCACAGCCGTCACCTATTTTCGAGTGGTCGATGCCGATCGCGCAATCGTCGAGGTCGAAGATTTCCTGGCAGCTACGTCGCAGATTGCGCAGACAACTCTGCGGTCGATCCTCGGCAAGGCCGACCTCGACGCCTTGCTCTCCGAACGTGAACGTCTCAACGAAGACCTGCAGAAAGTGATCGATCAACAGACGGAACCGTGGGGAGTCAAGGTCACCACGGTGGAGATCAAGGACGTCGAGATTCCAGCCAACATGCAGCGCGCCATCGCCCGTCAAGCGGAGGCCGAACGAGAACGGCGAGCCAAGATCATCAACGCGCAAGCCGAATTCCAGGCGTCGGCTACGCTCGCCGACGCAGCCGACGTGATCAGCCGCAACCCGACCACCCTGCAATTGCGTTACCTGCAGACGCTGCACGCGATTGGGGCCGAGAACAATTCGACCGTCGTATTCCCGCTGCCCCTCGACCTGGTTCGTCCGTTCCTGGGGAACCGGGGCGAGGACAAGCAGGACGAGTCCGGATCGGCCACGCCGGTGGCTTCCGAGCCGCGACCTAATGGTCTGGATATTCGCCCGCCGTTGTCGCCGCCGATCCCGCGGTAGCGTTGCTTCGACTACATCATTGCCGAGACATGTTCCGGCAGCGTGATATCCGCATCGAGGTCTTCGGCTCGGATGGGTTCACCGAACTGTACGGATGCCGGAATGACACCGGCCCAGACCTTTTCGACGCCGATATCTGCGTCGTCGTCGCCGGGGCCGCCGGTGCGTGCCTTCACCGACGCCTCGAACAGGGGCAGTGCAAGCACCACTGTTGCCGCCAGTTCCTTGCGTGTTGACGCCCGCAGGTGTCCGGAACGGTCGGGAACTACTTGATCGACAATCAAATTCAGTGCACTGAGCCGTTCGTCCGGGTCCGTGACGATCCGGGGTCGACCGAGAATCACGGCGCTGCGGTAGTTCATCGAATGGTGAAAGCCGGAGCGCGCCAGAACAAGTCCGTCGAGCACTGTGACGGTTACGCAGATCTCGCCGTCGGGCGCGAGGCTACGTGACGCTACCGAACCGTGCAGGTAGAGGGTGCCGTCTTGATCCGGGCCCTCGGGATTAAATCCGTACGCCGTCGGCAGCACGAGAGGCACACCGTCGGTGGACACGCCCAAGTGGCACAGCTTGGCGGAGCGCAGGACGTCGAAGAGCGCTGCTCGATCGGTGACACCGTGATGACGCGCGCGCTTATGGGTTGTACGTGCTGTTGGGGACAGTGGGGCGAGTGCGACGGTGTGTGTCATGTGAGCAATACTCCTAGCCAAGTGGCTTTGCGTCATGGTCCAATTTGTGGGCACTTTGGTAGGCCACTTAGGGAAAGGGAAACGATGCTTCTGCCCTCGGCGGTAGCGGTGGTGCTCGACCGGACCGATCGGCGACCGCTGCCGATCCAGGTTGCCGATCACCTGCGAGCAGACATTCGCGGTGGATCGGCAGTGGTGGGTTTGCGGCTGCCGAGTTCGCGGAAACTGGCTGCCGAACTCGGCGTTGCCCGCGCCGTGGTGGAACGAGCCTACGAGCAACTGATTGCCGAGGGCTGGCTCGTAGCGGTGCGCGGCTCGGGAACCTTTGTGGCAGAAGCTCCCTCATCCGTTGTGCTGTCTACTCCCAAGCCTACAAAGGTAGTCGCTCCCGCACCGCCGCAGGTTCAATTGCGCCCCGGAGTGCCATGGACTCCGCCGCGGGCGAGTGCGGCCTGGCGTCGGGCCTGGCGAGATGTCGGTTCCATGCCACCACCTTTCGGAGATCCTGACCCGGCGGGCGACGTCGAATTGCGCTCTGCGCTGTCGCAACTGTTGGGCCGGGCTCGCGGCATGGCCGTCGAACCCGAGCGCATCGTCATTACCTCCGGGGCTACACACGGCCTCGGACTGGCGTTGTCAGCGCTGCGCTCCCCCAACGCTGTACTGGCAATGGAAGATCCGGGCTATCGAAGCGCGTCGACGGCGGCGCTTGCCACCGGATGGTCACTGCTCGACGTGCCGGTAGATGCACACGGACTTTGCGTCGATGAGCTGGAATCGGCGCCCCGGAATGTTCGTGGTGTGTACGTGACCCCGTCACATCAGTATCCGACCGGTGGGCTTTTGCCGGTGAGTCGGCGAAATCAGTTGATCGACTTTGCACGGGCTCGGGACGTCCTCCTCTTCGAGGACGACTACGACTCCGAATTCCGTTACGACGTAGCGCCTTTGCCGGCGCTGGCGCAACTCGCGCCGGATCGGGTGGTGTATCTGGGTACGGTCGCCAAGACGCTCGGCGCCGGAATTCGGCTGGGTTGGTTGGTTGCGCCGGAAGAGCTTGCCCGTCGAATTGCGGCGCATCGGGTTCGCATCGGGGATTTCCCGTCTCTTCCGCTGCAACGGGCTCTGCTTTCACTCCTGCGGGACGGTGAATGGGACAGAACGGTACGGGCTGCGCGTCGGCGATATCGGGAGCGCGATCGGTTGGTACACGCTGCGCTGTCCCGCTTCGGGGAACTGCGCGGGCTGGGAGCCGGCATGCACACGACGCTGGTGTTGGATGCGGATCTGGCCGAGACCGTCGCACGTCATGCGCTCGAATACGGAGTGGAGGTACCGACTCTGACGGAGTCTGCGCGCAGTCACAAAAACCCGGGCGGACTCGTGATCGGATACGGCAGAGTGGACGCACGCGACCTGGAATATGCACTCGAGGTGATCGCTAACTGTCTCGCAGATCACGGCGTTGAATCCCGTTGATCGGGAACGGCGCCCCGAGGTGCGGCTCTCGGTTCTAGCGTTTGCTCGTGATCCGCAACCAGACCTTCCCGCACTTGCTCGCACCCGGGACCATCGGTCCCATCACCGTGCCCAACCGCGTTGTTCTGCCCGCCATGGACATGAACCTCTGCGAAGACGGTGAAATCGAGACGGGCGACATCGACCATTTCGTGGCGCGTGCGGCCGGTGGAACCGGGCTGATCATCACCGGCTGCTGCGCTGTTGCGTATCCGTTGGGCTGCACCAGCCGCAAGGAACCGGGGCTCTCGGAAGACCGGTTCATCCCCGGACTCAAGGCATTGGCCGACGCGGTGCACGACGCCGGCAGCAAGCTGTGTGTGCAGATGACGCACCACGGCAAGGTCGCGCGAATCGACACCCTCGACGGCCGACCGCAGCTGGTGCCGTCCATGCCGAAGCCGCCGGGTGACATGAGTGCGATGGCCGATTGCACACCCGAAGAACTGGGCAAGATGGCTGCCATCAACGAGGGCAAGAGGGCGACCTACCACGAGGCCGACCAGGAAGATCTTGATTGGCTGGTCCGCATGTTCGCCGAGGCTGCCGGACGGGTGAAGGCGGCGGGCGGCGACGCAGTCGAGATTCACTGCGCCCACAACTACGTCCTCGGAGCGTTCCTGAGTCGGTACACGAATCAGCGCAGCGACGAGTACGGCGGTTCGATGGAGAATCGGGCTCGCCTGGCCTGTGAAGTTATTCGCGCAGTCAAGGCGGAGGTCGGCGGTTCGCTTGCCGTCATCGTGCGTCTGGCCGGTCAAGAGTACGGCGAAACCGACGGGCTAACCGTCGACGAGGCTGTTGCTGCCGCCAAGATGTTCGAAGAGGCCGGCGCTGACGCCATCCACGTCACCGGTACCGCACTGAATGCTTTTGCCAACTTCACAGACGGCCCCCTGCCAGACAAGGTCGGCTATTACACCGACAATGCAACGCGAATCAAGCAGGCGATATCGATCCCCGTGATCACCGTCGGACGTATGCTCCCCGAGGTCGGCGAGAAGATGATCGCGGAAGGACGCACGGACTTCGCCGCAATGGGCCGTCAGCTCCTGGCAGACCCACAGTTGGTGAACAAACTCAAAGACGGGACACCCGAGCGGGTTCGGCCTTGCATCAATTGCTACGTCTGCGTGCAGGAGAACTTCTGGGACGAGACCCCGCTGTGCGCTGTCAACCCGGCGCTCGGCAACGAGGCGCTCGTACCTTTCGTCAAGTCGACGACACCCAAGCACGTCGTGATTGTCGGTGCCGGACCAGGTGGCCTCGAGACCGCGCGAGTCGCCAGTGAACGCGGACATCGAGTCACCGTGGTGGACAAGGCAGATCGGCTCGGTGGCACGCTCTGGTTCTCGAGCCTCACGACGCCGGACAACGGTCGTCTGCTGGATTGGCTCAAGGTGGAAACCTCGCGTCTGGG
Source organism: Rhodococcus sp. AD45-ID (assembly GCF_003023755.1). Taxonomy (NCBI): domain Bacteria; kingdom Bacillati; phylum Actinomycetota; class Actinomycetes; order Mycobacteriales; family Nocardiaceae; genus Rhodococcus; species Rhodococcus sp. AD45-ID. The sequence continues at coordinate 2,819,890 of NZ_PYHL01000001.1, read as the reverse complement.
CGTCGATATCCGGCTGAACACCGAGGCCACGGTCGCTTCGATCAAGGCTCTGGGCGCCGACGTGGTTGTGGTGGCCACCGGCGCTGTTCGTGACCGTCCGTCCGTTCCCGGCGGCGACCTGCCGCACGTGCACACCGGTGATACGTTGCGCGCCTTGATGACCGGTGCCGGCGACACCTCGCAGGTTCCGCCGTTCCTGCGGACGATGGCCAAGCTGGGCAAGCTCTCCGGAATCACCAAGAGCCCCGCCGCGATTCGTGCGGTGACCCGCAAGTTCCTGCCCATGGGCAAGAACGTCGTGGTCATCGGCGGTTCGCTTGTCGGGCTCGAACTTGCGGAGTTCCTGGCCGAGCGCGGTCGCAACGTGACGCTGATCGAAGAAGGCCAGCAGTTGGGCATTCCGATGGCGATGCCGCGCCGCTGGACCGCTGTGCGCCACGCCAAGCATGTGGGTGTGAACATTCACCGCAATTCGACGGTGCAGCGAATCACCAAGGAACACGTCGAATTCCGTTCCGGTGACAAGACACTGACAGCTCCGGCCGACATGGTTGTCGTCGCCTCGGGTGTGTCGGCTCAGGCGCCGCTGGCCGACGCATTGGCAGGTGTGGTGGCCGACGTACGTGTTGTCGGTGACGCCTCCGAGGTCGACTACATCGAGGGTGCCATGCACACCGCGTGGAAAGCTGCGATGGATATCTGAGCCCTCTGCTGTGCGCCTTTATTAACCGCGGGCGGTTAATAAAGGCGCACAGCAACAATGTCCGGCCACCATCGTGCGGCAACATCGGGATGCGCCCGCAAGCGACTCTTGAGCGCGTTGGCGCCATAGGAATCGTGGATCGGGTTGTTCGCATCGACGGTGACGCCGGTAGCGTGCTTCGCCAATTCCGGTGGGAGATCGAACTCCGGGACCTGGGTGGCGTAGTTCGGATTGAAGAAGAACGGCACGGAGATTCGCTCGCCCGCGCCTTCCGGTGAAATAACCCGGTGCACAGTGGCTTTCAGATATCCGCCCGTTGCGACCTCGAGTAGTTCGCCGATGTTGACCACCAGCGCGCCTTCGAGTGGCGGTGCGTCGATCCAGTCACCGTCGTGCTCCACCTGCAGGCCGGCTTTGCCGGGTTCGACGTACAGCAGGGTCAGTACGCCGGCGTCCTTGTGGCCGCCGACTCCCTGAGTTCCCGCGTCCTTCGGGCGGCCTGGATAGCGCACCACTTTGATCAGGATCGACGGATCCTTCGCAAACGCGGCATCGAAAATGTGCGGATCCTGCCCCAGAGCGACAGCCCACTCCCGGAGCAGTCGCAATGCGACGCCGGTGAGTTCGTCATTCCATTCGGTGATGACTTCGCGTAATTCGGGAAGGGCGTCTGGCCATTGATTGGGCCCCTGCAGGATCTCCCAGTCCGGCGACGTGGCAGTCCGCGTGGCAGCAGGTTGCTCGGCGCCGATGTCGATCTGCTCACGCCAGTCCTGCTTACCTTCGGTGAGTTCACCGCCCAGGCGTGTGTATCCACGAAAGTGTGGGCTGCGCAGATTCTCGATCGCCAGCTTCTCCGTCAAAGGGAGAGCAAAGAACTCGCGAGCGACCGTGAGGAGGCGTCGTTGCAAAGCGTCGGGAATTCCATGGCCGACGAGGTAGAAAAAGCCCATGTCGTGGGTCGCGTCGCGGAGCTGAGTCCGGAACTGCTCGGCAGTCTCGGGATTCTCCGCCAGTGCGAGGTCGAGAACAGGCAGGGACGCAATCGACATGGGGTCCTCGATTCGTGTGATGGTCCTTACCGTCCATCATTCCACGCAGCCCGGCACCTGGCCCCGCGCGGCGATTCCGCATCCGCAGGCGTGATCAGCCGCGCGGCTGCGGAAACGCCCTGCGGGAAACAGAAATCGGGGCCCTGCGCCAGTGGCGCAAGACCCCGAATCCGTGTGAGCTGAAAAGACCTACGCCTCATCGGCTCCGATGATGAACGCTTCGAGCTCGGTGCGAGCCTTGTCGTCGGCCATCTGAACCGGCGGGGACTTCATCAGGTAAGCGGATGCCGGGTAAACCGGTCCACCGATGCCGCGGTCCTTGGCGATCTTGGCTGCGCGGACGGCGTCGATGATGATGCCTGCGGAGTTGGGCGAATCCCAGACCTCGAGCTTGTACTCCAGGTTGAGGGGAGCGTCACCGAAGGCACGGCCTTCGAGGCGCACGTATGCCCACTTGCGGTCGTCGAGCCACTCCACGTAGTCCGAGGGACCGATGTGGACGTTGCGGTCGTGGACCTTGCCGGCGAGGGAGCCGGTGAGGTTCGACGTGACGGCCTGAGTCTTGGAGACCTTCTTGGACTCCAGGCGATCGCGCTCGAGCATGTTCTTGAAGTCCATGTTGCCGCCGACGTTGAGCTGGTACGTGCGGTCGAGCACGACGCCACGGTCTTCGAACAGCTTCGCCATCACGCGGTGGGTGATGGTGGCGCCGACCTGGCTCTTGATGTCGTCACCGACGATCGGGACGCCGGCGTCCTTGAACTTGGCAGCCCACTCCGGGTCGGAGGCGATGAACACGGGAAGCGCGTTGACGAACGCGACGCCCGCGTCGATGCAGCACTGTGCGTAGAACTTGTCAGCGGCTTCGGAGCCGACGGGCAGGTAGGACACGAGGACGTCTACCTTGGCGTCCTTGAGTGCCTGGACTACGTCGACGGGCTCGGCGTCGGACAGTTCGATGGTCTCGGCGTAGTACTTGCCGATGCCGTCGAGTGTCGGGCCGCGCTGGACGGGGATGTCGAGCGGCGGGACGTCAGCGATCTTCATGGTGTTGTTCTCGCTGGCGAGGATTGCCTCGGAGAGGTCGAAGCCGACCTTCTTGGCGTCCACGTCGAAAGCAGCGACGAACTGCACGTCGCGGACGTGGTACTTACCGAACTTGACGTGCATGAGGCCGGGAACGGTGCCGGTCTCGTCTGCATCCTTGTAGTAGTGGACGCCCTGAACCAGGGACGAGGCACAGTTACCCACGCCCACAATTGCTACGCGCACCGCGGTGCTGTTCTCACCCATGGTCGGGCTCTCCTTCTTTCTTGGATGTTCCTGGTATCGATTGCTCGGCTGCGATCAATTCGTTGAGCCAACGCACTTCGCGTTCACTCGACTCGAGTCCGAGCTGGTGGAGCTGGCGGGTATATCGGTCCAGCGATCCGCTGGCCCGGCCGACGGCGTCGCGAAGGCCTTCGCGGCGCTCTTCGACTTGGCGTCGTCTGCCTTCCAGGATCCGCATCCGCGCTTCTGCGGGGGTGCGGCTGAAGAAGGCAAGGTGAACGCCGAAGCCGTCGTCGGTGTAGTTCTGCGGTCCCGTGTCGGCAACCAATTCAGTGAACCTTTGCCGGCCTTCCGGGGTGAGCTGGTAGACGCGACGGGCCCGACGCTTGAGTGGGCCGGTGGTGTTGTCGATGTCTTCCGAGATCAAGCCGTCGGCCTGCATGCGCCGTAGTGCCGGGTACAGCGATCCGTACGAGAACGCACGGAATGCGCCGAGCAGACCGGTGAGCCGCTTACGCAGCTCGTATCCGTGCATCGGTGACTCGAGGAGTAGCCCGAGAATTGCGAGTTCGAGCAAGTGACACCTCCCGAGTCTGTGGATCTAACCGCTTGATGCGATACCCAACTATATCGCGCCGATATATAAAACCATACTGCGGCCCGATACGTGTACCAAGGTGTCACGGCTAGATCAGGGGGTGAACGGGTTGATCGACATGATTTCCCCATCGAGGGCAGCGGTCAGGGACCCGCTTTCGTCGAGGTCGTTGCGGACGTGAATCTCGATGGTCGGCACAGTTTCGGTGCCGTCGACAGAGACGTACCGAGTGGACGGATTTTGCACCGACGTCGTGGTTCCGGCGCCGTCGAGCAGGGCGATCACGATGCGAGGATCGAGCTGTGTGACGTCGATCTGTGCCACGTCGGGTTCGCGCGATCCTCCCGAAGTCGTGTCCTCGAGGTCGCCTCGGTAGTAGCTGTCGAGGGCCTTGCGAGGTGCGGCAGGATCGGCGCGCGTTACGCGTGCGTAAGTGGGATAGATGGTCATCTCGTCGACCAGTCCGCTGCCGTACTCCGTTTCGATGGCACGGAACATCGCACCCAGGCCGTCGACGGTGTGCAACTGTGGCTCGGGGCTCGAGAAGATCGTGGCGTCGGACGCGGCGTATTTGATTCCGAAACCGATAGCCGAGACCAGTGACAGAGCGATGATCGCAAGGGCGATCCAACGCGTGTCGAGCGAAGGTTCTTTCCGGAGAACAGGCAGAGACGCTTCGGTCTGCAGATCGGACGTCAAATCTTCGAGATCGCCGAGAGTCACTGCAACCGCGGCGAGTTCGGTCAGTTCATCGTGTTCGGTCGCGGTGAGTTGCCCGTCGGCGAAGGCGGAGTCCAGCACTGCGCAAGTGGCCTCGCGATCGGCATTGCGAGCACGGGTGGTCCTGGTCAGATCGTTCGGCATGTCCGGGGCCTATCGAGGAGTGAAGGGAGCCAAGCGGATCGGGCGGCCATCCGGGGTCAACTCCATCGAGCCGCTCGCGCCGTCGTCGTTGCTGGCGTAGATGGAAATGCGTGGATCCTGGCTCGACGAACTCATGCTGATGTGAGTGATCTCGGCGTCGGGGACGTTGAGATTTGCGGACGCTCCTGCCAGATATCCGGCGAGTTTGTCGATGTCGACGGCAGCGAGGTCGAAGGTGACAGTGCTGGCCGCTCGAGTCGACGTGCTGTCGCGTGGTGTGAAACCGCCTCGAAAGTCGATGTCCTCCTGCAAAGTTGGCGAGATAGCGGCTGCGCGAGTGACGCTTGCATGGTCGTCGAAGAAGTTCGCAGAATCGATCACCGTCGTGCCGTACTTGTTGCTGTACCGGGTTATGAACTCCCGTATTCCGCTTGCGGTGACCGTGTTCAGCGTCGAACTCACGATGGGGGCAAGTGGTTCGGCCCCCTGGGCTGTAACCGGCAACGGCGCCGTGGACGAATCGTCGGCAGACAAGGTGAGGAAGCCGACCATGGCCGAGAAGACAACCGACGCGGCCGCGACGTACCAGATCTTGTCGATACGACGAACTTTCGCGACGGCGTTCCGCAGCGTCACTTTCTGCAGATCGTGGACCAATAGGTCGAGCTGTCCGAGCGTGGTCGCGGTCATGGCCGACGCCGTTCGGGTCGCGTGCTCGTCGACTGTGATCTGGCCGTCGGACAGGGCGGCATCGAGCACAGCGCAGGTATCGGAACGATCGACGTCACGCGCTCGCGTACGTGAAGAGTTAGTAGTCATGTCCCGCTCACCCACCCACCCTAGTTCTCGTACGGGTACGAACGAGCGATCTCGCCCCATGGCGTGACCTCGATGCGACCTTTGTGGCCAAGTCCGTTCTCGCCGTAGATCCTGATCTTCGGTACGCCGTAGTTCACGTCCACGATCAAGTGCGTGATCGCGGCGTCCGGCACATTGATGTAGCCGCCGATGTTCACCATGTACGGCGCGAGCTTGTCGATCTGGATGGAACCGAGGTCGAAGGTCGGCTGGCCCGTTCGCCGCGGAATGGATGTCACATTTCGCTCGAAGCCGTCGCGAAAACTGATGGACTCGGTGAGAGTTGGAGCATCGGGGACCGCCCGGCTCACCAGAGAGTGGTCGCCGTGGAAGCTGGCGCCATCGATGAACATGTCGCCGAACTCGTCGCGATACCTCTCGATAAATGCGCCGATACCCTCGGGAGTCAACGTGTCGATGTGTGCGATCAGGATCGGTTCGACGGTCGGCAGGGTGGTGGTCGGCAACGGTGGCGCGAGCGAAGTGCTGCTGGCATAACTGGCGGTGATGTGATCCGAAGGCGTCAACGGTGAGCGACTCCAGGCCACAGCGGCGACGGCGCCGACGACGATCAGACCAGCGCCACCGATGTACACAGCCTTGCGCGTCACCGACGTCCGAGGTGCCGTTGTGGTATCGATCTTCGGCACCTGCAGATCGTTGACCAGGCGCGCGAGCTCGAGCAGGGTCTTCGCGGACCTCGCCTTCTCGGTCCGGTCGAAGTAGTCCTCCGCGCTCAACTGCCCTTCGGCGTACGCGGCGTCCAACACATTGCACGTTTCGACGCGATCGAGATCACGAGCACGCGTCATCGGGGAACGGGATGACTTCACAGGAAGTGATCGTAATGGCTGGTCGCCATGCCTCCGGACCACAAAATGTGTTCATCGTGACCCTCCCGAACCGTCCGTGACCGGTTGGACGCACGTACTCTGGTCAAGTGCGGATACAGCGGCAAGTTGTGGACTACGCGCTCGCGCGTCGGTCTGTGCTGGCCGAAGTGTCTGCGGGTAGGACTGGCGTCAAGCAGGTATGCGACGCCGATCCCTACCTACTCAGAGCCGCGAAGTTCCACGGCCGGGGCAGTGACGTTCTCTGCCCCATCTGCCGTAAGGAACAGTTGACGCTCGTGTCCTGGGTGTTCGGCGAGAAGCTCGGCCAGGTTTCGGGATCAGCCCGAACGACGGACGAGCTCGCTCGGCTTGCGGAGACAGCAGAGGAGTTCACGGTGCACGACGTAGAAGTGTGCCGTTCCTGCAGCTGGAACCACTTGGTGCAGTCCTATGTGCTCGGCGCAGTGCCTGCGCCGCCGCGACCGCGGAGAGCACGTCCACCGAGCAGACGAACGCAGTCTGCGAGCCGGCGCACCGCCAGCGAGTAACGCCACACCCGAAAAAGGGCCCGATCGAAGTCCCATGTGATCGGTCCATGACCACTGGAGATTTGATTTCGTGAGTTCCCCCGACAACACCCCCGGCGACCGTCCCTCGGGACCAGGTGGTCCGAGCGGTCCGCCGCAGGGGCGCCCCCCGCAAGGCCGTCCGCCTCAAGGTCCGCCGCAGGGCCGCCCGATGGGCCCGCCGCCGCAAGGACGCCCGCCTCAGCAGGGACGCCCGATGGGCCCGCCGCAGCAGGGTCGCCCGATGGGCCCGCCCCCGCAGGGCCGACCGATGGGCCCACCCCCGCAAGGGCCCCAGCAAGGACGCCCGCCGCAGGGCCGCCCGATGGGCCCGCCGCCGCAAGGCCCGCAGCAGGGCCGTCCGCAGCAAGGCGCACCCCAGAATCGACCGGCACCGGGCGCCGAACCCACACAGCGCGTCGCAGCCGCTGCGGCACTGCCTCGCACTGATGCCGGTTCCCGTCCGCCCGCTGGACCCCCGCCGACGAAGCCGCCGACAGGCGGTCCCGGTGGTGGCGACGGCAATGGTGGAGAGCCCCCGAAGGGACAGAAAGCAGTGAAGAAGAAGTCGAAGTGGCGCACAGTTCGCCGCTCGGCGTACGTGTTGGTGGCGCTCGGCCTGGTGCTGCCGGTGCTGGCCTTCATGGCGGCGTACATCGTGCAGGACGTACCGAAACCCGGCGACCTCCCGACCAATCAGGTTGCGACGATTTACGCGTCGGACGGAAGTTCGGTGCTCAGTACCGTTGTTCCGCCGGAAGAAGGCAACCGTCGCGAGGTGGCGCTCGATCAGATTCCGGTGCACGTGCGTAACGCAGTGCTTGCTGCCGAGGACCGGGATTTCTACACGAACCCCGGATTCTCGATTTCCGGTTTCGCACGCGCGGCCCGTGACAATGTCCTCGGCCGAGACAGTGCGGGTGGTGGATCGACGATCACGCAGCAGTACGTGAAGACGGCGGTTGTCGGTTCGGAGCGTTCGCTGACGCGAAAGATGAAGGAACTTGTCATCTCGTCGAAGATGGCAAACGAGTGGTCCAAGGACGACATTCTTGCCGCGTACCTGAACACCATTTACTTCGGTCGTGGTGCGTACGGCATCGAAGCCGCGTCGAACGCGTATTTCGGTAAGCCTGTCGACCAGCTGACCGTCGAGGAAGGCGCCGTCCTGGCGTCGTCGATCCAGCTGCCGTCGCTTCTCGATCCGGAGACCAATCCGACTGGCGCGGAATCGCGTTGGAACTATGTGCTCGACGGCATGGTGTCCGCGGGGACGCTGGATCAAGCCGCCCGTGCGCCCATGAAGTACCCAGGTTTCATTCCACTTTCCCAGGTGGAGAACGGAAGTCAGGGTACAACGGGGCCCGAGGGCCTGATCAAGAACCAAGTACTCCGCGAGATCGCGGATGCCGGGATCACTGAGCAGTCGCTCAATACCGAAGGCCTGCAGATCACTACGACTATCGATCCGCAGGCTCAGGCCGCGGCGATGGACGCCGTGCGCACCAATATGGAGGGTGAGAACGAGGAGCTTCGGACCGCCGTTGTTTCCGTCGATCCACGTACCGGAGGCGTCCGCGCGTACTACGGCGGCGACGACGGAATCGGCTTCGACTACGCAAATGCCGGCTTGCAGACCGGTTCGTCGTTCAAGGTTTTCGGTCTGGCGGCAGCGCTCGACCAGGGAATTCCGCTCTCACAGATGTACGACAGCTCGCCGCTGACGATCAACGGCATCTCGATCGGCAACGTCGAAGGTGAAAGCTGTGGAACCTGCACCATCGCAGAGGCTCTCAAGCGTTCGCTGAACACCAGCTTCTACCGTCAGATGCTCAGCCTCGACGGCAACGGACCGCAGGAAATTGCGGACATCGCGCACAAGGCAGGTATCCCGGAGAACATTCCGGGTATCGGCGAGTCGCTGACCGAGCCCGACGGTTCCGGCCCGAACAACGGAATCGTGTTGGGTCAGTACCAGTCTCGGGTACTGGATATGGCGTCGGCGTATGCAACTCTCGCGGCGTCAGGCACGTTCCACGCTCCGCACTTCGTGGAGAAGGTTGTTGCCGCAGACGGAACGGTTCTCCTGGACCGTGGTACGCCGACCGGTGAGCAGCGGATCGATCCGGCTGTCGCGGACAACGTGACTGCCGCGATGCAGCCCATTGCGGCGTACTCACGTGGGCACAACCTGGCCGGTGGACGTCTGTCCGCATCGAAGACGGGTACCGCTCAGCTCGGTGACACCGGTCAGAACAAGGACGCCTGGATGGTCGGCTACACGCCGTCGCTGTCGACTGCTGTGTGGGTCGGTACCGCGGACGGCCAGGCGATCACCAACTCGAACGGCGGATTGATCTACGGTTCCGGGCTACCTTCCGATATCTGGAAGGACACGATGGACGGTGCGTTGGACGGTACGGACAACGAGACGTTCCCCAAGCCGGGCAAGATCAACGGCCAGGCCGGTGGTGTTCCCGAGTACACGGCTCCCGCTGCTCCGAAGACGTCGGCGCCGCCGACAACCACGGCAGAGCCCAGCACGACTACGGCGCCGCCGGTTGTCGTGACCACGACGGACGTGGAGATCCTGCCGGGCATCACGATTCCGATTCCGGGAATCTCGAGGCCGACCACGGAAACCGAGGAACCGGGCGCCGTCACCACGACGGAAGAGGCTCCGGCGGGTGTCAGTCCCGGCCGCTAAGGCGGTAGCCTCGCGGAGTGGCCGCCAATGTAGATGATGCCGATGCGACTTCTGTGACAGACGATGCGGAGTCGCAGGCGATCGAGTCCCCTGCGCCGTTGGCGGAGGACACGCGGTCGGCAGATTGGCGTGACGTTCCCAGTCGTAACGATGTAATGGTGTCTGCGTTGTCAGGCACGGTAGGTGGTCCGGTCGGTCGGCATGCGCTGATCGGCCGGACCCGTTTTTTCACCCCGATGCGGGTCATCTTGCTGTTGGCCGTCGTGTTCCTGGCGTTGGGGTGGTCGACCAAGGCTGCGTGTATTCAACAGGCGCCGTTCGGTGAGCAGGGGCAGCTGGGTCTGGACTGGGGAGGCTCCCGCCAGTACGTCGCCTTGTGTTACTCGGACACAGTTCCTCTGTACGGTGCGGAGCGCCTCGATCAGGGTGCGTTCCCGTACAAGAAGTCGTGGGAGGAAACCCGATCCGACGGTTCCGTGCAGACGCGGTACATGGAGTATCCGGTTCTCTCGGGGCTCTATCAGTACGGCTCCATGAAGGTCGCAAAGGCGTGGGATTCGATCACGTGGCTGCCGGGCGCAATTCAAGTTGCCCTGTACTTCAACGTCGTTGCGTTCGGCTTGGCGTTGGCGTGGTTGGTGACAGTGTGGGCGACGACGCTCTTGGCCGGCAGGCGGGTGTGGGACGGCGCGTTGGTCGCGTGTTCGCCGCTCGTGATCGTGCACGTGTTCACCAACTTCGATCCGTTGGCGACGGCATTTGCCATGGGCGGTTTGTTGGCGTGGGCGCGTAAGCGACCGGTCCTCGCGGGCATTTTGTTGGGGTTGGGCGGCGCCGCGAAGTTGTATCCGCTGTTGTTGCTCGGCCCGCTGCTGGTTCTGTGCCTGCGGGCGGGCAAGACGCGTGAGTGGCTGGTGACGGCGCTCAGCGCGGCCGCGGCGTGGCTGGCGGTGAATCTTCCGATCGCAGCGCTCTACCCGCACGGTTGGTACGAGTTCTTCCGGCTCAACTCCGAGCGTGGCGCCGATCCGGACTCGATCTACAACGTAATCGCGTCGTTCACGTCGTGGACGGGCCTCGACGGTCCCCTGGCGCAAGGTGAATCGCCGTCGAATCTCAATGCCGTGTCGTTCATTCTCTTTGCTGTGGTCTGCGTGGGAATCGGTTACGTCGCTTTGACGGCGCAGCGACGCCCCCGCGTCGCGCAACTGTGTTTCCTGCTTGTCGCGGGGTTCTTGCTGACCAACAAGGTGTGGAGTCCGCAGTATTCACTGTGGCTGGTGCCGCTCGCGGTTCTTGCCCTGCCGCATCGCCGACTGCTTCTTGCCTGGATGACCATCGACGCGTTGGTGTGGGTTCCGCGGATGATGTACTACCTCGGAGTCTCGAACAAGGGTCTGCCCGAGCAGTGGTTCACGGGAACTGTTGTGCTGCGCGATATCGCGGTTCTGGTGCTGTGCGCGGTCATTCTTCGCCAGATCTACCGCCCCGACGAAGACCTTGTGCGGTACGGGTTCATCGACGATCCGGCCGGTGGTGTTCTCGATCAGGCACCGGACAAGCAGCCGTCGTGGTTCCCGGGGTGGCTGCGTCCGAAACCGGTGCGCGAGCCGGAGCTTTCGCCCGTCTGAATCACCATTCGTCGAGAGTGGTGTGACCGTCCTGGATGGCGCGCGCGAACAGTGCCGCCTTGGTCGGTGCGGGGCGCCCGACGTTGATGTACTTGGTTCTGATCCGGGAGATGTGCGTGTTGACAGTGCCGACGCCCACTCTCAGCTCGAGCGCAACTTCCTGTTTGGAATCTGCCCGAAGCCAGGTAAGCAGGACTTCGATTTCGCGGGCGCTCAAGCGCGGTGTACGGGAGTTCACGCGGCGTCCCCTGACGTGAGCCATGCACGTTGGGGCCATTCGCGTCGACTGGACAAACTCCATGACAAAGACACCTTTCGGCTGAGGTTCCAAGGGAGGAAGTGCCTGCATCGGCGCAACTTTGCAGAAGGGCTGCGGGCGGGCCGAAATGCGACGTGATCAGTATGTCCAGGCGTTCGCTCGAAATTCCGGTCGAAGGCGCGATCAATACACAGTCCATACAACGCGCGATTCTCTGACCTGGTCGGATAAAGTGCCTCGCTATGAACTCGAAGGCGGAATCCGGCACCGAAAATCATGTCGATCCCGCAAATATCGAGTCGCGGGGGCAGTTTGCTGAATCGCTAACTGCGTTGCGGAAGGCCGCGGGGCTGACAGTCCGCGACGCCGTCGAACGGTCAGGCGGTCTCCACGGAACCGTGGCCGGGTGGTTTTCCGGGCAGCACCTTCCGACACCGAACAGCATGCCGAAGTTCGTTGCGCTGTTGAAAGCGTGCGGAGTCGATTCGGGCGAGCAACAGGAGAGCTGGATCAGCGCGGTCCAGCGCGTGCGGCAACTGACTGCCCGCCGCCGCGGCGACACCGTCGTTCCGTATCGCGGACTCGAATCCTTCCGTCAGGAGGACGCCGAGTGGTTCTTCGGGCGAGGTGAACTCACCACTGCTCTGGTGGAACGAGTCGCGGCGGCGACGCGGGGTGAGGGCAGCCGTCAGTTCATGGTCATCGGAGCGTCTGGCTCCGGTAAGTCGTCGTTGCTGCGGGCTGGTCTGGCTCCGAAGATTGCCGACGGCGATCCGCGGTTCGACGGTTGGCACGTGGAGGTTCTGCACCCGGGTTCGCAGGACATTCCGTCGTCGATCGGCGACACTCCCGCGGTCCTGATCGTCGATCAGTTCGAGGAACTGTGGACGCAGCGCGATCGTGATCGTCGCGAGGAATTCCTTCGGGCGCTCGCTGATCTGGGTGAGACCACGATCGTCGTGATCGGGATGCGGGCCGATTTCTACGGGCTTGCGGCCGAGGAGCCGTTGCTGCTTCCGTTGCTCGACGATTCGCCGATGGTGGTCGGTCCGCTCACCGAGGAGCAGTTGCGTGACGTGATCGTCGAGCCGGCAGTGAAGGCCGGGATGACGGTTCAGAGTGAGCTGGTTCAGGTTCTGGTCGGTGAGCTGACGCCGCGCGGTTCGCACACGGCAAGTGACCCGGGGGCACTCCCCCTCCTGTCCCACGCACTGCTGGGAACCTGGCAGCGCTCCACGCGTAAGACCCTGACGGTGTCCGACTACTACGCAACCGACGGCATCGCGGGTGCAGTTCAGCAGAGCGCCGAGGAGGTGTACGGCGAGCTGACCGAGCGGCAGCAGAAGTTGGCGCGCAGGATCTTCCTCCGGTTGGTCAACGTCGACGAGGTCACGCAGACGCGTCGACGAGCTCCCCGTACCGAGCTTTTTCTCGGCGACAACTTCGGCGACGTCAATACCGTCATCGACCTTTTTGCGCTGAGGCGTCTGTTGACTGTGGACGAGGAGACCGTCGAGGTTTCGCATGAGGTATTGCTGTCGGCGTGGAGTCGGCTGCGCGATTGGATCGATTCGGATCGCGCCGGTCTGGCGGTCCACCGCCGATTCACCTATGCGGCGCAGGTGTGGGAAGACAGTGGCCGCGACCCCGGTGCTTTGCTCGGGGCTGCCCGCCTACATCTGACCGAAGAATGGCTACGTACCGGTGAATTGGGCCTCGAACTGGAACCAAGCGAGACCCGCATCGCCGATCTCAACGCGACCGAGCGAGAATTTCTCGCCGCAAGTATCGCGCATCGGGATCAGCAGGAAAGTGCAGATCGGCGACGGACCCGCGTGCTACGACGGCTTGTCTCGGCGCTGGCTGCCGCGTCGGTGATTGCCTTGGTGCTGGCCGTGGTCGCGATGGTCGCCGGGTTCAGTGCCAATCATCAACGCGCCGAGGCAGATACGGCCCGTGACGAAGCGATGTCCCGTCAGGTTGCCACCGAGGCGACGCGGATGCGCGCCAAGGATCCGTCGTTGGCGGCGCAGCTTGCATTGGCCGCGTATGACGTCAGCGAGACCACGGAAGCCCGCTCGGCGCTGCTCGACGCGTCGGGTGTGCATGCGGCGACGCGCATCGTCGGCCCGCCCGGTGCCATGAAAGCTCGAATCAATCCCGCGGGAACCATTGTGGCCGTGGCAAGTTCCGACGGAATGGTCCGCCTGTATCCGATAGTCGAGGGTGCCGCGTCGGTAACGCCGGTGTCGGAATTCTTCGGGGTGGCGGAAGGGACGGCTCTGTTTGCGGCGTCGTTCAGTCCGGACGGGCGTTTGCTGTCGACCGGTGGAGCAGGCGGCGGCGCGCTGTGGGATGTGTCGGACCCGGCCAACCCGGTGCGCGGAACACTGTTCGTCGACGCGGATCACGTGGTGCAGGACATGGAGTTCAGTCCGGACGGAACCAAGTTGATTGCCGGCACGTCGACGCCGGACGTGTTGCGATGGAACATCGACGACACTGCCGACGCGGTTGCACTGCCACCGCTTCCGCATCCGGCTTCGGGAACCGTCACTGCCACGTTCAGTCCCGATGGCCGTTTGCTCGTGGCCGGTGGGCGCCAGAGCACTCTGCGGGTGTGGGATGTGACGCAGTGGGACAATCCCGCTGCGCCACCGATTTTTGCAACCGAACCCGACGGCACCACCAATCACTATCTGGGTGTTGCGTTCAGCGCCGACGGGCGGGAATTTGCTGCGGGATCTACGGCGCGAGAAGTGGTGCGCTGGGACATGGCAGATCCGGCTCGCCCGCGCCCATTGGCTGCGCTCACCGGGTTTTCCAGCTACGTCAACGAAATCAACTACAGCAACGACGGAACCCGTTTTGCTGCAGGTAGTTCCGACAACACCGTGCGAGTGTGGGATCCGCGTACCGCAGCGCTGATCGAGGTGCTGCCGGATTCCGGCGCCATCACCACGGTCGACTACAGCGAGGACGGGCAGATTCTGGTCACCGGCGGACTCAACGGGGTGACACGCGTGTGGTCGATGCCGGGGCCCGTGTGGGCGGGAGCACGAGACACCATCTACACCAGTCCTTTTGCCGGTGACGGTTCGCGACTTCTGGCTGGCGTCGGCGCCAAGGGTAGTGCGTTGCTGGCGTGGAACACCGAGGATTTCGACAATCCGGTGTTGATGCCCGAGATGACACCCCGCGGTGAGGACAGGTTCACCGGGGCGTCGGCGATATCGGCAGATGGCCGGCTGGCGGTGGCCGGAACAGGTACGGGTGGAGCGTATTTGTGGGACATCAGCGATCCGACGACGCCGAGACTCGCCAGTGACCGGCAGGAGTACGTCGATGGCATCGTGGCCGTTGTTGCACTCGACCCGTCGGGAACGCTGTTGGCGGTGTCGTCACAGGATGACAACGTCTTTGCCTTGGTCGACGTCTCCGATCCTGCGGCGCCCGAGCTTCTGTCGAGGACCGATGCCGGGTCGTACCCGCAGATGATGGCGTTCCGGCCGGGTGACACCACGCTGGCCGTTGCCAACGCCAAGAACGAGGTCGATCTGTGGGACATATCCGATCGAGCTGCTCCGCGGATTGTTGCCAGTGTCGGCGGTTTCGAAAGTTATGCCCAGGCGGTGATGTTCAGTCCGGACGGTACGCTCATGGCGACCGGTAGTGCGGACCACAGTGTGCAGTTGTGGAATGTCGAGAATCCTTCGGAACCAAGGCAACTCGCACGAATGGTCGGTCCCGAATCGGCGATCTACTCAGTGTCCTTCAATCGGGCAGGTGAGTTGCTCTCGGCCGGCGTGGGTGATGGCACGGTGTGGTTGTGGGACATCACGGCGCCGCAGGACCCCGAGCGGTTTGCAGTATTGACGGCGCAACCCGTGCGAGTCAACGATGCACAATTCGCGGGTGCGGCCGACCTGATTGCGGGTAGTGGCACCGAGAAGACAATTCGCGTGTGGGGCACCGATCCGGATGCTGTCTCCGCGCGGATATGCAGTACCGCCGGAACTCTCATCACCGAGGCCGAATGGGAGCGATACCTCCCCGGTGTGCCGTACCGAGATCTGTGCGAGGCCTAGAAGCCTCTCAGTTCAACCAGACTTCGACGGCCGGTTCGCTGCCCAGTTCACTTCCGCCGTCCAGGACAAGTAATCCACTGGGGCTGAGTTGGTAGGTGACATCGTCGTTGCGGGCGGCAAAGCCTTCCCTGGTGCGGATCGGATCGTCGATCTCGATTGTTGCTCCGTCACTGAGTCTTTCACCCTTGTAGTAGTAGCGGCCGACACCGGTTTCACAGACGACGATTCGTGAACCGGTAGTGATCGCAACAGCAACGGCGGGGTTGGACGCATTGCAGCGGGGACCGTTCGAGATGAAACCTTGCCGGTCCGTCCCGGTGACGGTGGGAAGTGGGCCGGACACCGTCGTGGTTACCCGGGGCACGGTGGTTGTTTGTGGAACCGTTGTGGTCCGGGGTGCCGTGGTCGCTGCGTACGACTGCGCGGTGGTGTAGGTGTAGGTATTCGACCGGGCGTCGTCAGCAGCCTCCGTGACAGCGGTCGCGAACAGTCCCCAGAAGGCGATCCACGCGATGAAGAAGAGTATGCCGATCGCGGTGAAGATGTAACCGAGGATCAGGCCGGCGAGTGCCAAGCCGTCGCCCTGCTCACCGGTCCGTTTGATCTGACTGCGCGCGATGTGGCCGAACACGATTCCCAGTGGGGCAAAGAGGAACGCGAATACCAGCGCCAGGACCGCCAAGACGTTCGTTGGCTGCGGTTGCTGCCAGTTCTGTTTTGGGTACTGCTGCTGGTATCCGTACGGTCCCGGTTCGCTCATGCACTGATTTTGCGGTACGAAGTCAGGCAAACCGCGCAGGCGGTTGGTTAGCTGCGGACGCGTCGCTCCAACTGCGGTGCGATCGTCGGCCAATCCTCGTCCGTCATGGAAAAGAGGGCGGTGGTGCGCCAACTGCCATCCGTTCGCTGGCGGTGCTTGCGGAGCAAGCCCTCGTACTGCGCGCCCAGCTTGGCGATGGCGGCCCGGGATTGTTCGTTGAACTCGTCCGTGTGCCATTCGACGCGGACGGCGCCGAGATCGTCGAATGCCCGACGCAGCAGGAGAAGTTTGGCCTCCGGATTGATCCGGGTTCCCTGAGCGGACTTCGACAGCCACGTGTACCCGATCGCAAGACTGCGATACGCCGGGGCGATTTGATACAGCGAGGTGCTGCCCACTACGGCGTCGGTGCGCGTGTCGATCTGGGCGAACGCTACCCGATCCGGATTCGACTCGGCCGCCTCGATGTAGGCGACCGCCTCTGCGTGAGTGTTGATCGGGGCGGCTGTCCAGCGGAAGATGCTCGGATCGTCCGACGCGGCAATGAGTGCGTCGGCGTGCTCACGGACCAACGGTTCGAGCCGGACATGCGTGCCGGTCAATGTCGGTGATTGAAACCAGCTTTCGGTCATCTGCTGAGCTCCGGTATCGGTGGGATTTTCTCGACAGCCGTCCCGGCGAGCGGATAGCGCAGCGGTACCCGCAAGAACAGGAAGAAGAACACGGCCAGCAACACCACATGACCCCACACGCTGGCCTGCACGACGGCTTCGTACTTGCTCGGATCGAGGTTCATGTCGAGTTGGTAGAAGTAGCGGAAGATGCCGATTCCCAATGCGGCATCGGCCACGAGATACGCGGCGATCCAGAACCATCGGATCTGAAACAGCACCAGGAACGGCAGCAGCCACAAGGTGTACTGCGGCGAATTCACCTTGTGCAGCAAGATGAATCCGCACAACATTGCCGCGCTCACCGCGATCCACGGGAAATAACCGTCGCGCACAAAGCGTCGCCAGCCCAGATACATTGCCAACGCGAACGACAACAGGATCATCAGAGGGGACAGGATGCTCACCAATGCGTCGTAGTCCGCGTTGAGTTCGCGTACACCGAAGCCGTAGAACGGTCGAAGACCCCAGAACCACAGCGAATTGGTGGTGATGTCGGCGCTGCGCTTCTCCTGGAAACTGAAGGACGCACGCCAACCGTCGTACGAGATGAGGGCAAACGGAAGGTTGACGAGAACCACCGTCGCCACCGCGGCACCAGCCGTCATCAGCGCGCCGCGTACGTCGTACTTCTTGCCGTCTCGGCCGCGTGTCAGGACATACGCGAGAAGCGGAAGAACAAAGATTCCCGGATACAACTTCAGGCAGAAACCGATGGCCAGGATGATCGACGCCAGTATCGCCCGCGTCCGAAAAGGTATGCGCTCGAACGTCATCACGAAGATCGCGCCGACGCTGGTTGCAACGACGGGCAGCTCCCAGTTGTGGAACGCGTACAACACCAGTGGCGGGGTGGCCGACCAGATCAACGCGTACGCGCCGCTCATCCGGCCAAGCATCCATGCCGTCAGCAAGCCGAACGGGGCCAGGATCAACGCGGAATGCAGCAGGAACTCGGCATCGTTGTGGGATCCGATTCCGCCCAGCCACATCAGGATTCCGCTGAGCACCGGATACTCGACGGTTCCGCCGTAGAGGAAACCTTCTGGCGTGATGCCGCCGGTGACAAACGGAAAGAGGTGTTGGTCGATGCCGCGTCCGAGCCACAGAAGCTGGATGTCGGAGTAACAGACACGGACGTTCTTATCGACATCGAAGGCAAGGCTCCGGCCGTCCGGCGCAAAGGGCGCGCCGGCGCACCGTGCCTTGTTGAAGTAGCCCAGGGTCATTGCCAGCCCGCAGAGACCGACGACAAGCGTCAGGATCGACGCCGAGGTTTTCCGGTCCGTTCGCATGAAGCCCACCCTAGGGGCTCGCACCACCAGACGGTTCGACGAGCGCCCTTGCGCGTTCTGGGCGTTTCCTGTGATCGGGGACGCGATTTCGCTGGTCAGGGGCACCTCGTGTAACCTACGAGGGTTGCTGACGCAACGACCCTCCTGCCACGGATAGTCCGTGGCCGTTTTCACTTAGTCCACAGGAGGTGATGAGGTCTTATGCGTCATTACGAATTGATGGTCATCCTTGACCCCAGCCTGGACGAGCGCACTGTCGCTCCTTCGCTGGATACGTTCCTCAATGTTGTGCGCCAGCACGGCGGCACGATCGACAAGGTCGATGTCTGGGGTAAGCGTCGTCTCGCCTACGAGATCCTGAAGCATGCTGAAGGTATCTACGCGGTGATCGACATCAACGCCACTCCCGCCACCGTTGCTGAGCTCGATCGTCAGCTCGGTCTGAACGAGTCGGTTCTGCGCACGAAGGTTCTGCGCCACAACAAGTGATTTCTGTCGGTAGCGAACTCTAACCTCGCACCCAACAGACTTACATCAAAAGCAGGAGGAACCACATGGCTGGCGACACCATCATCACCGTCATCGGAAACCTGACGGCTGATCCTGAGCTTCGTTTCACCCCGGCGGGTGCTGCGGTGGCAAACTTCACGGTTGCTTCCACACCCCGCACCTTCGACCGTAATTCCAATGAATGGAAAGACGGCGATGCGCTGTTCATGCGTTGCAACATCTGGCGCGAAGCAGCCGAGAACGTCGCGGAGAGCTTGACCCGTGGCTCACGAGTAATCGTGAGCGGCCGGCTCAAGCAGCGTTCGTACGAAACTCGTGAGGGCGAAAAGCGAACTGTCGTCGAGCTCGAAGTTGATGAAATCGGTCCTTCACTGAAGTACGCCACGGCAAAGGTCAACAAGGCCAACCGTGGTGGCGGCGGTGGCGGCGGCAACTTCGGAGGTTCCTCCGGCGGATCGGGCGGCGGACGTCCGAGCGCTGCACCTTCCGGTGGAGACGATCCGTGGGGCAGTGCCCCTCCGGCTTCGGGCTCCTTCGGTGGCGGCGGCAACGACGAACCGCCTTTCTGATCCGTACCTGATCAGGGACATCCAGAAAAGAGCAAAGACATGCCGAAGCCGCCCTTGCGCGACAAGGTTATGAAGAAGAAGGTCTGCACCTTCTGCAAAGAGAAGAACACGCAGATCAACTACAAGGACACGACGTTGCTGCGTAAGTACGTCAGCGACCGCGGAAAGATCCGTGCTCGTCGTGTCACCGGCAATTGCGTCCAGCACCAGCGCGACGTTGCCATTGCCGTCAAGAACTCACGTGAGGTAGCACTGCTGCCTTACGCCACCGTGGCTCGCTAAGGAAAGGGAGGAAAGAACATGAAGCTCATCCTCACCGCTGACGTGGACAACCTCGGTGCGCCTGGCGACACCGTCGAGGTCAAGGACGGCTACGGCCGTAACTACCTGCTCCCCCGCCGGCTGGCAATCGTCGCTACTCGTGGCGCCGAGAAGCAGGTCGAAGGAATCCGTCGTGCACAGGAACTGCGCGCAGTGCGCGGCCTGGACCACGCCAAGGAGCTCAAGGCCGCTATCGAGGGACTCGAGTCCGTAACGCTGTCGGTCAAGACCGCCGGTGGTTCGGGCAAGCTCTTCGGTTCCGTTACCGCTGCTGACGTCGCTGCTGCGATCAAGGCTGCCGGTGGACCGGTTATCGACAAGCGCACCATCGCGTTGCCGAAGGCTCACATCAAGAACACGGGCAAGCATGCCGTGTCCGTGAACCTGCATCCCGATGTGGTTGCCAAGTTCAACCTGAACGTCGTCGGCGCATAGTCGATTCGTTCTCCGGGCGAGCCCCGCACACTTCGGTGTGTGGGGCTCGACCTTTTTGTGCACATAGCGACTCGATCCGGGGTTGGGGATAACTGTCACAGTGTGACGTTCAACTTGATGATCCGTGATCATTCGGGCTCCGCAACACGCCCGACACGCCGACGCGCCGACTGCGGAGATAGTTTTTTCATCAACAGGTGTGTGAAATTGCACATGTATCTCTAGCTGGGGTTTTATGGGAAACACCAAAAGTTGTCCCCAGGTTATCCCCAGATGGTGCACACAGTTTTTCAGGAGTTTCCACAATTACTCCACAGATTCATCCACAGGTCCGTTTGTTTGTGGGCTGGCAAGTCCCTAACGTCGTCTCGGCGTCTATCTACCGACCGGTGATTTTCCACCAGCACGATGTCGGTGGGGGCAGGTACAAATAGTGAGGGCCCTGCGTTTTTCTCGCAGTGTCATCGAATGTTTTACGGGAAGGTCTCTCTGATGGCTGTTGTGGATGATCGAGGGCCTTCCGACTACTCCGGACAGGATTACCCGGGGCCGCCCGAGTCCGAGCCCGATCAGGAATTCGGCCGCCAACCACCCCAAGACATGGTTGCCGAGCAGTCCGTCCTCGGCGGCATGCTGCTGAGCAAGGATGCCATCGCTGACGTCCTCGAGGTCCTGCGGCCCGGCGACTTCTACCGGCCGGCCCATCAGTCCGTCTACGACGTGATCCTGGACCTCTACAGCCGCGGTGAGCCTGCCGACCCGGTGACCGTCTCGGCTGAACTGGACCGTCGCGGTGAGCTCCGCAAAATCGGTGGCGCTTCGTATCTGGTGACTCTCACCCAGACAGTGCCCACCGCTGCCAATGCCGCCTACTATGCCGAGATCGTGGCCGAGAAATCGGTGCTACGACGCCTCGTCGACGCCGGCACCCGGATCGTTCAATACGGCTACGCCGGCACCGACGGCCAGGATGTCGCCGAGGTTGTCGACCGCGCGCAGGCCGAAATCTTCGAGGTCACCGAGCGTCGTACCACCGAGGACTTCGTGCCCCTCACCGAACTCCTCCAGCCCACGATGGATGAGATCGACTCCATCGCCAGCCGCGGTGGCATCTCCCTCGGCGTGCCCACCGGGTTCAAGGATCTCGACGAAATCACCAACGGTCTTCATGCCGGTCAGATGATCATCGTCGCGGCTAGACCTGGAGTCGGGAAATCCACCCTAGGAATGGATTTTTTGCGTTCCTGCTCCATCACCCACGGCATGGCCAGCGTCATGTTCTCACTGGAAATGAGCAAAACCGAGATCGTGATGCGTCTGCTCTCGGCAGAGGCAAAGATCAAGCTCGGCGACATGCGTTCCGGCAAGATGACCGACGACGACTGGACCAAGCTCGCGCGTCGTATGAGTGAGATCAGTGAGGCGCCGCTGTTCATCGACGACTCCCCCAACCTCACGATGATGGAGATTCGCGCAAAAGCTCGGCGGCTCAAGCAGAAACACGATATTCGCCTGATCGTCATCGACTACCTGCAGCTGATGAGCTCGGGTAAAAAGGTCGAATCGCGTCAGCAGGAAGTTTCCGAATTCTCCCGTAGCCTAAAGCTTTTGGCGAAGGAGCTCGAAGTTCCGGTTGTCGCAATCTGTCAGCTCAACCGTGGTCCTGAGCAGCGAACCGACAAGCGCCCCCAGGTTGCCGACCTTCGTGAATCGGGCTCGCTGGAGCAGGATGCCGATATGGTCATCCTGTTGTACCGCCCTGATGCGACTGAGCGCGACGATCCTCGCGGTGGTGAAGCCGACCTGATTCTCGGTAAGCACCGTAACGGTCCGACCGCCACAATCACTGTGGCGCACCAACTTCACCTGTCCAAGTTCGTGGACATGGCGCGAGGCTAGCAACTGCCTGTCGAGATGCAGCGAAGTTAACAAAGTGCGACGCTAGATTAACAAGGGTTTCGACCGAAGCAAGCCCCTGAACTGCGTATTTTCATCTCTGCTTCAGGAAGCGTGGTGTCGACAACCGTGGTTCGTGATTCCCGACCACGGTGTGGTGTCCCGGCGATCTACTGGTTCGCCGGGACGGGTGGTAGTCACAGCAGTAGGTGGAAGATGTCGAAGGCGACGGTCCATTGGGCTGTGCCGGGGTTCTTGCGGTCCGGTTCGACCGTGGCGAAGGTATGCGCCAGCGCTACGCTCAAGCCTCCTGCGATCAGCGGCAGTCGTTGCTCGGTCTCTTCCGAGAGGGCCACGTCCAAGGGTGGGTGGGCCGTGAGCTGATCGAGCAGCGGCTGAAGTTCGATCTCCTCGTCGAGTTTTTCGAACCGGTGGATGCTCTCCTGTAATCCCTTGGTGATCGGCAGGTCCCACGGTTCGATCACGTCGCGCAAGTTTGCTTTTGCGGAGGCTTTGCCGATCAGGAGCACGTCGTAGATCTTGTCGTCGATGAAATCGGTATAGCGCTTGAGGTCGTTCCGGTCGACCTGCAGTCCAGCTGCTGCCCTGAAGAACCGCTGGAATTTCACGGTGCCCATTACTGGCATGTCGTCAGCTCCTTTCGAAGTATTCATGGATTTGGCGTACGGCCATCGCTCCTTCACCGACGGCGGATGCGACTCGTTTCACAGAGCCTCGGCGGATGTCGCCCGCCGCGAACAGGCCGGGCAGGCTGGTTTCGAGCGTCCTGGACAGGCCATCGCTGATCGGCAGGTTGCCGTCTGCTCGGGAGTGGATCGCGTCCATGCCGGTGAGGACGAAGCCGTGGTCGTCGAGTGCGATCGCTTCGGCCAGCCACCCGGTGTGCGGTACTGCCCCGATGAAGACGAACAGGGCGCGCACCCGGATCGTGTCCTGCTCGCCGCTGCGATTGTCCTCGACCGCAATTTCGTCGAGGTATTTCTCGCCGTGGACCGCACGAATCTCGGTGTTCCGGTGCACGGTTACGCGCGGGTGGTGTTCGATCTGGTCGACCAGGTAACGGGACATGCTCTTTCCGAGGTCATCGCCGCGGATGAGCAGGTGCACGTGTGAGACATGCTCGGCGAGGAAGACGGCAGCCTGGCCGGCGGAGTTGCCGCCACCGACGATGGCTATCGGGTCGGTGCCGCATATCCGCGCTTCCTGGTGGGTTGCGGCGTAGTACACGCTCGTTCCTTCCAGCGCCTCGATCCCCTGAACGGCCAACTTGCGGTATCGCGCCCCGGCGGCGAGCACAACGGCCCGGGCGTGAACCGTGCCGCCGTCCGCCAGTCGGAGCACATGGTTCCCGGCGTCGGATCCCAAACCGGTCACTTCTGCCGACACCAGGATGCGGGCGCCGAACTTCCCGGCCTGAAGCACGGCTCGCTCGGCCAATTCGGAGCCGGAGACCCCGGCGGGGAAGCCCAGATAGTTCTCGATCCGGGAGGAGGTACTGGCCTGGCCGCCCGCGGCGATCCGCTCCAACGTCACCGTGTTCAACCCGTCCGAGGCGCCGTACACCGACGCGGCCAGACCGGCCGGTCCGGCACCCACGACGACGAGGTTGTATACGTCCTTGGCTGCGTCCGCGACGGATGCCGGGACGGCAAGCCCGACGACGCGTGCGAGTTCCGCATTCGTCGGATTGCGCAGCACCTTCTCGCCGTGCCAGATCACGACGGGTGTGTCCTCGGGGGCGACGTTCAGGCTGCGTAGCAGCTGCTCCGCCCGTTCGTCCTGCTCCAAGTCGAACCACCTGTGGGGCAAACGATTTCGCATGGCAAACTCGCGAAGCCGCAATGTATCGGGGGAGAAACAGGAGCCGATGATCCGGAACCCCGAGCCGAGCCCGATCAGCAGGTGTCGACGCACGAGGTAGGCGCGCAGGATCAGATCGCTGAGCACGGGATCGTGGGTAATCAGCTCGCGCACCTGCTCGGCCGGGACGACGAGTATCTCGCCGTCCTCGATCGCTTCGGCGGTGAAGAACGCCACCTGGCCTTCCAACAGTCCGAGTTCGCCCAGGAAGCGCCCGGGCCCGTGGACGCGCAGTATCCGGCGCTCGCCGTCCCCGTCGCCCTCGTCGACGACTGCGACCTTGCCGGAAAGGACCACGACGAAATCGTTGCAGGGCACGCCTTCTCGGATCAGCACCTCGCCGGCGCGAACCGACCGACGCGAGCCTCCGAGCTCGAGCGTCGCGACCTGGTCGTCCGTCAGACGCGGGAAAGCACCCTCCTCGTCCGCGGTCTCGTCGTCGACCGGCGGACTGTCCCCAACGGGTGAGGCGCGCTCAGACGAAGTTCTGGTCGACATAACACCACCGCCAATCTTCACCGGGCTCCATCGACTGGACGATCGGATGGCCGATGGCGTGAGCGTGAGCACTCGCGTGCCTGCCCGGCGAAGAATCGCAGCAACCGACGTGTCCGCACGTCAGACACAGCCTCAGATGCACCCACGGGGTGCCGAGGCGAAGACATTCCTCGCAACCCTGCGGGGTACGGGGCACCACGGCCCGGATCGCGGTTACATGTGGGTCCGCGTGGACAGGACTCATGACTTCGCCTCCTCGCCGGCATTTTCCGAGAGCGCCTGATCGAGCCACGTGCGCAACTGGGGCACGGGAGCCGCGCCCGACTGACGAGCGAGAACCTCACCCCGGTCCATCACCAGCAGAGTCGGCACGGCGCGGACGGTGAATCGTTCGGCCGTCCGGGGTGCGGCATCCACGTCGACCTTGACCAGCTTGATCTGGCCGGCGTGTTCTCTGGCGAGCTGCTCGAGCGCGGGGCTGACCATGCGGCACGGGCCGCACCACGTCGCCCACAGATCCACGAGCACAGGCACCGAGGATTTTTCGACGATCTCCGCGAAGTCGCCGTCTCCCGCTGCGGCGATCCAGGGCAGCGGCTCGTGGCAGTTCCCACAGCGAGGTCTTCCTTCCCCTGCTGCCGGGATGTTGTTGGTCTTGCCGCAGTTCGGGCACTTCACCTTTTCGGATCCCATGACCAGTTACCTCTTCTCAGGCCGCCGCGAAGGCGGGTTCGGCATACGCGACGGCAAGCTCGCCGCCGTCCACCGTGACGCTGATGGTGCCGTCCGGTTTGATCTCGCCGCGCAACAGTGCACGGCCGATCTTGGTTTCAACCTCGTGTGCGATGTATCGGCGCAGCGGCCGAGCACCGTAGACAGGGTCGAACCCGTGTTCGGCGATCAGTCGGCGCGCCTCCGGCGTGATTTCCAGGTGTATCTGCCTCTCCGACAGCCTGTTTCGCAGGTCGGTGAGTTGCAGTTCCACTATGTGCTCGATCTGGGGCAGGGTGAGTGGGGAGAACAGCACGATGTCGTCGACCCGGTTGAGGAATTCGGGGCGGAAGTGCCCGCGCAGTTCTGCCATCACCCGTTCCCTGGCATCCGGCTTGATTTCGCCGTCGACTGTGACCCCCTCGAGGAGATGTTGGGATCCGATGTTGGAGGTCATGATGATCACCGTGTTCCGGAAATCGACTTGCCTCCCTTGAGAATCGGTGATCCGGCCGTCATCGAGCACCTGCAGCAGGGTATTGAAGACGTCGGCGTGGGCCTTCTCGATCTCGTCGAAGAGCACCACGGAGTACGGCTTGCGCCGCACCGCCTCGGTGAGCTGGCCACCTTCGTCGTACCCGACGTACCCGGGAGGTGCACCGATGAGCCGACTCACCGTGTGCCGCTCCTGGTACTCGCTCATATCGAGGCGCACCATGTTGTCTTCGCTGTCGAATAGGGCGCTGGCCAACGTCTTTGCGAGCTCGGTCTTTCCGACGCCCGTCGGGCCCAGGAAGATGAACGAACCGATCGGCCGACGCGGATCACGGATACCGGACCTTGCCCGGATCACCGCGTCCGCGACCAGTTGCACCGCCTCGTCCTGACCGACGACCCTCTCGTGGAGGATCTCGTCGAGCTTCAACAACTTCTCCCGTTCGCCTTCCTGCAGCCGGGCGACCGGGATGCCCGTCCATGCGGCCACGATCTCGGCGATCTCGTCTTCGGTGACCACTTCACGTAGCAACGGATTTTGGCCCTGTCTGGTGGTCAGTTGCTCCTCCGCCGCCTCTAGCCGGCGTTCCAGCTCGGTAATCTCGCCGTATCGCAACTCGGCTGCCCGATTGAGGTCGTAGTTGCGTTCGGCTTCCTCGGCTGCGAGGCGCAACCGTTCCAGATCTCCTCGCAGCTCCTGCACCCGCCGGATTGCCTGCCGTTCCGCCTCCCATTGAGCGTGCCGGGCGTCTGCCTCGGCCCGCAGGTCGGCCAGCTCCTTGCGCAATTCTTCGAGGCGCGCCTTGCTAGCCGCGTCCGTTTCCTTGGACAGTGCGGCCTCTTCGATCTCCAGACGGGTCACCTTCCGGGTGAGCTCGTCGAGTTCGGCGGGCATCGAATCGATTTCGGTACGGAGCCGAGCGCACGCCTCATCGACGAGATCGATCGCCTTGTCCGGAAGGAATCGGTCGGTGATGTATCGGTGCGAGAGGGTCACGGCGGCCACCAATGCACCGTCCTGAATCTTCACGCCGTGGAACACCTCGAGGCGTTCGCGAAGTCCGCGCAGAATCGAGATCGCATCCTCGGCGCTGGGCTCGTCGACGAGAACGGTCTGGAATCGACGCTCCAGTGCCGCATCGGATTCGATGTGCTTGCGATACTCGTCAAGAGTGGTGGCACCGATCATGTGCAGTTCGCCGCGGGCGAGCATCGGTTTGAGCATGTTGCCGGCGTCGAGAGACCCCTCGCCGCCTACTGATCCTGCGCCGACCACGGTATGCAACTCGTCGACGAACAACAGGATGCGCCCCTCGGCCGCCTTCACCTCGGACAGCACGGCCTGCAGCCGCTCCTCGAACTCGCCGCGGTACTTCGCACCGGCCACCAGTGAACCCATGTCGAGCGAGAAGATCGTTTTGTCGCGCAGGCCCTCGGGCACGTCGCCGCGGACGATCCGTTGGGCGAGACCCTCGACAATCGCAGTCTTACCTACACCGGGGTCGCCGATCAGCACCGGGTTGTTCTTCGTTTTCCGGCTCAAGATCTGAGTTACCCTGCGTATCTCGGCATCCCGGCCGATGACCGGATCGAGTTTGCCTGCCCGCCCCTCGGAGACGAGGTCGCGCCCGTACTTCTCCAATGCCTCGTACGCCCCCTCCGGGGTCGCCGACGTGACACGCTGATTGCCGCGCACTTTCGTCAGCGCTGTGAGGAAGGCGTCTCGTGTGACCCCATGACTGGCGAGGACCCGCCCGGCCGCACTTGCCGACCCTTCCTCGGAGAGGGCCATCACAAGATGCTCCACCGACACGTAGGAATCCTTGAGTCTCTTCGCCTCCCGCTCTGCGGCATCGAGCAGCTTGGCCAGACGCTGGGTGATCATCACCTGACCGGGAGTTGCGCCGGGGCCGCTGACCTTCGGCCTACGCGACAGTTCACGATCCAGATCGGATCGCAGTGCGTCGACGTTCGCGCCGGCCTGTTCGAGCAGTCGGGGCACCAACCCATCCTGCTGATCGACCAATGCGAGAAGCAGGTGCTCTCCGTCGACCTCGGTGTGGCCCATTCTGGTTGCAACATTCTGGGCTTCCTGCAAGGCTTCTCGTGACTTTTCAGTCAAGCTGCCGGTGTCCATGAGGACGTCCTCCTTCTGCGGGCCGCTGCTTCGAGTCTTTCGATTCGATCCAGCAGATCGAGCACGAGCCCGATTGCCGAGTAGTTAAGGCCCAGACCCGTCCGCAGCCGTTGGATGCGTGCGGCGTGGGTTACTTCGGATGGGTCGAACGACATCTCACCGC
Source organism: Rhodococcus sp. AD45-ID (assembly GCF_003023755.1). Lineage (NCBI taxonomy): Bacteria > Bacillati > Actinomycetota > Actinomycetes > Mycobacteriales > Nocardiaceae > Rhodococcus > Rhodococcus sp. AD45-ID. The sequence goes on along the minus strand of NZ_PYHL01000001.1, from coordinate 2,792,117 downwards.
CGGCGTAGCGGTGGGCGTCGAGCAGTCCGAGAGCCACGAGTTTTCGTGCCAGATCCGGGTGCAGCCCAGTACGTTCGGCGAAGGCGTCTGGCGACAATCCGGTACGGCGAACCAATACGTACTGAGTGATCGGCGTTGAGGTGCTCATGTCTCTTTCCTCGGATTGAAGTTCGATTCGGCGCCCAACTGCTCGAACAGTTCACGTTCGCGTGCTGTCGGTTTCGACGGAACCATCACCTTGATTTCGGCGTAGAGGTTGCCGTTGGCACCGCGCGGATTGGGCATTCCCTCTCCGCGCAGGCGCAGCTTCCTACCAGTCGAAGAGCCAGGCACCACTTTGACTTTCGCCTCTCCACCCGGTGTGGGAACGACGACTGTCGACCCGAGAACCGCCTCCCATGGCGATACGGGCAGATCGACGTAGATGTCCCGACCCTGCACGCGGAACCGTGAATGCGGTTTGATCCGCACCACGAGGTACAGATCCCCAGGCGGCGCGTCACCGTTGCCTCGGCCTCCTTGCCCGGCCAACCGGATTCGCTGGCCGTCCAGGACGCCGGCTGGAATGTCGACGTCATACTGCCGTCCGTCCAGTCTGAGAGTGCGTTTTCCGCCCTGATAGGCCTCTTCCAGAGCCAGTTCCAGTTCGGCTTCCTGATCGGCGCCGGGAATCGGTCCGAACCCACCGCCTCCGCCGAACATCTGCCCGAAGAGGTCTTCGAAGTCGACGGCACCCTCACCACCGACACCGTGGCCGAAGTGCACCCTTCTCCCGCCACCGCCGTACCCGGCGGCGTTCGCCCGCACCCGTTCGTCGTAGTCCTCGGGTACATGCCGGAAGTCGTCACCGAATCGGTCATAGCGTTTCCGGGTGTCCGGGTCGGACAACACCTGATAGGCCTCGTTGACCTCCTTGAACCTGTCCTCCGCAGTGGGATCCTTGTTCACATCGGGGTGGTACTTGCGGGCAAGCTTGCGGTACGCCTGCTGAATTTCGTCGGTGCCGGCGCCCTTCGGTACGCCGAGTACTTCGTAGTAGTCACGGGCCATCGGTGCTCACCCCTCTGGGCGGCTGACGACCACCGCGGCGGGCCGCAACTGTCGCCCGTCCTCTCCATAACCCGGGCGCAAGACCTCGACCACGGTCCCGGACGGAAGGTCGGGTTGGGTTACCACACTGACCACTTCGTGGAGTTCCGGGGAGAACGGCACACCGACCTCGTCGTGGCGCTCGAAGCCGAGTCGTGAGAGCACCTGTACCGCCTGGTCCCGGATCGCCTTCACACCTTCGACGACGGCCTGCGGATCGCTGCCTGCGTGTGCAAGCGCAAGCTCCAAGTTGTCCAGTATCGGCAGCCACGCCGCCGAAACCTTCGCTACTTCCGCGGCGCGTTCACGGTCCAGATCTTTGGCGTATCGCTTGCGCAGGTTGTCCAGATCTGCGAGGGCCCTGCGCCAACGGTCCTCGAGTTGGGACAGCTCGTCTGCCGTCTCGGCGCGATCGGACGCGGTCTTGCTCTGATCCGTGTCGGCGCTGTTGGTAGTCGGCTCAGTCGTCGAATGATCTGCAGACATTTCCATCGTGCGCCTCAGCTTCGATCGAATTCGGCGTCGATCACGTCGCCGTCATCCGACGACGCAGCATCAGCGCCGCCTGCTTGGCCGTCGTCCGACTGGTCCGGCACAAGTCCGTAGAGCAGCTGTTGCAGCTCCGAGGTGAGTGGCTGAACCTCCGCGGGTGAAGCGCCGTCCTGCACGGCCTTTCGGGCGTCGGCAATCAGCATCTCGGCCCGCGCCTTCTCATGCGGCGGGGCACTGTCACCGAGTTCGGCGAGTCGCCGCTCCACTTGATACGCAACCGAATCGAGCCCGTTGCGCGCGTCGACCGCCTTGCGCAGCGCCTCGTCCTCACCCCGGTTCCGTTCGGCCTCCGCCAACATGCGCTCGACCTCACCCTGATCCAGGTTGCCCTGTTCACTGATCGTGATGCTCTGTTCCTTGCCGGTGTCCTTGTCTCGAGCGGTGACGTTCAGGATGCCGTTGGCGTCGATATCGAAAATAACTTCCACCTGGGCCTCGCCACGTGGCGCGGGGCGGATGTCTTCCAGCCGGAACCGACCCAGCACCCGGTTGTCGGCGGCACGTTCGCGTTCGCCTTGCAGCACCACGACGTCCACGGCGGACTGATTGTCTTCCGCCGTGGAGAACACTTCGCTGCGCCGGGCCGGGATCGTCGTGTTGCGCTCGATGATCTTGGTCATCACCCCGCCCTGCGTCTCGACGCCGAGGGACAGTGGGGTGACATCGAGTAACAACACATCGGAAACCTCGCCCTTGAGCACGCCCGCCTGGACTGCGGCGCCGAGTGCAACGACCTCGTCCGGGTTGACGCCCATATGGGGGTCCTTACCGCCGGTCAGCCGGCGAACCAGTGCCTGAACAGCCGGAATACGTGTCGAACCGCCGACCAGGATCACTTCGTCGATGTCGTTGGCGGCGACCTTGGCATCACTCATCGCCTGCTTCACCGGGCCGAGGCAGCGTTCCACCAGATCCGCAGTCAAATCATCGAACTTCGATCGCATGATCGTAGTGGTGAGATGCTTGGGACCATTCGCGTCGGCGGTGACGAAGGGCAGGTTGACCTGGGCCTGGGTCACTGAGGACAACTCGACCTTGGCTTTCTCCGCGGCTTCGAACAGTCGCTGCAACGCCTGTGCATCCTTACGCAGATCGATGTTCTCCGTGCTCTGGAATTCGTCGGCAAGGTAGTCCACTATGCGTCGGTCGAAGTCGTCGCCGCCCAAGTGGGAGTCGCCGGCCGTGGAACGAACCTCGACTACCCCCTCGCCGACGTCTAGCAGGCTCACATCGAAGGTTCCGCCGCCGAGGTCGAAGACCAATACGGTTTCGTGGGTCTGTTTGTCCATGCCGTACGCGAGTGCCGCAGCGGTCGGTTCGTTGATAATCCGCAAAACCTCGAGGCCCGCGATACGGCCGGCGTCCTTGGTGGCGTTTCGTTGCGCGTCGTTGAAGTAAGCAGGAACGGTGATGACCGCTTCCTTCACCTTCTCACCGAGGAACTTGCTCGCGTCGTCGACGAGCTTGCGCAGCACGAGAGCGCTGATCTCCTCTGGTGCGTATTTCTTGCCGCGCACGTCAAATCGGGCCTCACCGTTGTCACCCGGTACGACGTCGAAGCTGACCGCTTTGGCCTCCTCGGAGATCTCGTCGTAGTGACGTCCGATGAAGCGTTTCGCCGAGTAGATCGTGCCCTTCGGATTCAAGATCGCCTGCCGTCGGGCAAGCTGGCCCACCAGACGCTCACCGTTCTCGGTGAACGCCACCACCGAAGGCGTCGTCCGTGCTCCCTCTACATTGGAGATCACCACCGGCTCGCCGCCTTGCCAGCTTGCGATGACCGAGTTGGTTGTGCCCAAGTCGATGCCTACAGCAGTTGTCATGACTCATTCCTTTCGATCGCCTGGCCGGTGAGCAAGTGCACGGTTCCGCCCGCGACCTCGATGTCGGCAAGGACTTCGTGGTGACCTGGTTTCAATGACTGGATTGAGGACTGGATTGAGGACTGGATTGAGGTGAATCACGCTGCCTGCTCCTGCATCCCATGCAGGAGCGGGCCGAGCAGGGCGCCGACAACGGCACCCGACGCCAATTCATGGACGACGGGCGTGAGGCCCAAGAGCAGCCGCAGCGGGGATTCTGAGCTTTGACATCACGCCCCTCAGCGTTGATGTTGTGGGGTTCGCCGGGCCTGTGCGTACCGACAGGGCCGACCGCCGGTCAACCGGTTGAGCTCACGAACGGCCCAGCCATGATGAGTCTTTTCGTCCATCTAAAGGGCGCCAACAACATTCGCCTGATAGGTGGGGTGCAACAGGGCAGTGGCGACCACACCTGCCCTTGGTCGAAGATGCCCGCCGGAACCCGATCGAGGCGGCCATCGCACGAAACTCCGAGTATCGGCCGCTACACGAAAACTCGAATGTCGGCCGCTACTGCGGTACGTCCACACTACCGCGGCGCATCCACAAGTAGAACTCCCTTTGTGAAAGATCTTCGCAGCCAGTGGACAGTAGCTTCGTTGAACCTGGACGAGATTCATTGTGGCTCTGTCGAATTTCGTTGTGGTAGAGAGGCAATGACCTACATCTCGACGGTTCCAGCTGGTTACGAGTGGGGGCGACAGCTCGCGTGCTGCACAGATCAACATCCAGTTCTGGGACTGATCAGCAGGCCACATGATCGGGAACGCTTGCAATTCAACAAGTTTCGATCACCGCGCATGATCGGGACTTACGTGGGATCTCGTCTGTTCCTGTGCGACATCGTTTGGCAGGAACTCGGTCGAGGGTCGGTTTGCTCTCTCCCCCGTCGTGGCGCAGGTGTGCCAGGTCTGGCCGTGGTTGTGTTTGTCTCGGTCCGGAGCCGCCTCAGGGATGCAGGATGACTTTGGTCCAACCGTCGTCGCGGGCGTCGAAGTGCTGGTAGCCGGACTCGGCCTCGGTCAGCGGGAGCTCGTGAGAGACGATCCAGGAGGGCTTTGCCCGGTCTTCGTGGATGAGGTCGCGCAACTGCCGGTTGTAGTGTTTGACGTTCGCTTGTCCGGTGCCGATCTTCTGGCCCTTGAACCAGAATTTGCCCATGTCGAAGGCGATCTTGCCGTTGCGCTCGAGTTCGTCGGGGCCGTTCTGGTCCTGGGGCAGGAAGATGCCGACCACCCCGATGTGGCCGGTGAAGCGCACCGAATCCACGAGCCGGTTCATCGTCATAGCGGCGTCCTCGTGACCTTGCGGGTCGTGTGCCTGATACCCGACACACTCGCACCCCTTGTCGGCGCCGTGACCGTTGGTCTGCTCGAGGACCTGCTCGACGGGGTCGCCCTTCGAGTCGTCGATGGGTACGACGCCGATCTCTTCGGCCAGGCGCAGCCGGTCGGGGTGACGGTCGACGATCATCACCTTGCTCGCTCCCTGGATCATCGCCGAATACGCGGCCATCAAACCGACTGGGCCAGCGCCGTAGACCACCATCGAATCGCCGGGTTGCATGTCGGCCAGGCGGGTGCAATGCCATCCGGTCGGGAAGATGTCCGACAGCATCACGTAATCGGTTTCCTTGTCTTGGGCATCCTCGGGTAGTCGCAGACAGTTGAAGTCGCCGAACGGCACCCGCAGATATTCCGCCTGTCCACCCCAGAACGGACCCATCCCCGCGAAACCGAATGCGGCACCGGCCATCTTCGGATCGGGGTGCACCGTCAGACAGAACGCGGTCAACCCTTCCTCGCAGTTTCGGCAGAAACCACAGCCGATGTTGAACGGCAGACACACTCGATCCCCGGGCGATACTTTGACCACCGCATTGCCCACTTCGGCGACAATGCCCAAGTTTTCGTGACCGAGGACCATTCCCGGCTCCAGATCGGTGCGGCCCTCGTACATGTGTAGATCCGACCCACATATATTGGTGCTCGTGATCTTCACCAGCACATCTGTCGGTGCCTCGATCCTCGCGTCGGGCACATCCTTCACACGAACCTCACGAGGCCCGTCGTACACAAGCGCTTTCATGGCGACACTCCCTTAGCTGCGGCATTTCCGGTTGATGTCGTCCGGTCACAGGTGATTACGCGTGAGCGACCGACCGAATGAATCGTGCTGTTCGGGGTAGGCCCACGGCGCACGGAACTCAAGACCGTGCCAAAATATCGGCGCACCAACATTTTTCCCGCCGCGGCCCGCAGCTGAGGCTGTATTCCAGGCGTCGCATTCCCTCACCATGGAGTCTCCTCTTTCGGCTCCACGATCGCTAGGGGGCGGGATCGGTTTTCCTCGATCGGTGGGCTCGGGTTCCTTCCATTAGCCCATGGATGGTGTGATGCTTGACAGTGTTCACCACCTCGAAGAGGAGACTCGACATGGCCACCAAGGCGCTGCTGGTCCGACTTGAAGCCAAGCCCGGCAAGGAAGAAGCGGTCGAGGAATTCCTCCGATCGGCACTGCCGCTCGTCGAACAGGAGCCAGGCACGAAACCCTGGTTCGCGGTGCGGTTCGGGCCCTCGTCATTCGGCATCATCGACGCATTCCCCGACCAGGCCGCCCGCGAGACACATCTCAATGGTCCGGTCGGCAAGGCCCTCGGCGAACGCGCCGACGAACTCTTTGCTGCGCCGCCCGAAATCAGCCATCTCGACGTTCTCGCTGAAAAACTCTGAACCACCGACTGGAAAAATCCCTGTCGGCGACTGTCACTCTTCTGCTGTGAATATAGTTGTGCCACAGCCGTACCCGATTCACGAGAGCCTGCCGGCGTGCGCGGCTGTGGCGTACTGTCCGTCGCTCACTTTCTCGTTTTATTGCAAAGTGTTTCGAGTTTGAACTGACCTGCCTGGAAAGTGAAGCAGGACTTCTCGTTTCTGGAGGAGAGCTTAGTGGAGCACCACGGATCATCGAGCACGGACGATCGGTGCTAGTCCTGTTGGAATAGGTGGTCATAGCCGATGGCGAAGGTGAGGTCGGATGGATTCACCATCACCGTGCGCCGGTCACCGACCTGGGGTCGCACGCTACCTGTGGGCACCTCGCAGTCAGCGTCGAACGTGTCGAAACCCGGGCCGCTGATACGGACGGTCAGTTCGGCGGTGTCTTGGCCCTCATCGCTGTCTCGGATGCGGTTGACGGCGAGGATTTCTGCGGTCGCTGCGATCCCGGCTGCCTGGAATCGCTTTTCATCCCAGCGCCACCCGTAGGTACTGATTGCAAGCCCGATTCCGATCGGGAAGGTGAAGACTCCCCACCACAGGCCGGTCGCGAGTGAACCGTCGATCAACCCGGCGATCGGCCCGGCCAGGATGAGGCCACCGGCGATCGAGTACGTCATCATCCCGGCGGTGAAACCGATGAGTTCGACCTGTTGCGGTTCGTTCGTGTTCTTGGTGGACACCTAGAAACCTTATGTGAAGGGGTGGGTTCTGGGTGGCTGTTTTAGGGTTTGAACTGTGGTGATGACAATTCCCTGGGTGGTTGTAGGGGTTTGGGGCGCCGGCGAATTGAGGGGCCGACGGTTGGGGCCGCGGAGGCTCCGGCTTGGCAGTGTGGGGGAGTCGTGCGCGCCCGGCGGAGCGGTGTGAGTCCCGATTTGGGTTAACTTGAATATTGTTGCAGTAGTTTCGTTTTCGTCGTTGGATGTTATCTGATTGTTTTGCTTAGCGGTTTTTATCGGCAGTCACTCCCGGGTGGATCGACCACTGGTTAATCCTGACACTCCGTGCCTCATTGATTGCTCCGTTCCTAACGGATTCATCACGTCGGGTCCAGGGAGAGTGGTCAGCGTTGACCGCCTGCTGCTGGGATTGTTCTCAGCTATGGACAAGGCCATCTTTGCCCGGAATTTCGCCGACAACTGTCGCGGAATTTCTCGAAAGTCGCGGGTCGATCGGACTAGCAGACCCGGAACTTACAACTGCCTTGCCGCCGCTGGAAAATTTCCGGTGTGCGTTGCTGCCGAGTGCGTCGGACCTCCACCACGTTGGTGGACGATGACCTCTTAAAGTGGAGAAAAAGCAGCGAAGTCGATCTGCCGACGAGCGTTGGACAGCGCAGTGACCACGCAGGTGCCGAGCGGGCCGGTCCTGTCGTAGAGGGTCGCAGTACCGATCGAAATTCCTTCGGAGGCAACAGTATTGTCTGCGCGAATTCCCAGTTCGTAACCGAGAGGCAGTCGCGACAACGTGAGGGTCATGTCCGCATTGATGTACCCGGCACCCTCGGATCCCCAATGGCATATGAGGTTTGCGGTGTCACCGAGCACCGCGGCGCGTTGGAACGGCGAGATCGGTTCCCCGTCCACGAGCGCAGGCAGGCTGTGCCACGCATTTTTGCGGTCGCCATTCTGGTTCGCTGCAAAATCGTGTGTCCACTCACGGTCGCTACTCTTGAACAGCGGCGGCGACCCCAGCGGCGAAACGCATCCTTCCGGAGGCACCGGAAGGTCCAGTACCGGACTCCAGACACGACCGGCCGGCTCCGATCCAGTAGTCAGGAACACCACCGAGGCTCGTGCCCGCATTTGCTCGTCCTGCACGATGAAAGCATCCGCGGCGGTGATTCGCGTGCCTTGGCGGACAACCTCGCTGCGTACCTCGATCGGGGCAGTCGAGACCGGCTTGAACAAGTCCACTGTCAGCCGGGCCGGAACGAAGCCGGTCGGACAGTGAGTCTCGAGCTGGCGAGCGAGTAAACCACATACGGCATGACCGCCGACCTGGGTCGGTGCCCAGGCGCTGACCGCCAACTGCTCCGCTATGAGTAGCTCCCCGCGTTTGGTGAAGAAACTGACCATCGTTGCCGACTTCCTTTTCAGTTCATCTCGTCTGCTCGAATATTTCGAAATGTAACATGTTCTAGTTTATTCTGGGTGAATATCGGTTTGCGATACCGATTCCAGGAAGGCTGAACAGTGTTATGAGACAACGCTTTCAGCGTGAACACCCACCACAGGCTCGCCGGCCTCGCCATGCGTACTGACCGTCCTATCGACGCTACTGTGATCATGCGGCGCAGGTTTCGTTCGCAGATCGCTGGGGCCGCGACGTCTGCGGCCCCAGCGCGTTCTCATTCGAAATGGTTCAGTTGGCGGAGGGATCCGTTCTCAAGCTTGACGGCCGACCATGTCGAGAGCGGCGAGGTGACTGAAGAGCATGCTGGTTCCGATCGGGTTTCCGCCGCCGGGATAGACGGTGCCGCTGGGTGCGGCCATCGTGTTGCCTGCCGCGTAGAGGCCCCGAATCGGATTGCCGGCGGTGTCGAGTACCCGCGCGGCGGTGTCGGTCCGTAGCCCTCCCTTCGTGCCGAGGTCGGAGATGCCGAAGGTGGCTGCGTGGTACGGGCCGCTGTCGATTGCCACCAAGGGTGATTCACCGTTCGTGAACGCACGGTCGTAGGCCTCGTCGCCGCGGCCGAAGTCTTCATCGACACCCTTGGCGACCATCGCATTGAACCGGGCAACGGTCGCGACCAGGTGATCGCCTGGCACACCGATCTTTTCGGCCAGTTCCTCGAGGGTGTCAGCTGTGTGCCACAGGCCGGCCGCCTCGTACTTCTCGGTCTCGACCATGGAGACGTTGGTGGCCCGAACCGGTGGACGCTCGCCCTCCTTGTTGTCGTAGATCATCCAGTACGGCAGGGTGACCGAGCCATCCTCCATCTGGTCGATGACATCACGGCCGAGGCGGTCGTAGGCCGACGATTCGTTGACGAACCGCTTGCCGTCCTGATTGACAAAGATTCCGCCGGTGAACCACAGCGCAAACACCGAGCGGCCGTCCGGATGAGTCATCCCCGGAGCCCACCAGGCTTCGCTCATCAGGTCGATGTCGGCACCGACTGCCATTCCAGCCTGGTGCGCCGCGCCGAGGTTGCCCCGGGGGCTCACGGTGTCGCGGGCGGTGCCGGGCACACCGTATTTCAGGCGAAGCTCATCGTTGCCCTCGAAGCCGCCGGCCGCGAGCAACACGCCTTTGCGGGCCCGGATGGCCCGGCGCTCGCCGTGGTGATCGACAATTGCGCCGACGACAACACCCTCCTCGACTACGAGCTCGACAAGTGGTGTGTTCAACCGCAGGTCGGCGTTCGGATACTTCGCAATTGCTTTGAGGAGTCGACCTATGAGCGACTGGGCCCCGACCAGCACGTCGGGTAGCGGAGCCCCGAGACGTTCCGTGTCGAGAGGTCCTCGCATGGACGCGCGGAGGTCTCCCACCTCTACTGCCGGAATCGGCGTCGGGACGATGTGTCGCTGGCCGTCGAGTCGGGCCTTCGGCGCTTTACCGAAATAATCAGGCCACGGCCGCATTTCGAACTCGAGGTTCTCATCCTGTTCGAGGTATTCGATCAGCGGTGCTCCACCCCGGACGTACGTGTCCTGCAATTCGCGCGGGGTGCGGTCGCCAACTACCGCGTGGTAGTACTCGAGCGCGTCTTCGATCGTGTCGTCAGTGCCGGCACGCTGCAGGACCGGGTTGCATGGGAACCACACACCGCCCCCGCCGGAGTAGGCGGTGGTGCCCCCGAACTTGTCGGTGGCCTCGACCAAGATCACCTCGAGTCCTTCTCTCGCCGCGGTATATGCGCCGGTGAGGCCGCCGCCACCCGAACCCGCTATCAACACGTCGCATTCTTCGTTCCAGTTGACCATCGTCACTGTCCTTTCGATTGATACTGATTTTGATGGAAGAGGGCCAACGCCCCGGGTGTTGTGTCGACAGGCGAGGAGCGTCTCAGCGCATCGGTTGGGAAACCGTCGCAGAAGAGTTCATACAAGAAGATGAATTGCATGCCATGGCAACCCCGCCAAAACTCTATAGAGAATATCTCTCGGAAATCGTTGTGTCGCAGTCAAATTTCTCGGCAGATGGGTTCACTTCCTGCAGCGCCTCACGCCGACAATAGGTGATCACACCTATTGCGACAAGCGAACTCCGAAGCGGCATGGGAATGCTCAGTGCGCTGCGCCGAACAGTTTCGGCGTATCGGCGAAACTGAGAATCAAAACACCAGCTCGCAGCGTTATGAAAAATACATTAACGGCGTAATATGCGGGGCAACAATATAATTGAAAATCTGTACTACACTTCGTCGAGACTCGTCAGAGTTGGAGCGCGAGGTAGGTTGGATGAAGGCAAGACCTGATTCGGTTCGACGAACAAGGGATCTTCTCCGGGCAGCGGTGCTGCGTGGAGATTTCGTCGACGGCATCCTTCCGGGCGAGCGCGAACTCGTAGGTTCCTATTCGGTGAGCCGGGGGATCGTCCGCGAAGTTCTGACGCTCCTTCGGGACGAAGGGTTGATCGCACGGACTCAGGGCGTGGGGACACACGTCGTCGCCCCTACCGCTCACAGGCGACTCGAAGACATTCAAGGCATCGCAGAATTGAAGAGCGGCAATCACTTCAATGGGAGGTTGCTTCTGACATCCTTCGAGAGCACAGTGATCTCAGCGCCCGCTGCTGCATCGAGGGCGCTCGAGGTGGAAACCGGCACACCGTGTTTGCGCGTGGACTACGCGGCGGGCACGATCAGTGGAGACGTAGACGCTGCGGCCACCAACTACGTTTTGTTCCCGGAAGCGCAGCGATTGATCGACACTCCCTTCGTTGTCGATTGGTATGCCTACCTTTCGAGTGCGGGAGTGAAAATCGGTGGGTCCGATTTCACGGTCAGTGCGGTGCTCTCAGATGAAACTCTGGCGTCGGTATTGAGAACCACCGAGGGGGCGCCCTTGCTGTTGTTGGAACAAACCATCCGAGACATGTCGGGGCGAGTCTTCAACTACGCGATTGCCCACGCACGACCCGACCGCTTGCGGGTCGTTTCCCATTCAGCGCGGGGCGCAGCAACTTTCGACAGGACAGCTGTCCCTGAACGAGGCGAAAGACCGAACCGAATCCAGTGACTGCCTAAGGGTGTGCGATGGCCGTGCTGAGACCGGCCGTCGTCGCGGGGTGCCAGCTGAGGCGTCGTGCGACCTGGTGGTCACCAACCTCGACGGTGGCGTTCGGGCGCGCCCCCGGCAAAAGCGTTCAAGGCAGTTGGTTGATGCTCGGACCGGCTGGCCTAGCGGCATGTTCTCACTGAGTGAGACCTGGGACACCCTGGTGTGCGTTGGATCGTAATCATGACGCAGACGGATCGCCAGTGTCTATGCGAATGGCGGTGTTTCGGCTCGTTATGTACTAGTTCATGGAGACTGATGCTGCTGTCCATGTATGCGCGGTGGTTGTAGTTACGGATCGGATGTGCCCGACTCGTTGCTGCCAGGCCCTTCCTGTTGGATTTGCCGTCTCGATAGCACAAGAATGTGAAAACTACTCCGGCACAGCGTAACCCGTATTTTGCTTCTAGGTCTGGACGAAGTCTGCGTTCCTTCGCCTTGTCTCCGGTGAAACAAACACATGCACAAGTATTCAATCCTGCACTTGAAATGAATAGGTGCGGCGTAGTTCCCCGATGAGGAGTCAGAAATGGCACAGGTTGAGACCGTTCGAGGTTCGATTGATACGTCCGCGCTCGGACGAACCTATATGCACGAGCACATCTTCATTCTCAATACCGAGATGCAACAGAACTTTCCAGAGGAATGGGGAGACGAAGACGATCGCGTCGCGGACGCGGTCGCGAAGTTGCGGGCCCTGGCGGCGCAAGGTGTGCAGACAATTGTAGATCCAACAGTGGTGGGACTGGGCCGTTACATACCGCGGGTCCAGCGTATCGCCGAACAGGTACCCGAGTTGAACATTGTGGTAGCCACTGGCTGCTACACCTTCACCGACGTCCCGTTCTACTTCCAACATCGGGGGCCGGCACTCAATTCGGTGATGGGCGCGGAGGTTCCTGACCCGATGGTCGATCTTTTCGTCAAGGACATCACCGTGGGCATTGCCGACACCGGAGTCCGTGCCGCATTGCTCAAGTGTGCGATCGATGCTGAAGGCCTCAGGCCGGGTGTGGAACGAGTAATGCGCGCAGTGGCGAAGGCGCACCACCTGACCGGCGCCCCGATTACGGTGCACACTCATCCGGAGAGTAAGACGGCCCTCGACGTCAAGCGAGTGATGTGTGACGAGGAAGGCGTCAAGCCCGAGCGGATTGTGTTGGGCCACAGTGGCGATAGCACGGATCTAGATCATTTGACTGAACTGGCGGAGAGCGGATTCATACTAGGAATGGATCGATTCGGTCTCAACGTCAATGTCACTTTCGAAGAGCGGGCGGACACGCTGGTCGAGATGTGTCGACGGGGGTACGCCGAGCAGATGGTGCTCTCGCACGACGCGAACTGCTTCTTCGACTGGATGGACCCTGCGCTCAAGGACATGATGCCGGGGTTCGACTACCTGCATATCGAAAAGGAGGTCCTCCCGTACGTGCGTGAGCAAGGCGTCACCGAGGAGCAGATCACGGCGATGTTGTTCGAAGTTCCCCGCCGCTACTTCGAGAACGTCAGCACTTACTAGAGTGAGTTCTCGCGCCGCCGTACTTCTGGGCGAAGACGCTACGTCAGCCCGGAAGTATCGACGCGGCACCGTCAAGTTGTTGAGATCACCTGAGCGGCGACGATGCGGTGGTGTCGTCGATGTCGCTGAAAGTCATTGTCTGGGCGTGCCTCGTGCGATTCGCAACCGGGCTCAACGATGATGCGTGGGTCAGTCTTCGGTGGTCCACGCCGAGAGCGCGGCCCGCTCGTCCGCGGACAGGCGACGCAGCGTACCGGCGTCAGGGTCGGCGAACGCGAGTTGGGTGATGGCGGTGACCGCGGGCTTCGAGTCCGGTGCGGCGTGTGCGGAGCGGACCTCGTAGCGGAGGGTTACATCGACGGCACGGAGCTTCTCGATCCACATGGTGACCGCGAGCGGGCTGTCGGAGTGCTTGAGCGGGGTGCGGTACCGGACCTCGATCCCGGCGACGACGGATGTCCCGAAGAGGTTCGCGATCTCGGGGCCGGCGGATAGCAGTGAGTCGATGCGGGCTTCCTCGAGGAGCGTCACCATGCGGGCATGGTTGACGTGTTTGAAGATGTCCATGTCGGACCACCGGACGATGACGTGTGAGGTGTAGGTGCGGGCGGTCATCGGTGGAAATCTCCTCGGCTCGTGGTGAGGTTGTCATTGTCGCAGGGTGGATGGCTTCTGGTGGAGACTTGCCCAGCCAGGCTTCGCGAGCCGTGATCCGATCAACGTTCGCTAGATCAGTGCGCCGGAATGCACCCAAGCACTCTCAGGGAGGCACATCCCGCCATCCGGGAACGACTTGTGTGCAGGATTACCCACACACGCCGGCTGGGGTCCGGATCGGACACCTTCACCGATGTGGAAATATTGCCACTAGGGGTAGTCGAGTAGCGCCGCGACATCCAGCGGATTCGGCCACTGCATGGATTGCTCAGGCAGGGACTGCAAGCCGTCGGCGATGATCCACACTGTGCCCGTTGCGTCGACAGTGATTGCCGGTCGGATTGCGAAGATCGGTGCGCTTTTCACCGGTTCGAGGGTGGCGGCATCCAGGAGCGTTAGCAGTCGATACCGTCGTGTCGGATCACAGTCACCCGGCCGCTGTCCGATCGGAGAGGCGTCGCTCGATGGATGAGCCACCGTACAAACATAGGTGCCAACCTGCCTGACGTGGAACGGTTCCCAATCGAGATCGTATTCATCGCCCAACGACAGGTCGGGGAGGATCGTTGACGCCGTACCGTGATTGAACAGCCGCAGCGGGGATCCAGCGAGGAAGAGACGCTGCCGACGCGGGCCTGGAATCGATGACAGGACAGGCCCTGTGGTGACGTCACCAGCAGTGGTAACCCGCATCAGCCGTCTGCTCGATTCTCGATCGGATACTCTCGCCTCGAGTAGTACGAGAAACGAATCACCCTCTACAGCAATACTGTTGACATACTCGTCCGGAGCCTTCACTGCAATCGGATCCGCCCCCGGTGTGTGCAACCACCACACTCCGCCCGGTGAGCAGGCCAGGAAGATTTCCCCGACGACAGTACCGGCGTGTACCGGGACGTCGCTGACGCGGCAAGGTTCGAATCCTGTTGTGCATTGATAGGTTCCGTCTGTACCGGCCACCCAGCATCCGCCCGGGGTGGCCCACACGTGCCGTGAGACTCCGATGGGCCCGGGTAGGACATGTTCGGTGGCAACATGATCGGAGTCGATGCTGACCACGATTGGGAGTCCGCTGTCGACCGTCCACAGCACATCTCCCGCCGCACTCACATCACCCGGAACGAAACGCGGCCGAACGGGGTGGGGTGCGACGTCGTCGAGGTCGAGTTCGATCCATGCCCCGCTTTCGCGGTCCACCTCGTACACGTCGTCGCGCATGAACACGTCGGTGTCGAAGAACCGTGGTGATTCGGTGACCTCGCGCAGTGAGCGGTGTCCTGGCACGATCGCCCACCCGTGACTGTCGGGTTCTCGCCGGTATCGCAAGCTGAGCAACTGGACCCGCGTCACACGGCCACGCACTCGTGAAGTGAACTGGTGACTCAGCGTTCCGTAGAAGCGGCCGGTCAGCTCTACGTGGCCGGAGCGCGGGTGAAATCCTCGCCACGACGCCTCCCACCCGTCACCGCGTAGCACCCCGCTCCATTCCCAGCGGCGCGGTGAATCCTCCCCCGTGTACTGGAAGATCGGGGGATGCCCATCGGCTATGAGGACCGCACGAATCGTTACGGCGTCGATGTTCTCGGCCGGGAGTTCCGTGAAGTGAAGTGGGAAGTCGAGCACCATGCCGATCTTCGGTGGCGGTATCTCCCCATCTTCGATGGCGAGTCCTTCGATCTGCACGGCGAGCGTGCGGTGGCGGCTCATGCGCCTTTCGGTGAAGTCATAGCGTCAACAGTACCCAGCGTCAATCGGCGCGTAATGACTGGCGACATAATTGCCCCAGTAGCCTTGTGCCATGACTGGGCCGTAAATGGGAAGACCGCTGGCGCTGCCCTTTCTCCCGGTCGTCGAGCATATGAGCAATCTGGCTGACGCGGCTTCGTTCTCCGTGCAGACGAACACGGGTAGACCGTTGAGCTTCGCACCGGATTCGGTGGCTGACGTCGACGTCTTTCTCGGCGAGATCGCCATCGAAGTTGAGGGCAGCGACGAGCTGGCGGAGTTGATTTTCAAACTGGGTGGCTGGCCAGTCGTGAAACTGCCTTCGGGGTACTACGCGAATCCGATCGACAAGGCTTTCAAGCGCGTGGATAACGGGTCCCAGGACAGCCTTGTGTCGTTCTGGACGGCAGCTGTTGGTGTCTGGGAACTACTTGTCCTGCAACGGAATCGCACGCGAGATCAGCTCTGATATTTTTGTCGCCGGCAGCTCACCATCAGGTGCCTGCGTGATGTTTGTCAGAACAACGATGATCGTGCCGTCTGATTCCCGACGCGTCGTTTGGGTTTGGTAGCCGCTCATATGGCCCTGGTGTCCGGTGAGTCCGTTGAGCTTCGCGATGCCCAGTCCGTAGGGCATCGCTCCGCCGGCGACGAAGTCGAGTCGTTCTTCTTGCATTTCGGGATCCAAGAGATCCCCGGCAACGAGAGCGCGGCCCCAGATCGCCATATCGTCGGCAGTGCAAATGGCTTCGCCCGCACCGAATCCCCAGGAGGGATTGGAGTTCGTCACATCGATTAGATCCGGTTTCGGAGCCGGCGGGCTCGGGTTGTCCCACTCGGTGCCGTACTGATATCCGCGGCTGTACGGGACGGAAAGCGTCGAATCTTCCTGCGCCGGCATCGAACAGCCGGTCATCTGCAAAGGGCTGAAGATGCGATCCTGCACGAGGGCGCCAAGTGAGGCACGGCCGTGCTGTTCGGCAATAAGACCGAGCATTACGTAGTTGGTGTTCGAATAATCCCAGCCCGCCCCTGGCGCAAACTCGGCCGGTTGACCGACCGTGGTAGCGAGGAGTTTCTCCGGACTCCACACTCGTGCAGGATTGTTCGCAAGATCATTCAAGAATTGGTCGGGTGTATAGGTGGGGATGCCCGACGTCATGTTGAGTGCTTGCCTGATGGTGGCACCGTTGGTATCAAGCGTCGGAAAGTAGGGGGCCAGTGCATCATCGAGTCCGAGCTTGCCCTCTTGGGCGAGCTGCAGGACCACCGTCGCGGTCAGTGTCTTACTGATACTCCCGATTCGAAAGTGGTTCTCCACCTTCATAGGTTCGTTCGTGTCGATATTTGCGACGCCTGCCGCAACTTTGTAGGTGCCTCGATCGGGACTGGCGACAATGGCAACCAATCCAGGTATCCCCATTTCCTCCATCTGCTCGTTGATGACGGGTAGTACCGCGGACTCGAGCGAGGTTTGTGCAGAATCGAATTCCGTGGATGTCGAATCGGTTTGGCTGGCTTCTCCGCTCGCGCAGGCTGTCAGCGTCACCATCACAATCGCGAGTGTCGTGGCTGTGAGTTTCATGGCATCTCCCTGAAGTTGACGACGTCGTCGTTGAGCGGAAGTTGGTTGGTTCGTTCACCGGCATTCGGCCCCGTCGCGAAAGCGTCTGTTGCAGTGCATACTCGGAGCATCAGGCAGCGGGCGGAAAGTCGACGATGGTGGAATACAGGGGGAGCTGATTCTTGCGCTCTCCGGCATCGGGACCCTCCGAGACATTGACGAAAATGCCTTCGCCGGTAGAAGAAGCCTCCACGCCTACAGCTCCGACGAACGTGAACCGGTCGATCTCGTATGCGACGTTGTCACCCGACAGCGGTAGCGGCGCTCGGGACACGTGAAAGTGGAGGTGCGGCGCAGTCGTGTTCCCCGAGTTGCCGAGTTTGCCGATTACCTGCCCTCGGGTGACCGTGTCACCGACCTTTACCGACGCGCTACCCGGGATCATGTGTGCGTAGAAGGCGAAGTTCCCGTCACCGATGTCGATAATGACGTAGTTTCCGGCCAACTGATCAACGGCCACGCCCTCCGGAAGGATCTTGGGCGGAACATCCGGCATGTCCGAAACCACGGTCACGACCTTGCCGTCGGCAACTGCCAACAACTCGGCGCCGTATCCGGAGTAATCCTCGTTTCGGGTTCCGTCGCCGACGGCGACTGCGTTGGCCTGATTGGTTTGCATCCAGTCGATGGCATAGCGCTCGGCGCCGTTCATCCTGCCGCCCAACGCCATCACTACACCTCGGTGCGCATTCATTACGCAACAGCTGTTGTCGGCAATCCAACCATCACCGGCAACCGGCGGCCCGATGACGACGGGCGAGGCCCCACTCGTCCGCACCGCCCCGCCGATCTGGGTAGTGCTGTCCGGGTACAACGCGCCGTGTGCTTCCGATCCGGGCGTCGCCGCGCCGAGCGTGGCGCTGATGCGGTGTGTCACTTCGGCCGGAACATCGTCGCGGCTGTCGTAGACGTCATCGAGAAGGAGCACTACCGTGCGACCCGCGGCTATGTCGCCGGACGTCGGCGGGAACTGGAGAGTCCGTGCTGCCACCTCTGCTTGTCCTGCGGTGGTGACGACCTTGCCGTCAGGCCCGTCGGCGAGGGTCTCGACCCGCGTGATCGTCACCGGACGCGGTGTGACGTTGAACAGCTGGATCTCGTAGGCCACATGAACTTTCCCGTCGGTGCCGGCGACCGGAATCGGATCCGGTCCGAGAGTGGTGATCACCAACGGCGTCGCCACATCTCGGTCGAGCGAGTATCCCGGCGGAACCCCGCCGCGAGGATCGACGGTCGGTGTCGAAGCTGCCGTCGAGTCGGTGGAGCCGACAGATGAACACGCCGCCAGCAGGGTTGCACATGCAACGAGAACTATTGGGGCCCTTCGCATTGTGGTGTCCTTACCTGGGGAAGTTGATGACGTCCGAATTGAGCGGGAGCTGATCGGTTCGCTCTCCCGCATCCGGTCCTTTCACGAGGGAATCTGTGGCCGTCGAGCCCACGAATGTGAAGCGGTCGATCTCGTAGGGCACGTTGTCGCTGGACAAGGGCGCCGGGGCCCGAGAGACATGGAAGTGCAAGTGAACCTCCGTGGTGTTGCCCGAGTTGCCCAAGTCTCCGATTACCTGGCCGCGGGACACCTTGTCTCCAACCTTCACCGACGCCGATCCCGGGATCATGTGCGCATAGAAGGCGTAATTGCCGCCGCCAATGTCGATGATCACGTAGTTGCCACCGAGTTGATCGAACGTCAGACTTTGGTTGACTTGATGCGGCGGCTCGTCCTTCTTGTCAGACACAACTGACACAACGGTGCCGTCGGCCACCGCCAACAGCGGTGCGTCGTAAGCGAAGTAGTCCTCGTTCTTCGAGCCGTCACCGTCGCTGGAACTGAGAACCGGGTTGTTCATATCGATACGCATCCAGTCGACGGCATAACGTTCGGTCCCGTTGATCCGTCCGCCCACAGCCATCATCGCTCCACGGTGCGATGTGATCACGCAACAGCCGTTGGCCGCCACCCAACCGTCACCGGCGAGGGGTGGCCCGATGATCACTGGCGAACGTGCACTTGTCTTGACCGCTCCACCGATCTGAGTCACGGTGTCCGGATATCTCGCATTGAGGCCGGAATCCTGTGTGATGAAGGGGCCATACGAGGTGACCAGCCGATGGGTCACCTCAGCCGGTACGTCCGCGCGAGTGTCGTAGACCCCATCGAGTACCAACACAACAGTGCGCCCGACGGGGATGTCGGTAACCGGCGCCGCTTCGAAATTTGCCAACGGGAAGGTACGGGCCAGCACCTCGTCTTTCGTCAGGCTCGCTACTACCTCGCCGTCCGGTCCACCGGCCAGTGTTTCGATCTCAGTGATGGTCGCGGGCCGCGGCGACAAGTTGAGTACCGAAATTTCATAGGCCACATGAACTTTGCCGTCTGTACCGGTAACCGGAATCGGATCCGGCCCGAGTGCCGTAACGACAAGTGGTGCCATCACATCGCCGTCGAGCGGGTAGCCGGGTGGGATGCCACCGCGGGAATCGACGGTCGATGTCGCCGACGATTCGGTGGAATCGGCAGCTGACGAGCAGGCCGCAAGTAGCGCGGCACATGCAACGAGGACTAGTGAAGCTCTACGCATGGATGGTGTCCTTTTATGAATAGGCAATTCCTCGCCGCCGTAAATCAGTCAGTTTCAGATCCATTCGTCGTCATGAACCCGAGAGCGGAATCAGATATGCCGGGTCGACGTATTGTTCGAGCATATGCACGAAATGCCAGTTTCATCAATGAATTTCGAATCTCGAAATTGCACGGCTGGAGAGCCGCACATGTAGTCGAGGCCACCCAAGCTCGCTCGCACACACGTGACCAGGTAATCAACGTCGTTGCATGGCCTTTCACAAAGAAATGCGTGTTTCCGGACTGGAATATTTCACCCTCCGCTTCACCCTACGTTTCACCCTCGGCTTCAGTGGGGTAGTACGAGAAATTGGCGATCCAGAGAGCAGCAGCTGCTTTCAGCTTCTCCAGCGACACCTAGGCTTGAAGAATTACACTGAGCAAGTTCGTCATTCGCACACAATCGCCTTCCGTTTCCCTCAGAGCTGGACGTTCAATCGCAGCGGGGCTGCCCGACGCCGACCCCGGCGAAATGCGCTGTCAAACAGGCGCTGTCAAGTTGTTTGGGATGCAGCAGTTTTCGGGAATAGCAGGCAATCACCCGGAGCGATCGGTCAAGCAGCGACGTTCAGTTCGGTAGCCTGATTCCATATTTGGAATCGAGCGGCTATCTCGGTGCGGTGGTCGGTGGCGGTCATACGGTGACGGGGCGAGTGGAAGTGTTGGGAGATCCGGCTGAAAACGGCGAGGAATCGTTGGGCTGAGCTGAGAGTGCGAAACCCTTTCATGGTGCGTTCGCGTTGCCGGGTCAGTTGATGGGAGTTCTCGCACCGATTGGTCAAATATTTGTTCTGCCGGTGCTCAGTTGGCGGCATCGTATTCGGGGTACTTGCGGGCAGAATCTTCGAGGAGAACAGATTGGCTGAAAATCGAGCTGGCTCCTTGGCTGTTCTCGGAAAACCGGGAACAGCTCACCGTGAGGGGCGAGCTGTTCCCAGGGTTGGATTTCGTCAGTCGGCTAGGAACTTCAGGACTTCGGGGACGAAGGTCTCGTGGTACTGGAAGATGCCGCCGTGCCCTGAGTTGGGGTAGATCGTGATTTTGGAGTTGGGCAGGCGCCTGGCCAGGTCCTCGGAGTGCTCGCTGGCGACCATGAGGTCGTTGTCGCCGTTGGCGACGAAGACCGGCGCGGTGATCTTCGAGAGGTCGTCCGGTGCGTGGAGTCCGCCGGTGGTGATGGCTCGGAGCTGCGCGATGCGGGCCTGGTTCGAGATCGGCTTGTCGCGGTCGGTGGTTCGTTCGGCGAGGCGGTCGAAGTAGGCGTTTGCGGCTTTCTTGCCCTCCGCGTTGCGGGGGAAGAAGAGGAAGTGGCGGGCGTCCTTGCGGGCCAGCGCCGCCTTGGCGTAGGCGCCGCCGACAATGAACGGCATCTTCCAGATTCCGCCGCCGCCGCGTGGTCCCGTTCCGGCAACGACCATGCGGCGTACGAGGTCGGGTGCCTGTAGGGCGATCATCTGAGCTACGGCTCCGCCCACGGAGAAGCCGAAGAGGTCGACTTTCTCGTGGCCGAGCGCCCGGATGAAGGCGATAGCGTCGGCGCCCATCTGCTCGAGGTCGGCTGGCACCTTGGAGTTGGTGCCGCCGACGCCTCTGTTGTCGAAGGCGATGACGCGGTGCTGAGCGGCGATGCCGTCGATGACGCGGGGATCCCAGTCGTCGAGGACTGCGGTGAAATGGTGCAGGAAGACCACTGGTACTTCGGAGTCGGCGCCGAGTTCGCGGTAGACGTAACGTACTCCGTCCACGTTGATGTTGCTGGTCGGCACGTCTTTCCAGGTGGTCATGAGATCTTCTTCCGTGATGTGGTTGTGGTGGAGCTCTGCTGGTGGGGTCCGCGCTGGTCAAGGCGAGCCAGGACGCCGAGCACCGACGAGATCAGGACGACCTGCCCGTGGTGGGCCGGTACCTGTCTTGGCGCCGTTCCTGCGTTCAGTGTGAGAGGAACTCGACGGCGGAGGGGGCGAACTTGTCGTGGAATTGGAATATGCCGCCGTGCCCGGAATCGGGGTAGATGATCAGTTCGCTTCCGGGGATTCGGCGGTGCAGGTCGTCGGAGAGGATTGTGGGCACCATGCGGTCGTGATCCCCGTTGGCGATCAAGGTGGGCGCGCTGATCGCCGACAGATCTACCGGTGTGGAGCGTCCCCATCGTTTGATGGCTTTGAGTTGGGTTCGGAATGCCTTGACCGAGACGGATGTATCGCGGTCTTCGGTCCGCTCTTCGAGTCGTTTGACGAAGGCAGCAGCGGCGCGTTTGCCGGTGGTGTTGCGGTTGAAGAACAGGAATTCCTTCGGGTCGGACCGCGTCAGAGTAGCTCGCAGCAGGTCGTAATAGGTTGTGCCGGCGACCTTGTCGATGTCTTTACCGCCTGCGGGGCCGGTGCCGGTGAGGATCAGACGGCGGACAAGTTCGGGGTGTTGGATCGTAAGTTCCTGGGCAACCATTCCGCCGAGAGAAAAGGAGAAGATGTCTACCTTTTCGAAGCCCAGAGCGTTGATGAAGGTGACGGCGTCATCGGCCATGGCCTCGATACTGTCGGGAACTTTTCCGGTGGAGGCACCGACGCCACGATTGTCGAAGGCGATGACGTGGTGGTCCTTCGCGATGGCATCAGCGATGCGCGGATCCCAGTTGTCGAGGTTCGCGGCGAGGTGTACGAAGAAGACGACGGGGATTCCGCCCTTCGGTCCGAGTTCGCGATAGGCGTAGGTTACGTCGCCGGCGGTGACGGTTCGGGTGCGCGCCTTCGCGTAGGACGTGATTACGGGGCCGTTGTCGGTACTCATCGCGAGGTTCCGGTTTCGGTGGTGGTTTCGTTGCGTCGGGTGTTACTGATGACAGCTTTGCCTCGGATCCCGCCCTTGCTCAGTGCCTGGAGCGCCTGCGGGGTCTGGTGGAACGGGAAGACCTGTCCGACGACAGGGCGGAGCACGCCGTCGTCGACGAGCCCTGTGATGCGGCGGAGTTGGTCACCGCTAGCGTGCATGAAGAGAAACTCGTAGCTCACACCGAGCTTGCGGGCCCGACGGCGGACGCCAAAGCTGAGGCCGGTGATCGCCAGGCGCAGTAGCGGATTGAGGCCGCTCTCGCGGGCGAAAGCCGGGTCCGGGGGGCCGGAGATTCCGATCGCCTTGCCGCCGCGCCGCAGCACACGCAGCGACTTTTCGAGGTTCTCCCCGCCGAGGCTATCGAGCACGAGGTCGTAGTCGTGCAAGACCTGCTCGAAGTCCTGACTGCGATAGTCGATGACGACGTCAGCGCCGAGGCCGCGGACGAAGTCCGCGTTGGCGGCGCTTGCTGTGGTCGCCACAGTTGCGCCGAGATGTTTGGCGACTTGTATCGCGATGGATCCGACACCACCGGCGCCGGCGTGGATGAGAACTTTCTGTCCGGGCTGGACGTTGCCGCGCTCGACCAGTGCCTGCCATGCGGTTAACGCGACCAGAGGCAATGAAGCTGCTTCCTCGATGCTGATTGATGCCGGTTTGAGGGCAAGATCGGCCTCTGCGACTGCGATGCGCTCCGCGAACGTCCCGATGCGATCCTTGTCGGGGCGGGCGTAGACCTCGTCGCCGGGTTTGAAGGACCGCACTTTCGCGCCGACCTCAATGACAACACCGGCGAGATCGTTGCCGAGGATCAACGGAAGCGTATATGGGAGTATCTGTTTGAATTCGCCGGCACGAATCTTCTCGTCGAGTTGGTTCAGCCCGGCCGCGTCCACTCGCACGAGTACGTCATGCTGACCGACTACCGGCTCTGGGACGTCGGATTCTTGCAGTGGCCCTTTGTATTTGGTGACGACAAACGCTTTCATGGCGTTGATCCTTCTGCTGTGGGGACAGGTAGCCAGCGAGGCGTCGCGGTCATCTCTGTTCCGCGACGCCTCCGCTGGCTGTTCAGGCTTCGGTGGCCTTGAGCTGGGGGTAGAGCGCTTCGATGGGTGCGCTGAGTCCCGACTTGACCTGAGCGGAGGCTTCGTCGGCAAGGACTTCGTACTCGCCGGACTCGACTGCGTCGAACACAGTGCGCACAAGATCCGCGGGCTGTGTCTTGGGATCAGTGGAGTTCGCAGCCATGGGGGTGTCGACGTAGCCGACGTGTACCCCGACGACATGCACACCCGCAGGTGCGAGTTCGAGTCGCAGGGAATTGGTCGCCGACCACAAAGCTGCCTTGGTGGCGCTGTAAATGCCGGCGACGGCGTACCAGCTCAGTAGCGAGTGGATATCGATGATGACCGACTCGTCCTTGGCAGCAAGGACCGGGGCAAAAGCGCGGGCAAGGAAGAGGGGGCCGAGGAAGTTGGTCTCGACGTTGGTGCGGATCTCGTCATCGGTGTGGGTGAGGATGCCTGGGCTGGACGGCGAGGCGCCGGCGTTGTTGATCAGAACGGTCACGTCCGGTGCGGCGGCGACGGCGGCCTGGATGGACGAGGGATCGGTGACGTCGAGGGTGACGGGGACGATCCGCTCGTCATCCCATGTACGAGGTGTGCGCGCGGTGGCGTAAACCTTCGACGCGCCGCGGGCAAGAGCTTCGCGGACGAAGTGAGTGCCGATGCCGCCGTTCGCTCCGGTGACGAGGACGACGGATCCGTTGAGTGAAGGCATGTCAGGCTCTTTCTGTTGCGAGGATGGTGGTCAGACGCGCGCGAGTGTCGGGTAGTCGGTGTACCCCGTTTCGCCACCGCCGTAGAGCGTGGTCGGGTCCACATCGTTGAGCGGGGCATCGTTGCGCAGGCGTTCGACGACGTCGGGGTTTGCCAGCGCGAACTGTCCCAGTGGCGCGATATCGGCCAGGTCGGCGTCGATGTCGTCGGCGATCTGCTCCCGCGTGCGTCCGTAGCGCACCACGAGTACCGCAGTCGGCCACACATCGCGGAAAGAGCGGAGCAATTCGTCGTCACCGACATGGTGGACGTGAAGATAGGCAAGGTTCAGCGCCGCGAGTTCCCCGACCAGGTGCGTGTACTGGGTTCGAACGCTTTCGATATCACCCTCGTTGATCCCGCCCAACGGCATCGACGGCGACAGTCGGATTCCCACCCGGTCGGCTCCGATCTCCTCGGCCACCGCGGCGGCGACCTCGATCACGAAGCGCGACCGGTTTTCCACCGATCCGCCGTACTGATCAGCGCGGTGGTTCGAGTTCGGCGAGAGGAATTGGTGCAGCAAGTAGCCGTTGGCGCCGTGAATTTCCACGCCGTCGGCGCCGGCCGCGATGGCGGAGGCGGCGGCGTGGCGGAAATCGGCGATCGTGGTCTCGATGTCCGAGATACTCAGCTCTCGCGGCACCGGAGTTTTCTGGGGACCTGTTGCGGTGAACATGTCCTGATCGGCAGAGATGGCCGACGGCGCTACCGGCTGGCGGTGGTGTGTTGTGTTGTCGGGGTGCGACATCCGGCCAACGTGCATCAGCTGGATGAACAGCGCCCCGCCTTCGGCATGGACCGTGTCAGCGACATTCGACCAGCCCTCGATATGTGCCGGGGTGTAAATCCCCGGCGTGTTCGGGTAACCCTGGCCGTCGTCGGAGGGCTGTGTGCCCTCGGTGATGACCAGTCCGAGCGAGGCGCGCTGGCCGTAGTAGGTCGCTACGAGCGGGCCCGGGGTGCCGTCCGGATTTGCCCGGTTGCGGGTCATCGGCGCCAAGGCGAGTCTGTGCGGAAGTTCGACGCGTCCGAGGGTGAACGGCTGCCAGAGTGAAGGTGAGGTCATGAGTTGGGTGTTCCTTAGGTTGATCGGCCGGTCAGGTAGGTCACCGGCGCGAAGCAGATGTGACTTCTCGTGGGACGATCGAGATGAACACCTGAACCGCATCAATAGTGACTCTACTCAGAACTGAATGTACTCATAATTTATTCCGAAGGATATCCGTCATGTCATCCGTTCCCCAGCCAGCCGGACGGCGCGAGCGAAACAAGCAGCAGAAACTCGACCGCATCACAGCCGCTGCCAGCGAACTCTTCGCCGAGTACGGCGTCGACGAGGTCACCACCCAACAGATCGCCGAGAAAGCCGACGTCGGGACAGGGACGGTGTTCCTGTATGCCAAGACGAAGGGCGAATTGCTCCTACTTGTGCAGAACGCGAACTACAGCGGCGCACTCGAGCGGGGTCGTACAGATGCCGAAAACATCCCCGACGTACTCGAGGCGGTGATGGCGATCGTCCGACCGATCGTGCGATGCAACCGCACCCAGATCGACAACGGGCGCACCTACTTGCGAGAGATGGTCTTCGGCAACCCCGACGAACCGCACCACGCGGAAGCGCTCAACATCGTCGGCCAGACCGAGGAAGCCATCGCAGGCGTGCTGCGCCGAGGCGGACGGGTCGGTGAAGCCGATGCCGCGACGCTGGCGCACGTCGTCTCGGCGATCATGTTTCTTGCGATGGCGGCAACGATCAATATGGCTCGTGGTGTCGATGAGATCGAGGAGGACATCAGGGGCCAGGTGGCCGCTCTCCTGCCGCATTGATCGCAAAGCCGACCCCGCGGAGTCTGTCTTGCTGTCGGTGACGACGCCGTCGGAGGTGTCCGTCGGTCTGGTCGACCTTGTGGCCCAAGGGCGGTGGGACTTGTCAGGGATCGGCCAAGTGTTGTATTGGCGCAGGATCAGACTGCGCCTTCTCGACATTCACTCGATAAGTGGTACTTCCAGTGCGACGAGGACCAATTGCGCGCGGGTCAGTTCGAGAAACGCCGAACTGCTCGGAGTCGGACCGGCGACGTAGAGATCAGCCGCGTCTTTCAGTTCCTCCAGCGATAGCTCGACTTGCTGAATTGCGCTGAGTAAGTTTGTTATTCGCACGACATCGCCTTCCATTGCTTCCTCCTGGATGCGCAGTGGCTCTCGCCCGTCGACCTAGTGGGGGAGAGTGAACGAGTTTCCAGGGGGCGGCTACGTGCCGCCCCCCACGAAACATCGTGTCAATCAAGACTTGTCACGGAACCAGTACAGCTGTGGGCTGTGAATTTCCTTCGGACTTCGCGTCGGGGTGCTCGTCGAGTGCGCGGCCCTCGATATCGAGGTCGGGGATGATCTTGTCGAGCCAGCGCGGGAGCCACCATGCGCTCTTGCCCAGCAGCGCAAGCATCGCGGGCATCAAGATCATACGCACGATGAATGCGTCCGCGAGGACTCCGACGACAAGCCCGAATGCGATCGACGCCGCGACTGCCATGGTGCTGGTGGCAAAACCGGCGAACACGAACACCATGATCGCAGCTGCCGCAACGAGAACCGGTCCGGATGTCTTGAAGCCGGATATCACCGCGTCCTTGGGTGACATCCCGCGGCTGTGCATTTCCTGGATGCGGGAGACCAGGAACACCTGGTAGTCCATGGCCAGCCCGAACAGCACCCCCACGAGGATGATCGGCAGGACGCTGAGCATCGGATCACCTTGCGGTGCAGGGATGATCGCATCCAACCAGCCCCACTGGAACACTGCGACGCTGCCGCCGAAGGCGGCGCCGACCGAGAGCAAGTATCCGAGTGTGGCGATCAACGGTACGAGTAGGGATCGGAACATGATGGTCAGGAGTACGAAGGACAGAAGGACGATCACCACGACGTATTTGATCAACGCTTGGTGCAGTGCGGCGTCCATGTCGATGCCGATTGCGGTCTCACCGGTCACTTCGAGGTGAACACCAGGCGCCATGTCTGCCCGGTCCCGAATGTTGTCGACCAGGTTCTCGGTGCTCTCGTCGATAGGGCCACCCGTCGGCACGAGGTGGAACAATGCCGCGGTTCCGTCTTCACTGAGCACGCCAGGATCAACACTCTGTACACCGTCGAGGTTGGTGAGTTGCTCTTGCACCGCAGCGGTATTCGTTGCGTTGTCGCCTTCGGCGATCACCATCAGCGGACTTTGGATGCCGCCGAATTCTTCGACGATCAGATCGTAGGCGTGACGCTGCGTAGACGAAGGATCAAGGCCACCGGGAACGTTCTGCGCGGTTTTCATCCCGAGCAGCGGAATGGCCACGATCAGTAGGGCACCGATGCCGGCGACGATCGAGAACACCGGACGCCGCACCAGGAATCCGACCCATGCTGCGAAAAATGCGTTACTACTGCGCTTTTCGTCAGCAGCATGTGACGCGACGGCAGGCACAGCTGCGACAACGTGGCGTTCCTTGCGCGGCAGCGCCCGCAGGCCGAGCGTGCGCATCAGCACCGGCAACAGGGTCAGCGACATCAGTACTGCGACAAGAACTCCGAATGCACCACCCATGCCCATGTCGGTGATGAAGCTGATCCCGACCACGCGCAGGCCGGCCAATGCGATGATGACGGTCAGGCCGGCAAACACGACTGCGGTTCCGGCCGTGCCGACTGCCTTGCCGACGGACTTCTCGACGCTGTGACCATCGCGTAGTTCGGCGCGGAATCTTGTGAGGATGAACAGGCTGTAGTCGATACCTACTGCCAAGCCGAGCATGGTGCCCAAGGTGATGGTGGTCGGTTCGATCGGGCTGATGGTGCCGTAGGCCAGGACCCCGAGGGTGCCGACGGCGACGCCGCTGAGCGCAACGAGCATGTTCGCGCCCGCGGCAAGAAGGGAACCGAAGGTGAGAAACAGAACGACGAATGCCACAAGGACGCCGGCAATTTCGCCGATGCCGCCTACCGAGGTCGCGGGTTCGAAGAGTTGCCCACCGACCTCTGCCACCAGGGTGTTCGGAGCGGTGTCCGCGACTGCCAAAATGGCGTCATATGCGGCATGTTGCTGATCTTCGTCCATCGCAGCGAAAATGACAGTCGAGACGGCGGTCGTCATGTCCGCTGAAACGAATGGGTTCGACGAGTCGAACGGGTCGCTGACTGTGACGACATCCGCGACAGTCGATGCAGAGTCGAGTAGACCGTCGATCTGAGTGCGCACATCGGTATCCGTCACGCTCGCGCCGCCGGTTGTCTGCATCACCAACTGCACAGTGCCCGGAGCTCTTTCGGGCTGGCCGGTGGACGGGAACTTCTGGTTCATCACCTCCATGGCCTGTGAAGCCCGGGTATCGGGAATCGACGCCGACGCGCTCTCCTCCGACGACCCACCCGAGACCAATACGCCCGCCAGCGCAAAAGCGCGAGTAGCCACGCGAGGACGACAAGAAGTCGGTGGCGGGCGCTGAATCGCCCTATCCACGCTAATACGAGGGGCATGATTCTCCTGACAAGAAAGTGAAAACAGTTCGCACACAACAACTCATGCGAAGAGGACTGTTTCAGTTTCCCTGGGAAACGGCCCAACGTCGTCGTCCATCGAGACCGAAAAAACTACTGCAAATGAAGTACACCGGCCGGGGCAGGCAGCCCAAACACGCGATCAGGCGATCAACCCAGCCTGATAGGCAAATACAATCAACTGGGCACGATCCCGGGCGCCCACCTTGATCATCGCGCGGCCCGCATGAGTCTTCACGGTGAACGGAGACAGGAACATGTCGGACGCAATCTCGGTGTTGCTCTTGCCTGCAGCTGCGGCGATTACCACCTCGCGCTCACGAGGAGTCAGCGCAGAGAACCGAGCAGCCAGCGCCGCGTCCACTGTGCGCACTGGTTGTTCGGAGACTCGGCTGATTACCGATGCTGCAGCCGAACCCGACAGTGCGCCACCACCACTGGCTACTGCTTCGATACCAGTGGCTAGTTCGGTGGGACTGACGGCTTTGCTCAGGAACCCGTTAGCACCGGCCTGCAGTGCTGTCAGTACGGTCGCATCGTGATCGAAGGTTGTCAGGACGATAATTTTCACGGTCTCTGCCGGCGCGAACTCACGTATGCGTCGAATCGTTTCCACGCCGTCGATGCCCGGCATACGAATATCCATCAATATGACGTCGATCCGGTCGGTCCTCGCCACTTCGACTGCCTGGTACCCGTCGGCGACATCCGTCACGACCTCGATACGGTCGTTTCCGGCGAGGATGGCACGCAGCCCTTGGCGAATCATTTCCTGGTCGTCGACAATCATTACCCGTATCACCGGATCGACCTCCCTTGGGTGGGTATGGTCGCTTTCACTGTGAACATCGTTTCGTCGCCTCCGATATCGAGCACACCACCGGCAGATGTCGCACGCTCACGCATCCCCACCAAACCGTAGCCTTCTCCCAGTCGATTTCTCGATCCGGCACTGCCTCGCCGGTTGGCTACCTCGACGACGATGGAACCGCCTGCGGATCTGAGCGTCAGGTCGACCTCACTGTCTCCGTGCCGATGCGCGTTGGTCAAGGCTTCCTGCACGATCCGATAGGTTGCCGCGTCGACAGTTGGATCCAACTTATCTGCAACTGTGTCGATTTCGGCATTGACCTTCAACCCGATCCGTCGGTAGGAATCGATCAGTCCGGAAATCTGATCGACACCCGGAACGGGTTGGGTCTGATCCTCGATGGGGCTCGAATCACCGCGCAATATATTCAGAATACTTTGAGTCTCGTTGAGTACCGCTGAAACGCCGACGCGGGCCGCGTCGAGCGCCTGCCGAGATCGTTCCGAATCCGGAGGCAGATTCACCTCCGCCACACCAAGATTCATGCTCACTACGGCAACTTCATGTCCGACCATGTCGTGGAGATCGCGCGCGATCCGCAAACGTTCTTCTGCGACACGCCGATTCGTTTCACTCTCACGCGTGGCAATCGCATCCAGTGCCCGTTCCTCGAGTGCCTTCCAGTAGCGCTCTCGGTTGCGGAGAGCGTTTCCTGCGGCGGCTGCTGCTATCGCGGAAGCGAATCCCGCAACAGCGGCAGAGTCGAGAAGTCCGGCGGAATCGGCGTACACGGAAGCTGCGTAGGCCACGAAGCCTGCGACCAGGCCGGTGCCCAGCCCGGAGGTCCCACGCAGAGTCAGCGAAAAGACAGTGAAGACCGCAACAGTCCATGGCACCAAAGGATCCCAGAAGATTGCATCGATCACGGACCCTGCCAGTACAACAGTCAGACCAGCCCACGCATAGCGCCGCGATATGGCGACGCCGAGTGCAGTGACTGCGATGGCAACGTACCCACCGAGTGGTGCAGATTCGGCCACCATCCGAAATGCCTCGGTGCATACGGCGAGCATCGAGACCACCAGAGCTATCCGGTCCAGCGCCTCGACCTGCCGGAACCAGGGGCGCCGGATGAGGTTTTCGAATTCGAGCAAGGACATAGTCGCCATTCTCCTCCCCGCCCAGAGGGAGGCGTCGCGGAACGCGGCATCGTCGCTCGTCTGTGCTGGGGATTCGCAACGATCCGCCGCCGTGTGTCAGCGGTTGGTACGTCCTAGGTCCACGGGCAGTTGGATACCGGTGACGTGGCGGGCTTCGTTGGATGCGATCCAGGCAACAGCTGCCGCGATGTCTTCGGACTGGCTCACCTGGTCAGGGAGACTTCCCATGAACAGCAATCCGAGGTCCTGGCGCGTCTCCATCTTTTGATGCAGTTCGGGGACGGTGAGACCTGTGGCGACACCGTGGGGATGGACGGTGTTGACGCGAATTCGATACTTTGCCAGTTCGTTCGCCATCGTCTTCGCGAGACCTGTCACTCCGTGCTTGGCAGCTGCGTAGTCCGCAAGAAACGGTAGGCCCTGCAGTCCGGCGACCGAGCTGGTGAAGACGATCGCGCCGCCGGTCGCCTGTTCGATCAAGATCGGTACCGTCGCTTTGGCGGTGTAGAAGGCGCCGTGCAAGTTGTTGTCGATGGTGGCGTGCCAGTGATCCAGATCGATTTCCCAGGACAGGGATGCGGTGGTCATGCCTGCGTTGGCAACGACTACGTCGAGCCTGCCCAGTTCGCCGACTCCGTGTTCGACTGCGGCTGTGAGGGCATCGAAGTCGGTGATGTCGGTAATGCTTGTGACGATGCGCCGGCCGTGTTGTTCGACCAGCCGCACTGTTTCCGCGAGGTCTTCTGGTGTGGCACCGGCATATTCGGTAGTAGGTAAGTCTGCACAGATATCGAGGGCGATGATGTCTGCGCCTTCAGCGGCGAAGCGGACTGCTTCGGCGCGGCCTTGGCCGCGGGCGGCTCCGGTGATGAAGACGACCCTGCCTTCGTAGCGCCGGGCATTGGGTGCGTCGGGGATCGGCGCTTCGGGTATCTCGGCGGTCATGGGGCACTCCTCGGGTGGGGTTGTCTGCACGCTGTACCGATGATGCCGCGGTTTTCCGAGGCGCGAATCGTCCAGATGGATCAACTTCGACTACTGCATTTGGAGTAGATGTGAACCCGTTGCGACGCTCCCAGCGAGGTCGGCGACCGAGTTGCCGTACCTCCCTCTTTCGCAACGCTCGTGAGAATGGTGTGCTGGATGAGTCACCTCCCGGTTTTTTGGACCGGAGCGGATCATCCAAGTGTTCAAGGAAGGCGCCATGACCACGATCCATCTTCACCAGACGACCACCGCGACGCCCGAGCAGGTCCTTGCCGGGCTGACCGACTTCGGCCCGGGGCGCGAGGAAATCTTCGGCCGCAGCGCAGACAACTACCTCAAAGTGCACCACGAAGGCCCCCACGATGCCGATGTCACGGAGGGCTCGGGCGGTATCTGGGAACGACTGCACTACGACTGGACTGACCCGCATCGCGTCGTGATGACGACCACCGACTCGAACTTGTGGGGTGGCGCGTCCGGCCACACCTACACTCTGACGCAGCAACCCACGGGTATCACCGATGTAGATGCAGTTGTGGTCCGCGACGGGAAGAACCTCAAGGGAAAGCTCCTGGCATCAGTACTCGGACTCTTCGGCTCTCAAGTGTTGGGTAAGTCGTTCAAGAAGTCTGTCGAGGCTATCGAAGCTCGGGGCGGCGGCGCGAACGGAGACGGTAAGTAGAGGCGCTAGAAGTGTGATCCTAAGGGCCGTATGAAGATTTGCAAGTTCGACGATTACTGCGAAGGTAGTGTTCGCGGCGTAAAACTTAAGTCTGTTTCGGGCCACTACACGGATCGGCGATCATTGACGGTATGGAGAACTCGAGCGCCGGCCGACGCGAAATCGTCCGAGAGTCGTATTCGGCCAGATCCCAGGAGTACACCGATCTCTTCGGATCGATAGATTCGACGCACCCATCCGATCGGGCTTTGGTGACCAGCTGGGCCGCCAGCCTGGCAGGTCCCGTGCTCGACGCTGGGTGCGGGCCTGGGCAGTGGACAGACTTCTTGGCCCAGTGCGGACTGGCTGTGAGCGGGATTGATCTGGTTCCTCAGTTCGTTGAACGCGCGCGTGCGCAGTTCCCAGATCTTTCCTTCGATATCGGGGGCTTCGAGGCATTGGACGCCGAGGCAGATTCTCTGGGGGGAGTGCTGTCCTGGTACTCACTCATCCACCACAATCCGCAAGATATCGAGGCGCCGCTCGCCGAGTTCGCGCGTGTGATTCGGCCGGGCGGTGGGTTGCTGGTTGGTTTCTTCGAAGGCGCAGCCGTAGAGCCTTTCGATCACGCGGCGACGACTGGCTATCGATGGCCGGTGGCCGAACTCAGCCGGGTTCTGGCTACAGCGGGCTTCGAAGTGGTCGAGACCCATACCCGAACTGGAAGCGGTTACCGACCCCACGGCGCAATTTCTGCCAGGCGGCGGAGCGGCGAGAACACGTAGACGCGCGAAGGGTGAAGCGAGGGTCCATGATGCCGCGAACGGCATCAGAAGACTGCCCGATCCAGTGGACGCGGAAGAGGATCGAGCGCCCCCGCGCCGCGGAGGCGCTCGTATGCTCTGACGACTGCATCGACATCACCGGCCGCCGCGATCCGCAACAGCACACCCCCATCCGGTAATGCGGCAATTTCTGCTCTCAGGCCATCGGGGATCGCGCCGGCGCGGGCGGCGGAAAGGTAGCCGACTCGGCCGATCACGGGATCGCCGACGCGATAATCGGACTCGTCTTCGAGAGCGTCGAGGATGTTGTCGTCGGTGACGTCTCCGAAATCCGGTTCCCATACAGCGGCGAGCATCCGAAGTAGTTCTGTCTCAGGAACTTCGGCGGTGTCCGGAGCAATGACAGCAAGAACCATCGACTGAAGAATAATCTCCGGTTCGCCACCGGCTAATCCAGATAACTCGAGTCCCCAATCGGGATCGCTACCGGATACGAGCCTCAATCCAATTCCCAGACGATCCGACCAGTCTTCGGCAGCCTGCGCGTTCTCTAGCAGCTGTGCCAACTGGTCGACGGTTACGGAAGTGGCAGGTCCGGAGGAATGGACCTGTTGCCACGATCCGTCGACCGACTCGGGCAACAGGAACTCGACTTGTTCCAAGGTTTGGCGCCACCGGGTGGCCACGGCTTGCACCGATTCCGGACGTAGTCCCCAGAAAACGCGAATAGCCCGTCGTGTCATCAATGCCTCCGGTAAGGATCGTCCATGGGCAGCCATATCCCGTCTTCGTGGATTCCGAGATCAGCGACGTCCCGGGTGAGAGCGTCGACGGCCGCGAGAACTGCAGGACGCGTTTCGTTCTCGCGATAAAGGAGCGACCACGTCCAGACTGCCGTGGGGGCAACCATCGGACGCGCAGTGAGATCGCTTGGCAGCGTGACGGTCTGGCCCTTGGGTGAGTTGACCACGGGGTGGCCGATGGCTCGGACGTGATCGAAGAATGCGGGGCCCGTGATACCGCCGTCGTTGATGCGCAGGATCCGCGCGCCGGTATCGCGGGCGAATTCCTCGGCGTAGACGTTCCACGAATACCAGGACGTAGTGTCGTCGTCGACGAGTACGACGACGTCCCGCGCTTGCACCGGTGTGGTTTCCGCACCGGCGGAGACCGCGTAGAGCCGATCCGCGCCGAGCAGTCTGGCGTTCAAACCGTGTTGGGCGACATCGGTTTTCCGCACCCAGGCGATCGCCAGGTCGAGGCTGCCGTCCGCCACCCGCGCGGCCTGCGCGTGCGAGGGCACCACCCAGGGGTCGACGTGCAGTTGCGCGACCCCCGAAGTGCGCGCGCTCAGATCCGTGGGGAGCCAATTGACGTAGCCGATGCGGACGGGCTCCGCTCCGGACAGACGCTCCGCGCGTCGACGCAGATTCTCGGCTCTCTCGAGTAGCGCGCGGACGTCGGGGAGCAGCGCCGAGCCGGTCGGCGTCAGAGCGACGGAACGGCGGTCGCGGACGAATAGCTTGACGCCGAGGTCGCGTTCGAGTGCCATGATCTGCTGCGACAATGACGGCCCGGCTATCAGTAGCCGCGCCGCGGCTCGGCCGAAGTGCAGTTCCTCGGCGACGACCTCGAAATATCTCAGCTGACGCAGTTCCACGGTCCTTGATGCTACGTGCGGTGGGAGGTTGTGCCTATCAGTCAGGAGCAAAGCGGTCGTGGCGGTCCGGCGCGGCCGGGGCACACGATAAGAACATGACCACAGTCCACAACGATGTCTTCCCGCGAGCGCACGCTGTCCAAGCTGCCGCTGCGCTGGCGGCGAGCATGGGAATCGGTCGATTCGTCTACACACCGATTCTGCCGTTGATGCACACGCAGGCCGGTCTGTCCGCCTCGCTCGGCGCCACCCTGGCCACAGCCAACTACGTCGGGTACCTCATCGGCGCGCTCGCGGGAATCCTCATTCCCGGCGTGGTGCGCTCGGCAGCGGTGATGCGTATGTCGTTGGTGGTTCTCATCGCGACTTTGGCGCTCATGCCCACTACCCACGACGGATCCATCTGGTTCGCCCTGCGGCTCGTCGCAGGCATTGCCAGTGCCCTCGTATTCATGATCGCCGTCAGCGCTTTGCACGCGCACCTTCGGGGGCAGTCCCAATTCCTGGCCGGATGGGGATTCGGCGGAGTTGGGTTGGGTATCGCCCTGTCCGGGGTCCTCGTGTTCGTCGTCCGCTTCGTCGGCACCTGGAGCACTGCCTGGCTGGCATCTGCTGCCCTGGCAGTGGTGTGTGCGGCCGTAGCCTGGGGGCTGACACCGGAACCGCGTCCGATCATCACACCGGACGCGCCGGGAACTCCCAGTCCCCAACGCTGGTTCACCGCCCTGTTCATCAGTTATTTCCTGGAAGGCATCGGCTACATCATCGCGGGCACGTTCCTTGTTGCCGCAATCGATCTCGCCGCTCCAGAATGGGTGGGCAGCGGTGCTTGGATAGTGGTCGGTCTGGCCGCATTTCCCTCGTGTGCCCTGTGGGCCTGGCTCAGCCTGCGTTGGTCGCGGCCGACCCTCCTACTCGCTGCCCTGTTGATTCAGGCGGTCGGCATAGCGCTGCCTGCTCTGATCGGCGGCGGCGGACCCGCGCTGATCTCCGCTTTTCTGTTCGGCGTGACCTTCCTCGGTATCGGGTCGATCGTGTTGGCCATCGGCGCGCACCTGCAGTTCCCACGCGCCGTGGCGTTGCTGACTGCTGGATACAGCGTCGGTCAGATTCTCGGTCCACTCGTCGTCACTCCGTTGCTGCGAGACGGGTACCGCGACGCACTGCTACTCGGTGCTGCCATCGTCCTGGCCGCTGCCTGTGCCGCCGCAGCATTGCGGTTCCGATTCCCCCATGATGTCGACGCGGCTCCCCGGAAAGTAACCCCGAATGAGGAGGCAGTTTTTGATGTCAGATGATGAAAACGGTCGGAGCGCTATCCGTCGTAGGAGTGGAGATGTTCGAATGAGTGCACTCACAACCGATCTCGATCTCGAGATCCCCATCATCGCGGCACCTATGGCCGGCGGTGCTTCCACACCGGCGCTCGTAGCTGCTGCTTCTCGGGCAGGCGGGCTCGGCTTCCTCGCCGCCGGGTACAAGACGCCTCAGGCTCTGTCCGACCAGATCGACGCCGTGCGCGCCGAGGGAGTGTCGTTCGGTGTCAACGTCTTTGCTCCCAACCCGGTGCCTGTCGACGTCGATGCCTACCGTGCCTATGCCAGGGCGATCCAGGTCGAGGCGGATCGCTATGGCATCACACTGGCTGACGGTGTGCCAGTCGAAGACGACGACTACTTCGAGGACAAGATCGATCTGCTCCTGGCCAGCCCGGTTCCGGTGGTCAGCTTCACCTTCGGCTTTCCCGCACCCGGCGTCATCAAGGCGCTGCGCATTGCCGGTTCACTTGTCGTCCTCACTGTGACTTCGGAGGCAGAGGCACTTCTTGCCGTCGACGCCGGTGCCGATCTGCTTGTCGTGCAATCTTCGGCTGCGGGCGGCCACTCCGGAACGCTCACTCCCCTGCAGGTTCCGGCCGAAACGCCGATCACCGAACTGATCGCACAAATCCGTCACCGCACGTCGGTTCCGCTATTGGCGGCAGGTGGACTGGCGACCTCAGCGGACGTCGCAGCGGCATTGCACGCCGGAGCAACGGCGGCAGTAGTCGGTACCGTCCTGCTGCGTACCGAGGAGAGCGGTGCTTCAGCTCCCCACAAGGCGGCCCTAGCCGACCCCTCCCGCGGAAACACCGTTTTCACAAGAGTTTTCACGGGTCGCCCCGCCCGGGCGCTTCGGAACGAATTCACCGATCGCTACGACGCGCAAGCACCCATCGGGTATCCGGCCATCCATCACCTGACCAACCCGATGCGCAAAGCCGCTGTTGCGCAGGCAGATCCCGAGCGCATGCACCTATGGGCCGGCACTGGTTATCGCCACGCGACGGAGGAACCAGCCGGGGTAGTGCTTTCGCGATTGGCTAACCTGTGACGGCGCGGACACCGGACATCACATTGCCCGAGGTGGTGACATACGACGGGCTGCCCAGTGGTGCACACTCGCTTCGAGTCAAGCGTTCTGATGATGCATTTCAGCGGCTGCAGACATTCCTGGAAGCCTGCACCGAACCAGTGTCGTTGCCGTCGTGGACGTTCGAGATCTACAAGGGTGGGCCATCCGAGCCGACCGCGCAGTTGTCATCGTTCGCTACCGAGCTCTTCGGTGGGCCCCGCTACAAAGCGCAAACCCATACCGAGTGGAACGTTCCACCCGGATCCGTCAACGAAGCGCTCGATGCCCTCGTTGGTTGCGATGCAGTCACAACCCACGGACGTTCTTTGGCGGCGCTGACCTACAGCACCCGCGTGCGCTTGATCGACCCGGACACCCGCGCTCCATACGCCGATATCACTCCGGACGCGTTCGGCCGCTTTGCCGTCGACGGATACGGCCGGCGTCTGGGGGAGTCGGGCATACGCGCAACCCTTGGCAACGCCGCATCCTCACTGTCTCTGTGGCTCAACCTGCCTGCAGACGAACGGTTGTCGTCCGGTGCTCGTCACCTACAAGACCATCTCCCGTTCCGGCTGTCCGCGAAACACTGGCGACTGTGGCGACCCACCCGTAGCGGAGACTCGTACCGTTCCAACAAGATTCCTTCGCCCATCCACTTGCACAATTCGTGACTCTCGCACTTTAAGTCGGTCAAGGCCGAACCGCCGGATACCTCGGGTCCGTGCAGTAGGAGACCCTGCCGGCCAGAGCTTGTCGTCGTTCACCGCCGGAGTTTCGAATGTCGATGGCCGCCCATCCCGGAGTGGGATGAGCGGCCGCGATTCGTATTGCGTTGTTATCTAACAGGTTAGGACGCCGAGGTCAGGACCCGAATTTCTCGAGTGATCCGAGAAGTCCGGTCGCAGGTGGCGGAGTCTGGGTGACCTCGATCGTCACATCGGCGAGGACGGCCGGTGTACCGAAGCCGTTGGACGCGGTCACCGAGAAAGTGAACGATCCTGCCGTGGTGGGGGTTCCGGACAGGACGCCGGCCGCGCTGAGTTCGAGTCCGTCGGGCAATGTGCCGTCGGTGACGGTCACCGTGGGGGCGGGTTGTCCGGTCACGGTGAAGGTGTGGGTGTATGGCGTGTTGACGGCGCCCGTGGGAGGTGTCCCGTCGAGGGTGGGTGCTTTGTCGATCGCGATTACGGAGACCAATTGCCGGCTGCTGTCGACGACGTAGGCATGCCCGCCGTCGGGGGTGATCGCAATCCCACGAAGATACGCGCCGACCGGGATCTCTTCGATGACTGCCTTGGTGGCGAGGTCGATCACCGACACCTTGCCGGGGCTGGTGTCGTGGGTGACGTAGGCGCGGCTGCCGTCGGGGGTGATTGCCACGCTGCGAAGCCGCACGCCGACCGTGAACTCTTCGACGACGGTGTTGCTGGCGGTGTCGATCACCGATATATAGCCTGAATTGGTTTCGTGACTGACGTAGGCGCGGCTGCCGTCGGGGGTGATTGCCACCCCGCTGGGCCACCCGTCGATACGTATGGGACCGCCGATGACAGTGCTGGTGGCGGTATCGACCACCCAGACCCCGGCAGGTTCGACGGCGGTTATGTAGGCGCGGGTTCCGTCGGGGGTGAACGCCACCCCGTTGGAATAGGTGGGGATAGCGACTTCGCCGACCTTTGCATTGGTGGCGGTATCGATCACCGATACGTTGCCGGGAATGGTGTCGTGAGTGACGTAAGCGCGGGTTCCGTCGGGGGTGAACGCCATGCCTACCGACCGCGAGCCGACCTCGATGGGGTTGCCGATGACTGCCTTGGTGGCGGTGTCGATCACCAACAAAGCGCCGGGATAGGTTTCGTGCGCTACGTAGGCGCGGCTGCCGTCGGGGGAGATCGCCACCCCGCGAGCCTGTGCGGCGACCGGGATGGTGGTGTCGAGGACAGTGTCCGCGGCGGCGATACCGCCGGCATTGCCGAGCGTCATGGCTAGCGCCAGAACCGCAGCGCCGAATGCCGCGGTGGTCCGAGATTGCCACTGAGATAATGCTTTTCGATTGAGAGTATCCATAAAGAGGCAAACCCTTCCAGTTGTCAGCGCCCCGTACCGGGATGCGCAGCGGCCACGGGAAGGTAACCACCACATCGGAAGATATAGAACATTTCGCTTGTATGTAAGAGTTTCAAGTGGCCATTAGAGGACACATGCACCTAGTGGCCATGATCGCCCCATAGACTCCGCGACCCCTATCGTCGAGATGAGTGCTGAGATGAGTGTCAATCTCCAGGGTGGCATGACCGAAGCGGACCGAAAACGGTACGCCCGATTGCAAAGTCGCGACTAGCACCGGGTTTGGGCCACGCAGCAGTCATCCTTTGACCTCGTCGGAGACAGGCGTGTAATAGATCCATGAGTCAACGCAAGTCCACATTTTGAAGTTCGGCGGGTGCGACCCTCGAATCTCTCTTGTCGTGAGCGCCGACGAAATTGAGGAGACAGACAATGATGCATGATGAGGTGCCGCTGTCGGTCTACCGAATTACGAGCGACGATCTGGTAGACGAGTACCAATCCCTGTACAACAGGTTTGATCGCCTCACCCCGAACCAAAAAGCGCGGTTCTATTTTGTGAACGAAGAAATGAAGGCCCGCGGGCTTGGACACGGCATGCCGACCCCCACCACGCACGATCGCAACGATGCCTGGGACGGGGAAATCTGAGATCGCTTTGGTTCCTCGATACCCCTGCAGCCGAATTCGATGACCTATACACGGTGTCGAAGACAGTCGCCGACTTTTCTTCTGTTGAACTATAGGCAGGTAGGGCGCAGTTTTTACAGATGAAGAGCGAAGAGGAAGAACGTTTGATCGCTCATGCGGTGACGCGGTTGTCCGCGAAGTATCCGTCGGTGTCCGCCGACGTTGTCGCACAAGTGGTGGCATCGGTGCACGCTCATTTCGACGGCCACCGATGCCTGGGACACCCCTCACGATCCGACGGTCGAATCTGCGCGGCTGTGCCAGCGCGAGGCCGATTTCGCGTATGGCACGAATGAAGGCCGCAGTTATGCCCGTTTCCAGTACACAGTGAGCGATGG
This sequence comes from Rhodococcus sp. AD45-ID, assembly GCF_003023755.1. Lineage (NCBI taxonomy): Bacteria > Bacillati > Actinomycetota > Actinomycetes > Mycobacteriales > Nocardiaceae > Rhodococcus > Rhodococcus sp. AD45-ID. Next base: position 2,751,699 of record NZ_PYHL01000001.1, on the reverse strand, counting down.
CGGGCGTATCTGGTTCTTCGTTGAGCCGGCCCCGAAGGGCGCGAAGTCGAAGCACGCGGGGGTGGGGGCTGTTGGGGCGGTGTGTGACTGGGCATCCGAAGGAACCGAGTAGAGCTGTTCGAGGAGAAGCGGAGCCGCTTCTAATTGCTGTCCGACCGGCGCGAAGAGAAAAGCACTCGTACATTCTTTCGCCCGCAGGTCCGAATTTCATCATTGCTTTGCCTTGGCCCCGTGGAGGAGTGTGAGAGAGGGGGATTGACCCGTCGGTGCCGTCGAGGCACCGACCGAGAAGAAGGGTGTCGATCGTGTATGCACGCTCTACAACCATTGATGCACAGCCGTCGTTCATCGACGTCGGGATCAAGCACATGCGCGATACCGTGATGCCCGCGCTCGCCGGCATCGACGGCTGCGCCGGACTGTCCCTGCTGGTCGACCACAGCTCCGGTCGGTGCATCGCCACCAGCTCCTGGACGGACGAGGATTCCCTTCGTGCGAGCGAAGGACCGGTCCTGCAGCTCCGCGCCGGCATGGCTGAGGTCTTCCATGGCGCCACTACCGTCGCGCGGTGGGACATTGCCGTCCTGCATCGTGACCACCGCTCACACCGTGGTGCTTGCGTGCGGGTCACGTGGCTCGAGGTCGAGCCGGGCCACCTCGAGCGCGCAGTCGACGTGTACAAGATGGCCTCCCTGCCCATGATGCAAGACCTCGAGGGGTTCTGCAGTGCCAGCTTGCTGGTCGATCCTGCCGCCGGTCGCGCCGTGTCGTCGGTGACCTTCGACAGCGCTGCGGCGATGAATGGCAACAGGGAGGAGTCCGAGACCATCAGAAGTTCGGGACTCCGTGAGTCCGGTGCGCGGCTTCTCGAGGTAGGTGAGTTCGAGCTGGCGATCGCTCATCTGCACGTACCCGAGATGGCCTGACAACGATCGTCGATGAGGCGTTAGTGGGCCTCGTCGCCCTGGTGTGTGCCTTCGTGCCCTTGGTAGGGGACTTCGTCGCTGTTCCTGCCGGTCTGATCGCCGCGACGCCGTACTCGGCGGCGAAACGCTACAAAGCAGACCTCTGGCACAGTGTTCCGATTTCCGCGGTAACGCGATCAGCGCTGCGAGCCACCCACACGGCCTTGTCGCCTCGCAGCGACGGCATCAACATTCTTTGTCCATCGATAGGCCACTGCACAAATCCGCCGGCCAGCTCATCCTGGACTTCTCCGGCGATCAGGGCCGTCAGCTCCTGCACAGACTGTTCGATGCGTGGCCCGCCGAACCCGAGGCCCCTCAGCGGACTGGTTCCTGCACTCTTGTGCTTCGGCCGCGGGCCAGGCTTGAGTGCGAGGTGGCAGTGACCGTCATCGAGCAACGAGATAGTCCACAGGCAGTTCTCGATGTACGTATCTGGGCCGTGCCATCGGCATTGCAGATCCCTGCCGACGGCCTGGCACGCAGTGACGACGTTGGTGGGGGCGCCGTCTGGTGCATCCGGCCCCGTGATCGGAAAGGTCCAGACCCCCACGTAGTCGATGTCGGGCACATACATGCCTTCACTGTGGCACGTTGTCAGAACGCGTCCTCCTCGAGTTCCATGATCTCGTTGTCGAGGGACCCCAGGATTTCCTTCGTCGAGGACAGGATGGGCAGGATGTTCTTCGCGAAGTACGACGCGATGACAACCTTGCCCCGGTAGAACGACCGGTCCTTTGCAGGCGCGTCCCGGTCCAAGGCTGCCAACGCAACTTCGGCCTGCACCAGCAGGCGCCATCCGATGAGCAGGTCACCTACCGCGTACAGAAAGCGCACCGAGCCGAGGCCTATCTTGTACAACTCGGACGGCTGGTCTTGAGAAGCCATCAGATAGCCAGTGAGCGTCCCGGCCATCTCTTGTACGTCGGTCAGCGCAGTCTCGAGCAGTGCCCGCTCTGCCTTGAGGCGACCGTTTCCGGCGTCGCGGTCGATGAACTTTCGTATCTCACCGGTCACGTGCGCGAGTGCAACGCCACGGTCGCGGGCGATCTTACGAAAGAAGAAGTCCTGCGCTTGGATTGCCGTGGTGCCCTCGTACAGGGTGTCGATCTTGGCGTCGCGGATGTACTGCTCGATCGGGTAGTCCTGCAGATACCCGGAGCCGCCCAGGGTTTGCAGGCTTTCGGTGAGCAGTTCGTAGGCTTTTTCGGAGCCGACACCCTTGACGATCGGTAGCAGTAGATCGTTGACCCGCGCCGCCAATTCGGCGTCTGCACCCGAAACCAATTCGGCAACATCGGCATTCTGATGCGCCGCGGTGTACAGATAGACCGCTCTGAGCCCCTCGGCGTAGGCCTTCTGCATTGCCAGGCTGCGTCGCACGTCGGGGTGATGAGTGATGGTCACGCGAGGTGCGGTTTTGTTTGTCAGTTCAGTGAGGTCCGCCCCTTGAACGCGCTCCTTGGCGTAGGCGAGGGCGTTGAGATATCCGGTAGACAGTGTCCCGGCAGCCTTGGTGCCCACCATCATTCGAGCATTCTCGATCACCTGGAACATTTGGGCGATGCCGTTGTGTACGTCGCCGACGAGCCAGCCGACGGCGGGTACGTCGGTGGCCCCGAACGTGAGCTCGCAGGTCGGGGACGACTTGAGGCCCATCTTGTGCTCGACACCGGTGACGTACACGCCGTTGCGCTCTCCCAGTTCGAGTGTCTCCGAGTCGAAGTGGAGCTTCGGGACGTAGAACAGGCTCAGCCCCTTCGTTCCAGGGCCGGCTCCCTCGGGACGAGCGAGTACCAGGTGGAAGAGGTTTTCGGCAGTGTCGCCGACGTCGCCGCCGGAGATGAACCGTTTGACGCCCTCGATGTGCCACGTGCCGTCGTCCTGCGCGATTGCCTTCGTACGGCCTGCGCCCACGTCGGATCCTGCGTCGGGTTCGGTGAGCACCATGGTGGCGGCCCAACCGCGCTCGAAACCTTCTTTTGCCCAATGCTTTTGCTGGTCGGTGCCGACGCCGTAGAGCACGCTCGCCATCAGCGGACCCATGTTGAAAAAGCTCGCCGATCCGTTTGCCGCGACCAACATCTCGCCGATCGCCCAAACCAACGGCGCGGGAGCGGGTACACCACCAATGCCTTCTGGTAGACCGAGCCGCGACCAGCCGGCCTCGTTCACAGCCTCGACGGTCTTGCGTAGCGGTTCCGGGACCACGACGGCGTGGTTCGGTGCGTCGAACTCGACGGGGTGCCGATCCGCGTCGGCGAAAGAGGCGGCGACGGGACCCTCGGCGAGCCGCGCGACCTCGGTGAGGATGTTGCGCACAGTGTCGGTATCGAGGTCGCCGTAGGCGTCGCCGTCCAGTAGCTCACCGATCCCGAGTATTTCGAACAGATTGAACTCGATGTCGCGCACATTGCTCTTGTAGTGACTCATGATTCTCCGACCTCGGCTCGTCATCAGTACACAAGAAAGCCTGCCCCACAAAGAATTCAGTACGCAACCGTAGGTAGAACATGTGACGAAGCGACGGCGGCCGGAAGTGCCGTTGCTGCAAAATAGCGCGTCGTGGTCAGTTTGAATTCGGCGCAATCGCAAGATTTTGCTTGATGTACCGAGTGGTGTCGTCTGCGAGGATCTCGAGCAAATCTTTTTCGATACCGTCCAAGGCCTGCGCGGCGACATCGGCTGGATCGATCTTCTGCTCGGCGGGTACATCCGCCGCCATGTCAGTGTCCATGTATGCGACGTGCAGTGCCGAGACGGTGATTCCGCGCGGTGCCAGTTCCTCTCGAGCAGCGTCCGTCATTGCCCACGCCGCCGCCTTGGCTGCGGCATAGGATCCGAGCGCGGCGGGGTGAAGCCAGGACAGTACGGAAAGTACGTTGAGTACTGTTCCCCCGCTGTTACTTTCGATGACGGGAGCGAAGGCTCGGGTCACGGCGAGCGGGCCGTAGAAGTTCACGTCTATCTCGCGGCGCACGTCATCGATATTGCCGCTAATCAGCGGCGCGGAGGTGGAGATTCCTGCGTTGTTCACGAGCAGAGTCGCATCCGACGCGGTGCGGGCCGCAGCCTTGATCGACTCCTCGTCGGTCACGTCCAGCTGCAAGGGAATGACGCCGGGCAGATCGACTGTTTCCGGATTTCGGGCGGCTGCGTACACCTTTGCTCCCCGCTCGACGAGCCCCGCGGCTAGATGGCGTCCGAGTCCTCGATTGGCGCCGGTGACGACGGCAACTGCATTGTTCAGATCCATGATGTCTCCCAGGGGTGAGGTACTGACGGAAATTTAGATTACGAATGCAATCTAAATTCACGCTAAGATAGATGTCAAATGAAATCCAAACGGGAGTGTGGTTGATGGGCCGCGTATCGCAACAGCAAGCGGAAGAGAACCGTCGACGTGTCGTGAAAACCGCCGCCCGCCTGTTCCGAGAGCAGGGCACCCAGCTCAGCGTCGCCGACCTGATGAAAGCGGCCGGGTTGACCCACGGTGGCTTCTATAAGCAGTTTGCCTCGAAGGAAGCGCTCATCGACGAGGCCACCGCCTATGCATTTGCTGAGCTGTCGAAGACCTACAAGTCCGAATTCAGCCAGCATGGGGACCAGCGCGTTGTTGCTCAGCAGTCCCTGATCGACACCTATCTCTCCGTCGAACATCGCGATAACCCCGCTGACGGATGCCCCGCCGCGGCTCTTGCCGTCGACATGGCGCGCGAACCCGAAGATGCCGAGGCTCGTCGGGTTTACACCCAGGGTGTCGGTGCTTTTGCCGAAGGACTCGCCGATGGCGATCAGGATGGCATTGCCCGATTGTGCACCATGGTCGGCGCGATTCTCCTCTCGCGAGCCACCAAGGGATCGACCGTCTCGGAGGAGATTCTCACCGCAGCACGCGCTGCGCTGAAACCAACCGACGGGTGATTCGCGGCAAGACGATGGCGTGTCACCCGCGTGCCCGAAAACTTTTTCTCGAGAACTCCCATCCGGGTGCGAAACGGCTACGAATGCCACGCAGACGGTGTGTACCGTCTCCGTGCTCAACTGTGTCGAGACGGTGTTGACAGGAAGGGCAGAGTGTCATGCATGCACTGGTAGAAGCCGATTTTCCGTCAACTCACAGTCCGTTCGTTGAGCTCTCGTGAAGTTCTGGCCGACAATCACAGGAATGTGACCGACATGTCTATTTCTTCTTCTGGTACTCACGGAGGCGAGAATCCGCGCCCAAGCAATCCGGGTGTCGGCTTTCTCCAAATGTTCCTGGATGCGAGCCGTCAGCCCAGGTCGCCACACGAAATGGCGGAAGAATCACCGCAGGAACCGCGCGCTTCCGACGACGAAAGACTGTGATGGATGCGCCCACGCCTTCGCCTGCTGCCGAGATGGCCAGGCGAACATCCACCGGAAACGGATTCGCCGGAAACGCAGGTCGATGGATCGCTCTCGTATGGGGGCTCGTCGCGTGCGCATTGATCGCCCAGATCATCTATCCCTTGGTGAGCGGGGACTCACGTGACGGTGTCACTGTTGCGGTAGTCGCCCTATTAGCTGCTGCATCGATTGTTCATGCGGTGATTGCGCGTGGGCCGGCGTGGACCTCGGTACTGTTCGCGGCCACCGCGGGGTTGGGTCTTGTCGCCGAAATGATCGGCACGGCAACAGGTTTTCCCTTCGGCAGTTACTTCTACGCCACTGATCGGTTGGGGCCTGACATTCTGGGTGTCCCGGCGGTGGTTCCACTTGCGTGGACTGCCGGGTTCTATCCCATTTGGTGCGCTGTGGGTTATGTACTCGAGCGAACCCGCGCGTCACCGAAGTGGCAGTCTCGACAGCGAATCGTGATTACGGCTGCCGGGATGGTCGGGTGGGATCTCTATCTGGACACTCAGATGGTGACGGACGGCCAGTGGACGTGGACGTCCGGAAATCCGGGTCTTCCCGGCATACCGTCGATTCCGTTCACGAACTATCTGGGCTGGTTTGCCACCGCCCTGATAATGGCAGTTGTGATCGAGTATGTCGGAAAGCGCTTCGATACCCGCAGGAAGTACGGGCCGCGGGTTTCGGATGCCGCGCCCGTGGTGTTGTTCATGTGGACGTGGCTCGGCTCGGCACTTGCCCACGCTGCGCTGCTCGACGGGGACGAATTGAAGTCTTCGGCGATCTACGGCTTCTGTGCGATGGGTGTTGTGGGGATACCCCTGGCCTGGATGTGGACCTGGAAGCCCCGAGAGGACTCGGTGACGGCATGACCGCCGCGAGTCCACGAATCCTGCATCGCCTGACAGCGGCGGGTGCGGTGCTGGCCGGATTGTCTGCGGCGATGTCTATCGGGAATGCGCTGTTCATGCCACGCTTGCGGCGAACGGACATCAGTAAGCCACACGATCGCGTCGTTGTGTGCATTCCCGCCCGCGACGAGGAATCCACCGTGCCCCTGCTGATCGCGGATCTGCGGGCGCAAACATATGCGGGCGAACTTCGGGTAATAGTCCTCGATGACGGCTCCGGCGACGGCACACTGGCTGCCGCCCGCCGCGCCGCCGACGGCGATCCGCGCATCACGGTTATATCCACGTGTGATCCGCCAAGCCCTGGTTGGACGGGAAAGGCCGCAGCGTGTCGGACCCTTGCCGATATCGGTCTCGAAGACCAACCGGACGTAATCGCTTTTGTCGATGCCGACGTCAGGCTGTCGCCCGGTGCGGTCGCGGCGTCGGTTGCTGCGCTCCGCGGCCGAGAGGCAGCATTGTTGTGCCCGTGGCCCGAACAGAAGTCGGGCAGCGTTGCTGAGCATCTTGTTCAGCCGTTGCTGGCCTTTTCGTGGATGTCGACCCTCTTGGTACCTTTGGCGAACAGGTCGCTGAGACAATCACTTTCGGTGGCGTGTGGTCAATTCCTGATGTTCGATGCCGGCGCCTACCGTGAAATCGGTGGACACGAGTCGGTGGCCTCCAGTGCCACCGAAGATCTGGACATAGCTAGAGCTCTTCGCAGCCACGGCAAACGTACGGTTCTGGTCTCGGGTGCGGGTTTTGTCAGTTGTCGGATGTATCGCGACTGGCCTCAACTTCGGGAGGGCTACACCCGGTGGTTGTGGTCGTCGTTCGGCGGACGAATGGGCACCGCCGTTGCTCTTGCAGGCGTGAGCATCGTATATCTCCTTCCGCCGGCTGCCGCTGTTCTGGGAACGGGAAGCACACGACGCTTGGGGACTGCCGGCTACCTTGCCGCAGTCACGGCTCGGCTGTGCTCTGCGCAGTCGGAATCTGCCGGCAGAGCCAACCTCGCAGATCTGGCGCGGGCCTGCGCCCACCCCATTTCGGCAGCACTTTTTGCGACTCTTGTGCTCGATTCGCGTCGACGCTTCGCCCGAAACGAACTGTCATGGAAGAGTCGGCCGTTGAACGCCCCGACCACCGACGTGACCACCCTCGCTAGCACGATGAAGAAATGAGAATCCTGATGTCGGCCTCGAACCCAGCGCTTGTGATAGGTGATCGATCATGAGATCCGTGAGCGGGCAAGTCGATTCGGTTGTTGTTGTCGGCGCCGGCCTCGCCGGCCTCTCCGCTGCGCTCCATCTCATCGGAGCGGGCAAGCGTGTCACAGTCCTCGAGCGTGAGGCCGCGATCGGTGGGCGTGTCGGTACCTATCCGGTGGTCGATGACGCGGGTCGTTTCCTGTACGACATCGACAACGGTGCCAGTGTTCTCACCATGCCGAATTTGATCGCCGACGCATTGGCCGCAGTGGGTGAGTCTTTTGATTCCGTCACTCCTGCACTCACTTTGACGAAGCTTTCACCTAGCTATCACACGCGTTACGCAGACGGCAGTTCCATCGACGTGTACTCGGATCCGCTTGCGATGTCGGCAGAGGTCGAAAGGACATGCGGTCCAGGCGAGTCCGACGGATACCGCAAGCTTCGACGGTGGCTGGCGTCGATCTTCGACACCGAGTTCAGTCGGTACATCGACTCGAATTTCGATTCACCACTCGATCTGGTGTCGACGCCATCGGCAGTGCGCGACACCGCAACTCTGGCTCGGCTGGGTGGTTTCGGTCGACTCGGGCCGCGGGTCGGATCCTTTGTGAAAGACGAACGACTGCGACGAATCTTTACATTCCAGGCACTGTACGCGGGAATGGCCCCCGCCAAGGCGTTGGGCGTGTACGGCGCCATCGCGCACATGGACACCTCACTCGGGGTCTACTTTCCGGTGGGCGGCATGGCCAAAATCGCGGAGGTGATGGCCGACGCGTTCACACGACACGGGGGAGTGCTTCACACCGACGCCGACGTGTCCGAGGTAAACATCGAGAACAAGCGCGTCACAAAGGTTTTGACGTCGGATGGTCGGAGTTATTCGTGTGATGCCCTCGTGTTGACTCCGGACTTACCTGTAGTCGATCGGTTGCTCGACCAGGCAGGTGCGCCGTCTACCGGTCGGCGACGCGGATATTCCGTCGTATCGCCGTCAGCCGTCGTCTTTCACGGCACGGTTCCGGTGGATGTGACGCAGTCGTGGCCGTCAAGGTCTCATCACACCATCGACTTCGGCGAACAGTGGTCTGAGACCTTTGCTCGGATCACCGCGCGTCGTGGCCGCGGGCAGTTGATGGATGATCCCTCTCTCTTGATCACCCGACCGGCTGTGACGGACCCATCGCTGAATCTCGTTCGTGACGGCGTCAGAAGTGAACCCATCTCGATCTTGGCTCCTTGCCCGAATCTTTCCAGCGCGCCCCTCGATTGGGATCGTCTGGGGGTTCCGTACATGCGTGAAATTCAAGGAGTGTTGGAACAACGCGGATATCGCAACCTGACCTCGTCGATGTCCGTCGACCACCTCGACACCCCGCAAACTTGGCTGGACAAGGGAATGCTCGACGGCAGTCCCTTCTCGTCGGCACATGTATTCCGTCAGACCGGGCCATTCCGCCGCAAGAATCTGGTTCCTGGTCTCGGCAACGTCGTCCTCGCCGGTTCAGGGACCACTCCGGGTGTCGGCGTGCCGACGGTTCTCGTTTCGGGAAGGCTTGCCGCAGAGCGGATAACAGGATCGAACAACGCGCAATCGTCGGCTGCTCTCGGTGTCGAAGTCGGTGTCGGTCATGCGTGAACTCGACAAGATCGACCCGAGCCTCCACGACGCGTATCGACTGTGCCGCGACCTGAACGAGCAGCATGGCAAAACATACTTCCTCGCGACCCGGTTACTGCCGGCTGACAAACGCGCCGGCGTGCACGCGCTCTACGGGTTTGCGCGGATGGTCGACGACATCGTCGACGTGGATTCCGGCGACAGCGAATCAGGTTATGTGCCAGCGCTTTCCTCTGTCACAGTCGATTCGACGGGTACTTCGCCCACCGAAGCCGATCGTAGGGCAAGCGCAAAGCTTGACCTGTTCGAGGCTCGCATCCGAGATGCGCTCGACGGACAGCCGCTGGGGGAGAGTAGATCCGACCTGGTGCTCAGAGCGCTCGTGGATACCACTGCGAGATACAGCATTTCGCACGACTACTACTACGCGTTCCTGCACTCGATGCGAATGGACATACCAGGAACCAAGATGTTCCGCTCGCGGTATCGAACGATGGACGAACTGTCCGAGTACATGTACGGATCCGCCGCTGTCATCGGCCTGCAAATGCTTCCGATCCTGGGCACGGCGACAGATCGCGACAGTGCCGCCGGACCAGCGGTCGCACTGGGTGAAGCTTTTCAGCTGACCAACTTCATCCGGGATATGGGAGAGGATCTCGATCGTGATCGGATCTATCTGCCGACTGAGGAACTGAATGCTTTCGGTGTCGACGAAGGCCTGTTACGAAACTGTCGTGTCACCGGCCGCAGCGACGTCCGACTCGAGCGCGCTCTCGCGCATCTGATCGCACACACCCGTGCGGTGTACCGCACTGCCGAGCCGGGGATCGACATGCTCGACCCGGTGGTACGCCCCGCGATGCGCACGGCGTTTGTCCTGTACGGCGACATTTTGCGCGCGGTGGAAGACGGCGGATATCGCGTACTTCACAAGCGGGCACACGTTTCCCAGCGGCGCCGAATGTCGATCGCGGCACCGCGACTGGCTGAAACCGGATGGATCAGCCTCCGTACGCTGCTGACGCCGGCGCCCTGATCGAACGAAGAGAACGGGATTTCACATGGAATACGTCGTGCTGCTCGACGACGCAGGTCGATCCATCGGGATCGAACCGAAAGCGAGCGTCCACACCACTACAACGCCACTGCACCTTGCTTTCTCGGCGTACGTCTTCGATCGGAGCGGCAACCTCCTGATTACGAGGCGTGCACTGGACAAGGCAACGTGGCCAGGTGTCTGGACCAACAGTTGCTGCGGACATCCCGCTCCGGGCGAATCGCTTGAAGAAGCCGTCCGACGTCGGCTGAACCAAGAACTTGGGATAGGTGTCGATGATGTCAGCCTTGCGCTCCCTTTCTTCCGATACCGCGCAGTGATGGACACCGGCATCGTCGAAAACGAGATCTGCCCCGTCTTTCGAGTGATCTACGACGGCCCACAACCGGTTCCCGATCCGACGGAAGTGGAAAGCGCGGAATGGGTTGACTGGCACAAGTTTTCGGACTCTGTTCTCGGTGGCGGTAGCGACGTCTCGCCGTGGTGTCGTGAACAGGTGCAACAGCTTCGGCAGCTTGATCTGGATCCGGCCCGGTGGCCCACCGCGCCCGCAACGGCATTGCCGCCCGCCGCACGGGAAAATCAGGACCGGCGCCTACTGTACTAGTCAAATATCGAAGAATACTGTCTCTGCTCCACCGTCCGGGGTGTCTTGTAGTCGTATGTCGAAGGTGTAGACGGTCTTTCCGTTTTCGCTGCGTCGATTAGTTATCAGAGTGCTTCGGCGGTTGTGGAGCTCGATCCCCGAGAGGATCGGGTCTGCTTCGTTGAGTTCGGTTTCGTCGTCGAAGTACAGGCGGGTATGCAGTCCGATGTTGATGCCTCTGGCGAAGATGACGAAGCAGATGTGTGGGGCTTGGACACGGTCGCCATTGTGCTCGACCGGTCCGGGTTTGATCGTCTGGAACTCGAAGACTCCGGATTCGAAATCTGCGCCCGTGCGGCCCCATCCGGCAAAGCTCGGATCGACACTTTTGTCTTGTGGGTCGAGGTGATGCGAGTACTTGCCGGCCGCGTTAGCCTGCCAGATCTCGAGCAAGGCGTCGCGGACTGGGGATCCGCTGCCGTCGATGACACGGCCCTCGATCGTGATCCGTTCTCCGACTGTGTCATCGGAGACAAGATTGTTGTCGAAGTTCTTCTCGAAAATCTCGAATCCCGCCTGTTGTGGCGCAAGTCCGATGTGTACGTAGGGGCCGCCCGTCTGCGACGGGGTTTCGGGAAATCGTGTCGCAAGAGATTGTGCGGCAAACTGATGGGCGACGTTCATCGTGATGCTCCTGGAATCGTGTTCTCGAAGAAGGTGGCTCGTCGTCCGCGGAGGGTGACATCGAAGCGGTAGGTTCGAGCGTCGAAAGGCACGTCGTTTGACGGATCTTCATGCGCAATGAGGCTGCGTACCTGATCGATTGACGGAATGGTTGCGGCAATCGGGCAGCGCTCGATCAAGGGGTCGCCCTCGAAATAGAGTTGCGTGATCAGTCGCTGCGCCCAACCGTCTGCGCTGAGTGACATATGAATATGTGCAGGACGCCAGGCGTTGGCGCTGTTGGCCCACGGGTACGGTCCAGGTTTGATAGTGCGGAAGACGTAGTAGCCGTTGTGATCGGTGAGCATCCGACCGCAACCGCCGAAGTTCGGATCGATCGGCGCGAGATACTGGTCGTTCTTGTGTCGATAGCGTCCGCCCGCGTTGGCCTGCCACACTTCCACGAGTGCGCCGGAGACCGGGTTTCCGAATTCGTCACGTACATAGCCGTGCACGATCAGCCTTTCGCCGATCGGCAAGCCGGCTTTGGCGAAGTTGAGGATCAGGTCGTTGTCTTTCGCCCCCAGGTCTTTTCCGTTGAACACGGGCCCGGTGATTTCGGACAGCGTGTTGCGGGGAGATAGCAAAGCCTGACGAGGCGAGCGCAGGATGCTCGTCTTGTAACCCGGCGTCAGTGCGGGAGGGTGCAGTCTGACGTCGCGCTCAACAAATTCGCCGATTGTCACGGTGGTCTCCTGTCGAAGGGATGTTCGCCCACCATATTTTCGTTACTCAGTCATGTAAATTGACGATTTCTCGCCCTTTTCATAACCTCTGCTGATGGAAATGTTTGGTGGTCTGGGCGCATGGCCGGCGTAGCGAGTAGCCGAATTCAGCTTCGGCACCTGACCTGCTTTGTCGCCGTTGCGCAGGAGCGCAATCTCGGTCGGGCGGCACAGCGACTCCACCTGACGCAACCGGCGGTCACCAAGACGCTCAACGAACTCGAGCAGATGGCCGGGATGCGTCTCGTGGAGAGGGGCCGTCATGGTGCCCGTCTCACTCCGGCCGGCGAGTACTTTCTCGGCCACGCATCTGCGGCCGTCGACGCCATGACGTCGGCGGCACGGGCGTTGGTCGCCCCCGGCGTACCCAGTGTGCCGGTCCGCGTAGGTGCGCTTCCCACAGTCGCGAGTGTTTTACTACCGAAGGCGATTTCACAGCTGCACGAAACGTATCCGGAGTTGGGGGTACATGTTGTCACTGGAGTCAACGACGCACTTCTGGAAGGGATTCGCGCGGGCGACCTTGATTTGGTGGTGGGCAGAATGACGGATCCCGATGTCTTGCAGGGAATCGACTTCGAACTGCTCTACACCGAATCGCTGGCACTTGTCGTTCGCCCCGAACATCCTTTGACGGCGTTTGTGGAACCGGTGCCGATGCCGCGGGTACTCGAATTTCCATTGGTGGTGGCGACAACAGGGACGGTTCCGCGCCGACACACCGAAGTGTTTCTGCGCCGACATGGGCTCACCTTGCCGAGCGGTTGTGTTGAAACACTTGATGTATCGGTTGCACGTACTCTCGCCCGCCGCAGTGACTCGGTGTGGTTCACACCCGAGCGTGTGCCGCAGACCGACCTCGACGACGGAACGCTTGTGCGCTTGCCGCAGTCGGCCCCTGGTACAGCCGAGCCCGTCGGACTGTTCCGGCGGACGAGTGAGGTTGCTGCGGGCGTCGAGACTTTGGCTGGGATTCTCAGGCGGTTGGCTGCTGTGTGAAATCTTCCAAGCACAAATCCGATGGCTTCAGATCCAGTGCTCGGACGACGCCATGAGGCGATCCATCGTTGCTGCGGAGAAAGTGCTCGTGGGAACCGGTGGAGGCTTGCGGCCACGACGTGGAGCGACCAGTTCGGGGTACAGGGTGCGCGACACCTCACGAGCTGCGTCGAGCACCAATGGCGCTACCCGCTCGAGTTGAGCGGTCTGCGTATCGCTGCACAACGAGATGCTGCCGATCGGCCCTTCGTGCCCGCGAATAGCCGACGCGACGCACGCGACACCCGGTGTTGATTCGCCGCACTCGAAGGCCAAGCCTCGACGCTGCCGAATACGGCTCAGCTCTTGATGCAGAACTGCGATGTCCGTGATGGTGCTGTCGGTGCAGCGCGGGAGCGTCACACCGAACAGGGTGTCCACTTGTTCGGGAGCGATGCACGCCAGCATCGCTTTGCCGCCTGCCGTCGAATGTGCAAGGGCGCGACCGCCGACGCGCGAGGGTAGCGTCGTAGCGAAGCGTCCACCTACCTTGTCGAGGTAGACATTTTCGCAGTCGTCGAGAACTGACAGATGCACGACCATTCCGGTTTTCAGGTGCAGTTCGTGCAGCAGCGGTGCTGCGGCTGCACGCAGCTGGCCGTGGTCGCCGATGCCGCCGTCAAGTCCGAGTGCGCGTCGGCCGAGGCGGTAACCAATCGGCGCGTGAGCGACCCAGTCGAGCTTGACGAGCTGCTCGAGAATGCGGTGGACGGTCGATCGCGGCAACCGGGCGCGTCGCGCGGTTTCTTCGAGACTGAGGTGGGTTGCCCGTCCATCGAAGGCATCGAGAATGAGTGTCATCCGCTCGACCATCGACGGCGGTAAGTCTGTGGTGGACCGACCGCCGGCCGGTGGGGCAGAGGACTTCTTGTCGTTCATGTCGACAACGGCCATGGACGCCTTCCTTTCCGGGGTTTCCCGAGTGTCGCTTCAGTTGCCGTTGGAATCTGGCGTGTCCGTCAGGTGGTGACCCCTGTCACTTGCACTGTATAGTCCGATTGTACATTGATCAAGCGATCAAACAACCTGCATATGGCCCTTAAAGCCGAAGGGGTCATTCATGCAGCGTGCCCGCCGTACGCTGCCGACCCAGGAGATGCCCCATGCCCTGTGATGAAAATTCCCCGGTAGCGGTGCTCGATCGCGCCTCGATATTGCTCGAGGCTTTCGATGAGGACGAGCGACTGACTTTGTCGGACTTGTCGAGACGGACGGGGCTTCCCGCGTCGTCGACCCACCGCATGCTCGGACAACTCGTGCGTCTGACATGGCTTCAACGTGAGGGTCACACGTACCGGTTGGGTCGTAAGATATTCGAACTCGGTTCGCTTGCGTTGCATCATGATCGGCTTCACAGCGTGGCGCAGCCCGTCCTCTATCAACTGCACGCGACTACGGGTCTCGTGGTTCACCTCGCAGTCCCCGTCGGCGCTGACGTTCTCTATCTCGACAAAGTCGGTGGCTCCTTCGCCGTTCGGCTGCCCACCCGCGCCGGCGGGCGCCTTCCCGCGGCGTCGACGGCAATAGGCAAAACCTTGATGGCAGAGCTTGATCCGACCGCGGCGCTGACGCCGCCGCGTTCCACGCCGAACACGATAGTGGACCCAGTTCGACTGCGAAGGGAGTATGCCGACATTCGTAACCGCGGAATTGCCCACGATCGGAACGAGACGGTGCTCGGCGTATCGTGTGTCGGTGCCGCTATCATTAAGGGCCGCAGTCCGATTGGCGCGATCTCGGTAACCGGCCCTACCGGTACGTTCGACCCGATGGCTGCCTCAGTCCCTGTCCGCCTCGCGGTAGCAACGATCCGAAATCGACTGTCCGGAAACTGATGTTGCCGCACTCTGCTGGGGCAGGGCGCGGCAACTGTGAGCTCACGCGAATTTTACGTATCCGCGTCGACGCGTGCGAGATTTTCCTGCACCTCGGTGGACCAGTTCTCCAGAGCGCGAGTGGTGTCCACCTCGTACTCGTAGCGTGCGGTCATTTCGTCTGTGACGTCCTTGACGTCTACATAGAACTGCTGGTACCAGCGGCGAAGTTGGTAGACGGGCCCGTCCTCTTCGGTGAGGAGCGGATTTTCGATGCGGCTCTTGTGTTTCCAGATCTCGATATCCTGGAGGAACTGCGTCTCGAGACCCTCGGTGAACATCTGAGCGGTGGCTTCGGCCTGCTCGTCCGAGTTGCCCGGCGTGCGTTCGACACATGTGCCGTACTGCAGGACAAACGAATTGTCAGTGACAGGGTAGTGGCAGTTGATGACCTTTGCCTCCACCGTGGTGTCCCCGGAAATCGTCCACACCGTATCGAGCATGAAAGACGGACCGTAGTAGGCAGCTTCCGACACGGTCTCGGCATCTGGAAGGTCCATCTGTACACCGGTTTTGATGTCGTCCCGGCCTACCGAGCGCATGTGCTGTGCAGCGACCTGGCCTTCGAACACATTCTTGAAGTAGCCCGGCATCTGGAAATGAACGTAGAAGAAGTGAGCCATGTCGACAACGTTGTCGACGATCTCACGGCAGTGCGAGCCCTCCACGTGGAAGGTGCGCCACGACCACTCGCTCCACCGATCAGTACCCCACCCCTCGATCTCCGGAATCGTCACGTCCTCCGGCGGCGTGTTGCCCTCCGGGTCATGCCAGGTAAAGAGCATTCCGTTGCGTTCGAGTACATTCCACGATCGTGTGCGTGCTAGCGGAGGGACGCGCCGCGCGTAAGGAATGCCAGTGCAGCGCCCGTTCCCGCCCCACCGCCAATCGTGGAACGGGCAGGCGATGGAGTCGCCCTTGATCTGCCCCATCGCGAGGTTGCCGCCCATGTGTCGGCAGTATGCGTCAAGGATGTGCAACTCGTTCTCGGAGTCTGCGAACACCACCAAGTCGGTGCCGAAAGCCTTGATTTGGTGCGGCTTTCCGTCACGAAACGTCTCGGCCAGGCCGAGGCAGTGCCAGCCTCGCGCAAATCGAGTCGGGTTCTTGCCTGCCTCGATGACCCTGACCTCGGGTTCGGCGATGATGTCGGTCATGAATCCTCCAGTGTGTATTCAGCGATGATTCGATACGTGCGAAAGGCCCTCAGGGCGAGGAGATTCGCGAAGCTTGCCGTTCTCAATTGCAGCCTGGACAGCGTCGCTCAGCCCGCTGCACGATTGCACGAGTGATCCGGGTTGCAGGGTGTTGACCTGGACGTCGCGGTAAGGGCATCGCACGTTCTCTGCAGCCGGCCATTGGATACCGGTATGGATCGAGCTGTACTTCTCGACGAGGACTCGCTGGCCGCACGATGCGCAGTCGACAGGCGCCATGACACTTCCTTCCTATCGTTCTTCCTTGAACGTAGAAGGAATGATCGTCAGGCGACAGGCCAATTCCGTTGAACTGAAAAGTTACCGGACGAGGGCCTGGCCACCGTCCACGGGCAATGCATGGCCTGCGATGTAGTGCGAGGATGTAAGCGCCAGAATCGAGTAGCGGACCACTCGCCGAACACAGGTCGATACTGTAGGGGTTATTCGCTCGTTTCGGTGAGCGGTCGAATTCGACAGTCGAATACGCGAAACAGCATCAGGAGAACAGACGAAATGGAACCGCAGGAGCGACGACAGCAAATCCTCGATCGCGCCGGCGAGATATTCGCAATAAAAGGGATAGCCGCCACCACGATTCGGGAGATCGGCGACGCCGTGGGAGTGCGCTCGGGTGCGCTCTACCATTACTTCCCTTCCAAGGACGCGATAGTCGCAGAGATCATCAGGCTCTATCTCGAGGACCTGGTGGACAAAGTGCACGCAGTCACTGCCGTGGAGCCGACGAAACGCATCGAGGCGCTCTCCGAGATTGCTCTGCGCTGTTCGCATGAATACCTGCACGCAACGACCATGTGGCGTCGTGAGGGCGACTACATCCACGCAACAATTCTCGAGCAAGGCAACATTGGGGAGTTGTACGGCCAATTCGAGAGGGAGTGGTCGAACACTCTTGCAGCCGGCGTTGATCAGGGTATTTTTCGCGACGACGTTGATCTCGACGTCGTCGATCACATGCTTCGATATGCCATCTGGTCGTCGAGTGAGTGGCACACGCCGACCGAGGACAAATCTGTGGATTGGCTCGCCCACGAAGTGGTCAAGGTAATCCTCGGGGGTCTGCTACGCACCCCGAAGGTCTAGCTATGAGGGTCTATCGTGCCGCGATGCCCCGCTCTACGGCGTAGTTAGAGGCGTTGCGCTGAATGCGGATTCGGTGAGGTGATCCATGAGAATCACGATCAGCTGTCCAAGATCGTTGCGCGTCACATCAGTGAGGTCGAGTGAGTATTGGGCCGCGAGGCGGCGACCCCAGTCGTGGAAGAAGACTGGGTGGGCCGAGATTTTGCCGTCTCCTGCGCTGTCGACGGCTGCCAACCATTCTTCGATACTGGCGCTTTGCGATCTGGGCTCCCTCAGTGGTCTCTCGGAAGTCAATACTGTTGCCAACGTGCCTATTCCAGAGTTTGCGCATGCCGACTGGACTTCCGCGACGGACAGGGCTGGCACCAGTGGCATAGCTAGACGATGAGCGGTTCGTCTGGCAGCGGCTAGGTCTTCGCCACGGTCGACGTGCACACCGAGACGGGCGATCCACGGGAGGTGAGGATTGTTCTTGTCCTTGCAACGAATGTCGATGCAGAAGTATGCGTCGTCGGCCCCCGAGGGGTGCGGTAGATACGCAGTGATGGATGGCTGCCCGCCGGAGGTTGCACGTGTGTACATGTCGTACGGGGTGCGCGCAGCCAACTCCTGGGAAACTGCTCGCAGCGCGACGGTTACGATCGCTGAATCCATTTGGCCGAAACGGCCGTTCAGTTGCGACTTCCATGTCGCGAAGACAGTTGATGCCTCGGCGGCGAGGCCGCGAACTGTTGAGTTCGTAGACGAAGACCAGTAACCGAACAGGTCGGCGAGTCCGATGCGGGTCCACCCTTGCGGCACTGTTGAACCGTCGGTCTCCAAGTCCACCAGAAACTTACGGGCATTGTGTGTCTGTGCGAATTCCGCGTATCTGTCGAGCTGATCGCCGTGCTCAGTTGCCGAAACCTTCAATTCGAGAATCGCGATAGGACTTGCGGCGCCGTACAGCACTACATCCATGCGGCCTTTCCCGTGAGGAACTTCTACTCGGGCACTGACGACGTTTTCATCGAGTCCGAGCGCATTCTGTAATGGTGTCGCGTCGCGCTCCACCAAATATCCGATGAATGCACCGACATTAACCTCGGAACGAAGGAGACGTTGAAGAAACATTGATGCGTGGGTAGTCATAGCCAGCCTATTCCTGTCAGTTTGCAACCGATACCGTGTCCGTCATGAGTGCAATGTGGGGGATCCACAACGACGAGCCCAGCGTTGATCTGATTGCCGGGAAATTTATCAGTATCGGTTGGGACAGGGTCGGGAATCTGAGGCAGATCGGCGACGATCGTGGCACCATCAAGACTCTGCTTTCGGAGCAATACCCAGCAGGGAAAGCTGGGTCGTATCCAGTGCAGGCCGGGGTACTGGTGCGATTCGCTTTCGACATGGAAGTCGGCGACATCGTCATAGCGCCCCATAAGGACGATTCGACGATCAATATCGGCGTCATTGATGGTGACTACTATTTTGCTGTCGATGCGCCGACGCACCGCCACCGTCGGCCTGTGCGATGGCAGCGTATCGGGATTCCACGGTCGGAGTTCACTACGTCGGCGCTGTACGAGATCGGCTCGGCAGTAACGCTATTTCGGGTTAGGCGACACGATGCAGAATTTCGGACGTATCTCGAGACCGGCAGCGCGGAGGCAGTTACTGCGGTCGCCGAAGCAGAGGCGAATGCTGACGATATGGATGTTGCCGTCGACAGCGCAACCGAAGAACCGAATCCATCACGGCTTATGGAGTCGACTGCTGACTTCATCATCAACATGTTGAAAATCGACGTCAGCCATCGCGGTTTCGAGCATTTTGTCGCTGATCTGCTGACGGCGATGGGTTACCGCACTCGTGTTCTCCCGTATTCACGAGACGGGGGAATCGATATTGTCGCGCACCGTGACCCCTTGGGGCTGGAGCCTCCTCTGATCAAGGTGCAGTGCAAGCACACCGATAGAACCATGGGTCGTCCCGAAGTGCAGCAACTCATCGGCACCTTGTCCGCAGGGGAGGTGGGTTTGTTCGTGTCTCTGGGTTCGTACAGCGCCGACGCGCAGGCACTGGATCGGACTCGTGGCGACCTGCGGTTGATCGGCCGCAGCGAGATCGTGGAATGGATTCTCGATCACTACGATCTGCTGCCCGCCCACTGGCGCAGCAGGCTGCCGCTTAGGAAAGTGTTTGTCGTAGACAGAGACAGCGGATTCGACTGAACAATCATGTCCACCCCAATCCCAGGAAGGGGGTTAGATGTCGAAGATGAAGACCTACAACGATTTTGAATGGGTGATTGCGCCCGTGTCGTCGGCGGGGTCTCCGAAGAACTGATGCTGCCGCTGTCCGTTGGGCGTGAAGTGGTGACCCACGCTCGAGACATCGAAGCAGTCTCCTCGTTCAATGTCTGGCAAAACGGGGAGCGCTACTCGGCTACTTGGCCCAGCACTGCCGCTCCCATTCCGAGGGCGACTGCATCCTCGACGAGGGCTGCTCCCAGTGCCGGAACTCGCTTCGATGCCCACCCCCGGTACGCGTGGCCTGCATACGAGCCTGCCACCGCCGAGGCGGCGCCGATTGCGATGGCAGGGGCGACGGGTTCACTCTGGGCCCGAGCAATCGCGTAGGCGGCGGCGCCCCCGGCTGCAGCTCGTGCGGTCAAGGACGGAGGCGCGAGCCGAGATGGTGTCGTCGGGAGTTTGTCCATGACGAACTCGCCACCGATTGCAACGACGGATCCACCGATCGACAGTCGTTCGTAGCGTGTGCCCCGGAATCTGAGCACCAGGAACGTGGTGATCCCGACTGCGCTGCGAAACCCGCTGGCCTTGCCGATTGCGGCGTAGAGAACTGCAGATCGAATGTTCATGAAGTTTAGTATGTCCGTTTTTGCTCTTCGGTGGAGCCAACTTCGAACTTCGCACGATGATCGATGAACGGCCTATTCATCAGCTGCATCGGTCGCGTCGAGTAGTGCGACGAGGGCTCGATGGAGTTCTGCGATTTCGCGGCCGCCCTCACCTCCGAGAGCATGTGTGTTCTTGTGGTCCAGCTGGCGAACGATCTCTTTGGCTTGCAAGGCAGTTCGGTGACCCTCTTCGGTGAGATCGAGACGAACAGCGCGCGCATCGCGGGTATCGCGTTCGCTCGAGACGAAGCCGCTGCGCTCCAGCGCGCGTACCAGTTTGGAGATGTAAATCGGTTGCAGTCCAGTCTGTTCGGCGAGTTCGCGTTGGCTCGGTCTTTCGCCCGCACAGACAAGGCTGTGAAGGGGCGCGAGTACCGAGTATTGAGCGTGCGTGAGGCCGAGATGGGTGAGCGCACGGTCGACTCCCGCGCGCCAGCGCAGGCTCAGGTGCCAGACGAGTGCTCCGGTTGTCCATGATTCGCGGTCTTGCATGAAAATAGAGTACATGGCTACTATTTGAAAATAGAGTACATGGAAACTATTTTGAGGAGACGTCATGCCCATCACGCCTGTGCTCGACTCGAACATGGCTCATCGGGAATCGGGTGACGGTCCGCCGTTCGTGCTGCTGCACGGTAATCCCACGTCGTCGTACCTGTGGCGGAATATTCTGCCGTCGGTTAGTGCCCTCGGCCGCGCTCTCGCCCCCGACCTCATCGGGATGGGAGAGTCCGGTAAACCCGCGATCGACTATGGCTTCGTAGACACCGCCCGCTACCTCGACGCCTGGTTCGACGCCTTGGAACTCGACGATGTTGTGCTCATCGGACACGACTGGGGCGGGGCACTGGCATTCGACTGGGCTGCGCGGCATCCCGATCGCGTCCGCGGGGTCGCCTTCCTCGAGACGATCCTCCGTCCGATGACGTGGGCCGAACATTTTCCGGGTGACGCCAGGGCGCGAGTCGAGGCATTGCGCACTCCCGGAACAGGTGAGGCGAAGGTGCTCGAACAGAACTTCTTTCTCGAGGTTGCCCTCGACAAGACCGTGCTCAGCGGACTCTCGGACGGCGATGCGGCCTCGTATCGTGCTCCGTACCCCACATCCGAGAGTCGCCGGCCACTGCTTGCCTGGCCGCGGGCATTCCCCATCGAAGGCACCCCGGCGGACGTGCACACGCGGGTGGCGTCGTATGGAGAGTGGCTTGCGGGTAGCAGCGATGTGCCGAAACTCCTGATGACGTTCAACGGCCCGTCTGAACTCCTCATGATCGGCGACGATGAGATCGAATGGGGTCGATCGAATATCGCCCACCTCGATGTCATGGAATGCGGCCGCGCCGGCCACCTCGCACCCGAGGATCGGCCCGACGCCATTGCGTCCGCAATCGTCGAGTGGACCAGGCGCCACCGCCTGGATTGCTGAGGGGAAACGGATCCGATGTTTGGCTCTCGTGGTCGGGGTACTCGCTAGTGTATGCGGCTCGGTGTTCTCGACGTCGGTTCGAACTCAGCGCAACTGCAGATCGTGGAAGCGACTGCAGGGGCGCCGCCACTGCCGCTGCATGCACTTAAGGCGGCAACAGGTTTGGCTGAGTCGATCGATGCCAGCCAGTGTCTGGACGGCAACGGAATCGAGCGGGTATGCGAGGCGGTGACGCAATCGCTGGAGGCTGCGCGGCACTACGAGGTTGATCAGATCTATCTCTTTGTCACTGCCGCGATCCGCGATGCGGCGAACCGGGAGGAAGTTCTGGATCGTGTGGCCGCGGAGTGTGGATTACGTCCACAATTTCTTACCGGCCTGCAGGAAGCACGTTTGACGTATTTTGCCGTGCACCGCTGGTATGGCTGGTGCGCCGGCAGATTGCTGGACATCGATATCGGCGGCACGACAATGGAAATCACGCTGGGGCGCGATGCCGCTCCGGAGTTGGCGGTCTCACTTCCACTCGGCGCTGGGCGATTGACTCGCACCTTCTTCGATACGGATCCGCCGTCGGTTAAGCAGGTCAAAGAACTGCGTCGGTACGTACGTTCGTCCCTGCGTGAGACAGCGGATCGCCTTCTCTGGGAAGGGAAACCGCAGCGAGTTGTCGGCACGTCGAAGACCTTCAAGCAATTGGCACGACTGGCCGGAGCGCCGGCCCAGCGAAAGGGGCCATTTGTGCGACGCACATTGTCGCGCAAGGATCTTCACGGATGGGTTGCACGGATGGCCACTATGACCACCGATCGTCGTGCCAAACTGCAGGGCGTGGCGCGATCGCGCGCTCACCAGATTCTTGCAGGCGCGATCGTGGCCGATGAGACGCTCTACGCCCTCGATGTCGATTCGATCGATGTGAGCCCATGGGCCCTACGCGAAGGTGTCATCCTTCAGCATCTCTCCGCGGTACCCGATCCTCAGAACGATCTTCCACTCCAAGTGCTGTCTCCGGAGGTGCACGTGGACAAGGCGGTAGTCACGCCATTGCCGATCACCGAATCGTCACACGACCGCACTCGTTGACCAGGCGATCACGAATCGCGAATCGAGGAGAAGAAGACATGAACAAGACCATTGCATCCGTCGCGATCGCCTGCGCTGTTGTCTCTGCCGTCGCGTGCGGTAGTGACGATACCGACCAATCCACTAGTGACGGTAATGATTACGCTACGCAGCAAACCACCAGATCGCCGGCGCAGAGAACAGATGAGAGTGAGCCGACGGCGTCACCGACTGATCTGGGAATGATCGATCAAGCAAAACTTGCCTCGTTTGTTTTCGCTTTTCGAGCCGGCTACTCGGAACTGACGCAAGATCGTGACGACAGCAGCATCGAGCTCATCGTTCTCCAGTCCTGCGACGACATTGCGAACGGAGTGGACGAGCAGCAGGTCACGGATGAAATCCGAACGCTCGCTGCACACAACGGCAATGAACCCACTCAGGATCAAGCAGAACGGATCTACGACATGGTCACCCCCGCCTGCCCGGGATGACCTGGTGCGACGCCTCCTCGCGGTTCGAAGTCAGGAATCCGCGCACCCGAGACCGTATACGGCATAGGCTGCTCGGATAACTGGTTGTGCAACATTGCGCACCCTCACCCCGCCAGGGGTTGTGCCACGCTCGGTTCCGGCGTGAGCGTGCCCGTGGAGTGCCAGATCGAGTTGAAACTCGTCGATAGGTTCGCCGAGGAGATACGACCCGAGGAAGGGGTAGATCTCGGGCGGTTCACCGTGCAGGGTGTCGCTGATCGGCGAGTAGTGCAGTAGTGCGACGCGGATATCTGCCTGGAGCGAAGACACCGCCGATCGGAAGCGTTCGGCGACGTCGACAGTATGGCCGGCGAACTCCTTCATTTGTGGTTCTCCGAACACGCTGGCGCATTTACCTGCGAATCCACCACCAAATCCTTTGGTGCCTGCAATCCCCAATGTTTGTCCGGCAATGTCGATGGTGACAGATTCGCCTTCCAGAACAGAAATCCCTTGCGCGGTAAGCGTATTCGTAATGTCTGAGACGGCATTGCTGTGGTAGTCGTGATTTCCGAGCACGGCGATTACCGGGATTCCCAGGTCTGCGAACTCGTCGGCAACAACCTTCGCCTCATCCCGGCCTCCGTGCCGGGTGAGATCGCCGGCTAGCAACAAGACGTCCGCATGGGTGGATACCATGTCGAGTGCAGGCCGCAACTCGCCGTGTGAATCTGCGCCGAGATGCACATCGCCGACCGCGGCGACCCGGATCACTGTAAGTCCTCGTAATCAGATTGTGGTTCAGCAGAACTCACGACATGGATGTCGTTGCAGACGGTAATGTCGGGGGCCAACTCCGTGACTACCGATTCTAGTTCCCGCTTTCGGGTGAGACTGTTCACCTCACCGCTGAGGTAGATCTTCGATCCTCGGATCGTCACCCGCACACCGAGTTCCGATGTTCGTGGATCTTCGGCGAAAGCTCGTCTGATGTGTGCCACCAGGTATTGCGGAAGTTGCTCTTCTGCCTTCATCCTCCCTGCCTCCATTCGCTTGCCTATTTTGTCGAAGCAATCTCGAGATCGTCGAGGAGCCCAAGAAAGGCCCGCGCATACGGCGAGGCTCGTGTCTGGTCGACAACTTCCGGCCAGTCGACTTGCTCTCGTAAATCTCGCGCGATCTGGAGCATGGGAACGAAGTCGCAACGATGAGCATCGAGGACGTTCAGTTTGTCGATCATCAAGTCCGTCGCGCCGACGACGGGTGCGACAGCGGAACCGACCCGCATAGACGTTGCCCGGTCCAGGAACTCGTCGGTGATGTCGCGCCCTGAGGCAGAGAAAATAAGGTCGACGAGTACGTCGCTGTCGTACACCTTTGCCAGCCAATCCTCGGGCGGGTTAACCGGTTTCATTCCGGTCTCGCGTAGTGCGTGCAATGCCGGAGTCACGTCCTGCTTGCGCAGGAAGATATCGACATCGTGCCCCGATGGTGGTCCGCCGCGTGCATACACGGCACAACCGCCCGCAACAGCAAATCGAATTTCAGCTCTTGCCAGTGTGTTCACCGCTCGCGTCATAGTCTGCAACAGATCGTCCATGCTGGACCTGTCGTGGGTGGAGACGGGGGGAGGCGGATGCCGGGGTGGTCGTGTCGTCATTTTCAGGAGGTACCCGATCTCCTTCCGGCGAACCGTGTGGGCTCGAGTTCGCCGACGAAATCGACCGACCGGATCGAATGCGTTCTCGGAGTTCTCACCGCGCGGACAGTGGGTCGAAATCGCTCGGTTCCTCGACCGTTGGTGTGAAAGCGATTTGGTCCCAGCGTTACTGGGGGTGAGGCTTCCATAGAGGATACGTCGGACCGAGTCTGGGTACCACGATCAGACATGCCGTCGAGAGCACTGACGGCTTCTGACGAAGGAGACGCTCATGGCTACATGCGAAACGTGCGGTAACGAGTACGACAAGACGTTTACAGTCACGCGTGGCGAACGCACTGCCACCTTCGACAGCTTCGAATGCGCCGCCCAGGCAATGGCGCCACAGTGCGCGCACTGTGGGTGTCGCATTCTCGGACATGGAATCGAAGCGGAAGACACGATGTACTGCTGCGCTCATTGTGCTCGTCAAGAAGGTCACAACAAGGCAGCAGACCGCGTAGGTGCCTGAATCGACACGCTAGGCAGAGAGCGCCTCGATCAGCTTCGAGCAAAAGGCCGGGAGGTCGTCGGGTTTCCGGCTTGACACAAGGGTGTTCGGTCCGTTCGTGCACACAACTACGTCGTGGTCGACCCAACTGCCGCCGGCATTCGTGATGTCGGTGCGCAGGCTGGGCCACGACGTGAGCGTCCGACCATTCACTACGTCGGCCTCGACGAGCGTCCACGGTCCGTGGCAGATTACAGCGACAGGTTTTCCGTCATCGAAGAAACTGCGGACGAACGCAACAGCCTCTTTGTTCATGCGGAGGAAGTCCGGGTTTGCGACTCCTCCAGGTAGTACGAGGGCGTCGTAGTCCGATGTCGACGCTGATTCGACTACATCGTCGACGTCGAAAACATCGCCTCGGTCCAGATGATTGAATGCCTGGATTGTTCCCTGCTCGAGTGAAATAAGCGAAGGCTCAGCATGTTCCGAACGAACTGCATCCCAGGGATCTGTCAGTTCAACTTGCTCGACGCCTTCGGGGGCTGCCAGGAAGGCAACCCGCTTTCCTTTCAGCAACTCACTCATTGCTCTCACTTCCTCCGTTCATACTTCGAGCTCAGCGTGATGATGTACCTTCGCTGTCGTCGAAGAAGGACCATTCGTCTCCTCCGTGTCCTACCTCCATGCGCCTGTATGTGTCCATTGTGTACACGATCCGTATACCCCGCTGTGCGCCTTTATTAACCGCGGGCGGTTGATAAAGGCGCACAGCAGATTAGGCCTCCGGGATCTCGCGGCCGTAGTTCTCGAGTGTGATGCTGTCGGGATCGGGTCCACCGCGTACGCCGGTGTCGAGGGCGTCGATCGCAGCAAGCTGGTCGCTGGTGAGATCGAAGTCGAAGACGTCGAAGTTCTCGGCGATGCGGGTTGGCTTTGTCGACTTCGGGATAGCGGAGCGACCTTGTTGCAGATGCCACCGCAGCATTACCTGGGCTGCCGACTTACCATGCTGCGCAGCGATATCGAGCAAAGTCGGATCGTCAAAGGTGCTCTTCTCGCCGCCGCCGTAGGAGGTGATGCCGCCGATCGGCGACCAGGCCTGCGTCACGATGCCGTGCTCGGCGTGGAGGCGCTGCAGTTCCTTCTGCTGGAAGTACGGGTGAAGTTCGATCTGATTCACGGCTGGTACGACGGTTGTCTCGGCCAAGAGTCGGTCGAGGTGTGCGGGCATGAAATTGCTGACTCCGATGGCCCGGACCTTGCCGTCGGCGAGTAGCTTCTCCAGCGCCCGGTAGGCGTCGAGGGTCAGGTCGAAACGGTTGGACAGCGGCTGGTGCAAGATAAGAAGGTCGAGTTGGTCGACGGCGAGCTTGCCCGTCGCCTTGTCGAACGCGTGCAGGGTGGTCTCGAAACCGTAGTCGCTGATCCAGACCTTGGTTTCGATGAACACCTCGTCGGAGTTGACATCTGAACGCTCGATACCTTCACCGACCTCACGTTCGTTGAAGTACGCGGCGGCAGTATCGATGTGCCGGTAGCCGGTACGCAGGGCCGACTCGACCGCGGAAATCGTGACGTCCGGTGGGGTCTGGAAAACGCCCAGCCCGATGGCCGGCATTTCCACGCCATTGTTGAGAGTGATCGTATTTTCGGTCATGCTTTTCACCGTAGGGATGTTCGGGCGGGTATGACAGGTACTGTCATTATCCCCCAGCAGCGGCATACGGGGATTTCACTGCGGCCGGCGCCCTCGATCTGCCTCGCACCTGGACAGTCAATATTAGGCTGCAGGAATCGTCGCGATGAAATGCGTTGGTGCACGCTTAAATAGGAGCAGTGCGTCACATGATGCAGCACAGGCGAAACGCAAGGAGTTGGTATGACGACGATTGTGAAAGTGGAAGACGTCGAAGTTATGGATCGCGGAGGGTCCGTGAAAACGGTGCCACTGGTGACCAAGTCCTCCAGCGACGGAGAGGCACTGATCACGTCGGGTATGAGTGTTTATCCAGTGGGTGGTGGCGCTCCGAAGCACTCGCACAACTGCGACGAGCAGGTGACGCTTCTGGAAGGCCAGGGAGAGGTTGAGGTCGACGGAGTAGTGACTCCGTTGGTTCCTTACGACACGACGTACATTCCGAGTCCGAAGGTGCATGCGTTTCGCAATACGGGGGACAAGCCCATGCGAATCCTCTGGGTTTACACCGCATCTCGCGTAACACGAACTTTCTTCGATACGGGTATCGAAGTCGAGCATCTGTCGGCCGAAGATCAAATGGGGACATAACTTCGGTGCCCGATATTCTACAGTTTGCGCTAGTGAACAAGTGAAACAGAAAGTCCGGCAGTTGATGACAACTGCCGGACTTCCTGATTCGCTGTTGGACGCGTCAGCGCGCCGCAACCGTGGGAGAGGTAATGCTGTACGTTTCCGCGGCTGTCTTCAGCTCATTCCAGAGTGGTTCAGGGACCGGAATGCCGTCTCGGCTACGGTCGGCGAACGTCTCGGCTCCACGCTGTCCGGGCAGAATGACACGCTCGTAACCCTCTGCTACGGGAAGAGATCGGATGGTCTCGATGGTCGCATCGACGTCGGAGCTGAAGGTGTTCACCGCCACGGCCGCGTTGGGATCGATCGCGATGATTGCGGCGTTCTGCCGGTGCTTCTTGCCACCCGGAACGCCGGAATGGAAGTTGGGCAAGATGGGCTCACCGACGAGCGCGCTGGTCAGCAACTCGAACATCAAGGACATGCCGGAACCCTTGGCTCCGCCCACGGGAAGTGGAATCTTGGCCAGAGCAGGGTCGGTAGTGGGAACTCCTTCGGATGTGGTCGCGGCACCGACCGGGAGGTCTTTGCCGGCCTTCTTGAATTGCGCAATCTTGCCGAGTGCGATTACCGCAGTGGCCATGTCGAGCACAACCGTCGGATACTTACCGGTGCCCGGAACGGCAATGGAGAGCGGACTGGTTGCGACAGATGCGCCTGCCGCGCCTTCGTAACCCATGTTGGGCATGCCTGCGACGAGACCCATGCCGATCAGACCGCTTTCAGCAATTCGATTGGTGTAGTAGCCAAGTGCGCCGGTGTGGACCGTTCGACGCACGTTCACCCAGCCGACGCCGAATTGTGCAGCCTGAGCAATCGCTATGTCGGCAGCACGGGTGAGGGCAACGGGGCCAGCCGCCCGATCGGCGTCAACCACTGCCAGAGCGCCCTTTTCGTTGTGGACGACAATATTCGGCTCGGCGTTCGCCTCTCCGGTCCCGAACAATTCGAGGTATCGCGGAACGCGCGCGATTCCGTGGGAATCCACGCCCCTCAGATTTGCCCAGACCAGTACCTCGGCGATGGTGCCGGCATCGTCAGCTGAAACACCACGGGATTGGAAAAGATCTCGGACATAGTCCCGGAGTGCTGCGGGATCGATCTTTATCGGGCTTGGCATGTCTGGCCTCTCTTCGCGGAGTTGTTCTGTTGTACTGCAGTCGATTTACGGCTACTTGCCCGAAGCCTGCAGCGACCCCTGTGTCGCCGGCTCGGAGATGGGCCAGTCGAGGCATTCTGCGATACCGCGACCCATGATCCACTCGAGTTCCTGCTCGGTGAAATCGAAATGCTCGGTGAACTGCTCGACCGTGTCCGTCCACGTCAACCCGTGACCGAGCAAACGCGTGATGTCGGTACCGAAGAAACAACGCTCCGGACCCATCGCGTCCACCATCTCCCGAACGTACTTCGCGATATTGAGATTCGGGAACGGCTCGGTCGAATACCCCGGAATCGCCGACACCTTCACAAAGATATTCGGGTGCACATGCAGATCCGCGGTCTCCTTGACCCAGTACCCGATCGCGTCGTCGACACACCGAGCCATGATGCCCATGTGGTCGATGATGATCTTGAGCTCGGGATGCTTGCCCGCGATCTCACCGAGCTCCGCCTTCCACACCGGAGCATGCACCATAGTCTTGATACCCAACTCCTCCGCCAGAGGCCAGTACCAGTCGTTGGTGCCGTCGATCATCCAGTTACGGTCCTGCGGACGGTGGAACGTCAACCGCGTCCCCTTCACATGCGGATTCTGCGCAAAATCCTTCATCATCGCCGCACCCTCGACGGGCTTGTTCTGCGGGATACGAGCCATGATGCCGAACCGATCCGGATGTGCCTCACACGCCTCCAGCGCGTAATCGATGCGGTCACCTTCCCAGGACGGCGGCAAGATCAGTGCACGATCGACACCGGCCTCGTCCATCAACCCGAGAGCTTCCTCGTAGCTGAACGACTCCTCCCGATGACCGTTCAAACGGATACGCTCACGCGCACCCGGAAGCCACGGACGATCCGGAGCTTCGTCTTTCCAGATATGGATTTGCGAATCGACAATGAACATGGATCCTCTATTCTCCCGATGTGCGGGTGTCTGTGAAAACTTGGCCGCAGGTAGGACTGGGCTTCTGTGCAGAGACCGGGTGGTGACGGCGAACCGTTAGGTGTGCCAGGGGTGTTAGCCGGAAACTGTTTCGTGACGCTATCTTCCGCAAGTACATTCAATCCAGTGGCACGGACGCATCATTAGTTGAACGAATTTCGCGTGGTGTCGTCGGGAGCGTTTGCGACTGCCGGGAAAACTATGACGGTCGTCACTTTATGCAAGCATAGGTTTCGCGTATGACTGTGGACCCACACAATGCTGCTCGATTAGTTTGACGGAGATGGGTCAGGTCGAGGCGGCTGCATCCCCCTCGGGTTGTCCCTCAGCGGCTCTCGGCCGCTTTCGCCTACCGAGAAGAGGACGAGCATGACTGCCGGCGCGCTTGCTCACAGCATTCCCCAGGTTTGGCTTGCGCGTGCGCGTCCCGTATCGACGCTGAGTGAGAAGAATGCAATCGCATGAAATTAGCTGCAGCCCAGTAATATTCGCAACCTCCGAGTTAGACCTAGAAAGGACCATGATGTTCCGAAAGACACGACTCGCGATGCTTGGCGCAGTGTGTTCCCTTGCTCTGGCGCTGTCGGCATGCGGAGGTGGCGCCGCTGGTTCCTCGTCCTCGGCAAACTCCGGCCCGTCAGGTGATCCCGTTACGGGCGGTACCGTCCGCGCGGTGATGTTGAGCGAGCCTCGCAACCTCGACCCCGCGATTCTTCAGAATAATCTGCAGGGTCAAGGCATGCTCGGGAACTCGCTGTACGGAACGCTGATGTATGGCAACGAGCAGACCGACGAGACCATGTACTCGATGGCTGAGAACTTTTCGACCGGCGATGGTGGCAAGACCTTCGTGCTCGAGCTTCGTGACAGCCTTACATTTTCCGACGGGACCCCGCTGGGGTCGGATGCAGTGAAATACAACTGGGATCGGCTCAAGGACAAGTCACTCGGTTCCAACTCCACCCCTGACGCTGCGCTGGTCGAGTCGACGGAGGTTGTTGACGGGAAAACTCTGAAAGTTACTTTGACGCAGCCGACTCCGGCCTATGCAAATCAGGTTTCGCGCACAGCGATGAACTGGATTGCATCCCCGGCTGCACTGGCACAAGGGGCGCAGGCCTTCGACGCGAATCCGATCGGAGCAGGTCCGTTCACCCTGAAGAACTGGACCCGTTCGGGGAAGATCGAACTGGTCAAGAACCCGGGATACTGGGACGCACCGAGGCCGTATCTGGACGGAATCACGCTCACCTCGTCGGCAGATGAAGAGCAGCGACTGAATTCGGTGGTGAGCAGTGGAGCCGATCTGGTGCAGGCCGCCGATTGGTCGGTTGTGAAAAAGGCGTCGACTGCCGGGTTCCAGGTTCAGTCGATGCCGATGGCCGGCGGGACATTCCTCGCGCTGAATACGACACGAGCTCCGTTCGACGATGTTCGGATGCGTCAAGCGGTCAGTGCGGCAATCGACCTGGAGGGGCTGGAGCTCGCAGTGGGGAAGGGTTCAGGCATTATTGCCGACACGTTGTTCCCGGAGGAAAACCAGTTCTACACGGACACACCCTTGCATACCTACGACAAGGCCAAGGCACAGGACCTTTTTGATCAGTTCGCCGCTGAAGGCCACCCCCTGACCTTCACGTTCACGGCGTTCCCTGGACAGGAATTGGTTGCCCAGGCGGTTCAGGCCCAGCTCAGTCAGTACGACAACGTCGACGTTTCGGTCAATCGCGTGGACTGGGCAGAGTCGGGCCGTATATACGGGGAGAAGGGCTACGACATGATGGTGGCAGCATCGAACTTCATTGATCCCGAGCCGTCGTTGTTCCGGTCGTTCTACAGCACTTCGCCTCGAAACTCGTCGGGTATCAAGGATGATCAGCTCGACACGGCGCTTGTCGCAGGACGCACGGGCGCGTCTGCCGAGGATCGCAAAGCGGCCTATGAAGCAGTGTCGGAGCGCCTTGCCGAGATCGCGCCGGCCATCTTCTACTTGCGCACATCGCAGACTGCGATCGCATCCGAGGATGTCGGGGGGATCCAGATGTACGGTGAAGGTTCCCTGCTGACGGCTGGGCTGTGGCTCGCTGATCAGTAGCCACAAGCAGTAGTTCGAGACACGGTTTCTTGTTCTTCAGGCCTTGCCGGGCGTGAACATCCCCGAGCTGCGGGGCGCATTGTCGCTGAGGGACGATGCGCCCCGCTTTTTGTGGAACTGATCAAGGCCTCGGACGAATTGCCAAGATGGTCCGAATATTGATGTGAAACAACTATTTACGGTGTCAACAGCCGCACCCTGTACGCGTGTGAGCGCAGGATTGCTGCAATAGATGGCGACCGATTTCGAACGCTTTAGTTGAGTGGAATAGGGCTGGTTCGACGGCGCAGCTGATGTCACAGTGTATTTGCGTCCACTGACGTAATCCACATCACATGAACGTATCGGCGTCATATTGATGATCACTATTACCCAGGAGGTTTCTCATGCGTCTCATGCCACTAACCGATCTCAACGAACGTCAAGCCGAGATCAGTGCACGGATCGCCGGTCGCCGCGGTGCTGTCCGAGGGCCGTTCCTCATCTGGCTGCGCAGCCCCGAGCTGTGTGAGAAGGTCGAGGCCTTGGGTGCGTACTGCCGGTTCGAGTCGAGTCTGCCCTTGCGCTTGCGGGAGCTGAGCTTGCTGATCGCCGCACGATTCTTTGATGCGCAGTACTCGTGGAATGCTCACGTGGACAAGGCGGTTGAGTCCGGCGTCTCGCGTGAGAGTATCGAACGACTGGCCCGTCGCGAGGAGCCTGCTTTCGAGTCCGAGGACGAGCAGATTCTGTATCGATTCTCTCAGGAGATTCTCGGCAACCATTTCGTCTCGGACGAAGTATTCGCGGAAGCGCTGAATGCCTTCGGCGACAACGGACTTGTCGATATCATCGGCAGTCTCGGAAACTTCTCCATGTTGGCGATGCTTCTCAATACCTTCGAGGTCGATCTGCAACCTGACCGCACCTCGCCCTACCCGGACATCGAAGGCTATCGCCGCGTCGAGGTTCCGGCGGCCGCAAACGCGGGCTCGGCCTAATCTTCGAGACCTCCTCGGGAAGGTAAGCGGCGAGACACCTTCAGCGAATGCGTGGTGCTCTCGCCCACCTCCGATGCGACGGTCGAAAGGTGAATGATGATTCGAAATAGAGGATCGATGGCGTACTTATGACTGGCTCCTCGCCGTGCAATACCGCAATTTCGGGCAATCGCATGCGTGGCGTCGTGCTGATCGACATCGAGCGAGACCGGTTCTCGGCTGACGGACGAGCTATGGCTCACGAAATGACATCGCGAACATCCCGAGAGTTCGACACTCGGGTAGGTCGTCGCAGGTTGGTAAGGAGAGAAGTCCAATGAAGCTCTTGGCGAGAAGGATTGGCCGAAGTCTGCTCGTGATGCTCCTCGTCACTATGGCTGTGGTTGCGGTAATGGGCATCACGCCAGGTTCTGTAGCGCAGGTGATCCTGGGCGAGAACGCCACGCCAGACGCCATCGCCTCACTGAACAGCAAGCTCGGTCTCGATGTGCCCCTGTGGCAGCAGTACGTGAACTGGTTAGGTGATGCGCTCCACGGGGATCTTGGCACATCACCTCTCACCGGTCAGTCGGTCAGCTCGGCAATTCTCGACCGGCTGCCGGTCACCCTGGAGCTGGCGGCACTGGGATTGGGCATTGCGCTCGTCGTATCAGTTCTATTTGCAGTGCTCTGCGCGTCGTTTCCCGGAAGTGGACTTGATCGCGGTCTGAACGCGCTGTCGTCCGTATTCCTCTCTGTACCAGCATTTATTGCGGGCCCGGTGTTGATCTTCTTCTTCGCGATTCAGCTTGGCCTGTTTCCCGTCATGGGGTGGACACCGATCAGCGAGGGTCTCGGGCCCAACCTGAGATCCGCGTTCTTGCCGGCGATGGCTATTGCTCTGACAGAAATTGCCGCGTTCCATCGGTTGCTGCGCTCCGACTTGATCAGCACTCTGTCGGAGGATTTCATCGCTGCGGCGCGGGCCAGAGGCATGAGCGCCAAATATGTGATGTTCCGTCACGCGCTACGGCCGTCGTCGTTCTCGCTGATTACCGTTCTCGGTATCAATCTCGGAAGGCTGATCGGAGGCACAGTCGTTGTGGAAACACTGTTTTCGCTTCCAGGTCTTGGTCAACTCGCAGCGTCGTCGATGGTCTCGCGTGACGTGATCATGGTGCAGGGCGTGGTGGCATTCATCGCCGTTGTCTACGTGCTTGTCAATACCTTGGTCGATCTCAGCTATGGAGTAATCGATCCACGGGTGCGAAGAGGAGTCAAAGTATGATCGTCACGAATCCGGTGCACGATGTTCCGGTCAAGAGGCCAGTCGAAGCTCTAGTGGAAGATAGTCGGCATCTCCCTCACGTACCGGAAGCGAAGAAGTCGCGATCGATACTGGTCGGGTTGTCGTTCTTCTGGATTGGGCTGATCCTGCTGCTGGCAGTGTTCGCGGGAATCCTACCGATCGCGCCGTACGAGCAGCCGATAGGTCTTCCTCGACAAGGCATGGACTTCGCGTCGCTGGATACCTTCCTGGGTACAGACGCATTGGGCCGGTCCATGTTGTCGCGAGTGATTCACGGCGCACAGGTATCTCTGCTTGTCGCCACCATTGCGGGACTGCTGAGTTTTGTCATCGGCGGTTTGATCGGTCTCCTGGCCGGCTACTTCGGCAAGTGGAGCGACGCTATTGTCACACTGCTGGCCGACGTGATGCTGGCATTCCCAGGCCTCATTCTCCTGCTGGCTCTGACGACGATCATGACGCCCAGTGTCACGATTCTGATTATCGGCCTTGGAATTACGGGTATTCCGACGTTCCTACGGCTCGCGCGAGCGAACACGCTGACGTGGTCCGCG
Source organism: Rhodococcus sp. AD45-ID (assembly GCF_003023755.1). Lineage (NCBI taxonomy): Bacteria > Bacillati > Actinomycetota > Actinomycetes > Mycobacteriales > Nocardiaceae > Rhodococcus > Rhodococcus sp. AD45-ID. Next base: position 2,716,951 of record NZ_PYHL01000001.1, on the reverse strand, counting down.
AGGGAGTTCGTCCGGGCTGCACTGAACATGGGCGCAGGCAACGGCCGCATCCTGTTCAAGGAGATTCTTCCCAATGTCCTGCCACCCCTGGCGGCGTACCTGCCGATCGTGATGGCGACCATGATCGTGGCGGAAGGCTCGCTCAGCTTCTTGGGCTTGGGTATTCCGCCGCCGACGCCGTCATGGGGCGGAATGATCAACGACGGCAAGGATTCCATCGCCGACAATCCACATTTGGTTTTCATCCCCGCCACGGTGATCTTCTTCACCGTCTTCGCACTGAATCAGATCGGCGACTACCTGCGGCATCGCTTTGACCGATCCATGCAGAGCTGATCGAAGCGTCCTGTCCCGCATTTCATCTGAGAGGTTGAACCGTTTATGAGTACTGATCCACTTCTCGCAGTGAGGAACCTGCGTGCATACATCGGTACGTCACGGGGAGTCGTTCGAGCAGTCGACGATGTGACGTTGGACGTCGACCCCGCTCAGTCGCTGGGGGTTGTCGGTGAGTCCGGCTCCGGAAAATCGGTGATGGCCAGGGCAATAATGGGCCTCATGCCTGGACGGTCGGCGCGCTCGGGTGAGGTGTACTTCCAGGGCCGTGATCTGCTGTCGCTGCCGCAGGGCGAGCAGCGTGACGTCTGGGGCAAGCACATCTCGATGGTCTTCCAGGACCCTGGTCGATCCTTGAATCCGGTTGTCCGGGTCGAACGGCAGCTGACCGAAGGGATGCGCAAGCACCTCGGTGTGAGTCGATCGGACGCGAAGGGGCGGGCCTTGGAGTTGCTTCAAGAGGTAGGAGTCCCGGACCCGGAGCGACGTCTGCGGAACTACCCGCACGAGATGTCCGGTGGAATGCGTCAGAGAGTGATGATCGCGATTGCACTGGCGGCGGAACCAGACCTGCTGATCGCGGACGAGCCGACCACGGCGCTCGATGTCACGGTGCAACGTCAGATCCTGGACCTACTGCGTAGTGTCCAACGCGAACGTGGCATGTCGATGATCCTGATCAGTCACGATCTTGCCGTGGTGGCGGGTCGTACCGACCGGGTCGCGGTGATGTATGCGGGACGACTCGCCGAGATCGGCTCGACTCGAAAGGTATTCGAGGCGCCAAGGCACAGATATACACACGCATTACTCGCTGCCACACCCACGATCGGACATGAGCGGCACACTCCGTTTCAACTCATATCGGGCTCGCTCCCGGACCCCACAGCTGATGTCACCGGGTGTCGTTTCGCCCCTCGTTGCGCGTATGCCACCGATGCGTGCAGGACATCAGCACCGACCATGACTCCGGTGGCGCTGGAACACGAAGTGTCGTGCTTTCACCCGGTTACCACTGTGGTGCCGGAACTTTCAGGAGGTGAGTTCGTTGGCAGGTAGCGGCGTCGCGCATCTGCGCGGGGATGACGCGCTGTTGAGTGTCACTGATTTGGTGGTCGAATACCACACAAATTCCGGCACGGTCCAGGCGGTGTCGACGGTCAGTTTCGATGTGTTACCAGGTGAGACGCTGGGCATTGTGGGGGAGTCGGGATGTGGTAAGTCGACGACGGGTCGCGCGGTGCTGCGATTGGATCACATCACTTCCGGACAAATTCGCTTCGCTGAACACCAGATCGAGCAGGCCGGCAAGAAGCAGTTGCGTGAGTTGCGCCGTGACATGCAGATGATTTTCCAGGACCCAGTAGCCTCGTTGAATCCGCGCCGACCAGTCAAAGAGGTTGTAGTCGAGGGCCTCTCAATCGCTGGTTCGAGTGTGCAGGAGAAACAGACGGCCGCGGAAGGGCTGCTGACTCAGGTGGGATTGGGGAGCGAGCGATTCGCCGACATGTTGCCTCGGCAGCTGTCCGGTGGACAGGCCCAGCGCGTGGCAATCGCGCGGGCATTGGCTTTGCATCCGCGCCTTCTCATCTGCGACGAACCGGTCTCGGCGCTCGACGTATCCGTTCAAGCGCAGATCCTCAACTTGCTGGAGGAGTTGAAGAGCAAGTACGACCTGACCGTGGTCTTCATCGCCCATGATCTCGGAGTGGTGCGTTCATTCAGCGACAAAGTGATGGTGATGTACCTGGGCAAGGTATGCGAGTTCGGCGATTCCATTGAGCTCTACGATAATCCGGCCCATCCATATACTCGCGCTCTTCTCGATTCGGTTCCCCTGACCGATCCTGATCGGGCGTTTGCCGGTCCTGCCCTCGAGGGCGACGTTCCATCGCCGCTCGCGCCACCGCCAGGTTGCAGGTTTCAGACTCGCTGTCCGCAAGTGCAGTCGCGCTGTACGAGTGAGGAACCTCAGATACGTGAGGTTCGGGCGGGCCAGTTCGCAGCGTGCCACTATCCGCTTCACGAAACGGATGCTCTCCCGCTGGTCGCAAATTGACGGTGCGTGGTCACTACCGGGGCAGTGGATGTCCTCCTTGTCTATGTATCTCGTGTGAATTTCCTGTGAGTGACGGTCGAACCGGCGGATCGTCGCCTCACTGGTCTGTGTAATGGCGGTCCCCTGATCGAACTCCGATTCTTCATTTCTCGGTCTCGGTCAGGGCCTCGGTCCACCCGGTCAGGCTCACGAACACTGGTCGGAAGGGGCCTCCACGTGCTGGATTTCGCGCTTGCTGCGCACCGGTGAATTGGTGCAGTTGAAGTCCTGAATACTCTCCATAGCAACATTATTCGAACCAAAAGCCCGGTTCGACATGATCGCGCTGACGTCGAAGTCGAAGGGTCGTCCGGTCGGGGCGGTCGGCGGCTCGCATCTTGTCAGGTCAAGTCCGAGCCGAGATTTGCACTGGCGCAACGAGGTGCAGCGTCGGCGGTGGGCGCCGTCGTCCGAAATCTGTGCGTCGGGCGTTTATGCAGTGGGATCTCAGTGAGACTGGATTGTGCCTCGAGAAGATCTCCTTACTATGGTCTACGACACGTGGAGGAGAGAATATGGACCGCATCACAGTTATGCGCAGCTTTGTCGGCGTTGGTGAGCAGGGTGGATTCAGCCGTGCGGCCCGCCAGCTGGGGATTTCGGGTTCGCTTGTGTCACGGCATGTTTCCGAGTTGGAGAAGGAACTGGGCGTTCGCGTGGTGAACCGCACGGCGCGGGCTGTCAGTCTGACATCCGCTGGTCGACGCTACTACGACTTTGCACAACGGATGCTGCGGGAACTTGACGCGGAGGAAGCCGCGATCAGGGGATTACGTGATCTCGCGGAAGGCCCTCTCGCCGTCATCTGCCCCAAGTGGATCGGCAATCTGGATCTGGGCGAAGCTATCGCCGATTTTGCGGTGGATCACCCCAAGATACAAGTGCGTTTCGAAGTTGGTGGGATGTCGAACAGGGCCTTCGATTTCCTGGACCAAGGATACGACGTCGCTTTTCACACGCGGGATCTCCGTGACTCGACGATGCTCATTCGGAAGGTGGCGGACATCCGTTTCGTCCTCTGCGGTTCACCTGGATACCTGGCAAAACACAGTCCACTGTTGAGTAATCAAGATCTGAACGATCACGACTGTCTACTCCATCCGAACGACCCTGTCTGGCATCTACTGGACGCAGAGGGGCGTGAGTCTCACGTGCGTCCGCAGACCCCGGTCTATTCTTCGAACAGCTACCTCACATTGCGGAAGGCCGCGGTCCGCGGGCGTGGTTTGGCCCTGCTACCGGTCAGAACGGTTGCGGAAGACTTGGAAAATGCTGTCCTGCAGCAAGTTTTGCCAAGCTACAGCGCACCCACCCGGGCGTTGTATGCCGTTCACTCGCCTGGTGTTCACACGTTGCGCAAGGTGCGCGTCTTCCTTGACTACATCTCAGCCTGGTTCGCCAAGAACCCGATGCCGCAATTTGCGTCGGTATGAGTCGTTCTGCGAACGATTAGTATGCGCGAACTGCACGCCCAAGGCATTGAAGTTGCGGTTCGAGCGCAATAGCGTTCACCGTAATCCGTGTAAGCACAATGGCTTTGCGGTAGAAATCCGTGCCGGGACCGGCGTGGAGTGAGGAGCGCGAATCTGTGGCAATCCTTCGTATCGAGCGTGCACGCTACGGGGTCGAAGACCTCGAAACATGCGTACGATTCTTCGAAGACTTCGGTCTGACCTTGCAGGTTGCGGATCGAAATGGTGCTGAACTGGCTACGCGTGTCGGTCAAATAGTGGAATTGCGACGCCGCGACGACCCCACACTTCCTCCGGCCGTGGAGTCCGGGTCGACGCTGCGTGAGCTCGTGTGGGGCGTCGATACAGCGAAGAGTCTGGACGGGTTGATCGAGGACCTGCGGCGCGATCGCGTCGTTGACGTGGACGCAGACGGCGTGGCACATACACACGATGAGACCGGATTCGGCCTGGGCTTGGCGGTGGCCGCCATCGTCGACCCTCCCGTCACCACTGACGAGACGAATCGTTATGGTGCAGTGAAGCGTTGGAATGTGCCGACGTCAGCGCCAGATCAGGTGTTCCCGCTACGTATGTGTCACGTCGCGTGGAACATACCGAAGGACGGCCACCGTGAGGCTGTTGCCTTCTACGTAGAGCGACTGGCGTTCCGAATCACCGATGACGTGTTGCCGATGGGTACCTTCATGCAGTGCGAAGGTGACGACGACCAGCACAACTTGCTGCTATGCCACCGACCTGACCGGGCCGGTATCAACCACATTTCCTACGAGGTTCGTAGTTTCGACGAAGTGATCCTCGGCGGGAACCAGATGATCGAACGCGGTTGGCGCGAGGCCCGACGTCTAGGGCGCCATACCGTCGGGTCCAACGTATTTCGGTTTCTCCATGCGCCCTGCGGTGGCCGTGCCGAGTATGCCGCAGATATGGACCGAGTCGACGAGTCGTACACAACCCGCGTTCACGAGGTCACCCCACCGCATCACCGCTGGACAATGCTGACGAACAAGGATGGCGAGTCATGAGTCAAAGCCTTTCCCCGACTGCTCGAGAATCCGAGACGGTCGCGGGTGTTTACCCCCGAATTGCAATGTACATCGACGGACGCTGGACCGACGGGAGTGGTTCGCGCCGTGAACCGATCGTCAATCCAGCCACCGAAGAGGTTCTGGGATACGTGCCACTCGCCGAGAAGTCGGACCTCGATGCAGCCTTGGCTGCAGCCGAACGCGGCTTTGTGGTGTGGCGAGATATGCCACTGGACAAACGGGCACATATCTTGCACCGTGCGGCGACGCTTCTGCGTGAGCGGTCGGGAGAGATCGCCCGCATCATGACCATCGAGCAAGGCAAAGCCCTCGCAGAGTCCCGAGGTGAACTTGCCGGTGTTGCAACCACTCTGGACTGGAATTGTGAGGAAGGACTGCGAGCTCACGGCCGGATCATCCCTCGCGGGCCCGGAGAGACGCTCAGTGTTGTTCGTGAGCCGGTCGGCCCGGTTGCGGCGTTCACACCCTGGAACTTCCCGGCCGGTAGCCCGATGCGCAAGATCGCGGCATCGCTGTCGGCCGGCTGCTCGATCGTGATCAAGGCGTCGGAGGAGACACCGGCCACCGCCTGCGAGTTGGTGCGCTGCTTCGAAGACGCCGGCTTGCCTGGGTCCGTCCTGAACCTCGTGTTCGGTGTCCCGGCAGAAGTTTCCGAGCACCTGATTCCGTCGCCGATCGTACGTCTCGTCGCCTTCACAGGTTCTGTCCCGGTTGGCAAGTCGCTTGCCGCGATGGCCGGCGCAGCGATGAAGCCGTCGATGATGGAACTGGGCGGTCACGCTCCGGTCATCGTCTGCGCGGATGTAGACGCGGTAGCTGCAGCTAAGTCCAGTGCGCGTGCGAAGTTCGCCAACGCCGGTCAGGTGTGTACTTCTCCGAGCCGGTTTTTCGTGCACGAGAGCCTGTACGAGACGTTCGTGGGAGCTTTTGTCGCTGCCGCAGAACAGATCACGGTCGGCGATGGCTTGACCGCAGGTGTCCAGATGGGCCCGCTCGTCAACGAACGCAGACTTGCGTCAGTTCAGAATCTGGTCGAGGACGCTCGTCGTCGTGGAGCGAATGTCCTCACCGGTGGTCATCGTCTGTCCGGACCGGGATTCTTCTACACGCCAACTGTTCTGACGGACGTTCCGATGGATGCTGCCGTGATGATCGAGGAGCCGTTCGGTCCTATTGCACCGATCCTTCCGTACTCGGATCTAGATGACGCTCTGCACCTGGCGAATTCGCTTCCCTTCGGTTTGGCCGCTTACGCGTTCACGCATCGGGCCGACACCGCCGACGTTCTGACTCGCGGGCTGCAGGCAGGAATTCTGTCCATCAACCACGCCAGTGGTTCGGTTCCGCAGGCCCCGTCGGGTGGATTCAAAGAGAGTGGTTTCGGTCGAGAGGGCGGATCGGAAGGACTCGACGGCTATCTCGTCACCAAGCGTATCTCGCACCGGATGGCGATCTGATGCGCTGGTGCCGCATCGAGCACGAGGGGGCGACACGCCACGGAATCGTCTCGGATGATGTCATCGAAATCGTCGAGGGTTCGCCGTTCGGGGTATATCGACTCTCCGGGCAGGTAGTGCCGGTAGAGGGTGTAGTTCTTGCTCCGCCGGTGATCCCTGCGTCGTTTCTGTGTGTCGGAATGAACTACACCAGCCACATCAAACATGCACAGCTGCATGGCATGTCCAGCGTCGAGATTCCGACTCGTCCAGAGGTGGGATATCGCGCGTCCAGCGCACTGATCGGGCACGGTCAGCCGATCGTGAAGCCGGCAGACTGTGAGGGGCGCTTTGAAACCGAGGGCGAGCTCGTTGCCGTGATCGGTCGTGGATTGCGGCGATGCACGCGTGACGAAGCAATCGAGAGTGTTTTCGGGTGGACGATCGGAAACGACGTGAGTGCCAGAAATTGGCAGCACTCGGACCGGTCGTTCTGGCGGGCCAAGAACAGCGACACATTCAAACCGATGGGGCCATGGATTACGACGGACGTCGATCCGATGCACTCGCGCACCGAGGTGCGGGTCAATGGCGAGGTGCGTGCTGAATTCAGCACGGGTGCAATGATCTTCGATCCATACGACTATCTGGTCGAGCTATCCAAGTACGTTACCGTCTCGCCGGGGGACGTGCTGTGGATGGGAACGGATGCCATGGTTGCGATGGCACCGGGCGACACGGTCGACATTTCGATCTCCGGAATCGGCACATTGAGCAATCCAATCGAGAGCGAAGTACCGCCGACGGCGGTTCGGAAGGAGCAGTAATGAGGCTCGAATTCGCAGAGGCGCGAGTCATGGTCGATCAGGCGCGTGAGCACGCGGCTGGTGTGGGTAAGGCCTTGAGTATCGCGGTCGTCGACTACGGCGGGTTTGCCGTGTTGGTCGAACGAATGGACGGCGCACGCCCGATGACTCCGAGTATTGCTCTCTCGAAGGCGTATTCGGCTGCCGTCATGCAGCGACCGACGTTCATGCTGAAGGGCTGGCGTGAATCCGACCCCGTCTTCTTCTCTCAGGTCGGCCGGATGGGGCATCATCCGATTGTCGCAACAAAGGGCGGGTACGCCCTCAAGCGTGACGGTGAGATCGTCGGTGGAATCGGTATCTCCGGTGGGACCGCTGACGAGGACGAAGAGATTTGCAGGGCAGTAGTGTCCGCTGCGGGATTCTCGCTGGAGTTCGCTGCCTGGGGCGGCGCACCCGCCGGCGGTCACTGACGTGTATTCGACTGTGCGCGAAAGCTAATCATTCGCAATCAGGTAGGGCGGAAGGGGTGTCGAGCGCTCTAGGCTGAAGTGAGTACACAGGGCAAAGAAAGGTGGTCGAACGTGAGTCAAGAGAATCGTCCGAACGACGGTCGCGGGCACATCCTGGTTGTAGGCGCCGGCATCGGTGGTCTGTCAACGGCTATAGCGCTGCGCGGGGTCGGGTATGACGTCCACGTGGTCGAGTTGAAGCCGGATATGCATTCATCTGTCTTCGGTGTCGGTATCATCCAGCCCGCAAATGCATTGCGCGCGTTGGATGCCATCGGTCTGCTCGACGCATGTCTCGCAGCCGGTCAGAGCAGTCCGGTGTGGGGCACCATGTGCGACGCGCAGGGCAACGCGGTTGCGGAGATGGCGGGTGCTCGGATCGAAAACTACCCGGCCATGAACGGCATCACCCGACCGAAGTTGCACCAGATTCTGACCGAGCGCGCACTCGCGGACGGCATCCGCATCGAATACAGCAAGTCGATCGAAAAGTTGCTTCCTGGAGATGATTACGTCGAAGCTGTCTTCACCGACGGTCTGCAGGACAACTACGAACTGGTTGTCGGTGCAGACGGAGTCCGCTCCGAAGTTCGCCCTTACGTCCTCCCCGAGGGGGTCAAGCCCCGGTACAACGGTCAGTCGGCGTGGCGCGTCAACTTGCCCCGTATCCCTGAGATCGACCGCATCATTCTGCAGCGTGGTCCTTCGGGTGTCTCGGGCTTTGTTCCGATCGCGCCGGATCTCGCGTACTTCTGGCTCAACTACGCGTGCCCGCAGGGATATCGACCTCCTGCCGATCAACTCCACACCGTTTTGCGAGATCTTCTCGAGGGTTACGGCGGATTGACTGCCTGGGTTCGCGACAACCATCTCAACAATCCGGACGGTATCGTGCTGCGCCCAGAGGAATACCTCATAGCGCCGGCACCGTGGCACAAGGGCCGCATTGTCCTGATCGGCGACGCCGTACACACGGTGACGCCGCACCTGGGTCAGGGTGCAGCGCAGGCGATCGAGGACGGCGTGGTTCTGGCCGAGGAGCTGAAGGCTAACGGCGCAGACGTCGAGAAGGCATTCGAAGCCTACGTTGGGCGCCGCTTCGACCGCTGCAAGTTGGTCGTCGAGTCGTGTGTCCAGATCGGCGAGTGGCAGCAGCATCCCACCCCGGACGCCGATCAGCCCGGGCTGACGCAGCGCGTCATGGATGCGATGGTCGCGCCGCTGTGACCGTAGATAAAGCGTAACAAGCACTTTCGGAATCATTCACTTCCCATCAGGAAAGAAGGTAAGAATCATGACAACGAAGTCGGTAACCCACAGCCTCCATCACGTGAACTTCCCCACCAGTGACCTCGACGCCACCGAGGCTTGGTACGGCAAGGTGTTCGAGATGACGCGTGTGCATCCTGTCAAAGCTCCGCCGAAGGGCACCATGCTGTTGACCCGCGGAAATTTTGATCTGCATTTCCGTCCGGTCGAGAAGGGCGAGGAGCAGACGGGCCTCATCCACTTCGCGATCGAGGTCGAAGACTGGGATGAGTTCATTGCTCACCTGGACAAGGTGGGAGAGGAATACATCGAGGAGCCGTACCGCGGCCACGATCTTTCCAAGACCGGTAGCGTCGTCGATCCTGACGGCCACCGCGTCGAATTCACCTGGCACCCCGATCGCACCTGGTGATGAGCAGCAAGCCTGTGGTCCGGGTCGGATTCGGCGACTACGACCACAACCGGGATTTATGGACTGGCGGTGTTGTCGTACCCGAGTGTGAGCTCGAATGTACGGCACTCTCCGCTCCGGAGGAGATCTTCTCTCGCTTTCTCGCGGGTGAGTGGGACGCCGCCGAGATGTCGTTGGCAGTGTCGACGGCGCTTCGCGGCAAGGGCGACGACTCGCTCGTTGTGCTTCCGGTGTTCCCGGCCAGGGCATACCGCCACGGTTCGATCTATGTGCGAGCAGACGGCCCGCAGGTGCCCGCAGATCTGAGCGGCCGAAGAATCGGAATTCCCGTGTGGGGCCAGACAGCCGGTGTCTATGTGCGCGGGCTGCTGGCTTCGGATTACGACGTTGATCTGAAGTCGATCGGGTGGGTCCAGGCGGGTGTCGACGAACCGGGACGCACCGAACCCGTTGACCTCGATACGAGTGGTTTCGACATCACGGCTGCCCCCGAAACCTCGTTGAATCAACTGCTGCTCGACGGCAAGGTGGATGCAGTCATCAGTGCGCGTCCACCGGAATGCGTTGTCAGCAAGGATCGCCGGGTCAAGCGACTCTTTCCCAAGTACACCTTCGACGAGATGGCTTACGCCGAGAAGACCGGGATCTTCCCGATCATGCACACTTTGGTACTGCGCCGTTCCGTGTACGAGGCGAACCCGGAGATTGCGGACGGACTGGTCAATGCCTTCACCGAGGCGAAGAACCGCTCGGTCGAGCGGTCGATGAGTCTCACTGTTCCGAGCTATCCATTCCCGTGGAGTGGAGCGCACGCACAGCGGGCGAAGGGATTGTTGGGTGCCGACTTCTGGCCGTACGGGATCGAGGCTAACCAGCGGAGCTTGGACGTATTCCTGGAATACTCTGCTGCCCAGTCGATCACACCACGCACGTTGACCACCAGTGAATTGTTCGACCGTGAGCGGTCGACGTCGATTCACGCCTGATTAAGGAGAACAAAAATGTGTCATGCGGATGTTCCTGAAGGTCAGGTAACGCCGAACGTCGATCGCCAGGACATCGCGATCTCGATCGGCGAGAACGTGGACATGCCGGCGACGCTCTTCACTGTCGACGGAGGCGGACCTGGAATCGTGCTGAATACCGATATTCACGGTCCCAGCCCGTTCTACGTATGCTTGGCGTCTCGTCTCGCCGTTGCCGGCTTCTCGGTTCTTCTGCCGGACTTCTTCTTCCGCCAGGGTCCTGCTGCAGGTCCCGACTTGGAGAGCGCATTTGCGCGGCGTAAGAGTCTGGACGAGGCCCAGACCGTTCGTGACCTTGATACCGCGACAACGTGGTTGAAGGACAAGATCGGTGGAGATCTTGTCGGTTCGCTCGGATTCTGCATGGGCGGAACGTATTCGCTGGATCTCGCGTCTCTGCGTGATGATCTGGTGACGGTGTCGTACTACGGGTTCCCGGAACCGCAGGCGACGCTGGTAATGCCCCCGCCGCGCCCCATGGATCTGGTCGACGACTCGAGCGGACCGGTTTTGGCTTTCTGGGGTGAGGACGACCATGGAATCGGTGTCGACGTTCCCCTCGCATACTCAGCGAGGGCGGAAAAGGTCAACTCTGGCTTCTCTTACGAGATCGTTGCGGGTGTCGGGCATGCATTCCTGGGCCATTCCCAGCTCGATGATCCCGAAGATATCGGTGCGAAGACCTGGAAGCGGACTATCGAGCACTTCCAGCGTCACCTCGTGTAGGCGCGTAGTCGAGCGTCCACACGCACGAAGACGTGCATGCCTGAACTGTTGGCCGACGTGCCACTGGTTCTGCCATGCCGGCGAGGCGCCACGATCGGGCGGTGCATACCGTACCCGCTGCCTCATCGCCTGATTGTGGTGCCCGCATACGTGGGCGGACAGTAGTGAGGAGCCTGGCATGAATGTGCCTGAAACCGACGGAGAACAGTTAGCCGGAAAGCTGATTCGCGTCGGCACGGTCGCTGCGTTCGTCGAGAGAAATGAACGTGTGGTCACGACCGTCGACGGACAAGAAATCTTGGTTCTCGCCGCCGGCGAGACGATCTATGCGGTCGGTAGTCGATGCACCCATCTTCCGTTTCGACTGGTGCAAGGTCCGCTCGTCGAGGAAACCGTCGAGATCGAGTGTCTGTTACATCAAGGTCGATTCAGCCTCGAGACCGGTGAGGCCACTAGAAAACCGTGCCGAAAACCTATTCCGACGTACCGGGTCGTCCAGGTTGACGGCGAGGTGTATGTGGACGCCACGAGGCGCATTCATTCTGATCGGAACCCGTAATCTGCTGCATGACAAAGCATCCCCTAGCCGAGAGTTCTCGGCGAGGGGATGCTCGTGTCCACGGTCAGCTCGGCTCCAAGGGAACCAGATCATGGCGCACACGGCTTTCCAAGTTCGGCAACACGCCGCCGCGAAGGTGGCGCTCGAAGTGGGGCGAGGCGAGATGTGCTTCGAATGCAGACTCGTCAACGTATTCCTCGAAGATGAGAAACTCAGCCGGGTCGGCCGCTGAACCGTTGACGCGGTAGACGAGATTCCCCGTCTCTGCTCGGCTGGGTTCGACCATGTTGCGCAGGGATTCCGTCACCGCGTCGATTGCCGACTCGCGAGCGCGGTAATGAGCGATCAATACGAATGTCATAGGTGTTCTCCTTGAATGTCCGTCACGTGTCGTCTACAGACTGACGTGTCTTCCTGGCAGGCGCGAGTACGCAACGCACGGGGAGTGGTGATTCTTAGCTTGCGAATTCTGTGCTCCTCTTTGGGATTCGGTGGCCGTAGCATCCATTTCTATAAGTCCCCGAAACTCATATTCGGGACCTACTTGAGAGGACGATCGGTTGACAATTCAACCCAGGCTTCTGCCCAGTCTTGTCGCCGGCGAGTGGCGCCGTCCGGACGAGGACCGCACATTCGAGGTCGTCAATCCAGCGGACGTCCGTATCACCGTCGCGCGCGTTGCGGCCATGACGGCCGCAGAGGTGACCCAGTTGTACGACGCAGCGGCAGTCGGTGCCGACGTGTGGCGGAACACTCCGGTGCTGGAGCGGGCTCAGATCATGGCCAAGGCTGCCGATAACCTGCGGGCCCGCGCTGCAGAGATTACGCGCGACCTTGTAGCGGAGATGGGCAAGACGACCGCCGAGGCCGCCGTGGAGGTCGGGAAGGCAGCGGACTTCCTCGACTACTACGCCGGCCTGGCGCGGTTGCCGCAGGGCCAGATACTCGCCGATGCACGTCCGAATACCCAGACGACTGTGCGAACCGAGCCGGTCGGCATCGTTTGCCTTGTCACACCGTGGAACGATCCACTACTGACACCGGCGAGAAAGTTGGCTCCCGCCCTGTACACGGGCAATGCCGTTGTTCTCAAGGCGGCCAGCGAAACTCCCGTCGTCAGTATGCACCTTGCGCAGGCGCTGCAGGACGCCGGTCTTCCGGCCGGTGTCCTCGGATTGGCAAGTGGAAAAATCGCTGAGATCGGCGACGCGCTTCTCGATGATCCGCTCATCAACGCGGTGAGCTTTACCGGAAGTACAGCGGTAGGCCGGTCGATTCAACGGCGCCTCGCCGGTCGTGACGTCCGCCTGCAAACGGAAATGGGCGGGAAAAACGCCGCGGTTGTCCTCGCCGACGCCGATGTGGAGCTGGCGGTCGCCGCTATCGCCGCGGCTTCATTCGGTCAGGCCGGGCAGCGTTGCACCGCAACCAGTCGTGTGGTCGTGGACGCAGCTGTGGCAACTGACGTGATCAGCGGAATTATCGCAGCTGCTGCGGCAGTCCGGCTGGGGCCCGGCGATGCCCCGGATACGGCCATGGGTCCGCTGGTGAGCAAGCGGGCACAGTCCGATGTCCTGGCTCATGTGGAGCGTGCCCGCGAGAGTGGGGCCGAGGTCGTCGTCGGTGGGCACGGACTCTCGACTGAGATGGCCGAGTACGGGTGCTGGGTGGCACCCACAGTTGTCACCAATGTCGAACGCTCCATGCCGATCTGGACCGACGAGGTATTCGGACCGGTAGTTGCTATCCAGGTTGTCGACGGTCTCGACGAGGCAGTGGCGGCGGCAAACGACACGACGTACGGACTGGCTGCGTCGGTATTCACCACGTCGATGAAGAACGCGTACTACTTCGCTGATCGTCTCGAGGCCGGTCAGGTATCGGTGAACCACCCCACTACCGGCTGGGATGTACATATGCCGTTCGGAGGCTTCGGAGAATCCGGCTCGGCGTTCAAAGAGCAAGGGCTGGAAGGACCCCGCTTCTACACGCGGGTCAAGACGGTCGCGATTCGGACGGATGTGGAACGATGACGGCGGGATCGCGGCGCGCCGGTATTGTCGGCGGCGGACTGGTCGGCCTGGCCGTGGGAAGGCGGCTTGCCCTTGACGGTTTCGAAGTGACGATCTTCGAAAAAGAAAAGGTGTTGAGCGCTCACCAATCGGGTCACAATTCGGGCGTAGTTCACTCGGGAATCTATTACACTCCAGGCTCTCTCAAGGCCACGTTGTGCCGACGCGGTGTTGATCTCCTCAAACAATTCTGTGTGGAACACGAACTGGTGTACCGCGAAATCGGCAAGGTTATCGTCGCTCGAAACGAAGCTGAAATTGCGCCGCTGCGAGACTTGCAGGAACGCGCACGGCTCAATGGCGTTCCAGATGTTCGTTGGCTCGGACAGGCAGAGCTTCGCGAAATCGAGCCGAATGTCGCTGGTATCGCAGCCCTCCATTCTCCGACGACAGCGATCGTCGACTATCCAGCCGTGGCGCATGCGATGGCAGCGGACATAGTCGCGGCTGGTGGGCAGATCAAGCTGGGCACCGAGATTCGCGATATCCAGGTGAACGGCGCTACGGCATCAATTGTTGCCGATTCCGGCAACTCGTACGAGTTCGATCATGTCGTCCTGTGTGCCGGTCTCCAATCCGACACTGTCGCAAGGATTGCCGGTGATGTAGCCGGCCCGGCAATCATCCCTTTCCGGGGTGAGTACTTGAGGCTCGTTCCGGCGCGGAAGGACTTGGTGAACGGCTTGGTCTATCCCGTCCCGGATCCGGCGTACCCGTTCCTCGGTGTCCACTTCACGCCGCGTGTCGACGGCGCCGTGGATATCGGGCCGAATGCACTTCTTGCAACCGCCCGCGAGGGATATCGTCGACGCGACGTGAACCTGCGCGAGTTTTTCGAGCTCTTGCGGTGGCCGGGATCGCGAAAGCTGTTCCACCAGCACTGGAAAACAGGCATCCACGAGATGAAGGGGTCGTTTTCGACTCGCGCCTACGTCAAGTCTGCACAGGACTACGTCCCGGCCTTGACCGTTGCGGATGTCGTGCGGGCTCCGGCCGGTGTGCGGGCGCAAGCCGTCGACGCCGATGGAACACTGGTCGACGATTTCCGGATCAGCAGGCTCGGCGCGGTGACAGCTGTTCGCAACGCCCCGTCGCCGGCTGCGACGTCATCTCTAGCTATCGGTGAATACGTTGTCTCGCAGATGTTTACACCTGGCTCTGGCGCAAATACCAATTAACGAGAATAGAGGATCCATGTTCATTGTCGATTCGCAAATCCATATCTGGAAAGACGAAGCTCCGGATCGTCCGTGGCTTCCGGGTGCGCGTGAGCGTATCCGTTTGAACGGTCATCGGGAGGAGTCGTTCAGCTACGAGGAAGCTCTCGGGTTGATGGACGAGGCCGGTGTCGATCGTGCACTGATCTTGCCGCCGTCCTGGGAAGGTGACCGCATCGATTACGCGCTGGAGGCGTGTGAGGCACATCCGGATCGGTTCGGCATCATGGCTCGTATCCCGCAGAACAAGCCCGTCGAGGGTGCGGCGATGATGAAGGATTTTGCGCAGAATCCGCATGTGAAGGGGACGCGGTTGACGTTCCACCGTCCGCAGGACCGTAACTGGATGATCGACGGCACCAACGACTGGTACTGGCCTCTGGCGGAGGAGTTGGGTATCAAGACTATGGTGCATGCTCCGGTGTGGAAGGCGGAGCTCGGTGAGATCGCGGGCAAGCATCCCGAGCTCAAGATCATCATCGACCACATGGGCATCATGGCTCGGTGTGTCGACGACGCGATCGGGTACTGGGTCAAGGAGACCGCGGATCTGCATGTGCACCCGAATATCTTTGTGAAGGTGTCGGCGATTCCGGGGTATTCGACCGAGCCGTTCCCGAATCTCAATATCGCGAAGTACGTTCGGGAGATGGTGGACGCGATGGGTCCGGAGCGTTGTTTCTTCGGTACCGACATCACGCGTTTGCTCGGTCACGGGTTGACGTGGACGGACACGGTCGAGCAGTTCACCGAGCATTTCGATTTCACCGAGCAGGAACTCGAGTGGATCATGGGTCGCGGTATCGCAGAATGCCTCGACTGGCCCGTTCTGGCGCAAGCGCAGGCACAGTCGTGAACGATCGTGTTGATGGCGGTGAAGCCATCCTCGCAGCGTGCCGCAGCATCGGAATCGACATCATCTTCTCGTCGCCCGGGTCCGAATGGGCACCGATGTGGGAAGCGCTCGCACACCAGGAGCGCGACGGCGTCGACGGGCCGCGCTACATCGATCTGATGCACGAAACACTCGCTGTCGCAATGGCAACGGGTTACGGGATCGTCACCCGTCGACCGCAGATGGTTCTCCTACATGCCGTGCCAGGTCTCCTGCAAGGTGCGTGTGGAATTCACGGTGCGCTCCTGGCGCAGGTCGGAATGGTTGTCTGCAGCTCCGAGTCGATCACGTACGGTGAGACCGAAGTAGACCCCGGGCAACAGTGGTATCGCAACCTTTCCATCGTCGGTGGTCCGCAGAGCGTTGCTGCCCCGTTCACGAAGTGGTCGACTCAGGTCGGCAGTGTGGAGACGCTGTACGGCTCGGTCGTCCGCGCAGCGGATATCGCGCGACGCGGTCCGGCTGGACCGGTCTACCTGAACGTGCCGGTAGAGGTACTCCTCGAACCGTGGGATGCGGATCGTGCAGTAGTTCGGCCGGCCCCGGCCCCCGGTCGCCGTATCAGTCTCGCGTCCGAAATCGACGACGCCGCCCGCCGCGTCCTCGCGGCGCAGCGACCCGTCATCATCACGGAGTCCGCCGGTAGACACCCGGATGGTTTCGATGCGTTGCTCGAGTTTGCCGAGCTGTTGTCGGTACCGGTGATCGAACCGCCGGCCGCAGTGTCCACCAACTTTCCGCGCAGTCACGAGTTACACGCCGGCGCAGCCGGTTCGGAGCTTATTCGTGAGGCCGATCTGATCATTCTGATCTGCTGCCGTGCACCGTGGTACCCACCAAGTGATCGCCCGGCAGCAGCAGACGTCCTGGTCATCGACGAGGTGCCGCACCGCCAGTACATCGACTATCAGATTCTCGGTGCCGATCAGTACCTCGAGGGTGAAGTCGGTCCGACACTGCGGGCGTTGAGTGCGACCGTCAAGTCGGCAGGGTCAGACGAGTGGCTGGTTGCGCAGCGACGCGAATTACGTTCCGCTGCAGCCCGTTCTGCCGTCGTATCGACGCCCGCGACGGACACAATCACGGCTGCGGATCTCGTAGATGCGCTCCGCGAAGCGCTGGACCCGGAGGCATCCGTCGTCGACGAGACGATTACGCACAGTCGTATAGTCGCCGACCGACTTCAGGCGGACAAGCCCGGGCGGTACCAGTACGTCCAGGGCGGACTCGGTCAGGGAATCGGTGTGGCGTTGGGCGTCAAGCTTGCCGAACCCTCACGCGAGGTCGCACTCACGATCGGAGACGGGTCGTTCCTGTACAACCCGATCGTGCAGGCCTTGGCAGCATCGAAGTCTCTGGATCTGCCCATCTTGATCGTGGTGATCAACAATCACCAGTATCTGTCCATGAAGCTCAACCATCTGCGCTTCTATCCGGACGGCGCTGCTGAGACCGACCAGAACTTCCGCGGGGTCAATCTCCACGACCAGCCGTCGGCTGCTTCCCTGGTCGAACCCTTTGGGATGCTCGGGCTGACTGTGACGCGACCCGACGAACTCGTCCCGGCACTGGAGCGGGCCCTGGCCAGCGTTCGCGGCGGCACGAGCGCACTTGTAGATGTTCACGTAGCGCGCTGATCAGCGCGCTCCATTCGGCTTGCATCCAGGAAGGCACTGTCATGTCTACAACTCGTGTTCGCGTCCAGGAGCAGACGTTGCGTGTGCTCGCCGGCAACATTTTCGTTGCGGCCGGCTGTTCCCTGGAGCACGCAGACCTCATTGCAGATGCGCTGGTGTGGGCGAATCTTCGTGGCTTCGACGCTCATGGGGTGTCGCGGATTCTGCGTTACCTGGAATTGTTCGACAGCGGGGAGTCCAACCCGGCGCCGGATATCACTGTGGATCAGACACGTTCAGCTGTCGCCATCGTCGATGCCGATTCTGCGCCGGGGCCCGTGGCACTGTCGACGGCTATGGATCACGCTATGAGCCTGGCGCGCACAGTGGGTATTGCCTGGGTGAGCGTTCGGGGCACCGTCCATACGGGCGCTCTCGGGTACTACACGGCACGAGCCGCCGACTACGGGATGGCGGGCATGGGGATTGTGGCGGGTATGCCCACACTGGGCTACCCCGGACGCGGCGGGGCAGTAGTGGGCACAAATCCACTGTCCGTCGCGTTACCCGCGGGAAAGCATCAGACAGTCCTGCTCGACACGACGACGGACTTCTCGGCGGCACCAGAGTTGCTGCCGCCGAGTGTAATTCCGTCACATGGCATCGGCGGCGCCGGAACGTCACTGGTTCTCGAGCTTCTTGCCAGCGGGTTGGCGTCGAATCCGATCGTCAGTCGCTTTCACTCCGACAAGCCGGGAGGCCGGCGTCACCGTCAGAATGCGGTGCTGATGGCCGTCGACATCTCGGCGTTTGTTGCTCCGGAAGAATTCATGGCGACGGTCGACGACACGCTCGAGGCCATCAACAGGTTGCCCGTCGCTGATTCGACTACTGATATCTCATACCCGGGTGAGCCAGGGGTCAGGACGCTTCAGGAACGTCGGGTGGACGGCATACCGCTGCATGTTCAGCTTCTGGACGACCTCGAGACTGCGGCCGACAAGCTGGGAGCGGATGTTCCGTCAGACTTTCGCTAGCTACACGGGCGGCAACCGAGTCGAAGGTCGGCTCGGTTGCCGCTCATTCGGCGTGTGGTAGGCGTACGCAGAAGGTCGTACGTCCGGGCTGGGACTCTACCGTCATGGTGCCATGGTGTGCCTCGACGATCGAGGCCGCAATCGCCAGACCGAGTCCAGTGCTGTTGGTTTTTCGTGAACGACCCTTGTCTCCTCGTACGAAACGCTCGAACAGTCGGGGGAGGATGTCTTCGGCGATGCCGGGGCCGTTGTCGGTGACCGTCAATTCGACCGTCCGCTCATCGAGGTTGCCTGCCTGCACACGTAGTGCGACGGTGACGGTGGTGTCGGCAGGTGTGTGGACCCGAGCATTCGACAGCAGATTCGCCACCAATTGGTAGAGACGCTCGTTGTCGCCGTTCACCATCACTGCTGATTCCGGCACGTCCACGACCCACCTGTGGAGGAAAGCGGACACCCGAACGTCGTTGACGGCGTTGACGACGAGCTCCGCCAAATCGACCTCCGAGGTCTGTAGGCTCTGGCCTTCATCCAGTCGCGTGAGCAGCAGCAAGTCTTCGACCAGCGCGCCCATGCGTTTGGCTTCGGACTCGATCCGAGCGAGGGAGTACTCCGTCATGTCGGGCAGTTCGTCGCTGTCCTGGCGAGTGAGTTCCGCATATCCCTGGATTGACGCAAGCGGGGTCCGGAGCTCATGACTTGCATCCGTAACGAACTGCTTCACCCTCTTGTCCGCGGCTATCCGAATCGACAGTGCCTCGTCGACATGATGGAGAAGATGATTCAGCGCTTCACCGACCTTTCCCAATTCGGTGCGAGGGTCGGTATCCGATTTCTCCACGCGGACGTGCAAGGACACTTCTCCGACACTCAGCGGAAGTTCGGTGACTTGCTTTGCGGTTGCCACTACGCGGTTGAGTGGTTTGAGGGTATGCCGAACTACGAGGACCGTGCTGATGACAGTAGTTGCGAGGGCGAGAAGCGCGAGGACAGACAGGACCAGCGTTTCGTGAACAACGGCGTCGTTGGCGGCTTCCAGTGAAATTCCGACAATGAGCGATGAATTGCCCTTGTGTGCAATGCTTTCCATGCGCAATTCGCCGACGCCTGCCAGCGTGATGTTCTGTCGTTCGCCGTCGGCCCAGTCGTGGTTCCGAACTTGAGTGACAGCTTCGGCGTTCAGCGGCGCGGATTCGGAATCCGAGAACACCGCGGAATCCGCGACAATGCCGTTGTCCATGAGGAGGATGACTGTCCCCGGTGCCTGGCCGGCGTAGTCGGTCAGAGGCTTCCTTCCCCGCATTGCGCCTGTGGCAGAATCTGTTTCAGGATCGCCTAGGTATTTGTCGATCAAATGGCTGAACGAGGCCATCGATCCGGTCAACTGTGAATCGACCAGGCTGGTTACCGATGTGCGGAGCGAGATGATGCTCACGATGGCAACGACGAGGAGAATTGCTGCCATGACTCCTGTCATCGCGGTAACGAGTCGTCGTTGCAGCCCCCACGGACTACGGCGGGGCGCTGTTGCCGAGGTCGGCATTCAGTGGTCCTGAGACTCTTTGGGCCGCAGGATGTATCCGACTCCTCGCACAGTATGAATCATCGGATCGCGGCCGGCATCGATTTTTCGTCGTAGATAGGAAACGTAGAGATCGACGATGTTCGACTTGCCTGCGAAGTCGTAATTCCATACTCGGTTCAGGATCTGGGCGCGGGTGAGTGCCTGCCGAGGATTCTGCATCATGTAGCGAAGTAATTCGAATTCTGTTGTTGTCAAAGGAATTGACACACCACCGCGTTTGACCTCGTACGAACTCCCGTCGAGAGACAGATCACCGACGACGATTACGGTGTCATGCTCGGACATCGAATCAGCGGCTCGCCGGAGCAAACCTCTCAGTCGCGCCACCAGCTCTTCGAGGCTGAACGGTTTGGTCATGTAATCGTCGCCGCCGGCGGTCAAGCCGAGGACGCGGTCGCTGATCGAATCGAGGGCGGTGAGAAAGAGCACAGGCGTTCCCCGGCCAAGGACTCGTAGACGTTCGAGCATGCTGATTCCGTCGATATCCGGCAGCATGATGTCCAGGACTACCAGGTCGAACAGCTGCTCCTGTTGCAATTCCAGGGCGGTTTTTCCGTCGTGTGCGACGGAGACGATCCATCCCTCGTAGCCAAGCGCCAGGCTGACCAAATCGGTTATCGCCGGCTCGTCGTCCACAACCAACACACGAATCGGGGATCCGTCGGAACGGTACATCCGGGGTAGTCGAGCGAGGACTGCGCGTCGTCGGCCGAAGTCGGAGGACGCAGCACCCGGAGCAGATCTCGACACTGCACCATTATTCCTTATAAGCACGTTCGATAGTGCTCTGTACGGCTGGTGCACAGAAACTTCACATTTTTGCACATCGAATTCACCGGAATGCCGCTTAGCCTCGGACAACATGCAGAGGGCCGCGAGACATTTCAAGCCAGTGACGAGTCGGTACAGATCGCCCATGGCCTTGGCCTTCATGGCAGTCCTGATTGCAGTCACTGCTTCGATGTCCTGCGCACATGTGTCCTGCGCCGCACCGGCGAAGGCGAGTGGTTCGGCGATACCCGAACCAGGGCTGTCACAAGAACCAGGGCTGTCACAAGCCGGACAGACGCGGACGCCTGACGTTGGAACACAGCCTTCACTTGCTTCGCGAATGACACTGGCGACGGAGTTTGCCCTCGAACAGGGTGCGGAAGTTTCGATTGTGATCCTCGACCGGGTCGAGGGAGTTCGAGTTACCAATGGCAACGACGAACCGATAGATACCGCTTCGGTGTCCAAACTGTTCATCGCGGACGACATCCTCTTCCGCGAACAACAGGGTGAAGTCACGCTATCGGAGTATGAGGCCGGACTGATCGACGAGATGCTGCGTTCTTCCGACGACTCGGCTGCCGAGCTGTTGTGGAATCGCTTCGGCAGCAACAACATCATCGACCGCATCACAGCGCGGTACCCACTTTCGTCAACGTCCATCGGATCGGACGAGACATGGTGGGAAACACAAACGACCATGTCTGACATCGTGAGCTACTACGACGCCTTGCTCGACGGGAGAGGGGGCTTGTCGGCCGATCAATCTGCAGTCGTTCTCGGCGACATCGGGGATTTCACCTCAACCGCGGCCGACGGCTACTACCAACGGTTCGGCATCCCGGATGCGCTCTCCGGTGAATCCGGAATCGCGGTCAAGCAAGGGTGGATGTGCTGCATCGACGGAAACTGGATCCACCTGTCGACAGGCATCGCCGGCGACGACCACCGTTTCATCATTGCATTGGGGTCTCGTGAAACAGCGGCAAATTACGGGAGTGGAGACCTCGGCGCCGAACATGCGCGCTGGACTCTGACCGAAACGGCAGCGATCCTTTTCCCCGACGGTCGAATCGACTTGTGAAATCTGCAAGTGAACAAGGGAATTCGCGATGTCGACCGCAAACTTCGGCCCGTGTCCGGGAAAAGGTATCTTGCCGGGATTAACAGTAGCGACATTGGAATAGATCTGCGGAGCGCTCGTGATGACTTCGGCAGAGTACACAAATTCTGGGGCTTCGTAACCGGTGGGCGCGATCTCGCGGGCGCATTCCGCAGTGAGCACCGACAGTGAGATGTGGGCTTGGCGGCGTCAGACCGGCCGATGTGTCACTCCCGGCCCGGAGTTGTTTCCCATTTCTCATGAAGCTCTGCGCGCTGCTCCTCTTCGGTGGTGTGATCGACTCGCGCCATCGACCATCGCAGGATTGGTGGCGCCATCACGGACGTCACTACCGCCACGAATACGATGACCGCGTAGGCCTCGGCGCCGAAGACACCCAGACGAAGACCCACCATTGCAATCACGATCTCCACTGCGCCACGTGCATTCAACCCTGCACCCAACGCCACCGCTTCCAAGCGCGGTAGGCGAACGACCCGCGCACCCGCATAAGCGCCGGCGAACTTGCTCGCGGTAGCCACCACCAGAACACCTATTCCGGCCAGTAACACCGCCGGGTCGGTGAGTACCGAGAGGTCAACGCGTAAACCTGCGGTAGCAAGGAACAACGGTGCAAATACCGTCATCACCACGGTCCTCAGCGGGGCTAGCAACGCCGCTCGATTCTGGCCCACCACTACTCCGGCGACAAAGGCACCGAGAATCGCTTCGAGATGCAGCGCTTGCGTAGCCGCGGCGCAACCGAGGACGACGATAACCACCGTCGCGATGGTTGTCCGTTGATCGGAGAGCTTCTCGGCGCGATCCAAGACGACTTTCACGAGTGGCCGTAGCAACAGCAGTGCGGCCGCGACAAGCAACACCAACGATGCCACCGTCCACACGATCTTGCCTGCGCGCACGCCGACGGTCGCCATAGCCGACACCACTGACAGCATCACCCAGGCCGCAGCATCGACGACGGTTCCCGAGGCAAGCGTCAACTGCCCTACATTGCGATGCAGGAGTCCCATTTCCAGGAGAGTCTTGGCGATCACCGGTACGGCGCTGGCGGACAGCGCCGTACCGATCAGCACCGCAAAGGTGAGCTTCGACGTGCCTTCGCCGATCAGGCTGTCGGGGAGGAGAAAGCCCGCCGCGATGCCTGCACCCAACGGAATTACAAAGGCCCCGGCGCTGACCGACGCAACCACCCCGACACGCTTGCGAACGAATGCTGTATCAAGTTGCGCTGCAGACAAACCCACCAACAAGAGGATGCCGATCTGCCCCACTGCATCAAGAAGGTTCTGTTGCGCGGCAACCGCCGGAAACAGCCAATTCTCCACTGCGGTTGCAGTGCTTCCCAGGATCGACGGTCCCAACACGATTCCCGCTGACAACTCACCGACGATGCTCGGCAACCCAAACCTGTTTGCCACCTTACCTAATGCTGTAGCGACGCCTATGAGCACAGCGATTTGTGTCAGTAGTATCAGCAGTGCATGCTCACTGATCTGCGGTACGGGATCGGCAGCCGCCCAGATATTCACCGCGCCGCGACCGCAGGCTCTGCCCAAGCCAGCCCGTCAGGTGAAGGGACCAACCCGCCCTCGAGCAGTGGCGGTGGAGTCTGAATGGAATCGGTTGCGCCACGCGCTTGCAACGAATTCATCTCTTCCATCACTTCTCGTACTACCGGCGCGGCAAAGAGATGATTCATCCTCTGGCCGGAGGCGGTGTCCATGCCACCTGTTTTCACAGTCGCATCGGTCAATGCCTTGGTCGACGCGGAGAACCGCTTCACCACTGCGTCGGCATCGGTCAACACGTCCTCCTGCGAATACGCGCCCGCCACCAAAGACACGAAGGCCGTCATGTCCTGGCGGTCGAAGTTGGTGACGCGGCGCGCTTTCCAGAAGTACGAGTCTTCGGACTGCTCCATGTCGTAGAACGAGGACAGGAACTCGTAGAACACGGCATACTCGCGGCGGTACCGTCCCTCGAACTCACCGAAAGCGCGCTCCTCGGTCAATTCCCCGGACAACACGCTGTTGATCGAGCGTGCGGCAAGAACCGCCGAGTAGGTAGCCAGATGAACCCCGGTGGAAAAGACCGGATCAATGAAACACGCTGCGTCACCGACGAGTACCATGCCATTTCCCCAGAATTTGGTGTTGGCGTACGAGTAGTCCTTGCGGGTTCGGATTTGTCCGTACACACCCTCGGTCACCCGGGTCGCGTCCGAGAGCATGTCGTCGACAATGGCGCAGCGCTTGACGAACTTCGCCAACGCATGTTCCTGATCGCCCTGGATTTTCGCTGCGTGGTCCTTTGCGATCACCGCACCCACGCTGGTGAGTTCGTCGGTGAGTGGGATGTACCACATCCATCCTTCGTCGAATGCCGCGCACAGGATATTTCCTGAGTCAGGCTCGGGAAAACGCTTGCCCCCGTTGAAATATCCGAACAGTGCTACGTTCTGGAAGAAATCGGAGTAGACACGTTCGGTGCCCGCGTACTTCGTCAACCGTGTCTTGTTTCCCGAGGCGTCGACGACGTACTTCGCGCGCACCTCGCATACGTCGCCGTCCACATCCGTGTACGTGACACCGACCACCCGCCCGTTGTCGTCGAGGATGGGTCCGGTGACAGCGGCCTGCTCCCGGACGTCGACTCCGCAGTTCGAAGCGTGCTTCAACAGAATGTGATCGAACTTCATCCGTTCGACCTGGTAGGCGTATGACGTGGGACCGGCAAATTCGGGAGTGATTGCAAACAAGAAGTTCCACGGCACGGGATTCTTGCCCCAGCGGAAGCTGCCGCCACGCTTGCGCATGAATCCTGCTTCCTCCATTTCCTTCTCCACCCCGAGCAGTCGGCACACACCGTGGACGGTGGCGGGTAGAAGCGATTCGCCGATCTGATAGCGCGGGAACTGCTCCATTTCCAGCTGCACAACTCGGTGACCACCCTTGGCCAACAACGTTGCAGCGCTGGACCCCCCGGGGCCACCGCCCACTACGACGACGTCGACCTCGTCGATACGACTGCTCATTTCGATCCCTCTCGAGTCAGGTGTAACTCTTGTTGCAAAAAATTGAATACAGTGGCGCGCACCCGCCCGGGACGGACTCACTGTGCGAACGCGACGACATGAGCTCGATCCACAATCCGAAGACGACATCTGAATCCAAAGAAAGATTCAAGTCTTTAGAAATGGCTCTTTACTATTGTGGTCTCATCGATATCCTCTAACTGTCCCAATTCGACGAACTCTAGCCTAGGCTAACCTAAATCTCGGGAACCGTGTTTGCTCGCTTTTGATGAAAACTGTTGCAGGCCTGCATCAACGGCGAGGTGGAGATCGGCTCCATCCACCAATTCGTCTTTTTACCATCGTTAGCCTAACCTAATTTTGTGCGTGTCGGGGCTGGAAGGTCAGGCCGTTACAGAACGCACATGATCCTCACATCTTTTGGGTCCGGCCCAGGTGGTCGCGATGCGATCGAGTCAATTCGGTTTCTTACTCGGGAATCTCGGAGGCAATGAATGAAGGTTTGTGTCGTTGGAGCAGGCCCGTGCGGGCTGACAACCATCAAACAGCTTCTCGACGAGGGGCATGAGGTGGTCTGCTTCGATAAGAATGTGGACGTCGGAGGTATCTGGCTTCGCCACGAAGGCGACGGCGATCAGATGAAGGCTTACGACAACCTTCACCTGACCATCTCGATAAAGCTGATGGCCTACTCGGATCACCCGTTCTCGGGGGAGCGGGTGTTCTACACTCGCCGGCAATACTTCGAGTACCTCGAGGAATACGCCGATCTCTACCATCTCCGCAACCACATCCGGTTCGGTAGCGAAGTGACGAACGTCGAACGGAAATCCGATACGTGGACCGTGTCGGTCCGACGCGACGGTGTTCAGGTGGCGGAAGAGTTCGACGCAGTTGCCATCTGCTCCGGACCGTTCAAGACGCCCAACCGGAACATCGCTGAGCTCGCGAACTTCTCCGGAGAAATCGTCCATTCCTCGGAGTACCGCAACAACGAACGCTTTCGCGGCAAACGCGTCCTGATCGTCGGAATGGCGGAATCGGGCGCCGATATCGTCCGTGAAATCGGCGACGTGGCGGATGCCTGCACCCTGTCGATCCGGTCGTACAATTATCTCCTGCCGCGAGTGTTCAACAGCACCAGGACAACTGATCACGGCACCGTGAGATCGCACCACCACGAGATGCTCAGGCGGGCAACCGACTACCCGTTCCCACTCGACACCGTTTGGGGACGCAGTTCCCTGGCGAAGGCACTTTTTCTCGCCGTATCCGTGGTTCTCGGAGTTGTCACGACGGCCATGGGCGCTTTGCGCGTGCTTCGAGACAGGCTGATTCCGGGAATGCGCGCCGCCCAGCCCGCACTCAACCCGATGGGGGAGGCGGTCTATCCCCCGAAGTTCGACATCGGAACCCTCCACAACGACGAGAACTGGAACCTGATCAAGACCTGGAATCGCCGATCACACCCCGATGGAAGCTGGACACAGCGAACCATCTTCTGCAAGAACGTCAGCTTCATCCCGAGCATTGTCGATGGCCGAGTCGTGTTGAACGACGCGGGAATCGAGAAGTCCGACGGCAACAGAGTCGTCTTCAAGGACTCGAAGGAAGGCGAAATCGACACCATCGTGCTCTGCACGGGCTTCAACAACGAGGAACTCTCCATCGGCGAACTCCAGGTCAAGGAAGGAAACGTCCGCAACCTCTACAAGCATTTCCTCCATCCGGAACACCAGGGGAGCGCAGCATTCATCGGCTTTGTTCGCCCCTTCTCGGGCGGCATTCCCATCTGTGCGGAGATGCAGGCCCGATACTTTGCGCGTGTGCTCAGCGGCAAGCTGAAACTCCCTCGCAATCTCGACGAAGTCATCGGACGGGAGAAGGAGTGGGAAGAGCACTGGACCGCCTTGAGTCCGCGACACACCGAGGCCATACCGTCGCAGGTTCTGTACCTCGACGCACTCGCGCGTGAGATCGGCTGCATGGTTCCGATGCGGAAGATGATTCTCAATCCGAAGCTGTTCATCCAACTCTGGTTCGGCAGCTTCAATCAGGCTTGCTACCGAATCGTCGGGCCTCACAACATGGGTTCAGCTGCGCTTGACGACCTCTATTCCGAACTTGTCGACAATCGCCGGGAAATGGCGTTCCGAATGTCGATGTTGCAGCTGATGCCCTCCTCCGTTCATCCGAAGCACTTGATGTAGGGCACCGAAGCTGAAGTCGGTTTGTGAAATCTGCAAGTGAACAAGGGAATTGGAGACCTTCGACTTATCGCATCGTCATGGGTGATGGTCTCCGTCTAGCAGATGTGGCCGCAGTTCTGGCCACCGTGCCTTGCACACTTAGGTTGAAGTCGGTGTCATTGACGCCGTCGCGGCGCCGTCGATACGGTCTCAATGCTGGGGTCTGGAGATGCTCTCTCGGTAACGCCGGTTGAAAGTAGCTTGCGTGCTTCGTTTTCCGTCCACCGCAGTGGATCTCCTGCCTCAGACCCCGACAAGATAGGCGCAATAGTGCTCCAAACCTTTCGCTCACTTTCAATCCCCAACTACCGCAGATACGCAGCCGGTGCAGTCGTGTCCAACGTGGGCACCTGGATGCAACGCATCGGCCAGGACTGGCTGGTTCTCCAGTTGACAGACAACAGTGGGACCGCAGTCGGTATCACGACGAGCTTGCAGTTTCTGCCGGTCCTGCTGATCTCACCCCTCGCCGGTCTATTGGCAGATCGCTATCCGAAGCGTCGGCTGATGCAGGTGACGCAGGTAATGATGGCGTTCCCTGCGCTCATATTGGGCATCCTGGCGGTCACGGGTGCCGCTCAGCCATGGCACGTCTACGCTATTGCCTTTGTCTTCGGAATCGGAGCAGCTCTGGATGCTCCTGCGCGACAGTCGTTTGTGCCGGAACTGGTCGGACCCGAGGATCTCACCAATGCGGTGGGGTTGAACTCCGTATCGTTCAATACTGCGCGGGTTGTCGGCCCCGCATTTGCCGGTGTCTTGATCGCCGCGTTCGGTTCCGGCTCCGAGGCAGCGGGGTGGGTGATCCTCCTCAATGCATTGAGTTACATCGCAGTGATCTACGCACTTCAATCGATTGACCCCGACCTGCTCTCGTCGCCTAAGCCGCAGGAGCGCCGCAAGGGGATGTTGCTCGAAGCAGTGCGCTACCTGCGTGGTCGACCCGACCTTCTGTTCGTGTTCGTGATCGTTTTCTTCGTGGGTGCGTTCGGAATCAACTTCCAGCTGACCACGGCTTTGATGTCGACTCAGGAGTTCGGCAAGAGCGCCGGGGAGTTCGGTCTGTTGACTTCGGCGATGGCGGTCGGGTCATTCGTGGGTGCTTTGGCCGCGGCGAGGCGATCCACGATCTCCGGCCGTCTGGTGATGTTCGCGGCACTGGCGTTCGGTGGCGCGTTGGCAGTCGGTGGCTTGATGCCGACGTATCTGACCTTTGCGATCTGGACACCGCTGATCGGACTCAGTGCCATGACCATGATCACCGCAGCTCAGGCCAACATCCAACTCAAGGTCCATCCGGAGTTTCGTGGACGTGTGACCGCGCTGTACGTGATGGTGTCGATGGGAGGTGCGCCGATCGGTGCGCCGATCATCGGATGGATCGGCGAGACATTCGGACCACGGTGGACTCTGTTTGTGGGCGCGGCGGTGGCTTTGTCGAGTGTGGTCGGAGCTGTGGCTGCATTCGGTTGGCCTACGCGGGCGGAGTCTTCGGATGCGGGGGCGTCCTACCCGAGTCAGCCAGTTCGTTGAGGATCGAATACGCCGTCCCCGGAGTGATCTCACAGACTTTTCATCGATATATCGTGATATAGATATAAGTATATCGTTATTCATCCTGAATCCGTCCGATCAAGGAGACGTCTTGACTACCTATTTGACTGTGACCAGTAGCGAACACATCACTCCGTCGCTGCGGCGCGTGTGGTTCCGCAGCGACGACCTCTCGGCGTTTGTCGGCAGTGTGTCCACCGACCGCTACGTCAAGCTGGTCTTCCCCAAACCCGGTGTTGTGTACCCCGAGCCTCTCGACGTCCGCGCTTTGCGCGGAACTATGGCGCCAGAGGACCTGCCTGTGGTGCGTACATACACAGCGATTTACCCGGATATCGAGGCGGGGACGTTGGCAATCGACTTCGTGCTGCACGGAGATGAGGGTGTCGCTGGACCGTGGGCGGCTGCAGCTCAATCCGGTGACACATTGATGGTCAATGGTCCCGGCGGACGATATGCTCCGGACCCGACTGCCGATTGGCACCTGTTGGTGGGCGACGAGTCGGCAGTGCCCGCGATCAGTGCCGCAATCTCCGCCCTCTCCGACGCCGCGCCGGACGCTGTGGCCCGGGTTGTGGTCGAGGTGGACTCGGCCGCGCATGAGCCGCCGTTGAAGGTCGTAGCACCATCCGGCGCTGAGATCGTCTATGTCCACCGCGATGTGGATGGTGGACACAATGCGTTGGTGGACGCTGTGCGTGACCTCGCTTG
This sequence comes from Rhodococcus sp. AD45-ID, assembly GCF_003023755.1. NCBI lineage: Bacteria > Bacillati > Actinomycetota > Actinomycetes > Mycobacteriales > Nocardiaceae > Rhodococcus > Rhodococcus sp. AD45-ID. Next base: position 2,687,384 of record NZ_PYHL01000001.1, on the reverse strand, counting down.
GCTGCCGGGGCGCGTCCAGGTATTTGCGCACGGAGAGGCCGAATCAATCATGCACGGCCTGCGCCCTTACCTGTTGAGTGAACGTGGGTTGCAGCGGGATCAGGTCTCGATCTCCGGATACTGGCGCCGGGGACGTACCGAGGAGGGGTTCCGGGAATGGAAGTCCGAGATGGATCCAGAAGGTGGACGTGGGAGGGGTCGTCGCCGAGCCTAGGTCGGTGGGAGGTCGACGCGGTGGCGTGTGGGCTCCGGCTCAATTGCGCAGCAGCTATTGGCAATTGAGCCGGAACCGTAGACGGACTTCGTGGTAGAGGTTCTCCTTTGGGGGTAAACCTTAGAGTGCGTCCTACGTCGCAGGAATCTATTCCTGAACGACTGGACGGCGAGTTACCGTTTCTGTACGCCACTTCTGGTGGCGATCCCAGAGGAGGAACTCGTGAACTCGATATTTCGAGGTCGCCGGTACGACGTGGCGATCTGCGGCGCAGGTCCGGTCGGAATGACCGCTGCAGCGCTACTCGCGGCCCGCGGCCTCGACGTGGTTGTGCTCGAACAGCGCATGACGACCAGCGACGAGCCGAAGGCGATCAGCATCGACGACGAGGCGTTGAGGGTCTACCAACAGGCGGGCATCGCCGAAGCTGTAATGCGAATCATGGTGCCAGGAACCGGAACCCAGTATTTCGGCAGTGACAACAAGCCGTTGTTTCACGCGCGTGCTGCTGTCCCCTACCGACTTGGATACCCGTTCAAGAATCCGTTTGCCCAACCGGATCTGGAACGTATGTTGCTCTCCGCGCTTCGTGAGCATCCGCGCGTCGACGTACACTTCGGCACCGAAGTAACTGGCGTGGAACAGGATCAGGATTCTGTCACGATCTCCATGACGGGTGGTTCTGTAGTAGCTCGGTACGCATTCGGTTGCGACGGTGGTCGCTCGACGATTCGTGAGCTGTTCGGAGTCACCATGAGTGGGCGGAGTTACGCCGACGTGTGGCTCGTGGTCGACACACTCGGTGACTTCCACACTGAACGCTTCGGGATGCACCATGGCGATCCGGAACGCCCACACGTGATCGTCCCCGGACTCGATGGCCGTTGCCGTTACGAATTCCGGTTGTTCCCCGGAGAGGGTGAGCCGACGGACACGCCCTCGTTCGAACTGATCGAACAGTTGCTGCGCAGGTACCGCGACATCACTCCCGAACAGGTTGAGCGAGCGGTCAATTACCGCTTCAACGCCGTCGTCGCGGACGACTGGCAGATTGGCCGATGTTTCCTGCTTGGCGATGCCGCCCATATGATGCCGCCGTTTGCCGGCCAGGGCTTGAACTCCGGAATCCGGGACGCGGCGAACTTGTCGTGGAAAATCGCCGATGTACTCGACGGGCGACTTCGTGAAGAGTCCCTGCACAGCTACCAGAGCGAGCGCAGTCCGCATGCGGCCGCAACCGTGCGCGCGTCCGAGAGGCTCGGCAGAGTCGTCATGACAACCTCTTCCGGGCTAGCTCGCCGACGTGACGAACTGGTCGGGGCTGCCCTGGCTACACCGGCAGGGCGGACCTTCTTCGAGGAAATGCGGTACCGTCCCGTCCAGCAGTTTACCGACGGACTGGTGATTCCTGGTCCGAATGTCGGTGTACCCGTGGGACAACCGAGGGCCTTCGACACGATCGAGAAGCGTATCGATCTGTTGGATCACTTCCTCGGCGACGGTTGGGCGCTGATCGGTGTCGATGTTGTCGACGCCGGCGAGTGGGCTGACGCATCGGATGTGGCAACCCTCTTCGATTCGACCGCCGCGTGCGTGCCTGTCGACGAAGTCCTGCCCCGGCTCTCGCAGCGAGTGCTGATCGACGTGGACGGCGGGCTGAATCGCGAATTCGATTGTTATCGAGGGCGATTCGTTCTCTTGCGTCCAGATCACTTTGTTGCCGCCGCGTGGTATCCCCACGACACAGCTCAGGTCGCCGATGTATTGCGCACCTGGACGCTCCGATTCCAGGCATCCCACTCCATATCACTATGAAAGGCTTAACCATGGAACGACCGAATCGTGTTGTCCTGCAAGAACGCGACGCTGCAGGTACCCTCACCTCTACTGCCGTCTCGCACATCGGATTCTATGTTCCCGATGTGTCCCTGGCAGCGTCCTTCTACGGCCGCGTTCTGGGTCTCGTAGTTCAAGGAGAACTCGAGAACGGTGGGCTGCGCCTGGGATGGGGTACCGGTCACCACGTCCTTGACTTGATCGAAGGCGAAAAGAGTCTGGCTTACTACGGCTTCGAGGTGCGTGACGCAGACGGAATCGAAGGAATCCGGAAGCGTCTGACCGCTGCGGGACATGACGTTACCGAACTCGATCCGTCTTTCATCGACTATGCGCTCGGCGCTCCGGACGGAATCTCCGTCCCCGATCCCGACGGCAACATCGTGCATTTCCACGGGCCAGTGGAGCGGCAGGGTGAGAATGCCGCTGACACGGGTCGTCGTCCGATCAAGTTCCAGCACACTACGGTTGGCACTGTTGACGTCGCAGCGATGGCGGCGTTCTTCGTCGATACCGTCGGGTTCCGTATTTCCGATCAGCTCGAGGACGGTAAGTTCGCGTGGCTTCGGAGTGATCGTGACCATCACACCTTGGCTGTCGTCGAGATCGGGAAGGCCGGCGACATCGACCACTATTCGTACGACCTCGCGGAGTGGGAGGACTTCAAAGCCTGGTGCGATCGGCTCACCGATCTTGGTGTCGACGTGAGTTGGGGACCGGGCCGCCACGGCCCCGGCAACAACTTGTTTGTCTTCTTCGACGACCCCGCCGGCAATCACATCGAACTTTCTGCCGAAATGGAAAAGTTCCACGATGACCGCGTTACCTATGTTCCGCGGCGCTGGAAGCCGATCCCGACCTCGGTGAACCTGTGGGGCGGCCAACTCGCAACGTGGCGCAAGACTAGCGAAGGAAACTGAGATGTCATACGCAACATATGAATTCAACGGATTGCGCGGTGTCGGCGAGGTTGACGGCGATCAGCTGGTCCCCCTTGCCGGGCTCACGGAGATCGGGGTTTCTACATCGATCGACGTCCTCGCCGCCGCAACGCGTCGCCCCGCGGACACCGTTGCGATCAAGGACGTCACGCTGCTCCCGGTGGTGCCGAATCCCACCAAGATTCTGTGCGTCGGCTTGAACTACCGGGATCACGTCACCGAGACCAAGCGGGATCTCCCGACCTATCCGGTGATGTTCGCCAAGTACGCCTCGAGCTTGCTCGGTGCATACGACGACATCGCGGTGCCGCCGGAGTCCGAGCAGGTCGACTACGAAGGCGAACTTGCCGTCATCATCGGGCGATCGGGACGACGAATCTCCGAAGAGAACGCTCTCGACCATATTCTCGGATACTCGGCGGCGAATGACATCACGATGCGTGACTTTCAGTACAAGACTCACCAGTGGATTCAGGGCAAGGCTTGGGACGCAAGCACTCCGGTCGGCCCCACTGTCGTGACGCCCGACGAGGTCGACATCACCGCGGCTGGCATACGCACCATCGTCAACGGAGAGAAGGTGCAGGAATCAGATCTTTCCTACCTGATCTTCTCCATCGCCAGCCTGATCTCGACCATTTCGACCTTCACCGCTCTCGAACCCGGCGACATCATCTTGACCGGAACTCCAGGCGGAGTCGGGTACCGGCGCGATCCTCAGCTGTTCCTGCATCCCGGCGACAGCGTCAGTGTCGAGATCGATGGCGTTGGTACCGTGCGTAATTCGGTAGTTGCGCAGCAGTAGTCCTGACCACACACCGCGAATCCGGCCGCGCCCGAAAATTCGGGTGCGGCCGGACGCATCAGGAAAGGAGCGAGCATGAGAACGCACGTCCGTTATTCGGGATGGTGGTGACTGTGACTACATTCCCCGGTGGCTATCGCGAACGCAACTCCACCGCAGACCGCACGCTGACCATCCTGGGCATGTTCTCCGACAATCGACTCCACATCAGTGCAGGCGACGTGGCCGACGCACTCGACTGTGCGCGGTCGACTGCATACCGATACTTGCAGACGTTGGTATCCACGTCTTTTCTCGAGGAGGCACCTGGTGGTGGATTCCGGCTCGGCATCCGGGTGATGGAGCTTGCCCGCCTGGCCCGGCGTAGTTTCAGCCTCACAGAGATCGCACTACCTGTCATGCGTGCGTTGGCCGATGAGCTCGGTGAAACGGTTCTTCTGACCCGGCTGGTCGACAATGCAGTTATCTGCATCGAGCGCTGTGAAGGGTCGAGCCAACTGATTCGGCTCAGTTATGAACGAGGTACTCGCCTCCCGATCAATGCCGGGGCCTCTGCATTGGTTCTGTTGGCCTGGCTTCATGAGACCCAGGCCCGTGACCTACTTGCCGGAGAACCTCTCCAGTGTTTTACCGAGAGCACGCTCGTCGATATCGAGTCTCTGATGAACCGACTGTCCGAGATTCGGACCAATTCCTTCAGTGTGTCTGTTGCCGAAGTCGATCCTGATGTCATCGGCGTTGCCGCCCCGGTTTTCGGCGACGACGGTTCGGTCGTCGCAGCGTTGAGTGTCGTCACCATGCGTTGTCGCGTGCCGTCGCAACGACTTGACGAACTGGTATCGGCCATATCAGCCGCAAGCAACAAGCTGTCGAGACAAATCTCCGTTGTCAGTTGAACAAGAGCGCTCGTCGTACACAGGGGGCCCACCCCGTTTGTGCCAACGCAAGACGCTCGGCTGGAATGTCCAGTCGAGCGTGCTGCGGCAGCGACTGATCAGTCAGCGAGCCAGAGTCCCGCCGTCAGCAGGGAACCTTCTCCGTACATCGTGATTCCACCGACCTTGTCGGATGCGATCGTGGTCTCCGAGGTGCGCTGGTAGAAGATGGCCGGCGACGTCTCGGCAAGACGTTCTGACGCAGTCTCATACGCGTCCTTACGGTCCGCAACAGACTCGCCGACGCGCCCTGCGACGAGTGCCGCATCGAGTTGATCGTCTTTGATGCCCGTTGCGCTCCGTGGCGATGTGCTGTGGAAGGAGCGGAACAACGCAGGTTCCGGGTCGATGAAGTTCGACGCCGCCACCATCATGTCGAAGTCCTTTTGCCCGTAAACCCTTCCCGACTCGGCCCAGTCGACGCGATTCACGGCAATCTTCACGTTGTCGTACTGACTGAGCTGTGCCTGAACTGCCTGGGCAACAAGTTCCTTGCCCGGGAACGCGGTGAAGGTGAACGTCAACGCAGCACCTTCGGCGGCAAACTGATCAAAAAGGTCCTGCGCCTTGGTTTTGTCGTAGGTGTGTAGCGGAGTGTCGGTGTAGAACTGACTGCCTTCCGGGAACAGAGTCTCGGCGCCGACGCCTGCGCCCTTGTCGATAGCGAGCCCCAGTGCGTCCAGATCTATCGCTGCGCTGACGGCTTGGCGTTTGCGAACGTCGTCGAACGGTGCCCTTGTCGTGTTCAAGGCGAGGAATGTTCCGCCGGCCATCGGCATCGTCTGAACCTGGAACCCGGCGGTTGTCGCCTTCTCCACGACGGACCAGTTCGCGGCCTGTACAACGTCGGCTCCACCGCTCACTACCGAATTCAACCGCTGCTCTTCATCTGCCGAGGAGGAGAGAGTGATTCTCTCGAGATACGGCCGAGGAGCGTCCCAGTACTTCGGATTCTTGACCAGTTCGATCTTGCCTGCACGAGTCCAGCTCTCCAAGGTGAACGGACCAGCTCCGATCGGATCGGCGTCAAAAGCCTGCGATCCCCGCGCCAACGCCTCCGGCGACGCGATCCAGTTCATCGCCGTCTGTGAGATCTGATGGGCGTATGAGGGAATCGCCTGTGTCAGCGTTATTTTCAGGGTCGCTGCACTCAAGACCTCGGACGATGCGACCAGTGCAGCGTCGGGAGTCGAGTTGGAGCCGAGCGACTTGTCCTTGAGTCGATCCCAGTTGTACTTCACCGCATCCGCGTTCAACGACGACCCATCGGAAAACTCGAGACCGTCTCGAAGCTCGAGGACGAATGTCTTACCGCCGTCATCGCTCGAGAGGTTCTCGGCCATCGAGTAGATGATCTCGTCGGTTTGCTCGTCGCCGTACATGAGCGTTCCGTACAGTGAATTACCTAGTGTTCCTTGACCTTGCAGGTTGTTCTGAAGGATCGCGGGATCGAGGTTGCGTGGTTCACTCAACAGTACGGTGCGCAGGGTGCCGCCGGAGACGGGATCACCCGCCGGTCCGGAAATGGACGAGGACTCGGAGCCTGCGGCGCCACCGCCACACGCCGTCAGAACAAGCGCAACGGAACACGCCGCTCCCACAGCCAGTAGTCGTGTACTTCGGAACAGTCGTGTACTTCGGAACATCCGTGTACTTCGGAACATCAATGGTCCTCTCTGAGGCTAACTCGGGATTTGAAGGACGCCAGGATTGCCGCTTCAGCGGGAGTGCGCGGCTTCGCCTGCAAACAGGTCTTCGACGCTCATCTTTCCGGGTGTGACGGACTGCTGCTCACAGTCTTGGAGAAACTTCTCGATGGTTGGAAGATTTGCCTCGATGCCGTATGGCCAGAAGTCGTCACCAAGAAACTCTTTGGTCCGCAACATGTTTGATGGCGCCCAGGGGAGAGGGTAACTCGGCACAGTAGTATTCGTCGCGCGTTTGACAGCCCGGTCTTTGGCCTTGGTGAATGCCTTCACCAATCCGACGTAGGCATCCGGGTGAGCCTCGTAGACCTCGCGACGAAGGGCGAGTACGTGCATGATCGGGTATTGGCCTGTCTTGCGGCTGTATGCCATCTCCTCGAACGTCCATTTTCCGAACAAGCGCTTTACCTCGGAGTCTTTGCGATCGAGACCTGCCGGTGGGCGCGTGCTGATTACAGCATCGACCTCGCGACTGAGGAGGAGTTCGTCCAAGGTGGTGCCGTCGACGCGTGTTACGTCGAATCCCGGAATATTCAGCGCGGTAGTCTTTTTGAGTTCCGATGTGCCTGTCCCGGGTTGAATCCAGCTGATGGACCTCAGGTCGACATCGTACTCGGATGCCAGCATGCCTCGCACCACAATGCCCGTAGACTGCGACCAGGTCGGAACGCCAATCCGCTTCCCGGTCAAGTCTTCCGGACTCTGCGGTCCATCCTTGTGTACGTAGATTGTGCCATGCCGGAACGAGCGTGCGGGGAACACAGGCAACACCACCAGCGAGTTGTCGCCCTGTCCAATCATCGCGGTGACGGTTGACAATGGCAACTCGGCTGCATCCCACTCGCCATCGCCGCTGAACCGACGGAATACTTCTCCGGGATTATCGAGTGGCGTGCAGTCTAATTCGCATTCGGGAACGGTAACGCGTCCATTCCAGAGATCTCTAGTGTGGTCGTAGTCGCCGAAACCGACACGAATAACCGGTCTGGTCATGATGATGCATCCTTTTTATCGCTGCTGATGAGTTTAATGTTTCTCGCCGATGTGCTCAGGTTCGCCAAGACGTTGGCTACCAGTGCCGTTCGGGATGCCACGTGAACTCCACGCGGTGGCCGTCAGGATCGATCAGGCTGCCGGTCTTCGAGCGATTGTGTACGCGAATCCGGTCGTCGTCGATGTACTGCACGTCCAGACCGTTCAGATGGGTATGGAACTCGTCCCAGTCACTCACCTCGACAGCAAAGTGAGTGATTCCGATGTTGGTCCGATCATCCGAATCGACGACGTGAAAGTGCAGATCGAACCGACCGTTGGTGAGCATCAGCAGATCTGCGTTAGCTGGGCCCTGGGGGTCGACCCGGGTGAGGCCGAAAACCTGGCCGTACCACTCCTCCGTGGTCTTCTTGTCGCGGATCGGGAAGTTGGCGTGGTGAATACTGTAGGCAATGCTATCGGCAGTCATGTTTCTTCTCTTCTCGGTGAGTGAAACTTGCGATCGAAGGTCGCTGCGGGACAGTCCAAGTCGATTCGGTCGACGAACTCCGTCAATCTAATAGTGCGGAATCCGGCGATTCCACTACCGAGTGCGCAACCTTTGATTGCATGAAAGTGGTGCCCGTCAAACCGATGGATCGCGTTTCTGTGGCGAGTTCCGGATACAGATGTGGGTTACGACCTATTTATTCGCGTGGTGCGATAGTTTCGCTCTATGCGTCGACGGAAAGCGAATATGCCATGACTTCAGATCCGGTAGCGACGGATTTCGACCCCGCATTGAAGCTCGCGCGATTCCTGCCGCGCACCGTGATCACTCGGCAGACTGCGGGACTCCTCCGTCGACTCACCGGATTAGGAGCCCTGGTGCCGCCAAAAGGTGGGGAAGTTGTCCGCTGCGACGCGAGTGTTTCAGTCCGGGTATTCCGACCCACCGCGCCCGAAATCCCCAGGCCAGGTGTGCTCTTCATCCATGGCGGTGGATATCTCATCGGCAGCGCAGCGATGGGGGATGGAATGTGCCGGAACATCGCCGCGCAATTGGGTGCTGTTGCAGCGTCGGTGGAGTACCGGCTCGCACCGCATCATCCGTATCCTGCCCCCTTGGAGGACTGCTACCGCGCACTGCGGTGGTTGGCGGATCAACCTGACGTCGACGCGAGCCGAATCGCTGTCGTGGGGGAGAGCGCCGGTGGGGGCTTGGCCGCTGCTCTGACTCTGCTGGCCAAAGAACGCGGTGAGGTGCTGCCCGCATTCCAGTTGTTGTCGTATCCCATGCTCGATGACCGGACAACCAAACGAACAGACTTCGACGAGAGCCGATTCAGGGTGTGGAGTCCCCGCAGTAACCGCTACGGATGGAGCGCGTATCTCGGATCGTCGATCACGGATGTGCCGCCGTTGGCCGCGCCCGCACGGTACGAAGATCTCACGGGACTCCCGCCGACGTGGATCGGCGTCGGAACACACGACTTGTTCTACGACGAAGACTTCAACTACGCCAAGCGGCTCATCGACGCCGGCGTTCCGTGCACACTGTTCGAGGTACCAGGTGCCTACCACGGCTTCGATCAGATCGAAGCCCGATCGACCCCGGCGCGTAACTACCGCCGCGAACAGCTGAAGGCTCTAGCTGCCGTCCTCTCCACTTAGGGAATTTGACTGCACGGCACCTACTTCGGTTCTGGGCTATCGCCTTTCGATTCCGCAAACCATGCGGCAACTTGTGTGCGCGAGGTGAAGCCGAGCTTCACCAGTAGATGCTCGACGTGGCCCTGTGCGGTGCGCGGCGAGATCACCAAGCGGGCTGCGATCTCCTTGTTGGTGAGACCGTCAGCCACCAGCGCGGCGACTTCGAGTTCGCGTTTTGTCGGCCTGCTCGACGGGCCGTTAGTGGAACTTCGCGGGCTGGTGCGTTCCTCGCCCAGTGCGTAGTCGACAGCGTCGCGGAACCGAAGGTCGGCGCCTTTGCTACGCGCATTGTTGAAGGCTCGCTCGCCCAGCGCGAGTCTGACTTTGCGTTCACAATCGTCTTGGAAGACGGCCATGCTCGGCACGACAACAGACGAACCTCCGACGGACCTGCTCGCTTTCTCAGCGGCGCCCATCAACATGGCTGCGCGTCGGGCATCCTTGCTGTCGATCGCGACCCACGACAATGCTTGCAGGCACACGCTGGCGTTCAACCGGTCATTGAGGTTGCGGCCCAATCGCAATGCCTGCTTCAGTAGTCGAGATGCCCGATCGCCATCGCCGTGCTTCCAGGCCGCAACAGCCAGCGTCCACAGGACGTACGTCCGATACACCGTTTCGCCGTGTTCCTCGGTAATGGCAAGTGCGCGTTCGTTGTATTCGATTGCTCGGTCGGTGTCATCCATCAGGTCGAGTGTCATGCCGAGGGTAAGCAAGGCAGTTACCTGGAAGGGCAGGTTCTTCTGTTCGGTGAACAACTGAGCAGCCTTTTCGAGGTGGATACACGACTCGGCAAGATCCTCGTTGAACAAGGCAAGATAGCCCTCTGCATGCTGGAGATAGGCGTTGATCAGCGGGTCGGTCGATTGGCCGGCGAGGACTCGCCCCTCCTTGACGAGTGCTTCTGATGTTTGAATATCTCCCTGGACCCCAGACAAGAGGCTTCCGGCATGAATTGCCCTGGCACGCTCGATGGTTGGCGGGCCCATTCGATATTCGCTGAATCTCCGTAACCATTGACGGCCTTCGGTGATTGCGCCACGAGCGAGCCAATAGGAAAACAGGGCCGTTGTGATCCGAGTGCCGATTTCAGGACTGTCGGACACACAGAACTCCAAAGCCTCCCGCAGATTGGACTTTTCCCGAGCGATAGTGGTGATCAACTCGATCTGCCGAGGGCTGATCCAGTCGGTATCTGCTGCGAGCGCCAGAGCTTCGAACCAATCGCGGTGTCGGCGACGAAGTTCCGTGTACTCATGCTCTCCGGCTTCTTGTGCCTTCTGTCGCCCGTAGTCACGGATTGTCTCCAGCATCCGGAAACGCACGGTGTTGTCCGATATTTCACGGATCAGTATCGACTTGTCGACCAGAAACGTCACGGCGTCGAGCACGTCCGTCGGTGTCAGCTCTCCGTCGCAAATCTGTTCTGCGGCTTTGAGTTCGAATCCACCGGAGAACACCGACAGTTGCGCCCACACTGCTTGCTCCATCGGAGTGCACAGGTCGTAACTCCAGTCGATGCACATTCGCAATGTCTGTTGCCTTGACGGTGCGTCCCTGCTTCCACTGGTCAACAAGGCGTATCGCTCGGAAAGCCGCTGCAGGATTTGTGTGGGCGACATCGCCCGCAATCGCGCCGCTGCCAACTCGATCGGTAGCGGGAGCCCGTCCAGTTGCCTACAGATCGACGCGATGGCGACTTTATTGTCCTGCGTGAGTTCGAAGCCCGGCACAACTCCGGTGGCGCGATCGACGAACAGTCGCACGGCATCGTTACTCGGCGCGCCCTTCGGTAGGTTGTCGGGATCGGGGACCGGTAGTGGGGGGACAAGGAGAATCGACTCTCCTCCGACTCCGAGTGGTTCGCGGCTCGTCGCCAGAATCTTCAGGTCGGGGCAGGCGCGTAGCAGGAATTCGGATAGCTGCGCCGCTGCAGTAACTACCTGTTCGCAATTGTCGAGTACCAGCAAAAGCTCTCGTTGAGCGAGGAACTCGGCAACCATCTCCCGGACGGGCTTCGCAGACCGGTCTTGTATCCCCAGGGTGCGTGCCACAACACCTGGGAGCAGCGATTGCTCCTGCAGCTCCGCCAACTCCACCAGCCGGACGCCGTCGGCAAAACTGTGTTGTGTCTTGGCGGCGATCCGAAATGCGAGTCGAGTCTTTCCCACTCCACCGATTCCGGTCAATGTCACCAGTCGCGCGGTCGTCAGTAGGTTCTTGGCCGTGGCGAGTTCGGTACGGCGGTCGACAAAACTGGTCAGCTCGAGCGGGAGTCCCCCGGTGCGATCCGTTGGCGGAGGAATACTTTTTTCGGGGTACTCGTTTTGCGGATGACCCTGTGCTGTGGGCGATGGGACGGATTGCGTGCGTGCAGGTTCGGAGTACAAGGACATTTCATCGACAGGCAGATCGTGGCGGCGTTGTGCTTCGCGGAGTTGTTGTCCTAGCTCCTGTGACGACGGGCGGGTTCCCGGGTTGGCGGACATGGCTCTTTCGATGAGAGCGCCGACGTCGTCCGGGATGCCGAACTCGCGTGGGTTCGGAACAGGCTCCGACGTAACTCGCAGGAACTGGGCGACCAGTCGTTCACCACTGCGACGTTCGAAAGCAGCGTGTCCGGTCAGTGTGGCGAATAACGTAGAGCCGAGACCATAGACATCCGCTGCGGAACTCGGCGGCCCGCCGGTCACGATTTCAGGCGCAATGAAGGCCGGTGAACCCGTGACAATGCCTGTGCCAGTTTCGAATCCACCGGCAAAATGAGCGATGCCGAAGTCGGACAGCGCCGGTTCGCCGTAATCGGTGAGCAGGATGTTTCCGGGCTTGACATCTCGATGCAGGATGCCGAGTCGGTGCGCGGACTCCAAGGCGCCGGCAATCTTCACTCCGAGGCGCAGTGCTTCACCTAGTGGGAGCGGTCCGTGCCGTCGGATCAGGGTGTCGAGGGAATCTTGGGCGTAGTACGGCATGACGATGAAGGGCCGTCCGCTACCGGTGACGCTGGTTTGAAAAACATTCACGATGTTGGGATGTCCGGTCAGTCGGCCTGCTGCGCGCTGCTCTCGAAAGAACCGTGCGCGGTTCTCCTCGTCGAGGTCGGTGGTGAGAACCTTTACTGCCACGGTCCGGTCGAGCGACGGCTGCCGACAGCGGTAGACGACGCCAAAACCTCCACGGCCGATCTCGGTAGCGTCCTCGAACCCGGACGCAGACAATTCCGCCGCGACCGAACCTGTCGCGTCGAATTGCGTCGCGAAGGGGTCGACATCGGTCATGGACTACATCGATCCACCTGTGCACGTCGCGTGGAAAATCCGACGAAACTCACCTATCGATGATGGTCCCTCAAAGCCCCCGCTCGCCACCCCCCAAGGCATTTTGTTGGAAATTCAAGTGAGTTGCCACAGCGCAGATTCATGTTGCGGCAACCTTGACGGCAAACGCACTCAGAAGTGCCCCGGTGACGAGGCGCTGGGCTGCCATGACCCGAGGATGATGACGAAGGTACTCGGAGACCGATGACGCAGCGAGAACTATCGCTCCGTTGATCGCCACAGCAACGGTGATTTGAACTAGTCCCAACTGGAGGAATTGACCTAGCACCGGTCCGTTTTCGGGGTGCACGAACTGAGGGACGAGTGCCGCATACATCAGCGCGATCTTGGGATTCAAGATGTTTGTCACCAATCCCATGGCGAACAACCGGAAAGGGGAGTGAGCGTCGAGTTCTCGTGCCTCGAACGGTGAGCGCCCGCCTGGTCGCAGCATGTTCCACGCGAGATATGCCAGGTAGACGGCGCCGACGAGTTTGACGGTCGTATATGCGGCCGGGACCGCCGCGAACAGCGCGGACAGTCCTGCAGCGGATGCACCCAGGTAGAAGACAAATCCCAGAGCGACGCCGCCCAGCGAGACCAATCCCGCGCGCCTGCCTTGTGAGATGGAGCGCGACGCGAGGTAGACCATGTTCGGGCCGGGGGTCAGCACCATTCCCAGCGCGATGAGCCCGATCCCGACTACGGACGCGATGGGCAGCATGTTCTCTCCTCTGTACTCGTTTGTGGACTTCGACTAGTTTCCGGTGTGAGCACTGTCCACGTCCATCGCATATTCGAGAACTATTTCGTGAAGGATTGCTTCATGGATGAACTAGCCACGCTGCGCGCGCTCCAGTCGGTCAAAGAGCATGGGACAGTGACGGCTGCCGCTGCAGTTCTGCGGCTGAGTCCGTCCGCGGTCAGCCAGCAGCTCAAGCGACTCGAAAAGGCGACGGGTCGATCCTTGTTGACGCCCACGGGGCGCAGAGTGGCTCTGACGCCCGAGGCTCATGCGCTCCTCGACGAGGCAGGTCCGGTGCTGAGTCGGTTAGAGGCCATTCTCGGTGTTTCGTCCGGTCGTGAGTCACAAGTTGCGGGCCATGTGCGTGTCGCCGCATTTACGACCGCCATCCGGCACGGTGCGCTGACGGCGATAGCCGAAGTTCAGGATCTACACCCGCAGCTCACCTGTTCACTCGCCGAGATGGACCCAGGCGAGGCGTATCACGCCCTGTCAGCCGGGATGGTAGACATTGCGGTCACACATCATTGGCAAGGGCAGCAGGCGCCGGTGTATCCGGCGATCACAGTGAGTCCCCTTGCCGACAATACTGCCGACGATCTGGTCGACGACGTTGCCGACGTAATTTGCCACCGAGACCATTCACTTGCCCAGTCGCCTGGACTCGAAGACCTCGCGACATACAGTTGGGTGTCCACCGGCGCGGGCACGATTTGTCATTCATGGCTCATCCACATGTTCGCCCTGCATGGTCATCGGCCACGAATCACCGCAGAAATTTCCGACTTCGCGCTGCATGTCCCGTTCGTAGCCGCGGGTCTCGGGCTCGCACTGGTGCCCCGTCTGGGCCGTCCCGAATTGCCTGGCGAAGTTCGTGTTCTCGAGCTCGAAGATCCGCCGGCCCGCAAGATCGGTATCGCACTGCGTACCCTTCAAGTCGGCGACAACGCAATATCGGTTGTCGGGGCTGCGTTACGATCATGCCTGCGCGATTAGGTCGAGAGTCTTTGTTTGCTAGGCGCTTTGGTGTACGTATCGTGACTAGTTTGCAGCCCCGGTAGTCGATCCTTACGCGTATATCCGTTTGGCCGAACACTCTTTCGGGTAGGTCCGACATAGTGCAGCGATTCACTCAGACACAGGCATGCCTCCAGCAGAAGAAGGGACGGACAGATGGCTCGTAGGGACTCGCAACCGCAACTCAAAGACCAGGATCTCTACGAGAAATTGCGCGAGAAAGGAGATTCCAAGGAGAAGGCGGCGCGGATCTCCAACGCAGCAGCGAATCGTGGTCGTTCGAACGTCGCTAAAACTGGCGGTCGGTCCACTTCGTACGAAGAATGGACCGTGGATGAATTGAAGACGCGAGCAAAGGAACTGGACCTGCATGGGTACTCGAAGATGAAGAAAAGTGAACTGATCGACGAACTTCGAAACCACTGAATTCCGCTCTTTCCGTTGAAGACTCGTGGTTTGTAATTGTCGAAGCCGAGGACCCCATGGCAAAAACGACCGTTCCGCCTCAATCTGCCGTCCTAGACACGCCCACTCTGGGCGTGGAGGAGGAATTCCTCCTGTGCGACCCGCTGACCAAACAGCCGAGGTTGCGCAATGCCGAAGTTGCAGCCGCAGGAAGAGACCTCGGTGTCGATCTTCAATTGGAGCTCACTCGCTGCCAGGTCGAGACCGCCACATCGATCGGGGGTCATATCCGCGACCTTCGGGATCAACTGCGTGAACTGCGCTTCGCTGCAGCAGACGCTGCCGCACACGACGGATGCCAGCTGCTGGCAGTGGGAACACCGTTCTACGATCCACCGCCCAACGAGACCACTGACACCTCGAGATATCAACGCATGGCCGGTGAATTCGGCGCTCTTACTGCGGGAGTGATGTGTGGCTGCCATGTGCATGTCGGTGTGGAGGACCGCAAACAAGCCGTTCGGATCATCAACCATCTGCGTCCGTGGTTACCGACGCTCTTGGCGTTGACTGCGAACTCGCCGATCAGTGCCGGCATCGATACTGGCTATGCCAGTTGGCGTTACATCATGTACGGGCGATGGCCGAGCTGCGGGCCGCCGCCGCACTTCGAGTCCGTGAATCACTACGACGCCGCAATCGCCACGATGCTCGAGGCGGGTGTCATTCTGGACCCCCACATGGTCTATTGGGATGTTCGGGTCTCGGATCATCTTCCTACCGTGGAGATTCGGATCAGTGACATTCCAGCCACAGTCGACGAGACGATCACGTATGCCACGCTGGTACACGCGCTTGTTGTCACCGTGATGAAAGAGATCGCGACGGGCAGCCCGGCCCCGATCATCGATCAGGAGGTATTGCGTGCGGCGTGCTGGCGGGCCGCCCGGGATGGAATTGCCGGTCGAGCTCTCGACATGGATACCGTGCGTCTGGTGCCCACGCGTCAGCTGGTTCGGCGACTGCTGGATTACGTTGCGCCGATGCTGGCCGAGTTCGGCGAGCTCGAGCGGGTTACTGCCTCACTGGAGAAAGTCTTCGAGCAGGGTAACGGGGCAATGGTGCAACGCCGCACGCTGGCACGGTCCGGCATCACCGAGGTGATCAACGAATGCGCTCGTCGCACCGCGGAAGGGTGTGATCGGCAGACGGATATCGCGCTGTCGCCGTCGTAGTGTCAATCGGCACCGACTGTGCGGGCGGACGCTTGTCGAAACAGGTCGTCGAGGCGCTGCCAGCGAGGCTCTGCGCCGAACTGGTAGCGCGCTCGTTGGTATTGCTCATCCGCACCGGCTTTGTCGCCTGTCGCGAACCGGTAGCGAAATACATCAAAGTCTATATCCGACAATGCAAATCGGACGATATCATCTGGTCCACGAAGCTGGCACATCACCTCCAGTGCGCTCGTGAGTGCGGCGCACACAATGTCAGCAGTCGCGGGGATATCGGTCTCTGCGTCGACGGTCACGTGTGGTCCGATGCCGGAGGCGATGTTCTCGATCCGGCGTCGGTACTGGCAGTCCACCTCGGCCGGGCGCTCGTTTTCCGGCTTTCCGAGGATTCGATCGAAGCCCGGAGAGTAGACACCACAATTGATGTAGAAACGTATCGATTCGTAGCTGTTTCCCGCGGACCGTTGCAGGTTGACGACGTCGACAACGTCGTCTCGCTCCCGTCTGAAGGTCAGTTTCTGCTTCCGGAACCCGTGCTGCTTGAGAAGCGGAACCGCACTCACTTCGAGGAGTGCGGCAAATGACTGCTCGGCCGTTGGCTGCTCCATTCGAACATGGTGGCAGATTGTCCTGTCAGCGGTAATTCGGGTTGTTGAACTCGGGAATCTCGATGCTGATCGGTCGAAGTTCGGACATGTAGAGCAGAACGAACTGTCGGAGTAGTTCGTCGAAGGTCCAGTAGGCATGTGGTGCAAGGGGTACGGGAAGGAGCCCTTCCCGTACCTTCACGAATGGACCCCATGCCGTTTCCAGGAGGGTGCTCCACACGGGTTCGCGCGGAATATTGAGCCAGTTGGCTATTTCGTTGCCCAGCATGAAGCGAGTCAACGCGCCGAGGATGGGCCGAGTGAGAAGTGTGAAATCGAGGCCCGCACCCAGATCGAGAAGAATGTCGGCGAGCTTGATTCCCTCGGGGGTGGGAGCCAAGATCGGGTCCAGCACTTGTGTGGCTTGAGATTCCGCGTCGTTCCACGTCGCGGGAATGTACTGATCCTCGATACCGAGAAGATGAGCGCTCAGTTGCCACGAATGCAGAAATCCGTCGGACTCGTCGGTGGGGACTTTCACGTTCCACGCGTTCAGGTTTCGCATGGCGGTAGTCGGCAAACTGTGCCAGGTGACCATCATGTCGTGCTGACTGATCGGAACGTCCTCCGGCGCCATGTGCGTCCAGTGCGGAGATTGAGGCAGCAGGTGCCGCACCGCGGCATGCACCAGTCTGGTCTTGACGGAGGTGACAATCATCTCGCCGTCAGCCTGAAATGCGTTGCGAGAACCGATGTCGTATCCCAACTTTGCGGTTTTCGAGATGCGGTTCTTCATGTTCGCTCCGCCTTTGGAGTAATACACTGCCAAGGCCTCTTTGGGGATGACAGTGCTCATCATTCCGCTGGCGAAGCCATAGAGAACACCGAGGTAGAGACCTCGTTTCTCATTGAATCGCACGGCCGCCGCGAGCTTGTTCTGATCGGTCCACGACGGTAGCTGCCGCGCTTGTTCCATGAATTCGCGGAGGTCGGACGGAAGTCCCGCTGGCAGCGGCTGACCGTTCTTCTTCCAGGTACGCAAGAGTTCGTTGACCTTTGGAACGTCACCTCGGTCGAGGAGAGATGCCACGAGCGGGTCCGCTTGGGTGTCCCATGTTTGTCTCGGATCTGCACCGTTCCCGGTTCCTGGCACCGAACCCGCTGGTGACCAGTGCCACGGCTGCGCACTGGCTGGTGCTGCGAGCGCGCTGAGTGCGCCGAGTGCTCCGAGTGTGCCGCCAACTCTCAACACATTGCGCCTACTGAGATCGTCCATGTCGTTACTCCCGGTTAGTCCGATGAAGCAATGAAACAAATCATGTATCTCCGTATCATTGGTAGCATAGCGTGATGGGCGCCACAAGTGTTTTGTCTGATTTTCCACCTGCGCACCCTCGTGGCAAGAAGGAGTGCATGTGACCCGCAAGGATCCCAATTCGTCTGCCTTGGAATCGATTACGTCCCTCGGGAGTGTGATGGCAGGCGAAGCTCCAGGCAAGGAAGATCGCTCTCGTATCCGGCTACTCGATGCGGCCCACGAACAGTTCTGCAAAGTGGGAATTCAGCGCACGTCGATGGAGGACGTGGCCCGCTCCGCCAACCTGTCCCGAATCACCGTCTACCGGAAATTTGCCACCAAGGATTCGCTCGTCGAGCAGGTTGTTCTCCGGGAGTTCCGCACATACTTCGAACAATTTCTCGTTGATATCGAGCTCGCGGAGACGGTGGATGATCGAATAGTTCTGGGGTTCGTGAGCTCGCTGCGTGCGATTTCCAACAATGCACTGATCTCGGCGCTCATCGACGCCGGCCCGCACGTACATGGATCGATCGTCGGTGATAACGGACGAACGCTCGCAATGGTGCGGCAGTTCGTTGCTTCGCAACTCCACAGGGAACAGGGCGCGGGCACTATCGCGGACGAGGTGGATGTTGATCTCGTGGCCGAGATGTTCGTCCGAGTGACGGCTTCCTTTCTGATGATTCCCAGCGAGGCCGTCAACCTTCATGACGATGCGCAGATGGAGGCACTAGCACGGCAATTCCTCGTGCCGATGATCAAAACGCAGTGTTCTGAAGAGGGTCATTAGCATCTACATGGCGTCGAGCAGCATCATCATTGCTGTTGCACGAGCACGATTTTCGATGGTGTCGACATGGAATCCGATGTGGTGGGAAAGCTTCGCCAAGCGGTGAGCGACGCTGCTGTGGTGAAGGTGCAGGCAGTCGGCCGCGGCTCTCAGTGTGCCGGATCGCAGGTACATTCTCAGTGTTTCCAGCAGTTCGGTCCCGTCCTTGGTTTCGCGAAACTCTCTGGCGCGAACCAGGTCCGGAATTCGGGTGTGATCGATCTTTGTGCCCGGTGCCAGGAGGTTGAGAGCGCCGAGATCGTCTGCGTTCACAATCGGTGTGGTGGCCGATGATTGACTGCGGGCGAATCGCGCCGTGCCGATGAGTGTGTGTATTTCGCAAGCGGCAGCAGCCAAAGATATTCCGGCGCGGACAGGCATCACTTTTGCGATTTCGGAGAATTCTGCCAACGAGATGAATGAACCAGTCACAAGATTCAGGTATTCGCCGCCCACTTCGATTCCGGTAGCTCGACCCGGCGTCGAATCCTTCGAGAATTGTAGGCGCGCAATCTCATTGGTGGTAGACACGATGGTACGCACTGAAGCGGCGGGGTCGAGGCCGAGACCCGCACATGAGGTCAGTACCGCTAGTTCGTCCATCGGGAAAAGCAGATTGTGAGTGTGTTCGGCTTCGGTCAGTAAGCGTCGGGGCCGCAAGATGATCGCGGCGGTCAGTGCCATCCGGTCGACGAGCATCTCGTCGAGCGGCAAGTTCGCACCGGGCCGCTCGATCCATACCGTACCGAGAACCTCGTCGTCGACGGTGATGTCTCTGATGATGCTTGGCGTGAGCTGGGGTTCGGGTGACCAACGGCCGTGAGGGTCACAACGGCGTAGATTCTTCTTGCTTCGGCCGTGTTCGGCAATCTCGATGCCCGCAACACAGTCCGCCAACTGGGCGCTTGCGCGGAGAAGCGATGCTGTGTCGGCACCGTGCCGCACGAGGGCATCGAAGTAGTCGATGACTCGTACCAGGCCTGCCGAGTTTGCGTCGAGCTCGGCAAGCCGGTACATCAATCCTTGCATCTTGCAAAGCTACGAGACTGGTGACAACGCGCGCAAGCCTCGCTGCAGTGCGCTGAACGCCTCGGCGCTGCTTCGTTTGGTTACCTCTGCAGTTGTGACGAGACCAGAACCGTGAAAGGTGCCGGGAAAGGAGTGGAGTTCGACGCTGACACCCGCCTGGAGTAGGCGAAGGGCGTACTCGATTCCTTCGTCACGGAGTGGGTCGAGCTCCATAGTGCACAGGTAGGTCGGGGGCAATCCTCGGAGATCGGTGGCGCGGGCCGGAGCGGCGTAGATCGAGACGTTCGGATCTTCGGGCCCCGAATACGATTCGCCGAGGTAGTACTGCCACGAAAGGATCGCGTTTGGGCGGTTCCACAGCGGAGTGTCGACGAAGTTTGTCATCGACACCGTTGTCAGCCGGTCGTCGAGTTCTGGGATCTCGAGAAGTTGAAATGCGACGGGCACAACGCCTTCATCTCGGGCTTTCAGCACTGTTCCGGCGGCAAGTCCACCGCCGGCGCTCTGGCCACCGACGGCGATGCGGCTGGGATCGATTCCCAGTTCTTCGGCGTGTGCGTGGATGTAGGCGAGCGCGGCGTAGCAGTCGTTCACGGGGCCGGGGAAGGGGGTTTCCGGGGCGAGTCGGTACTCGACATTGGCGACGGCAAATCCGAGTTCTCGCGCAACCTCAACGCAAAATGGATCAGTGGATTCGGCTGTGCCGATGGCGAATCCGCCGCCGTGGATCCAGAGAAGTACGGGGATCGGACCTGTGGCGGCAGCCGGAGTGAAGAAGCGAATGGCGACCTCGGGATCGTCGTCGATTCCGGGAGCAGATAGTTCGCGAAGCGTGACTCCGTCGAACGACAGGTCAGCCAACATGGTGCCAATTAGGGACTCGAAGTTTGCCCGTGCAGCGGGTAGGTCGGCGAAGGTGACCTTTGGGAGCATAGTGACCGCTGCGGCGAGTTCGGGGTCGAGAGTGGGGAATGATGTCATGCACCCATCATCGAGTGCGGTGTGTCTCACGTCACCAGCGGCTTGTAGGGAATTGTCGGACCTTCATCCGACGCCCGTCGGATCATCCTAGGATGACGCTGGTGGGCACACTACATCTCGTGGTCGATTCGAGCGATTCGGAAGTCGGGGCCAGGATCGGTGGACACCCGCCCCAGGTTTTTGACGGACAGCCGATTCTGCAGACGCACGAGTATCTTCTGACGCTTGCGGCACATACGGCGCCGTGGCTCGGTGACCGAGAGCTTTCGGTATTCGTCCGTCGCGGCTTCTCCATCGGCGACGACGACCTCGAATACCCGGGCATCGGGGTTCGGGCAGTATTGCATCCGCCGTCCGCTCGTAGTGCGGCATCAGCCGGAAGACATAGTGGGTTGGGGAGCGCCGCCTTGATTCAAGTTCCCGCAGACGACGAGGTGATGCCGTTGGTACTGATCGCGCCGCAACCGGTACTCATACAAAATGAACCGTCCTATGCCGATGCCGTCGAGGCGGACGGGCATCGCTTCCTGTTCCAGATCAATGAAGAGGGGTGGCCGGTGGTTGCCGAGCCGCAATCCGAGTTCGTGGAGGAATACCTGTTTGGCTACGGCTCAGTGTATTTCTACGGGAGCGCTGACGCGACCGGGCTCGCCAATGAAGTCGTGCCGGGATTTCTCGACTTCTGAGCTGCCCGACGACCCTTCTGCCGATACCGTGGGCAACGTATTCGACCGGCGGACTTGTCCTTCGAAAATTAGTTTCGGAAGTTTGTCGATCGGCGTCTTTGCCGTTCGACGTGTAGACAGAGGGACCGAATGAGCGGTCCACAAACGAAGGAGATTCCCATGAAGTACATGCTGATCATGCGGTCCACCGACGAAGCCATCGAAGCGTCGAAGGACATGGATTTCGACGAAATTATCGCCGCGATGGGCCAGTACAACGAGTCCCTGATCAAGGCGGGAGTCCTCCTCGCAGGTGAGGGCCTGGCGATGGAGGAGGGATTCATCGTCGATTTCGAATCCGATCCGCCGCTCGTGTCCGACGGTCCGTACGGCGAGACCAAGGAGCTGTTCTCGGGCTTCTGGATCCTTCAGACCTCCACCAAGGACGAGGCCCTGGAGTGGGCCAAGCGCTGCCCCCTTGGACCGGGCAGCAAGCTCGAGGTTCGCCGCGTTTCGGAGATGGAAGATTTCGACCAGAGCAACGAGTACATCCAGAAGGAAGCCGGCTGGCGTGAAGAGTTGGGTACTGATCGCCCTGTCTCGAGCTGAGTCGTGACTGATGATGCGGTGAGGAACGCCGTCGATGCGGTGTGGCGCATTGACGGCGCGAAGATCGTCGCCGCACTCACTCGTACTGTCGGCGATTTGGATCTTGCCGAAGATGTTGCGGGGCAGGCACTGCTCGAAGCGATCGAGCAGTGGCCTGCCACGGGCATTCCCCGCAATCCGGCAGCATGGCTGACCTCCGTCGCCACGCGGCGCGCCATCGACGGGTGGCGTCGACGAGAACGCCTCGACGAGCGATACGCGCACTTTGCGCGTGAGCTCGAGAACGATGCGAATCGGTTCGACGAAGACGGTTGGGATCCGGATCGCATCGACGATGATGTTCTTCGGTTGATTTTCATGGCCTGTCATCCGGTCTTGAATCGAAAAGCTCAGGTGGCATTGACTCTTCGCGTGGTCGGAGGCTTGACGACGGAGGAAATCGCAAAGGCGTTTCTCGTGCCGACCGCAACGATGCAGCAGCGGATAGTTCGTGCGAAGAAGACCCTGACGGCGGCCAAGGTGGTCTTCGAAGTGCCTCCGCGGGATGAGTTCCCGAGTCGGTTGAGCGCTGTTCTCGGCGTGCTGTATCTGATTTTCAACGAGGGCTATGCCGCCAGTTCGGGAACCGAATGGATGCGGACCGACCTCAGCAGTGAAGCATTGCGGCTGACGAGAATTCTTGCGGAACTTGTTCCGCGGGAACCGGAAGCGCACGGTCTCGTGGCGTTGATGGAGCTGTCGGCGTCACGATTTGGCGCACGCACCACCGCCGACGGTGAACCGATATTGCTGTCGGATCAGGATCGGGCGCGGTGGGATCGGACCCAGATCACCCGCGGTCTGGTTGCTTTGGCAAGGGCGGACGACGTCGGGCGTGGTCGAGGGCCTTACGGACTGCAGGCCGGGATTGCCGAATGTCATGCACGAGCAGCAACTTTCGAAGAAACGGACTGGAAGAAGATCGTGCTGTTGTACGAGGCGCTGCAACAGCTTGCCCCATCGCCGGTCGTGGATCTCAACCATGCTGCAGCGGTATCGATGGCATACGGTCCGGCGCCTGCTCTCGAGTTCGTCGACAAGCTTGTTGCTTCCGGTGAACTTGCCGGATATCACCTGCTGCCCAGTGTTCGGGGTGAGTTGCTCGGCAGGCTCGGGCGAACCGAGGAGGCTCGTACCGAACTGCTCGAGGCCGCTCGTTTGGCCGGAAACGAACGTGAGAAGGCGGTGCTCATCGCCAAGGCGGACGCACTTCGTGACCGGCAAACCTGAGCGCGGGAACTGCTTCAGGCTGTTTTTGCGCGATGGGTTCGTTCGTAGCCTTTCCGATCGTAGAGGCGTGTGACAACAAATCCGAGCACCAGTCCGATTGCCAGGCCGAGCAACGTCATCCAGATTGCGTGG
The DNA here is from genome assembly GCF_003023755.1 of Rhodococcus sp. AD45-ID. Lineage (NCBI taxonomy): Bacteria > Bacillati > Actinomycetota > Actinomycetes > Mycobacteriales > Nocardiaceae > Rhodococcus > Rhodococcus sp. AD45-ID. The sequence goes on along the minus strand of NZ_PYHL01000001.1, from coordinate 2,664,145 downwards.
GTCAGGCCGGCGTCGCCGTGGGCGCCGAAGAACAGGATTGCGCGGGTGCCCATGTAGATCTGGTGCATCGGTTCGAACTGCGCAAGCCAGGAGTAGAGGCCGGGGCTTGCTTCGAGCGGAATCGTGCCACCGGACGATGGCAGGGCGAGGATGACAAAGACGAACAGGTTGATCAGCATGCCGAGCGAGCCGAACGCCGCCATCACCGACATGGCGGTGACTCCGACCGCGATGATCACGAGGGTGCCGTATGCCCACAAGGCAAAGCCTTGTGTGACAGGCATTCCGAGGGTGCGGCTGATCAACTGGAACAGTCCGGACACCACACCGGACAGCACGATCATGAAGCCCCATTTTATGAGAAGTGTTTGAAATCTATTGATCCCGACTACGTCGTTCTGTACGAACAGGGGACCGAACTCGGTGGGTGCGTAGCCGAGCATTCCGTCTACCAGGGAATTGACGACTGTCGCTCCGGTGAATCCGGCGAGGACCAGCAGTAGGGCGAAATAGAAAGCGACAAGACCGAATCCTGTACCGTCGGGAAGCGGATCATGCGCGACCGTAAGAACATTCACCGGATTTTCGAGGAGAAGTCGACTGGCGCCGGACAGCTGCATTCCGGTACCACCTGCCTGCAATTGTTGTGTGACAAGCGTGGTGAGTTGCTCACCCATGTTCTTGTTGACCGGCTCCAGGGCAGTTGTCCCGATCGACTGCACCAGCGACGCGGAGATGGAACCGGCTCGTGGATTGGTGTAGATGGTGATGATCGGTTGTTGCACCTCTGTGGCGGCGACGCTTCCCTGCGCCAGAGCTATTGTCTGCTGGGTGAAGTCGCGGGGGATGACGATGGAGCCGTAGAGCGTCCCGGAGCTGAGTCGTGATTGCGATTCGATGAGACTGAGCTGCTGTAAGTCGATTTTCTCGGGATCGATCCCGTCTTCGAGCGCGGCGGCGATGTCGTTTCCGAAGTTCTCGACTGCAGCGGGATCGCTTCCGGGCAAGGTACCGCCGACATCTTCGTTCACCAGAGCGATCGGGAACTCGTCCAGATGCTTCTTGGGGTCGAGGATTCCGCCCATATACAGCGCAGCGAGCGCCGACATCAGCAACAGCACAACGATCACCGGTGCCAGCCAGAATCGCGGTGTGTGCGGAACTGAACGGGCGGATGGCGTGTCGTGTGTGCTCATCGTCAGTCGACCGGCTTTCTCGTGCGCGGACAGTGTGTGACTGAGCGTAGAGGCAAAGGTGTGGTGCTGCCGTCCTTGACGTTCTTCAGGAAAACCACTGATCCGGATTTGTTCGAGCAGCATCAACAACTTCGTCGATTGCATCGGTCGTGAGTGCGGGCTGCTCGGTGTGGACGTAATGGCCGGCATCGGTGTCCAGATCGAGGTGTGCGTGTAGCCGTTCGGCCAGAGCCTGCTGTCCGGCAATGTGGGCCGCGAATATCGTCGGACCGAAATCGACAGGTATCCCTGGTGGCAATTCACCTGCAGCCGAGAGTGGTTCAAGGTCGAACGGTTGATCGGAGACAAGGATCCCAACGGGCATCGGAGGAGGATCGCCTGCGTCGCGTAGTGATTGGAAGCTGGGTTCCAAACTGCTCTTCTCCTGGTTGTACGGTTCGAGATCAGGAGAGTAATTGCTGTTGAGCGTGAGCCACCACTGCTGCTCTTGTGGAGTCAGGCCGTCGTAGAGAAGTTCGGTGAGGGTATCGACGAGCACCAGGCCGTCGACGTCGGTCGGATAGGTGTCGGCATAGAGCCGAGCGATCAAGCCACCCCAGGAGTGAGCGACCAGGACATAGGGGCCGGGAACGTCGGCCGCACTCAGCAAAGCGTGAAGGTCGCGCATTCCGTCTTCGGCGGTAGTGGGCTGGGGGACCGGAGTGGAACGGCTTGCGTCTACTTGCTCGCCGGTGATGGTGACAGTTCCGGGGCGGTCGTAAGCGCACACCCGGGTCGTCTCGGCCACGCCGTCGAAAACTGCAGTTTCGGTCGGATTCGGATCTGCGACGGTTTTCCAGACATCTGCGCGATCGGTTCGACCGGACACGAACACGACCGTGGGCGATCCGGTCCCCTTGCAGGTCAAATACATGCTGCGGCCGTCACCGATGTCCACCAGTCCAGCGAAGTCGCCGTTTCCAGGAGTACCAGTAGCTGTACTGACATCCGTACTGGGCGAATCCGAGCATCCGCCCAAGAACAATGTGCAAGCTGCAAGTGACGCCACGATTCGCGAGTTGAGTTTCATGGTGTTGCTCCTCCCGGCCGGCAGGGTGCGCAAGGTCAGGGGTACCCAAGCTGTGGGCTGTCTAATTGCCGACTTGTCGGGAGCTGTGCTTGAGATCGCCGTTAGGTTCGGGAAATGTGCGCCTCGGCGTTTGTCACTATTCTTCGAAAGGTAGTTCTCTATGCGTATTTACAACTTATCGGGCCGGGCCTGTCTTGGAATGGACGCCGGTGCTGTTGATATCGAGATTGCCAGCAACGGGACCTTCTCCTCGGACGTGCAAAGTCTTTACTCGCGGTGGGATGAGTTCGTGCAGTGGGCGAGTGAGTTCGAGGGCGCTCCTGGAGTGAAGATCGACAACTCGGCGTTGGGAAGCCCGGTGCCGTTGCCGCCACAGATCTTTGCGATCGGCTTGAACTACCGGGACCATGCAGTGGAGTCCGGCCTGGAGATCCCCGAGATACCGGTGGTATTCGGGAAGTTTCCGGCGTCGGTGACCGGTCCACACGGCAAGATTCTGTTGCCGGAGGGCGCTGTCGATTTCGAGACCGAACTTGTCGCGGTGATCGGTAGGCGGGCGGAGAACGTGAGTGCCGCGGATGCATGGGGTCATGTAGCAGGACTGACCGTGGGCCAGGATCTGTCCGAACGGCACACACAGTGGCGAGGTACCGCGCCGCAGCAGTTCGGTCTGGCGAAGTCGTTCCCAGGTTTCAGTCCGATGGGGCCGGTCTTGGTCTCACCCGATGAATTCGAGAATCCGGATGACCTCGAGCTGGGATGCTCGATCAACGGCACCTTGATGCAGAAGAGTCGCACCAGCGACATGATCTTCACGATTCCGGAAGTTATCGAGTACCTGTCCCGCATCGTGCCTCTTCTGCCGGGCGACGCGATCTTCACCGGTACGCCGGCAGGTGTCGGCTTCAGCCGCAACCCGAAGGTGCTGCTCGGAGCGGGTGACACGCTGAAGACATACGTGGAAGGTATCGGCGAGATGCGGCATACCTTCGATCTCAGGGTCGTCTAGAGGCTTCAGATCTGCGCAATGGCCGCGCCGGAGGTGAACAACCTCCGGCGCGGCCATTTTGTGTCTCGGGCATATGGAGAAGGCCGGCAAACCATGCTCTAGCTGCAGTTTTGATGCCGCGCCATTCTGTCTGAGCGATCCCATCGGGCACCAAATGCGGCCCCGGTCACAAAAGCTCATTGACGTACCCCGCTTCGTGGTTTCTAATAGACGCATCGTGCATATAGTGCGCTAAGGCACGCGATAGTTGCATTAGCACAGATAGGAAGCCATGAAAACCACTCAGGACACCGAAGTACTCATCGTCGGCGCCGGTCCCGCCGGCCTGATGTTGGCGAACATCCTCGGCATGTACGGCAAGCAGGTCACCGTGCTCGAGGCCATGGATACGCTGATCGACTACCCGCGTGGTGTGGGACTCGACGACGAGTCGTTCCGCACCATTCAGACGGTGGGCCTGGTGGATGCGATCCGTCCGCACACAAATCCGCAGCACATCATGCGTCTGGTCAACGGTGCCGGAAAGGTCATGCTGGTCAACAACCCGCAGACCGTGGAATTCGGCTGGGAACGTAAGCACGGCTTCATCCAGCCGGAAGCCGACAAGGCGCTGTATGAGGGACTGTCCCGGTTCGGGAACGTTCAGGTGTTGTTCGGTCATCGCGTCGAGAACGTCGAAGAAGATGGCCAGTCGGTTACCGCTATCGCGTTGGTTTCTCGCCCCGACGGAACCATCGAAGAACGGCGATTCAGTGCGCAGTACCTGGTGGGGTGTGAAGGTGGTAAGTCTCCGACCCGCAAGCGTCTCGGTGTCAGCTTCGAGGGTGAATCACCTTCTACACGTTGGCTTGTCGTGGACGTCAACAACGATCCGCTGGGAACACCCAACGTGTTCCTGGGTGCCGATCCGAAGCGTCCGTACGTGTCCATCGGTCTACCCCACGCGGTTCGGCGCTGGGAATTCATGCTGCACGACGACGAAACCGAAGAGCAGGTCACTGACCCCGACTACGTGAATGCTCTTCTGGCAGATCATGTTCCCAACCCGGCGGAACTCGATTTCATTCGACGACGCGTCTTCACCCATCACGGCCGCGTCGCTTCCGACTTCCGCAAGGGCCGCCAATTGATCGCGGGCGACGCCGCGCACCTGATGCCGGTGTGGATGGGTCAGGGCTGGAATTCGGGTATGCGCGACGCAACCAATCTTGGGTGGAAGTTGGCCGCCGTACTTTCCGGTCAGGCGGACGACGCACTGCTCGATACCTATACGTCGGAGCGCAAGGATCACGCCCAGGCAATGGTGGATCTGTCGCTGACGTTCGGACGGCTCATCAAGATCACCAATCCGGTCGGTGCTGTACTCCGCGACGCTGCGTCGTCGGTGCTCAATCTCTTCCCTCAGGTCAAGAGCTACTTCGCGGACATGCGCTTCAAGCCGATGCCGCGCTACACCAGGGGAGTGCTGGCCGACCCGAACACTCGGGAATCGGGAAGTGCAGCAGCGAAACTCACGAGCAAGCTCATCCCGGTGCTGACCGCCAACGTCAAGAACTCACCGGTTGGCGTCCAGTTCCCGCAGCCGCGTGTGAACTCGCGGGATGCGTCGGACCAACTGCTCGACGACGCGATCGGCAACTGGTGGTCGGTAATCGTGTGGGGCAACAGCCCCAAGGACGTGCTCCCACAGGATTCGCTCGACAAGTTGTCTCTACTCGGTGCCCGCCTTGTTGCGGTAGTTCCGGAGACCCAGCGCGAATGGGCTCAGAAGCACATGGATCCGGACGTTATGGTCCTCGGCGATCACACCGGCCGACTCAAGAAGTGGTTCGACGACCGTCCCACTCCCTTGGTCTTCCTTCGCCCGGACCGTTTTGTTGCCGGCGCCTGCCTGACGCAGCATGCCCCGGCGACGTTGGACGCGATCCTGGCCGCAATGAAGTTCACGCCGGCCGGCGCTGTCGCGGACGCAGTCGCAGTGCCGGTCGCGCTCTAACCATCCGCCACACACACTCTTACGAGAAAGCCAGATATATGACTACAACCGAGATTCCCGCGTACATCACCGACGATTTCTTCGGCCTCGAAGACAAGTGGATCGAGACCGCAGACGGTGAACTCACCCACTACCACGAACTGGGCGAAGGTACCCCGATCCTGTTCCTGCACGGTTCGGGCACCGGCGTCACCGCCGCCGCCAACTGGTGGCTCAATCTTCCGGTTCTCAGCGAGCAGGGTCGATGCATCGCAATCGATTCCATCGGCTACGGGCAGAGCGTTGTTGCTCCGAACACCGAGTACGGCATCAAGGAATGGGTTCGCCACGCGGTGCGCGTTCTCGACGCCCTCGGCATCGAGAAGACGTGGATTGTCGGAAACTCCCTCGGTGGTTGGCTTGCATTCCAGTTTGCCATCGATTTCCCGGAACGCCTTCTGGGGATCGTCTCGATGGGCACGGGCGGCGCAAAGTTGACGGGCGCCCTGGCCGGTCACTCCAACCCGAACCTGACTGAAGCCGGCATTCGCAAGACCCTCGAACTCTTTGTTGTCGACAAGTCGCTTGTCACTGACGAATTGGTGTCCCTGCGCTACCAATCCGCGCTCAACGATACGGCCTCGGATCGCCTCGCCGAGGTGGTCGCAGCCCGAGACCGTGACCGCACCGAACTACCGCTCGATTTCGATGTGCTCTCTCGTTTGGATGTTCCGGTTCTGCTGATCCACGGTGTCCAGGACGTGGTGATCCCCGTCTCGCGTACGTGGGAGTTACTCAACGTCATCCCGAATGCCGACGTGCATATCTTCAGCCAGTGTGGCCACTGGTCACAGGTCGAGCGGGCAGAAGAGTTCAATACCGTTATCACGCAGTATCTTTCCGCTCGGGGTGTGAGTCGGTCATGAAGCAGGCTTTGCTGTGCATGTCGCACAGCCCACTGTTGCACCACCTCGACCCGCCGGCCGATGTCAAAGCATCGGTGGAAGCAGCGTTCGACCAGGCCCGCGCATTTGTTCACAATTTCGATCCCGATGTGATCGTTAACTTCGGACCCGATCACTACAACGGATTCTTCTACGATCTGATGCCGCCGTTCTGCATCGGCTACAAGGCAAAGGGCAGTGGCGATTACGACTCGTTTGCCGGTGAACTGAACGTGCCGGAAGCTATGGCCGAGGACTTGGCGCAGTTCGTGATGGATCAGGGGCTCGACATTGCGATTTCACGTCAGATGGAGGTCGATCACGGTGCGGTGCAACCGATGGAGATCATCTACGGAGACGTAGCGTCCAAACCGCTGATCCCAGTCTTCGTCAATTCGGTTGCCAGGCCGTTCGTGAAGGTTGCCCGCGTGCGTAAGTTCGGCGAGGCCGTCGGCGCGTATTTCAAGAATTCCGACAAGAAGGTGCTGTTCATCGGTTCCGGTGGGCTGTCACATGATCCGCCGGTTCCGCAGATCGCCACCGCCGACGAGGCTCAGCGCAAGATGCTGACCGACGGCCGGAATCCGACGCCGCAGGCGCGTGCGGCCAGGCAACAGCGAGTCATCGACACGGCCGTCAAGTTCGCGGCGGACGAGGCCGACATCATGGATCTGAATCCGGAGTGGGACAGAGGATTTCTCGACGTGTGCGCGTCCGGGCGGATCGAGGATTTCGATCGCTACACCGCAGACGACATGGATGCGGTAGCCGGGCACTCCTCGCATGAGGTGCGCAACTGGGTGGCTGCCTACTCTGCCCTACGGGCCTGCGGTGAATACGAGATCGCCTACGAGTTCTACCGGCCGATCAAGGAATACATCTCCGGCTTTGCCGTCACGACCGCGATTCTGCGGGATATCTGATTCTTGCTACTCGGGGGAAGCCCCCTCCCATCTTATGAAAGTAGACCTCGATGGATGTTCGTGAAGCGATTCGGACGCAACCGATGCGCCGATATCAGATTTCGACAATCGCGATCTGTCTGATCCTCAGCATGATCGACGGTTTCGAGATCCTGGTCATGGCGTTCGTAGCGCCTCACCTCGGAAAGTCCTGGGACATCAGCTCCGTCGAGATCGGCTACCTGCTCAGTGCCGGCATCATCGGCACGGCTCTGGGTGCAATTTTCATCTCCCCATTGGCGGACAAGATCGGTAGGCGCCGGCTTGCGATCTGGTGTCTCGTCGGTATCACCGTCGGAATGGCGTTGTCTGCCTGCGCCGTCAACGTTCCCCAGCTCATCGCATTCCGTGCGTTTGCCGGCTTGGGGATCGGCGGACTGGTCGCGAACCTGAATGTTCTTGTATCGGAGTTCAGTTCGGACAAGCGTCGTGGTACCGCACTGGGAATCTATGGTGTCGGCTACCCCCTCGGTGGAGCCGTGGGTGGCGCGATTTCCGGCGTCCTGATTTCCGTGTTCGACTGGCGGTCGGCGTTCATCTTCGGCACGATCATCACCGCAATCATGCTGGTTGTCGTGATCAAGACCCTGCCGGAATCCATCGAGTTCCTCATCGAGAAGCGGCCGGTCGGGGCACTGGAGCGGTACAACGAGATCGCGGATCGGCTCGGCTACGAGCAGTCGTCGGAACTGCCCGTTCCGATTCGAAAGACCGAACGTGTTGTGCGGGACGGCCTTTTCAAGGGAATCATGCTGCGTCGCACGGTTTTCCTCTGGCTCGGGTACTCATGCTTGATCGCGTCGTTCTACTTCGCCAATACCTGGACGCCGAAGTTGCTGTCCGATGCAACGGGGGATTCGAACATGGGCGTCACTGCCGGTGTGCTCGTCAACGTCGGTGGTGTCATCGGATCGATCATTTTTGCGGGCCTGTCGATCGTGTTGCGGCCGAGAGTTGTGACAGTTCTCTTGATGTTCGGTGGAGTATTTGCGTTCATCGGTTACGCCTCCGGATTCCACATCGTCGCCCTGGCTTTGACGCTCGCGGTACTGGTCGGCATTTTTGCCAATGGCGGCATCACCGGTTTCTACGCGATCAGCCCGCCCATCTACCCGGCGGCAGCCCGGGGCACCGGTGTGGGCTGGATGATCGGGTGCGGTCGCACGGTCTCGATTATCGCTCCGATTCTGACCGGCTACCTGCTCGATGGTGGCTGGACTCCGAAGAGCGTCTACATGATGTTCGGTGGGGTGTTGGTGATCGCCGGAATCGCGACGTTGCTTCTCGACGCGACCTACCGCGGCCGCAGTGAGAATCCGGAGACTCCGGAGGCGAGACGGGAAGAGGACCTGGCCGCCGCAGCCACTGCTTGAGGATGTGCCGATCCGGCGTCAAGCCCCGAGAGAATAGAGTCAAGGGCGTGGCTTCAGAATCGAATGGGTCGTCCGGCAAACAACCGGGCTCGCAAACACTGGCGAGGGGATTGCAGGCCCTCGAATTGGTTGCCACCACTCCCGATGGAATGACAATTCAGGAAGTTGCCGACGCCCTGGGTGTTCACCGGACCATTGCGTCGCGGTTGCTCACCACTGTGGCTGACTTCCGCCTCATCAAGCGCGGTGCGGACGGCAAGTACCGGGCCGGGGGTGGATTGGCGGCGCTCGCTCGGGACTTGTACGCCGGCCTTCGGGACGAGGCGACACCGTTGTTGCGTCGGCTCGCGAATTCCTTGGGCGCGAGTGTTGCGCTGTTTGTCGCGGAGGGCTCCGAAGCTGTGGCCGTCGCCGTCGTCGAGCCGAAGAATGCTCGGTACTGGGTGTCGTTCCGTGAGGGTGGTCGCCACCCTATCGACCGCGGCGCCGCAGGCTATGCGTTGTTGGCCGGGCAGCCGCCCGTCCCCGGGGAATCGAGTCGAGTCACCGATGCCCGCCGGGACGGCTACGTCGTCAGTTACGGCGAAGTCGAGCCGGGATACTGGGGTCTCGGCGTGCCGTTGACACAGCCGGCCAATGAGCCGGCCGGTTGCCTGACGTTGATTACCGCGTCCGAGGATCTGGCCCGCGGCGCAGTGCGCGAACTGATGGAGGCTGCTGAAAAGATCAGCGGCACAACACACTAGCTACAAGTGCGGCAGTATTCCCACGAAGAACGATGCGCTCAGGGCAAGCCCGATGATGCCGGTGATCAGGCCGACGACGGCATCTCCCGGCAGCGTGCTACTCGGATCCCGGCCAAGGCGGCGCAAGGTGAACACTCCCATGACGATGGCGCCCGCACCGAGCACGATGCCGACGCCGAAAGCCCAGAACACGAGTACCGACAGGGCGCCGAGCATCTCCGATCTTTCGCCCCAGCGCGCAGTGCGTTGCGCCGGCGTCGGTGGTGGCCACTGCAGCGATGAGGCCGACATTGCTGTCCCGAAGCGATGGGTGCGGTTACGAAGAGACTGGTCACTGAGAAACATCGTGTACTCCACTGGACTGGGTAGGCGAGCAGTCGGTACTGCTGTCTACCCGGTCTCCGTGGATCTATGCGTTGATCGGAATTCGGGTGTTCGCCGACGCAAATCCCAACCAGGTGTGGCGGTTGCCGGCCCAGCACCAGCCGACCTTGGGGGCGTTGCGATTGTCCTTACCGTCGCGCCCGGTCCCGTTGCTGATCCACAGCGCGGGGGTACGCGTATCCAGTGCGCCGTTGGGTTTGCGCAAGCGTGAGCCGATGGTCATGAAGCAGTGGCCACGTTCGAGAACGTCCGGGCATTGGAGCAGCCAGTGGATACCCTCGGTGAGCGTCAACGGCGTGCGCCCGGCTTCGAGGATTGCGGGTAGTGCTTCGTCCGGACTCCAGTTGGACATTGCGTCGCCTCGGTCGAGGTCCTCGAGTAGATACACGGGATTGTCCGGGGGCACTGCGTGCTCGGTGGGAGTGAACTGATCTACATCGGTCATGTCGGTGACAACAAAGCCATGTTTGCCCTGGCGTTCGAGAAGGTGGGCCAACGATGAAGCGGGAGCATACTTTTCGTGGATGGTAAGCAGAGAGTTCTCGGCGCGGGACGTTGCTGCTGCACGTATCGCAGCGGGGGATATCCCGGCGATGTCGCCGATGCCGAGAGCTATGAGTCGTTCAGCCTGCTGATCTAGAGGTGGGAGCACGGTCCCCGATGGTAGCGAATCTTGCGCCACCTCGAGAAAATGCCGTCAAGACGAATAAATGAAGTCCTAGTGGGTATGCATAAATGCGCTTATCCAAGGATTGAATTCGATACGGTAAATATCGAGCGCATTTATCGCAACCTGACTGGTTCAGGTCTAACATTCCTGAAATGGCAAGTCCGAGTGGAAAGAACAGTATTGCATTAGTTTTTCTTGCCGCGGCGATGGTTGTCTCGTGCTCCACGACGCAGAATTCGCAGACGACTCCTTCGGATTCTTCGCTCACTTCTGCTCCCGGCTCCAACTCAGCCGAACCAGTGCTCACCCCATTGACTGCCGCTACCCTTGCCGCTCCGATTCCGGTAACCGCCACTGACGGAGAGGTACACCTCGCGTACGAGCTGTTCCTCACGAATACCCTCGCGCAGCCGCTTACCTTGCGGAGTATCGAGCCGGTGTCGAACGGAGTTCCGTTGCAGAGTTCGATTTCCGACGGGCTTCTGCCGTGGATCAGGGTATTCGGCGCTACGAGGCCGACGGAGACTCTGGGCCCCGGCCAATCGGCCTTGGCCTGGATAGACGTGACGGTACCGTCCAGCTCAGAGGTTCCCGAGGTTGTCGCACATCGAATTTCGGTGGCGGTGGCCACCCCGAATCCGCCGCTTCTCCCGGCAGAGATGACGGAGATCGTGGCTCGGACCACGGTATCGACACAGTCTGCGGTAGTGATCGATCCGCCGCTGAACGGTGAGAACTGGTTGAACGGAAACGGTTGTTGTGGTCTGACAGCTCACCGTGGTGCCGTCAGTCCCCTCAACGGACAGCTTTTTGCTCCGGAGCGATTTGCCATCGACTACGTTCAACTGACGTCCGAGGGAAAGATGTTCAATGGAGATCGGACGTCCGTCAACAGTTATCCCTACTACGGCAGCGATGTTTTTTCCGTAGCGGAGGGCAAGATTGTTTCGATGGTGAATGACCTTCCGGAACAGACTCCTGGCGCTGATCCCGTCGGGCTCACGCTCGATCAATTCGGTGGTAATCATGTTGTTCAGGATCTCGGAAACGGTCGATACGCCTTCTACGCTCACCTGCAGAGAGGAAGTATCCCGCTCGAGGTCGGTGACAATCTGACGGCGGGTCAATCGTTGGGCAAGTTGGGTAACTCCGGTAACACCGACGCCCCGCATCTGCATTTCCACATCATGGACGGACCGGATCCTCTGGCGTCGAACGGACTTCCGTTCGAGATACGTTCTTTCGATCTGACAAACCGAATCATGAACCAGGACAACCTCGATTCGGTCACGGATTCCGGTGCCGCGGCGCAGTTCGCAACGGGCGTGGACACCGGTCGGCGCAGCAATCAGATGCCGCTCACGCTTGATGTCATGACATACGACGTAGTTGAACAGGGGAGCTGACATGGCAACGAGCAAGCAACGATGGTTGGCCAGGGCGGCAGTGGTCGCGGCATTCGCAGCAGTGGTGGTTCTGCTGGTCTTTGCCGGCTTGAAGACGCTGATGTTGTTGATCATGGGCGTCGGAGCTGTGGTGGTGAGTGTGGTTGCCGCGTACTGGTTTCTCACCAGTCGCGGGTTTGTACGCTGGTTCGCTCTGGCAATCGGGGTGTTGACGCCGATAGTGGTGCTCGTCTTTCTGATCCGGGCGAATCTGCTTGCGGTGGTGTTGGTGACGATCGGCTTTTTGATTGTGGCCGCGTTGTGCGCTCGGGCTGCCCTGCAAGACGATGAGTCGGGTTCTCCTGTGCCGGAACATCCTCCGAGCCCTGCAGAACGGCCCTTCTTCGTGATGAACCCAAATTCGGGCGGCGGGAAGGTCGGAAAATTCGGTTTGATCGACAAGGCTCGAGAATTGGGTGCCGAGGTATACGTTCTCGACGCCGCCCACCCGGTTGACGTGGCAGACGTGGCGCGCAAGGCCGTCGACAACGGGGCTGATCTACTCGGTGTCGCGGGAGGCGACGGAACACAGGCCTTGGTGGCGGCGGTCGCCGCGGAACATGGGTTGCCCTATCTGGTGATCAGCGCAGGTACACGCAATCATTTTGCCGCGGATCTCGGTTTGGATCTCCAAGATCCGTCGCGATGCCTTGACGCTTTGAATGACGGCGTCGACATCTACGTAGATCTGGGGACTGTGGGTGATCGACCGTTTGTGAACAACGCGTCGTTCGGCGCGTATGCCGAAGTGGTGCAGAATCCGTCGTATCGCGATGCCAAGACCAGTACGGTCGTGCGGATGCTCCCGGATGTCCTGGCTGAGCAGCAGGGCGCAAAATTTGTCGTGCACGTTCAGGACCGCGTCATCGAGTCACCACAAGCGGTGTTGGTCAGCAACGGCCCGTACGAGACGGATGACCTTGCCGGACTCGGGCAACGGCCGCGGTTGGACCTGGGAACACTCGGCGTTGTCGCGCTGTCGGTCAACAGCCCGCGGCAGGCCCTCGGGTTGCTTCGCCGCGCACATCGGCGTGGACTGACGCAAGCCACGGCATTAGAGGTGATCGTCGACGCCGACCGGCCGGAGATTCCTGTCGGCGTCGATGGTGAAGCATTGATCTTCCCGGTCCCCGTGCGGTGCGAGGTCCGGCCCGCCGCGCTTCGGGTTCGAGTTCCACGCAACCGACCGGGGGTGACGCGTCCGCGGCGGAAAGTAGATCTGGTGAGATTGCGTCAACTGGCAGGATTCACAGCGCTCGACGCATAACCCGTCCGGTTGCGACTGCATGGTTCATGGTCGACTGTGACAGGCTTTTCGGGTGACGGGATACAGCAGATCACTCATCGGTTTGGCGATAGCGCTTGCCGGGCTGGCCGGATACGTCGACGCGATCGGCTTCATCTTTCTCAGCGGACAGTTCGTATCGTTCATGAGCGGCAATATGACTCAGATGAGCGTCTCGATCGCCGACGGCTTGTGGGCCGCCGCCCGAGTGCCCGCGGCCGTGATTGTGCTCTTCCTGCTCGGTATCGCGCTCGGCACGGTGATCACGTATGTCACGGAACGCTATTCGGTTCGGACACGCAAGGTCGCCGTGCTATCGGTGGTGACCGCATTGTTGGTACTGGGGGCGATACTAGGTAGCTTCGACATCGTTCCCGGCGCGGTCACCGCAATGGCTTTGTCCATGGGCGCGGTCAATTCGGTGTTCCAGCGTGACGGCGAGGTAACCATCGGCGTCACTTACATGACGGGTGCCCTGGTGAAAATGGGCCAACGTTTGACGGGCGCATTCCTGGGCGGCCCGCGGTGGGCGTGGCTGCAACACTTCGGAATGTGTGCGGGTCTGATCGGCGGTGCAGTCCTGGGAGCGCTTGCACATCGGTGGATCGGCACTCACGCTCTCTGGCCGGCAGCGGGAACTGCTGCCGCCCTGACGGCTGTGGCATGGCGCGTGACGCCCCTACGCGGAAACAGATCCTCGGTTTCCTGACACTCCGACGCGCAGTGCCCCACACGCTTCGAGCATCGCATCTCTTCCGGTGTGGCCAACTCCGACGGTGTTGATGCTACGAATTACCCAGGACTGATGTGACGTGGAGCGTGATCGCCGGGTCGAGGTGAGTGACAACACATTGCACGTAACCCTAAGTTACATATACTTTTTTTCAGAAAAGTGTTTCCGCTCGAGTCCGAACGAGGTGCGCATCATGGGTGTCGTAGTCATATCGCTGCTCGTCGCCGCTGTGCTGACAGCACTGGCCACCAGTGACGGTGCGGGTCTGGACTTCGGGAGTCGGCAGTTGAACCGCCGGATGAGGGTTCGCTAGCCGCTACTCGAGTGCTCGCCGCAGTACATCCGCCGACGGCTTGTCGTAGGCAACGAGAATGACGTTGTCCACAGCGGTATGCGCTGAGTGAATCGCCGTAACTGCCTGTTTTGCAGCGTCTTCCTTGGGCCAGCCGTAGACGCCCGAAGAGATCAGCGGGAAGGCGACGGTCTGGGCGCCAAGGGAATCGGCCACGGCGAGGCTTTGCGTGTACGCCGATCGTAGCTGCGCCGACCGATCCTGCGAACGTGAGTATCGCGGGCCGACGGTGTGGATCACGTTGCGTGCTTTCATCTTTCCTGCTGTGGTGGCTACGGCTGAGCCCACCGGCAAGCCGTCGGGCAGGCTGGAGGCGCGCAGAGCTTTGCATTCTTCGAGGATTTCCGGACCGCCGGCGCGGTGAATGGCGCCGTCGACGCCCCCACCGCCGAGGAGAGCGGTGTTGGCGGCGTTGACTATTGCGTCGACGTCCAGGGTGGTGATGTCACCTTCGACGACGGAGATGGTGGGCATTGCTTCTCCTGTGGTGTTGAGTGCAAGACGAATCAAGTCGGTGGAGGTATACCCCGGCCACCCGTGCATGATGCGGCGCCACCGCTCCGGTATCGCCGACGCTCCCCAACGGGCGCCGAGTAGGCCGCCGGCGATTGCGGCAGTCGTGTCGGTGTCGCCGCCGGCTCGGACCGCGGCTTCGAGCGCGTGCTGCAGATGTTCGGTGTTGCTGCTGTCGGTGGAAGTTATTGCCCACCATGCCGTCTGGAGTGCGTGAACCACCCAGCCGTTCTTGGAGAAGTCTCGCGGGCTGCCATTTTCGGCCTGGTCGAGCAGTGGTCCCCAATAATCGACCACCTCCTGATCGGCGACGGTCAGGTAGTCGCGGACGCCGTTGAAGTCTCCGTGGATCACTGCGTGGCGGATGGCATGGGTCCATATCTGACAGGCTTGGCCGGCCTGTGGATCGTCATGCGTGAGTGCGCCGATCTTCCACGCGGCATCGACAGCACCTTTGGGGTCGTCAAGGTAAGCCAGCGCAACCGGCGCGGTGCGCATAAGCGAACCGTTGCCGCCCTTGAGTCCGCTGACCGCCTTCGCACGAGTCGCCATATCCGCTGCGTTGGGAGAGCGGGCGGACAGTACGGCCCGGGTCTGATTGCCGATATCTTCGGGTTTCGAGTCGTACCACCGAATGAACTGCGCTGCAACGGCATCCAGGCCCTCGGTGCTGGCAAGATCGATCCCGGTTGCGGCGACTTCGGCGATGGCTACGGCCATCGAGGTATCGTCCGTCCACTCACCCGGCGCCCACTTGAACGGACCGCCGCCGATCATGTCGATGACAACCTCGGCCTTCGGATAGGTGAACTCGTATCCGGCGCCCAGCGCGTCGCCGGCTGCCGTGCCGAGAAGTACCCCCGCCGCTCGATCGGTCTGTAGTGCGTTCAGCCTCACGTCAACCCCTTTGCTCAACTTTGCGCTAAACATAGATCATGATTGAGCTAATATGCAAGAGTGAATGAATGGACAGACGCGAGCGACAAATCGTTAACCGACTATCCGCGGCCGTCGGTCGCCGTCGACGTCGCCGTTCTGACCTATTCGGACGCTGCCCTCAAAGTGCTTGTAGTCGAGCATCGGCTGGGCAAGTTCGCTTTGCCCGGCACCTTTCTCCATGAGCGCGAATTACTCACTGCCGCAGCAGATCGGGCCTTGCACTCCAAAGCGGGAATGGTAGATGCGGAGTTCCATCAACTGGCAATTCTCGACAACCCGAATCGCGACGACAGGGGATGGGTCTTATCGGTTGCGCACGCTGCCGCGCTGCCGGAAGGTGACTTGCCGGTCGACGCGATCCTCCTCGATGCCTACGGTGCCCTGGACCTGGCTTTCGACCACACCGAGATAGTCGGATTGGCAGTTGCCGACCTCCGAAGCCGGTTTGCCGAAGCCGTCGACCCGGCCGGTCTCCTCGGCGACACTTTCACCGTCCCCCAACTGCGGCAACTCTACGAGGTGGTGTTCGATCGTGAATTGCAGAAGGACAGCTTCCGGCGTCATGTTGTCGACGCGCTGGTCAGTACCGGGGAATACGTGAGGGCTACTACGGGCAGGCCGGCTGAGATGTATCGGCGCAGCCCCGGCGCGACTCTCCCGCCGCAAGCCTTGGTTTTCCTCACCGGGTAGATTCGCGCATTCGGCCGTGACAACTACCCCGGAATGGGTACTGTCCGAATTATGGATGACCGCGACATCGAGGCGAAGATCCGGACGGTTGTGTGGGGGACGGGAAACGTCGGCCGTGCCTCGATTCGGGCCGTCGCCGCCAATCCGGCGCTCGAACTCTGCGCAGTCGTAGTCGCAAATCCCGACAAGGTCGGCCGAGATGCGGGAGACCTCGCGCAACTCGGCTACCGGTTGGGTGTGGTTGCCACCGATGATGCCGACGCCGTTCTTGCCACTGTTCCCGACGCCGTCGTCTACGCAGCTTCGGGTGAGATCCGGCCGGACGATGCCACCGCGGACATCATGCGCGCGCTACACGGCGGCGCTGTCGTGGTGACGCCCTCGGTCTACGCCCTGTACGACCACCGTTCGGCGCCGCCCGAAGTGCGGGATCCCGTCCTGGCCGCAGCCAAGGCCGGCGGCGGCGCGCTGTTCGTCTCCGGCGTCGATCCTGGGTGGGGAAACGACATTCTGCCGGTGATGATCACGGGCCTGTCCGGAACTATCGACCAGATTCGGTGTCAGGAGATTTTCGACTACACGACGTACGACCAGCCGGATTCGGTGCGCTACCTCGTCGGTATGGGTCAGCCGATGGAGTACGAACCGCCCATGGTTGCGTCGGGTGTCCCAACGATGGTGTGGGGAGGACAGATTCGGCTCATCGCGCGCGCGTTGGGAGTCGAACTCGACGGCATCAGTGAGACCCTGCTGCGCCGGGCTCTCGACGAGACGGTGACCACCGAGCACATGGGTGATTTTTCCGCCGGAACCCAGGGCGGTGTGCGATTCGAAGTTCAGGGAATTGTCGACGGCAAACCGTTGATCGTCATCGAACACGTCACCCGGATTCACCCGTCGTGTGCTCCTGACTGGCCGTGTCCTCCGGGCGATGGGGACGGGGTGCACAAGGTCATCATCGAAGGCCGCCCACGAATTGAGATCAACGTCGAGGCCACCGACGAGGGTGGAAATCGCGCGGCTGGTGGAAATGCCACTGCTGTAGGGCGTCTCGTCAATGCGATCCCGTGGTTGCGGGCCGCCGAACCTGGCTTGTACGACGCGCTCGACGTCCCACTCACCCCAGGCGTCGGCAAACTCGGCGCCGATACCTGGAGGACCGAATATGAACATCGACATCCCTGAGGGCAAGAATCCGATCGGCTACGTGTGGGGTGAGATGGTTCCGGGCATCGGTCCCGCCGCAGCCGCGTTCTCCCAAAAGGTGTATTCCGACACCACTCTCGGTCTGCGAGAGTTCGAGGCCGCTCGGCTGCGTATCGCTCAGATCAACGGTTGTATCTTCTGCCAGGACTGGCGAACCGAACGCGACGGTGCAACTGTCGAATCCGATTTTGCGCAGTCCGTCACCGACTGGCGAACCACCGATGCTTTTGACGACAGGACACGGCTGGCCGCCGAATACGCGGAGCGGTACGCACTCGATCATCACGGACTGGACGACGAGTTCTGGGAACGCATGACTGCCCACTACTCTCAGGCCGAAATCGTGGAACTGAGCATGTGCCTCGGATCGTGGTTGGCCTTCGGCCGGCTCAACCACGTCCTCGGCCTCGACACGCAGTGCGTGCTGCCCGGAAATTGATTCAGTTACCGAGTTTTGTCAGATCCGGGTAGTTCGACACTTCCCAACCGCCGTCGACCACCAGTGATGTTCCGGTGATGTAGGTGGCGTCGTCGCTCGCGAGATACAGGCAGGGAGCGGCAATCTCTTCGGGAGTTGCCGCTCGGGCCATGGGGATTCGATCCAGGAACATGTCGCGAGCGGGTTCGTAACCCATCACCGGCGCGACCAGTGGGGTGTCGACCAGACCGGGGAGAACCGCGTTGACACGGATTCCCGACGCCGCGAGTTCGATCGCGGCATTCTTGCTGAACATCTCGACACCGGCTTTGCCGGTGGCGTATGCACTTCCGTACGGGCTCGGAATATGGGCGTTGAGTGAGGAGACATTGACGATCGCTCCACCCCTTCCGTGCTCACGGATATGGCGCGCTTCGTGTTTGGTGCAGAGGAACACACCCTTCTGCACCAAATCGATGGTGAAGTCCCAATCCGCTTCGTCGAGGTCGACGATCTGTCCCACCCTCGACGCTCCGGCAACGTTGAATGCGATGTCGATCCCACCGAATTCCGCTGCCGCAGCGGCAATGGCCTCGGCGACATCGGACTCCTTGGTCACATCGGCCGGTGCGGCGAGGAAGGAACCGTCGTGTTGGGCCGCGATCTCCTTCAGTGCGCCCTCGGAGATATCGATGCCTGCGACGCGCGCACCTTCGCTGATGAGGCGCAGTGCAATCGCCGCGCCGATCCCCGAGGCTGCGCCGGTGACGACCGCGGTCTTGCCGGCAAATCTGGACATGTTAATGGGCACCTGCTTTCAAGAATTTTCCGGTTCGGCGGTTGCCGAGGACCGGTGCTGCTTCACCCTCGCCGAATACGTACTCGCCGCCGACGAATACGGCGGTTACGGTCTCGTCGTTACGATTGACCATGCGAGAGAGGTTGTCGTACTCCACAACCGGACTCTCGGCGTAAGCCTCGAGCGAATCGTCGAGATGAGCGGGATCGATAACGACAAGGTCGGCGCGGTCACCCAATCGAAGGTGCCCCGCATCGACGTCGTACCACTCGGCAAGTTCGCCGGTGAGACGATGTACTGCTGCCTCGACCGTCATGAAGGGCCGGCCGATCTTCTGGGCGTCGTACACGCGGCGAAGTAGTCGTAGGCCGAAGTTGTAGAACGCCATATTGCGCAAATGTGCTCCGGCGTCGGAGAATCCGAGTTGCACGCCGTTGTCCTGAGCGAACTTGTCCAGGATCTCGGGACGGTGGTTGGAAATGGTTGTGCGCCAACGAACCTTCGTGCCGTGCTCGAGAACCAGATCCAGGAACGCGTCGACCGGGTGGATGCTGCCACGCTCGACGCCGACCTGGCCGAAGGTCTTACCCACCAAAGAATCGTCTGGGCAGGAAACGATTTCGGCGTCGAAGAAGTCTCGGTGCCACACCTTGACGCCGAACTTCTGGTCGTAGTCCTTGCGGAATTGTCGACGGTACTCCGCGCTCTGCATCAGAACGTTGCGTTCCATCTCGTCGGTCAGATGCAGTGCCGCAGCCCCGGATCCGAACTCCTCGAAGACAACCAGATCGATTCCGTCGGCATACACCTCGAAGGGCACAGGCAGATGCTGCCAGCGCAGGTCACCGCCGAGTCGATTGACCAGATGCGCCAGCGGTCCGAGAATTGCCACGGCAAACTTGTTCGACTTGATGTCTGCTGCCGAGAGCATGCTCGTTTTGAGTCGCTTACGCCAGAGACCCACGCTGGTGAATGCCATGGCACCGGTGCTCACTGGATTGGTGGGGTCTGGTCCGGCCTGAAATACCCGTCCCCGGCGACGCAGGATCGCGTTGAGTCGGCGTCGTTCCTTCGTGGTTGCATACGTCGACGGCAGGGTGCGTGAGCGGCAGGTTTCACCGTCGAGTTTGTCGAACAGCAGTTGCTGGCCGGACATTCCGACGAAGCCGGCGTCAAGTGCCTCGGTCAAATGCGCTTCCATCGACGCGAGTTCGGCATCACTGGGATGCACGTCCTTCCGCGTTGCACGGTCCAACCCCATTTCGGCAGCTCGCATGTCGGAGTGTCCGATGAAGGCTGCGACATTGGGGCCCAACGGAAGTGACTCGAGTGCGGCGATGTACTCGCGCGCGGAGTTCCAGGTCTTGGCCCTCGTGAGTGCTTCGACGACGTGTTTGCGTGGGATTGCTTCGACGCGTCCGAAGAGATCGCCTGCATCGGACGGGCTGGCGTGAATGGTGGACAGGGAACACGATCCGACAAAGATCGACGTGACCCCGTGTCGCAGGGATTCGCTCAGCGCCGGCCCTTCCAGGATCTCGACGTCGTAGTGCGTGTGAATGTCGACGATTCCCGGGATCACCCACTTTCGCCGGGCGTCGATGACTCGGGGGCAATCGGTTTCGTCGAGGGGGTCGAGCGAGATGGCGGTGACTCGCCCGTCCCGGATTCCCAGGTTGCGGATTGCCGGTTTGGCTCCGGTGCCGTCGAACCACAATCCGTTGTTGATCACGGCGTCGTAGGTCATGCGATAACCACCTTTGCACGTATGGTTTTTCCGGTTGCGTTGCGGGGCAGAGGAGTTGTGCTCAGTTGCCACTTCACCGGCACCTTGAAGTAAGCGAGTCGTTCGGCGACATAGCTGCGTAGTTCCTCTTCCGTCGCGGCGCCTTCGTCACGCAGAACGACGACGGCAGCAACTTCCTGGCCCAGGTCTGTCGAATCAACGCCGATCACGGCGCATTCGAGCACAGCGGGATGCTCGTCGAGGCACTGTTCGATCTCGAGGGGATAGATGTTTTCGCCGCCGCGCAGGATCAGGTCGGATCTGCGCCCGGTGAGTCGAAGGCGACCGTCTTCGAGAACTCCGAAGTCGCCGGTCCTGAGCCAGCGGTCGGGGGCGATGGCAGCCGCAGTGGCCGCCTCGTCGTTCCAATATCCCAACATCACATAGGGACTACGCGCACAGATTTCACCTTCCTCGCCATCTGGGACCGCAACACCGAAGGGGTCGCGAACCTCCACGCTCACACCGATGATCGGGCGGCCGAGAGTTCCGGGAAATGCAGCGAGTTCCGGGGGCGTCGCAACCGAAATTCCGGTCGAGGATTCGGTGAGTCCGTAACTGTCCACCAGAGCGTGCTGCGCAAAAGGCAGTTGTGCCCGTAGACGTTCCTGCAAGGCCGGAGACGACGGCGCTGAAGCCAATGCAAATGCGCTCAGTGACGTCAGGTCGTACTTCTCGAGATTGCCGTGTTCGAGCAGACGGCTTGCCATGGTGGGGACGACAGCCCAGTTGGTGACTTTCTCGCGCTGGACGAGTGAGAGGACTTCGTCGACGTCGAAGGCGCCCTGATGAATGACCACGGCGCCGCCCGTGGCCAGTCGAGGGACCGCCAGATTGTGCAGGCTTGCGATGTGGAACAGCGGCGCGGTCAACAGATAACGCAAGTCGCTCGGTCGTCCGTCGGTGGGTTGCCCGGTGAAGGCCGCAGCGAGACGGTCGCTGTAGCGGTGGTAATCGATGACCGCCAACACATTTCGGTGGGTGTGAACAGCTCCTTTGGGGCGTCCGCTGGTTCCACTCGTGTACAGGATGACGGCCGGATCGTCCTCGTCGACCGTGGTACGGGGAAGCGGTGATCCGGAGAACTTCTCGATCAGGGCCGGCAAATCCTCTTCCATGGTGAGCACCGGAATATCGGTGCCCAACCCGGAAAGAATCTGCGCGCGCTTGGCATCGGCGATCACCACGGTAGGTGTGGTGTGTTCGATGCCGTACTTCACCTCACGTGCCACCCACCACGAGTTGAAACCGACGGCGATGGCTCCGAGCGCCTGGGCTGCCCAGAACGTGATCACCCATTCCGGTGTGTTGGCGGCAAGAATGCCCACACGATCGCCCTTGCCGACGCCGTACTGTTCGCGCAGCGCAGTGGCTAGAGCGGCAACGGCCGCACCATGTTCGAGGTAGCTGAAGCGTCGGTCCTTGGTCACCAGGTAGTCGCGTGAACCGTAGTCGACAGACGCTGCGAGTACGTCTCCCAGCGACTTGTCACGGTTCTTCATGACGGGCATCGAACTACCGAGAACGTCTTCGACGCCCATTTCGAAAGGTCCACCGGGGCCGGTCAGGCCTGCCATGACGGACGCGATGTATGCCTGTGTATCAGCGGGAGTGGTCACGTGAAGCACCTTTCGAGAATTAGGGTACGAGCACTGCGCGTCCGGTGACCTTGCCGTGCTCGAGACGATCGAGTGCGTCGCGGGCATCAGCGAGGTCGAAGCGGGCCACTTCTACCGTTACCAGACCGGCCTGCGCCAGGGCGATGGAATCGACGAGGTCGTTTCTGGTGCCGCCATACGACTTCCGGACCGATGCACCCCACGGCCAGCCAGGTCCGCCGGCAGCCTCTGCGGTGATTCCGGGGTTTCCACCACCGAGGCCGACCATTCGGTAAGCGCCGTTGGGCGCAACGGATTCGACAGACATCTGCGCCGTGGCATCAATACCGACGAAGTCGAAGATGACTTCTGCGCCTCGGGCCGACGTGAGGTCCAGGATCTGTCGCGCGGTGTCCGGCCCTGATTCGAGGGTGATGTCGGCCCCACAACGCTTCGCCAGGTCCAGTTGATCCTGGCCGACGTCGACGGCAATGATGCGCACTGCACTGACTGCCCGAAGTATCTGTACTGCAACATGCCCGAGTCCGCCGACTCCGATCACCACAGCGGTGGCGCCGGGCTGCAGATGCTCACGAGCGCCACGGATGGCGTGGTAGCTGGTCAGCGCTGCGTCGGCGAGTGGTGCGGCCTGGAGAAAGTCGAGATCTCCGATGGGGACAAAGGAGCGGGCCGGGATTTTCACGTACTCGGCCATACCGCCTTCGGGACCGAGCCCGGGACAGGGAGGCATTGCGGTTCGTCCGGCAGCGAGGCACATGTTCTCGTTGCCGCTCATGCATTCTCGGCACTGTCCACAGGACCAGCACAGGTAGACGACGCCACGCTCTCCGACGGAACGGCCGTCGACGCCACTCCCGACGGCTTCGATCGTTCCGGCAATTTCGTGGCCGATTGTCAGCGGTTCTTCGCGCATCTTGTACGGAAAGTGCAGCAGGTGCAGGTCGGAGTGGCAGATTCCCGCTGCGCCCACCCGAATCAGCAGTTCCGACGGACCGATCTCGGGGATCGGCACGTCGTTGATCTCGAGGAGACCAGGCCCCATGAGCTGAGCTGCCTTCATGAACTGACCTCGCTGATCTCGGAGTTGTACGCAGCGCTCAGGTAGGCGTTGCTGCGGTCGGACCCGATCAGGCCCGGTGCCATTTTGTTCATGACGTACGCGAAGGTCATCCGTCGGTCCAGATCATTGACGAGCATCGAGCCGCCGATGCCGGCCCACCAGCACGCGCGTCCGCCTGGAACGAGTGGTGCGGTATCCGGGTGCGGCAGTCCGTAGCCGATACCGAACTTGAGGGGAGTCATGATCCCGAGGTCGATACCATCGGCTTGGACTTCGAAGATCAGATCGATAGTGCTCTGCGAGAGCAACTTCTGGCCGTCGAGTTCACCGCCACACGAAATCAGAGATTGAACTCGTGCAATCGAACGTGCGTTTCCGTGGCCGTTGACCCCGCCGATTTCGGCTTCGCGCCAGGGTGCGGTATTGACCTCGGGGTAGTCGAGCAAGGGGCAGGTCAGGGTCTTGATGAAGATGCTGTCCTGGTCGAGCGTGGACAGATCGAATTCCAGCGCCGGCGGCGGAACAAGAGTTGCGATTCGGCCGAAATGCTCTGCGGACGTGCCGATGTGGAAGTCGGCGCCCAGCGGGCCGGCAAGCTCTTCGGCAAAGAACCTGCCAAGGGTCCGCCCGTCGATGCGTCGGATGACTTCGCTGATCAGATGTCCGTAGTTGATCGCGTGATAGCCCGACGCCGTACCTGGCGTCCACCACGGCGCCTGGGTGGCGAGGCGGGCGGTGGACGTCTCGAGGTCGTAGATATCCTTCAGTTCGATCGGGCGCTCCCAGCCCGAGACTCCCGACGTGTGCGACAGCAGGTGACGAACTTCGATGTCTTCCTTGCCGTTTGCCGCAAACTCGGGCCAGTAGTGGGCGACCTTCTGGTAGACGTCCAGTTGTCCGCGTTCGACAAGAAGCAACGCGGACAGTGCTGCCATGGTCTTGGTGATGGAGAAGGTGTTCACAATGGTGTCGGAACCCCAAGGAGTGGTGCGGGATTCGTCGGTGTATCCACCCCAGATGTCCACGACGGATTCTCCGTCGACGGTGATGGCGATGGAACCGCCCAGTTCCTCACCGGACGCCAGTTGCGCTTCGAAGGCGTTGTAGACGGCCTCGAACTCGCTGTTGCAGTGGCCATTTACCAGGCTCATATGCGATCCGCCTTCTCGAGTTCGTGTGCTGCGGCACGCGGCGCGACGGGGAGCTTGTTCCCGGAAGCCTCGGCGCGCTTGGTGCCCTTGGCGATTTCCTTGTTCATGTTGCGGACGTAGGGATCGAACTCGAGCTGAATGGTGTGGCGAGGAGACTTGTAATAGGGGGCGAGGAAGTACGCCTCGTCGGCCTTGGTGATCTCCTGCATTTCGCTGGGGGTTGGCAGTTGGTATTTACCGGTCAGGTAGGCCGCGACGAGCTTGCTCTGCTGTTCGGCGAAGTTGACGAGTGTCGGCATGGGCTGAGCCAGTCCCATGAAGAAGAGGTTGTCGATTCCGGGCTTCATCATTCGCTTGAAGAGCGGGAATCGATTGTCTTTGTCCGGCAGAAGATTCGGATCGCTGAAGAAGGGGAAGCTGATGTTGTAACCGGTTGCGCAGATGACTACGTCGACGTCCTCAGCAGTGCCGTCCGCGAAATGAACCTGCTTGCCATCGAGTTTGGTGATCGCCGGCTTGAAGGTGATGTCGCCGGACCCGGCGCGTCCCAGGAACTCGCCACTGGCCGACGGATGGGCCTCGAAGGGGCGGTGGTCTGGCTTGGGCAGTCCGTAGCCCTCCATGGTTCCCAGGTTCTTTCCGAGGAATCGGCGACTCAGGAACAGGCGCAGACCGCGGGGCATCCAGGGCGGGGTGATCAATTTGTCTCCGGGCACTCCGCCCAGGTATTTCGGCAACACCCACACGCCGCGGCGCGCCGAGACGATGAGTTTGTCAGCGAGGTATCGCTGCCCCAGTTCGGACGCAATGTCCAAGCCGGAGTTGCCCATTCCGACCACGACAACCTTCTTGCCGCGCATGTCGATCGGATCGAACGGGTCGTTGTAGCTGTGACTGTGCATCAGGACGCCGTCGAACTCGCCCGGGTAGTCCGGGATGTTGGGGTCCCAGTGGTGGCCGTTGCAGACCATCAGTACGTCATAGGTGCGGACTTCGCCGTCTGAGCGCGTAATGGTCCAGAGTCCGTTTGCATCACGTTCTGCTGCAACAACACTGGTGTTGAAGATGATCGACTCGCGCAAGCCGAAATGCTCGACGTAGTCCTTGAAGTACTGGAAAAGTTCGGAGTGGTGCGGGAAATCGGGTAGGTCCGCGGAGACGGGAAAGTCCTCGAATGCCAATCGCCACTTGGAGGTGTCGATGTGCAGGCTCTGGTAGCAGGCCGACATGCCGTTGGGGTTCTTGTAGTACCAGTTTCCGCCGACCTCGTCGGATGCTTCGTAGCAGTCGAAGGGTATTCCGAATTCCTTCATTCGCTTGGCCGTCGTGATTCCGGTCGGTCCGGCGCCGATGATGCAGACTCTCGGCAAATTCGTGGGGCTCATACGCCATCGCTTTCTGTTCTGATCCGGGCATCGAGACGAAGAGTCGAAGCCCGGAAAGTGACTTGAGTCATAGTGCATCATTGGCTGACGTTGTGTCAATGAGTGACGCAATGTTGCTCGATGACGATGAGTCGGCGATTTGCCAGATTGCGCAAAGTGAACGAAGGTAGTTGATGTGAGCACGGCAACGGATGGTCGAAAAGGCAAGCGGGGCACCCTGCGGGACGAGCAGAAGCGCGCGACGCGGGCCAAACTCGTGGACGCTGCTCGCATTTTGTTCGAAGAACGCGGGTACGCGGCAGTAACGGTCGACGACATCGCCTCGGCTGTTGGATGCAGTAGAGCCACGTTTTACGTGCATTTCCCCAGCAAGGTGGCGATGCTGAAGACCATCGGCGAGGCCGGTATGGCCGCCAGTGCGTTCACTTTCTACATTGATCTCGACCGTGTGCTCGACACACATTCGCGCGCGGAATTCACCGCGTGGTTGGAGCGGGCATTCGACTGGTTCGATGAGAACAAGAGGCTGCTGCCGGCATGGGACGAGGCGGTAGCACTCGAGCCGGAATTCCGGATCACTGCGCGTGACGGGATGACACAGCTGCCGAATGCGATGCCGAAATATCTCGAGCGGTGGCCGTCCGATCAGCGCGACGAGGCTCGGCTGCGCGTCGAACTGCTGGTCAGCCAACTCGAGCGCTTCTTCACCCGCTGGGCGGTTCAGGGAACCATCGACGTGACCCGGGTTCAGGCAGCGGAGGTCCTGACCGATATTTGGTTCCCGGCCCTGTTGCCGGGGTCGAAGAGCCGCGACGAGCAGTAGACGAGCAGTAGTGGCCTGTCGCTAGTTCGGGTCGATCTCCACTCTGATTGTGCCGGTGAGAAGTTCTCCGGCTGGGCTCGGCGCTTCTCGGCCTGGATCGGATTGTTCGTCACGGAAGCCGCCTGAAGCGGCCTTGAACATTGTCGTGAAGAGTTGGACCGGCGGACAGGAGAAGGTGCACAAGTTCGGCTTGGCGGTGCGTGCCGGTCTTGTCGAAGATGTGCTGAAGGTGGGTCCTGACTGTGGTGATCGAGACGGAGAAATTCTCGGCAATCAGCTCCATCCTGTCGCCCTGTGCTAGGCGCAGGGCGACTTCCGACTCGGTGCCGGTGAGTGCGTACAACTCGCGCAATGCGGTTGTGTCCAAATCGGTTTCGCGATCCGGGTCGTCGATCACGATGAGTGCGGCGGCTCGCGCTTCGCCCAGTCCGACCGTGCCGATTCCGGCGATGTCCGCGGCGAGAGGAACTACATGAACGGCATAGTCGCAGCGCCCGGAAAGGCGAGGGCAGGAAAGTGTGCCGCCGCGAGGAACCCGGTTATCGTGTGAGTCCGTCGCGAGGTACATGAGGTCTCGGAGTTTTCGATCGGTACGAGCGAGCGACGCTCCAATGGACCCATGCTGACCGAGATGTAGGCCGTCACCGGAAGCGAGGATTGTCTCAGCTCTGGAGTTGAGCCGCATAATCCGACCATCCAGTCCGATGATCACGATACCGCGCTCGACCTGCTCGAGTGCGGTAGAGAGAGCGCATTCGCCCTGCTTGAGGTGTACGAGTTTCGCTTCGGTGTGAATCGCCTGTTGTAGGTGCGGAACCAACCGCCTGATCAGTCTGAGTCGATCAGGGGTTCCGAACGGCTCCGAGTCCCTGGATGCGGCAATCCCCAGCCACGCACTGGAATTGCCTCCGGTCAGACGGACGAACAGGCCATCGCCGAAGCGGTTGGGGCGGCACCAGTCGGCATAGAACTCCGTGTTCGTGTTGGGGAGGATCAGTTCGGTCCCCGTGTGGATATGGCCGATCGGAGACTTCTCCACGGCTTCTGCCACATAGTCGAGCCGACCGTAATAGGCGTTGTAGGTCGATAGCGCGGAAGGATCTTTACCTATCTGCTTTACCATCACGTCGGATTTCCGGTTGGTCGGTCCCGAGGTCAGCAGGCCGCAACCGACACCGTCGAAGGCTCGCACAAAATCGGCAAGCGTCGAATTCCAGTGTTCAGGATCGACGGCCGATGCGTAGATCGCGGCCACGAGCCGGGAGAATTCGTCAACTGTGATCATCGACCACCCCTGTGGGGTCAGGTGTGCGGCGTCGCGCGTGTCCATTCGATTATCGCGGATCTCATCTGTTTGCACGAGGACAAAGCCGACAGCGAGTGATGTGCTGGTGGTGGATCCCGAACCCGGATTCGATCACGATGCCCGACCGGGGGCGCTGACAGATCAACCTGCGACCCGAAACTCCAAGGAGATCACGATCACTCTCCTGGTCGAGTCAGTCGAAACCGCTCCGCACACTCCGAGCTAGGCAGGTTGAAATGAATAGTCCAAGTCCAGCACTATCAGGGCCACTCATGGATCAGTGCGATGTTTGCATCGTCGGCGCCGGGATCGCGGGACTGAATGCTGCAGCGGTCGCTTCACAGTATCTATCGCGCGACCACAAGATCATTCTCATCGACCGACGCCACCGGCCCGGCGGGATGTGGAGCGACACCTACCCTTACATTCGGTTGCACCAGCCCCACCCACTGTTCACCGCCGGAAACATCAAGTGGACCTTGGGCCAAGAGAGATCGTATTTGGCGACCAAGCCCGAGGTTCTCGATCACTTCACGCATTGCCTCGACGTCATCAAGAAACGCGTTCAAGTCATCGAGTACTTCGGGTGGACAGTCGATTCCCACGCTGAGTCGGCGGATGGCAATCGCATCACTGCGCAATCGGAAACAGGACAACGCCTTGCGATCGCCGCAACGCGCGTCATCAAAGCGAATGGCTTCGGGGTCAACCCAAACGAACCGCTGTCGGTATCGAGTGAACAGATCCACTCTGTATCGCCGGATTTCTTCGACATCCGAAGCGAGGAGATGCATGCAAGCGATACGCCGATCTGGATCGTCGGCGGCGGAAAAACGGCAATGGATACCGCCTACGCAGCGGTAACCGAATACCCGGGCAGGGAAGTCAACGTCATCGCCGGGGCCGGAACGTACTTCATCAACAGGGACGACATGTTTCCCAACGGTGCCCGACGATTGTGGAAGGGAACGCTACCAACCCGCATGTTCAATGAGATCGCGCTTCGATTCGATGGCACAAACGAGGACGAGGTCAGGGACTGGTTTCAGGCAACCCACGGACTGGAACCGATCCAGCCATCACGACGATTCTTCAACGGACTGCTCTCGGAATCGGAGGCCGCGACGATCTCGTCCGGACTTAACACTGTCGACATGGAGTACTTTGACGACGCGATCGACCAGCCCGACGGACTCGAAATCCTATATCGCAGTGGAGAAACGAGGCTCATACAGCCCGGGAGCTGGCTGGTGAACTGCTCGGGTTATCTTCTCCGGAATGACACTGAATACGAACCCTATATTTCGACTTACGGTACGACATTGTCGATCAATACGCGGTCAGTGACGATTGGATTCTCATCGTTCGCCAGCTACTTTCTGACCCACCTGTTGTTCCTCGGCAAGCTCGACGAGGCACCACTCTACGAGCTCGATGGTGAAGATCTGGCCCGCAAGTCCAGAGAGACCTTGATCTGGACAGCACTTACGCTTGGTCAGTACAACCTCAGCCTCATCTTCGACGCCGTCCCGAACAAGGTCTTCCTGAACTGCGGTCTCAACTTCGATCGTTGGTACCCCATTCCGCGCAGGATGCTTGAAACTCTCCGATTCATGCGGACGCATCACAAGGACCGGGAACACCATCGGCAGACACTTGGCGCCGTTCGTGAGCGCTTTGACGTCAGATGCGGACCACTTTGATATCCGAGCACGTCGCAGTCGCGGTTCACCGATAGTACTTCGGGCGTCGGGATGCTGCAGAAATGCTGCTCATGACGTCCTCCCAGACGTCCATGACCGCTGATTCGGTTGGGGGCGGTTCGTATCGCTTCGAAGGCGAGGCGATCGGAGGCCGCGTCAGGTAGGTGGTGTGGGAACTGGACCCGTGGGTGTCGAACACCGTGCTCGGCGACCACCTCGCGCAACGCGTCGTCGACGTCCTTTGCCATCCGGGTGGCGTCGCCGCAGACGTACACGTGGGCGCCCTTTTCTAGCCAGGCAAGCAACTCCCGGCCCTGCTCGCGCATACGAGTCTGGACGTAGATCTTCTCGGACTGATCACGCGAGAGGGCCAGATCCAGGCGCGTCAGTACGCCGTCGCGGGTCAGTCCGTTCAGTTCGTCCTCGTAGATGAAGTCACTCGACTGATGCTGATCACCGAAGAAGTACTCGAACAGCGCCCGCGCTGCGGGGGAGATGCCGCCTGCCTGGGAAAACGACACCTGGCTGCCCGGCAATGGTTCGTCTGGGCAGATATGACGGCATGTATCCGTCAGGGCAAGGCGTCGCTGCTTCGCTGAAGCGACACCCGAATGGGATCAGATTACTGAGTGAAGCCTTAGTCAAGCTTCATCGATGTGAAATTCATCGTTGCAGGTCAGAGGGTTGCTTTGTAGGCCAGTGAGTAGGCGATCTTGCCCGGCTTCTCATCCGAGTACGGCTTCGACAGCTTGGCGAACTCGCCCTTCGATTCCGCTTTCCCGTCATTCCAGGCGGTCAGTACGCCAAGATCGCTGGCGGTGAAACCGCTGTCGACGACGGCGTTACCGGGCAATGCAGTCTGAGCCTGTGACACGGACTTGACGGTGCTGAGGTAGCTGGTGAGATCGTTGTTGTTCCAGCCGCTCAGATCGACCGGCGAGGCGTCGCGAACCCAGGCACCCCAGTAGAACTCCTGGAACGGGATCGAGCCGGGCGCAAAGCCGATGTCGCGGGCGAAGTACAGGAGGCTGCGGTACTTGTCGTCGGCGAAGTTGGCCAGGCCGACGCCCTTAGGCAATGACTGCACCGAAACCTGGTTGCCGTCGACGTCGCGCGTCCACACCCACTTGTTCTTCTCCATCTCGGCCCAGAATGCCGACTCGCTCAGGTTGCTGAGGTTGCCGAGCACTCGCAGTCGAACGTGCATGTCAGGGCCGCCGTCCGGTGTTTCGTAGAACGACGTGAGGGTGTGGTGTCCGTCGGTGAGGTAGAGCTCGCCGCGTGGCCCGACCACAACTGTCTTCATGGGCGCGATGCTCTCGGCGGTTTCCGAGCCGACCGGTTGTGCGCAGGTGAAGGATGCCGGATCCTTCAGTGATGATGTCTCCGAGGCTGTTTCGGCCTCAATTTGACCGTTGGCTTCGCACCAGTCGTCGAACTTCTTGTTGATCTTGTCTTTTCCGAGTGTGTATCGACCGAGTTTGTAGTACACCTCGTCGTATCCGAGGGAAGGCTGCGTGGCGTGTACGTCGCCGATGCGTACGTCGAGAAGGTCACCTTCCTGCGCACACAGGTACTCCGAACCGCCGGCCGAGCCGGAGAATGAACCAGTCGAGATACCGCCACACGCGAGCGGAGCGGCGACGGCGGGTGTGCCGGCCAATGTTCCGGTGCCGAGAAGCGCCAGCGTAGTGAGAGCCGAGATAGCGGAACGACGCATGTAGGGAAGTCTCCTGAGGATGTGGTCACACGTGAAGAAGCTTGCGCCACAATCGCTCAGAAGTGTTTCGGGCATACTGCCAACAGGCGACCGCACGGTGGCCGCCACGTGAATTCACGTAGCGGCCACCGTTGAGAGTGCCTGTGGTGTCAGCTCTTGTAGTTGTAGAAGCCCTCGCCGACTGCGATGCCGAGCTTGCCTTCGTCGATGTAGTTCTTCTTGATGTAGTCAGCGAATTCGCGCTGCTTCTCGCCGCCCTGGGAGGAAATGTTGTAGACGGTGGTCAGCCCGACGACATCCATGATCTGGAAGGGCCCGAACGGGGCCCCGGTGCCGATACGCCAAGTCTTGTCGACCATGTCGGGATCGGCAATGCCGTCGATCAGTAGGTCGGAGGCAGCATTGAGGAGCGGGACCAGGAGGGAGTTGAGTACGTAACCTGCCTTCTCCTTCTTGAGCTCGATCGGCACCATGCCGATGTTCTTCGCGAACTCGACAACCTCTCGGTACACGGCGGGGTCGGTGGACTCGGTGCCCATGACCTCGGCAGTGTTGTTGACCCACACGTGATTTGCGAAGTGCAGAGCCAGGAACTTCTCGGGGCGACCAGTGAACTCCTTGAGATCGCTCGGCAGGAGCGTCGAGGAGTTGGTCGCAAACACCGTGTGTTCCGGAGCTACTGCAGCGAGCTTCTCGTACGTATCGCGCTTGATGCCGATGTCTTCGGGAATCGCCTCGATGACCAGATCGGCCTTGGCCACGGCTTCGGCGAGATCGTGCGAGTACGTAATACGTTGCAGCGCTTCGTCAGCCTTGCCTTCGGCAGCGCCCTTGACGTTCTCCGCCTTGTAGGCGGCGGCCAACGATGCAAACCGGGCCTTGGCCTTGTCGATGACCTCCGCGTTGATGTCGTACGCGACCACGTCGAATCCGTGGTACGCGGTCTGATAGGCGATCTGCGAGCCGAGAACCCCGGTACCCAGAACGGTGATCTGCTTCAGTTCAGACATTGTGATCCTCAATCCTTTTCGGTGGGTAGTCCGGCAAGCGTCAATCGGACCTGTGCGGCAACGATGTTCGTGAGTTCGTCAGCCGTGATCCGGTCCAAGGCCGCGCGGGCTATCTCGAAATGCAGCACGTTCGAAATTGTTCGAGCTGCGGTGGTGGTGTGGGCGGTGTGGTCGGGATGAGCCTCGGCCAAGATCGCTGCAATCCGCGCTTGCAGGCGCTGCGACAGTTCCAGGCCTTCGGCCCGGAAACATTCGGTCGGCTCGCCGAACAACACTTCTCGTTGATAGATGCCGGTGTTCTCGTCGTTTCGGCGGCTGGCGATCAGCAGCGGTGAAACAAGCTCGAGTACACGGGTTTCCGTGTCCGTCGACTTGGCTTCACGTTCTTCTCCCAGTTCGATCTGCTTCCGAAACTCCGCGTTGTAGACCATGAGCAGTAGCTCGGCTTTGCTTGCGGCGTAACGAAAGAGGGTGCCGCCGGCTACATCGGCGCGGTCGGCGATTTCTTGTGTTGTGACCGCGCTGTAGCCCTTTTCTGCGAACAGTTCGGCTGCGGCTTCAAAGATGCGTGTCTGTTTCTCGAGTTTGTTGCGTTCGCGACGACCCAACTCGTGGTCTGGCTTCGTCATCCCGCTCACCTCGTTTCATTTCGGATCACGCTCATAAATGAGTCTACTCCGAAATGTTTCGAGTGGTTGTCTACCTCGTCACATCACTGCAGGCCGGCAACCCATCGCGCAAAGATGTCGCTGAAAACATCGTCCTCACACGCGTGCGCGGTGTCCGGGAAAGCGCAGTCCGGGAATCCCGAGACAATGTCGGTCAAGTCCACCCCGCAACATTGCGCCAGAAGTCCACGCAGCAGATCGGCCACCGACCAGTTTTCGGCAGCGGAGGCCAGGACACCTTCGTCCTCGTAGATGTTCACGAGATCGCCGTGATGCCAGGACATCTCCTCTGCGACTAGGGCATCGGGGTTGAATTCCATCGCGCGGTCGAGTGCTTCGCGCAGCATGAAGTGCGGATCTTCCTGTCCGCGAAGGAGAATCGCGATATCGGCCGGTGCTTTCTGCATGATGAACATCCAGGGTTTGCCGTCTGGAAAGGTTCCGCCGAATCCGGCGACGTGAAACGGCAGATGGCTACTCAGGAAGTCGGCTTCGACGTCGACGTGCTGATCGTCGCCGAGGTGAATGAAGTGACCCGACGCGATCTCTTCACTCTTCGCTTCGTCGGCCCACGTGTTGTTCCACAGATCCGTCATCCGACTGCCGTCGGGGAAATCGAGAAGTTCGAACAGGAATCCCATGGCTACGCCTCCCCGTCGAAATGCGAGCTCGTCCGACCACTGAGTCGGCTAACCGATTGAGCTGAGGTAGCGAGGACGACTCTGCTTGTCTCGAAGCCCATTTCATCGCGTTCGGAGTCCGATCCGGTCGCGTCTCCGGCAAGCGAGAATTCGAGTTCGACGCGCTGATCGGTGCTGGAGCGGACGGAGATCGTCAAGCCGAGGGTCTCGTCACTGAAAGTTGGCAGTGACAGCTCCGGGTGGAAGTCGGCCGCGGCGTGGAAGAAGAATGTCGACAGCCGTTCCACGAACCCGTCGTCGGCACGTCGGCTGAGGTACTGGTTGTATTCGTCGGGGCTGAGCAATCCTACGTCGAACACCAGGATCGGGGCCGCTGTGTCGAGCACCCGAGCCGGAACAGCGTGGCTGCGTAGGAAAACCGCGGCACCGCCGTAGCCGGGTAAGCGAAAACCTTCACGCATGTGGTGTGCTCCCGTCGATGCGATGTCCTACACACGGTAGGCCACCGGGCCGACAAGTGCTTTAGCTGTGCTCGTCATGGGCAGGCTGGTGTCACCAATTTGTAGATCTGCTCGGCTTGAGTCTGCGTCGCTTCCGTGCCGTCGTTCGCGGCGAGATCCCGGATCTCCTTGGTGACCTCTTGCTCGGTCGCACCGTCGGCGATGGCGTTGCACGAGCTGAACACAATTTCCTGGATGCTTTCGTCGTCGCGATCCTGAGAGAGATCCGCGTAGGCGGTGCGGAAGGCCACAACAAATGCTGCCAGTTTTGCCTGGTCGATCATTCCCAGATCGGCGGTGGAGGTGACGGAGCTGATTTGAACGGTCGTAGATTCGGCAGTGTTGCTGGTTCTGGTTGCCGTCTCTGTGTTTGTGTCGTCATTGCCACAGGCGGGCAGGGACACGAGGGCACCCGCGACGATGAGTGCTGCGATCATTCGTTTCATGAGTTCTCCACCCGTCGGCCGTTCTCGCTGCATATCCCGCACATCGGTGAGCGAAACATGCCGCCTGACGGGTCGTCGAATTATTCTGGTGGACAATGTTTTTGGAAAGTCGATGTTCGCCGACGGGTGCTCGGATGGCAGGATCGATCCATGAGTGCTTACTTGTTTCCTCCGGTTGATCCGTACGAATCAGGGATGCTCGACACCTCGGACGGGCAAACCTTGTACTGGGAGAGCGTCGGGATATCTACGGGTGTTCCGGTTCTGTATCTCCACGGTGGGCCGGGTTCGGGGTGCACGCTCGGCGCCAGACGGTTCTTCGACCCCGATATTTTCCGCGCCGTCCTGTTCGATCAACGTGGTTGTGGGCGTAGCCGCCCGCTGGCGGACGGGCCCGACGTCGATCTCACGGTGAACACAACGGCCCACATCCTCGACGATATCGAGCGCCTGCGCGAGTATCTCGGTATCGAACGATGGATCGTCACCGGTCTTTCCTGGGGCGTCAGTTTGGGGCTGGTGTACGCGCAGGCCTTTCCCGAGCGTGTGATCGCGATGGTGTTGGGTGCGGTCACCGGTGGCACCAACACCGAAATCGAGTGGATCACCCGCGCCATGGGCAGAGTGTTCCCTCGCGAGTGGGAGGAGTTCATCGAGCCGGTGCCGATGGATGAACGTGACGGAAACCTTCCGGCGGCGTACGCGCGGTTGCTTGCGGATCCGAATCCTTTTGTGCGGGAAAATGCTGCGCTTCAGTGGTGCCGGTGGGAAGACGTACATGTATCGCTGATGCCAGGGTGGACTCCGAGTAAGCGATACGAAAATCCGGACTTCCGGCGGGTGTTCACCCGATTGGTGACGCACTTCTGGAGCCACGATTGCTTCCTCGTGCCCAATCAGATCATGGACGGAATGCATCGTCTCGCAGAGATACCGGCGATTCTCGTACATGGGCGCTACGACGTCTCCGGGCCGCTCGATACTGCCTGGGCGATTCACAAAAGCTGGCCGGGTAGTGAATTGGTGGTTCGGGGCGACGCCGGTCACGGCGGCGGTGGATTCAACGAGGCAATAGTGGAAGCGCTGAATGCGGTTGGCCGCTCCGCGTAGGGCACGTCATTTCCGGGCAGGTAATTTCCACTGAAGCCCGCTCGGGCAATAGTGTTCTCGGTTGTGGTGCTCAGTACGCGTTTCCCCGGTAGTAAGACCTTCGCGAAGGTTCGCGTTCTACCGCCAGTTGTGAAGCTACTGCTTCTGTCGATGGTGTTGTTCAACATCGGGTTCTACCTCGTTGTGCCCTTTCTCGCGGTACATCTCTCGGAAGATCTTGGCTTTGCGGCATGGATTGTCGGCCTGGTTCTCGGGCTACGCATGTTCAGTCAGCAGGGCATGTTCTTCATCGGCGGAAGCCTCGCCGACCGATTCGGTAAGCGTCCGATCATTCTGTTGGGCATCGCCGTTCGAGTAGTCGGTTTTTTGATGCTCGGATTGGCCGAGAGTATGGCCGCCGTGATTGTCGGAGTACTCCTGGTGGGATTTGCCGCTGCGCTCTTTGCTCCGGCGGTGGAGTCGGCCAACGCTGAATACGGTCGCGAACTCGAGTCCTCGGGCATCATGCGTCGTACCGATTTGTTTGCAGTGGAACAGATGTGCAGCCGACTGGGAACCGTGATCGGTCCGGCGCTCGGTGCTGCTCTGCTGGTGTTTCCGTTCTCGTGGACGGCGTCGGCGGCAGCCCTGTTGTTCGCGATTATGTGGGTGGGGTTCTTCGTCTGGTTTCCCCGTCCGGGCGACGCGCACGAGGGTCCGGTGTCGACTTATACGCTGCGCGACGTGTGGCGAAGTGTGTTGACCAACAAAAGCTTCCTGATCTTCGCCACCCTGTGCAGCTTTCAGTTGGTTGCCTACAGCCAGCTGTACCTGATGCTTCCCGAACAACTCGAGCGCGGAATCGGGTCCCAGTCTGCGCTCGGTTGGTTTTACGTGGGCGCGGCGATACTGGTGATAGTGGGGCAGGGGCCGACGGTTGCAGTGGCTCACCGCATTGGTCATCGCCGAGCGATCGCCTTCGGGCTGGTGCTGATTTCCGGTTCGTTCCTGGTGCCACTGGCTACCGGTGTGAGTACCGAGGCGTCGGCGTCGACGCAGATAGTCGGGCTGGCGCTCTGGATCGGACTGCTCCACTTGGGTCAGATGCTGATGGTGCCACCGATGCGCGACACCATCGCGATCCTCGGCCGTGAAAGCAATCTCGGGGCGCACTTCGGCATGCTCAACACGATCGGAGGGCTGCTTGCGCTGCTGGGAACGGTGGGAGTCGGCTTTGTGTACGACCTCGTCGACAACGGCCACGCAGCGCCGGCGTCACCGTGGGTGATCGTTTCGGTCTGTGTGGCCGTGTCAGCTGTGGCGTTGTGGGTGTGGTCAGGTCGAACGAAGGCTATCGAGCCGCGATCGTCTGATTGATCTTCGCGACGAAGTCTTCCAGGACAAACGGAATGGTGAGTGGATTCGGCATGGACACCGCATCACTGACGATGGGGTCCAAGCTGATCAGGCCACCGGACTTCACGACGTTCAAATTGGTGAACGCAGCCTGCGTCTCCATCTCGGGGCGAGCCTTCTCGTAGTTGTCGAAGAGTAGGTAGTCGCATTCGAGAAGGTCGTAGTTCTCGGCGGAGATCTCGTAGTTCAGCTTGCCCGCAAATCGCTCCTTCAGTGCGGCAGGCGCCGTGAACCCCAACTGAGTAAGCAGCTGAGCCCGTGCGGCCTCGGGGCTGAATGCGCGCAGATTGCCGTCGCTCCACCGAATGACGAGTGCTGCTGTCTTGCCTTCGAACTGAGGGTTCTCGGCGCGAGTGCGAGTGATCAGATCCTGGACGTCCTGCACCTCTTGCTTGGCCTGTGCGGGAACGCCCACGGCAGTACCGATACGGGTTGTCACTTCCTGCCAGGGCAGAACCCAATCGGTCTGATCGGCAGCGTGCAGCACCGTGGGTGCGATTGCACTGAGCTGCTTGTACAGGTCTTCGTCGATCGCGTTGTTGACCGCGATGATCAAGTCCGGAGCCGCAGCGATAATCGTCTCGATATCGAACTCGGTGGTGGCGTTGGCCAATGGTGTCGGCTCAGCGCCCTGAACGGCCGAGTCGGCCCAGACACCGATTCCGTCGTCGGTTGAGCCCTTCCACACCGGGACCAGGACGGGCGTCAGCCCGAGGGAAAGTAGGACATCGGCGTCACCGATACCGACAGCTGCGATACGACTGGGGGCCTGCTCGATTGTGGTGGACCCGAATTTGTGATCGATCGTGACAGGGAAGGCGCCCGGTTCGGCGTGGCCGCCCTCGGCGCTCGTAGTGGACTCGTCATTCGCACTGTCACCGCAGGCAGCAAGGACAAAACCTGCTGCAGTGGCGAAGGTGACCGACAACATGGCACGGCGGCTCAACATGGGATTCACAGCAATCTCGTCCTTCAGTTATTGGGGTACCCTAACCATAGACGAGAAACACCTGACAAAGCGTCGGTACCTCTCTTCTGGGATGCTTGCGCCATGAATTCGGAACATCGCCAACTCGAGTACGGACTTCGATTCGACTGGGGCCGAGCAGGTGCCGAAGCGATTGCTACTGGTGTTGACCTGGCCATTGTGGTTGATGTTCTCTCGTTCACGACGACTCTGAGCGTCGCCGCTGATGCAGGAATCGAGGTCTTTCCTTATTCCTGGTACGACGAGAGTGCGGCTGACTACGCTCGCGACGTCGACGCGGTTCTGGCTGTGCGACGGAGTGTGGCTTCTGAAGGCCAGATCAGTTTGTCTCCCAAGTCGATTCGCGATTCGGAACGTCCGCGACGGTTGGTATTGCCGTCGCCGAACGGGTCGACGATCGCGTTTGCGCTGGCGGCCATTGTTCCGGTTTGTGTGGGTGCTTCGTTGAGGAACGTATCTGCCGTTGCAGATTGGGTTGTGCACGAACACGGTTCGCGATCCCGGGTGGCGATCGTTGCGTCCGGAGAGAAGTGGCCTGGTGGAGAATTGCGTCCGGCGGTGGAAGATCTGTGGGGAGCGGGTGCTGTTATCGAGGCGTTGATCGAGGCCGGCTGGAACGGGTCCGTATCGCCGGAGTCTCGGATGGCAGCAGATGCATGGGCGGCGGTATCGGATTCGATCGAAGACCGCCTACGGGACTGCGCCTCCGGGCGCGAGTTGATTGTTCTCGGGTTTCCGCACGACGTCGCCATCGCCTCCGAACTCGACGACAGCGACACCGTACCTGTTCTCGAAGATCGTGTGTTTCGAGCTCAGCGCACCGGGCGACGGTTGAACAAACTACGCGCCCAGAGGTAGGAGAGGAAGGTGATCGCGACGCACCACGCGACTGCGAGAATTGCGTTGTTTCCGATCGCTTCGCCGAGAAGTAGTCCCCGGAGCGTTTCGATGATCGGAGTGAACGGCTGATACTCGGCGAACCATCGTAATACGGTTGGCATCGACTCGGTCGGCACGAATCCGCTTCCGAGGAAAGGCAAGAGGATCAACACCATTGGAAGATTGCTTG
Organism: Rhodococcus sp. AD45-ID; assembly: GCF_003023755.1. Taxonomy (NCBI): domain Bacteria; kingdom Bacillati; phylum Actinomycetota; class Actinomycetes; order Mycobacteriales; family Nocardiaceae; genus Rhodococcus; species Rhodococcus sp. AD45-ID. The sequence goes on along the minus strand of NZ_PYHL01000001.1, from coordinate 2,625,057 downwards.
CCGTCTCGACGCTCTTGCTCACAAGTCCGAAGGCAACGGACAACCAGATCATGGCAATCGACACCAAGATGAGGAGCGCAAACGTGGCGACCCATTCGACAACGCCGGCGCTCGGCCGGAAGCCGACGGCGACGGCCACCGCGATGACAACAACGAGGCTTACTATCGTTTGAAGAAGACTGCCCAGAACGTGGCCAGTGAGAACAGAAGTGCGTGTGATTGCCATCGTGCGGAATCGTGCGATGATCCCCGCAGTCATGTCGGTGGCAACGGAGATGGCAGTACCCTGCGCAGCCGCGGCAACCGTCATCAGAATGATCGCCGGGGCAACATAATTGACGTATTCCGCCCGGCCGCCACCACCGCCGCCCGGGGTGAGGCCGTTCCCGAGTGTCCCGCCGAGAACGTAGACGAACAGCAACAGGAAGACGACCGGCATCCCGACCAGCATCACCGTCATCGACGGATATCGCACGATGTGGCGAATGCTGCGGCGCAGCATGGTTTTCGAGTCCTGGTAGGCAAGAGTTGCAGTAGTCATCGCGCGTCGGTCCTTTCGGTGGCGGTCAGCGTCAGGAACACGTCGTCCAGGTCCGGTGTGTGGACGGAGAGTTCCTTGACATCGATCGAGTGAGCGTCGAGTTGGTCGAGAACAGAGCGCAGTGACCTGACGCCGCCGTCGCTGGGAACTTGCAGAACATAAGCAGCCTCGTCACGCGAGGAGTGGTCGAGAATATCTGCAGCAGAGTCGAGTTGGACTCGGTCTGCGAAATGCAGGCGAATATGTCCGCCTGGGATGTGTCGTTTGAGTTCTGCAGCGGTTCCTTCGGCCACGATCCGGCCGTGGTCGAGTACGGCGATGTGGTCGGCCAGTTGGTCGGCTTCCTCGAGGTACTGCGTTGTGAGGAAGATGGTGACGCCGCCACTCACCAACTCGCGGATGATCTGCCACATCGAGCGTCGACTCCGAGGATCGAGGCCGGTGGTGGGCTCGTCCAGGAAGATGATCTCCGGCCGGCCGATCAATGTCATTGCAAGATCGAGCTTTCGGCGCATTCCACCCGAGTATGTCGATGCGAGCTTTCCGGCGGAGTCGACTAGATCGAACTTCTTCAGGAGATCGTCAGTGCGAGTGCGGCGTTCGTCTTTGCTCAGGTGATGAAGGTCGGCCATGAGGAGAAGGTTCTCCTCGCCGCTGAGATAGTCGTCCACCGCCGAGAATTGTCCGGTGACACCGATGCGCGCACGCACCGCGTCTGGATCGTCGGATGGGTTGTACCCCGCGATGCGGATGTTGCCGCCGTCCGCGGGAACAAGGGTCGAAAGGATTTCCACGATGGTGGTCTTGCCGGCGCCGTTTGGGCCGAGAAGCGCAAAGACGGTGCCACTGTCGACGGAAATGTCGATTCCGTCCAGTACCGTTTTGTCGGAGTAAGACTTTGTCAGGCCCGTTGCGGTGATAGCTGGTTTGCGGGTCATCAGCGTTCCTTTCGCTAGATTTTTGGAGGCTCCGAACGTCGAATGACGATGTCGCCGTAGCTGGTATGTGCGCGGACATCCACCCTGCGCTCGGTCGATGCCGGTCCGTGTGTGGTGTTCATCTGGTTGTCGACGCGGCCGAAGGAGGTATGGGCGTCGAATCGAGCGGCGGTTCCGGATCGAACGCCGATATGAATCTTCCCGGCAGCGGTTTTTGCGGAGACAACTCCACTCTCGATGCTGTCGAAGCGAATGTCCCCGTTGGCTGTTGCGGCAGTGGCATCAGATTCGGCGTGCTCCACGATAACGTCGCCGTTTGCCGTTTTTGCCTTGAGCGTGCCCGTAATCGCGCCGATGTTGTTGTCGCCATTGGAGTTCTTGATGACCGCGTTGCCGTCGATGCGGCGTATGCGGATGGTTCCTGATCCGGTGCTCGCATCGAGGTCGCCCACGACGTGCTCGACCGTGATTGTGCCTGCGCCGGTGCTGATGTCGAGTGGTCCGGTGGTGTCGAGTGCGCATTCCCCGCTCGAGAGTTTCACGCGAGATCTTCCCAGTGTGCCGGTGGCGTGGAGGCTTGCGACTGCCGCGGTGCCCTCGAGTTCCGAGCCGGAGGGAAGTTGAACGGAGACGTCGACAGATCCGGTTTTGCCGAAGATGCCGAGTCCACGCTGTTTCGGCGTCTTGATCTGGAGTCGTCCACCAGCGAATTCGACGCGAGTCTGTTCGGCGACGCGGATGTCGGCGTCGTGAGATGAGTTGGTGGGCAGTACTTCCACGATGGTGTCGTCACGGTCGCTTGCGCTGATCCGGATATGTCCGACAGTTACGTCGATGCTCGCGATGATGGGGTCTGGTGTGCTGAATACAGGCATGGTGATACTCCCGATGATGTTGTCTTCGGTTGGTGAAAGGGGTTGGTGCGAGAAGAGAGTCTGGTGTCAGTGCACCCAGCCGGTGAAGCTCTCGGAACCTCGGGACGGTTGTTGCCTCGGCGTGTTTCGGCTCGGATTGCCTTCCAGTGCGGCCGCAGCCGAGCGGACCAGCCACGCGTTGACCGATATCCCGGCCTCTCGGGCAGCTGCCTCCACCCGGTCCTTGAGTTCTTGACCCAGGCGCAGGTTTATTCGAGTCATCGCCGCGTCGTCGGACTCCGTGATGGCGCGTGGAACTGGCGTCGGTTGCTCTTCGACGTCTGCCGGAGTCGGTTCGCTGAGGGCGGGTGTCACAACGAATTCTGGTTCGCGTCCCCGGAGGCGGAGATCCACCGAGCCTGGTGCGAGGTCGCGAGTGATTTCTGCTGCCGCCGCGGACAACGCGTCGAGGAGAGTGAGTCGCACTGCTGATTCCAGCGGTGCGGTCAAACGTTCGGCGAGTGCCTTTGCGTTTTCTCCGCCGGCTTCGGCAGCCACCGCGAGTTCGTGGCGAAGGTTGTCGACGTACGGTGTCAAGTCCATGGCACCACTATGGCACCACTTTGATGCCATGGCAATAGGCATGTGGCACACATTGTGATGCGTCAGGACATCGCAGGCACTTTTTCGGACTTTTCCGACTGATTTCGAATAACTATTCTATTCGAACAGGATTTCGATTACGGTTGGGGAATGTTCGATCCGGGGGTGGGAAGTTTCGGTATCTCAGCAGAGCTGAGTGGTACCGAAACCGATTGCGCCCTCGTTGATTTGATGGCCCAGTTACAGTCGTGTGAAGCGATGTTGGTCGAGCGGAAACTGGCCGTGGTGGCGGAGTTCTTCACCCGCCGCAGCGCTGAGCATGTCGAGGGCGATACCTGGACGTCGTCGGCGCACGAGTTGGCCGAATCCGAGGTCGGTGCGGTGTTGACGATGGGCCGTGCTGCTGCTGGAAAGCTCATCGGGTTGGGTTTTGCTTTGAAGACGCGGTTGCATCGCACGCGGGCGGCGATGGCCCGCGGCGAACTCGACTTCTACCGGGTCACGTTGATCGAATCCGCGACCGCGAATGTCAGTGACGAGCTGATCGACGAAGTAGAACGGCTCCTCCTAGAGCAGGTTCTCGCTCCACCCGTGGACGGCGGTACCGGTTTGACGGGTCGCCGGTTGACGGCGGCGATCGACCGGATCGTCGCCCGCGTCGATCCGGAGGGGATGCGGGAACGCCGCCGCCGGGCCCTGGCGGATCGGTTCGTGGGGGTCAGTGCCGCCGAGGACGGGATGGCCCGCATCTTGGGCAGTATCCCGGCGGAGCAGGCCCGCGCCTTTGACGGCCGGTTGCGGGAGTTGGCGATGTCGGTGTGTCGCCGTGATTCCCGTACGTATGAGCAGCGGCGCGCGGATGCGTTGGGCGCTTTGGTGAGTGGTTCGACGGTGTTGGTGTGCGACTGCGACCGCGGTGATTGCCCGCAGGACCGCAGTGGTTTGGTGATCATGCGCCGGCCGTTGGTCATGTCGTAGTACACGATTCCACCCTGAGTCCAGGATCGAACGAACCTGCACATCTCGACGGCTTTGGCGTGATCAGTGCCGAGCATGCCCGCGACATCGTGAAAGACGCAGACGTTCGGGAAGTGCGAGTACCGGAATCACCTGATCCCGCCTCGGCGACGGTGTACCGCCCCGGAGCGGCACTCGATGCGTGGCTGCGGGTCATCGCGGGAAGCTGCCAATGGCCGCACTGCGATGTCCCGGCCTGGAACTGCGACCTCGACCACAACGATCCGTTCAAGCACGCGGACCCTGCGAGCGGTGGGAAGACGGTTGCGTCGAATCTGAGCGCGTTGTGCCGCAACCATCACCGCCTCAAGCACTCCGGACGTTGGCAGCTCCACCCGAACCCGGATCGGAGCATCACTCTGACCTCGCAGACGGGCCATTGCTACCGCACCAGAGATGCCGGACTACTCGCGGGGATGCAGGAACCACCGCCACAGGAAGGCGGCAAACCGCGACGGACTCGTCTGGAAAACAAAGCTGCCCGCATCCGAGGTGAGCGGAAGCTCCGGCGTGTCAAGATTCAGCACCGCACAGCAACACACGCGGAACGGAAACGCCGCCGAACCTTCCCGATCTCCACACCCCGAAAGCGCGTGCCCCACAAAACCGTCGACTACGGCAACGACCCGCCGCCATTCTGAATCAAGCCATGGGAATTCTCAGCCGCCGACTCCGTCCCGGCAAGACAACAACAAGAGAACAATTGGAAGATGGATCACATGGCACACGTACAACGTTTCGACCACATCGGTATCACCGTCGCGGACCTCGACTCCGCAACGGCGTTCTTCGTCGGACTGGGTCTAGAGCTAGAGGGCACCGGGTCCGTGGAGGGTGAATTCGTGGAGACCGTCTGTGGCATCCCCGGCGCGCACTGTCAGATTGCAATGCTGCGGCCACCTGGCGAAGGGTCCCGGCTGGAGCTCTCGTCCTTCGTTACGCCCGATCACGTGCCCGGATCGCCAACGGCGATGGCCAACGAGCTTGGGCTGCGCAATGTGTCCTTCGAGGTCGGCGACCTCCAGGCGGCCGTCGACGCGGTGGCCGCAGACGGGTACGGCCTCATCGGCGGTATCGGAGAGTACGAGAACAGCGTGCGGATGGCCTACGTGCGTGGGCCAGAAGGGATCATCGTGTCCCTGTTCGAGCAGATCGGCTGACTGGCATGCGCCTGACCCACATAGTGCGGACATAACCTCTCGCTCAGCGATTGGATTCCGAGCGAGCTGGCACACTCGTCAGGGTGAGTCCTGCCGAACCGAACCGTCGACGTCGAATCCTGATCTGGATTGCCGGGGTCCTTGGCATCGTTGTTGTGGTCGGTGCCGTCGTTGTGGCATTCGCACCCTCGCGTTACTTGCCGTGGGATACTGCCGATTTCCCGGAAGTTGATGCGAGCAGACTCTCCTCGGATCAAGTGCGCGTACTCGAATTACTGCAGTCCGAGCATGAGCAGGACCGTCCAGGCACCTTCTACTCCGAGGGAATTGACGAGGAATGGTGCGCTGATTTTGTCAGCTGGATCATGCGAGAAGCCGGACGCCCGCTCTCCAATCCGAACTCCGGAAGTTGGCGTATTCCAGGTGTTTACACCCTCCAGGAGTATTACCAGGGAATTGACGCCTACGCCGAGAACGACGGCAGTTACACACCTGAAATCGGCGACGTCGTGATCTACGACAGTTCACGATGGTCCGGTCAGCACACCAATATTGTTGTATCCGTCGACGGAGACAAGGCAATCACCGTAGGTGGCAACGAGTTCGGGAAGGTTCGAGTACACGATTTGGATTGGGCATCCGATTCTGCGGTCGTTGGTTTCGGTCTCTTTACCCCCGATTCAACCTCGTAGTAGGGGTAGGGCTGAGATTCGTCTGCCGCCGCGCTGGCGTATTCGCCGTATTTATTGGCGCTGGTGGGAGCTGTTTTCCCATTCCCGACGCAAGTTCCTAAGGCTAACCTAATTAACATGACGCGACTTCTTTCTCCGACCACCACCGATCGTGACTACTGGGCGATCGTGAACAACCTGACCCGACGCGGATTCTTCGGCGTCGGAGCAGGCGTTGCCGCCGCTGCATTTCTAGCCGCTTGCAGCAGTTCAGAGGGTGCGACGACCGAAAACGCGGAGACCTTCGAGTTCACGCGCGGCGACGAGAAGCTGATCATTCCGACGGACCCGCAGAATGTGGTTGCTCTCGATCCGCGAGACGGCCTCGAACTCTCGATCCTCGCCGGATACCCGGTGACCGCCTACCCCGCCGGCGCCGCTGAACATCTCCGTCGTGAAGTTCCTGGTGCCACAGGCGTCGAGATCTTCGCCGAAGGTGCTTCGGATCCCAACTTCGAGTACATCTCGACCCTCGGTGCAGACCTTCTTGTCCTCAGTGCCGGGTGGTGGGACACCGGGTCGTACGGCAACGACCGGATGCAGCAGATCGCACCAGTCCTGCCCGTCGGCAAGGACTTCACCCCGGAGTGGCGAAAGGTCATGTCGGACTTCCTCACCGGCATCGGGCGCAGCGATCGCGCCGAAGAAGTACTCGCCGAGTACGACGCCCATGTGGCTCAGGTCCGCCCTACCGTCGAACCGCTGATGGCCGGCAAGAAGGTTGCCTTCGTTGCCGCCGCAGAGGATCAGATCGCGTGGTTCCAGAACGATTTCCGCACCGCCGTCGCCGAGGACCTGGGGTTCGAGGTGCTCCGTGAGGGCCCCGACCTTCGCGTGATGCTCGGGTCGGAGCAGTTCAACCGTCTCGAAGAAGCTGACGTCATCTTCGCCTTGGATCGCAGCGCCTCCGGCAGCGTGTACACCTCGCCCACATGGCAGCGACTGCCCGCCGCACAGGCCGGTCGAGTGATTCCCTTCGACTACTACAAGGCCGCGGGATACGCCTTGACCGCCAAGGTGCTGGTCGACGACTTGGCGGCCGGGGTCAAGCGCTAGAACTACCTTTTCAGCAGGGCGCGGATCGCGTCGGCCACGTCGGTGGGCGCCTCCTCTGCCATGAAGTGACCTGCGGACAGCGTGCGGTGCTCGAGATCGGGCGCCCACGCTTTCCACAGGGCCTCGGCGTCGTAGCCGAGCATCGAACCCCAGTCCTGCTGGATGGCGGTGACCGGCATACGCAGCTGGTGGCCTGAATCGCGATCAGCCTGATCGTGTTCGACGTCTATGCCTGCCGACGCGCGGTAATCGGCAACGATCGACGGCACCGCCCCCCTCGAGGCCCGCAGGTACTCCGCTCGCACGTCGGCCGGAATTGCTTCGCGATCAGTCGTCCAGACGTCGAGAAAATACTCGAAGAACGCGTCGGCGCTGGCGCTGATCATCTGTTCGGGGAGGCCAGGTGGCTGAGCCATCAAGTAGAGATGGAATGCCACGGCCGCATTCGATCCATGCAGGATGTCCCACATATCCAAGGTGGGCAGCACGTCCAGTGAACCGAGGTGTGTGATCACATCCGGATGATCCAGCCCGGCTCTGATGGCAACCAATGCACCTCGATCGTGACCGACGAGAGCGAATCTCTCGTGTCCCAGATTCTGCGCCACCTCGACGACGTCGGCAGCCATTGTTCTTTTGGAGTAGGTGTCGGGGCTTTTCTCGACAGGCTTGTCGCTGGCTCCGTATCCGCGGAGATCCGGGCAGATGACGGTGTGATCCGACGCCAATTCGGTGGCCACGTGACGCCACATGAGGTGGGTCTGAGGAAAGCCGTGAAGAAGGACGAGCGGTGCGCCGCTTCCGCCGATCGCGAGGTTGAGCCGCACGCCGTCGTGGGTGGAAATCTGCTGGTAGGCGAAGCCTGGGATGGTGATCGTCATCGGTCGCTCTCGTTTGTCGGGGTGATGGCAATCAGCATCGCCGCATTCGATGAGCATTCGATGAGCGCGATAGCGTGGGGACATGCGAGACCACACAGTTGGAAGCCCGGTTTTCGGAGTGCTGGGTCCGGTGGTCGCATGGAATAACTCGGGAGACCTGATCGATCTGAAGGGTCCACGACACCGAGCTGTCCTCGCTCGCCTGATCGTTGCCCGCGGCCGTGTGGTTCCGGTGGACGTGATTGTCGACGATCTCTGGGTCGATCCTCCGGCCGGAGCGACCAGCGCACTACGTACGTTCGTCTCGGCGCTGCGACGTGCGCTCGAACCCGGTCGTCCGCCTCGAACGAAGCCGAAAGTTATTGTGACGGAAGGGCGCGGCTATGCCGTTCAGGCCGCACCCGAAGCGGTCGATGCCTGGAAATTCGAGAGTCTGGTGCGGGAAGCCGCAGATTCATCGCCAGCGCAAACACTCGAACTGCTCCGAACCGCCCTCGAGTTGTGGCGAGGGCCGGCATACGCGGAGTTCACCGAAGAACCCTGGGCTCGATCGGAGCGATCCCGCTTGGAGGAACTGCGTCTGACAGCCGTCGAACGCTTGGCCTCTGCCCATCTGGATCTCGGGCAGACCACCGAAGCGATTCCCGATCTGGATGCCCATATGACGGAACACCCCTGGCGAGAAGATGGTTGGCGACTGCTAGCTCTCGCGCTGTACCGCTCCGACCGTCAGGGCGACGCCCTGGCTGTCCTGCGTCGCGCACGAAAGTTACTCGCCGAGGAACTCGGCATCGACCCTGGTCCGCGACTGACCGACCTCGAGTCCGACATACTTCGACGAGAGGGGCATCTGGATCCTGGAGCGGCAGAGCAGATCTTCAGTCAGGTGTCTGCAGCGTACGACCGAACCGTAGCGGCGGGATCGAAGTCGAGATTGGAGTCCACGGTCGGACTGCTCCGAAGTTTGGCAGTTGCGGGCGGAAGCGGACTGGAGACTGCTCGAAACCAGCGACTGGCAATCATCAGTGCCGCTGAACAATTGGACGACGTCGAACTCACCGCACGGATTATCGGTAATTACGACGTGCCTGCCATCTGGACGCGATCCGACGATCCGGGGCAGGCTGCTCAGATCGTCGAGGCCGCTCAGCGCACCATCGATCGACTTCCTGACGGGAACGACCTCGCTCGGGCAAGACTCTTGGCGACAATCGCACTCGAATCACGCGGACTTGCCGGCGACCCCGGACTCGAACCTGCCCGCGCTGCCGTTCAGATCGCCCGCTCCCTCGACGACCCCGGACTTCTTGCCTTCACACTCAACGGGTTGTTCATACAGAGTTTCTGGCGAACTGGTCTGGCTCCAGAGCGCGACGCCATCGGGGGTGAACTGATAACGCTCTCCGCTCGGCACGATCTGGCCACCTTCGAAATTCTCGGGCATCTGGTGCGTATGCAAGCTCTCGGTGCACTCGGGCAATTCGATGCCGCCGAACAACATGCCGACGCAGTGGATCGATTGGCCGGACGTCACGAGCGTCCGTTGGCAGCGGTATTCACCACCTGGTTCCGCGCGATGCGAATTGCCGCCACAGGCGCGGACGTGTCGCACTGCGAGGAGCTGTACGAAGCCGCCGCGGTCAGTCTTCCCGGTTCCGGCATGCCCGGCCTCGAGGACGGAATTCTCCCGCTGGCAATTCTCGCACTCCGAGTCTGGCACGGCGTGCCGGCGGCTTTCGACGCCGATACGAACTGGGGCCAGTACGAGCCCTGGGCTCGGCCACATCTGCTTCTCGCGCAGGGGAAAGTGAACGAGGCCGCAGAAGCGGTGCGCGCGTTGCCCAACCCGCCGAACGACCTACTTTCCGAAGCGCTGTGGTGCCTTATCGCAGCAGCTTCCGTCGCGGTCGGTGACCGTCAGGTCATGGAACGAGCGCGGGCTGCTCTTATGTCTGCTGAAGACGAAATTGCCGGTGCGGGCAGTGGAATGCTCACTGTCGGCCGGGTCTCGGACCATCTTGCTGGGCTTAACGAGCACACCTGAGGTCCCGGTCGGTGATCGCCGCGGACGGGATTCATCCGCGATGGGTGATGTCTTCCCTAAATGGGTACTCGAGACTTAGAGAGGGAAGTGCTTTCTCGTCGAAAGGAACGCTGATGACTGCTCCACCACGAGAACCCGCCGAACACCCTGTCAAGCAGGGGTTCGCGGTCGGTACGACGTTCGCGGCGGCGATTCTGCTGCTGACAGCCGGCATCGTTGCCCTGCTGCAGGGGATCGCTGCTGTCGCCGACAACAATCTGTTTGTCGTCGGAATCAACTACACCTACAAGTTCGATATCTCGACGTGGGGTTGGATCCATATCGTTCTGGGCATCATCGGAATTGTGGTCTCCCTTGGCCTCTTCACGGGTGCGGTGTGGGCAAGGGCGTCGGCAATCGTGATTGCGTCACTCTCCATCATCGCGAACTTCTTGTGGCTCCCGTACTACCCGATGTGGTCGATCCTGGTGATTGCGCTTGACATCGTGGTCATTTGGGCAGTCGCAACGTGGGATACCGCGTAGATCATCGCGTCAGAAACTGTGGCCCCGGCTGATTCCCCCAGTCGGGGCCACAGTCATGTGAATGTCGATCAGTCTGGGAGTCTGCGTAATTCGGCGACGGTCAGTCCCAGCGAATCGAGCCGTGCCATGATGCTCCGCATGGCGCTGTGATCGGCAACGGGACCGTACAGGCTGGTGTAGCCACCGGCGGTTGGTGCAACACTCAATTCGGGGAACGCAGCTTTCACGCGATCCGACACTTCGCCGTCGATGAGAAATTGGTAGCGAGTGGGAGCAGTCATCGTTTCTCTCTCCCATCACACGTGTTGCGCATCGATTTAGTCTGTACCCATTTATTTTTACGTTGCCACGTGGTGAATACGTCATCCCCTTCGGGTGAATGCCGGACATGCGGCCACGACGTCTCATCGGGACAGCATCCTCTTCCAGGGTTCTCGCTGGTGTTCATCCTTTTTGTGTGAGGTCGAATCCGACTGTTTTCCCTAGTCTCTAGCGGGAGAGAGAAGAGGCCGAAATGGGTTCTGTCATCGGAGATCTGTTGCCACTCGCGTTGGGAGTGGCAATCTCGCCGATTCCGATCATCGCGGCCATCCTGATGCTCCTGTCCAAGCGAGCAGGAAGTACCAGCATCGGTTTTGCCTTGGGTTGGTTACTCGGAATCGTCGTTGCAACAGTAATATTCGTTCTCCTGTCGAATCAATTGGAGAAATCCTCCGATTCTTCGGCTGGTGTTTCGTGGATCAAGATCGCCTTGGGTGTTCTCCTGCTTGCGTTCGGCGCAAAGCAGTGGCGCGGACGCGGCGGTGAACATGAGACTCCCAAATGGATGCAGGCCATTGACGACATGACGGCAGCCAAGGGATTCGGCCTCGGATTCGCACTGGCCGCCGTCAACCCCAAAAATCTGATGATGTGTATCGCCGCAGGTGTCTCGATCGGTGCTGCATCGTTGCCGACCGGGCAGGTAGTCATCGCCGTCGCGGTTTTCACCGTCATCGCTGCATCGACTGTCTGTCTACCCGTGATCGGGTATCTGATTGCGGCGGACCGTTTGCGCACACCGTTGGCAGAGTTGAAGGTCTGGCTGCAGGCGAACAACGCGACGGTGATGAGCGTGCTGATCCTGGTCATCGGAGTTGTGCTGATCGGCAAGGGAATCGGCGGATTCTAACCGAGCGGAGGTAGTCATGGGGTCGTTGTTGTTGCAGCAGATTCCGCTGGCGCTCGGCATCATCATGAGCCCACTTGCGATAGTGGCTGTAGTCGCAGTGTTGTTCTCCGAGCGGGCGCGGATCAACAGCATCGCGTATCTCGTCGGATGGTTCCTCGGAATCATTGTGTCGCTGGCCGTCTCGTTTGCAATTTTGACAGCGCTGGAAGTTCATCAGCGGACACACCCGCCGCTGTGGGTACCTATCCTGCACTTGATCCTCGGAACGGTACTTCTGGGCGGGGCCTGGTTCGTGTACACCCGTAGTCATCGGCGGATGCAGGCAATGGCGGCGGCAACCGGACCGGGTGACATTGCCGCGGCGGCCCCTCAGTTGCCGAAGATGCTGCAATCGGTGGAACATTTCTCACCGTGGCGCTCCGGTGTTCTCGGCTTTGCTCTCTTCGTCCTCAATCCCATCGACATGTCCTGTGCCATAGCAGCGGCCATGAATTTTCGATTGAGCAGCGCAGCACCGTCCGCGGAGTGGGCATCCGCTGTTGTGTTCGCGCTGGTATCGGCTAGTTCGGTCGCAGTTCCGGTCGCGCTGCTCCTGATCAAGAAGGAGAAGGCAACAGAGCCGTTGCAGCGTATTCGGACGTGGATCGCCACCAATACCCATCTGCTGAACGTCGGACTGCTGATCTTGATCTCGGCAATGCAGATAAGCAAAGGGATCCAAGGACTATGAGCACTCGACACACGCACACCCCGCTTGTCTTCGGTTCGCTGGCCGGCTATCAACGTGCGTGGCTGCGGCCCGACATCATCGCCGGGCTCACGGTCTGGGCGGTGCTGGTGCCGGAAGCCCTGGCATACGCCACCATTGCCGGCGTCCCACCCGTTGTGGGGCTTTACGCAGCAGTGCCCGCGCTGGTTCTCTATGCGGCCGCTGGTAGTTCACGCCACCTTGTTGTCGGTCCGATGTCGGCAACCGCGGCATTGTCTGCTGCATTGATCGCTCCATTTGCCGGTGGCGACGACTCACGTTTTGTTGCCCTGTCTGTCGGACTTGCCGTCGTCACCGGTCTGGTCGGGTTGCTCGCCGGATTTGTGCGGCTGGGATTCATCGCCTCGTTCATCTCCGAACCGGTGCTCAAGGGGTTCATCGTCGGATTGGCGCTGACCATCATCATCGGGCAGGTTCCGAAGCTACTGGGCGTCGAGAAGGGCGAAGGCAATTTCTTCGTCCAAGCCGCGACGGTTGTGCGTGAGTTGGGGAGCGTCGACGGACTCACGGTCTTTGTCGGATTACTCAGCCTGACTTTGGTGTTGGCGGTCAAGAGGTGGTTACCGCTGGTTCCAGGGTCACTCCTGGTCGTTCTGCTGGGCATCACGGCGGTTGCACTGTTCGGCCTCGACGATCGGGGCATCGACATTGTCGGCCACATCGACGCGGGGCTGCCGAGCGTCGGGCTACCGGAGGGAGTGCGAGCCGAGGATTACCTGGACTTGATCGGTCCGGCCATCGGCGTGCTGCTCATCGGTTTTGCCGAAGGTCTCGGCGCAGCAAAGACATACGCAGCCAAGGCCGGTTACACCGTCGACGCGAACCGGGAACTGACTGGACTCGGTGCCGCGAACTTGGGAGCCGGCCTGTGCTCGGGCATGGTGGTCAACGGCAGTCTCTCCAAGACGGCAGTCAATGGTGGGGCCGGAGCCAAGACGCAGGTCAGTGGGCTCACGGTTGCAGTGCTCACGGTGCTGACACTTCTCTTTCTCACCGGGTTGTTCGAGAAACTGCCCGAAGCGACACTCGCTGCCGTGGTGATCGCCGCGGTGGTCGAGTTGGTCGACTTCGCTTCTCTCGCAGCGTTGTACCGGGTGTGGACCAAGCGGTTGGGCACCATCTACGGCGTGGCGGCACGTGCCGATTTCGCGGCAGCCGTAGCGGCTATGTTCGGTGTGCTGCTCTTCGACACATTGCCGGGTTTGATCATCGGAATCGCCGTGTCGATGTTGCTGCTTCTGTACCGCGTCTCTAAACCGCATGTGGCGGAACTGGCCAAGAGCGGCTCGCGATGGGTGGACATTGCAGCTCATCCGGAATTGCAGCCTTCCGACGGCGTGATCGTCGTGCGGGTGGAAGCCGGCCTGTTCTTTGCCAACGCCGATCATGTTCGAGACCGGATCGACGATCTTGTCACCGACGGTACGTCCATGATCATCCTCGACGCCGAGACGTCACCGTTCATCGATGTGAGCGGTGCGCAAATGCTCGAACAGTTGCGGGATTCGCTGGCGCGGAAGAACATCGTGTTCAGGGTGGCCCGCGACGTTGGGCAGTTCAGGGACGTTCTTGCCGGTACGCCTGGTGGTGGTGTGAAACTCGATGTCTACCCGAGCGTTGCGGAAGCCATGGCTGATCCCAATGATCGCCGGAGTTCATGATCGACTCGAGCTCACGATCCTCGCAGCCAACGCCCCAACGGCCCGTCGTCTTTGGCAACTGATCCCACGATCGTTCCGGCGACGACAACAATCGCGGAGAAGACGAACAACCAACTGATGAGGGTGAACATCACTCCGAGAAGACCGAATTGGTCTTGCGATGTGCGCGTGATCCGCGGAAGGAAGAGGGTGCTGGCAACGTGAAGGGCACTCAGGCCGGTGGCCGTCAACAGCCCGGAGCCGATGCACATCCGGGTGGTCATCCGGTTGGCTGTCAGCAGCATCGGAACCAATGTCCAGACCAGTGCCCATACGCCGTAGACGGCCGTGAATCCGAGCAATTGCCCTACTGCGGGAATCGAATCCAGCTTGTGACACACCGCGGCGATGGCAACCGAACCTGCGATGACAAAAACGACGGCGAGCCACCGCCAGGCTTGTCGAAGCGTGGCAATCGGTACATGCCAGATCCGCCCGTACATCCGACCCAGTGCTCGGGCATACGACGTCGAACTGATCAGCAGCATCAGCAGACCCACGATGCCGAAAGCTGTCGCGGATCCGGTGGTGACATCGCTCGGTGGGAATTCGGCGCCGAGATTGTCGCGCGCTGCGTCCGAGAGTGGTTGCAGACGTTGAAGGGTTGATGCGGCGATCATCACCGGCAGCAGGGACGTGAATGCCTGCGCCGCCAGGGTCATCGCACTGTCCACCAACCCGACTTCGACGATGTCGAACGTAACGCGCGATGCGAGCCGTCGACGTGGTGTGACGGTCACCCACACCTTCATGCGGTCGCGGGTGTCGTTGTAGATCTGCGGGGGCAACTGCATGCGCTTCGGGCGGCGCGTCTGCTCAGATGAGTCCGCCACGCCGCGCGGCTTTCAGAGCGTCGCGACGATTACTGACGTCGAGTTTGCGGTAGATCCCGCGCAGGTGGGTCTTGATGGTGTTGACCGAGAGGAACAGGGTTTCCGCGATCGATTCCGTGGTGTCGCCCGAAGCGAGTTCGCGCAGTACCGTGTACTCGCCCGGAGTCAGAATCGGAGCGATGGCAAGTTCATGTGGTTGCAGGTGTGACCGTACGTGTTCGGCAAACAGTTCTTGGTCTCCGAAATGTCCGGTGAAATCATCAAGGATTCCTCGCAGAGCGCGACCGTAATCGAGGAAGGGGCGCAGAAGGTTTCCGTTCTCGGCGGCGCGTAATGCGTCGTGCAGTGATCGAAATGCCTTGCGTGGTTGGTGATTGGCGGAATGAATGACGGATTGCAACACCGATGTGTAGATGCCGTGAGCGAGTAGTGGGTGTTCGGGTGATTCCACAGCGGCGGTCAACTCGGCCTGTGCCTCGGTGAGCTTGCCGCCGGCCAGTCGCAGAGACGACAACGCCAAGTGTGCCTCGGTGGTAGCGCCGAATTGCTGTGTCGCGTCGTGTATCAGCCGGCTCGCCCAGTCCAATTCGCCCACCGAGAGGCAGACACTGACCACGGTCGGTAGCAGTGCGGATGTCGCGATCGGGAAGGTCCCCAGTTCGATGGCTTTGATCATGGCATCACGGATGTCCGCGGCAGTCGAGCGTCGATCGTCAGAGGTGTCGAGTCGACACAATCCGAAAGTGATGACACTGTGCCAGCCGAATGCGGGCATGCTGACGCCGAGAACATCTGCCTGGCGGCAGTTTTCGATGGTGGGGATCCGATACGGGAGATCCGGTGAACTGCAGAGATATGTGCCGAGGGCTGCTACCGATGTTGCCAACTCGTACTCCGCGGTGCCCATGAGATTGTGCTCGCCAGCGTAGGTCAGGGCGTGTGTGATGTGGGCGATCATCGCCTCGATGTCGCCGTTCATGGCGGCCGAGAATCCGATACCGGTGAGGGCTCTCAACACTAAACTGCTTCGGCCACGAAGTACTCCGAGTGCGGCGGCCTCGGTGTATTCGGTGCTTGCGCGCTCGAAGTCGCGGTCGAGGAAGTATCCGGTCGCAGTTTGCAGGTGTGCAAACGCTTCGATGTCGGAGTGAGTGCTGCGTTGCCGTTCGGCGTGCCCGGCGAATGCGGTGTCGAATCCCGCGCCGGCGTATAGAGCCTGCAGCTTCAACGCGCAGAACAGCGGGTCGCGATCCAGCCCGGATGACGCAGTTTCGAGGAAATTCAGGTACGTCCTGGCAGTAGTCACGTCACCGCTGTGGAGGGCTGAGGCGGCGAGGAGCATTCGAGTGCGCGGTGACTCGGATACGAGAGTAGGTACCGACTCGAGTATTCGGGTCAGATCGCTGCCGTATCCGTCCAGAACGAGCCCGAGACCGCAGCGATCGAGGAAGGCGATAATACGTTCCGGATCACCGATGGAGGCTTCGAGTTCGAGTGCTTCGAGTTCGTGTTGATGCGCCTCGAACCACGTTGCGGCTTCATGATGCGCTCGGATGCGTTCGTTCTGATCGACCCGGCGAAACTCTGCGCGAAGGTGTTCGCGCAGCAGTGGATGGTAACTGAACCAAGTTGTGTGATCGGTTGAATCGGTGCGTGTGAGTGGCAAATTGAACTGAATCAGTGTGTCGATTTCTGTCACTGCGTCTTCGTCGGTGATCGCCTCTGCCAAGTCGACGGAAAATGCTTCGGCCACAGAGGTCTTGAGCATAAAGCTCGTGAGGTGGGTGGGGAGTGCGGCCAATACCTCGTCTACCAGGAAATCGGCAACAGGCCTGGGGGTGTGTGTGAATTCGTCGACGGCATCCGCGGTGTCACCTCGTCCTGCGAGATAGGTAGCAGCCAACCGAACCACGGCACCCCATCCCTTGGTGAACGATTCGATGAGCGCAAGCTGTCGCTGGTCCAGTTCGATGTCGTATTCGCCTAACAGCACGCTGATTTCGTCGCTGTCGAATGCAAGATCATGTGCTTCGAATCGAGTCAGACGACCGTCGAGGGCTAGTCGATGCCAGGTCAAAGGCGGTTCGTACCTTGCCGCGAGAACGATCGTGAGGTTCGGCGGTGCGTCCGCGAGAACCTGGTCGAGGGTGCTGATCGACATCGGATCGTGAAGGGCATGAACGTCATCGAGAATCAGCGTGATCGATTCTCCGCTGGCCTCGATCGCTTTCATGAAGCGGGAGTGCCAGAACTGCGTCGGTGCACCGCATGCGACGGGGTCGACATGCGTGGCCAGTGCTTCGGCGAGGGAGGTGCACAACACTTGCGCGTTGTTCTCACGCTCCGCCAACGTCAGCCAGGAAACCGCTGCGGGAGCCTGTTTACGGGCCCAGTCGGCCAGCAGCAGTGTCTTGCCTGCCCCAGCAGGGGCGCACAGTAAGCTCACCGCGCGAGCGTGATGTGCGGCTGAGAGCTTGCGATGCAGACGGGGTCGCGAGATGACGTTGGAGATCGCCGACGGAGGACGGAAGCGGTTCTCGTTTTCGCGCGCGGCTATAACTGGACCCGACAATTTAGCCGTCGAAACGGATGCACGAACCGAGCTGCTCATCAAACTCCTGAAGTTGGTGAGTGCGACGCGGTGTAGTCCCGTTAGGACAATTACCCAAACCGGACGTTTGCTAATCAGCGGGCAAGGAGATGGTGACCAAGGTCCCGGTGCGAGGTGTATCAGCCATTTCCGATTGTGGAACACTGTGAACGGTGAATCGGAAGTCGGGAATCGTTCTTGCCGCAGGCGTTGTTCTTGCCGTGGCTGGTTGTGGTTCGGCGGCGTCACCTGCAACTTCGCCTTCGGCGTCCGTCGCTTCTGTCGAAGCATCCAAGTCATCAGAGCCATCGGTTGCCCCGGCTCAGTCGACTCCTGAATCCGAGCGGGCGTTGATCGCGGCCACCAAATCCAACGACGTGGAGGCGGCAACCGCCCTGATCCTGGCCGGTGCCGACGTGAACGCCAAGGATTCCATTCAGGATTCGGCCTTCCTGTACGCCGGAGCGGAAGGTTTGAACCAGATTCTCGCGTTGACGCTCAGTCACGGAGCGGATGTCCACAGTGTCAACACTAATAATGGTTGTTGCGTCGAGCAGCGTCGTCTGACTCGAATGTCAACTGACCGCACTGTGTCCTTCTTCGGATGT
Organism: Rhodococcus sp. AD45-ID; assembly: GCF_003023755.1. Classification (NCBI taxonomy): domain Bacteria; kingdom Bacillati; phylum Actinomycetota; class Actinomycetes; order Mycobacteriales; family Nocardiaceae; genus Rhodococcus; species Rhodococcus sp. AD45-ID. The sequence continues at coordinate 2,607,037 of NZ_PYHL01000001.1, read as the reverse complement.
GTCGGCGATTGTTGCTCGACGCTGCTGGTTCCATCATCCGGTTGAACCAGCAGTGCCCGCGGGACTGGTGTGCGTGACCTGATAGGAGCCTTGATCTCATCGTTAGTGTTTTGTCCGTTGCACCTCGTCCGTCGGCACCTCGAGAAATAGCCGATGCAGAAGAACAGGGGTTGACGTGCCAGAACCAGATAACGACGCAGCCGGGACGTACGCGGGCATAGACACGCACAAGGACTTTCACGTCGTCGCCGTGATCGATCATCTTGGTCGACTACTCGACACCCACACCGCCATGACCACGGAGGAAGGCTACCGCCAACTACTGCAATGGCTCTCGACGTTCCAGCCGGTCATTCGTATCGGCGTCGAAGGCACCGGCTCGTACGGAGCAGCCGTCACCGCCACGCTCGGTGAGCGCGGCTTCAACGTCGTCGAAGTCAACCGACCCAACCGACAGATGCGCCGATTTCGCGGCAAGAACGACACCGTCGATGCCGAAGCCGCCGCCAGATCCGTCCTCTCTGAAACGTCGAGCGCGATCCCTAAGTCCCACGACGGTCTCGTCGAATCCATAAGACTGCTCCGTATCAGCCTCACCAGTTTACGTAAATGCCGTACAGCCCTGACGAATTCGCTTCGCAATGTCATCGTCGGTGCCCCGCCCCGCATGCGCGAGCAACTCGAGGCGATGACCTCAACTGGACTCGTGGCGCACTGTGCCCGTCTGCGAGTTTCCGCAGGGGCACCTACCGATCCGGTACAGGCACTGAAATTGACATTGCGTGCACTGGCCACACATATCCTCGCGCAGACCGCGGAGCTGAACGGACTCCGCGCACACCTCACCGAACTGACCCGCACAGCCAATCCCGCACTCCTGGCTACGCCGGGAGTCGGAGTCGACAGCGCATCGGCGCTACTGGTCACGGCCGGAGATAATCCCGAAAGACTACGCAGCGAAGCATCTTTCGCTGCACTGTGCGGTGTCTCACCCATCGAGGCGTCCTCCGGCAAACATGTGCGGCACCGCCTCAATCGCGGTGGTGACAGGCAGGCGAACAACGCACTGTGGCGGATCGCGATGATCCGCGGCAACAGCGATGAACGTACTCGCCTCTACACCGCTCGCAGAACGGCGGAAGGTAAATCACCGCGGGAAATCAGCCGTTGCCTTAAACGTCACATCGCACGAGAAGTCTATTCACTGCTTACGGCGCCACCCCCGATCGCCGGCACCGACGACCTGCGGCCACTACGACACCGCACAGGTCTCGCGATGCAGGCTGCAGCAGACCATTTCGAAGTCTCACTGACGACAGTCTCGCGCACCGAACGTGGAATAAAACCCAACCATGAATTCGCTGCGCGCTACCGGACGTGGCTCAGTGAACATGAACCCGTTCCTGCCGTTTGACACCAATAGGAGCGTCCGATTCGGTGGCACCGCTTTGATTCCCGCCAGCGAGCACGCGCACGTCGACACGGTTCGGATGCTGATCGCGGCCGGAGTGCCTGTCAATCACATCAACGACCCGGGGTGGACGGCTTTGCTCGAGGCTGTTGTCTACGGTGACGGCTCACCGCGCTACCTCGATGTGATCACACAGCTGCTCGATGCCGGGGCGGATCAGGAGATCAGGGACGCACGCGGACGGACAGCGTTGGAGAACGCGCAGAATCTTGGGCAGGCCGATGTTGTTGCGCTGCTGACTTCTCGGCGCTGACGGGATCAATACGGAGTTCTGACCCGTCGGTTTTCATCGGTGGGATGGGGGTATTCCGCTGGGCGTGATGTCTCGCCCGAGCTGATCGCCCATCCGACTCGAAGGAAACACATGAAGATTTCCCGTGTATTCACCGCAATTCTGTCGGTAGTGGTGGTGTCGACTGCTGGAATCATCCTCGGTTCCGGCGGCGCGAGTGCCGCGCCCCAGCCAACCGTGGTCCTGGTCCACGGGGCTTTTGCCGACGCAACAAGCTGGGATGGTGTGGCCGCCGATTTGCGTTCGCGCGGCTATGAGGTTGTGACTCCGGATAATCCGCTGCGGGGGCCGTCGTACGACTCGGCAGTGATCGAGAAGACCGTCGCGGATATCGACGGCCCTGTTGTCCTGGTCGGGCATTCGTACGGCGGCGCAGTGATCACCAATGTGCACGATCCCAAGGTGCAGTCGATGGTGTACATCGCTGCTTTTGCTCCGGTGGAGGGTGAGCCGGTCCAGATCACGATCGATCCCATTCGGTTCCCGGGCAGCCAATTGCTACCTCCCGCACTGGGGTTGAAGATCGTCGACGACGCTCATGCGATTGGTGGTAAGAACGTCGACGGGTACGTCACCGACGAGTATTTCCATTCGGTATTTGCGCAAGATGTCTCAGACGAGACGGCGGCAACGATGTTGGCGCATCAAAAGTCTGCGGCGCTCTGGGCAAACCTCGAACTCGGCGGTCCGCCGTCCTGGGCGAACACACCGACGTGGTACCTCGTGGCTGGTAACGATCGGGTGATTCCGGCTACCGCACAACGGTTCATGGCAAACCGGATGGGCGCGACCACCAGCGAACTCCCGACGTCTCACGCTTCGCTGGTCTCGCAGCCGGGGGCGGTGGCAGACGTGATCGTGGCGGCCGCTCACAGTTAAGTGTGCGACCGCCACGACAGTAAGGCGGGTTAAGCGGAAACGATCACCGAGGAGCCATGGCCGAACAGGCCCTGGTTGGCGGTGATGCCGATGCGGGCGCCTTCGACCTGACGGCCTTCGGCTTGTCCGCGCAGCTGCCAGGTGAGCTCGCACACCTGCGCAAGTGCCTGGGCGGGAACAGCTTCACCGAAGCAGGCGAGGCCACCGGACGGATTGACCGGGATGCGGCCACCGATGGTGGTGTCGCCTGCGCGCAGGAGGTGTTCGGCTTCGCCGCGCTTGCAGAGTGCAAGGTCTTCGATCCAGTCGAGTTCGACGGACGTGGCGAGGTCGTAGACCTCGGCGACGTCGACGTCCTCCGGGGAGATGCCGGCTTCTTCGTACGCCGCGTAGCCGATGGATTCCTTGAACGTGCGCTCCGGAGCCGAGACCGCGGAGCTGGAGTCGGTCGAGAAGTTCGGCATGTCCATGATCGTCTGCGGGAACGTCGGAGTGACCGTCGAAATTGCCTTGATACGAACAGGTTCGGCGATGCCCATCTTGCGGGCGTATTCCATGGACGTCAGCAGGATGGCTGCGCCGCCGTCCGAAGTGGCGCAGATGTCGAGGAGGTGTAGCGGGTTGGACACCACGGGGGATGCCAGCACGTTCTCGACGGTGACTTCCTTGCGGTAACGCGCGTTGGGGTTGCTCAGACCGTGCTTCGCGTTCTTCACCTTCACGTTTGCGAAGTCCTCGGCGGTGGCGCCGTACAGATCGATGCGTCGACGCGCATTGAGTGCGAAGTACGCCGGGTTGGTCATGCCCATGAGGCGGAAGCGCAGCCAGTCCGGGTCGTCCCAACGCTCACCGGCGACGGGAGCGAGGAAGCCCTTCGGCGTGGTGTCTGCGCCGACGACCAAGGCAACTTCGCTGAGGCCGGCCAGGATTCGGGCGCGAGCTGTGTCGAGTGCCTGCGCACCCGTCGCGCACGCTGCGTACGACGTGGCGACGCGAGCGCCGTTCCAGCCGAGGGCCTGAGCGAACGTGGCTCCGGCGACGTATCCGCCGTATCCGTTGCGGACGGTTTCGCCGCCGACGATGAAGTCGACATCCTTCCAGTCCACGCCGGAATCAGCGAGGGCGGCGCGTGCGGCGGCAACGCCGTACTTCACGAACGACTGGCCCCACTTGCCCCAGGGGTGCATACCTACACCGAGTACTGCGACGTCCTTGCTCATGACTGCGACTCCTGATCAGCTGCGGCGACAGGCTTCCAGCGCCACGTCGTACGAACTCCGGTTTCGTCGGTGTACAGCGGCTCGACTACCAATTCGACGGTATTACCCACCTTGAGATCGTCGACGCCGAATCCGTCGGCTACCTGGCCGAGGATGACGATGCCCTCGGGCAATTCGACGGCGGCCAGTGCAAACGGCACGTACGGGTCGGAGCTGGGGATGTACGGCGGCGGCGGCTGGTACTGCGCGTCGGTGTACGACCAGACCGTGCCCCGGCGGGAAAGTTCGACGTCGCCGAACTCTTCACCCGAGCAGCTCGGGTTCTTGCAGAACGTGGTCTCGCGCGGGAAGGAAATGGTGCCGCAGGATTGGCACTTCGTGCCGATCAGAGCAGGTTCGGGGCCGGTAGTGAACCAACCCTCCACCGCAGGTGTCACGCTGCCGCTCGGTGCCGACGTTGCAGTCTCGCTCATGCAAACCTCATCTGGTGGGCGTGCCGGATCCGAGGATCGTGGCTCGCTGTGCCGCTTACTGGAACAGGTTGCAGTATTACACGATAAGCAGCGCAGATGGGGCGAAATTTTCGGTCAGTGGGACGCTTTCCAGAGCTTTCGACGTGGTGGTTTCACCTGGCCTGCAGCTCCGACGATGGACGACACTTCACCCTGGTCGAGGATCTTCTCCCGAACGCGTCCGTGCGCGACGCCGCGATCGACTTCGGCTTTGTCGATGGCATGCCAACCGGCTCGATCGACGACGCCATTCTGTCGCGCCCGGACCAGCCGATCGAGGGCAGCAGTGTCGGGCGCCGGGGTACGCAGACGTCCGTGGTTGAAGTCGTCGACGAGCATCCGGACGGTTTCCTGTGCGCAGGATTTGTTGGTGCCGATGAAGCCGCTTGGTCCGCGCTTGATCCAGCCCGTCGCGTACACGCCGGGTGCGTCGCTGACGCGGCCTCCCTCGTTCGGGATAACCGAGGCGCGCTCGTCGAATGGAACACCCGCGATGGGTACACCGCGGTATCCGATGGACGTGAGTACCAGGCCGGCATCGATGGTTTCCGTATCTCCGGTGGGTTCGATGCGGACAGTCCCGTCGGCGTCGACAAGCGTGTTGCGCTCGAATTCGATCCCGCTGACGCGGTCCTCACCGGAAATCTCGGTTGGCGTCAGTAGGTAGCGCAAAGTGATGCGTTTGCTTCCGACTTCGACATGATCGCGATTCTTCAGCGCTTCGAGGAGTCGGAGTTTCTGCTCGACAGCGTGCGGCAGTGAGTCGGCTTTCTCGGTGATCGGGTCGAGAACCATGTCGTCTGGGCCGACGGACAGTTCGATATCCGGTAGCGCCAACAGGCCGGTGAACTCGGGAACGGTGAAGGCAGACTGCGCAATTCCGCGTCGGCCGACGATCACTACTTCTTCGATCCGACTCTTCCGTAACGCTGCGAGCGCGTGAGCAGAGATGTCGGTGCCGGCCAGCTTTTCGGGATCTGCCGTCAGAATGCGGGCAACGTCAAGTGCGACGTTGCCGTTTCCGATGATGACGGCCCGCCGATGTGAAAGGTCGAAGACATCGTCGACATGATCGGGATGACCGTTGTACCAGGCCACGAAATCGGTGGCCGACGCAGTTCCGGGGAGGTCTGCGCCCGGGATACCAAGGCCGCGATCGGATGAAGCGCCGACTGCGTAGAGAACGGCATGGTGGTTCTCGAGAAGTTCGTCGTGAGTGAGGTGTTTACCGATCTCCACGTTGAGGTAGAACTCGAAACCCCGCTGCGCGGCGATCTTGTCGAACAGTCGCGTGACCTGCTTGGTCTTCTGATGATCAGGTGCCACGCCGGCGCGAACCAAGCCGTAGGGAACGGGTAGCCGATCGAAGACGTTGACCTGCACACCGGGTTGCGTGAGCAACTCGTCTGCCGCGTACATCGCGGACGGACCGGAGCCGACGATCGCAACTCGCAGCGGTGGACGCCCCTGGTCGATAGTCGCGGCTGGGATCACCTTGGCAAGTAACGGGCGGGGCCGCTGCTCCTTGTAGAAATCTGCGTTGATCGAGAGGAAAACCCGCTGCGGTTCAGCCAGTTTCGACTCGGGAACGATGGCGTCGACCGGGCAGGCCGAGACGCATGCGCCGCAGTCGACGCAGGCCTGTGGATCGATGTGCAACATCTCGGCGGTGAGGAAATCCGGTTCGTCCGGCGTCGGATGAATGCAATTGACCGGGCAGGCGTAGACGCACGAGGCGTCGCTGCAGCAGGACTGCGTGACTACGTGTGGCATGGCGGTTGGGTCCGATCTCGGATTAGGCGGCAGCGTTGTGTGCGCTGCGGTGGGGTTCGCTGCGGAAACGTGATGCGCGGCCGTCCATCTTGCAGGCCTTCCACACCAATCGCGACGCGCGGTTCATCAAACCCGTCTCTGTTGCGAGCATGCGGACGTCGCCGAAGTAGTTGCGCAGCGTCTGACGCGATTCCGGTAGCTCCCAGAACAGGTCCTTCTTGACGGACTTCGGGATGTCGAACTGCTTCCAGAATGTGTTAGGCGGAATCACGATGGCATCGCACAGGATTCGCATGGTGATCGGGAAGAGGAGCGACAGGACAAAGCGGCTCGGCCGCGACATCAGCGGGATGCGTCGGCTCAGAAGTTTGTGCGCAAACGAGATATGACGCGCTTCTTCGGCAACGTGAATTGCCATGACGGACGCCATGATCGGGTGGATATCGCCCCCGGAGCGCAGGATGCTCTTCTGGATGTGGTCGATAGGTTCCTCGCCTGCGAGGACACCCACGAAGAAGAGTTCAGGGAAGGGGCCGGCAGCAAGTGGGATGAACGGCGCCAGCATGCGCATCACGCGATTCATGCCCGGAGCGTCGGCGCCGATGCGGTTCACCATTTCCTGGAACATCATGGTGTGGTTGCACTCTTCGACGGATTCGTGAGTGCAGTAGCGTGCCTCGGCCGACTGGTTGGGAAGTGAAAAAACGTACTGCATCATGCCGCGGATCAGGATGTTCTCGAACTGCAGGCCGACCTTCGCGACGTTGGCCTGACGCCACATCCCGATTTCGATTTGTTTGTCGATCGGCTGAGCCTGGTACCACGGGTGGGCGCCGAGCGGATCCGTCTCAGCCGGGAGGATCCAGCGCGTATCGCCGGGCGTGACCGCGAATTCGGGGGCATCCCAGTCGATATCGAGATACGGATCGAAGTGCTTGTTCACGGATCCTTCGGATAGGAGGCGAAGTGTCTCGTTGTACGAGTCGTCGGATGCTTCCGCGTTCTTGTCGAACGGCGTTGTCAGCGTCATGTGCGTCTCCCTCTTTGTCGCGGTCACCGCTGGTCTTACGTGCGGTTTCGGTGGTATCGAGGGCCGGTTCGTGTGATCGCAGGCACTCGGTCTGGCTTTAATGTAACCGCAGGTATCAGGAAAAGCTAGTCCCAGACAGTTCTCGATCGACAAGCGGCATGAGCTACTGGTGAGTAGCTTTGTGGGTCGACGCTTTGCCTGCTGCTTCGTGGGCGTTTCCGCGATCTTCTGGCGTATGGGCGCGCAATAACTTACTGCTCGGTAATCTCGTCAACCTATAGAAAAGGACAGGCGATGACGATGATCAGCAGGCTGGTGGGCAATTTCGTGTTGAATCCGCCCACGAGGCTTGGTTCGCTGCTTCCGCGCCCCCGCGTCGACCTTTCGGAGAGAACCATCGTGCTGACCGGGGCGTCGTCCGGTATCGGGGAGGCAACCGCGCACATGTTGGCTGCTCGTGGTGCCGAGATGATCCTGGTCGCCCGAGGCACTGACGAACTCGAGCGCGTGCGTGACGACATCCACCGAGAGGGAGGGTGGGCCCACGTTCTACCCGCGGATCTCTCGAACGGTGAAAGCGTCGACGAACTTGCCGACGCGATAGCCGACCAGTTCGGGACCGTCGACGTTTTGATCAACAACGCGGGCCGCTCGATCCGCCGCAGTGCCGCCGATTCCGTAGAACGGTTTCATGATTACGAGCGCACGATGGCGCTCAACTACTTCGGTCCGGCGCGGCTGACGCTTCGACTCTTGCCGTCAATGCTCGAGGCCGGTGCCGGACATATTGTCAACGTCGGGACGTGGGGTGTGAGCGCCGGCGTGATGCCACGGTTCAGTGCGTATCACGCGTCGAAGTCTGCGCTCAGTGCCTTCGGCCGTAGTCTCGGCGCAGAGTGTCATGGCACGGGCGTCGCCGTCAGTACCGTGCAATTTCCACTGATTCGCACGCCGATGATTGCGCCAACCGCCGAATACGTCAGCCAACCGGCATTGACCGCGGAGCAGGCAGCGTCGTGGATCCTGCGGGCAATCGAAACGCGTCCGATCGAGTTGTATCCACGCTATGCCGGCCTGCTCAGGGTCATTGGCGCTATATCACCCTCTGCCACAGATGCATTCGTGCGACGTTCTGGAATCTGAAAGTACTCGCTGCCGAAGTATCGGGTAAATAAATGAGGGTATGGCGTACTTTGAAGACGGCGAATGCGCGCAAAACTTGATCGAGAAATGAAGTAGGGGAATAGCCAGTGGCAGACATTCGCCGGAAACCGGCGCGGGTCAAGAAGATTTCGCTGAGTGCTCGCGAAATTCTATCGCGGAACCCAGCTGTCTTGGCGGTCACTGCCGGAATTCTCAGCCTCGTGTGGATGCTCGTCGCAACCTGGTCGGTGGCGCGGGGTAGTGGTTATTCGGGAGAGTCGGCCGCGGACGACCCGGTTGTTCTCATTACGACAGTGCTCATTCTGACTGTCATGACAGTGGCCGCATGTTTCCGTCGGCGGCATCCGGTGTGGATGTATCTTCTGACTCTCGTCGGCACCGTCGCTTTGGCCCTGCTGCTCGAGGACCGAGTAGCAGCGGCCACTCCGCTGTATTGGTTTGCGATCATCGTCATGGCTGGGAGAACTTCCGGAAGTCGCTTGGTACTACTGACGATTGCCGGAATGCTCGCTGATCTGTGGATGACGACCAGATTTCGACCGGGCGACGCTGGTGAAAGCATGACGCTTGCTCAGGTCCCGGCTGGGGATTTGCCAGAGTTCTTGTTAGCACCCGCGGTGAATATCATGACCAGCTACGCGGTCATGATCGTTATCGGGAAAGTTGTGCAGAGATATCGGTCGCAATCGTCCGCCAGCGCCGCAGCCATCGAGCAAATGCAGTTGAACAGCGAAGCCCGAATAAGCGATGCGATCACAGAGGAACGGCAGAATATGGCGCGCGAATTGCACGACGTCGCCGCTCATCACCTCACTGGTCTGCTCATTCAGGCGAGGTCGGCAGACAAATTGTTTTCCTCCAACCCGGCGCAAGCTAAGGCACTGCTCGGTGGTGTGATCGACCATGGCGATCGGGCCCTGAACAGTTTGCGTCAAACTGTGGGGATTCTGCGGTTGGGCGAGGCCGATCCCAAGTACCCCCAACCGATGATCGCCGATATTCCGGAACTCGTGGAGGGATGTCGAGCGTCCATACCGTCCTTGGAACTCGATCTGGAGGATAGCTTCACCGAACTCGACAGTGCTGTGCAACTGTCCTCCTATCGCGTTGTGCAAGAGGCATTGTCGAATATTCTTCGCCACGCGCCGGAAAGTTCCGCGACAGTGACTGTGCGACGTGAGCGCGATTCGATCAGCGTCGACGTCACCAATATTGCCGACAGAGGAACGCCCGCGACAGACGGTCAGAGTCTGGGAATCTCGGGGATGCGTGAACGCGTCACCCTTCTGGGCGGAACCCTTCTCGCCGGACCCAACGACAACGGTTGGACTGTAAAGGCAGTCATTCCCACTGCTGGCCAGATCATCGGATAGTTACCCCGCGGCAAATCGGGCAAGATTCAACCAGGACGTCTCTCGATGATCGTGTTGGCCTTCGTGTTCTCAGTGTCCTTCTTTCTCTCGACACGTTAGGCGAGTCGCTCATTCCCCTGTAGTAACTGCGCTGATGAGCTACGCGTTATTCATAACCTTCGGCAATGTTGTGCAGAACCACCGCGAAGAGTGTTTCTTTTGTCTCTTGACGAAGTCCGGAATCTCGATTCATAGAGGTGGCTTGAATGCGGGATCGCGTTCCTAATACTTTGGTGTTAATTCCTTTTGGTGAGGACATCTCGGGCTCATTGGTTTAAGGCCACCGCACGGTCGAACGTGACGCTGCCGACTCCGTCGCGGGCGCCTCCTTGCCCCCTGTCCACCCGGTATCGATCCCAGTGGTTGCCATTGACGCCGGCATCTCTGGCATGATAGCTATTTAACGAGCGCTAAGTCAGTGGTTGGCTTGCGCAACATGATCTCGGTCCGGTGCCTGATGCATGCGTCTTGGGTGCCGGACCGTCTCAAGTGCACGTCCTCGAAGGGAACGAAGAAGATGACCAAGGCAGTGATTGTCGACGTAGTCCGGATCGCATCAGGCAAGGGCAAGCCAGGCGGGGCACTGTCCGGGACACATCCCGTCGAACTGTTGGCCCACGTACTTCGGTCGATCGTCGAGCGCAACGGCATCGATCCGGCGCTGGTAGACGACGTCATCGGCGGCTGTGTCGGTCAGGCCGGCGAGCAGGCACTGAACATCACCCGAACGGCCGTGCTCTCGGCTGGGTTCCCCGAATCCGTGCCTGCCACTACGATCGACCGCCAGTGCGGATCCAGCCAGCAGGCAGCACATTTCGCCGCTCAGGGCGTTATCGCCGGGGCGTACGACATCGTGATTGCCGCCGGTGTCGAATCCATGAGCCGTGTACCTATGGGGTTCACCTCGATGGGTAAGGACGCATCCGGTCCCGGTATCGCCGCTCGCTACCCCGAGGGCTTGGTCAACCAAGGCATTTCGGCTGAACTGATTGCGGCGAAGTGGAAGTTCGACCGGGACACGCTCGACGCTTTCTCGGCTCAGTCCCATCAGCGCGCTGCGGCTGCGGCGGCGGAGGGACTGTTCGACAAGGAGATCGTGCCGATCTCGGTGACCAATGCCGCTGGTGAGACCGTTTCGCACACCGTCGACGAGACTGTGCGCGCATCGACCACCGCCGAGGGCCTGGCCGGTTTGAAGCCGTCGTTCTACTCCGAGAAGTACGCAGCTCGTTTCCCGGAAGCACAGTGGTCGATCACTCCCGGCAACTCCTCACCGCTCACCGACGGCGCTTCGGCTGCTCTGATCATGAGCGAAGAGATGGCCTCCAAGCTGGGTCTGACGCCCCGAGCGCGTTTCCACTCGTTCTCCGTGATGGGCGACGACCCGGTCTTCATGCTCACCGCACCGATCCCGGCCACCCACAAGGTCCTTGCTCGCGCAGGACTGAGCATCGACGACATCGACACCTACGAGGTCAACGAAGCATTTGCGCCCGTGCCACTCGCGTGGGCACACGAATTCGGTGCCGACCCGGCCAAGCTCAACCCGTGGGGCGGAGCCATCTCGCTCGGCCACGCACTCGGATCCTCGGGCACGCGTTTGCTGACGACGATGGTCAACCACCTCGAGGCCACCGGCGGACGCTACGGCCTGCAGACCATGTGTGAAGGTGCCGGCATGGCAAACGCCACCATTATCGAACGTATCTGACACACAACATCTTTCGAAAGGGAATCACATGATCGTCAACGACAGCGTAGCCGTCGTCACCGGTGGAGCCTCCGGGCTCGGCCTGGCCACCGCCAAAGCCCTTCTCGCCGACGGCGCCAGCGTCGTCATCATCGACCTGCCGTCCTCCAACGGTGAGGCCATCGCCAAGGAACTCGGCGACCGCGTTCGCTTCGCTGCGGCCGACGTCACGGACGAGGCAGCTGTGTCGGCCGCTCTCGATCTCGCGGAGACCCTCGGACCGATCCGCGTCACGGTCAACTGCGCCGGAATCGGCAACGCCATCAAGACCGTCAGCAAGAAGGGCGCATTCCCCCTCGATGCGTTCAAGAAGGTCGTGGACGTCAACCTGATCGGCACGTTCAACGTGCTTCGCCTTGCTGCAGAGCGCATTTCGAAGACCGAGCCCATTGACGGCGAGCGGGGTGTCATCATCAACACCGCCTCGGTCGCAGCATACGACGGACAGATCGGCCAGGCTGCTTACTCCGCATCCAAGGGCGGCGTTGTCGGTATGACGCTCCCCATCGCCCGCGACCTCGCGTCGCTGCTGATCCGCGTCAACACGATTGCTCCTGGCCTGTTCAAGACGCCGTTGCTCGCCAGCCTGCCGGAAGAGGCTCAGGCGTCGCTCGGTACTCAGGTGCCGCACCCCTCCCGCTTGGGTGACCCCAGCGAGTACGGTGCACTCGCAGCGCACATCGTCTCCAACCCGATGCTCAACGGTGAGACGATCCGCCTCGACGGTGCAATCCGTATGGCACCGCGGTAATTTCGGAGACAAGATGACTGGCGAAGCGATGAGTGTAGATTCGGTAGCAGTGGACTGGAGGTCTTTTCCGCCGCTGTTGATGAGTGACATCCTGACGGCTTCGCTGGAACTGTTCAACGAGAACGGTTACCACGGCACAACTGTGCGGCAGATTGCCAACCGCGTCGGGGTAACCGTTCCCGCGCTCTACTATCACCACGCGAACAAAGAGGCCGTTCTGGTCGCGCTGTTCGACGTATCGATGAGCGAACTGAATACCAGAACCGAAGCGGCAGAAGCAGAAGCCGGAGAAAAACCGGTGGAGCGCTTTGCGCTGGTGGTCGAGGCGATCGTTCTGTACATGACTCATCGGGCGCATCACGCTGCGTTGGACACCGAGATCCGGCATGTCTCGCCGGAAAGCCGAAGCCGATACGCGGCCAGTCGCAAGCGACTCGAATTGCTGATGCGCAGGATTGTCGATAACGGTGTGGCATCAGGAGATTTCTCGGTCACCGACACCGAAGAAACCGTCCGGGCCATACTCGGAATGGCTCAATCTTTACCACGTTGGTTCCAGACCGGTGGTCCGATGTCGCCGTCCCAATTGGCAGAGAAGTACGTCGACATCGCGTTTCATACAGTCGGGTATCGACCGTAAACGAAGGCGGGCAACAGGTTTAAGACCTGTTGCCCGCCTTGTGGTGTTTACCCTGTGTCAGAGCCGCGTGACGTTGAGTCCGCCGTCGTGGTAGTCGGCCCGCAGACGCTTCTTGTCGAACTTGCCGACACTCGTCTTCGGAACTTCCTGCACCACAGCCCAGTTCTCGGGAAGCTGCCACTTTGCGATCTTGTCCGAGAGGAACTCTTGCAGTTCGGCCATCGTTGTTGCCGAATCCGCGCGCAGGACTACCGCCACCAGCGGTCGCTCATCCCACTTCTCGTCGGGAATGCCGATTACAGCTGCTTCCGTGACATCGGGATGACCCATGACTGCGTTCTCGAGGTCGACCGACGAAATCCACTCGCCGCCCGACTTGATGATGTCCTTGGAACGGTCCGAGAGGCTGAGGAAGCCGTCGGCAGTGATGGATCCGACGTCGCCGGTCTTGAGCCAGCCGTCGTTGAACTTGTCTGCTGCCTCGACACCGTAATACGACGCCGTAATCCAGGGGCCGCGCACTTCGAGCTCGCCAACGGAGACGCCGTCGTGGGCAACAGTTTTGCCGTCATCGTCGATGAGGCGTGCTTCGACGGATGCGGGGAAGCGGCCCTGCGAGTATCGGTACTTCCACATCTCGTCACCCGTGATACCGAGCGGCGGGCGAGCCACGGAGCCGAGTGGCGAGGTTTCGGTCATGCCCCACGCATGCAGGACGCTGACGTTGTGATCGTCTTCGAACGCGTGCATCAGTGCCGGCGGAACTGCCGAGCCGCCGATCAGAACCTCACGCATAGACGAGATGTCCTGAGGATTCTGTTCGAGGTAGAGGTGCAGACCCTGCCAGATCGTGGGGACCGCGGCGGCGAACGTCGGCTTCTCGCTGGCGATGATCGCGGCCAACGGAGCCGGCTGGAGGAAGCGATCGGGCATGATCAGCGAAGCGCCGATCATGAACGCGGCGTAGGGAAGTCCCCACGACATCGCATGGAACTGCGGAACGACGGCAAGTGCGCGGTCGCCCTGCTTGAGGTTGGGTCCGTCGCTCATGCAGACCTGCATCGAGTGCAGGTAGATCGAACGATGGGAATACACAACACCTTTGGGGTCGCCTGTGGTGCCGGAGGTGTAACACATCGCGGCAGCGCTGCGCTCATCCAGTTCGGGCCAGTCGAACTCTGTCGGCTGCTCTGCGATCAGGCCTTCGTACGTGTGTACCTCAACACCGGCGGGCGCTTCGAGGCCGGCGGCGGAAGAGCCCGTCACGATGATGTGCTTGACGGTCGTGAGCGAAGGCAGTTGGGGTGCGAGCAACGGGATCAGCGACGGATCCACGATGATCACGTGATCCTCGGCGTGATTGGCAACGTGGATCAGCTGCTCGGGGAACAATCGGATGTTGAGGGTGTGCAGGACAGCGCCCATCGCAGGAATGCCGAGGTACGCCTCGAGGTGCTCCGAGTTGTTCCACATGAACGTGGCCACTCGCTGATCCCCGTCGACGCCGAGTCCGCGCAGTGCGTGTGCCAGCTGAGCGCAGCGACGTCCCACCTCGGCATACGACGTACGGCGCGGACCACTTTCGGTCCAGGTCACAACCTCGGAGTCACCGTGGACGGAGGCTCCGTGCCGCAGGATTTGAGCAATGGAGAGTGGGGCGTCTTGCATCGTGCTCAGCATGGGCTACTCCTGGGTGTCATGCGATCCTGTGCTTTCCAGACCGGCCGCAATCGAGGTTGTGTGATGTCAGGCTAGTCATATCGCCGGGGCGCCGTGTTAGTGACCCACTGCACACTCGAAGAACCATGCGATAACGAGTGCGCCCGGGTCGACGACGCCTCGAGCCGCCTCGCCGACATAGCTTGCGCGGCCCCGGCTGGCGACCATGACTTCCGTCGACTCGGCTCCGGCGCGGGCGGCTTCCGAGGTTCGTTGCAACACGTCCGCGCGTACGCCGTCGAGTCGAACTCCTTCCTCGAGAGCGTCCACTGCGGGGGCAATCGCATCCACCATGGTCTTGTCTCCGGGGCGTGCTCCCCCGAGTGCGGTGATGTTGTCCAGACCTGCGCGTGCCGCAGCGGCAATGGTCGCGAGATCCAGTGTGCCCTCTCGGGCTACTCGGAAGAAATGACGGAACCAGATGCCGAACAGCGCTCCGGACGTTCCACCCGCATGGCCGAGATAGGCTTGCGAGATGGCATCGAATGTTGTTGCTGCGGAATAGGTATTGCGCATCTCGGTCAAATCCAATTGTTCCAGTGCGGCCACCATGTTGGTACCGAAATCGCCGTCGCCCGCACGTCGATCGAGATCGGTGAGGGCAGGTTCCTCGTCGAGTACCTTCTGCGCCCAATCGGCTACCCAGGCCCCGATGTTTCCGTCGGAAGTCGGGGTTGTCGGTGGCGTGTACGAAGGGCCGAAGGATTCCCGCGGACCCACAGCCGAGTAACTTCGTGCCGGCGAATTCGGCCAGGCCGGCGCGGCGCTCGGGGCATCCCACAGTTCGAGGATCTGATCGTCGACGCGTACCAGGGTGATGGATGCGCCTGCCATGTTCATCGCCGTCACAAATGTTCCGACGAGGGGGCGTTCGATGTGAATTCCCTTCTCGCCTAGATATTCTCCGAGCTCCGCGAACAGTAACTGCAGTTCCAGGGGATGTGTTGCACCTAATCCGTTGACCAGCGCGATAACACGATCTCCCTTGGCCAGTTGGAGTGAGTCGATGATCGGATCGGTCAGTCGGCGCACCAGTTCGGGAGCCGGCAACGCGTCGATCCGCTCTCGCCCTCGCTCGCCGTGGATACCGATGCCCAGTTCCATCTGGCCCGCGGGTAGATCGAACGAAGGTTCTGTTGCTCCGGGGAGCGTGCATGGCGCAAGCGCGACCGCCATACTGCGGGCCGATTGTGCGACAAGGCGCCCGATCCGGACAACCTCTGCCAAAGACTCGCCGCGCTCGGCTGCGGCACCGCATACCTTCTCCACGACGACGGTGGCTGCCGTGCCTCGGCGTCCTGGTCCGTCGCCGTCAGCTCGTTCGGTTGCCACATCGTCCTCGACGAGGACCACATCGGTATCGATGTTGTCTTCCTGCAGCAACTCTCGTGCGATACCGAAGTTCATGACGTCGCCGGTGTAGTTCTTCACGATGTGGAGGACACCGCCGCCGGCGTCGACGGCTTTGCACGCCTCGTGAATTTGCAGTGCGTTGGGTGAGGTGAAAACCAAGCCGGGGCAGACTGCGGTCAGCATGCCTGCGCCGAGGAACCCGGCGTGCATCGGTTCGTGTCCGGATCCGCCGCCGGAGACGATCGCGACCTGTCCATTGGGCAGCGGTTGTGCCCGTGTGAGGTATCCGGGGTCGGGATTCCACGCGATGTCGTCGGTGGATGCGGTCAACCCGCGAAGTGCGTCGGGAACAAATGTCTTTGCGCTGCGCATGAACATCACTTCAGAGTAGGTCTAACGTCGAGTTCGGGCACGGGTCGTGATCGACGAGAGGTGGACGGCGTGAAATTGGGATTGGTACTGGCCGGTGGCGGCGTTGCGGGAATCGCCTGGGAAACAGGCTTTCTACTGGGCGTTCAGGACAATTCGGCGGACGCCGCCGCAGCGCTGCTGGCAGCGGACGTGTTGATCGGCACTTCTGCAGGTTCCACCGTGACCGCTCAGATCGCGGGCGGCGCGACACTGCAGGAACTTTTCGATGCACAAACAGCGGAGCCGACGGGGGAGATCGATCCGAAGGTCGATGTCGAAGTGCTCGGTCAGATGTTCGTCGACGCGATCGCAGGTTCCGAGGATCGGCCCGAACAACTCCGGCTTCTCGGTGAGGCCGCGATGAGCGCGGGCACCGTAGAGCCATCCTTGCGTCGTGCGGTCATCGAGGCGAGGCTGCGCAATCGGGCGTGGCCCGACCGAGAGTTGCGCATCCCGGCAATCAATGCAGAGACCGGTGAGTTGACGGTGTTCGGCAAAGCAGCCGGTGTGGATCTGATCGATGCAGTCGGGGCGAGTTGCGCCGTCCCCGGTGTGTGGCCGACGGTCACGATCGACGGGCGCCGATACATGGATGGCGGAATGGCAAGTGGCTCGAATGTTCATTTGGCTGCCGACTGTGATGTGGTCGTGGTTCTTTCACCCGCAGCCGATCCCGCCCCGAATCTTCTGGGCGGCAGTCTGCGAGAGGAAATCGACGCGATGACGCAGTCACGGGTACTGCCGATCTTCGCCGACGACGCCGTCGTCGAGGCGATCGGAACGAACTCCCTCTCGCCGGCCACCCGGCGTCCGGCAGCTGAACTCGGTCGCGAACAGGGCCGCCGAACGGCTGACGAGATCGCTGCGTTTCTGGTGACGACATGAGTGGGGCCCGGATTGCCGTGGTCCTTCGTCCGGAGCAGTCGCCGGAGGATCTGATCCAGCTTGCCAAATATGCCGACGAAGTCGGTATCGACGAGGTCTGGTTGTGGGAGGACTGCTTCTTCGGTGGAGGAATAGCTACTGCTGCAACTGTATTGGCCGCAACCGCGCGGATGAGAGTGGCGATCGGTGTGCTGCCGACGCCGATGCGCAACACCGCGATCACGGCGATGGAGATTTCGGCGCTGGGCAGAATCCATCCGGATCGACTGCGGGTTGGCTTCGGTCACGGCGTTCAGAGTTGGATGCGGCAGATCGGCGCCAAGGTCGAATCGCCGTTGACCCTCCTCCGAGAGCAGTTCGGATCACTCGAGCGGTTACTACGCGGTGAGTCGGTGACGGTATCCGGTCGATACGTGAATCTCACGGACGTCACGCTGGCGTGGCCGCCCGAGAAGGTGCCGCAGTTGCTCGTCGGTGCCACGGGGCCAAAGACTTTGGCGCTCAGTGGTGAGTTGGCGCAGGGCACCGTGCTCTCGGGTGGGACGACCCAGGAAGGCGTCCGCCGGGCGATCGCTCATATCGGAGCGCAGGATCTCGAGGTGGTCGTTTACGTCATCTGTGCATTTGGTTCCAGCGGTCGTGAGCGCGCCCTTGCCGAGGCCGCAGCGTCAGGGTGCGAGTCGCCGGAGGAAGCGATTGCCGTGGGGACCGCGGCCGACGTTGCGGCAGCAGCAGTGCGATGGGTGGACGCGGGTGCAACCACCGTTGTACTCCAACCGACCGTTGACGAGCCGGACGTCCGAGAGTTCATTCGCCTTGTCGCGCAGGAGGTTCAACCGCTGATGGTGTAGCTCAGGAGGTTACTCGGGACAGAACCTCGTCGATGGCGGCAGTGCTCACGTCTCGATGTGTCACGAACCGAACCTTCCCGGCGACGGTGACCGCACCGACGTCGACAGCGGCCAGCTGAGCAACGGTGGCCGATGGATCGGCTGTGGCGGCGAGAACGATGTTGGTGGCGGGTTCGTCGACAGCCCAACCGCGCTCACGAAGCCCCGACGCGAGGCGCTGCGCATTGTCGTGATCGTCGGACAGTCGGGCCTGCGAGCGCAAGGCCACGATGCCGGCCGCGGCAAGCACGCCGCCCTGACGAATGCCGCCGCCGAGCATCTTGCGAATCCTTCGGGCCTCGGTGATCAGTTCGGGTGACGCGGCCAGTATCGAGCCGACCGGCGCGCCCAGTCCCTTGCTCAGGCATACCTGGACGGTGTCGGCGCCGGAAGTCAGTTCGGTGGGCGAAACATCCAGTGCAGCAGCGGCATTCCAGAGGCGTGCACCGTCGAGGTGAATCTTCAAGCCGCGTGATCGGGCCGCGTCGACCAGCGTTGTCCACTCGGCCGGATTCATGACGGCGCCGCCGGCGAAGTTGTGGGTGTTCTCGAGACAGAGCAACGTGGTGTTCAACGTGAAATACGGACCGGGGGAGCCTGCGGCCTTCAGAACCGTCTCGGGCCTGGGCCGTCCGGGCCCTCCGTCGTGCGGCAGCGCCACCGGCATGCCCTGGGCGAGCCAGGCAGCGGTGCCCAACTCGGACCCCAGGACGTGGGAGTGCTCCGGTGCCAGGAACTGATCACCACGGCGGAGGTGCAGCATCAGCGCAATCAGGTTGCCCATCGATCCGCTCGGTACCCACAGAGCCGCCGGAAAACCGAGAGTGTGTGCCACTTCTTCCTCGAGCGCCGCCATGGTCGGGTCGTGATCGAGGACGTCGTCACCGACCTCTGCGTCGGCCATTGCCCTTCGCATCTCTGCGTCAGGTTTGGTGACGGTGTCCGAGCGTAGGTCGATGTACGACGAAGTCATGGTTCATTCGATCAAGTCGCGTGATCCGGCGTCAAACTGCCGTGAGTCGGACGTGAGGGATCAGATTCCCGGCTCCGCGGCGATCGTACCGGCGGATACCGCCCGGCACAGAGCGTCGTGGTCACGTTCGGTTTGATCGGCGTAGAGCCGAGCGAATCGGGTGAGGGCAGTATCGACCGTGTCCGAGGTTCCCAGATAGCCGGAAATCAGTGACGCGCCACTGGTTCGGGCGTGTCCCTTCGCCAGTAGGCGACCGCAGATCGCGACATAGTCGGTCAGCGCTGCTGCGTCGATATTGTTCAGGTCCACTGAACCTTTCATGTTCCGGAACTGGCGGACGTAGTACTGGCGGTCGTCGACGGTGCACCAACCGAGCAGTGGATCGCTGACTGTCTGGAGGGCCTGCTGGTATTCCGCGACACGTCGTCCTTGGTGATCGTGCCAGGCCGAGTCGCCGTGCACGAACGGCGCAACAACGGATCGGCGAGCCTGTTTGAGCTGCAGGAATATGACGTCGTCCGGGATGCTCCCTTCACACAGGGCGACATAGGCTCGTAGGGCGACACTTCCGACGCCGACGACCCGGTGCGCCACGTCGATGACGTTGTATCCCGAGACCACTCGACGCCAGTGCGGTGCAAGGGTTTCGAGATATTCGTCGAGACCTTCCAAGAGGAAGTCGGTGTCCTGTGGGGTGAGTCGTGTTGTGAGCGGCGGGTTCTCGAGTAGTTGTCGTCGTCCGTGATCCTCGACGGTGAATCGGGGAACCGCGTGATCGCTGGTACGTCGGCGGGCGCGTTCCGCTGCGCGTTGGATCTCGGCGAGCAAGCCTGGATCGGTGACGTGGTCGGTCAGTCCGTCGAAATCGACTCGGTCGAAAGAACGATCGAAGAGTGGCCGCTCGGACAGCTTTCCCAGGTGGAGGCGATACGCGGACACACACGAGGTCGTCGCTGTTTCGCATTGAGATTCGGTGAGGCCGTTTTGTCGACCGGCCACCCAGATGCTCGCAGCCAACCTACGCAGGTCCCATTCCCACGGGCCTGGATGTGCTTCGTCGAAATCGTTGAGGTCTATGACAAGTTCGCGTTCCGGGGATCCGTAGAACCCGAAGTTTCCGACGTGGGCGTCACCGCAGATGACCGGTGTGATGCCGGTGGCCGGGAGCGCCGCCATGTCCTCGGCCATCAGTCCGGCAGTGCCGCGGAGGAATCCGTACGGTGAAGCGACCATGCGCCCCACACGAATCGGTACCAACCAGTCGAGTCTTCCCTCGTGGGCAGTGTTGACCTGATCGACCGGGTCACGTCGGTTCGGTGGTGGCGTCCAATCGCCAAGTGACGACCGTGCCACTCGTTTACGTAGACTCTTTCCGATCTTGCGCCGCTCACTGCGAGGGGTTTGACGCGCGCGCAGGGTCGCCCTGCCGTCCGGTTCGTTTTCGAGAGCCAACTGACCGGCAGGCCTACTCAGCGGGTCCATGTCGGGCTCTCTTTCGTCGGGCGTGCGAAACTCGCGCTCGATCTTATGCCCGCTGGAATTAGTACCGCGCGACGAGTTCGTTAACTACTCGCCTGGGCAATCAACTCGACAACGCGGTCGGCGCACAGGTCCGGATCGGGCATTCTCCCGATGCCGAGGCACTCGACGACGGTGAACGACGCATCCGGCATGTCCTCCACACCGAGCGCCCACCCGAAGTAGTGGTTCCACGCGAGTACGGCGCGGTGGCCGCTGTGCTGCGGAATCTCGTTGCCAAGCACAAGTACCGCGTCGAACGCCGGACCGTCGAACCAGATGACCGATTCGGCAAAGGCGGAGGCGGCGACCGCGACTACGTACCTTTGACAAGTGGATTCGCTCGGAATGGCGGTGTGTGCACGCATGCTCGCTCCTCCGGCTCGGTGGTGATCGGAGGGTTCCCCCTTGGTGCCGCCGAAGAAACGCCGTGCAGATTACGTCCCGGCCACAGATTTACGACGCAGGCGATGCCCGAGATGTTTTTTTGGGCTTCGCCGTTGTCGTGGGTGGCCGCGGAAATGAGAAGACGGTGTGCTTTCGGCCGCCCGCGTACCCGCCCATATAGTCGATGTGGATCGTCATACCCGCTCTGGCACTGCGGTATTGAGTCAAAGTAGCGGTTACGTTCCGCTGTGAATCGGGGCCGTGTGTTGTCGTCTTCACCAGCGTCGCCGATGAGTGCGAACCCGTTACCTACGGGGTCGGTGACGGTTGTCGAGAAGCTCAGTCGTCATGTTCGGGCGTTAGGTCCCGAACTGCGGCTCGTATGGACCGTTCACGAAGTTCGTTCTCTCTGCGCAGCTCACGGCGCCTACGGCCCGCCTCGAATCGTTGCCTCGCAATTGTTCCGGTTGGTCGGAGTTGGGGTACTTCAGCTGGTTTTCCGTCGCTGCCCATTGCCACCATCGTGAAATAGCAACTATTGGTGTGTCGAGATTTTCCGAGAAGAATGTCTTCGGTTTCGACTCGTATTCCGATTTCCATCGACGTGCGCCCGGTGTAATTGACGGAAGCGCTGAACGTGACGAGTTCTCCGACATGCACCGGTTCGCGGAACACCACACGATCCACGGACAGGGTCACGACGTACGTCTGGGCGTATCGACTCGCGCACGCGTATGCAACCTGGTCGAGAAACTTCAGAATCGTTCCGCCGTGCACGTTGCCCGAGAAGTTGGACATGTCCGGCGTCATGAGGACGGTCATGGACAGGGTTTGTTTTGCCGTATGCTGCGGTGCTTGCTTGGATTCAGGCAGGGAGATCGATTCAGACATCGAGTGGGCCTCTTGGAGTCGGTGGACGGTGAAGAGACCGTATCCGGCAAAGAGGGTTACCCGCGCGTTCGGAAGAGCGCGGTATCGGAGTTCGGGACAGTGCCAATGTGGAGGATGTATTCGCTGGTGGCGACGGGGCCGGCCGCGCTCGACCTGAGATAGGGCGCGAGCGTCGAGCGGAGGTGCGCTGACATCGAAGCCCAATTCCCTGTGCTTCGAACGGCCTCGCGAAAGTTCTTCAACGCCGGTGCCTGGTCGCACAGTTCCTCGACGGGATCCGATCCGGCTGGTAGTTCCCACTCGAGCAGGTGGGAGGCCGAGCTCACCGACTCCAATCCGGCTGCCGCCTTCTCGAATTCGCTCGAGCTCGACCACGTCGTCGGCAGTGGTGCGATGCCGTCCCACGCAGAAGCTGCCTCGGTGCGAAGTGCTGCTGCCCACCCGTTCGCCGACCACGTTGCGAAACAGATCTTTCCGCCTGGCCGGGTCACCCGCATCATCTCTGCGAGGGCAATCGAGGGGTCGGGGCAGAAGATGATCCCGAAGATGCTGACGCAGGCGTCGGCACTCGAATTCGGCCAGGGTAAAGACTGCGCATCGCCGATCGTGAAGGTGGGTTGGGTAGTGCCGGGGTGGGGAATCCAGCGTTCGCGTGCGACCTCGAGCTGGCTGGCGGAGAGGTCGAGTGCGTGGACCGTCATGCCTGACTGAGCCGCCGGGAGCGCAAAGTTCCCGGTTCCGGCGCAGACGTCGTACACCGTGCTCACATGCCCGATCGAGCGCAGTGCCTCCGTCGATGCCGGTGAGAGTTGCTCGGCAAGAGGCGAATACGTCGTACCATTCCAGTTTCCCTGTTTCACGACAAACTCCTTTCGACTGCGTCGATGACCGTATCGAGCGCTGCGCCCGCCGCGCGCGCTGCTTCGTCGGGGTTGCGTTTCTCGATGGCCGCGATCAAGGGTCGGTGCTCGTCGACGTGGAAACCTGGACCGACACTGACTGCGGACAGCGAATCCGTCACGGCGGCAAGGACTCCCCGGTAGACGTCGATCAGTGCGGAATTGTGGGACGCCTCGACGATCGAAAGGTGCAGGGCCATGCCGGCTTCGACAGTGAAGCCGCCGACGTGACCGGGGTGGGCATTCCAGGCTGCATGTATCCGCGCGAGATCTTCGGGGGTATGGCGCTTCGCTGCAAGTCGCGCGGCTTCGACCTCGAGTCCGCGTCGCAAGCGCAGTACGTCGAGAACGTCACCTCTGGCGAGCCTGCGCCCGAGTAATCCTTCCACCGGCGACGCCGCCAGGACGTAGACGCCGCCGCCATGACGAACGGACAGAACTCCGGCGTGTGCAAGCGCCCGTACCGCTTCGCGCATGGTGTTTCGGGCGACTCCCAATTCCTCGACCAGTGCGGTCTCCGGCGGGAGTTTTGATCCGACGGGCCATCGACCGGTCGATATCGCCTCCTCGATCGCCGCGGCGACGATGTCTACCTTGCGTCCGGAATCGGACATGTGTGCCACCTCGGGTAAGTGGGTCAATGACTTTGTCCGAGGTTAGCGTGCGCTCACGAGTGGGTCAATGACTTGTGAACTATCCGCGTACGTCCAGGCTGCGCGCGTAGTGCTCCTTGAAAACCTCGAGATGCGCCCACGATTCCAAGCCGCTGACACCGTCGATGCCCCGGATTCGCTCGGACAAGGCATGGAGGTCGTTGGACGAGTTGGCGGCGACCGTAGCGATCACGTCGTACCGTCCCAGAGTCCGCGCGAGGAATTCGATTCCCGGGAGCGACTCGATCTCCGATACCGCGTTGTCGTCCCGTGAGCCGAGATTGACGCCGATGCCCATCGCCAGCGACCGGCCACCACCTCGCCGCTTGACGACGGCACCGACGCGCAGTGCCGTGCTCGAGATCAGATGATTGACGCGATTGCGCACAGCGCTCGGCGACAGGCCGGTGTGTTCGGCCAGCTCGAGAAATGGCATGCGACCGTTGCGCTCGAGCAGTTCGATCAAGGCGACGTCCGTCGAATCGAGTCGGATGTCGGCTTGTAAAGCGGTCTCGGGCATGAAGATTCCCTTGATGACGTCGACGTAGACCAGCGTGCTCACGGATCTGACGCCACGCTGTGAGCGGAGTTCGGCGATGGCGCGGTACAGATCGTCGTGGCTGGGCACCCGAAGTTCCGCGATCACGTTGTACTGCCCGCTGACTGCCGAGATGTACACGGCAGCCTCGGATTCGATCAACGCGTCCAGTACCGGGGTCATCGGTCCGGACACGGCGATCGACACGTGTGCGAGTGCCTTCAGGCCGAGAAGTTCGGGGTGTGCGACGGCAACCACGGACACCGTTCCCGAGTCGAGTAGTGCCTGCACCCTGGTGGACACTGCCGCGCGTGGGGCATCGACCGCCACGGACAGTTCGCGGTACGTCGCTCGCCCATTGCGTTGAAGAGCAGCTATGAGCTTGGAATCGAGATCGACTGTCATGGATGCCCCAACTTTTCCAGAGATTTTTCTGTATGAGCTTCCTATTAGAACAGTCGCATGTGGGCATAGATGATGTGGATAAGTGCAGAAATGCACGAAAACTTGTACAAAAAAGTTGTGTACCACCTGGTGTGAAACTTTGATGCATTGCATAGCTCCAGGTCAGGGCGTAGTTTTCGCTCAACACGCAGTGACCTGCACCACCATCTCGACGAAGGACCACCATGCGCAAGTTGCACACGCACGAAGCCTCGCCGCTCGACGCCACCGCCACGATCTTCACCGGCGCCAAGATCCACACCGTTGACGACAGCACGGCGGGAGCCGAAGCGTTCCTGGTGTTCGGAAACCGCTTTGCCGCGGTGGGGACACTCGAGGAATGCCGCACGGAGGCGCGACGCCTGAGCACTCGCACGACCGCGGTGGTCGAACTCGACGGCGCCACCGTCGTCCCCGGATTCGTCGATCCGCACGCACACCCGTTGATGTACGGACAGATGCTCAGCTGGGTGGACTGCGGACCGGAGAAGGCGCACTCGATTCCCGGAATCATTGCCCTGCTTCAGGAAGCGGCACTCACAGCTCCTGAGGGTGTCCCGATTCGCGGATACGGCTATGAGCACCGCAACCTGATCGAAGGGCGCCATCCGCTCAAGGAAGAGCTCGATCAGGTGGCCACCGATCGCGAGGTCTACCTCATGAACGCGAGCGGTCACGGCGGCGTCGTCAACTCCTTCACTTTCGACAAGCACGGCATCGATGCGAGCACTGAGAACCCGGCCGGTGGCGAATTCTTCCGAGATGCAGACGGCGAGTTGACGGGCGAGCTGTCCGACGCCGCGTGCAACATCCTCACCGGTGTCAACGGTGTGAAGGTCGGCCATCACGGACCCAACTTCCATCTCGAGGACGAGCCGGAAGAGCACCTTCGCCAGCTGTCGGTCGCTCAGGACAAGTTCCTGGCCGGCGGCGTCACCACCATCGGCGACTGCCAGGTGACGCGTCGTGAATTCGACATGTACCTGCGTCTGGCCGAGCAGGATCAGCTCAAGACCCGCGTCAGCATGTACATGCTCAGTCATCTCCTCGATCACGTCATCGACACGGGAATGCATGGCGCCTTCGGCAATTCGCGGCTCGCGTTCGGCGGCATCAAGTTCTACGCCGACGGCACTCTCGGCGGCTGGACCGCATACTTCCCCGACGGCTACGTGGGCGACCCGTGCCGCACCGGGCAGCTCTACCATGAGCCGGCGGACTACTCGGAGCTGATTGCCAAGGCGCACTCCGTGGGTCTGCAGACTGCCACGCACGCTCAGTCACCGACGGCCATCGACATGGTGCTCGACGCCATCGAAG
The DNA here is from genome assembly GCF_003023755.1 of Rhodococcus sp. AD45-ID. Classification (NCBI taxonomy): domain Bacteria; kingdom Bacillati; phylum Actinomycetota; class Actinomycetes; order Mycobacteriales; family Nocardiaceae; genus Rhodococcus; species Rhodococcus sp. AD45-ID. The sequence continues at coordinate 2,581,262 of NZ_PYHL01000001.1, read as the reverse complement.
CTGCGCAGAAGGCTCACCCCGACGCCGACGCGCGTCACCGCATCGAGCACTGCGGGCTCCCGACGGCCGAGCAGATCGCCCGGATGAACCTGGCCGGTGTGTACCCGGTGAACCAGCCGCAGCACTACTACAACTGGGGCGAGGGCGTCACCGCTGCGATCGGCACTCCGGGTGAGCGGTTCAACCCGCTCGGGGAGTTCATCGCTGCCGAGGTTCCCGTGACCATCAGCTCCGACGCCCCGGTCGCAGAGCCCAAGCCGCTCGAGGCAATTCAAGCAGCCGTCACTCGTGTGACGCGTCAAGGCCATCAGCTCGGCTCCGATGCACTCCGCATCACCGCCGACCAGGCACTGCAGGCTCACACGCTCAACGGTGCACGTGCGCTGGGCCGTGAAGCAGAACTTGGCAGCATCTCGGTCGGCAAGCGGGCCGACTTCGTCATTCTGGGCGCGGACCCCCTCGAGGTTCCGGCCGACGCGATTGCGCAGATCGAGGTGCGGGAGACCTGGATCGACGGCGAACTCGCACATTCAGGTCATAACCACCTATTGTCGAGCACTTCGACCACCGAGGAAAAGTAATGAACCGAGAGCAACAGATCGTGAAGGCCCGCAAGGCGGGATTTGCAGCCTTCGTCGGTACAACCATCGAGTGGTACGACTTCTACGTATATGCCACGGCAGCCGCCCTGGTCTTCGGTGACATCTTCTTCCCGCCCGGAACCGATCGCCTGACCGGCGTTGCGGCGGCGTTCGCGACGTACGCCGTCGGATTCTTCGCTCGCCCGCTCGGCGGAATCGTGTTCGGACATGTCGGTGACAAGATGGGCAGGCGCACCGCACTTGTCGTCACACTGACGCTGATGGGTGCAGGCACCTTCCTCATCGGCATGTTGCCCACTTACGCGTCGATCGGGTTCTGGGCGCCGTTGCTGCTGGTTCTGCTCCGCTTCGTCCAGGGCTTCGCCGTCGGCGGTGAATGGGGTGGCGCGGTCCTGATGGCCGTCGAGCATGCTCCCGAGGACAAGAAGACTTTCTACGGCGGATTCGCTCAGCTGGGCAACCCGGCCGGCGCCCTTCTGGCCACCGGGTTCTTCAGCATTCTCTCCACCTTCGGCGACGACGCGCTGCGCGAGTGGGCCTGGCGTCTGCCGTTCCTGTGCTCGGCGCTGCTGATCCTCGTCGGCTTGTTGGTTCGCCTCAAGGTCGAGGAGTCCCCGGTCTTCGAGTCCGAGGTGAAGTCCGCGGACGTCCCGGAGATGCTGCCGCTCAAGTACGCACTGGTGACCAACTGGCGTCCGATCATCCTGGGCATCGGCATTCTGCCGGTCGCAGTCGGCGGCTACTACCTCGTGACGACCTTCATCACGGCATACGCGACCGACCCCGACGTCGGCTTGTCGGAGACGCTGATTCTCAACGCGCTCAGTGTCGCCGCGGTGGTCGAGTTGATCGCGACCCTGGGCGTGGCGTGGCTCGGCGACAAGGTGGGGCGCGTCCGCGTGGTCATCTGGGGTCTCGCTGCGGTCGCGATACTCGCCGCGCCGCAGTTCTTGGTGCTGAAGTCCGGATCCGTCTTCCTGATCTTCCTGACGTTTGCGGTCATGCGACTGGTGCTCGCTGCCACGTATGGTCCGATTGCCGCCGTTCTGTCGCAGATGTTCAAGCCGCAGGCGCGCTACACGAGCATCTCGTTGGCGTACCAGGGTGCAGGCGCGATCTTCGGCGGGTTGTCTCCGCTGGTGTCGACGCTGATGTACAAGGCAACCGGCAGCATCTGGCCGGTCATCGCACTGCTGATCGGCATGTGCATCCTGAGCATCGTCTGCCTGCTCTTCGCTCCGCAGCACGTGGACGAGGCGACCGACACCGACGGTGTGCGGCAGGGCCTGAACAAGGAATCGGCTTCCGCCTGACAACTGCAAACACGAGGCTGGGGCAGTACACGATTTCCGTGTACTGCCCCAGTTGTCGTTTCAGGTCAGTTGTCGTTCAGAGCAGGTCAGGCGCCGACGAGATGGCGATGAAAGTGATCGCTGCGTCGGTGGGCCTGGCTGAGATTCCTGATCTCGCGAAGCCAGAAGTGAGACGCCAGCGCATTGTTGTTGCCATAGCCGGTGCCGGACGTGTCTTCGTCGATCAAGGCGACAAGCGCCTTGATCAGGCTGGTGACCTTGAGGTTGTTGGTCTGAGAATGTCGTACCAGCAGGTCAGCAGCTTCGTCGGTGCTGCAGCGGTAGAGCGTGCAGACAATTTCGAGAGCCCGTTCGCGGAGACGGCCCGAATTGGTCGGGATCCGTAGTCCGTTTGTCGGAACACTGTTCGTCTGGTTGTTCGTGTTGTCGGGGTGAATCATGGTGTTGTACAAGGTATTCCTTTGAACCACATGGGTTTTGGACCCGTGCGGTGTGTAGCGCATGTTGATACTGGTGCAGTCGGTACGCGATTGGCGGCGGACTCCGTCGGAGTCTTCGGCCTGGTCAACAATCTGCGGGACTGATGAAAGTGCGTAGTGATCAAAGGCGCGGATTTGCACCGAACTGGAAGTCTTGCCCCTGGAACGAGTTTTGGAACTGTCGTTCCGGGCGAAGCGACCGGCTGCCTGACTGACGGCTGCCCTCTGATAACCCCACCGTACGTCATAGTGTCGGTTTCAGCTAATCCTTTTCCGGGCGATCATGCTCGCAGTAGGTGGTTTCACCTGCTCAAGGGGTATTTATGTGATCGATTATCGCTTGCTTGGTGGTAGCCCAGGCTGCGGATTCGGTGTTGGTGAATTCGCCGTGGCCGACGCCGGGAAGTTCGATCAGGTCGACGCGATCACCGGCCGCGCGGGCGGCGTCGGCATAGCGTCGGCTCTGCTCGATCGAGACCACCCGGTCAGCTTGCCCGTGCAGTGCTGTGACCGGGATGCCGATGGGAAGATGTTCGATCGGCGAGGCAACACGGTATCGATCCGGGTAGTCGGACGGCATGCCGCCCAGAAGATTTCGAACAAATCGATCCTTGCCGGCTGTGGCCGCGAGTTCCATGTCGAAGACACCGGCCATAACGGTGGCTGATCGAATGGATACTGTGAGAGCAGGGTCGGGCGCGTCGATACCTTGGCTAGGTCGCGACGCTGCCCAGGCGGCGAGTTGGCCGCCCGCCGAGTAGCCGGCTACGTGCACGCGGCCCAGATCCAGTCTTCCGGAAGCCTTTTCCTGCACAGAGTCGGCCAAGGCGTTTGTTGCCGTGACGGTGTCCGAGAGAGTGGTCGGCCATCCGCCGTGCCCGCCCACGCGCCGATACTCGATGTTCCACACGGCAATTCCGTAGGGCGTCAACGATCGAGCCCACGCGCCTGCGTAGTCGAGGTTACTTTTCTGGGCCCATCCGCCACCGTGAATGAGGACAACCACTGGTAGTGAATCTCCGTCGCCGGGGGGTAGATACAAATCCCCGAACGTGTCCGTGTCGGCGGCATAGGAAATGCGTACGGGGGCTACGGATCGATCGGTGCCCGCCGCGCTGGAAACGGAAATAACCAGGGTGAACAAGCAGACCAGCGCAACCGCGACATACCGAAGCAGCCGGTTGGCGGAGCGGTGCGCGATGGCCGGATTCCTCTCGTCACGCTGGGGAGATTGTCGTAAATAGGAGTCTATCTACGACAAGTGAATTTCAGGTGCCTACGGTTCGGTCCGTGCTGACTCTGACGCGAAGTTCGCCCCGAGTGTGGCCCTGGTTGCGCGGTTCGTCGCCGTTGATCAGGGCTAGCAGTGCATCCACTGCAAATGCTGCCTGTTCTTCGGGGAAGAAGTCGACGGCGGTGATCGGGGGATCGGAGATCAGTAGAGCGGGTTCGTCGCTGTTCTGGGCGATCAAGATGCTTCCAGGAATTGACAGACCGAGATCGAGCGCCGCTCGTGCAGCAGCAGGAGCGCAGCCGAGGATGAACGAAAGGATCGCGTCCGGTGGATTCTCGGATGTCAGTGCTTCGTGAGTCGTCGAATACGCAGCGGCGACGAGTTTTTCGACGGTATCGACACCTTCGAACGTTGCAAGTTCATCCGTCGCTCTGGGTGTCACGCTGTGGGTGCGGCACCACTCGCGGTAAGCGGTGGTTGTCGCGCGGTTCCACGCCGAATCCATTCCGGGATTGAGGACGAGGATGTCTGTCGCGCCCTTCTCAGTGAGGTGGTCCAGGAGCGTTTCGGTCGTGGCGAAGAGATTCGGTGAGATGGTCCATCCGAACTGTTCGCGACTTCCCGGGCCCACTGCGACAGTAGGGATTCCGAGCTTGTTCAATATATCGACGCGAGGGTCGTGCGTCATCGGGTCGACGACGAGAGCACCGTCCATCTCGATGCGCCGCAGCCCGTTCGGGTCTTTCATCGACGGCAGTAGCAGGAGTGAGTGATCCGCATGAAACGCGGCCTGAGTGGCGGCGGTAGCCACGCGGCCGTACCAGTCGAAGTTGAGGTACTCGGACGATGACAACTCGTCCCGAGTGGGGAGCATCAGTCCGAGGGTGGCAGTCCGGCCGGTCCGAAGATTCTGTGCCGAGCGATTTGCCCGGTAACCCAGGCGGTCGGCCACCTCTTGAACGCGCGCCCGGGTCGTCCCGTCGACTCGGCCCTTGCCATTGAGTGCGTAGGAGACTGTCGACACCGCGACGCCGGCAGCAGCCGCGACATCGCGAAGCGTCGGGACGTTCGGCGTGATCATCGGGCTGGTTTCCTTACTCCCTGGTCGGTTTCTACTACAGGTTAACGCCCAATCGTTTCGGCAAGGCAAAAGAAGGCAAGCCTAGTGGACGGTCGTCTAGTGACATTCGAGTGCAGAATCGTTTCATCACAGCTATTGACACTGAAGAAACGATTCGGCACGCTCGTGGAACGTCGGCACAACGTCGAACCAATTCGGATGAACCCGACGCACTCGTTTCAGCCAAGCGCATATTGCGATAACGCACGGAGTCATTGCATGACCGACAAAACCGACCTGCGGCCAACGGGTACAAGTCCCGCCACGCATCCGCCTCGAGCTCCTCATGACCTTTGCTCGGGCACTACCAACAGCGCCTACATCGCGGAGGGGTTCGGCGCGGGATCTTCGGTAGTGGCCTATGTCGGCGATCTCGGTGGCCAGATCGGTTTTGTTGTCGCCTGCGGTATTTTCACGTCGTCCACGCTCGACAACCTTTTCGATATCTCGATACCGATTTCTACAGGCGCGCTGATGGTTGCCGTTCTGGTCACGGCCGTGGGATATAGCCGAGTGGACATCAGCGAGAAGGTCCGCCTGGCACTTGGCATGGGCACTATGGCGGGCTTGTCCACTGTTCATAATCTGTGGTTCGCAACACCACTGCTCGCTGCATTCGTGGTGGGGGCTCTTCGGCGCCTGGGGGTCCGTAACCACTCGATCGAAGTGCTGTCGGTATGAGCGAACACCCATGGTCGGTCCCAGGCGGTTTGGTCGAACGGCCGGGATTGCTTTCGGGAGAGCCGGAGATCTGGGTGTACGCAGACAAGTTCTCGTACTTCGCCGGCGAGACCGTCTCCCTTCGAGTCCACACCACCGCAGACCAATACGACCTCGAGATCGTGCGAGACGGCGCACGGCCCCATAGCATCGTCAAGTACATCGGTCTGCCCGGAAAGCAGCAGGCGACGCCCGCGGACGCCTATGCAGTCGGCTGCGGATGGTCTGAGTCCCTCGCGTTCACAGTCGCCTCGAATTGGTCCTCGGGAATGTATTTGATTCTCGTACGGATGCGTCACGAAGGCATCGTCGTCGAGCGTGAAGGCTTTTTCATCGTCCGTTCGCGGGACGCCGCGCTGGCCGACCTGGTTCTCATTCACACGACGAGCACGATGTTGGCTTACAACGACTGGGGCGGGGCCAATCACTACCGCGGTGTTCCGGACGGTTCCGGCGACGTGCCGACACCGATTTCCTCGACGCAACGCCCCATCGCGCGAGGAATGCTGCGTAAACCTGAAGGTGCAGCGCGCAATATTCACACCGATACTCCCGGAGTGGGCTGGGTTCCGAGACACCCACCCTACGAGTGGGCCTGGGTGAACGGCTATTCGCGTCATCACGCCGATGCTTTTTGGGCGACGTACGAACGGCCGTTCACGGTGTGGGCGGAAGAGCAAGGTTTCCGCGTGCATCACATAACCCAGCATGATCTACACGAAGATCCTTCAGCACTGCAGGGATATTCGTGTGCGGTAGTCGTCGGTCACGATGAGTACTGGTCATGGGAAATGCGCGACCGAATCGACGAGTTCGTTGACGGCGGAGGAGGTTTGGCGCGATTTGGCGGCAACTTCCTCTGGCAGGTCCGCATCGAGGGCGATGCACAGGTCTGTTACAAGAATCCGTTCGATGATCCGATGCGTGAGGTTGATCCGACGCGGGTGACAACGGCATGGGATTCGCCCGAAGTTGCCCGACCGGGAGCGTGGACGATGGGTTTGACCGGTATGGCTGGTGTCTACAACCGTTATGGCGCAACGACTCCCCGGTCCTCCGGCGGGTTCACGGTGTACCGGCCGGACCATTGGGCACTGAACGGAACCGACCTGTATTACGGCGACAACTTCGGGATCGCCCCGATCTGTGTGGCCGGATTCGAGATGGATGGAGTGGATTACACGTTCACGAAGGGGCAGCCCTCCGCCACCGGGGTTGACGGTGCTCCCGAGGATCTGCAAATCATCGCGATGGCGCCGGCGGTATCGGGTTCACGGGACAATTGGAACGGCGCGGTTCCCATCGGTGCACCTTTTGCCGAGGTGCGGGGCATTATCGAATGCTTCTACGGGAGTGAGCCGCCCGAGCACCTTCGTGATCTCGAATACGGATCGGGAATGATCGCGTGCCACCAGCGAGGTTTCGGAACGGTGTTCAACGCTGGTTCTACCGAATGGGTGAATGGACTGATTCACCACGATCCGTTCACCGAGAAGATCACCTCAAATGTACTGAATCTATTTGCTGCACAAATCTCGAGCTTCAACGCGGGGGAAACTGACACGAGAGTCGATGACATTCGAACATTCGGCCCCGGTCAACTGTGATCCCTACCCGTACGACGAAGTAAGCAACATGGTCAGCGGCCGCGTGGCACTTGTCGATCTCGACCGACACCATCGCGAATTCGCTTCTGGTGACGCATTTGTGCCGAAGTCGTTTGGCGGCACGTGGGAGAACGTCGAACCGTCCCAGAAGTACTTCGTCGCTGTTCCTGGAGCGCGTTCATGAGCGTTGCCTCGTCGCATGGGCGTTATGGCGATCTAAGGCCAAAGCTCCCATCACGGGCTCTCTGACGGCTCGATCCTGACAATCAGGTCCGCCCGCACCCGAACTGCCTCGACAGCAACGGCATTCGGTTGATCCACCTCGTGTACCCACGCCGCAGCCGCTTCGGAACTCCTTCCGAAGCGGCTGTGTCGTGTCACCAGTCTTTCCGTGCGAGTTTCTTCCGGAACGTCGAGATACCACACGGCGTCGAGTGACGCGCGGACGTCGGGCCAGGCTCCGGTCTCGAAGAGAAGGTAGTTGCCTTCTGTGACAATCAGCGGAGTCTCCGGGTCGACAGGCACCGCGCTGCCGATGGATTCGTCGATCTCGCGATCGAAGATCGGCGCGTAGATCGTGCTGTCCTGCATTCGAAGTCGACGTAGTAGCGCCGCATAGCCGTCAGCGTCGAAAGTGTCGGGGGCACCCTTTCGGTCGCGTCTGCCCAGCCTGTCGAGTTCCCGATTGGCGAGATGGAAGCCGTCCATCTCGACGATGGCGCATCGAGTACCCAGCTTTCGCGCGATGGTCTGGGATGCCGTCGATTTTCCGGCTCCAGGTGCTCCCGTGATGCCGAGGACGTACCGACGGTTGTCGGCAATCAGTGAAGCAGCGCGTGAGGCAAGCTGGTCGAGCGTCAGCGAGACGGTCGGCGGTGAGGTCCTCATGTGTTGCTCCATTCGGTCGGGATGTCGGTTTCAGAAGACGGCTGCACGATGCCTTTGATTGCGCTTCGGCCCATTGTCCAACGGCGGATGATCTTCGACTGGTTATCTGAACTCGCCCCTCGGTTGGGCGTTTCCGGCCACTTAGTACCCGAGGCCTAAAGTGGCCACTCTTTTTGGGTGTTTCATGCCCTGATATCCGTTACGTTTTCCAGGTGGTTACTGCTGTGGTGCCATGCCGCACGGTGCGGAGACCCAGAGTGTGAAGGCCGATAGATGACGATTCTCAATTCTCGCTCTGGGCGGACTCGTCCTCGTTGCGGTCGCATTGTCGCTGCGTTCGGTGGTGTTGTTCTCGCAACGGCCTCGCTCGTGACTGCTGGTGCCGGCTTCGCTGCCGCCGAAACAGTCGCTGAAACCCTCAACCGTGCATGCGTCCGCTATGTCCCGAACCCCGATCCTGTTGAAGGCATAGTGTCCGACTGCGCCGGCGCGAACCTACAGAAGGCGAACCTGGCCGGCGCGAACCTGATCGGCGCGGACCTGGCCGGTGCGACACTGACAAACGCAATCCTGACCGCCGCGGACTTGAGCTACGCGACACTGGAGCAGGCCAACCTGACCGACGCGGATCTGACCGGCGCGGACGTGAGCGACGCGCAAATGACGGGTGTGAACCTGACCCGCGCGATCCTGATCGACGCATCCTTGAGCAACACTTTCATGAGCTACGGAACCCTGACCGACGCGAACCTGACCGGCGCGAACATGTACGGCGCAAATGTGTGGGAGGCCGATCTGACCAGAGCGAACCTGACCGAGGTGTATCTGTACTCCGCCACGATGGTCCACGCGAACCTGACTGACGCGGACCTGACCGACGCAGACCTGAGCCTTTCGTATCTGTACGGCGCGAACCTGACCGGAACGAGAGCAATACCCTCGGATGTTCAGGTGACCGCCTCGTCACCTGCCGATGCTGCCGTCACAATTCCCTCACCCCTGGGCGTTCGGGGAGTGGGGCTCGGCGAATGCACCCGACCGACCGATATTGCGGTCTCGATCGGCACCCCGACCACCTTCCCCGTCGGAACTACAACCGTCACGTGCACCGCCGGAAACACCCTTGCGTCCGGTTCGGGGACCGTTACGGTCACCGTCAACCCGTATACCGCAGCTCCCGGGTTCGCCGCCTCCGCGCCCGTCACGTTGTCGGGGACTGTGGGCACCGAACTCCCACATACCTTCACCGCCACCGGAACACCCGCCCCGCAGATCACCGTCACCGTCGGGGCCCTTCCCGACGGCCTCACCCTGACCTCCGCCGGTGTCCTGACCGGAGCACCTACCGCCCCCGGACCGATCAACTTCACCATCACCGCCGACAACGGCGTCGGAACCCCGGCCACGTTGCAGGTCAACGGAACCATCACCGCCGCAACGCAAACCCCGGCCCAGATCATCGCCGGCGCGTGCGGGAACTACGTCGCCAACCCCACCGCCGGCAACTCCACCGACTGCTCCGGAAAAAACCTCGCCGGAACGGACCTCACCGGCGTCAACCTGACCGGCGCAAACCTGACCGGAACGGATCTCGCGGGCACGAACCTGACCGGCGCGGACCTCTACCACGCGGATCTGACCGGCGCAGACCTCACCGGCGCGAACCTCACCGGGGTGACCCTGACAGGTGCGAACCTGACCGGTACATCGGCACTACCGTCCGACATCACCGTCCCCGCCACATCCAATGACGGCGCCCCCGCAACTTGGGCGGTTCCCGCGATGCCCACCGGGCTGACTTTCGGCACCTGCACTCCCGCCTCCGGAACCGTGTTTCCGGTCGGGGCCACCTCCGTCACCTGCACCGTCACCAGCGTGAGCGGCGACGTCCTGACAACAGGTACAGGTACCTTCACCGTCACTACGACACCGGTCGTCGACCCACCCGTCACCGGATCCCTCGGCTCGATCTTCGGTAGCTGACCTTCCCGGCCGAACGCACTCGATCGGTGCGCACATGCTCAACGACGTTGTCCGTCAACTCTTTCGTGGGGTCGGAGGGCAACGTGGTTTCGGGGACTGTGGGTACGGGCCGCGTCGACTATCGATCGCGGCCATATCACGTTGAATCAAATCTGTCTCGGTAATCCGAATATTTGACCTTGGCAGGCTGTGTTTATCCTGTTGGCGTGACTTCCTCATTGGGTGAGCCCGGGCACACAACGGCCCCCGGACGTATTCGCAGCACAGCTTTTGCTTCCAAAGTGATGTCCGCAGCGGAAGCGGTGAAGTTCATTCACCCCGGCGATACCGTCGCGATCAGCGGTTTTGCCAGCGCCGGCACACCCAAGGTCATCGTTCCTGCCCTGGCGGAGCGGATTCACCACACCCGCGGGGAGGGGTCGAACTTCACGATCAACCTCCTGACCGGCGCCTCGGTCTCCACCGAGACCGAGCGCCTACTCGCCGAGGTCGACGGCATCGCGTTGCGCATGCCGTATCAGTCCGAGGCGACAGCCCGTAAGCGGATCAACGACGGCCGGATGGACTACGTCGACATTCACCTCTCGCACGTTGCCCAGCAGGTCTGGGAGGGCTACTACGGCAAGGTCGACGTGGCAGTTGTCGAGGTCGCCGGAATCACCGCGTCGGGTGAGCTCATCCCCGCCGCATCGATCGGCAACAACAAAACCTGGCTTGATGTTGCCGACAGAGTCATTCTCGAGGTCAATTCGTGGGTGCCCGAGGCTATGGAAGGCATGCATGACGTGTACTACGGCACTGCCCTCCCTCCTCACCGCAAGCCGCTCGAGATCATTCGTGTCGAGGACCGGATCGGTCAGACGACATTCCGAGTGGACCCCGCCAAGGTAGTTGCCGTCGTCGAGACCAACTGCCGCGACAGTGCGAGCCCCCTGTCTGCACCCGACGCCGTCAGTGAGGCGATCGCCGGCCACGTCCTGGAATTCTTCGACTTCGAGGTGCGTGCTGGACGGATGCCGGCGGATAACTTGCTTCCGCTGCAGGCGGGCATCGGCAATGTCGCAAACGCGGTGCTCGGCGGTCTCGATCGGGGGCCGTATCGCGGCCTGACCTGCTACTCCGAGGTCATCCAGGACGGGATGCTCAAGCTGATCAAGGACGGAACCGTCGCACACGCGTCGTCGACCGCCTTGGCGCTCACCGAAGAAGGCATCGAAGAACTGACCGCGAACGTCGATTTCTACCGCGAACACATCACGTTACGTCCGCAGGAGATCAGCAACCATCCCGAGGTGATCCGCCGGCTCGGCGTCATCGCGATGAACGGCATGCTCGAGGCCGATATCTACGGCAACGTGAACTCGACCCACGTCATGGGCACGAAGATCATGAACGGAATCGGCGGTTCCGGCGACTTCACGCGCAACGGCTACGTCTCGATGTTCCTGAGCCCGTCGACAGCTCGAGGTGGCGCGATTTCTGCGATCGTCCCGATGGTGCCGCACGTCGACCACACCGAACACGACACCCAGGTGCTTGTCACGGAGCAAGGCCTGGCTGATCTGCGTGGCCTGTCGCCGCGACGTCGTGCCCGCCTGATCATCGACAAGTGTGCGCACCCCGAATTCCGTCCGCTGCTGCATGACTATGTCACCCGCGCCGACGCGCAGCCGGGCGCGGGTCAGACTCCGCACATCCTGGGTGAGGCTTTCTCGTTCCATCAGCGCTACATCGATACGGGCTCGATGCATCTGTCCTGACACCCGCGCAGTGAGAGAATGCGGGAGTGAACGGAACCGGTGTACCCGCAGATGTGCTTCGACGGGTTGCAGTAGCGGGAGCAGACGACGCCGGTGGATTGCCGATCGAACTTCTCGGCGATTTCCTCGATGTGATCAGTTCAGCCGTCTGTGACGGTAAGCCGCTGCAGCGGAGGCAACTTCACCGATTCCGGGGCCGTGGCGAGGACGCGGCCGAGCAAGGCGTTGCCTTACGGGCGTTGCTGGATCTGTACCTCTCGTCTGCCTGGCGTCTGTGGCGTGAGCTTCCCGCTGTCATTGCAGCGCAATCGGATCCGAACGCGGTAGTGGCAGCGGGCGAGGTGATGCTCCGGGCTGTCGACGACGCCGTCGCGGAACTGACGGAGGGGTTTCAGCTGGCGCAGCGCTCTCTCGTGCGTTCGCAAGTATCCGCGCGCCGCGAATTTGTGGACGATTTGTTGACCGGTGGCGCCGATGTTGTCGGATTGCTCGCTCGCGCTTCGAGTTTCGGGTTGCATTTGTCCGGACCGCATTCGGTGGCAGTCGTGACCGCTGCGCGTGAATTCACCGACGACAATCCTCTGGTCGGCGCTGTCGAGCGTGCAGTGCTCGGCAGTAAAGGTGATGCCGACGCGCTGGTCGCCAGCAAGAGCGGCAAACTCGTCATCGTGTTTGCGGCGCCGGATCGAGATGCAATCGACCATGTGCTTCGCGGAATTCGGTTGGCTCTCGAATCCGGGGCCGATGGCGCCGGACGCGTTCAGTTGCAACGACGCGCCATGGACGTGGCCTGGCAGATTGCGGTCGGACGACCGCGTACAACGGCCGCCGGTGTGGTGGCGTCGTACCGCGAAGCGCTCGACGCACTCGATCTCGCACAGCGGTTGTCGCTCGAGTCGCCGGTAATCGACGCGCGGGATCTGCTGGTCTATCGCGTGCTGGTCAACGACAGGCCGGCGGTCACCGACCTGATTCAGACTCTCCTCACGCCGCTGCTCGAAGCACGTGGGGGAGCAGAGCCGATGGTGGAGACGCTGCTCGCCTACTTCGCGGCGGGAGGGAACACGGCAAAGACGGCCCGGGATCTGCACCTGTCGGTACGGGCGGTGACCTACCGGTTGGATCGCATTCGCGAACTCACCGGCCAGAACGTGAATGATCCCGGCGACGGTTTTGCTCTGCACGCGGCGGTGCTCGGGGCCAAGCTTCTCGATTGGCCCCGAACTCCGCTCACCTGATTGCTCTCAGCTGATGTCGGGCAACCCGGGTAGCGAATAGCCTGATTCGTCGTCCCAGTCGACGGGCGTGTCGTCGAGCGAGACATCCCACTGCGCGTTCGGCAAGGCGCGCCTGAGTTCAGTCAGTGCGTTGAACCAGTACACGAGGGACGGGATGATTTCCGTTTCGTCGTTCGAGATCTTGGTGGACCCGTTCAGGACCGTGTTCGGGATATCCGAGTCGTACAAGTCGAGGACTTCGGCGTCGAAGGGGAACTCGTCGTTGTGCACGGCGATCAGACGGTCGATTTCCGTCCTCTCGTCGGCCGACAACGGTTCAGGGCGAACGGCGGAGTAGTACAACGAGGTGCTCATGCTTGCCAGGCTAGAACACTCGGACAGATTGCCGACATGCATAATCGCCCCAAGATTGCCGTAATCCGGCAATTTCAGCAGGAAAAGTCGTCGACAAATAGACCGTGATGGTTTGAAGTCGGCAAGGAAAACTGGTGAAGACGGTGAAACGGCCGTCGTGATCGAAGTAATCGTCTTCCAGGCAAAGGAGAATCCCGTGACTGAAGTTAACCGTGGCAGTCGGGTAGGTGATCGGCGATGACGGTTCCCGTGTGGGCATGGGCCGCGTTTGCCGCCGTTATCGTCATCATGCTGCTGATCGACCTGCTTGCCCACCGCGGCGCGCACGTCATCGGATTCAAGGAAGCCGCCAGGTGGAGTGCACTCTGGGTCGGTTTGTCGCTGGTGTTCGCGGTGGTTGTCACCGTGACCTTGGGGGTGGACTCAGGTGTCGAATTCACCACGGCCTGGCTGCTGGAGAAGAGCCTCTCCGTTGACAACCTGTTTGTTTTCGCCCTGATCTTCGGTTACTTCAAGGTGCCGCGTGAGTACCAGCACCGCGTGCTGTTCTTCGGTGTCATCGGCGCCCTGATCTTCCGCGGTATCTTCCTCGCCGCTGGTGTCGCGATCGTCAGTAAGTTCACGGCGGTGCTGTTCGTGTTTGCCGCGATCCTGCTCTACAGCGCTTACAAACTCCTCAAGGACGAGGACGAAAGCTTCGACCCCGGTACGTCGTTCGCGGTTCGCATGTTGCGCAAGATCATGCCGGTTCAGGACGAGTACGCTGGCACCAAGTTCTTCGTGAAGGAAGCCGGAAAGCGCATCGCAACACCGCTGTTCGCGGTTGTCGTAGCCATCGAAGCGGCCGACCTCGTGTTTGCCGTCGACAGTGTCCCGGCAGTTCTGGCAGTGAGCGACGACCCGTTCATCGTGTACTCCAGCAACGCTTTTGCGATCCTGGGTCTGCGTGCCCTGTACTTCCTGCTCTCGGGACTACTCGAGAAGTTCCACTACCTGTCCAAGGGACTGTCGATCATCCTCGCCTTCATCGGCGTGAAGCTGATCATGCAGGCCGGTCACAAGGTGATCAGCACATCCATCCCCGAGATTCCGTCACTGGTAAGCCTCGCCGTGATCATCGTGGTGCTGGCAGGCTCGATCATCTTGAGCCTCAAGAAGCCGTTGCCGGAAAAGCCTGATGCAGAAGAGGTCGTGTCAGGTGACACACCGGTCGAGCTCGAGAAGGCGAGCGGTGATGCCGGCGCCCGGGATTCCGGCATCGAGCTCGCAGCCGGCGAGCGGGACGACGATGACGACAAGGTGGATGCCCGTAGTAGGAGCTGATACCGACTGACCGAGAATGAAAGGGAGACCGCACTGTCTGCGGTCTCCCTTTCTCTGCCCGACCTCAGGGTCCAGGGAATTTGTTTGTGGAGTGACCTGAGGCGGAACAGCATTTATCCGTGGTGTATCCGAACTGCGATTGCGGCTTTAGCTGTTAGCACAATAGAGAAATCAGTCCATTCGGTGAGGAAGTCGGCGTCAGGTGATTGACATCTTGTTAGTCTGGCCCGGTGCCTGATCCCGCGACCACGTGTTATCCAGCATTGCCCGCGACAAGTTGGGCAGTGCTGGGAATGCTCACATTCGGTGAAGAACTCAGTGGTAGCGACCTGAAGAAGTGGGCTGATTGGAGCATTGGATTCTATTACTGGAGTCCTTCGGTAAGCCAAATTTACGCCGAGTTGAAGAAGCTGGAAGCACTGGGATTTGTTCGTTCGCGGGAGATTTCCGAATCGGGGCAGCGGAACCGACGAGTCTTCGAGATAACCGAATCCGGTATCGAGGTCGTCAGATTATGGTCACGCGAATCGCCGATCGAAACACCTGTCCTCAAACATGGCGTGATGTTGAGACTGTGGGTGGGTCACCTGAATGACCCCGATCAACTCAAAGCGATAGTGCTGGATCACATTTGTAATCTTCAGGCGAAGAAGCTCGAGGCAATAGAACATGCCGATCATTCCGAGAACGAACCAGGCTGGGCATTTACCCAGATGAGTTTGCGATGGGTAGGCCGCCATTTTCAGGCGGAGATCGACCTCGCCTCCCAATTGCTCGATGATATCGATGAGGCCGCAGCTCGAATTGCGCAAGGAGACATCGATGCTTTCGGCTTGCCCCGCCCCGTACGCGGCGGCAGGTGGAAGGAGATCTGAGCGCGACGCGTTCCGTCTGACTGCTATTCCGATTTGTCATCGAATTGAAGATGCACGACTCTCGTGACGTTATACATCGGCCAGTGGCGCGACGTCGTCGGCTGCAGCGGCCATGGTGCGACTACGCTCGGAGATGAGTGGATCCATTGCATCCCACCATTGCTTCAGGCTGGAGTCACCGCGGCTCAGGCGAGTCATTGCCCACCAACCGGTGGTTCCGTCGACGGTCCAGGTGATCGTCACGACGTTGGGTTCGCCTTCGGACCACAACGGCGGACTGACCAGTATGTTGTCGAGCGTCAGGCCGCGACGACTGGCACCAGGCAGGTAGCCGGCACGGAATTCGTCGACAAACTTCTTCCCACATCCGCGATTCGTGACGATCCGGTCGACCACGTAGAGCGTCTCGCCTGCCATGCCCGCAGGCTACGGTGTACCTAATCCTCTGCGGTACTTTCGATCTCACCTAGCGGGAGGTTGCTCCGGGGTGGCACGTTGCTCCGAAGCCGCAAGGGAACGCGGCGGGCGCAGACCCAGCCACCCCACCAGGCCCACCAGTACGAAGGCGACGGCGGCGGTCGAAAACGTGACAGTGAAAGCGGATTCACTGGGCATCGCAGGTACTCCTTCGGGGAGATTCGCGATTGTCATCGACGCCAGAATCGTCGTCACCACTGCGCTGCCGATGGCACTGCCGGTGGAACGTGAGATCGAGTTGATGCCGTTGGCGATGCCGCTCTGATGATGTGGCACGTTGGACATGATGATGGCGGGCATGGCTGCATAACCGAGGCTGAGGGCGGCGCCGATCACCATGCCTGCACCGATAACCGATGCGGTGTGCGTGTGGTCGAACGCCAGCCACGCGAACGGCAATGCCCCCAGGACCGCGGTGAGCCCTAGGACGAAGCGTGGCCCACGCAGCCTGATGAGTCGACCGCCGATCGGGGCGGCGATCAGCGAAACTATCGCGCCTGGCAGCAAGAATTCGACCGAAGCACGCAGAATGCTCGCGTCGAACCCGTAGCCGGTGAGATCGCGGGGAAGTTGGGCGAGATACGAGACCCCGAGGAAGTTTGCGAACATGCCGAAGCCCACCACGACGCCGGCAAGATTTGCCATCATCACCGGGCGGTGGACGAACATCCGCATGTCGACCAGCGGTTCGTCGACGATCTTCTCGATCCACACCCAGACTGCGAACATCACGGTCGAGGCCAAGAAAACGCCGATCGTCAAGGGTGAGCGCCAACCCCATTGGTGGCCTTGAGAAATCGACAGCAGAAGCAGAAGTAGTGCCGCTCCCAGACTCAGCGCACCGATGAGGTCTACACGACCACCGCTCTTGTGTGTGGTGGGCGGGACCAGGGTGATGACGGCAATCAAGGCCAGCACCGCGAATCCCGTGGCCATCCAGAAGGCGTTGCGGTAGTCGGCGTCCGGGCCGGACGTGAGAAGGCCGGTAGCGACCAACGCGAGCCCACTGCCGAACGCGAGAGTTCCGCTGACCAAGGCCATCGCACCGGGAAGCCTGTGCGGCCGTAGCTCTTCGCGCAAGACCGAGAGCGCCAGCGGGAAGATCGCGGTTGCAGTTCCCTGAAGAACCCGACCGAGAATGAGCAGCGGCAGATTGTGTGCCAGCGCGGCGACGATCGAACCGATCACCATGACGACAAGAACGCCGACCAGTGTGCGTTTCTTGCCATGCTGATCCCCGTAGCGGCCTAGCAGCGGGGTGAAAACCGCCGCAGACAGCAGCGTCGCCGTTGTCACCCAACTGACGCCGGCGGTCGAGACTCCCAGGTCGGATTGGATCCGCCCGAGAATCGGAACCGGCAACGTCTGCATCATCGAGACGATCATCGCGGCCAAGCTCAGGGCCGCGATGATCAACGCTTCTCGGCGCGGAGACGTTGCGGTGAATTCGACCGCGGAGTACGGGGTAGCGGTGTTCGTGGCAACTGTATTCGTCAATGGGTCCTTCTCGGGAACTACAAGAGAAATGTATTTAATGTGGCGAAGTAAATTTCTCTGGATGGTAGGTCCGGGGAATTGATCCCGTCAACGGTTGTGTTCACCGAAGCTCGCTGGGAATCAGTCGAACAGCAACACCGGCTTGAGCACACTGCCGTTCTTGATGCCCTCAGCGGCTTCGTTGATCTGATCGAACCGGTAGTGCTTCACCAGCTTTTCCAAGGGGAAACGCCCCTGCTCGATCAGCGACACCAGCGACGGCAGAAATACCTGCGGCACTGCGTCGCCCTCCGTGACACCGATAAACTTGCGGCCGTTGAGCAGGTAATTTACGTCCACCGCCACAGTGGTTCCGGCTGCGGGAGCGCCGATGGCAGCGACGGTACCCAGCGGAGCGAGGCATTCGATCGCAGTCGCAAGCACCGCGACGTTGCCGGTGGCGTCGATGGCGTAGTCGATGCCTAGACCGCCGCTGATCCGGTCCAGTTCCGCTGCGGCGTCGACGTCCTTCGAATTGATCACATCGGTGGCGCCGAGTTCGCGTGCCAGGTCGAGGCGAGACGGCACGATGTCGATCGCGAAGATGCGCTCCGCACCCGTCAGCTTCGCAGCCATGACTGCCGCCATGCCCACTGCTCCGACACCGAAGATTGCGATGGTCGAGCCGGATTCCGGCTTCAGGATGTTGAGTACCGCTCCTGCGCCGGTCTGGATGCCGCATCCGAGCGGAGCGAGTAGACCGAGATCCGCGGTGTCGGAGACCTTCGTGACGCCGCGCTCGTCGGCAAGGGCATATGTGGAGAACGAGGATTGAGCAAAGAAGTGGCCGCTCACGTCTTCGCCGCCTCGCGAGATCGTGGCAGTGCCGTCGGCTCGACTACCGCCGATAAGGTTGCGCGGCAAGAACTCCTGACAATACGCGGGGTGTGCTGTGCGGCAGTTTCGGCACGTTCCACAACTGGTGAAGGACAGCAGGACCTTGTCACCGGGCTTGACCGTGGTGACAGCGTTGCCCACTTCTTCGACGATGCCCGCTCCCTCGTGGCCCAGAACGCCGGGTAACGGGAAGGGAATGTGGCCGGCTTGAACGCCGAGGTCGGTGCCGCACACACCCGCGGCCACGATGCGGACCAGAACCTCGTCTGCCCGTGGCGTGTCCAGTGTGACGTCGCCGAGGGTGAACGGGTCGCCGATCTTGTCGACGACCGCGGCGCGCGCTGTTTGGGACATGTTGTGCTCCTGAGGAATTCGGATCAGAAGGGGTAGACGGGCAATGTGCTCTGCGCCGTTACCCACTGTGTTTCGGTGAAGGCATCGAGGTTGGCGCCGATGCCGCCGACGCGACCCCCGTTGCCGGAGGACGCCATGCCGCCGAAGGGAATGACAGCCTCGTCGCCGACGGTCTGATCGTTTATGTGCACGAGGCCTGTCGGGATCTGCTGGGCGATTTCGAGCCCACGCATGGCGTCGGCGGTCAGAATGCCCAGGGATAGGCCGTACTCGGAGTTGTTGGCGATGGCGATCGCCTGGTCGACGCTCGCGAAGGACGTCACCGGGGCGACGGGCCCGAACACCTCGTCGGCAAAGGCGGGGGCTGTGAGTGGCGTATCGGCCAGGACTGTCGGTCGGTAGAAGAGGTCTTCGTAGGTTCCGCCTGCGGCCAGTTTTGCTCCGGCCGCAATGCTTTCGGTGACGAGCGAGTGGATGTGGTCGCGCTGTTTGGCGTCGATGATGGGGCCGAGCGCTACCTGGCCGGTGAAGGGGTCGCCGACGGGAAGTTTCTCGGCGTGCTCGGCGAGGAGAGCGGTGTAATCGCCGACGATGCTCTCGTGCACCAATTGGCGGCCGGTCGTCATGCAGATCTGTCCCTGGTGCATGAATGAGCCGAAAGCGCCTACTGACACTGCCTTTTCGAGGTCGACATCGTCCATCACGATCAGGGCGTTGTTGCCGCCTAGTTCGAGATGGGCGCGCTTGAGATGACGTCCCGCCAGTTCGCCGACTGCCCGGCCGGCGCGAGTCGATCCGGTGAAGGCGATGACGCGGATGCTCGGATGAACCACGATGGCCTCACCCGCGTCGGCGCCACCAGGCAGCATGCTGAACACGCCGGCGGGCAAACCGGCTTCTTCGAAGATGCGGGCGAGGACCACGCCGCCACAGATTGCGGTGCGCGGATCTGGCTTGAGGATCACCGCATTGCCCAGTGCGAGGGCGGGTGCAACCGCGCGGATGGCCAGGATGATCGGAAAGTTGAAAGGCGCGATGACGCCGACAGTTCCGACGGGGACGCGCCGCGAGAAGCTGAGGCGAGGCTGTTCCGAACGCAGAACCTCCCCGACCGGGTGGGCGGCCAGGGCAGCTGCGTTGTAGCACTCCTCAGCGGCGGTGTGGGTTTCCAGCCCGGCCTTGGCCGGAATGCTGCCGGCCTCACGGATTACCCACTCACCGATTTCGTCGGCGTACTGCTCGAACAGGTGACCCGCGCGGCGCAAAACGGCTGCTCGCTCGGTGTACGGCCGTGCTGCCCAGTCTTTCTGGGCCGCGGCGGCCCTCGAGGCTGCGGCAGCGACGTCGTCAGGCGTGGCCATGCCGACGGTGCTGAGCTGATTACCTGTTGCGGGTTCGACAACTATGCGATCTGCGGCCCCGCCGGCGATCCATTCTCCGGCAAAGATCTTCGATTCCCAGACCGGTTCGGTCATCAAACTCGTCATGGTCGCTCCTTGAAAAAGGGGATGCGCCGCTCGGCCGCATCACATGGTTACTCACCACGCTGCTCTGCCAAGGAACTGATGACCACCCAACTTTCACTCAGTGAAAGACGGGTTCATGGAATCTTTGAGTGCCTGAATCAGATCGTTGAATTCCGGCACATGTGTGGCGCCGCTACGGGTCACGCCGGAAACAGGGATTCGCAAGCGCCCGTGAGCTTCTCGCATGAAGCTGATTCCGGCGCGCGGGGATTCGCCGGCGGTGATCGAGTACAGGAGGGTCCAGGCCTTTGGGTTCGTGATGACGTCGAGCGTGGCGGTGTGATCGCTCGGAATTGCCGGACCCAACTGCACTCGACGCCCGATTTCCCGGAACGCGTCTTCCACGACCTGGTGAATCAAAACCTGGCTTTGGCGAGGTGGCAGCAGTAGCGGATAGGCGGCGAGATCATTCAGATCGACGCTCTGCTGGCCGGCCAATGGGTGGCGACTCGACATGACGATCAGCAGATCTTCGACGCCGAGGTCGATAGGTTCCAGACCGGGGCGGTCGACGCTACCGCGGATAAGTGCAATGTCTGCATCGCCCGACGCCACTGCGTCCATTCGGTGCGCAAAGCTCTTGATCACGAACTCCACGTCGAGGTCCGGATGTCGTTCGCGCACATGGGCAATTGCATCGAGTGTCTGACCGGCAAAACTCATGTTTCCCGTGATGCGGATGCGTGCGCTGGGATCGCGTGCCACCGAGTACGCCATGGTTTCGAGACTGAGAACCTGCTGGGCGATCGGCACCAACCGCGAGCCTGCCGGTGACAGGTGCACCGCCCGGGTGGACCGCTCGAAGAGCGTCGCGCCGAGTTCCTTTTCCAGTCGCGCGACCTGATGGCTGATGGCGGATTGGGAGATGAAGCACCGTTCGGCAGCACGGCTGAAGCTCAGCTCCTCGCTGACAACGAGGAAATACTTGAGTTGGCGAAAGTCCATACCGACATCCTACTTATGAGCAAAACAGATAACAGTCTTGCGAATGCTGCAGCTAGCTGGACTGAGCCTATGACCGTTCCATACGGTAATAGTCATACTTTCAATTTGGTTTAGGAGTTTGTGGTGGACAGAACTGCTGCGGGTCGCGCAGATGTGGATGCAACGGGACACGAGAAGACTCAGGTCGTCATCGTCGGATCCGGGTTCGGGGCACTTGCTGCCGCGAAGACGCTCACGAAGTCCAAGACGCCGTTTGTCCTCATCTCCGAGACCACTGAGCACCTCTTTCAACCGCTGCTCTACCAGGTTGCGACCGGCGTGCTCTCGGCCGGCGAAATTGCTCCGCCGATCCGCAACATCCTGCAGAAGTTCCCCGACGCGGATGTTCGTCTCGGACGCGTCGTCGAGGTCAATGCCGAAGACAACACAATCGTGTACGAGGCGTCGGGCCAACGGCACACGCTCGGATATCGCTCATTGATCGCAGCAACAGGAGCAACGCAGGCGTACTTCGGCCGCGACGAGTTTGCCGAGGTCACGTACAAGCTCAAGACCGTCGAAGACGCGGAATTGCTACGTAAGCAAATCCTGCGCTGCTTCGAAGAGGCTCACACCACCACCGACGCACTCACTCGCAAGAACCTGCTGAGCTTTGTTGTTGTCGGTGCCGGTGCAACGGGTGTCGAGTTGGCCGGTCAGATCAAGGAATTGGCGCGACGCTATTTCGCGATGGCTATCAACAACATCAGTGCAGAAGAAGTCACTGTCACCATGGTCGAAGGCGCCGGCGTTGCACTGCCCGCCTTCGGTGGCAAGCTCAGTGAATACACGCAGAAATCGCTCGAGAAGTCCGGTGTCGAGGTAGTTCTCAACACCATGGTCACCGCCATCGACGAGCATGGCGTCACGGTGTCGTCGATCCCGACCAAGGAAGAGAAGCGTATCGACGCCGAGACCGTAATTTGGTCGGCCGGCGTGCGCGCCAACGACTTTGCCGCAGTTCTCGGAGCTGCAACCGGTTGCGAGAGCGACCGTGCCGGCCGGCTCCTCATCAATCCAGACCTCACCGTGGGTGGCTTCGCCAATGTGTACGCCGTCGGCGACATGACCTCGCTCAACGGGTTGCCGGGCCAGTCGCCCGTCGCGATGCAGGGTGGCCGTCACGCTGCCAAGATTGTCAATGGAAAACGTAAGGCCGGAACGCCTTTCAAGTACATGGACAAGGGCAGCATGTCGATCATCAGCCGATTCAGCGCTGTGGTCCGGGTAGGCAAGAAGATCGAATTCAAGGGCACCATCGCATGGTTCATGTGGTTGGCCGTGCACGTCATGTACATGGTGGGCTTCCGAAACCGTTATGTCGCAGTGATGTCCTGGTTCGGGTCCTTCATCGGCCACCGTCGCCCGCACTTCCACTACACGCAGGAACCGGTGAAAATCGAGGCTGCTCCACCGGTGCTCGAAAAGGAACCCGAGTTGGCGCACTCCGCCTGATTCTCGCGACTGCCCGGTAACGCAGGTTCTTCCAACGCCCACTTCGCTACGCGCGAGGTGGGCGTTGGCCTTGCAGCATCCGTTCGCGCAAACTGTCGTAAATAGGTGCTGACCCGGCCAATGTCGCGACGACGACTGCGGCAGCGGTGGCGGCGAGCATCGGAACCAGCACCGAAGTGACGGCTGTCATTTCCACGACGATCACAATGCCGGTGAACGGCGCCCGCACCACGGCGCCGAAGAACGCGGCCATACCGACCA
Organism: Rhodococcus sp. AD45-ID; assembly: GCF_003023755.1. NCBI lineage: Bacteria > Bacillati > Actinomycetota > Actinomycetes > Mycobacteriales > Nocardiaceae > Rhodococcus > Rhodococcus sp. AD45-ID. The sequence continues at coordinate 2,558,336 of NZ_PYHL01000001.1, read as the reverse complement.
TCGCCATCGCGACGGTAACTCCGGCGTCGACGCCGGGGATGAAGCTTGCCAGCCCGGCAAATAACGAACCCCAGAGCGCGCCGAGGGTGAGTAGCGGAGCAAAAAGGCCTCCGGGAGTTCCTGCGGCGTAGGACAGCGGGCCGGTGAAGAATCGAACAACCAAGTACAGCAGCAGAATCGGCATGACGAAGGTGCGCCCACCGACAAGTATCTGCGAGACTGTATCGCCGCCGCCGGCAACCAGCGGGTTGAGAAACAGAACGACGCCGATGACGGCACCGATCATCGCTCCGATGGCGGTCGGCGGAATACGACGATGGCGCGCAACAAGATCGAGCATGCCCAGAATCAGGCGGTTGTAGACAATCCCCAGTATCCCGGTGAGCAGTCCGAAGACGATAAACAGCGGTAGGAGCGCAATCTGTGGACTGGGGACGGTGCCGGCCGCGAAGTCAGGCCGATCACCTATCACCAGCCGTGAGCATGCCACTGCCACCGCTACGCCGAACAGGGTGGGAAGGACTGTGCGGAGCCGGAACGATTTGGTGACTTCCTCGCAGACGAACAAAGCGCCACCGATGGGCGCGTTGAATGCCACGGCAAGTCCGGCTCCGGCAGTGGATGTTTGAAGCAGTCGCACATCCGGTACTGAAAGCCGGGCTCGCCGACCTGCTTCTGCTCCGATCGCCGCACCCATATGCACGGTGGGCCCTTCGCGACCGAGCACGAGTCCCGAACCGATCGCCAGTAGGCCGCCCACAAATCTTGCGGGCACGAGGACAAGACGTGGAGGTTGTGCCTCGCCGCGGAAGACGGCTTCCACATGCTGGATACCGCTTCCCGCTGCCAGCGGCACGCGTTGCACGATCATGACGGCAAGCGCTGTGCACAACGCCACCAGTGCAACAGGGACAAGCCAGCCGACATAGGGAATCCCATGTGACCATTCCAGAATCGTCTCGCGCAGACTGTCCGCCCTGTGCAAACACCACCGGAACGCTCCACCGATGAAGCCGACACAAGCTCCGGCGACGATCGCGAGCAGGCATAGCAGCACCAACCCGCGGCTGGCTTCACGCGGTTCGTCGCCGATATCGTCCGCGGTCATCGTGGTCAGTCCTACCTGACGGTCACAACTCTCGAAACGTGAATTGGGTGGAACATGCGTCGTGTGAACGGTAACGCATGTGCGCTGGCAGCCTGTGCGTTACTCGCGCTCGGAGAGAATGTTCTGCACGGCGAGGTGGCTGAAGAGCATGCTGGTGCCAATGGGATTTCCGCCGCCGGGATAGACCGTTCCACTTGGCGCAGCCATGGTGTTTCCCGCCGCGTAGAGGCCGGGAATCGGGTTGTGCGACGTATCGAGAACTCGAGCTGCCGTGTCGGTGCGCAGCCCGCCCTTGGTTCCGAGGTCGGAGATTCCGAACGCCGCCGCATGGAACGGGCCCTGCTCGATCGCCACCAGCGGTGGTTCGCCGCCCGAGAACGCACGATCATAGGCTTCGTCACCACGACCGAAGTCCTCGTCGACGCCGTTTTCGACCATCTTGTTGAATCGAGCGACTGTATCCACCAGTATTTCGGACGGCACTCGGATCTTTTCGGCGAGGGCTTCAAGGGTGTCGGCGGTGTGCCACAGGCCTGCGTCGACGTACTTTTCAGTCGCTGTCATCGACACGTTCGGTGCCTGCACCGGCGGGCGCTCGCCCTCCTTGTCGTCGTAGATCATCCAGTACGGCAGCGTGAGCGTGCCCTGTTCCATCTGAGCGATCACATCGCGCCCGAGTCGGTCGTACGGAGCCGACTCGTTGACGAAGCGTGCACCGTCCTGGTTGACGAAGATGCCGCCGGTGAACCACAGTGCGAACGCAGAACGCCCGTCGGGATGGGTCAGTCCGGGTGACCACCATGCCTGATCCATGAGGTCGGTGTCAGCGCCGACTGCGATGGCAGCCTGATGCGCTTTGCCGAGGTTCGCTCCGGGCCCCATGGTGTCGCGGGCGTGGCCGGGAACCCCGAACTTCTGTCGCAGTTCGTCATTCGCCTCGAAACCTCCGGCTGCCAGGATCACGCCGCTGCGGGCACGGATGGCTACGCGCTGTCCATCGCGTTCGACGATGGCGCCGACGACGGCTCCTTCTTCGACCGCAAGCTCGACAAGCGGGCTGTTCAAGGTCAACTTCGCATTCGGATACTTTTCGATGGCTTTGAGGAAGCGGGCTATCAGTGCTCGTCCGCCGATGAAAAAGTCGTCGGGTTGCGGGATCCCGAGACGGTCGAAGTCGAGGGGGCCGCGCACAACCTCCCGCAGTTCCGGCGCCTGCGAGACAGGGAGCGGGGTGGGCATGGTGTGCCGTTGTCCATCGAGGCGGGCTTTGGGCGCCTTGCCGAAATAGTCGGGCCAGGGGAGCATTTCGAACTTCAAGATTTCGTCCTGTTCGAGGTACTCGATCAGGGGGCCGCCGCCGCGGACGTACGTGTCCTGCAACTCGCGCGGAGTACGGTCGCCGACTACGGCGTGGTAGTACTCGAGCGCGTCCTCGATGGTGTCGTCGGTACCCGCGCGTTGCAGCGCCGGGTTGCACGGAAACCAGACGCCGCCGCCGCCGGAATATGCGGTGGTGCCGCCGAACTTGTCGGTCGCCTCGATGAGATTGACGGTCAGTCCCTCGCGAGCCGCCGTGTAGGCGCCGGTGACGCCGCCGCCGCCGGAACCGACCACCAGCACGTCATATTCTTCGTTCCAGTTCATCATCATTCAGCCTTTCCCGGCTACGCCGGTTTTCCAGGTGGGTTCTTCCGCGCACGGAAAGCTACTGGTTGTGCAGATGCGAAGCGGGAAACCATGTCGTCAGTGATGTCCTCGACGTCGACGTAAGGTGATTTTAAGCACGGCCTCGCCCGCGTGCGGTTGTCGATGTTCCAGTGAACGGGATACAAAATTCAGCCCGCCCGTGTTCAGAGTTCCAGGAGCAAGCTGACCCCGAGGGTCGTCATCATCACGGCGATAATGGCGTCGAGAACTCGCCAGGCATTGGGTTTTGCAAAAAGTGGCGTCAGCAGACGCGCGCCGTAACCGAGAGCGGCAAACCAGAGTGCGCTGGCGGTGATGGCGCCGGCAGCAAACCACCACCGTCCGATCTCGCCGCGGCCGTTGGCAATCGAACCCATCAGTATCACGGTGTCGAGGTAGACATGTGGGTTCAGCCAGGTGAGAGCCAATGCCATAGTGATGGCGGCAAGCCTTGATCCGTTGCCGTGTTGATCGGGCGCCAACGTCTGCGGCCGGACGGCACGTTTGGCGGCGAACACTGCATAGCTGAGTAGGAAAATCGCACCGGCAACGCGAACGAAAGTGATCAGTGACGGTGCGTGTTCGAGAATGGCTCCAATTCCACTGATGCCGGCGAGAATCAGAATTGCGTCCGAAACGGCGCAGACTGTCACGATCGGGAGTACGTGCGAGCGCGTCAGGCCTTGGCGAAGTACAAACGCATTCTGGGCGCCGATCGCAACGATCAACGAGAGTCCGACACCAAAACCGACGACGGCGGACGTCGGGTCACTATTGCTGAGCATGTCACCAGCCTGGCCGTCGAATAATCAGCAGTCCAGCTAATGATTCTTAAGGCACATAAGAGTAGCTTCAGATCATGCTGGACATTGAGCAGTTGAAAGCGCTCCACGCCGCGGTAGACGAGGGAACATTCGACGCGGCTGCTCGGAAACTGCACATCACGCCATCTGCAGTCAGTCAGCGGATCAAAGCACTCGAACGTGCGGTGGGCCGGATTCTGCTGCAACGCACCAAGCCGGTTCAGGTCACCGACTCGGGGCGCGAGGTACTGCGATTGGCCCGTCAGATAGATGCTCTCTCGCGGGATACCATGCGCGAGTTGGGTCTTGACAACGAACAGGGCTCACTGGCTCGTATCTCGGTTGCGGTCAACGCAGACTCGTTGTCCACGTGGGTACTTCAGGTGCTTGCAGATTTCACGGCCGAAGCGAGTTTCGACTTTCATCTCGACGATCAGGACCATACAACCGATCTCCTCCGTGACGGGTCGGTGATGGCGGCAGTAACCTCGGCGGCGACGCCAATTCAAGGGTGCACGTCGAGCCGGCTCGGCATCATGCGATACCGGCCGATGGCAAGCGTCGAATTCTGTGACAGATGGTTTTCGGACGGTGTTACGGCAGAAGCACTTTCAGCCGCACCGGTGGTGGTGTTCAACCGCAAGGATTTGCTGCAGGACAGGTACTTGCGCAGGAAGGTCGGCTACCCCGTTGACCCTCCTCGTCACCAGGTGCCCTCGTCTGCGGGTTTTTCGGATGCGGTGCGACTGGGCTACGGCTGGGGTCTGTTGCCTGATCTGCAAAGTCACGAATCGGCGTATGCGCTGATCGGGTTCGATCCGAATTTTGTCTACGACGTGCCGCTGTTCTGGCAGCAGTGGAAGTTGTCGCCGCCCATCTTGGTACGAATCGCCGACGCCGTTGCTGCTCGTGCCCAGGAAATCTTGCCTCAATCGAGTGCCTGACCGATTGTGCTCCGGAGACAAAGAAATTGGGCAAGTTGAGCCTCCGCGACCGTTTCTTCGGCCCCAGATCGTCGATAGTGTTCTGAGTCACATGCAATGAAAGGTGCTGACTCACGTGGTGGACATCGGATATCTGGCCCCCGATCTGGCAAAGAAGTACGGATCCGCTCCGTGCCTTCGTGACGATAGAAGCGAACTGACCTATGCGGAGTTCGCCGATCGCGTAGAAGCTGTTGCGGCGCAACTCGCAAGCCGGGGTATCGGGCGTGGTGACGTCATTGCGATCATGCTTCCCAACCGAGTCGAGTTGGTGACGGCGATCATGGCGGCCTGGCGCGTCGGCGCCGCTGCGACACCGATCAATCCGATGTTCACGGCCAATGAGGCCGACTATCAGATCATGGATTCCGGTGCGCAACTGGTTGTTACGTCTGGACTGGGTGCACCGAACGGTGGACGCGCAGTGCTGTGCGTCGATGATCTGGCTGTTGCGCCACCATCCGTACCGTTACCGGACGTCGCCGTGGCGGAGGAAGACCTTGCGCTCTTGATCTACACCAGTGGATCTACGGGTACCCCCAAGGGCGTCATTCTGACCCATGCCAACCTGCAGTTCATGGCGTCGTCGATGGGGCGCAGCATCGGCATCACGGGAGCGGACCATTGTCTTCTGGTACTGCCCTTGTTTCACGTCAATGCTATTTGTGTGAGCGTTCTCGCCCCGCTGATCGTCGGCGGTCAGGTCAGTATCACCGGAAAGTTCTCGGTATCAAGGTTCTTCGACGACGTGGCACGCTTGCGGCCCACCTACTTTTCCGCCGTTCCCGCCATCTACGCGATGCTGACCTCGCAGTCCGAAGGTGCAACGCTCGACACGGCGTCGTTGCGACTAGGTGTCTGCGGCGCCGCACCGATCAGTAAGGAACTGCTCGAACGCGCCGAGGAACGGTTCGGTTTTGTCATCGTGGAAGGCTACGGATTGACCGAGGGAACATGTGCGTCTGCGTGTAATCCCTATGACGGCATTCGCAAACTCGGCACAGTCGGCCCTGCGTTGCCCGGTCAAGAGATCGCGATCCTCGCCGACGACGGTACTTTAGCTCAGCGTGGTGTCGCGGGCGAGGTAATCATCAAGGGTGCCAACGTGATGCGTGGCTACCTGAACAGGCCGGAAGAGACAGCCAAAACTGTTGTGGACGGTTGGTTGCACACCGGCGACGTCGGGTTTCTGGACGAGGATGGCTACCTGACTCTGGTCGACCGCATCAAAGACATGATCATCCGGGGAGGAGAAAACATCTACCCCAAGGAAATCGAAAACTCGCTTGCCACGCACCCTTCCGTGTTGGAGGCCGCTGTGATCGGGGCTCCGCACCAGGTCTACGGAGAGGTACCTGTTGCCTATGTTGTTGCGTATCCGGATTCGCCTGTCACGGAAAACGAACTGCTCGAACATGTCACGGCGCTCCTCACTCGCGTGAAGCTGCCAGTGGCGATCTACGTCGTCGACGCGCTACCCCGAAACCCGGTGGGCAAGATCGACAAACCTGGAATGCGGCGAGCATTGAGCGTCGAACCCGCTCGCTAGCCACATCCCCGTAATACCCGAATAACTCGATGACGTGCGTCGAGTTGATCCGTCATGCCCACATACTGCACATCAGGAGCACACCATGGGATTCAAAGAAGGAAACTTCCCTCCCGTCGACCCGGCCACGTTCATGGACAAGCCTTTCCTCGAGCGTCTTCGCGACATGTCCACGCACTGGGTTGATTACGGCTTCGGGACACCGAAGATGGTCCACACCGTCTACATCATGAAGTTGCTGTTTCTCTACCTGCTGGCCGGAACTGCAATTGCGACACTGACTTCCGGGCTTTCCTGGGTCGATCCAGGATCTTGGTGGAATCAGCCCATCGTCTACCAAAAGCTGATCCTGTGGACGATGATGCTCGAGATGCTGGGCCTGGCAGGTTCGTGGGGCCCGCTGGCCGGTCACTTCAAGCCGATGACCGGTGGCGTCCTCTACTGGATTCGGCCGGGAACGATTCGCCTGCCACCGTGGCCGGGCAAGGTTCCACTCACTTCCGGCGACACCCGGACGGTGTTCGACGTGCTCATCTACGTCGCCGCTGTTGCCAATCTTCTTGTTGCCACAGTGCTTCCAGGAGTGCACACTACGGGAATCGACGCGGCGATCGCCGATAACGCCGGACTGGTACGCCCGACCGCCCTGTACTCGTTCCTGGTCCTCATGGCGATTCTTGGTCTGCGCGACAAGGTCCCGTTCATCGCCGCGCGCAGCGAGCAGTACCTGCCGGCTATTTTCTTCTTCACGTTCCTGCCGTTCGTCGACATGATCCTGGCGCTCAAGTTGCTGATCGTCATGGTGTGGATCGGAGCCGGTATCTCGAAGTTCGGTCGCCACTTCTCACTGGTGGTTCCGCCGATGTTGAGTAATACACCGTGGATTCCCTCGAAGAAGATCAAGCGCGCGCACTACCGTAATTTCCCCGAAGACCTGCGGCCCTCACACCTCGGTGGCGGAGTTGCACACGTGGCGGGAACAATGGTCGAGATCGTCACACCGTTGATCCTGCTGTTCTCCACCAACAAGACCCTGACCATTCTTGCCGTAATTCTCATGGTCGGATTCCACCTGTTCATCGCGTCGACCTTCCCGTTGGCTGTTCCACTGGAATGGAACCTGCTGTTTGCCTACGCGGCGGCGTTCCTGTTCCTCGGCTTCCCGGCGTGGGACGGCTACGGTCTCGCTGCCATGTCCTCGCCGTGGATTACCGTGGGAATTGTTGCAGCACTTGCTTTCTTCCCGATTCTCGGCAATCTTCGACCCGATCTCGTGTCGTTCCTGCCCTCCATGCGTCAGTACGCCGGCAACTGGGCGTCTGCGACGTGGGCATTCGCGCCGGGTGCAGAAGCCAAGATCGACCAGTGCATCAAGCGTCCGTCGCCCGATACCCGTAATCAGTTGATGACGATGTACCCCGAAGACGTGTCCGACGTCGTTCTGCATCAGCTGTTGGGGTGGCGTTCGATGCACAGCCAGGGGCGCGCGCTGTTCTCGCTGATGCTCCGGCACCTCGGTGAGGACATCAACACGTACTCCTTGCGGGAGGCCGAATTCATGTGCAACTCCATCGTCGCCTTCAACTTCGGCGACGGCCATCTGCACGACGAGAAGATGATCGCGGCGATTCAGCGTCGTTGCAACTTCGCACCGGGCGAGTTCCTGGTGACGTGGATCGAATCCCAGCCCATCCACAAGGGCACGCAGGAGTACAAGGTGATCGACGCGGCGTTGGGCGTCATCGAACGGGGCACCTTCAAGGTGGCCGACGCGGTAGCCGAACAACCGTGGTTGCCGAATGGCCCCATTCCGTTCGATGTTCAGTGGACACTGGACGTACGAGCTGACCGCGCGGCGACAGACCCGCAGGTCGTCTCCGAGCCGAGGATGCGAACGAAGACCAGCAGTATCGAGCAAGAGGTGGGTAAGTGACAAAGGCCGTAGTTGTCGGCAGCGGGCCGAACGGGCTCGCTGCCGCGGTACACCTTGCCAGGAGCGGTGTGGACGTGCAGGTACTCGAGGCCGCCGACCAGATCGGCGGAGGAACACGCTCCGGTCCGATCGACGTGCCCGGATTGATCCACGATCACTGCTCGGCGTTTCACCCGATGGGTATCGGTTCGCCGTACCTGTCCAAGCTCGACCTCGAGCGGTACGGGTTGATTTGGCGGTGGGCCGAGGCGGACTGTGCGCACCCCCTCGACAACGGTGATGCCGGTGTTCTGTATCGCTCGCTGGAGCAGACCGCAGCGGGGCTCGGCGCGGACGGGCAGCGATGGCAACGCATGTTCAGCGACCTGTCGACGGGTTTCGACGCTCTCGCGTCCGACCTGATGCGCCCCATCGTGAACGTTCCGCGGCATCCGCTCAGGCTTGCGGCTTTCGGTCCGCGAGCACTGCTTCCGGCAACCGTGACCGCGAAATTGTGGAAGACGGACAAGGGCAAGGCGCTGTTCGGTGGGGTCGCCGCCCACGCCTTCTATCCACTTCACCGTCCGGCCACATCGGCCGTGGGGTTGATGATCACCGCGGCTGGTCACCGCTACGGATGGCCAGTTGCCGAGGGCGGTTCACGCTCCATCACCGATGCGTTAGCGGCGATGCTCCTCGATCATGGTGGCAAGATCGACACCGGTATCCGGGTGCGCACAGCTGTCGAGATTCCGGACGCTGATGTTGTTCTGATGGATGTCAATCCAGTTGGTGCTCTCGAAATCCTGGGGGATCGTCTCCCCGCCCGAGTGGCAAAGGCCTACCGGAAGTTCAAGTTGGCACCCGGCGCTTTCAAGGTTGATTTTGCGATCGAAGGTCATGTGCCGTGGACTAACCCGGATTGTGCGCGGGCCGGAACAGTCCATCTGGCAGGTGGTTTCGACGAAATTGTGGCAAATGAGCGTGAGACGAATGCGGGGCGCATGCCGCAGCGACCGTTTGTGCTCTTAGGACAGCAATACCTCGCTGATCCCACCCGCTCTGCCGGGAACATCCATCCGCTGTACGCCTATGCCCATGTGCCACATGGATATACCGGCGACGCTACGGAGGCGATCATCCGCCAGATCGAAAGGTTTGCACCGGGGTTCCGGGATCAGATCGTGGCCACATCGAGTCGCAGTACCGCTGATCTGGCACAGGACAATCCGAATCAGGTGGGCGGCGACATCATCGGAGGGGCAAACTCCGAACTGCAAGTGGTGTTGCGTCCGCGCATCGCTGTAGATCCGTACAGCACCGGGATCGAGGGCACGTACCTTTGCTCGGCGTCGACGCCGCCAGGGGCCGGGGCACACGGAATGTGCGGATACAACGCGGCCGAATCTGCACTGAAGTACCTCAGGCGGAAGGGTGCGGAGGTTTTGTGACGGGTCCATCGCACAAGGATCGAGACGCCGTCGCGAGGCGGCGCCTCGCCCGGGTGCCGGCTGCCGCCGAACCGGAAGTTCTTGCCGTGGTTGCAGAATTGGCGCGACGCCTCGATGCGCGTAGCACTGAAATAGCGCGCGAAATGAGCGTCATGATGGCTCACGAGATCGACCAGTTGGACAACGATGCCAATTTGATCGAGATGCTCGAAGCCAGCGTGCAGGGAAATGTCACGACGATCATCCACGTACTGGCAAACGACATCCCCATCGATCATCTCCAGCCCACGACTGCGGCAGTGGAATACGCGCTCAGGCTCGCCCAACGAGATGTCCCGTCCAACTCGTTGGTACGGGCATATCACATGGGCCAGGGCGATCTGATGAGGATCTGCCATGACGAGGTCAGCGCCCTCGATATTCCAGCCCGACTGACTTTGGCTGTCCTGAAACATACTTCGGACGTGGTGTACAGCTACATCGACTGGATTACGTTGTACGTCTTCGATGCGTACGAACAGGAGCGAAGTCGGTGGATCAACGCACAGGGCAACTTGCATTCGGCTGCGATCCACGCACTGTTGTCCGGAACTGGCGCAGACGCGGGAAGTTTCGAGGCTGAAACCGGATATCGGCTGGACCAGAACCACATTGCCGTAGTTGCCTGGTCGACGTGGGACGCCGATGCGTTGGGTTTCAATGCCCTGGATCGGCTGGTGCGTGATCTCGGCGCGGCGGCCGGCGCTGACAAATCAGTGATCGTTACCGCGATCGACCGTCGAACAGTGTGGGCGTGGTTGCCCTTCGGACGCCGCGTTCCGGCACCGGATCTGCAGGTGCTGTCGGCATCCGTGCCGCTCGACGGTGGCACCCGCGTCGCCATCGGTCTTCCCGGGAATGGGATGTCCGGGTTCAAGCGTTCGCATGAGCAAGCGCGCGCCGCCTATTCTGTTGCAACCGTGCCGGATACGCCGGGACGGCCTCTCGTGAGTTTTGGCGACCGAGGCATCGCGGTGGTGTCTCTCCTGTCGGACAATCTGGACGCGACCAAGTCCTGGGTGTGGGAAGTGTTGGGGCCGTTGGCTGCCGACACCCCGGGTGCGGCGTCCCTGCGCACAACATTGAGCGTGTACTTTGCGAACGGCGAAAGTCACCTCCATACCGCCAATCAGATGAATCTGCACCGCAATACCGTGAAATACCGCATCAACAAAGCGCTCGGCGATCCAGTCATCGTCGGGCGTGACAAGCTGGATCTGGCTCTGGCGTTGCAGGTGTGCGAATTGCTCGGTAGATCGGTGTTGCGCCCTCTCGGTTGAGACAGGAATTCAGTCTGCACTCCGGCGGGAGTTGAGCCGGGAAGCCTGGCGTGTGAGGTGGTCGCGTTCGGCGAGGTTGGTTGCCTTGTGTGCCGCCTCGCCATACAGGTGCGCCGCCGTCGTGAGGTCTCCGTCGCGCTCGTGAAGATACGCCGCCACCGCCGTGTATCGGGGCAGTGAGTTGTCCAGCCTTGCCAGTGCCGCCAGACCGGCGCGCGCTCCGTCAGCCTCTCCCACGGCGACCGCTCGGTTGAGGCGGACAACCGGGCTGTCGGTGAGTTGCTCGAGTTCGTCGTACCACTCGACGATCTGAACCCAGTCGGTTTCCTCGGCGGTGAGCGCGTCAGCGTGGAGTGCCGCTATAGCGGCCTGGGCCTGGTACTCACCGAGCCGGTCGCGGGCGAGCGCGGCGTACAAGGTTGTGATGCCCTCGCTGATCGCCTCGATGTCCCACCGGCTGCGATCTTGCTCCGCGAGGGGCACAAGTTTGCCGTCGGGCGAGATCCGGGCAGCCCGCCGAGCGTGGTGGAGCAACATGAGGGCGAGCAAGCCCGCCACTTCGGGGTGGTCGATTGCGGCCGCGAGCTGCCGGGTGAGCCGGATGGCCTCGGCAGCGAGGTCGACATCGCCGGAGTACCCCTCGTTGAAGACCAGGTAGAGGACTCGCAGGACCGTGGCGACATCGCCCGGCTGATCGAACCGCACGCCGGATACGGTGCGCTTGGCCCGGCTGATGCGCTGCGCCATCGTCGATTCGGGGACCAGGTAAGCCTGCGCGATCTGGCGGGTGGTCAGCCCGCCGACAGCCCGCAGCGTGAGTGCGACTGCGGATGACGACGTCAGCGACGGGTGCGCACACAGAAAGTAGAGCTGGAGTGTGTCGTCCACTGCGGGTGCGGACTCCCGCACGGGTTCTTCCTCGAGTAGCTGCTCACGCCTGGTGCGAGCTGCCTCCGCTCGGGTCGCGTCGAGGAACCGCCGCCAGGCCACGGTGACCAACCAGCCCTTCGGATCTCGCGGCGGGTTGTCGGGCCAGACCCGAACTGCCTCGAGCAGCGCATCCTGCACGGCGTCCTCGGCCGCCGCGAAATCTGCTCCGCGGCGGACGAGGATTCCGAGCACGCTCGGAGTGAGGCTCCGAAGCAAGACGTCGTTCATCTGTCGAAGTCAGTCGGTAATCGTGGGTGGCGCGGTCAAGAAGGGGCGCACTTCGAGCCACTCGTGGATCGGCTTTCCGCCGGCTCCGGGTGCTGCCGACAACTCACCCGCCAGTTCGACGGCACGGTCGTAGCTGTCGACGTCGATCACCATCCAGCCGGCGATGAGGTCCTTGGTCTCCGCGAACGGGCCGTCGGTGACGGGCGGTCGACCCTCGCCGTCGTACCGGACAAATGTTCCTGAAGGGGCAAGAGCCTGACCGTCGACGAACTCGCCCGTCCCCTCGAGCCGATCCGCGAAGTCCTGCATGTACTGCATGTGGGCCGTGATCTCCTCCGGTGTCCACTGATCCATGGGAACGTCGTTGACCGAAGCCGGAGCGCCGCGGTAATGCTTGAGAAGCAGGTACTTGGCCATCGTGTTTCTCCTCGGGTTGGTGCCACCCATTCTGGTCGCACTTCACTACAGGGACGTAGCAAGCCACGGATTCTCGACATCATGCCGACAAGTTTTTTCGAGCTTTGTGTATGTGCTGGTGAAGCGTCTGGAAGCGGTGGTGTCGGCAGCGTGACCTACGGTGTTCGAGTGACTTCGCCGTGGACTGCCGGGCAGGTGGCATCGGTAGCTCCCGACGCCTCCTCGTTGGCAGCTGCGCAGAAACTGGCCGGTTCGTGGTCGCAGACCGGGCAGGTCGAGAACGGCCTCTGGGGACTGTGCCAGGGCAGCGGATCGAAGCCTTACCAGGCGATAGTCGACCTGAGCGGTCCCGCCTACAAGTGCTCGTGCCCCAGTCGCAAGTTCCCGTGCAAGCACGCGCTCGGCCTTCTTCTCGAATGGTCGACCGGACGCGTCCCGGTGGCAGCGGAACCGCTCGACTTCGCTGCGGAGTGGTTGGCACAACGGGAGGGGAAGGCCGCACAGCAACCGGTACCTGCCGCCAAGGCAGTTGCCGATCCGGCCACAGCCCAGAAACGCGCCGAACGAGTGGCAAGCGGATTGGTCGAATTGGACCTGTGGATCACCGACCAGATACGTGGTGGCCTGGCATCGATGGATATCTCCTGGGAAGCGCTCGACGGAGTGGCCGCACGCATGGTCGACGCGCAGGCGCCGGGGGTTGCCGGAGCGCTCCGGTCGCTGGCCGGGGCGGTGGCCGGGGCGGAGAACTGGCCCGAACTGGTGTTGGGTGAACTCGTACGCCTGCATCTCCTTGTTGTTGCGCATCAGAGAATGGACCAACTTCCCGGTCCACTTCGGGATTCGGTGCGAGCGCACGTCGGATACCCGGTGTCCACCGAGAGTGTGATGGAACTGCCTGCTGTTCGCGAACTCTGGATGGTGATGGGTTCACGCATCACGGAGGAGAAGCGGCTCTTCACCCGCACCACGTGGCTCCGGGGGCGAGCTACGGGACGCTGGGCGATTTTGCTCGACTTCTCCCACGGTTCCCCCAACTTCTCGGGTGTCGTGCCGCCCGTCGGACATGTTGTCGACGCAGACCTGCACTTCTATCCCGGTGCGGCGGCGCTGCGGGCACGACTCGGAGCAACACATGGTGACGCGGAGCCGTTCACGACTCTGCCGCCGGGGAACATTGCGGCGGCGCTGGAGCACTACACCGACGCAGTCAGCGCTGATCCGTGGTTGCGGTCGTGGCCGGTTGTGGTCACCGATGTGACGCCGTCATATGTCGACGGATCATGGTTTCTGGTGGACAAGTCCGGTTCAGCGCTGCCGGCAGAAGGTGATTCACGCATGATGTGGACACTCCTCGGAATCTCCGGCGGGTATCCGGTGAGTGTCTGCGGAACGTGGAATGCACGATACATCGAGGCATTCTCGGTATTCGTGAGTGGTCAGGTGACGGCACTGTGAGCACTCTCATGTCGGCGGCTCTGCTCGGAACATCGCGTACAGCACCGAGTTTCGATGATCTCCCGGTCGATGTCCGTTCGGCTGCCACGCGACTTGGCGGCGATCCGGCAGTCGTGCTGCTGGAGGCGACGGCACTGGCCAGGGCCTACCGCGCCGGGGGAGCAGGTTCCGTCACTGCCGACCTGCCTGCGCCCGCGGAGGACGACCCGCGGCTGGTTCTCCCCGAATCGTCTTCTGTGCATCTGCTTTCCATGCTGGCCGCCAAGGCGACGCTACTCGACGAGTGGTTTGCGCTGGCGCTCGAGCGAAACTTCCGGGCGCCGGATCATCTGGTCGCGGAATTACTGGCCTATGCACGAGCCAGTGAGGTCTACCGTGAGAGAATCCTGCGAATCGTCGGCGAGCGCGGACAGTGGCTAGCTGCCCGAAATCCCGAGTGGTCCATGCTGATTCGTAACCGCGGCGGCGGCGTCGACGGGTGGCGGCACGGAACGCCGGCAGAACGCCTCCGGTGGTTGGCCGATACCCGCCGGAGCGAGCCGGCGCAGGCGTCGGAAGAGCTGACACAATCCTGGGAAACGGAACGGGGAGAACACAAAGCAGCGTTTGTCGCAGCTCTCGTCACCGGATTGAGTGCCGATGACGTGCCCTTGCTCGAACGCGCCCTCGACGACAGGCGCAAGGATGTCCGGCGTGAAGCAGCGACGGTTCTCGCCCGACTGCCGCAGTCGCCTTTCGGTGAACGTATGGCTCGGCGCGTCCAGGAATGGGTGCGGATCGAACGAACACAGTCCGGTGTGCGACTTGTGGTCGAGGCCCCCGAAGAAATCGATGCGGCTGCGAAGCGCGACGGGATCGAGGATCGGCCCAACCCACACACCGATTACCGCGCCGAGTACGTACGGCAGGCGATCAGTGCAGCTCCACTGTCTTTGTGGAACAACATGATCGGTCAACCGTCGGCAGTTCTGAACCTGGGTCTCGACCGAACCTGGGAACCGATCCTTCACGACGCCTGGTCCACGGCCACTGTACTCCAACATAACTCGGAATGGGCTCAGGCGATTTTCCGCACGCGTGGTCTGTCCACCGACAGGCGCCTGCTCCCGATGATTCCGCCGCGCGATCTGGCCGATCTCCTCTTGTCGGGAACTGGTGACGCGAACATCCTGCATCCGGACCGGGCGGCGATCTTCCAGACGCTGCCTCGCCCGTGGCCGGACGACATCACAGCCTCCGTGGTGGCGCAGTGGGAACGCGCCGCGGCCAGGCGTGCAGATGGCGGGGCCAGATCTGCCGAGTTCTCGCGCTACAAGTACTCCGAGTCGCTGCGTCTTGCGCAGGCCAGTTTCCCGTACAGCGCAGTAACCGTGCTCGGCCGAGCTGCGGAACGTGCCCGTGATCTCGACTGGCAGCAAGCTTTTGTCAAGACCGCCAACGCCATTGTCCACCGCAAGACACTGCTCGAGGAGCTCACATGAGTGCCACTGTTGATCCGACCTCACTGATGCGTCCGCACGCCGAGCAGGAATACGCACATGAGTTAGCCGCACTGGCGGCGGCCGACACGCGTCCGCGGCCACCGTCGTGGAACCTCTCACCCTGGGCGGTCGTCACGTACCTGCTGGGCGGCACTCTCGAGGACGGTACCGTCATTTCTCCCAAGTATGTGGGCCCGCGTCGGCTGATGGAAGTCGCCGTCGCGACGCTCGCGACCGATCGCGCACTGCTCTTGCTCGGAGTGCCGGGAACCGCTAAAACCTGGGTGTCCGAGCACCTTTCGGCTGCGATATCGGGGGCGTCGACGCTCTTGGTTCAGGGCACGTCCGGCACACCCGAAGAAGCCATCCGGTACGGCTGGAACTACGCGCGTCTGCTCGCCGAAGGCCCTACCGCCGGCGCGTTGGTGCCCTCGCCGGTGATGAACGCGATGGAAACCGGGAAGATCGCTCGAGTCGAGGAGTTGACGCGCATCCCAGCCGACGTGCAGGACGCTCTCATCACGATTCTGTCCGAGAAGACGCTTCCCGTGCCCGAATTGGGTATGGAAGTGCAGGCGGCCAAGGGCTTCAACCTCATCGCCACTGCCAACGACCGCGACCGTGGTGTCAACGATCTGTCCTCCGCATTGCGTCGACGATTCAATACCGTCGTTCTGCCTCTGCCTGCCAGCGAGGAAGACGAGGTGGCCATTGTGGCGCGGCGGGTCGAACAATTGGGTGCGGCGCTGGAGTTGCCTCTTGTTCCGGCAGCGGCTGAGGAAATTCGTCGAGTCGTCACCGTATTTCGCGAATTGCGTTCCGGCACCACGGCAGATGGTCGGACAAAGCTGAAGTCCCCATCCGGGACGCTGTCAACAGCAGAGGCGATTTCGGTGGTCACCAACGGCTTGGCGTTGTCCGCGCACTTCGGTGACGGTGTCCTGCGCGCATCAGACGTAGCGGCCGGGATTCTCGGCACGGTGATCAAGGACCCGGTAGCGGACAGCGTGGTGTGGAACGAATACCTAGAGGCCGTGGTGCGTGAACGAGGCGACTGGTCCGACTTCTACCGGGCCTGCCGCGAGGTCACCGGGTGACATTTGCCATGCAGGACAGCAGGGTCCGAGTTTTCGGGATCCGTCATCACGGGCCGGGTTCGGCGCGTGCCGTTCGGCGCGGGTTGGAGGAGTTTGCTCCGGAAGTTGTCCTGATCGAAGGTCCATCGGATGCAGATCCACTGGTAATGCTGGCGGCATCGGAAACCATGTCGCCACCGGTTGCCCTGTTGGCGTATGCGACGGGCGAACCGTCGAAGGCCGCATTTTGGCCGTTTGCGGTGTTCTCACCAGAGTGGCAGGCACTTGACTGGGCCGCGAAAAACGGTGTGCAGGCCCGTTTCTGCGACCTACCGGCGCACAATATGTTGGCGGATCAGCGTGAACTGAGCACGCGTGAAGGAGACCCGCTGGCCGAGTTGGCCGCGGCTGCAGGTTACGACGATACCGAGCGTTGGTGGGATTCCGTCATCGAATCCAACTCGGGTACAGGTAGCTCGGATGTCTTCGATGCGATCACCGATGCGATGGCGGCACTTCGGGAGACCGTTCCGATTGACGAGGAGACGGCGCACCGTGAGGCGTACATGCGTCAGGTGCTGCGAAAAACACTCAAGGACGGCGCGCAGCGAGTGGCCGTCGTGTGCGGTGCGTGGCATGCGCCCGCGTTGGTGGGCCCGCTCGGTCCCGCTTCGGTGGATGCTCGAATCCTCAAGGGAATGACCAAGATCAAGACGTCGTTGACGTGGGTTCCCTGGACGCATTCGCGACTGGCATCCGTATCGGGGTACGGCGCGGGGATCACCTCGCCGGGTTGGTATCACCACCTGTTCACAGCGCAGGACAAGACTGTTGCCCGCTGGCTGACCAAGGTTGCCCGGGTGCTTCGCGCCGAAGATCTGCCGATCTCGAGTGCACACGTCATCGAAGCGGTGAGACTGGCAGAAGCATTGGCAGTCATACGCTCTCGGCCTCTGGCCGGCTTGTCGGAAGTGACAGAGGCGACAAGGTCGGTGATGTGCGACGGTAACGACGTGTTGCTCGATCTGATCACCCGAAAACTGGTGGTCGGTGAGTCTTTGGGTGAAGTGCCTGAAGAAACTCCGACGGTTCCGCTGGAAGCAGACTTGCGGGCCAGGGCAAAAACGCTGCGTCTCAAGCAACAGGCGGGCGCGAAGAACCTTGATCTGGACTTGCGCCGCGACATCGACGTCGAGCGTTCACGATTCCTGCACAGGTTGGCTCTCCTCGATATCGACTGGGGTGTGCCGGCGGAGGACGAAGTGCGTTCTACGGGTACCTTCCGGGAAACGTGGGCATTGCAATGGAAGCCGGAATTTGCGGTGTCGGTGATCGAGGCATCGCTGTGGGGAACAACGGTATCGGTCGGAGCTGCGGCCAAAATCGAGGCACGAGTTCAGGCACCCGATATTGCGCTCGCTGCGCTGATCGAACTCTTGGAACAGTGCCTCCTCGCTGATCTTCCGGACGCGCTGACCCGGGTGCTGACGAGTGTCAAAACTGTTGCAGCTCTTGATCATGACGTAACACATCTGATGGCAGCGCTGCCGATACTCACACGCACCCTGCGCTACGGTGACGTGCGCGGTACCGACGTATCTGCTCTGACGGAAGTTGCCGACGGACTGTTGGTTCGAATCTGCACCGGCCTGCCGGTGGCGGTTACCGGACTTGACGACGCGAGCGCCGAAGAGTTCCGTGATCATCTCGACAAGGTGCACGCGGCCGTGTTGATGCGCGACCATCCGGAGTCCATCGTGCGATGGCTGAAGGTGGTCTCAGGTCTCATCGACCGTGACGACGTCAACGGGATTCTGACGGGTCGGATGGTCCGATTGCTCCGTGATGCCGGATCGATTTCGGAATTCGATGCGGCGCAGCGGTTGTCACGGGCGCTGTCCATCGGTAGCGCGCCAGTGGACAAGGCAGGGTGGGTCGACGGTTTCCTCGGCGGCGGTGGGCTGGTCCTGGTGCACGATCGAGCGCTACTGGACTTGATCGACAGTTGGGTTGGGCAGCTGCGTGAGCAGGATTTCATCGACACCCTCCCGTTGCTGCGCCGGACGTTCGGTGCATTCGAGGCGGGGGAGCGGCGCGCGATCGGACAGGCCGTGCGCGGTGGCCGTGTCACCGAGACCTCAGTCGAGACCGATGCACGACGTGGCCGGGCAGCGATGGCTGTCGTTTCGGATATCTTGGGGGTCAACGCATGAGCGAAGACGAGCAGCGGCTGCGGCGATGGCGCTTGATGCTGGGTGAATCCGCAGAGGAGTCGACGGGCGGACTCGGCTTGCCGGGAGACTCGCAGATGGATGCCGCTCTGGCCGCTCTCTACGACAGTTCGAAGCCAACGAAGGGAACTCGGCGCTCAGCGGGGTTGGGTGCGTCGGCGCCAAAAGTTGCACGGTGGCTCGGCGATATCCGTACCTACTTTCCCAGCACCGTGGTTCAGGTGATGCAGAAGGACGCGATAGAACGACTCGGACTGACGCACCTGCTGCTGGAACCGGAACTGCTCGATGCCGTCGAACCTGATGTGCACTTGGTGGGCACCCTGCTCAGCCTCAACCAGGTGATGCCGGAAGCCAGCAAGGCCACCGCCCGGATGGTGGTGGGCAAGGTGGTGCGCGAAGTGGAGGAGCGCATTGCTCAGAAGACCAGAGCAGCGGTGACCGGGGCGCTCAATCGTGCTGCCCGGACGTCCAATCCGAAGCTGCGAGACATCGATTGGAACCGCACCATCGCGGCGAACTTGAAGAATTACCTGCCCGAGTATCGCACTGTGGTGCCGGAACGACTGATCGGCTACGGACGGAAATCCACGGCCGTACAACGTGACGTGGTACTGGCCATCGATCAATCGGGTTCGATGGCGTCCAGTGTTGTCTATGCCTCGGTATTCGGCGCAGTCCTGGCGTCGATGCGCGCGCTGAAGACGTCGCTGGTGGTCTTCGACACCGCGGTGGTTGATCTGACGGAGAAATTAGTGGATCCGGTGGACGTGCTGTTCGGAACTCAGTTGGGTGGCGGCACCGACATCAACCGAGCGATCGCCTATAGCCAGTCGTTGATCTCACGGCCGTCCGAGTCGATGTTCGTGCTCATCTCCGATCTGTACGAGGGCGGAATTCGCAACGAGATGCTTCGGCGCATGGCCGCGATGAAAGCGGCCGGCGTTCAGGTGGTGGTCTTGCTGGCGCTCTCCGACGACGGTGCACCCTCGTTCGATCACGACAACGCCGCAGCTTTGGGCGGGCTGGGCATTCCTGCTTTTGCGTGTACGCCGGACAAGTTCCCGGAGTTACTCGCGGTGGCGTTGGAGCGCGGCGACGTCGGTGCGTGGGCAGACAAAAATCGCCCTGCTTGAAAGAACACATGTTCGGGTATTCCCTCGCGATGACCCGTGCGCAGACATCGGCAACACAAGCAGGTTCTGGTTTGGTCCTCGCAGTGTTGGCATGTGGCCAATTCTTGATGACTCTCGACAGTTCGGTCATGAACGTCTCGATGGCGACCGTGGCCGCGGATGTCGGGACCACAATTACCGGTATCCAAACCGCTATCACGCTGTACACCCTGGTGATGGCGACCCTGATGATCACGGGCAGCAAAGTCGGTTCGATGATCGGCCGGCGGCGGGCCTTCGGGTTGGGGCTGGTCATCTACGGGGTCGGGTCGTTCACGACGGCGATCGCGCCCAATCTTGCCGTGTTGCTGATCGGATGGTCGCTCCTCGAGGGGATCGGTGCGGCATTGATCATGCCGGCGATCGTGGCGCTGGTGGCATCAAACTTTTCGGCGGAAAAGCGACCGGCCGCATACGGATTGGTAGCGGCCGCCGGAGCGATGGCAGTTGCCGTCGGACCACTGATCGGTGGCGCTGTCACGACTTTCGCGTCGTGGCGGTATGTCTTCCTCGGCGAGGTCGTCCTTGTAGTTGCGATCTTGTTGGTGTTGCGAAAGGTTGCCGATGTTGCCCCCACCAAGGGTCATCTCGACGGTGTGGGTTCCCTATTGTCAGTGGCAGGCCTCGGCATGATCGTTTTCGGTGTTCTGCGTTCGAGTGAATGGGGTTGGTTGCAGGCCAAACCCCAAGGGCCGGAGATGCTGGGGATGTCGCCGGTCGTGTGGCTGTTGCTCGGTGGGATGTTGGTTGTCTACGGCTTCCTCCGCTGGGAAGCGTGGTTGGTCAGTGTAGGCAAGGAACCACTTGTCGATCCGGACATGCTGAGGAATCGGCAACTGACAGGTGGGCTTTCGATGTTCTTTGCCCAATTCCTCGTTCAAGCGGGCGTGTTTTTTGCGGTGCCGCTTTTCCTGTCCGTGGTTCTCGAACTGAGCGCACTCGAGACCGGGGTGCGAATCCTGCCGTTGTCGGCAGCCCTGGTACTGGCCGCGATCGGAATTCCGAAGCTCCGGCCGACGGCGAATCCCCGTCGCGTCGTCCGCATCGGGTTGTTGTCGATGATTGTCGGCATCCTGTTGTTGGTTGCCGGGATGGATCCGGGCGCAAATGCCGCGATCGTGATGGTTCCGATGTTGTTCCTGGGGTTCGGTTTGGGGGCGCTGTCGTCACAACTCGGAGCCGTCACGGTGTCGGCGCTGCCGGACGACAAGAGCGCAGAAGTAGGTGGATTACAGAACACTGCAACCAACCTCGGTGCGTCACTGGGAACGGCGTTGATCGGTTCGGTGCTGATCGCAACATTGACAACGTCGGCAATTGCCGGGATCGAGGACAATCCGGCTGTTCCAGCAGCGGTACAGCAACAAGCCACGACGAATATGGTGTCCGGTGTTCCATTCCTCTCGACCACCCAACTTCAAGACTCCTTGGCGCAGGCCGGCGTGAACGAGCAGACTTCTGCGGCGATCGTCGACGTCAATTCCGAGGCCAGACTCGAAGCTCTGCGTGTTGCTTTTGCCGTCGCAGCGTTCCTTGCCGTCGCGGCGCTGTTCGCGACCGGCCGGATTCCGCGGATACCGGTCGGGTCCGACGATCGAACGAACGGAATTCCTGCCTCCGACTGACAACTGCTTTGCGTCGTTCACGTCGAGAAATGGCGATCTTCGGGAACTGGAAACTCGCAGTCGGCTAACGTCGAGCGAAGAAACAGCCAAAAAGTCTGGAAAGCTCCATTCAACCGGCAATCCGATCGGTATGGCGACAAAGGAGGAACCGATGCCCGGACACCAGCGTCCGGCTGCGATCCGCCACGGTCTCAGGCCACCTGAATGTTGAGTTCTGTCCGACAAACAAGTCGCCGGGCCGCATTGCCGGAATCCGAGCGCAGCGACTTCTTCCGCCGCCAGGTAGACGAGGCCGTCACCGTCGCACCGTTGGCGAACTTTGCCATCATGGCCGGCATCAGTTCGGTGCTCGTGTTTGTCATTCCTCCGGAGCAGCACCTGATTCGCTGGGTCGGCGCGGTGGCGATTCTTCTTGTCTTCCTGAACTCGACTTACACGTGGGTCTCGTTGCGCCAGAAACGAGCGCAACGATCTGTTCGCCGGGACTACATCGGTCTGATGTTCGAGGTTGTAGTTCTCGGAGTCCTCGACGTCGTTCTGTTCGCGCTGCTGTTTTCCGAGACGGCAACCGATGACGTGATCCTGATCGCGACAATGGCCGGTCTCATGGGCGCCGGAACCATCAATTTCTATACGCTTCGTTCAGCCAGTCTGACCTGGATATATATCCACGGTGTTGGGTTGTTCATCATCTTCCTGTCCCACACGAAGCCGTATCTCTCGGTCTTGATGCTTCAACTGGTGATCTACACGTTTGCACTCACAATCGGTGCGCTGTATCTGTCCGCGTCGTTCAAGCGGAGGTGGCTCGCCGAGATGCAAGCCGAATCGGAACGTCAGACAGTGGCCTTGTTGCTCGACGGATTCGAAGGTGGATCACGCGACTGGCTGTGGGAAGTCGACGCTGCGGGACGCTTCACCCACACGTCGCCCCGGTTCGCCGAGGTAACGGGGTTAGCGGTTGGCGAGCTACAGGACAGGACTTTCGATCAGATGCTCGACCAACTTGCCATCACCTCCAGCGCGGAGGGCCGGAAGGCAGTTGATCTGTTGGTCGACAAGTTCGAACGCCAGGTGCCCTTCGGCGATCTGGTGGTGTCAGTCCGCGTCGACGGCGTTTGCCGTTGGTGGTCGCTCTCCGCAAAGCCACGAATCCGCGAGGACGGTGAAATGCTCGGATGGCGCGGCGTCGGTTCCGACATCACCGAGTGGTACGTCCGCGAGCAGGATATTTTGCGGCAGGCGGAGACCGACGCCCTGACGGGACTGCCCAACCGGCGAGCATTCGGACAAGCGCTGGAGCAGGCAATCGCGGACCGTGACGAAGGCCAGGTGCACGTCGCGATCCTCGACCTCGACAACTTCAAATCCGTCAACGACACGCTGGGACATCCGGTGGGAGACGGGTTGCTGCTCGCGGTCACCGAGCGACTGTGCGCCGTAGCGGATTCGGATGTGTGCGCGCGCATGGGTGGTGACGAGTTCGGATTCATCGCCCGGATGCCCGCAGGCCAGAGCGAGCGAGGCGCATTCGAACGATATCTCGACGTCCTGCACGATCCGTTCTTCGTCGACGGCAACCGGATCGAGGTACGCGCGACCATCGGCTTCGCGACCAACCCGAATGACTCCGCCGACGTCGACGAATTGGTCATGCTCGCTGATCTTGCCCTGTACGAGGCCAAGTCGACAGGACGTAACCGGGTGGGCCGATTCTCCCCGGCGCTGCGGGCGCGGGCATCGGAGCGCGCCACCGCTCAACAGGAGCTCGCCCGTGGAATCGCGGCCGACCAATTCGAACTTCACTATCAGCCCCAGGTAGACGCGGTGACCGGTCAGGTGGTGGCGTTCGAGGCATTGATTCGGTGGAACCATCCTGTGCGAGGTCAGCTCGGACCACGCCAGTTCATCGGAGTGGCTGAAGAAACCGGGATGATCATTCCCCTCGGGGCGCGGGCCTTGGAGCTTGCCTGTACGGCTGCCGCGAATTGGCCAGACGGCATCGCGGTCACCGTCAACGTCTCATCCGTTCAGCTGGTGTCCACGGGCTTTCTTGCCACCGTTGTCGATGTATTGAGAACCACCGGACTCGAACCGCATTTGTTGCAGGTCGAAATTACCGAAACCGGGGTCGTCGACGATCGGGCTGTCGCAGATCTGCACCGATTGCGCGAGCTGGGGGTCACCGTAGCTCTGGATGATTTCGGTACCGGATACTCGTCTTTCGCGACTTTGCAGAGGCTGCCCATCGACGTCCTCAAGATCGACCGCGTGTTTATCGTCGACTGTGCCGACCAGCCGATGGCGGTGGTGCAATCGGTGGTCGAACTTGCCGGAACACTAGGGATGAAGTCGTTGGCTGAAGGCGTCGAAACGGCAGTGCAATTGCGACGTGTTCAAGCCGCGCGGTGCCAACTTGTTCAGGGCTTTTACATCAGCAAGCCCCTGGATGCGGCGAATTTGGAAGAATATTTTGCCGCAACGAAGACTGAATCAGGCAGCCATATTCATCCATTCGTCAGATTTCCGTAGCCCGCAAACTGTTTCCTCCGGCGGCTTTCGCTTGATACATCATCGAGTCCGCGACATTCGATGCCACAGATATTGCGGACGATCCACCGGTCCAGGCCTTCGACCCCGCCGGCATTATCACTGCCCCGACGCTCACGGTGGTCGGGACGAGATCGGAATGATCCGAAATTGCAGAAGTGATGCCGTCGATCAACGTGCCAATTTCTTCGTGACATCCTGAAATGACAGCCAGGTACTCTTCGCCGCCCACCCGCCCTACGACGCCCTGATCTCCTATATGCGTCTTCAAGCGGTTGGCAGTGCGAATAATTACTTGGTCGCCCTCGGAATGCCCGTGAAGATCGTTGACCATTTTGAATTTGTCGATGTCGACGACTATGAATGCCAGGCATTTTTCCTGTACCCGGGCCGAATCGAACAGATCGATGACCGCAGCGTCGAGGCCGCGGCGGTTGAACAGTCCGGTCAAAGGATCACGATCGGAATCGCGGGCATCGCGGTAGAGGGTTCGCCACGTCAAATGCGAGAAAATCGGCACGATGGTCACGGCTCCAAGTAGAACGGTGGCTCGGGCCGCGATGGTCGTGGGGTCGACGGTTCCTTGTTGATAGGCGAGCACGAGGATGAGGGTGGTGATCGACGTTGCAAAGATTACGTGCGTCATAAGCCATCTTGCACTGACGAACAGCGTTGCGAAGGTACCGCTTATCGCAAAGATGATGCACCCGAACAATGCCGAGTCGCGGTCGGGGACAAGAAGAATTGCCGACGCGATTCCGAGGTCGGCGAATATGCCGAATGCGAGCAGTCCGCGTCTACCGGGAAATGGCAGCGTGAACCAACAGGTCATGACGATAAGCGATCCGATGACCATGCAGACCGACAGGAATTTGCCGGCACTGGCTGTCGGTGCATCGGGTCCGATCAATTTGAAGAATGCGCCCGATCCGAGGATGGCAGTCATTACGCCAAGCAGGCCACGGAAGATCGGCGCGATAGCGCGACGTGATCGTTGGTTACTTATCCACTCGTAATCGTGTGGTTCGTCGAACCATTCCTTGAGCGTGCGCCACGAGGTGTTCCTCGAACGCACGCTTTCCGAACTGGACATGTGGTTCATTCTCGCATTCAAGTTCGGGAAGGCATGGCAATCAGTCCCTCAGTGCAGTTTCAGCTCAGATACTGGTGGTTCGGACGCCGTTTCCTCCGGCAGCCTTCGCCTGGTACATCATCGAATCGGCGACGTTCGACGCAACCGAGATTGCTGACGATCCACCCGTCCATGCTTTCGACTCGGTTGGCATGATCGCCACTCCGACGCTCACCGTTGTGCGTATCGGGTCCGGGTAATCGGAGAGTGCCGGAACAATGCCTTCGGTCAACGTAATGATCATCTCGGGTGGCCCCGCTATGACTGCGAGGTACTCTTCACCGCCGACTCGACCGACTACGGCCCGTTGACCGAGGTGAGCGCTGAGTCGGTTGGCTGTTCTCTGGATTACCCGATCGCCTGCGGGGTGCCCGTGTACATCGTTGACCAACTTGAACTTGTCGATGTCGACCACGATGAATGCAAGACACCACGCATCATCGCGGGCCTGATCGAACAGAACCGTAACCGCCGCGTCGAGTCCACGACGGTTGAATAGACCGGTCAGGGGGTCGTGGTCCGATTCGCGGGCATCTCGATACATCATGCGCCACGTCAGATGCGAGAAGATCGGGAGAAGGGTTACTGCGGCAAATAGGACCAATGCGCGGGCAAGGAGTGTGCCGTGGTCGACTGTTCCCGCACCGAAAGCAAGAACAAAAACGATGATGCTGACGCCGGTAGCCCAGGCTACGTGTCCCAGAAGCCATTTAGCGCTGACGAACAATGTCGCGTAAGTACCGCTCACGGCAAAGGCGATACACCCGAAAGTCGCTGAATCGCGATCAGTCACCATGAGAACCGCCCCAGCCAGACCGATGTCGGCAAAAATTGCAAAGGCGATAAGTCCATGCCGTCCGGGGAAGGGGCGAGTGAACCAAAGTCCCGCGATGACAAAACAACTGACGACCACGATCGCCCCCAGGTATTTCCCGAGTGTTGTCGGCGGCGCGTCGGGCCCGACGAGTTTAACGAGCGCGGTAAGACCGAAGATCATCGACATGATGCCGAGCAAGGCGCGACAGAGAGGCTGAATCGCGCGGCTGGAGCGCTGGCGTTTCATCCATTCGTAGTCGTGCTCCTCGTGGTACCACTCATTGAGCAAATTCCATGAGTTACCCCCTGTTGGAAGATGGACAGGGGTGCGCATGACACCTATTTTGGCATTGAATTCCAGCGAAGAAAAACTAACAATCACCAGGTTGATTTGTTCGGAGAGTCGCGGGGATCAAGTGCATGAATACTTCGGGGAACTGACTTTGTGCATGTTTTCGTGAGAACCGAAAATAGGTCGCAGCGATGAAGGTTTTACCGTTTCCCTGCCAGTAATCGACGCGACCGTGCCGCACTTGCACCGGCCAATGTCGCTGCACCGACGGTGATCATCGCGCCAAGCAGAATTGCTGCAGGCTCACCGTCGCCGAGCACGCCGAGCTGCGAGCCAACCGTTACCGCGGCAACGGGAACACCGAGCTGCGCAGCAGACAATATGCCGAGCGGAAGAGGTAAACCCATTACCCGAACCACGGCATGCACTACGAGCGTTGCCATGCCTAAAGACACACCGAGCCAGATGGACGACGGATTGCTGACGAGGTCCCGAAGATTGATGGAAGCGCCGAGCCACACGAAGAACAGCGGCGCAAAAAAGCCATCCGTGACGGCGAAGAGCTGTTTCGCCAGGCGCCGGGGCTCACCGATCGCCGCAAGGACCAAACCGAAAGCAAAGCCGGCGAGCATGACGGATACATGAGTACTGGTTGCCAGCGCCGCCAGAGAGAACAGGATCACCAGATTGATCCGCAGTTCGAGAGCGAACTTTCGCTTTTCCGAGAACTTGTGGAGCCGCCGCCACGCTCCGGAGCGGTGGAATGACCGGAGCCCGAAATAGAGCACGACCGCAGCGGCGATGACGGCGAATGCACCGAATCCCGCACGCACCGCGTTCCCGGGATCGATTACGAGCGGCACCGCCACGATGCATGCCGTGTCGGCGATGGCGATCTGTGCCGTCATCTGCAGAACTGACGTTCCGCCGAGCTCGAGTGAATCTACGATCGGAAGAATAAGTGCTGCAGACGAAGACGCGATGAGCACGGCGTACAGAGCGGCGTGACCGGTATCGAAAACCGATGCCACCGCGTACCCGGCGACAGCCGCCAGAACCCCGACCACCACTGCACGGACCGCGCCATTACCCATCGCCGACCGAACCGCAGGATCGCGAACGGGGACGTGCGAGCCTGCCACCAACATCGTCAACGCAAAACCGATATCGGCCATGAACGTGAAAGTGTGGTCAGTCGCATCGAGCAATCCGAATCCGGTGACCCCGAGGATGACACCCGCCGCCAACTCGCCTACGACTACCGGGATATGCCAGCCTTCGCGTGCCGCCAGCAGCGGCCCGAGTAGCCCGGCGAAAGCAACCAATGCGAGTACGTCGAATGTCACCAATGATCTCCTCGCCGTTTGGTGCCTGTGCCCAGGGGTAATCATCGCATTGGGGGATGACGGGGGGATTCGACCAGGAGGCGGTACCCATGAGAAGGATCGTCGCCGCAATCGCGGCGCTGTTCCTGTCGACATTTGCCTTGATCGGGTGTGGTGACACCAGCACCGATTCCCACGGCAATCACTCTGCCGAGATGGGAGTGACAGCTGCAAACGCACAGGCAGCGGAAATTGTGATCAACGGCTTCGAATACTCCACACCGGCCCCCGTGATGCCGGGTCAAACTGTCACGGTCCGCAACAACACTGATGACGAGCATTCCGTTACGTCTGATACACCAGGTTTGTTCGACGTCATTGTCAACGAGAACGAAGTCGCACGTCTGACCGCGCCCGAGGAACCAGGGTCCTACGCGTTCCACTGCACCTACTTCTCGGACATGCACGGGACCTTGACCGTGGAGGATTGAGAGGAAGTGATGAGCCCCCTTCCGAGCGAAAGGTATCTTGGTCGCCTTCAATGCGCCGAAAGGTACTTTCGCTCTGTTGGGAGGGATGAGTTTTGCCGTAAATAACCGGCCCGGAAACAGTTCCGGGTGTACGGTATGCGGGTGCGCCGGAGACTGGTAATCAGTATCGTCACGTTAGTGGTTTGCGCCCTCGGCTTCGC
Organism: Rhodococcus sp. AD45-ID; assembly: GCF_003023755.1. NCBI lineage: Bacteria > Bacillati > Actinomycetota > Actinomycetes > Mycobacteriales > Nocardiaceae > Rhodococcus > Rhodococcus sp. AD45-ID. Next base: position 2,530,098 of record NZ_PYHL01000001.1, on the reverse strand, counting down.
GCCGCCCGCGCTCGCAGACAGTACGTATTCGTCACAGCTACTGTACTTTTCGGTTCAGGTCGGCCCCGATCGGGCTACGCAGTGCACGGTTGTCGGCGAGCTGACCATCCCTGACGGCGTCAGTGCCGGAAATCGGGCACCGGCGATCCTGACCACCAATGGTTTTGGCGGATCGTACAAAGACCAGATACCGATGGTGCAATTTCTTGCCGAGAACGGGTACGTGGGTCTTACGTATTCAGGCCTCGGCTTCGGCGGAACCACCTGCAAGATCACCCTCGATGCTCCCGCATACGACGGCATCGCCGCGTCACAGTTGGTCAGCTTCCTTGGCGGCAGCGAAGGAATTGCTTTCACTGATCCTGGTCTGACGCAACCATTTCCGGCTCTAGACGTGGTGGTTCGAGACTCGGTGGACCACAACGGAGCGCCGTCGATCAACGATCCTCGCGTCGGTATGTCGGGCGGATCGTACGGTGGCGGTATTCAATTTGCCGCTGCCGGTGTCGATCCGCGCATCGACACGATCATCCCGATGATCACGTGGAACGATCTGTCGTATTCGTTGGCGCCCAACAGTACCGGCATCGTCACCGGCGTCTCGACGGTGGAACCCGGTGCGTCCAAGGTGCTGTTCGCGTCGTTGCTGTTCGGATTGGGAGTCACGAATCCTGGTGTCGACGGGTATGTCGCCGATCCCGCGCGGCTCGAGGGTTGCCCGAACTACGTGTCGTACATGTGCAATGCCATTGCGCAGGCGGTGGTTACAGGTGAAGTGGGTCCGAAGATAGTCGCGGACCTGCGGGCGTCGTCGGTCGCGTCCTACATTGATCAGATCAAGATCCCGGTGTTGCTCGCGCAGGGGCAGCAGGACACTCTGTTCGATTTGAACGAGGCGACGGCCACCTATGAAGCGCTGAAAAGCCATGGTGTGGATGTGAAGATGATCTGGCATTCGTGGGGGCACAGTCACTTGGCTGCTGCGCCAGGCGAATTCAGCTTCAGTGCTCCGGACGCCGAAACTCAGTACGAAACAGGCCGATTCCTCGACTGGTTCGACCACTATCTTCGGGACGAGAACACCGAAACCGGGCCGGAATTTGCTTACTTCCGTAATTGGATCGACTACGAGGGAAATGCAGCGCCGGCCTATGCGACGTCGAATACCGTGAATGTCGGCAGCAACCGCGACTTCCATCTCTCCGCGGATGGCGCACTGCTGCCAGGCGGTGTACCGCCGGTACCCGGAGCGAACACCATAATTACCGCTCCGGCGGGGCTTCCGACCGGCATCGAACCGCTCAATATCGCTCCGGCAGGCAATATTCCGAATGTGCAGATCCCCGGAACCGAGGCCTTGTGGACCTCGGCTCCGATGACCGACACAATGGACGTTGTCGGTTCGCCGACTGTCACGTTGCGGGTTGCGGCGCCCGGCCAACCGGTGGTGTTCGCCAAGGTGTACGACGTCGCGCCCGACGGAAGCTCGACGTTGATCAACGGTTTGATCGCGCCGATCAGGATCAGCGATCCGTCGCAACCGGTGCCGGTGACCATGCCCGCGATTGTCCATCGTTTCGAACCCGGTCATGCTGTGCGACTGGCGATCACAGGGGGAGACATCAGCTTCCGGGGCGGTCTGGCCGGGATGCCGGTGACGATCTTTGCCGACGCCTCAGGCCCGCTGCAGCTTCCGGTGGTGGGCTAGCCGGCCGTCACTTCAGATATTTGCCCAGCTGTCCGGCCCGAAGACCTCGTAGTGGATATTCTGCGCCGGAACATCGCGTGCTATCAACGATTCGCGCATGGACAGCATGAACGGTATCGGGCCGCAGAGGAATGCCTGTGTGTTCGGCTCGAGTTCGATCTCACGCAGATCGGCACGTCCTTCGTGAACAGCGCCGAGGGGTGCTAACGAACCGAGGTCTTCGTACCAGCGGTGCAGTGTTGCGGCCGGGATCTTGCCGACCAGTTCGCTGAGTTCAGCTCGGTGAGCGTGATCAGCGATGGAGCGATCCGCGTGAATTACCGACACCGAGCGCTGAGCGCCGGTATCTACGAGATGATTGAGCATGCCGATCATCGGCGTGCATCCGATTCCGGCAGACGCGAGCAGGAGCGGCGAATCGTCCTCCGGCATCATCAGATCGCCGAACGGCGTGGTTACCGACAGTTCGGAATCTTCGAAAGCGTTGTTGTAGAGGAAGTTCGATACTTCGCCGTCGGGCGTGCCCGAAATCCTCTTCACGCTGATGCGCCAGTCGGCACTACTCGGCACGGAACAGAGGCTGTATTGCCGGATTTGCCGAGCGCCGTCGGGGAGGACTACCCCGACTGAAAGATACTGTCCAGGAGCGAATGTGGGGAGAATGCTGCCGTCGAGTGACGTGAGTGTCAGTGACACGGTATCGGCAGACTGCAATACGCGTTCGGTGATTCGCACCGTCCGCCAGACGTCTCCGGGTTCGACGCCGGCGAGTTGATAGAGCCCACGTTCCATGGTGATCAACGTTTCCGCCATCAGCCAGTAGACCTCGTTCCACGCCTTCGCGACATCGGGAGTGACTGCGTCACCGAGTATTTCGACGATTGCGGCAAACAGGTGCTCGTGCACAATTGCGTACTGGTCCGGGGTGATTCCCAGCGACGCGTGCTTGTGAGCGATACGCGAAAGGATCAGATCGACCTTGGCGCTGTCGGGTTCGAGTTGGAGTGTCGCGAAGGCGGCGATCGCTCCGGCGAGGGCTTTCTGCTGTTCGCCTTGCTTTTGATTACCACGGTTGAACAAATCACGTTCGAGTTCGGGCTGGGCCTCGAACATCTTGCGGTAGAACAGCGTTGTGATATCTCCGATGGCGGCGCCGACCACAGGGAGGGTGGCGCGAATGACCTCGGTTGACGCACTGGAAAGCATGAGATGCTCCGTTCGGTCGAAATTCGGTTGTTCAGCCTGCTTCGTCGCTCCGAGTGGTGAGGCGAAGCAGAACATTTTTGGACGGTTGGCGCGTCACGTCTTCGATCGTGACTCCGTCGAGTGAGGCAAAAAATGCCTCTTGCGCGTCGTGGAGTGCACTCCGCAGGAGGCATCCGCCGCGCAGAGGGCACGGTTTATCCCCTTCGCAGTCCACAACCTCTCCAGGCCCTTCGAGGCGTCTGGCGAGCCAGCCGATGGTGGCGGTCCGACCCAGCTCGGTGATGGAGAGCCCGCCGCCGCGCCCGCGTTTGGTGTTGACTATGCCCAGTTCACCGAGTCGTGTGACCACTTTGGTTGCGTGGGCGTACGACACGTTGAGCTGCTCGGCAATTACCCGCGTACTGGGGGAGGCGTCGGCGTCGAGTACGGCAAGCCGCATGACGACGCGCAATCCCAGGTCGGTGAACTGCGTCAGTTGCATGACCTGAATCTACATAATTCGCATCTGAGATGACTATTTATGTGAGGGGGATCTCGAGCTCAAAGGCGGGTGGCCGAACCGCCCGGGGCGACGTGAAGAAAACGGGGCGGTTGCCAGGTTCGCGCTGTAAAGGCCTCGCAGATGGATGCGGTGACAGCGGCGGACTTCCCCGCCGGCATCAGTGCGATGGCTGATCCGCCGAATCCGCCGCCGGTCATCCGGGCAGCCACAGCGCCGCCGAGTCGGGCAGCGGTGACCGCGACGTCGAGTTCATTGCACGAGACTTCGAAGTCATCGCGCAGCGAAGCGTGGGAGCTGTTCAGCAGTGAACCGATGTCGCCGAATCTTCTGATGCGCAGAAGTTCTGCGGCCGACAACGTTCGGTTGATTTCTGTAACCACATGCCGTGCCCGCGCCCGGAGTATCGGATCGCTCAGGGATTCAGCCTGCTCCGCGGTGGCTTCTCGTAGACTGGTGATGCCGAGAACCGCTGCTGCATCTGTGCATTGGGTGCGGCGCAGCCCGTACTGTCCGTCCGCAAGTGAGTGTTTCACGCGCGTGTCGATGACCAAGAGTTCGAATCCGGCGTCGCGGAGGTCGAAGGGAATGTGTTCGATAGATCCGTCCTGGCAGTCGAGTAACAGGGCGGTCGACGGCTTGGCGAACATCGCGATGGTTTGATCCATGCCGCCGGTCGGTGCGCCGACGCCGTCGTTCTCCGCTCGAATACACACCTGCACCAGCTGATCCCTGGTAAGGCTTGCGCCCTGAAGATCATTGACCGCCAGTGCAACTGAACAGGTCAGGGCCGCTGAACTGGACAGACCTGCCCCTACCGGAACCGACGAGTCGATGACCAGATCGAGGCCGGCAACGGTCATGCCTTCGCGGGCGAGTGACCACAGGACTGCTGTGGGATAAGCCGCCCAGCCTGCTCCGATCTCGCCGACGGCTCCCACATATGTCTCGTCGGACTGCCTGCTGTGTATGCGAACTGTCTGGTCGTCGCGCAGGGCAACTGCTACCAGCGTCCGCTGCTCGAGAGCGACGGGCAGACATAACCCGCTGTTGTAATCGGTGTGCTCGCCGATCAGATTGACGCGGCCCGGCGCCGACCACACGCCGGTTGCCTGATATCCGTACGCGTTGTGGAACTGATGGAGTACAGAATCTTTCGATACGGAACTCATCAGGCGAGCTCACGTAGGCGGGTCGCAACTGCCTCCGGCACCGTGTCGCTGATCCAGGCGCCCATCGCCGATTCGGACCCGGCGAGATACTTGAGCTTGCCGGGTGCACGCAGGATCGAGAACAACTGCAGGTGCAACCGCCCGAGGTGCCGGTCGATGCGGATCGGGGCCTGATGCCACGCCGCTATGTACGGCGCGCGGTCGATTCCCGGGTAGAAGCTGTCGATACGCTGGAGTAGGTCTTGATAGACCTGCGCAAGCTCTTCGCGCTCTTCGGTATTCAGTGACGGGAGGTCGGGAACATCGCGGTGCGGTGCCAGATGAATCTCGATGGGCCAGCGCGCGGCGGCCGGGACGTAGGCACTCCAATGCTTCCCGGAGTACACCACCCGGGCGCCGTCTTGTCGTTCGAAGGCCAGGACGTCCGCGAGGAGTGAGCGTCCGGTGCTCTGAAAGTGCTTGTCCGCCTGAACCAGCATTGCCTGGGTTCGCGGTGTGACGTAGGGGTAGGCGTAGATCTGTCCGTGGGGATGACTGAGAGTCACACCGATCTCTTCTCCGCGGTTCTCGAAGCAGAACACCTGCTCCACCGACGGATCCGCCGACAACTCCTCCGTTCGCGAGATCCACGCGCCGACGATAGTGCGCAGGCGTTCGGCAGGTAGTTCGCCCACCGACGCGGTGTGATCGCTCGAGAAGCACATCACCTCGCAATGGCCGACCGCGCGCCGATCATCGGGCCCGAAGCGGTTGGCGGACAATAATTCGTCTTGCGCGGGCACAAAACTGGGAAACCGGTTCTCGAACACTGCGACGTCGTAGTTCGCCTCGGGTATCTCGGTGGGCGCGCCGGCTAGAGTGGTGGGGCAGAGCGGGCATTCGGCTGTGGTGGGCAGGTGCGTTCGCGTCATACGATGCGACGCCATCGTGATCCACTGGCCGGTCAGTACGTCGTAGCGCATCTGCGACTCGATTGTGGCGGACGGTAGTTCGCGTAGATCGCGGGCGGTCCGCGTGTGGGTGGCGCCCGCGTCGTCGAAGTAGAAGATGTGTCGACCGTCGGCCAGCGTACGACGCGTCGGACCGGGCGCTGGCGTCATGCGTCAACTTCCCATTCCAGAACACCCTTGCTCACAACGGGTTTCCACACTCCGATGGTGTCGCCCGTCTCGAGTGCGGTGGCGTGGGCCGCCAGCATGACCGAGACAGACGCCCAGATCGGTCCGCCGTTGTCGGTCCCGTCCGAGGCGTATTCGGTGACGCAATGGTGCAGGGCACCGCCCCGTGTGTCCACGAAAAAGTGGTACTCGTCCAGTCCGGCGAAGGGAATGAACGTCGGAATGAACATGTTTGCAGCAGTACCTGCATCGTCCCGATCGCGTCGATCCATTTCGTCTGCGGGATAGAGGTCGGGATTCTCGTAGATCGTCTCGTCCCACGTTTCGAGCAGCGTGAGACGAACCTCCGTCGCGACGTCGATGGGGTACAAGAACTTGTCGGGAAGAACGCTTCCGAGAAAGAGTCCGGTCCTGTCGTCGTGAGTCAGGCTGCCGTTCTGGACTCGATAGAGGTCACGCAGATCCTGGGGCCAGGAAACACCGGTCGACGCCTCGAACTCGTCGATGATGTTGTCGCTGAGTCCTGGTTGAAACGCGGCAGCCGTCACCGGTGCGTGTGTGCGGCACCAAGTGGTGATTCGACCCCATTCGTCTGCAACGCTCATGGGCTTTACGATACGTCCGCGTCAGGACCCGTGAATCAGGTACTGCAGCGTGCTCACCAGTGCCCGGTCCGAATCCTCGGACTTGCGGCCCGCGATTCCCGAGCGGAGAACCGCAGAACCTTCGAGCAGGCTGACAATCGTCTGCGCCGTTGCTGTTCGCCCCGCCGCATCAAGATCTGGTTGTGTGCACACGACAACCCGCTCCACGTGCGCGATGTACTGCGCGTAGAAATCTCGGACCACAACGGAGACTTCTTCGTCGGCGGCGGATAACGCCCACACCTCGACGTACAGCCGAACAGTGGCAGGATCGTCCTGTTCGCCGAGCAGGATTCTGACGAACTGCTCGGATTCCTCGCGGGACACGGTCTGCTGTGTGTCCGTCACGGCGGCCAGCCGGTCGAGCGAACGGGTCAACGCGCGCGCCATGACGGCGCGGATCAGGTCGGCACGGGTGGGGTAGTAGTGCTGCAGGTGCCCCACCCGCACACCGGCCGCGGCGGCAAAATCTCGCATGGCCGCGTTTGCGTTGCCCTGCGTCGTCAGTACCTGTTCTGCAGCGTCGAGTAGTGCTGCCGCGCGAATGGCGCCCTTGGTCGGGGTCATGTCCGCAATACTGCCACGCCGAGATTCTCCAGCTCGGAGATAGCGTGGCCCGGATTCGGAACTGATTCGGGGAAAGCAACTCCGGGACGTGCGTCGTCGCTCAGGACGTGCCGCACTGCGAGTGCACCGCCTACTGCTGTGAGATGCGCCTGGCCTTGCGGATCGACAATTGTTGCGCTTGTAGCACCGTTGGCACCGGTGACGTCGACTCGTACCTGAGCGCTACCGCCTGTGCCGGGTGAGTACAGCAAGCCGCGTCGTAGCGAGGTGAAGCGTTCTCCGCGTCCCCACCGAAACAGACCGACCTTCTTGGCGGCAAGCAGTGCTGTCGTGGAAGCATTCGAGCTGAAACCGATTCGAGTGCTTGCAGTGTCGACGTTCAGGGTCATGGGAAACGTGAATTGCTCGGGAGTGTCGATCCTTCCGACTTTGGTGCGCGATCCCGGGAAATCCACCCAGCGGGTATCCGTCAATGGGCTGACGGTGATCGGATTTCCGTTCTGCATAACCTCGAAGTCCTGACCGAGACGGTCCATGAACTCGACGGAGTCGAGGCCGGCAATGTCGTTGACGTCGTAGCGAATCGAGACGTCGATCAGCTCGGCGCCGCCGAGCTCTTCCGCGAGCGCGGCGGCAACGATGTTGGTGACACCGCCCATCCAGCCGGACGACAGGTAAACCGGTGCGGTGGGCGACATCTGGCTTGCCAACGTGGCTGCGCGGGCTACCCTCGTAGTCCAGCGGGTGATGTCCACGTACGGTATTCCCGCTTGGACCGCGGCAGTCAACACACGATCGTGTGGATCGTTGACGGTCGACACGACCGCACGTGCCGAGGCGTCGAAAGGCGTCGGATCGGTGAGGTCCCAGCGGCGGACCGAAGCTCCGTGCCGACGGGCCAACTCGGCGCCCTTCTCGGGGGTACGTCCGGTCAGGAGTAGCAAAAAGTCAGGTGCAAGCAGGGCGGTCAGCGCGCTGCCGACGGTTCCGTATCCACCAGCTACGAGGATGGCGCCGTCTGGGTCGTGGCGCAGTGTGTCGGTCATGCATCCAACTCTAGGTCAAATGACCTAAAACGTCGAACGGTCCCGGTGTCAGTCCCGATGAGCCACGATGTTGACCACGTTGCCGTCCGGGGCCCGGACCAGGAACCGGCGCACACCCCACACTTCGGTTGTCAGTGGGTGCACGATCTCGTATCCGAGTGTCCGGGCTTCGTCGTACGCGCCGTCGACGTCGTCGGTGTGGACGGAGATGACCGAGTCCTCGGGGGAGGTCGCATCATGCGTGACGAGTTGTACATGCGCATCGGAGTCGGGAGACGCGAAGCGTGCCACCCAACCCATGTTGAACTCCTCGGTGCTCAGGCCGAGGAAGTCGGCGTAGAAACTCTTAGCCGTCTCTACATCGGGAACTTTGAGGTTGGTCGTGATTCGTTGTGAGCGCATGCGGTCTCCCAGTCGTCGACAATAGGTAACTTCGATAATTGCCTGCGCGCCGGGACATGTCGAGAGGTGTTGTGGCGATTGACTGCACGAAATTCGGGCAAGTGGGGGACAATCACCGTCAGGCGACAAGTCGAGGAGATGCAAATGTCCGAGGCCAAATCCGAGCACACCGATGTTGTAGTTGAACCCGAACCGTCGATGATGAAGCGGTACTACCCCGCTGCGGTGCCCGTGATCCTCGGTTTGATCATCTTCTTCCTGCCTGTGCCGGATGGTGTCGATCCCAAAGGTATGCAGATGCTCGGCATCTTCGTCGGCACGATCGTCGCGTTGATCCTGCAACCGCTGCCCACCGGATCAGTTGCCCTCGTCGGCTTGTCGATTGCGATGATCACACAGACGGAGACGCCTTCGGAGGCGCTGGCCGGCTTCAGTAACACCACGATCTGGCTGATTGTGGCCTCGTTCTTCATTGCCGAAGGTTTTCTGGTCACCGGTCTGGGTAAACGGATCGCGTTGATGTTCGTCACGAAACTCGGAAAGTCAAGTCTTGGACTGTCTTACGGGATGGCGCTGACCGATCTGATTCTTGCACCGGCAACACCGTCGAATACCGCGAGAGCGGGCGGCGTGGTGTATCCGATCATCGTCTCGCTGAGCAAACTCGAGGATTCCAATCCGGAACCGGAGGAATCCCGAAAGAAGCTCGGCGCGTATCTGCTGCTCACCTCACTTCAGGTCAACGTGGTCACCTCGGCCATGTTCATCACCGCCATGGCCGGTAATCCGGTAGCCGTCGACGCGGCCGCCAAGCTAGGTATCGAGATATCTTGGGGTAAATGGGCATTGGCGGCTTCGGTGCCGGGAATTGCCAGCTTGATCGCGATCCCGTGGGTGATGTCCAAGATCTTCCCGCCGACCATGCTGAAAACCCCCCAAAGCTCCGGAGCAGGCCAGGGACGAGCTACGCAAGGCCGGTCCCGTGAGCCGCGACGAGAAGATCATGGCCGCAACGTTCATTCTGCTGCTTGTGCTCTGGTGCCTGGGTACACAACTCAACGTCAACGCCACCACCACGGCGTTTGTCGGCATCGCGATCCTCCTGGTCACGAAGGTGCTCAGCTGGAACAACCTGGTGACGGATAAAGGCGCATGGCAGACGCTGGTCTTCTTCGCTGTATTGGTGGGTATGGCAGGTCATCTCGAAGAGTTGGGCGTGATCGCGTGGATCGGCGGGCAGGTCTCGTCCAGTGTCGACGGGCTGCCGTGGATCTGGGCATTCGCGATTCTCACACTGGTCTACTTCTACGCGCACTACCTGTTTGCTTCCAACACGGCACAGATCGTCGCGATGTACGCCGTGTTCCTCGGCGCAGCGGTTGCCACGGGCGCTCCACCACTGTTCTCGGCCTTGGTGTTCGGATTCATCGGCAGCCTGTTCGGCGGTATCTCGCACTACGCGTCCGGACCCGCCGGAGTTGTCTACGGCTCCGGGTACATCAAGACCTCCGAGTGGTTCCGAATCGGGTTTGTCATGAGCGTTGTGCTCATCCTCATCTGGACGATCATCGGTGGCGCGTGGATGAAAGTGATCGGTGCCTGGTGATCAGTTGTCCTTGCGGCGCAAGCTGAACCGCATGGATTCCTTGTTGACGGCGGCGATTGCCGTCAACGGGATCTCGGCTGGACACACCTTTGCGCATTCGCCGTAGGTCGAGCACGGCCCGAAGTCGGCTTCCATCTGATCGGACATCGCGCGGGCGCGCTTGCCTCTTTCGTTGCGACCCTGCGTTACCAGCGACAGATGGGTGAGTTTGGAACCCGTGAACAGATGGGCCGCTCCGTTGGGGCACGCGGCAACACAGGCGCCGCATCCGATGCAGGCCGCAAAGTCCAGCGCGGCTTCGGCACTCTGATGGGAGAGCGGTTGACTGTCGGCGTCAGGTGCCGTGCCGGCGTTGACGGAAACATAGCCACCGGCCTCGAGAACGCGATCCATAGCCGACCGGTCGACCACCAGATCCCGTACCACCGGAAACGCCGCAGAACGGAACGGCTCCAAAACAATTCGATCACCGTCCGAGAAACTACGAAGATGCTGGCGGCACGTCGGCGTGTTGGCCACCGGCCCGTGCGGGGTGTTGTTGACGGTGATACCGCACGAACCGCAAATACCTTCGCGGCAATCGGAATCGAACGCGATGGGGCTCTTGCCCTCTTCGACGAGTTGATCATTGAGTCGATCGAGAAGTTCGAGCAGCGACATCTCGACGCTCGCGTCGTCAACCTGATAAGTATCGAAGGCGCCGGAAGATTCAGGTCCATTCTGGCGCCACACGTCCACAGTGATTTTCATGCGTAGTTCCTCGTTTGCAGCGGAACAGCGGTGAAGGACAACGGTTCGTCGTGACGGATGTGCCGACCGTCCTTGGCGGTTTCCCAGGCCGAGACAAAGCACCAGCGATCGTCGTCGCGTAGTGCTTCACCATCCGACGTCTGGTGCTCGGCACGAAAATGTGCTCCGCATGATTCGTCCCGGTCGAGCGCGTCGACGCACATCAGTTCGGCGAGTTCGAGAAAATCAGAAACCCGCCCAGCCCGTTCGAGTTCCTGGTTGAACTGGTTTCCGGTTCCCACAACCCGCAGGTCCGACCAGAATTCGCCGCGCAGTTCCCGGATCTCCGTAATGGCCTTTGTCAACCCTTCTGCCGAACGGGTGACTCCGCAACCCGCATACAGGATCTCGCCGAGTCGGCGATGGAATCTGTCGGGGCCGTGCTTGCCACCTACAGACAACAGGAGTTCGACTCGTCCTCGTACGTCGTTGAGCGTCGACACCACCGCCTCGTCGTCGAGGCTGAGTTCGGGAGTACCGAGCAGGGGTGCAAGGTAGTTCGGAATTGCATAGGGAAGGGTGAACCACCCGTCGACGCAGGCGGAGAGCAGGGAATTGGCGCCGAGCCTGTTTGCTCCGTGGTACCCCCAGCCGGCTTCGCCACCGACAAACAGGCCTGGGATCGACGTCATCTGGTCGTAGTCGTTCCAGAGGCCACCCATGGTGAAATGCGCGCCCGGTGCAATACGCATCGGCACTGTATAGGGATCCTCACTGGTGGCATCGCGATACATCGAGAAGAGGTTTCCGTACCGCTCTTCGATGGTCTTTCGACCCAATCGCGCGAGCGCATCTCGAAAATCCAGGTACACACTGTTTTTCAGTGGGCCGACGCCATGACCGGTATCGATCTGCTCGCGGGCGGCACGCGAGGAAACATCGCGGGGTGAGAGATTGCCGAAGGCGGGGTACTTGCGTTCGAGGTAGTAGTCGCGCTCGCTATCGGGGATGTCTCCGGGTTCGCGACTGTCTCCCGGTTGTGCTGGTACCCAGATGCGGCCGTCGTTGCGGAGCGACTCGCTCATCAGGATGGTCTTGGACTGCCACTCGGAATTGACGGGAAGTGCGGTGGGATGGAACTGAATGAAGGACGGAGACGCCATCAATGCGCCGCGCCGGTGCGCTCGCCACGCGGCAGTGGCGTTGGAGTTCTTGGCAAGAGTCGATTTGTGGAAGACCGTGCCGTAGCCGCCCGACGCCAGGACAACCGCATGTCCTGTGGTGGACCTGATTTCGCCGGTCACGAGGTCGCGCGTCACAATGCCCTGGGCGCGTCCGTCTGCGACGATGAGATCGAGCATCTCGGTGCGGGTATGGAGGTTCACGGTGCCGGCAGCGATTTGTCGTTGCAGTGCCTGCGACGACGCTATCTGCAACTGCTGGCCCGTCTGCCCACGCGTGTAGTACGTGCGCGAAACCTGGACGCCACCAAACGATCGGGTGGCCAACGTGCCGCCGTATTCGCGTGCAAACGGAGCGCCGATGGCATTCATATGGTCGATCACCCGCACGGATTCCTCGGCTAGCCGGAAGCAGTCCGCCTCGCGTCCACGGAAGTCGCCGCCCTTCACGGTGTCCTTGACAAATCGATCGAGGCTGTCGTTGTCGACCTTGCGGGCGCGGGCTGCGTTGATGCCGCCTTGAGCGGCGACGCTATGTGCGCGTCTCGGTGCATCGTGGAACGTGAACGACTCTACGTGATAACCCAATTCGCCGAGCGATGCGGCACAGGCCGCGCCGGCGAGTCCGGTACCGACAACGATGACCGTGAACTTGCGGCGATTGAGTGGGCTGACGAGTTTGTAGTCGAGTTTGCGGTTCGGCCAGGCTCTCGACGGATCTCCCGGCGGTACATTACCGTCAATCGGGGTACCGATGGTTCGCAGGTCGTCGGCGTCGAAGCTGCTCATCTGATCACGCTCCTGTTTTCGAGACGAGTCCGGTGAGAACGGCGATGGGGATCGACATGTTTCCCACCATGACAACCAGTGCGATGATGCCGGCGAGCGCGACCGCAACTTGGCGGAACCGCTGACCGGTCACACCGAGATCATTGACGGCACTCCATAATCCGTGGGCCAGATGCATAGCGAGCAGGGCCATCGCGAGGATGTAGAAGGCAGCGACAGCGGGGCGTTCGAAGCTGGCAACGAGATTGTCGTAGGCGTAACTCTGCGATCGGGTGGCCGCTTCGTATTCGGTGCTGCCGATCGGGCGGGTGCCGGTTGTGAGGTCGAGGATGTGAAAGACGATGAACAGCAGGAGAACTGCTCCGGTCACCGGCATGGTCCGGGCGGTGAACGACGAAAGTCCTAACCCCTTGCGGCGGAACGGTCCTCGGGCTCTGCGCGCGCGAAGGGTGAGAAGCCACGCGCACCACACATGGGCGATCAGCGAGACCAGTAGAACGATGCGGAGAATCCAGAGCAATCCTTCGTAGGGAAGGAACGGTTCGAAGACGGTTCGTAGCCAGTGTGCATAGTCGTCGAAGTGTTCGGCGCCGGTGTACACCTTCAGATTGCCGATCATGTGGACGACCACGAATGCCGCAAAGATCAGCCCCGTCACTGCCATCAGAATCTTGCACGTGACGTTCGACGGGCGTAGGCGTGACCGTGTTGAATCGGCACCGGCGTGCGGTACGCGGGTCGGAACACTCACTCGTAAAACCTCCCAAGCCAGACGTGCCGGATAGGTGCCGTCAGCCTAGGCGTGATTGTGCAATTGGGCAGGGGAACGCAGTGCGACTTGTCGGTTCGTGCCGGTCAATGGTTATGTAACGGACAATATTACTCGGAAGTAAGGAAGCGTGGGCGATGGTGAACTCGACGTCACGACGACGAGCAGTGTGCGTCGGCGCTGCATCTGTCCTGGCAGCTGCCCTGATCGCGGCGGGGTCACCGGCCGGGGCGCAGGAAGCCGTCGACCTGTCCGAGGTCTTCAATCCGCTGGTTGTGCGAGCTCTCCAGGGTGGTGAGATCTCGGGGGAGTTCACTCCACTGGGACTCTCGTCGGATGATCCGTGGTTCGACGAACCAGAACTCAGTGGCGACACAGCGCCGGGACTCCTACTCAAAGCCCGCCCAGTGAGCGTGCAGGTCTATCAGGTGCGACCGGACGCTGTCAGCGCCTACCAGCTCATGTACACGACAACCGATCATTTCGGACGTCGGGTGATCAGCACCGGAATCCTGATGATTCCCGAGGACGGCACCGCTCCCGCTGACCGCAAGATCATCGGTTATGCCGAGGCGAACGACAGCCTCGGCGCCAACTGCGCTCCCAGTCACCAGTGGACCGGTGGAAATCAGAGTGACCCGGCCATGTTCTCGGCACTCGGACCCGTTGCGGAGATGTTCGGACGCGGTTGGGCCGTCATGATGAGCGATGTCGGAAACGACGGGGATACCTCGCCGCACCCGTTCTCCGTCGGTCAGTTCTCGGGCAAGGCCACCCTCGACGGTGTACGAGCAGCGCTGGCGCTTCCCGAGGCCGGATTGGCATCCGATACACCGGTTGGCATCTACGGAGTTGCCGGTGGCGGTGTCGCGGCGGGCTTTGCGGCGGAGCAGGCCCATACCTACGCGCCAGAGCTGAACGTGACGGCCAGTGCGATCCAGGCGATGATGATCGATCCGGCAACGTTCGAGGCAACTGCAGCCGGCGGCATCGGTTCCGGGTTTGTCTTCTCGTCCGTCCTCGGATTTGATGCCGGGTATCCGGAGATCAAGCTGGACGATCACTTCACTCCGGTCGGCCGCGACGTTGCTGCGGCTTTTCGGACATCTTGTCAAGCACTGTATTTGGCGCTTCCGTTCGTTCCGTTCGATGTTCTGTTGACCAACCCAGCACCCCGAACCATTCCGGCGCTGGCGGCCGCCTACGAGGACAACACCTTGGGCAAGCAGGCACCGAAGTCGAAGTTGCTTATCTCGTCCTGTGAAGACGATTTTCTCGTGCCCTTCAGTGAGGCACAGGAATTGGCGGACACGTATCGTGCCGACGGTGGTGACGTCGATCTGATTCCTTCGCAGTGTGGGCCTCTCGACTATGTCACCAACCTGTACAAGACGGTTACCGATCAGCTCGGGATGCAGGACGTCGCCTGGTTGGATGCGGCGTTCGATGAAGCGGAGAGTAAGTAGATGATCCGAAAGCCTTTGACACGTAGAGATTTTGCCCGCACCGTTATGGTGGGCTCGGTTGCACTTGGCAGCGCGATGGCGGTAGGAACAACTGCTTCGGCGCGCGAGGTGGATCGGTACCTCGATCTCGCCGCGGTCAACGCCGATGCCGAAGCCGCAGGTGGGCTTCATCCGACTCTGCCCTCCGATTCCGCGAAACTTCGTGTCCTGCTCGACGAGGCCAGATCGGCAGGGGTGGATCCGCGGCGGTATCAGGTATTGCTGAAGCAGTATTGGCTTGCAGTCGGAACGGAATCCGCGGGAATCGACCTTGCCTCCTGGACTCCATTCGACGGTGTTCACGCAAATCTCGGCAACCTGACCGATACCTTTGCGTTCTACGAGCGCCTCCAACTCGAACACAGTGAATTACAGTGGGCTGGAATGGGTGGGATGGTTGGTCCGGCTTTTGCAGCGGGACTACTCGACGTGGATTTCGGGCGGGTTGTTCTGAACATCCGGGCGATCAGCGACGCTATGGCCGTGGTGTGGCGCGAACTCGATCGTGTCGGCACACCCATCGCGCAGTCGATTGCAGCGCCCGAAGACCTCCAGGCGTTGCTCCAGGTGGGGCACGAAATTCGACCTGAGGATGTGATGTGGTTCCAGGGCAAAGTTATTGCCATGAGCAAGCACATCTTCTCGGACCTGATCCCCATGCATATGGCGTGGATACACAACGGGGCCGACGGGATAAGCGAACTGGACCGGGCCGGACTGCTCGACGAAAATGCGCGAATTGCCTGGCGCAACATTGCATCCGGTAATCCGGAAGCCGTGTTCGACGGTAATGTGCGACTGCTTCGGCGTGAGCAGTACCAATCCGTCGGCGATCAATGGGACGAGGCAAAGAACTATCGCGGAAGCGTCGGGCGGGCTCTGACGTACTTGACCACGTTTGCCGCGTCGCCGTCGATGCCGGGAGTTATCCCACCGCGTGAGTCCGATTCGCTCGAGTTCCAGGTTGGCGCAGCAAGAATCGCGACTCCGTTGCCGGACTTCAACTGGGCGGATCGAGACGGGCGCTGGATATACATCACCAACCAATTGCTTCCCGTCTACCGCGATCTCATGAACGATCAACCGGTCCTGTGGCGCGAGACGTTGGCCGCCCCGGTATCTCAACGGATTGCGGGTCAGGGCATGATCGCGCAGCTGCCGGACCTGCTCCGTTCGATGCTCTCGGCGGTCGAGATCGACTGGAACTGACGGTTGATCCAGGATCTTTCCTGAATAACAATCCTGCCAAAACGGGTAAATAAGACAAAATTCTCGTTA
This sequence comes from Rhodococcus sp. AD45-ID, assembly GCF_003023755.1. Classification (NCBI taxonomy): domain Bacteria; kingdom Bacillati; phylum Actinomycetota; class Actinomycetes; order Mycobacteriales; family Nocardiaceae; genus Rhodococcus; species Rhodococcus sp. AD45-ID. Next base: position 2,513,879 of record NZ_PYHL01000001.1, on the reverse strand, counting down.
CCGTGACCGGACATCCGACATTTCAGGGGGTCCAATTTGATGGTCACTGTGCGTAAATCGGTGTTGAGAGGAATTGTTGCAGCCTCGTTGGTTGCGGTAGCAGGAGTAGGACTCTCGCCGGCAACAGCCAGCGCTGATGTCACGCCCGTTACCCTGGTCAACGGCGTTCTGTCCACAGTTGGTGGGTGTCAAACCACCATTCGTGAATTGATCGTGTTCTGCACGGGCGCAGAGACGTTGACCAGGCGGTCGCCGCTTCTCCTCGATCTGAATCCGGTCGGAACCAACATCGTTGTGCTCGGCGCTGGGCTATTCGACGACGGCACCATGCGAGATATGTTGGTCGACCGTCTGCAAGCTGCCTTGTACCTCGCGCAGAGGTATCCAGCCGCACCGATCATCACCAGCGGCGGTGCGCCCAAGTCGGGTGTCACCGAAGCCAGGGCTATGCGGGATTGGCTGGTGGCCAATGGCGTTCACCCGGGCCGCATAACCGAGGAAGGCCGATCGGGTTCGACAGTGCAGAACGCGCAGTTCACCTCGCAGATCTTGGCCGACCGCGGAGCAACCGGCGTTGTCGTGGTGTCGAGCGCCAACCATGTCGAGCGGGCGATGATCGACTTCAGGGTTGCGGTGGCAGGCAGAATGCTTGTCGCCGGCGTTATTGCTGCGACTTGATCAACTCTGCTTCGGCCAGCAGTTGCTCGTCACCGCTCTGGGTGCGCAGAGCACGTTCCTTGATGAAGGCGACGGCAACAAGGCTGAGCAGCCCCAGAATTCCGGCAATCAGAAACAGGCGTGCGGTGGCGTCGCCGTACGCGATGCGGACGACGTCGGCAAGGGCGTCGGGCAGTTCATTGAGATTGGACAGCCCGGCGCCTCCCGTTGCGTCGACGCCGATTGCGCTCAAGCCCTGAGCAGTCAGATGTGCCACGTGTGTCGACAGAACGGCGCCGAGGATCGAGACTCCGGCTGCCCCGCCGAGCGAGCGGAAGAATGTGATGGTTGAACTGGCCGCTCCGAGATCGCTCGCATCGACCGTATTCTGCACTGCGAGAACAAGATTTTGCATCACCATGCCCATGCCGGTGCCTGCGATGAACAAAAACACGCCGATCCAGACGACTGAGGTGGCGTGGTCGATGGTGGCGAGCAGGAAGAATCCGAGTGTCATCGTGCTCGCGCCGGCAACGAGGAAGATCTTCCATCGACCGAACTTGGTGATGAGTGAGCCGGAGATACTGGACGACAGGGTGGATCCGATCACCATCGGAAGTGTCAGAAGCCCTGCGACAGTGGGTGAGTAACCGCGTGCGATCTGAAAGTACTGTCCGAGGAATACCGCGCCGCCGAAGATGGCAACACCGACGGTGATGCTGGCGAAGGTCGCGAGCGAGGTGGTGCGGTCACGGAAAAGCCGCAGGGGAATGATGGGTTCCTCCACCACGCTCTCGACCCAGACTGCCGCGGCGATAAGCACGATTCCGAGACCGCACAGGAAGAACGACATACCGGAGGACCACTCGAAGTTCTTGCCCGCCAAAGTCACCCAGATGAGGAGTGTGCTTACGCCGCCGGCGATGAGAGTCGCACCGGCGTAGTCGATCTTGACCTTTCTGCGTACTACAGGAAGATTGAGGGTGCGCTGTACGACTATCAGTGCGATCACTGCCAACGGGACGCAGACGAAGAAGGTCCAGCGCCACCCTAGCCAACTGGTATCTACGATGACGCCGCCGATGAGTGGACCGGCGATGGTGGCAATCGACATGACGGCTGCGATCGGACCTTGGTATCGGCCACGTTCGCGAGGACTGAACATGGCTGCGATCACGATGATGACCAGTGCCTGCAAGCCACCGAGTCCCAGGCCCTGCACTACTCGGAAGGCGATCAATATGCCGACGGATTGTGCGAGTCCGGCCAGGATGGATCCGATGGTGAAGATCAGGATGGAGAGTTGAACCAGCAGTTTTTTGCTCACGAGATCCGAGAACTTGCCCCAGATGGGCGTTGTGGCTGTGGAAGCCAGAAGAGTTGCCGTCACGACCCAGGTGTACTGATCCTGGGTTCCGTGTAGTTCGGTGATGATGGTCGGCAGGGCATTCGAGACAATGGTCGAGGACAGGAAGGCCACGAACATTCCGAGGAGAAGTCCGACAAGCGCCTTGATCTTCTGCCGGTGCGACATCGGAGCGGCGGGGGCCTCCTGCAGGCGGATCGATCCGACTTCTTCATGCGTGACCACGGCGACCCCACTTAGTTAGTTGACACATGCAACATTAGGCTAAGTTGGTTGTAGAACGCAACGGTTTTGCGATTAGTTTTCCATGCTGCCCAGTCGATGCAGAAGCGATGTCAGCGCGATGACGTCCTCGGGATCCCACGTCGCCAATCGTGCGCGCCACTCGTCGGCCTGACGATTCTGGACGGTGGTCACACGTTCCCGGGCCTCGGGTGTCAGGGCAACCAACTTTGCCCGGGCGTCATCGGGATCGGGGATCCGCTGTACCAGTCCGAGGCGCTCGGCCGAATCGATTTGTCTGGTCAATGTCGACTTCTCGATATCGAGCGCAGCAATGAGATCCGACATCGGAACCGCATTCGAACGGTTCAGAAGAACCAGGACGGAGTAGAGCGCCGGATCGAGTTTGGGGTGGATGGCCCGCGCGTACTTACGGGCGCGAGCGCGCCCGCGCTGCCACATATCGGCGAGTTCCATCTGCAGGCCCGAGATGGGATCTGAAACCACTGTTGCTACCCCTTAGGTGCGTCGACTTCCGGTGTTCATCCAACCAGAAGGAGTGCGGGATGCGAGTTCCGGATTCATTGTCACCCGAATGCAAATTAGTCATTGCCCTGAGAATCTCCTAACGGTTTGATGCGGTGACTGATCTATTGTCTGATTCGGGACGGTCCGTAGCTGGATAGTTGCCTGACCAGGCGATATTGCAAGCGTAGCGTGTTGGTCGGACCGTCCGTTATGGCTATGCTGCACGCTATGGCCGAATTTTCGGGGAAATCAGGCAAGTGTGGGCCACCCTGGGGGAAGCGAGAGATTTGCCCTCGTATGTTCGAGGCTCCGTCGTGAAAGCGTTGATCGACCTGATCGCGCAGTGGTGGCGTCTGCCCGATCAGTATCAGAGTTTCATGCGTTACCTCGAAGACCGTGGTCTTGTGTCGGCTTGCCGAATCCTGGTCGGCGGAACTGCGTTCGGGATGGGGTTGATCCTCGTCCTCATGAGGTGGAGTGCTGTGGGACCGCAAGGTTCGTTCTGGCGATCCGTCAACCTGATTGTGGTCGCAGCCTGCCTGATCGCTGCCCTCATTTGGTGGCTGTTTCCGCCAACCCGGCTGTGGTCCTACACCTTTGTTGTCGGCTCCGATATTGCTATCGCGGTGGCGTCGTTCTCGGACGTCGATCCGCTGGCACGATTGTTGTGCTGTGTGGTTTTTGCCTCGATCGGTGGCTACATCGCGTTTTTCCACAACCCCACGTTGCAGCTCGGGCACCTGGTATTCGCCACCCTGGTCACGATTATGGCGGGGTGGCCGCTGCTGTTTGGTGACAACACGGATCCAGGATTGGGAATTGCCAAAATAGGTGTCACTCTCGCGACCGTCTATGTGATTCCCGTCGTCTCACAGATCATGTTGGCGATGCTCAGTTCGGATGCAACAACATCGGAATTCGATCCGCTGACCGGGCTTCTCAATCGACGTGGGCTTTCACGTCGGGCGACGGACATCGTGGGCGAGCAGATCGACGAACACAATGCGCTTCTGGTTGTGGTGATCGATCTCGACCGATTCAAGGAGATCAATGATCTCCACGGACACGATATCGGTGACAACACAATCATCAGGACCGGTTTGCGCATCAGGCTCTGGACGTCGCAGTCGGCTCTGATCGCTCGAGTCGGCGGTGACGAATTTGTAGTGCTCGAGCGGGCGCCCTTCAATTCGGTGGCAAAACTGTCGACGCGGATCACCACATTCATGAGTGGTGACAATGACGTACCGGCAATCAGTTCGAGTATCGGAATCGCGATTCGTACGGCGCCCCGAGAAGTGGACGAAACCGTGGACGAGATTGTTTCCGCACTGTTCAGGGTGGCCGATTCGGCTATGTATCAAGCCAAACGTGAGGGTGGAAATCAGGTGCGTGCCAGCGTCGTGTGAAGACTTCTTCAATCGCCGAACGACAACCCTCGTTCGGCGAGTGCCTCACCCAGAATGCGAAGGGCTTTTGGGCCCATTCCGTGAAGCTTTGCCAATTCCGATTCGGATACCGATGCGAGCTGCGACAACTCGGTGTAACCGGCGGCAAGAAGAGCCCGCGTTGCAGGCGCGCTGGTTTTCGGGAAACCGTCTCCGGGCTGTGCAGACTGAGATTCGGTCACGGTTGATCTCCTCGAGACGACGGGAAGGCGCGCGCTGCGATCGCCACACCGATACAGGCTACGACGGCAAATGTGATCAGGAGTAATTGTGCGGAACGCAAAGTCGAGGGTGCGCCGAGATTCACCAGAACTCCGGCGAGAGCGGCGCCGAACGCGTTGGCGATCAATTGCACGGTATTGATCGCCGCGGCGGCTTTTGCGCCTTCGCCTGGTTCCGAAACCGAGTTCATCGCACCGACAGCCAGGTGTGGCCAGGCGATGCCGATACCCGCCCCGGCAATGACCAGTCCGACGATCCACGCTGCGATTGCGCCGGCGCCGGCCTGATCGGTGAGGAACGCGGCCGTCAGAGCAAGCCCGAATGCGACCAGAACAGGTCCGCCGACAACGATTGTGCGGACAGCGCGAGGTGACGTTGCCGAGGCACTCGGAATTTCGCCGAGGGTCCAGCCGAGGGCGAGGGCGGCGCCGAGGAAACCGGCGGCCAACGGTGTCATACCGGCGAGGAGCTGACCGAACAGCGGAATGAACGTTTCGACCGTCGAGCTCAGGGCCAAGGCGACGATGGTCAGGTACACCCATTTGAGGGACGACGCGGTGAAGGTCGACGGCGGGAGTACTCCATGGCTCGCGCGACGGTCTGCTGCGACAAAAGCAATCAGTAGTATCACTGCCGCAAGAACCAGTGTGGCGGTCACCGCAAGGTTGGACAGAATTCCCGCGACGCTCACCAACAGCGCTGCTGCGGTCAGCAGGGCCAGCGAGAGAATTGGAACCGGACTGCTGGTGGTGCTGCCTGCAGTATGTGCCGGCAGCGCGCTGGGGACGAGCGCGGCAACCGCGATTGTCGCGACCACCAAGACACCGAATGCCCAGCGCCAAGCGCCGAATTGAGCGAACACTCCACCGATGGCCGGCCCGGCGAACGTGCCGACACCCCACATTGCTGATACGAGTGCCGATGCGCGCGTCCACAACTGCTTGGGTAGGGCGGCGTTGATCACGGCATAACCGAGACCCGCCAGCAGTCCGCCGCCTGCTCCTTGAACAGCACGGCCGACCAGAAGCATTTCCATCGTAGGACTGAGCGCACAGACGATCGTGCCGATCGCGAAGATCGCAAGCGCAATCAGATACGCGCCTCTAGGCCCTTTCGCGCCGAGGATCCGGGTGACCAGCATCGAGGAGATGACTGAGGCAATGAGGAAAACTGTTGCAGTCCAGGCGTAATACCGTTGCCCGCCGATGTCGTCGATTGCCGTCGGAAGCAAACTGGTCGTGAGATAGACGTTCGTGGCGTACAGCGCCACTCCGCCCGCCAGGACGGTAGCGGTCCCGAGATGCCGCCCGCTCAGTAATTGACGCCACGTGCCGGCGGAGACATCAGTAGGGGAATGCATGTCGATGAAGGTAGAGTCTCAAGTGCGCTTGAGGTCAACTTCGGGTGCCAGACGGGAGGCGAGGATGATCCGCAAGAGCGACGAACTCCTCTCTATCGGCGAGGTGTCGGCCCGCACAGGCGTTGCGGTGTCGGCCGTGCGGTACTACGAAACCCTGGGTCTGGTTCCTGCCGTTCGCACTGCCGGCAATATGCGAAAGTTTCCGCGGCATGCCATACGGCGAGTGACGTTGATCCAGTTGGCCGTCCGCTTCGGCATTCCGTTGTCGGAGGTCGGGGAAGTGTTCGCCTCCCTGCCAGAGGGCCGCACACCCAACAAGAAGGACTGGGCAAAGATCTCGACCGCCTGGAATCAGCGGCTAGAGGATCGTAAACAGGCGATCGCGCGCCTCCAGGAGGAGTTGACCGGGTGTATCGGGTGCGGGTGCTTGTCACTGCAAACCTGCAACCTGCTCAATCCGGGAGACGAACTCGGTCTGGGCGGGCAGGGCGCTCGCCGGATCTGACGAACTGTCAGATCAGTTGGCTCAGTTGGTTCCGTTGGCGAGGGTGGGACCTGGCATTCCAACGTCCATTGCGTCGTTCGATCTCGATGGGATGTGAGAAGCAGTCGCTGATGTTCTCCGACGTGATCACATCGTCGGCAAGTCCGGTTGCCGTGACAATGCCGTCCTTGATCAGTAGTGCATGTGTTGTCGTGCTTGGGATTTCTTCGATGTGATGGGTGACAAGAATGCTTGCCAGGGACGGGTTTTGACTACGTAGGTCATCCAGAGCGCTCAGCAGCTGTTCGCGGGCTGCCAAGTCGAGACCGGTGGCGGGCTCGTCGAGAAGAAGCAATCGTGGCTCGACCATGAGCGCTCTGGCGATCAGTGCGCGTCCGCGCTCTCCCTGAGACAAATTGGGCCACAGTGCATTCGATCGGGGGCTCATGCCAAGCAGGTCGATCAAGGCGTCGGCGTGTGCTTCCTGCTCCGGAGTTGGTGACCAGCGAGGCATCAACTCGGTGGTGTTGGTGAGTCCGGTGATCACGACGTTCCGGACCGTGATCGGAATGCCGATCGTATGACGCGGATTGACATGCCCGATGTCCATCCGCAACTCACGCATGTCGACACGGCCCAACTTGTGGCCCAGAACGAATACGGAGCCGCGGGTGGGGTGCGCAGTTGCCCCGAACAGGCTCAGCAGAGTGCTCTTTCCCGCACCGTTAGCCCCCAGCAATACCCAATGCTGGCCGGGCTCGATCGAAATGTTGATGTCCTGCAACAAGTACCGGCCGTCTCGGACCAAGTCGACATGTTCGGTCGACAGCACTGTGCCGCTGGAGTGTTCCACGGATGAAGCCTCTCTATGAATCGAGAATGCGTAGCTGACGGAGGACGGTGTCGATGTTTTCGCGTGTTGCAGCTACTGCGGCGTCGGGATCCGAATCCCATAGCGCGTCGAGCAGTCTGTCGTGGGCCTGTGAAGTATCGGGAACTCCCTCTTCGATGTCCACCATGTCGATGAGAGTCTTGCGGAGAAGCGGACGCACCGATTCGAACAGTGACAGCAGGACAGCGTTTCCCGAGAGTCGAACGACTTCTGTATGGAAATCGAGGTCGGTGTCGACAAACTTCTCGACATCCCGTTCGAAGTGGCTGTGGCGGAGCGTAAGTCGGCGTCGAAGACGCTCGAGATCTTCCGGTTGTGCGCGCTCCGCCGCGAGTCTGGCGGCCTCGACCTCCAACGCCCGGCGCACCTCGAAAACCTCGAGCATCTGTGAGCGTCGGAGTAGCCGGGTGAATTCGTCAGCGTGTTCCAGATCCTCCGCCGCGACAACAAACGTTCCGACCCCGTGCCGTACCTCCAGCAACCCGGCTTGAGTTAGAAGCCGGATCGCTTCGCGGATGGACGAACGCCCGACTCCCAGTTCTACGGCGAGTGCGGCTTCGCTCGGGATCCGCTGCTTCGGCAGCCATACCGATTGGCGGATCTTCGACCGGAAGATCTGTTCGATCTGCGGCACCAGGGGACCGCTGCGCAGAACGAAACCACCGTGGTCGTCGGTCATTGCTACCTTTCGAATCGAATTCGCCTAGCGTAACAAGTCATCAGACGTCTGAGGACTAACCCTTAGCGGGTGTGTTCGATGGGCACTCACACGCGCGGGACCCCGAGCAGAAGTGCGATCAAATCGAGAGCTGTCTCGATCTCTGCCTTCTCTCGACCTAGTAGAGGTGCGTAAAGGTGGATGTCGCAGATACGAACAAGTGCCTGGCCCAGCACTTGTGGCGACAAGCTGAGGGTCAACTGGCCGGCATCGACCTGCGACTGCAGGATCTCGGCGGCAATGGACGCGGAAATGGACTCGATGGCACCGGGCATCAGCGCGAGCTTGATGAACACCATCGGTTCCCTCTTGGTGAGCGCGCGAAGTTCGGTTGAAGAGTCTACTGAACGCATCACTCGGCCGAATACGTCGATGACGTACTCCGGGCCCTTGCCTGACGCTTGCGACATCGCCTTGCGGTACGTGCGCTCGGTGGCTTCCGCCAGCACCGTCCCCAGTAGTTCGTCGCGATTTCCGACCCATCGGTAGAGCGTCGCGCGGCCTACTCCGAGGCGCTCGGCAAGTAGTGACATGTCAAGCGCCTCTTCGGCGAGATACATGCTCGCGGCGGTGTCGATGGCGCGCCGGCGGTCGCGGTCGGATGGCATACAGGCATTCTCTCCGGTGGGCCGGTGTGTCGATTTTCGGGTCTGTGTACGGCTCTGGCTATCTATTGACGAACCCTCCTAGGTGAGACACACTAGCTCATTGTCTCAGCTTGGTGATGCCGATCACAGTCAGGGGTTTTGTCGATGAGTTCAGTACAGACCGTTCGCGGGGCGGTGGACAGCGCCGATCTGGGGAAGGTGTTGATGCACGAGCACGTCTTTGTTCTCGGAGAGGAGATGCGCCAGAACTATCCGGACTACCCGGAGCCTTGGGACGAAGACGCTCGGGTGGCGGACGCAGTTGCCAAGCTGACCGAACTGAAGTCCCGCGGGATCAACACAATCGTCGATCCCACCGTGATCGGGCTCGGCCGATACATTCCGCGCATCGCGCGAATCAACGAGCAGGTCGATCTCAACATCATCGTCGCCACGGGCATCTACACCTACAACGACATTCCGTTCCAATTCCATCACACAGGACCGGGATTACTCTTCGATGTGCGAGAGCCGATGGTCGATCTGTTTGTCAAAGACATTCGAGAAGGCATCGCCGGCACTGGTATTCGCGCAGCATTCCTCAAGTGCGCCATCGAAGAGCCCGGGCTGACTCCCGGAGTCGAGCGAGTGATGCGCGCAGTTGGAGCTGCGCAGGTCGAAACGGGTGTGCCCATAACCGTCCACACCGACCCGCATACCGAATCCGGGCTCGTTGCACAGAAAGTCCTGGCCGACGAGGGCGCAGATCTGACCAAGGTCGTGATCGGTCATTCGGGTGACTCGACGGATCTCGACTATCTGTGTGCGCTCGCAGATGCCGGCTCCCTACTGGGTATGGACCGCTTCGGTCTGGATGTGCTCTTGCCGTTCGAGGAGCGCGTGAACACCGTGGTGGAGATGGCTCGTCGCGGCTACGCGGAGAAAATGGTCCTCGCCCACGACGCGTCGTGCTTCATCGACTGGTTCTCCAGCGAGGCGAAGGCTGCCGCTGTGCCGAACTGGAACTACACGCACATCAGCGATCACGTCATCCCGACCTTGTTAGCGCGAGGCGTCACCGAAGACCAGATCACGACGATGCTGGTCGACAATCCGCGTCGATATTTCGAGAGCTGATCATGGACGACGTGTATGCGGGCGAGCTGTCGGTGCCACGTCCTTGGCTTGCGCGCTACGACAGTGGTACTGCGCCAACCGTTGACATCGAATACACCAATGCCCTGGAGATGTTCCGTGCGTCGGTGGCCCGCGACGCTGATGCTCCCGCAATCAGATACTTCGACGCGACTCTCACGTTCGGCGAGCTCGACACGATGTCGGACGCTTTGGCAGTGGCTCTCGCCGGTGAGGGTATCGGATTCGGCGATCGGGTGGCATTTGTCCTGCAGAATGTGCCGCAGTTCTTTGTCGCGACTCTGGCTATCTGGAAGTTGGGAGCCGTTGTGGTTCCGGTCAATCCGATGTACCGCGACCGTGAGTTGGCGACGGTCCTGCTCGACAGCGGTGCCGTTGCGGTGATCTGCCTCGAGTCCTCGGCCCAGACGGTGGTGACGGCGTCTGTGGGTACGGATGTTGGATGTGTTATCACTACGTCGGAACTCGATTTTCAATCACGAAGTGATCAAAGGATTTTCGGGTCTGCCAGCCGAGTGAGGTACGAGGGTTGCCACGACCTGCTGGAGTTGATCGAGGAGAACCGCGGCGCCGCACCCGATCCCGTTGACCTCGAGCCGAGCGATCTTGCGTATCTGCCGTACACGTCCGGTACGACGGGTCCGCCCAAGGGGTCTATGAACACGCATGCCAATGTGGTGTTCGCAGCGCAGATCTATCGGGACTGGGTGGGCTTGCGCCCGGGTGGCGCGATGTTTGCCGTAGCCCCGTTGTTTCACATCACTGGTTTGATCGGACACGTCGCGGCGCCACTGCTATCGGGGGCCGCTACAATTCTCACGTGTAGATTCCACCCCGTTGTTGCGGCGGAGTCTATTTCGGAGCATCGCGCCACAGCGATCATCGGTGCAATTACCGTTTTCATCGCCTGGACGGATAATGCGGCGGTATCGAAAGAGTTGCTCAGTAGTCTCGAATCGGTCTACTCGGGTGGCGCGCCCATTCCGCATGCAGCGCTCGAGTCGTTTCGGGCGAAGTTCGGTCACTACATCCACAACGGCTACGGTTTGACCGAAACCAACAGTCCTGCAATCGTTGTGCCGAATTCACGAGAAGCGCCGGTCGACCCCGCGTCGGGTGCGGTAGCGGTTGGCGTGCCTGTCTCGAGTACGCATGCCGAGGTGGTGGACGAAAACGACAATCCGGTACCGGTTGGGGAGTACGGGGAGATAGTTGTCAGCGGCCCGCAGGTAGCGCTCGGATACTGGAACAAGCCGGAAGAGACCGCCCACGCCATGCCCAACGGCCGTTTCCACACCGGCGATGTAGGTTTCATGGACGCCGACGGATGGTTCTACGTGGTCGATCGGATGAAAGATCAGATCAATGCCTCGGGATTCAAGGTATGGCCGCGCGAAGTGGAAGATGTTCTCTACGAACATCCTTCCGTTCGTGAGGCTGCAGTAGTGGGTGTCATGGACCCCTATCGCGGAGAGACCGTGAAAGCCTTCGTTTCACTCAAGGAGGGGCTGGAAGCGACGCCGGATGAACTGGTGGAATTCTGCAAGGTCCGTCTGGCTGCGTACAAGTACCCGCGCATCATCGAGGTCATGAGTGACCTTCCGAAGACCGTGAGCGGCAAGATTCTTCGCCGTGAATTGAGGGTTCCGCGCTAATTCCACACTCCAATGACTGCCGGCTCATCGAATCGTGATGGGCCGGCAGTTGTCGTGTTTGACTGAATTGCATCAAATATTGTGCGCAACAATGCTATTCAGTGATTGACATCACTCCGTGGGTGCCGCACACTGGTCACATCATCCGAACTTGAAGTTGGCGTCAGTTTCTACTGTCGGGGCGGCGCTTCGTTCGGGTGCAATCGCTACGACCCATCGAGGAGTAGGCATGACTAGATCGGTAGTGAATTCGGGAGGGCCCGCAGGGCGCGTATCCGATCAAGAGCGCACCAGGAAGCGTGCACATCGCAAGCTTCTCGGCGCCGGACTTCTGGGCAGCTCGATCGAATGGTACGACTTCTTTCTCTATGGAACGGCTGCAGCGCTTGTCTTTCCGCATGTATTCTTTCCGAACTCGTCCGCCCTCATGGGTACATTGCTCTCGTTCAGTACGTTCTGGGCGGGATTCGTAGCTCGGCCGATCGGTGGGATCGTTGCCGGCCATTTCGGGGACAAGTACGGACGTAAGCCTGCCGTGGTTACCTGCCTGCTCCTGATGGCATTGGCGACGTTCCTGATCGGCGCGATTCCGAGTGCATCGGCAATCGGCGTCGCTGCTCCAATTCTGTTGGTCACCTTGCGATTCATTCAAGGTCTCGCCTGCGGCGGGCAGTGGGGCGGCATAGTCTTGCTTCTCACGGAGTCGGCTAGTCCGAAGAAGCGGGGATTCTCCGGAACCTTTGGACAGATGGGTGTTTCGTTCGGCGTGGTTCTCGGCAACGTCGTATTTCTGATCGCCACCGCGACGATCTCGAACGAAGCATTCCTGAGCTGGGGATGGCGAATTCCCTTCTTCGCCAGCGCATTACTCTTCCCAGTCGTCCTGTACATCCAGACCAAGGTTGAAGACACTCCGGAATTTCTGGAGTTGCAGAAAGAGGCGGCTCGCAACAAGAAGGATGCAGTGGTGCAGGCGCCGCTGACAAAAGCGATCAAAACTCATTGGCGCAAGATTCTTCTCGGCTGTGGTCTTCTGGCTGCTACCAACTCGCTCTTCTACATCAGCATTGCCGGTGTTTTGAGCTACGGCACAACGGAACTCGGCCTAAAGAGGAATTCTCTTCTGATCATCTCTCTCCTCAGCGCGCTCCTGACCGTCGGAGTGGTGCTGTGGTCGGGAAAGATGTCGGACAGGATCGGGCGTCGTCCGATGATCTTGATCGGTGCGGCCGCGATCGTTGTCTGGGCCTTTCCGTACTTCTGGCTGATCAACACCAAGTCGCTACCGCTCTTCTTTGTTGCTGTCACCGTCGGCAGCGTTTTCCAGTCGATGACATACGGGCCCATCGCGGCATACATGGGCGAGTTGTTCGCCCCGAATGTCCGCTACTCCGCAGCGTCTCTTGCCTATCAACTGGCAGCGATCACTGTCAGCGGTGGCACACCGTTCATCATGACGGCGCTGATCGCGAAGACGGGAACCACGACCCTGGTTGCTGTGTTCGTCGCACTCATGGGATTGGTGACCTTCTTCAGTGCGTGGGCGCTTGCCGAGACCAATCCGAAGGAAGTCCGCGACGATCCGGAGGCGATCCCCGGTGCGCATCTGTATGCGTCGTAGCTAGACAGGAAAGCCCCGGCAATTCTGCCGGGGCTTTCCCGCGTGCTCAGCTCTGTTTCAGAGTGACCAGTCCGGTGCGGTCGATCGAGCGTTTGAGGATCTTGCCGGTGGAACCCTTGGGCAGTGCGTCGATGAACTGCACAACCCGAGGAATTTTGTACGCCGACAGGCGCTCCCGTGCCCATGCAGTCACGTCGGCAGCATCGACGACGCTACCCGATCGCACCGCTACGACTGCCGCGACTTCCTCACCGTAGTAGTCGTCCGGGATACCTATCACTGCAGCTTCGATGATGTCGGGATGCTGATACAGCACCTCCTCCACTTCGCCGGGGTACACGTTGTACCCGCCGCGGATGATCAGATCCTTGACCCGATCTACTATGCGAAGGTCGCCGTCCGCATCGGTTTCACCGAGGTCACCGGTGCGGAACCACCCGTCTGGGGAGAGTACCGCCGAGGTATCGTCCGGGCGTTTCCAATAGCCCTTCATGACAGTGGGGCCCTTGATGAAGACCTCTCCGACTGTGCCTGCGGGGCAATGATTTCCGTCGTGATCGCGAACCTCGACTTCGGTTCTCGGGACGGCCCGGCCGGTGTAGCCGATTTTCGGCGGACGGTCGATGCTGTTGAACGTTCCGAACGCGCTTGTCTCGGTGAGGCCGTACCCTTCGAGGATCGTGCAGGCGAACCGAGTTTCGAAGGCGCGGGCCACCTCACCTGGAAGGGAGGCTCCGCCGGAGATTGCGATTCTGAGTTGCTCGAAGTCGGAGCTGTCCACGTCGGCTGCTGCGTGGAGCATGGCATTCCACATCGTCGGAACACCGGCCATTATGGTGAGTTTGTCCTTGCGGACCAGATCGAGCATGGCGGTCGGATCGAAACGCGGAAGCAGGGAGAGTGATCCGCCGCCGGTGAAGGTTGCCATCATCACGGAGCCCTGTCCGAAGATGTGGAACAGCGGTAGACCCGTTCCCGTTCGGTCCGAAGAGTTTCCGCGGCTACTCTCGGCTCCGATTTCGCCGGCCGACAATCCCACGGTCAGCTGAGCACCCTTCGGGCGTCCGGTGGTGCCGGAGGTGTAGAGAATCGCAGTGGTGTCGTGTACATCTCGGTCGGCAATCGCTGTCGGTTCCTGGTCGGTTCTCGCCGATTCTTCGGTAAGGGTCCAGACCGGAACGCCGCGGGCAGCGCCGGCGTCATGGGTCGCCGGCCCGAGTTGATGCCAGGCGATGGCGAGTGAGATGTCGGCGTCGTCGAGCACGTACTCGATCTCGGGCTGTGCCGACATTGTATTGACCGGGACGACAACGCAACCGGCAGCCTGAATTCCCATGTACGCCACGATGAATTCCGCAACCGACGGAGCGGCGAGCAACACCCGATCTCCTTCGCTCAATCCGGCAGCACGGATTCGGCCGCCAAACGAGAGGGAGGCGTCGTGGAGTTGTCGGTATGTCCAGTCCCGGCCGGAACCGCGAATCGCGATGTTGTCCGGTGTGGCTGCGGCGTAACGGGTTACCGGATCGAGAACGCTGACCATGGATATGCCTTTCAGGAGAATCGACCGATTGTGTGTCCTGATGTCCTTGCCGAGCGTACACTTGAACTCGGTGTCAACATTGAGTTTGTCGCGAATATCCCTCAGTAGCAGTGAACTTCGGAAAGGTGAGTAGCGTGGTGGATGACGACTCGCGGATATCCGAACTGCCTCTTGCCCCGCCGGCGGGGCATCGTGATCCGCCGAGCACCGAACGGGGTGCTCGCACCAGGGCTGCTCTGATCGCCTCTGCACGTGTGGTTTTCGAGCGGGCCGGCTATTTGGATGCGCGATTGATAGATATAGCGAAGGAAGCTGGGTGTGCTACCGGTTCCTTCTACACCTATTTTGCCAACAAGGAAGAGGTTTTTGCGGCCGTCCTCGAGGTAGCTCGTGAAGAAATGATGCATCCGGGCATCGGTAGGGTTGCGGACACTGACGATCCATATGCCGTTCTGGAGGCAAGTAATCGGGCGTATCTTGCGGCATATCAACGGAATGCAAAGTTGATGGGATTGATGGAGCAAGTTGCCAGTATCGACCCGGAGTTCCGCAGGATTCGCAACGAGCGGGCAGATGCATTTATTCTGCGCAACGCGCGAGGTATCGCCGAACTGCAAGAACGTGGTGTCGTTGATCCCGGCTTGAATCCGCTGCTTACGTCAATGGCATTGTCCGGCATGGTGAGTCGATTTGCCCACAGTGTATTCACGTTGGGTGACGGGCGAGTGGAAGGCAGGCCGGTCGAATTCGACGAGATTGTCGGCACCGTGACGGATCTGTGGGCCAATGCGCTGAAGTTCCCGAGGCGGAGCTGACGAAGCGCGCCCTGGTCGAGAGTGCTCAGGGCGCGCTTCGAAAATCGTCTCAGCTCTTCTCGACGACGCGAGCTACCGCTTCCGCGACGGCCACAGGCTTGTCGGAACCTTCGCGTTCGAGCACCTGGCGCGTCTTTACCTGGATACCGCCAGGCAACTGCTCGGCGGACACCACGGTTGAGCGCATCCGCAGTCGCGAGCCCACCGGGACCGGCGCGGGGAAGCGCACTTTGTCGTATCCGTAGTTGAGGCTGTGCGCAAAGCCGTCGAAGGCCAGGAGTTGGGAGGAGAACTGTGGGCCCAGTGAGAGGCTGAAAAGTCCGTGCGCGATGGTGGTGCCGAATGCGCTCGCCGCCGCACGCTCTGGGTCGACGTGAATCCACTGGTGATCGTTGGTGACCGCGGCAAAAGCGTCGATGCGATCCTGCGTGATCTCGTACCAGTCGGTGGGTCCCAGTTCCTGGCCGATCAACTTCTCGAGCTCGGCAAACGTGGACGGGCGGACGGGCAATTGCTCTTCAGTCATCGTGGTCCTTTACTCGCAGTTCAGGAGGTTGGAAAATAGATTCCAGCGGCGACGGTTGAAGTTGACGCCGGATTCAACTATACATGACAAGAGACGTGGATCACGGTAAAAGCTTTCGGTGAATGCAAGCGAGAGGAATCGCCAATGAAGGTCGCCCAGAAGGTTGCAATTGTCACCGGAGGTGGAGGCGGTATCGGGGGAGCGCTCGCCAGGAAGTTGGCGGCGGAGGGCGCCCGCGTAGTTGTGGCCGATCTCAATGCCGATGCAGCTGCCGCTGTGGCCGACGCGGTCAACGCAGGGCACCCAGGATCGGCGGTCTCTGCCGGTGGCGACGTGTCAGACGCCGGTGTGATCGAGGGGTTGATCGCGCAGGCTGAGGAGGCTTTCGGTCCCGTTGATCTCTACTTCGCGAATGCCGGTATCACCGGCGGCCTCGGTCTCGACGTCGACGAGGACGGCTGGGACGTAGCCTTCGACATCAATGTGCGGGCCCACATTCGCGCTGCTCGTTTGTTGGTTCCCGGATGGGTCGAGCGCGGCGAAGGGTACTTCGTCAGCACCGCTTCGGCTGCCGGCCTGCTCACGCAGGTCGGTTCGGCGGTGTACTCGGTTACCAAGCATGCGGCAGTGGGTTTTGCCGAGTGGCTGTCGATGACATACGGAGACAAGGGCGTCCGAGTCAGCTGTCTGTGTCCGATGGGTGTCAACACCAAGCTCCTCTATGAAGGGAAAGAGACCGGTGATCCCCTCGGAGTCGCTGCGACGGGAGCTGTCCTCGCTGCCGGCGAGGTGATCGAGCCCGACCAGTGCGCCGAAATCGTCTTGGCTGCAATGGACGCCGAGCACTTCCTCATCCTCCCGCACCCCAAGGTACTGGACATGTACCGGCAGAAGGGCGCTGACTACGATCGCTGGCTCAGCGGAATGCGCCGTTACCAGGCGTCGTTGCTCGCCGGAACGCGATGATTCCGGAACTTGTACTTTCGCAGCAGCGTGGGTCCGTCCTGCTGCTGACTTTCAATCGTCCGGATGTCCTGAACGCCTGGACAAACGAACTCGAGGATGTGTACTTCGATCTACTGGCCGCCGCGGACGACGATCCCGACGTCCGGGCAATCGTGATCACGGGTGCGGGTCGCGGATTCTGCTCGGGTGCAGATCTGAGCAACCTGAAGAACGTCGGCGACGTTTCCGACGAGGATCTGGTGAGGCCTCGGTCTCGCGAGTTTCCCACGTCGCTACGTAAGCCGTTGATCGGCGCCATCAACGGAGTAGCGGCCGGACTTGGTTTCGTGGAAGCGCTGTACTGCGACGTTCGATTCGGTTCGTCTGCAACACGATTCACCACCGCATTTGCCAAGCGTGGGCTGATCGCCGAGTACGGCATCTCATGGATGTTGCCTAGACTTGTCGGCCGGAGTCGGGCCACCGATTTACTGCTGTCGAGTCGAATGGTCGGAGCCGACGAGGCCTACCGCATCGGACTGATCGACCACCTGGTCGACGGTGATGTCGTAGAAGCTGCGGTTGCCTACGCCGCAGAAATTGCGGCCAACTGCTCGCCGACCTCGTTGTCCGTCATGAAATCCCAGCTGAGCGCCGACGAGACCGGCACGTTCGACGAATCCACGCAGCGCGCGGAAACGCTCATGGTCAACGCATTTCGCGGACCGGACGTCGTCGAAGGTGTCGCGAGTCATCTGGAGCGTCGGCCACCTAATTTTCCTTCCCTCTCTGTCAGGAGTTCACATGTCAGTCTTTGAGTTCTCGGATCGCACGAAGAAGTACCAGGCCGAACTGCTCGACTTCATGGACAAGCACGTCTATCCGGCCGAAGCGGTCTACGAAGCGCAGATGCGTGAGTCCGGTAACCCGCACTTCCAGCCGCCGATCATCGACGACTTGAAGAAGGAAGCCAAGGCGCGTGGGCTGTGGAACCTCTTTCACCCGCACCCCGAATGGGGCCCCGGCCTGACCAACCTGGAATACGCACCGCTCGCGGAGATCATGGGCCGCAGTCACCTGGCTTCCGAAGCCACCAACTGCGCCGCTCCGGACACGGGAAACATGGAGGTGCTCACGCTCTTCGGCACCGACGAGCACAAGGAGAAGTACCTCAAGCCGCTTCTCGAAGGCGAAATCCGGTCTGCCTTTGCCATGACCGAACCCGAGGTTGCCAGCTCCGACGCCACCAACATCCAGCTCCGCATGGATCGCGATGGCGACGAGTACGTACTGAACGGCCGTAAGTGGTTCGCTTCCAACGCTTTGCACCAGAACTGCAAGGTTCTGATCGTCATGGGCAAGACGGACTTCAATGCCGCGACGCACCGCCAGCAGTCGATGATGGTCGTGCCGATCGACGCTCCCGGCGTCACCATCGTGCGTAACCTGCCCGTCTTCGGTTACCAGGACCGCGAGGGACACGGCGAGATCACCTTCGAGGACGTACGCGTCCCGGCCAAGGACATCCTCGCCGGCGAGGGTGAAGGTTTTGCGATCAGCCAGGCCCGCCTCGGCCCCGGCCGCATTCACCACTGCATGCGTGCAATCGGAATGGCCGAGCGCGCACTGGAACTGATGTGCAAGCGCGCATCCACCCGCATCACCTTCGGAAAGCCCGTCAGCGACAACGCCAACATCCAGGACTGGATCGCCGAGGCGCGCATCGATATCGAAATGGTTCGGCTACTCACGCTCAAGGCCGCACACATGATGGACACGGTGGGCAACAAGGAAGCACGTACCGAGATCGCGGCCATCAAGGTTGCGGCCCCGAACATCGCGCTCAAGATCATCGACCACGCCATCCAGGTTCACGGCGGCGGCGGCGTGACGGACGACTTCCCGCTCGCAATGGCATACGCCCACATGCGCACCCTTCGGCTCGCCGACGGCCCGGACGAGGTACACAAGCGCGCCATCGCCAAGCAGGAGCTGCGCAAGTACCGCGAAGTCAAGGCGAACTGACATGGCAGGACTGGACCTCACCGGCAAGACTGCGATCGTCACCGGCGCATCGCGTGGCATCGGCCTCGCGACCGCGCAGGCGATTGCGGCGGCGGGCGGAAACGTCGTACTGACTTCGCGCTCACAGGAATCCGCAGATTCCGCTGCCGCACAGGTGACCGGCAACGCGATCGGCGTCGGCGCTCACGCGACGGACGAGGATGCTGCCCGCAAGTGCGTCGAGCAGACGATCGAGCGTTTCGGCAGTCTCGACATCTTGGTGAACAACGCGGGCACCAACCCGTCATTCGGGCCGATCATCAACCAGGATCACTCGCGCTTCGCCAAGACCTTCGACGTCAACGTGTGGGCTCCAGTCCTGTGGACCGGCCTGGCAGCGAGGGCTTGGATGGGCGAGCACGGTGGATCCGTGGTCAACACCGCCTCGATCGGCGGCATGGCGTTCGAGGCCGGAATCGGCACGTACAACGCGTCGAAGGCTGCTCTGATCCACATCACCAAACAGCTTGCGCTCGAACTGTCACCGAAGATTCGTGTCAACGCCGTTGCTCCGGGAGTGGTGAGAACCAAACTCGCCGAAGCTCTGTGGAAAGAACATGAAGAAGCGGTATCGGCGTCGACCGCTCTCGGACGCATCGGTGAACCCGAGGACGTGGCTGCTGCCATCGCCTTCCTGGTTTCGGATGCAGCCCAGTGGATCACCGGAGAGATCATGACCATCGACGGTGGCCAGTTGTTGGGTGATGCGCTCCCGTTCCGGCGCGGAGCGTCCGTCGGTGGCTAGCGTCGGAGTAGTGGGACTCGATACCGAAGCGGTCACCGGGTGGATCGCAGGCCTGGGGATCAACTTCACCGGGCCGTTGTCCTTCGATCGAATCGGCCTGGGGCAGTCCAACCTCACGTACCTGGTACGTGATCAGGACGGTAACCGTTGGGTGCTCCGACGCCCACCGCTGGGGCATCTGCTGGCTTCGGCTCACGACGTAGCGCGCGAAGCTCGAATCCTGAGCGCTCTCGAATCCACGGATGTACCCTCGCCTCGCGTGTTCGGGTTGACCGAGGACCCGGCTGTCACCGAAGTTCCGTTGCTGCTCATGGAGTTCGTGGACGGCGAAGTTGTCGACCGGATGCCACTTGCCGAGGCGTTGTCGGAGGATCGTCGCCGGGCAATCGGCATCTCGCTCGCTCAGACGCTGGCGAAGATACATGCCGTCGACCTGAAGCAGGCCGGGCTCGACGATCTGGCAAGCCACAAGCCTTACGCTGCACGACAACTGAAGCGTTGGGGTGGACAGTGGGAGCAGTCGAAGACACGAGAATGCCCTGATCTGGACGATCTTACGCAACGTCTGATTGCAGCTCAGCCGGCACACACCGAAACCACGTTGGTGCACGGCGACTTTCACCTACGCAACGTGATCACCTCGGCGAGCAGCGGGGAGGTTGTCGCGGCGCTCGACTGGGAACTCTGCACGCTCGGCGATCCGTTGGCAGACGTCGGAAGCTTGTTGGCGTACTGGCCGGCGGCGGGGGAGAACACGGGCGGCGATTTCCCGGCGTCGGCGCTACCGGGATTCCCGTCGCGAGACGAGATCTCTCAGATCTACCTCGACGCTACCGGGAGAGATCCGGCTGCGCTGAAGTTCTGGCATACCTTGGGCCTGTGGAAGATTGCGGTGATCGCCGAAGGCGTGATGCGTCGTGCCCGCGACGAACCGCAGAATGCGGCCGAGAGTGGAACTCCCACAGTGGAACGTATTGACGCCTTGGTGGCAAAAGCCAGGGAAATTGCAGATCAGGCCGGGATCTGACGAGATCGTCCGGTATCCGTCGAATCACGAAATCATGGAGGGCCAGTGAGCCAGGAACGTAGAACCGCAATTGTCACGGGTGCAGCACGCGGAATCGGTGCGGCAGTGGCCAAGCGACTGTCGGAAGACGGCTTTGCCGTTGCCGTGCTCGACCTCGACGAAGCAGCGTGTGCCGGAACCGTCGACGCGATCAAGGCCGCAGGCGGGCAAGCCCTGGCCGTCGGCGCTGACGTTTCCGACGAAGAGTCGGTCGCCGCAGCAGTGGAGCGGGTGGCAGCAGAACTCGGTTCGCCGACCGTACTGATCAACAATGCAGGCATCACCCGCGACAACCTTCTGTTCAAGATGAGCGTTGCCGAGTGGGACTCGGTGATGAACGTCCACCTGCGCGGAGCGTTCCTCATGTCGCGCGCGGTGCAGAAGTACATGGTGGAAGCGAAGTTCGGCCGTATCGTCAACCTCTCGAGCACGTCGGCTCTCGGCAACCGCGGACAGGTCAACTACTCCGCAGCGAAGGCCGGAATGCAGGGATTCACCAAGACGTTGGCCTTCGAACTCGGAAAGTTCGGGGTCACCGCCAACGCCATTGCCCCCGGATTCATCGAAACCGAGATGACCGCCGCAACGGCCGAGCGCATGGGAGTCGGCTTCGAGGACTTCAAGACCGCTGCCGCTTCGCAGATTCCGGTCAACCGCGTCGGGCAGCCCGAGGACATCGCGCACACCGCGTCGTTCTTCGTCAGCGAAGGCGCAGGCTTCGTTTCCGGTCAGGTCGTCTACGTCGCCGGTGGACCCAAGGACTGACTGTCCGCTCACCGCTCGAACCGAAGGAATGGGCATGGCTTTCGACGAAGAGGCAGTATCGCGTGACCTCACCGCCAAGGTGAACACGCTTCTCGCGGAACACGATCCGAACACTGTATCGGTATCGGATTTCCTCGGCGCACGATTCGACGCCGGACTGGCGTGGGTTCACTTTCCCGAAGGCCACGGCGGTCTTGATCTGCCACAGAGCTTTCAGCGACAGATCAACGCGCAATTGGCGGCAGCGGGAGCCCCGGGGCCGGACACCGGCAAGAACGGTATCGGCCTCGGCATGGCTGCGCCCACCATCGCAGCGTTCGGCACCGAAGAGCAGAAAAGAAAATTTCTGCGGCCATTGTGGACATCCGAAACGGTGTACTGCCAGCTCTTCAGTGAGCCGGGCGCAGGATCGGACCTGGCTGCCGTCGCCACCCGGGCTGTCCGCGACGGCGACGACTGGATAGTGAACGGGCAGAAGGTCTGGACGTCGGGGGCTCAGAACGCTCAGTTGGCGATTCTTGTTGCCCGGACTGATCCGGAGCGGTCCAAACACGCAGGATTGAGCTACTTCATCTGCGACATGACCGATCCCGGAGTTGATGTCAGGCCGCTCCGCCAGATCACCGGTGAGGCTGAGTTCAACGAGGTATTCCTCACGGACGTCAGGATTCCGGATGCCAACCGGCTGGGCGGCGAAGGCCAGGGATGGAAGGTTGCAACCACCACCCTGAACAACGAACGAGTGGCCATCGGTTCCGGTGCCCCTCGTGAGGGCGGAATGATCGGCAAGGTCGCGCAGGCTTGGCGCGAACAACCCGGCCTGCGGCGGCCTGCGATGCACGACGAGTTGATGCGGCTCTGGACCGAATCGGAGGTCGCGCGGCTGACGGGCGAGCGTCTGCGTCAGCAGCTTGCCGCCGGCCAACCGGGGCCTGAAGGTTCGGGAATGAAGCTGGCGTTTGCAGGCTTGGCACAGCAGATTTCAGGTTTCGAGCTGGAAATGCACGGCGAAGACGGGCTGCGGTACGACGATTGGACCTTGCGTCGTCCGGATTTTGTCGACTTCACCGGGCGTGAACCCGGCTACCGGTATCTGCGAGCCAAGGGCAATTCGATCGAGGGCGGAACGTCCGAGATCCTGCGCAACGTCATCGCAGAGCGCGTTCTCGGGTTGCCGCCCGAGCATCGCGTCGACAAGGACATCGCCTGGAAGGACCTGCCCCGATGAGCGCCGATCTGCTGTACTCCGAGACCGAACAAGACCTGCGTGCCAGTGTCCGACGTTTGCTGAGTGCGCGCTCAGGTGCCGACACCGTGGTCACTGCCTACGACGACGTGTCCGCCGACTTCACCGGGCTGTGGAAGTCCCTGGCGTCGGAACTCGGTTTGGCGGGACTGCTGGTACCTGAGGAGCTGGGCGGTGCGGGTGCGTCCACGCGTGAGGCCGCGGTCGTGATGGAGGAGATCGGCCGCGCGGTCGCTCCCGTTCCGTTCTTCACGAGTGCGGTGCTGGCGACGACGGCGCTGTTGAAAGCCGGCGAAACCGAGGTGCTCGGTCGATTGTCAGCCGGGGATTCGACGGCTGCTCTGATCGTCCCGTTATCCACTGCACCAGGTACTTTCGCGCCCACGGTCAGAGCGACGGCAAGCGGACTCGTCGGCAGCGTCACCACGGTTGCCGGCGTCGCCGAGTCCGATGTTCTTGTTGTTCCGGTTGCCGGTGAGAGTGGTGTGGAGCTGCACATCGTGCGGATCGCTGACGCTACTGTGACACCGATCCTGTCCCTGGACATGACGCGCCGATTGGCGGACGTCGAGTTCACGGAGGCGCCATCGATCCGCGTCGACAGTGGCAATGCCGCTGAGGCTGTCGAGGAGGCATTGCTCTGCGGAAGTGCACTCCTGGCCTCGGAGCAGTTCGCCGTGGCGCAGTGGTGCCTCGAGACCACGCTGGCTTATGTGAAGGAACGCAAGCAGTTCGGCCGCGCAATCGGTTCGTATCAGGCGATCAAGCATCGTCTGGCGGACCTGTGGCTCGAAGTCAGCTCTGCGGGTGCGGCCGCGCGTTATGCGGCTGATACCTATGCACGCGGTGACTCCGACGCGGCAGTTGCTGCGACGCTCGCTCAGGCGTACTGCAGCGGAGTCGCGGTTCATGCGGCGGAGGAATGTGTACAGCTTCACGGCGGGATCGGTATGACGTGGGAGTATCCGGCGCACCTGTATCTCAAGAGAGCCAAGAGTGACCAATTGACGCTGGGAACCGCATATGAGCACCGGGCGCGGCTTGCCGAGCTCGTCGACCTCCCCATCTCGTCCTGAACCACCCTCACTACCGAAACTGGAGAAAACACTGTGAAGGCTTGGCGCGTCAATCAACTCGGTGAACCCCGCGATGTCCTCTCGTTGGAGGAGGTGTCGGAGCCCACAGCTGGCGCCACGGAAATGCTGGTGAAGGTGCTCGCAGCGCCGGCGAACTTCCCTGACGTACTCATGTGCCGTGGTGAGTACCAGATCAAGCCGCCGCTGCCCTTCACTCCCGGTGTGGAATTGTGTGGTGAAGTTGTGTCCGTGGGTGATTCGGTCACGAAGTTTGCGGTAGGCGATCGCGTGATCGGCAACCCGAGCTTGCCGTCGGGTGGCTTTGCCGAATTCTCGGTGCTGGATCAGAACAACACCTTTCCGGCGCCATCGGCACTGGACGACGCCGAAGCCTCCGCGCTGAGCATCGGCTATCAGACGGCGTGGTTCGCGCTGCACCGTCGCACCCAACTGCTCGAAGGTGAGACCCTGCTGGTTCATGCCGCCGCAGGTGGCGTGGGCAGTGCCGCAGTGCAACTCGGGAAAGCTGCCGGTGCCAAGGTGATCGGTGTTGTCGGCGGACCGGAGAAGGCCGAGTACGCGCGCAAGCTCGGGGCGGACCTCGTGGTGGACCGTCACAGTGAGGACTTTGTTGCCGCGGTGAAGGAGTTCACCGGCGGCAAGGGCGCCGACGTGGTCTTCGACCCGGTTGGCGGCGATGCGTACGCAAAGTCGACCAAGTGCATCGCGTTCGAAGGCCGGATCGTCATCATCGGATTTGCCGGTGGCACGATTCCGCAACCGGCTCTCAATCATGCTCTCATCAAGAACTATTCGATCAT
Organism: Rhodococcus sp. AD45-ID; assembly: GCF_003023755.1. Classification (NCBI taxonomy): domain Bacteria; kingdom Bacillati; phylum Actinomycetota; class Actinomycetes; order Mycobacteriales; family Nocardiaceae; genus Rhodococcus; species Rhodococcus sp. AD45-ID. The sequence continues at coordinate 2,489,352 of NZ_PYHL01000001.1, read as the reverse complement.
CGGTCTGCACTGGGGCCTCTACAAGGCGTACAACCAGCAGGCCATCGACGATTGCCACGTCGAGCTCACCAGGCTCGCCGACGCAGGCTTGGTCAAACCCCTGATCAGTGAGCGGTTGTCGTTGACGGACGTTGCCGACGGTATCGGTCGCCTCGGCGACGGCACCACGGTCGGCCGAGTCGTGTTCCAACCCTGAATCGCACAACACTGGAAAGGTCCTCATGAGACAAGCTGTCATCGTGTCCACCGCCCGCACCCCGATCGGCAAGGCGTACCGCGGCGCGTTCAACAACACACAGGCTCAAGAGCTTGCTGCACATGCTATTTCGAATGCCGTTGCGCGCGCCGGGCTCGAGGGCGGCGAAGTCGAGGATGTCATCCTCGGCGCAGCGTTGCAGCAGGGATCGACGGGTGGAAACGTCGCGCGTCAGGCAGTGCTGCGGGCAGGACTGCCGGATTCGGTGTCCGGTATGACCCTCGACCGTCAGTGCTCGTCCGGACTGATGGCCATTGCGACGGCGGCAAAGCAGATCGTCGACGACGGCATGCAGATCGCGATCGGTGGTGGCGTCGAATCGATCTCGTTGGTCCAGAACGATCACATGAACAACTTCCGTGCGGCAGATCCGTGGCTGAAGGAGAACAAGCCGTCGATCTACATGCCGATGCTGCATACGGCCGAGATCGTGGCCGAACGCTACGGCGTCACGCGTGAGCAGCAGGACGAGTTTGCACTGGTGTCTCAGCAGCGCACTGCAGCAGCTCAGGAAGCAGGCCGTTTCGATCTCGAGATCGTGCCGCTGACGTCGGTCAAGCAGGTTCAGAACAAGGAGACCGGCGAAATCGGCACCGAGTCGGTCACACTCACTCGCGACGAAGGTAATCGTGCGTCCACCACGTTGGAGGGCCTCGCGAGCCTGCGTCCGGTGCTGGCCGACGGTACTGTCAGCGCGCATTCGTCCATCACCGCCGGAAATTCGTCACAGCTGTCCGACGGCGCGTCGGCATCGGTGTTGATGGAGGCTGGTGAGGCGGAACGTCGCGGCCTGGCTCCTCTTGGCATCTACCGCGGAATGGCTGTTGCCGGTTGCGCACCGGACGAGATGGGAATCGGTCCGGTATTCGCGATTCCGCGTCTGCTCGACCTGCACGGACTGAAGATCGACGACATCGATCTGTGGGAATTGAACGAGGCATTTGCTTCTCAGGCGCTGTACTGCCGCGACAAGCTCGGCATCGACCCCGACAAGTACAACGTCGACGGTGGCGGAATTTCCGTTGGACATCCGTACGGGATGACGGGTGCGCGGTTGGTCGGCCATGCTCTCCTGGAAGGGAAGCGCCGCGGCGCCAAGCTGGTTGTTGTCACCATGTGCATCGGCGGCGGCATGGGTGCTGCCGGGCTTTTCGAGGTCGCATGAGCTTGCTGGAGGGATTGTTCGACGTCAGTGGCAAGACTGTCGTCGTGACGGGTGGTTCGCGCGGAATCGGCTACATGATCGCTCGAGGATTTGTCGAAGGCGGCGCGACGGTAGTCATCTCGGCCCGGAAAGCGGAAGCGTGCGATGAAGCAGCGCGAGAGCTTTCCGAGTTCGGCACCTGCATCTCGCACCCGGCGGACTTGTCCACGGACGAGGGAATCGAGAGCCTCGCTGCGAAGGTCGCCGAGATTTCGCCGACACTCGACGTGCTGGTGAACAATGCCGGCGCAACGTGGGGCGCCCCCGTCGACGATTTCCCGGCAGCCGGCTTCGACAAGATCTTCGACATCAACGTCAAGGCGATCTTCCTGCTGACGCAGAAGTTGTTGCCACAGTTGCGTTCTGCGGCGACGGCAGACGATCCCGCCCGAGTGATCAACATCGGATCGATCGACGGTCTTGTGGTGTCAGGCTCGGAAAACTTCTCGTACGGAGCGAGTAAGGCCGCAGTGCACATGTTGACCCGCAAGTTGGCGGCGACGCTTGCCGTGGAACAGATCACGGTCAATGCCATTGCGCCTGGACCATTTCCGTCGAAGATGATGGCCTTTTTGCTCGAGAACGAGGAGAGCGCACGGGCGGTGGCGGATTCGGTTCCGCTGGGCCGGATCGGAACGCCACAGGATGCGGCCGGTCTTGCAATCTTCTTGTCCTCACGCGGCGGCGCCTACTTGACGGGGACGGTAATTCCCCTCGATGGTGGAACGAGCGGAGCTCGCTGATCGGTTGACGACGGTCACGTCTGCGCCGGTTGCAGATAGACGATCTCCTCTGTGATCGGCGCGTCGTCAATTGGCGGTTCTTGTCGACGCCGCCACCAGATGGTGAACACGACGGCTCCGATCACCAGAGCTGCCAAGGCAGCTACGGCCAGCCAGAACCTCGGCCCGTAGTAGCCGACCAGGACCATGCGCATCGCGTTGCGCGCCCAGGTCAGTGGCATCAGGGCGTGCAACCACCGCAGCGGGGCAGGCATCTGTTCGATGGGATACACCGCGCCGAATGCAAAGATCTGAATCATCAAGGCGCTCAGTGCGATGAACGTTCCGTTGACGGCGCCGAATACAACGGTGAACAGGCGTCCGCAGGCAACTGCAGCTGCACCGACAAGGATCATCACGGAGACCATCGCCACCACGCTGGGTGGGTCCACATCCGCGACGGTCAGCGCAATCACGGACAGTATCAAAGCCGTGACGAGGGTGACGAGTGCCGGAATGCGGTAGCGGCGCAGACCTTCACGCAGCATCGAGCCATGCACTTGCTGTGAGCGTCCGCGACGTGGGCGAACTACGAACCAGGTGAGAATTCCGCAGAGGAACAGGGCCACCGACATCACTGCCGGCACAGCGCCAGGTCCGAATCCGGCCGCCGGGTAGTTGTTTCGAGCGTCAACTGCGACCGGTGCCGACAACAGGTTGGCGGTGGTGGCGCGTTCCTCGTCGGTGAACTGCGGTACCTGGGCGGCGCCGTCGGTGAGTCCCTGGGCCAGCTCGCCCGAGCCTGCATTCAGTTCACCCATGCCGACATTCAACTCGCCAAGACCGTCGCGGAGTTCGACGCTGCCTGCTGCCAGTTGGCCGATGCCGGAGGACAGTTCGTTTGCTCCCGCATCAAGTTGATGCGCACCGTCGGACAGTTGCCCGAGGCCGGTGCTCAATTCGCCGGCGCCGGCGGCAGCGGCGTTCAATCCGCCGCGATAGTCACTAGCCGGATCCGTGAGTTGGCGGGTGATTTCCCGGGCGCCGTCCCGGAGTTGGCTGAGTTGGCCCATCACGTCGTCATCTGCAGGTTGTGCGGTGAGCGAGGTTCGTAACGAGGCGAGCGCGTCGACAAGTCCTGCGGACACGGGGTCTCCCGCGAGCCGTAGTGAATTCGTCAACGTGTCGATCTGACCGACCACAGCACTTGCCGAGTCGGCGACATCAAGGATGGGCGTGGTCACCATGTCGACCACTTCGCTGATCTGGCGCGCCCCGGCGCCCAGTTCGTCCGCGCCGCCCACCAATTGCTGCATTCCGGTCGCGAGTTCCCGAGACCCGGCTGCGGCCTCATCGGTACCCGCGGCGAGTTCGCCCGCTCCCGCCGCAAGTTCCTGTCCGCCCTGGTTCGCCTCGCCGAGACCGGCCGCAAGTTCCGTACTGCCGGCGTAGAGCTGGTTGGTGCCGGCCAGTGCGGCGGCGGAGCCGTCGGAAAGCTGTTGTGCACCAGCGGCTGCTTCTCCGAAGCCGGTTCCGAGTTCGCCGAGTCCCACCAGAACCTGGTCGATGGACTGCTCGCCGATGGATTCGGAGACGGCCGAACGTACCTGCGCGATGATGCTCTCACCCACGGGGCCGGCGACGAGGCTGTTGTAGTCGTTGTAGACCACCTGCAATTGGGCTTTCCGTCCCGAACCGGAAGCCGCACTTGCCACATCGGCGCTGAACGACTCGGGTATGACGACGGAGAAGTAGTACGTGCCGTCGTCGACGCCCGTCTGCGCTTCCTGAGCCGTGACGACCTTCCAGGCGACGTCGCCACTGTCGACCAGCGCGGCCACCACGTCGTCTCCCGCAACGATGTGGGTGCCGTCGAGATCGGTGCCCTTGTCAGCGTTGACGATGGCCACGGGCAGACGGTTCACAGTGTCGCCCGGGTCCCACAAAGCCCACATGTAGAAGGCGGCAATCGAGAGCGGCGCGATCACCAGCACCGCGAGGATCGTGCGAATGACATGTGCACGCCGGGGCGAAGCGTCGTGAGCGGATGTGGACACCATGAACGGCTCGTTTCTCGTGAACCGGAGTGGACGGCGGGGCACTCCGAATGCGCTGGACATACGTCCAGCTCGGTCACACTACAAAGCAATCGAGTTCGGCGTGAGGTTTTCCGCATAATTGGTGCGCAGCCGACAAATCGGCGCTGGAACTGATCCGGGATGAATACGAGGAATAATCAGCGACATGCGATTCTTGGAACTTCGACACGCACAATGCGAGCCCCCGGCTGCGTACTCTCCGGTCTTGGATACGTATGGCGATGTGCAGACCGTCCTGTTGGGAACCGACCCGCTTCCCACGCATGTCGAGTTCGACGCGGTGATCGTCATGGGTGGCCCGATGGGCGTCGGCGATCAAGACGACATCGAGTGGTTGGCCTCCGAGATCGCGTACATTCGTGCGCTCGTCGACGCAGACGTTCCGGTCTGGGGAGTGTGCCTCGGTTCGCAATTGTTGGCGGCAGCGCTTGGTGCTCGCGTGTACACCGGGGCAGTCCCGGAGGTGGGCGTCGAGGACGTCACGTTGACCGAGGCCGGCACACTGGATCCGATCTGGGGGAGTCTGCCCGCCACTTTTCCTGCCATGCAATGGCATTCGGATACTTTCGAGATCCCGGAGGGCGGCGTGCATCTTGCAGGTTCTTCCAAGTACCCGAACCAGCTCTTCCGGTACAAGGAGAGCTACGGCGTGCAGTTTCACCTCGAAGCGTCGTGTGAAGTCGCTCGCGATTGGATGGAGTTGGACGAGTATCGCGAGTCGCTGCTGACTTCGCTGGGCGCCGACGGACCTCGGATCTTCATCGAGCAGTTGGCATCCGCGGAAACCGAAGGACTCGAGTTTGCCGCGACGGTCATGGACAGGTGGCTGAAGTCGATTTCGGCCAGGTAGGCCCGGAGCAGCCGCGCAAGGCTTACGGTGTGGAGAATGTCCGGGTTCTTGTCCGAAAGGATCGGCTATGCGCTCATTTCTGATTCCGGACAGCCAGCGTCGCAGCCTCGAAGAACTCGACGATCGGCTGGATCTCTCCACCGGAGACAAGGCGGCCAAACGTTCCGCGTTCTGGATAATGCTCGTTCTCTCCGGGATGATCGCGAGCGCCGGGGTTGTGGGTGACTCGACGGCCACTGTGATCGGGGCGATGATCGTCGCTCCGTTGTCCACGCCGATTCTGGGGATCGGCCTCGGCATCGTTACCGGTCGGGGCGCGCTCATTGCCCGCAGTGTTGTGTACGTCGCGGGTGGGCTCGTTGTTGTCGTTGCTCTCGGTTTTCTGTTTTCCCTTGTTTTGCTCAACCCGACGAGTGTGCTGTCCAACTCTCAGGTGACCGGACGAACCACCCCGACGTTGACGGATCTCGCGGCGGCCATCGCCACAGGGTTTGCCGGGTCGATCGCGATTACCCGGCGCGATGTCGGTGACGTGCTCCCCGGCGTGGCGATCGCGATTTCACTGGTTCCGCCTCTTGCCGTTGTGGGTGTCTGTCTCGGTTCGGGTGCACCGTCGCTTGCGTTGGGGGCGCTGATCCTCTTTGCGTCGAATGTCGTTGCCATGGTGATCACGGCGACGGTGGTACTGGTGATCGCCGGTTATGCGCGCGAATCAGGGGCAGCTGCCGCGGGACATCGACGGGTCTACCTGGTGTTGGCGTCGGCCCTGGTTGTTGTTGCCATCCCGATGGTGGTGAATTCTCTGGCTTCGTTGTGGGCGAGCCAGATCCATGATGCCGCGGAAGAGTGGCTGGCTGGAGTTCCGGGCGTTCAAGTCGGGTCCGTCACGTGGCAGGCGCACACCGCGGTGATCGAGTACTGGGACCGCAGGATCTGCCGCCTGTCGACGACCTCGAGCGTGCGGTCGACGCGTTGGTGCCCTGGGGTCCGCACATTGTGATACTTCACGCCGTCGGTGCCCGAGTAGAGGCCGCGGAATAGAAGCGAAGTTACGTTCGCCTCTCTTCTGGGCATCCTCCCCGCGAAAGGGGAGCGATGAAACAGTCATGGAAATTGCCGGTAGTCGCATTGGCCTGTGCCTTTGTGCCCGCCGGCGTTGTCACAACAACAGCCCAGGCCTCGCCGTGGGGTTGCAATATCTCGGCGATCTTCGACAAGTCAGGTGGGCCGACCAACCCGATTCCGTGGCTCAACGGAACCGACGGGAATCTCCCCGACATGCAAGGCCGCACGTCTGCGGTCGAATACATCACCGGAGCGCTCAGCCCCAATCAGACGGTCGAACGGTTCAATGTGCTCGGCACCGATCTCGGGATCATGTGGGACAACGGCGCAGGCCAGGTTCTGACGGTCTTCGGCGATACGGTCGGATTGAATTCGGACCCGACGTGCGGCGGCGTTGTGGGTGACTGGCGAAGCAACGTCCTCTTTCGCAGCGCCGACGGCATTCTCAGTGACGGCATGAATATCGACTCCTCACCGGTCGATCGCCCCAATCGCTCCCGCGAAATCATCGACAGCCTCAAAGTCACCGGAGTCGAAACCAGCAGCATTCCTACGACGGGTATCGCGGTGGGTGGCGTGCAGTACGTCAACTACATGTCGGTGCGGTCGTGGGGAGGATCAGGAGAATGGGTGACAAATTTCTCGCAGATCGCGTCCTCCCGGGACAACGGCGAAACGTGGCAGGTGGAACCGGCGTCGGCGCGCCCGAACCTGCCGTTGACCGGTAACGCGAACTTCCAGATGGGGTCCTTCGTCAAGGACGGTGGGTATGTCTACAACTTCGGGACACCGTCGGGCAGGTTCGGCGAAGCGCGACTTTCGCGAGTGAAGGAAGAGTCGATCGTAGACGTCGCGGCGTACGAATACTGGGACGGAAAGGCTTGGGTGCCAAACAAACCCGATGTAGCGACGCCAGTTCTCGACGGCGACGTCAGCGAACTGTCGGTGCAGTACAACAACTATCTCGGAAAGTTCGTTGCGATGTACTCGAACGAATGGGGCGCTCTGGTGTTGCGTACCGCCGACCAACTGACCGGCCCGTGGAGTGCCCCCGACATCGTGATCGAGCCGGGCGCCGTCCCTGGTCTCTACGGCGCGTACATGCATCCGTGGTCTCAGGGGCAGGATTTGTACTTCCTTGCTACGACGTGGTCGGACTACAACGTGATGTTGATGAAAACGACGCTGTAAAAGCGAGTGGCTATCGTTGAACGGTGAGTACCACCGAACAGCTCCCCACCCTCATCTCCGAACTGCGCGACGTACTGGTGGGTCCGCTGCCCGAGATCGGCCGCAGATTCTCGGTGTTGCTCACTGATCTGGTGCCGCACACCGCGCTCGTGATCTTCACACGTGAATGCACCGGCCGGCCACGCAAGGTGGCTGGAGATCCGGCAGTCGTCGATCGAGTCACCATCGCCGAACTTGATCGTATCCGTACCGATCTTGCTGTGGGACAGATCTTTCGGGGGCAACTGGCGGTTGCCGGCCGGGAGCGTGAAGTGGTGGCTGTTCTCGATCGGACAGACACGGTACTGGTCCTGTTGCCGCGCTCGACGGCAACTCGGGCAACGGCGCTCGAGTTGACGGCAGCACTGTTCGGAGTGGTCGCGACCGGCATTCAACTGCAGGTCCGCAATGCCAGCCCGGCTTATTTGGCGGAGTCGCGTGCCGCGTCGTCGGAACGCGCGCGCACGGTTGCCGAGATGACCGAGGTTCACGCGGCGACGCTGGAGACCGTCCTGGCCACATTGCGTTCGGATGATCTCGACGACACTCGGGCGCGAACAGCTGCCAGGGAGACCACGTCGTCGGCGTTGATCCGGTTGCGGTCCGCTGTCGACGTCCATCGGGAACTGGCGGAAGAGGCAATCACCACGGCTTTTGCGCGGATGCGCGGGGAGTTGCGATCACTGCTCAAACACCGCAACGTCGAGTTGGAACTGGTGGAACCGCCGGTCGAGGGGCGTGGGCTTCCCGGTGAAGTTGCGCACGGCGCGCGGGCGGTGGTGCGAGGTGCGGTGCTTGCTCTTGCGGATCAACACACGCTGTCGCGGATTCGGGTCGAGTGGAGCCTCGACGGTTCCGCTCTGTTGATCGACATCCGCGACGACGGGCGAGGCGAAGCCGACGTTGCCGATCTGGAACGCCAATTGCGTTCGCGGGTAGAGACGTTGGGTGGAACAATAGATTCGGAGTCGACTGCAGGTTGGGGCAGCCGGATCAGTGCCACCATTCCGCTCGACGTGGTTGCCGCGACGCCCGTCGACCACACGCTGTCCGATCTGGGTCCGCGAGAAATCGAAGTGCTCGAGCATCTGGTCGCGGGTCGTCGGAACAAGGCGATCTCCGAGCGTCTCGGTGTCAGTGAGAGCACCGTGAAATTTCACGTCGCGGGAGTTCTCAAGAAACTGGGCGTCGACAGCCGCGGTGCTGCCGCAGCTGTAGGCGCGGAAGCCGGTGTCAAACCAGCTCCCTAGCTCTTCGGATAGGTCGGTCAGTTATTTCGGCCAGGGTTCCGGCTCGGGTATTCGGGTTAACCTCGTAGTGCGTTCATATATTGCTATGTGACGACATGTCCGAAAACGCACAAGCCAGGAGCAGAGCCATGCCACAGCAGGTACGCGGCGTCATCGCCCGATCCAAGGGTGCCCCCGTCGAAATCGTTCCCATCACGATTCCCGATCCCGGTGCCAACGAGGTGGTTGTTGCCATCGCAGCGTGCGGCGTGTGCCACACCGACCTCACCTACCGCGACGGCGGCATCAACGACGAATACCCGTTCCTTCTCGGGCACGAGGCGTCGGGCATCGTCGAGAGCGTCGGCGCGGGAGTCACGCACGTCGAGGTCGGCGACTTCGTCGTCCTGAACTGGCGCGCCGTCTGCGGGCAGTGCCGTGCATGTAAGCGCGGACGCCCCCAGTACTGCTTCGACACCTTCAACGCCGAGCAGAAGATGACCCTCGAAGACGGAACCGAACTGACGCCGGCCCTCGGCATTGGCGCGTTTGCCGACAAGACCCTTGTCCACGAAGGCCAGTGCACCAAGGTCGATGCGTCGGCTGATCCCGCTGTTGTCGGTCTGCTCGGTTGCGGTGTCATGGCCGGTATGGGTGCCGCCATGAACACCGGCAACGTCGGCCGCGGCGACTCGGTGGCCGTCATCGGCTGCGGTGGTGTCGGCGACGCCGCCATCATGGGTTCGCGTCTGGCCGGCGCCAATACCATCATCGCCATCGACCGTGATCCGCGAAAGCTGGAGTGGGCCACAGAACTTGGCGCAACCCACACGATCAACGCCACCGAGGTCGACGACGTTGTCGAAGCTGTTCAGGAGCTGACCGGTGGTTTCGGCGCAGATGTCGTCGTTGACGCAGTTGGACGCCCGGAGACGTGGAAGCAGGCCTTCTACGCGCGTGACCTCGCGGGAACCGTAGTGCTGGTAGGTGTTCCGACGCCGGACATGACTCTCGAGATGCCACTTGTCGACTTCTTCTCCCGTGGTGGCGCACTCAAGTCGTCATGGTACGGAGACTGCCTGCCCGAGCGCGACTTCCCGGTCCTGGTCGATCTGTACCAGCAGGGGCGTCTGCCGCTCGAGAAGTTCGTCAGTGAGCGCATCAAGCTCGACGAGGTCGAGAAGGCCTTCGAGACGATGCACCGCGGCGAGGTCCTGCGCTCGGTGGTGGTCCTGTGACCTTGCGAGTCGATCGCGTCGTCACATCAGGTTCGTTCAGCCTCGACGGCGGAACGTGGGACGTGGACAACAACATCTGGCTGATCGGTGACGACAACGAGGTGGTTGTCGTGGACGCCGCGCACACCGCGCAGCCCATCATCGACGCCGTTGCCGGCCGCAAGGTTGTCGGAATCGTGTGTACTCACGGACACAACGATCACGTCACCGTTGCGCCGGAACTGTCCGAGAAGCTCGACGCTCCGATCTACCTGAATCCGGCTGACGACGTCCTCTGGGAGATGACACATCCAGGCGTCAAGCACCTGAGTTTGGAAGACGGGCAGCGAATCTCGGTGGCAGGCACCGATATTCTGGCCATGCACACGCCGGGCCATTCGCCGGGATCGACCTGCCTCTACCTGCCCGAGGCGGGGGCACTGTTCAGCGGCGACACCTTGTTCTCCGGTGGACCCGGTGCAACGGGGCGCTCGTACTCCGATTTCCCGACCATCATCGGATCGATCCGCGACAAGCTGTTTGCCTTACCTGCCGAGACCACGGTTCACACCGGTCACGGTGACGGCACCACAATCGGTACCGAGGCGCCGCACCTCGAGGAATGGATCCGCGCCGGATCCTGACTGCGGCAGAAACGGTCGGTGCGAGCACGACGTGTGTTCGCACCGACCTTCAGGGCGCGTTCCCTGACCGGAACTCGGCGTCACAGAGTCTCGCCGAAAAACTCCATAGTGCGTGACCAGGCGAGTGTTGCAGCGTCGGGGTTGTAGTGGTCGCCGGCGGTGTCGTTGTTGAACGCGTGGCCCGCGTCGGCATACCGGTACACCCGGGCGAGTTCGGAGGTGGCCCCGCGTAATTGTTCGACGCTCTCCGGCGGGATACCGGTGTCGAGGTCGCCGTAGTGACCGAGCCACGGAACCTTCAGTTGGGCTGCAAGTTCGGTCCCGGCAGCGATTCCCGACCATCGTGATTCGGCAACCGCGCCGCCGTAGTAGGTGACCGCGGCATCGACAAGAGGAACAGCGGCGCACCACAGTGACACGGTGCCACCCATGCAGAATCCGAGGGAGCCGACCTTGCCGGCTCCCTCGGACTTGCAGTACGCGACGGCGACACGTACGTCGTGACCGATCCCCTCGCTGTTCAGCGCCATGAGAGAATTCTTGGCCGATGGAAAATCGGTGAAGAACGACTGTGATCCACGGTGGTAGAGGTGCGGAGCAACCGCAAGGTATCCGGCGTCGGCGAGGCGTAACAGGATGCTCTCGATATGAGCGTTGACGCCCCAGGCCTCCTGCAGCACGATCACCGCAGGTTTCTGCGTGGCAGGCGATTCGGGTCGGGCGATGCTCAGCGGTACGTCGTTCACCGTGCTCGAGAGAATGTCCATTCTCCGACTGTAAGCGAACGCTCAGCCCGTCGCAGCGAGCACCTCGGATTGTGCACGTAGCCACTTCATTGCTTCCACGCGGTAACCGTCGATACCTTTGTATTCGGCTATTTCCTGAGGTAGTTCGGTCACTATGGCCGCCAATTGCTCCGCCCATTGTGGGATTGCGGCGATGTCCGACAGCGGGGCCAGGTACGTGCGGATATTGAAGACCAGTGCTCCGGTCAAGGGAAGTCGGATCAGGTGTTCGAGTTCGATGCGGAGTTGGATTCGGCCCCAGTCTTTCTGGGAGATCAACTCCGGCATGTCGTGCATCCACTGTGGCATCGTTTCGAGGCTGGTGTCACGCAACCGGGAACCGACGGCGGAGAACGTCCAGTTCACCCGGCGATAGATCTGGTCTGTTGTCAGCATCCGCATGAAACTCTGGGCTCTGCCGGTCACACCGCCTGCGGTCAACCCAGGTACCGGTACGTGAATCTCGTCGAAACTCATTCCGATATCGAATTTCACGGACCAGTCGGCAGACGAGGTGACCAGTGCGGCGTCGAACCACAATTGGTCGTCGCGTTCGGTGAGCAGCAGAATATCGTCGGGTACCTGGCAACCGATGAATGTCAGTGGGTCTTCGGGAAGGGTGAACAGATCTCCGAGTGTGAAGCTCTGTTCGATCCCCAGTAGCCGATTGGTCCAGCGATAGTGATTGCCTTTGCCTTCCAACAACATCGAAGCCGGATAGGACGCGGCGAGTTGACGCATGAGAAACAGCATGACGTCCCAGCACGCCGGCATCATGTGCGGCAGCATCTGTGCCCGGCCTGGATCCCGATCGAGGATGTCGCGTCGTAGCTGCATCATGTAGAGGTAGTCGTCGCCGAGATCAACGACGTGTTCACCCCATTCGCCTGCCAGAGTTGTCGTCAACCGCGGTGCCGGTTGAACGTTGACGCCGTAGCGAAAGGTTCGGTCTTCGTCGGGGAACGGCCACGGCAAGGTTTTCAGATCACTCACAACTGCACTCCTCGAGTGGAAAGGCGGTGTTACGCGGCGACGGAGCCGAGGTAGCTCCCGTGATGTGAATTTCTGTGTACCCGGATATCGAGTAGTAGTCGGCACGAAGGGCATTCGTGTGCCGAGCCGGGACGGGTCTCGACCCGATGGGTGTGTGCGCAATGTGGGCAGAAGAGCGAAATTGTTCCCGTGCTCGTGACGCTGGATCGCACTTCGCATGGCAGTGCGCCGCAGGCACGTATGGCGGCCAGTGCTTGCATCACGTCGTACTCTGGACCGGCAACGGCAATGCGGGCACCGGTGTGGCAACCTGCCACCGACTGCTCGATGCGCGAGAGATCGAGTTGATCCTGAACGTGAACAGTCACCGATCGCCCGGCGGCGATTGCCTCGGTTGCCCAGTCGATCACGGTGTTTCGACCGTCGGGACACCCGCCGAGTGAGATGAGGAGAAACTCACGCCCGGCAATATCCAGTTCCGGGGCTTCGGTCACGAGCCGACTCCTGCATGCGCGCGCAGCCACTCCATTGCCGGTCCGCGGGTTTTGGTAATCCCTTTGTAGTCGGCCATGTCTTCCGGCAGGTCGTCGAGTACAGCGTGTAGACGCTGAGCCCAGACGGGAACCGATGCGATATCTCGCAGTGGCAGAAGGTAACTCCGGATCAGAAACATGATCGAACCGGAGTTTGCCAAGCGAATCAGGTGCTGTACCTCGACGCGGAGGAACAGTCGGTCGCCGACATCCTCGAGTGGTCCCCGGGCCAGGCTGGTTCGGTCGGGTCCCCACTGCGGATACGTCTCGGTGGAGGTGTCGAGTTTGCCGTCGACGGTCAAGGTCCAGTTGGTTCGGCGGTATCGCTCACCGGGTTCGAGGCGCATGAGAAAACTCTGGGCGCGGGAGACAATACCCTCAGCATGCACGCGAGGTACCGGGCCGTGGATCTGCAGAAAGCTCATGCCGACGTCGAATCGTAAAGACCAATCCGCCGCAAAAGTGACTACACCGGCGTCGCCCCAGAGCTGTCCTTCTCGCTGATCGAGGAGGACGACATCTTCCTGAATCTGGTTGGTGGCAAACCGAAGTGGGTCGATCGGAAGCGTACCGAGATCGCCGACGACAAACCGTTGCTCGGTATCGAGCAATCCGTTTCGCCAGATCCAAGCCGTGCCGTCGCGTTCGAGACTCATGGAGTCCGGATAGCTCTCGGCGAGCATGCGCATGATCGAGATCATGGCGTCCCACTGCGCCGGCATCATGTGGGGCAGACTCTGATATCGACTGGCGTCCGAAGCCAATATCCTTGTTCGCTCGGCCAATTCGTGATGGTAGTTCTCGTCGATCTCGATCGTGTGTTTGCCCCACTCGCCGGCGGCCGTTCTTGCAGGTGTCCCGGCAGGTTCGACGTTGGTGCTGTAGCGGTACGAGTCCTTGGCAAAAGGGAACGGGAAGTTCGCAATTCGAGTGGGCACGTCGAGTAGTTCTGCCGATGCGTTCACAAGTTCAACTCCAATCGTGATCCCTCGGCCCGCGATACACAGGCCATCATCGATGTGCCACGGGATTTCTCCTCGTCGGTCAGATATAGATCGCGATGTGCAACGCTCCCGTCTGTCACAGGTATTCGGCACTCGCCGCATACTCCTTGACGGCAGAGATTGGGGATGGTGATGCCGTGCTGTTCGAGAGTCTCGAGGACACTTGTTCCGGAAGGAACGTCGAATTCTTGTCCGCTGCCGCGCAATGCGACGGTAAACGGTTGTCCGGGGTCCAGTTCCACGCCGCCGAAACGTTCGTAGTGAATGCGGGCACTCGGCCATCCCGCTGCTTTGGCGGCACCCTCGACGGCGTCGATCATCGCGCTGGGGCCGCACGTGTACAGGTGGGTGCCCAGTGGTTGTTTCAGCAGAGCCGGCCCCAGGTGGGCCCACAACTCATGGCGTGAGGAGAAGACGTGCAGACGTGATCCGCACAGTTCGCGTAGTTCGGCCAGGTGCGCTGCGTCGGTTCCCCGCCACACATACAGGACGGTGAAGGATCGACCCCATTGTGCGGCGGCCCGCGCGTGCGACAGTATCGGCGTCACACCGATTCCGCCGGCAACCAGCAAGTGATGCCGTGCCGTGAGTACCGGAGCGAACACACTGCGCGGGCGCGACGTGCGGATACTCGTGCCGATCTCCAAGTCGTGAATCCAGCGTGATCCACCTCTGCCGCCTCGATCCAGCTGGACCGAAACGCAATAGTGATCCGGTTCGAGTTCCGGCCCGGTCATCGAATACGAATTGCGCCGCGGCATTCCCTGTGGTGTTGTACCGCAGTCGAGAACAAGGTGACTCCCGGGCGTGAAGGAAGGAAGTGTTGAGCCGTCGGCGCTTTCGAGGCGGAGAGATCGGACACCGTCGCAGAGCATGGTGGCCTCTGTCAGCACCAAGGTCAACGACTTGGTGTCTGTGACGCCAGGTGCGTCCGTTGTTGCGGTCATCATTGCTCCTCGGCATCGGCCATGAACCCGAGATAGGCTCCGTATCTACGGGATACATGGTGGTAGACAAACAAGTCGGTACGGCATCGCGGACAGGGGCTGAGTGCTCCGACAGGTGTATCTGTTTGGTGAACGTGCCGGCAATGCACGCAGTAGACCCGGCGTTGCGCGTCGCCTGTGACGTACGTCAGGATCTCTGCGGGTATGGCGCCGGCGGCGATTGCCACCGAACGTGCCTGTAGTACTTCGATTTCGGCGCCGATCACGATCAATCGCCAACCCACTCTCGCGGCAGCGAACTCTCGCTGCAACACTGCGGATGTCACGGCGCTCCACTGCGAGCCGAGTTTCAACCAGCTGACCCGGTGGCCGGAGTGCTCTCCGACGACCTGCTGCGCATCGGTGTGTGCGCGATCACCGAAGGAGACGACGGTGAAGTAGCGTCCGTCCGGATCGCTGAGAAGCCGCTCGGCGTCCCAGCGCGGAACGCTGGTCGACCGGGCACAGACACTCACGACGGTTGGCTTACGGTGCGAACGAGCGGTGGCCGACGTAGTAGGCCAGCGCGCGATCGGGGGTGGTGAACCTGATGCGCGAGCCCTTGGGGAAGAAGATCGCGTCTTTGGCCTTCGCGACACTCACTTGGCCGGTGTCGAGGTTTTCGAGAACGAACTCGCCTTCGAGGACCACCTTCATTTCGTCGTATTCGTAGAGGTAGTCGAGTGGAGCGTCGGTCTGGATCAATTCGAAGTAGCCCGCTGACATCGCTGAACCGTCTGGATTGGAATAGACGTCGTCGATGAATCCCTTGGTGCCGGGGTACTCGGATTCGGGCATCTGGGGGAGGTCTGCCCAGAAGTCTGCGGTGACGCGGAACTCTGCCGGCGTGGTGGACGTCGTAGAAATGCTCATCGGTGCTCCTGAGGGAATGGGATGGATGAAAGAGCGTCCGATCGTAGGGATGTGATCGCTGACGTGAAACTTACTGTAATGAGAGGAAACCGATTTTCGGTTACGTGGCGGTAAACAAAATCTCCGTAATCTGTTTCGCTGCAACTTGATTAGAAGTTCACCAGTGCAGGCGGTGCCGTCATCACAACCTCACTTGGGCGTAACGAGATGGACATATCAACCTTGTTTCCTGTTAGATGACAGTGATTCACCCAGTGAAACCGGAATAGCCGACCACGTTGGGTGGAACTAGGGCCCTGCGTGAAACTAGGAGTCTCGATGGCGATCGACACCGCCGAACTGAATGAAACAGCGGCAGAGTTGCATGCAGTGCCCCAGGCAATCCCGGATGCAGTGACAGGTGAGCGCCCGATGGACCTGGCAACGCGAGCGCGGGCCGACGGAACACGATTCATCCTCGCGGTATTCGTCAATCTCGCCGGTAAACCGTGCGCGAAGTTGGTGCCGATCGAATCGGTGGAAGAACTGCAGACAGAGGGCGTCGGATTTGCGGGTTACGCAGCCGGCGCGATGGGGCAGGAGCCGAAGGATCCCGATCTCGTGGCGATCCCCGACCCAACCTCCTACACACCTATTCCATTTATCCGGCCCGGCCTTGCGCTGGTGCACTGCGATCCGCATGTCGAGGGTAAGCCTTGGCCCTACGCACCGAGAGTGATGCTGCGATCCGTGCTCGCGGAGGCAGCGGAGATGGGCTTGGACGTGAACGTAGGAGCGGAGATCGAGTACTTCCTCGTGGACAAGGACGAGAGCGGAGCCCTGCGCACCGCAGACACTCTCGATACCTCACGCCAACCGTGCTACGACGCCCGCGATGTCACCCGCATGTACGAGCACCTGACGTCGATTTCTACTGCCATGAACAAGCTGGGGTGGGGAAACTACGCCAACGACCACGAGGACGGAAACGGGCAGTTCGAACAGAATTTCAACTACTCGGATGCGATGACCACCGCCGACCGAGTGATCACGTTGCGCTACCTGATCTCCGTCCTTGCCGAAGAACGCGGTATGACTGCAACATTCATGCCGAAGCCCTTCGCCGACCGTACGGGGAGCGGCATGCATATGCATCTCTCGCTCTGGCGAGACGGAGAATCGGCATTCCCGGATTCGACGGACGAGCGAGGCCTCGGATTGTCGTCGACCGCGTACTCCTTCATCGCCGGAATTCTCGACCATGCGTGTGCACTCCAAGGAGTGATTGCCCCGACGGTCAACTCGTACAAGAGAACCGGAGCCACCGCAACGACCAGTGGCGCAACGTGGTCACCGCGGCATGCGACGTACGGCGGCAACGACCGCACACACTATCTCCGGGTTCCCGATCGCAACCGCGTCGAACTGCGTGGTGGTGACGGCTCTGCCAACCCGTATCTTGCCGCCGCCGCGACGATCGCAGCCGGTCTGGACGGTATTCGGCGCGAACTGGACCCAGGCGAACCGGGAGGCGCATCGACGTCGGATTCGCTGCCGATGACGTTGCTGCACGCCATGGATGCCTTGGCCGCAGACCCCGTGGTGACCGGGGCGCTGAATTCTGCGGGCGCCGACGTGGCTGGGTACTTCACGACCCTCAAGCGTGAAGAGTTCTTCCAGTGGCACAACACGGTAACTCCCTGGGAAGTGGACAACTACCTCACCGCGTTCTGATTCTCGTATTCCTTCGCAAGAGACAAGGAGACTGCCCATGTGTGGCATTGTCGGGCTTCATCTGAGAGAGCCCTCGCTGTATCCCCGCCTCGGTGAACTGCTCACCGGAATGCTGGGCGAAATGGTGGATCGTGGACCGGATTCTGCCGGTATGGCGATCTACGGAGACCCGACGTGGTCACCGGCCGGGCACAGTTCGGTGTCGGTACTCGGTGCGGGATCAGACGCTGTGTTCTTGGCGGACAGTCTCACCGAGTCGGTGGGTGCTGCGGTGACCGTACTCGAGGCGGATCCCACCACCGTCATCCACGCCGCCGTTCCGACTGACGTTCTTCTGGCGGCAGTCCGTGAGACGCTCCCCGCAGCGGTGATCATCGGATTCGGTGAGGATGTCACCGTTCTGAAGGGAATGGGCAACCCGCTCGAGTTGGCGCGTGGATTCGGCTTGCCGTCGGCGTCGGGGTGGCAAGGTGTTGCGCATACCCGTATGGCAACGGAATCGGCTGTGACGGCGGCAGGTTCACATCCCTTCGCCGTCGGCCCGGACCAATGCCTCGTACATAACGGGTCGTTCTCCAATCACCTGACGATGAAACGTGAACTCGAATCGGAAGGTGTGGTCTTCGACAGTGAGAACGACACGGAGGTAGGTGCGAGGTTCGTAGCCAAGCAACTCTCCGAAGGTGTCGACCTCGAGAAGGCGCTCCGACTGTTGGGTGAGCGATTCGACGGGTTTTACACCCTGCTGGTCTCGACCAGTGATTCCTTTGCGGTAGTGCGTGATCCGATTGCCTGCAAGCCTGCGATCGTCGCCGAGACGGATCAGTACGTCGCGATGGCCTCCGAATACCGCGCACTTGCGGGATTGCCCGGAATCGACCAGGCACACATTTTCGAACCAGAGCCGGAAGAGGTTTACGTATGGCACCGATGACAGCAGTTCCGGTAGATTCCGCACCGGTCACGCTCTCTACCAAATCTTTTGATCTCGATATCACCGAAACCCGAGATTTCAACGCCGCACTTCAGTCCACCGAGGCTCCGAGCAGCGTGAGCGTGAGTCGTCCGGCCGGTAAGCATGCACTCGCGTGCGGATTGAATCAGCCGATAGACGTCACAATCGACGGGCACGTCGGCTACTACTGTGCCGGGATGAATCAGCAGGCCTCGGTGACCGTCAACGGAAACGCCGGTGTCGGAGTTGCCGAGAACATGATGTCGGGGACAGTGCGGGTACGCGGCGACGCGTCGCAGTCGGCGGGTGCGACGGCCCACGGCGGACTGTTGGTGGTGGAAGGCAATGCTGCTGCGCGCTGCGGTATTTCGATGAAGGGCGTCGACATCGTGGTCGGTGGAAACATCGGACACATGAGCGCGTTCATGGGGCAGGCCGGTCGGCTGGTTGTTCTCGGAGATGCCGGTGAAGCGTTGGGAGATTCGCTGTACGAAGCTCGGCTCTACGTGCGCGGAACCGTGGCGTCTCTCGGCGCCGACTGCATCAAGAAGGAGATGCGCCCCGAGCATCTCGTCGAGCTTCAGGAACTGCTGGGCGCAGCCGGATTCGACGCGGATCCACGTGAGTTCACCCGCTACGGCTCCGCCCGGTCGCTGTACAACTTCCACGTCGACAACGCTTCGGCGTACTGAATCTTTTTCTCCGAAGGAGCCTTCCATGACCACTCCGAGCACAACCACACCATGGCTTCGTGAATCCGCGACCTTCGACCGCGGGGTCATCCACGAGATCCAGAGGGCAGCAGATACCGGGATCTACGACATCCGCGGCTGGGGCGCAAAGCGAAAGCTGCCGCATTTCGACGATCTGCTGTTCCTCGGCGCGTCGATGTCGCGGTACCCGTTGGAAGGGTATCGCGAGAAGTGTGACACCGATGTGGTGCTCGGCGGCCGTCATGCGAAGTTTCCGCTGCACCTGGATATTCCGATCACGATTGCGGGGATGAGCTTCGGCGCATTGTCCGGCCAGGCCAAGGAAGCTCTGGGGCGCGGGGCCAGTGAAGTGGGCACATCCACAACTACCGGCGACGGCGGAATGACGCCGGAGGAGAGGGGGCAGTCCAAGAATCTGGTGTACCAGTACCTACCGTCGCGTTACGGCATGAACCCGGACGATCTTCGGAAGGCGGATGCCATCGAGATCGTGCTCGGTCAGGGCGCCAAGCCTGGCGGCGGCGGAATGCTGTTGGGACAGAAGATCACCGAGCGTGTTGCCGGAATGCGAACGCTGCCGATGGGGGTGGACCAGCGAAGCGCCTGCCGCCATCCGGACTGGACTGGCCCTGACGACTTGGCGATCAAGATCATCGAATTGCGTGAGATCACGGGTTGGGAGAAGCCGATCTACGTCAAGGTGGGCGCAACACGCACCTACTACGACGTGAAACTTGCCGTGAAAGCCGGCGCCGATGTCGTGGTGGTGGACGGTATGCAGGGTGGGACGGCTGCCACTCAGGACGTGTTCATCGAACACGTCGGAATTCCCACGCTGGCCGCGATTCCACAAGCAGTACAGGCGTTGCAGGAGATGGGCGTTCATCGTGGGAGCGGTGACGGTTCGGTGCAGTTGATCGTCTCCGGCGGAATCCGAAGCGGCGCAGATGTTGCCAAGGCGATGGCGTTGGGCGCAGACGCTGTTGCCATCGGGACAGCGGCACTCATTGCGCTGGGCGACAACCACCCCCGGTTTGCGGAGCAGTACGCGGAGATCGGATCTGCTCCCGGGTTCTACGATGATTTTCAGGCGGGGCGTGATCCGGCCGGAATCACCACTCAGGATCCAGAGTTGGCAAAGAACCTCGATCCGGTTGACGCCGGTCGACGCCTCGCGAACTACTTGCGGGTTCTGACGATGGAAGCACAGACCCTGGCGCGGGCCTGCGGCAAATCGCACCTCCGCAATCTCGAACCGCAGGATCTGGTTGCGTTGACAGTGGAGGCCTCGGCAATGGCTCGGGTGCCGCTAGCCGGCACCACCTGGATCCCCGGGGCGATGTAACACGAATGTAAGCCACACAATCAGTGACGGCGCGTCTACTCCCAGTAGACGCGCCGTTAGGCTTGTGCCTATGACGACGTCGAAGCGCAGTGTCCACCGAGACACGGGAGACCCGGCACCGGAGCAGCGCGAAGTTCCTGCGGACACTCCGACCGGCCTCGACCTCGAGAAGGTGATCGCAGCCCAGGTGCGCAAGCTCCGGTTGGCCAGTGGTCTGTCGGTCGGGGACATGGCTACGAGAGTCGGGATCTCGAAGGCGATGCTGTCCAAGATCGAGAATGCCCAGACGTCTTGCAGCCTCTCCACCCTGGCCCGCCTCGCGGCCGGTCTCGACGTGCCGGTCACCTCTCTCTTCCGCGGAGCCGATGCCAAGCGGGACGCGGTCTTCGTCGAAGCCGGCCACGGTGCGGAGATCGTCGGCCGCGGCACCCGGGTCGGGCACCATTACGAACTGCTCGGTGCGTTGCGCGGGCAGAACAAACGACTCGAACCCGTTCTTGTCACGTTGACCGACGCCAGTGAAGTGTTTCCGCTCTTTCAGCATCCCGGTACCGAACTGCTGTACATGCTCGAAGGTGAAATGATCTACGGCCATGGCGACTCGGAGTATCACTTGCGTCCAGGAGACTCGCTCCTGCTCGACGGTGAGGGGCTGCACGGACCGAACGAGTTGGTGCAGTTGCCTATTCGCTTCCTGGCAGTGACTGCCTACCCTGACAATCACCAAGGCTGAACAGCAGTGTGCCCCTGCGCTCGATGTCGAGAGCAGGGGCACACTTCGGGACGTCTGCGAGACTACGAACTGCTTTCTACTGCGGTTGCAGCTTTGGTGGTCATGGATTCGGCGGCAACAGATACCGCGTCGGGTTGGTGCTTCGTGGAACTGGTCATCGAGACGGAATCCATGACGTACGCGGTTTCGCCGTGAACAGCCACGTCGAGGCCCTCGTACTCGGTTTCCGGGTTGACACGTAGGCCCATCGCGAGGTCGATGCCCTTTGCGATGATGAACGTGACGATAAACGAGTAGGCGACCACAGCGGCCACTGCCACGCTCTGCTTGCCCAGTAGCTCGAGGCCACCCCCGTAGAACAGTCCCTGAGCGCCGCTGGGCGCCTCGGGTACGGCGAGCAAACCGACAAGCAGAGTGCCGAGGATGCCACCGACGAGGTGGATCCCGACCACGTCGAGTGCGTCGTCGTAGCCGAGCTTGAACTTGAACGAAATGGCGAAGCAGCACAACGCGCCTGCTGCTGCACCGACGATCAACGCACCCATCGGTGAGACTGCACCACACGCAGGGGTGATGGCGACCAGAGCCGCGATCAGCCCGGAAGCAGCGCCGAGCGTCGTAGCATGACCCTCGCGGAACTTTTCGACGACGAGCCAGGCACAGATGCCGGCACACGCGGCGGCGACGGTATTCAAGATGACTACCGACGCATTGTTGTTGGCAGCCAGTGCAGAACCGCCGTTGAACCCGAACCAGCCGAAGAACAGGATGCCGGCGCCGAGGATGGTCAGTGGAACGCTGTGCGGCCGTGGCGCGTTCGGGAATGTACGACGCTTACCGAGTACCAGGATCACCGCGAGTGCGGCGATACCGGCATTGATGTGCACAGCGGTTCCACCCGCGAAGTCCACTGCGGCAAGTTTATTGGCGATCCAGCCGCCGACGACGCTGCCGTCGGCGGAGTCGAAGGCAAATACCCAATGCGCAACCGGGAAGTACACGAGAGTGGCCCAGATCCCGGCAAAGATCATCCAGGCGCCGAACTTGAGGCGGTCGGCAAACGCTCCTGAGATCAGTGCGACGGTGATGCCGGCGAATAGAAGCTGGAATCCTGCCACCAATGCGGGCGGCAGTGCGGGTTCGGCGGGTGCTTCGAGAAGCTGCCCCAAACCGATGTATTCGAGTGGGTCGCCGAGTAATCCGAGTCCGCCCAGTGAATTGCCGAGGACTGCGGAGTATCCGAAGATGATCCAGAGAACGCCGACAACGGCAAAGCCGCCGAAGGTCATCATGACCATATTGAGAGTGCTTCGGACACTGACCATTCCGCCGTAGAACAGGGCCAGTCCGGGAACCATGAGAGATACGGCAGTGAATGCAGCCAAGATCCACGCGGTATCTGCGGCAATGATTGCCTGATCCATATGTGTCCACCTTGTTGAGTCCGGAGTGATCGCCGTTCGATTGCGACGTGTGTTCGGCGATGTGTCTTATGCGGTGAATCACCGTCACCCGAGAGTGGACTGGTTGTGTAAGGCCTGCAAGTGGGGCAGGTGAACACTGTGTAAATGCCGGTGCGAAGGGGCATCGGTATCGGTGCTGCACAAAGAGATGGTGACCACCGAATGGCGATCACCATCAAAGACATCGTATTCGGACCCTGGACCTCGCCTCCTTCTACCGTGTACGACGTGCGGGTAGTTGATCAGCGATTGGAGTCGTGCTCACGCGTCGGGTTGATCATCGTCTGTTCGGAATCTCCCGCTCGGCTGATTTCGATGCGTCGAGGCTTTGCCTGCTCGGCAATCGGAATCGTGACGGACAGAACGCCGTTGTTGTACGTCGCGGAAATTCGGTCGGCATCGATGTTCTCGCCGAGTGCCAGTTGCCGCCGGTAGCTTCCGGCGAACCTCTCCGAAGCGAGCCACTGCATGTTTTCGTCCGACGATGCAGTACGCGTGGCAGAGAGCGTCAGCATTCCGTGATCGACACTCACGTCGACGGTTCCTGGATCTACTCCGGGAAGATCGGCGTTGAGTACGTAGTGATCGTTGACCCGGTAGAGGTCCATCGGCATGAAACGAGGAACTCGGCCGGCGCCTACGTCTGCGCCGAGCAGCGACTTCGCGATCGAATCGATATCACTGAACGGATCGAAGCGAAGCACAGCAACTCACCTCCCATGTTTCCCATGGTCGCAGTCCCTGTGACAGCAACCGAAATCACTGTGCACCAGCAAGATTAGCACTCGAAGTAGTCGAGTGCCAGACACGTGAGGTCGGCTACTCCAGTGACGTGTGTGACCCAGCGAGGTCGATGTGGCAGGTGGTCGGTAAAGCGGGTGCCGATCCGTAAGGTTGCCTTATGACTCCTCGCACCGAGAACATCACGGGACCAGTAGCCCTGACGAGCGCTGACGTCGAGGCCGCCCGCGAGCGGATCGACGGGTTGGCTCGACGGACTCCGATCTTTCGCACCACGGTCCCGACACCGCACGGAGACGTTGCGGTCATGTTCAAGCTCGAGTACCTCCAACACGGCGGGTCGTTCAAGGTGCGCGGCAGTTTCAACGCGATCGAGCGGGCAGCTGCTGACGGCACGATGCCCAGTGCGGGGGTGGTGATCGCGTCGGGTGGAAACGCGGCTATCGGAGCTGCATGGGCGTCGCGTCGCCGGGGGTTGGGGTGCACCGTGGTCGTGCCGGAAACTGCGCCCGATGCAAAAGTTGCGGCGCTCGGCGCGTTGGGGGCAACGGTCGAAAAGGTGGGCGATCGGTATGTTCTCGCGGCAGCAGCAGCGACCGAGATTGCCTTGTCGAGCGGGGCTTTGGAGCTACACGCCTACGATCTTCCCGACATTGTGGCTGGTGCCGGAACCATCGCGCTCGAGGTCGCGGAGGAAGCGAGCGGGCCGATAACGTACTGCATCGCTGTGGGCGGCGGTGGACTGGTCTCGGGGATCGCTGCCGCAGCGCGGCCAGAGGATCGAGTTGTTGCGGTAGAGCCGATCGGTGCCGCCACGTTGCATGCTGCGCTGGAAGCCGGACATCCTGTTGATATCGAGTTGGACAGCATTGCATCCGATTCCCTCGGAGCGTCGCGCGTAGGCGCAATAGCCTGGGCGACTGTCACCGACAACGCGGTAGACAGTGTTGTCGTAGATGACGATTCGATCGTTCGGGCTAGATCTTTTCTGTGGCGCGAGTTTCGGATACTCGTGGAGTTGGGTACCGCCGCAGCGCTGGTTCCGGTGTTGGACGGCACGGTTTCACCGCCGCGAGACGGTGAGCTGTGTGTCGTTCTGTGTGGCGCCAACGTAAGTCTGGGGGACATGGGCGTGTGAGAAATCTGCTGGTGGGTACTGCTTTCAGTATGAGTACCAGCAGTGTTATCTGGACAATTGTAGTTGTGGTCGTTGTGATTGTGGTCGTTGCGCTTCTGGTGTGGACGGCTCGCAACAAACGTAACGAGCGGCGCCACCTCGAGGCCGAGGCGATTCGCAAGGACGTGGCGGAGTCGTCGTTCGAAGTAGGCCAGCGTGAGGCCAAGGCCAAGGAAAGTGAGGCGAAGGCTCGCATGGTGCAAGCCGAGGCCGATGCCAAAGCTGCGGAAGCATCTGCCCTGCAACAGCATGCGGCGCAGCATCGGCGGGACGTAGCAAGCTCGAAGGATGAGTTGAACGAGAAGCGGGATCAGGCGGACACCATCGATCCGGCCACGCCGAACCCGGAGAAGCCACAACCGAAGAACGAGTGAGTCTGCGAAGTTTTACTTCGCCGTCACACTCTTGGTTTCATTTTATGAAACACTGTCTCTTGTTGAGAAACTCGAGACGGGAGTAAGTGATGGCGGAGCATGCGCGGATAGTGATCGTGGGAGGTGGCCTCGAGGGCCTTGCGATTGCGTGGTCGCTTGCGCTGCGGGGCGAGTCGGATGTAGTTGTGCTCGAGCGTAATACGATGTGCTCGGGGATGACGGGCAAATCGAGTGGAATTGTTCGCTGCCACTACGGGGTCCCGTCGCTGGCGGCGATGGCCTGGCATGGGGTCCAGGTCTTTTCGGATGCAGAACAGATACTCGGCACCGATATCGGCTTCCGTCAGACCGGTTACATCGTCGGGGTTGGCGGCAACAACACAGAACCCTTGTTGGCAAATGTCGAGATGCATCGTGCTCTGGGTGTGCCCGTCGACCTCATCGACGCCGACGCCGTTCGAGCATTCTGGCCGGGCATCAACCTGGACGACTTCGCGGCCTTTGCCTACGAACCTTTGGGTGGGCACGGCGATGCGTACATGACGGGGATGGCATACGGCACGAAAGCGCGCGAACTCGGCGTGACAGTTCGTCAATCGACCGAAGTGACAACACTTCTGACGCGAGAGGATGGATCCGTCTACGGCGTCACACTTGCCGACGGCGCCGAGATCCATGCGGATACTGTTGTTCTTGCTACCGGCGTATGGTCACCCGCGTTGGCCGCGACGGTCGGAGTCGACATCCCGATCAAGGTGCAGTGGGAGCAATTGCTGCTCGTCGATCAGGGGGAACCTACCCCGCACGTGCCCACCTTCTCGGATCTGGTGAACCTGCAGTACATCCGGCGCGAACCCAACGCAGACCTGTTGGTAGGCAACAGTGATCACTCTGCGCCTGAGTTTGCCGACCCGGACAACTACCTGAACCGGGCAGGGGATGCATTTGTGGAGACCGCGATCGGCAAGCTCGAGCGTCTGCTGCCGTCGATGCCGGATCCACGTTTGGCGTCGTCGTATGCGGGTTGTTACGACATCACTCCGGACTACAACCCGATCATCGGCCCGTCACCTGTCGACGGACTTTTCCTCGCAGTCGGTTTCAGCGGACACGGATACAAGATTTCCCCGGCTGTCGGACGGCTGGTTGCCGATCTGATTCTCGACGGCATCAGTAGTGATTCGGCCGTGGACGGCAACGATTTCCGATTCAGCAGATTTGCCGAGGGAAAGCCTCTCGTCAGCCTTAATCCATACGTGGGAGCGGGGGAGATGCGCTAGACGACGCCGCCGTTGACGTAGATCACCTGACCGTTGACCCACCGCGCCGGGCCGGCGAGAAACGCGACTGCCTCCGCGATGTCGAGCGGAGTTCCGAGCCGTTCGAGGGGCGCCATTTTCGACAGGTTCTCCACTGTCGCTTCGTCTTTCCCGTCCAGAAACAGGTCGGTGGCGGTGGGGCCTGGAGCCACGGCGTTGACTGTGATGTCGCGTCCCCGTAGCTCTTTCGCAAGAACTAGCGTGATCGCGTCCACTGCGCCTTTGGTGGCCGCGTACGCAGCGTAGGTCGGGAAGGCCAGCTTCTTCACGGAGGTGGAGAAGTTGATGATGGCACCGCCGCTGCGCACCCGCCTCGCGGCTTGTTGATCGACAACAAACGTGCCCCGAACATTGGTGCGGTGCATCCGGTCGAAGTCGTCGAAGTTCAATTCGGCGACGGTCGAGAGAATCATGATTCCGGCTGCGTGGACAACAACGTCGATGCCTCCGAACTCCTGCTCGACCGTGTCGAACAGTGCGGCTACTTCACCTTCGTCTGCGACATCGGCGTGCACCGCGATGGCGTGCCCGCCCGCTGCGACGATGGTGTCGACTGTTTCCTGGGCGCGTTGAAGATTTCCCGAATAGTGAACGGCGACAGCCATTCCGTCGGCCGCGAGCTTCTCTGCAGTTGCTCGGCCGATGCCGCCGGACGCTCCGGTGACGATGGCGACGCGGGTGGTGGTGTCAGTCATGATGTAACTCCTGAAGTGGGTTCGGGGGCGTCGGACAGCTTGCGGAGCCACTCGCGCAGCAGTCCAACCTCGTTGGTGGAGAGGGAAGTTGAATCTGCCGTAGCGAGTTGGGTCTCCAGGGTGGATGCGACGGTGTTGAGCGAGGCGTCCTGCGGGGTGCCGGATTCGCTGATGATGGATGCGAGGATTCCGTCGCGAACACGCCCCGACAGTGTCGGGTCGGGATACTGCTGCGGTCTCACGACGAGCATCAGTGCGACGCCCGCATTGGCGGACATCACCATCTGCGTTGCCACGTCGACGGATACGGTCAGAAGACCTGCGGCAGCGCAGCGTTCGAGAACGGATCGAAGTAGCGCCTGGGCTTGCATGGCGGTGTCGGCGCTCTGCGCGGATGGTGAGTGCAACAACCGGTAGTGAGCGGGATGTGCGAGCGCGAACGCCGTATGCGCGTCCCAGCCGGCACGTAGATCGGCTACCGGATCTGCGGAGGGGATCGCAGCGCGTTTGCCTGCGAGGTACTCGGAGAACCCGGCTTCGACGACGGCTGCGAGCAAGCCGTCTTTGTCGCCGAACTGGCGGTAGAGCGCGGGCGCGCCGACGCCGGCTCTCTCGCAGACGGCGCGGGTGGAGATGTCGCCGTCCGGAGAGGAGTTGAGTAACTCGGTTGCCGCCGCCAGTATCTTCGCTCTCGAGCTCATGAAATCAACGATAACAGAATATCGTTAGCACTGGTACGCCGTCGTTCGGTTGCTCGACCTGTCGCGGACTCGTCGTGCCTGAACTGGTACTTTGTTTGCAGTGATAAACAAAACTTGTCTGTGATCCAGACCCGTCGCGATGATTGTGTGCCGCGCCTGCGCGCGGTGGTGATTCCGTGTGTCCCGAGAGGGAACCCGACCTCGGGTTCCCGCCTCCTATCCTGCACTGGAATCCCCACTTTGGAGCTCACTTCATCATGTCATCGACACACTCATCTGTTCGGCGCGAGGATCTGCGCGCCGACTGCAACAACTGTTTTGCCTTGTGCTGCACGGCCTTCGGGTTCTCGCGATCGGTAGATTTTGCCGAGGACAAGCCCGCGGGTTCTCCGTGCCGGCACCTCGGCTCGAATTTCTCCTGCACTGTCCATGAAGGACTTCGATCCCGGGGGTTCCGCGGCTGCACGGTCTTCGACTGCTTCGGCGCGGGACAGGTTGTGTCGCAGCAGTTGTTCTCCGGCGTCAGCTGGCGCGAGCGTCCTGATGCGCAGCAACACATGTTCTCCGCCTTCAAGATCGTCAAACAGTTGCACGAGATGCTGTGGTACCTGTTCGAGGCGCAGGAACGCACCTATGACCCGGACGCTGCGCACGAAGCTCGCGAACTCGCATCCACCATTGCCGCACTGATCCGCGGCGGACAGGCCGAACTGTTCTCGACTGACATCGGCGCATTACATTCTGTGGTCAGGGCAGTGCTGATGGAGATCAGTGCGGAAGTTCGGGCTTCCTACTTTGCCGAAGTTGATCAGATGGACCCGAGCATCGCCGCCGAAGTGGACCTTGCTGGATCGGACCTGCGCGCACACAGGTTGTGTGGGGCCGATCTGCGAGGGGCCTGCTTGATCGCCGTGGATCTGAGGGGAAGTGACCTCACAGCGGTAGATCTGCTCGGGGCGGATCTGCGTGATGCCAGGTTGGATGGCGCGGATCTCTCGGCCGCGTTGTTCGTCACCCAGCCCCAGGTGAACGCAGCCAGAGGTAGCGGTGACACATGTTTGCCCGCCGGTGTTGCAGCCCCGCCGCATTGGCTTGTTCGCTAGCGGGACATGTCACCGGGGAGAGCATCTAATTCGCAGCGGTCGCAGCGTTGCGGGCGGCGAGTTGCGCAAAGGCGCGGGTCAGTTCTGCTGGTCCGACGACATCGATGTCGGTGTCGAATCGGTTGAGAGATGCTGCGAGAGCCACCCAGGACCATGATCCGGCTTCGAGACTGCACCGGTCGGGGCCAAGATCTTCGACGATGCCGTCCCCGGCAAAGGGAAGAACGTAACTGGCCGGCCGATGGAGAATGACCTTGCCGTGGCAAGGCCACTTGTTGGTTTGTTCCGAGCCTTTGAAGCGCCCGGACACGTATTCGGTTACGTCGCCGCCGGGGATCTCCCTCGGCGTGAAACGGGGGCCGTTCGGGGTGCGCGGGGCGATTCGATCGGCGCGGAAGATTCGCCATTCGTCTCTCTCGAGATCCCACGCGACGAGGTACCAGCGACGATTGGAGGTCACGAGATGATGCGGCTCCACCCGGCGTGGGGGCGCTGGTTCGCCGTTATCGGTTGAACTGTCGGCCGGGCGGTCGCTCGCATAATCGAACCGGAGCACTTCGAGAGCGCGGATCGCTGTGGACATCGCAACGAGTACCTCCGGTGACACGGAGTCGGACGCCGTGTCACCGGGGCCGGCCGAAATCGTAGTGAAGGTGAGAGCGTCGAGCCGATGGCGCAGACGCGACGGCATCACTTGCCGCACGGTGGTCAGAGCACGAACTGCACCCTCTTCGATTCCGGCGCCGGTCATGGTCGCCGTCTGCAGGGCAACAGCCAACGCGATGACTTGATCGTCGTCGAACAGCAGGGGAGGCAGCTCACTGCCCGCATCGAGTCGGTATCCGCCGTCCGGGCCCATGGTTGCCGCAATGTTGTAGCCCATTTCCCGCAGCCGGTCGATGTCGCGGCGGACCGTGCGATGACTGACGTCGAGCCGCTCGGAGAGTAGGGCGCCTGGCCAGTCACGCCTGGTCTGCAACAGGGACAGCAGATTCAAGAGCCGGGACGTGGTCGCCATCTCACGAGATTAGTTCGAGTCTAGGACAAAAACCGTCCTAGACGCCTGTGAGAGTGGCAGTCGTCAAGAAGAAAGCCGGACAGCGTTCTTACTAGGAGCAGGCATGAGCATCAAGACAACGACCCACCTCAACTTTCGCGGCGACGCCCGAGCAGCCCTGGAGTTCTACCAGTCCGTCTTCGGTGGCCAGGTCACAATTGCAACCTACGGCGACTTCGGGATGCCTAAAGACGTGCCAGGCGCGCAGGGCGTCGTATTCGGCCGGATCGAGACAGAGGACGGCTTTCGCGTGATGGCGTACGACATCCCAGGACAGTCGGGCGGTTCGGCAGGCAATGCCGGTTCGACGCACCGCGAGAACGGCACCACGATCACCAACCAACCGTTCTTCGTCTCCGTTCGCGGGGAGACCCTCGAAGAGGTGCAGAATTACTGGGCGAAGCTCTCGGCCGGCGCATCCATCGTCGAGGGCCTCGCCGCGGCAGCGTGGAGCCCCGGTTTCGGCATGCTCACCGATGCGTTCGGGGTGACCTGGATCCTCGACGTCTCCGCCGCGGAAAGCCCGGCGTAGTCACTCCTCGTGCTTCAGAGTGGGATCGGAGGGAGTGGTTCGATGTCGTAAGTGCGCGGTCCGAACAAGCTCAAAGCTCGATCGCGGATGGACGGAAGTGCTTCTGAGAGACTGTCGCCGAGTCGGTGGAGAGAGTTGAGTGAGCGTGATTCCCAGACTGGGAACTCCCCGTCGGTGCCGCGCGATGTTGTATCCCACAGCAGAGCGTCGCCGTTCTCGCTCAATCCGAATACGTGCAGCGAGGCGGGGAGCGACCAATCGCCGTCGGGTTCGACCATCCAATCGAACTCCTCGCTGTGACCCTCTCGGTAGGCGGAATGGAGGTTCGCGGTGAGATACCCTGCGCGCCCTTGCCAGCCATCGGCAAATCCGGGATGCACGGGCGGGTAGATGAGCCAGAGTCCGAAGGACCGCGCCCAACCTGCATGCCGGATAAATGCACGATATGAAGCGGGGAAGCCGTCCCCATCCGGGAATCGAAAGGAATCCAAAACGGCGAAATCAATGTGTTCGAGCGTTGGTTGGCCGTCCACCGTCAATCCATGTGTGAGCACGTCCTCGACACTAACAATCCCGTCGCGATTCGAGGCTTCCCCTGTGGTCTCGTCGTCGGTAACTTTCTGAAGAAGAGGAATCAAATGGATCTGGACTGTTCATCTTCGGTTGCTGAAATCTGAATAACCTGCCGAACGCTGTATTCGCCGGTGGCTTCGGTGTAAATGTGGCTGGTGGTCGACATGCCGTTCGGAATCCGTGCTCGTAAGACGGCTTCGGCCCCCACCTCGGTGTGAGACAGGGGCAGAAGTGAAATCCGAATCAGCCAGTGACGCCGGTCAATTCGTTCGGGGTGTGATCGAGTGTGGTTTCGGTCAGGATGCTGCCGTCTTCGAGGTCGACGGCGATCAGCTTCTTCGACGCGGGGTCGGTGACATAGGCGGTGTGGTCCAGTGTGAACAGGGTGGGCCTGGGCTCCTGCCATTCAGTGGGTTCGGTCCACTCGCCGATGACGGCAATCTTCTTGGTCACTGCGCCGGTGTTCGGGTCGATGACGTGGATAGCGCCGTCGGTCCCGAGAACAAGGGCCTCGCCGTGCGGTCCGCGACCGAGTGATCGGAAGGTGTAGCTGGTGCCGAGATCAACGAGCTTCAGTTCCGACGTGGTGGTATTGGTGAGCGAGATTCGTTGTGGTCGTTCGAGTTCGGCGTCAGGATCGGTCTTGTAGTCACCGAGCACGATGTCCGACTCTTCGGAACCGGCCTGGTTGCCGATGCGGCCGTACGCATCGGGGCTCTGGACCTTGGTGATCGCGCCGTTCTTGTACACGAGCAGGCCGTCCTGGCAGCCCAGCACGATCGTCTCGTCTGCTGCAACGGCTTCACCGTGGACGCCGGGGCACTGCTCGTTGCGCATGACCTCCGCGCGGTTGGTATCGAGCACTGCAATTCCGTTGCGGGACTCGGAGTTTCCGATGGTGGTCAACAGCCCTCCGTCGGCGAGTGCGACAGCCACCCCGTGATGGGGTTCCGGGGTTGTGTAGGTCTCGACGCGTGGCTGACGCTTGGCCAATTGGACGGGATCGAAGATTTCGACCAGGCCCGAGCCGTCATTGAAGAGGACAGTTTTTCCGGCATGTCGTACAACGTGTCCGGGCTCGTTGGCTGCGAACTCGACGTCCGACATCGCGGGATCGGCTGTGTAGTAATGGGAATGGTCACCATGTGCCGACGACCACGTGCCGGTGTCGAGCACCTTGAACGCTTCGCCGGCGGAGATCATGACATGCCGACCGTCGCCGGCCGGGTTGAGTCGCGTGAAGCCCTCGATCGCGGTTTCGCCGACGACATCGAGGGAGGTTGCGTCCAGTACCAGGACGCCGCCGTCGTAGGAGATTGCGAGACGTGGTGTTGCCGAAGCTTGTTCATTCGGTGCTGACGACGCGGCGGTGGTTGTTGCCTCCGCCGCGTCCGTGGTGTCGGAGGAACATCCTGTGACAAGGGCAAGTGAGAGGCCCACTGATGTGGCCAGAGTGAGGCGCCGCGATACGCGGGTAGTGAGGTGCATGGGTATAGATCTACTGCTTAATGTAAATGATTGTCAAAGTCGTACATGCGAATATTCGCATGTCAGGGCAGTCTTCAGGAGTAGTCGGAGCGCTCGAGGATGCGTGAGGCGATCACTCCCACCACGAGTCCCCAGAATGCACCGCCAATATTGAACAGTTCGACGTCGGAGATCGTCACGAGGAATGCGATCAACGCACCGAAGGTGAATCGCGACCCGAATGCGGTGACGAAAGCTCCTTGCAATGCCTTCAGCATTGCCAATCCGCCAAGTGTCACGATGAACGCAGCGGGCGTGCCCAGCATCATCGACACGAAGGTCGGGGCAAAAAGGCCGAAGACAACCGCGAGTACCCCACAGAAGATGCCGGCGGTGTACTGCCGTGTTCGTTCCCCGGATGCTGACAGGAGAGCATTGGTTGGCCCGGTCAGGCAGGTTGACACGCATCCCACCGCCGCGTTCACGAGTGAGAACACGCCACACGCAATCGTTGCGCTGCCGATCGGCGGTTGATGTCCGGCCGCTCGCAGGACTGCGATCCCTTGGCCGTTCTGCACAACGACCACGGTGATCGCCAGCGGCACAACAAGTTCGATCATTGCCTGCCACGACCATGCCGGTGTGGACAGCACTGGGTGCGCAAACCATTCGTGATCGCCGCCGGTAGGTGCGAACCGTCCGGTCGCGAGAACGACCACCACCCCGACAAGCAAGGCACCGAGAACGGGAGGGATATACCTTCCCAGTTTCGCGAAGGCGCTGAGTGCAACAAAGGTGACGATCATCGGCAGTGCAATGGCGGCGTCGTGGGCGGGCGCCTCTACCAGGTCGGTACCGAAGTGAAGGAAAACGCCTGCCACCATTGCCATGACGATGGGCATGGGGAGTGCATTCATGATCGGTGTGATCCACCCCGTCAATCCCAGCAGCAAGATCAGAACGCCCGTTGCAAAGAATGCTCCGATCGCCTGCTCCCACGGAAGATGATGCAGGGACGCGCCGACGACGACGGTTCCGGGAATCGTCCAGAAAAACGCCAGTGGTTGCCGGTACAGCCAGGACGCGGTGATCGTCAAGATTCCGTTGACGAAGAAGGCGCCGAAAATCCAAGAGGCCAATTGTGATTGGCTCAGCCCGCCGGCCAAGCCGGCAGCAAGGATGACCGCTACTGGGCCGGTGGCAGAGAAGACAATCCCGATAACTGCGTTTGCGCCGTATGTTCCGCCGAAGTCTCGCAAAACGCGCCGAGGACTGTAGAGAGGTTGGGGTAGCGGCTCGGTGATGACACGAGTGGGTGCAATTGTCGAGGTATTCGACATGTTTCAGGTCTCCTGGTGTGGATCGCCAAGTTCGCGTTCACGAAAGAGCGCCGCAAGTTCGCTACGAGAGCGCAGTCCGAGCTTTGCGTACGCACGAGTGAGGTGATACTGGATTGTCTTGACAGAGAGAAACAATTCGCCCGCAGCTTCCTTGTTGGACTTGCCGGCAGCGACAAGATCCGCAACGGCTCGCTCTTGTGGGGTCAGATCGGTGATTCCCTTGTCCATACGTGAAAGGTTCAACCCGCCGGCACGCAACTCACGCTCACAACGCTCGACGTATGTCGCTGCGCCCAGCGCGTAGTAGAGCTCGCGTGCGTCCCTCAGTACGACGTCTGCCTCTGCGCGTTTGCCGGCTCTCCGGAGAGTTTGGCCGTAGGCAAAATTGATTCGGGCACGGTCGTAGGGGAGTGGCAGGTCCTCGAGGCTGAGAAGCGCGTCGTCGAAACAGTTTCTGGCGGCGCCGAGTTCGCTTCGGGCTCCATGGATTCTGCCACGAACATATCCAAGACGTGCTGTGGCAGAACGGTGCCCGCGAATGCGTGCGGTCTTCTCGTGTGGTTGGAGGAAGGTATCGGCGTCGTCGACCCGACCGACCATCACGAGAGCATTCGCATAGAGATCGACCCACGGCCAGAACCCGGGTTCGTCGAGCCACTGTTGTGACGTGCTCGAGGTCAGGGGCGTCAGCGCTGCCAGTACATCGGCGTAGTCGGCCGCAGCTTCGGAGAATTGTGCCCGGGCGAGAAGCGAAGGAACGTACATGATTTCGTAGGAATGTGCACCAACATGCGCGCGGCGCACGTGATTGCGGGCCAGGTCCCAGTTTCCGCGAAGCGCGTGAATTTGTGCCCCGGACCAATGCACCAACGGTCGGACGATGTCGATTTCGAAACGATCGACTTGCGCGGCGGCACTGTCGATCGTCGACAGTGCGTCGTCCCACGCCCCCAAGGCGAACTGTGTGCGGGCAAGCCAGGCCTGCGCCCACAGCGAGATACGCGCCGAGCCGCTGGAAAATTCAGTGGACACTGCGCTTTCGAGATCGCGACGAGCCGCCTCGGGATGATCCACTGCCAGCTCGAGCCAACCGCGGCCCATCTGGAATCGCTGAGCTTGAGCGCCGGGCCGGATGCGGTCCGACAGTGATTCGTAGGCCGCGAGCGCCTGTTCGGTGTGTCCGGTGGCACCCAGTCCGAGGCCCTTTATCGCTTCGGACTCCACTGCGGCAGGATCTGACGGACCGACCAATTCGACTGCACGGTCGACCCACTGGACCAAAGCAGCGCCGTCGAGTCTGGCCAGAGAATGCAGGACCATTCGCTGGGCGATCATTGCCGCGACTGCGGGATCGAGATCCGCAGGGCAACTGCTCCAAGCGCGAGTCAGTAGGTCAGCAGCTTCGGTTGGGCGTCCCCGGTGAATCGCGAGGTATCCGAGGACGGCGTCGCGCAGCGGTCCGCGCGTAATACTCTCGATTTCGGGAACGAAGTCCATGGCGTGTGGAATATCGCCAGCACCGGTCAGCGCGTCAATTCCCCTCAGTAGTCGAGTCTCGTGGTCGCTTCTGCTGGTGGTGAGACGGCTGGCGGTGACCATTGCGTCGGCCACCTCGGACCACGCGCCGTCGGTTGCCCGGAGCTCGGCGTAGGTCACCAGTTCTGAGGCCAGTGCTTCGTCGTGCGTCGTAGCGGCGGCAGCCAGATGGAACAACCGCTCGCCGTCTCCCCAGGCGATCTCGGCTGCGCGACAATGCAGTTGGTGCAGTCGGGTAGGTCCCAAGGTGGCGCTCACGGCAGCCGCAACCATCTTTCCTCGAACGGATACTTCGGTGCTGCCGCGCTGCTCGTGCACGGTGAGAAGACCGCAGCCAAAGGCGTTGTCCAGCGCGCTGACGATGTCGTCGACTTCGGCTAGTTGAGCGAGGTGCGACAACGTCGTGCTGCGCCCGAGGATCGCGGCGGCTTCGACCAAAGTGCGTGCACCCTCGGAGCACTGCGCAAGTGTGCCTGCGATCGACGCTGCGCGATAGCGGGGAACAGGCAAGGTGCGGTGCCACTGAGTCCAGTACGTCGACGGCAATTCGTCGAGTAGCGAGACGACGTCGAGTGTGTTGCCCGCTGTGAACTCCTGAAGTTGGAGCGCGACGCCGGAACTGAGATCAATTCCGTTGCGAACCCGGGCGATGTCGATGACGGCAGCAGCGTCGAGTGCGCTGATGTGCAGTCGCTGCGACCAGTGAAGTTCGAGAATGCGCCGGACCTCGGCGTTGATGTGCGGTGAATCCTCGACGACGAGCACAACCAAGAGTTGCGCGCCCCGACCCCGATGGAGCGCTGAAGTAATCGCCTGAAGTGAGCCGACATCGCTGTGGTGGGCGTCGTCGACGACAACCATGGTCAACTGGTCAGTGCTGTCGAGAATCTCTTGGGCAATGACGACGGGATCGTGGACCGACACCGGATGGTCGAGTAGTTGTGTGACGACCCCGAACGGCGTCTGAGACTCCCACTCCAGTCCGCGAGCGGATCGAAGAGTGTGCTGCGCCGATATTTCGGAGAACCGGCTGACCAGAGTCGACTTGCCGCTGCCCGCATCGCCCTCTACGAGAACGAGGGACGGAGTGCCTGCCTTCGCCGCAGCCAATGCCTGGCCGAGAACGCTCAGTTCGCGTTCTCGGCCCACCAGCACGTCCCGAAGTGTCACCTGACTACCGTAACGCCGGGCTCACCGCGAGATTCGTTTTCCGATCGGACCTCTGCGGCTGGAGTTGCGGCGGTATCGAGATCTGGGGCCTGCTTAGGTACGAAGAAGGTCACGATGGAGCCAAGCACGGCGATACCGGCAAACACGTAGAACGCGGACTCGGAACTGATACCGGCACTGATCAAGCTTCCACCGATCAGCGGGCCGAAGATGCCGCCGAGACGGCCGAAGCCCGCGCGCCACGCGACGCCGGCCGCTCGGGCCGCCGTCGAATAGTAGTTGGAGACAAATCCGTAGATGAGCACCTGAGTTCCGATGGTGCCGACCCCGGCGATCGCAACAGATGCGAGAAGGACGGGTAGCGGGAAGCCGAACGTGAACAGCAGGAGTGCTAATGCGGCCAAACCGAAAGTGGTTGCGACAACCCGCTGGGGCCCGGTGATGTCGGCGATCCGCGACGCCAGTAGTCCGCCGATGATCGCGCCGCCGTTGAGGACCAGTAGGAACGAGAGTGAACCCTTGGCGTTGTATCCGGCGTTCTCCATGATTTTGGGCAGCCAGGTGTTCAGTCCGTAGGTCAGAAGAAGGCCGGCAAAACTCATGAGGCCCAGTAGCGCTGTGCCCCAAACATATTGCTTGCTGGCCAAGGCTCGGAAGCCGACTCGCTCTGCGGGCGAATCGGCGGGGCTAGTGGCGATAACGGGCAGGGGAATTCCGGTTTTCGAGGAAATTGCCCGAGCTTCGTCACTCCGGCCGCGGGCGACGAGCCACGCGGGAGATTCGGGAAGTTTGAACCACGCAAGCGGAAACAGGATGACCAACGGAAGTGCGCCGATGAGAAAGAGTCCCCGCCATCCAATGGAATCACGAAGAATGATTGCCAGGATCGACGCCATGACGCCGCCGGCCGGGACGCCGCTGTACACGATGGCGTTGAACAGATTTCGACGCCCTGGCGGGGCGAACTCGGCGATCATTGCTCCGGCAGTGGCAACCAGTCCGCCGACGCCGATGCCGGTGAAGAATCGCAGGAGCCCGAAGGTGGTGATGCTGGTCGCAAACGCCGCCAGCGCCATGCCGACCGAGAACCAGACGATGTTGATCAGCATCATCTTTCGGCGTCCGAAGTAGTCACCGATTGCGCCGCACGTCAACGCACCCACCATGACTCCGACAAGGGCGTACGAGCCCAATGCTCCAGCTTGAGAGGCAGAAAGCACTCCGATGTGGCCGGGATCGTCCATCAGGACGGGCAGAATCGTGCCGTATACGACGAGGTCGTATCCGTCGAACAAGATGGCGATGGCTGCGATGGTGACTACCCACAGCACTGAAGAGCGATGGCGGGCGCTGGCCCAGGAACCGCGTTCGATCGAGGACATGACAAATCTCCGTTCGAGAGATCAGGAATTGGGGTGACTCGCTCAGCCGAGGTCGCCGCCGGCAACGGGAAGGACCGTTCCGGTGACGTACGACGCCTCATCGGAGGCAAGGAAGGTTATGGCGGCAGTTTGTTCGTCGAGGGTGCCGTAACGCTTGAGTAGTGACGAGTCGACGGTCTGGTCGACGATCTGTTGGTACCAGAGTTTCTCTTCGTCGGTCTGTGCACCGGGGCCGCGGGCCACGACGCGAGGTGGCGCTTCCGTTCCACCGGGAGCTGTTGCCACGACTCGTATTCCGTACTGCGCGACTTCCATCGCCAGTGCCGCGGTGATGGCGCTGACTCCGCCCTTGGCCGCAGCGTATGGAACACGGTTGACACCCCGGGTAGCGACCGAGGAGACGTTGACGATGGTTCCGCTCGCCCGTTCGATCAAGTGGGGTAGCACTGCTCGGCACGTCCACAGGGTGGGGAACAACGAACGTGTGACTTCGGCGTGGATCTGCTCCGGGGTGTAATGCTCGTATGGTTTTGCCCAGATTGTGCCGCCGATATTGTTGACCAGTACGTCGACGTGTCCGAAGTGTCTCAGCGCGGAATCTATTGCGTGCTGGGCACCTTCGAAGGTCTCGAGATCCGCGGTCACCGAATGGGAACGATCCAGCGGTGCCGCAATCTCGTGGACCAGCTCTGCTCGGTCCACGAGAACAACGGAACCGCCTTCGGCGGAGATTCTTTCGGCTACGCTGCGCCCGATCCCCTGGGCCGCTCCGGTGACGACAACGACCCGATCGTCGAACCGGCCGGAGAAGTAACGTGCGCTCACGACGCCACACTGACCCGAGCGTCGGTGATGGCACGTCGCATCGTCGACTTCGCGTGTTTGCTGTGCTGAACGATCAGCTCACGGGCCGCGGCGCGATCATTCTGCTCGAATGCGCGCACAATGCGTGAGTGATCCTCTGCGACATGTTCGTCCACCCAGTCCGCGGTCCGGAGTACTCGGTTCATCAGCTGCGTGACCTCGAGACGTTGGTAGGCCTGCAGCAGTATGTCGTTGCCGGTGCAGCGGAAGAGGAAGTCGTGGAAGAGGGCGTTGGTTTCGGTGAATGCCGCTGCGTCCGTGAAGTGGTCGCGGTCGATGGAGGTTGCCGAGTTCTCCGCCAGAATGCGGTACTCCGTCAACTGTGCCGGAGTAAGGCGCCCGATCGT
The DNA here is from genome assembly GCF_003023755.1 of Rhodococcus sp. AD45-ID. Classification (NCBI taxonomy): domain Bacteria; kingdom Bacillati; phylum Actinomycetota; class Actinomycetes; order Mycobacteriales; family Nocardiaceae; genus Rhodococcus; species Rhodococcus sp. AD45-ID. Next base: position 2,450,362 of record NZ_PYHL01000001.1, on the reverse strand, counting down.
GAGTTCCAATGCGCCGAGTTCGAGCGCCATCCGGGCGTCGAACTGTGCGTCCGATTCCGCGACAGGCAGGTGTTCTTCACCGATCTCGTACGTGTCGGCTGCCGTTTCTTCGATCGAGCTTGCCGGTGAATCAGCCGGGGTCGCCGCGCTGTTGAACTTCTCGAAGTAGAAGTTCGTGGGTGTGATCGACACGTTCTTGAAGTGCTGGCGAACGGCTTCGACCATCGGCGGCGGGCCGCACAGGTAGACGTCGACGTCTCCGCCGTCGAGATGACCCGGTTCGATCAAGCTCGTGACGTACCCCTTGTTGGGTGCTGTGCTGTTGGGGTCGGATACGCAGTAGTCGAAGGTGAACTGCGGCAACGATGCTGCGTACGCACTCAGCTTCTCCAGTTCGACCAGATCGAGGTCTGAGTTCACACCGTAAATCAAGTGAACGGGTCGAGTCACACCGTCGGTCTGCATTTTCTCCAGGATCGAGAGCAGTGGCGCCAAACCGGTTCCCCCGGCGAGCAGGAGTGCGCGTCGCTGCCCGCTACGCAGGAAGAAACTGCCCATCGGGCCGGTCAATTCCAGTGTGTCACCGACCTGCGCTTGCAGGCTGAGATAGTCGGACATCAGCCCGCCCGGCGTGATCTTGACCAGAAACGACGCCGACTCGACGTCGGGGCCGGTGCTGAACGAGTACGAGCGTGTTGCTTCGGTTCCCGGAACGAGGATGTTCACGTACTGACCGGGAAGGAAGACCAGATCTGCGCGATTGTCGACCGCGACGGTGAAGCCGACAGTCGAATCCGAGTGGCGAACGATCTCGGTGATGGTGGACGTGTACGAACCGGCAGCAGTCTTGGCCACGGCGGAGGTGGTGGGGATCTGCAGTACGAGGTCGGATTCCGGCACCATCTGGCACGGCAGGCAGTATCCCTGCTCGGCCTCGTCGTCCGTGAGTGCCTCCTCGATGTAGTCGCCGGCGTCGAAAGTGCCTGACTCGCACAGCGACTTGCAAGTGCCGCAGGCTCCGTCGCGGCAGTCGAGGGGGATGTTGATCCGGGCGCGGTAGGAGGCGTCGGCGACGGTTTCGTCGGTGCTGCATTCGACGAAGCGGGTGATGCCATCCTCGAAACTCAGTGCTATTTGAAAGGTCATGGGGAACAGCTCGATTCGATCGTAAACGTCAGAAGTGATAGATGTCGACAACATGATGGATGTAGTCGTTCTTGAGGACTACCTTCTTCTTCAGGATCAACGGCTGCTCGCCCGCGAAATCGATTGTGTAATGCGAGGTGCCGAAGTAGGTGTCGACGGTGTTGTAGCGGAAGTACAGCGTGAACCAGTTGAAGCGCACGTCTACTACCGAACCGCGTGCCTCGAGGATTTCGACGTTGGTGATGTTGTGGCCGGTGCGCGGTTCGGGAAGGCTTGTCGCGCTGGAACGATCGGTGCGGATGCGAAATACGCGATCTTCGATGCCGCCCCGGTTGGGGTAGTAGATCAATGAGATTTCCGCCTGCGGATCGGTAGTCAGTTCACCGTCGTCGGCCCAGGCGGGCATCCAGTACTCGGAATCGGGGTGGTAGCACTCGATCCACTTCTCGAATTCACGATCGTCGAGATAGCGGGCTTCGCGGTAGAGGAACTGCTGCACGGATTCGAGGGTGACGGCATTGGCGGTTGCTAGTGTCATGGTGATCGAGATCCTCAGTTGGTCCGGGCAGAAGCGGCTTGTTCGGCATCGACCGCGGCGATCATGGCGTCGCGCCAGTAGCCGTGCTGAATCGGGTACAGGCCTTCGTCCTCGGTCTTGGATCCGCTGGAGAGAACGCGGTCCATGCCTAGGTCCTTGGCAACGTCATTGGGTCCGGAAATTTGGTGTGTCACACCACGGCTCAGATCATTCCACGGCGCACCGGCGGCCTGATAGGTCTTCTGGCAGGACCGGAACTCTTCGAGGTCGTCCGGGGTGGCCATGCCGCTTGCATTGAAGAAGTCCTCGTACTGACGGATGCGGTTGCTTCGGGCTGCGGCACTTTCGCCCCTGGGTGCGATGCAGTAGATCGTGACTTCGGTCTGGTCAACAGAGATCGGGCGGAAGTGCCGGATCTGACTGCTGAACTGATCCATGAGGTAGACGTTCGGATAGAGGCAGAGGTTCCTTGACGCACCAACCATGAATTCGGCCTTCTTGGAACCGAACTGAGCCTCCAGCTCCGCTTTACGCTCGAACAGTGGGCGGTCTTCGGGATTGCCCCACCACATCCACAGAAGGAGGTGTCCGTAGTCGTAGGAGAAGTATCCGCCGCCCTGCTTACCCCAGGTACCGGCGTCCATCGCCTTGGTTTCGTTGGCCGATTCTCCGGCGGTGCGGCGGGCTGTGGTGGCGGCGTAGTTCCAGTGCGTCGAGGACACGTGGTAGCCGTCAGCGCCGTTCTCGGTCTGCAACTTCCAGTTGCCGTCGTACGTGTAGGTGGAGGCGCCGCGCAGCACTTCGAGTCCGTCGGGTGACTGGTCGACGATCATGTCGATCACCTTCGTGGTGTCACCGAGATGTTCTTCGAGGGGCAGGACGTCCGGATTGAGGCTGCCGAAGAGGAACCCTCGATAATTTTCGAATCGTGCGACCTTGGTCAGGTCGTGTGAGCCATCCTTGTTGAACTGTTCCGGGTAGCCGCCGGTCCGAGCATCCTTGGCCTTGAGGAGCTTTCCACTGTTGTTGAACGTCCATCCGTGGAACGGGCAGGTGAAGGTGGTTCGGTTATCTGTCTTGCGGCGGCAGAGCATCGCACCGCGGTGGCTGCAGGCATTGATCAGTGCGCCGAGTTCGCCATCCTTGTTTCGGGTGATGACGATGGGCTGACGGCCCATGTAGGTGGTGAAGTAGTCGCCGACGTTGGGGATCTGACTCTCGTGCGCGAGGTAGATCCAATTGCCCTCGAAAATGTGGGTCATCTCGAGGTCGAACAGCTGCTCGTCCGTGAAGACGCTGCGCCGTACCTGGTAGCGGCCGGTCTCCGGGTCCTCGACGAGAGCGTCGTCGAGGGCAGCGCGCATTTTCGCGTATTTGTCTGTGCTCTGAGCAGCGTCCAACATATCTGTCATGGGGTCCTCCAGCTCGACTAGGCGACCAGCTGCGATTACCGAGGGCTGTCGGTATCTGCTTGGGGCCTGCTTTCCGGACGGGGCTGCGTCCGGTACTGGATTCACCTTGACATTCTGTGTTGCAGGTCACACTAGGCATATGCCTAGTCCTGACCCAGGGCATGGTGTTCGTGAACGTGGTCCTGCCGTCAGGGCGGACTCGGCACCGCGAGTCCGCCCTGACGGTGGCGGGAGTTACCGGTTCTTGAAGAACGAGACGTCGTCGTTGCCGATCAAGTCCGGAACCGTCCAGCCGTCGAGGTCGTATTCACTCAGGCACTGTTCCGCCAGGCCTTTCATGGAACTGGCGTGCCCACGATTCTGCGCGGCGAAGAGGAGTTCCGCCTTGACGTTCTCGTGGTTACCCGAGTAATTCCGCTCGTACAGCTCGTGCCGGCCGCCGAACTCGGTACCGATCGAATCCCACAGAGCCTTCATGACTTTGACACGGTCGACGGCGGTGATCCCGTCGGAACCGCGAACGTACTTGTCGAGGTACGGGCGCACGTCCGGGCTCTTGAAGTCGAGTGAACTCGACGGCAGGTAGATCAGGCCCGACGCGACGTCCTGTTCGATGATCTCCTTGATCCGCGGGTACCCCTGGATCATGAACATTCGATAGGTGAGGCCGTATTCGAGCTTCGGGATCACCGAATCGCCGACCCACTGTTCGGGATCGCGTGCCATCGATTCGGTCAACGACCAGAAGAGGTTTCGCCAGCCGATCACTTCGCCGACACGGGTCTGGACTCCGCGGAAGCCACCGGCGCCGGTGGCTTCGAGTGCCTTCATCAACAGGCCGGCGATGAAGTCGAGCTTGACAGCCAGCCGAGTGCAGCCCTGAAAGGTGAAGCGCGGCAGGAACCCCGACTGAGGGAAGAATGCGTTGATCCGGTCGACGTCGCCGTACATGAAGACGTTCTCCCACGGCACCAGCACCTTGTCGAAGACGAAGATGGTGTCGTTCTCATCCATGCGGCTCGACAGCGGGTAGTCGAACGGACTGCCCATCACCGCAGCATGTTCGGTGTACGAGGTGCGGCAGATCAGTTTCACGCCCGGCGCGTCCATCGGTACCGTGCAGATCAGGGCGAACTGCTTCTTCTTGATCGGCAGACCGTAGTGAGCAATGAAGTTGTAGTTGGTGATCGCCGACCCGGTGGCAACAACCTTGGCGCCGCTGACGATCAAACCGGCGTCGGTTTCCTTCTCCACCTTCATGAAGACGTCGCCGACCTCGTCCGGTGGAAGTTGGCGATCCACCGGGGGATTGATGATCGCGTGGTTCCAGTACAGAACCTTCTCCTGCGATTCGCGGTACCAGCGCTCGGCGTTGTCCTGGAACGGTGCGTACAACTCCTTGTTGGCGTGGAGGGTTCCCAGGAAACTTGCCTTGTAGTCGGGGGAGCGGCCCATCCAGCCGTAGGTCATACGAGCCCACGTCGCGATGGCGTCGCGCTCTTTGAGCAGATCAGCCGACGACGTCGGGGTGCGGAAGAACGGCATGGTGACACCGCCGTTGCCCGTGTCGGTCGGAACAGTCAGGGCGTCCACGTGCTCGCCGGTGTGCAGAGCGTCGTACAGCCTTGCGGTCATACGGATCGGATTCCGGAAAGCGGGATGCGTCGTGACGTCCTTGACACGATCTCCGTGGAGCCAGATCTCGCGACCGTCCTGCAGGCTCGAGATGTACTCGTCGCCGGTCATCGGCCGGGTGGCGAAGTTCTTCGTGCGGTTGGCTTCGCAATCGGCGGCCGGATTGGCCTGTGGCGCTCCGGAATCTGCGGGGTCGACGCCGGTGGGAGGAATTTCGGTGGTCGTCATGGCAAAGCCTTTCAGATCGTTTGAGGTGCGGGCTGAAGATGAATCGGAGTGAAGGAAGTGGTGGCGTCGAACCACCCGCTGTGCGGGTCGTCCTGACTGCCGTTCCAGACGGTGGTCGACGAGGTAGCGCCTAGATCGTGAAAAGTGCTTCGGTAGAAGAGGAGTGGATCCTTGCCGCTGGACTGTGCGTCCACGATCTCGCCGATGAAGATGATGTGATCACCGCCGTCGTACTCCTTCCACGGGATGCACGAGATGGTTGCTGCGGCGCCGTCGAGCAGGGGAGCGGTCGGTCCGTCGATCCATCGCGGCTCGGTGCGCTGTGGCCGGCCCGCAAAATGCATGGCCGTGTCTACTTGGTCGGAGGCAAGGATGTTCACGGCAAACGGCGCGTTGCCGAGGTAGCCGCACGCCTTGGACTTTCGCGTCATCGTTATCTGGCACAAGCGTGGTTCCAGGGAGATTGCCGTGAATGCGGTGACCGTGGCCCCGTGTGGCTGACCGTCGGCGTTGGTACAGGTGATGACGGTGACGCCGCTGGCGAATTGGCCGAAGATGCCTCGAAGCTGATTTTGTTCCATGACCGGACCTCCTTGTCGGATGGCTGGTGAGTGAGAGTGCCGCGAAGTGCGGGAGGCGGAAGTGGCATACGACTCGCGCCGGGAGTGAAGACGAACGTACGGCGAGCGCGGCCTTCGGTCGATCCGTACAGCGCGGTGTCTATCCGGATTGCGCACCCGATCACGGCCGGTACCCGTTTTTCCTTGGAGGTGACCGGGGACACAGTGTTCAATGATGTTCAGCGCCCATGCTCGGCAATGTGGCTGGTCACGGGTTGGGAAGGTGAAGGACGATGGTCGATTCCATGATCGGTACAGCTCCGCGGGACTGGGACGAGGCATGTCATGCGGTGTCGGATGCCTACTTCCCGCACACGCTGACGCCGTTGTCACGGCACGCGGCCAGTGGAGTCGGGGTGTGCACCGCTGAGTTGGGTCCGCTGCGGATCGCTCATATTCGATGGGGCGCAGACGTCGCAGTCGAATCCGATCATCCCGGTGCCTACGGGGTGAACATCCCGCTCTCAGGCGAGCTCGAGTCGGTGTTCGCGGGATCGCACGTGCTCTCGACGGAGGGTGTGGCGACGGTGTGTCCACCCGACATCACCACAAGAATCACGCGGTGGAGCGCGGACTGCGAGATTGTCGGAGTCCGGATGGACCGCGAATACCTCGACCGCGAGATGGAGAAGGTACTCGGCCGGCCCGGAATGCACTTGCCTGATCAGGTGGATCTTCGGGGAGACGACGGAGCTAGATGGCTGAAATTTGTTCGCTCACTGTCGGATCAGATCCTCGGCCCGGTTGGAGTGCTGCACAACGAACTGGTGGCAGGCCAGCTCTCCGGCGCTGTGATCTCGGCGTTTGTCCTTGCCGCGATGCCCGAAAGTGAGGATGCGGTGCGACACGCCAGGCCGCGCATCGTCAAGCGCGTACTCGACGAGATGCACGACGACCCGGCCAGGGTGTGGACCGCAGCGGAGATGGCCGACGTGGCGGGCGTCAGCGTACGGAGATTGCAGGAAGGATTTCGGCAGTACGTGGGCCGGAGCCCGTCGGAATGCCTGCTCGACATCCGTCTCGAACGGGTCCACGCAGATCTGCGCGATGCCGACGACTCGACGACGGTCACCGATGTTGCTGTGAGATGGGGTTTTACGCACACCGGACGGTTTGCGTCGTCATTCCGGCGTAAGTACGGTCTGTTGCCTTCTGAAGTATTGAGAAGTTAGCTCCGGTATCCCATGTCTGCGCTGAGTTGATTTGCCTTCTCCACGAGGAAAGGTGCGACGTCGGTGCGGAAGGCTTCCGGGGTAGTTCGTCCCGCCGAGGTTGAACACGCTGTCACGCCGACGACGCTTCCGCCGGCATCGCGGACGGGGGCGGCGAGGGAGATCAAACCGTCTTCGAGTTCCTCGGAGGTGAGGGCGTAGCCCTGTTCGCGCACAACACGAAGCGCGGTGTGGAATGCGCCTTCGTCGGTGATCGTGGTGGGTGTGAGGGCGTCGAACGTGGAGTTTGCGATGACGTTGTCAACGATGTCGGTTGGCGCCCACGCGAGCAGGGCGCGGCCCATGGAGGTGGCATATGCAGGCACTCGGGTGCCGACGCTGACGTTGATGCTCATGATCCGGCGGACGGGTACACGGGCGGCGTAGACCACGTCGACGCCGTCGAGCACGCCCAGTGACGCCGACTCGTGAGTCTGTTCTGCGATCTCCAGCAGGCGGGGGAGTGCCGCCTCCGTCAGGGCGTGTGACGCCGAATAGTGCTGCCCGATGCTCAGAACGCGAGGGGTGAGCGACCACCGACTGTTGTTGCCGGTGACGTACCCGAGCTTTTGAAGGGTGAGGAGGATGCGCCGCACGGCAGGGCGGGAGAGCCCTGTTTCAGCGGCAAGATCGGCGAGCGACGGATTGGGATTCTTCTCGTCGAATGCCGTCAGTACCGCAAATCCACGCTCGATGCTCTGGATGTAATCGCGATCGTTCTCGGTCACGGGATAGCCCTTCAGCTGCGGTTATATCGACGTAGTACGCCCGAAGGTTGACAAAGGTCTGTGATTGGGCGCACAGTACAAGCGTACGCACAGCGTAACAGATGTACGCAGAGCGTACAACCAGACTTGGGAAGCCGACTCAGCCCAGCAGTACGGCGCCCACCCGGTAACAGCCATACACGGCCCCGAGGAGGACCACATGACCACTTCCGAGAGCCCCACCGCAGTAGGTTCGGGCACCGCCGCCACCGACAAGTTCCTCCAGGAACGAGTCAGTGCGGACACCCCGCCCGAGCGTGTCTCGGCCATCGCCAAGGACGTCCTCGAAGCACTTGCCGGCGTCATCGACAAGCATGGTGTCACCTACCCCGAGTATCGGGTTCTCAAGCAGTGGCTGATCGACATCGGCCAGTTCGGTGAATGGCCGCTCTGGCTGGACGTCTTCCTCGAGCACAACGTCGAAGAGGTTGCGTACCGCGGCCAGAGCGGTACGAAGGGCAGCATCGAGGGGCCGTACTACGTGGCCGACGCCAAGACATTGGCGGCTAAGTGCGAACTTCCCATGCGTGACAACGAGGTTGGATCGAAGCTGGTCTTCGAGGGGCAGGTCCGTGACCTCGACGGCAACGGGTTGGACGGGGCCACCGTCGAGCTGTGGCATGCGGACGACGAGGGCTACTACTCCCATTTCGCGCCGCACATCCCCGACGGGAACCTCCGCGGAACGATCGTGACCGACGGAGAGGGACGGTTCGAGATCACCACGATTCAGCCTGCGCCGTACCAGATTCCGACCGACGGACCCACCGGCTGGTTTATCGAGAAGGCCGGCTGGCACCCGTGGCGTCCGGCGCACCTGCACCTCATGGTGAAGGCTCCCGGCAAGCGCACGATCACCACTCAGCTCTACTTCTCCGGTGGTGAGTGGATCGAGAACGATGTCGCAACGGCCACGAAGCCGGAACTGATTCTCGATCCGAAGCCGGGTGCCGATGGAATCAACCGGGTCACATACGACTTCGTGCTCGACCCGGCCTGATCCACAACTGTTCGAAAGAAAGTGATTTGATGACAGACCTGTCGATCGTCTCCATCGAGACGACCATCCTCGACGTCCCGCTGGTTCGCCCCCACAAGTTCGCCACCACGTCGATGACGGCGCAGCCGTTGTTGCTGGTCGCGATCCGCACCTCCGACGGAGTGATCGGTTACGGCGAAGGTGTCGTTCCGGGCGGTCCGTGGTGGGGCGGCGAATCGGTGGAGACGATGCAGGTCATCATCGAGAAGTACATCGCGCCCGTAGTCGTCGGCAGGCGCGTCGATCAGATCACTGCGATCATGGCCGACATCGAGAAGGTTGTTGCCAATGCGCGATTCGCGAAGGCTGCCGTCGACGTGGCGTTGCACGATGCCTGGGCTCGCAGCCTGGGTGTGCCGGTGCACACGCTGCTCGGCGGGGCCTTCCGCGAAAGCGTCGACGTCACATGGGCACTGGGTGCGGCGCCGGCGGCAGAGATCATCGAGGAAGCCCACGAAAAGCTCGAAGCCCGACTCAATTTCAGCTTCAAACTCAAGATGGGCGCACTTGATCCTGCCGTCGATGTTGCGCGCATCGTCGAGATTGCACAGGCGCTCGACGGTCATGCCGGTGTCCGTGTCGACGTCAACGCGCGGTGGGATCGCTTCACCGCGCTGCGGTACCTGCCGCAACTCGCCGAGGGCGGCGTCGAGTTGATCGAACAGCCCACTCCGGCAGACCAAATCGAGGTTCTCGCAGAACTCAGTAGGCTGTTACCGATTCCGATCATGGCCGACGAGAGCGTGCAGACGCCGCACGACGCTCTGGAAATCGCACGTCGCAGCGCTGCCGACGTCATCGCGCTCAAGACCACCAAGTGCGGTGGGTTGCAGCGTAGCCGCGAGGTCGTCGCGATTGCCAAGGCTGCGGGTATCGCGTGCCACGGTGCGACGTCCATCGAAGGGCCGATCGGTACAGCGGCTTCGTTGCACTTCGCCTGCGCCGAGCCCGGAATCAACTTCGGAACAGAGCTTTTCGGACCGTTGCTCTTCAGTGAGGAATTGCTCCAGGAACCCCTGAAGTATTCCGAAGGTCAGTTGCACCTTCCCTCCGGGCCTGGCCTGGGAGTCGAACTGAACATGGACGCCGTCAAAACCTGGACCAGGAACTAGAGGACAAGAAGAACATGGCACTGTTTCACGTACGGATGGACGTCGACATTCCACGCGATCTGGACCCGGTGGTGCGCGCGGAGACCGTAGCCACGGAGAAGGCGTACTCGCAAGACCTTCAGCGCCAGGGCAAGTGGGTGCATTTGTGGCGAATCGTGGGTCAGTTCAGCAACATCAGTATCTTCGACGTCGAGTCGGCTGACGAACTGCACGAGATTCTCTGGAATCTCCCCTTGTTCCCGTACATGAGCATCGAAGTCATGCCGTTGACGCAACACGGATCCTCGATCAAGTAGCCGGTCATGCTGCGAGTTCTGTCTGGACTCGACCTGAGGTCGAGTCCAGACAGCGTGTGCTAGAAGTTGATAACGCCGCGGAGGTTCCGGCCGGAATGCATGTCGGCAAAGCCGTCGTTGATCTGATCGAGGGAGTAGCGGTTGGTGATCAACCCGTCGAGGTTGAGCTTTCCGCTCGTGTAGAGATCGATCATCCACGGGATGTCGGCAGTCGGGTTGGAGGCGCCGAAGAGCGATCCCTGAATTCTCTTCTGGTACAGCGTGAGTTCCATCAGGCTCACCGGAATTCCGATGTCCGTCATCTTGCCCAGTCCGGTGACCACGCAGGTACCGGCCTTGCGAATCGACGAGAAAGCCTGTGCCACATGGTCTCCAGTGGTCACGCCGACCGTGACGATCGCGGAGTCGGCGCCCTGGCCGTTGGTGAAGGACCGAGCGATATCGGTTGCTTCTTCCATCGTGGACACTGCGTGTGTGGCACCGAATTTCAGGGAGCTCGTGCGCTTGAATTCGACGGGGTCCACCGCAATGATGTGCGCGGCGCCGGCGTGCACGGCGCCTTGAACTGCATTGATTCCGATGCCGCCGACGCCCATGACGATCACGGTCTGGCCCGGGTACACCTGGGCGGAGTTGACGGCTGCACCCCAACCGGTGCCGACGCCGCAGCCCAGCAGGCACAGCGTCTCGAGCGGAAGGTGCTTGTCCACCTTGACTGCGGAGAGTGTGCTGACCGTGGTGTATTCGCTGAAGGTGGAGAGGCCGCAGGTCTGTGAAACCGGTTCGCCGTCCAACGACATGCGGTAGCTTTCGGCGTCGCCGGGACGACCACCCGTCATGATGGCTGCGCCGTTGTCGCACAGGTTCTGAATTCCGCTTGCACACCAACGGCATCGGCCACAGGCGGCAAGGAAGGAGAAGATGACGTGGTCGCCTTCTGTCCATCCCTCGGTGTTCGGGCCGACCTCCACCACAACGCCTGCACCTTCGTGCCCACCGCAGATGGGGTAGCGGCCCACTGCGTGATCGCCGCTGGCGATGTGGTCGTCGGAATGGCACAGGCCGGAGGCAACCATTTTGACGGTCAGTTCATTGGTGCGAGGTGAATCGAGTTCGAGGTCGACGACCTCGTACTTGCCGGGCGCTTGACGGATGACGGCTCCGCGAGTTCTCAAGGGTGCTCCTGAGTTAGACGTTCGATTCATTGACGAGTGTTATGTACCGCGCAAGTGGTGCGCGGTACGTGATGTGTCTCGTTGATCGGACGGAGCGGTGGGCGTCAGAGGGTGGGTGTCAGCCGTTCGGGTTCGGACGGTTCCCGGCTGACAAGTGCTAGTTGAAGCTCTGTCAGTAGTCGTGTGTCCGGTTCGTCGAGCGAGATTCCCATGATCTGCTCAGCGCGACGGACGCGGTACCGCAACGTGTTGGGGTGCACTTTCAGCAGGGCCGCAGCTTTTTTCACATCACCGAACGCAGCGAGGTAGCTCGTGAGTGTGAATTGCATGTCCGACGAGTTCTTGTCGTCGTAAGACAACAATCGATCCACCCGGGGATCGCGCAGTCGGTCGTTGTCCCCGATCAGGTCGAGGATTTCGCCGAGTAGTACTGCGGTGCGGGAGGCAGCCAGAGTTGTGACGCGGGAGGGCGTGTCGCCGGGAGCGTCGAGCACCCGGTCGACTTCTCTTCGGGCCTCTGGCACCCCGGACAGCCGGGGAATCATCACTGCGACCGCAGCCCGCGCGACGATATCCGTCGAACTCTCCAGGTAGTGAACTGTGTCGGAGGCCCAATCGCTGATCAGCGATTCGCCTTCTGCAAGAGGGAAGAGCACGTATATCCGGTCGACTATCGCCGTGGTGACGGCGTCACGTCGGAAAGCGCTGGCGTGCAGGCGCAGTGAGTTCGTCATCCGCCGCAACTCGGCCGGCGTCTGCTCGGTGGTCGCAAATCCCACCACTGCGGCCGGTCCGTCGAGGGATAGTGAGAGTGAATCCGCCAAGGAAGTGATATCGACTCCGCCGCCAAGGGCGCCGAACAGTCGCTGGATCTGGGCGCTCTCTCGGCGGGACGCGTCGAGGATCCGGATCACGATGCGTGAGGCCACTTCTGCTGCGCCGCGAAGCACCTCGTCGGAACCGTCGTGAAGTGGTGTTCCCGCAGTCTGGACCCAGATGGTTCCGAGATGCTGCTGGTGCACGCCGGAGGTAGCGACGCTTGTGCCGCGGCGCCGAATGCTGACGGCCAACCGGTGCGCGGCGCCGAACTCCGGTGCGGCCGGGATGTCGATGATCTCGTCCGAGCGTCGTAGATGTTCGAATGTGCCTCGCTTCTGTAGCCATTCGCTGTAGCCGCTCGGCCATTCGCGGCCGAGCACCGAGCGTTGGTGTAATTCGTCCTCATTCTCGTGTCCGGTGGAATGGGCAAGGATGTGCTGGGCATTGTCGTTGATCGTGACCAAGCCGCCGGTCAGTTCTGCGACTGTCTCGGAGAGCGCGAACAAATCGGAATCGCCAGTGGGGTCAAGCCCAGAACCCTGAGCAGTTGTACGACGGCGGTAGGTGTTCTTGATGAGCAACTGCTGTATCAGCGAGTAGATATGACCGGAGCTGGCCTGCGGGTGAACGGACGCGAGCGCGATTCCCGACTTTTCCGCAGCCGCCCGCAATGCGCTTTCGTTGACGGCATTCTTGACGAGCATCAGCTTCGGCTTGTGCTCCGACGCGACCAGCCAGTCGATCACCGAATCAATCAGGACTCCGACCGGCAAATATACGTCGGACAGTGCGCCCGCGGGTTCCGTGCCGTCGATATCGGAGTCTTCGAGGAGTGCCATTGATCGAATTTCGACGTCCAGCCCACCCGGACTGACGAGTAATTCGATGATGGAACTGTCGAATGACGAGATGAGCGTGCCGATAGTGGTGGCAGGGGTCGATCCGCTGATTCGGTTGTCTGCGGACTTCTTCTCGGCAATGGTGGCGGGTGCTGTTTGCACGGCGTGCTCCTTGCGCAGGGGGTTGTAACAGATTAATCCCCACGCCTGGATTGTCGTAGTAGTTAAGTTCGACAGATTTATTCCGGAAGGGTGATTCCCAAATTGTGCGCCTTGGCCGTGACGTCGTCGGGAAAGACATTCTTGAAAAGGTAAAGATCCTGACCGATAACCCAGCCCGGTGCGAGCGCGGTGGCATATCGCTCGAAATATCCGAGTTGCTTGCCGAACAGAACCAATTCCTCGGGGCTGGCCACACCCCACTGTCTGCCCAACTGGATCAACGCCATGATGAGTTCACTCAATTTGAGTTCTCCCAGGTCGCGGCCCAGAATCGGCGCCAAAGCGGTGGCAACCTGCAAGCCGAGTTGGTCGTCGTCCACCTCGTAGTCGGTGGCGTATCCCAAGGCACGGATACCGCGGGCGACACGGGCGAAATCTCCGTCGATCAATGTTGCACGAAACATGTCGGTGAGAATTGTTCGCCACGTTTCGGGGAGAACTCCGACAATTCCGAAATCGAGCATCGCGATCCGACCGTCATCGAGGACCCAGAGATTTCCGGCGTGAACATCGCCGTGGAATGGTCCGTGAACAATGACGGATTCGAGCCATACTTTCACGCCGCGTCGAATAAGCATGCGGGCTTCGTCGACGCCGTCCGGACTCGCGACAAAGCGATCGAGAGGAACACCGCGCATTCGCTCCATGCATATCACCCGCGGCCCGCAGTAATCCCAGTACACCTCGGGTGTCGTCACGCCCTTGTTGTCGCCGAAAGTGCCGATGTTGTTCCGGAACGTTGTTTGCCGATCGGCTTCGACGGCACTGTTCAGTTCCGTCATCGTGGCACTGTGCAGGTCGCGGATAATGGCCGTGGCGTTGGCTATCCGTAGGAATTCGACGAACTTCTCCAGAATTCTCGCGCCTCGATATGCGGCCCGGAGATCGATGAGCATGCGGGCGTAAATACCCGGCCGCTGAATCTTGATGACGGCTTCACGTCCGTCGTGCAGGACGCACGCATGCACTTGCGCCACCGATGCAGCCGCCAGCGGATGATCGTCGAACGTCGCGAACAGTTCGGAGATCGAGTATCCGAGGTCGGCTTCCACGACGCTGCGAGCCTGCTGCGCTGGGAAAGGTGGCACGTCGTCAAGGCACCGAAGACACGCATTCGCCAGTGGTGCCGGGAAAATACCTGACGACGACGCAACCAGTTGTCCGAGCTTCACGAACGTCGGGCCGAGGGTGATGAAGCCGTCCACCAAGCCGTCGGAAGCCGCGTCCGCGATGGTGCGTCCGCGTCTGCGGAACGGCCACACGATCAGGGCAAGCATGATCGACGTGGACAACACCGCCGCGATGACTGCCGATCGCCACAGCTGAGGGAGGCCGAATCGTTCCAGGTCAGGCATACGTACGTCGAGAGCGCCTACGGGCACCCCTGAAGAGTAGGGACCGACTGGACGTCGTGTGTGGTCCGGCACGGCTCTCCCTTGTTCGACGTTCGACTTTAGTCAGTATGCCGAGTCACACTAACTTGTCGAATGCGGGCAATGCCTCAGCCTACGTACAGCAGGGGCCGTTCTCACGTTTCTGCGCGCAGCATCGTCTACTTCGTATGGACCAGTTCACCGATTTGCCCGCTCGTGTTGATTCCCTCGATTGGCCTGCGCTGATCGAGGGAATCAACACGAGCGGGTGTGCGCAGACGGGACCGTTGCTCGACGAGTCGGAATGCAAGGAAATTGCGTCCTGGTACGCGGAGGTGGGCCGATTTCGGAGCACGATCGACATGGCCAGGTACCGATTCGGGCAAGGGGAGTACCGATACTTCCGTGATCCGGTACCGGATCCGATCACGGCCATGCGAGCCGCCTTCTACCGGCAGCTTCTGCCTGTTTCGCGTGAGTGGGCTTTCAAGCTGGGGGACCACGCGCCCTGGCCGGATACCTTCGACGAATGGATCGAGTTGTGCCATGACGGCGGCCAACAGCGTCCGACGCCGATTCTGCTGTCCTACGGCCCTGGTGACTGGAATGCGCTGCACCGGGACCTGTACGGCGAGTTGGTATTTCCGATGCAAGTGGTGATCGGGCTGGACAAGCCGCACATCGATTACACGGGCGGTGAATTCATGATGGTGGAGCAGCGAGCCAGGGCCCAGTCCAAGGGAACCGTCACCGTGCTCGAGCAAGGACATGCCCTGATTTTCACCACCAGGGACAGGCCGGTTCCCAGCGCGCGCGGTTGGTCCAGAGCGCCTGTGCGACATGGTGTCAGCGTCGTGCGGTCAGGGGCGCGTCGAACATTGGGATTGGTGCTTCATGATGCCGAATAAGTCGTACATCCTCCGCGACGCCCACAACAAACCGTACGAGAGTCAGACGCCCGGGGTGCTTGGTGGACACCGGAAAACGAAGATCTACGGTCGACTCGACTGCCGAGGGGCCGCGCGCGCAATCGCGCGCGGTGGGTATGTCGCCAGTCGGGTGTTCTTCGCCGACGAGCCGACCGCGATTGCGGCCGGCTATCGACCCTGTGCTGTCTGCATGCCCGCGGACTACGCAGTGTGGAAGGCTGCTTCTACTGGCCGAAGCGGTCCTGGTACTCCTTCGGAATGAGTGGCTTTTCACCGCGAACCTTCAGTTGCTGAACCGCCCAGGTGTTGCCGTCAGGATCGGAGAACCCGAAGAGGGTGCCGCCGTCACGCTCGTCGAAAACTGTGACCTCGCTGGCGTCGACGCCCCGGTCGATGAGCTCCTGCCTGGCCGCTGCCGCGTCGGACACAACCAATTGCAGGCCCTTCAACGAGCCGGGAGGCATCTCGGTTTGTGACGGCAGGTTGCCGATGACGATGGAACAACCCGATCCACGTGGCGTGAGCTGGGCGACCGTCATGTGCTCGTTCACGGTGTGGTGATCGAGATTGAATCCCACCTGATCGCGATAGAACGCAATGGAGCGCTCGAGATCGCTGACCGGAACGATGACTACTTCGAGGGTCCAATCCATGAGAGTGCCTTCCGCAGTGAGTAATCGGGCAAACAGGTGATCAGGACTGTGCGACGATCTTGTCCAGGCGCTCGTAACCTTCGACGACGCCGCGCTCCATATTGCTCTCGATCATGCCGTCGCGCGCCTCGAGGCTCGGATATACGGAGTGGCCGGAGAGGCGGGTGCGCCCGTTGCCCAGATCCTCGAACGTCATGGATTCGATGCTGACCACATCGGGAAAGCCCTCGTATTCGAAGGTCTGGATGGCAAATTCGTTCTCACGAACAACGTGGAAAACGCCGTTGAACGTGTACTCGCCACCCTCTGGATCGCGGTGGATGTACTTGTATCGACCGCCGCTGACAAAGTCGTATTCCTCGATGTCCATCTCGTACCCGTTGGGGCCGAGCCATTGCTTGACCAGTTCGGGATCAGAGTGGGCCGCGAACACGGCACTCACGGGTGCGTCGAATTCGCGCGTGATGTCGATGAACGGAACGCCCTCGGGCGCCGTGATCGTGACGGGATTGGTGGTGCTCATGTCTGTGTCTCCTTCTGTGTGGTGTGCAGTAGGTGATCAAGTTTTCGGAACTGTTGTTCGTGGACCAGTCGATAGCGGTCGATCCAGGCCGTCAAAGCCTCGAGTGCCGCGGCATTCAGATGCACTGGGCGCCTCTGGGCGTCGCGGCTGCGAGTGACCAAACCCGCGGCTTCGAGTACCTGAATATGTTTGGAGACAGCCTGTTTCGTGATTTCGAACGGCTCGGCCAGCTCGTTGACCGTCTGGGGTCCGGTACTCAGGCGGGCGATGATCCGTCGTCGTACCGGGTCGGCAAGTGCCATGAATGCCTTGTCGAGACGATCATCGGCCCCGGGATCCACGATCACTTGTCAACCATCTCCTTTATCAACCAATCTGTTGATTACGATACGAGTCGAGGTGCAGAGTGTCAATGCCTCGGCGCCTACTAGCCTGGAACTCATGAACGCGCTGATCCCGCGCCCGCGGATGGAGGTATCCCCGGGAGCCGTCCACGTTCCGGATTGGCTGGGCCTGGACCAGCAGCGCACGCTCGTGAGCGAATGTCGACAGTGGGCAACCGCGCCGGTCCCGATGCGCTCGGCGGTGGTTCCGGGTGGACACAAGATGTCCGTCCAAACCGTGTGCCTCGGCTGGCATTGGCAGCCCTACAAATACACGCGTACGGCCGACGACGTGAACGGTGCGGCTGTAGCCCCACTACCCGAGTGGCTGATCGCGTTGGGACGTGAAGCCGTGACGGCTGCCTATGGAGATTCAGGTGAGATCTACACCCCCGACACGGCGCTGATCAACTTCTACGACGACGGCGCCCGGATGGGAATGCATCAGGACAAGGACGAGCGCTGCGACGCGCCCGTCGTGTCCCTGAGCATCGGCCAGAGTTGTGTCTTTCGGTTCGGGAACACTGAGAATCGCAATAAGCCGTACACCGACATCGAACTTCAGTCCGGCGATCTTTTCGTGTTCGGCGGTGCCTCACGCTTCGCTTATCACGGAGTCCCGAAAGTAATTGCAGGAAGCGCATATCCGGACAGCGGATTGATGTCCGGCCGGTTGAACATCACGCTTCGGGATACCGGAATGCGGTGAAGTTCTCAGGCTGACAGTGCCCGTTTCACGCGTGAATTATGGATGAGGGCAGGAAGTATCAAAGCGAGAACTGACACCATCACGCACAGCCCGAGGAAGAGAAATGACCAATTCATTCCCGACGCCCGGAGTGCAGTCAAGGTGCCGGCTGCAAACAACGGCATACCGACTCCGGCAAGCAGGTCCATCTCGCGCGGAGACACCGGAGGGGCGCCCCACATCGGTATGCGTTTGCCCGAGTTCTCTCTGAGAGTGCGCGATATCGACATGGCATAGAGGACTATGCCGACAACGCCGACGGCAACTCCCATCACAACAGGGCCGGCTCCGGTTCTAGTCGAGAGCAGGGCATACGCAAAGACGCACATCGTTCCCAGCATGGCCGCCGCAGATTTCCATCTCGGGGTCGACGTCTGAATCGGCGCGTGAACGCTCACCGGCCGCATCGGTTCGAGAGGCTCCATGGGATCAGCGTGCCATGAGTCAGACCGAAAACGAACCATTCATCCTGTTGGGGTGTGACGCACAGATCGATCAGGGCATCGGCATCACGATCTTTCCGACGGTATTGCCGCTACGCATGCGGTGTGCCGCGTCGGCCGCTTCCGCGAAGGGATAGATGCTGTCGATGACGGGACGTATCCGACCGTCGGCGACAGCAGGCATGACCTCGTCGGCGAGAGCAGCAATCACGTTCCCGAGTTCTTCTGCTCGACCGAAGCCGAATGATGCTCCATGCAGGTGAAGATGGCGGTAGGAGAGCGCGTCCAGGTCGATCGTGGACTGCGCGGCGTCGAGGCGTCCGATATTGACGAGGTGCCCGCCGTCTCGGGTGGCGGGTAAGCAGGCGGCTAGAGTCTGCCCGCCGGCGTGGTCGAGTACGACATCGACTCCTCGACCTTCTGTTGCTTCGAGTACGGCGTCCGTGAGATTTCGATTCGTCGTGACGACAACGGTGTCTGCGCCGGCTTTGATCAATACGTCTTCCTTGTCCGCAGATCGTGTGGTGCCGATGACGGCGGCTGCGCCCAGCGCCTTCGCGATCTGAACTCCCAGCAGGCCGATGCCTGACGTGGCCGCTGTGATGAGTACCGTCTGTCCCGGCGTGTAGCCGGCGAGCATCAGAGCCCCGTGTTCGGTGAGTAGTGCGGTCGGCAGGGCTGTGGTTTCGTTGTATTCCAGGTTGTCGGGCATGGCTATGACGTGCCGGTAATCCGCGAGGACGAACTGTGCGAAACTGCTCGGCGCAGTTCCCATGACACGATCGCCCACTGTGAGGTTGTGGGTACCGGGGCCGAGTGCTGCTATGTCACCGGCAAATTCGTATCCGGCGACGTACGCGTTGTCGGAGCCCGGTGTGTCGAACTCAGCGAGCATCTGCGGATCGGCGTTGTTCAGTGCGACGGCATGAGTGCGCACAAGAACCTGTCCGGGGCCAGGCTCGGGAACGGGAACTTCGCGGGCCACCCAGTCCGGGCCCTGCCCACCGAACAGTGCAGTCATGGTCTCAGTCACGATGTTGCGCTCCTTGATATTCGGACTTCATCGGCGATTGCTACGAGGGGCGTTGTATTCCTCGTCGGTGACCTTGTCGCCCCACGTGGTTTCCGTGCTGCCGTCGCTGGGGCCTTCCCACAATGCGAGGTGGGTCATGAAGTGGTCGGGTGCCGCACCGTGCCAATGTTCTTCGCCGGGTGGTGTGTAGACGGTGTCGCCGGGCTGGGCCTCGATGATCTCGCCGCCGCGAGCCTGAATCAGGGCGGTGCCGGACACGATGTGCAAGGTCTGCCCCAGCGCGTGGGAGTGCCAGTCTGTGCGTGAGCACGGCGCAAAGCGAACCATGTTGGCGCGCATGCGTGACGGTTCCTGGCCTGAGTAGATGACGTCCCACCAGACGTCGCCGGTGAACCAGTCTGCGGGAGCTTTGCTCGTGGGCGGTTGCTTCAGAATCTCCATGGGAATTCCTTATGTTGTGGATGAACGATGTTCGATTGACTGTCTCTGCAAACTCGCACTTCTTCGACCTGTTTTTCGTTTACCCGTTGGCGGCACGATGAAGACAAGAACTATGACGAGGCAACCGGCAAGGAGGCCGGCACCTGCGGTCAGTGCAGTCGAGACATGCTCGGTGAGTGCTTCTTTCGGGGATTCCGCAGCGGATCCGGCCCCGGCTGAGATCGCGACGAGAATGCCGAGTCCCAGTGCGCTACCCAGTTGGTGTGCTGTGTTGACCAGTCCGGACGCGGCTCCGGCGTCGTCGGCCTTCACCCCGGCGATTCCGGCAGCGGTGAGCGGCGCAAACGCGAGACCTTGGCCTGCGCCGATCAAGATCATCGGTAGTGCAACGCCGCTCAGATAAGTGCTGCCCGAATGCACGAAGCTGAGCCACGTCATACCTACCAATGTGAGTGCCACACCCGCGGCGAGCAACGGAGCATTCCCGAATCGAGGGGTCAATCGCGGAATCAGCAGTGCAACTGCAAAATTGACGACAGTCATCGGGAAGAAGGCCACACCGGCTTGGAAAGCGCTGAAACCCATTGCGCCCTGCAGAAGTTGAGTGGTGAAGTAGAAGAATCCGATCATGGCGCCGAGATACAGCATGCGGGCGGCGTAGGCACCGGATCGTTCGCGAGAGCGGAAGAGTCGAAGCGGCATGATGGGTTGCTCCGCGCGCGATTCATTGCGAATCAGCAGAGCCAGGAGAACCGCACCGAGGGTCAGCGTCAGGAAGGTGGTCGGTGATGCCCATCCGGCTTCGGCGGAGTTGACTATGCCGAAGACCAGTGCGGCCATTCCGAGTGTGGCGTAGACGGCGCCGGCTACATCGAAACGTCCTGTGCTCGGCTTTGTTTCGGGAATGAACCGCGGTGCGAGAACGATCATCGCGATGCCGATCGGGACGTTGATGAAAAATCCTGCGCGCCAGGACACCCAATCGGCAAGGGCACCGCCGATCACGAGGCCGAGGCTCGCGCCGATTCCGGCGGCTGCGCCGTACCAGGCAACCGCGCGTGTCCGTTCGCGCCCTGGCGGGAAGCTTGCCGTCAGGAGTGACAGTGATGCCGGTGCGACCACCGCGGCGCCGACGCCCTGGAGGGCGCGGGCCGCGATGAGCCACCAACCGTTGGGAGCAACCCCGACCAGGAACGACGCGGCTGCGAAGATCGCCAACCCGGCAACAAAGACGCGGCGACGGCCGAAGATGTCGCCGAGTCTCGCGCCGAGAAGGAGAAGGCCGCCGAACACGAGGGTGTACGCGTCCTGCACCCAGGACAACCCGGTCGCCGAATACCCCATCTCGGCTGCGATGCTTGGCAGCCCGGTGAAGATGATCGAGTTGTCGAGCAGGATCATGAAGTAGCTGATCAGAATGATCGCGAGGATTGCCGTGGAGTTGACGCGACCGGTCCGGGCAGTGTCGACGGTGGTCATGGATTACGGCCGAACAAGAACTTTGAGTGCCTCACGTGTGTCCATCGCGCGGTAGGCGTCCGGTACCTCGTCGAGGTTGACTGTTCGGTCGAAAACCTTGCCCGGCTGAATCTTTCCGTCGAGAACGTCTGGCATGAGCTCCTCGATGTACGCGCGCACGGGAGCGGGACCACCGGTGAGTGTGACGTTGGGTCCGAACAGGCTGCCGAAACCGACGGGTGCCACCTCGTACTGGGGTACACCGACGCGGCTGATGACACCGCCGGGGCGGACGACACCGATCGCCTGCTCGTAGGCGGGCATGTGGCCCACGGCTTCGAGTACAACATGGGTGCCGTCACCGCCGGTCAGTTCGCGGACCTTGGCGATGCCCTCGTCGCCGCGCTCGGCGACGATATCGGTTGCTCCGAACTCGATGCCCAGATCGGTGCGCGACTTGTGACGGCCCATGAGGATGATCCGCTCGGCGCCCAGTCGTTTGGCGGAGAGAACCGCCATGAGGCCGACTGCGCCGTCGCCGATGACGGTGACCGAGGTGCGTTCGTTCACTCGACCCTTGACGGCAGCGTGGTAGCCGGTGCCCAGGACATCGGACAGGGTGAGCAGTGAGGGGAGCAGTTCCGAGTCTTCGCCGACGGGTGCTTTGACGAGGGTGCCGTCTGCCAGTGGCACGCGGATGGCCTCCGCTTGGGCGCCACCGATGCCGTTTCCTGCCCAGAATCCGCCATGGCGGCACGACGTCTGCAGTCCTTCGCGGCAGAACTCGCAGGTTCCGTCCGACCAGGCGAACGGGGCGATGACAAAGTCGCCTTTCTTCAGCGTGGCTACGTCGCCGCCGACCTCTTCGACGACGCCGACAAATTCGTGGCCCATCGGAGTGCCGCCCGGTGTGGCAGGCATGTCGTGGTACGGATGTAGGTCGGATCCGCAGACGCATGCTCGAACGATGCGTACCAGGGCGTCGGTCGGCTGCTGCAGTGCCGGGTCAGGCACGTTCTCGACGCGAACGTCTCCGGCGCTGTACATGATGGTTGCGCGCATGATGAATCCCCTTGGTTGTTCGGTTCGCGGTGTCGATACCCAGTGAACCGTCCGCATCACCCTGGCGGGAGTTCCTGTCGTTCCAGGTACCGGCAGTACCTCCCTGCGGTTCGACGACTCGAGTAACGTAATCGGCATGGACAACCGAGCCGAGATCCGCGAGTTCCTCAGCTCCCGCCGTGCACGTATCACTCCCGAGCAGGCGGGACTACCGGCGTACGGCGGAAACCGTCGGGTCAAAGGATTGCGCCGCGAAGAAGTTGCCTTGCTGGCGGGTGTCAGCATCGACTACTACGTGCGAATGGAACGCGGCAATCTGGCCGGAGCATCGGACTCGGTACTCGAAAGTCTTTCCCGGGCACTTCAACTCGACGAGGCCGAGCAGGATCACCTGTTCGATCTGGCGAAGACCGCAAGTGCGTCGGCTCCGCCGAAGCGCCGATCAGCACCCAAAGGTGTCAGTCCGGCCATTCAGCAGATACTCGACGCCATCACCGACGCCCCGGCGTGGGTTCGCAACGCCCGGCACGATATGTTGGCCGCCAATCGCATGGCCCGGGCGCTGTATTCGCCGGTATTGGCGGATCCACGTCGTCCCGCGAACAATGCACGGTTTGTGTACCTCGACCCGGCTTCGCAGGAATTTTTCACCGACTGGGAACGTGCCGCCGATGATATTGCGGCAATGCTCCGATCTGAGGCGGGGAAGAACCCGCACGACAAGGCGCTGACCGAACTGATCGGTGAATTAGCCACGCGCAGTGAGATATTCCGCACGCGATGGGCGAAACACAATGTGCGCTTTCATCGAACAGGTTTCAAGAAGGTGCATCATCCCGTTGTCGGAGACCTCGAGCTGAACTTCGAGGCGATGGAACTTCCGTCCAACCCCGGGCTGACGCTGCTGGTCTACACCGCGGCGCCGGGTACTCCGACGGCAGATGCGCTCAAAGTCTTGGCGAGTTGGGCGGCTACCCAGGATCAGTTGGACCCCGCCAACGACAAGGAATCTTCCCGGTAGGAGCACTCAGTTCGACGGTGCCGCCAGAACTTTCTTGAGAGCGGGGAGATCGAGAGTTGCCGCAAGATCTGCAATGGTGACTCCCGACAGCGAAGCACGCCATACCTTTTCGGCGTCGGCCATAACCTTGGCGATACCGCACGGGGCGAGGCACTGCTCCGGTGGCGCGGCGAGGATCCCTTGTTGCCGAATCTCCGTGCACCGGAAGGCAGGTTCCTTACCGTCGACGGCCTGAACGACGTCGAGAACTGTGATGTCTTCGGGTGGCCGGGTCAGGACGTATCCACCGTCGCGGCCCTCAGTCGGATTGACAAGACCGGCCTGCGCCAGGGCGCGCAGATGTTTTGCCAGGTATGTCTTCGACACCCCGTGCAGTTCGGCGAGTCTGGCCGTGGGGACCGGGCCTTGCGCCTGGCTGAGGACCACACAGCAATGGAGCGACCACTCCACTCCTCCGGAAAGCTTCATGCCAGAACTCTATCGACGCCGTGGAAACCGGTTTGGGGCGGACATCGGTGGTGTTGTCTTTTTTCAGGCCTTCGAGGCCAACCACTCGTCCAGTGTTGTCGGCGCAACCCAGGCGTTCGCGCCGGGAGTCGGTGTGAGCGCGGCACTGTCGAGTTTCGCGCCGAAGTAGCCGGCCTCCGGATCGGGCGTCACCGAGCGGTCGTCCCCGGTGACGGAGAACAGGCGCCGTACCAATTCGTCGATACCCAGCGGTTCGGGTCCGGCGATCTCGACCGTCCCGTTCAACGGCGGGCCGGTCACAACCTCGGCGACGTGAGATACGACGTCCCGCGACGCGATCGGCTGAAGATGCGCCGGCGTTGCATGGACTGTGCCGTCCACGGTCCCGGCATCGGCAATTCCGGCGATGAACTCGAAGAACTGGGTCGAGCGGACGATCGAGTAGGGGATCGGGCCGGCCTTGACCAGGTCTTCCTGGGCGACCTTGGCTCGCATGTACCCGGAATCAGACAGTCGATCGGCACCCACGATGGACAGGATGACGTGGTGCCCGACGCCCGCCTTCTCCTCCGCCGCGAGGATATGGCCAGTTCCGTCGCGGAAGAAGGCCATGACGTCGTCGTCCGACCACGAAGGGGAATTTGTAAGATCCACGACCACATCTGCACCGGTCACGGCTTCGAGGAGGCCTTCGCCCGTGGTGGTGTCGATACCGTCCGCACGGCCGAGTGCCTTCACGTCGTGCCCGGCGTCGCCGAGCTTCGACGCGACCTGACTTCCGATGAGCCCGCTCCCGAAAATGACGATCTTCATGCCTGTCTCCTTTTTACTTGGATAAGTCGTGTCCAAGTATACTCGGACACGACTTATCCAAGTCAAGAGTTACCGGAACAGTTCTGCGGCCAATGCCTCGTACGTCGCAATTGGATCACCATCGGCCGGAAGCGCCTGGATCGCAACGTGGTCGGCCCCGGCCGCAATATGTTCACGCAACCTGTCCGCGATGGAACGGGCGGTCCCGTAGGCCACCAGCGCGTCGATGACACGATCGTTTCCGTCGTTCGCAATTTCGTCGGGTGCAAAGCCGAGGCGTTCGAGATTGGTCGTGTAGTTACGTAGGTGCAGATATGGATTGGCGACAGCCGGACGGCCGACCGCTCGCGCCTTGTCCGGATCGGTCTCGAGAACAACTTTGTGTTCCGGCGCAAGAATTTTCGACGGCCCGAGAATCTCGCGTGCTTCGGCGGTGTGTTCCGGAGTTGTCAGATAAGGATGCGCACCGGCAGCTCGATCAGCCGACAGCTTCAATACCTTGGGGCCGAGAGCGGCGAGGACACGACGAGATTCCGGAACCTGAGCCGCGTCGAGTTCATCGAGGTAGGACACCAAAGTGGCGTACGGCTTCGAGTAGTCGCCGGTGGCTTCGGGATGCCCGATGCCGATTCCGAGGAGGAACCGTCCCGGGTGCTTGGCTTCGAGTCGGTGGTACGACTCGGCAACTTCAGCAGCGGGAGACGACCAGACATTGACGATCCCGGTCGCCACGGTGATGCGTTCCGTTGCGTCGAGTAGCTTCTCGGCCACCAGAAGGTCCGCTCGCGGTGAACCCCCGATCCAGATGGTGCCGAACCCGAGTTTCTCGATTGCCGCCCCCAGATCCGGTTTCAATCCGGCGGCTCCTCGCCAGATTCCGTAGGTGCCCAGGTCAGGTGTCTGCGTCGGTTCAGTCATGGTGGTGGTAACCCGAGTGTGACCTGGATCTATTCCGTACCGGGCGCACGGTAGTCGGTGGGGCGATTGACTGCTTCGTCGATTTCCTCCGGCGTGAGCAGGGTGACGGATTCGGATCGAGCCGCTCCCTCGGCGGTGGTGCGAATGCTCAATGCCGCGGCGGCAACAGCGTCGGGAAGGCTGCCGATGACAAACATGTCATGACTACCGAGTGCAAAGTGACAGGATTCGACTGTGCCACCGACACTTTCGACCATGTGGGTTATTGCATCGCGGCGGGCGGTGCCACCTTCCTTCTGAAGGCCGGCGGCCCCGGTTGGTGTGTACGTCACTTGCCAGAGGTATTTCGGCATTTCGACTCCTTGCTCGGCAGGGGTATTCACCTCCGAGGGGTATACCCACAAAGTGGTAGGGGACAATCAACCCATGGTTGGTACTCCGGTGATCGTGACGATCGTGTCTGTCTGTGTGGGTTTTGTGATCTTCATGCTTGCGGCAAGCGGCGCCCGCGGAAAGTGGGATCGTCGGCTCGTCATCGGGTTGTTTGTCGCAGCAGTGGTGTGCCTGACCGTCGTGCCGGTGTCCGTTGCGCTCAGTGCCGGGGTATCGGGCGTCTAGTCTGAACTGGTGGCAGATATCCGAGTAGGTATCTCAGGGTGGACGTATCCCGCCTGGCGTGGAGACTTCTATCCGAGCGGCCTTGCGCATCGCAAGGAATTATCCTATGCCGCAGAGAAATTGACTTCGATCGAAATCAACGGCTCGTTCTATGCGCTTCAGAAACCGGAGAGTTTCGCGAAGTGGCGCAGTGAAACACCGGACGACTTTGTGTTTGCCCTCAAGGGCGGTCGGTACATCACGCACATGAAGCGGCTGCTCGACACACAGATAGGGCTGGCGAACTTCTTTGCGGCGGGTGTGCTTGCGCTGGGTCCGAAACTCGGGCCGATCTTCTGGCAGTTGCCGCCCACCTTGCAGTTCGAGCCCGAACGGTTGGCGAGCTTCTTCGAACTGCTTCCGCGTACGACGACGCAGGCTGCCGAACTGGCCGCCCACCGTGACGACAAGCTGACCGAAGACAGGGTATTGGCGCACGCAGAGATCGAACTCCCGATCCGCTATGCGGTGGAGGC
Organism: Rhodococcus sp. AD45-ID; assembly: GCF_003023755.1. Classification (NCBI taxonomy): domain Bacteria; kingdom Bacillati; phylum Actinomycetota; class Actinomycetes; order Mycobacteriales; family Nocardiaceae; genus Rhodococcus; species Rhodococcus sp. AD45-ID. The sequence goes on along the minus strand of NZ_PYHL01000001.1, from coordinate 2,423,904 downwards.
GCGCCATGCCAGCTTTGCCGTGCCGGAAGCGGTGGAACTGATGCGCGAGCACGACATCGGGTTTGTTGTCGCCGATACCGCGGGAAGGTACCCCCAGATCACTACGCCGACCAGCGATTTTGTCTACGTGCGCATGCATGGCGACAAGGAACTGTACGCAAGCGGTTACACCGACAAAGCCCTGGACAGTTGGTCCGAACGCGCTCAGGGCTGGATGAGCGACGGACTGGACGTGTTTGTGTACTTCGACAACGACATGAAGGGTTTTGCGCCCCACAACGCGATGGCATTTCTGGCCCGCTTCGCCTGAATGTGTGCTGTCGGTGCCACCTGGCAAGCTCACACGCGAGCGCGAACAAGGAGAACCGAACGTGAACCCCCAGCAGAGTTGGCCCACCGAGTGGCCGAAGGTTGCCCGCGACATCGCCGCTGCCACGGCAGACGCGCTGGCCGCGGTGCGAGCGGCCAACCGCGATGCGTTGACCGAGGCGGTCGATGAACTGCGCACGCTGTCGTTCGAGCAGGTCACATCGGTGCACGCGGCTATCGTTCGTGAACTCCTCGAGGACACCCACCCGGACGGACTCTCGAGCGAAGATGTGCAAGACGCGCTCACTGCCTGCGCCAAGGCCACCATCGTGTGGCTTCCCGACCTCGACGTGCAGGCTCTCGCCGCCGTATACACCGGCGCGCTCGGCATTACCGATCTCGAAGACGATTCGTTCCGGATCGGCCACGGTGCATACCTGCGTTCAGCTGTGCTTGTGATCGGAAGCTTGTCCGCGGTTGTCAAGAAACCGCTGACGACGTACATCACCACCGCGATCGGCGAGATCGCGCGCGCTCAGACCATCGAGATGCCATGAGCGCGTAAACCCACCTAGGCTGGTTGTATGTCGAAAATTGCGAGTGCAGACCGGGTTTCGCACGCCGAGTTACTCGAATTCATCAGACCACGCCACCGTGCCACTCTCGTGACCGTCCGCAAGTCCGGCGAACTCCAGATTTCACCGATCACGTGTGGTGTCGACGACGAAGGCCGCATCGTCATCTCCACCTACCCGGAGCGGGCTAAAGCGGTGAATGTGCGTCGTACTCCCACGGTGTCGTTGTGTATCCACTCCGACGAGTGGAACGGACCGTACGTGCAGGTGAACGGGACGGCCGAGCTCATCGACCTGCCGGAATCCGTCGAGCCCCTGGTCGACTACTACCGCTCGATCGCCGGCGATCATCCCGACTGGGACGAGTACCGGCAAGCGATGCACAAGCAGGGCAAGAGCCTGATCCGCGTCACCGTCGATTCGTGGGGACCGATCGCAACAGGTGGGTTTCCGCCGGAGCGTTAGGGAGCTGTCGGCGAGAGGTGCAGGACGGTGGCGTCCCGCGCCTCGAGCGGTTCGTTGCAATGGGCACACACCACCTGCGCGTGCAGTTGCTCGCCGCACCGATGTTCGACGACGGTCGGGGGCGGGCCGTCGATCGCGTAGGTGTCTCCCCATTCCATGATCGCCATCAGAATCGGATACAACGCTTTACCTGACTCGGTGGCGACGTATTCGTAGCGTGGGGGATGGTCCTCGTACAGGCGTTTTGTCAGCACGTCGGCGTCGACGAGCGTCCGAAGCCGGGCGGCAAGAATATCCCGACTGGCACCGGTGCCCCTCGCGATGGCGTCGAAGCGTCGTTGCCCGAGGACGATCTCACGCAGGATCAGTAGCGACCATTTCTCGCCCACAAGGTCCAACGCCTTGGCGATGGAGCAGTTACGACCTTTGGGTGTCACGCTCACTCCGATCGACAGTGGGTTGCGAAATCCAACTTAGCACTTGACGGCATCAAATCTATGCCGCACTGTGAGTTGGGAAATCCAACCGACTAGACGAGGAGCATGACGTGGCCGATGTGGATCTCGAGGCAGCGAGCGCTTTTGTGAGCGCCGCAGGATTACAACTCGACGAGGTGTCCGGCACCAAAGTTGTCGGACATATCGATCTGTCCGACGCTCATCACACGCCGTGGGGTGTGGTGCACGGCGGCGTCTACACAACGGCTGTGGAATCGGCGGCAAGTATCGGTGCGAGTACCGCTGTCGCGGACCGTGGAGAATTTGCCGTTGGCGTTCACAACGGAACCGACTTCTTGCGAGCCCGCACCGGCGGACGCGTCGAAGTCGTGGCACTTCCGATTCAGCAGGGCCGCGTTCAGCAGTTGTGGTCGGTTGTCATCACCGATCCGGAAACGGGGAAAGAAGTGGCACGTGGACAGGTTCGCTTGCAGAACGTTCCGCTGCCGAAGTAGCTCAGTCGGGTAATCCGGCGTCGATGTTGACCGAGATTCGCTTGAGGAGTGCGGTGAGTTGCACTTTCTCGTTCTCGCTCAGTCCCGACAACAGCCGGCGGTCGCGTTCGACCCGGCGCGGAAACTCTGCCTCTACCAAAGCTCTTCCGGCTTCGGTCAATTGGAGAAGTACGACGCGTCCGTCACGTTCGAACCTTTGGCGCTCCACCAGTCCGAGCTTGGCCAGTCGATCGGCATGTTTGGTAGTGGCCGCGCCACTGAACATGGTGACTGCGGTGACCTCGCTGGCGCGAAGTGGGCGATCACTGCGGGCCAGTGCGCTCATCACGTCGAATTCGGCGCGAGAGACGCCGCTGGGAGCCAGGGCGCGATCAAGTTGGTGGAGGGACTGCGAACTGATGCGGGTGATCCGTCCCATCACCTCGACCGGCGAGGTGTCGATGTCAGGGTAGGCGCGATTCCATTCACGACGGACTTTGTCGATGAAGTCGTCTTCGGGACTGTTGGCCTGATCCATGGCACACATCTTAGCGACTGATTTCACAGTACTTCACAAGTAATTTACTAGTGAAATAACTGTATGCTGGATTAGTGACGCCTACTCCGACACCCACCACGACATCGAGCCGACTCCGCCATTCGAGCGGAGCAATTGCGCATTCGGTCTCAGCGCAGACGTGGCGGGCGGCTTTCCGGCTCGGTTCCGCCGACGCCGGAATTGCCCCGGCAATACGGGTCGGTCTGGCAACAGCGGTAGTCCTGATCTTGGGTGGTGTGCTCGGGCACGAAGAGCTGGCGGGATTTGCAGCGCTGGGCGCGCTGAGTGCGGCGTTCGGACGATACGAGCCATACCCCCGGTTGGCCGGCAAACTCGCGATAGTGGGCGCAGCGTTGGTTGCGTTCATTGCATTTGGTGCGGCTCTGGGGATGTTCGGTGTGCCGGTCTGGGCGCAGATCGGTGTTCTCTCGTTGGCGGCCGGCGCCGCCTACTGCTTCATCTCCGGCTTCCGCATCACTGGTCCAGGGCCGGTGATTCTTGTCTTTGCCGCGACGGGTGCAGCAGGCTTCGCCACGAGCTTTGCGGATCTGGTTCGGCTGGTGGTCGCCGGAACGATAGGTGTACTGATCGGATGGGCCGCGGCGATGCTTCCCGCGCTTGTGCTGCCGATGGGCCCCGCACGTCTGGCTGTCGCTCGCGCGCTTGCGAACGTCGGGAAGCTAGAGGCCGGTGGTTCAGTCCCGACTGCGCGGGCGTCGATTGCCCATGCGCGGACGGTTATCGCGTCGAGCAGTCGGATCAAGTCGACGCTGGGTCATGGTCGTGAACTGATGGCGGTGCTCGGCGAAGCGGATGCCGCAGTGCGATTGTGGAGCGAGCATGGCGACCCGTCGCTGCTTCGCAATATTGCAGTGCACGAGGATGAGCTTCGTAAGATGAAGCGCTCCAGCATGATCGAGCACTCGCTCGAGCCTGTATCAGAATTGCCCGCGCCGGAGAACTACGTCGTCGCCGGTCTACGGCATCTGCACTCGCGCGCCGTGGTGATGAATGCCGTTCGTATTGTCATGGCGTCGGCATTGGCCGGATGGGTTGCCGCGGGCGCCGGACTCGAGCATCCGCTCTGGGCGTCGATGGGTGCGATGGCAGCAATGCAGGGGCTGAACTACAAGCAGACCGTTCAACGCGGAATCCAACGGCTTGTCGGCAACGTCGGCGGAGCGATCATCGCTGCCGCTCTGATCGCCCTGACGCTCGGCTATTGGCAGGCTGTTGTTGCAGTGGTGATTCTGCAGACCGCGGCAGAGCTGTTTGTCGTCAAGAATTACGCGTTGACGTCGGTTGCCGTGACGCCGATGGCCCTGGTGCTCATCGGTCTCAGTGCACCCATCGAGACCAGCGCGGCGCTCGCGCGAGTGGCGGACACCCTCATCGGAGTGGTGATCGGCGTAGTCGTCGCAGCGGTGACAATCAGCCGCGCCGATCGGAACCACGTCCTACGATGACTCCAGTGCATCGGAGTGAGGGGTTGTCGGGACGTGAATTTTCAGTCGAAGTCGATTATTGCGGCGCTGTGTGCTGCGGCAATTAGTTCGGTGGTCTTGGCGCCAATGGCGTCTGCGGAGGCACCTGGGGTTTCGGTTGCGACCGGAACCGTTGTCTCGAGCGAACCGCTACCGCGCGATCTCTGGATTCCGGGGACCGTCGACGCTACTCGATTCACGTACTGGACCATCGGTTCCGACGGCAGCCCTGCCCTCAGTAGCGGTGCGTACTACGTACCAGCTGGCCCCGCCCCCGAAGGCGGCTGGCCCGTCATCGCGTGGGCGCACGGAACCACCGGCCTCGACGACTCCTGCGCACCTTCCTTGGTCGGGCCAGGACTCCCGGAACGCGACTACCCGTATCTGGGCCGCTGGCTCGCCGAAGGCTATGCTGTGGTCGCAACCGATTACGTCGGGCTGGGAACTCCGGGCCTCATGCCATACCTCGACGGAAAAGTGGAGGCGCACAGCGTCGTTGATTCCGTGAAGGCCGCTCGCGCCCTCGATTCTTCGATCTCGAATCGTTGGGCAGTGGTCGGACAATCGCAAGGTGGCGGCGCGGCAATCACGACCGCGCGATACGCAACCGAATACGGCGGCGATTCCCTCGACTACCGCGGCGGTGTGGGGACGGGTGTGCCGGCCAACATCGAACTGGTCTTCCTGCCGGCCGGTCCCGGATTTCCGCCCATTGCACTCGGCGGAGGCTTGACCTCGTACGCCCTCTACATTCTGGCGGGTCTGCGCGAAGCTCACCCGGAAATCGACGTCAACTCGTACCTGACTCCGCTGGGTCGCGAGCAGGTCGATCTGGCCGAAAAACTGTGCGCCGCAGACTTGGAAGATGCATCGAAGAAGCTCGTTTTGGGCGATGTGCTGTCTCGCCCGCTGAACGAAATCCCGAACTTCTACGGTCTCCTGAACGACTACATGGGTGTGCCGACCAGCGGTTACGACCGCCCCATTTTCATCGGCCAAGGCTTGCTGGACGTGGATGTGCCTGCCCCGTCGGCACTTTCGCTCGTCGCGGCTCTGGTTGCGAATGGTGAACCCGTGACTTTCAAGGCGTACAACACCGACCACAGCGGCGCGTTGATCGAATCGCAAGCCGACACGATTCCGTTTGTCGCGAATCTCTTCCGCTAGTGAAGCGATGGATTGCGGGTCTCGTTGCACTCGGCGTCGTTGCCTATGTGGGGTCCGTCGTCTGGATCTCCGTTGCCGCGAAGGGGCACACCTTCGACGTCGCGGATGCGCCCGAGGCTCCGGTGGTAATCGTTCTGGGTGCTCAGATCAAGGACGGCAAGCCGATGGCGTTCCTGAAAGGGCGCCTCGACGCGGCCGTTCAACTGGTCGAGGACGGTAAAGCGAGCGCCGTGCTGGTGTCCGGGGACGCGAATGGGGCTTCGGGCGACGAGATCGCGGCCATGACAAATTACCTGGTCGAGCAGGGGATCGATGAGCGTCGTATCGTCGGGGACCCGTACGGCCTGGACACATATGACACCTGCTCGAGGGCAATACATACGTATGGTGTGTCGAAGGCGTTGATTGTCACCCAGGGCTACCATGTTCCCCGCGCCGTCGCGTTGTGCCGTGACGCCGGAATCGATGCGGACGGCGTGAACAGTGATTGCGGTTGCGCAACAACGACATTAGTCAAAAATGCTGCCCGAGAGTGGATTCTCGCCAAGCCGAAAGCGGCAATCGACATGCTGTCCGGTCGTGATGCCAAGGTTACGAGTCCGCCGGAGGATTCGGTCAAATCTGCTGTGCGCCTTTATTAACCGCGGGCGGTCGACAAAGGCGCACAGCAGGAGTCTTACTGAGCAGGCTTCTCCGCGATGATCTGGATCAGGTTGCCGCACGTATCGTCGAAGACAGCGATGACGGCGGTGCCGATATCCGTCGGAGCCTGCGTGAACACCACACCCTTTTCCGTCAGACGGGCATGCTCGGCCTCCACGTCCTCGACGGCAAACTGAGCGAGTGGAATGCCTTCTTCGGCAAGAGCATCGCGATACGGCTTCACGGCCGGATGCTTCGCGGGCTCGAGCAGGAGTTGCGGGCCGTCCGGCGCCTCCGGCGAGACGACGGTGAGCCACGCATCCTCGCCCAGTGGGATGTCGTGGTGCTTCGTGAAACCCAGGACATCGGTGTAGAAGGCGAGTGCTGCTCGCTGGTCGTCGACGAAGATGCTTGTCAGTTTGATTTGCATGGTGTTCCTGTCTCGATGGGCCACCGCCGGGTGATTTCGGCAAGTGGCTCGGGATTGAAGTAGTGGAATTTGGAGCGTCCGCGCCGCTCGGTCACGACCAGTCCAGCCGACTCGAGTACACCGAGGTGCTGAGAGATCGCCTGACGCGTGAAGCCCAGACCGTGTCGCATCGTGAGCAGTGAACAGATCTCGAACAGAGTCTGGCCGTCATGTGCCGCGAGTTCGTCGAGGATGATGCGCCTCGTGTCGTCGTCGAGAGCACGGTAGATGGTGACCACGGCACCACTATAGGCAAGCCCGAGCTTGCATATCAAGAGCTGTTGAGTGAGCACGGTTTGTGCAGAGTGAACAACGGTTGTGGCATGCAGCAAGGGGTGCTCGCTGCGCACAAAGGGTGTCAGGTTGCCGAACTCCCTCGAAGGAGGCACTGGCATTACCGGTAACCCCTGGCCCTCGCGCCCGTGGCAGATCTGGGGTTGGCTGAAGGAACATGTCGTCGACGCAAGGGGTACGGGCAATGACGGGCTGGAGCGAAGAGCAGGTAGCGGCAATCGCGAACCCTCAGGAAGTGCAGGTCGCGACCAGGCGGGCCGACGGTTCGCTGAGAAGTCCCACGATCATCTGGATCGTCGGCGACGGTGACCGGCTCTTCATCCGATCTACCAACGGCCGTCCGGCAGCCTGGTTCAAGGGCGCGATCGCGACCGGAACCGGGCAGATTATTTCCGGCGGCAGCGCGTACGAGGTGAAGTTCGTCGAGGCCGGTGACGCAGACCTCCCGCTTGTGGACAGTGCTTACCGGAAGAAGTACCGCCAGTACCCGAGCATTGTCGATCACCTTGTCGAAAGTGGCCCCCGTTCGGCCACCCTCGAGGTTTTCCCCGCCTGATACGCAAACGGCAGCGAAGGAGTTATTCATGCGCGGCACAATTATCTACGGTCCCAATGACATCCGCTTCGAGGACCGACCCGATCCCGTGATCGCGGAGCCCACCGACGCGATAGTCCGCACAGTGGCAGCGTGCGTGTGCGGTTCGGATCTGTGGCGATATCGTGGCATCGCGGAGGTCACCAAGCCGACGCCCATCGGCCACGAGTACGTCGGCATCGTCGAAGCGGTTGGCAGCGACGTCACCACCGTGAAGCCCGGACAGTTTGTGGTCGGCGGATTCTTGACCAGCGACAACACCTGCGCGCTCTGCAAAGTCGGCGCACACGCGAACTGTCTCCACGGCACCGGATACGACGGCTGCCAGGCAGAGTTGATCCGTGTTCAGAATGCCGACGGAACACTCATCGCCACCCCCGAACTGCCCGACGAGGCGATGATCCCGAACATCCTGGCGCTCTCCGATGTCATGTGTACCGGCTGGCATGCGGCGGTCAGCGCAGGCGTCAAGCCGGGAAGCACCGTCGTGGTTGTGGGTGACGGCGCGGTGGGCCTCTCCGGTGTACTTGCAGCAGCGGAACTGGGCGCGGAGAGGATCATCGCGATGAGCCGCCATGAGGATCGGCAGCGTCTCGCACTGGAATTCGGCGCCACCGAGATCGTTGCCGAGCGCGGCGACGACGGCGTCGAGCGGGTCAAGGAACTCACGTCCGGAATCGGAGCAGATTCGGTGCTCGAGTGCGTCGGTACTCACGATTCCGTCGAGCAGGCCCTGCGGTCCGCGCGCCCTGGCGGCATGGTTGGCTGGGTCGGCGTTCCCCATGTCGCGGATCTTCCTCAGCGGCACATGTTTTGGAAGAACGTCGGCTTGCGCGGTGGACCTGCACCGGTGCGGGCATACCTCGACCATCTTCTGGACCGCGTCTGGAACGGGCACATCCACCCGGGCAAGGTCTTCGATCTGACTCTGCCGCTCGATCAGGTCGCTGAGGCATATGCGGCCATGGACGAGCGCCGCTCCATCAAGACCATGCTTATTCCGTGAACGCAGGAGTTCGAAACAATCCCGGCAGATTATCGACGGTCCAGCTGGGGGAGGAGTGTTTCGCGGGCCAGCAGCAAGATCGCGGCAGCGATCGGGATGGCGAGCAGTGCGCCGACGATTCCGAGCAGAGCCCCGCCGAGCAGGACAGCAACGACCGTAATCAGGGGTGGTACTTGGACGGTCCGGCCGATGATGCGCGGCACGAGCACGTAGTCCTCGACGAGTCGAAGCATGATGAAGAAGGCTACGGTGGCGAGCGAAATAGGTAGTGACACAGTCAAAGCCACCAGTGCTACGACGATTCCGGCGAGCGTCGATCCGACTATCGGGATCAGGTCGAGTACTGCGACCAGTACGGCGAGCAATAGTGGGTACGGAACGCCGAAGGTGATCAGCCAGATGAAGGTGAGAACGGCGGTGATGAGCGAGATCAGGATGTTTCCGAGGACGTATCCGCCGACCTTGGCGAAGATCTCGTCGCCGATCAGGATGGTCCGCGGGCGGCGGGAGTGGGGTGCCAGGCGGTAGAGCGAGGCGCGGATTCGGGGGAAGTTGGCGAGGAAGTAGGCGGTGAGGACAACCACGATGACGGTTCCGCTGATCGCACTGAACACGAACTTACCGGCACCGAGGATCCCGCCGACGACATCCGGGACACCTTCGCCACCGATCGTCTGTTGGAGCTTGTCCTGAAGATGGAATCGAGAATTGAGTTCGTCGATGGCGGGGTAGCGCTCTTGGAGGTGGTGCAGGTAGCCAGGGGCGTTGTCCACGAGTGCGCTGCCTTGGGTGACGATCGGGGGTATCGCGGCAGCGAGGAAACCGGCGAGCATGCCGAAGGCCGCGAGAAAGACCACGGTCACAGCCGCCCAACGGGGAATTCGGTGTTGCACCAACCAAGACACGACGGGTTCGAGGCCGGCTGCGAGGAACGCGGCGATGACAATGAGGACGAGTACGCCGTGTGCTGCGATCAGTAACTCGATCCCGCCGTAAGTGACGGCCACTCCCGCGGCTGCGGCCATTCCGATCATGAACGGAGACTTGCGATCGAAGCTCGGTCCGGGCTTACCCAGCGGGTGGGCGGGTGAGCTGATTCGGGCAGCGTCTTGTTCTGCAGCGATGATCGGTTGCCCCTCGGCGGAGGTATGGGGTTGCCCGACTACGTCGCCGTGAGCAGGTTCTGCACCTCCGCCCGTGGGCGGTGAGTTGTTGTCGAGCTCGGGCATCGGAACCTCCGCATCTCGAGGTGCGCCCAGCGGGACGGACAATTCTTTCGCTGCGCTGTCCTGGTGGTTTACCTCGAGCGGAGGTAATTCAAGCCGAGCATTGGATCTCGATTCCAAGGTCGATGCGAGCTAGACCGCTGTGGGTAGGGGTGGGAGGAGCAGGAGCAGTGCACGTTCGAGCTGATCGGCGAGATGCGATTCGGGATGCGCGATCCAGTACTCGTGGGCCGATTGTGTGGCGGCGAGTACTGCGTGTCCCACCGCAATCGGGAAGAAATCGTCGGGGGTGCGAGCGCTGACGAATTCGGTGGCAGCGGCTCGCCACCGCGTGTGACGCTGCGATGCCTGCGCTTGCACGGCGGGTTCCGTAAGGACCAGTTGGGCGCGGTGTCTGGCCCATTCGATCTGGTCGTCGGGGAAAGCCATGGCGGTGACTACGGCGCGCACCAAGACGGCTTCGTACGGTTCGGTCGTGGTGCTGTCGGCCAGTGCTTGTCGCAGCCGACTGATCTCGGCGTCCGATTCGACCCACAGGACGTCGGCCTTAGTCGGGAAGTATCGGAAGAAGGTTCGAGTGCTGATTCCCGCTTCGTGCGCGATGTCCTCGACGTTGGTTCGGTCGAAGCCGCGTTCGACGAACAGTCTCTGGGCGACGGCGGCGAGGTGGTGCGCGGTTGTTGCCGCCGGCCTGCCACCGCGGTCGATTCGGTTGTCGGTACTCATCACGCGTCCATCGTTCCAGGTTCGCCCGGCCATGGCGTCGGCCTTCGGGCTTGGGCGGGTTACCCGTATCGCCCGGGCGGTGAGTTTTCTCAAAACGCCATGTTTTGGCATCGACTGACATAACCTCGGTTGTACGACGCGGCACCGCTGAAGGTCGGTGCCACATGTGCCGAAAGGTTTGCTGTCATGGGGCAATTCGATGGTCAGGTTGCATTCGTCACCGGTGCTGCACGGGGCCAGGGGCGCAGCCATGCGCTACGGCTCGCGCAAGAAGGGGCCGACATCATCGCGATAGACGTATGTCGCCAGGTCGACACAGTGCCGTATCCGACCGCCACGGCGGACGACCTCGCGGAAACCGAGCGTGCGGTCAAAGCCCTCGGTCGTCGCATTGTTGCCCGCGAAGTCGACGTCCGGGACCTCGACGGCTTGAAAGCAGTGGTCGACGCCGGTGTCGATGAGCTCGGCCGCCTCGACATCGTGCTCGCCAATGCCGGTATCTCGGTGCCTGCTCCGACGCTCGAGATGTCCGAGGAAACCTGGTCGACGATGATCGATATCAATCTCACCGGAGTGTGGAAGACCTGTGTCGCTTCGGTGCCGCATATTGTCGCGGGTGGTCGGGGCGGCTCTGTGGTGATCACGAGCTCACTCGCCGCTCTGAAAGCGAACGCGAATACCGCGCATTACTCAGCGGCTAAGGCAGGTCTGGTCGGGTTCATGAAGGTGCTCGCCAAAGAACTTGCGCCGCAGAATATCCGAGTCAACACCATCCATCCCACCACCGTGGCAACCGACATGATCCTCAACGACGCCACCTACAAGCTCTTCCGGCCGGACCTCGCCGCGCCGACACGCGCTGACTTCGAGGAAGCCGCATTGACACTCAACACCCTGCCGGTGCCCGCGCTCGAATCATCCGACATCACCGAGGCAGTGCTCTACCTCGTCGGAGACAGCGGACGCTATGTCACGGGAACCACGCATACCGTCGACGCGGGTGGTCAGCTCTAGCCCATAACACTTGAAGGGAATCTCAATAGGTTTTGTCAAGCACGGCCGCAGGCCGTTCCGTCTGGCTGAGCCGGAGGCGATGCAGGTACGAAGGAGCTGTATGCGAGCACATGCCGCCAAACTGGGAGATAGATCTGCCCTCCTCACGCCGCCTGACGGCCAAGTTCACTCTCCGCTCCGGAATAACCGGTTCCGAGTACTTCGACAAATACTTATTCGAAACCGACCCGGACCTTCTACGTCGCATCGCCGACCGCATGGTCCCGTTGGTTCCAGACCACACCGAAATACTCGGCGGACTGGAAATGGGCGTTATCCCGATCGTCACTATGCTCAGCCAGGCAACCGGTCTACCGGCGGTCTTTATCTGTAAGGAACCGATGTCGTACGGAACCAACAAGCTGGCAGAGGGAATCGACGTCGCAGGGAAGACTGTCACCCTGGTCGAAGATGTCATCACCACTGGCGGTGCGGTCAGGAACGCAGCTCTCGCCCTTCGGGAGCTGGCGCTGATGTTTCGGTAGTTCTGTGCGCGATCGGTATTCACCAAAGAGTTCTTGGATTCGACACTCGATCACTAAGGTGACGGATTCACGAAATTCTCACCGCAGCTCACGTCTAGCGCGAACCATGCGATAAAGAACGTGCAAACGAAGAGACCCGCCTCTACTGTGATCCGATGGCATCGATCAAGAAGATTCAAGTCACTTTCGACTGTGAGGAGCCTGAGCGCGTAGCGGAATTCTGGTGTGAAGTATTAGGTTACGAGCGCAACGGATCGGGATGTATCGATCCCTCGGGTATAGGTCCGCGCCTGTACTTTCAGCGCGTTCCTGAAAACAAGGTTGTCAAGAATCGACTACATATTGACGTGCGAGTCGGTACGGGACTCGTGGGAGAAGAACGCGTGGCCGCGCTCGAATCCGAATGCGCACGATTGATCGCACTCGGTGCGGTACGTGTGCGACTACTGCGCGCCGATGGCTACAACGAGTCATGCCTCGTAATGCAAGATGTCGAAGGTAATGAGTTCTGTCTCGATTGAGTCACTGCTCACATCGCACCCGCACCAGTCGACGGGTATCCCTGCCGCATAGCGACAAAGCTTGATACGGCTTACGAATGGACGCGGGCCAGAACACAGTCCATTCGGGTCTGTTACTGATCGATTCAGAAGTTATCTACGCGGCCAATGCGGCAGTTGGTCCTGGCAAGTAGACCACTTTGTCACGGACCATCGCCCACAACACATTCAACCGCCGCCGTGCGAGAGCAAGGACGGCTTGGGTATGACGGCGGAATCTCTCCGCGATGTCACGATCGAGTTCGGCCATCTCAGCATCGATGTTCATGACCTGAACAGCGAATTTCGCGACCGTACTCGCAGCCACGTCCTGGCCCGCTACCCGCGCATGCTGTGACTGCGCCGCCGTGATCGCCTTCGTCGTGATATGAGTAGCGTTGTATGCCTTACGTTTCCGATATCCAACGAGCGCTCCAGCGCCGGGAAATATGTACTCAGCAATGCACGGAGTCGATTGATGGTGCGGGTTCGGTCCCGCATCAGATCGGTACGCCTCAAGGTCAGGACGGCCAGTTCGATACTGATCTCGTCGCCGGCCAGCACCGGATGCAGATCTCGGCGCATCCGCACCTGATCTCGCCGAAGTCATCGCGCGCACGGGCTGTGAGTTCCAGGCACATGGTTGTCCCGAGGAGTGAACTCTGATCCCAGGCGTGGACGGACACCCCGACGTAGCACCCGCCCCATCTGCCGATGAACGCCAGGTAGCCGTCGTCCGGCACGATGAATTCGGCAGCCAACCGCTCACGTGCTGCTGCTTCGGGAATGGGCCGTCCCGACCATAGGCTGCGGCCGCGACGTCAATGCGTTCGATCAGAGAGTTGGAGAACTCCCGAAGCGACACCGATTGTCCTCCTCTCGGACTGAGGCAAGCCTCGTCTCTGGTACGAATCTCCGGACCGCAGTGTGGCCGGCGAGCAAATGCTCACCGGCCAAACTACTTTCGACGGAAACTCAGATCAACGCGAAAGCAGCAAATGCTCCCAGTGCGATCAGTGCGGCGCCCGTGATGCTCTGCACCCGACGGTCTACGACGCACATGACCGAGAGGAAACCGGGCATCGAGCCACCGCGATTGGTGTGCACGATTGCCGCGAGGCTGGGCATGCAGCGGCCGAGGGAGACAACGGTGAACAGTGCAGCGCCGAGAGCCGGTGAGCCCGAGGCGATAACACCGAGTGCAAGGAGGTAGTACGCACTCGAGCGGATGAAGATCAGGAATCCGGGCCCGATGATAGCGCCGAAGATCAGTGAGACCTTCCACGGCGCCATGGTGCGGCGCAGATGGCGCGGAAGCTGTTGGCGCCGCATCGGAGTCGGCATCGTGAGAACACCCAACTCGTGCAGACCGTACGCAAGTGCCACAACAGCCCAGGCACCCAACGCCCAGCCGATCGGAATGAAACCGGACACCGCGGCGCCGAGAGCGCCGATCAGGGCGCCGGTGACGGCACCTGTCGTGACGGAACCCACTGCATGCCAACCGAGTCGGCGTACCGGAGTTGACGATCCCTTACGGTCGGCTTGCTTCGGTGCGGCAACAACTCCGGCAACCGACATTCCGCAGGTCGACCAGTTGGCGGCCAGTGAGGTGACCAGTCCGGCTCCGACAACCGCAGTGGTCAAAGCTGTTGTCGCAGAAGGCGCAGCCACGAGTGCAATGCCGGCACCCGCCGCAGCACCTGCGGCGATGAGGCTGGCGCGAGTAGCCGTGCCGACCGAGCCTTGAAGGGTCGGCCGGATGTCAGGGACATCGGTCTGGAGTGGGCCGTGTGAGAGAACGGTAGTCATCAGATCCTCCAAAATGTATGTAGTTCACGAAAAATGATGAGCCAGTAGTCACAGCACTGTGATGACTCCGATCATGTACGGGTGCACGGAGCACGAGTACTCGTAGACGCCTGCTTTCTCGAACGTGTGCCGGAAGGTTCCGTCTCCGGTGATGCCACTGTCGAACAGTCCGGGTGATTCCACATGATGCAGAAGTCCGCCGTCGTCGAAACGCCACTCGACGGTGCCGCCATGTTCAACGGTGACGTCCATCGGGCTGAACTGAACATTGCTGATCTCGACCACGACGTCGGGGGCGGGATCTTCTGTGCCGCAGGCTGGAACACACGTTGCTGCGACGGCAAGGCCGAAGACGGCGATCCACCTCCTCACTATTGAACGATCACGGTGCCGACCATCATCGGATGGGGCGTGCAGTGGTAGGTGAAGGTACCGGCGTCGTCGAACGTGAACGAGAAGGTTCCCTCGGTGAGCAACTCGCTCTTCAGTTTCCCTTCGAGCTCACCGTTACCGACCACGTCGTGGGGGAGTCCGCCGTCGTCGAACTTCCACTCGACGGTCTGGCCCTTTTCGATCGTGACCGACGCCGGTGTGTAGGCCATGTTCTTCACCTCGATCACGACGGCGGGTTCGTCCGACGCCGAACTGTCGCTGCTGCAGGCGGTGAGACTCAAAGCCGCACAAGCGGCGAGGAAAGCGGGAACGAGCTTCTTCATGAGAGGTCCTCTCGATTCTTCTTACTTGTCAGCGGACGTAACGCAGATTTGCCGTCATTCCGGCTTCGAAGTGGTAGGCATTGTGGCAGTGGAACATCCACTCGCCGGGGTTGTCGGCATCGAACTCGATGGCGAGTTCGCTGCCTGGTAGCACGTTGACGGTGTCACGGCGAAGCCCGCCGTAATCCGGTACCGCAAAGGTGTGGCCGTGAGTGTGCATGGGATGCCACATGGTGGACGTGTTCTTCATCGTAATCCGAACGCGTTCACCCTGTTTCATCACGAGTTTGCCCGCATCGGCACCGGCCATGCCCCACACGTAACGATCTCCGGCTTGGATCAACTCGATGTGGTAGTCGCGATCGGGTGACTTCGTCTCGAGGCGTGTGGATTCCGCGGGACGGAGAGCGCTTTCGAGCACCAAACGGCCGCCCAACTCCGAGATCACACCACCCACATCCGGATTCGAGAGTGCCAACGCGTCGGTGCTGCGCAGGACGGTCGACGCGTATCCGTCGCGGCCCTCGACCTTGGCGACCACCGGCCAGGTTCCCGACTTGACCGTCACGAGTACGTCGTAGCGCTGAGCCATTCCGACGATGATGGCGTCGGCGGGAGTCGGCTCCACGTCGGAGCCATCGGTGGCTACGATCGTCATCTCATGCCCGGCCACGGCAAACCGGTACGGAGTTTCGGCCGCCGCGTTGATGATTCGTAGTCGCAGAGTCGAACCGGGCGCAGCGGTCACCACAGCTGGATCGTTGGGCGGTCGCCCGTTGATCAAGTGCAATGGATACGCGATGTGTTGTGTCATGCCGCCCAAAGGCTCGGACGAACCATGGCCGGCGCTCACCAACTGCTGCGCAACTGCCATGTCACCCTCGGCGTGCTCAACGGGTGTTGATGCGGCTCCGCCATGGCCGCCGTGGCCGCCGGCAATTGCCGGATTGAGTGCCATCAGTATGGAATCCGGTGTGGTACCCAATCCGTCGACCCAGTCGTCGAGTACCAGAACGGCATCGGCGTCGGCCCCACTGGAGTCGTTCGGGTCCTCGACGATCATGGCGCCGAAGAGTCCGCGGTCTGCCTGTAGTCCGCTGTGCGAGTGGTACCAGTACGTTCCCGGATCCGGGGCGACGAAGTTGTAGTCGAAGGTCGAAGCCGCCGCGATGGGAGCCTGCGTGGTTGGTGCCGCGCCGTCCATGTCGTTGCGGATTCGAATTCCGTGCCAGTGCAGCGTGGTTTCGGCATCGAGGTTGTTCTGGACGGAGACGTTCACCCGGTCACCGGATTTCAGCCGAAGTTCCGGAGCGACAGCAGCGCCACCGTACGTCCATGTGTCCACGAGGCGTCCGCCGAGATCAACCGTCGAGAATCCGGCTGCCAAGGCAAACGCGGCGGTGGTTCCGTTCCAGGCTCGTGCCGACTCTGCAGCAGCAACTTCGGGGTCGGTGGGCATGATGAAGTCGAGATCGGTCAGCGGCGTCGGAGTTGCTGCAGTGGAACTGCATCCGGCGATCGTTCCCACGGCGCCGAGCCCGATTGCCCCGGCGCCGAGTGCTCCCAGACTCAGGAAGCGGCGCCGGCCCATCACTACACCGGATCCGGGACGACTCATCGAAGTACTTCTGGTGTGATCAACCCGGTGACATCACCGACATTGCCCGAGATATCCACGGAACTGACCTGCTCACCGGTGGTTGCGTTGTAGCCCACGATCTTCTGCGGAGCGGAGCCTTCTACCTCCGGTCCGGTGCCGAGCACGTAGAACGTTGCACCGTCAACTGAGAAGGCGGTGCTTCCGATATCGGTGAGGCCGAGGTCGGCCAGAGAAAGACTCTTGATCGGGGCGAACGTAGCCGCGTCGAAGAGATCGATCTTCACGATCGAACCACCGCGAGCGGAGTCCGGGTGAATTGCGCTGTCGGTGTATTCGATTGCCAGACGCGTTGCATCCGCATTGATGAGGTTCTCGGAGAAGCGTCCGGAATCCTGGCCCGCATTTCCGATGGGCTTGACGGCTTCCTTGGGTAGTCCGTTCGAGAAGTCGAAGACGAAGACGTCACCGTTCTCGCTGACCAACAACGCTTTCTGTGCGTCGGCCGCCCACGTCACTTTGCGAGTCGAGACGAAATCGTCGGGCAAGACCTTGGATCGGGCGGTCTGGGTGGGGACTCCGTCGTCGCTGATCGTGACCTGCAGCAGCTCACGGGTGTCCTCGCACACGCTGTAGAGCTCGTGTCCGACCATCCAGGTGAACGGTCCACATCCGACGATTTGGAGGGCGCCGGTCGCCTCCTGCTTCTCCAAGTCGACAACACGGATGCCGTACAGGCCGTCGTCCCAGGTGACAAAGAACTTGCCGTCGGAGGTGACGGCATTGGAGCCGGCACGCGAATGCACACGTGCGACGTCCGGAAGCATGACCTCGGCCGGCTCCAGCAGGTTGCCGGAGTAGGTGCTGACCGTGAAATCGGCTGCGCCACGCGAACCTCGGGGACGCCACACTTCGGCGGCGAGCACCGCTGGGTCATCGTCGGAGTCACCGACGAATCCGTGGATGACGGGATCCCAGATACCGGGTCCGACGGTGATGCGGCTCTCGGCCACACCGGTTTTCGGATCGATGACGTTAACGCTGAGTTCGAGCTGACCGAAGCCACCTTCGACGCCGAGGAGTCGGTCAGCGGCAATCGGAGTGATCGAGCCGACGTGCAGGGGTTCGGGAATGGTGTCGCCGATTTCCTGATCGTCGTGACCGAGCGAAATGCCATCACCAGGAGCAGTGAACGGGACGGTGGGATAGGTGACATCACCTGCGCTGGAAGGTTCGTCGTTGTCGGACGAACTGCAACCAGCCAGTGCGAGCACAACGGTGAGAGGCAGTATTGCGACGGCGGGACGGGCGAGCTTTCGGGTTCGTGAACTGATCATGATCCGGCACCGACCTTGGGGCGTGCAGCCGGACGGGTCTGGCAGTCCTCACCGATGATGGGAGCCATGGTGCAGGTGTACGCCTGCGATTCGTCGGAGACACACCAGATGATTTCCTGGTCGTAGCTGCCGGAAACCGGGTTGTACATCACTGCCTGCATGTCCGGCTCGCCGCAGAAGGCGTTGGAACACGAAGGCGCACCGCAGCAGTCGTAGTACGCGATCAGATAGGTCTTTCCGGTATCGGGATTGGTGCAGCAGCCAACCCAGAACTCGGCGCCTGGCTTACTGCCGGGCGCGCACGTGGTGACACCGCCGCCGTTGCAGGCAGCGCAGGATGTGCCGTCCATGTTGCACCAGCGCCAGTATTCACATTCCGCGGGATCCTTGCCGTCGTACACGGGAACAAGCGGTTCCGGGCCCGGTGCCGGAGCGGGAGGCGCGGCTTCTTGAGCAAACGCGGTACGAGTGACGGGCAAGGTGCTGATCAGCGCTACGCCGGATACTCCCATGGTCCACTTGCCGATTCGGCTGATCATCGACCGCCGCGAGACGCGTTCGGAGAGCTTGCGGCCGGTGCGGCTGGTCAGTGAACCACCTTGGCCTGCCATCCATTCGGCCTGTGCTTGAACGGTTGCCTCGTCTACCGGATATCGGTTCTCTGTCATGTTGTGCTGTGGAAACGCATTGTCGTCCAACAAATTTCTCCTGATTCGTGAAGAGGAACGAGCAGAACTCAGGGTGATCAGGCCGCGCTGCCCGACTTAGCCTGCGCATGAAGGTGCTGGAGTGAGGGGGTGCCGGACTCGAGTGCGTTGAGCAGGCTCTCGACCTGAGCCATGTGGTTGCACAGGCCCTTGCCGCGAATCTTGCCGTGCTCGTCGAGAATCACGCCGTACGGAGTGGTGCCCACCTGGTAGGCGATGCCGACGTCACGAGCGTCGATGTAGCTGAGCTCGGAACCGATGCCGCTGCCGGCCAAGAACTCTCGGTGTTCCTCGGGGGTTCCGTCGGAGATGATGACAACGTCGAGGTCGGATTCGGCTCGGGCCATTGCCCGCACGCCGGGAAGCAGGCTCTTGCAGGTCGAGCAACTCGGTGCTGTGAACAGCAGGAGCTGAGCCTTGTCTCGATGACCACCAACTCCGACGGTTCGACCTTCCTGGTCGATCAAACCGGCAAACGACGGCCCAACCTGTTCGACCTTGGGACCGGTATCCATCATTCGGGCACCGAGTGGTCCGAGACGCACCTGCACACGGCCGATTTCACGGGCGAGAGCGAGAACCATCAAGAACAGTACGGCCACGGCGATCACGAGAATCACGGTCGCTACGAGTAGAAAAGTAGTCATCGTCGAAGTCCTGCCTTTGCGCAGTCGGTGAATAGGGAGAAGGTCAAACGCCGTACCGAGACGTGGCGCCGGCGGCACGCAGTCGGACGGAAGCACTCGAGAGGTAGTCGTCGACGGGGCGCTTGCCGAAATGAACGACGGATCGGATCTGTGCGATGGCGACGCCGGCCAGCACCAGGAGGAGTGCGAGGGTGGCAGCTGTTGCTTGCGCGCCCGCGCCCGCGGCGCTGCCGATTGCCAGGATGGAGAGTGACGCAGCGGCAAGGATTCCGGCACGTACCGCGTGGAACCATCCGATACGCGGGATCTCGCCGATGCCGAATGCGAAGCAACCACAGTCGAGGTCGCGTCGTCCGCGAGCAAGGTTGACGACAAGGCCGACAAAGAACGACGCGAACATGAGTGCGGCAACCCCGGCCGCCCACTGCCGGGCGATGCCGGTCACGAGAAGTGCGCCCGCCACGGTCTCGGCGATGGGAAGTGCCCGGGCAACCGGTCCTTCGAGCCCGCTCGGAAGGACTTTGTATCCACGTACCGAACGCAGAACACCGTCGTAGTCCGTCAGCTTGGGGATGCCGGCGAGCAGTAGGACAAACCCGATGATCGCCGATACGGCAGCGATGGTGAAGTCCATGATTCCTCCCTTTCAGGTCGGCAAGCGCTGGTGTGTGGGACACATCCTGTACTGGTGATGCGGCGAACATGCTTCGGTGTCGATACGTCCGGGGGATACGCAACTGGGAATGCGCACCGCCGGTGAGAATCGATATTTGTGCAGGTCAGTAGGTTTCTTCGGCACGGGATCGACATGGTTCGGAGCTGTGGCAGGGCCAGCGGGCGAGACCTCGAGCGCGCGGATTCCCACTTGGATCGTCACTGCGCGCCACGGTGGAAACTGCCCGGAAACAAATGCGGACTAACTTGACCGAAATCGGTGAATCGGATATCGGACGGACGGTGAGACATGGCCGTGACGGCGGCGTTGCGCGCGGCACTCGCGCGGGCACAGAGTGCGGATCAGGACGGCGAGCCGGTGTACTCGCCGTTGCGCGGTCTGGGTCGGCGGCGGCTGACGCCGATCGATCTTCTCGGACAGTCGTTGTCGACCATCGCACCGGCTACGGGAATGGTGTTCATCGCATTGTGGATGATCACGTACAGCCCTGGGTACGCAGGTTTGGCCGCCATCGCCGCGACAACGTCGGCAGTTTTTCTGGTTGCGCTCTGCATCACGCATTTCACCCGCAGGCTGGCGGCGGCTGGTTCGCTCTACAGCTTTGTCTTCCAAGGTACCGGAACCCGAAGTGCGCTTTTAGTCGGAGCCGCGTTGGTCGTCGGGTATCTCGGGATCTCGATATCGGTGTTGGCCCAGGCGGTTCCCAGTCTGCTGGACACGATTTCGCTCATCGGCACCAATGTAGGCGGGCCGCTTTCGACGGTAGTCGTGACTGTACTGATCTCCCTCACCGTTGCCTGGATAGCGGTGCGTGGAGTTCGGTTTGCGACCCGCGCGATTCTGGTGATCGAAAGCTGTTCGCTGATCTTGATCATCGCGGTGATGCTGGCAACCCGTACCGATACGACAAGCACTGTGTCACTGCCGAATCAGTCTTTGAGCGTGGTTCCTTTTCTGGCGATGCTGACTGTTCTGAGTATGGCCGGATTCGAGAGTGCAGCATTCTTCGGTCCAGAGGCCAAGCGCCCGTTGATCACTGTCACACGCACAGTGCTGATTTCGCCGATCATCTGCGGGCTACTATTCGTCTTTGCAGCGTGGGCGGCGATGACGGGGCATGGCGCAACCATCGTCGGGGCGTACTTCCAGGGGACGGCATCCGGTGCCAGCGCCGGGGTGGTTCTGGCCGTCAAGATCGGTATGACGTGCTCGTGGCTGGCATGCACTCTCGGCTGCGCGCAAGCGGGTTCGAGGTTGTTGTACTCCATGGGCGTCGAACGGGTGCTGCCGTCATCGCTCGCCCGGATGCACCGTCGATTCCGAACCCCTTACATTGCGGTCCTCGCGTTTGTCTCCGTCAGCACAGTCGGCGTTCTTCTGTTTTCCGATGCGGTGAGAGATGATTCAGGCTCTTTCGACGGAGTGGTGGAAATTGCCCTCGTGTGTGCGTACACGTTGGTGGCCTTTGCGTCCTGGAAGTTCTTGAACCGAATCGGCGAGCACACAGCGGTGACGCGACTGTGCACGTTGTCGGTCAGCGTCGCCGGGGCCGGTTTGCTTGTGTACATCATTCTCGACGGTGCCGTCCACGGAATCTGGGCGCTGCCGTGTGCAGCTGGGGCGCTTGCTGCATCCGGAGTGATCTGGAGTGCAATTCTCCGGCGGGTGCGGCCTGAGAGTCTCACGGCGGTGGGAGCTTTCGACAGCCTTGAAACTGCGGACCTCCTGCCTGGCGCCGGAACACTCCTTATCGGCGACGACGGTCGACGACGCCTGGTGCCGGATCGTTCTGCCGCAGACCGCGACCTACCGGAGTGGGGCGAGTGAGCGCCGACCGCGCCACCACCGGCACCAGAGTCGGCAAACGGACCAGCGAAGAATCGCACTTCAGCGGGCAGCAACCTAAAGCGGTTCAGAAAGCGCTCGGGATGCTCGAGGCGGTTGCGCATCTAGGACCGGGAACAACCGCGAAGGAGATCGCCACTTTCGCGGGAGTTCCATCGGCCACGGCGTATCGGATGCTGAATCTGTTGGTGGCAGAGGGTTTTCTCGTGCGGGTACCTGACCTGTCCGGCTTTGCGTTGGGGCGTCGGACGGCTGAGTTGTCGCATGCCGCAACAACGAGTGGCCCGGCGCCGTCGCTGCACGAACAAGTCGAAGACATGCGTACCCACACGAGATACGGATTGCATGTTGCGTCGTTCAACGCCGGGCGACTCCGATTTATCGACAAGGACCCTGACCACGAGATCATCGGGATAACCACGCTTTCGAAGAACATCCATGCAAATGCGCTGGGCAAACTTCTGTTGGCCTACGACGAGCGGCTCGTTGTCGATCTGGAACTACGTCGACTCACCGAATTCACGATCGATGATCGTGCCATGCTGGCCGAGCAGTTGCGTTCGGTTCGATTGCAGGGGTTCGCGTTCGAGAATCAGGAATCCCGGCTCGGACGGTCGGCGTTAGCGGTACCTATTCGCGATCATGCCGACCTGGTCGCCGGCGGATTGTGTATCCAGGGTTCCTGCGAACGTGTCACTGTGGAAGACCGAGAGTTGGTGGGCTTTCTCCTCGATTGCGCGCGGCGTCTGACCGGGCTGATCTGAAATGTCAGCGTAGACGGGTGGGTAGTCCCGCGGTCATCAGGACAACCGACTCGGACGCATCGGCGATCCGGGCGTTCACTAGGCCTAGTAGATCGCGAAAGAGGCGACCGGACTTGGTTTCCGGAACAACCCCACTGCCGACTTCGTTGGTGACTGCAATGATCGGGACGGGGCAGGACTTCCAGGCCGCTAGCAACTGATCGATGTCTTCGCGAACCGCAGCCGTGTCGCCGTCCAGCCAGGCATCGTGGCGATTCATCCGTGCTGTCAGCCAGGTACCCAGGCAATCGAGCAGGATGGGGTCGGTTGCGCCGGAGAGTATTTCGATTATATCGACGGTTTCGAGCGTTGCCCAGGTTGCCGGCCGCCGCGCGCGATGTGACGCCACCCTTTCCGTCCAGTCGGGATCGTCGTCATGCGGATCTCCGGTGGCGATGTATGTGACGTGCCGGTATCCGGACAGTAATGCTTCGGCGTAGGTGGACTTGCCCGCCCGGGCGCCACCGGTAACCAGAGTTCGGCCAGTCGCTCTGGAGCCGATGCGCAGCACTGTGCCGTCGAGAATGGTTCGTGCGCCGCACTGTTCTAGTGCTGCCGAGAGTTCGTGTGCGAGCGGGTTGTGGTGGCCGAGGTGGACGGCCACGATGTCGGTTCTGTCTGTGACCGCGCCGATTTCGCGCAGTGTGGCGACCGTCCGGGCGAAGCTGGGCAGATCGTGGTGCCCGGTGCCATGATCGGTCTTGAATCCGAAGGTTTCCTCGAGGAAAAGGGCGTCGAACGAGGCGTTTGCGAGCTCGGCGATTGTCGACGGTGCGAGGGGCCCGGTGTCGGTGGCCCAGAAGATGCGGGCACCGGCATTGTCGGTGATGTCGTAGAGCAGGGTCGGAACTTCATGTGTCGCTTCGAGAGCACGAACGTCATAGGTACCCAGTGTGACCGATTGGCCGGCGACAAGCGGTGTGAAGGTGACCGGGTCGTGTGGCCCCACCCAGTCGCGGCAGAGATCAAGGGCGTCAGGCGGTCCGAGTACCTGCAGTGGTTCGGTGCGATCGGCCCATGACCGGAAGAGCAGCGCCATCGGGCCGAGATGATCGGGATGCGAGTGAGTGAGCAGGATGTGTTCGACTCCGGCAAGGGTGCGGCCGGATCGCGAAGCGGCGCGTGGTACTTCGGGGCCGCAGTCGAGCAGGATTCGATTGTCCAGCAGGGCCGCTGTGTGCCCTCGAACCGTGCCGCTTGCCAGTGCGGCGGTGCAGGATGTGCACTCGCAGAAGGGGTTGGGCCAACCGTCGGCGGCGCCGGTACCCAGCATCAGCAGTTCCATCAGCGGCCGTCCTTCTCGCGGATCGGTACCACGACGGGTCCGCTCGGTCGATCGAGAACCTCGACGCGGGCGCCGTAGATCTCGCCGAGGAGGTCGGAACGTAGAACGTCGGCCGGTGGTCCGTCTGCCACCACGCGGCCCCGATCGAGCAAGACGATGCGCGATCCGTACTGCCCCGCGAGAGTGAGATCGTGCATCGCGGCAATCACGGTGATGTTGTCCGACAAGCGCATTGCCTCCACAAGATCGAGGACCTGCTGCTGGTGTCCGATGTCGAGGGCGCTGGTGGGCTCGTCGAGGAGCAGCACTTTCGGTTCCTGCGCGAGCGCTCGGGCCAGCACTACTCGCTGCAATTCACCGCCGGACAGTTCGGTAGCCCGGCGATCGGCAAATTCAGTGAGGTCCAGGCGCTGAATGACGTTGTTGATCACCATGCGATCGGCGGCGGTCTCCGTGCCGAAGCGTCGTAGATACGGAGTTCGGCCGAGCGCGACAAGTTCGGTGACTGTTGCGCCCTCCGGTACCACGGGCCGTTGTGGCATCAGCGCGACAACTTGAGACATGGCTTTGCGACCGGCATCTCGAGGGTTACGGCCGGAGACGGTGAGTTGGCCGGCAGACGGAATCAACCCGGCGAGCGCATGCATCAGCGTGGTTTTCCCGGCGCCGTTCGGTCCCACAACAGCAACCCATTCACCCTCTGCAACGTCGAGTCCGATGCCGTCGACAACGTTGTTGCCGCCCAGGACAACCCGAAGGTCCTGGCAGTGAACGGCAAACTCGGTCATGCCGACACCCGACTGCGGCGTAGGACGAGCAGGAAGAACGGGGCGCCGATCATGGCTGTCACAACGCCGATGGGAAGTTCGGCGGGGGACATCAATGATCGGGCGGCAACGTCGGTGAGGACGAGGAACGCTGCGCCCAGCATCAGCGACAGCGGGAGAAGCAGTCGATGCGAAGGTCCTGCGACCAGTCGAACGGCATGGGGAACAACAATTCCCACAAAGCCGATGAGGCCGCTGGCACTGACCACTGCTGCTGTTCCGAGAGTTGCCGCAAGAACCAGGACGAGTCGAGAGCGGGCGGGATCCACACCGAGACTGGCTGCCTCCACGTCGCCAACTGCCATGACGTCGAGTACTCGACGGTGAATCAGGATGACTGCCGAGGCCACAATCACGTACGGCAGTACAACAAGAACTTCCGACCAACCGTCCGTCGACAGACCGCCGAGCAACCACGAATAGACCTCGCGCAGTGAATCGTCGAACCGTTGCTGCACAAAAGTTTGCGCGGCATTGGTGAACGCGGCCACCGCAACGCCGGCCAGAATGATGACGACCGCGTTCTGGGCGCCGCCGATACTGCGGCCCAGAGCGTACGTGATGAACACGGCTAGAACGCCACCGACAAAGGCGGCCATGGGGATTCCGAACATTCCCACAGCCCCGCCGGAGACGATAGCCAACGTTGCGCCAAGTCCGGCACCACTGGACACTCCCAGAAGATACGGATCGGCCAACGGATTTCGGAACACACCCTGATATGCGGCTCCCGCGACGGCCAGCATCGCGCCCACCAAGGCACCCAGGACTACGCGGGGAAGTCGGATCTGCCAGAGAATTGCCTGCTGTTGAACGGTCAGCCCGGAATCGATATCGACGCCCGGAATCCCGTCGAGCAGTTCGAGAATGACCCGATCAGGGGTAAGGCCTGCCGGTCCCACCAGAACGCCGATCAACAGTGACACGCATAAAATGAGTGCGGCACCGACCAGCGCGGTGGTTCGATGGTTCGCGAGACCGGCTTTGTGCATCAGAGAACTCAGGCCGTCGGAACCTGCGCCACGATCGCGGCAACAGCTTTCACCTGGTCGGTGACGCGGGGTCCCCATCGACTGGACAGGTCTTCGTCGAGTACGTGGATCTGGTTGCCGGTCACAGCCTTCATCCCGTTCCAACCGGGGCGCGCTGCAACAGCTTCCGCGGTGACACCGCAGCACTGCGAGTCCGCCAGGAAGATCAGATCAGGGTTGGCCTGAACCACGAACTCCGCCGAAAGCTGCGGGTAATCGCCCTGAGCGGCTGCGTCGGCGATGCTCTTCATGCCGAACAGGCCGTAGATCTGGCCGATGAAACTTGTGCTCGTCACCGTGTAGAGCGAGGAGTCGAGTTCGTGGAAGTACGTGAGGGGCTGCTCGCGGGCCGGAACGCTCGCCACCGCTGCGTCGATTTCGGCGCGCATGTCACTGACCACCTCGGCGCCCTCTGCCTCGTGGCCGGTTGCGATCGCGACGCGCTCGATCTGTGCGTAGACGTCGTCGATGCTCGTTGCCGCCGGCAGAAGGAGAGTCGGCACCTTTGCCTTCTGAAGCCCGGACACGAGGTCGTTCATGTCGTCGGACGCAATAACCAGATCCGGTGCGTAGCCGAGGATGGCTTCGACGTTGGGCGAGAAGCCGGACAGGTCGGTGACCGGGATGCCGGCCGGGTAGTCGGACTGGTTGTCGACGGCCTTGACCTGATCGCCCGCGCCAACAGCCCACAGCGTCTCGGTAGCGCTGGGGCTGAGTGAGACGATCGACGTCGGACGCGCCGCGATCGTGATGTCGGTGCCAGAACCGGTGGGACCGGATTCCACCGTCACGGGGAATGAGCCGTCGGAGACCGCTGACGTGGTGGGGGCGTCGGAGGTGGTGGAACTGCTGCAGGCACCGGCCAACAGCGCCGTACTCACCGCCAGCGCCGCAAAGATCGATCGGAACGTGCGTGTCGGCCGAATGTTCACAGCCACCCCTCCATCAGTGCGGAGAAAGTCGCCATGCGGCGCGGCCGGAGGGCTGGGCTGCACGAGCGTCCTTCGTCCGAGGACCATCGTGTCGCCACGAGGCTGGGTGACCTGACTCGTTCATCCGTGGGTACACGGACAACTTCACAGTTGCGTCGACAGTGCCGGGCTTTCACCGGACTTCACAAGCAGCGTGGCACCCCGGAAACCCGGGGCATGTGCACTTTACAGGGGCGGCCGCTCTT
Organism: Rhodococcus sp. AD45-ID; assembly: GCF_003023755.1. NCBI lineage: Bacteria > Bacillati > Actinomycetota > Actinomycetes > Mycobacteriales > Nocardiaceae > Rhodococcus > Rhodococcus sp. AD45-ID. The sequence goes on along the minus strand of NZ_PYHL01000001.1, from coordinate 2,396,919 downwards.
GACTCGAGCGGCAAAGGCACGGTAAATATCTATTCCACTAATGAACTAGTGAAAGGGTTCGGATGATCGACTTCCGTATCGACCGCCGATCCGGCATTCCCACCTACGTGCAATTGGTCGTCCAGGTGAAGCAGGCACTACGGCTCGGTGACCTACAGGTCGGTGACCGTCTGCCTACCGCCAAGGACGTTGTGGGGGCTCTTGCCATCAACCCCAACACAGTTCTGAAGGCTTACAAGGAACTCGAACGCGACGGTCTTGTTGCGCCGCGGCCGGGGTTGGGGACGTTCGTGACCAAGTCGCTCGCGAAGCCGGGCATGGCGGAGAACTCCGCTCTACGGGCAGAGCTTTCCCGGTGGATGCGTGATGCGGTGGCCGCAGGACTGGAGCGCACGGATATCGAGGCACTGGTCGACATGGAACTCGAGCGTGAGTTCGTCAAATCTGATTCGTCCGAGATTGAGGGGGAGACATCGTGACCGACCAAGAATCTGCGCTCACCATGGCTGACGTGGACAAGCGCTTCGGGCGCAAGAAGGTGCTCGACGCATGCACCTTCGAAGTCGAGGCAGGGAGCATCACCGCGCTTGTCGGCGTCAACGGTGCCGGCAAGTCGACACTCATGTCCTTGGCAGTGGGATTGACGACGCCGGATCACGGCGCGATTTCCGTACTCGGCGCCGCTCCGAGTCGTGACGGCATCAGCCCGGGCCTGGCCTATCTGGCCCAGCACAAGCCTTTGTATCCGAAATTCACTGTTGCGGAACTGCTTCGGTTCGGTGCCTACACCAACGACAACTGGGATGCGAAATACGCGCTTGGTTTGGTGGAACGTGCCGACATTCCGCTCGATGCGAAGGCCAAGACGCTTTCACCTGGCCAACGAACCAGGGTGGCATTGGCTTTGGCGCTCGGACGTAGGCCGAAGCTGTTGCTTCTCGACGAACCGCTGGCAGATCTGGATCCCCTTGCCCGACGGTCTGTCGCCACCTCGCTGCTCGAAGATGTCGCAGAGCACGGCACAACGGTCCTGTTGTCCTCGCACATCATTTCCGAATTGGCAGATGTTTCGGATCGGTTACTTCTTCTCGGCGACGGCAATGCTCGACTCTCCGGATCGTTGGATGAATTGGTCTCAGCCCATTACGTATTGGTTGGTGATGGCGATCCGTCGGACGTGGTAGGTGGCGGCACTGTTGTTCACACCGATGTCGGGCTGCGCCGAAATTCCCACCTCGTAGCCGGTCGTCGACCGAATGAACTACCAGGTTGGAGTGTCGACGATGCAACTCTGGACGATCTAGTGCTCGGGCATCTGAGCGCAGAAGCGAAGGTGTCGGCATGATCTGGGTTACCTGGCGGCACCATCGAACGTCGCTCATTGTCTCACTGGGAATCATTGCGGTGCTCGCGCTTACGGGCTTGGTCGGTGGTGCAATTATCAAGAGCGACGGCAGTGGCCGCCCCTTCGGATCGTTTTTCGGTTGTTTCGGCAACACAACGGCGATCTGTGCGGCTGAAACTGCTCTGACCGCGACCACTCTCATTGCAACGATGCTGCCGGTGTTCCTGGGAGCATTGGTTGGTGTAACAGTGTTTTCCCGGGATATCGAGCAGGGAACACATGTGTTGGGGCTTACCCAGTCGGTCAGCCGGGCTCGCTGGTTCTGGACCAGAGTGCTGGTTGTCTTTGTTCCGCTGACCGTCGCTGCTGCGTTGCTCGGTTTCGTGTTGGAGTGGACTCGGAGGCTGCCCGCCAACAGCAACTTCGCATTTGTTGCCGGCCGAGCGACATTCGTCGACCAACCGAACCTGTCGTATCCTTTCTTTCAGTCCAGCGGATTAGCCTTGGGTGCATACACATTCATGGCTCTGATTCTTGGCGCGGCTCTCGCGTTGCTGGTGCGGAGTTCGATCGGTGCAATGGCGCTGACTATGGTCGGCGTAGTTGGTGTACTGGTGATGTTTCAGTTTGTTGCCAGGCCGCACTACGCGCCGGTGGGGATCGAGAAGTCACCCCTGTCCGGGGGAAGAATTTACACGGCTGTTGAAGGTGCATTTGTTCCCGGACTGAATTGGGAAATCGAGCAGGGTTACGTCGATATCCAAGGCAATTTTGTGGACGTTCGCTACGACGAATGCACCTGGAGTGGATCGGACGACGGGAACGACCCGTACGAACAGCGGTCCGAGGAGACCGGCGCCCAGTACGACGTTCGTATGGAGGCGGTCTTGGCCCAGCAGGATCGGGACATGGAGGTCTGCTTGCACGAGCAAGGAGCAGACCACTACGAGGTCCGCTACCATTCGGCCGATCAGTTCCGCCGATTCCAGTTGACGGAAGCTGCTCTGACTCTCGTTCTTTCGGGACTGTTCTTGATCCCCGCGCTCTGGGGTCTACGACGCCTCAAGCCGTAATGCTCAGCCGGTGACCGGTGCGACGCTCAGCTGATTGATGTTCGCGCCGGTCATCGAGCAACCCTCGGTGGGGTAGGGGAGGAACACCGCATCGTAGGAGTTGGGCGGGTACACACGTAGTCCGGCGACGTCGGTGACACCACACTGGTCGGCCGGATAGTTCTCGACGTTGGTGGCGCGAACCAAGGCGGTTCCAGCGGAACCCGGTGCGAGGGAGACCGCAGATCCGGAGCCAGTGCGCGTTGCCGCTGCGCCCACCTCGCTGCCGTCTGCGCCGGTTACGTAGGAAACGCCGGGAAACCCGTCGAGGGTGCAGGTGCGCGTGCTGGTGTTGGTGAAGACCACCGGTAGTTCGGTGGAACCGGCGGCGCCGCTTGCCTGTCCGAGGGTGACGCTGAGTTCTGCGACCGTGCAGTTCTCAGGACTGACCTGTGTACTCGATGCTGCCGAGTGGGTCGCGTGCGTAGTTGTTGCCGGAGCCGGGCCGGGCGCTGCGGATGTCGGTAGCGCCGAGGTAGTGGTGGGAACAGTAGTGCTGGTGGCTGTGTCGGAGCTGTCGGATCCGCAACCGCTGACGAGGGCAATTGCGGTCAGCGGTGCTGCGAGCAGGACGATCCGACGTATTACTGTGGGATTCATGGTTCGCTCCTCCGGCCAGCCGACATGTGTGTCCGGTATATCCGAATCATGGCTGGGATGTGCGGGAATGCGGCAACTGAGTGCGCCATTTCACGCACCGAACGTGAGGAGATTCGATGCCGACAGTTCCGAACGCGAGGCCTGATCCCGACCCACATGACATCAAGCGCTGGCGACGCTATCTCGCCGACGAGCAGGCAGAAGCCGCGGTGTACCGCGACCTCGCAGGGCGGCGCACCGGTGAGGAACGCGAGATCCTCCTTGCGCTCGCCGAAGCTGAGGGTCGGCACGAGGCACACTGGCGTGCCCTCCTCGGCGAACACGTCGGAAAGCCGATGCCCGGCGACATACGCACTCGTATCCTCGGGTTCCTCGCCCGACGATTCGGCTCGGTTTTCGTTCTTGCGCTCGCTCAACGTGCAGAGACCCGATCGCCTTACCCGAACGACGCGGATGCAACTGCCTCGATGGGTGCCGACGAGAAGATCCACGAAGAAGTGGTGCGCGCGCTGGCAACTCGTGGGCGCAATCGGCTTTCGGGGACCTTCCGCGCGGCCGTGTTCGGCGCAAACGACGGTCTGGTGAGTAACTTGGCCCTGGTTCTCGGTATCAGTGGTAGTGGCGTCTCGAATCAGATCGTGTTGCTCACCGGCATGGCCGGACTGCTTGCAGGCGCACTGTCGATGGGTGCCGGTGAATACGTTTCCGTCCGCTCGCAACGTGAATTGTTGGAAGCGTCCACTCCAGGTACCGACGCGCGCGATGCCGTCGGATTGCTCGACGTCGACGCCAACGAGTTGGCTCTGGTGTACCGAGCCCGCGGTATGACGGCAGAGGAAGCCGAAGTGAGAGCGGCGGAGGTCCTGAAGCACAACAACTTCGGTGTGACAGATGTCGAAGACACTCACGAGTCTGTCGGCACCGGTTTGGGAGCTGCAGCCGCCAGCTTCTGTTTCTTTGCCTCCGGCGCAATCATTCCCGTGCTGCCGTACCTGTTCGGGCTGGAAGGTGTGACGGCCCTGATTGTGGCTTCGCTGCTGGTGGGTATTGCCCTTCTGGGCACCGGCGTTGTTGTCGGACTGCTCTCCGGCGGGCCGCCTTTCAAGCGGGCGCTCCGTCAGCTTGCCATCGGTTACGGCGCCGCGGCGGCAACATATCTACTCGGAATGCTGTTCGGGACATCGTTGTAGAGCACCGGCCTCGAGGCCGCACGATCTCGAGGCCGGCGTCACCAGCTCGCTACAGGTCTCGGGCCAGCGCTCGGCCTGCCGCGCGGCCCGAGAAGATGCAACCACCGAGGAAGGTTCCCTCCAAGGCGCTGTACCCGTGGACGCCACCGCCACCGAAGCCGGCAACCTCGCCAGCTGCATAGAGGCCGTCGAAGACGCTGCCATCGGCCTTGATCACTTGCGAGTCCAGATTGGTTTCCAAGCCGCCGAGCGTCTTTCGGGTGAGGAGGTGCAGGCGAACAGCGATCAGTGGGCCGTTCTTGGGGTCCAGGATCTTGTGCGGAGCAACGACGCGCACGATTTTGTCTGCCAGCAGATTACGGGCACCGTGGATGGCGGTGACCTGGAAGTCCTTGCTGTACTTGTTGTCTACCTCGCGGTCGCGGGCGATCATTTCGCGCTCGATGTCCTCGAAATCGAGTAGTGGCGTGTCGGTCAGGGCATTCATGCCGTCGACCAAGTCGCGAAGGTTGTTGCGCACCACGAAGTCCGCGCCCTTCTGCTTGAAGGCTTCGACAGGGCCGGGTGCACCCTTCTTGATGCGTTCGAGGAGGAGCTTGAAATCTCGATTGGTGAAGTCCGGATTCTGCTCCGATCCCGAGAGTGCAAACTCCTTCTCGATGATCTTCTGATCGAGGATGAACCACGTGTACTCGTGGCCGCTGTCGAGGATGTACTTGAAGGTGCCCATCGTGTCGAACCCGGGGAAGTTGGGTACCGGAAGACGCTTGCCGGTAGCGTCGAACCACATCGACGACGGTCCGGGGATGATGCGGATTCCGTGGTTGGGCCAGATGGGATTCCAGTTCTGGATGCCTTCTGTGTAGTGCCACATGCGGTCGCGGTTGACGATGTTTCCGCCCGCTGATTCGGTGATTTCGAGCATCCGTCCGTCGACGTGTGCGGGTACGCCGGTCAGCATGTGCTTCGGCGCCTTGCCGAGTCGTTCCGGCCAGTTCTTCTTCACCAGCTCGTAGTTGCCGCCGATTCCGCCGGAGGTCACCACGACGGCCTGTGCGGCGAACTCGAATTCGCCGACCGGGGTCCGGGAACTCTCAACTCCGCGAAGGTTGTTGGAAGGTTCCAGAACGGTGCCGCGGACGCCGGTGACAGCGCCGTCGGTGACCACCAGTTGATCGACCTGGTGGCGGTGCTTGAACGTGACCAGTCCGCGTTTCTGGGCGGCGATCACTCGGCTCAGGAACACGTCGACGACGCCGGGGCCAGTTCCCCAGGTGAGATGGAATCGCGGTACGGAATTGCCGTGTCCGAGAGCCATTCCGCGGCCGCGCTCGGCCCAGCCGACGTTGGGCATCAACCGAAGCCCCAAGTCGTGCAGGTACTGACGCTTGTCGCCGGCCGCGAATTCGACGTACGCCTTTGCCCATTGACGAGGCCAGTGGTCTTCGCGATCCCGATCGAAGGCCGCGGTACCCATCCAGTCCTGCATGGCGAGGTCGAGTGAGTCCTTGATGCCGAGTCGGCGTTGTTCCGGACTGTTGACGAGGAACAGTCCGCCGAGTGACCAGAACGCCTGAGCGCCGAGGTTGGCTGCATTTTCCTGTTCTACGACAAGGACTTTGCGTCCCGCCCGGGTCAGTTCGTACGTGGCGACAAGGCCGGCAAGCCCGGCCCCGACAACGATGACGTCGGCATGTTCGCTCATGGGGACTCCTCTGATGATGGGTGGGGCGGGATTGGTTCGGTGTAGGACAGCAGGATTCGAGTAAAGATGTCGAGGCGAAGGGCAAACGCGGCGTCGGTGTCGGGATCGACCAGGCACTGCACGCTGGTGCCGTCGTGAACGGCGACCAGGGCGCGCCCCAATGTGGTCGGATCTCCCACGATGCGCCGTCCGACGTCACCGAGTGCGGACTGCACCAGGGGAAGCAAAGTCTGGAGTATCGCGTCTTCGCGGTCGGCCACTGCAGTTCGCAGTGCATCGTTGCGGAGTGCGTGCGCCGTGAACTCGGCATTGATCCGGTACCACTGCGCGTCTACCGGGACTACGGAAACAATCCGTCCGACGACGGCAGTCATGTCGAGGGAGTCGGTACTGATTGCGGCGGTGGCTGACTTCAGGTCAGCGAGCATTGCGGCGGACTTTTGTTCCCACATGGCAAAAAACAGTTGGTCAAGGGAGTCGAAGTTGGAGTAGAAGGCGCCACGTGAGTATCCGCCTCGTTCGCAGATCTGCTCGACGGTTGCGTGTCCGAATCCCTGGTCGCCAAAAACCTCAGCGGCGGCGTCGAGAAGTCGTTGACGCGTTTGACCTCGACGTTTAGTGACACGTTTTGTAGGGGAGGTGTCAACATCCGTCATCGGTACCTCCTTGTGCTGGTTTCCTAAACGATACACGGATGTATCCGATGCGATCGCGTATCGATAAATTTGCCTTTGACCGGTGTTTCTATCCGTATCTAGAAAATTCACAAGATTAACGAATATCTGTATATGTGCGGTGGCTGACGGTAAGAATCATCGCGATTTCAACCCTGTTGCCGGGCGCGCTCGAACGGTCTAATGGAGTCTTTGCCCCTGTTTGTTGTTGTCGATCCGAAGGAACTGCCATGTCCTTGCGCTTCCACTGGTACCTGCCCACCTATGGCGATTCCCGGAATCTGATGGCCGGTGGCCACGGCAGTGGCATGTCCGGAGATCGACCGGCCACACTGAAGTACCTCAATCAGATCGGCGCCGCAGCCGAGGCCAACGGCTTCGAAGCAGTCCTCACTCCCACGGGAGCCTGGTGCGAGGATGCCTGGCTGACGACGGCGATGATGATCGACACCACCGAAACCCTGAAATTCCTTGTCGCTCTGCGGCCCGGCCTGACGAGTCCGACGTTGGCAGCTCAGATGGCAGCAACATTTCAGTGGCAATCAGGTGGACGGTTGCTCCTGAACGTCGTGACCGGCGGCGAGGACTACGAGCAGCGGACGTTCGGCGACTTCCTGGACAAGAATCAGCGTTACGCGCGTTGCGGCGAGTACCTCGACGTCGTCCGTCAACTGTGGGCAGGCAACGGTCCGGTCGATTTCTCCGGCGAGTACGTCAGCGTGGAAAATGCTGAGCTGCATCGCCTTCCGGACCCGGTTCCGCCCGTCTTCTTCGGCGGATCGTCGCCCGCTGCGGGAACCGTCGCTTCGCGCTTTGCCGATACCTACCTCACCTGGGGTGAAACACCATCTGCTGTTGCCGCGAAAATCGCGTGGATCAGGGACTTGGCGGAGATCCAGGGGCGGCGGCTCGATTACGGAATTCGTTTGCATGTCATCAGTCGTGACACGGCCGAAGAAGCCTGGGCCGAGGCTGATCGTCTGCTCGGCGCTCTGGATCCGGCGACGGTGGAGCGTGCGCAGGCGAACCTCGCCCGGTCGAATTCGGAGGGCCAGCGCCTGATGAACGAACTGCATGGCGGTGGATCCGCATACCGGGAAGGCATCGGTGCGCGTTCACTGGAAATTGCGCCCAACCTGTGGACGGGAGTCGGATTGGTGCGCGGTGGTGCGGGTACCGCTCTGGTCGGTTCGCACGAGGAAGTTGCCGACAGAATTGCGGAATACGCGGCAATCGGGTTGGACCACTTCATCTTGTCGGGCTATCCACATCTCGAGGAGACCTACCAGTTCGGTGAGGGAGTTCGTCCCATCCTCGAGCGTCGTGGTCTGGTTCGCGGCGCAGTGGCGACTCGGGTGTAACCGCATGCGGGACATTGGTCCTTGATCTGCCTTCGGTCCATGCGACTCCGGCGGTTCGAACGACCCGGCAGGATGGGTGGTTCTACCCTTTGCTGGTTGCCGTCGAACGTGATCGAGAGGGATGTCAATGCTGATTCAGCGCCGAAGTGCAGTTCGTCGTGTAGTCGGGACCGTCGCTGTAGCAGCGGCAGCGCTCGGTGTCGGGGTGCTGATCAACCCGGCAGTCGCGTCGGCAGCAACGACGGCTCCCGAGGTGTCGTACTCGGTTGACGGTAACGACCTGACGCTGACGGTGCGCAATACCAACACGACGATCACCTCGTGGTGCCAGGTATTTGTCCTGAACGCGGCGGACGCGGCGGCTGTTGCCCAGGAGCCCGGCAAACTACTCGATCCGAATGTTGTTGTTTATCCGGATGTTTCGGATCCATCCACGCTTTTCGGAGTCGGAGTGGGCTCGACCGTTACCAAGACTGCACCTGATCTTCCCGACGGTACGTACGCCGTTGTCGGCGGATGCGTCGACTTCCGCGACGGAAGTGGACTCACCCCGACAATCGGAACTCCCGCCGTGGTTATCATCGGCGGTCCCCTCGGCGGCATCAATACCGGTAGTCTCACAGGACTGTTCGGCAGCTGAGCGGAGAAGGTTATGGCCACACGTGGATTCACCAGAATTCTCAGCGGAATTGCACTGGCGTCCGCTGCGGCGATCGGAATGGCATTTCTGACGCCGGCTGCTGCGTCGGCAGAACGGGTTGTATTGCCACCCCCGCTCGCGGTGAGTGTGTCGGGCAACAACATTACGTTCACTATCAAGAATCCGAATCCGCGACTGAGCCTGATCAACTGCACACCGGCGATTGTCGATATCAGGAATCTGCCCGCCGTCATCAGTGACCCGGCGTCGTTGCTCGATCCCGGTGTCCTTGTCTATCCACAGGTTACGAACATCGGTGATCTGTTCGGAGTCCTTCCGCAGCGAGAGCTGACCAAGACTGTCACCGATATTCCCACCGGGGTTTACGCGGTTGTCGGTGCCTGCGTGTTCATTCCGAGTCTCATTCCGCCGATCACGACGCTTCCGGCAATAAGCTTGCCCGAAGTTGTGGTTGTCGGCGGATTCTTCGAAGGGCTCGGAACGGGAAGTGTTTCAGGCTCGTTGGAAGGTCTCGGGTTCGAGAGTGTGAACGATCTCATCGAGGCCTGGGAGCGGATCTCCGCCGGAAGTAGTGATTCGGGTAGCGGTAACGGCAGTGCCGTCAACACCGGTAGCAACAGCGAGAGCCTCGGCGCCAATCTCGGGAGCTTCGACTTCCAAGGCGGCTCGGGCATAGATGTAGTCGTGCCCACCTCGTAGCGAGTTCAGGTTCGCGCGCGATGGCGTCGTACCGCGTCTCGATTTGAACAGGTCGGGGAGCAGTACCGTTGTCTGCCGTTGCGTGAGGTGTCCGCATAGATGTTGGTGCACTCCTCGAGGGAACATCGGCCCAGACGATGCATTCCGCGGCCCACGAGGTGTAGTGCCGTCCCAACTGAAAACAAGGCTTTCAGGACCTCGGCAAGCGACTGCTGTGGATCGCGGTAGTGCAGATGCCAGCCATCGCCCGCGTGATTGGTCATGCGCGGGTAGGCCGACGCTTGCTCCAACATGACGTTCACCAGTTCGGCACGGGCATTCTCATCTGTGACGTCGACGATTTTCGACCATTCGATCAGGAGGTCGAGCGTCTCTCCGAGGTCTTTCTCGGCGATGGGGAAATCGAGAATGATGCCCGCCTCGACGCAACGTTCGACGAGTTCATTCAGGTTCTGGGGATGGCGATTGGCCAGGTCGGCGGCCAAAGTCACTGCATATTCGCCGTAAGGGTTGAGATGCATAATGGCATTACATCATGGTTGTCGTATGAAGAAAACAGAACTTGCCAGCGTCAGGTGCATCCACCGGTGGGAAATCGAATCGCGTCATCGGACCAGCGAAGGGACTGTCACCTACCTGCGCTGCCACTGCGGGTCGTGGCAAACCCTGCTCACCGAATGGATGTCGGGGGGTACTGGCTCAGCCATATCGGCACCGACAAAGGCGCGGTCCAGGTCGTGATCGAATGCGCCGGTTAGTCGGCGCGTTCGGGTTAGTGTGCCGACATGGGCTTCTCGTTGACCTTCATGCGCATCAAGCAGGACGAGCAGGTTGATGCCGACCGCGGCGGCGTCGCCGACTTCCTCGAACGGCGTGGCCTGCAACTCGTTGCGGGCCGGTACGGAGGAGAGATCTTCGATCTCGACGGCAAGCCTCTGAGCTTCGACGATCGTTTCTCTGACCTGTACCTCGACCCACTGGACCAGAGTGATCCTTTGAGTGGCGGTATCTTTCATGCCAGCCTTACCGGTGCAGAGTGCGAGTTCATCTACGAGCTGTGTGTCGCTGCCGGTTTCATGATCGTCAACCCCTCTGGTGATCCGACGTTTCTTGTGCCGCAGCGCAACCACGCGCCTGAAGACCTTCCGGAACTCGACGACGCGGCTTGGGTGGAGAGCCCCGCCGAACTTTTACAGGCCCTCACCGGGAGCTTCGACGAGTTCCGCGCGTATCGGAATAAAGTGCTCTCGCAGTACCCAGATCCCGGCAGAAAGCGCCTATAGCGTCAAAATCCAAGTGTCGCTGCCTCCGTCGAGGTGCCAATCCTGTCGCGGGCCATCCCATTCGCGTGCGACATCCGTGAGCCAGATGGTGGTGTCGGGGTCCCATCCGCCAATGACCGAAGCGGTCTCGGTGTCGACGTGCAGGACCCGCGTCGCGCTACTGAGATAGCCTAAAAGCGTGAGGTGCACGGCGTCCCACTCATTCGCGACACGCTCCCAATCGGGGATGACCCACCGGCCGTCGCGGCCGGTCGCCTGAAACCACACATGTCGGCGGGACGCGGTGACCTCGAGCGGAAACTCACGGCACAGCAGGATCCAGTCCTCGGCCGAACGAACCTCGAACGTCCGCCCGGCCCCGCGGACCGGGATCGCGGTCGCTTGCTTCCACCCGTAGCCGTCTTCCTCGAGGCCCAACCCAGCAGGAAGTCGACCGATAGTCTTGACAAGTCCGAGGGGGATTGACCACCATGTTCCGCCCCAACTGGCGTTGGGGTCGCGTGGGCGTTCCCGCGCGGCGCGTTCTTCTTCGGCGCGTTCCTCGATTGCCCACTGGCGCAGGGTTTGTCGCGGATGTTTCGGCAGTGGTGGCCAGGCATTGGCCGATCGCCAGTCGATGGCCCACTGCTCGGTCCGGCGAGACTCCGTGAACCACTCCATGATCGGGGACGTCGCAATTCGCTCGGCAATGTAGGCGAGGGCTGATCGGATGATCGGGTGGCCCGCGAGCACGTCAGCACCGTCCGGCTCCTGCCAGTACATGGCAGAGTTCACCGATCGTCCCAGAGCGGTCACTGTCTGCGTGGTGTCGAGGCCGGACAGATCGAGCGACGCAAGGTCCGCGGAGAGGTGCTCCAGCATGGAAGCGGGGAAGGGTTCGGCGTCGTCCACCCATGGCGCGGGAACGAGAATCCCCTCACTTGTTTTCTCGACACCGTGGGCGAGCCGGAAGATTGCGCTGGCAATGTCCGGTTCCAACTCCCTGGCAGGTTCGAGGCACAAACGTCGACCTCGCGGCCCTTCCAGGATCGATTCCACATGTGGGGTCATCTGACTACCTTTGCATCCAGTCGATATTGCGCTTACTAGTTCTCTCTAGGACACGCCCTAGATGACGGCATATTCGGCTAGCTGACTTGTACCGTCGATGGGCATGGACCCCGTACGCAATCCATATGCCCCTGGCGCCGGCCAACGGCCGCCGGAACTGGCCGGTCGAGACAAGCAGATAGACGCGTTCGACGTCGTGCTCGAGCGCATCGCGCGCGGTCGACCCGAGCGCAGTGTTGTCCTGACCGGGCTCCGCGGTGTGGGAAAGACCGTGCTGCTGAACCAGCTCAGGTCGGCGGCCATCTCGAAGAGTTGGGGGACGGGCAAGATCGAGGCTCGCCCCGACCAAGACCTACGACGCCCACTGTCGTCGGCCCTGCACATGGCCGTCCGGGAGATTGCGGTCTCGCATCGCGATCCTGAGCGGGTCGAGCAGTTTCTCGGTGTTCTGAAATCGTTTGCGCTCCGGGCGACGGCAGACAAGGGGATGCGTGAGCGGTGGCAACCAGGTATTGATGCGCCGGCGCTCAAAGGGCGGGCCGACAGTGGCGATATCGAAATCGACTTGGTCGAATTGCTGATGGATGCGTCGTCGCTGGCGCGGGACGTCGGTGTCGGTATCGCGATTTTCATCGACGAGATGCAGGACCTCGGTGCGGCGGACGTATCGGCGATCTGTGGTGCCTGCCACGAATTGAGTCAGGACGCAGCACCTTTGATCGTCGTGGGAGCGGGTCTTCCGCACCTGCCTGCAGTGTTGTCGGCGTCGAAAAGCTATTCGGAGCGGCTGTTCAGCTACCACCGGATCGATCGACTCGAACGTGATGCGGCAGACCAGGCGTTGATCGCACCCGCCGCACGTGAGGATGTCGAATTCACGGACGCAGCGCTCGACGCTCTGTACGACGCGGCGGACGGCTACCCCTATTTTGTTCAGGCTTACGGAAAAGCCACGTGGGATGTGGCCGCGTCGAGTCCGATCACGAAAGACGATGTGCGGGTAGGTGCTCCGACGGCCGAGGAGGAATTGGCAGTCGGGTTCTTCGGATCACGGTATGAGAGAGCAACTCCGGCAGAGCGGGAGTACATGCGAGCCATGGCAGACCTGTCCGGTGACGACGGGCCGGTGGCGACGGCAGCGATCGCGGTTGAACTCGGACGCAAGCCCGCGTCGTTGTCGCCGGCGCGTGACGGCCTGATCAAGAAGGGACTGATCTACTCCGCGGAGCGAGGCTCGATCGGATTCACGGTGCCGCACTTCGGCCGCTACTTGCGTGGGCAGGCAGAGTGAACGCGCTCGAGACCGCGTGGGATCGGGTTACGGCGATCAGCCCTGCTCCGCAAGCCTGGGTAGTTCCGCTGGCAGCGCTTGTCGCCGTGGTGATCGTCCTCGAACCACACCTGTGGCAGGTTGCCCGTAACGTCGTGACCATCGCGCACGAGGGCGCTCATCTCATTGTTGCTGTCCTGGTCGGCCGACGGTTGAAAGGTCTTCGGCTGCACTCGGATACGTCGGGGGTTGCCATCTCTTCGGGTAAACCGACGGGATTCGGCGTCATCGTGATGACGTTCGCGGGCTATGTGGGTCCGTCGATTCTCGGACTGGGAGCGGCCGCGTTGTTGGGTGCGCAACGGGCGGTGTTGGTGTTGTGGATCGGACTGTTTGTTGTTGCGGTGATGATGGTATTGATCCGCAATCTGTACGGAGTGTTCTCGCTTGCCGTTGTGGGGGCGGCGCTGTTTGCTCTCGTCTGGTGGGGATCGGCGGAACTGCAAGTGGCTGCCGCATACTTCTTGACGCTCTTCCTGCTGTTTGCCGGACCCCGCCCGGTCGTCGAACTGCAGCGTCAGCGGAGCCGCCGCGGCGGTGCGCCGGATTCCGATGCGGATCAACTGGCCAGACTCTCGCCGATACCCGCGATCGTGTGGGTCACGTTGTTCTTCGTGGTGAACGTGGGAGTGCTGGCTGTCGGCGGTTGGTGGATCCTGCGTCCAGTGATTGCTTGAGTATCGATTGATCTATCTACAAGTATCTAGCTAATGGGCTAGATACCTGTAGATATTGATCACGCGATGTCTTCCTCGTCGCCTGCAGCCACCCTCTGCAAACCTCGGTAAGCGTCGTTGGCGCTTTGACGGCCGGCGATGACCGCCTCGACCTCCGCCGCGATCGGCATGTCCACGCCGTACTCGCGGGCCAGAGCCATGACCGTCGGAGCGGTTTTCACGCCCTCGGCAACTTGACCCAGCTTCTCGACGGCTTCCTCGACTGTCAGCCCCTGCGCCAGTGCTTCGCCCACCCGGCGGTTGCGGGAGGTGGGAGCCATGCAGGTGGCAATCAGATCGCCGACGCCGGTCAAGCCGGCAAAGGTTCGTGGATTGGCGCCCATCGCTTCGCCCATCCGGGTCATCTCCGCGAGCCCACGAGCCAACACCATGGCGCGGGTGTTGTCGCCGACGCCCAGACCGTCGGCCATTCCGGACGCAATCGCGACGATGTTCTTGAGGACGCCGCCGAGTTCACATCCCAGGACGTCGGTGTTGCGATAGACGCGGAACACCGACGACGCAAAGAGTGGCTGCAGTGCTGCGGCAACGCGGTCGTCCTGCGTCGCGACGACGGAGGCGGCGGCCATGCCGTCGACAATCTCCTTGGCGATGTTGGGTCCGGCGAGAAGCCCGACAGGGTGTCCGGGCAGGCACTCGGCGATCACCTCGGTGGGTCGCTGACGCGTACCGGGTTCGAGACCCTTCGCGAGCGACAGGATCGGTACCCACGCGCGAACCTCGTTGGAGATCTCGGCAAGTGTGGAACGAACGGCATGCGACGGAACGCCGCAGACCAGAACGTCGGCCTCGCGCGCTGCCTGAACCAGGTCGGATGTCGATTTCAACCCTTTCGGAAGCCTGCGTTCACCGAGGTACCTGCTGTTGGTGCGCTGGGAGTTGATCTCGTCAGCGGTGTCCGCACTGCGTGCCCACAACAAGGTAGGGGTGTTGCGGGCGGCCAGTCCGGCAACCGTGGTTCCCCAGGATCCTGCGCCGAGTACAACGACGCGTACCGGGCGGGCCATCAGAGTGCGCTCTCGGGCGTAGCGAGTGATGTCATGGTTCCAAGCGTTCCACTTGCGGAGCGGTTGCGGAGCAAATCAGCAGAGTCTGTGGCTCGGCTTACTTACGGCGTGCTCGGCGGCGCGGATGTGCGCATGGTTTCGACGGCGTCGGCGGACTCCGCGACTATCGACCGCATCGCGGCTTCGGCGGCGTCGGCGTCACCGGACTGGATTGCCGACGCGACCACTCCGTGCAGGTGAATGGCTTCCGGATCAGCTTCGTGGGGCATCAGGGCATGGCGGGTTCGGCCCTCGAGGATCTCCACGACGATCTGTGACATCGCACGCAGCATCGGGTTTCCGGACGCTGCGAGCAGTGTGCGATGAAAGTCCGAATCATGCCCCAGATAGGCGTCGGTGTCTGCAGCCCGTGAGGTAGCTGACATTCCGATCACAGCCGCAGTGAGCGCGCCGCACTGCTGCGGGGTGGCCCGGGTCGCGGCCAAGCGAGCGGCCAGAGGTTCGATTCCCGAGCGTAGTTCGCTGAGGATCGACAGTTGCTCGAACCGACCGGGGCCGGCCAATTGCCAGCGGATGACAGTGGGATCGAGCGCGTTCCAATGCTCCGATCCGAGGATCGTGATTCCGACGCGTCGACGCACCGATGCGAGGCCGAGTGATTCGAGTACTCGCACGACTTCCCGGATGACTGTGCGGGACACGTCGTAGCGGGTTGCGACTTCATCCGCGGAGATCGTGGTGCCCGGCGCGAGGGCACCACTGACGATGTCCTGACCCAGTTGTTCCAGCATCGAGTCATGCAGTTGCTGAAACGGGAGTGAGGCCATGCGTAGATCGTCCCATGTGTATGGATTAAGCCCGATGAAAGTCCGATAAATACTACAAATTAGTGTCTGGTCTTGAAATTGTAGGTTAATTGAGGAACAGTGACCTCCATCACTCGTTGGACTGGAGTCCCTATGAACACCACAGCACTGCTGGCAGCCGAGGTCGTCCCGGCTGGAAGCGATGCTCGACTGATCATCGCCGCCGTTGCGGGCGTCGCCGTGATCATCGCGCTCATTACCTGGCTCGATCTGCACCCCTTTCTTGCTCTGTCGATCGGAGCGGTAGGCGTCGGATTGGCTGCCGGACTCGGATCGGCTGAGTCCGTTGCGGCCTTCGCGACAGGGTTCGGCTCGACGATGGGCGGCGTCGGCATTCTCATCGGCTTCGGTGCCATGTTCGGCAAACTGCTGGCCGACTCCGGCGGTGCTGATCGAATAGTGGACACCCTCGTCAGTCGATCCAGTGACCGGGCGCTGCCGTGGACGATGGCTCTGGTTGGCGCCGTCATCGGTCTGCCGATGTTCTTCGAGATCGGCCTCGTCCTGTTGATGCCCGTCATCATTCTGGTGGCCAGGCGGTCCGGGCAGTCCTTGATTCGTATCGCGATTCCCACCCTCGCGGGTCTGTCTGCGATGCACGGTTTGGTTCCGCCGCACCCCGGACCGCTGGTCGCCGTTTCCGCGTTGAACGCCAACCTCGGTCTGACATTGGCGCTTGGTGTACTCGTTGCCATCCCGACGGTGATCCTGGCCGGCCCGGTCTTCGGCAAGATCGCTGCCCGCTGGGTAGATGTCAAAGTTCCCGATCTCTTTGTCACAGGCGAGGATCGGGGCGAAGAGGAGAAGGTGCAGCGCCCCAGTTTTGCGGCCACTCTTGCCTCGATCATGCTTCCCGTGGTGCTCATGCTCGGCAAAGCTCTGGCCGAGGTCATCGCCCCTGATTCCGAATCGCTCCCCAAATCGGTACTGGACTTCCTCGGAACCCCGGTTGTCGCTTTGGGACTCGCAGTTCTGGTCGGCATGGTGCTGCTCGGACGCGGCGGCGGAATGGATCGCAAGGCCATTTCGAAGTCACTCGAGAGTTCACTGCCGCCGATTGCCGGCATCTTGCTGATCGTCGGCGCCGGTGGTGGTTTCAAGCAGGTGCTTATCGACACCGGTATCGCTGACGTGATTGCCGACGCGATCAAGGGCAGCAGCTTGCCGGTGCTCTTCCTCGCGTGGCTGGTCGCTGTATTGATCCGCGTCGCAACAGGTTCGGCAACCGTGGCGACAGTCACGGCTTCCGGGATCCTGGCTCCTGTTGCCGCCGAGCTCTCTTCGACTCACGTTTCGTTGATGGTGCTGGCAATCGGCGCGGGTTCGCTCTTCCTTTCTCACGTCAACGACGCAGGATTCTGGTTGGTCAAGGAATACCTCGGCGTCACCGTTGTGCAGAACCTCAAGACGTGGACGGTGATGGAGTGCATTATCTCGGTGTCCGGACTTGCCGGTGTCCTTGTCCTGAGCGCAATTATCTAGGGGTTGGGCATGACTGAGAAAGCAGCACAGAAGAATCCCGTGCTTGTCGTGATGGGTGTATCGGGCTCCGGCAAATCGACTGTCGGCGGAATGATTGCCGGCGCGATGGGCTGGGATCTCCAAGAGGGCGACGATCTGCACCCGCAGGCCAACATCGAGAAGATGGCTACCGGGCATCCGTTGAACGACGACGACCGTTGGCCGTGGTTGGACAAGATCGCGCAGTGGATCACGCAACATACCGATGCAGGGCAGCCGGGCATCGTCACGTGCTCGGCACTCAAACGCAGTTACCGCGACATACTGCGGGGTGAGAACGTCGTGTTCATTCATCTTGCCGGTTCGCGCGATCAGATCGGCCAGCGGCTGACTGCGCGCCTCGACCACTACATGCCGCCGTCACTGCTGGACTCGCAGATCTCCACGCTCGAGCCGATCGACCCGGATGAACAGGCGATCATCATCGACGTCGGTGGTAGTCCAGTCGAGATAGTGGAGGAAATTCTGCGACGGCTCGAAGAGCTCGGATACTGAGTTCGGGCGCCAGCCTGTCCTGTCGAAATTGCGTCGGTTATCGTTCAGTCAAGGTATGTGTAACTCGGATACACAAAATGCCTTGACCTGGGAGGACGCTATGCGGACGCGAGATTCGACGGTATGGCACTGGAACGTGAGCCCGCGCGCACGGTTCATCTTTGCTGTGACCAGGACATTTGTGAAGCCCGCATTCACCTACTGGCCGACCAGTGACCGCGGGATCCGGCAACTCGAAAAGCTCGACGCACTTGCCGACCGCCTGCCCAAGCCCAAGAATCTCGACATCGAACCGCTGACGATGGGCGGGGTTTCCTGCGAGAAGGTCACGCACCCGCGCCGCGCTACCGGCGCGCTCGAGGGAGCCACCATTCTCTACTTCCACGGCGGTGGATTCATCTTCTGCGGACTTGCCACCCACCGAGCACTGTGTGGCCTCCTGTCCGCCAAAGCCGGCGTCCCGGTGATCTCCGTTCGGTACCGGCAGTTGCCCGAAGGGTCGATCGGCACGTCCGTGGTTGACGCCATGGCCGCGTACACGGCACTTCTCGAGACCGCGGAAGACCCGAACAAGATTGTGGTTGCCGGTGATTCGGCAGGCGGCTACCTGGCAATGAAGGTCGCCGAGATAGCAGCGCTGCGCGGAATCACACGCCCGGCCGCCGTTGTCGGGTACTCGCCGCTCCTCAACGTAGACCTCGAAGAGCACGATCCTGATTTCATGAAACGCGATGCGTACCTGCCGATGTCGCAGGTCGAGAAACTCAAGGATCGATGGTTGAACGGACCGGACAACATTGTCGGCGAGCAGTCACCGATCAACGCCGATCCGAAGTTGCTTGCGCCCTCGTTTCTGGTGTGCGCCGAGTACGAACTGATGCGCCCGGACGTCGAAATAATGACCGAAAACTTCATCAAGGCAGAGCAAACCGTCGAAACCCACATCTGGAGTGGGCAGATCCATGCCTTCCCGGTGATCGGCAAGGCGCTGCGCGAAGGGCGCACGATCGTTGATCTGAGTATCGCGTTCCTGGAACGTACCTTGGCGTCGAAGCGTCAGATCAGCGCCTGACTTTTCTCTATTGGTCGGCTTCTGTCCGGGTAAGGAATGCCAGAACGGCCGAGACCCAGGCGTCGCGGGCCTCGATCATCGTCCAGTGACCGCACCTGGGGAAGATGTGTACTTCACCGTTGGGAATGTCGCGCATCGGCAGAATCGCCATGTCGACGGGGCTGACGCGGTCATCGCGACCCCAGGTGAGCAGTGTCGGAGCCTTGATCTTGTTCAACTGTGCCCAGTACGGAACATCCGTCGACGCAGCAGCGGCGGCGCCCATAGCGGCCATGGCCTTGCTGCTGTACATCCGGCGTGCGATCTCGAGGGTCGTCGGCTCGGTGGCGAGCGCCCAACGCTCTTCGATGAGCTGCTCGGTGACAACGGCCGGGTCGAAGACCATCGACTGCAGCCAACGAATCAGGGCTTCGCGGGTGGGGTTGTCGGTGAATTCCATGAGGAGCTTGATGCCTTCACCGGGGCCGGGCGAGAAGGTGTTCTTGCCCATGCCACCGATGGTGACGAGCTTGCTGACGCGGTGCGGTTCGTCGATCGCGACCTTGGTGGCGACAATGCCGCCCATGGAGTTGCCGATCAGGTGGACGGGACCGAGACCGAGTCCGTCGAGGAACGCGCTGACCGAAGCCTGAGCCATCATCATCGGATGGCCGTCGCCCGGGTCGCTGACGCCGAAGCCGGGGAACTCGAGAACGTAGCAGTGGAAGTGCTCGGCGAAGTCCGCGAGAACGCCGCGGTAGTTGCGCCACCCGGTGACTCCGGGACCTGATCCGTGCAGCAGCACCAGCGGCGGACCGTCGCCGGCCTCGTGGTACCGGAGCACACCGAGATCGGTCTGCAGCTCTTTCAGAGTGTCCTCGTAGCTCAGTTCAGTCGTCATATTCCCAACGGTGCCACCATAGTCGGATGCGCACCATCGCTCCTCCCGATCAGAGAGAACCTCGGTGCTGGAAGTGAAAGTCCTCCCGCCTGACGGTCATTCGAATTCCGTCGACTCCAGGTAGTCGGATATGACTGTCCGATGCACCTGGGAATCGTTACACCAGTTCTGATTCAGCATCCGAATACTCGAGCCGGCTGGGAGTCGAGTGCCGGAATCAACGAGGTCGCGCAGATCGCGGAGACGGCTGATCGGCTCGGATTTCATCATCTCACGTGCAGCGAGCACATCGCCGTACCCGAAGCGATTGCATTGGAACGCGGTGGAACGTACTGGGATCCACTCGCCACACTGGGTTTCTTGGCAGCACGAACGGATAACATCCGTCTTGCGACTCAGGTGCTTGTTCTCGGGTATCACCATCCACTCGAGATCGCGAAGCGGTACGGGACACTCGATCGAGTCAGCAACGGTCGCCTGGTTCTGGGGCTCGGGGTCGGATCACTAGAGGAGGAATTCGAACTCATCGGCGCACCCTTCGAAAGCCGAGGTTCCCGAGCGGACGATTCTCTTGCTGCGCTTCGTGTTTCACTATCAGTCCCGTGTCCAGAGTTTCACGGCGAGTTCTATAGTTACACGGGGTTTGTCGTGGAACCGCACGCGCTGCAGCCGCGTGTGCCACGGTGGATCGGTGGGCGGACGAAGCGGTCGTTGCGCCGCGCGACAACACACGGCGACGGCTGGGTACCGTTCGGGCTGCAGCTGTCCGAACTCGAAGAGATGCTTGCAGTGACGACGCTCCCCGACGGTTTCGATGTCGTCCTGTCCACTGGGGCATCACTCGACCCACTCGGTGATTCCGAATCGACGTCCCGCGCTCTGGCCGGAGTGCGAGATGCCGGCGCAACCATCGCGAGTAGTTCGATTCATGCAACGGACGTCGGGCACTACTGCGATCAAGTCAATGAGTTGCACCGTATTGCCCTCTCCGAGGGTGTCGATTTCACTACTTCCTGATTCAAACATCTCTCATTCGAAGGGCCGGAATATGAACGACTCCACCAATTTGATTGAATCCTTGTGCGCCCGTGTGGAACTTCTCGAGGACAAGCTGGCTATCACCGAACTCCTCACCACGTACGGTCCTGCCGTGGACAGTGGCTCTGCCGACGTGGTTGCAGGTATGTGGCTCGAAAATGGCGTCTATCACGTCGATTCCGGCCCTATGCATGGTCGTGGCGAGATCCGCACAATGGTCCACAGTGCCGCTCACCAGAACTGGATCATGAACGGTAGCGCACATATGATGACGCCGGCGCATATTCGAATCGATGGCAACAACGCTGTCGCGACCTGTCATTCACAGCTTGTGATCAAGGATCCCGAGAATCCAGCTGGATTCAAGGTACTTCGGATTACCGCGAATCGTTGGGAACTGGTCAAGGTTGACGGAGTATGGCAGGTCGAACTCCGCACCGGACACGTTCTCGACGGGAGTCCGCAGGCTCGTGCGCTTTTGGGAGCCGGTGTAAGCAACTGATTTTCACTGACGGAGCGACTCGATGCGGTCCGCGGACAAATCCCACAGGGTGTACTCACGATCTGCGAGTGCACCCTGTGGAGTATGCGCGGATCAGGAGCGATTCAGCAGAGCGCGCATCGCATCGGCAGCACCCTTGACCAGAGTGTTACGGGGGAACCCGCTCTGTCGCTCGGCCGACTCCTGATTACCTGTTGTAATCCAGATCGGACCGTCCGCGAGGTGCTCTAGCCCCTCGCGCGCAACATCTTCTGGCTCGGAGGCCTTCATTCCGGGCAGATCGAAATTCAGTCCAGCGCGAACCATCGCCGGGGTCCTCGTGAGTCCGAGGATCAACTCGAGAACATGCACGCCATAGGGAGCCAATTCCAGCCACAGGCTTTCGGCGAAGATTCGTCCGAAGGCCTTGGATGCAGCGTAGATGCCCAACTGCTCGGAGCCGATGTAGCCCGACAGTGAACCGAGCAGCAGGATGCCACCGCGTCCGCGATCTTTCATCAATCCGCCGAAATGATGCGAGAGTTCGAGCTGCTTGTTGACATTCAGTTCGATGACGCCCCGGAATCCGTCGAGGTCGCCGGTGACAAACTCATGCCCGTAGCTGTTTGCGCCGGCATTGAAGATGAGCAGGCCCACCTCGAGGTCGTCGGTGAGGACACGAATTTGGTCGAGCGCGTCCGGAACAAGCAGATCGAGTGCGAGAGTGCGTACTTCGACACCGCTGGCGCGTGCTTTTGCTGCAGTTTCTTCGAGAGGATCCGGCTTGCGGGCAATGAGTACGAGATTGACGCCGATCTTACTGAGCTCGTCGGCAAAACTCGCGCCTACGCCTTCGGAACCGCCCGCGATAACTGCCCACGGTCCGTAATACTGAGGATCGATCACACTAGCTCCTTTGAAAATTGTTCGTGCACAGTGGATTACTTCATCATGTGTTCGATTGCCCGATAGGAAAACACCATTGCCGTTCCGAGTGGGATACCGGGCCCGGGGTAGTGTCGACCGGTCAGGGATGCTGCCGTATTGCCAGCCGCGTAGAGGCCGTCGATGGCGGAGCCATCCGGTCGAAGAACACGCGCGTCGGCGTCCGTCCGGAGGCCGCCCTTTGTGCCGAGATCGCTGAGAACGATCCGTGCGGCGTAGAACGGTCCTTGTGAAATCCCATGCAGCGCAGGGTTGGGGGAGCCGCCCGAATTCGACGGCGGGCAGAAGAACAGGTCGTACGGATCTTCGCCGCGCGCAAAGTCTTCGTCGACTCCATGCTTTGCGAAGTCATTGAACCGCTCAACGGTTGTAGTCAGATTCGCTGCAGGCACATTGATCGCTGCTGCGAGGGCTTCGATGGTGTCGGCTCGTACCCAGGTTTCAGCGGCTAAGTGATCGGCCGCACTGACGGACGGAACCGAAATCGCGGGAAGGACGCCTTCCCCTTCTCTCGAATCGAACACCAAATAGGACGGAATCGCCTGTATCGACTTGTTCTGGGCGATCATCGCGCGGCCGAATTGATCGTAGGGAAGTGACTCGTTGAGGTAGCGGTCACCATGCGCGTCGACAACGATTCCGCCGCGGATACCGACCAGGAAAGCTCCTCTACCATCGGGGAGTTCGATACCCGGGCACCACCAGGCCTCGTCCAGCAGATCGGTGTCGGCGCCGAGTGCGACCGCAGCAGTCAAGAGGTCGCCGGTATTGGCCCCGCGTGGACCCATGCTCCACTGTGCTCGCCCGGGAGTGCTGTGCGCTGCTCGTATCTCGTCGCTGCCTTCGATTCCACCTGCGGCAAGCAGCACACCGTGTTTGGCTCTGATGTGGATGATGGCGCCGTCAGGGGCAGTGGCTTCGATTCCGACTACGCGCCCATCATCGACGATCAGCTTTTGGGCAGCGGTGTTGCTGCGTAGATCCGCATGTCCGGTTGCCTCGAGTGCAAGCAATAGTCGGCCGATCAAAGCGCGTCCGCCTACCAAGGTCTCCTCGGGCTGCGACCCGCCGGCGCGGTCGACACCGGGCTCCGGCCGTACCAGATGGCGGAGCTCTCCAATGTCGCTGCTGGGCAGATCGATCGGATTGATTGCTCGACCGGAGTCCATACGACCAGGACGCTTGTAGTAATCGGGAAAGGGCCGCCACTCGAACTCTATGTTCGGATCCTTCTCCAGGAATTCGACAACCCTCGAGGCTGTGTCGACAAACGCCTCCTGGCGTTCTAGTTCGTCGTCTCCGAGGAGGGCGCGAAGATAGGTGCGAGCCTTTTCGGGGGAATCACCGATTCCGGCGCGTTCCTGAACAGACGTTCCAGCAAGCCAGATTGCTGCGCCCGAGTAGGCGGAGGTACCGCCGAATCTAGCTGTCTTCTCAACAACGATGGTCTTCAAGCCCTGTGCTGCAGCGGTATACGCTCCGGTAAGCGCTCCGCCGCCGGAACCCACGACCAGCACGTCGCATTCCACTGTCTCGTTCTGCATGTTCGGTATCCTCACTGCAAATATGTTGAATCTCTACGCAATACCTTCTCGAGGGTGTTCGCCAGGGTGAATCCCATTGGTGGGTTATCGTTTCGAGTCGGCAACTGGGCCGCAGATTGCCGCCGCCGTCGCACAGCATTTCACCGTGGTGAGTTGTCCGTTCATCGGAACAAGGCGTTGTCCGCAGGCAGGCGCGCTGGCACCCTTGCGAAATGGGAAACGAAATCACTTTGACCGTGGGCGAACAACTCCTGGCCATCGAAAGTATCAAGAATACTTTTGCTGCCCGATTACGTTGCATGGACAACAAGCAATGGGAAATATATCCGACTCTACATACTGAAGACGTTGTCTCGGAGACGTGGGGAGGCGCGCCCATAGACAGGCAGCCGCAGACTGACGGTGTTGCGAATCGCGTTGTGGGTAACGAACGATTGGCGCGCACGATCAGTGCGCTGCTCGATGGCGCCACCAAGATCGCATCAGTTCATCACGGGCATACGCCAGAGATCGAATTGACGTCGAACACTACTGCGCGCGGTGTCTGGGCGATGGAGGACAAACTGTGGTGGACGAACGGAGATCATGAAGAGCATTTGCACGGGTACGGTCATTACCATGAGGAGTACCGCCAGGAAGGCGGTCGGTGGCTTATCAGTTATCGGTCGTTGACTCGGTTAAGGGTCGACGCCACTCCCGGCTTCCACTCGTCTGCCCGGTACTGATTGTAGGAGTGCGTGTGCGCTGCAACGAAAGATGCGTGGCCGGCAGATCGTTCGACTTCTGCCGGCCACGATACGTGGAGGAATAGACTGTGCGCCAATGGATGCGAAGACCTAGGGTTACGAAGCTTCGCGATGGTCCCCTGATTTGAGGTCATTCGCAACGCACGCGTCCCAGATGTTTCGAGCTGCGATGCGAACCGTGCCGACAAGCTGATTCATCTTCATGTCTTCGATGGGCCCACAGACCGAGATCGCTGCCCGATTGCCGTAGTGGTGGTCCCGGGGGCCGATTGATGTTGCAACACAGCCGATCCCCGGCACTGATTCTTCACGATCCATCGCCACGCCGTGATCGCGGACGCGTTCGAGTTCCTCGTGGAGCCGCTCGTGCGAGGTGATGCTGTAAGGCGTCGACTGACGAAGCGGACCCGCCGTCGCGTCGTGCATTCGTTCGGGTTCGAGATTGGCCAATATGGCTTTGCCTACGCCGGTCAGGTGCGCTGGGATCCGGGCTCCCACCTTGGTCGGAAGCGACAGGGGCTTCCGACCGGGGATGCGATCCAGATACAGAGCGTCACCCTTGTTCAGGACTGCAAGATGCACCGTGAGTCCGGAAGAGCGAGCCAGTCGGTTCAATACGGGAAGAGCACCATGACGGAGTCGGTTCTGATTGAGTGCCCATTGTCCGACTTCGTATGATCTGGTGCCGAATTCGTACCGGTGCTCTTCTCGCGCAACCCATTGCGCCTCTACAAGTTGCTCGAGAAGTCGGTGAGCGGTCGAACGAGGAATTCCGGTCTTGTGGGTTATCTGTGAAAGCGTCAGAGGGCCTGCCCCTTTGAAGGATTCGAGGATGACCGAAATTCGATCGACGACAGATACCAGATCGTCTACGTTGCGTGTACTTCTCACCGGATCTCCTGACCTTGACCTCAATGCTGTGATGGTCGTCACCCTAACGACGGTGGGTTGGTCTTCGCAAACGACTGACCCACCTCGCGGGAAAATCCGGTGCATCGATGCGTGGCTGCATATTTGCTGTCCGGGTAGTCGGCGGAGGTCTGATCGGAGTTACGGCTACTTTTGTCGAAATGCTCTGTTCGGGAGTGCTTCAGAGGCCGTAGCTGCCTCGGAAGAAAACCAGGGGCGACTCGTTCTCTCGCTCGACGCGGAGCTCACGAACTGCACCGACAACGATGTGGTGGTCGCCGCCGTCGTGGACCGTCTCGATGTCGCAGTCGATCCAAGCAAGTGCGTTCGCTATCAGAACGGCCCCGTGTCGGGTCGTCCACGGTGCAGATTCGAATTTGGTGCCGGTGGATGACCCGAACGCAACGCACACAGCTTGTTGGTCGTGTGCGAGGACGTTTGCTGTGAAGCGGCCGGTGGCGGCGATGCGTGGCCAACTCGTCGAGGTCTTGCCGGGGCACACGAGTATCTGCGGCGGGTCGATCGACAACGAAGTGAATGATTGGCAGGCGAAGCCGATCGGGTGCCCGTCCGAGGACAGGCCGGTGATCACGGTGACTCCGCTGCAGAAGTTTCCGAGTGTATATCTGAACTGCGCGGCATCCGGTCGCGCTTCGTTGCCGGGTTCGCGACGATCGCTTTGAATCATGTGTAGAGCATCGTCAGTAGGTATGTGTGGTAGGGACATTCGTCTCCCTCGGTGACTGTCGGCACGTGATGTGCAGAAGCAATTCTGGGGTTTCACGGATGTCACCGGAGCTGGCATTCCCGTCAGTCGGGAGGAAAAGTGGGTGTTCCATTCAGCGGGGACAGCCTTAGGCTGTGAATGCATGTCGTTGTTAGTCTTGGTCCGTGCCCGATCTCAATGACGCATCCTTACCGGCTTTGCCCGCGACGAGTTGGGCAGTGCTGGGAATGCTCACGTTCGGTGAAGAATTGAGCGGCACCGATCTGAAGAAGTGGGCAGATTGGAGCGTGGGGTTTTATTACTGGAGTCCGTCGCTCAGTCAGGTCTACACAGAGTTGAAGAAACTCGAGACAGTTGGCTTCGTTCAATCGCGAGAGATCTCCGAATGGGGCGAACGCACCCGCCGCGTCTATGGAATAACGCAGTCCGGAGTCGACGCCGTCCGGATATGGTCGCGGGAGTCGCCCGTTGAGTTTCCGGTACTGAAGCACGGTGTCATGTTGCGTTTGTGGATGGGGCATCTGAACGATCCGGATCACTTGAAGGCGATCGTCTGCAATCACATCGCGAACGTCGAAGAAAAGATGGCTAAAGCAACCCAGCATGCCGATCACTCGGAAGGTGAACCGGGATGGGCGTTTTCGAAGATGAGTCTCCGCTGGGCGGCACGCCACTTCCAAGCCGAGATCGACTTGGCTTATGATTTACTCGAAGAAATTGACGAAGCTGCCGAACTGTTCGCGCAGAGTCGTGTCGACGAACTCGGCCTACCGACTCCGGTCGATCCGGGAATATGGAAGTCTGTTGACGATGAAGTCCGGAAGCCCCAGTCTGACTGAACTTCCCTGAACAGTTGCGATGCAGATGGGATCAGCGAGCCGTTGATCCGTGCGGAGTTGACCGTAAGGTCTTGCTGCGCTGCATTGTTGGAACAACATGGTTGTTGACGCGACGCCAGACTGCGGTAGCGGTACTGACCAGGATTTCCGTCAGTCGTGGATCTGGTGGATTCAAGGGGAGTTGGTGACTCGGTCCGGAGAGCGATAGTGCCGTTGATGCCGACCCAATTGGCCCGATTGGGGCGGCGATCGAGCCGAATCCTTCGATCGGTGTATGCCGCTCACATGCGATACCGGTTTCACGAAGTCGGTCGTACGACGCTCCTGATGCTCCGTTGTACGCCAGCAAGATCCTGCCGAGTGCAACCCGGTCTGCTTTGTCGCGTGAGCCGACGCGATTCGGGACAGCGCCGGCAAGTCGGCCGCCGACGTACTCGTGAAATACGAGTTCGTCGCCGTCGAGGGCTGCAAGTTGAACCGCGAGTCCGGTGGCACGATGCAGTTCGTGTAGGTGCGGAATGATGGCCGAGTGCAGTCGGTCCTGTCGCACCGCCAATGATCCGAGTTCCATCAGACGCAAGCCCAGCGTGTAGTCGTGACCGTCACGCTGTAGCCATCGCAGTTGGACGAGATGCTCGAGCATGCGATGTGCCGATGAACGCGGCAATCCTGTGCGGCGAACAATCTGAGCCAGCGTCAGGTTTGCGCTCCCGTCGAAGGTGTCGAGCAGAAGAGAAATGCGATCGAGAAAGGCGCTCGGGGTTGAGCGGTCGATCGTCGACTGGATCGTCATTGGGCTAGCTCCTGTTCCGCTGTTTCTCCACCAAAAGCCTTGTACTTCGGTATTCCTATTAGGAATCATGACACGGCGTGGTGGATTTGTGAAGCAGCTCACCGGTCGAGGGTCATTGTTGTGGGGCGACCGCTGGACGGGAGATCTGGTTCTCATCGCCTGTTGGGCAACTTATCGTGGCGGCAAGCAAGTGTTCCGGTTGTCGGACATCGGCGACGGATTTCGAGAGGGATGTCGCATCGTGAGTACCAGTAAAAGTGTGGGCAAGAGTAGTGCCGACGTCGACGTAATAGTTGTCGGAGCGGGTATAGCGGGGATGTACGCAGTGCATACCCTGCGGCAACGGGGATTGAGGGTTCAGGGATACGAATCGGCTTCGGGCGTTGGTGGAACCTGGTATCACAACCGCTATCCTGGCGCGCGATGCGACATCGAAAGCTTGGACTACTCCTACTCGTTCTCCGAAGAGCTTCAGCAGGATTGGGAGTGGAGTGAGCGTTACGCCACCCAGCCGGAGATATTGAGCTATCTCGAACACGTGGCGGAACGGTTCGACCTGAATCGGAGCTTCCAGTTCGATACCCGAATCGCCTCGGCTACGTTCGACGAATCCACGTCGAGATGGCATGTCGTCACCGAAGGGAACGATCAAGCGTCAGCGAAATTTTGCATTTTCGCGACGGGATGCCTGTCGGCCGCGAATCTGCCTGATATAGCCGGGCGAGACGATTACACAGGCGAGTCGTACCACACCGGGCAGTGGCCGCACGACGGAGTTGACTTCGGAGGCAAACGCGTTGGCGTCATCGGAACCGGCTCGTCGGGTATTCAATCGATACCGCTGATCGCGGAGTCTGCGGAACATGTGTACGTCTTCCAGCGTAGCGCCAACTACTCGATCCCAGCCGGTAACCATCCGTTGGCTCCGGAGGCAAGGCACGAAAGCAAGGCGAATTACGCAGAGCGGCGAAGGCTTTCATGGATGAGCGGTGGTGGGTCGCCATTCACTCCGTATCCCAAGCGCGCGATGGAGGTCGACGACGCCGAGCGAACCCGCGTGTACGAGGAATGGTGGAAGCGTGGGGGAGTCCTTTTCGGTAAAGCCTTTCCTGATCAGACCGCGAGCATCGAAGCCAACGACACGGCGCGTAGGTTCGCGGAGGCGAAGATACGCGAACTGGTGCACGATCCGGAGATTGCCGAGGCGCTGACACCGAAGGATCATCCGATCGGTACCAAGCGCATTGTGACCGATGACGGGTATTACGAGACGTTCAATCGCGACAACGTCTCGCTCGTGGACTTGCGCAAGGCACCGATCGATCGCATTACCGCCGACGGTATCAAGACGAGCGCCGAGGACTTCGAACTCGATATGATCGTTTACGCAACCGGTTTCGATGCGATGACCGGATCGTTGAATCGCATCGACATTCGCGGGCGCGGGGGCCGTCAGCTCGGCAGCGAATGGTCCGCCGGACCGCGTACATATCTCGGACTGGGTGTGCACGGCTTTCCGAACATGTTCATCGTGACCGGGCCTGGCAGTCCGAGTGTGCTGTCGAATATGGTCCTCGCCGCTGAACAACACGTCAATTGGATTGCAAACTGCCTGGATTACATGGCCGAGCACGGTGCCGAAACAATCGAAGCGAGCGCCGAGGCGGTGGAGACGTGGGTCGAGGAATGCAACGACCGAGCGTCGGCAACTCTCTTTCCCATAGCGAATTCGTGGTACATGGGAGCCAATATTCCCGGCAAGCCCCGAGTGTTCATGCCCTACATCGGCGGCTTCGGCGTCTATGGGCAAATCTTGCGCGAGGTTGCGGAGGCCGGATACAAAGGATTTGAACTGGATGGTGCGGTGGCCCCGTAACAGACGATTTCCACACCCAGATAACAGAATTCGTAGACGATCAGGAGATCATTCATGGCAGTGCATCCCGAAGTTGCGGCAATGCTTTCCGCGCTGGAATCCGGATTCCCGGACGTCACAAAATTTCCACCAGTCGAATTGCGTGAGCTGATCCGTAGTCGACGTGCTCCACTGCAGGCTCTACCCGACATGCTTGCGGTTGACGATCTCACCATCGACGGTCCCGGGGGAGACTTGCCGTTGAGGGTGTTCCGGCCGCACGAAGATCGCCAAGATCTGCCGGTTGTAGTGTTCGCTCACGGCGGTGGTTTTGTATTCTGCGACCTGGATAGTCATGACGAATTCTGTCGCTCGATGGCGGAAGGCGTTGGCGCTGTTGTGGTTGCGGTCGACTACAGGCTTGCTCCCGAACATCAGGCTCCGGCTGCGCACGATGATGTGTACGCAGCCTTGGAGTGGGTGGCGAAGAACGCGGGCGACTATGGCGCAGATCCGTCCAAGATCGTCCTCGCCGGCGACAGCGCCGGTGGAAATCTAGCAGCCACGGTATCTATTGCCGCGAGAGATCGAGGTGGCCCGGCAATTGCGGCACAGGTTCTCATGTACCCGGTGATAGATGATGATTTCGAGACGGAATCGTATCGGCTGTACGGCACTGGTCACTACAACACCACCTCGGCGATGAAGTGGTACTGGCAGCAGTATGCTCCCCACGGGACCGACGATCCGCGTGTGGTTCCGACGCGGGCAGAGACTCTTGCCGGCCTACCGCCGGCGGTAATCGTCACCGCCGAGCTGGATCCGCCCTGCACATCGGGGGACACGTACGCGCAGATGCTGGAGATGGCCGGTGTGCCCGTCCGGCATCACCGTTTCGACGGACTGTTTCACGGATTTCTGACGTTCACGTCGCTCTCGTTCACGGAACCCGCTCGTCGTGATATCTGGACGATGCTTCGCGGAGTGCTCGACGAGAGTTAGGAGCGATTGGGGACCTGTGAAGCTTGAATGACAATCGAGTTCGGGTTGGCCGTGGCGGTGGACGAGGGCGCCCGCGGTCAACCCGAACTCGTTCCTCGGTTCAGGCCCGTAGGCCACGCCCTGATGTGAGTTCCTACTGGACTGAACCTTAACTGACACTTGGTAGTTCGATCCGGCTCTCGGTAAGTTCCTGTGAGCGCACCGCGTTGTCGATGCTGCGTCGCAACGCCGGGCAGGCCCGGTCGTTGTCTCCCAGGGGGCGGTGCGCTTCCGCGATGAACGTGCAGTCGTTCGCGTCGTCGACCCACTGGATGGTGGTGTGGGCAGTGCTGAACTTTTCGACGAGTACGCAACGGTCACACACTTCACACGTCAATTTCTGCAGCGTCATCGTAGATCCTCCTGTTGGTTCGGCGGGCGGCTATCCAAGGCTCGCTCAGTTCGCCGGAAATTAGTACGGGTAATCCCGTTGGGCCGACGCTCTTCTTGTGCGTCGGGTGTGCCGTCCCCGAATAGTTCTTGTGAATTGCTTCGGCGTAGTGCTCGAATGGGTATCGTCAGGTCAAATCTGGATCCAATTTTGAGTCCCAAGTTACCGGGCGTCAAAGAAATTAGTTGACAATCCGCATATACCAAGTAGTGTGAACGGCATCACATGCCCAAGGTTCGCCTTTGGATCCCTTGCATAGCAGCATGTTTCGTTGTTTATGGCGAGCGCATGGACGCCGCCACGGAAGGAAAAGTCATGACCAATGCCGTTGCTGACGCAGTTGCAGGCGCACGCATCCTCGAAGCGAACGAGATTGCCAAGGGATTCTCGTGGCCGGAGTGCCCCCGCTGGCACGACGGCGCCCTGTGGTTCTCGGACATGTACACGTCGACGATCAAGACTGTTGACGCGACCGGTGAGGTCCGCACGGTAGTCGACGCGACCTCGCGGGCGGCTGACACCACAGTTCCTATCGTGCTGGGAGGATTCGGTTGGCTGCCCGACGGACGCATGATCGTCACGTCCATGCATGAAAAGCTGGTGCTGGTGGTCGACGGCGAATCCTTGGAGGAGTACTCGGATCTGTCCGCGCACGCGCCGGGGCCTGTCAACGACATGGTGGTCGACGCAGACGGTCGTGCCTACGTCACGCAGCTCGGGTTCGATCTCTTCAACGGTGCGGAGCCGGTAGCGGCACCGCTGATCTCGGTCGAGATGGATGGCTCCGCCGCTGCAATCGACTCGATCGGTCCGCTCATGGGAGCCAACGGAATTGCCCTCTCCGAGGATGGAACTCGCCTGTACACGGCAGAGGCATTTGCCAACCGGCTTCTCGTCATCGATCGTGCGGCTGACGGCACGCTGTCGAACCCCCGCGAATTTGCACCGGCCCCGTTCCTTCCGGACGGTATTTGCCTGGACTCCGACGGTGGCGTCTGGGCGGCTATGCCGGGAAGTGGATACGTCGGCCGTTTCGTGGAGGGCGGCGAGATCACCGATGCGATCGCGATTCCTCTCGAGCGGGGTGTCGGGTCTGCCTGCATGCTGGGCGGTTCGGATCGCTCAACTCTCTTTGTCACGGTAGGTGTCGAGGTGTTCGATTTCGAGAAGTCTGCGCGCGAAGCACTCGCGTCGATCTGGTCGGCCGAAGTCCATCACGGTGGCGGCGGCACCCGTCCCTGATCTGCCAGACACGATTGATCCTGCACCGCATAGCCCTGGAAGAGGAAAGAGTATGAGCGAGTTACGTTTCGACGATCGTGTTGTTGTCATCACCGGAGCCGGGCGCGGAATCGGGCGAGAGTATGCATTGCTGCTCGGAGCACGGGGTGCAAGCGTGGTGGTCGGTGATCTTGGTGCCCGAACCGACGGGTCGGGAGTTGACGGCGACAACCCCGCTGCTGATGTGGCTGCTGAAATCGCTGCTACCGGGGGACGCGCCGTAGCCTGCACTGCCGACGTATCCACCGATGAAGGAGCACGCGCGTTGGTCGCGGCGGCAGTCTCCAACTTTGGACGACTCGACGCCGTCATTAACAATGCCGGAATAGTGCGCACCGCTTCCTGGACCGAAGTTGCGGACGAAGAATACCAGCGCCACTTGGACGTTCACTACTTCGGCTCGCTCATGCTCGCGCGTGCTGCCTGGCCGCACCTCGTCGAATCCGGTTCCGGCAGAATCGTCAACACTGTCTCGGCGGCGATGTTGGGTAACTCGATGATGACCCATTACGGGAGCTCCAAGGGCGCTGTGTTCGGACTGACCCGAAATCTTGCACTTGAAGGCGCTGAACACGGAATCAAGGTCAACGCTATTGCGCCCGGCGCGAGTACGCGAATGGCGGAGGCCGCAGCGGGTGGTCTGCCGCCCGAAGTCCTTGAATACATGCGTACTTCGCTTCGAGCT
Source organism: Rhodococcus sp. AD45-ID (assembly GCF_003023755.1). NCBI lineage: Bacteria > Bacillati > Actinomycetota > Actinomycetes > Mycobacteriales > Nocardiaceae > Rhodococcus > Rhodococcus sp. AD45-ID. The sequence continues at coordinate 2,364,056 of NZ_PYHL01000001.1, read as the reverse complement.
GAGCAGGTGGCACCTGTCGGTGCATATCTGGTCCACGCTGATACTGCAGTGACCGGTGAGGTGTTCAACGTGGCAGGCGGCGCAGTGAATCGCATGGCAATTGTCAACACGGTTGGTATTGCCGATCCCGAGTTGTCGATCGAAACGGTTGCAAACCGGTTCGACGAGATCATGGCAGTTACCACCGATGCCGTACCCCAGGTCGTCACCCCGCCGCATGTACCGGCTTCTTGACTCTCTCTGCCTCACATCCTCTTTGGAGATGACATGACTACCGTTGAAGAACCCGTAGCGGACACTACGTATCCGTTTGCCGCGGTCCCGCCCACCGAAGCTGCCGCCCGGTACAAGGCAATCGCAGCCGATCGACCGATGACCAAGGTGACGATGCCGATCGGCGGTGACGTCTGGATCATCCACCGCAACAGCACTGCCCGCGCCATGCTCAGCGATCCTCGGTTCGTGCGTGAGCCTTTCCGCACAGGTGAACGTAAGGTCCCCTACTTCGTGGAGTTCCCGGACTTCCTCAAGACGACCATTCAGTTCGAGGATCCGCCCCAGCACAGTAAGCTCCGTCGGTTGGTTCAGAAGTCCATCTCGCCGAAACGTGTTCGCGGTATGCGTGATTCGGCAGTCGAATTCGCGAACACCCTTATCGGCGAGATGGTAGCAAAGGGCTCACCGTCCAACCTCGTCGACGACTACGCCGTTGCGTTGCCCATTCAGATGATTTGCAATCTTCTCGGAGTCCCTCCGGAGGATCGGTCGAAATTCCAAAAGTGGAGTTCCGCGACTCTTGCGGTGGCGAATATGCCCGAGGAAGAGGTCATGACCAACATGGGTGAGCTAATCCAGTACATGATGGCCTTGATCGACGAGCGTCGTCGTGAGCCGCGCGAGGATCTGCTCAGCGATTTGGCCAACGCGCGAGACAAAGACGACAGCCTTACCGACGCTGAAATTATGCCGATCGCATTGATTCTCATTGTCGCCGGCTTCGACAATACCGCCAACTTCATTTGCTCGGGTGTGTACTCGCTTCTGAATAATCCCGACCAGCTCGCCGTCCTACTCGAGGACGTCGACGGCGTTGCGCCGACAGCGGTGGAGGAGATTCTGCGGCACGGACGATTCGAACTCGGTCAAGATATCGCCGGCAGTGGCGGTTTGGTTCCGTTTGTTGCCACCGAGGACATCGAACTCGACGGTCAGCTCGTGGCTGAGGGCGAGGCGATTCTCGTTGATCCTGCAGCGACAGCCCATGACGGGATCGCGGTCGAGGATGGCGAGCGTTTCGATGTCACCCGCGCAGACAATCCGCATTTGACTTTGAGCTACGGCCTGCATCATTGCCTTGGTGCGCCACTTGCGCGAATGGAGATGCAGGTCGGCATCGCCGAGTTGTTCCGGCGCTTGCCTGATATTCGACTCGCGGGCGACGTCGTTGTCGATTTCGACAATCTTGTGCAGCCGATCACGTCTCTCCCGGTCGCCTGGTAGGGGGGCACACATGCCAAAGGTTTTCTACACGCAGGCGGACGGGTCGGAGAAGGTGATCGACGGTGTTGCCGGCGACTCCGTGATGCAGACCGCTGTAAGAAACGGAGTTAGTGGGATTGTCGGACAGTGCGGTGGGGTGCTCTCGTGCGCGACGTGCCACGTTTTCCTTGCCGAGTCGGACATGGACAAGTTTTCCGGGCCAAGTGAAGACGAGGACGACATGCTCGACTGCGCGGCTACGGACCGTGAGGAGACCTCGCGGCTGTCCTGTCAATTGACGCTGCAGGACGGTGTTGATCTGCATTGCACGATTCCCAAGCTTCAACTCTGATTTGTTTGAACATCTATCCGCCTCCCGTATGTGGGGAAGGCGGATAGATGCGTTGGGAAGCTGTTCTTTTGGATGAGTTGTTGTGGAGGCGAAGTAGTGATGATGTCTGATTATTCACGGGATGATTTGTTTATCGGCGGTCGTTGGCTTCCCCCGGCGTCTGGTGATTCACTGATGCTGCTCGAGGCGGCAACCGGAAAGCCTTTGGGGGCAGCGCCTTTGGGAGGCTTGGCGGATGTCGATTCGGCGGTGCAGGCAGCGCGAGCGGCTTTCGATTCGGGACCGTGGCCGCGTTTGACCCCCGTAGAGCGTGCACAGGTTCTGCGGCGCTTCGCGGAGGAGTTGTCGGTGCGCGGTGATGCCACGGCGGAGCTGATCAGTCGTGAGAACGGGTCGCCGATAGCAGTGTCGCGCGGGGCTAATATTGCTGTGCCGGTGAGGCTTTTGCACCAGTACGCCGATCTGATCGAATCCGGATGGTTGGAGGAGATCAGACCCAGTGGCCGTGGGGCGACAATTGTTCGGAAGGCACCGGTCGGTGTGGTGGCAGCTATTGTTCCGTGGAATTTTCCGCTGCTGATTGCCGTGGCAAAGATTGCCCCGGCGCTTGCCGCCGGGTGTTCGGTGGTGGTGAAGCCGTCGCCGGAGACGGCGCTGGATGCGTTTGTGCTGGCGGATGCTGCGGAGGCAGCGGGGTTGCCGCCGGGTGTGCTCAATGTTGTACCCGCAGATCGGGCAGTCAGTGCAGCCTTGGTGGCACATCCCGGTGTCGACAAGGTGTCGTTCACCGGTAGTACCGCTGCGGGGCGTCGGATCGGGGAGTCGTGTGGCCGGCTGGTGCGGCGGGTGACGCTCGAGCTGGGTGGTAAGTCGGCCTCGATCGTGTGTGAGGATGCCGATCTGGATGTCTTTGCGGCAAACCTGAACTCGACGTCGTTCATCAACAATGGGCAGGCATGTGTTCTGCATTCGCGTGTTCTGGCACCTCGATCGCGCTACGACGAGGTGGTGGAGGTGGTGGAACAGGCCGCTCGTTCGTTGGTTCTCGGCGATCCGTTGAATCCGGAGGTGACCTGTGGACCGATGGTGTCGAGTGCTCATCGAGATCGGGTGCTCGGCTATGTCGACGCGGCCAAGGCTTCGGGTGCCCGCGTGGTAACCGGCGGTGGACGCCCGAAGTCGCTTCCGGACGGATGGTTCGTAGAACCGACAGTTGTAGCGGACGTGGACAATTCGAGTGAATTAGCGCAGGAAGAGGTATTCGGCCCTGTTGTGGCGGTGATCCCGTACGACGGGGTGGAGCAGGCTGTTGCGTTGGCGAATGCCAGTGAATTCGGATTGGCGGGCTCGGTGTGGACTCGCGACGAACAGCGCGGGATCGATATTGCGCGTGGCGTCCGTACCGGCACGTTCGGGGTGAATTACTACCAGATGGATCTGGGTTCGCCGTTCGGTGGTTTCAAGTCCAGTGGCATCGGCCGCGAGTTCGGTCCTGAGGGTTTGGCGTCGTTTGTGGAGTATCAGTCGATTTACGTCAGTGCCGATCAGTTGGCGGGGTCGGCGCGAGAAGAGGGAGAGGTCGAATAGTGAAGACTCGTGCGGCGGTGTTGTGGGCTCCGGGAGAGCCGTGGTCGGTGGAGGAGATCGAGCTCGACGAGCCCAAAAACGGTGAGGTGCTGGTTAAGATGACGGCCACGGGGCTATGTCATTCCGACGAGCATATGCGTGACGGCACGAACGTTATGCAGTACCCGTTCATCGGCGGCCACGAAGGTTCAGGTGTGGTGGAGCGTATCGGTTCCGGCGTCACGGACCTGGCCCCAGGTGACCATGTGGTGTTCAGTTTCATTCCGGCGTGTGGGCGTTGTCGCGCGTGCGCGAGGGGGATGTCGAGCGTGTGCGACATGGGCGCGCATATCGGTGTCGGCACGCAGATCAGTGACGATACCTCGCGACATCACGTGCGGGGCAAGGATGCTCGCCTGATGTGCATCGTCGGGACGTTTTCCGAGTACACGGTGGTCAATCAGGCCTCATGCGTGAAGATCACCAATGACGTGCCATTGGACAAGGCGGCTTTGGTCGGGTGCGGTGTCACCACAGGGTGGGGTTCGTCGGTGTACGTGGGCAAGGTGACAGCCGGCGATACCGTCGTGGTTCTGGGCATGGGTGGTGTGGGATGTGGTGCCGTGCAGGGCGCGGCTCAGGCTGGTGCGCGTCATGTTGTTGTCGTCGACCCGTCCGAGTTCAAGCGATCGGAGGCGAAGCGCTTCGGTGCAACTCATACGGCGGCCGATATCGAAGAGGCGCAGTCACTTCTCGTTGACCTGACGTGGGGCGCGATGGCGGACGTCGTGGTGATCACGGTAGGCAAGATGTCGCGGGATCTGTTGGCTCCTGCGGTGAATATGTTGGGCAAAGGTGGTGTGTGTGTCCAGGTTTCGATCGGCGATCCGCTCGAGATGACAGTTGATCTGAGTTTGATCGGTCTGACGTCGATGCGGAAGTCGATTTCGGGATCGTGGTACGGCAATGCCAATCCGCGTTCGGATATTCCGCTACTGCTACGGATGTACATGGAGGGAAAGATCCTTCTCGACGAAATGGTCACCAAGACGTACGTGTTGGATGAGATCAACGAGGCGTTCGAGGACATGCGGGCGGCGTCGATTATTCGCGGAATGATCCTGTTCTGATTATGCACTCGGATGAGCGTTCGGCACCGAACAGTTCTGAGACAGTGCGATGACGGCTGTCGTCGACGGGATTCGGGGTCTGCAAGCGAGGACGTTTGCTTCGCTGTCGAATCCTAATTTTCGATTGTTCATGTCGGGGCAGTCGGTCTCGTTGACGGGCAATTGGATGCAGACGATTGCTCAGTCCTGGTTGGTTCTCGAGTTAACCGGTTCTGCGACGGCAATCGGCATCGTGTTGGCGTTGCAAACGATTCCGATGTTGCTGCTCGGACCGTACGGGGGAGTGATCGCCGATCGATTCGACAGGCGCACTTTGATGATCGGATTGCAGACGACGTTGGGATTGCTCGCCCTCGTCCTCGGAGTTCTGGTTGTCCTCGACGTCGTCGCTTTGTGGCACGTGTACGTGATTGCCGGTCTGTTCGGTTTGGTGCAGTGCTTCGAGAATCCGGCCAGGCAGGCATTTGTCGCGGAGTTGGTCGGTCACGGAGATCTTCGTAACGCGGTCAGCCTGAACTCGACTGTGGGCAGCGTGGCCAGGGCCGTGGGACCGGCGCTCGCCGGCGTGACGATTGCTGCGGGCGGATTGGGGATCTGTTTTCTGGTCAATGCCGTGGGGTACGGCGCCGTGGTCGTATCGCTTGCCCGATTGGATGTCTCGGCACTGGTCGCTGCGCCGGGTATCGGCCGGGTCAAGCGTCAGATGAGAGATGGTCTGGCCTATGTGCGGTCCGAGACGAAACTTCTGACGCCACTTCTGATGATGGCTTTGGTTGGATGTTTGACGTACGAATTTCACGTGGTTTTCCCGATTGTCGCCACGCAGACGTTCGGAGCCGACGCGCAGATGTACGGGTTCATGACGACGGCTATGGCGATCGGTGCTGTGATCGGCGGTTTGCTGATGGCTGCGTGGGGCAGGACGGGGGTCATGCCGTTGCTTACCAGCTGCGCGGTATTCGGGTTGGCTCTTGTAGTGGCCGCTGTTTCGCCGGCGCAATGGATTTTGCTGGCGGTGTTGGTGGCCGTCGGGATGTGCAGTGTTTCGTTTGCGGTGACAGTGAGTAGCTCTCTGCAGCTCGAAGCGGATCCGGCGATGCGAGGGCGGGTCATGTCTTTATGGTCGGCCGCGTTCATTGGGTCCTCGGCGGTCGGCGCGCCAATTGCGGGTTGGGTGTGTCAGGAGTGGGGAGGCAGAGCGGGACTACTGCTCGGTGCCTTTACCTGCTTTGCGGCAACGGTACTCGGGTCGGTGTTGTTCGTGCGTAACCGAGTGACGGCCGCACGAGTTCCCTGACCCGCTGTCGACCCCCGGTACTCAGCCGTATCGGACCGCCGTCATGTCGGCAGTACTCAGAACGTCGTCGAGGTAGTGATCGTTAAGCACTGCGTAGTGCTGCGCCAGGTCCTGGTCGATATCGGCGAATAGGTTCCGCAGGCTGTCGAGTCGAGAGGTTCGTATCCGGGCCAGTATGGACGCGCCACTTGCCGTCGTTTCGACAGGACGACTGCGTCGATCGCTTCCTCCGTCGGTTCGGAGGACCAGGTTTTCCGATTCCAGAAACGAAATAGTCCGGGACGCGGCGGCTTGATCGAGCGCGAGTCGCGAAACAACGTCCGATACGCTCGTCGGCCCGAACCACCCGATGTCTTGAAGAACGAAGTACTGGGAGGGACTGAGTGATACGCGCGCTTTGGCGAGGGCAGCATCGAAATCGGCTCGACCGATCAGATAGACAAAATCTGCGATCGCGCTCAAACACCTTGCTTCTACGGGGTTTCCGGCGATCTCCGATATCGCAATCCGGGTTCCGCTCTGCTCGGCGACATCCGGTTCCGTTCCAGCGGGAACGGGAAGCGTTCTCCGAACTCGGTCGACTGCGCACTCGATCCAGTCGGCAAACCCATTGACGTCGTCGTCCGCCCACGTGTCCAGGGGGCGTCGCATTTCCGTCAACCACGATCTCTGCCATCTGAGCACAACTTGCAATCCGTAGTCGGACAGGAAGTGCACGATGCGCCGGCCGTCGTCCGGTGCACGCTCTTTGATCACTAGTCCTGCTCGCACCAGGCGTGTCACCTGACGACTCGATTGTGTGATGTCGACCCGGAGAGTTGCGGCGAGCTCACTCCCTGTGAGCGGGCTGTTCGCGAGAATCTCCAGCGTCTCGATGCCTGAACGAGGAACGGCCACACCGGTAGCCGACTCGAAACGTCGCCGGCTTGCACTGCTGTGTGAGGAGAAGGCAAGAAGGTCGATGTATCGAAGCAGTGCGACAGGAAGGGATGGAGTACGTGACACCGAAGGAATCGTAGTCCGCTTCCCGCTCCGGGGGAGTCACCGAGTGCCGGCGAACCGTGCTGCGACGAGTCCGCCAACCTCCGACATGGCGATTCGAGCGCGTTTTACCGACTGCGTCTGCATGAAGAATCCGTGCGCTACGCCGGGGTAGCGAATGATTGCCGTGGGCACCCCTGCGTCTTGGAGTCGATGGCCGTAATCTTCCACCGCGTCACGCAGCGGATCGGCGTATCCCGATACGACGACCGCGGGCGGCAGGTCCGTGAGGTCGGATGCCAGTGCTGGGACACCGTACTCGTCGTCGCGGCTGGAATCCTCGCCGAGGTACAACGACTTCATCCAGTCGATGTCGGCCGTGCACAGGAACGGGCTGTCGCCGAACTCGCGCATCGAGGGCCGGTCCTGCCGACGCTCGAGGCCTGGGTAGATCAGGACTTGTTGTGCGATGTGAGGACCGTGCTCGTTCCTTGACCGAAGCGCTGTCGCGGCAGCCAGGCTCCCGCCGGCGCTGTCTCCGCCTACGCCGATACGGAGTGGATCGATGCCGAAACGATCGGCTTCGCTGTGGGCCCATGCAAGTGCTTCGTAGGCTTCGTCATTCGCGACGGGGTACCGATGTTCCGGTGCGAGCCGATAGTCGACGTTCAGGATCACCGCAGAGGTCGCGGCGGCGATCTCACGCGCGAGCAGATCGAAGGAATCGAGCGAACCCATGATCATGCCGCCGCCGTGGAACCAAACGAGTGCGGGCGCTCCCGTCTCAGGTGCCGTGAATGGAATGTATACGCGCACAGGTACTTCGCCGTGTATTCCAGTGAACGACGTCGTCTCGACGGTGCGCATGTCGGGTCCGGGGCCGCGCACAATCGACTCGAGTGCGCGCCGGGATTCCTCGACCCCTCTTTCGTGGGATCGAGGAACGTTGTTCCGCTTCATGGTCTCGGCCATCGCCGCGACCTCGGGGTCCAGTTGATGATTCGTCCGGCTCGATTTCGAGTGTGGTGTGGCGGACATGGTCATGATTTCTGTGAGCCTCCGTCGAGGAAATATCTACCGAGCATCGGGGGTGAAGTGTCACCCACGGTACACGGATCATCTAAAAAGAATCATAAATTGGATCCAATAACGTATGGTGAGTTCGACGGGTCTTCGACAGACCGGACGAGGAGGGTGCTGTGACCGCCACCGAGATGGCGCCAACTACTGGAAGTGCTGATTCGACGCATCGAGAATTGCGAAACGAAGTTCGCAAATTTCTCGCGGCCGAGATCAGCACCGGGACTTTCATCCCACAATGCGATAGTTGGATGGCTGGCTTCGACCCTGCTTTCAGTGCGCGAGTCGGAGAGCGAGGTTGGCTCGGCATGGTCGTGCCTACTGCCTATGGAGGGCATGGCCGCAGCCCCCTCGAGCGACTGGTCGTCGCCGAGGAGATGCTTGCGCACGGAGCGCCCGTTGCCGCCCATTGGATCGCGGACCGGCAAACGGCACCAAACCTGCTGAAGTTCGGCACCGAGGAGCAGAAGGAACGCTATCTTCCCGGAATTGCCTCCGGTACAACCTTTTTTGCCATCGGAATGAGCGAACCGGATGCCGGGTCCGACTTGGCATCCGTTCGAACCAAGGCCGTCGAGGACGGCGACAGCTGGCGTCTGACCGGAACGAAGGTATGGACCACCGGAGCGCATCTCGCGCACGCCATGATCGTTCTCGCCCGTACAGACACTGACGAGTCGGGCCGCCACGGGGGACTGTCTCAGTTCGTGGTAGACCTACCGAACCCGAACATCGAGATTCGCCCGATCCGGAGCATCGACGGAGCGGCGCATTTCAACGAAGTCATCTTCCACGATGCGAAGATTCCCGGCTCGGCGCTACTCGGGACACGGGCCGACGGCTGGGTGCAGGTGATGAGTGAACTCGCCTTCGAACGTTCGGGGCCTGAGCGGTATCTGAGCACGATGCCGTTGCTGCGGGCGTGGGCGGAAAGGCTACGAGCACAGGGAGCTACGCCAGAACAACGCGTGGCTTTGGGCATGCTCACGTCCCGAGCATGGACATTGCGCAGGATGTCGTTGATCGTCGCCACGGAACTGGCGGCAGGACGGTCACCCGACGTCATGGCTGCGATGGTCAAGGATCTGGGTTCGACGTTCGAGGGAGATCTCGTCGACGTTGTCCGGCGATCGAGTGCCGTGGCCGCGCGTCTGCACACCGAGGATCCGTTTGCGGAATTGCTTGCGCAGAGCCTGTTGCACACACCAGCGTTCACCCTTCGTGGCGGAACCAACGAAATCCTGCGCTCCATCATCGGACGCGGAATGGGGCTCAGATGAGTGAATATCGAGCGGATCTCATCGATGCCGCGAACGCGATGATCGACCGCGCCGGCCCAAGCCACGAGGTGCCCCTCCAGCATGCGGACGACGCAGTATGGCGTGCGTTGCATGACGCCGGTTTCACCACGCTGGGAGTGCCGGAAGAATCGGGTGGAAGCGGTGGAAGCCTTTTCGACGCGCTCGAAATCGTGAGTGTCCTCTCTCGTCGCGGTGCCGCAACACCGATCGTGGAGCACGGTGTGTTGGCCGCCTGGATTGCTGCCGAAGCCGGTTTGAGTCTCGGCGACGACATTGCAACGGTATCGACGAAGGGCGAAATCGCTGTGCGTGACGATGGCGCCGGCGGCCTGATTCTCGACGGTCGACTCGAGGCAGTCGTGTGGGGTGAACTGGCGCGAACTGTTGTTGTCGTGATCCCACGCGAGCCGACCTGCCATGTTGCGCTGGTATCCACGGACCACGCATCGGTCACGGTGTTGCCCGGGACGGATACGACCGGAATTCCGGTGAACGACATAGTGCTCAGCGGAACGCCGGTTACCTGCCACGGCTGCGCCGAGAACGTAGATCGAGACGATGTGATCCGTCGAGGTGCGTTGGCGTACACAACCGCGTCGGCGGCGGCCGCACGCGCGGTTTGTGATGCGACCGTCCGATACGCCGGCGAACGAACACAGTTCGGCCGGCCACTGGCGAAGTTTCAGGCTGTGCAACAGCGCCTGGCCCAGTTGGCAAGCGTTACGAAGGCTGTCGAGACCGCAGCAGCGACGGCGCGCGCATCAGTTGACGCCGACGCGCCGTCGTCGGCAGTGGACGTAGCTGCCGCAGCCACTTTCGTGTTTGCATCGGCGCGTGAGATCGGGGCTGCCGGACACCAAATCCACGGTGCCATTGGATTTACCTCCGAACATGCGCTCGGTCGTTCGACCACGTCGCTCTGGGCGTGGCGTGAGAGATGGGAATCAGAGGAGTACTGGGCCGATCAGGTGGCCTCTCGGGTGCTCGATCACGGAGTTGATCTGTGGGACGTAGTTACCGGTTTCGAACCGGGTAGGGACATCGTGAAGGGAGAGATCAGCGCATGAGTGTGTTCACGTCGTCGAGCGAAGCCAATGCCGTCACACCACCCGTTGTGATCGACGGCCGAGCGGCGTGGCGGTCGGCACATCGCGACGGGGTTCTCTCCGGGTTGCGTGTTCTGGATCTGAGCCGGGTTCTGGCGGGGCCGTACGCAGCTCAGATGCTTGCGGATCACGGCGCAGACGTACTCAAGGTAGAGGCTCCCAGCGGAGACGAAACCCGTGGGTGGGGGCCACCGTTCGACGAGGACGGAATCAGTGCTTACTACGGCGGCATGAACCACAGTAAGGACAACATCTGCCTCGACCTGCGAACCGAACAGGGGCGTGAGGTACTCGGTCATCTCCTGAACGCGGCCGACGTAGTGGTCGAGAACTTCAAGGCCGGGACGCTCGCTGCATGGGGATTCGACTACGAGTCCGTTCTCGCTCCGGCGAATCCAGGCATGATCTATTGCAGGATAACGGGATTCGGTGTCGATGGCCCGATGGGCGGCCTACCCGGTTACGACGCAGTACTGCAATCGTTCGGCGGATTGATGAGCGTTAACGGGTATCCAGAGGGCAATCCGCTTCGAGTTGGTGTTCCGATCGTCGACATCGTGGCAGCGAACTTGGCGTTCAGCGGAGTTCTGCTAGCCGTGCTCGATCGGACGAGGACCGGGAACGGGCAACTGGTCGACATTGCACTTCTCGACGCGGTGATCTCGATTCTTCATCCCCACGCCGCGAATTGGACGGTCAGTGGTGTTGTGCCCCAGCGGACCGGCGAGCTCCATCCGACCGTCGTGCCCTATCAGGTCTTTGCTACAGGTGACGGTGATTTATTCATCAGTGCAGCAAATGACAGGCAGTTCGCCTCGCTTGCAGCGGTTCTCGGTGTTCCCGAGATCGTTACGGATCCTCGCTTCGTTGCCAATCGTGACCGCCATAAACACCGCGAGGAGTTAATTGCGCTGATCGCGCCTCTGATCGAGACCTGGCGACGCGAGGAGTTGGGTGCCCGGCTCACCGAAGCTGGTGTTCCGTGCAGTCCGGTAAACACAGTGGCGCAGGCGCTGCAGTCACCTCAAGTGCGCCATCGTGAGCTATTTGTCGAGCGTGACGGATACCGGGGAATCGGTGTTCCTATCTCGCTGGGCAATGCGAAGACGGCCGCTCAGACTCCGGCGGTGAAGTGCGGCGCTCACACCGTCGAGGTTCTGGCGGCCATGGGATACGACGCGGAGTCGATAGACACTCTCGCTTAGCAGCGGCGAGACGCGACCGAGAGGCAAGGGCAGCAGACAGCGGTGATGCAACAATGGTGTATCCGAGATCGGTGCCGATCGCCGCGCTGAGCATCGGAACCGTCGAGAAAAATGTCCTAGAGGAGAAATTCGTGTCCCCCAGATCGAAAGCGCGCCAGCTCGAGACCGAGTCGTCGTCGACCGGCGGAGTAGTAGCTCAGGGGCGATCGGTCTCGGAGCAGGCAGCATCTCGGGTCGTTGCGGAGATCGAGCGAATGATCATCACCGGGGAACTGCTGCCGGGACAACAGATTCGGCAGGAAACTATGGCAGAACGCCTGGGCGTCAGCCGACTGCCTATCCGGGAAGGACTGCGGCAACTCACCTCGGAGGGCCTTGTCCGGCACGTACACAATGTCGGGTACGCCGTAGCGCGGCTGGAAAAGTCGGAGTTCGATCAGATCTACCTCATGCGGGCTGCACTCGAGAAGGAAGTGCTTCTGTCGCTACCGGTTTTCGACGATGCGGCTCTGGCGGAAGTCAAAGATTTGGCCGTCGAAGTGGCTGCAGCGGCCGATTCGGAGGATTACCTACTGATGCGTATGCGAAATCGGGAGTTTCATTTCGCGATGTTCGATCGGTCGCCGCTGCAATTGATCGTTTCGGAATTGCGCCGATTGTGGACGCTGGCCATGCCCTATCACGCCGTGTACCTGTACGACCCTGAAGGGCGCGCTCGAGTGGTGCGCGAGCACGACGAAATGATCGCAGCGTTGTCTGTGGGTGACAACGAGCAACTTGTGAATCTGATGAATTTGCACCGACACGGTGGCGAAGCAAGTACCAGTCTGATGCTTCGCGCTGGTGGAGCGACGCGGCCGGCGCACTGACCTACCGTTCTGCCCCATTCGGTGGAATGGAGAGAACGGGTCCATCTGCATTCTGCTGGATCCAATTTCCTATACCAATAACGATAGAGAAGGCATATGAACGAATCGACCGACCAAGCTGCTGTGGAAACATTCGACCAGGAACCTGTTGCGCTTGACCGTGAGACTCTCGCCAGGAACCTGCAGGATGCGGATCCGGCGATCCTGCTGTTATGCGCCGCACACGCGACCGGTGATCTGACACTTCTCGATCGATACGCGTCGTCGATCAGCCGTCGGCCGGGAGAGGGGCGCAATGCGCTGCCTGTGGTCACGATGGAAGCAGGTGCTCGTGCATCGGTAACGGATCTTCTACTAGGAGCGCTTGGCGCTGCGCCGATCGTCCCGGAACTGCTTGTCGGAGACCTCGACGTGTTCGCACGCATGGTCGAGATCGCAGTGGGCGAGAAAGTGTCGCCCGAATTTCTGCCTCTGCTGTTGGAACAGAGCGGCTTTGTTCCGTCGCAATCGGTTGTACCGCGAACCAAGTCTCCGAAGCCGGGCATGCGAATCGCTGTCCTCGGTGCGGGCATGGCCGGTATCGCTGCGGGAATCATGGCGGAGCGCTTCGGCTACGAATACGAGATTTTCGAACAGAGCAACGACATCGGGGGCACGTGGCGAATGAACACGTACCCCGGAGTGGCTGTGGATACTCCCAGTCTGTACTACTCGTATTCGTTCGATCTGAATGCAGACTGGACTCGGTACTACCCCGTGGGCAACGAGTACCAGCAGTATCTGCGACGGGTCGTGGAATCGCACGGCATCAAGGAGCACATCAGTTTCGACACCGACGTCACCGGACTTCGATGGATCGAACGAGATTCGGAGTGGGAGTTATCGATTCGTGCCGTCGACGGCACGATGCAAACCTCGCGGGCGACCATCGTCATCACTGCTTTCGGATTCTTGAACCGCCCGAAGTTTCCGGAGGTCTCCGGAATCGAAGACTTCGAGGGCATCTCCATGCACACTGCCCAGTGGAAAGATGCAGATCTCCAAGGCAAGCGAGTCGCAGTAATCGGTGCGGGAGCTACCGCGGTGCAGGTGGTAGGAGAGATCGCAGACTCCGTTTCCGATCTGACTCTCTTTCAAAGGCAACCACATTGGGTGATGCCGGGTGCTCCGGGTTCGGGCGTCGTGCCGGACACCGAGCGCTGGCTCCTCGCGCGGTTGCCGTTCTACAACCAGTGGTTTCGACTCAAGACCTATTGGGGTCTGAGCGACAACCTGTACGACAACATTCGTGCAGATCCGGAGTGGGCGAAGAACAACGTGTCTATTTCGGCCGCGAACGATCGAGTGATGCAAACAGGGCTTGCCTACCTGCACAGTATGTTTGCCGATCGGCCGGATCTTCTGGCCGAGCTCACCCCCGATTACGCGCCGGCCGGCAAGCGGTTGATCCGGGATCCCGGCAATTTCTATGCCTCGCTCAAACTTCCGCACGTTGGCCTGACGAGTGAGCGCATCGAGAAGATTGTTCCGAGTGGGGTGGTTACTGCCGACGGCCGGACACATGAAGTGGATGTCATCATTTACGCCACGGGTTTCACTCTCGATTTTCTGTCTCCGATGGATATCGTCGGGCGTGAGGGTCGTGTTCTGAATGACGAGTGGCGGGGCGATGATCCGTTCGCTTACCTTGGCGGTACAGTCCCAGGCTTCCCGAACCTTTTCGTGACGTCGGCCCCGAATACCAGTCCCGGACACGGTGGTGGGCACAATTTTCCTACAGAATCCGTCCTGCACTACATCTTCGAATGCCTGCAGATCCTCGTGGAAAACGGCGGCAATTCCATCGAAGTGACTGCCGAGGCAACCGTGGAGTACAACGCCAGAGTCGCAGCGCAACTGGAGAACACAGTGTGGACTATCGCGACCGGTGCGCACACCTACTACCGCAATCGGGCAGGTCGTGTGATCCTCCCAAGCCCTTGGCGCATGGTCGACTTCTGGACGATGTTGCGCGAGCCTGATCTGTCGGCGTTCACGATTCGTTGACGATGTGAGCTCTATGTCAAGGCAGGATTTCTTGCCCACATTATTGGATCCAATAATTTGTCCAGACAGTTGACTTTTGTCATATAAAGTTGTGGACTGGATCACACGTCGCCGACGTGGCGTTCGTGTCTATCGAGAGGAGAAACCTTCGTGTTCAGCTTGGAAGGTCGGGTCGCACTTGTGACCGGCGCAGGTCAGAGTGTCGGAGCAGGGATTGCCACGGTGCTTGCGCGCCAGGGCGCAGCTGTAATCGTGAACGATCTGTTTGCCGATCGTGCAGAGAAAGTGGCGGCAGCTATCGAGGAAGAGGGCGGTCGAGCGCTCGCTTCCGCCTTTGACGTCACCGACTACGACGCGGTTGTCGAGCATGTGCGCGCTGCGGAGACGCTGTTCGGGCGGCACGTGGACATTCTCGTGAACAATGCCGGAATTGCCGAGGGGCGGTTCAACCTTCCGTTCCGGCAGCTCACACCGGAGCAATGGCGTGCGCCGATCGATCTCAATATCTTCGGTGCTTTCAATTGTGTCCAGGTGGTTCTCGAAGGCATGTGTGACGCCGGCTGGGGTCGTGTCGTCCAGATCTCGTCCGGATCTGCTCGTACCGGCCAGAATATCGGTGTCTCGATGTACGCGACGGGAAAGAGCGGTGTCGAGGGCTTTATTCGTCACCTTGCTGCCGAGACTGGCCAATTCGGCGTCACTGCAAACATTCTGGCGTTGGGACATCAGAAAAATCTCGAGGATAAGATGTCCGAGGAGACGATCAACGACATCATCGCAACCATACCGATCCGGCGTTTAGGGGATGCCATCGAAGTAGGCGCGGCATGTGCTTACCTGGCGTCCGATGAATCCGGGGGCATGACGGGGCAGACCATCGACTTCAACGGTGGCTCCCAGACCAGGTAGAGATATCTCTGGTTCCCCTCGTGAGATCCGGATGTGTCGTGTCCAATCGAGACCGTCGCAGCACCCGATTACTCTCCCGTTCTTCGGGAACGCGCCATCTGTCGGCCGGTTTTCGTTGAGAGGCTGATCACATTCACCTTCGGGGCGCTTTACGATCGAAACGCAGGAGGTTTCACATGAGCTCTACCGCAACGAATTCCGAAGAGGTAAGAACGATCGAGGCAGGTGCGCCGCCGGTCCGGTTTGCCCGTGGTTGGCACTGTCTAGGGTTGCTACGCGATTTCACGGACGGGAAGCCGCACCAGATCTCCGCGTTCGGAACAGAACTGGTTGTTTTCGCGGGAGAAAACGGAAAAGTCAACGTACTCAATGCCTTCTGCCCACACATGGGAGGGAATCTGGCACTCGGCGCCGTGAAAGGTGACACGATCGCCTGCCCATTCCACGATTGGCGTTGGAGGGGTGATGGCAAGTGTGCCGAAATCCCTTACGCGCGGCGTGTTCCTCCCCTTGCGCGAACGAAGTCGTGGACCACTCTCGAGCGCAACGGACAGCTGTACGTCTGGCACGACCCGCAGGGTAGTAAACCGACGGAAGAAGTCACCATTCCCGAAATTGCGGTCTATGGAGATCCGGAATGGACCGACTGGACTTGGAAAACGCTGAAGGTCGAAGGGTCGAACTGTCGGGAGATCGTCGACAATGTCGTGGACATGGCGCACTTCTTCTACGTTCACTACGGGATGCCGCAGTACTTCCGGAATGTCTTCGAAGGTCACGTCGCAACCCAAGTTATGCGATCGAAGCCACGAGCTGACGCTGTCGACGCAAGCATCGGAAGCAACTATGACCGCGAAAGTGCATCAGATGCATCATATTTCGGGCCTTCGTACATGATTGACAAATTGTGGACCGAATCTCTCGAAGATGATCCGAACATCATTCTGATCAACTGTCATTACCCGATTTCTCCGACTTCATTCGTTCTGCAATACGGCGTCATCGTCAAGAAGCCGGAGGGCGTGTCGGATGAGGTGGCCGCAGAGATCGCGGACACGATTGCCGACGGCGTCGCAATAGGTTTCGAGCAAGACATCGAGATCTGGAAGAACAAGTCTCCCATCGATAATCCTCTTCTGTCGGAAGAGGATGGGCCGGTATACCAATTGCGCCGTTGGTACCAGCAATTCTACGTGGATGTCGAAAACATCGAACCGGAAATGGTCAATCGCTTCGAGTACGAGATCGATACCGAACGAGCTTTGACGAGTTGGCAGGAAGAGATCGATGCCAACCTAGCTGCCGGACGTAGCGCGATTCCGGCGCCCGCGTCCTGAATCCCGACACATTTCGAAAATCTTCAGGAGAAGCACTGTGAGCCATCAAGTTCTTGACAACATCGTCGCTCTCGCAGACGACCTGCGTGCTCGCGCAGAAGAAGCAGAGTCGCTAGGTCGACTGCCCGACGACATGGCGAAGGGTCTCAAGAGCTCTGGGATCATCCGCATGCTCGCACGCAAGGAGTACGACGGGTTCGAAGCACATCCCCGAGACTTTTCCGAAGCGGTGATGAAGACTGCCAGCGTGTACGGTTCGGCGGGCTGGGTGGCCGGCATCGTCGGCGTGCATCCGTGGCAGTTGGCTATGGCGGATCCCAAGGTTCAGCAGGAAGTGCTGGGTTCGGACAGTGACACGTGGCAGGCATCGCCGTACATGCCGGGTGGCGTCGCGACCCCGGTTGACGGCGGTTACATCGTGTCCGGTCGCTGGCAGTTTTCTTCCGGTACCGACCACTGTGACTGGATCTTCCTCGGAGCGATGATCGGCGACAAGAACGGTGCGCCGCTCATGCCACCGCAGGGGCTGCATGTCATTCTGCCTCGATCCGACTACGAAATAGTCGAGGACAGTTGGGATGTCGTTGGCCTGCGCGGTACCGGAAGTAAGGACATCATTGTCACAAACCAATTTATTCCGAGCTACCGAGTAATGGACGCGGGTAAGGTCATCGACGGTACCGCTGCGCAGGAGTACGGCGTTACCGAGACGCTGTACAAGATGCCCTGGTCGACGATGTTCCCGCTTGGGATTACCTCCGCCACTATCGGGATCGCGGAAGGTGTTCTCGCAGCCGGGATCGCCTATCAGCGTGAGCGGGTCGGGGCAACGGGCGCAGCGATCAAGGATGATCCATACACCTTGCACGCCCTCGGTGAGGCTGCATCGGAAATCGACGCATCGCGGCAGCAGTTGTTGAGTCAAGTCGACCGCATATTCGACAAGGTTGATGCAGGGCAAACGATTTCATTCGAGGAACGAGCACTTGTGCGGCGGAACCAGACTCGCGCGGCCTGGCGTGCCGTGCGTGCTGCCGACGAGATTTTCGACCGATCAGGCGGCAATGCACTTCGGAACGACAATCCGCTGCAACGATTCTGGCGAGATGCGCATGCGGGCCTGCACCACGCTATTCACGTGTCGAGTATTCCGTACCACTCGTCGGCGCTCAGCTCACTCGGGGCAGAGCCGCAGGGAACACTACGCATCATGATCTGATCGTCGATGTTATTCCTGCGCAGTATCATTCACAGTCAGTGAGGAAATATGAGCGAGATCAAGGCCCTGGGGTATGTCAGGGTGGACGCAACCGACATCGACAGATGGCGGGAGTTGGCCTTCGACGTATTGGGATTCGCCGAAGGATCGGGCCCCGAAGAGGGAGCGCTACACCTACGGATGGATGAGCGTGGTGCGCGTCTGGTGATCGCACCGGCTGCGATCGACCGGGTGACGGCCGTCGGATGGGAGGTTCGTGATCAGTCAGCCCTTGCGCGACTTCGCGAGCGACTCGAGGGTTTGGGGCACGTAGTCAAGCCGATGTCCCTCGAAGAAGCCGATGCCCGTGGTGTCGAGGAGGCATTCTCGATGGACGATCCGGGCGGAACACCGTTGGAGTTCTTCCACGGGCCGGTGCTCGATCACAGCCCTGTACTGACCGGCTACGGTCAGAAGTTCGTTACGGGTGATCAGGGCTTGGGTCACGTCGTCGTGCCGAGCCCGAATTTCGACGAAACGTATCGCTTTTACACCGAGACACTGGAATTCCTGCCCCGAGGCGCTTTCCGAATGCCGGCTCCGCCGGAGTACGGGCCCATGCGCATCCGGTTCCTCGGAGTGAATCAGCGTCACCACAGTCTTGCTCTCATGCCTGTTCCAGAAGGCAAAGACCCAGGCTTGGTGCATGTGATGGTCGAGGTCGAGGATCTGGACACGGTTGGACGTGCGTTGGATCAGGTGATGAAACGGGACTTCCCTGTTTCGTCGACACTGGGCCGACACACAAACGACAAGATGATCTCGTTCTACGTCCGGGTTCCGGGTGGCTGGGACATCGAGTTCGGAACCGAGGGAGCCCTGGTCGACGAGAGTTATTACACGTCGGAAGAAATCACTGCGGACAGCTATTGGGGCCACGAGTGGTTGTGGGCCAAGGAGATGGCTGCAAACGCGGCAGAGTGAGCTTGCGAGTCCCGTTCGGGTGTTTACGTTTTCGCCCGAACGGGGCTTTTTCTCTACCTGAACCTATTTCCGTCGGCAAGTGATTGGACGATGAGAGAAGACATGACTCGATCTGATGGACCCGATATTTTCTCGCCGGCGAAGCTTGGCCCGGTTCGCCTGCGTAATCGCACTATCAAGGCAGCCACTTACGAGAATATGGCTCGCGACGGTCTGGTTACCGACCCGTTGATCGACTTCCACGTCGCACATGCCCGTGGCGGTGTTGCCATGACGACCGTTGCCTACTGCGCCGTGGCACCTGATGGACGCACCGACGGCCATCAGATTGTTTGGCGCGACGAGGCTATGCCAGGTCTCCGCAAGCTGACCGATGCGGTTCACGATGCGGGCGCGGCGATCTCGGCTCAGATAGGACACTCGGGGCCGGTCAATAACGGGAAGTCGACTGGCACTCGACCCATCGCCCCGAGCCGGCATTTCAACAAGCAGTTCTTTCGCGCTGTCGGCCCAGCTACACGAGAAGACATCACAAGAGTGGTGAAGGCGCACGGAAATGCTGCGCGAATGGCGATCGACGCGGGATTCGACGCTGTCGAGGTGCATCTCGGGCACAATTATCTGGCAAGTTCCTTCCTCAGTCCGAAACTGAACCGGCGTGAAGACAAATACGGTGGCTCACTGCAGAATCGAGCCCGACTGGCGCTCGAGATCCTTCGCGAGGTCCGTGAGGCAGCACAGGATCGCCTGGGCATCATCACCAAATTGAATATGGATGACGGTGTCCCTGGCGGCTTTTGGATCGACGAAGCATGCCAGGTCGCGCAGTGGATCGAGCAGTCGGGCACTGTCGACGCTCTGGAGATGACTGCGGGAAGTTCGCTGCTCAATCCTATGTACTTGTTCAAGGGGGATTCCCCGATCACGGAGTTCGCTGCTGCTGTGCCCGAACCTGTTCGATCGGGAATCAAGCTTGTCGGCAAGCATGTCCTTCGCGAGTACCCCTATTACGACGGGTACCTACTCGATGATGCTCTACAGATCCGGTCAGCTGTCGACATGCCGATGATTCTTCTCGGCGGCGTGACGAACAAGCAGACCATGGATCGCGCGATGTCGGAAGGTTTCGAGTTTGTCGCGATGGGACGTGCGCTGCTACGGGAGCCGGACCTGATCAACCGAATCGCGGCCGACTCAGCGGTTCGTTCGCTCTGCAATCACAACAACAAATGCATGACAACTATCTTTACCGGTACACGATGTGTCCTCGTACCCCAGGATTTACCGTCGCCGATTCCGAGCGAATCGCCGTTGATCAGCCCAGTGACACTGGTGCCTTGACGTATCGGAACTAACGAGGGCGTGAACAGTGGTCGAGATGAGATTCGATGAAAAGGTTGCTGTAGTAACGGGTGCAGGAAACGGCCTGGGGCGTGCGTATGCACTGGCTCTCGCTGAGCGGGGAGCGAAAGTTCTGGTGAACGATCTGGGAGGGAGCATTCACGGCGGCGGCGCAGACGAGAGTCCGGCGAAGAAAACCGCGGCGGAAATTGTTAATGCCGGTGGGTTTGCCGAAGCCAACTTCGATTCCGTCGCAACAGGTTCCGGAGGTAGTGCGATCATCGCCCAAGCATTGGCAACCTGGGGCCACGTCGATGTAGTCGTCAACAATGCGGGTGCAGTAGTGGCTCGTGGTCCTATCGACGAGAACACCGACGAACAATACGTAGCCGATTTGATGGTTGCGGCCGGTGGCGCCTTCTTTGTGACCAAGGCGGCGTGGAAACATATGTGGGATAGGGATTTCGGAAGAATTCTCAATGTTTCCTCGTCTGCATTTCTTGGGATGAACAGCTCCGCTGGTTACCCAGCGGCCAAGGGCGCAACGTGGGGACTCACTCGTAACCTTGCTTATCGAGCAGCCGCCGGCGGCAAGAATATAAAAGTCAACTGCGTAATGCCCACTGCTGCGGCACGCATGACCGGGCTGATGGGTGACACCATCTCGGCGGGTATGGACAAGTACTATCCGCCTGAAGCTGCAGCGGCGGCAGCAGCTTTCCTGGTGCATGACGATGTTCCGGTCAGTGGCGAGATGTTCGCTATCGGCGGCGATCACATGCGAAGGGTCTTTGTGGGTATTGCAACCGGATTCCAGGCCGGGCAAGGCGAATTGAGTATGGAGTTGCTTCGCGACAACTTTGACGACGTCATGGACACGAGCAGCTATATCATCGCTCGGAATGCTCTGGACAAGGTGCTTCTCGACTCTCGCGTCCCGTGGGAAGATGGCCGAGGTACGGTCTTCTGAGTGGCGGATGCGGCTGCGTTGCAGACCTGTGCGCGCCTTCGCAGATAGCAGGCCCGCTGAGATCTCGATAAGAGGCACCTGCGGTCGGCAGTCGAAGTGCGATGATTCACGAGAGTCCGCGAACTGATGAGTGATTCCATTGCGTAGATAAATGTCATTGCCACCGTGCGAATTTGGAATTCCTGCATCCGGCGACGGATGAGTGCTGTCCGCCACATGGGAGAAGGCCTTGCCTGAACATTCGATGGATGAGCTAATACAGAAGTCCGTCGCCTAATGGGGCGGAAGCACAATCGCGAAAGTGGATGACAGCATTCATCGTTATGCCGACAATGCAGTCGTCTACTTCCTCTTGGGCTTCTATTCTACTGAGTAACAAAGAGCTTCGCATCGCATGACGTCAATCGCTTCGTCTTTGTTGTCGCAGTGGAGGTGCGCCTCGGGGAAGATGAGGGACAAAAGCTACCGAGATCGATCATCCCCCTGGCGCCCAATGTTCAGGTTCGACAAGGCCCCCGAGGTCATTCGGTTCGAAATTCAGGACGCATACAACTATCAACCCAGCATCATCACCAGAGGAGTTACCGATTGAAAACTCGATCTCGCATTCTCATGGCGCTGAGTGCCGGCGCCGCACTGACCCTATTGCTGTCGTCGTGCTCGAGCGACTCGACTGCAGCTCCGAGTGGTCAGGCAGGCGAGCCCCAGCGTGGAGGCACTCTCACCTTCTCTTACAACTCGGACGCGCAGTCGGTGGATCCTGTTACATGCGCCAATGGGATTGGATTGGCGCCGTGTCAGGCGGTCTACGGCGCACTGCTCTACTACGACATCGCGTCTAGTGAAGTTTCGCCTGGTATGGCAGAGTCCTTTTCCAGTGAGGATGGCAAAGTTTGGACTCTCGCGCTGCGTCCCGGTCTGACCTTCACCGACGGAACGCCCTTTAATGCCGAGGCTGTTGCCTTCAATTGGCAGCGCATTCTGGATCCGAAGATGCTTTCACCCAGTATGGCTGCAGCCAAATCAATTTCGTGGAGCGTGGTGGATGAAACCACGCTTACAGTGACTGCAACCGAAGTTAATCATCAACTTCCGTTTATGTTGACCGAGTCGCTGGCATTCGTCGGGTCACCTACCGCGATAACGCAGAAGGGTGCAGATTTCGGCAATTCCCCGGTTGGTGCAGGTCCTTTCGTGATGACGTCCTGGGCCCGAGGCACCGAGATGGTTCTCGACCGTAACCCGGGCTACTGGGACCAGCCGCGGCCGTATGTCGACCGCGTCGTGGTCAAGACAATCCCCGCCGATGACCAGCGCTTCAATGCCCTCCAGTCTGGTGATGTCAACGTGATGATGGTCAGCGGCGCCAAGTACCCCTCCCGGGCGAAGAATGCGGGCATGGATCTTGTCTCGACGAATCTTCTTGGTGGACAGGGTGTCCGGTTGAGCAGCCGCGGGGCACTGGCTGATCCGGGGGTTCGGAGAGCTGTGGGCAAGTTGATCGACAATGACCAGATCATGGCTGCGGTCTTTCCCGATGACGCGGTGGCCGATCACTTCATACCGGAGGGAAACCCGCTCCACGACGAGACCGCCGTATGGCCGGACAACGATGTCGCAGGTGCTCAGAAGTTGATTGACGAGTACCGTGCCCGTAACGGTGGTGGCGATGTTGTGCTGTCGTATGTCACGACAGCAGGTAGTCCCAGCCTGACCCAGGTGGCGGAGCTGCTGCAAGCTCAACTCGAGCAGGTGGATGGTCTGAAGCTAGAGGTCAAGCCACTTGACGGAGCCGGCTTTTCGTCTGCATTGATCTCTGGCAACTACGATCTCATACTCAATTCGCTGGGTGGTGCGCATCCGGACAACCTATACAAGGTGTTCCACACGAAAGGTTCGAGCAACACCGCCGGCTACTCTGATCCGATCGTCGATCAAGCATTGGAAACGACACATTCTTCGAATGACCCGACTGTCGTGAACGAGGCCTACAAGACGGCGATCAGACAAATCATCGATACAACCGCCTACCACTTCTGGCGTCCCTCTGTGTCCACCCTGATCACTCCTACGTCCGTCCACGGTGTGGAGCCGGCATACCAGTATTGGTTCCGTCCAGAACTGGCGTGGGTGCAGAAATGACAGGTTTGTAGCGGTCTGTGCGTTGCAGGGAGCCTGGGTGGTTCGGTGCCATTCAGGCTCCTGAGGAGTTCTGGTATTTCTTGAGGTTTCTCCTGGAATGACTTCGGACATACATCTGCAGCGCGTCGAAATGTCCTGCATCGGCGAGCGATCCCGATGCAGGACATTCGTGCGTTGAGTTCCGGACCTGTCTGCTGATCCACACATGCTTGATCCAGATACATACTGCTCAGAGCCACGTACCGAGTTGTGAGCGCCTGCCGCTGGCGGGAGCGCAGAAGATCCTCGACTACGCGGTTGCCTGGAATCGACTCGGAACTGGTCGAGGCCGCGCCTCGTCCGAATCGATTGCATTTCGATTATCAGGCTCTGCGGTAGCCACTTCGGTGCCTCGAGATCGCAGATAAGTTCGGTTGGATTAAGACTGAGCCTTGGCGCCGATTCCGCATTTGGGCGCGTATCGCCCCACCCTGGCCCGTCCGTGGCATGACAATTTCCTTCATCGCCAGCGGAAACGCGGGAGTCTCCGGTCTGACCGGTCCGGTGAGAAGGTCAGGGGTCGTCGTTGCCGCCGCTGAGTCGGTGAATCTTTGTGGAATCTTTGTGCTGAGGTCCCGCGGTACGGTTGGGTGCACAGTGGGTTCGCCCGCTTGGGCCGCAAATGACTTCGTACCGTGTTGGTGGACGCGACAAGTCGACTAGTCCACCAACACGGTCCAGTGGACGTGGCTCGAGCGTCGGTGTGGGCACACGAGGCCGGCCAAGATCGTGTCCCCGATCCCCTGGTGGGCTGCTGTTGGATTCCGATTCGGAACCGACACGACGTCTTCCGTGATCTGGTGATTGTTGCAGAAAGGGTGACCACGCGGACTTTGCGAGATCGGCAGTTTCGGTTCGATCAGTCACCATGTGGTGTCGGTGAGACTTCCGTAGGCGATGTGATGTTCAGTGGTCGCCGCTTCAACGTCTCCGTCTTCCAGACAATGTCCTAACCGCTACCGGACAGCGTTCTAAGTACCGAGCAAGATTGGTGTGCCGAGCGCACAGAAGCTGTGGCAGACCCGATCACGGACGATGACCTCGGTGCATTCCGGATCGAACCAACGGTCTACGACACCCCAATGAATCGGATGATCGAGGTACTGTCCGAGCAACGAGGCATGGTCGGTGAATTCCTGCTCCCACACATGTGTCCACGGCGTCGGACCGACGGCAGTTGTCACACGGCTCAGCCGCCATGCGCCGATCGACGAGACGAGCGCAGGCATCCGCAACAAATCGCTTTCGAAATGCTCGATGCTGCTCGGTTCGGTGCCGGGCGCAACTCGCAAGAGCAACGTTCGGTAGACACTGTTACGGGTGTCGATCGCCGACCGTCCGCTGGTTCCTGACTGGTACTCAACGCCGTGGAACCGCTCGATCGCGGGATGCTCGAAGCTGCCGTCGAGGGCGCCGCTCGCCATTTCCCACGAATGTTCGTCGCTGAACTGTAAGTGGACGATCAAATCGCCGCCGTTGATCACGCCCGGCAGTGTTCTCGATACGATCTGGCGGGTAGCACCCGACGCTTCGGCCGCCGCTGTCACAGAGGCCACGGCGGCGTCCCACGTCTCGGTCGTTGCATTCTCGGCAGCGTGGACGATTCGAGTGACGTTATACATCGGAGAGCCCTTCGATATCGGCTGCTTCAGCGGCCATTGTGCGACTGCGCTCGACTATCAACGCAGAATGCCGTTCCCACCACTGGCTGGACTCCGGATCGGCTCGACCCTGGCGTGTCATATTCCACCAGCCGGACGTGCCCTCCACCGCCCAGTTGATCGTCACGATGTTGGTCTCGTCCTCGACCCATAGAGGGGGACTGACGAGAACATTTTTCAGGATCATGCCGCGGCGCTGCGCCGCTGGTACGTACTCGGTTGTGTACGCATCGACGAACTTCTTCCCGCACCCCGGTTCCGTGATGATCCGGTCTATCACGTATACCTTCTCGCCTGCCATGCTTTTAACCTACTTCTGGTCGAAACCCTTGCAGAAATGATCGTCTCGCGTAGCGGGAGATTTGAATCGAGCCCGTGGGGGCGGTGACTAGGACTTTTTTCCGTGTTTGCTACGCATGATGTCCAGCGGAGCTTCTGCGGGGTAGTGCGACGGCGCCATCGCGTACGTGTGCGTGAGTGTCGCGACGAAGTCGGCGTCGTTGAGCGGATCCGATGGGCTCGTGTACGACACGCCACGGGCGTCGAGGTCGTCGATCAGCATGCCGATGGCTTGTTCGACTGTCAGATCGTCGGTGTGATCGAGGTACCGTTTGACGTCCGTAAGATCATCGAAAACATTTGCGCTGTAGTGGAATAGAAAGCGCATGTCGCTATCGTGATATCGGGCGATCTCTTCGGATCCGTTGCGAATGACCCATTCGTCTGTGCCGACTCCTTCGATGACGGAATCGAGTTGGAGCTTGGAGATGGACCGCTTGTCGCGAGGACCGCTCGCCTCACCCCGATGGAACATCTTCTCGTTGTTGGTGAGAAGTCCGCTGTTCCAGAACGGAGCGGCGAATCGACTCGGTGCGAGGTCCGGGCCGTCGGGCCAGTAGGTGAAACCGCCATCGATGTCGGAGTTGTAGTAGTACGCGATAACCTGTCCGGTCTTGATTTCCCAGCGCTCGAACAGTCCGGACTTCGCCATGACGCTGATCAACCATAGAGGTGCGTTGCCCATGTCGACCCCGCGCCAGCTGGCGCCGTCGAAGTGACCGGCGTCGTAGCTGTGTGCCGGTGCGCGGAGGTTGAAGAGATAGCTGCTCGGAACTGCATAGGAGGCACCGTGGATGCCTTTGATCATGTCGAGGAGTCGCCTGTTGAAGTAAAGTTCGTGTGCTTTGTCCTCGTAAGCCACACCCCGATCGCCGAAGTAGCTGCGGAAGGTCGGTGTCAGGAGATCGGACAACTCCAGCTTCACATCAGGATCGCGATTCTTCGGCCCCGAGACGGCGAGGTACTCCTCAGCGCTTTTGAAATGGTGAGCTGCAATGAGCCGCCACGGTCCGTTGTTGCGGACGATGTCGAAGAGAACTGCCGTCTCGTCGGGCGTGTAGATGTCCTCGATGAATTGCGGTGGCACCGCTGGTGTCATGGGATGGCGTGTGCTTGTAGTCATGGCTGCTTCCTATCGTTCGGTTCGGACAGTGGAAAATGGCATGCGACAAAATGGTTCGGCGCAACTTCGCGGATCACGGGTTCCTCTGCAGAACAGAGCGAATCCGCCCTCGGGCATCGCGTGCGAAACCTACATCCGCTGGGCGGATCGTGTGGTGACGGCAATTCACCGACAAGTGCGTCGCCCGTCGGCGCCGCCATGGGGTCGGGTTCGGGAATTGCGGCGAGAAGAGCCTCGGTGTACGGATGGCGAGGTGCTGCATACAGCGAGTCCGGGGAAGCGACCTCGCAGATCTTTCCCAGGTACATCACCACCACTCGATCGCTGACGTTCTTCACCACCGCGAGGTCGTGGGCGATGAACAGCAGGGTCAATCCGTACCGTTCCTTCATGTCTTCGAGGAGGTTCAGGATTTGTGCCTGTACCGAGACGTCAAGTGCGGATACCGGCTCGTCGCACACCACCAGATCGGGTTCGACGACAATGGCTCGCGCGATCGAAATCCTTTGGCACTGACCGCCGGAGAATTCATGTGGACGACGATCTCCGGCGACTTCCGGATCCAGTCCGACGACCGACAACATGTTGTCGACGGCCGCGGCCCGTTCGGCTCGACTGCCCTTACCCGCTACGTCGAGGCCTTCGCCAACGATATGCCGAACGCGACGCAGAGGGTTGAGTGAGGAAATAGGATCCTGAAAGATCATTTGCAGCTTGCGACGCTCGGAGCGCAACTCGGAAGCGGACATCGCGGTGAGGTCACGGCCGTCGAATAACACTTCACCGGACGTCGGTCTGGGAAGTTGCATGATCGCTTTTGCGACTGTGGATTTGCCGCAACCGGATTCGCCCACCAAACCCAAGGTTTCGCCGCGAAGTATGTCGAGACTGATGTCGGCTACGGCCGCGAACTTCTCGCCGCCTCCGGTGGAGTATTCGACAACAAGATTGTGCACTCGAAGCACCGGATTCTCGGCTTCTCTCAAGTGTGCGGTACCAGTACCGGCCATGTCAGAGCACGTTCCTTTCGTCGACGGGAAGACCTGCTGCAGAACGACCTTCGCGCACGTTGTCGGCGAGAGCCTGGTCCCCGGATGGAGTCCCGACAGGAAAGAAACACGCATGCCGGTGACGATCGTTGATCCCGTTGGTGGGCATCAGCGCCGGCGTTTCGACCAGGCACCGTGGCCGCGCATGGAGACATCTGGCGGCAAACGCGCAACCAGGCGCCGGGTCGATCACGGACGGTGGTCGTCCGGGAATCGCTTGAAGGCGAGTGTGACTCGGATCCGAGACGCGCGGAATCGATCGTAGTAGTGCCTGCGTATACGGGTGACGCATTTCCGTGAAG
The DNA here is from genome assembly GCF_003023755.1 of Rhodococcus sp. AD45-ID. Lineage (NCBI taxonomy): Bacteria > Bacillati > Actinomycetota > Actinomycetes > Mycobacteriales > Nocardiaceae > Rhodococcus > Rhodococcus sp. AD45-ID. The sequence goes on along the minus strand of NZ_PYHL01000001.1, from coordinate 2,336,250 downwards.
AGGGCATTTGTCGGAGCCTGTTCGACGATGCGCCCGGCATACATCACGGCTATCTCGTCGGTGCGGCCGGCCACGACACCGAGATCGTGAGTGATGAGAATCATCGCCATGCCGTTCTCACTCTGAAGCCGCGCCAGCAGGTTGAGAACCTGGTGCTGGACCGTCACGTCGAGCGCGGTGGTGGGTTCGTCGGCAATGAGCAAGCGAGGTGAGCATGCCAGTGCGAGTGCGATGACCACACGCTGCCTCATACCACCGGACATGTTGTGCGGGTATTGCTTCAAGCGCTTGCGTGGGTCAGGGATGCCGACCCAGGTGAGAAGTTCCTCGGCCCGGGTCAGGGCATCGGCCTTACTCATCGTCATATGACGTCGCAGTGTCTCGGTCAGCTGATGCCCGATCGTCAGGACCGGCGTCAATGACGTCATCGGGTCCTGAAAAACCATGGCAACGCGTGATCCCCACAGATCACGAGCCTGCGCCTTGGACAGGGAGGCGGTGTCCCGGCCCTCGATCTCGATTCGCGATCGAGGTTGAATGACAGCGCTCGGTGCGAGGATGTTCATCACAGCTCGCGACAGCACCGATTTTCCGGATCCCGACTCGCCCACCACTCCAAGGGTGCGGCCCGCTTGTACGTCGAGAGTGACGCCGTCGACCGCACGAACCATGCCGCGTGGCGTATCGAACCACACGCGGAGATCAGACACCTCGAGAATAGACGGAGTCGGCTCGTCGGCGATGCCGACTGAGTCAAGTGTTGTCATGGCATTCTGCCTGCTTCCGGGAGTCACAGCGAAGACTCCCGACCCACACGGCCGCGAGCCCAGTCGCCGATTCGGTTGAGTGAAAACACCGTCAGAAAGAAGAAGACACCTGGCACGAGAACCAGAAATGGTGTTTCGTAAAGGCTTTCGCGTCCTGCAGCGATCATGCCGCCCCAGCTCGGGGTAGGCGGTGGAATTCCCAAGCCCAGAAAGCTCAATGACCCCTCGGCAACAACGAGACCCGCTGCAACGATGGTGGCAAACGAAACCACCGGCAGCAACACGTTCGGCAGAATTTCCCGAATGATGATCCGCAGATCGGTGCAACCCATCGACCTTGCTGCAGTGACGAATTCCCGGGAAGCGAAGGCAATTGTGTTGGCTCGCGCGATTCGGGCGAAGGTAGGAGCGCCTACCGCTCCGAGTCCAAGAGCCAACGTGGTCGCGCTTGGTTCCTGTACCGCAACCAGGGCGATCAGCAGGATGAGCGGTGGAAAAGCAAGCACCGCATCGGTGCTGATGCCCAGTATCGTGTCGACTGCGCCCCGGAAGTATCCGGAGAGAAGGCCCACGATGGTTCCGACCGTCAGTGCCAACAGCGTTGCGCCGATTGCGACGGCGAGGGAGACCCGCGCTCCGTAGAGCGCCCTGCTGAGTTGATCTCGGCCGAGCTGATCAGTGCCGAGAATGTGCCCCATGTCGCGAAAGGGGGGTAGCGAGTACACATTGCTGATCTGGTCATATGCGGGAAGCGGTAGTAAGTCCGCAAAAACTGCGGCGAGAACGATGATCACCATCCATGCTGCGCCGAGCCCGGCGCCGACGTCTCGCCGTCGGCGCCGACGGCGTTTGACCTCTTCGGGCACAACGGGGAGCGTGTGTGGGTCACCTTCCAGGCCGTTCGGCGCTTCGAAGGAGACCTGCGGCAAGACATCGACGGACGTGGAGTCGCGTGATGATCCAGTTACGCTCATGTTGTTCTCACTCTCGGATCTAGCAAGGGATAGGTGAGGTCCACCAGTGCGTTGATGAGTACGTAGCCCACGGCGACGACCAGAACAATGCCTTGAATCATGAACAGGTCTCGGCCGGTAATCGATGTCAGCACAAGAGAACCCAGCCCCGGAAGTGAGAAGAGTGATTCCACGATCACGGTCCCGCCGATCAGACGTCCGAGCGTCACTCCCATGACTGTCAGGAGTGAGAAGGCGGAGGGACGCAATGCGTGGGTCAAAAGAATCCGCGGAGCGGAAAGCCCGCGTGCTCGTGCAGAAAGGACAAAATCCTGCTGAAGTGTCGCGATCATGTCGTTGCGTAGCAACCGAATGAAGCCGACAGCCTCCAGTGCGGCGAGCGTTATTACGGGAAGAGCCAAGCTGCGCAGGTGGGGTATCAGGCCCTCGGACAGAGGAGTCCATCCGGTAACAGGAAGTGCGCCCAGGGTGACTGCAAAAACGAAAACCAGCAGCACCCCCAGGAGAAAGCTCGGAATCGACAGTGTCACAGCGCAGATCAATGTTGTGATCCTGTCGACGAGACCACCGGGTCGGTACGCCGAATACACGCCCACAGGAACCGCGATCAGGAGTGCGAGCAGAATCGACACGAAGGCAAGTTCCAGAGTGACGGGTAGACGATCGACAATCGCATCGGCCACAGGCATTTGCGATTGAATCGATCGTCCGAGATCGCCTTGTAAGGCACTACCGAGCCATTCGAAGTAACGCTGGAACATCGGTCCGTCGAGACCGAATCGTTCGTTCGCCGCGGCCCGCATCTCCTCTGTGGCCCCGTCCGGAAGCAAAGCATCGATCGGATCTCCCGGAATCAACTCCAGGAGTAGAAATGTCGCCAAGCTCACCAACAGCAGCACTGCTGCCAGCTTGGCCAGATACCGACTTACGTTCCGGCTCTTCACCATCGGACTTCACCTTCCGCCGAGCGTTGTTACTGCTGGATCCAGGCCATGGATTTCGACTTCTAGAAATTCTGGACGATCTCGAGCAGATGTCCTTCGGGGTCAAGGACGAAAGCGACGATGGCTCGCATTTCGGTGTATTCCTTTGGCGGTTCGGACACCGAACCGCCGGCCAGTTCCGCCAGTCGAAGCGTCTCTTCGATATCCGGTACGTTGAAACCCAGCACGGCCTCACCAGGGGCAGGCGTTGCGCGCTCCAGATATCGCCAGAGAATCAAGCTGGAGTCGTGGTCTCGACCGCTCGTCAGGATGATTTCCTCGATTGCGTCCTTGCCCTCTCCGATGTCGAGTCGGGCCTTGATCGTCAATCCGAGTGTCGCCACGTAGAAGTCTGCTAGTGACGTCACGTCATTCGCGAAAACCTTCGTAAAGGCAAAACGTGTACCGATACTCATGAATACCTCGCTGTAGGAGATGATTTGAGAGAGCTGATCCGCGTACGCGCGGGAAAAGTTGGCCTCGCAGTGAGGCTGATCACTCGTATTAGTCCATCGGTGGCCAGTGTGGTCAACTTCGTCTCCCGCTACGCGGGAGTGGGTCAACATCGTCTCCCGTTATGCGGGAGAGCAGCAACCAATTCGACTTCCCACCACGCATCATTCTGTGTGGTGCGCCGGATTTGTTCATACTGACCGCACGCAACCTCGAAACCTACAAGCCGGAGAATTACATGACAAACACATTGACGGGCAAGACCGCACTGGTCACCGGAAGTAGTCGCGGCATCGGACGTGCGATTGCTCGCCGACTGGCGGCCGAGGGCGCAACCGTGGTGGTTACAGCACGGTCGGCGGGCCCGACTTCGGCGATTCGAGGCGGGGAGAGTGTTGTAGTCGAAGGCTCGCTTGCCGAGACCGTCGCGATGATCGAGGCGAATGGTGGTAGCGCGCTGGCTATTCCGGCCGATCTTGAAGATAGCGATGCACGCGGCACCCTGATCGAACGGGTTGTCGAGGCCACGGGTGGAATCGACATCCTGGTCAACAACGCTGGGTTTGCCGACTATTCGACCGTCGAGAAGATGTCTCTCGAGACGTTCGACCGAACTATCGAGCACTACATTCGTGCGCCATTCGTGCTGGCACAAGCTGCAATCCCGCATATGCGTTCCCGCGGCGCGGGATGGATCGTGAATATCGGATCGTCGACAGGGCTGAGCCCGATCAGGCCGTTCCGCGAGTACAACAAGACCTCGGGTGACGTGATCTATGCGGCAACCAAAGCCGCCCTGCATCGCATGACTCAGGGCCTCGCAGCGGAACTGCTCGACGACAACATAGCGGTCAATGTTGTGGGTCCGTCGACAGCTATCTCGACGCCGGGCGCCGATGCACTACTTCCTACGGGTTACGAGACGGAACCGGTCGAATACCTCGTGGAGACAGTCCTCGCGATGTGCACTGTTCCCGCCGATGAACGGACCGGGCTCGTAGCGTTCAGTTTGCATTTTCCGTGGCATAACGAGCTCGATGTCAAGACATTGGACGGGCAGGGATCTATGCCACGCCGTGAACCGCCTGCATGGGCGAACCCCAATATCTCCCCGTCCGGCATGTAAATTCGGGCGGCACATCGTATGTGTCGCCTGAATGGAACAGATACTTTCGGACGAGAGCGTCATCACACTAACGTCGCTACGTATACGGCGTTTCCAAGTCACGGAATGTCAGTCGTCAGAGTGAGGAGTTCGAAGTGTCGTCCGACAGGGGTAATGCAGGGACCATAATCGGTGAGCTGGTCCAGTTGGTGGGTAGTTGGTGGTTTCACTACGACGAGTGGAACCGGGATGCCCTACGTGCCGTGATTGTCGACGACTTTGCCTTCAGTTGCAGAAGTGACACCGGCGCAACGGAATACGAAGACTTCATTCGTTGTGACGTGCGCGGCGCCGATGAAGTGATGGCGTGGCAGGAGTCTCATCGCCATGCGAGCCCGTATCCGTTGCGTCACAACAGCAATAACATATTCGTGACGGCGAGGACGGGCAATACCATCGCATTCTCGTCGTATATCTTCGTGACCAAAATTGTCGACGGCCGACCGTACGCTGTTTCGAGCGGGCTGGCGCATTGGACGGCCCAGGTTGCCGGCGACGCCGTGCTACTTGCGAGTCTTGAAGTTGTTCTCGATACCCGAGAGTCGGTTGTGTACTCGGAGTTGTCGCCCCATCACGACGCGCGTAGCTCCGCGGTTTGAGGTTGAGGTTCGCACTATGCCGTTGTCGCCCGCCGCGCAGAGCCTCGTAGATGCTGCCGCCGCACGATTTCCCCAGTCGATGAGTGGAACCCCGCTCGCCGAGTTACGTTCGGTGCTCGGGCGGATTGCAGTGCCGCCGACAACACCCATTTATCAGTCCCGTGATGTCATCGTTTCGACTTCACGCGCAGACATACCCGTTCGGATTTACCGCCCCTCCGCGGAGCCGAGGCTTCCCGTCGTGCAATGGATGCACAGTGGTGGCTTCACGATGGGTGGGCTGAATCAGAACGAGGAGTATCTCCGCAAACTGAGTATTGCAGCAAATGTTGTCGTTGTGTCCGTTGACTATCGTCTGGCGCCGGAGAATCCGTACCCGGCCGCGCTCGACGATTGCCGAGAAGTGTGGTGCTGGATCAAGTCGTCACCAATCGAGCTCGGTGAGACCACTGGGGTGAGAACGGCACTAGCTGGTGAAAGTGCTGGTGGAACATTGGTGTTCACGCTGGGGCAGCAGCTACGCGATCTTGGACTGCCGATGCCCGACGCCCAGGTGAGCTTCTACGGTGGTGCAGAAATGAGAGTTTCGAACCCGGAGCATTCGACAAAAATGTTGACGACTGCAGACTGTGAATGGTTCTGGGAGCAGTATGTCAGCACAGACGCCGAACGAAGGTCACCGTACGTGAATCCTGCCCTGGCGCAGGATGTCAGTGGACTGCCGTCCGCGCTCATTGTCACCGCGGAGATAGATCCGACCCGAGATGCGACGGAAGAGTACGCCCGACGTCTGATGCGGGCGGGGGTGCGAGTGGAGTTGGTGCGGTACGACGGAATGATGCACGGTTTCGCGACCCTGACCGCGGCGCTCGAGCCGGCGAGAGAACTGCTCGGTCGAACAATTGACTTTCTGCAGTCCAGTCTTCATCCCACCGATCTCGGTTCGGATGCATTGATCAGAGGGAGTAGAAATGTCTGAAGCTCAAAGTCGGTTCGGTTCCGGCACAGCAGTTGTCACAGGCGGAGCTGCGGGCATCGGCGAAGGGTTCGTTCTACACCTCGCACAGCTGGGTATGACGGTCGTCATTGCAGACATCGACACCGACAAAGCCGCCTGGGTTGCTGAAGGAATCAACGTGGCCGGGGGATCCGCAGTGAGCTACGGGATCGACGTCACCGACGCGGCCGCCGTCGAGGACATGGCCGAGAGCATTTTCTCGCGGTTCGGAAGTGTGGAATTGCTCATCAACAATGCCGGAGTCGAAACGGCTGGACTTCTCTGGGAAGTCGATGTCGAACGGTGGAAGCGCTTGATGGACATCAATGTCGACGGCGTCTTCTACTGTCTCCGTTCCTTTGTGCCACGCATGTTGGCAGTCGGCACACCCGCATGCATCGCCAATCTGTCGTCTGTAGGGGGATTGAACAGCGTAGCCGTGCAGGGTCCCTATGTCGTGAGTAAGTTCGCAGTGCTGGCGATGACGGAGAGTCTGTACCAAGATATTTCGTTGACAGGTGCGCCAATCCAGGTCTCGGCGGTTGTTCCGCATTCGATTCGGAGCGAGATCTTTCGAGCCGCGCAGCGCGAAGCACCGTCGAACAATCCCATCGCGAATGCCGTGTTCGACGCAATGCAACGTGACAACGTAACAACCGGACTCGATCCGGTCGAGGCAGCAGAGCACATGACCGAAGCAATCGCCCGCGGAGATTTCTGGGTCTTCTCGAACGACGAAGCTTGCCGGCGATCAGCCACTCAACGCGCTGATCAACTCAGAGACCTGACCCCTCCTGTAGATCCTCGTATCATGCTGGAGCGCATGGGGGTTTCTATTCCAGCGCGAACCTCTTTGCAATCTATTGATCCTTCGAAGGGCTGAAAATGACAGCGACCGATTTTGCCGACGGGGCAGGAACACAACTCGACGGTGATGATGCTGCCCAACTCGCGGCCGCGATTGCCGTATGTAACCCGGCTGCGCTGCTGATGTCCATGGTGCACGTGAGTGGTGACCTCGGCCTACTCGACGAGTTTGCAGCCGAACTGGATACTGCCAGAAAAGATATGGCCAATGCCCAGAACACGACCGGAGTTCACTATTCGTCGGGCAGTGGGACTCCGGCACTACCTCTTGGGGCTTTTCCGGACAGTGTTTCGGAGAAGATCCGAGCCCGTGCCGCGCAGCTGTTGCGAGCGGAATCAACTGCAGTACTCGGTGTTCCGGACGAGGTTCTGTTTCGGCGAATGGCCTCGCTGTGTACCGCGTCGGACGTTGACGCGGAGTTCATTCCGTTGTTGTTCGAACAGGCCGGTTTCCGTATCGGTCAACGCTGTGTACCGGTAACAAAATCTCCGCCAGAGGATTTCGACGTCATAGTCGTCGGCGCCGGCATTATCGGGATCAACGCAGCAGTCAAACTGGGCGACGCAGGATTTCGATACCGTGTCTTCGAAGCCCGCGACGAGATCGGCGGAACATGGTCGCGGAACACCTATCCCGGCGCTGCAGTGGACACCCCGAGTCACTACTACTCCTATTCGTTCGAGCTCAACCCCGACTGGTCGAAGTACTACCCGTCCGGGCCTGAATACTTGGCTTATCTGGAACGTGTCGTAGAGAAATACGATCTGAACCGTCACATCGAACTGTCGACGAAGGTTCTGTCGGCCGACTGGGTCGAGCGGGAGCAGAAGTGGCACGTGCGAACGCAATCTGCGGACGGTGAGATAACAGACCATCGAGCACAAGCGTTGGTGACGGCGCTCGGTGTCCTCAACGCGCCGAACATTCCGGATGTTCCAGGTTTGGATTCATTTGAGGGAACGCTCGTCCACACCGCGGAGTGGAGTGATGATATCGACGTCGAAGGGCGTCGTGTGGTCGTTCTGGGAACCGGGTGCACATCGGTTCAATTGGTGACGAACATCGTGGACAAGGTCGAGACACTTGACGTGGTCGTTCGTACCCCACACTGGATTGTTCCGGAAAAGACTGTGGTCAACGATGTTCCGCAGGCGGAACGTTGGGCAATGCGGCACTTGCCGTATTACCAGGAGTGGTTCCGACTCAGAGCGTATTGGCTTGCGTCCGACAATCTGTACCCGGTACCGAGGATCGACCCCGAATGGGCGAAGTCGCATTTGTCTGTCTCTCCCGTGAACGATCTCGTCATGCAGACCTCACTGCGATACCTGAACGAATCCTTTCCCGATCGCCCGGACCTGATTGAAAAGCTGACTCCCGATTTTCGGCCCTATGCAAAACGCATTGTCAAAGATCCGGGGTTTTTTCAGGCGCTCAGGCGCGAGAATGTGAACCTTCATCGTGCAGGTTTCGCCGAGGTGCACCCGGACGGAGTAACAACGACGGACGGAGAGTTCATCGCTGCGGACGTCATTATTCTCGCAACGGGTTTCAAGCTCGAGTACGCTTCGTTGATCGACATCACCGGGCGGGAAGGTCAACGGCTGGCCGAACTTTGGGAGTTCGGTGACGACCCCCGTGCCTATCTGGGTATTCAAGTGCCAGGGTTCCCGAACCTCTTTGTCACGGCCGGGCCAAATGCTGCGCCCAATCATGGTGCGGGGCACAATATCACCAGCGAAGAGCATGTGCATTATGTGGTCGAGTGCTTGCAATACCTCGTAGAAAACGACTACGCGTCGATGGACGTCGAGAACCAGGCAATGGTGGAGTACAACCAGAAGGTTGATGCTGCACTCGACAAGACGGTGTGGGCTCATCCTGGCAAGGACGTCACGGGTTACTACCGAAACAGCAAGGGGCGAGCGATCGTTCCTTGTCCATGGCGACTAGTCGACTACTGGACGATGCTGCGTGAGCCCGATGTGGAGAATTTCACCTTCACATCGCGATCCGCCACGAAATAGGCCGATAAGGCGATTAGCAAGGACATCCGGGAAGCGACGTCCGGGAATCCTTGCCGATTCATTCAGCCGGACCACCCAACTCTCTTGTCTGAGCCGGCGTCAACCCAACCATGACGAGCTGGTGTCTGTATTTTGCCGACGGCGGCCGAAGATCGAAGGAGCACCATGTCCACCAGTTCAGCACCAGCCGCGACGACAGCGCATGACATCACTGTGGATCTGCTCGTAGTGGGATCGGGTACAGGTATGGCCGCTGCGCTCGCAGCACATGAGCTTGGGCTCTCGACCCTCGTCATCGAGAAGACCGAGTACGTCGGTGGGTCGACGGCACGATCCGGAGGTGCATTCTGGTTGCCTGCCAACAAAATTCTGGAAAAGTCCGGAGCCGGTGATTCCCGTGCCAGGGCCGGCGAATACGTCCGATCCGTTGTACGCGATTCGGCGCCGGCAGATCGCGGTGAGAGCTTCCTCGACCATGCGTCCGACACGATGGATATGCTGCTTCGGACAACTCCGCTGAAGTTCTTCTGGGCGGAGGGCTACTCCGACTACCATCCAGAGGAACCGGGTGGATCCTCAGCGGGCCGCACCTGCGAGTGCTTGCCGTTCGACGCATCGGTTCTCGGTTCCGAGCGCAAGCGCCTGCGACCCGGACTGATGGAGGCGTCGCTGCCGATGCCAGTCACCGGCGCGGACTACAAGTGGATGAACCTGATGGCAAAGATGCCGGCCAAGGCATTGCCGCGCATCTTCCGTAGGCTTGCTGTTGGGCTTGGCGGTCTAGCTCTGGGGCGCGAATACATCGCTGGGGGACAGGCTTTGGCCGCGGGCTTGTTCGCAGGCATCCTCGATGCACAAATTCCGGTATGGACCGAGACGGCGCTCGTGCGACTGGTGGACACGAACGGCCGTGTGACTGGCGCTGTAGTCGAGCAGAACGGGCGCGAAGTGACGGTTACGGCCCGACGCGGTGTGATCCTTGCTGCCGGTGGATTCGATCATGATATGGATATGCGCCGAAAGTTCCAGTCCGAGAGTCTAGCCGAGCATGCGAGCCTGGGTTCCGACCAGAATACGGGCGACGCGATCCGGATTGCACAGGATCTCGGCGCGGACATCGACCTGATGGACCAGGCTTGGTGGTTCCCGGCAGTGGCACCGTTGCCTAGTGCTCAACCTGCAGTCATGCTGGCCGAGCGCTCCTTGCCGGGTTCGTTCATCGTCGATCAGACGGGCCGCCGATTCACGAACGAGTCCGAGGACTACATGTCGTTCGGTCAACGAGTACTGGGTCGTGAGCGTGCCGGAGATCCGGTCGAGTCGATGTGGATCGTATTCGATCAGCGCTACCGCAACAGTTACCTCTTCGCGGCCGGTCTTTTCCCGCGCCAACCCCTTCCGGAGTCGTGGTATGACGCCGGAATCGCCTACAAGGCTTCAAATCCGGAAGATCTGAGCCGGATGATAGGCGTTCCCGTCGATAGCTTTGTCGAGACCTTCGAGAGCTTCAACGAGTCTGCCCGGACCGGTATGGATCCCGACTTCCATCGTGGAAACAGCGCATACGACCGTTATTACGGCGATCCGACGATTTCGCCGAACCCCAATCTGCGTCCTCTCGCCGATGGCCCGCTGTACGCCGTCAAGATGGTTCTCAGCGACCTGGGTACCTGTGGCGGAATTCGGGCCGACGCCAAGGGACGGGTACGTCGGGAGGACGGCAGCGAGATCGAGGGCCTGTACGCGATCGGCAATACCGCAGCCAATGCCTTCGGAGACACGTATCCGGGCGCCGGCGCAACTATCGGGCAAGGATTGGTGTTCGGTTACATCGCAGCACGGGATGCCGCAGGGGTTCAGAACTGATGAGAGATCTTCAGGGCCGTGTAGCAGTCGTCACCGGTGGCGCAAATGGAATCGGGCTCGGCTTGGCTCGTCGCTTCTTGAAGGAAGGGATGAAAGTAGTCGTCGCAGACAACGATTCGGGTGATCTCGCCCGCGCGGAGAAAGAGCTGTCGACGATCGGCGAGGTCCTTGCAGTGCGCACCGATGTGGCTGATGCTGCCTCCGTCGAGGCGCTTGCTCATGCCTCGGTCGATCGTTTCGGTGCAGTCCACGTACTGTGCAACAACGCCGGTGTCGGAGGTATGCAACGGTTTTCGACCACAAGCGCGGCAACGTGGGAGTGGACCATCGGAGTGACTATGTGGGGCGCTATTCACGGATGCAGGATCTTCCTGCCGATTTTGGCGGAACAGGACAGTGCCTACATCATCAATACCGCTTCGATGGCGGGCTTCCTGACTGGTCCGTATCAAGCCCCGTACAAGGTTGCCAAGGCCGCTGTAGTGGCGCTGTCGGAGAGTCTGTCCAACGAATTTGCCACCGAGCATCCGAATGTCCGGGTGGCAGCACTGTGTCCGGCATATACGTCAACAGCTATACGACATGATGAGCGCAATGCGCCCGCCAGTCACGTTCCGAGGGCACTGGCCGATCCGGAACTCGAAAACTTGCGGGAATCCGTGAATGCGGCGATCGAGCAGGAAGGCATTTCGACCGAAGAAGTTGCCGACCTGGTCGTCCGGGCAATGGCGGAGGAGAAGACGCATATCTTCCCTCATCCCGAGTGGCTCGACAACTGGCAAGATCGGGTCGACAAGGTTCGGGAACAGGTGTCCGGTACCAATTGACGTGGCGGGTTCGGGGCTGGAATTTAGTTGACAGAAAACATCTATCTAGTAGCGTTGGGGATCAGTCCGAGCATCAATCGGCAGACGCCCGACGGGCAAGACGGAGGATCGTGAACAGCTCCCATCCCGGCACTCTCATTGTCGGAGCATCCCAGGCCGGCGTACAACTGGCGAGCAGTCTGCGGGTTGAAGGCTACGCTCATCCGATTCGCATCGTCGGCGCGGAGCTTCAGGATCCTTATCATCGACCGCCACTGTCCAAGGCGTTTCTGGCAGGTGAGGTATCTGTTGCCGACTTGATGTTGCGAAATCGGGAGTTCTATTCCGAGAACACAATTGATCTGGTCCTCGGTGAACGAGTAGTCGAAATCGATATGAATGGGGACGGTTCTGGAAGCGTCGTTACCCGACTGGGGGCACGCTACGAATTCGAACAGTTGGTGCTGTCCACCGGAGCCCGACCTCGCCGGCTTGCCATTCCCGGCGCTGATCCCGGGACGCGGGGTGTGGTGTATCTGCGCGACGTCGAGCACGCGCTGCATGTGCGTGAGCAACTGGCGCGCGCACAGCACGTTGTTGTCATCGGAGGCGGTTTTGTCGGGCTCGAAGCTGCTGCGACTGCACAAGCGATGGGTAAGAAGGTCACCGTCGTCGAGGTAGGGAGGCAACTGATGGGTAGGGCACTCGGCCCGCACACCTCAGCCTTCTTGCTCGACGCACATCGCACGGCCGGCATTTCCGTTCTACTCGAAACTGTCCTCACCGAGATTTTGGTGTCGACATCGAGCGACGTGATCGGCGTGATGCTCGGTAGTGGGCAGAGGCTCCCGGCGGATCTTGTCCTTATCGGGGTAGGCGTACTTCCGCGTGATGAACTCGGTACCGCAATCGGGCTCGATTGTGACAACGGCATTCTCGTGGACGAGCATTGCGTGGCATCCGACGGATCGACAATCGCAATAGGTGATTGCGCAAATCAACCCAATCCGATGACGCGACCGGGCCTGGGTGATCGTGTTCGGCTCGAATCGGTCGACAACGCCGTTGAACAGGCAACTGTTGCAGCAAGAACCATTGCGGGGAAGCCGTCGTCGCTACGGGGTTTACCGTGGTTCTGGTCTGATCAAGGGAAGTATAAACTTCAGATCACCGGTCTGATCGAAGGTTACGACCAGACCGTTACTCGCACGGATCCGGCTCGCCCACATCGGCTTACGTCGCTGTACTTCCGTGAGCGCACGTTGATTGCCGCCGAATGTGTGAATTCCCCGGCAGATTTTCTCACGTTGAAGTCTGCGTTGAGTTCTCGTATGGAACTGTCTCCGGATGATCTGTCCGATGTCGACGTGCCGATCAAGAAGTTGGTGGCGTCGGCTCGTAGCACGGTGGGATAGACAGCAGCGCACTCGATTGCGCCTTTGCGCAGCAATCGACTGAGCTGCAGACGGACGACGTGACCTTCGTATGGTTCGCGTCGTCCGTCTTTTCTCTGTGTAAGGCCTAGTTGACTGGAGTCGGCTTTGCGGGCTTGTTCTTCCACCCGGCGTCGCCCTTGCGTCCCATCGACCACATTTGTACGCCTCTTTCGATCTCGAGCGCTGAGGCCCAGGAGACCGCGGGGGGACCGAGTTCCAATCGGATGCTGTTCTTGATTGCCCTGGCGAGTTCCGGGTCGGCGGCTGCGTGCCGAACAAGTTGTGCGGCTTCAGCATCCATATCGTCGGCATCGGTGCACGCGTATGCAAGTCCCCGGCGTACGGCGTCGGTGCCTGAGAGCGCGATGCCTAGTCCGGCCATCGCGATGGTTTCGGATGTGCTGAGTGCACGTCCCAACAGTGACAAATGGCCGCCGCCGGGATGGATGTGCCGGGCGAGAAACCCGCTGTCCAGCACGGCATCCGGAGTTACCAGCATCATATCTGTGGCCATTGCCAGGTTGAGGCCGGCGCCAACTGCGCCGCCCACGACCATCGACACGGTCGGTACAGGCAGCGATCCCACGCGTACAAAGCTCTCGTAGACCGCCGAGGTCCGTCGGACGGCTTCCGCAGATGCGGGATCTGCGGATGATGCTGCCAAATCTCGTGTGTCGGCGCCGCTGCAGAAGTACGGGCCTTCAGCACCTACCAGGACGGCACCGATCGAGCTGTCTTTCTCGATTCGATCGCAGAACTCGACGATGGATGCAGCCATATCCAGAGTGATGGCGTTCTTTCTGGAGGGGTTGTCGAGCGTGATTCTCGCGACCGAGCCTTCAACTGCGAAACGTACGGGTTCATGGGATGGGTGCATAGGAGGTCCTCCGGCATTGGTTTCTGTGCGCTGACCAGCAGCAACAGATGATCATAATTGGATCCAGTACAGGATACATATTTGCGAGTCGGGATACGAGTCCGCGCGGCGTCCTGTCGGGGCGCAAGCCTCAGGGGAGTCTGCGTCACACCAGTCCCATAGATGTGATGTGGCGCACTTAGGTCTCCCGATAGTCGGGAGACTAGCGAATTTGCGCAGTGTGACGCGTTTACGCTCGCCGAACTGCATACCGAAGCTGACTCGCTGTCCGGATATCGCCGGGTCGAGTCGACAATGAGGAGAGCGATATCGTGAAACCCAACAAGACGACGAAGTTGGTTGTGGCACTTGCTGTGACCGCCGTCCTGGCGTCTGCCTGTTCGTCGGATCGCGGCGACGACCCGTCGGCTACATCGAGTGGTGGATCAGCTGCAACAGCCGATGCTGCGTCGAGCAGTTCCGATGCGAAGTTCGGAACCCTGGATTCGCCGTGCGGCGACGGGGATGCGAAGGGCGCGACGGATCAGGGTGTCAGTGACACCGAGATCAAGATCGGTTTCGGGGACGATCGCGGGTACGCGCAAGCTCCGGGGCTGAACAAGGAGATGAGTGACGCGGTCAGTGCGCTCATCTCGTGGTGCAACGATCAGGGCGGCATCAACGGTCGCAAGGTTGTCGGTACCGATTACGATGCAGCGCTCATGCAGGCGAACTCGGTTATGCAGGAAGCCTGCGGCAGCCAGTTCATGATGGTCGGCCACGGATTTGCGATGGACCAGACGTCGGAGCAGACCCGTGTGGCCTGCAACTTGGTTGCGGTTCCCGGATTCACGGTGTCGCCGGTTGCCGCCAACGGACCGATGACCTATCAGGGTGTCCCATTCCCCGTCGACTACGCCAACGCGTCGGCATGGTTCCAGATGGCAGAAATGCACCCCGATACGCTGAACGACTTCGACATCGTGAACAGCACAATTCCGTCGATCATTACGGCGTCCACCAAGGTGCGCTCGATGGCTGAGGCTGCGGGCTTCAAGCTCAAGGACTGCGGCGTGACCCTGAACTACGAGGGGGAGGCGAGTTACCTTCCGTTTGCCGAGAAGTTCAAAGCCTGTGGTGTCAAGGGTTTGTGGACTTCTCGTTCGCCGGTGCCGGCAGAACTGAATTTCATCAAGTCGCTCGATCAGGTTGGTATCGATCCGATCTTCGCCGGTGAGGCTACCTGGTACGACTCAGGAGTTGCCGCCTGGAACAAGGACACCGGACTGCTCGACAACCTCAGCGCGGGTTCGATCTTCCCGTTGATCGAGAATGCGGACAAGGTTCCGGCGGTCCAGAAGTACGTCGACCTCGTTTCGGAAGAGAACGGAAAGATTGCGCTGCTCGGTATGCAGTCGGCTTCGTCGTTCCTGCTCTGGGCCACTGCGGCGGATAAGTGCGGATCTGATCTGACGCGTCAGTGCATGGTTAACGAACTGTCGTCGATCCACGATTGGACCGGCGGTGGGTTGCATGCCGCTACCGATCCGGGCAAGAACATGCCGGCTTCGTGCGGGTTGATGGTGGGATTGACTGGCGGAACGTATGCGCAGTCATTCCCGGACACCGCTGCCGAGTTCAAGTGCGACCCGAAGTATCTGATCGCAACCGACAAGAGCACGTGGGGCACCGATTTGGGGGCTGATCGTGTCGCGACCCTCTATCAGAACGCGAATGTGATCAAGCCGCAGTCCTGATTCACCTGAGGAAGGTGGCGCGCTCCGTGTGCTTCGAGTGCGCGCAGTGTGCCGCCTTTCCTCCCCTAACGAGGGTTCAGTTATGAACACTTTTGTCACTTTCACGATCTTGGGTTTGGTCCTGGGATCGGTGTATGCGATCGCCGCTTCCGGGTTGGTGCTCACGTACAACACGTCCGGAATTTTCAATTTCGCGCACGGCGCTCAGGCGATGCTCGGTGCGTTCATCTACTGGCAGTTGCGGTACGGCTGGGAACTCCCGACCGTGGTTGCGTTGCTGATTTCTTTGGTTGTGGTCGGCCCGTTGATGGGGCTGGGCCTGTATCTGTTCATCATGAAGGGCCTGCGCGATACGGCGGAGGTCACCAAAATTGTTGTCACGGTGTCGATCCTGCTGGGTATGCTCTCGATCTCGCATTGGTTCTGGCATCCGGAGACCGCGCGCACTATGCAGATGTTCTTCGGTGATCAGTCCAAGATCACGGTGTTCGGTGCGAGCATCCGCTACCACGAGTTGATCTGCATCCTCGTCGCGATCGGTATCGCGGTGGGCCTGCGGATCCTGTTCACCAAAACCCGCGCCGGTGTCGCGATGCGCGGTGTCGTCGACGATCCGGATTTGTTGCGCCTGAACGGCCATAACCCGGAACGCTTGGCGGCGTTGTCGTGGGCGATGGGATCGACGTTGGCGGTGCTCGCGGGTATCTTGATCACCCCGATCAGCGGCGGCACCCTCGAAGCGAACATGTTGACGCTGTTGGTGATCGACGCGTTTGCCGCCGCGATGTTCGGTCGGTTGCGCAGTATTCCGCGCACGTTTGTCGGCGCCGTGGTTCTCGGTCTCGCCGGTACGTACGTGTTGGCGTACTTCCCGACAAGTTGGAGTTGGACGTCGAATTTCCGTGTCTCCCTGCCGATGATCGCGCTGTTCGTGGTGTTGATCGTGCTGCCGCAGGACCGTCTGCGCGGCGCCGTCACCCGTACCCGCGAGCGGTATCACGTCCCGTCGGTCCGCAAGGCCGTCATCTGGGGTGTCGCGCTCATTGTCATCGTGTATCTGTTGCGTCTGCTGATGGTGACGTCGGCGATCACGACGTTGACGATCGGGATGACGTTCGCGATCATAGCGCTCTCGCTGACGTTGTTGACCGGGTATGCCGGTGAATTGAACTTGGCGCCGGTCTCTTTCGGTGCCATCGCCACCATCGTGGCGTTCCATTTCGGTATCTCCGGTAGCGGGTTGGCGGCGCATCTGAACCTGTGGGGCATCGTCGTCGGTGTGCTTGTCACCGCCGTCATCGGTGGTCTCGTCGCGTTGCCGGCGCTGCGTCTGCGCGGGTTGTATCTGGCTTTGGCGACGATGGCGTTCGGTGTGTTCCTCTCCAACATGGTCCTGCGTGATACAACCGAACACGAGATGTTCGGCATCCGGTACTCGCTGTTCAAGGACGGCAACATCGCGATCCCGCCCCTGAAGGTCGGGCCGCTCGATCTCAGTAACGACACGGTGTTCCTGATGACCGTCACCGCACTGTTCTCCGTGCTCGGTGTCGGAGTGATCGCGTTGCGCAACAGCGGTTACGGCCGTCGACTCGCCGCGATGAAGGACAGCCCCGCCGGATCGGCGATGCTCGGCCAGTCCCTGGTTCGGCTCAAGCTGAGCGTGTTCATGATCTCCTCCGGCATCGCCGGATTGGGCGGCATCCTGATGTCGAGCGCGATGGGCTCGGTCTCGGGGGAGAGTTTCGCGATCATGGTCTCGTTGTCGCTGCTGATGCTCACCGTCGTCGCCGGGATCGGCTACGTCAGTGGCGCCCTGTTCGGTGGTTTGATGGCGGGCATCGGTTTTGCCGTCATCATGGTCTCGTTCACCAACCTCGCGTCGGCGCAGCCCGAACTCGAGGGAATGTGGCTGCTGCTGGGCAACATCGCGGCAGTGAGCCCGGCGTTGATCGGTATCGGTGTCGGCGCGAACCCCAGCGGCACCATCCACCAGGTCGTCGAAGGGTACCGCCGTTTGATGAACGCGAAGCCGGTCCTCTACGGCGGCGCCGCCGTGATCGCGGTGACGTATCTGCTCGCCTTGGGTGGGGTGCTCGGGAACTGGTGGTTTGCCTCCATCACCATCGCGGTGGTGTTCCTGTTGCCGGTGATCGGTGAAATGGTCATGCCGGCAGCAGTTCTCACCCCGGAGGAGTTGGCGGCGAAGAAGACGCTGGTCCCGGAAGAGGTCGGGATCGACGTCCCGTACAGCGACGACGTCCGCGACGAACTCGACCGTGAACTCGGCATCGACCTCGTCAAATCCGAAAAGGAGTTGGCCGCTCATGTCTGAGACACCTTTGCTCGAAACCCGCGGTGTCACGGTACGTTTCGGTGGCCACGTGGCCGTCAAGGATGTGTCCCTGACGGTGGCCCCGGGAACGGTGACCGGGTTGATCGGCCCGAACGGCGCCGGTAAGACCACCCTGTTCAACACCATCACCGGGTTGCAGAAACCGACGTCGGGACAGGTCTTCCTCGATGGCGTGGACGTGACGAAGTTGGCGCCGCACAAGCGCGCCAACAAAGGTTTGGCGCGCACGTTCCAGCGCCTCGAGTTGTTCGTCTCGTTGTCGGTGCGCGACAACCTGCGCGTCGCCGGCGACATCCACAAAGCGAACAGCGGCAACAAGATCGACGTCGACGCCGAAACGGATCGACTGCTCGAGCTGACCGGCCTGAGCGATGTAGCGGAAAAAGATGTCTCCGACATCCCCACCGGCCGCGCCCGAGTCGTCGAGGTCGCGCGGGCCTTGATGACGAACCCGCGGATTCTGCTTCTCGACGAGCCGGCATCGGGTCAGACCGAGCAGGAAACGGAGGTGTTCGCGCAGATGCTCACCGACCTCGCAGCCGGGGGTCTGGGAATTTGTCTGGTCGAGCACGATATTCCGTTGGTGATGAAGGTGTGCTCGACGATTCACGTACTCGACTACGGAGCGGTGTTGGCCTCGGGTGATCCGGAGAAGATCCGCACCGACCCGGACGTGATCGCCGCGTACATCGGCACCGAGGAGGAAGCAGTATGACCGCAGCAACGATCGACCCGGCAGCGGCCGAAACACCGCGTCCGGAGCCGTTGCTCGAATTATCGGGTGTGCGTGCCGGTTACGGGGCCATCGAAGTCCTCCACGGCGTGGACCTCGTCCTGCAGCCCGGCGCCGTTGTCGCGTTGCTCGGGCCGAACGGCGGCGGAAAAACCTCCACGTTGAAGGTGTGCTCCGGTGTCCTACCGGTCACACGCGGGGAGTTCAAACTCGCCGGACGGGTCGTCAACGGAATCGAAGCGTCCGAACTCGCCCGGTTGGGTGTGTGTTCCATCCCGGAAGGGCGTGGGATCTTCGCGAACCTGTCGGTGCGGGAGAACCTGTGGATCGCCACCGGAACCGGAGCCTCGCTCGCGGACCTGGAAGAGGTTGCGTACACACGTTTCCCGATTTTGGGGGAGCGTCGGGGCCAGTTGGCGGGTTCGATGTCGGGCGGTGAGCAGCAGATGCTGGCACTTTCGCGGGCATTGGGAACTCATCCGACGGTGTTGCTGCTCGACGAGTTGTCGATGGGTCTGGCACCTCGAATTGTCTCGCAGATGTACGACGTGGTGGGTTCACTTGCCGCGGAAGGTATTTCCATCCTCGTGGCGGAGCAGTTCGCGCGGGCGGTGTTGCCGATCGCGACGTCGGCGGCGTTGATGTTGCAGGGTCGCGTTACTCGGGTCGGTGACCCGCATGAGATCGAAGAAGAACTTTCTACCAGTTATCTAGGAGGATGACGATGACGACAGTTGAAGATCGCCGTGATGAGTTCAAGAAGAACATCACCGACCTCAAACTCGACAAGGGACAGTCCGGTGGCGACGCGAAAACACTGTTCGGCGGCCTGATCCTGATGGTGGTGGGGGTAGTCGGCGCGTTTGTCCTCTACATCTCCTCGCTCACCGAATCGGACCTGCGCAACATCGCGTCGTACCAGATCTTGGCTATCGCGTTCCTGGCGTTGACGGTCATCGGAGCGGCGATGTTCATCGCCGCGTCCGTGGCCAAGGTCCTGCGGCTGTGGTTGGTGCGTCAGCTGCTCGAGAACCAGGCCCAGACCGATCAGATCGCACAGGCACTGAACACCCGCATCTGAACCCGGCTCAACTGAAAATGCCCGCCACGGAAACCGTGGCGGGCACTTTCTTGGCTTTCTATACGGGGGTTCGTATCTGGTTAGTGTGGGAAAAGCCGGAGGGCAATCGATTAACGTAAGTCGGGCATGTACACACTACTGGCACTGATCAGCGGATCCAGTGACGGTCATCCTTGTGTTTGTAGGTCCGATGGTGACCAGATGGCTTTCATCGACACAATGCGCGCATCGTCGTCGAATGTCATGACGTCTATGGGTTCGACGACAACGGTCGTATCGTCTATCTTGGTGGTCACACGGAAATGAAACGCAGCGGTATTGGCCGCGATGCGAAGTGTCAGTAGCTCGATCTCGCGTTCTCCGCCTCTGACCGATTGGTAGAACTCGACGATCTGATCACGTCCCACGTGTGCGGGTGTGCCAACCGGGTCCTCGACAGTTGCCTCCGGGGAGTACAAATCGGCGATCTCTTCGCCTGTTCCCATCGCAGCCGCACTCAGATACCTGCGGACGATCTTTTCGATCTCTTCGTGTGTGGGCATGTCAGTTCACTCCGGTCCGCCGGGAAGCCCGGCGTGGTAGTAGCCGGCAGTCCAACCGCCATCGACTGCAAGTTCAGCCCCGGTCATGTAACTGGCCGCGTCGCTGATGAGAAACGCAGTCGCGGCGGCAATCTCATTCGGTTCACCGATTCGGCGAAGTGGAACTCGAGTGTACGGCTGGTTGAGTTCCGCCCCGGTGATGCCTGTCGGATTACCCAACTGTGTATTAACGCCGCCTGGATGAACTGAATTGACTCGAATGTCAGGGCCCAATTCGAGTGCTTGTGCTTTGGTCAACCCGCGAAGCGCCCACTTGCTGGCTACGTATGCGCTGAGACCGTTTACTGCCCTCAGTCCGTCCAGTGATGAAATGTTGACAATTGCACCACCCGATCCAGCCTGTTTGATACCGGGCGCAATGGTTTTCACGCCGAGCATGGCGCCGAGGACGTTGATCGACAGCAGTCGCATCACCTTCTCCTCCTCGATGTCCAACACACCGCTGAAGTAGTTGATGCCCGCATTGTTGACGAGAGAAGTCACGGTGCCATGATGCTCGAGAGTGTGAAGAAGCGCAGCCTGCCAATCGCTTTCGCTTGTGACATCGAGTCGGAAGAACGAAGCCGTATCTCCGAGTTTTGCCACCAGTGACTTTCCGGGTTCCTCGGCGACATCGGCGACCACTACGCGAGCGCCCTGCTCAGTGAGCAGCTTTGCGGTGGCGGCCCCCATCCCTTGTGCACCGCCGGTAATGATGACAGTCTTGTTGGTCAGTGCGTTCATCGTGACGTTACCTCCTAGAGAAATTTCACTACTCTTTTTGGCTCTGATTAGATTGGGGGAGAGGGTATTGCGTGTGCCAGAACTTCAATGTTGCCCATTGTCCCTGTGTGAATTTTGCAACGTCGAGTGAGCTTCCAACCGCTCGCGATTCTCGACCACGAGTCGTGGTAGTCGCCCAACGTTCGAAAGTACTGTCCCTCGAGGTGTCCTGTGCCGAGGTGCATATCTGCTACATACGCCCTACTCGTGGCTTTATCTCCGTCGACTTCGATCAAGACGTTTCCGATTAGGTGCTGGGTGGGGCCGCACTCGTCGAGGAATGAACGGAGTAGAGCAACAATTTCTTCAGCAGAGGTCAGTTGTCCGTTTCCGAAGTCGCCGGTTGCATCGGGAGCAGCGATCGCTTCGATCGTGGACCAGTCTCTCTCGTCCATTGCCCGCGCGATTTGGATGATCTTGCGGTAGATCTGGCGTTCGTCTTCTGCGACACTGTTCATTGCACTTCCTCCTCTTGAGCGGTGTTGGATTCATCCACCACCCTTGCGAGGGTAGGTCGAATGATGTTGTACGCGTTATGATCCCTCCCATTCAGATGGAGGAATTCGGGAACGCACGTGTTCACGATGAGGCAGGCGTCAGTTTTCAGAGTGGCATGATCGACAGTATGCGTGCAGTGGTGGACTGGTTCGATGTCAGAGCAGATCCCGTGGGTAAGTTGCCGAAGCTGATTGGCTACGCGACGGCAATGGTCGAAATAGTCTCGATGGGGCTGGACGGTCGCTTCGTCGGAGTGACATTGCTGCTCACTGTCGCAGCCTGCGTGCTGGTCTCGGTGAAGACCGTCCCACCTAAGCTAGTTTGTGCGGGCATTGTGCTCGGGATCTGCGCCAACGAGATGTTCGCCGACCCAAAGGCCGTCACTGTCATTGTGATGGCGTACGTGTGGCTGTTCGACATGTCAGTCGCACGACCCAGATCCGAAGCCTTGATCTACGTGCTTTGGGTTGGCGGGTCCCTCTGCGCGGCGCATATTCTGGGTGCGCGCTTGTCGATCGCCACATTGACGGTACTGGTCTACGCCTTGTGGGCGGCGGTAGTAGCGTCGCTCGGTGCGGCCATTCAGTCGCAGAGACTGTATGTGGCAAGTGTCGTAGATCGTGCCGCCCGAGCCGAGCGAACCAAGGAGGAAACTGCTCTGCGTCGCGTTGCAGAAGAACGGCTGCGAATTGCGCGCGAATTGCACGATGTCGTTGCACATCACATCACGGTGGTCGGAATGCAGATCAATCTCGCGCGGGCGCGCCTCGGTGGTGCCTCCGCTGATGTGGAGAGCGCTCTCGTGCAAGCAGGCGATTCCACTCATTCCGTCATCCTCGAGATGCAAGACATCCTGCAAGTGCTCCGGGATATGGGCTCTGATCAGAGTGAGGCATTGGCGCCGGCTGACGTTGGCTCTTCCGATCTCGGCCAACTGGTGCAGTCGTTCGAGCTACTGGAGAACCCTCCTCGCTTGGGTGTCGAGGGTGTGCCGCCGCCCGATATTCCCCCCTCGGTCGACCTGGCTGTGTATCGCGTTGTGCAGGAGGCATTAACGAATGCCTACAAGCACGGAATCGGGAGGGCAGAGGTGAACGTGAACTTCGGGACGAATGCCGATATCGCGGTAACCGTGCGCAACAGCACGGCGCCCCGAACCGAACAGACCGAGGCGAGTGGATGGGGGTTGGTCGGTATGAGGGAGAGGGTTCAGGCGGTCGGGGGCAGCCTCGATATTGTCGACGATGGGCGCGTCTTCACTCTGCGAGCAGTCTTCCCCCCTCGACGTCGTCATCACTCGGCGTAGACTTCTCGCACTGTGATGTCTGTACGAGTTCTCGTCGTCGATGATCAACCTGCAATCCGGGCCAGTTTGTGCGAGCTTCTCGAAGTCGCAGAGGATGTTTCGGTGGTAGGGGAGGCGGGAAATGGAGACGAAGCTGTGGCCTTGGCTCGAGTCGTGCTTCCCTCGGTTGTTGTGCTCGACCTCAGAATGCCCCGCAGGGATGGTCTATGGGCTATCGACACGATGCGGGCAGATCCACTTCTTGCGGATACAAGAATTCTCGTCCTGACCACCTTTGAAAACGATCAGAATGTGGTGACTGCACTTCAAAAAGGAGCCAATGGGTTTATCGGGAAGACGGCTCCCCAGGAGACGCTTGTCGAGGCAGTGCGTACTGTTGCCAGTGGCGGAAGCTGGTTGTCCACCACCGCCGCGACCAGTGTGGTTCAGTACTTGAACGCAACCGCTTCTAGTCAAATGCCTTCTATCGCAATTTATCCCGGCGTCGACGATCTGACTCAGCGTGAGCGAGAAGTGCTGAAAATGGTTGGCCGGGGTCTCACGAATGTCGAGATTGCAGATGAACTGACAATCTCCCAATACACGGTCAAGACTCATGTCAACAGGGCGATGATGAAACTGGGTGTGACGGATCGGTCCGGACTTGTCGTGATCGCATACCGTAGCGGTCTTGTTCCCCCCTCTGATGGTGAGCGCTAGCGAGATGTACTGCGTGTGCAGTAGATGGATACTGCGCAGGGACGACGCCGCAATATTCGTCCTCGACGATCCTTGAAGACAGTTCTGTTGCTGTCGTAGAGAAGGATTGAAATGGGTCGATTGCTGTACAGATTGGGTGCTTTCAGTGCTACTCACCGCAAAACTGTCCTGGCTGCATGGGTGGCAATCATGGCTGCGGTGCTCGTCGGGTTGATGTCAGGTCCACAAACCAACGCGGATAGCTTCGAAATCCCTGGCACCGAATCGAGTGACGCTCTCAATACACTCACGGAGAAGTTCCCAACGTCGAGCGAGGGCGATGTCACCAGTCTCGAGGTTGTCTTCCGTGCGAATGGCCCGTTGAGTGACCCCGCACTTTCGGCAGCCGTCACAGATACCGTAGCTGCGTTAGGGCAAGTTCAAGACGTAGTTATGGCGACGAATCCGCTTAGCGACAAAACATTTCGTGTATCCCCCGACGGGGAGACAGCAGTGTCCACCGTTACCTACACTCTCGCCGATGACGCTGACAAAGGGGAATTGCAGGACCGTCTCGAGCAGGTAGCTGCTCGAGGTTCAGTGCAAGGTATTGGCGTCATCGTGGGAGGAGACCTAGGAGTCGAAGGACCCCATCTGTTCGGTCCGAGTGAGATCATCGGTGTTGCGATTGCCTTCCTCGTCCTGATGATCACGTACGGCTCGCTTGTTGCAGCCGGAGTGAACATGCTCACTGCGCTCATCGGTGTTGCTGTCGGAATCTGTGGTGTGTTGGCCTATTCCGCGATGACGCCGATTCAGCCGACAACTCCGATCTTGGCGGTAATGCTCGGGCTTGCAGTCGGAATCGACTACACACTATTCGTGCTTGCCCGCTTCCGCTCTGAACTGCGCGAAGGAAAATCGGTATTCGAGTCGGTCTCACGTGCAGTCGGCACTGCTGGTTCGGCGGTGGTCTTCGCCGGTGCAACAGTCGTGATCGCGCTGGCAGGGTTGAGCGTCGTAGGGATCCCGTTCCTTACCGAAATGGGATTGGCTGCTGCTTTCGGGGTAATTGTGGCTGTCGCTGTGTCTTTGACGCTTTTGCCAGTCATTCTGGTGACCGTCGGGCGCCGAGTGCTTCCCCGTAAGCACCGCGACACAGACAGTAGGTCGGTCTCGGTCAAGGACTCCACGACTCCGACATTCTACGAACGCTGGGGCGCTCTCGTTGCCCACAAACCGAAGCGACTCCTGATTCCGGCCGTCGTGGCTCTCGTAGCATTGTCGGTTCCGGTGTTTTCGCTCAATACCTCGCTGAACACACCCGGAGGGGCGGACCCCAATTCGTCTCAGCGACAAGCCTATGACTTGATCTCCGAGGGATTCGGTGCAGGTTCGCAGAGTCCGATGGTGGTGCTGGTGGAGAGCGACGATGCCGGCACGGCCGGCTCTCGGGCTATCGATGCGATCTCGGGGGTGCCGTACTTGGCGTCACTGTCTCCGGTGATCATCAATGGAGACAACACCGCAGCGATGATCAACGTCATATCCGAAGGCGGGCCGAACGATCAACGCACAGCCGATTTGGTCAAGGAAATCCGCGCGGCAGTATCAGGTATACCTGATGCCTCGGTGGCTGTGACCGGAGAGACTGCTGTCTCAATTGACGTCGACGCCAAATTGCACACGGCGTTGATCATGTATATCGCCCTGATCGTGGGCCTTGCGTTCGTTCTCCTCACGGTGCTGTTCCGGTCATTCTTTGTGCCGTTGGTAGCAACCGTCGGATTCCTCTTGTCACTGGGTGCAGGAATGGGGGCGTCTGTTGCGGTCTTCCAATGGGGTTGGCTCGGAGGTCTATTCGGAGTATCGGAGGGTGCACCGATTCTCAGCTTCTTGCCGGTCATCGTTGTGGGTATTCTCTTCGGTCTCGCTATGGACTATCAAGTGTTTTTGGTGTCGCGGATCCATGAGGCACATGTGCGCGGCCTCAGTACGAAGGAAGCCGTCATTGATGGTTTCGCGCGCTCAGGGCCTGTGGTGGTAGCAGCAGCAACCATCATGGCCGCGGTTTTCGGTGGATTCATGTTGAGCGGTGACAGTCTCGTCGGTTCGATCGCTCTCGCGCTGACGGTTGGTGTCATCACGGATGCCTTCGTTGTTCGAATGATCATCGTGCCGGCAGCGATGTCGCTGATCGGGAGCAATTCGTGGTGGTTGCCGGCCAAGTTGGATCGTATCTTGCCCGAGATCGATGCTGAAGGACATGATCTCGAAGTAGAACCAAAGAATGAGCGCGCGCCGAGGCGCGCGATGCAAACGTAGATGCGGCTTGACGTTTGAATTTACCTCAGGCGCACTGACAGCATCGACAGGCAGGATCGGCGCCCTATGGGCAATGTCGATCCTGCTTCGGCGTTCCACCGAGCATTCGCACGAGCTGATCCGTACTGACCGTGATCCGTGAGGTTGATTGCACGGGTAACGGATCTGCAGATGTTCTCACGGATGCCGTTCTTACACAGACCAACTCGATCTTCCTCGGTGGCATCGTCAACGCGCTCGGGTCGTTTGCACCAGAATGGCAGTCAACACAGCGCCGATCAACAGAAATGCGCCCACATAGATCACCAGGCCGTTCCAGCCGGCATACGCGAAAGCGATTCCTCCCAGAGCGCCAACTACGGAGCTGCCGAGGTAGTAGCTGAGCAGGTAGAGGGAAGAGGCGCCGGCTCGATTGCGCGACGCTCTGGCGCTTACCCAGCTGCTGGAGATCGAGTGAGCACCGAAGAAGCCGATCGTAAGCAGCAGGACGCCGATCAGAACGGCGGACAAGTTGTCAGCCAGGCTGATGGCGAGTCCTGCGCCCATTAGCGCTAATAGACTGATCAACACAGATCCGCGGCCCCAGGAATCCGATATTCTGCCGGCGATTGCTGATGACGCGGCGCCGGCGAGGTACATCAGGAACACCAGTGCCACCACTGTCGGCGGGAGATTGAACGGGGCATCGAGCAACCTGTAACCGAGGTAGTTGTAGACCGTGATAAAGCCGCCCATCAACACGAATCCGAGACCGAACAGACAAAGGAGTGGACCGTCTTGCAGATGGGCTTTGAGCTGACGAGCCGTCATCGCAAGCTTGATAGGTTGTTGCGCAAAGTTTTTGGACGGCGGAATCAACCTCGTAAATGTCACCGCGAACGTGAGAGCGACAATTGTTGTCAGCTCCATGGCCCATCTCCACGTTGTGAGATCAACTGCGATGGTTGGGATCAGTCGCCCGGTGAGCCCGCCGATGGATGTGCCGGCGACGTACGTGCCCATAGCAGCGCCGAGCGATCCAGCGTCGATCTCCTCGGCCAGATATGCCATGGCTACCGCAGGCACACCTGCACACAGCATTCCCTGCAGCGCACGACCTGCCAGAAAAAACTCGAATGATGGGCTCCATGGCAGCACCAGTCCTAAGAAGGCTGCTGACAATGCGGAGATCGACATCACTCGGACACGGCCGAATCGTTCGGACAGCATGCCGGCGGGAACGATGGAGAAGGCCAGCAATGCTGTTGTCGCCGAGACGGCCAGGGCGGAGGCAGCAGGAGAAACCCCGTAGTGCTCGGTAAACACCGGGAGCAAACCTTGGACGTAATACAGCGTCATGAATGTCGCCATTCCGGCGGCAAAAAGTGCTACCGCGGCGCGACGGTAAGCGGCGCTCCCAGGCGAATGACCAGCGCGCTCAACTAATCCGGCGGCCGGAATACGGGTTGGCTCTGAGGGGCATTTCTCCTGAGTCATAGTGAGTACGGTTACTGAGCGGTGGTGGAGATCGCCCCGGCGAACTCGTCAAGTACTCGGAGCGTGGCATCCTGGGGAAGGGTGGGCAGCGTGAACAGTACCCGCTCGACGCCGAGCGCCGCGTATATGTCCAGCGATTCACGGTCGTGAGATGCACCGAAAACTGTTACCGGCGTGTCTGTTCCAGTAACTTGGCGCATACGATCCATCTGTATGCCGAGTTCGTGGGGTGGAATGCCGATGGGCATCCATGCCTGCCCGTACTCGGCGAGTCGCGCAAATGCTCTCTCACTGACCCCACCGACGTAGATCGGAGGGTGCGGTAGTTGGACCGGCTTGGGCCAGGAGTAGATCGGGTCGAAGCTGACGAGTTCACCGTGAAAGCCCGCTTCTTCCTCTGTCCACAATTTGATGATTGCTCGTATGCGCTCATCCATCAAGCGTCCGCGACTACGTGGATTCGTACCGTGGTTACGCATCTCGTCTTCGAGCCACCCTGCCCCTACTCCGAAGACCGCCCGACCGCCGGAGATCAAGTCCAGAGTGGCAACTTCCTTCGCTGTGATGATCGGGTCGCGTTGCGCTACCAACGCGATCCCGGTGCCGAGCAGCAAGGTCTTGGTGACTGCCGCAACGGCGCCCAGGGCAACAAAGGGGTCAACTGTTCGGTAGTACTCGCGAGCGAGTGTGAAGTCTGGGCTCGGTGACTGCCAACTCGTGGGGATATGAGTGTGCTCGGCCAGGAACAGTGCGTCGATGCCACGTTCTTCGAGGCCAGTGCCCAATGCAGTGGGACTGATGCTCTCGTCGGTCAGGAATGTAGAAACGCCGTATTTCATTCTTGGGCCTTCCGTGATGGTGTCGGTAACCGTAGACGTTACGACACTTCATTCCAATTTGGAACTGCATAATATTTTGGTACTCAGTTTCAAGAAGATACCGCTGTATAGTTGCGCCATGGCGAGTGTCGTAGGTGCATCGGAGGGATCCCCGGAGGTTCCGGGTTTGCGAGACCGGATGCGTCAAGCGATGCGAGTCGAGGTGGGCGAGGTTGCATGCCGGCTTTTCGCTGAGCGTGGATTCGACAAAACCACGGTCGATCAGATTGCTGCTGAGGCAGGTTTGTCGAGAACCAGTGTTTTCCGGTACTTCGGTACAAAGGAAGATATCGCGCTGGGGTCCATGGACACGTGGGGTGACCAGATTGCTCTCAGGTTGGCAGGCCGGCCCGAGCGCGAATCGTCGTGGCTCGCGCTGAGGCGTTGTTTCGATGTGATGGTGGAGGCTCGCGACCAGTCCCCGGAATCGGAACTGCCATATTGGCGAATGCTGTGCGAAACTCCTGAACTCAAATCCCGCCATTGGGAACGGCAACTGGGTTGGCAGGAAGCATTGATACCCGAGGTCGTGCGACGGCACTCCGCAGGACCGACCGGTGTGGCGAATCTCGAGGCACGGGTGCTGGTCAGTTCTGCACTCGTATGCTTGGGTATCGCGACTGATGCATGGCTGGCCGACAATGGTGATACCCGAATGTCGGATCTGTTGGACAGTGCTATGAGTACGCTAGTCCCGCTATGAGACTCGACTGATTGCAGCTGCTGGACAGTGGCCGTCGTCGAAGGCACTCTGGTGATGAGGCACGCACGAATGGATTCGGTTCGGCCACGAGGCTTGCTTCACAGGCCGTCGCCGACTGTGGGTGCCTCGAGGAAATGCTCTGCGCACATGGTCGCCAATGGTCGAGAACGTCGATCCGCGCGGACGGTGTTCGTTCGACTTAACCGAAACTGCTACGGGTGCAGGCTGATCGACACTGTTCACGACACACTCCTCACGAACATTCGAGAACTGAGATGGTCTTCGGACAATCACGTAGGCCGATCAGCGATACAAGTCCGATTTGGCTCAACTTGTCGAGGCGGGCGAACTCAACCCCTAGTAGTAGGTAAGAGGACTGCATACTCATATCAAAGCCCTTGAATGAACGGTCATTCGAGGAGCTCTCTCGGTGAATGGAAACCTTCCGTAATAAGCCGTCTCACGCGGAAGTCAGTAGCACGAAATTGAATCGGAGCGAGTTTCCGTGGGACGTGGTGTCCGAGTTTCCGGAGTTGGTTTGCCGCTCTGGCGCTCTCTCGGTGACTCGTGCTTGTGTGTCCGCCTCACGAGCGTGTTTGGGTGTGAGCGCCAGCGTTCGTCGCCTGGCTGTGGCACAGGTTCGGGTCTGTCGGATTCCCGTTTATCGGGAAGATGAGTTCGGCGCCGTAACCCCGTCATATAGCGTTTTTCGGCGTGGCTGCGAATCGTCAAGGGCTGCAAGCGACCGTGTAGTTCCGCCCGCCCGCCAGACTGGTACGGATGGTCAGACGGGCGAAATTCTGCTGGGCAGCCAATGTGCTTTACATAGTTCGATTGACGTCGGGGTCGTGCCTGACATAGCGACGACCCTCGTGCGGTCGTGAAGGAGCGCCGATGCACCGAGCAGTTGAAACGACGGACTCCGTACCCGAAATAGTCGTTGAGGGGGAGGGCAGTTCGGCCGACAGTCCACCGGTGGACCGGAAGGCGCGCATCGGGGTGATGATGCTGTGCGCCGCGGGTATAGCGATGTCCCTGACACAAACGTTAATAATGCCGCTTATCCCGATGTTGCCGATGATGCTTGATACTTCTGCTGGGAATGCGTCATGGGCTGTGACCGTGACGATGGCCGTTGGAGCGGTAGCGACACCAATAGCCGGTCGTTTGGGCGACATGTACGGCAAGCGACGGCTACTGCTGCTATGTATTGCGTCGGTCGCTGCAGGGTCAATGGTTTGTGCGGTTTCGTCATCGCTTCCGCTTTTCCTCGTAGGTCGGGCATTGCAGGGTCTCGGTGTTGCTTTCGTTTCGGTCGGGATCAGCGTGATGCGTGAGTTCCTGTCTGCGAAACGTTTGGGTGTTGCGGTTGGAATGATGAGCTCGTCGATGGCTGTGGGTGGCGCTCTGGGGCTTCCATTCGCTGCCTTCGTTGCAGAGGCATTCGGTTGGCGGGTGTTGTTCTGGGTCGGAGCGGCAGGGTCGGTGGTTTGCTTCGGGGGTATCTATGCCCTGGTTTCCCCCAGCCGAATCCGCATGGGGGGTCGCTTCGATCTGATCGGTGCGCTTGGCCTCGCACTGGTTCTGCTCACCTTGCTGCTGCCAGTGAGCAAGGGCTTGGATTGGGGTTGGACGAGTCCGGTCACTTTGTCGTTGTGTGGGTTGTCTGCGCTGGCTTTCGCTGGCTGGTTGGCGTACGAACGTCGACGGGTCAATCCACTTTTGGATCTGGGTATCGCATCCCGGCGCACAGTTGTGTTGGCAAATATTGTCGGTCTCACCGCGGCCTTCGCGTTTTACGGGATGGAGCTAGCTCCGATCCAAATGTTGATGGCCCCGACCTCAACTCCGCATGGATTGGGAGTCTCGATGCTCACTGCTGGTTTGCTCATGGCTCCCGCCGGGCTCGTGGCATTCGTATCGTCGAATATCGGCGCTCGAATGGGAGCGTCTTTGGGGACACGGCGCACTCTCGTGATTGCGGGTTGCTTGCTTTGTGTCGCTTTGCTCGCCATGTTGATTGCACTTGCTGTCAAGTGGGAATTCCCGGCGGTTTATCTCGTCGCTGTAACGTGTTTCGTCGGTGCATCTGTCGGAATTTCCTACGCAATTTTGCCCACTCTCATCATGGAAGCTACGCCGGTCGAGCAGACGGGAGAAGCCAACGGCCTCAATGCACTGATGCGCATCATCGGCTTGGCGCTGTCTTCCGCTGTCGTAGGCATGATTTTGGCAAACAACCTCACCCCGGTTCCAGAGTCGGCGCTAAGCGTGCCATCGCCGTCCGGATACATGTGGTCCACGGCGATTGCACTAGCTGCAAGTGTGGTGACTGTAATTGCCGCCCTACTCCTACCCCGAAGCGGGTACACACAGACAAAGTAAGGATCTCACCCGTTCTATCTAGGTGTGAATTGCTTTGAGGGCGTTCGAAGTAGCCGATCCACTCGACCTGAGGGTGTGGAGCGACGACTGACTCATCGAGTCAGTTCGGATCGAACATGGGATGTGGCCCATTCAATTAACGACGGACGGGATGTCCAGCGTGATCTTCGCTTCACTGGTCAGGGCTGCAGACTGGGAGTCGTTCCGTAAGTGCTGTTCTCGATCACACCCTCTGTGGTCACGTTGAGAGTGCCTGCGTACCCAGCCATGTAGAACTCCGGCGGGACACGGACCCGGGCGATCAGGCTTGTGGGTAGTCCACGTCCCGGCCGGTGCTCAGGTCTGAGCATTCCACGTGATCGGCGTGGTGCGCGCGCAGATACGCGTTGGCGCCGCTGTCGCCCGCCAGGGAAGCGATCAGGGCCGGCCAGTGATCGCGGCCGATGACAACGGGATGTCCTGGGGTGCCGTGAAATACAGCGCGTCGGAGGTCATCTGACTGAACCGTCGGGCCGGTCACTCGGGTGATGGTCGTGGTGTCGAGGTCCGGTAGGTCGACGAGGGTGATGACGGCGGCAACAGCATCCAGGTTCTGTGCCGCCTCCAGGCCCGAGCGTAGTGATTCGCTCATGCCTTTCTGCCAGTCTGATTCCACCACAAGGGTATCGGTGAACTCAGGTGGAAGGAGTGCTGCGGCGTCGGTTGCTCGAGCTCCGAGCACCACGATGACCGGCGAGCAGCCCGCGTCGCGGAGAGTCGATACACCGCGGCGTAGCCATGATCGGCCGTCGGCGTCGAACTTCAAGGCCTTGGGTGTACCCATGCGGGATCCTCCGCCTGCGGCCAAGAGGATCCCGCACGGTGTCATCGAACCTAAGCTCCGGTAACGCGAGGGCGCAGCCACTCGACAAGATCGTCCAGAACTTCTTCCTGCTCAGGCTCGTTGAAGATTTCGTGGTACAGGCCGTCGTAGACCTTCAGGGTCACGTCAGGGGAGCCTGCGAGGTCAGCGACCAGCTTGCTTCCGGCCGGGTCGGTGAGTCTGTCGGCTGAACCATGCTGCAGTAGAACGGGAATGGTGAGTGAAGGCAGGCGAGCTGGGAATCCCTCTGCCGCCGTGATCATTCCACGCGCAATGCCGGCCGGGACCTTGCCGTGATGGACCAGCGGATCTGCGTTGTACTTGTCGACAACCTTCTGATCGCGAGACACCGCCGCAGCTTCCAGGCTCTCGACCGGAACGTCCGGGAGGTACTTGCCGAGGAACTTGCCCACCTGCATGACGATTTTGGGAGTACCGGTGGCGATGATCACGGCAGGTCCTGAGAGAGCCAATGCCTTGAGATCCGATTGATGATCCAGGGCGTACGAGAGTGCAATCGCGCCGCCCATGCTGTGGCCGAGAAGGAACTTGTCCTTGCCAGGATAGGCGGCGGTGGCGATACCGAAGAGGGTGTTGACGTCGTCGGTGAAGTCGGAGAACTCCTTGAGGTGGACGCGTTTGCCGCCGGAACGTCCGTGCCCACGATGATCAGGTGCGTACACGACCAGACCGAGTTCACCCAGTCTCGCGGCCACGTGGTCGTAGCGCCGAGCGTGCTCCCCGAGTCCGTGGCACAGGACAAGGATGCCGGTGGGCTCACGGTCCGGCGTCCACACGTCGTAAACGATCTTGGTGCCGGACACTCCGGTGAACGACGACTCTTCACGCTGCATTGTTGTGCCCTCTCTCCCCACCGGTTCCGGTGCGCGGATTCTTCACATGTTATGCGCCGGGACCGGCAGATTGGGCGATACGGAACCCTAAGTCGTCGATTGCGAAGCTCGGGTGGCTACGACGCCGAACGCTGGCGCCACAACCCCGCGCCATCTCCGCCCAACTGCCACCGCGGAAGATGCGGTAAGTGCCGTATACCTCCGGGTCGTAGAGATCCCAGCACCATTCCCAGACGTTGCCGATCATGTCGTGAAGTCCCCACGCGTTCGCGGACTTCGATCCGACAGGATGGCAAGTGTCACCGGAGTTTGCTTCGTACCAGGCGATTTCATCGATCGGGCCGTAGCGATACCCGGGAGTCCCGGCTTTGCAGGCGTACTGCCATTCCGCTTCGGTGGGGAGCCGGTAGCCATTCGATGTGCGATCCCATGTCGGAGATTCACTGTCGATGTCGTGATAGGCAGGGGTTAATCCGTCCTGCGCTGACAGGCTGTTGCACGCTGCGATCGCGTCGATCCAGGACACGTTGACCTTGGGATTCGCTGAATCGCGCATGGTCGTGACGTATCGAGCCATCCGGAAGGGAGCGATGTCGACGCTCCAATGGGTGGCCTTGCGGTCGTCACGCAGATCGACCACGCCGCCGGGTATGTCGATCATCAACTCCGACGCTGTACTCACGTAACTCCCTCTGTGCTCGAGTAATTGCATCTGTCGAAGGCACCGGCGTCAATAGTTTTGCTCAGCGGAGGATGGGTAGGTATGGCGCCTCGATCCCGTGTTGCTCGAACGCAGTCAGGGCAGAGCGGGCAAATGCACGCTGGACTGCCCATTGCCGGCCTGGTTTGACCTGCGCGGTAACCCGGATGGTAATCGATTCTGCAGTAACGGAATTGACTCCCAGCATCTCCGGTTTTTCGATCATGTCCGATCGGATGGAGTCGGATTCAGCGGCCTCGAGAACGGCCCGCGTTGCGACTTCGCATGCCCGGTGCACGTTGGCGTTGTGGGCGATGGGGAGATCGAGTACAGCGGTCGCATAGCCCTGACTCATGTTTCCGACTCGGAGAATCTCACCGTTACGGCAGTACCACAAGGTTCCGTTTGCATCTCGGACCGTGGTGACCCGCAGACCGACGGTTTCGACAGTGCCCACCGCATCGCCGAGATCTACGACGTCACCGACGCCGTACTGGTCTTCGAGCAGCATGAAGATTCCGGAGAGGAAGTCACGCACCAGATTCTGTGCGCCGAAACCGATGGCCAGGCCGATGACGCCGGCAGAGGCGATGAACGGTGCAACGTTGACACCCAGGATCCCGAGAATCTGCAGCACACACCAGACCAGGATGACAATGGAGACGGTCGATTTGAGGACGGAACCAATGGTGCGGGCACGCTGTGTCCTGCGTGCGTTCACCGAAGGCTTGCGCCCGTTCGACATTCGATCGATCACACGGTGCAGAGCGAATCGCAGAATTACCGCCAGCACCACATAGATCGCGATTTCGATGGGTCGGTGGATGAGCCAGTCTCGATTGGTATCGGTCAGTTGCCAGGCCTGCATTTCGGAAATCATCCCCACGCAGTCTACGGATTCTGCCCGATCGGGGCATCACTGCAGCGCATGGCTCACATCGGGAGGTGATGGCCTCTCTAACCGGTACGACTACGCTTTACGCATGGCTGCGTTCACTGGAATACCTGTTGCTGCACTCGACTTCTACGAGGATCTCGAAGCGGACAACAGCAAGGTGTGGTGGGCGGCCAACAAGGAGACGTACGACGAGATCGTTCGTCGACCGATGGCGGCGTTGGTCACGGAATTGGAAGACGAGTTCGGCACAGCCAAACTGTTTCGGCCGTACCGCGATGTGCGTTTCTCGAAGGACAAGATTCCGTACAAGACGCACCAAGGTGCTTTTGTGGGCCTTGCGCAGAGTTGTGGCTACTACGTTCAGATCGATGCGGCGGGCCTGATGGTTGCCGGGGGCTTCTACGCCAGCACGTCCGAAACGATTGCGCGGTACCGAGCGGCGGTCGACGACGCCGTCCGAGGTGCGGAACTCGAGAAGATTCTCGCAGGTGTGCGCAAGGCCGGATTCACGGTGGGTGGTGACACGCTCAAGACGGCGCCGCGCGGGTACACCGTTGATCATCCGCGCATCGAACTGTTGCGGCACAAGTCGTTGACGGCCGGCCGCAGCTATCCCAGTCCGTCGTGGTTGGACAGTCCTCGGACGCTGAAGGAAGTCCGCAAGGCGTGGCGCGCATTGACGCCGTTGGTCGAGTGGTCCGGGCAGGTGCTGGGGGCAAACTGAGAACAGTGGCCGGAACCGAACACTTCTGGGCCGGTCGCGACGATGCGCGGTACGTACTCTATTAGGGCATCCTTATTCGCCTGCGAAGGGCGGATGATCACGTTCTTCTGGAAGGTCCGCGCACATGCCCGCTTCATCTACCCTGCTGCTCCCGCGGGGGTACACCGATAATCGCATCGTCTCGAATCTGACTCGACGCCAATTCGGAATCGGTGCAGGCATCGCCGGATTGGGTGCTTTTCTCGCGGCGTGCGGCGAGAGCGGAAGTAGTGCCGCCGCAAACGAAATGCGCTCGGTGACCACCCCGCTCGGAACGTACGACATTCCCGTCGAGCCCAAGCGTGTGGTCGCGATCGACTCTCGGCTCGATCTCGAACCTGCTGTGGCGCTGGAGCTTCCGCTGGTCGGATACACCTATGCAAAGGCCACGCCCTGGGTGCCCGTCGACGCATCGGTGCCTTTCCTGTCCGAAATCCCTAATCGTGAGCAGATTCTTGCGCTCGAACCTGACTTGATCGTGTGCCTGAACTATGAAAGTGAGTGGTGGCCCGTTGGTGAAATGCAGACCATCGCACCGGTTCTCACCACCGAGTTCACCGACGACTGGCGAACCAACCTCACCAGGCTGTCGGGCTGGCTCGGCCGAACCGAGACGCTCGACCAGCTGATTCTCGACTACGACAACCTCATTGCGGATATTCAATCGCGTCATGCCGAGAAGATCGCGTCGAAGACGGTTGCGAGTGTGTCATTCCTGCCGGACACCAACACTCTGTACGTCACCAGTATTCGTACGTCGGAAAAGGGCGACAAGCCCAGTGACATGACGCTCGGCGATATCGGCGGAAAGACCGTCACTGCGGAAGGTCTGGATCCGGAAGGCGGCGTCAGCCTCGAGGGTTTGGACGTACTGGCCGGCGTCGACGGTTTCATGATCACCGAGGACGAGGACAGTGCGGCGTATCAGGCGTTGGTGGCCAGCAAGCTGTGGCAGCGGCTCCCAGCGGTGCAGGCGGGCAACGTCACTAACCTCGGCGGATCGACTTTCTACGGTTCGATCTACACCATTTCGTACGTCGCCCAGGGGTGGGATGCTCTGTACGCCAAAATCAGCTGATGCCGAATCGGTGACTTCTGGAGTCTGCGGCGGTCTAATCAGGGAGGAGATGTCCTCCAACCCTAGGAGATGGTCATGGACACAGTGCGCTCCGCGGACGGAACAATGATCGCGTACGAACGCTCCGGCACAGGACCAGCAGTGGTTCTTGTCGCCGGAGCGTTCTGCGATCGGCAGTGGTTCGACTCCCTGGCCGCAGAGCTGGCAGCAGATTTCACCGTGTACTCCTACGACAGGCGTGGTCGCGGAGACAGCGGCGACGGCAGTGCATATTCCATCGGGGCCGAGGTGGAGGACTTGCGCGCCGTTATCGCCGCTACCGGGGAGGTGCCGCTGGTCTACGGGCTTTCGTCGGGCGCCGCACTGGCGTTGGAAGCTGCGGCGCAGGGCGTTCCGATGAGGAAGCTTGCCGTCTACGAGGCGCCGTACATGGACGAAGGTCAGTCGGATGCGGCCGCGCTAGGTGACCTCTGGCGATTGGTTGCCGCCGGGGACAAGGAGGGGGCGGTGGTCCGGTTCCTCTCACTGACCGGTGCGTCGTCGCACATGGTCGAGGAGATGAAGCAGAGTTCGGACTGGCCAGGCATGTGCGCCATTGCTCACACCCTGCCGTACGACGTCGCCATCTGTAACCACGGCAGTCAGTCGCTCGATTGGCTGACCTCGGCCGCTGTCCCCGCCTTGGTCATGCACGGCGGTGACAGTGGGCAGTGGGGCCGCTCCTCGGCGGCGCGAATCAGCGAAAGGATCGGGGGAGCAAAGGCGCTGGAGATTCCAGGGCAGGCACACGGTGTGTCCGACGATGCAATGGTGCCGGTGTTGCGCGAGTTCTTTTCCTGAAGCCGCCGATCGTCAACCCGGGGTTGACGATTCCCATGCGTCAACTTATGGTTGACGCATGGGTGATCCAGTAAAGATGACAAACCAAGTCCGACTCGACGACCTCATCGCCGCCATCAAGAAAGTTCACACCGACGCGTTAGATCAATTGTCCGACGCAATGGTTGCCGCTGATCATCTCGGTGAAGTAGCTGATCACCTGATCGGTCACTTCGTAGACCAGGCGCGGCGCTCAGGCGCGTCGTGGACCGACATCGGTCGGAGCATGGGCGTCTCCAAACAAGCCGCGCAGAAGCGTTTTGTGCCGAAAGCGGCTGGTGAGGGCAAGCTGATGGTTCCCGAAGACGGTTTCAGTCGGTTCACGGTTCGTGCCAAGAATGTGGTGATGGCTGCGCAGAACGAAGCCCGAGCGGCCGGTAATGCGGAGATTCGACCCGAACATCTTGTTCTCGGGCTCCTGGCCGAACCGGAAGCGTTAGGACCGCAGGCAATTGCAGCGCAGGGGATCGAACTTGCCGCAGTGCGCACGGCCATCGTAGAGGCTTTGCCTGCGGCCGAATCAGAGGAGTTGCCGCAACTCATCCCGTACGACGCTCAATCCCGGAAGGTTCTCGAACTGACCTTCCGTGCAGCTCTTCGCTTGGGGCACAACTACATCGGAACCGAACACATCTTGCTAGCACTGCTGGAACTCGAGGACGGTTCCGGTGTTCTGAGCGACCTCGGCGTCGACAAAGCTGTCGCGGAATCGAATATCGAGGCCGCGGTGGCTGCTGTGATCAAAGCCCGTGCGGACGATCAAGAGCAGTAGGAGAAACAGAAGAGGGCCGTACCCTTGCGGGTACGACCCTCTTCTTGTGTCACTGACTAGACAGCGCGCACATTGGTGGCCTGGGGGCCCTTCTGGCCCTGGCCAACCTCGAACTCCACACGCTGGTTCTCGTCGAGCGACTTGTAGCCGTTGCCTGAGATCTCAGAGTAGTGAACGAACACGTCCGGTGTTCCGTCGTCGGGAGCAATGAAACCAAAGCCCTTTTCGCCGTTGAACCACTTCACGATGCCCTGTGCCATACAAATACTCCCTACAAAATCGATCCGGGTTTCACATCGAAGTCCCGATCTCGATTCCCCCATCCTCCCATGCCGCGCAACAGGGCGCACGCCCGCGTGCGAAAACGCACTTCAGATGGGGTGAATCGGGCACATTTACCAGG
Organism: Rhodococcus sp. AD45-ID; assembly: GCF_003023755.1. Taxonomy (NCBI): domain Bacteria; kingdom Bacillati; phylum Actinomycetota; class Actinomycetes; order Mycobacteriales; family Nocardiaceae; genus Rhodococcus; species Rhodococcus sp. AD45-ID. The sequence continues at coordinate 2,297,704 of NZ_PYHL01000001.1, read as the reverse complement.
CAAATGCTTACGATCGGGTAATGGTGGACATCGATCTGACGGCCCGCGCCGCAGTTGTCGGCGGATCCCAACCGCTCCGTGGCATCCTCGAAACTCCCGACACCCCTGGCCCGTGGCCGGGTGTGGTGATGATTCACGAGGCCTTCGGGCTCGACGACGTGATGAGGCGGCAGGCGCAACGCCTCGCCGCCGCCGGCTTTCTAACGTTGGCCGTGGATCTGTACAGCGCGGGTGGGGCGAGGCGCTGCCTCGTACCGACGATGACGTCGATGCTCCGCGGGCAGGGGCGGGCGTTTACCGACATCGAGGTCGCGCGCAACTGGCTGGTCGAATCCGCGGACTGCACCGGGAAGATCGGTGTCATCGGATTTTGTATGGGCGGCGGATTCGCGCTGATCAGCGCCGAAGATTTTGACGTCGCTTCGGTCAACTACGGACAGCTCCCGCGAAAACTTGATGCGGCAGTGGCAGATTCATGCCCGCTGGTTGGTAGCTTCGGCGGCAAGGACGTCACCTTGCGGGGTGCGGCGCTGAAACTGGGAACCGCCCTGAACAGGGCCGGCGTCGAACACGACATCAAGGAATATCCGACGGCCGGACACGCGTTCCTCAACGATGCCGAAGCCGGCCCCAAGGTGCTGCGTCCGCTGGAGCGAATCCTCGGGATGGGCCCTGATCCGGTTGCGGCAGAAGATGCTTGGAGGAGAATCGACTCGTTCTTCGGCCGTCATCTGCGCTAGATCAACGGCGGCTAGATCAACGACTTGTTCGTTCTCCGCCGTTGACCGCGATTACCTGACCGGTGATCTGTCCGGCGCCCGCCGAGGCCAGGAAGAGGACTGCGGCAGCGACGTCTTCCGGAGTCCCGGCGCGCTTGGTGCTCGTGGCTTCGATCAGTGCCTCCCGTCGAGCGTCGGTGAGAACGTCACGGAAGAATTCGGTGTCGGCGATGTAGCCGGGAGAAACTATGTTCGCGGTGATTCCCAGTGGACCCAATTCGGCGGCAAGGTCGATATTCCAGGTTGCGACAGCAGCTTTGGCTGCACCGTAGGCGCCCGCACCTTTGTCTGCGGCGATGGATCCGATAGTGATGACGCGGCCGCCGGGGGTGAGGCGATCGCGGACGGCAGCAGTGGTCAGAACCGCCGACAATAGATTGGAATCGAGATTGGCTCGCCATCCGGCGGCCAAGGTATCGAGATCCGACGGCGCCTCTCGATCGAAGTCCGTGTTACCGCCCGCGCAATGCACTACGACGGCGAGGTTCGCCGGGAGCGTGTCTTGTAGCCGCTTCAGATACTTCGGGTCAGAGTTGTCGCAGGTTACGGCGTGAACGTTCGAGCCCAGTTCGCTTGCTGTCTGCTCGAGCGGTCCGGTGCGTCGTCCGGTGATGAACACTGTGTCGCCACTCTGGGCGAATGCGGCTGCTACGGCGCGGCCGATGCCTGTTCCGCCGCCGGTGACCAGAACTGTGCGTGTCATGTCTTCCTCCAGTGAGCTACGTTTAGGTCTATACGAGAACGTATCATTTAGATCTAAATGAGGTGCAATGTGACTGGTGGCTTGGACCCTGACGACGACGTCGACGCGATTGCCTTGGCCTGGTTGCGTGAGCGTCCGGGAACTCCGGTCGAGGGGATCGGCATCGTGACCAGGCTGTGGGCGTGCGCAAAACTCCTCGGTGAGGACCGACGGCGAATCCTTGCCGCCGCGGGCGCAGATACGGCAACGCTTGATCTGCTGAGCGTCTTGCGGAGAGCTGGGGAGCCGTACCGATTGACGACCCGTCAGATCACCGAACGGACCGGAGTGACGGCAGGCGCAATTTCGCAAAGGCTGGCTCGGGCTGAAGCTGCCGGTTTGGTGGAGCGGTCGGCGACGTCGGGATCGAGGGTTGTCGACGTGTCGCTGACGGCCGCGGGGCATGAGGTGGTGGAGCAATTGGTCGACCGTGTGCTCGGCCGCGAGGCCGACTTGGTTTCGGTACTGTCTGCTCCCCAGCAGGCGCAACTTACGGAGTTGTTGCAGATCTTCTTGAGCGGACTGCATGGCGAACTAGGGGATCCGGGTGCGATGCACGTCGGAGCCCCTGGACAACTCAGTTAATGGTGATTATCTTAATTTGATCATTGGCTGACAGCCCAGGAGGCACTGTGACCGACCGTTTTCCGCAAGTAGAGCTGGCCGACGTGCCCGAGGATATCGCTGCCAAAATCCTTGCTGTTCAGGAAAAATCAGGGTTCGTGCCCAACGTGTTCCTGATGTTCGCGCGTCGTCCGGCAGAGTTTCGGGCCTTCTTCGACTACCACGACGCGATCATGCTCAAGGAAGACTCGGCGCTCACCAAGGGCGATCGTGAAATGATCGTTACCGCCATCTCAGCGGCGAACAAATGCACGTACTGTGTGGTCGCGCACGGTGCGATCCTGCGCATCTACGAAAAGAAGCCGCTGGTTGCCGATCAGGTGGCAGTGAACTATCGGACAGCGGACATCTCCGACCGTCAGCGGGCGATGCTCGACTTCGCAACCAAGGTCAACTCCGCGTCGCACGAGATCTGCGATGCGGATTTCGAGGCGTTGAACAAGCACGGCTTCGGTGACGAGGACGCCTGGGACATCGCTGCTGTTACCGCGTTCTTCGGCCTGAGCAACAGAATGGCCAGTTTCTCGGGGATGATGCCGAATCCGGAGTTCTATCTGATGGGCCGGGTGGCTCGTTCCTGAATTGGCGCGCACAGCAAAAGGCCCGTAGGTTGCTTGCGCAACCTACGGGCCTTCACTTTGTAGCGGGGACAGGATTTGAACCTGCGACCTCTGGGTTATGAGCCCAGCGAGCTACCGAGCTGCTCCACCCCGCGTCGGTGTGAAACCAACCTTACACTACAAAAACGGGTGCAATTACCAACCCACGTTCAGGCCCCGGTGTGGGTGCTCTCCGCGTAGTACCCACGGATGTGACCGGTGATGCGTTCGCGCGCCAACTCAGGATCTCCGGCCTGCACGGCGTCGACTATTCCGCGGTGTTCGTGGCGGAGCCGGCAGCACGTGGTTGGCCAGGACTCCAGGTTCACTCCGGAGAGGACGTACGCCTCGATGGATTCGCGCAGCCCCGTCATCATGGCCGCGACAACCTGGTTGCCGGCAGCATCGGCCAGCGCAACGTGGAATTGTGCGTCGAGGATCAGGAACTCGTGTGCGCTGAGATCAAGGTTGTCCATGGAGTCGAGTAATTCGACAGCTGCTCCCAGGTCCGGTGTGGGTTGCGTCCGCGCAAGTTCCTGCATGACCTCGGCTTCGAGAACCAGGCGCGTCTTCACTACATCTGTCACCGGAAACCCTTGTGCGGCAACTTGCATCCGCATCAGCATGGTCATGCCGCCGGTAGGGCGGGCCACGATCATCGCGCCGGAGGTCGGGCCGGATCCCGTCTGGGCTTTGAGTAGTCCGAGTGCTTCCATGACGCGTAGAGCCTCGCGTACCGATGATCGGCCGACGCCGAGTTCGGCCGCCAGAATGCGCTCACCCGGAAGCCGCTGACCCGGGACGACTTCTCCCGAGGTCAGCCGCTTCTCCAGGTGCGTCAGTACTTGTTCCCACGCGCGTGGACTCGAATCGGAGGGCATGAGCCAAGAGCCTAGGTGGCGCTTACGGGAGCATCCACGACAGGACCGGTGTGGACTGCAGATACACGAGCGTGCAGAGGATAAGCAGCATGCTGAGGCTGTATCCGATGACTTTGCGCAGCAGGATGGGCTCGCTGCCCACCTGGCCGACTGCGGTCGCGGCGATCGTCAGGTTTTGCGGGCTGACCAGCTTTCCTACGACACCACCCGATGTATTGGCCGCGACCAACAATGTCGGGTCGATGCCCGCGGTCTGTCCAGCAACCTGCTGCAGTTTGGCGAACAGGGCGTTTGCGGAGGTGTCTGAACCGGTCACGGCAGTACCGAGCCAGCCGAGCATGGGAGAGAAGAAGGCAAATGCAGCGCCGGTGCCGGCCAGCCAGGTGCCGATCGAGACGGTCTGTCCGGACTGGTTCATGACGTAGCTCAAGCCGAGCACAGTGGCGACCGTCGCAATGGCCAGACGCATCTTCACGACTGTCGTACCGAACGTGGTCAGCGATTGCCCGGCGGTCAACGGGAATCGTCCGCCGTGAGTCCAGAATCCGTACACGGCTGTGACGATGATGCCGCAGATCAAGAGCAGCGTGCCGGGGTTCGACAGCCAGGAGAACGTGTAGATCGCGCTCGACGAGGGAGTTCCTGTGTCGGTCAGCAGATTTCCGTACAGACCAGGCCATTCGACCTTGCGGTCAGTCTTGCTCAGCCAGGCGGGGAGGTCGAATCCGGCGGTCCAGAGTTTGGCGACGCCGAAGACCACGACTACGAGAAGGTAGGGGAAAAGTGCCAGGAAGGTTCTTGACGGACTGAGCTTTTCGGGTTCGACCTTGGAACGCTGATCGTCGGGAGTGGCGGGATGCCAGAAGCGGAGCATCGTCACAGCAGCCGCGAGGCCGGCGAGAGATGCGACGACGTCGGTCAATTCGTACGAGAAGTGGCTGGAGCACCAGAACTGTGCGAGCGCAAAAACGGCGCCGGTGACCAATGCGATGGGCCAGACCTGCTTCATTCCGCGTTTTCCGTCAACCAGGAACAGAAGCAGAAGCGGTACGAACAGTGCCAGGATCGGGGTCTGACGACCGACGACGGCTGCGATCTCGGTAGCGGGAATGCCCGTCAGGTTGCCGGCCGTCGTGATCGGAATTGCCATGGCGCCGAAGGCAACCGGTGCAGTATTGGCGACCAGGACGGTCACGGCCGCGCGGATCGGCGGCATACCGAGTGCGATGAGCATGGCGCCGGTAATAGCGACGGGGGCTCCGAAACCTGCGAGCGCTTCGAGCATTCCGCCGAAGCAGAATGCGATGAGCATTGCCTGCACGCGCATATCGCCCCGGCCCACGGTATTGAAGACGCGTCTCAAGTCTTCGAAACGTCCACTGACGACTGTCAATTCGTAGAACCAGATGGCGGTGACCACGATCCACATGACCGGAAAGAGCCCGAAGGTGATGCCTTGGAGAGCCGAGAGTGCTGTCAGCGACGTGGGCATGTCGAAGCCGACGACAGCCACGATCGCGGCAACTGCCAGCGCGCCGAGTCCGGAGTACCAGGCTTTGAGTTTGAATCCGGTCAGAAGGACGAAGAACGTCGCCAGGGGAAGCAGCCCGACGAGCGCCGACGCGGTCAACGACCCGCCGATCGCGGTAGTGGACGGTGTGAAAGTCACCGCGAGTAGCTCGGTAGCCACTGGTATCTCCTGACAGACGGTCTGAATGACGGTTTGTGTGGTCGGACCACAGGAACGTACACCATGACCCGGCTCACAATCGAGCATTGTGTGGATTTTTTGTTTTTTCGGGGTATTCGGGTTCCTTGTGGCGCTGACCGTGCTTTACTGTGGTCTGACCACACCGAAAGATTGCGGAGATCACATGCGAGTAGCGCTGTTCGCCACCTGTATCGGAGACACGATGTTTCCTGATGCGGCCAAGGCCACCGCCCTCCTGCTCACCCGTCTTGGGCACGACGTCGTGTTTCCGCCCGGGCAGACCTGCTGCGGGCAGATGCACGTCAACACCGGCTATCAGCCGGGCGCGCTGCCGCTGGTCGCGAACTACGCCGATACGTTCGGTGACACGTCGATCGACGCTGTTGTCGCGCCGTCGGGTTCGTGTGTGGGCTCGGTCCGGCATCAGCATGAGATTGTTGCCGAGCGCTACGGCACCGCGTCACTGTGTGGGCAGGTGCAGACGGTGAAGGCAAAGACGTACGAACTCTCTGAATTTCTCGTAGACGTTCTCGATGTCACTGATGTCGGCGCGTACTTCCCGCACCGGGTCACCTATCACCCGACCTGTCACTCGCTGCGCATGCTGCGAGTAGGCGACAAGCCGCTCCAGTTGCTGCGCAACGTTCGCGACATCGATCTGGTGGAACTCCCCGAAGCCGATTCCTGCTGCGGATTCGGCGGCACGTTTGCCATCAAGAACGCCGAGACGTCGACGGCCATGCTGGCCGACAAGATTCGCCATGTGGCCGACACCGGCGCAGAGTTCTGCAGCGCCGGAGATTCGTCCTGTCTCATGCATATCGGCGGCGGAATGTCGCGACTGCAGATGGGGGCCAAGACCATTCACCTCGCTGAGATCCTGGCATCTGTGGAAAGCCGGGTGCACGCATGAGCGCCGTGACGCTGGGTCTGCCCAGCTTTCCCCCGAGGTCGCCCGAAGGTGCGGGATTTCTGCGAGGAACCGAAAAGTTCCCCGTCGCAGCGCATCACGAGCTGGCCAATGCGCAACTACGACGCAATATCGGCAAGGCCACGCACACCATTCGCGCCAAGCGCCTCAATGTAACGGGTGAGCTTCCGGACTGGGAAGAGTTGCGCGACGCCGGATCTGCAATCAAAACCGACGTCATGGCGCGGTTGCCTGAACTCCTCGAACAGTTCGAAGCCGCGGTGATCGCACGCGGCGGACACGTTCACTGGGCGGCAGATGCCAACGAGGCCAACTCTATTGTGACCGAGCTTGTCAAAGCTACCGGCTCCGACGAGGTCATCAAGGTCAAGTCGATGGCAACGCAGGAGATCGGACTCAACGAACACCTCGAAACCCAGGGAATTTTGGCGTACGAGACCGATCTAGCCGAACTGATCGTTCAACTCGGCCACGACAAACCGTCGCACATCCTGGTTCCCGCGATCCATCGCAATCGATCCGAGATTCGGGAGATCTTCCTGCGTGAGATGCCCGATGTGGACCCCGATCTCGGGGACAATCCGGCCGACCTTGCCGGCGCTGCGCGAAAGTTCTTGCGCCACAAGTTCATGACCACCCCGGTAGCTATCTCGGGTGCAAACTTCGGAATCGCGGACACCGGCACGCTCACCGTCGTGGAGTCCGAGGGTAACGGACGCATGTGCCTGACGCTGCCGAAAACTCTCATCACCGTGATGGGCATCGAAAAGATCCTGCCGACATATCAGGATCTCGAGGTTTTCCTCCAACTTCTCCCGCGGTCCTCGACGGGTGAGCGGATGAACCCGTACACCTCGATGTGGACCGGTGTCACGCCCGGTGACGGCCCACAGGAGTTTCACCTTGTGCTGCTCGACAACGGCCGCACAGCCGCCTTGGCCGACAAGATCGGCCGCGAGGCGCTCAACTGCATTCGGTGCTCGGCCTGCCTCAACGTGTGCCCTGTCTACGAGCGCACGGGTGGACACGCTTACGGATCAACGTATCCGGGACCGATCGGCGCAGTGCTCACACCGCAGCTGGCCGGGATGCACGGCAAAGACGACCCCAACTCGACGCTTCCCTTTGCCTCGAGCCTGTGTGGCGCATGCTTCGACGCCTGCCCGGTCAAGATCGATATCCCTTCGCTGCTTGTCGAATTGAGACACCAGAAGGTGGAACAGGCCGGTGTGACGGCTGAATCGGTGGCGATGAAGGCAGCGTCGTTCGCGATGTCCTCGTCGACGCGCTGGACTGCCGCGCAGAAGGCAGCTGGGCTGGGCCGCATCGTAGCCGGCAAGAAGGGCAAGATCTCGACGCTTCCGCCGCCGCTGAACGGCTGGACCGCGGCCAGGGATATCCCGGCGCCGCCCAAGCAGACCTTCCGGTCCTGGTGGGACTCCGACGAAGGCCGAGCAGCGCTGGACGAGGCTCGTCGCGAAGGTAAGGCAGGCAAATGAACTCACGCGAATTGGTGCTCGGACGTATCCGTGACGCCATCACACTGGCTCCGGCTCGCGATGCCGAAGTCCCGCGTCACTACCGCACCGGCAGAACCTTGCCCGATACCGAGCGCATCGAGCTTCTTGTCGACCGTTTGGTGGACTACAAGGCGCATGTCTATCAGTGCAGCACAACAGATATCGCGGAGACGATCAACGGCATTCTCATCGCGAACGATCTGAAAACCGTGGGTATACCTGTCGGCCTTGACCGCTCCTGGGTTGCAGGCTTCAGCGGCGAACTGGTGGTCGACAGCTCCGAGGTGCCTGCGCCGGAGCTCGAGAGACTGGACGCGGTGGTTACGGGGTCCAGAGTGTCCTGCGCCGAGACCGGCACCATTTTTCTCGATGCCGGTCCGGATCAGGGGCGTCGCGCATTGACTCTGGTGCCTGATACCCACATTTGCGTCGTTCATCGCGCAAGCGTGGAAGTTGGTGTGCCCGAGGCGATGGCAAAGCTGACCCCCGAACGGCCCACCACCATGATCAGTGGGCCGTCGGCAACTTCGGATATCGAACTCGAGCGCGTCGAAGGTGTTCACGGCCCACGAAATCTGCATGTCGTGATCGTCGACTGAGGGGGTCAGTCGAGGTCGCCGAACTTCCCTTCGACTGCCGCCACGTTGATCGCGTCGCGTAGCCGTGGGCAGCTGCGCATCGGGGCGATGTCATGCGTCGCGGTTGCGGGAACGCCGAGTTCAGTGCAGTGGGACAGCGTCGCCGCGTCCCACTGCACCGTTGTGTGGTGCCAACTGAACTTCTCCACCACAACCTCGGCCGAGCATGTCCCACAGGTGATCTGAACAGGCTCGCTCACTGACGTGCTGCCATGTTGTCGGCAACCTCTTGTCGCCACGACTCGACGGGACGTGTGGTGTCGAGTTCGTATTCGAAGCGGGCCACCATGTCCGGGCTGATGTCGGCGACGTCGACGTAGAACTGCTCGTACCAACGGCGAAGCTGGTACACCGGCCCGTCCTGTTCGCAGAGGAGTGGATTGTCGATGCGTGCCTTGTTCTTCCAGATCTCGACGTCCTGCTCGAAACCGGTGCTGATGAACCCGCTCATGCTCTCGGCCATACTGGTCGCGGCTTCACCGTCGAGATGCTCGGAGTTCTTGACGATCACGCCGTACGTCAAAACGAAACTGTTCTCGTCGATCGGGTAATGGCAATTGAGCAGAATCGACTCGATATCGAAGTTCTCGTAGTGATACGTCAACTCGTCGATCATGAACGACGGGCCGTAATACGCTGCCGAAGAACTATTTCCCGACAGTTTCGGTTCACCGGCCGCGGCGGGCCGACGAAAATCGTCACGGCCAACGCCGTTCATGTACTGAGCCGCGACGTGGCCTTCGAAGACATTCTTGAAGTACGTCGGAAATGACTTGTGGATGTAGAAGAAATGAGCCATGTCGACGTTATTGTCGATGAGTTCGCGGCAGTTCGTGTTGACGACGATCTGCTTGAAGCCCTTCCAGTCCGTCCACTCGTCGGACAGTGCGCCGAGAATGCGCGGCGGTGCTACCTCTGGCGGCGGGGGATTGCCTTCGGGGTCGTTGTAGACGAACAGCATTCCGTCCTGATCGAGCGTCGGCCAGGAGCGAGTTTTGGCCAGCGGAGGTACACGGCGGGCGTAGGGGATTCCTGTGCATTTACCATTGCCGCCCCAACGCCAGTCATGGAATGGGCACGCTACCGAATCGCCCTTGACCTCACCTTGCGACAGATCGCCACCCATGTGGCGGCAGTAGGCGTCCAGCACCTTCAGGTCACCACTCTCGCCGGCAAAGACGACCAGCTTGGTGCCGAAAGCGTTGATCGAGTGTGGTTTTCCGTCGTTGAATTCGCGAGAGAGGCCAAGACAGTGCCAGCCGCGAGCAAATCGGGTGGGGGCGTCGCCGGCCTGAATCTCGCGGATAGCGTCGTCTGAGTCGGGTACTGATGTTGTCATTTGTGAGGCTCCTTTGGTCGAATACTGTTCGAGCGATGCGTGATCAGCCGGTGACGCGGGCAGCGTTACCGGCGTCGACCGGCATGACTGTTCCGCTGATGTGGGCGCTGCCCTCGGCAGCGAAAAAGAGCACCGCGCGCGTGACCTCGAAGGGATCAAGCCAGGCAACAGGCTGGCTGTGCAGTGACCGGAAGATGGGTTCCACATCGTCGGCGGTGGGGGATTCGAGGTCGGGGCGCATGTGCCGATAGAGCTTGTCGTTGTGGATCATGGGAGTGCTGATATTCCCTGGCGCAACAACATTGACGGTGATTCCGTGCTGCGCGAGATCGAGCGCGGAACTCTTGCTCAGCCCGATGACGCCCCACTTGGACGCGACGTAGGCTGCGGTGTTTGTCGCACCTTGGCGGCCGAGCATCGACGAGATGGTGATGATCCGCCCGTATCCGCGTTCGATCATCCCCGGTGCTACGGCGCCGATGGTATTGAACACCCCGGTGAGATTGCTTCCGATTGTTTCGTCCCACAGCGCTGTCGAGGTTGCTTGGACGGCACCCATTGCGGACACTCCGGCGTTGGCGACAGCGATGTCGATACGGCCGAATTCTGAGATTCCCTGCGCTACCGCGCTGTCCATCGCAGCTCGATCAGCCACATCGGCCCGTACGATCAGCGCGCGGCGTCCGGTCTTCTCGATCAGCCGTGCGGTTTCGTCCAGGTCCTCGACAGTTGCCATGGGGTATGTGACGGTCTCACGATTTTCGCACCGATCGACAATGACGACGTCGGCGCCTCGCTCGGCAAAAGACACTGCGTGAGAACGTCCTTGGCCTCGTGCGGCTCCCGTGATCAGTGCAACTTTGCCTTCGAATTCGTCCACGGTGATTCCTCTCGTCCTCTTGGGCAGTTAGTGCCGTACTCGAATCAGTAAGCCAAAGGCTCTGTATGGACAGTCGGTGCATCTCGACTATCGAGATGGAGCAGGTCAAACGGCTGCTGCTAGGTCGTCGGCGGCCTTCCTGACCAGTGGCGTGACTCGGTCGAGGTGAACCTTCTCAGCCTCGCCCGCGACACACAGTGACACCACCGCGCCGTCGGGAGTTCTTATCGCGCAACCCAAGCTGGAGATTCTTCCGGAACCGAACCCCGGGACCCTCCCGGTCGATTGATAGGCGATGCCGTGCGACGTACGAATACGTGCAAGTTCGGCGTGCAGGGCATCCAATTCTCGAGGGTCGTCAGAAGGTACAGCCGCAAGGTTTCTCTCGATCATCGGATCGACTTCTTCCGGGGAAAGCAGAGCCAGCATGGAACGCCCACCCGCGCCGCGGTGCGCGGGAAATCGTGCACCGACGCGTGAGCGCAACGCGGCGGCGAGCGGTCCACCCATCTTGTCCAGAAAGTACTCGTGTCCACCGTGGAGAACACCGAGATGAATCACCATGCCGGTGCGCAGATAGAGCTCGCGAATGATGTCGTTGGCCGCAATACGCACATGCGCTTGCGCCACTTCCGGGCCGACCGTGCCCAGCGCCCGAGGGCCGAGGCGGTACGCGCGATCGTGTCGCATGAGCCAATCCAGTTCGACCATCTCCAGGAGAATCCGGTGGGTAGTCGATCGCGGCAAACCGGTCCGCAGTGCCAGTTCTTCGAGGTTGAGCCGCTCGTGCGGTGAGGTGTATGCATCGACAATCGACGTCACGCGAGCCAACATGGATTCTCGGGTAGCTAGCCTGACCTTGGAGGTTGTGACCGTTCCATTCACGACTTTGGTGTCCTCAACTGCGTCGGAGGCAGGGAGTATCCCGCCACTCGCTGACAACAGTGGCGGTGATGCAGGACACATTCAAACGTCAGTCCCGGTGTTCGGAAGTCGAGTGCGAGGTGCGGCGCAGAGGACGTCGTCTCGACTTCCTTGTCTGCTCCCGTTGTCCGGGAGTCGACGACCTCGCCCAGTCGCAGTCGCATTACCGTCCGTGGAATGACACAACTGTTGGCAGGCAAGGTCGTTTTCATTACCGGAGCAGCGCGGGGTCAGGGCCGCAATCATGCGATTCGACTCGCTCAGGAAGGTGCCGACGTCATCGCCGTCGACGTGTGCGCGTCCGTCTCCGAGGATGTGGGCTACGCAGCTGCAACCGAGGCCGACCTCGAAGAGACGGCGCGCCTCGTTCGAGCCGAGGGGCGCGAGATCGTCACCGCAGTAGCGGATGTGCGTGACCTCGAGGCTCTGCGCGCGGCAGTGGCGTCAGGCGTCGAGAAGTTCGGTCGCCTCGACGTCGTGATCGCGAATGCCGGTATCGCAACGTGGAACCGGTTCTGGGAGATGCCGGAAGAGCAGTGGTCGACGCTGGTGGACATCAATCTCAATGGTGTCTGGCGCACGATGGCTGCTGCGGTTCCCGCGATGATCGAGGCCGGCAACGGTGGTTCCATTGTGCTTGTCAGCAGCGCTGCCGGCGTCGCCGAAGCGCCCGGTTGTGCGCACTACTCGGCGGCCAAGCACGGCCTCGTGGGCTTGGCCCGCACTGCAGCAACGGAATTGGGTAGCTTCGACATTAGAGTCAACAGCATTCACCCCGGCGCGGTGGAGACCGAGATGGGCAACGATCCCAACGTCGGCAAGGTGCTCACAACGCATCCCGAGTACATGAATTCCTACAAGTGGCCCCTCACCTCCGTTCCGCGCACGACGGTCGAGGACATCTCCAATGCGGTGGTCTACCTCGCGACAGATCTCTCCCGCGCAGTCACCGGAACGAAGATCGTCATCGATATGGGTCAGACCATGGCCTAGGGCACATTTGTGGGTGTCCATGTCCGGGTGTCCATGGCCGGGTGTCCATGTCAAGGGTTTATGTCAGTCTCGAGCGTCTCGTTGTCGTGTCTCGTCAGATTGGTTAGCGTGAAAAAGGAAGTTGACCAATTCTTTACCCTGAGGAACTGATGACTACCAAAAGCCTGCCTGCCCTCGTCGACGTCGCGTGGCTGAAGAGTCACGTCGACGATCAGAATCTTGTCGTGGTGGATGCAACCACACATCTACCGGTCCCCACGGACGGTCCGTACACGCCCGAGTCCGGCGGTGAGACGTACCGATCCGCACACATCGAGGGTGCGCTGTTTGCGGACCTGTTGACCGACTTCGCCGATCCGGACGCCAGCGAGGCGTGGACCGTCCCGAGTTCGCAGCGATTTGCCGCGGCAGCCGGTGCCCTGGGTATCGGGGACGGTGCAACTGTGGTGATTTACGACCAGCACGACGGATTCTGGGCGACCCGCCTCTGGTGGCACCTGCGCCTCGAGGGGTTCGATTCGGTAGCTGTACTCGACGGTGGGTTGCGCGCGTGGCAGGCTGCCGGACTGCCCGTGACCGACGCCGAGTCCACCCCGACAGCTCGCACGTTCACCGGCGTCCGCCGGCCGGAGTTGCTGCGCTCGACCGAGGATGTGGCCGCAGCACTCGACGATCCGGAAACCATCCTGGTCAACGTGCTCGATCCGGCCACTTACCGCGGTGAAACCAGCACATACGCGCGTCGCGGCCACATCCCGGGCAGTGTGAATCTGCCTGTCTTCGAGGTGCGTAACCAGGAGACCGGCGAGCTTCGCTCGGTCGAGGAGCTGGCAGCCCTATTCGACGAGGCAGGCCTCCTCGACACGACCAAGAAGATCGTCACCTATTGCGGTGGCGGAATCGCGGCCACCGGAGTTGCGCACGCTCTTGCCTTGGCCGGCCGTGAGGACGTCGGCGTCTACGACGGGTCCATGACGGCGTGGGCGGGCAATCCTGATCTGCCGTTGGTCACGGGGCCGTCGCCGCGCTGACAAAGACGAGAGGGGCGCCTACTTGCGAACTGCGAGTAGGCGCCCTTCCTCGTTCGGCGGATCAGACGGATAGTGACTGCTTCAGTTCGGGGACGAGCGGGAAGACCTGGGTGGCTATCCGCTCGAGTTCATCATGGGCTGGCGAAGTCTGGATCAACAGAAGCGTTAAGCCGGCATCTTGGTAGGCGCGGATCTTCTCGGCAACCTGTTCCGGCGTGCCGACGAGGTCGGGGCGAAGTCCGCGAGTGCCGACCGAGTACTCGCGCCTGGACAGCTCGACGTCGAGTTCGGAATTCGCGACGAATTCTTCGAAAGATGCATAGCCCGGGGAATTCGGGTCGACGGTGGTGATGCGTTCGAGTTCAGCGCGTGCTTCGGCTTCGGTGTCGCGGACGATGATGTAGGTGGACATACCGAATTCAGCCATGTCCCGCTGGTGGATTCGCTGTGATCGGGCGTTCATGTCCGCGATCTTTGTTCGGACTTCGTCGACGGTCCCGCCGTGCAGGACATAGGAGTCGGAGAACGTCGCGATGGATTCACGGCCGCTCTCGCTCTCGCCGCCCGCGAATATCGGGGGACGAATTCCGGGTTTTGGAGACAGGATGGAGTCGTGTACCTCGAAGTGATCGCCCTGGTAGGTGAACGGGGTGTGTTCCCACAGTCCGCGGAGGATGTCGACGAACTCCGTGGCTTGGCGGTACCGATCGTCGTGGCGAGTGAAAGCGCCGCCGTACTGACGAGCCTCTTCCTCCCACCAGGCTGCAACGACGTTGAGCGCGAACCGGGCGTCACCGAAATCGGTTGTTCCGGCGATGTCGGTGATCGTCGCAGATTCCTTTGCCGTCACCGCCGGCAAGTGGAATCCCGGCCGCACTGCCGTCATGACTCGAAGTTGCTCTGTGACAGCAAGAATCGCCGACGAGAGTGACCACGCCTCGAGGCTGGGAGCGTCGATTCCCTTGCGATCGTTGAGGTAAAGCTCGGGCACCAGGGTGGTGTGATAACCGAGTCGGTCGGCGAGTTGTGAGAGTTTCTTGACGTACTCCCACGTTGCGGGCATCTGCTCGTCGCCGAGGTTGCGTAGGAAACCACCGTAGATGGGTGTCCAGTAGCCGAAGTGCATGTCATTCCTTCTTAGATGGCGTCGAGTGATGCACGCAGATCGTCGACGAGGTCGTCGACGTTCTCCAAACCGATCGACAATCGGATTGTGCTGTAACCGAATCCGGCCTCGACCAGTTGCGTGTCGCTGAGGTGACTGTGAGTGGTGGTGGCGGGATGGACCACCAACGAACGAGCGTCTCCGATGTTGGCAACTATGGCAAACAGTTGCAGCGAGTCGACGAACTTCTCGATCTTCGAGTCTTCCACGTCGAGATCGAAGGAGAAAACCGAGCCAGCACCGCGGGGCAGGTACTGTTGGGCGGCGTTGTGCCACTTGTTGTCCGGCAGTCCGGGGTAGTTGACGCGGGCGACCGCGGGGTGTGCGTCGAGGAACTGTGCGATCGTCTGAGCTGAACTGACTTGTCGATCCAGTCGTAGGTCGAGCGTTTCCAAACCTTGAAGTAGCTGAAAGGAATTGAACGGGGACAAGGATGGTCCCAGGTCGTGGATGATCTTCGTTTTTGCGTAGACGAGGTACGCGCTGCGCTCGCGACCGAATTCCTCCCAGAGGACAAGGTCACCGATCCGGGGGTACGGCTCGGTGAACTGGGTCCATCGCTCGGGCTGAGCACCGAAGTCGAAGCTGCCGAGGTCCACGATCACACCGCCGAGCGAGGTGCCGTGTCCGCCGATGAATTTGGTGGCCGAGTACACGGCGATGTCGGCGCCGAAGTCCTTCGGACGAAGCAGGTACGGGGTTGCGATCGTGTTGTCGACGATCAGCGGAACGCCGACTTCGTGCGCGATGTCTGCCACGGCCGAGACGTCGAGCACAGAGGCGACGGGATTGCCTATCGTCTCGGCGAAGAAGGCTCGGGTCTCGGGGCGAGCGGCGCTGCGCCAGGCTTCGAGATCGTCCTGATCGACGAGGGTCACGTCGATCCCGAAGTCGGCGAAGGTATCGGTGAGGAGATCGACTGTTCCGCCGTACAACTGCCGCGCGGCGACAATGTGCTGTCCCGACTTGGCGAGGGTCAGGAGTGCAACGGCGACGGCCGATTGCCCGGACCCTGTTGCCAGTGCGCCGACCCCGCCGTCGAGGTCGGCGAGTCGCTTCTCGAACACGGCCTGTGTGGGGTTTCCGGTGCGGCTGTACAGGTTCCCGGTGCGGCGCAGAGCGAAAATGTCGCGCGCCTGTTCGAAGCTGCCGAAGTCGTAGGCAACCGATTGGTAGATCGGGGGAATCGCGGTGTTCTGTGCAGTTCCGGGTTGGTAACCAGAGCGGACCTGCCGGGTCGCGAACCCTGTGGTCTCGGACATCGGTGCGTCTGTCCCTTCGTTGATCGTGCCGTTTGATGAATCACAAAACAAATATGTTCGGAACAAAACACGAAGCGAGGAAGGAAAGCACCGGTTTTGTTCGGGGTGAGCCTTAGTCTTGTTCGCCATCGGATCGTGAGTCAGAGTCACTCTGTCTTCTCTGTGAACAACCACTCCGAATGAGGTAATCAGTGGAAATCGACTGGCTGGAACCTGAAGCGACAGCTCGAGGTTCCGTGATCGTGATCGGCGGTCGCGGCGAGCGGGCTGACGTGTACCGCAGGTTCGCTCGCCGGATCGTGTTCGACGGCTATCGCGTCGCTGTGGGGGAGAACGACTCCGCAGTGATTGCCGGGATCGTCGCCGATGCACGGCCCGATCTCCCACTCACGGTGATCGGGTCGGACAGCGGCGCCGAAGCAGCCCTCACGGTCGCGATTGCCAACCCCGCTGTTACCGGGGTGGTGGCCGCGGGTCTTCTTGTCGCCGATACCGAAGCGCTCGTGCAGGATTGGGACGGCGAACTCGATATCCGTTCAGCGTGCCCGGTGCATCGAGGAGTTCTCTCGACGGTCGACTCACTCGAACCAGGATCGCTGGGGCAAAAGGTGCCGTTGGCCACCGCGGAAACGCTTGCTCTGGTGGATGTACCGGTTTTGGTCGTTCACGGACAGGCCGACGCGCTGAGTTCCGCCTTGGATGTGTTGGCACTTCGCTCGTCGTTGCGCGATGCCCGGGTGGTCCTTGTCCGAGACGGTCGGCACGACATTCTCAACGACGTGTCCCACCGGTCGGTAGCCGCCGAGATCGTCCAGTTCCTCGAGCGGCTCCGCCTGCCCGACACGCCTGACATCATCCTCCGCGACTCGGCGCAGGCTCTCGCGCGGTAATTGTCCGTCCGGGGGATCGGGTAGTGATCAAACGAAAGGTTATGGATGTCAGCGGTATTGGAATCGGAGATTGTCGACCCGGAATGGTTGGTCGAGCGGATCGGCGGCCGGGCCGGGGACCTGGCCGATGCAGTCGCCGACCTCATTCGGTCAGGTGAACTCCGTCCTGGCGACCGCTTACCTACAGTTCGCGCACTCGCACAGTCGACAGACTTCAGCGTCGGCGCAATCGTCAGTGCCTGGGGCAGGTTGCAGGAACAAGGGTTTGTGCAAACCCGCCGCCGCGGCGGCACCGTCGTTCTCCCGCCGAGGGACACTGTGCCCGAACGTGGAATACCTGATTGGCGTGGCGTCGATCTAGCGCAGAACGCGCCGGATCTAGCGCTGCAGCCATCCCTGTCCGAAGCCTTGTTGTCGAGCCTGGACGCGGAGACCTTGAATGTCTTCGGGCGAGAGCTCATGACAGAACGTCTGAGAGATGCTGTCGCGCAGAGCTGGCCGTTCGAGCCGGAAGCCTGGGCCACGCCGGCGGCGGCACCGAGGCGTTGCTGTTGGCAGTCGAGGCTGCGGCCCCGCCCGGAACGATTGTCGCCGTCGACGAGCCCCTGGGTCCTGGAGTTCTCGACACACTTCGCGACCTTGGCCTCGAAGCTATCGGGGTGGCCGCAGACCGTCACGGTCCGCGCCCTGACGCTCTCGATGCGGCCTTGACCGCCGGAGCTGCGGCGTTCGTGTTTCAACCGGGGGCGCCGTTCGCGGTCGACCACGAGGTAAGCGCGGAGCGTATCGACGAACTCGCCGAGGTTCTGCGGCGCCATCCAGAAGTCTGGGTTGTCGAGGACGATTCGATAGGGCCTCTCGAACCCGAACAACCGCCGTCGCTCGGCGGTCGATTCCCACACCGAGTTGTTCGAATTCGAAGCTACTGCAAGGCATATGGGATCGATGTGCGAACCTCGGTGCTCGGCGGATCGAGCAAACTGATCGAACGGGCAATGAAGGTTCGAAGTCACGGTGTCGGATCGAACAGTCGAATTCTGCAAAACACGCTGGCACACTTGATCACCAGTGCCGATGCTGAACGTGTGGTGTCTACAGCGCATGAGCGTTACGCAGCAAGGCGCACAACACTGGTGAAAGCTCTGATCGACCGTGGTATCGAGGCGCTCGCAGGACCGCACAGTCTGGTTGTGTGGGTAAGAGTTACGGACGAGACAGCTTCACTGGTCGCGTTGGCGCGGCAAGGCATTTCGGTAGGGGCGGGTTCGCGTTCGTTCGTTCAGGTTCCCGCGCAACAACTTCTGCGGCTATCAGCTACTCAGTTGCCTGATGATGCGGATCTGATCGGGCAACTGGCGGATGTGGTCGCGGGTGCTGTCGCCGAGTCGTCGCGAGAGTTCTTCGACTGATCGACCTTTGTTCGATTGTGTTGTGCAACATAGAAATTATGTTTTGAACATCGAGAATTTAATACTCTGCACGCGTCTGTTTGCTCCATACACTTCAACTCGACGTACAGAGGCACATGCCTTTTCGGCGAAGGAGCGGAAACATGACCAGACGGCAATTGAAGTTGGGTGCAGTCCTTACCCCGACAGGTGGGCCGGGACACCCCTACACGTGGCTGGATCCGGAGATTCCCGGAGATGCGAGCGTGGACATCGATTGGTACATCCGCTACGCACGCTTGGCGGAGCAGGCGAAGTTCGACCTCGTATTCATCGTCGACAGTCAATTCATCACCCCGGACTCACCGCCGCACTACCTGAACCGACTCGAACCACTGACGTTGCTGTCGGCGCTCGCGGTGGCAACCGAGCACATCGGTCTGGTTGGAACCCTGACCACCTCGTTCAACCAGCCATTCAACCTCGCTCGGCGCCTCGGATCTCTGGATCTGATCAGTCGAGGTCGCGCCGGCTGGAACGTGGTCACCAGTGGAGACAGCGGAACCGCCGGAAACTACGGACTTGACGAGCATTACGACTACGCCACCCGCTACGGGCGCGCACTCGAACACGTCGAGGTAGTCAAGGCACTGTGGGACTCATACGAGGACAATGCATTTCCGCGAGACAAGGAGTCACGCAGCTTCCTCGATACCAGCAAGTTGCACACCCTCGATCATCGGGGTGAGTACTTCTCGGTAACAGGTCCGCTGAACCTCGAACGCTCACGCCAAGGACAGCCGGTGGTGTTCCAGGCCGGAGATTCCGATCAGGGCCGTGACCTCGGTGCCCGCATCGGCGACGGAATATTCACTCACGCACCAAATTTCGAGGCAGGGGTTGCCTTCTACTCCGATATCAAATCCAGGGCCGCGGCGTACGGCCGCTCGCCCGAGGACATCGTGGTCCTACCTGGTGTCACCGTCACGGTTGGCGATACCGATGATGATGCTCGCGAGATCGAACGCGCAACTCAGCTTGCGGACAACGATTTCGGGAGATCGCTCCGCGAGTTGGGGCGTCCGTTCGGTTGGCATGACTTCGGCCGCTACGACCTCGACGCACCCTTCCCCCGAGAGGCACTGCAATACGCCGAGCGGAGCTTCTACACCCAAGCCAAGAAGATCACCGAACTGGCCGCGGACCGTGGACTGACACTGCGGCAAACGGTTGAACTACTGAACGCGCCGAAACTGTCGCCGTTCACCGGCAGCGCCGAGACCGTTGCGAACGAACTGCAGCGCTGGTTGGACGGACACGCCCTCGACGGAATCAACATCCACATCGGTCATCCCGCGCAGTTCGGTCGATTCCTCGACGAGGTGCTGCCGATTCTGCGGGAGCGAGGCGTTGTCCGAGAAGAATACGAGCACAACACATTGCGCGGAAACCTCGGGCTCCCCTTCGCCGAGAACCGCTATACCCGAGCAGAGCGTGAAGGAATCAGCCTGGCCCCGTTGCCCGGTACCTCTGCATCGCTCTCCGCGATTGTCTGAAAACCCCACTCTTGCCTGACCTTACGAAGAAAGTTCACTGATGAAATTTTCCCGCCGTCTCACGGCTCTCGTGGGACTCGCCACGGCCTCCATCCTGGTGCTGGCCGGCTGCTCGTCGGCTGGCGGATCCACGTCCGGCGATGCTGTCGTCAAGTGGGGTCAGGCCGGGGTTGCTCCCGGCAACTGGGATCCGATTGTCACCGGCGCTACCGGAGCGACTGTCAACCTCACTCCGATCTACGAGCCACTGCTGACCCAGGACGAGAACGGCAAGCCCGCCCCCGCGCTTGCGGAAAGCTGGGAATACAACGCCGAGGGCACGGCGGTCACGTTCACGCTGCGCGCGGGGCTGACCTTCCAGGACGACACCCCCGTCGACGCAGAAGCGGTGGCGTACTACATCAATCGAGCGATCACGCAGAAGAACTCCGCGCTCGCCGGGTCGTACAGCAATATCAAAGACGTCGTAGTCGACGACGAACTCCATTTCACGGTCAATCTGAAGAGCGTCGATTATCAGATTCCGTACCTCTTCAGCATTCGAGCGGGTCTGATTACGAGCCAAGCCGCCGCTGAAAAGGACGTCGATGCCCTCAATACCCGCAACCCCGTCGGGGCCGGACCGTTCAAAGTTGTCGAGTTGGTTCCGGAGTCGCACATCATCCTCGAGAAGTTCCAGAACTACTGGGACGCCGACAACATTCACATCGACCGGCTCGAAATCAGTTTCGGCAACGATTCGGCGAGTCTCGTGTCGGCAGTGCAGACCGGCGTCTACAACTTCGTTTCGCTGGACCCGACCCAGATTCAGAATGCACGCACTGCTGGACTCGATATCGTCAGTGACATCACCAAGAACTGGTCGATCCAGTTCCTGAGTGTCAACCGCAATCTCGCACCGTTCACCGACCCGCGCGTCGTCGAAGCGTTCCGGCTTGCGGTCGACTCACAGGAGTTTGTCGACACGGGCACTCTCGGCGAAGGTGAAGTAGCACATCAGCTTCTTCCCGAAGGTCACCCGCTCTTTGCCGACCAGATCGAGGGTGTGTTCACGTACAACCCCACAAAGGCAAAGGAACTCCTCTCGGAGGCCGGGTATCCGACCGGGCTCGATATCACCCTTGAAGCCTTCCCCGGAGCATCTGATGCCAACTCCGAACTTATCCAATCGCAGTTGGCAGCCATCGGTGTGAAGGTCACGATCAACAAGAACCCGAACTGGGCCAAGGGCTATTTCGGCAAGACCCAGGCATTTTCTTTCTATGGCTATGTCGGTCGAAACTCGCAGGCACAGACACTGACCGAGCACTACGACGTCGGCGGGGTTCTCAATCTGAGCTCGCCGATTACATCGGACGCATTCCAGAAGGCACTTGCCGATCTGCGGGCCACTCCGATCGAGTCACCGGACTATCTGGAGAAGGCACGCGCAGCTTCTACCGCAGGATTCCTCGAAGGTTCCTCGATTCCGCTTGTCGCACTGGCGACGACGTGGGCGAAGTCTCCGGAGATCTCCTCGGATTTCCAGAACCGCGAGGGATTCCTCAACTGGCGCGGCATCACGGTCGGTTCCAAGTAGTCGATTCGCCGTACGGCATTCATCTCTTCAGTGAAGGACACAGCATGACAACGACGACAGCACTTCCCGGGCTCGCGCTCTTCGAGGTGCCGCCCGTCACCGACAATGCGGGCGCCGGGTATGCCGTGCTTCTCGACAATGCCGTACGAGCGGAATCTCTTGGCTACGAAACCTACTGGGTGGCAGAGGGTAGGTTCTCGAACATCGGGCTGCCCTCCGCACTGACCCTGCTGGCGGTGCTGTCGGAGCGAACAGATCGGCTGCGTCTCGGTACCGCCGTCATTCCGCTTGCGTTCGATCACCCCCAGCGGCTCGCGGAGACGGCGGCAGTCGTCAACACGTTGAGTGGTGATCGTCTCGAACTTGGTGTGGGCAAAGGGAATGGAGGCGGATTTTCGGCAGCGGCCTACGATGCGTTCGGCCTCGACGAGAACCGTCGTGAAGAACTGTATGCGGAAGCCCTCGCCCGACTACGAGGGGCATTCGGACTCCAGCGCGTAGTGGACGGGAAAACCTTCGGTTTCTACCCGCCGGCGGGGAACCTTCCGCAGCGCCTGTGGCAAGCGACGTCCAAGGTTGACACCGCGCGTTCGATCGGCCGGGCGGGCGACGCATTGCAGTTGCATCGCTTTGCCTCCGGTGGCCCGACCGGCGCGGTGCAGAAGGATCTTGTCGACGCATATTCGAGCGAACTTCCTGCGGATCGCTCGCCGCGAATCGGGGTGTCTCGATCGGTTCTTCCGGCTGAGAGCAAGAGGGATGCGGTGCGGCTTTTCACCGAGCACCTCGAACGTGATCCCGGAGCGACGCCGTGGATTAACCGTGGGTCTTCGCCGTCCGAGATCTTGCGTGATTTCTACATCCTGCACGGAACACCCGAGGAGATCGCCGCGGAATTGGTGGCGGATGCCGCGGTATCGGCGTCCACCGACTACCTCTTCAGCGTGCCACTTGCTTTGGACGACAAGCACTACCGGGACAGTCTCGCGGTAGTCGCAGAGGAGATCTACCCGACGCTGTCGACTGTGCGTCCGAACGCGTTGTCGCGAAACTCGTTATCTACGTTGCCGATTCCCGTCGGCTGACCTTCGGCCCTGGCAGAGAGGAAGAGCAATGGTCATCGAACTGCATTCAGCGGTCGCTCCGAGCGCTGTATCGCCGCGTATTCCGATTCGTCGGCCGTCGGTTGCGAAGCGCATCGCCGTGACGATTCTCCGTTCGATCGGGATCTTTGTGCCGGTCTTCGTGATCGCAACGTTCATCACGTTCTCGTTGCGCGAGATCAGCGGCTTGTCGCCGGCCTATCTTCAGGCCGGGGACAACGCCACTCCGGAACTCGTGGCCCAGATCGAGCGTGAGTGGGGCCTCGACCGGCCTTTCCTTCTGCAGTATTTCGATTGGCTGGGGGCGGTGCTCCGCGGTGATCTGGGGGAGAGCTGGTACAACGGGTTCCCGATCTCCGAGCTCCTCTTCGACCGAGCCCTGATCAGTCTGTCGATCGCGGGGCTCGCGTTGCTCATCGGTGTGAGCGTCGGACTTCTCCTTGGGGTGCTTGCAGCAGCTCGTCCGACCTCGCTACTCGACCGGGCCATCACGGCGTTCTCGACGCTCATCTCCACGATGCCGCCGTTCATCGTCGGCGTTCTGCTCGTGTCGATCTTCGCGGTAGGGCTCGGCTGGTTTCCTGCAGCGGGTTATGCGCCCGTTGCGCAGGGGATTGGGCCGTGGCTCTGGTACGCCACACTGCCCGCACTCGCCCTGAGCGTCGATACCGTCGCGGAGGTTGCTCGTCAGACGCGCGTGGGCCTCGTCGACGTCTATCGCCAGAATTACATAGTCGGGGCGCAGGTACGCGGACTCGGCACGCGGCGAATCTTTTTTGTGCATGCCTTGCGGAATGGGATCGGTCCGACCGTCGCTCTCCTTGGCCTCAAATTCCCGGCGCTCCTCGGTGGCGCGGTTGTCACCGAGACAATCTTCGGTATCTCCGGGTACGGGCGGTTCGCCGCCGACTCCGCCCAGCGCGGCGACGTTCCTGCAGTCCAAGGGGTGCTTGTGGTTTCGATTGTGCTCGTCGTGGCCTTCAACCTTCTCGTGAACATCATCCTCAACCGCATCATGCCCGCCGCGACGAGAGGACTCTAGAATGTTCCGCAATATCTGGGCGATTCGTAGTGGCCGCCTTGCCATTCTCATTATCGGTGCCGCGATCCTTCTCGTGGCCTTCGGTCCGCTCCTCGCGCCGTACGACCCGCTCGAGGGATCGAAGCTTATTCTCGCCGGACCTTCCTTCCAGCATCCTTTCGGTACCGATTACCTCGGCCGAGACACACTGAGTCGGTTGTTGGCCGGCGCACCGCTGAGCATCGTGAGCGCGGTCCAAGTAGGCGTGATCGGGCTAGTTGTCGGTGCCGTCCCCGGAGTGCTCTCGGTGTATTCGGGGCGCGTCTTCGAGTGGGTGACGCTCAGACTGATCGACACCCTTATCGCTTTGCCCTTTCTTGTTTTCGCGGTAGCGGTAACTGCGCTGCTCGGTAATGCACTCACCCAGGCGATGCTCGTCGTCGGTGTGCTCACGGCTCCCGCGTTCTACCGCGTAGCCCGCGCATCGACCCTCGCTGTTGCGAACTCGCCGTACGTCGAGGCCGCTCAACTCGCCGGTGCCGACGTCTCGTGGATCGTGCGCAAGCACGTGTCGGGCAAGGTGCTTCCGCCCCTCGCGGTAACTCTGGCGAGCACGCTCGGTGTCGGACTCATTGCCGTTGCCGCGCTGAGCTTTCTGGGCATCGGAGTTCAGCCGCCCGCACCGACGTGGGGCGGAATGCTTGCCTCCGATCTGAAATACCTGACCTTCCGTCCGTTTGCACCGATCATCCCGTCGATCCCGATCATCGTGCTTGTCTGGGCGTTCAACCTGCTTGCCGACGTCATCCGTGACGTGAGTGGTGAGTCGGGTCGACAACTGCTCGCTCGGTCACGTCGTCGACGGGGCCTCACACCGAAGCAAGGAGTATGAATCGATGTCGATACTGCTGACGGCGGACACCGAGCCGGAAACGGTTCTGCGCGTGCATGATTTGCGGATTGTCAACGAGGTCGACGAGGTTGTTCTCGTAGACGGTGTCGATTTCGAACTTCGACGCGGGGAGGTCCTCGGTATCGTCGGCGAATCGGGGAGTGGGAAGTCGATCAGTCTCCGGGCGGTGCTCGGTCTGCTGCCCGCAGGCCTCGCGATCTCTTCAGGCACAATCGAACTCTTCGGCGACGACACGTCACGTTTCACAGGTGTCGACTGGAATCGTGTTCGCGGATCAGGAATTACGGCGGTCTTCCAAGACCCGGGCTCGTATCTGAATCCGTCGATTCCGGTCGGAAAGCAGGTTGCGGAGGTGCTGCGTGTCAAACGAGGATTGGGTCGCCGGGCGGCAAAGGCGCAGGCGTTGACGTTGCTCGAGGAAGTGCGGATTCACGATCCCGAGCTTGTGTTCCGGCAGTATCCGCATGAACTCTCCGGGGGGATGCTTCAACGTGTGCTCCTCGCCATCGCCGTATCGCTCGAGCCGCGCATTTTGATTGCCGACGAAGCAACGACGGCACTCGACGTCACAGTGCAGGCGGAGGTGCTCGATCTGATCGTCGATCTGACCGAGCGCCATGGGCTTTCGCTGATCGTCGTGTCCCACGATCTTGCCGTTGTCGCTCAAGTGGCCGACGACGTGGTGGTGTTCCGTGACGGCGTCATCGTCGAACGCGGATCAACTGCGCACGTGCTGCACGATCCGCAGCATGAATACACTCGACTGCTCGTCTCGGAGCACGAACTTTACGGTATCGATCGATTCACGAGCGAGGTTGCCGCACATGTCTCTTGACCCGACACCCTTGCTCGACGTCCGGAACCTCGACGTCTCTTACGGCCGTGGCGCGAAGCGCCGTCAGATCCTCGACGACGTCAGCTTCCGAATCGCCCCCGGTGAAGCGCTCGGTCTGATCGGCGAGACAGGTTCGGGTAAATCGACAATCGCGCGCGCGGTACTCGGACTCGTCGAGACCGATGGTGGAGAGATTCACGTCGACAACCACGATCTCACATCGCTGTCGCGAGCCCAGTGGCGTCATTTCCGCCGAGAAGGCATCGTGCAGTATGTCTTTCAAGATCCGCTGCGCAGTCTCGACCCTGAGCGCACCATCGCACAGTCCCTTGCCGAGCCGCTCGAAATTGCGGGCGTACTCGGTCGTGACGAGATCCGTGAGCGCGTTGCGGCCCGTCTGGCGACAGTCGCTCTCGACGCCGACATCCTTCCCCGATTTCCTGGTGAGATTTCGGGTGGTCAACGGCAGCGGGTCGCGGTTGCGCGAGCACTGATCACCGATCCGCGGCTCATCATCCTCGACGAGCCGGTGAGCGCGCTCGACTCCGCAAACCGGGTCAATGTCATCGAGATCCTCGCTTCACTGCGTGACTCGGGTGCAACTTTGCTGTTCATCTCTCACGACCTCGGCTCCGTCGCGGGAGTCACGGATCGACTCATCGTGCTTTATCGAGGGCGGGTCGTGGAGGAAGGAACGACGGCTGATGTTCTGCGTCGGCCCGTGCATCCTTACAGCCGTCTCCTTGTCGGTTCGGCGCCGACGCTGCACGGCGGTGCGGTCGACCGCACGGAACGCGAAGAACTTCGGCGGCTACTGACCGAGCACGACGTCACTTCTCTCAGAGCAAATTGAACTGCGCCACCTCGATGGTGTTCTCGACTGCCTCGGACAGTGTGCGGATACGTTCGTCGGCGCCTGGCGCGGTCAATATCGCCAGGCGGTCGGCGTCGCCCATCGGAATGCTGCGGGCCAGGGCGTACAGCCGCGAACCCAACGGATCCAATGCAGACGGTGGGGCAGGCATTCGTGGAGTCTGTTCCCCGGCCCGCAGCGCAAGCTTTCCCAACATTCCGTACATGAACTCGATGCGCTCGAGCAAAGAGTCGTATTCGTAGGCGGTGACCGGTGTTCCGTTGTTTTCGTCCGGCCATAATTCGACCTCCGCAAGCGGATAAGGATCGTCCGGTAGCCACTGTTTGACGCGAATTCGGTCTTCCGTCCGGCAGTACAACTGATACCGCCCGGCACCCATCTCGACATGGGATTCTATGCGTGCCAATGTGCCGACATCGTGGCGTGATTCCCCTCCGCCCACCTCGTGACCTCGAGCGATGAGGACAACTCCGAACAGTGGACCGTCAGCGGCCGCGAGAACGTTCTCGACCAGCGCCCGGTACCGGGGCTCGAAGATGTTGAGCGGCAGCAATTCACCCGGTAGCAACGCGGAGCCGAGCGGGAACATCGGGAAGATAGGCATCAGGGAATTCTCAACCTCGGAATCGGAGGGGCGGGGAAATCTCCGGGACGATCGATCTCTGCGATCAGATGCTCGGACCATGTCAGTAAACCTGCAATGTCGAGGTCGTGGGGACTTTCGATCTCGTAGTGCCTGATCCGATCGTGCCCTTGAGTCAACAGCGATACCGCGCCGGTGGTGTTGCCGCGCAGCAAGTGCGTGAGCCCGACGGCAAGTTGGGCCATTCCCTGCCACAGGTCGCGCTCCTCGGCGGGTGCGTTTTTCCACGTTCCTTCGAGAATCTCGTGTGCGTGAAACGGCATCCCGTGATCGAGGAGGCGTTGTGCCTCGGTGATCGCCTCGTCCGGCGGTAGACGTACGTCGTCCGGAATTCGGGGAACACCGTCAGCGGAATCGCGAGGCAGAGGGCGCCCGAGACCGTCGCGCGGGCGTGCGTTGAGTGGCTTTCCGCCGACATCGCGGTCGCGTTCGGACATAAACTTCAGCCTAGCGGCAGCTCGTCGGAGTGCCTGCCAAAAGTTTTTTCGCGTCGTCTGTCGATTTGAGGAAGAACCGTTCGTCGTCATGTTGTAAGGCAAGAAAGCCGGAAGAGAAACAACAGACCAGGGAGTTCAGCCATGAAGTACATGTTGCTTATCTACACCGCACCCGGCGGAGACACCGAACCTCAGTGCACGATGGAGGACTGGGAGATCTACGACAAGGAAATGAAGGACGCCGGTATCTGGGTGTCCGGCGATGCACTCGCCGACCTGACCACTACGACGACGGTTCGGGTCTCGCCGTCCGGGGAAAAGACTGTTACTGACGGGCCGTTTGCCGAAACCCGCGAGATCCTCGGCGGCTACGACGTCATCGACGTTCCTGATCTGGATGCGGCGCTTGCGTGGGCTGCTCGATGCCCCGGCGCCCGTGACGGTGGCAGCGTCGAGGTGCGTCCGCTGGCCGGGTTCGGGGACTGATTCGACGTGGACGAGCAGGCTGAGAACTCGGTCGAGTCCGTGTTCCGGGAGGAACGTGGACGACTCTTGGCCTCGCTCGTCCGCCGTTTCGGTGATCTGGATCTGGCCGAAGAGGTCACCTCCGAAGCCGTCGAGGCTGCGTTGGTGCATTGGCCGGTGGACGGAGTGCCTGCCAAACCTGGCGCGTGGCTGCTGACAACGGCGCGTCGCAAAGCCGTCGACAGGCTTCGGCGTGATCAGGCCTATGCGGCGCGATTGGCCGTGATGCAGGTGGACGCCGATCGCGCCGACCCTGCGCCGCCCGTGGTCGACGGGGAACTTCCCGACGAGCGGTTGCAGCTCTTCTTCACCTGCTCACATCCCGCACTCGCGGAAGATGACCGGATCGCCCTCACCTTGCGTTGCCTCGGCGGGTTGACGACGCCTGAAGTTGCCCGCGCCTTCCTGGTGCCTTCGGCGACGATGGCGCAGCGGATAGTGCGCGCGAAGAAGAAGATCCGTCAGGCTCGGATTCCCTTCCGAACTCCCAGCGCCGAAGAACTCCCGGAGCGTCTTCCTGGTGTTCTGCAGGTGATCTATTCGGTGTTCACCGAGGGGTACGCCGCCAGCTCGGGTCCGGATCTGCAACGAATCGACTTGGCCGTAGAGGCGATCAGGCTGGCGAGGATCTTGCGCGGGTTGCTTCCCGATCAGCGCGAGATTGCGGGACTGCTGGCGTTGATGCTGCTCGTCCACGCGCGTCGGGATGCCCGCACCGATTCGAGCGGCGCGATTGTGTTGTTGGAAGACCAGGATCGTGCGTGCTGGGATACACCGATGATCGAGGAAGGCAGCGACCTCGTTGTGGTCGCGTTGACCGGGGGAGCGCCTGGTCCGTACGGAGTGCAGGCCGCAATCGCGGCGTTGCACGACGAGGCAGCGGATGTGGAGAGCACCGACTGGCCGCAGATCTGCGCGCTGTACGGAGTGCTTCTCAGCCTGACTCCGTCACCTGTCGTGGCTGTTAATCGCGCTGTGGCGCTGGCGATGCGCGACGGAGAGGAGGCGGGATTGATTGCTCTGGATGAGCTGTCCGCGGAGCCCAAACTTGCCGACTATCACCCGTACCACCTCGCGCGCGCCGAACTACTCGCGCGGTTGGGGCGCATCGATGCAGCCGAATCCGCGTACCGGCGAGCTCTGAAACTGGTTGGTACGGAACCAGAGCGGGCCTACTTGGAGCGTCGTCTCGGGGAGATAGTGGAGTAGCTACTTCGGTGGTTGCCGGTACGACGGCCTTCCTTGCCCGACCCAGTGAATGCCGTCTGCATCGGGCACATATGGATCCGGGAGATAACAAGGGTAGAACTCGCCCACGTGCCAGGCGCCCGCAATAGACGCGGGCTCAGCAGTTCCGAATCCGGACCGGATTGTGGGCAGGTGCTCCCGCCACCCCACAAGTTGAGAATCGTCTCGTTGCCACACTCGCACAACCAACGTCATGATCGAATCTGCCCACTCCAGGCGTTCGATTTCGTACACACCGGTATCCCACGGGCGTTTCGACAGCATCCTTGTCAAGGCTGACAGGAATTGCATGTCCCAGTCGGCCTGTTCGGAATTGCCGTGCCGCTCGGTAGGCTCGAAGGGGTCAGTCATCGCTCAGCTCGCGCCGACCATGCGTAAAGCCAAGTCTCCGTACAGCTTTCCGATGTCTTCCGGATTCGTGTAGTTGCCGGCCGGGAACCAGCGGCACACGTCGACGCACAGGGACATCAGTGCGAGCGTGACACCTTCTGCGTCGGGGATCGTGAAATCGCCAGACTGCACTCCGGCGTTGACGACTTCCCTGACCACTCGCGTCGTGCTGCGGCGAAGCGCGACGACAGTCCGGTAGTGCTCGGGGGTGAGTGCGGTGAGTTCGTATTGGACGACGCGCGCGAGTGAATGGTGCCCGGCCTGCCAACTGGCGAAGGTGCTGACCAGTTCACGCAGGCGAACCGCCGGTTCTTCACCCGGTCGGTCAGCGCTCTCGACAACCTTCAACGCTTCGGTGTGGCCTTCGTAGCTGATCGCGAAAAGCAGCTCTTCTTTCGAGCGGTAGTGCGGATACATGGCGGCGGGACTCATGTCGAGGCGCGCGGCGATGTCACGGGTAGTGGTGCCGCCGTACCCGGCGGACGCAAACGCGTCGACGGCGGCAGCACGGATGCGGGCTGCCGCTTTGGAGGGGCTGATCACCACGTCAGGTGAATCGCTCACAGTTCCTCCAGGTGTCACGGATGTCGGATGTTGACAATATCGCGCTCTCGAACCACTATAAGCAAGTGCTTAGATTCTAAGCATGCGCTTAGATTGGTCGTCACGTGCGGGAACGCCGCACCGAAAGGAAGCAACTCCTCATGCGTCGCACTCTGTACGGACCCGATCACGAGGCGTTTCGCGAATCGGCTCGCGAATTCGTCAACCGGAACATCCTTCCGGTCGCAGAGAAGCTGATCGATCAGCGCTTCATCGACCGCGAGATCTGGCTCGAAGCGGGACGCAACGGCTTCCTCGGTCTCGAGGTCCCGGAGGCGTACGGCGGAAGCGAAGCCGGTGACTACCGCTTCAACGCTGTGCTGGCAGAAGAACTCTCGCGCGCAAGTGCAGCGGTTGCTTCGAGTTTCGGCATCCACGCCGACGTTGTTGCTCCCTACCTCGTTCAGCTCACCACCGAAGAGCAGAAGCAGCGTTGGCTGCCCAAGTTCTGCACCGGCGAAATGCTGACCGCAATCGGCATGACCGAGCCCTCCGGTGGATCCGACCTCGCCTCGCTCAAGACCACGGCGGTCAAGGACGGCGACGACTGGATCATCAATGGCTCCAAGACCTTCATCACCAACGGCTACAACGCTGATCTCGTGATCGTCGCAGCCCGCACCAGCCCCGAGAAGAAGTCCAAGGGCATCACCCTCTTTGCCGTCGAAACCGGCATGGACGGTTTCGAGCGCGGACGCAAGCTCGACAAGGTCGGCCAGCACGAGTCCGACACCGCGGAACTGTTCTTCGAGAACGTTCGCGTGCCGTCCAACAACATCATCGGCGAGATCGACCGCGGCTTCATCCACATGATGGAAATGCTGCCGCAGGAACGCGTCGGCGCTGCAGTGTCCAACATTGCGCACGCTGCTCCGATTCTCGAGGAGACGCTGCAATATGCCAAGGACCGCAAGGCTTTCGGTCAGCCCATCGGCTCGCTGCAGTGGAACAAATTCCTGCTCGCAGATTTGGTGACCCGCGTCGAGGTCACCCAGGCTTACGTCGACAACTGCGTCGCCGCCCATGCGGCCGGCGAGCTGACCGCCATCGACGCAGCCAAGGCAAAGTGGTGGACCGCGCAGGTACAGAACGAGGTCCTCGATCACTGCGTCCAACTGCACGGTGGCTACGGCTATATGACCGAGTACCGGGCTGCTCGCGCCTGGATGGACGCTCGCGTCACCAAGATCTGGGCCGGATCCAACGAAATCATGAAGGAACTCATCGGCCGCGACCTCGGCCTGTAGTTTCGACCGCAAGCGCTATTTCCTCCCGAGCCCTTCGACCACAGGAGCATCACCGCGTATGTCTGTTCTCGACAAGTTCTCTCTGACAGATCGAGTTGTCATCGTGACCGGTGCGTCGTCGGGTCTCGGGGTGGCATTTGCACAAGCCGCAGCTGAGGCGGGAGCCGACGTCGTGCTGGCAGCCAGGCGCGTCGACAAGCTCGAAGACACCGCCAAGCTCGTGCGTGATGCAGGCCGTGAAGCGTTGTGTGTGGCCACCGACATTGTCGATCCGGCCCAGGCCCAGCACATGGTCGACGCAGCCATGGAGAAGTTCGGTCGCGTGGACGTACTCGTCAACAACGCCGGCGTCGGAACCGCGGTTCCGGCAACCCGTGAAACTCCCGACGAGTTTCGTTCCGTCATCGACATCAATCTCAACGGTTCGTACTGGGCTGCGCAGGCGTGCGGTCGAGTAATGCTGCCGGGCAGTTCCATCGTCAATATCTCCAGCATTCTCGGGTTGACCACGGCGGGACTGCCGCAGGCCGCCTACGCAGCCAGCAAAGCCGGCATCGTCGGATTGACCCGCGACCTGGCTCAGCAGTGGGGAACCCGCAAGGGCATCCGTGTCAATGCCATCGCGCCGGGATTCTTCAAGTCGGAAATGACCGACCAATACAACGACGGCTACCTCGAATCGATGGCTCCCCGCTTGATCATGGGTCGAATGGGAGATCCGGAAGAACTCGCGGCAACCATGGTGTGGCTGGCCTCCCCGGCCGGCGGATACGTCACCGGCCAGACCATTGCCGTCGACGGCGGGATCACGATCACCTGACGTCGATGACGGGAGGTCATCCCGTTTGCCGTATAAGTAGCAGGTGACTTCAAACGCCGACCCCTCGGAGAACTGGGAAGACCGTCCGCCGCCGTCCATGGCTGCAACGGAGCTTTTACGTGACCTCCCGGTGACGGCGCGCGGGGTCCGGACCAGGGCTTCTCTGGTTGCGGCAGCCCGGACGGTGTTCGAGCGAGCGGGGTACCTCGACGCCCGGCTGACCGACATCACGAAGGAAGCGAACTGCTCCACGGGCACGTTCTACACGTACTTCGACAACAAAGAGCAGATCTTTGCCGCTGTCCTCGAAGTCGCGCAGGAAGACATGCTGCACCCCGGCATGGGTCGCGTCCGCGACGCGGACAACCCTTACGCTGTGCTCGAGTCGAGCAACCGCGCGTACCTGATTGCCTTCCAACGCAATGCCAAATTGATGGGTCTGCTCGAGCAGGTGGCACAGATCGATCCGGCCTTCGCGAAACTACGACGCGATCGTGGTGCAACCTTCATCACGCGCAATGCAAAAGCCATCGAGCGGTTGCAGACGGAAGGGAAGGCCGACACGTCGCTGGATCCGTTGTTGGCGTCGCGGGCACTCTCGTCGATGGTGAGCCGCTTCGCCTACAGCGTGTTCGTGTCTGAGGAACCGGGCTCAGACGGCAAGCCGGTGCCCTTCGAAGAAGTGGTCAAGACCGCTACCCAGATTTGGGCCAACGCGCTCCGATTGCAGCGGTAGCAGCGGCTCAGCGGGTTCCGCGCGCGAACTCCGCTTCGAGATTCTGGCGCAGAGTTTCCTCACTGTTGCGGACCGCGTTCTCGATGAACGGACCCACTACGAGGCCCAGGGCTTTGCCGGCCAGACCGTCGGGCAGCTTGTAGGCAAAATCGACCGCCAACTCGGTTTTGGTGTCGTCTACCCGCGTGAATTCCCAGGTAGACGAATTAGCGACATCTCCCAGTGATGAGAGTGTGATGATGCGGTCTTTCTCCCACTCGGTGATTTCGAGCTTCGAGCGCACGGTGCTCGGACCAATTTGGATTGCGGCGTCGAATGTTGCGCCCAGACCTTGATCGAACTCGCCGTCGGGGTAGAACTCGGATACGCCGTACATCCAGTTCACGACATTCCGGTAGTCGTCTATGTAGGCAAACGCGACGTCAACGGGTACGGCGGCAACCGCGGAATGGCGAACGTGGATCATGACTGGTCCCTTGTTTATCGGTGGACATCGACTGTAACCAATGACGGTGACATGTTCGGTGTCGGCGCAAGTGGATCTACGGTAACGGTTATGACAAACGAGCCTGCTATGCCCGAATCCTGGCGACACTACGAAGACCTGGGTCTGTCCAAGCCTCTCGCGGCGGCACTGGAAGCGTTTGTCGAGCAGGGGTACCACGGGGCCTCGATTCGGGACATCGCAGCGCGAGCGGGGCTCTCGGTGCCAGGTCTGTACCACCACTATCCGTCGAAGCAGGCCTTGCTCGTCGGCTTGACCACGGTGGTGATGGGCGAGTTGCTCGAACGCAGTCGTGCCGCCGAGATCGAAGCCGGCCCAGATCCGTCGGATCGCTTCGACGCGGTGATCGAATCACTGTTGCGGTTCCACATGTTTCGACGGGAGCAGTCGTTCATCGCGTCTTCGGAGCTTCGGAGTATGGAACCGGAGGGGCGGGCGAGCTACATCGCTCAACGTGACGAACAGCAGAAGCAGGTCGATCGGATCATTCTCGACGGAGTTCGAGCGGGTGAGTTCGACGCCGAGTATCCAGTGGACGCGAGTCGGGCCGTCGTGACGATGTGTGTGGCGGTGGCGCAGTGGTATCGGCCGGATGGTGAATTGTCGCCGGAGGAGTTGGTGGAGCGGTATTTGGGGATTGCGAGGTGCACGGTGGGGGCGAAGCGGGTGGGGATGTGATGTTTGGTTGATGCTGCGGGACTTCGGCGATCACCTGGAGTTCTTCAGCAATTCGAGGGCCGCGTCCCGGCCGACGCCGAAGGGGTCGGTGCCTATACCGATCCCGTCTGCGACGAGGGCACCTTCGTGAAGCAGCATGAGGGACTCGACGAGGCGTTGGTCGGCCTGCCCTTCTGTCGCCAGGATGCGCCGAAAGAGATTCATCATTTCTTGCTTCTGTTCGGCGATAACAGCAAACACCTGATGCGAACGATCACTGAACTCGGCGTGCGCGTTGATCATGCTGCACCCCTTGCCTCCGCTCGCCTTGGACCAGGAGGCGGAAGCATCGAACACCGCACTCACCTGTTCGGCGCGAGTGTCTCCGGCTGATGCCAGCTTCTTGTCGCGAAAGGCTCGCCACCGCCGATCTCGGTCCTTCAGATATTCCACGACGAGACCGTCCTTCGAGCCGAACCGCTCGTACAGAGTCTTCTTCGTGACCCCGGCGTCCAGTGCGACGGTATCCACACCTACGGCGTGAATCCCCTGTTCGTAGAACAACTTCGACGCCGACTCCAGGATGCGACGCGCTTTCGGAGTCAACTCGGGTACGGATTCCTCTGCCATGGCCAAGAGTATACCGATCTGTATAGTCGAGGTATGAGTAAACAGATCGGTATACCTCGGATCGCGATCCCGAGATCTGCCGTGACGGCTACCTTGTCGGTCTTGTTCGTCGCGTGCTGGAGTTCGGGATTCATCGGAGCCAAACTCGGCGCGGGCAGCGCCGAGATCCCCACGGTGCTGATGTGGCGGTTCCTCCCGCTCGCCGCAGTACTCGTCCCGATTGTCTGGTTGTCCGCCCGGCGTCAGAACATGATGCCGACCCCGCGGACTCTCGGCAGGCAGGTGGTGATCGGGATGCTCTCCCAGAGCGGCTACCTGTTGTCTGTGTACTGGGCAATCGAGCTCGGCGTGAACACCGGAACCACTGCGCTGATCGACGGTATTCAGCCGCTGGTGGCAGCGGCGCTGCTCGGCCCGGTCCTCGGTGTCGCAGTCCCGCGCACACAGTGGGTCGGGTTGGTGATCGGGCTGGGCGGCGTCGCGTTGGTCACCGCCGCCGACGCCGGAGCCGGTACAGCGGCGCCGTGGTGGTCGTACGCGATCCCGTTCCTGGGGATGCTCTGCCTCGTCGCATCCACCTTCGTCGAACAACGTGCTCCCACGTCCACGCCGCCACTGCAGGCTCTGGCTATCCACTGCTCAACCAGCGCAATAGTTTTCACGGCTCTAGCGGTCGCTTCCGGAAATGCCGTACCGCCGAGTGTCAACACATTCTGGATCGCATTGCTCTGGTTGATCGTGCTGTCCACCTTCGGTGGTTACGGCCTGTACTGGTTGTTGCTCCGTCGGGTCGGCATTACGTCCGTCAATACGTTGATGTTCTTGATCGCTCCCGTCACCGGGGTCTGGGGTGCGCTGATGTTCGGGGAATCCTTCACTCCGTACACCGCGCTCGGCTTGGCGGTGGGCATCCTCGCCGTCGTCGTGGTCACCCGGGTGGGCAATCGCCCGAAGGAGCGGGACGAGGGCGAAGATGCCTGTCCGGTCAGGGCCCCGATCACGTCGCGCTGATGAAGCCCGATCGTGATGTGAACCGCTCGCGGAGCGCGGTGAGTTGCTCTGCGGTGAGCTTGAGTCCGTTGATTGCGTAGTCCTCGACGGTGCCGAAGAGTGTGCGCATCTCGTCGAGGGCGGCGTCGAAGTAGCTGTCACGGACGCCGAGGAGGGGCCGGAGCAGTTCGGCGTCGACGCCTTTGCTTGCGGCGAAGTCGAGTATCGGTGCCGTCATGGGTGCCAGGTCGGTGTTCGTCTGCAGGTAGTCGGCGCGTACATCGGCTTCGTCGGCGCCGAGGAGGAGCAGGAAGGAGGTTGCGGCCCATCCGGTGCGATCCTTGCCGGTGGTGCAGTGGAAAAGTGCTGCCCCGGTGCGTTTTTCGTCGATGAGGTCGAGGTAGAACGTGCGGTAGGCGTCGAGCGCCGATGGCAGGGTGACGAAGTTGCGGTTCGCTTCCTCCATCGGCGCGATCCCACGCCCGCCACTGATCGTCTCGGCGTACGCGGCCGGGTCCGTCATGAGTAGTCCGGTGGCCGCGGCGTTCTGGGCATTGTCGGCGAGTACGTCGAGCCAGACCGTCCGTGTCGAGTCAGGGAGATTGTCGAGTGCGCCATCGCGCTCGGCGGCGGTCCTCAGGTCGTACACAGTCCGGATGTCCAAGCGGGCGACCGCGGCAACGTCGTCGCCGTCGAGTTTCGCGAGCGTCGCCGAACGGTAGAGCGCGCCTGGACGGACGGTGCCACCTGCAACGGCAATGCCGCCGAGGTCGCGGAAGTTCGGGGCGGTTTTCAGGAGAACGCGACGATCGAGCGGGTGAGTTGGCATGGCTGACTCCTTTGGGTTCGGGCGGTGACGGCCTAGCCCGCGGGATCGGGCGTAATTCCGCGACGGAGACTGCGAACCGTCAGATCCAACGCTTGCAGTCGGGTGCCTGCGCCACGATTGACGTAGTCCATGGATGTGTAGAGCAGCGACCACAGCAGGTTCTGTACCCAGTCCGAACTCATGTCGGGATCGATGGAACCGTCGGAGTGTCCACGTTCGATGGCGTCGCTGACTCCGCTGTCGTTGGATGCGGATTCGGCAAAGGAATCTTCTTGATACACACCGGGTGTGAAGAACAGGACCGTCAGAAGGTCGGCCAGTTCGAAGTACTCGTGGCACAGGCGAACCAGTGCTTCGGCACCGGTGCCATCGCCGAGTCTCGCCGCTGCCGCGGCTTTGTCGACGGCGTGGGTGGCCTCTGACGCGACGGCCTCGACCAGGTCTGACCGTTCGGGAAAGTAGCGGTGCAGGGTGGTCCGGCCGACTTTTGCGGCCGATGCGATTTCGCTGAGCGTCGCGGCGGGTTTGGACGCGAACGCTGAAATGGCGGCATCGAGGATTGCCTTGCGAGTGCGCTCGCGGGTTGCGCTTTGTTCTGGTGCGCTGTGGATCGTTGTCACGAATTCGAAGCGTAGCCGTGTCCGGTTTCGGTATCCAGTCTTTCCGTATCGGAATTCCCTTGCCCTTTTTGGAACATTCGTGTTCCATAAATTCATGCTCGAATCTGACGCTCGCAAACCCACGCCGAAATGGAGCAATCTCCGCGTTCTTGCCGAGTTCGCTCACCCTCACCTGCCGTCGCTCCTGCTCGGGTTGGTCTTGGCCCTGGGTGGCTCAGCGGCGACGCTGGCGACGCCGATGGTCACCAAGTGGGTTCTCGATACGCTCGACACCGGCGCTTCGCTGCAAGGGCCGATCCTGACACTGATCGTCCTTCTCGTGGTGGGTGCAGTGCTCGGCTGTGCTCAATGGATCGTGCTCGGCACTGCCGCCGAGAAGGTCGTGTTCGACGCCAGGTCCTCACTGGTCCGGCGGTTCCTGGCCGCGACCGTGCCGTCGTTGCAATCGCGGTCGGTGGGCGAGTTGGTCACCCGAGTCACGTCGGACACCTTGCTGTTGCGCGAGGCCGCGTCGTCAGCCGCGGTGAACATTCTCAATGCCGCCGCCCTGACCATCGGAACGATTGTCCTGATGGGTGTTCTCGATCTGCCGTTGCTGGGCGTGACCATGGTGGCAATCGTGTTCGCCTCCATCCTCTTTGCCGTTCTGATGCCCCGGATTTCCGCAGCGGAGGCCAGAACCCAGGAATCGCTCGGCAAGCTCGGTGGAGTTCTCGAAGGTGGTTTGCGAGCAATCCGGACGGTCAAGGTGTCACTCGCGGAGGACCGAGTCGGCGCTCTCGTGACGAACAATGCGGCCGATGCAAAAAAGCATGCAGTCACAGCGGTTCGAGTATCCGCGACCGCATGGACTGTCGCGTGGACCGCCATTCAAGGGTCGATCATTGCCATCTTGGGGTTCGGTGCCTGGCGCGTCGCCGACGGTGAAATGGCAGTCTCCACACTCATCGCTTTTCTGCTCTACGCCTTCACTCTGATGGGTCCGGTCTCGGAGCTTGCGCAGAACGTCACCTCTGTTCAGTCGGGAATCGCGGCAGCCATCAGGATTCGAGAGATGCAGTCGATGCCTACGGAGACGCATGACGTCGCCTTGGGAGTTGTCCAGAAAACCGACCCGGTCGCGCCGTTGATCGAATTGCGCAACGTCACGGTCAGCTACCACGGGTCGACCGAGCCCGCGCTGAGCGACGTCTCGCTGGTCATCCCGCAGCGGGGACATATGGCGATCGTCGGACCGTCGGGTGCAGGAAAGACCACGTTGCTCTCGACCGTGCTGCGATTTGTCGAACCAGGAGCCGGTGAGGTTCTTCTCCACGGAGTCGGATACGACGCGCTCGATCACCGAGCAGTGCGCGAAAGCCTGGCGTATGTCGAACAGGAGACGCCGGTGGTGCCGGGAACGATCCGAGAGAACGTGGTCTTCAGTCATCCCGACGCGACCGATGACGAGGTGCAGGCAGTACTACGTCTGCTCCGGCTCGACGACGCGATCGAGGCCCTGCCGAACGGACTCGACACCGCTCTGACCGCCACGTCGCTGTCCGGCGGCCAACGTCAGCGGATCGCGATGGCACGTGCAGTTCTGCGGCCGAGTGCGTTGCTCCTGCTCGACGAAGCCACTGCCCAGGTCGACACGCTCACCGAGGCCGCGATAGTCGATGCGATCAACGAGCGTGCGCGCACCGGGGCTGTGGTGACGATCGCTCATCGACTCTCGACCGTGCGCGACGCAGACTGGATCGTGGTCATGGAAGCCGGCCGGATTCGCAACATCGGCAACCACGACGAGCTCATGAACAAGGACGACCTGTACCGAGACATGGTGGTTGCCGGTCGGCTCGATCATTCCGAGGCATTGCTCGAAGATTGTTGACCCGGTGAGTCGGCATGTGCGAGAGTGCTGGTACCGAACGATCGCTCGGTCGGTCTTACTTGGAGGTGGATGGTGGCAATCGATCTGACGTATGCGCCGGAGGTGACCGCGCTGATCGAGAAGACGCGCGCCTTCACTCGGGATGTCGTTCTCCCGATCGAGGACAAGCATGGCGGCGACATTGCCGTTGCAGGTGGCGACGCAACTCGTATCGAGATGCAGACCGCGGCAAAGGCTGCAGGCGTCTTCGCTCCCCATGCGCCGATCGAATACGGCGGGCACGGGCTCAACATGAGTGATCGTGCGCCGGTATTCGAGGAGGCCGGCTACTCACTGTTCGGTCCGACCGCACTGAACATCGCCGCCCCGGACGAGGGCAACGTCCACATGCTGGCCCACGTGGCAAACGCGGCGCAGAAGGAACAGTTCCTCGCGCCGCTCGCCCGTGGTGACAAGCGTTCGGCTTTTGCGATGACAGAACCGGCGCCCGGTGCCGGATCCGATCCGTCGGCCCTCAACACCCGCGCCGAGAAGGCTCCGGGTGGCTGGAAGATCAACGGCAAGAAGTGGTTCATCACCGGCGCTGACGGCGCAGGCTTCTTCATCATCATGGCGCGCACGTCGGGTGAACCTGGCCAACGTGGCGGTGCCACAATGTTTCTCGCGCCGGCAGAGTCCCCGGGATTGATCGTCGGTCGTCATATCGGAACCCTCGACAAGTCCATGATCGGTGGCCACTGCGAGGTCACTTTCGAAGATCTCTTTGTCCCCGACGAGGCTGTTCTGGGCGAGGTCGACCAGGGCTTCGCCTACGCACAGGTGCGTCTCGGCCCTGCCCGCATGACACACGTGATGCGCTGGCTGGGCGCCGCGCGTCGTGGGCACGACATCGCCGTGGCCCGGGTGGCGGAGCGTGAAGGATTCGGTTCCAAGCTCGGTGACCTCGGGATGATCCAGAAGATGATCGCGGACAACGAAATCGACATCGCGGCCACTCGCGCGCTGCTGGTTCAGGCGTGCTGGGAGCTCGATCAGGGTGGCCATGCAAGCAACTCCACGTCGATCGCAAAAACGTATGCAGCGGAGGCGATCTTCCGTATCGTCGATCGGTCCATCCAGATGTGCGGTGGTATCGGTGTGTCCGACGACTTGCCTCTCGCACGCCTGTCCCGCGAGGTCCGCCCGTTCCGCGTGTACGACGGACCGTCCGAGGTTCATCGGTGGGCAATCGCGAAGCGCGTTGTGGGCGCGGCACGTCGAGCTGCTCGAGACGGTGCGTGATGACTGAGTTTCCCGGTCTCGACCTGGTTGCCCTGCGGAAGTACCTGCTCGACTCGGACGTAGCGGTCAGCGGCGATCTGCGTGCGAAACTGATCTCCGGCGGCAAGTCCAACCTCACCTACGGGATCTACGACGACGCATCGAGTTGGATTGTGCGCCGCCCTCCGACTGCGGGATTGACGCCGTCGGCGCATGACGTGGCGCGCGAATTCCGCATCACGTCGGCACTACAGAACACTGCGGTGCCGGTGGCTCCCACCGTCGCCCTGTGTGAGGACGCGTCGGTGATGGGTGCGACGTTCACGGTCGTCGAGTTCATCGAAGGCAAGGTGATCCGGACGAAGTCGGAACTGGATGCTCTTCCGGCAGAACAGGTCACGGCCTGCGTCGATGAATTGGTGCGTGTTCTTGCGGCGCTGCACGATGTCGACTACAAGGCCGTCGGCCTCGGAGAATTGGGGCGTCCCGACGGGTACGTCGCGCGGCAGGTGAAATTGTGGGCCGGTCAGTGGTCGCGGGTGAAGGTCGAGGATTCCGCGGACGTCGACCGCTTGGCTTCTGCGCTCTCAGAGCTGATTCCGGAGAATTCCGAGTCGTCGATCGTCCACGGTGACTACCGGATCGACAACACGATCCTCGCTGCAGACGATGTCACGAAGGTCGCGGCAGTAGTGGACTGGGAATTATCCACTCTCGGTGACCCTTTGGCCGATATCGCCATGATGTGCGTGTATCGCCATTCCGCGTTGGACCTGGTTCTCGGGGAGCCGGCAGCCTGGACCAGTTCGTCACTGCCGTCTGTTGTCGATCTGGCCCAAAGCTATTCGCGCGTCTCGGGTCGGGATCTCGGCAACTGGAACTTCTACATGGCACTCGGATTCTTCAAGCTGGCCGTTGTCGCCCAGGGGATCGATCATCGTTTCCGGGCCGGCGCGACAGTCGGTGGTGGTTTCGAGAGTGCGGGAACGGCTGTACCCGAACTGATCTCGGCGGGGCTGAACGCGTTGAACGGGAAGTTCGCGTGAGTGCGTCGGCGCTCGTCACAGGCGCGTCCAAAGGCATCGGGCTGGGCATTGCGACGCGTCTCGCGACGCTCGGATACGGATTGACCATCACGGCGCGAGACAGTGAGAAACTCGACGCAGTTGCCGAGGAACTGCGCCGCGCCGGTTCGCCCGACGTTCTGGTGTTGGCCGGTGATATGGCGGACGAGAAATTTTCGGCGGAATTGGTTGCCGCCCATGGTGATCGATTCGGTTCGATGCGTGCACTCATTCTCAACGCTGGTGTGGGAACCAGTGGGCGGATCGCGGACTACCCCATGAAGCGCTTCGACAAGACGCTCGCAGTGAATCTGCGGACGCCGTTGGCGCTGCTTCAGGCGTCGTTGCCGTTCCTGCGCCTGGCAGCGGATGCACATCCGAGTGGCGGAGCAAAGGTTGTTGCGCTGGCATCAATTGCCGGGGTGTACGCCGAAAGCGGTTTGGGTGTTTACGGTGCGACCAAAGCGGCGTTGATCTCGATGATCGAGGCGCTCAACGCCGAAGAATCGGGAAACGGCATCAGCGGCACGGCAATTGCTCCGGGATACGTCGACACCGACATGTCGGCGTGGACGCACGATCGGATTACGCCGGAATCGATGATCAAAGTCGACGACATCGTCGAACTGGTCGACGGGTTGCTACGTTTGTCCGCCAGGGCAGTGGTCCCCAAGATCGTGATGACCCGAGCCGGTACCGAAGGCTACGGGGCCTGATCAACCCGGCCGATTCTCGCCACGCTTGCGGAAGAAGTGGAACCCGGGAACACCGACGATCGCCTGTTTCAGGTCTTTGACGACCCCCAGGAGTTCGTGGACTTCGGGGGAGACCGAGTCCAAGGTGGCGAGAATCGGCAGGACGGCAGTGACCCGCTCGGTGAGTTCCGGGAGCTTGTCGATCAGCGTGATGGCGGCAGTGACTTCGGATTCGCTGAGATCATCCGCAAACCTGGCAGCTAACGGAGCCAGTTGAACTGCGATGGGTTCGTACAGTTCGAGAAGTTGCTGCGCGATGTCAGATGTTTGCTCGACGGCTTCGATCAACGTCTCGGCGCGAACAGTGACGGAAGCTGCGCCGACTACGACGCGGTCTGCGTTCTCGGCTATCTGGCTGATTCGCGCAACCAGTCTCTCGACGCTCACCAACAGCGCCTCGAGGCGGGCAGGGAGCGTGAGCGCGAAAGCGACCGTCGACAGCGACCAGTGCACCACATCGCTGACGGAGTGGACCAGGCTGGAACGTCCCGGCAAAACTAGAGCCATCACTCGATACTGCCTGATAATGGTCGGAAGTGCAGGCATTTCTCACATTCCTGTGAGTCGGGGCGTCTTCGAGATATGAGTAGCTCAGGCGCTGGCGTTCCCACATCGTGGCCGTCGCTACTCGATACCTGGAAGGATCGAGACATGGCGGATAACCGTACCCACACAGTGATCGAGTCGCCGATCGGGCCGTTGACACTGGTCGCGACGGCAAACGGCTTGTGCGGTCTCTACATGGCAGAGCATCGTCACAAGCCGAACGAGTCGACTTTCGGGGAGAGTTCACCCGCGAATTTCGGTGCTGTCCGGGAACAGTTGGACGAGTATTTTTCCGGAGAGCGAACCGAGTTCTCGTTGCCGTTGGATCCGTCGGGCACGGAGTTTCAGCAACGAGTGTGGGATGCGCTGCGGACAATTCCCTACGGGCAGACGTGGTCCTATATGGACCTCGCGCAAACCCTTGGCAACCCTCTGGCGATTCGTGCTGTCGCGGCGGCAAACGGTAAGAACCCGATCAGCATCATCGTGCCGTGCCATCGCGTGGTCGGTAGTGACGGGAGCCTGACGGGCTTTGCGGGCGGTCTCGACCGCAAGCGCTTTCTGCTCGAGCAGGAGTCCGGTGGAATCTCGGACGTGCTGTTCTGATGGAACGAACTCACATATCTCGTGATGCGAGCGTTTACCGATCGTGGCACTGAAACCATTCGAGAACGTCGTGACAGAGCACGGAGCGGTGGTGCTTCGGGTGTGCCGCGCTGTGGTCGGTCCGGTCGACGCGGAGGACGCGTGGTCCGAGACCTTCCTGGCGGCAATGCGTGCCTATCCGGACCTGGATCCCGGCGCGAATGTCGAGGCATGGCTCGTGACCATTGCGCACCGCAAAGCCATCGACATCGTGCGAGTACGAGGGCGCGT
Organism: Rhodococcus sp. AD45-ID; assembly: GCF_003023755.1. Lineage (NCBI taxonomy): Bacteria > Bacillati > Actinomycetota > Actinomycetes > Mycobacteriales > Nocardiaceae > Rhodococcus > Rhodococcus sp. AD45-ID. The sequence goes on along the minus strand of NZ_PYHL01000001.1, from coordinate 2,254,272 downwards.
CGCGGTTCCTACCGACGACCTTCCGGAATTGCCGACGCGTATCGGCCTTCCGGGAACCTGGAATCACGAACTCTGGGATGCACTCGAACAACTGCCGTTCAAGCAGCGAGCGTCGGTGGCGTACCACTTCCTGGGCGGGCTGCCGTACGCGGAGATCGCCGAGATTCTGGGTAGTACTCCGTCCGCCGCGAGGAAGGCCGGCTCCGACGGTATTGCGTCCCTGCGAAAAACATACTTACCCAACACCGTTCCGGAAGGGAGCCGATCATGACTACCGAAGCTGATGTGTTCGGCGCACTCCCCGCGTCCGACCCGGAAGCGCTGGCGCGACTGCACTCACGGCTGGCTGATGCCGCTGCGGCGGCGCAGTTGATCGATGTTGCCTATCGGATCGTTGATTCGCCGATCGGGAAATTGCTCCTCGCTGCAACGGACGTCGGATTGGTGCGGGTGGCGTTTGCCGTCGAGGGGCACGACGTCGTGCTTGGACGGCTGGCCGATACTGTCAGTCCGCGTGTCCTGCATCATCCGCGCAGGCTCGACGCCGTTGCGCGGGAGCTGGACGAGTACTTTGCCGGCGCCCGAAGGGAATTCGACCTGGATTTGGATTTCCAGCTGGCAAAGGGATTTCGGCGTGAAGTGCTGCGCCACCTTCCGGAGATCGAATACGGCCACACCGCAAGCTATTCGACGGTCGCCGCGGCGTCGGGTAGCCCGCGTGCAGTGCGGGCGGTGGGCACGGCGTGTGCGAAGAATCCATTGCCGTTGGTGGTGCCATGTCACAGAGTTGTCCGAAGTGACGGAAGCCTGGGCCAGTACGCGGGCGGCCCGAAGCTCAAGGCCGTACTGCTGGACCTGGAATCGCGGCAATGAACAAGGCTGCGACGCTGACTCTTCCGTTCACGCCGCCGTATGCGACGGAGCCGTTGATCGGCGCGTTGAAGGCCCATGCGGTAGCCGGATTGGAACGTCACGACGACGGGGTTCATGTGCGCGTCGTGCCGTTGCCGACCGGTCCCGTGATCGTGTCGGTGTCATGGCACGACGATTGTGTGTCGGTGAGCGCGGACAGGGACACGGACGCCGCTCAGCTCGAGTCGGTTGTACGGCGGTGGCTCGATCTCGACGGCGATCATCGTGTGTGGGAGGCGGTGCTGGCGTCGGACAAGACGCTGGCTCCGCTGATCTCGGCCCGGCCAGGTTTACGTGTGCTCGGTAGCGTCGACGGTTTCGAGACTGCGGTGCTGACTGTTCTGGGGCAGCAGGTTTCGCTGGGGGCGGCGCGAACATTTGGTGGACGGTTTGTCGGAGCGTTCGGTCTACCCGTGAATCACGAGTTCTCGGCCTTCCCATCGGCGGAGTCTGTAGCGGCCAGTTCTCCGGAGGCGATACAGAAAGCTGTCGGATTGACCAGTGCGCGTGCACGAACGGTGCACACCTTGGCGATTGCCGCTGCCGAGTATCTTGATCTCGGCTGGGATGCCGACCGAGTGCGATTTCGTGCTGATCTTCTAGCTCTGCCAGGAATCGGGCCGTGGACTGCCGACTATCTGACCGTGAGGATCCTCGGAGATCGGGACGCGTTTGTGCCGGATGATCTGGTTCTCAAACGCGCGTTGGGTGTGTCGTCCGGCAAGGAAGCTGCGGCATTGTCGGAGCAATGGCGACCGTGGCGCGCTTACGCGTTGTTTCATCTGTGGACGAAAGAAGCTTTTCTCTAGTCAGTCTTTCGAGGTCGCCAGGCTGGATGGCCACCAGATTTTCTTGCCGATGTCATGGGACAGAGCGGGAACCAGGACGCTGCGCACTATGATCGTGTCCAGCAGCACGCCGAACGCAACGGCAAAACCGATCTCGGCCAAGAAGACCAGTGGAAGAATTCCCAGGACGGCAAACGTTGCCGCCAACACGATCCCGGCCGAAGTGATGACGCCGCCGGTGACGGCAAGTCCGCGCAATACACCTGCGCGAGTGCCGAATTCACCCGTTTCCTCGCGAACACGGGTCATCAGGAAGATATTGTAGTCGATGCCCAGCGCTACGAGGAAGACAAACGCGTAGAGCGGGAACGACTGGTCTGCGCCTGCAAAACCAAAGACGTGAGTGAAGAAGAAGCCGCTGACGCCCAAGGTGGCTGCAAACGAAAGGACCACCGTTGCAATCAGAATTACGGGAATGACCAGCGCGCGAAGCAGTAGCGCAAGAACAACGAAGATAACCGCAAGCACGATGGGGATGATGAGATTGCGGTCGCGCACAGACGCTGCTTGAACGTCGAGTGTGGTTGCGGTGCTGCCGCCCACAAGAGCGTCGGCGCCTGGAACTGCGTGTACAGCGGTCCGGAGACGCTTGATCGTCTCGAGTGCCTGTGGCGAGTCGTATGAATCGACAAGCATCGCGTTGATCATGGTGCGACCGTTGATCGGCGGGGCAGTGAAGCCTGGTGGGGCACAGCCGGCGGCCGCTGCCTGGGCGACGGCCGCTGGATTGGTCTTGATCAATTCGCTGACCTTCGCCACGTCGACTTGCGTGCATACGGACCCGGCGTCCTGGGATATACCCTCGACAGCGCTTGCCGCCTTGATGACCGCATCGGACTGATCCGCGTTCGCAGTGATGACGGCCGGGGCACCGGCTCCCGGGTCGAACGCGGAATCGTAGAGTTCTTGCCCGACAACGGCGTCCGGAGTGTTGGTGAAGTTCTGGGCCGCGGTCAGCCCATCGGTTTTCAGGCTTCCGATTCCGGCCGCGAACAACACGATGAGCAGGATCGACGCGCCGATCCACAACGAGCGATCCTTATTGCCGACAGTTGTCGCGATCTTGCCCCACATGCCGTGCGTCGCAAGATCTGCGGCGTGATCGACGCGTGGAGTTCGGGGCCAGAACACCCAGCGGCCGACCACCGCCAGTGCAACCGGCATGAACGTCATCATCACCAGATACGTGCAGGCAATCCCGATCGCGGCCACCGGGCCGAGGCTCTTGTTGGAGTTCAACTGCGAGAAGGTCAGGCAGAGCAGTCCGAGAACGACAGTGACAGCCGATGCTGTGATCGCGGGCGCTGATTCACGCCACGCCCGGATCATCGCGTCGAATCGATTGGGGTAGCTGTGAAGTTCTTCGCGGTAACGCGAAATGAGCAGCAGCGCATAGTCGGTGCCCGCACCGATCACGAGTACGAACAAGATTCCTTGAGATTGACCGGTCAAGGTCAGGATCTCGGCCTTCGCGAGGAAGTAGATCACCATCGACGACAAGCCGATTGCCAGGAGCGCCGAGAACAGCGGGAAGAACCACAGCACCGGCGATCTGTAGACCACTAGAAGAATCAGGATGACAACGAGTAAGGCGGCGCCGAGGAGCGCACTGTCCAAGCCGGCAAAAGCGTCGATGAAGGCCACCAGGAGCCCGCCAGGACCGGCCGGTAGTACTTCCATGTCGCCGGCAGCCTGCTCGGCCGCGTCGAGGACTTTCTGTTCGGTTGCCGCCAGGTCCTCACCGGACACCGCGGCGCCGTCGTCCTTGGCGATCAGCGGAACGAAAATGGATGCAATGGTGCCGTCGGCGGAGAATTGAGTTGGCTGCATCCCGTCGGCATCGACGCCGGGTACTCGGGAAATGGCTTGACGTGCAGATTCGACAGCAGCTTTGTCCGCATCGGTCAGCGCGGAATCCCGATGGAATACGACAAACCCAGGAATGGTCTCCACCGGAAGGAATTTCGCGGATTCATTTGCGACGACGGTGGACTCCGCAGAACTCGGAAGATACGACGAGTTGTCGTTCTTCTGAACCTCTGCGAGTTTGCTCTGGAACGAACCGCCGAAACCGCCCGCGACAAAGGCGAAGATCGCCAATGCGATCACCGTGAAGATAGGCAGGCGAAAGGCTCTGATCGCTCTGCCGTCGTTCTTTTCCGCGTCAGTGGAATCCAGTTTGGTCATCGTTCTCCTGGGGGCACATGAGGCCGTCACCGATAAAACAACATTTTCAGTAGAACACGCGAGCAAGCCGGGTGGAACTACCGCAATTGGGGTACCCGCAGATGCGAGGAACACAACTTTCACGCGCAGGAGGTACAGCGACCCGGTTGTCGAAGCCGATATGAGTCACCACTTCTACCGATCGGTTGGAGAGATTTATGTCAACCACCGAAATGCTCGAACTCGAGCGCACCATCGACCATCTCCGTCACTGTGTCGGTTCGCTGCGGTCCTTGTACGGCGACGTGCCGCAGGTCCGCCGGTTGGTCAATGATCTGGAGCGGCTCGAGATCGACTCCGGCGATCTTGACGCATCGCCGCCGCACCTGACCCATCACGAACAGGCTGAACGAATCCCCGTGCCCGACACACCGTACGACGCGTCGATGTGGCAGGGCGCCGATGACGAGGGTATCGGCGGCCACCCGACCGAGCACGACGGATGAGTGCACCACCGATCGATTCGAGTGGGGTCGGTGCTTCTTCGCGTGCTCGCATTGCGGCACGCACGCTGAGAACGGACCGGTGGTGGCGAGCGCCGCTACTGACCGTACTGGGATTGTCCGTCTTCCTGGTCTACGCGACGATCCGGTCGTTCGTCCGCAGCGCGTACTGGGTCGCGGACTATCACTACCTGACACCGTTCTACTCTCCGTGCCTGAGCGACTCGTGTGCGCCGGGTTCCAGCGATTTCGGCACACCGATCGGTGAATTGCCGATGTGGATTCCGCTCGGGTTCCTGGTGCTGCCGTTCCTTCTCGGATTCCGGCTGACCTGCTACTACTATCGCAAGGCCTATTACCGGTCTGTGTGGCTGTCGCCGCCTGCCTGTGCGGTCGCAGAACCACATCGCGCGTACTCGGGTGAAACACGACTTCCGCTGATCATCCAGAACTCGCATCGGTACTTCTTCTACGTCGCGGTTGTTGTGTCGATCATCAATACCTACGACGCGATTCGGGCTTTCCACGGAGCGGACGGTGGCTTCGGGATGGGTCTCGGCACGCTGATCCTCGTCGGCAACGTGTGCTTGCTGTGGGCCTACACGGTGTCGTGCCATTCGTGTCGTCACGTCACGGGTGGACGGCTCACCCATTTTTCGAAACATCCGATCCGCTACTGGTTGTGGACGCAGGTGAGCAAACTCAACACGCGGCACATGCAGCTGGCGTGGACCACGCTCGGCACACTCATGATCACCGATTTCTACATCATGCTCGTGGCCAGCGGGACGATCGACGACCTACGTCTGATCAATTGACCACCCAATTCTTCAGGGAGAGTGAATGACCGAAGTCGAACGGCACACCTACGACGTCGTGGTGATCGGAGCCGGCGGAGCCGGACTACGCGCGGTGATCGAGGCCAGAGAGCAAGGACTCTCTGTTGCCGTGGTCTGTAAGTCGCTGTTCGGCAAGGCTCACACCGTCATGGCGGAGGGTGGGTGCGCTGCCGCGATGGGCAACGCCAACGAGAAGGACACCTGGCAGACGCATTTCCAGGACACGATGCGCGGTGGGAAGTTCCTCAACAACTGGCGGATGGCGGAGCTGCACGCGCGTGAGGCGCCGGATCGAGTGTGGGAACTCGAAACCTATGGCGCACTGTTTGATCGGACGCCGGACGGGCGAATCAGTCAACGCAACTTCGGTGGTCACACGTATCCGCGGCTCGCTCACGTCGGTGACCGAACAGGTCTCGAGATCATTCGAACGATGCAGCAGAAGATTGTCTCGCTTCAGCAGGAAGACTTCGCGGCCAACGGAGACTACGAGGCACGCGTCAAGATCTTTGCGGAATGCACCATCTCGGAACTGACGAAGGACGGCGACCGTATTTCCGGTGCCTTCGGATACTGGCGTGAGAGTGGACGGTGCGTGCTGTTCGAAGCACCGGCCGTGGTGATGGCTACCGGCGGAATTGGCAAGTCGTTCAAGGTCACATCCAATTCGTGGGAGTACACCGGGGACGGACACGCGCTGGCACTTCGCGCGGGCGCCAACTTGATCAACATGGAGTTCGTTCAGTTTCACCCGACGGGCATGGTGTGGCCGCCGAGCGTCAAAGGCATTCTCGTGACGGAGGGCGTACGCGGTGACGGTGGTGTGCTCAAGAACTCCGAGGGCGACCGCTTCATGTTTTCCTACATCCCGCCGGTGTTCAAGGGCCAGTACGCCGAGACGGCAGAAGAAGCCGATCGGTGGTACGAGGATCAGGAGAACAACAGGCGCACCCCCGATCTGCTACCCCGCGACGAGGTGGCTCGCGCCATCAACACCGAGGTGAAGGAGGGACGTGAAACCCCGCATGGCGGTGTGTACCTCGACATCGCGTCGCGAATGCCGGCCGAGGAAATCAAGCGCCGGTTGCCGTCGATGTATCACCAGTTCAAGGAACTCGCGGACGTCGACATCACAAAAGAGCAAATGGAAGTCGGTCCGACCTGCCACTACGTGATGGGCGGGATCGAGGTCGACCCGGACTCCGGTTCGTCGAACGTACCGGGGTTGTTCGCGGCGGGGGAGTGCTCCGGCGGAATGCACGGGTCCAACCGGCTGGGCGGAAATTCGCTGTCGGATTTGCTCGTGTTCGGTAGACGAGCCGGCCTCGGCGCCGCGACTTATGTGAAGTCGCTGCCTGCTCGGCCCGTCGTGGCGGACGGCGACGTGGATGCCGCGTCACGGATGTTGCTCTCGCCGTTCGAACCTCAGGGTGACGCCGGTGCCCTCGAGAACCCGTACACCCTGCACACCGAACTGCAGCAGACGATGAACGACTTGGTCGGCATCATCCGCACCGCTGAGGAAGTCGACCGCGCGCTGCGCACGCTCGACGACATCAAACGACGGATCGATTCGGTTGTGGTGGAGGGGCATCGGCAGTTCAATCCGGGATGGCATCTGGCTGTGGATCTGCGAAACATGGTGCTGGTCAGCGAATGTGTCGCGAAAGCCGCGCTGCTGCGCACCGAGAGCCGGGGCGGACATACTCGGGACGATCACCCGGCGATGGCTGCGCAGTGGCGCAACACCCTGCTGGTGTGCGCTGTGGATGCAGCGGTCGCCGGGCGAGCGGATGTTGTTGTTCCCGACGTGCAGGTCACCTCCGAGCCGCAATCGCCGATGCGACCGGACCTTTTGGCGCTCTTCGACATCGACGAGTTGGCGAAGTACTACACGGACGCCGAACTTGCCGGCCATCCGGGAAGGAAAACCTGACATGGGCTACGACGCGAGTTTCCGGGTGTGGCGCGGCGATGCCGATGGTGGTGAGCTGCGGGACTATTCGGTTCCGGTGAACGAGGGGGAGGTGGTGCTCGACATCATTCACCGGTTGCAGGCCACGCAGACTCCGGATCTCGCGGTGCGGTGGAACTGCAAGGCGGGCAAGTGTGGATCGTGCTCAGCGGAGATCAACGGGCGTCCGCGGCTGCTGTGTATGACGCGGATGTCGACTTTTGCGGAGGACGAAGTGGTGACTGTGACTCCGATGCGCGCATTCCCGGTCATCCGTGATCTGGTCACCGATGTCTCGTTCAATTACCGGAAGGCACGCGAGATTCCGTCGTTCACACCGCCGCCCGGCTTGGCTCCCGGTGAGTACCGAATGCAGCAGATCGACGTCGCCCGCTCGCAGGAGTTCCGCAAGTGCATCGAATGCTTCCTGTGTCAGAACACTTGTCACGTCGTGCGCGATCACGAGGACAACAAGGAGGCGTTTTCCGGCCCCCGCTTCTTCATTCGGATCGCCGAACTCGAAATGCACCCTCTCGATACAGCAGACCGTCGGGACGCCGCGCAAGACCAGTCCGGACTCGGTCTGTGCAACATCACCAAATGCTGCACCGAGGTATGCCCGGAGGACATCAAGATCACCGACAACGCAATCATCCCGATGAAGGAACGAGTCGTGGATCGGCGTTATGATCCGCTGGTCTGGCTGGGCAACAAGATCTTCCGTCGAGGTGAAACCTGATTCGGGTCAGGAAATTCCTCGGGAGATCGCGCGACTGGCCGCCTGCAGTGCCGGGACGAGGGGAGCGCTGCCGGTGTCGAGTGGAACGACAACAGATAATGCCGCGACAACGTCGCGAGAGCGGCGAATAGGCGACGCTATCGCCAGCGTGCCGAGATTGAGGTACTGGCGAGCTATGACGATGTCGGTGCGGCGGATCTCGGCCAGCAGAGAACGAAGCGTAGGTTCCTCGGTGATCGTGAACGGCGTCAGTGCCCGCAATCCGGCCGCGACAACATCGTCGAAGACGCCATGGGGAGCATGAGCCAGAAGCACCAGCCCACCGCTGGACGCGTGCAGCGGCAATCGTCCACCAGCCCGGCCGACAAGACCGACGGCGTCGTGGCTCGACAACCGCTCCAGGTAGACAGCCTCGAGGTGGTCGCGGACAACCAGTTGTACGTTCTGCCCGGTGATTTCGTGCAAGTCCTCCATGAACGGCATTGCTACGGAACGTAAACCGTGTGCTCGGGGTGCGCGGGACCCGATCTCCCAGACCCGAAGTCCGATCTGAAATCGGCCGTCGTCGCCACGTTCGAGGGCTCCGAGCCTGGTGAGTTCTCGGCAGATGCGAAAGACCGTCGGCACGGGCAGTTCGGAACCCAGTGCAAGTTCGGTGATTGTCTGGCGGGGGTGCTGCGGAGTGAACAGATCGAGCAGGACCATAGCTCGTTCCAGCATTCCCGGCGGAGTAGCGACTTCTTTCACTCAATGAAAACTACCTTGTTGACGGCCCTCATGTCCCGCGACCATCCAATCAGTGAAAAGTTGTTCTCTACCGAGGAGAGTTCTATGAGTCTGCCGCCCATTCGCACCCAGGTCGGTATCGTCGGGGCCGGTCCGGCCGGTCTGATGCTCTCCCATCTTCTTCATCTTCAGGGGATCGATTCCGTTGTCCTGGAATGCCGTACCCGCGAAGACGTCGAAGGAACGATCCGGGCGGGAATTCTCGAGCAGAACACCGTGGATTTGATGATCGCAACCGGCGTGGGTGATCGGTTACTCGCGGAAGGTCATCGCCACACCGGTACCCAGATCAGGTTCGCCGGTGAGGGGCGTCGCGTCGACTTCGAAGGGCTCACGGGTCGGGCTGTCACTGTGTACCCGCAGCATGAGGTGCTCATCGATCTGATTGCGCGCAGGCTGGCAGACAGCGGCGACATTCGCTTCGGCGTCAGTGACGTCGAGGTCCACGAGCACACTGGCGATCGCCCGTTCATCACGTTTGTCGACTCCGACGGTCAGGCGCAGCGGCTGGACTCCGAACTTGTTGCGGGATGCGATGGTTCGCGAACCGGGACGCGCCACCTCATTCCGGAGCCCGAGGTACGCACCGACTACTTCCGCCAGTACCCGTTCGTCTGGTTCGGCATTCTTGCCGAGGCCCCCCGAACCTCGGACGAACTCATCTACGCCCACAGCCCGCGGGGATTTTCACTCTGCAGCACACGATCCGAGACTGTGCAGCGGCACTACCTACAGGTTTCGGTCGACGACACTGTCGACGACTGGTCGGACGATCGAATCTGGGACGAGTTGCACCGACGCGTGGACGGACCTGGCGTCGAGGTCAAGGAGGGCGCCATCTTCTCGAAGAGCATCCTGCCGTTCCGTAGCTTTGTGTGTGAACCCATGCAATCCGGCCGCTTGTTCCTGGCCGGGGACGCCGCGCACACTGTCCCACCGACCGGCGCCAAGGGCATGAACCTCGCGCTGGCAGACGTGTGGGTTCTGGCCGACGCCATGGTCGGTTTCTTTACCGCTGGGGATCGACAAGCCCTCGACGGTTACTCCTCGGCTGTGTTGCCGAGGGTGTGGCGTGCTCAGCATTTCTCGTGGTGGATGTCGACGATGCTGCATACAGCGCCCGACGCGTCGCCGTTCGACATCAAACGGCAGGAAGCTGAACTCGACGTCGTGACCGGCTCCCAAGCAGGGCTGACCTTGATTGCCGAGAACTACACCGGCCTGCCGCTGCCCCAACTGGTTCACGCAGTGTCCTGACGCGCTGCCGTCTGGCGAAACGTCCGCATTGCCCATTTTTTATCTGAATATCTGTACAGATGTTATTTTTATTCAGAAGAAAAGGGGCAAACAGTGGGTCTCATCCGTTCCGGAGTTCCGACGTTCGCGATCGCTGCCGTCGTCGGCACCCTGCTCGTCACGTCGTGCAGCACCCCGTCGGGCACGTCGACCGCAAGCGACGGTCTGGTCCTCGCCGACGGCTACGAACTGGGCGGATACAACCCCGTTGCCGGCTTCGGTGCAGCCGGCGAAGCCAAGATGTACGACGGTCTGGTGCGCCTGCGCGGCGGTGAGGGAATACCTGGTTTCGAACCGGCTCTTGCGACGTCGATCCCCACCGCCAACGCCGACGCCACCCGCTGGACCGTCACTCTGCGCGGCGGCGTCACCTTCTCCGACGGCTCCACTTTTGACGCCGCCGACGTGGTTGCCACGTACAAGGCGATCCTCGATCCGACATCAGCGTCCGAGGCGAAGTCGTCGTTCGACATGATCAGCGATGTCGTAGCGCTGGACCAGAACACCGTGGAGTTCCGTCTCGCGTACTCCTACGCACCGCTACTCACCAAGATGCTGATCGGCATTGTGCCGTCGGAGTCCGTCGCGACACCGGCCCTGGCGGCCGAGTCGACGCTCAACACCGAACCGATCGGGACCGGGCCGTACACCCTTGTCGATCTTTCACCCGACCGCGCGGTGTTTGCTGCCAACGAGAACTACTGGGACGGCGCACCGGAAATCAAGAAGCTCACGCTGCTCTATGTTCCGGACGACAACACCCGGGCGCAGCGGATGGCCTCGGGTGAGATAGACGGCACCAATCTCCCGCCGCTGCTTGCCAATACGTTCGAATCGCGGGACGGCATGTCGGTGACGGCCCATCAGTCCGCGGACTGGCGCGGTGTTTCGCTGCCCACCGGCAATCCGGTAGCCGGTGACCCGGCGATGCGCATGGCGCTCAACCTTGCCGCCAACCGGCAGTCCATGATCGACAACGTTCTCGGTGGGCACGGCCGCGTCGCCGCCACGCCGATTCCCGAGGTCTACGGTGCCTCGTACAACCCGGACGCAACGTTTGCGTACGACCCGGCCAAGGCTGAGCAGATCCTCACCGATGCCGGTTGGATCGAAGGCAGTGACGGCATCCGTTCGAAAGACGGTCGACGTGCGCAGTTCACGATCATGTACAACTCTGTGGACACGGTCCGTCGAGACTTGGCCCAGGCCTTTGCATCCGACGCACTCGGGATCGGCGTCGAAGTAGATCTCGAAGCACTGTCCTGGGATCGCATCGATCCGCGAATCAATCGGGACTCCACACTGCTCGGCGGCGGCGACGAACCGTTCGATCCCGATACCCAGGCCTACGACGCACTCAATTCCGCGTCCATCGCTCCCGGTGTCGGCAGCATCTACGACAATCCCAGTGACTACTCGAATCAGGTTGTCGACGCTGGACTCGACGTCGGTCGCCGAAGCCTCGACCAAGCGACCCGCGACGCCGCCTACCGAGATGTGCAGCAGGCGTACGTCGATGATCCCGGTTATGTGTACCTGGTCTTCCTCGATCACACGTACGTGTCGAAAGATTCCGATTGGACGATGTCCGGTCCGGTGCTGGAACCGCACGCGCACGGAGTGACCTGGGGTCCGTGGTGGTCGTTGCAGACGTGGACGCAAGAACAATGACGGCGCTCGACGTTCGAGCCGGTGCAACGTCGGACCCGGTACGATCGCACAACGCTCGCCGACGCTCCATCCTCGTGATGGTCGGGCGCCGGATGCTGTTCATCGTCCCGGTGATCATCGTCGTGTCCGCCGGTTTGTTTGCCGCCGCGGCAATCTCGCCGTTCGATCCGCTTGTCGGCTATCTGGGCACGCGGTACATGACAACCAGCGACGCGGACAAGGCCATGATCGCCGCGCAGATGGGTTTCGACAACCCCTGGTACAGCACGTACTGGACGTGGCTGCATGCAGTGGTGACCGGCGATCTGGGCGTCTCTCGATCCTTCAATCAGTCAGTCGCCCAAGTCATCTCCGAACGACTGCCGTGGACGCTACTCCTGGTCGGCGTCAGTCTGGTGATTGCGATTCTCGCGTCGCTGGTGCTGGGAGTGCTCGCCGGAATCCGCAAGGGTGGGCTCCCGGACAGAACCGTGTCCGGGCTGTGCGTCGTCGTTCAAGGACTTCCGCCGTTTGTTCTCTCGCTCGGAGCTATCGCGCTCTTCGCGCTGACTCTCGGTTGGTTGCCAGTGGCCGGGTTGACCGACGGTGGTGCCGATCCCACACCGGCGCAGGTCATTCGGCACCTCATTCTCCCGGTCGCCGTCCTTGCGATCTCCCAAATGCCGTGGCTACTCCTCGCAGTGCGCGAATCCGTCGTCGGATCTACTGGTGAAGGATTTGTCGCCGGGGCGGTGGCGCGCGGAATACCGACTTCCACCATCACACAACGTCATATCGTGCCGACCTCGCTTGCGCCGTTCGTCAACATCATCGGAGTCCGATTGCCCGAACTTGTCGTCGGTGCGGTACTGGTGGAAGAAGTGTTCAGTTGGCCGGGAATTGCCGGTGCCATCGTCTCCTCCGCTCGGGACCTCGACATGGCGTTGCTCGCGTTCCTCACGGTCGGAACAACTCTGACGGTCATGCTCGGCTCGCTTCTCGCTGATGTGGTTGTTGCCCTCCTCGACCCGAGGGTGAGCACAGATGGCTAAACGCCGCTTCGCAATCGCCGTCGGTGTCCTGATCCTCGTCGCGCTCTACGCCGGCTTGGTTCCGTGGATCGCCGACGTCGACGACCGTGTCACCGACTTCGCGCAGGCCCGGATGGCTCCGTCGCTCACGCATCCCTTCGGCACCGACTCTGCGGGGCGAGACCTGTTTGTTCGAGTCGCTGCCGGTATCCGGACGTCGTTGCTGATCGCTCTCGCCTGCGCACTGTTGTCCACGGTGATCGGGGTGGCGGTAGGCACCACTGCCGGACTCCTCGGCGGCTGGGTGGACCGAGTTGTCATGCGCGGCACCGACGCGGTGAACGCCCTCCCGCACTTGCTGCTCGGCATCGTCATCGTCGCGATGTTCCGTGGCAGTATCCTCGCCATCGTTCTCTCGATCGCACTCACACACTGGACCCAGGTAGCTCGCATCATCCGCGGCGAGATCCTGAATTTGCGTGACCGCCCGTACATCGACGCAGCCGTCCTCGCCGGAGCCAGCCGGAGACATGTGATCACTCGCCACCTGGTTCCGGCTGCTGCGCCGCAGGCCTTGATCGCGGTGGTCCTCCTGCTGCCGCACGCCGTGTGGCACGAGTCGACGCTCTCGTTCCTCGGATTCGGCCTTCCGCCCCACAAGCCCAGTCTGGGAACACTTCTGGAAGAGGCTCGCAGTTCTCTGCTGCTCGGTGGTTGGTGGACGTTGGTGTTTCCCGCAGCCGTTCTGGTGATCACTACCGTTGCGGTGGCGGTGGCCGGTTCGGCATTGCGTTCGAAGCTCGCGCCGCCTCGGCCATCGGAGCTTCGACTGTGAATACCGGCCTTCGAATCGATGCGCTCACCGTCCGGATTCCGCTGCCCGGCGGCTCGGTTGTTCACGCTGCCAGCAATATCGACCTTGCGGTGCCGCCTGGGACTGTCACAGCGCTGGTCGGAGAATCCGGCTGTGGCAAGTCCATCATCGCAACATCGGTGATGAACATGCTGCCGCCTGGCACTCAGCGCACCGGTACCATCACCGTCGACGACATCGACGTGTTTTCCGGAACACCCTTCCGTGGTAGTCATGCCGCACTCGTGCCACAATCTGCCGCAACATATCTCACGCCGGTGCGGACGGCACGCTCGCAACTGCAGGAGACAATCGACGCACTCGGAACCGCCCACACCTGCGACGGCTTGGCGCAGCGAGTGGGTCTCGAACCTTCCGCCCTCGACTGCTACCCGCACGAACTGTCGGGTGGCATGGCGCAGCGGGTTGCCATTGCCGGCGCGTTGGCCGGGGACCCGTCGGTGGTCGTGGCCGACGAGCCGACCGCCAACCTGGACCGCGCGCTCACCGATCATGTTCTCGGCCTGCTGCGCGAGTGCGCCGATGCGGGTGCCGCGGTTCTGCTGATCACTCACGATCTGGCGTCGTTGACCCGAGTTGCGATCGCAGACAGGTTGGCCGTCATGTACGCCTCGCGCATCATGGAGATTGGCCCGGCTGCGCAGGTTCTGCAGGAGCCGCTTCACGATTACACCCGAGACCTGCTCGGAGCCTTGCCGTCTCGCGGGCTCAATCCCATCCCCGGATCACCCCCTCAATTGACGAATCTTCCGGACGAGTGCGTCTACTACCTGCGCCGACCGGAGTCCGCGCAATCCGGTGGGCCAACCGAACTGGTCACGTTCGGAGAGCGCACGTACCGAACCCGCCGGGAGGTGAGTGCACGATGAGTTTGCGCGCCCTGGATGTCACCGGTGGCTACGAGCGCGGGCGTCCCGTCCTCGAGAATGTCTCCCTCGAGATCCCGGCCGGCCATCTGATCGGGTTGACCGGGCCGTCCGGAACCGGAAAATCGACGCTGGCAAGGATTCTCGCGTCGCTGGACGCGCCGTGGTCCGGCGAAGTGCAGATCGACGGTTCTCGCGTTGCAGGAACCAAGTTCGGTGTTCCCGCTGAGTTCAGAGGGGCGGTGTCCATGCTCTTCCAATCGCCACGCGCCGCAACTGATCCCCGGCAGACGCTGGCACGGATCATCGGGCAGCCCGCCGACATCGCGCGCCGCGATATCGACATCGAAGCACTGGCCTCGGAAGTCGGACTCACACCCGACTTGCTGGCGCGTCGCCCGCATCAGGTCAGTGACGGCCAGCTTCAACGCGCGGCGCTCGCGAGATCATTGGCGCAGCAACCCCGTTACCTCATCTGCGACGAAGCCACCGCGATGCTCGACGCCGCGACCACCGCCACCATCGTACGGTTGATCGAGCGGCGGGCAACGGATCACGGTATCGGGGTGCTGCTCATCAGCCACGATCGTGATCTGCTCGACGCGTGCTGCACACGCGTTCACGAACTCGACGACATCCGAGCGGGCTAGACGCTGCTCTTTCCGTAGCTTTCGCGGACCCCGACGTCCATGGGGAATCGAACAACCGTGTCGCCGAACAGCAGTCGAGTTGCCGATGCTGCCGCAGCCAGTACGTGAGCTGTGCCGGACTCGGGGTTTCGCGTGTGCACCACAACCTCGTCGTGCTGGAAGAACACCAATTCGCCGTCCGGGTCCTCGGCGAGGCGTCGTCGCAGGTCGGCGAGGAGACACAGAGCCCATTCCGAGGCCGTTGCCTGCACCACGAAGTTGCGGGTGAAACGTCCGCGCGCGTGAGCGTCGCCGTGTGAATAGAAATCGGGAGACGGTGGGGGACACGCTCGGCCGAGCAGGGAGTGCACTACCTCGCCGCGCTCTCCGGCCTTGGCGGCCTGCTCGACGTACTCGACCGCTACGGGGAAACGCTTGCGCAGCAACGTGAGTAGCGCTTTGGCTTCACCGGCGGTGGCGCCGTAGAGCACTCCGAGGATGGCAACTTTGGCTTTGGCGCGGTCGCCGCCAAATGCCTCGGCGCCAACGAGGGCGTACAGATCGTCATCACCGGCTGCCGCCATCATGCGGCGGTCGCGTGACATGGCAGCCAGAATCCGGGGCTCGAGTTGACCGGCGTCGGCCACTACGAATACGTGTCCGGGATCGGCAACAACGCTCGAGCGCATGGTCTTCGGAATCTGAAGGGCGCCGCCGCCTCGGCTTGCCCACCGGCCCGAGACGACACCACCGGGAACGTAGATGGGGCGGAAGCGATCGCCACGCACCCAACTGTCCATCCATTGCCAGCCATTGGTGCTGTACAGCTTGGCGAGTTCGCGGTGGCGCAGGAGCAACGGAACCGCCGGGTGATCAACTTCCTGAAGAAACCACTTGCGCGTCGACGGCAGTTCGATGCCCTGGCGCCCGAATGCCTCGGTGATCTCGACGGACGACGCGGGGTTCACCGTCCGCCCGAAGGCGTCGCTGATCTGGGTGGCAAGTTCCTGCATGCGAACGGGGAGGTCGTACCCCGTTGGCCGGGGGCCAAGTCTCTCCTCGAGGAGTTCGCGGTGCTTCCGCGTCGAGAACGGCAAACCGGCGTGCGTCATTTCAGCAGCACTGAGCGCGCCGGCTGATTCTGCGGCAATCAGCAGATCCAGGCGCGCGTCGGCGCCGATGACAGTGCGTTGCTCCGCGAACTCCGCAACAACACCATCAGGATCGAGGACGGGAGCGGTGTCGAACAAGCCGAGACGGTCGTCGTCGGACTCCTCGGCCGGTGGTGACGGCTGACCCGCGCGCATGCTCAGGATCGCGCGGGTCAGCGAAATATCGTGGCAGCGCTGTACGTGGACGCCGGCGCGCAGCAACATCGGGTAGACCGAGGCGGTGCTCGGCCAGACCCACCGTGGGTGCTCGGCACTCTCGATAGCTTGGACCGCGGCAACCAGATCGGGATATTCGATGCGGTCGCCGACGGCAGTCCCGTCGGGGTCGGTGCGAACAACCGTCGCGGTGACTGCTCCCGTGGACGTCGTACTACCGGGAACCAGGACAACTCTCACTGCTCCAGTGTGACGGTTGGGTCCGACAACAACTGGCCCGAGTGCTTCTACCCCGCTTCCAGCCCGTGCATTCGGACTTCCTTTCCTTTCCAGCGGGATCGTAGCCACCGATCGTGGCTGGCCAGCACGATCGCGCCCGGACCGGTGCCCATGGCGTCCTCGAGTTCATCGCACAAGCTCGGCGACAGGTGATTGGTCGGCTCGTCCAGAAGCAGCAACTCGGGTGGACGGGCCACCAACAGTGCCAACGCCAGCCGGCGACGCTGACCGACGGACAACTCGCCAACCAACTTGTCCTGATCCCAAACCGCCAACAGGCCAAGGGAATCCAACGGAACCTTCTCGGCAATCTCCGCGCCGAGGGTCAGATCATAGATTTCCCGCGCAGATCGGTCAGCCCGATCGAACGCGGTGTCCTGCGCCAAAAGACCGATCGTCAGGTCGGGTTTTCGCGCCAGCGTGCCGGTGTGGTCCAGCGCACCGGCGAGTACTGCAAGCAAGGTGGATTTCCCGGCACCATTCGCTCCGATGACCAGTAGTCGGTCGGTGGATGAGATATCGAGACTGTCCATCGTCATTCGGCCAGGAACTCGAACCTGCCGCAATGACAGGAGGATTTCGTCCTCAGCCTGGGTGATGAACACGCCAGGACTGAATCGAAGAGGCTTCGGGGGTTGCTCAATCTGGTCTCGTTCCAGCTTGTCGAGCCGGCGGGTGGCACTGCGAACCCGGCGTGCGATCTGGTTCTGTACTCGACCCCCGGCGTGACCGTATCCCATTTTTTCGTTGTCGCGCTTCACATGATTCGGCGCAACCTCGTATGCACTGACACCGGCCGCGTAGCGCAACGCGTCCAAATCCTCCTGCTCTTGATCGAATCGCCGTTGCCAGTGTTCCCGTTCGGCGCGTTTCTGCAACAGATACGCGGTGTAGTTACCGCCGTAGCGGGTGGGGCCGTCCAGAGCGGGGTCGAGGTCGATCAGATCCGTACAGACGGCGTCGAGGAACGCGCGGTCGTGAGTGGCCACGACGACAACCCCGGACAGGCCGCAAAGATGCTCGGCCAGAAACGATGCCGCCTCGTCGTCGAGATGGTTCGTCGGCTCGTCGAGCAACAGCGCGGATGGTCGGCGAATCATCAGAGCCGCCAAGGCCAGCCGGCTGCGTTGACCACCTGACAACGACGAGAGGAGGCGTTCATGCTGAAGGTGTCCGAGACCTAACCCGCCAAGAATCATCGCGGCCCGCCGGTCCGCATCCCACACCTCGTGTCGCTGCGCGCGTGCAAGGCAATCCGTGTAGGCGTCGGCGGCAGTGTGATCCTCGGGCGCACAACTGAGTTCCTGTGCAGCTCTGTCGAGTTCGGCGATGATCTCGCGCGCGTCCCGGAGGGCTGTATCGAGTACGTCGGCGATCGTCGTCTTGTTGTCGTACACCATTTCCTGCTGCAGGAACGCGAGATCAGACGGTCGCTCCACGCTGCCCGCATCGGGCTCGTCCGTACCCGCGAGCACCCGCAACAGAGTCGACTTCCCGGCGCCGTTCTCGCCGATGAGACCAATCCGATCACCAGGTGCCGCGGTGAGTGAGACGCCGTCGAGTACCCGCCGCGTTCCCAGCGTGCGGACGAGATCTTGTGCAATCAACGCTGTTTCAGGCATGTTCAGCACCAAGGGTGACATTGGCCGGTGCGGCGACTTCGCGTAAACGTCCCTCCGACAGACGTAACCAGCGTTCGACCTTCACCTCGGACAAGAACCGTTCGTCGTGGCTGACGACCACGAAGGCACCCTGATAGGCATTGAGCGCACTCTCCAACTGCCCGACACTGACAAGGTCGAGGTTGTTGGTCGGTTCGTCGAGTAGTAGTAATTGAGGTGCCGGCTCGGCGAACAGCACGCACGCGAGGGTCGCTCGCAACCGCTCACCACCGGAGAGGACCCCGACTGGAAGGTGAACGCGAGATCCACGAAAGATAAAGCGTGCCAACAGATTCATCCGCTGAGGTGCCGGCATGTCCGGGGCAAAAGCAGCCAGGTTCTCCGCGACGGTGAGGTTCACATCGAGTAGATCGAGTCGCTGTGACACATACGCAACGCGGCCCTGCGCCTGTGCGATCTTGCCGCCACTCGGGGTCAGTTCGCCGTTGATGATCCGCAACAGCGTGGATTTGCCCGCGCCGTTCGGACCGGTCACCGCAATTCGCTCAGGTCCGCGGATCGCCAGATCTGCCCCGCCGTCGGCGAAGACCTCCCGATCGCCCAAACGGAATTGCATCCGTTCGCCCAGGAACACTGTCCGGCCCGCAGGAACATCGGTGCCGGGCAGTTCCAACGTGATTCGTTGTTCATCGCGCAACGCTCGCCCCGCGGTATCGAGTCGGGCCTTGGCCGAATCGACGCGGGCGTTATGCGTCTCGTTTGCCTTGCCGGCAGACTCCTGGGCATTGCGTTTCATCGTCCCGGCAAAAATTTTCGGTAGCCCGGCGTTTCCGAGGTTGCGTGCTGCGTTGCTTGCGCGACGAGCAGCGCGTTCGCGGGCCTGCTGCAATTCCCGTTTCTCCCGCTTGACGTCCTGCTCGGCATTGCGAATGTTCTTTTCGGCAACTTCCCGTGCAGCGTTCACGGCGCCTTCGTATTCGGTGAAATTTCCACCGTAGAAACGAATTTCACCATTGTCGAGTTCGGCGATGCGGTCCATTCGGTCCAGCAGAGCACGATCGTGGCTGACCAGTAGCAGGCAACCGTTCCAATCGTCGAGGACGCCGTAGAGTTTGTGCCGCGCATCGAGATCGAGGTTATTCGTCGGTTCGTCGAGCAACAGAACGTCCGGGCGACGCAGCAGTTGCGCAGCGAGACCGAGCGAGACGACCTGGCCCCCGCTGAGCGTGTGAAGTCGGCGGGTGAACGACAGGTCTCCCAAGCCGAGACGGTCCAGTTGGGCGCCGGTACGTTCCTCGATGTCCCAGTCGGAACCAATCGTGGTGAAGTGCTCTTCGGCGGCATCCCCCGACTCGACAGCGTCCAACGCCGCGAGGATCGGTGCGATCCCCAGAACCTCGGCAACGGTGAGGTCGCCGGTCAGCGGCAAGCTCTGCGGAAGGTACCCGAGCAGCCCGTCGACGGACACGCTGCCACCGCCTAACGGCAGTTCGCCCGCTATCAGTCGGAGAAGGGTGCTCTTTCCGGCGCCATTCGGTGCTACCAGCCCGGTCCGGTCGGCGGGCACACTGAAGGACAGTTTCTCGAAAACCGGTGTGTCGTCAGGCCAGGCAAACGACAGGTGTGAACAGACAATGTATGAATCGGACATGATGAGACCTCGAGTGTCGCGCGGGCGCGTCAAAGCGGCTCCGCGAAAGAAATGATGTGGTGAACGACAACATGGCCACTGCGGCAGCGCTCCGAAAGCGCTTACCGGTGGCCGTCAGTGCCGGGTATTACCCGGAGATGTCGAGTTCACCAACCATTTTTCGATCTTTCTCGCTCCGATTATTCGGAACCGACCATAACACCCGAAACTATTGCCGCGTCGATCACGTCGCACCAGGTTGATTGCGTGTTCTACGTCAGAAACCGATAAAGCGAATCTGCTGACCAGGGCGGGCCTGGCCGAGTCGGTCGATATCGGCGTCGGCCACAACACCGACAACGGGATATCCGCCGGTGATGGGGTGATCGGCCAGGAAGATCACGGGTTGGCCGCTGGGCGGCACTTGGATCGAACCGAGCGCAACGCCTTCGGTGGGCAATTCGAGTCCGTCAACCCGCTGCAGGAGTGCGTCATCGCCGACGCGGTCGAGCCGGGCACCGATGCGGTCGGAGTCGGTCGACACTGCCCATCGTCCCTGCGTCAGGGTTTCCGGATTGGCAAAACGATCCGCGCGCGGCCCGAAGATCACCCGAATGTCGAGTGTTCCGTTTGTAACCGGCTGAACAGGTGCCACGTCCAGGAGCGGAAATGCGACTGGAGTGGGCCCGACCTCAAGCACGTCGTTGGGTTTGAGGGGCGCCGGACCGATTCCGGAAAGTGTGTCGGTACTGCGTGATCCGAGAATCTTGGGCACCGCGATTCCGCCCCGGATGGTCAGGTACGTCCGTAGGCCGGTGGGCGCGTACTCCAAGCGGACTACCTGACCGGGGTCCGCGACGACGACGCTCGAATGTCCGACGGGGATGCCGTCGAGGTACGCCTGTGCGGGGGCTCCGGTGAAGGCCAGGGTGATCTGCTCTTGCGCGCGAAGACTCAGGCCACCCATCAGAATTTCCACTCCGGCAGCGTCTTCGGAGTTGCCGACAAGTCGATTGCCGAGTCGCAAGGATCGTCTGTCGGCAGCCCCGGACACGCCGACGCCGGAGCGCAGATGACCGGTTCGACCGAGGTCCTGAACCAAGCTCAGCGGACCGGTTTCGAGTATCTCCACCCCGGTCATCGCTTGTCCTCATTGACGAATCGCACCCGACGCCCGGGCTGTACGGCGGCAGGCGGTGTTTCGTCCAAGTCCCACATCACGGCGTCGGTGCTGCCGATGATCTGCCAGCCACCCGGGGAGGCTCGCGGGTACACCGCGCTGTATCCGCCGGCCAGGGCTACGGCGCCGGCGGGCACCGCGGTGCGTGATTGGGCTCGACGCGGGACGTCGAGCCGAGCGTCGCCGGACGTCAGGTAGGCAAATCCCGGCGCAAATCCGATGAAGGCGCAGCGCCACTCCGCTGAGGTGTGAGCTGAAATGACCTCGGCGCGGCTCATTTTCAGGATCCTTGCTACGTCGTCGAGGTCGGGTCCGTCGTAGCGGACATTGACGGTGAAGGGAGTATCGTCGCCGCGCTCGTCCGGGATTGCCTCGGACATGGTGCGTGCCAGTTCGTTCAGTTCATGGAGCACCGCAGTGACATGTGCCGTGGGCTTGCAGATCACGAGAACCGTGCGTGCGGCGGGCAGGAAATCCTCCACTCCAGCCGGAGTGTTGCGCGTGAGCGCATGGGTGAATGCCAGAACGTCGGCCTCGGTGTCGAGGTCCACCAGGAGCCCGTGTTCACCGGCCGGGAGGATAGTCGGGCGACTCATGTGAACGACTCCACCCGAATGCGGGAGTTGATCAGGCCGGCCTTGATGGCATTGGCCATGGCAACGGCGCCAGGCGAATCGCCGTGAACACAAATGCTTTTCACCGACATCGGGATGGCGATCCCGTCGGAGGTGAGAACAGTTCCGCTGCTGGCCAAGTCGATCGCCTGCGCCGTCGCGGCGTTCGGATCGGAGATGACGGCACCAGGTTCACTGCGCGGGGTCAGCGTCCCGAACCGGGTGTACGTGCGATCCGCGAATCCCTCGGCGACAAAGTCGACGCCGTGTGCTTCCGCAGCTTTCTGCAGATGAGACTGTGGTGGTCCCAGCAGCGCAAGGCGATTCGAGAATTCGGTCATGGCGGTCACGATAGCGTCGGCGAGTTCGGGACTCTTCGATGCGGAGTGGTAGAGCGCGCCGTGGGGCTTGACGTAGGTGACAGAAGACCCCGCGGAGTGAGCGAATCCTGCCAGTGCGCCGACCTGGTAGAGAGTTTCGTCCAACAGATCACCTGGTGTGATGTCGATGTGCCGTCGGCCGAATCCGACCAGATCCCGAAAACCGATGTGCGCTCCGATGGATACCGAATGTTCGACCGCCATCTCGCAGGTCCGTCGCATGGTGGCCGCATCGCCGGCATGGAATCCGCACGCGATATTGGCGCTCGTCACGATGTCGAGGAGCGCCGCGTCGTCGCCCATACGCCAGTCTCCGAAGCTTTCTCCGAGATCACAATTGAGGTCGATGTTCATGCCAGATCCAGGGTGTAATCGCTGTCCGGGGCGTCTGTGACCAGCATATGCCCGGGAGCATGAGTGATGGCGAACGGGAGTTTCGACGCCATGACCGCAGCTTGCGGAGTGACGCCGCAGGCCCAGAACATCGGTACGTCGCCCGGTTGGAGTTCCACAGCGTCGCCGAAGTCGGGACGGCTCAGGTCGGAGATGCCGAGTTCGGCTGGATCGCCGATGTGGATGGGTGCACCGTGAACCGCGGGCATACGCGCGGTGATGGAGCGCGCCTGTTCGACCTGGTCTGCGGGGACGGGACGCATCGACACCACGGTCGGCCCGCTGACCCGCCCGGCGGGTCGGCATTCGCGATTTGTGATGTACATCGGGACGTTTCGGTTCTGCTCGACGTGGCGAAGAGGAATCCCAGCGGCCATCAGAGGGTGTTCGAAGGTGAAGCTGCAGCCGATGTGAAATGCCACCAGATCGTCGCGCCAGTACTGCGTCGCATCTGGAATCTCAGCGGTCAGTTCGCCGTCGACCCACACGCGGTAGAGCGGAAAATCCGTCCTGATGTCTGCTCCGGGAGCGAGAATCGTCGTGAACTCCCCGGCGTCGGTGACGTCGAGTACCGGGCAGGGCTTGGGGTTCCGCTGCGTGAAGAGCAGAACGTCGTATGCCCAGTCCTTGGGGACCGCAATGAGATTGGTCTGGGCGAAGCCCGGTGCGATTCCCGACGTGGGGAACACGTCTCCGGCTCTGAATCCCGCGCGAGCCGAGCGTGGATCCGGGTTGGTGCGATTCTCGATCATGGTGAAGTCCAATCCTCTTTCCTGAAGACACCGATCAGTTGAGTTGGCGTCCCAGGGTTTCGGGTAGTCCGAAGAGTGCCAGGACAGCGATGCCGTAGCCGATGGCGCCGAAGATCATGGCGCCGCCGATACCGAGACTGCTGGCTGCGAGGAAACCGACGATGGCGGGGAACACCGCACCGACTGCGCGACCGAAGTTGTAGGTGAAGCCCTGACCGGTACCGCGGTGCGCGGTGGGGTAGAGCTCCGAGAGGAACGAACCGAATCCGCTGAAGATCGCCGACGTGCAGAAGCCCAGCGGGAATCCGAGAATCATGATGAGGGTGTTGGCGCCGTCGGGAACCTGTGTGTAGAGAACCATGAACACGGCAGACAAGGTGGCGAACAACTGCATGGTCCGCTTACGGCCGAGCTTGTCGGTGAGGATGCCGCCGCTGACGTAGCCGAGGAATGCGCCACTGATGAGGATCGCGAGATAGCCGCCGGTGCCCACGACGTCGAGGCCGCGTGAGTTCTTCAGGTAAGTCGGAAGCCACGACGCGAGTGTGTAGTAACCGCCCTGGACTCCGGTGGCCAGAAGTGAAGCAAACAGCGTGGTCTTGAGCATCGGGCCGCGGAAGATGGCGAGGAAAGAACCCTTGTCGGCCTTCTTCTCACGCTTCTCGGTGATTTCTTCCGGGTCCTTGAGGTTGCGGCGCACCCAGATGATGAGGAAGGCGGGGATGACTCCGGTCCAGAACAGAACGCGCCACGCGATGTCGGGATCGAAGAGTTGGAAGACGATCGTGTAGATGATGACCGACAAACCCCAGCCCACCGCCCAGGCGCTCTGGACGAAGGCGACCGCTCGGCCGCGGTACTCGGGCTTTGCGTATTCGGCCACCAGAATTGCGCCGGCAGCCCATTCGCCGCCGAAGCCGAGACCCTGGAACGCGCGGAAGATGAGCAGCGTCTCGAAGTTGGGTGCAAATCCGCACAGGACCGTGAAGATCGTGTAGGTCGCTACCGTCACCTGCAGGGTGCGGACACGTCCGATGCGGTCGACCAGGATGCCGGCGAGGACACCGCCGAGCGCGGAAACCACCAACGTGACGGTGGTCAGCAGACCGGCCTGTCCCGTCGTGATCGAGAAGTACGCGGCAATCGCGGCCAACCCGAGAGGGAGAACCTGGAAGTCGTAGGAGTCGAGGCCGTAGCCGCCGAAAGCGCCGACGAATGCCTTCTTGCCCTTCGGTCCAAGCGTGCGGAACCAGTCGAACGGGCGCGGAGGGGCACCTGCGGTTTGAATCGGAGCGGTCATCGGTACCTCGCGTGAAGATGGAATGTCAGGACTCCCAACGTACAAAATCGTTCAACGATCCTGCAATCCCATGAAGGGATAATTAATGTGCTGGAAACTTTTGGGGGCAGCCGTAGGCCGTCCGGACGCCCCGCTCTCACTATGATGAGGGCAGCAACAAACCACTAGGAGTGCACTTGACCAGCCTGAATCCTCCGAAAGAGGATGCTAACGCCGCGTTGGCCGCCCATCGAGGGCTCCTCGAGCGCACCAGTCGAACAGCGCGGGTCGCCGGGATTCTGCGCGAGCTGATCATCGACGGAAGCTTTCGTCCGGGCGCACGACTGTCCGAGCCCGACATCTGCGCGGCGTTGGATGTCTCCCGAAATACCGTGCGCGAGGCGTTCCAGATCCTCATCGAAGACCGGTTGGTTTCACACGAACTCAACCGTGGCGTATTCGTTCGAGTCCCGTCGGCTGAGGACATCGCCGAGTTGTACATCTGCCGTCGGGTGGTCGAGTCGGCGGGAGTACGAGATTTCGATCCGGAAACAGGCAATCTCGGTGACGTCGCCGCCGCGCTCGAGCTCGCAGAAGAACGTCTGGCCGCCGATGACTGGACCGGAGTGGGAACGGCCGACATCCATTTCCATCGCGCTATCGCTGGTCTGAGTAACAGCAGCAGAATCGACGAACTGATGGGCGGCGTGTGGAACGAACTGCGACTGGTCTTTCACGTCATGGACGACGCACACCGATTCCACTCGCCGTATCTCGCCCGGAATCACGAGATACACAGCGCGTTGAAAGCCGGTGACAATGCGACGGCGGTCGAATTGCTGCAGCGGTATCTGTACGACGCACGCGATCAGATCCTGGCCGACTATCCGGCCGCCGTCGAAAAGTTGTCAGGTCGAACGTAAAGCTTCTATTTCTTGGACACGCGGATCAGCTTCTTGTTGGCAAATTCGTCCATACCCCAAGGGCCGAGCTCACGTCCCACTCCGGACCGCTTGACTCCGCCGAAGGGAAGGCCGGGCAGGGTGGTGCCGTGTTCGTTGACGAAGGCCATTCCGACGTCGAGATCGGCGGCGACCGCACGAGCAGCGTCCAGGTCGGTACTCCAGACGGATCCGCTCAACCCGTACACCGACGAATTGGCAAGGTCAACGGCATCTTTCGCTGACTTCACCTTGTACACCACGCCCGCCGGCCCGAAGAGTTCTTCGCTGTAGGCGCGCATGTCCGGGGTGACATCGGTGAGCAATGTCGGTTGGACGTAGGCGCCGGGTCGGTCGATCTTAGCTCCACCGGTCAGAAGCGTTGCGCCCTTGTCGACGGCGTCTTGAACCTGCTCGAGCAATGTATCTGCTGCGGTTTGGGACGACAGCGGACCGAGGACCGTATCCGCTTCCAGCGGATCGCCGGCCGTGACGGATTGGAACGACGCGGTCAGTTTCCGAGTGAAATCGTCGTAGAAGTCCTCGACGACGATGAATCGTTTGGCGGCGTTGCACGCCTGACCAGCGTTGGACAATCGTGCTTTGGCTGCCGCCTTGACTGTGGCGTCCATGTCGTCGGAGTCGAGGACGATGAACACATCCGAACCACCGAGCTCGAGTACCACCTTCTTGAGGTTGCGCCCCGCCGTTTCCGCAACACTGGTCCCGGCGCGTTCGCTTCCGGTCAACGAGACACCTTGCACACGGGGGTCAGCGATCATGTCTGCGATCTGCTCGTTGCTCGCAAAAACGTTTACGTATGCATCCTCTGGCAGGCCTGCCTGCTGCAGAATCTCCTCCATCAGCAGCGCCGACTGAGGGCAGTTGGACGCGTGCTTCAGGATGACGGTGTTTCCGAGCATGAGATTGGGCGCCGCAAACCGGGCGACCTGATAGTAGGGATAGTTCCAGGGCATGACGCCGACGAGCGCCCCGATCGGGCGTCGGTACACCACAGACTCTTCGGCACCGGGAACATCGAGTCGTTCTTCTGCGAGCAACGCCGGTCCGTGATCGGCGTACCACTGGTAGATCGCCGCGGACAGTTGTACCTCGCCCTTGGCTTCGCGAACGGGCTTGCCCATTTCCAGGGCGATCATGCGTGCCAGTTCGTCGGCACGTTCGTTGTACAGTTCGGCGGTTCTGGTCAGTATCTGCGCGCGTTGCGTCGGCGCGCTCTTTCGCCAGTTCAGATAGCCGTTATGAGCCTTTTCCAGTGCGGCTTCCACTCCGGCGTCATCCAAAGTATCGAATTCCCTGACGGTTTCACCTGTCGCGGGATTGACTGTTTTGTAGTTGGCCATAGTTGTTCAACGCGCGAGGGCCCTCGAGGATTCCGAGATATCCACATCGAAAGTGAATCCGTCCAACGGGTTTCAGGGAAACGTGACTGGGTATGCACGGCCGTTTGTCCGAAATCGGCATCGAGCGGGATCGGGTGCAGCGACGTATGGACGCTCGGGCGAGTAGCGATCGGTAGGGTATTGCCCCGGCGCCCTTGCCGAGCCCGACGATTTCGGAGTGACCGTTGACGAACGTGCTGATAGTTGTACTGATACTTGTTGTGATCGCGGCAGTGGCCTTCGTGGTTCTGCGTGGTCGTAAGAGCGCTCCGGTGGGGCGTGTAGACCCGCTTGCGGACTATCCGGAAGTATACGACCCCCACAAGATCGGTGTCGGAGACATCGTCACCTACGCGGGGATCGATCACGTGGTTCGCGGGACCATCACCCTCGACGAAGAGGGGTACATCTGGCGCGAGCACCTTCTCGACGGTTCGACCGGCCGCCGCTGGCTGACCGTCGAAGATGACGAGGGTGAACTCGAGATGACGCTGTGGATGCGGCGTGAGGGCACCAACCTCGAGCCGAGTGGCGACGTCATTCTCGACGACAAGGTGCACCGCAGGATCGAAAGCGGAACCGCACGATTCACAGCCGAGGGCACGACAGGAACCGCGCCGTCGGGCGTGATGGACTACGCCGACTATGCAACTGCTGACAAAACCGGGCTCATTGCATTCGAGAAGTGGGCGCGCGGCCAGTCGTGGGAGGTTTCCACCGGCCGCGCAGTCACCCGTGCAGAGTTGACCGTCATACATTCCGGCCCTCCGCAGTGAGTGTGCATCTCCTCGACGTGGAGCCCACCGACGTGGATGCGTCTGCGCTCGGCCTTGTGGTGGACGCACCTGCGCCACCGGCCTTGGCCCAGCTTGTTATCGAAACAGTCGACGGTGCTTTGACTTTGGGAGTGCTGGGGGCATCGCATGTGGTGACGGCACGCTCGGGTGGTGAGACCTTGACCGAGCAGGTGTCCTGCGATGCGGTCACAGCTGGTGGCGATCCACTGCCGGGTGCTGAAGTTCTGGGACCGTATCGTTTCGAATCTTCCACGCAGACTCTCGATCGAACCGAGTTCGTTGCCGAGGCTGCCCGCCTGAAAGTGCAGGCAGCGGCAGATGGTTGGATTTGCGGTTCGTTTCCCGGAGACGACACCGCTGTCACGGTGTTGTTCGGCAGCAGCCTGGGGCATGGATGGGCTTGGCAGAGTTGGCATTTGTACCCAGGGGAGGGGACCGGAGTGATTGTGAAGACCAGAAGTAGGTGGCATCCGTGATCGGCAGGAAATGGGTTGTTCCCGTCATGATCGCCATGGCATGTGTGCTGTCGTCGTGCGGCAACGCGGTCAAGGACTTCATTGCGGACAATTATTCCAAGAGTTCGCAAACCGGCGACGTCGCTGTGTATTCGTCGAAAGATCCTGTCGGTACGACGGTGTCGCGGATCGTCGATGCGGAAGAACCTGCGGCCCGCAGCGCCGACGGCGGCAACGAGTACCTGCGTTACGACGACGACATCGTTACCGTCAGCGCAGCAGCAGGGGGAAGCACCATCAAGGTCGAAGACATCAACGGCACATACCGCAGCGGCGGATATGCCTATCTGGGACCAGGATTCAATCCGGGATCACCGGCCGGTGGCGGCAGCGGCAGCGGTGGATCGGGAAGTGCGAAATGACCACATCAAGTGACAATCGGACCAAACTCAGGAGAGCTTCGTGAACGCCAACCTTGCTGCTGAAACTGTGGAAATCGGCACTGTTGACCCAGCTCTGCTGGTCGGTGGTGTTCTGGGGACGCTGGCGTACTTCGTAGTCGGAGTTGCAGTTCTGGCCACCGGATTTCTGGTTCTCGATCTTATGACGCCGGGCAATCTCCGCCACCAGGTGTACGTCGACAAGAATCCGAATGCGGCAATTCTTCTGGGTGCCAACCATCTGGCGCTTGCCATTATCGTCGTGACCGCCATTCTCACCAGTTCCGACGGATTTGCCCAGGGACTTGCGGATTCAGCCGTGTACGGTCTGTTCGCAATTGTTCTCCAGGCCATTGCGCTGCGACTGATGAATGCATTCCTGCCGGGTAAGTTGGTTGCGCTGGTACAGGATCCGAAGATGTGCGGTGCGGCCTGGGCGGTGGGCGTGACCCTGCTGTCCATCGGCTTGGTGAACGCCGCTGCTCTCACCTGATGACTGTCACCGATTCACACGCTGTGCTCACTGCTCGGGCGCGGGTGCTGCTCCTTGCCGCCGTCGCTGCCTGCGCTGCCTGCGGACTGATCTACGAGTTGGCACTGCTCACTCTGTCGGTCAGTCTCACCGGCGGCGGAATCACACAGACGTCACTGATTGTCGCCGGATTCGTTGCGGCGCTCGGTATCGGTGCCCTCGCCGCCAAACCGTTGTTGGGGCACGCGGCTATTTCCTTTGTCACAGTGGAGATTCTGCTCGGCATCATCGGGGGATTCAGCGCGGTCACGCTCTACGTCACCTTCACGTTCTTTGGTTCCAGCGGGGCAGTTCTTGTTGCTGCCACGGCACTGATCGGCATTCTCGTGGGTGCGGAAGTGCCACTGCTGATGACGTTGCTGCAATCCGGACGCACCGACAACGACGCACAAAGTGCCGGAAAAGTGCTCGCCAATCTGAATGCAGCGGACTACTTGGGTGCGCTGATCGGCGGGTTGCTCTGGCCGTTTGTCTTGTTGCCGTGGGTCGGGATGATCCGGGGCGCAGCAATTACCGGCATGATCAACCTCGTCGCTGCGGCAGTCGTTGCCTTGATTCTGCTGCGGTGGCAGCTCAGCTTGCGCGCCCGACTGATTGCCGTCGTGGCAATGTTGTTGGCCGCGAGCCTGATCGGATGGTTGTTGATCGCCGCTTCCGACATCGAAACCACGGCCCGTCAGCGCTTGTACACCGACCCTGTGGTCGCGGCATCGCGATCGCAGTATCAAGAAATTGTTGTCACGGAACGTAAGAACGACGTCCGGCTCTTCCTCGACGGAGATCTCCAATTCTCGAGCGTCGACGAGCACCGCTACACGGAGTCTCTGGTGTATCCGGCGCTCTCGAACAATCCGCAACGGGTACTGATCTTGGGCGGCGGAGACGGACTTGCGGCACGGGAAGTGTTGCGGATGCCCAGCGTTCAGGAAATTGTGCAGGTGGAGCTCGATCCTGCCGTCATCGAACTGGCGAACACCCGACTGCGATCGTTGAACGGCGGCGCACTCGAAGACTCACGCGTACACGTTGTGCTCGATGATGCTTTTCGGTGGTTGCGCGAGGCGCCTCAACCCGGATTCGACTCGGTGATCGTCGATCTGCCCGATCCTGATACCCCGGCATTGGGCAGGCTCTATTCGATGGAGTTCTACGGTTTGGCCGCGGCAGCGCTCAATCCGGGCGGATTGATGGTCGTCCAGTCGGGCAGTCCCTATTCGACGCCCGATGCCTATTGGCGAACAGTGTCTACGGTATCCGCAGTTGGTTTGGGGGTCTCCCCGTACCACGTGTTCGTTCCCAGTTTTGGTGACTGGGGATACGTACTTGCTCAGTCCGGGGGAGTGCCACCGGAATTGCGTCTGCCTGAAAGCGCTCCGGAATTACGCTTCCTCGACGGACCTACTTTGGCGTCGGCTTCCGTCTTCCCGCGGGACCGTCCGCGCCGCGACATGGAACCGTCGACGCTCGACCAGCCTCGGATAGTAGATGATATGCGCAAGGGCTATGAGCGCTAACTAACCGAGAGGACCCACGTGCTTGATGCGCTAGGTCAATCATTGCCCGTTGCAGTCGGCTTGGCGATTGTGTCCGTGCCGATGGCAGTTGTGGTTCTCATGCTGGTCACTGCAGACGCACGACGCTCGGTTGCAGCCTTCATTCTCGGCTGGGTCGTGGGCATCGGAGCTGTGGTGGCACTGACTATCGCTTTTGTCGACACCGCCGTACCCGAATCCGAGACCACGCGGTGGGCAAGTGTCGTCCGGATAGTGCTGGGGTTAGCCTTGTTCGCGCTCGCATTCAGACAATGGCGATCCCGGCCACGGGGCGACGCAGAAGCCACTCAGCCGAAGTGGATGTCGAGTGTCAGTTCGCTCAGCCCGCTGAAATCCCTGGGGATCGCGTTGCTCTCAGCGGCCAATCCCAAGAATGCTGCACTGGCCGTCGCGGGAGGCGCGGCCATAGCCGCCGGAACCTACGTTGTGGCTGAGCAAGCCATCGCCGCTGTTGTGTTCACGATTGTTGCGAGCGCCGCAGTCGCCGCACCGGTTGTGGTCAACCTCGTATTCGGCGAGCGTGCCGCGTCGATGCTTGACTCGGCAAAATCGTGGATGGCCGCCAACAACGCCGTCATGATGATGGTGATCCTGGCTCTG
Organism: Rhodococcus sp. AD45-ID; assembly: GCF_003023755.1. NCBI lineage: Bacteria > Bacillati > Actinomycetota > Actinomycetes > Mycobacteriales > Nocardiaceae > Rhodococcus > Rhodococcus sp. AD45-ID. The sequence goes on along the minus strand of NZ_PYHL01000001.1, from coordinate 2,223,001 downwards.
CTCGGCGCGATGGTGTTGGGTGAAGGGGTCAGTGGACTCGGCTAGTCGAGGCAGATTGGCGAGCCTGCGCGCTCGCCTACTATTGGGTGGTGAACGAAGTCGACGACAATGCCCTCGCTACTGCTGCGATGACCGCTCTGCGTGAGCGCGGTCCGCTCAGTCTCGAAGAATGGGCGCAGTGTGTCAGTGAGTTCGGCTCGCCGTCCGACATTGCCGAAGTGCTCGAGTACCTTGATGATCCGATGATCGGGTACCTCCCCGGCGGCAAGTATGTCGCTCTGGACGAGCTGCTCGAAGGGTTGGTGTTCACGCACAGGCTCAGCGAAATCGAGATCGCGTCGGAGGTGCTCGAGGCGACGCCTGACCTCGAACCGGTGTTGCGTTTCGCGTCGAGTATCGACGGCGAAGTTCGGGTTGTCGAGGCAGAGTTCGAACAAGACTTGTTGCGAGAGCGCGGAATCGACGCTGCTTTCAGTCGCCGTGTTGTTGCCTTGCCCCGCGGGACTTTGGCCAACTTCGCAGCTGGTGATCTGATCGCGATTGCCATCGAAGACGGTGAACTGACGGTGTGGCAGGCGGATGTCGAAGACGAGCCGGATCTGGCGCCGGCACTCGAGAAGATATTCGCCGAAAACGGTGTGGAAGCGCTCGAGGCGGTGGGTTGGCAACTTGCTGTCGACGACTCGTCGTTGTTCACTGTTCCCAGCACTCCGTTGGGCGAGATGTTTGCCGCGGCAGGATACGAGCATCAACGAGAACTCCTTGCACGCAATGGATTCGACTTCGCTGCTTACGCAGTTCAGATTCAGACCGCAGAGATTGCGTCGACCTACGATCTCACGCACGACGAAGCCGTAGCTGTTGTAGCTTTTGTCGACCTGGCTCAGCGCGGATATGTCGACGCCGAGATCGAGAATCTCGACCTTCGTGACTGGGCACGTCGACATGTCGGTGTTGTTCCTGATTCGTTTGCCGCCCTTGCGGATGCGGGCGCAGCTGTGGCGGCGTTCGATCTGGGATTCCGGAACCAGGACCCCACCGCAGACATGATCCTCGAAGCGCTTGGCGGCGAGCTGGCCGAACGCGGTCCGAAGGCCGTCAAGCCGGCGGCACACTGGTTGGCAGGTAAGGCGGCTGATCGTCTCGGACGCGTTCTCGACGCGGAAGCGCACTACGAGAAGGCATTGGAATGGGAAGCTGACTGGGGTCCGGCACTTTTCGAATTGGCTCAGTTCGCCGCAGACCGGAGCGACGCGACCCGAGCACTGTCTTTGCTGGGCAGGATCGACGGTGGATCCGAGGAAACCCTGTACGAAGTACTGCAGGAGTTCATTCCGGTAGAGCATCCCGAGCTGGGACGAAACGACAAGTGCTGGTGTGGATCCGGCCGAAAATACAAGGTTTGCCATCTGGGGAAGGTCGACGAGTCGGTTCGAGAAGACGGCCGCTGGCTCTACAGGAAGGCGTGCATGTTCGCGTTTTCCTCCGAATTTGCCGACATGGTGGTTCAGTTCGACGATCTTGTCGCCGCCGGCAGCGATGACGACGATCGGAGTATCTTCGACGGGCCGGCCTTGGACATCGCGCTGTTCGAGGGTGGAATCTTCGCGCAGTTCGTCACCCGCCGCGGAAATTTACTCACCGAACATGAGGTGGCGACGGCACGTCAATGGCTCGATGTCGAGCGTTCCGTGTTCGAGGTGACCGAGATGAACACGCTGCTGGATCGCCGGACCGGCGACACCGTGACTGTCAGTGGTGCCGCCGATCTCGAGCCCGGTGATCTGGTGTGTGCTCGCGTTCTGCCTGCAGGTTCGAGCGCCCAGGTTGTCGGCAGCGTCATCGTGTCTTCCGAGTTGCAGGCCGCCAATGTGCTCCAGGTTCTAGGGCGGGATCATCACGATGTCGCCGAGCTGATCAGAGTGCTGAGCTGAGGGCGTCGACGCTGGTCGATGCGGAATACTCGTGCCGGGGCCTACCGGATAAAGTTGGATAGGTGAGCGAACCTATGGACCCCAATGACTTGATCGCCGAAGCTGCGATGGAGTTGTTGCGCGAACATGGCCCCCAGACCGCTGCTGACTGGGGAAACTTGCTGGCTGACGCCGGGCATGGAACGCCGGACGACATGACGGAGTTCGTGGAGTACGTCGAGGATCCGCTGTTGGGCTATCTGACCGGGGCCCGCTACGCCGCGCTCGACACACTGTTCGAGCACCGGATACTCACGCATCGCCTCACCGACGCCGAGATCAGCTCTGGCGTTCTCGACGCAAACCCCGATCTCATGGTCTTGCGTGTTTTTCTCGACAGCTTCGATGACACCGAGGATCGGGAGATTCGCGTCGTACATCGTGGGCTCGACGACGCCGCCCTCGCCGAACGCGGAATCGACGACCCGACGTTCCCGGCTGACGAAGGTTTTCTGCTTGCCCCCGACGCATTGTCGGAATGCGCGGCAGGCGATCTGATCGGGCTGTTTGTCGCAGATCGTGAGTTGACGCTCTGTACCGTTGCCGACGTAGTCGATCCGACACTCGGTTTTGCGGACGCCCTAGCGAACATCCTCACCGATACCGGCGCTGAAACACTCGACGCGATTGTCTGGCAGTTGATGCTCGAGGAGCCGACACTGTTCCGTCAGCCCGCCGCTCCGCTGGGGGAACTGCTCGAATCGGCCGGCTATGTTCGCGACGGCGATTACGTCGCGATCGAAGGGTTCGATTTCGAGGCGTTCCATTTGGCGAACCGCGCGCGGATGCTCGAGATTCGCGACAACCTGCACCCCGACGAGGCAGCTGCGGTTATCGCGCTGGTCGATCTGGTGTCGGCTGCGCATCTCGAATTCCCGGAAGACACGTCGGAAATCGGCGACTGGGCGCGTGCGCAGATCACGGAGAACCCGCAGATCTATGTGGCCGTTGCCGAACCGCCGGCAGCTGCTGCGGCGCTTGAATTGTTGTCCGAACTCGACGACCACGACGAGATCCTGCACGCGGTGGCTACGGCGCTGGCTGACAAGGGGCCGCGCCGGGTAAAGCCCGCCGCGTACTGGCTCGCAGGTAAGGCAGCTGATCGTCTCGGCAAGGTCATTGTGGCCGAGGCCTACTACGAGAGCGCGCTCGATCGCGATCCTGATTGGGTACCGGCGATTTTCGAGCTTGCGTTGCTCGCGGCGGATCGGAGCGACGCAACGCGGGCGCTTGCGTTGTTGGGTCGGATCGAAGGCGGAGAGTCGGAGATTCTGCACGACGTTCTCGCGCGCTATGCGCCGGCCGAACATCCCGAGCTGGGCCGTAATGACAAGTGCTGGTGTGGATCCGGACGCAAGTACAAGGTCTGCCATCTGGGTAAGTCGGAGATCACCTTCGACGACCGGGCAAATTGGTTGTACATCAAGGCGCAACTCTTCTCCCGCAGTCCCGAGTACTTCGATGTTGTCTTCGACCTCGCCGAGGTTCGCGCCCAGCATTGGGATGACGACGACGCGTTGACTCGTGCGCTCGAGGGTGGATTGGCTGTCGACACAGCACTTTTCGACAGCAACATCTTCGGAGTGTTTGTCGAGCGACGCGGTGAACTGCTGCCGGCCGACGAACTGGAACTGGCGCAGCAGTGGTTGCAGGTACCGCAGTCGGTGTACGAGGTTGCGTCGACGGTGCCGGGTACATCGCTGACGTTGCGCGATGTCCGAACCGACGTGGCGTACGACGTCGCCGACGAGTGGGGAAGCCTGAACCTCGAAGCTGGTTCGTTGGTCTGTGCGCGGGTGTTGCCCGCCGGCAGCGCTATGCGAACCTTCGGGGGAATCGAACCGATCGCTGCTGCCGACAAGGACGGACTGATTGCCTTGCTCGATTCGCCGGACACGGAGCCATGGCAGTTGGTCGAGTTTTTGAGCGCTCGGTTCGCTGCACTTCGGTAGCGCTTAACTGGTAACTTTGCCGCTTTCGGTGCTGGTATCAGAGCGGCATCATTCGAATATGAGCAAGCAGGAAGCCGTGATCAGGGCAATTGCTGATCGAGCGGCACGTCTGTGTCAAGATACCGAAGTTCGACGAGCTGCCCGCGCCGCCATTTCCGAGTACGGCCCGTTGCTCGACCGTCTCTCACAGTGATTCGGTATCTGACGGTCGACGATCTTTTAGTGCTTTGTGATGAGCTCGGCGGTCTGCAGGTTCGGGATGTCGGCTTGCTCGAATCAGCCGCGCATCGACCGAGTGCAACGGTCTTCGGTGACGAGGCTTATCCGGACATTCATGTCAAAGCAGCTGCGCTGCTGCAGTCCCTCGTCCGGAATCATGCATTGGTCGACGGAACAAGCGATTGTCGTGGGTTGCTGCTTTTGTCTTCTATTCGATCAACGGGCTACATCTCGATGCGCCCGAAGATGATGCGTACGACGTGGTTATCGACGCAGCGACTGGTGTCGCCGACATAGCGCAGATCGCGCCTCTGCTCGGCAGTTGGGCTGCGCCCGTGCGCCTTTCCGGTCGCGGCGACTAGCGGAAAGGCGCACAGGGGCTGTGCCCCTAAGGTGTGACCTGAGCGAGCATCATCTGCTCGAAGCTGTCACCGTACGGCGGCAACATGCCCCACTCGCCGCGCGGATCATGTTCTGCCGCTTCGAGAACCGTACGTGCGTGGCTGAACTCGAGGAATCCTTCGCGGCCGTGGTAGTGGCCGATTCCGGACGCGCCGACGCCGCCGAACGGTGCGTCGGAGAGACCTGGGTGCGCCATCGCGTCGTTGATCGTGACGCCACCGGAATTGGTGCGCTCGAGCACCGATTCCTTCTCGTCGAGATCGGTACCGAAGTAGTACAGAGCCAAGGGCTTCGGGCGCGAGTTGATATCGGCGACAACGGCATCCATCTCGTCGTAAGGCAAGATCACGACGGCCGGCCCGAAGATTTCTTCCTTCATGATCTCGGCATCGGCCGGAGGATCGACGACCATCCGCAGTGGGCGTCGACGCGTGTCGGCCGAAAGTTCTTCGTCGGGAACGGTAATGATGCGTGCCCCACGATCCGCGGCATCGGCGATGTATCCCTCGATGCGGGCGAGATGGCGGTCGTTGACGATGGAGACCATGTCGGTGTTGTCGGCAACGGTGGGGAAGAGGCCGGTGAACGAATTTGCGAACGCGGTGATGAAGCGTTCGATGCCTTCACGCGGAACGTAGATCAGGTCGGGGGAGACGCAGAGCTGACCGCCGTTGGTGGACTTAGCAATAGCCAGTCGGTGTGCAGCTTCGGCGAAGTCTGCGCTCTTGCCCAGGACGCTCGGCGACTTTCCGCCCAGTTCGAGGGTGACCGGCACGAGGTTCTTCGCGGCGTTTGCCATCACGAGCTTGCCGACGGACGTGCTTCCGGTGAAGACCAAGTGGTCGAAGGGCAGTGACGTGAGGTTGTCGGCGACATCGGGTCCGCCTGTGACAACGGCGATTTCGAGTGGATCGAGGGTGCGCGCCGCGGCGTCGGCCAGGACGGCAGCGGTATGCGGCACGATTTCTGAGGGCTTCAGTACGGCACGGTTACCGGCACCGAGTGCGCAGGCGAGGGGGCTCAAGAGTGTGAAGAGGGGTGCGTTCCAGGTGCCGATGATGCCGATGGAACCCTTGGGCTGGTACGCGACGTAAGCCTTGGCGCCCAGCTGATCCTGGACGGCGCCGGTGGAGCGCGGAGAGCGAACCATCCAGTCTTCGAGGGAATCTCGGACGTGCTTGAGTGAAACCATCGATCCGAGAACGTCATTCATGACCGAGTAGGCCGGGAGGCGTCCACCGAAGTCTTCGTTCATGGCTTCGGTCAGATCTTTGTGGTTCGCCACGAGCAGGTCGATCACCTGTTGAATGCGCCGGCGACGTTCCTCTGCAGTCGGCGCTCCCGCGGCGCGGGTGGCGTCGTGTTGCGCCTGCAGGATCTGCGCAAGGTCGGTGGTGATGATGGCGTCGGTGCTCATGGGCACTCCTCGTAGTGGCGAAGTATTAACTGAAAAGGTATCGACGCTTCGGTACGAGCTGCCCGTTTCGTCTCGTTGACCGGGACGGATTCGATTGGTAGAGAGGACGCATGTCGAAGACGCAGATAAACGAGAGTGCGGTAGCTACATCAGTCGAAGAGTCGACGGGCATCGGATTTCTGACGCTCGATCAGCCGCAGCGGCGCAATCCGCTCTCGGCGCAGACCATGAGCGAGGTGACAGCGGGACTTCGGGAACTCTCCGCCGATCCGCGAGTCCGCATCGTTGTCGTGCGGGCCGAGGGGCCCGTGTTTTCGGCCGGCCACGATCTGACGGAGATGATCGGCCGCACCCTCGATGACGAGCGCGCGATATTCGACGGCTGCACCGAGATGATGGAAACGGTCCAGCAGATCGCCCAGCCGGTGATCGCTGCCGTGCAGGGACCGGCAATCGCGGCAGGATGCCAGTTGGCGGCGTCCTGCGACCTTGTCGTGGCGGCGTCGAATGCTGTCTTCGGTACTCCCGGAGTGAAGATCGGGTTGTTCTGCTCCACACCGATGGTGGCCCTGAGCAGGGCAGTTGGCCGCAAACGGTCGATGCAGATGCTGCTGACGGGCCAAACCATCGATGCTGAGACGGCGGCTGATTGGGGGCTGGTGAACTTCGTGGTCGACCCGGCTGACCTCGACCGGGAAGTGCGCGACTTGGCTGCGAAGATCACGACCGCCAGCCCCCTGACGGTTCGGATCGGTAAGCAGGCGTTCTATCAGCAGATCGATCTGCCCCAGGCGCAGGCGTACGAGGCAATGGCGGAAACGATGGCAACAAACGCCGTGACCTGCGACGCTCAGGAAGGTATGCAGGCGTTTGTGGAGAAGCGGGCGCCGGAGTGGCAGAACAAATGAACTACACCCTTTCGGATTAGTTGGACGTCCGATAATCTATCGTTCATGAGCCTGGACCCGCGTACCAACACCATCGACGGAGTGCTTCGGCGCTCGGCAGCCAAGTACCCCGATCGGGTGGCCATTGTTTTCGAAGATCGCTCGCGCACCTATCGAGAACTCGACGAGGCGGTAACGCGGGTCGCGGCGCACCTCGTCGACCTCGGCTTGGAGCACGGCGATCGTGTGGCCGCGTACGGAACCAACTCCGACGCATATGTCATCGGGTTCCTCGCGAGTTGTCGGGCAGGATTGGTCCATGTTCCGGTGAATTACGCGCTCAAGGGTGATGAACTGCGCTACCTGGTTGCGCAGTCCGGCGCTCGGGCCGTTCTGGTGGATCCGGCATTGCTGCCGACGTTGGACTCCGTGCGCGGCGATCTCGATATCGACCACGTTGTGCCGCTGCGGGACGACACGAATTCAGTGGTCGCCATCAGCACGTCGGGTGAGGTCCCGGACTTCGAACCGCGAGCCTCGTCGACCGATCTCGCGCAGTTGCTCTACACGTCGGGAACGACGTCGAAGCCCAAGGGCGCGATGATGACTCACGCCGCTCTGGTCCACGAGTACGTGTCGTCGGTGATCGCGCTCGGGCTCGACAAGGCAGATAACCCCTTGATCTGCATGCCCATGTACCACTCTGCGGGAATGCACGTGTTCATGCTTCCGTACCTGTCTGTCGGCGCGACGGTCAACGTGATGGCGGCACCGGACATCCCGGAGATTCTGCGCCGCATCGAAGCCGACAAGATCGGCTCACTTTTCCTCGCTCCCACCGTCTGGGTGCCGCTGGCCAATCATCCCGATCTCGAGACCCGGGATCTGTCGTCGCTGAAGAAAGCGCAGTACGGTGCGTCGATCATGCCGGTCACCGTGCTGAACCGTCTGCGCGAGCGCTACCCCGACATCGGTTTCTACAACTGCTTCGGACAATCCGAAATCGGCCCGCTGGCAGCAGTTCTGCAGCCGGACGAGCACGCGGATCGGCCGTCGTCGTGCGGTCGGGCAGTGTTCTTCGTGGAAACCCGTGTTGTCGACGCCGAGGGTAACGATGTTGCGGACGGTGTCTCTGGTGAGGTTCTCTACCGTTCACCGCAACTCTGCAATGGCTACTGGGAAAACCCGGAAGCAACCGCAGAAGCCTTCCGCGACGGCTGGTTCCATTCCGGCGACCTCGTCGTGCGTGACAGTGAAGGGTTCATCACCGTCGTCGACCGCATCAAAGACGTCATCAACACGGGCGGGATTCTCGTCGCATCCCGTGAAGTCGAAGACGCCATCTACACGCATCCCGGTGTTGCCGAAGTTGCCGTCATCGGAACACCTGACGAGAAGTGGATCGAAGCGATCACCGCAATCGTTGTTCTCAAGGACGGTCAAGACGCCATGACGCCGGAGGCGTTGATCGCCTACGTGAAGGAAAAGATCGCTCCCTTCAAGGTGCCCAAGCACATTCGATTTGTGGAGGAACTTCCCCGGAATCAAAGTGGGAAGCTGTTGAAGCGGGAACTGCGCACGGTCTAGTAGACCTGCTTGCCGCCGATGATGGTTGCGAGTACTGACGGCAGCTGCGAGCGGGAGATCAGAACCAGATCGCCCGCTGCGCCGACTTCTACCCGGCGCGGTGGGCCGCCTGGATCCCCAGGACGGCCGAGATAGGCGTCCAGTGCGGTGTTGTAGTCGATTGTCTCCGCATCGCCCAGAACAGTGCCCGCGGGTGTCAACCGCGCCTGTGACGCTGCGATAACTGCCCACGGGTCGAGTGGTCCGTACGGTGCGTCGCTCGAAAACGCCACCGGAACAGATGCATCCAGCAAGGATCGGCAACGGTACAAATCCTGGTGGTCGATGGCAGCAACATGTTCGAGGTAGTCGTCACCGCGATCGGCAATGAACCCCGGCTGGGTTACGACAGACAAACCGAGGCGGTTGATCTCGGAAATGGATTCGATCGGAATCAATGCGCCGTGTTCGATCCGGTCACCAGGGATCGTGCCGATTTCGCCGAGTACGGAGAGCAAGATCAGCAGAGCTTCGCGGCTGACACTGTGTGCTGCAATCGCTCGCCCGATGGAGTGTGCGGACTCGATAACGGCGGCAAGCTGTTCGAGATCGGGAAGTCCGGAATCGGCAAGCACGATCTTGTACGGGCCGACGGTTGGTTCCGTCGACGGCAGTGAGACACCCAGTGGCACGCCGAGGAGATGAACCCGTTGGGGTAGTTCGCGCGAAGACATTGCTGCGCAAATGGTTTCGATGCTCTCCGGAGCGAGGTCCGGCGTTGCATCAGTTACCGCAGTGACGCCGAGTCTCGACAGTTCGGTCGCCACATCGCGTAACGGCGGTGGGGCATTTCCCGGAATCTGCGCTCGGAGCCAGGAATCTGCGCGCCACACTCGGCCGGTTGGTTTTCCGGCTGCATCGCGTTCGATACCGGGATGGTCAGCCTGTTCCAATCCGGCTGCAACGACGCCCGCTGTGTTGAGCACCCACATTGCGCCACTGCGATGTTGGATACGAACAGGTCGTGATGCGTGAAGATGATCGAGGGCATCGCGATCGAGATCGCCCGCTACCGATTCGAAGTATCCGACACCTCGCACCCAGCCGTCGGAACCTGGTGAAACCTGTAGTGCGGCAGCTAGTTCTCCGGAATTTCGGACGGCCGGCGGGCCACATTCCACGGAACTGCGTCGGGCAGCCAGCGCATGTAGGTGGATGTGGTGATCACACAGGCCGGGAATGATCTGATTGCCGTCGGCGTCGAGGACGTCCTCGCCGTGGCGAGTCAGTCCGCGGCCGATCTCCGTGATCACGCCGCCCGTGATGCGAATGTCGAGGCTGTGACGGCCACCGACAGAACAATTGGTGATCAGCAGATGGTTCACGGGGCGACGATTCCGAGGCCGCGGAGAACGGCGTGTGTGTCAGAGCCGGAGGTGGACGCACTGCCGACGTACTGGCGTTTCTCCGGAATAGCCACAATGCACGATGGGGGCAACGGAGCATCGGTTCCCTGGGTGAGCGTCGACGCGACGAGGTCGGCCATCGACAGGTCCCAGAGATATCCTGCGCCGGTGGGCGTCTCCGACATGGCGAGGGCGGCTGCCATGAGTCCGCTCAGGGGATCGGCTATCGCGTCGCCGACAAATACGGGCGCACCTGAATTATCTTGTGCAACAAGACCACTTGATGCTGCGATGTCGTCACCGAATCCGATGCGAGCGGAGTTTCTTCCTGCCGCCGTGATGGAGATCCAGGTGGTACCGGATGCGGCCGCAGCTTCTGCATCGAGCCCGAAGCCCGCGAGTGCGCGTGGCCGCGACGCCTCGATAACGATGTCTGCGCGTTCCACGAGCTGCGCCAGCGCCGACCTGTCGGGAGCGGCACTCGGATCGAGGACGACGGACTCGTGCCCGGCATGCAGTAGTTCGTAGAACTCACTGTTACCGCGACGTGCTCCGTCCGGTCGTGTCGGGGTCTCCACCTTGACGACCCGCGCGCCCGCGGCTCCGAGTAGGTGTGAGCACAGAGGACCCGCCCACAGTGCACTGAAGTCGACAACAAGCAGATTCTTGACCGATCGCCGGGTAGTGGGCGCGGGAACTGACGCAGTTGGGCGTGCGACCGGGGCAGCCGCCAACCCGAGTAGGGCTGCGCGCTCGGCCAACTCGACTCCGGGGTGTTCGGCTAACCAGGCACTGACCGCCGGCCAGGGATCATCATCGATCTCCGCGGAGATCAGTGCACCGAGCAGAATCGGGTCGTCCGGTCGGGCACAGGACACGGCTGCCCAGCCGTCCTGTGTAGGGAGGAGGCGGCAACTGCCTCCGAGAGAGATTGAACCGCTGCGGGTGAATCCGGTGAAGGCCGCGCGTTCGGAAAGAAAGCGGGCTCCGTCTTCGTTGCCGTTGATGAATTCACCGAGGTGCCGTGCCAGGGTGGCGGCGTTTCCCGGGGGAATTCTGGGAGATTCGTCGGGCGAGCCGGTGAGTGGCACTATCCCGCTGCCGAGCCAGTCGAGGACGCGGCGGTCCTCGTCCGCGTCGTCGGGCCAGGCAAACATTCTCCGATGTTACACTCCGAAAAGTATTACCGGAAAAGGTATCCCGCGTGCAGAACTGCCGTCGGGTGCAGGAAGCCGAGCAATGATTCGGCGCTCGAGAAGGATGAAGATGGTCAACCAGATGCACGCGCTGTCGCCGCAGGACATTCTCGACGGCAGGATCGATCTTCCACTTCTCGCAGACGGTGGCGCACTTGATAATCCAGTGGTCGTGGTCGACCTGGACGAGGAGTTCTCAGAGGATGAAGCCCGTGCGGTGTCGGCAAAAGTCCTCGGGTCCGACCGTGTTGTTCTCGGGCGGTACACGGGCCGCACACCGGATGCCGCAACAAGAACACTGGCGCGGTCGCTCGACTCGACGGTGTCGACGGTATTGACCGAGAACGTCCGAGAGTTTGTGGGTGTCGAAGATCCCGACGCTGAACTGGCATCTGTCTTCGACCGCTTCCAAGAAAATCCTTATGCATCAGTTGTTGCATCGCAGGTTCTGCGGTTGGGTGAAAACCTGTCGATCCCAGCAGCGCTTGACGTGGAATCCCTGGCCTACTCGACGCTGTTGGGCACTCCGGACTTCAAGCGGTGGCTCACTGGTCGAGGACCACGGCCGCTGCCGCCCCCAGCTCCGCAGGAACCGGTGCTGATCGAGCGTCGAGATGCGTTGTTACACATCACGCTCAACCGCCCGGAACGTCGGAACGCTTACGGGGCGCAGGTGCGTGACGGGCTGGTCGCAGCATTACAGGTCGCCGTGATGGACCCCGGCATCGAGAAGGTGCTGCTCGACGGCGCTGGGCCGTCGTTCTCCGCGGGAGGTGATCTCGACGAGTTCGGCACCACTCCGGATCTGGCGATCGCGCATCTGATTCGAACCCGATCGGGAGCCGCGCGGCTGATGGCGCGCCTGTCCGATCGAATCGAGGTACAGGTTCACGGAAGTTGCGTGGGAGCGGGCATCGAGGTGCCGGCCTTTGCCGCCGATGTGTGTGCGCACCCGGATACGGTGTTCCGCCTGCCTGAGATCTCGATGGGCTTGATTCCGGGAGCGGGTGGCACTGTGTCCATCCCGCGCCGGATCGGGCGTTGGCGCTCCTACCACCTGTTTCTCTCCGGTGCTGCGATCAATACGGAGCGTGCGCTCGACTGGGGCCTGATCGATTCGATAGCGCCGATATAGGCATCGCCTTACCTTCGGTTCGTTTTCAAGTCTTTGACTCATAATGCTCGACCGGATTGACTTCGGAAGACGCATTAACGTGGAACGAGCAAGGTGAGTGGTGGGTATGCAGGTCGACGCGGACGACTTCGCCGATATCTTGGCGACGGCAAGGGAATTCATCCGGAAGGAAGTTGTCCCTCGTGAGCAGGAGATAGCCGATACCGATGCAATTCCGGAGGACATCCGGAAGAAGGCCGCCGATATCGGACTGTTCGGTTACGCCATTCCCCAGGAATGGGGTGGTCTGGGCCTCGACCTCACGCAAGACGTCGAACTCGCGATGGAGTTCGGGTACACGTCGCTTGCTCTGCGCTCGATGTTCGGCACCAACAACGGCATCGCCGGACAGGTACTCGTCGGCTTCGGCACCGATGAGCAGAAGGCGGAATGGCTCGAACGCATCGCGTCGGGTGAGGTAGTCGCGTCCTTCGCACTGACCGAACCGGGCGCGGGATCCAACCCCGCCGGCCTGCGGACCAAGGCAGTCCGCGCCGGGAGCGACTGGGTGATCAACGGCAACAAGCGGTTCATCACCAATGCCCCGACAGCGCAACTGTTTGTCGTGTTCGCACGCACGCGTCCGGCCGACTCCGACGGTCCCGGTATCGCTGTCTTCCTGGTCCCGGCCGATACCGAAGGTGTCACGGTGGGGCCGAAGGACAAGAAGATGGGTCAGGAAGGTGCCTGGACCTCCGAGGTCAGCTTCGACAACGTGCGCGTCCCTGCATCGGCCCTGGTCGGGGGCGACGAAGACACCGGATATCGCGCTGCCATGACTTCCTTGGCACGTGGACGCGTTCATATTGCCGCATTGTCGGTGGGAGCAGCCCAGCGAGCCCTCGACGAATCTGTCGCCTTTGCCACTGTCACGGAACAGGGTGGGACTGTGATCGGTGACTTCCAATTGGTCCAAGCGATGCTCGCAGATCAACAAGTAGGTGTGATGGCCGGTCGGGCAATGGTCCGTGAGGTTGCGGCGCGCTACGTCAGCGGCGAGGACCGTCGACTCGGACCGTCTGCGGCAAAGCTCTACTGCACCGAGATGGTCGGAAACGTAGCTGACCTCGCTGTCCAGATCCACGGTGGCAGCGGGTACATGCGGGGCGTTCCTGTCGAACGGATCTATCGGGAAGTGCGGTTGCTGCGCTTGTACGAGGGAACCAGTGAAATTCAGCGGTTGATACTCGGCGGCGGTCTTGTGTCGCAAGCGAAGAAGCAAGCGAAGTAATACAGCACGTACTTTCTTCAACTGACGAATGGAGTGGACATGGGACTGTTGGACGGCAAGGTGACAGTAGTGACCGGCGGCGCACAGGGTATCGGGTTCGAAATTGCCCGAACCTTTATCAAAGAAGGCGCCACCGTGGTGATCGGCGATATCAACGAGACTGTCGGCGTCGCTGCCGCAGCTGAGCTCGGTGGCGACTCCGTGGCGCGGTTCATCTCGTGCGACGTTCGCCATTCCGACCAGGTCGAGGCAATGCTCGATCTAGCTGAAAGCGCTTTCGGCCCAGTCGATGTCATGGTCAACAATGCCGGCATGACACGTGACGCGACAATGCGGAACATGACGGAGCAGGACTTCGACGACGTGATTGCCGTCCACCTCAAGGGTGCCTGGAACGGAACTCGCGCAGCCGCGGCCCGCATGCGTGAGCGTGAGACGGGATCGATCGTGAACATCTCGTCGATCTCAGGCAAGGTCGGCATGTTGGGTCAGACCAACTACTCGGCCGCCAAAGCCGGAATCGTCGGTCTCACGAAGGCTGCTGCCAAAGAGGTTGCGTTCAAGAATGTTCGGGTCAATGCCGTCCAGCCCGGACTGATTCGCACTGCGATGACCGAAGCGATGCCGGAGCGCGTCTGGAACAGCAAGCTGGCCGAAATTCCGATGGGTCGTGCCGCGGAACCGTCCGAGGTTGCGTCCGTGGTGGTGTTCCTCGCGAGTGATATGTCGAGCTACCTGACCGGTACCGTCCTGGAAATTACGGGCGGGCGCCACATCTGAGGCGCGTGCTTCAATTCAGGAATGGACTCTGACATGGGACAGTCGCATTCGGATCTCCCACTCGACGGGATTACCGTGGTGGCGTTGGAACAGGCCGTTGCGGCGCCGCTCGCCAGTCGGCATCTCGCGGACATGGGTGCTCGCGTGATCAAGATCGAGCGGGTGGGTGAGGGCGACTTCGCTCGTCACTACGACGACGCGGTGCGCGGTCAGGGCTCGCACTTCGTGTGGCTCAATCGTTCCAAGGAATCGATTGCCGTCGACGTCAAGTCGGAGTCCGGCCGTCGAGTCGTGCTCGATCTCATCGCGGAAGCCGACGTCTTCTTGCAGAACCTCGCCCCGGATGCTGCAGATCGACTGGGCTTCGGTGCGGACACGCTCCGAGCAGAGTTCCCTCGGCTCATCGTGATCAACATGTCGGGATACGGCAGCGCCGGACCACGTCGTGAGCGCAAGGCGTACGACATGTTGGTGCAGGCCGAGACCGGAATGATCTCGGTGACCGGAACACCCGAGACGGCTACGAAAACGGGTGTTCCGGTTTCCGACATCGCAGCCGGGATGTACGCGCTGACATCGATACTGGGTGCCTTGTTCCGTCGGGAGAGAACTGGCAAAGGCGCAACGGTCGACGTGTCGATGTTCGACGCGACCGTCGAGTGGCTCGGCCACCCGATGTACATGAAAATGTATGCGGACAAGCAGATTCCGCGAGTCGGGCTCGGGCATGCGGCCATCGTTCCGTACGATTCGTTCCCGACGTCGGATGGTGAGATCCTCATCGGAGTCCAGAATGAGCGCGGATGGCGGACGCTCATGGTTGACGTCTTCGGGCGGGAAGATCTGGTGGATCATCCGCGATATGCCACCAATATCGTCCGGGTCGAGAATCGAGCCGAGGTGGATGAGATGGTCGGATCACTCTCGCGGCTGTATTCGACCGCAGAACTGGATAAGCGTCTGGCCGCTGCCGGTGTGCCCGCAGCAGCGTTGAACGACATGGGCGGATTGCTGAAACACCCTCAGCTGGACGAGCGTTCGCGGTGGCGATCCGTGGGAACAGAAGTTGGGCCCATCGACGCTGTGCTACCCCCGATGACCTTCTCCGACGTGGAAATGAAGATGGGTGATGTGCCCTCCCTTGGTCAGCACACCGAGTCGATTCTGACGGAGTTGGGGCGCACGGCCGATCAGATCGCCGACCTTCACCGAGACGGATCGATCGGATAGCGCCCCAACGTTTTATCGTCGTAGGTTTTCGAAGACCGCGGCGATGCCCTGGCCGCCGCCGATGCACATGGATTCGATTCCGTAGCGGCCCTGGCGACGGTCGAGTTCACGCAGCAGGTTCGCGAGGATTCGTCCGCCGGTAGCGCCGACGGGGTGGCCCAGTGAGATGCCGGAACCGTTGACGTTGAACCGTTCGAGGAGATCCGTCTCGCTCAGACCCCAGGCGCGGGCGCACGCGAGGACCTGAGCGGCGAATGCCTCGTTGACTTCGATCAAATCGATGTCGGAGAGTTGTAGATCGACCCGTGAGAGCGCTTTTGCCACCGCAGAAACGGGGCCGATGCCCATGCGGTTCGGTTCGACGCCGGTGACGCCCCAGCTGACCAGCTTCGCGAAGGGGCGCAATCCAAGTCGTTCGGCATTGGCGGGCGTGGTGACGATGGCCGCCGCGCCGCCGTCGTTCTGCCCGCAGGCATTTCCGGCGGTAACGGTCGCGTCCGGGTCGACGCGGCTACGCAGCGGGCGCAGTGCGGCGAGGTCGGACAGTTGCACATCTCGACGCGGATGCTCGTCCTGGGTAACAACTTTCGCGTCGCCGCGGCGGGATGGGACGGTGACAGGAATGATCTCCTCGTCGAAGTATCCCTTGTCCTGTGCGTTCACGGCACGCTCGTGCGAGCGAAGCGCGTAGCGGTCTTGTTCGTCGCGTGAGATCGCATATTCGCGTCGCAGGTTTTCGGCCGTTTCGATCATGCCGCCTTCGACCGGGAAATTGACGCCTCCCGAGTTGGTGCGGGGTTTGGCCAGGCGGTCGTGGAACTCGACCGAGGGTTTCTTCGTACCCCAACGAATGTCGTTGGAATAGAATTCGACGCCGCTCATGCTTTCGGCACCGCCGGCGATCACCAGATCACTCATGCCGGTCTGAACCTGCATGGCCGCGTAGATGATTGCCTGCAGACCGGATCCGCAACGGCGGTCGAGTTGAATGCCGGGAACCGAGATATCCAGTCCGGCATCGAGTGCTGCGATGCGCCCGATGGCAGCGGCCTCGCCGTTTGCGTAACCCTGACCGAAGACGACGTCGTCGATATCGGCGGACTGGAGTCCGGTCCGCTCGATCAGTCCCCGCATCACGGTGGCCGCAAGCGTGGTTACCGGAACGTCTTTGAAGACCCCGCCGAATCCGCCTACTGGCGTACGAACGGGTTCACAGATGACTGCGTCATACATGGAATGCGCCTGTCGGGAGAGTGTGGACGAGGAAGGTGCGTTTAGAGAAATACGAACGCGCGCCCTCGAATATTCAGCACGCGCGCCGTGGTTGTCAACAGTGGTAGAAGTGCTGCTCGGACATAGTTTTTCCCTAACCATTCGTATGGTTGTCGAACTTTGACACCTTTGCGTTTCGGGGATTGAATGGTCGGAGGATCTCCCTCGAAGAACAGGTGGAACAGTGACGCGTTTGGCGCAGACTGCAGGATTGACCGAGACGCAGAACGACATCATCGGTGCCGTGCGGGAATTCGTCGATCGTGTGGTGATTCCCGCCGCGCAAGAACTTGAGCACACCGACACGTATCCCACGGACATCGTCAAGCAGATGAAGGACATGGGTCTGTTCGGTCTGACGATCGACGAGGAGTTCGGTGGCATCGGAGAATCCCTCCTGACGTACGCACTGTGCGTCGAGGAATTGGCTCGCGGCTGGATGAGCGTGTCCGGCGTCATCAACACCCATTTCATAGTGGCACACATGATTTCGGCGCACGGGACACCGGAGCAGAAGGCGAACTACCTGCCGCGGTTGGCTACCGGGGAGCTCACCGGTGCTTTCTCGATGTCGGAGCCGGCTCTGGGTTCCGACGTTGCTGCCATCTCGACCAAGGCGAAACGCACCGAATCCGGCGACTACGTGGTGAACGGGCAGAAGATGTGGCTGACGAACGGTGGTTCGTCGACTCTGGTGGCTGTGCTCGTGAAGACGGACGAAGGCGCGGAGAAGGCGCACAACAATCTGACGACGTTGCTGATCGAGAAGCCTGCGGGGTTCGGTGAAGTTCTTCCCGGCCTGACCATCCCCGGCAAGATCGAGAAGATGGGCTACAAGGGAATCGACACGACCGAGATGGTCTTCGACGGTTTCGAGATCGGCGCGGACGCGGTTCTCGGTGGCAAGCCCGGCGTCGGGTTTCGGCACATGATGGATGGTGTCGAGGTCGGCCGAGTGAATGTGGCGGCGCGTGCATGCGGTATCGCGCAGCGTGCTTTCGAACTTGCGGTGACGTATGCAAAGCAGCGTGAGACATTCGGTAAGCCGATTGCCGAGCATCAGGCCATCGCGTTCCGTATCGCGGAGATGGGTACCAAAGTCGAAGCGGCCCATCTGATGATGGTGAATGCGGCTCGGCTCAAGGACTCGGGCGAACGAAACGACGTTGCTGCCGGTATGGCGAAGTACCTGGCCAGTGAGTTCTGTGCCGAAGTCACTCAGGACAGTTTCCGTATTCACGGCGGTTACGGGTACTCCAAGGAGTACGAGATCGAGCGCTTGATGCGTGAGGCGCCCTTCCTGCTGATCGGTGAGGGCACCAGCGATATCCAGAAGCAGATCATCAGCAAGGGACTGTTGCGCTCGTATAACTGAACCGCGTAGTGGCGTGCGTCGTAAAATCGACGGGTGGACCTACGTCAGATCGAGTATTTTCTCGCCGTTGCAGGCGGGGAGTCCTTGGCGACGGCGGCGCAGTCCATGTCGGTGACCAAGCCGTCGTTGTCGCAAGGTATTCGCGGTCTCGAACGTGAACTGGGCGTCGAACTCTTCCACCGCGTCGGTCGGGGTCTTGTCTTGACGTCGGCCGGACGCGCACTGATCGGGCCCGCTCGGCAAATGATGCGAAGTAGCGCAGCTGCGTCCACTGCTGCGATCGGGGTTGATATCGAACCAAAGGGCCGCCTGGACATCTGCTCTGCCGCTCAGGGACTGGAGGGGCCGGTGGCGCGGATCGTGGCCGATTTCCGTCGACGCTGCCCGGGAATCACGGTGCGTGTCAGCGAGCTCCCACGCGGCGATACCGCCGAACAGGTATTGGCTGACGGGGTGTGCGAGCTGGTTTTCAGTTATTGGCCACCGGAGATGTCTGAACTGTCGACACACGTCATCGGAGTGAACGACTACTGGCTTGCTCTTCCCCCGCAGGCGCCGCTCTCGGTCTGGCCACGTGGAATTAAACCTACTGTGGGAGAGCCTGTCTCGTTGACCGCGCTTCCTGATCTTCCCGTGGTCGGGGTGCTGAAGCACTCACAGGCCCGGATCGTCATCGAGTCTTCTTTGCATGCTGCTGGTGCCAGAACGCGGATGTCGACGGAACTTGCGCAGCGGGAAACCGTCGGGGAATTTGTCCTCGCCGGTTTGGGTATGGCGTTCATGGAACGTTCGCTTGCCGAGCGTGCAGCTGCGTCGGGGGCCGAGATTTTCCCGTTGAATCCAGTGATCTCGCTGACCTACGGCATCGAGTTCGATCCGGAGAGATTGTCACCGTTGGGGAAGATGTTTGTCGAAGGACTCTGAGCGGTAGGGAGATTCGAAACCAGCGCCGCCGCAGCCGGTGACAACGGACCGTCACGAAAGACGATGCGTGTCCGTCGGATGACTGGTGGGTCCAGCGATCGAACGCTCGCCGCGGGGGAGTCCTGCTCGGCGATGGAACGGGGTAGCAGTGCGGCGCCGACACCGTGGCCGACCATCTCACGAACGGCCAGGCGATCGGGGACCTCGGCGACGACGTTGACGAGGCCCCAGTCGCCTCCGATCGGGTAGCTGCGACGGCTTGTCCGTGTTTCGACGATCATGGGCAGGGCCCCGATCGACGTGCGGGGCACCGGATCGGGAAGGTCGGCTGCAAGTGCCGGTGGGATCGACAGAACCATCTCCTGAGCGCTGGTCTCGATCTCGAGAAGGCCGTCCGACGGTCCGTCCGCGAGATCGCGTTCGAGAAAACCGAGTTCGCACCTGCCCGACCGGACCAAGGCCAGCACCTCGTGGGCGCTGGGCGCCGCGGTTGTGGAGAAGGTGATACCCGGAGCGGTGCGGTGAAGCTGACCAGCCAGATCGGCGACCGAGTCGAGCGCAAGGTCGGATTGAACAGCGATGGTGAGTTCACCCGATTGCAGTGCGATTACTGCAGCGACTGCGGTCTCAGCCTTGGCGACGTCGCGCAGTAGTGTCCGAGCAGCGTCGGCGACGGCTGCTCCGGCCGCGGTGGGGATCAAGCCTCGGGCGGTGCGCTCGAACAGTGTGGAACCGAGAGTCCGTTCGAGATTGCGCACCGCCTGTGACAGCGACGGCTGGGAGATGTGCAGTGCGTTTGCGGCGGCGGTGACACCGCCGTGATCGACAACGGCAACGAGGTACTGCGCGCTGCGAATGTCCATCCCGGGTGCCTGCATCTGACGAATTCTCCCAGATGATGCCGTCTCGACTGTGATGACATCCTTCGACCTGCCGATATAGGTCTGAGCTATGGCTCGGTGCGCCTACTCGTCTTTGTGGCGCGGGCCATAGCGATGGTCGACTGTTCCAGTACCGCCGAATCTCAGGAGCGTGATGTGAGCGAGCTTCACCTGCCCAACCGGATACGTCACTCGGCGTTGGCGCGACCATCGGACCCCGTGATCACGTGCGGCGACCGGACATTGACGTGTGCCGATCTCGATGCCGAGACCAATGCGTTGGCGAGTGCACTTGTGGGGGTTTCCACGGGCGGTGCTCGTGTCGGAGCACTACTGCGAATGGGCCTCGAAGGCGCGGAAACTTTCATCGCGTGTGCAAAGGCGGGCGCGGTCTTCGTTCCGTTGAACTGGCGGCTCAGTCCGCGGGAGCTCGTGGACGTCGCCGAGGACGCAGAACTCGACGTCTTGATCGTCGACGACGAGTTCGCATTAGGGGCCACCGCGATCTCCGCAGTGTTGCCGGAGGTGACGGTTGTTACCGTGGGAGATGAAGGGGGCGTGACAGATTCGCGAACCTGGGCAGAGCTCGTGGCGTCCGGGACGGGCATCGACCCCGGACTGGGGCACGATCCGGACACCGCGGTTCTGCAGCTGTACACGTCCGGGACCACCGGCCGCCCCAAAGGCGTCGTGGCCACACACCGGAATTTGTACAACGAACCCGTGGGGTTCGAAGTGTACGAATTCGGTTCGAATGCAGTGGCTCTGGACGCACTTCCCCTCTTTCACATCGCTGGTGCCGGCTGGATGAGTACGTGTCTGTCGGCCGGGGTGCCGATGGTTCTGCTCGGCGACATGGCGCCGGCCCGGGTGGCTGAAGCCATTGCAACACACCATGTCACCCACGCATTTCTGGTACCGGCGGTAATTCAGACACTGGTCGATCTGCCCACTCTCGAGGGTTTCGATCTGTCCAGCTTGGAGGTGGTTGCGTATGGGGCGTCGCCGATCACGCCGGCGCTCCTCGCTCACGCTATGAATGTCCTGAACTGCAAGTTTGTTCAGCGCTACGGGATGACCGAAACAACGGGGTCTGTGTCCGTACTTCGTGCCTACGACCATCACGTCAGTGGGCCTCGCTCCGGGTTACTGCGGTCCGCGGGAAAGCCGATGATCGGCGTGGAGATCTCCATTCGCGACGTCATGACGGGCGAGGAGTTGCCGCCCAACGAATCCGGAGAAATTGTCGCGCGCAGCAGAAACAACACACGCGGATACTGGCGACGTGAACGCGAAAGCGCCGAATTGTTCACGCACGACGGCTTTCTTCGAACGGGCGACGCCGGGCACCTGGACGACGAGGGCTACCTGTTTGTCACCGACCGTCTCAAGGACATGATCATCACCGGCGGCGAGAACGTCTATCCGATCGAAGTGGAATCCATTCTGGCCGAGCATCCTTCGGTTGCCGAAGTAGCAGTTGTCGGGGTTCCCGACAAGCACTGGGGTGAATCCGTCACCGCGGTGATCAAACTGGTCGACGGTGCCGACATGCCAAGCGTCGACGAGCTGATCGCCTTCAGCGCAGCGAGGTTGGCGTCGTACAAGAAGCCCAGACAGATCCATTTCGTGGACTCCCTACCTCGCAATGCGAGCGGGAAACTGCTCAAGTCGAGCCTGCGAACCACGCTGAGTGCGAGCGGAGAAGCATCGTGATCGTGACCGAAGACGTCGGCGTCGCACAACGCGAGGCCTGGGCGAAGAACATTCTTCCGCCGGTGGAACAGGTACGGGACGGTTTGTGGTCGATTCCGGTTCCTATGCCGGACAACCCCTTGCGTTACGTGCTCGTCTACGCGCTCGCGCTCGATCATGGACTTGCACTCATCGACGTCGGTTGGGATCACGAACAGTCGTGGCAGGCTCTCGTGGACGGCATAGCGTCGATCGGTTACCACGTTTCCGAAGTGCGGTATGCGGCAATCACACACCTGCATCCCGATCACTTCGGTCTGGCGCCGCGTCTTCGACAAGTCAGCGGCGCAACACTGGCAATGCATGTGGCTGATGCGACGCTACTCGGATACCACGGTCCCGAGCAGACACGCGAGGACATCACCGGCTGGAATGTGCAACTGTCCGAACTCGGAGCGCCGACTGCAGTACTCGACGCGTCTCGGGTCGATCTGGTGCGGTTCGGCGAGCATGAATCAATCGACGTTGTTCTGGGCGATGGAGATCCACTCGATCTACCGGGATGGAATCTCCGCGCGCAATGGACGCCGGGGCACACACCCGGACACCTCTGCTTCGTGGAAGAGGGCAGGGGCTTGTTGTTCAGCGGTGATCACATGCTGCCGCGGATCAGTCCGAACATCTCCACGGTTCCCGGTGAACTCGAGAATCCGCTGCATCGCTACCTGCTCTCACTCGAGGCAACAACAGCCTTGGGTGAATGCGAGGTGCTGCCCGCACACGAGTATCGATTCCGCGGGATCGCCGATCGCGCACGTCAGTTGATGGGACATCACGAGGCGAGGCTGTCGGAAATCGTTGCGGCCGTTGCGGCCGATCCCGAATCGACGGCCTGGGAACTGTCGCGCACGATCTCCTGGTCTCGCCCGTTCGATCAGATGTCGCCGCGACTACTTCGCCTGGCAGTCCGCGAAACCCACGCTCATCTGGTGGTGTTGGCCAAGCGCGAGATGGTGACCGCGTCCGGCCGTTCGCCCGTGCGATGGAGTCTTCGATCGCTGTGACCATTCAAAAATTCTCATCACGGAAGTAGGAACCGAACATGAGCGTTGTGCTCACCGACTTCGCCGACGGCATCGCCGTCATCACACTCAATCGACCCGAGGCCAAGAATGCGGTCAACCTCGAACTTGCACAAGCCTTGGCTGCGGCGATCGACGAGTTCGAGGCGAGGTCAGATCTTACTATCGGCATTCTGACCGGATCTGGTGGAACCTTCTGCGCCGGTATGGATCTCAAGGGATTCGCGCGCGGAGAACGGCCGTCACTCCCCGGTCGTGGATTTGCCGGATTGACCGAGGCCCCGCCGTCGAAGCCGTTGATCGCAGCAGTCGAGGGTTGGGCGCTGGCAGGCGGCTGTGAACTGGCCTTGGCGGCCGACCTGATCGTGGCGTCTACCGATGCGAAATTCGGCTTGCCCGAAGTGAAGCGGGGGCTTGCCGCTGCCGCCGGCGGTCTTCTGCGTCTGCCCAAGATCCTGCCGTATCAGCTGGCCATGGAGATCGCAATCACCGGTGACCCGCTCAGCGCCACGTTGGCGCATCATCACGGGCTGGTCAATCGGCTCGCCGAACCTGGACAAGCACTGGCGGTCGCACGTGAACTTGCGGCGCGGGTGGCGGCAAACGGTCCATTGGCAGTTCGAGCAACCAAGCAGGTCCTCGCGATGTCCGCGAAGTACACCGACCCGGATGCTTTTGTCGCGCAGCGCGAATTCATCGATCCGGTCTTTGCTTCCCGTGATGCCAAGGAAGGCGCTACGGCATTTGCCGAGAAGCGTTCTCCCGTGTGGAGTGGCTCGTGAGTGCCGAAACCATCGAGCGTGCGGCCGTCAGTGTCGAGCGCATCGGCGCTGTTGCCACGATCGTGCTCGACCGACCACACCGTCGCAACGCCCTGGACCTCGAGGCCTGGATCGCTCTGCGCGAGGCACTGCACGAACTTCAGGAGGACTCGCAGATTCGCTCCGTGATCCTGACCGGCGCGGGCGGCACCTTCTGTGCGGGCTCCGATCTCGACAAGCGAGGCTCGTCGCACCCGCTCGATCGCATGCGAGTCATCAACGCAACCGCGATCGCACTGGGTGAGTTTTCCAAGCCCCTGGTGGCGAAGGTCGAAGGGTTTGCGGTCGGAGCCGGATGGAACATGGCATTGCTCTGCGACTTCGTGGTGGCGGCACAGGGTACGAAGTTCAGTCAGATCTTTGCCAAACGGGGGTTGTCCGTCGACTTCGGCGGGTCGTGGATCCTGCCGAGGCTGGTCGGCGTCCAGCAAGCCAAACGTTTGGTGATGCTCGCCGAGACGATCGACGCACGGGAAGCCTACGAACTCGGATTGGTGACCTATCTGGTCGAACCGGCCGAACTCGACGAACGCACGGCCGAACTTGCGCAGCGGTTGGCTGACGGTCCGCCTGCCGCATTGAGTCAGTCTGCTGCCATGCTCGAGCAGCACACCTCGCTGACCTTACGAGAGGCGTTGGACAACGAGGCGAGGGCACAGGCCGTCAATTTCGCGACGGACGCTACCGACGCAGTTCGAGCCTTCGTGGAAAAGCGCGAACCGGTCTTCACCGGAGAGTGGGCGGTACCAGGGGCACCTAGAGTGGAATGAGGGATGCATCGCTGGTCGTATGATGGGTGAGTGGATCTGCACTTTGTTACCTACTTCGTCGCTGTTGTCGACCACGGTGGGATAACGAAGGCCGCTCAGTCTCTCTACATTTCGCAACCTTCGCTTTCTCAGGCGATTCGTACGCTTGAACGCCGATTGGGTGCCACTTTGTTCGACCGGACGGGAAGACGTCTGGTCCTCACCGATGCGGGCCGCACATTCGATCTCGCGGCCAGGCGAATCCTTGCCGACGTCGAGCGCGCGAAGGCCAAGGTGACCGCCGTCCGTGAACTCGAGTTCGGTCGTGTCGACGTCGTGTCGTACTCGGCATTCTCGATCGATCCGATGGTCGAGTTGGTTCGGCGATTCCGGGCCAACTTTCCGAAGATTGTCGTGCGGGTTCTCGATACCTTCGGGCCGGCCGGAGTGGATGCTGCCCTGAGGCGTGGATCCGCCGAGGTCGGAGTCACCGATCTGAGTATCGGATACGAAGGTCTGGTCACCGCACCGATAACGACCCAGGAGATGGTGCTCGCCACACATGTGTCGTTGTCCGACAGGCTTGTGAAACCGTTGGTCGATCCGGTTCGGCGCGACGTCCTCCATGCTCTGCCACTGGTGGTAGATCTCGGAGATCAATCGAACCAATTCCGTTCTCTGCTCAGTGCCGGTGCAGAGAACGTCGTGGTGGATTGTGTGCACCCCGTGACCACCTGGGAACTCGTGCGTCGGGGCATCGGAGCCACGGTTGTGCCGAGAAAGGTTGCGCAGCAACAGATGAAGGATGTGCTCGCGTTCTCGTTCGATCCGCCGCTGGCCCGAGACGTCGGTCTTGTCTATCGCGCCGGTGAGCAGTCACCCGCGGCTGCCGCTTTCATCGCAACAGTAGCCGAAATGGCCACCGCTGCTGCAGGATCCACGGCGAGGGAGTGAACTGTGGAATTTCGGCAGATGGAGTACTTTCTCGCGGTTGTCGAGAACAAGGGAATCAGCGGTGCGGCTGCCGCGCTGGGCGTCGCTCAGCCGACAGTGTCTCAGGCACTGCGCGGGCTGGAACGCGAACTGGGAGTAAGGCTCTTCCATCGGATCGGGCGGGGGATGGTGCTCAGTGCGGCCGGACGCAGTCTGGTCGGGCCGAGCCGTCAGGTGCTCCGCGATGTTGCTGCCGCCGAGGGGCAGTTGACTGCTGCTGACGGCGCCGTCGTCGGTCGACTCGACATCATGGCGTTTCCCGCTCTCACGTCCGGGACCATCGTCGATCTGATCGCCGAGTTCTGCATTCGGTATCCCCGGGCGCGAGTGAGGTTTTCGGAGTTGGAGCGTGAAGACAATCTCGATTCTCTGATCCGTGACGGCCATTGCGAATTCGCGGTTGCCCATTTGCCCCTCGAAGCAGCGAAGGGATTCGAGATCATCGAGCTGGGGGAACAGGACTATCGACTGGTCTATCCTGTCGGAACCGAACTTCCGGAGGGGCCGGTGCGCCTTGCCGAGATGCCCGACATTCCCATGGTTTTTGTTCCTCGCGGAGCAGCGATGGGCGACGCTATCGAAGACTCGATTCGCAAGGCTGGGACGAGAACCGAGCTCGCCGTCGTCACTGAGCAGCGGGAATCGAGGCTGCCCATGGTCATTGCCGGGCTCGGCGGGTCGTTGGTCGAGCGTGCCGTGGCGAAGTCGATGCCGGGACAGGTTGTGGAGCGGGCCTGTGAGCCGAGATTCCTGCGGACGTACGGGCTTGTCTTCGACCCGTCCATCCTCTCTCCGGTGGGGCAGGCATTCGTGGACTTGGTCCACGAATGCCTGCCGGGCTAGAGACGGCAGATACGTTCGCGCGCAGCCTCGAACTCGGCGGCGAGACGCTCGACCACTGCGTGTGTCGGAAGGACAGCGTCGATCGGTCCGATTCCCTGACCGGCGCCCCAAATGTCGCGCCACGCCTTGGCATCGGTGTCGGTCGTCGCGAAACTCATTGCGGAAGGATCGGATTCGGCTAGGTTGTCCGGGTCCAATCCCGCGGCCTCGATGCTGCCGCGCAGGTAGTTTCCGTGTACTCCGGTGAACAGGTTGGAGTAGACGATGTCGGAAGCCCCGGAACCCACGATCATCTCCTTGTACGCGGGATCGGCGTTAGCCTCTTCGGTTGCGATGAATGCCGAGCCGACGTAGGCCAAGTCGGCTCCCGCAGCGAGTGCAGCGAGAATCGAATCTCCGTGAGCGATGGCGCCAGACAACAGAACTGGACCGGCGAACCACTCCCGGATCTCGCGAATCAGAGCGAACGGTGATTGCGTACCGGCATGACCACCGGCACCGGCAGCTACCGCAATCAGTCCGTCGGCACCCTTTTCGACGGCCTTGCGCGCAAAGCGGTTGTCGATGACGTCGTGAAGAACGATTCCGCCGTACGCATGGACGGCATCGTTGATGTCGGTGCGAGCGCCGAGCGAGGTGATGACGATGGGAACCTCGAACTCGGCGATGGTTGCCAGGTCCTCTTCCAGTCGGTTGTTGGACCGGTGGACGATGAGGTTGACGGCGAACGGCGCCGACGGGGTTTCCGGGTGCTCACGGTCGTGTTCCTCACGCGCCACCGTGATCAGTTTGAGCCAATCCCGAAGCGCTGATTGTGGGCGAGCATTCAGTGCCGGGAACGACCCGATGATCCCAGCGGTGCACTGTGCGATGACGAGGTCAGGAGTCGAGATGATGAACATCGGTGAGGCGAGAACCGGTACCCGCAACCGAGAGGTCAGATCGGCGAAGGTTGTCATCTAGGAACCACCTGTCTTGTCGACGGATTCGAGAAGCCTCGAGCGAAGGTCGGTCTTGAGGACCTTGCCCGCGGCGGAGGTGGGGAGTAGTTCGACCTCGACAACTTCGCGAATCTTCTTGTACGGCAGCACCTGTTCGGCGACAAACGACTTGATCTGCTCGGCGTCGAATTCAGCTCCGGGAATCATCACGACAAAAGCCACCGGCTCTTGACCGTTGCTTCCCACCTCGCGGCCGACGACCGCAGCCGTCGAGATCGCCGGGTGTGAGACCAGAATCTCCTCGAGTTCACGGGGGTAGACGTTGTACCCCTTGTAGATCAGCATGTCCTTGGCCCGGTCGCAGATGAAGAGGTATCCGTCCGAATCCTCGTACGCGATGTCTCCGGTATCCAGCCACCCGTCGACAAATTGCTGTGCGGTGGTTTCCGGGTGGCCGAGATAGCCGTCGGTGACCTGAGGTCCGCGTACCCATAGTTCGCCGCGTTCGTTCTCGCCGAGAACTGTGTGCCTGTCGATCTGGTCGCGAATCTGGATCTCGGTGTCGAAGATCGGGAACCCGACGCTGCCCTGACGGTATTCCGAACCGTTGATCAGCGGAGCTGCCGTGACAACACACGTCGCCTCGGTCAGCCCGTAACCCTCGACGACAAGAGCTTTGGGAAATGCGCGGCGGAGAGCTGCTAGCGTGACGCTGTCGATCGGGGCGGCGCCCGAGGACACGACGCAGACGCTGTCGGTGTTGCGCACGTTCGCGTCGGGGTGGACCGACAGTGCGTGCCACATGGCTGGTGAGCCGGTGAGATAGGTGGCCCCGTGCTTCTCGATCAATTCGAGCATCCGACCGGGTTCGAACCGGCCGGCAAAAACTTGAGTGAGGCCGGAAATCAACAGGAATGACGTGTTGAGCAACGAATGTGCGTGGAAGAGAGGCGAGACCACGATGGTCGCCCCCGTTCCCGGCGTCGGCCCGAGCACGTCGAGGCCGTCGATGGGCCTCGGCGTGACGAGTCCGTCGGCACCTACGTCCAACTCGTGCCCGGTTCGCCAGCCACACATCTGGGTGACGTTGCCGACTACGTTGCGGTGCAGAACGCGAACGCCTTTGGAGACTCCGGTGGTGCCGCCGGTGAACGCAATGTGCGCGACGTCGTCACTTCGGACGGAGGCAGGGGTGAATTCGGTGGGTAGACCCGCGATGAAGGAGCCGAACGCGACGACGGGCTCCGGTGCGTCAACGGCGACGTCGGGGTCCTGAACCATGACGATCGTGCGGACGGAGGTTCCCGACGCTGCCGCGAGGAGTGTGTGCAGCTGTGCGCTTTGAGTGACAGCAGCGACGGCCGACGTCTCCTCGATCTGCTTGCGCAATCCCGGTTCCGGCTGCAATGGGTTGACCAACGTGACCGTTGCCCCGGCCTGCAGGCAGCCGTAGTAGGCCTGCAGGAACTCGACGGAGTTTCCGAGGTGTAGCAACACGACATCACCGACACCGACCCCGGACTGTCGCAGCGCGCCGGCGAATTGTGCACTGCGCTCGCCGAGTTCGCGGAACGTGCACGCACGCTCACCGTCCACGACGGCGAGGCGGTCACCGTAGAGAGCCGCCATGCTGGGCGCCCAGTACGCCATGGTGGTGTCTGGATACTGCATGTTGTGGCGCAGTTGTGGATTGGCGGTCATGCCCCCGCCCGTCACCTGGGCGCCATTCGGATAGCGCCGTCGAGTCTGATGGTTTCGCCGTTGAGGTAGCCGTTTTCGAGGATGGATACTGCTAGCTGGCCGAACTCGTCGGGGCGCCCTAGCCGCGACGGATTGGGAACCGAGGCTTCGAGGCCTGCCCGCACGTCTTCGCGCAGACGTGCCAGCAATGGTGTGTCCATGATGCCTGGCGCGATGGTGTTGACGCGGATACCTCGGCTGGCGAGATCGCGGGCAGCGGTGACGGTCATACCGACGATCCCGGCTTTGGATGCCGTGTAGTTGATCTGGCCGATCTGACCTTCGAAGGCTGCGACCGACGCCGTCATGACGATGGCGCCGCGCTCACCGTCCACGACATCGAGTTCTGCCATCCGCTCGGCGCCGAGACGGAGTGCGTTGAACGAACCGACGAGATTGAGTTTGACGACGAACTCGAAATCCTCGACCGATCCGGCTTTACCGTCCTTGTCGAGAATGCGCATCCGACGTCCGGCGCCGGCGCAGTGGACAACAGCGCGTAGGCCACCACGCTCGTGTGCCGCGTCGAGTGCTTCCGCGAATTGTTCGCTGTCGGTGATGTCGGCCTCGACGAACTGTGCCGCTGCCCCGAGATCGGCGGCTATCTGCTTACCTTCGGAAGAAGGCAGGTCGATCAACGTGACGTGTGCTCCGGCGTCGAGCAGTCGTCGAGCGGTTGCCAGGCCCAAACCTGAAGCGCCGCCGGTGATCGCGGTGGAAAGTCCCTCGAGTTTCATAAATCAGTTCTTCTTTCCTGCTGGATGACGAGTAGACCGGACAATGACGTCGGGTCAGATCAATTCGAGAATTGTCGCGTTGGCCATGCCGCCGGCTTCGCACATCGACTGCAGTCCGTAACGGATTCCGTTATCGCGCATGTGATGCGCGAGCCGAGTCATCAGAATGGCGCCGGATCCTCCGAGCGGGTGGCCGACCGCGATCGCGCCGCCGAGCGGATTCAGCCGATCGATGGCGGCGCCGGTTTCCGCCAACCAGGCCAGTGGGACGGGCGCGAATGCCTCGTTGATCTCGAAGGCGCCGATGTCGTCGATGGACAACCCTGATCGCTCCAATGCCTTTGCCGTGGCGGCAATCGGACCGGTGAGCATGATGACAGGATCATCGGCCGCGACAACTGCTGTGTGAATACGGACGAGGGGCTTCCAGCCACGTGCTCGGGCGTACTCACTGGTCGTGACGAGTGTGGCGCCCGCTCCGTCGGAAATCTGAGAAGAGTTGCCGGCGTGGATCACTCCGTCAGCGTCGAATGCTGCCGGCAGTTTCGCGAGCGACTCCAGGCTTCCTCCTCGCCGAATTCCTTCGTCCTGAGATAAGTCGGCGATCGGAGCAATCTGTCCGGTAAATGCACCCGCATCGGTAGCGCGCGCCGCGAGTTCGTGTGAGCGGAGGGAGTATTCGTCAAGAGCCGTCCGTGTGAGTGTCCATTTGCGGGCCATCATTTCGGCGCCGGTTCCCTGACTGAATCCGTCGACGCCGAATCGTTCGAGTACCGAAGCGGGGAAATGTTCACCGTTCTTGCTGGCGGTTCCCATCGGCACTCGTGACATCGATTCGACGCCGCCCGCTACGACCACGTCGTTCTGGCCGGAGATGACGGTGGCCGCGGCGAAGGAGACTGCCTGTTGGCTCGATCCGCAGGCGCGGGTCAGCGTGACACCTGGAACGCTGTCGGGCCAACCGGCGGCGAGTGCCGCTGTGCGGGCGATGCTTCCGGCCTGTTCGCCGACCTGACTGACGCATCCCCAGATCACGTCGTCGACCGTTGCCGCGTCGAGTCCGGTCCGTTCGGCGAGTGCACGCAGCACGTGTGCAGACAGATCCGCCGGATGGATCTCCGAGAGGGCGCGGCCGCGTCGGCCGATCGGTGTACGTACTGCGTCGACGATGACGGCATCTCGCATGTGTCTCTCCTGCTGTTCGTGCCCGGTGTTGCGACTGTGTGGTCGGGGCGTGCTTCGAGTCGATCACGAGCAAGGGTGACCCGGCAATGTCTTTCGGTGAATGGCTTTGTTAGCGAATGGCTATGAGTGGAGTTCTCAGCCGCGGATGAGCTTTCGGTCGCGGTCGGGATTGGCGAAGACGAGTACCAGAACCGCTGCAATGACGCCGATGATGCCGATTGCCTGGAAGGACTGGGCATAACCGTCGGCAGCCGTTGCGGCGTTATCCACGATGACTCCCGTTGCGTAAGGCGCAATCAGGCCACCGATCGACATGATGGCGAGGAAGAATCCCATGGTTCCGGCAGTCTGCTGCGGCGGGCACAGTTCGGAGATCGCGGCGTTGATGAGTGGGAAAGTGATTGCCGAGAATCCGTAGCCGATCGACACCATGGCGACCGCGAGGGCGGGAGCGGAGATCTGGGGGAGGAACAGGAGAATCGATCCGCAGATCAGAACGCCGACACAGGGAACGATGATGCGAACTGTGCGAGACGTGAAACCGCGGCCGATCAACTTGTCGGTGACGGAACCGGAGGTGATCATGAGGATCAGGCCCACGATCGACGGCAGTGCAAACATCGAACCGGCTTGCATCGCACTGTAACCGAGGCCGACCTCGAAGTACGACGGCAGCCAGGTGAGGACGACGGTGGTCAGCGCGTAGATGGCGGCGATGAGGAAGCAGCAGCTGACAAACGTGCGGGAGAGCAGGATCTTGCGCCACGGAACGTTCGGTTCGGTGACTGCTTTTGCAGTCGTCTCGACTGCTTCTTCGGTATCTGCTTGCTTGGTCGCCTTGACTGCCTTGCTCGTGTACGGTCCTTCGGACCAACCGGCCAGCCAGCAACCCATCCACACCAGACCGAGAACGGAGAGCGAGAGAACTGCTGCGCGCCAACCGTAATGAACGGCGATGAACGTCAGCACGGGAGCGAGGGCAATCTTTGCGACGGAAGCGGATCCGGCGAGCATCGCGCCGGGAAGGCCGCGCTTGGCCGGTGGGTGCCACGAATATGCGGCGGTGTGCATCAGAGCCGAACTGGGTCCTTCGGCAAGTCCGAGCAGCATTCTCGAGACGATCAGCATTGCGAGACTTGCGCCGAGAACGAGGGGGAGCATGACCACGGACCAGATCGCCGCCAAGATCAGCAGCGCCCAACGAAGGGTCAGGTACTTGTTCAGGGGTCCGGCCATGAAGCCACCGATGCAGAACATCAGGAAGAACAGTGAGCCGACCATGCCGATTTGCGACGACTTCAGTCCGAGCTCACGTGCAAGCGGCTGAGCGATGATTCCGAGGACTGCTTTGTCGGCGTAGTTGACGACGTAGAGGAAGACGACCAGTCCGGTCATCGTCCATGCACGCTTGCGGGTGCCGAAGACCGGGACGACAGACGATTCTGGTTGGACGTCGTTACGATGCTGCGCGATGTTGGTCACGGGCGTCCCTTC
Organism: Rhodococcus sp. AD45-ID; assembly: GCF_003023755.1. Classification (NCBI taxonomy): domain Bacteria; kingdom Bacillati; phylum Actinomycetota; class Actinomycetes; order Mycobacteriales; family Nocardiaceae; genus Rhodococcus; species Rhodococcus sp. AD45-ID. The sequence goes on along the minus strand of NZ_PYHL01000001.1, from coordinate 2,190,836 downwards.
GAGGTTGGTAGGCGGTGGCGATCGTGATCGAAGCACGGCCTCGAAGCGATCGATTGTGTGCGTTGCCGGCTGTCCTATTCAACGTGTTCTGGGTCACTTTCGGCAATGTCGCGTCGGTGATCGGAACGATAGCGGTTACCTATGTATCGCAGGTCAGGGGGTATTGGAATGCCCTATCGGACACATAGGTGATGGGTGTTGGATCGCACGCAGCAAATTGAGGCAAGGTGAGAAAAAGGATCACCCTCGTTTCCCTTGACCGACTGGAGTTCATACATGCAGCGCACCGTGTTCAACGAGGATCACGAGGCATTCCGGGCAACCGTCCGCGATTTCATCGCGAAGGAAGTGACGCCAGTCCACGAGAAGTGGGAAGAAGACGGTCACCCGCCCCGTGATTTCTATCGCCGGTTGGGTGAGCTGGGCGTACTCGGAATTCAGGTTCCGGAGGAATATGGCGGAGGCGGTGAGTCCTCGCTCAAGTTCAATGTCGTCGTAGCTGAGGAAGTTGCCGCGGCCGGGGCGTCGTTCGGCTCGCAGTCCGTCCATACGAACCTGATCCTGCCGTACCTGCTCGAGTACGCAAACGAGGAACAGAAGAATCGGTGGCTGCCCGGGTTTGCATCCGGCGATCTGATGTTCGCGATTGCCATGACCGAACCGGGAACGGGTTCGGATCTGGCGAACATCGCGACGTCGGCCAAGCTGTCCGAGGACGGTACGCACTATGTGCTCAACGGAGCCAAGACGTTCATCACCGGCGGCGTGCTTGCCGATCGCATTCTGGTGGTGTGCCGGACCGCGCCCAGTACCGCGGAGAACCGTCGTAGTGGATTGTCGATTCTGGTGGTCGATACATCGTCACCGGGTTTCTCGGTGGGACGCAAGATCAACAAGATCGGGCTCAAGACCTCGGACACCGCGGAGCTGTCGTTTGTCGACGTCCAGGTGCCCGTCGAGGATCGGCTCGGCGAGGAAGGTGACGGCTTCAGCTATCTGACCCACAACCTGGCGCAGGAACGACTGACCATTGCTTTCGGTGCGGCCGCGACGGCCACTGCAGCACTTCGATTTGCCATCGATTACGTCAAGGATCGCAAGGTCTTCGGCAAGCCGGTTGCGGCCTTCCAGAACACCAAATTCGTTCTGGCGGAGTGCGCTACCGAAGTTGATGCAATCCAGTTGGTGTCCGACAACGCACTGGAGTGTCATGACCGTGGCACGCTGACCATCGCCGATGCAGCAAAGGCAAAGCTGTTCTGCACCGAGGCGGCCGGTCGAGTAATCGACAAATGCCTCCAGTTGCACGGTGGGTACGGGTACATCACCGAGTACCCCATCGCTCGCCTCTACGCTGATACACGCGTCACGCGAATCTACGGTGGTACAAGTGAAGTCATGAAAACCATCATTGCCAAAGATCTTGGCCTCTGACAGTTCCCTTGCGCGCATACAACTTCGGCCTCGGAAAGCATCCCGAGGCCGAAGTTGTATGCGGGTGATCAGAGTGAGGCAGTGCCGACTATGCCGTTCTTTGCCAGTTCGGCCGCACGATCTGCAGTCGTGCCGAGGATCTCGGCCAGTACGGTCACGGAATCTTCGCCGACCACCGGGGCGGGTCCGGTCGTGAAGTGAGTTCCGTTGAATGATGCGGGATGACCGGCGGCGAGGTAGGAACCGATACGAGGTTGTTCGAGCGTCGTGAACATCGGGTTCTTTTCGAGTTCGCCGGATTCGACAACCGTTTCGAAACTCCGGTAGCGCTCGGACAGGATCGATGTCTGATCCAGTGCTGCAGCAACTTCGGCGCCAGTGTGTTCGCGGAACCATCGCGAGAACAGGGCAGTGAGCACCTCGCGGTGGGTGTACCTGTCAGCTTCGGTGGTGAAATCTGCGCCCAAGGCAGCTTCGACGGCTTCGACGGCTTCGGTTGTCGCGGTCACGGCCGTGAGGTCGCGGAAATGGCGGGTGGTCAGTGCGACGATCATGAAACGTTCGTTGTCGCTGGTGAGAAAATCGATTCCGTACGTTCCGTACACGGCGTTGCCGCCGGACGTGCGGCTGTGTCCGTTGATCTGGACCTCGGTGAAGTATCCGAGTGTGCCCGCCGTTGCGAGCGCAACGTCTTCGAGGGGGAGGGTGATCTGTGAACCCTCGCCGGTGGTGTCGCGTTTGCGTGCTGCGGATGTAATTGCCAGTGCCGCATGCAACCCGCAGGCCATGTCCCAGGCCGGAAGTACGTGATTGACGACGCCGGCATGGTCCGAAGGTCCGGTCATCATCGGAAACCCCAACCCGGCGTTGACGGTGTAGTCGACTCCGGGGGAGCCGTCGCGGCGGCCCAGGATTTCCAGGGTTATCACGTCTTCTCGCAGAGCAGCGAGGGTGGCGTGACTCATCCACGCGCGCCCGCCCGCGTTGGTGACCAGGATGCCGTTGCCGGGGCCGGGCGCGGTGACGAGTTGTTGCACCAATGCCTGCCCCTCTTCGGAGCGCATGTTCACGGCGAGTGACTTCTTGCCCTTGTTCAGGCCCGTCCAGTAGATGCTCTCGCCCTGGTCGGTCACCGGCCAACGGTTGTAATCGGAAGCGCCGCCGATGGGATCGATTCGGATGACCTCGGCGCCGAGTTGGGAGAGGGTCAGCCCGCACAGGGGAGCCGCGACGAAGCTGGAGATCTCGATGATGCGGAGTCCTGCCAACGGGCCAGCGGAGGTGTTCTGGGTGGTCATGATGGTCCTTAGCGTGTCGGTCATGCCATCAGAGCTGTGAATCGCCAGTCCAGCACCGGAGTGTCTGTGGCAGAGCTGTTGTGGGAGTATACAAGTGATCGAAGCTCGACGGCTGTGCCGTGTTCGAGTGGAGTGGCGCTCTCGACGCGGAGTTCGCTCGTGAGCGTATCGCCTTCGTGGACGGGTCCGGTGTGATCACACGAATGCCATCCGAGAACGGTGACCAGGTTCGGGAGTGCCCGAGTTGCCTGCGCGAGGGCGATACCGATGGTGTGGCCACCGTAGACAAGACGGCCATGGGCGCCGACGCGCTCGTCGTGATGCGTCGCCGCGATATTGAGGCTCAACCGGGCGAGCTCGGGTGCGCTGGAGACGACGTCGCCGCTGCTGCGGTGGATCGAACCGACCAGTGCCTGATCGAAGTGCTTGCCGGGAACCTTGTTTCGGTAAGCGTCGAGGTTCCAGTCTTTCGGCGTCACGTACGGGGCGAGCGCGTCAGGGCCGATGGACGACAGATCGTCGTCGTGCCGCGTGCGCCCGTCGTCGGGATTGCCGCTCAGTGGCAGCATTGCACAACGGTAGAAGTCGAGAACGGTGTTGCCGTTCTGATCCGTGGACGTCATCCGCAGTGCCGCAAGGCCGGTGGGGGCGCGGCCGGGCTTGGACGAGTTTTCGCGCAGTCCTACCACCTCGGTACGCGTGTACAGGGTATCGCCGAGAACGGGGAACCTGTGGAATCGCAGTCCGCGGTAGAACAGGTTGGCCTTCACGTGGTGGGTAACCACTGTGGACTGGCCGATCGCGATGTCGGTGACCAAGCCGGGATTGGCAACGGGTGCAGCGCTTCCCGTAACTGCCGTCGAGAGATGGGCGTCGAGGGAAAGTCGCATCCGGTCGCCGAGGATGGCCTGATGGGTGGCGGCAAGGCCACTCGTCAGCGTTACCGCGGGAGCTTCGTCGAAAACCTGCCCGTGGGTGAGCTCGTCGAAATACGGTCCACCTACATAATGCTCGGCGGCGTAATGGTCGCTCCCATTCTGTACGCTCATGCCCTGACTCCTTCTGCTCGGGCGAGTGTGCGACGTGCTGCGACGGCGACGGCTTCGTCGAGCATCTGGCCGTCGAGTTGCGCTGCGCCGGCGCCGGAGGCTTCGGCTTCTTCGAGTGCGCCCAAGACGCGTCGGGCGTCGGTGACATCGGAGTCCGATGGTGTGAATGCCGCAGTAGCGGAATCGATCTGCGCCGGGTGGATAACCCACTTTCCGTCGAATCCGAGCGCGCTGGTCCAGGCCGCGGAGTGGCGGAAGGCGTCGTCGTCGGCAATTCCGAGAAACGGCCCGTCGATGGCAGCGATGCCCGCCGTACGGCAGGCGATCAGAATTCTGTCCTGCACGGCCAGCCAGTGCTCCGGGAGAGCGGTGCGTGAGCGTCCCAGTGCTGCACCGAGATCGGCGTATCCGATGACGATTGCCTGCAGGCGCGTCGTCGATCGGGTGACGGCGTCGACGTTCGAGACGCCCAACGGCGTCTCGATGAGCGCTTGCAGGGTTACGGAGTTTCCGCCTGCTGCCACGAGAAGCCGCTGCGCTTCGAGGAGTTCCTCGGCAGACTCCACCTTCGGGACTATCGCACTGGTCAACGATTCGCCGAGTAGGCCGCACGCGGTCATGTCGGCGACGAACCACGGGGTGGTCGGTCCGTTGACGCGCACGGACACGGTCCGGGTTGCGCCGAACTCGCGAACAAGTTCGGCGACAAGCTCGCGGGCGGTGTGTTTGTTGGCCGTGGTGACGGCGTCCTCGAGATCGAGGACCACCTCGTCCGCGGTCGAGTTCAGTGCTTTGCGTGCTTTGCGCTCGTCTGATCCGGGAGCGACCAGGGAGGTACGGCGTCGGACAGGTCGGTACTCGTTGTTAGTCACGTGTGTCGATTACCTCGATCAGGGCCCAAATGTACGGCCAGTTGAAAATGTGGTGAGTTGCCGTGAATCAGTCGAAATTGCGTGGCTATTTCCAGAATTGCACTGGTTTTCCCACGATGCTGGCAGCATTTGCGGGTGACTGTCAAGGCGAGTGTTGACAAAGGGCCAACAATGGCTAAATATGGCCGTACAAACTTTGAACAATGTCGAGGCGGATTCATGCTCAAGCTCAACGACGAAGAGACCTTCCTGGTCGACACGGTGCGATCGTTCATAGATCGCGAGGTCAAGCCCTCCGTGCAGGAGGTGGAGCACGCGAACGAATATCCCGAAAAGTGGATCGACCAGATGAAGCAGATCGGGATCTACGGCCTCGCCATTCCCGAAGAATACGGTGGATGCCCTGTATCGATGCCTTGCTATGCGCAGGTAACCCAGGAGCTGTCCAGAGGTTGGATGACGCTAGCGGGTGCGATGGGTGGCCATACGGTGGTAGCCAAGCTCATCACCCTGTTCGGCACCGAGGAACAGAAACTGAAGTATCTGCCGCTGATGGCAACCGGTGAAATTCGAGCCACAATGGCTCTTACCGAACCGGGTGGTGGCTCCGATCTGCAGGCGATGACAACCAACGCCAAGAGTGACGGTACCGATCTGGTCATCAACGGAGCCAAGACCTGGATCACCAATGCGCGGCGATCCGGTGTGATCGCACTGTTGTGCAAGACGGATCCTTCGGCAAGTCCGCGGCATGCCGGTATCTCGATCGTCCTGGTCGAGCAAGGCGAGGGACTCAACGTTTCCCGTGATCTCCCCAAGCTCGGCTACAAGGGCGTCGAGAGCTGCGAGTTGTCCTTCGACAACTACCGCATCTCCGAAGACGCGATCCTCGGCGGCGTGCCCGGCAAGGGCTTCGGACAGATGATGAAGGGCCTCGAAACCGGCCGTATCCAGGTGGCTTGCCGGGCGCTCGGTGTTGCGACCGCTGCGCTCGAGGATTCGCTTGCCTACGCGCAGCAGCGTGAAAGCTTCGGCAAACCGATCTGGAAGCATCAGTCGATCGGTAACTACCTCGCGGACATGGCGACGAAGCTGACCGCGGCTCGGCAATTGACCTGGCACGCGGCAGAGAAGTACGACAGCGGCGAGCGGTGCGACATGGAAGCCGGAATGGCCAAGCTGTATGCGTCCGAGGTTGCCATGGAAATTGCGTTGTCCGCGGTCCGCATTCACGGTGGCTACGGTTATTCGACGGAATACGACGTAGAGCGCTACTTCCGGGACGCCCCACTGATGATCGTGGGCGAGGGCACCAACGAGATTCAGCGCAATGTCATCGTCGCGCAGCTGGTTGCGCGCGGTGGTCTGTGACCACTCGGTGAGCCAGTAGAATCTGAATGCTATGAGCGGTAAGGAAAGAGAGACGGAGCCGGCGTATCAACGCCTCTCCCGTGAGCTTCGTCAGCAGATATCCGCCGGAACTTACCGCGACGGCCTTCAGCTACCCACCGAATCCGAACTGGCGGCGCGGCACGGCGTGAGCCGCCAGACGGTTCGACGAGCATTCCACGACCTGGTTTCCGAAGGCATCGTGTATCGGGTCCCGGGTCGTGGCACGTTCGTGACGGAGAACACCGGCCAGTATCTGCGGCATCTGGGGTCCATCGAAGACCTGATGAACCTGTCGAAGGACACGACAATGGAAGTCGTCGCGCCACTGGTTCGGCGTGTGGACATCGAAGCGGCAAGCAGGCTCCGGTTGGATACGGATGTGGTGTATACGGTGGTGTTTCGCCGATTTCACGAAGGCATTCCCTTTGTGCAGACTACCGCGCACCTGCCCGAAGCTGTTGCCCGTCACATCGTCGACGCACCCGAAATGTTGGCAGGTGCCGTCAGCTCCTATACCGTGATCGGGTTATTGGAGCCACTGTTGGACAGTCCGATAATCGAAGCAGCGCAGTCGATTACGGTGGCACCGGCTACTGCTGACGTTGCCAGGGACGTGAATTGTGAACCCGGGCATGCGATGTTGCGCGTCGATCGCCTGTATACCAACGCTGCCGGTCTGGCCAACGAATTGTCCGTCAGCTACTTCCTGCCCGAGCAGTACACCTATCGAGTGACGCTACGGCGAGGCGCGCACTAGCGGTTCCCGCGGTCGTATCTCGTTGTCACCCAAAATCTCTCAGGAGAGACCATGCGAGTATTCAACGGAATTGACGACGTCGAGTCGGCAGTAGGCGAGCACCTCGGATACAGCGAGTGGTTTCCGGTCACCCAGGAGCGAGTCGACAAGTTTGCCGACGCGACCGAAGATCACCAGTGGATTCACGTGGATCCCGAACGCGCCGCGCAGGGTCCGTACGGCGGCACCATTGCACACGGCTACCTGACCCTGTCACTGCTGCCCGTGCTCGGTGCCCAGGTGATGCGCGTCGACGGCATTGCCATGACTGTCAACTACGGCAGCAACAAGGTTCGCTTCCCAGAGCCGGTCAAGGTCGGTTCGTCGGTTCGCGCAGGCGCTGAAATTCTGTCGTTCGAGCGCACTGCGAAGGGCGCGACGATTGTCGTGCGCTGCACGATCGAGATCGAGGGCGCTACCAAGCCTGCGCTTGTTGCCGAGACGGTTCGCCTGCTTGTCGCCTGAGTCATTCTCACACTTACAGAACAAGATTCGAGGAAATCATGAAACGAGCAGCGCTGGTTGCGCCGGTTCGGACCGGGGTGGGCCGCTTCGGCGGGGCACTGCGTGACGTACCTGCCGAGACTTTGGCAGCCACAGTGATCAAGGAGACGGTTCGTCGCAGCGGCATCGACCCTGCCCGAATCGACGATGTTGCGATGGGGCAGTCGTACGCCAATTCGGAGGCACCGTGCATCGGCCGGTGGGCAGCGCTCGAGGCCGGGCTTCCCATCTCGGTTGCCGGTTTCCAGACGGATCGCCGATGCGGAACGGGCCTGCAGGCCATCATCACCGCGGCGATGATGGTTCAAACAGGCGCTGCTGATGTGGTTCTCGCGGGCGGTGTCGAATCGATGAGTGGTATCGAGCACTACACCACCGGAGCGCGGTGGGGCACCAAAGCCGGTGGGCTGCAACTGTTCGACAGGCTTGATCGTGGGCGTGAGCGGTCACAGCCGGAGTGGCGATTCGGCAAGATCAGCGGCATGATCGAAACCGCCGAGAATGTTGCGCAACGCTGCGACATCAGTCGCGAGCAGTCTGATCAGTTTGCGGTGGACAGTCATCGCAAGGCGACGGCAGCGCGAGATTCCGGCCGTTTCGACACCGAGATCGTCTCCGTGGAACTGACCGATCGTAAGGGCAACGTCACGGAGTTCCGCAGCGACGAGGGAATTCGCGACGACACGTCGATGGACACACTCGGTCGGTTGCGGACCGTCACGAAGGGTGGCGTCGTCACGGCCGGAAATGCCAGTCAGCAGAATGACGCTGCGGCTGCGATGTTGGTGGTTGCCGAAGATCGACTGGACGAGTTGGGTCTCGAACCGATCGGCTTCCTGGACAGTTGGGCTGCCGCCGGCTGTGAACCCGCGCTGATGGGACTCGGACCCGTCGCAGCAGTATCGAAGCTCTTTGCCCGGACCGGCGGCAGCTTCTCCGATTTCGAGTTGGTGGAGCTGAACGAGGCATTTGCGTGCCAGGTTCTCGGCGTCGTGAAGGAATGGGGCTTCGAGGACCTCGATCGGCTGAACGTCAACGGGTCCGGAATTTCACTCGGACATCCCGTCGGTGCGACGGGTGCCCGAATGACGACTACAGCCCTGCATGAACTCAATCGCCGCGGTAGCGGAAAGGCGCTGCTGACCATGTGTATCGGCGGCGGGCAGGGCCTGGCCGCTGTGGTGGAATCCGCCTGAGCGTCCCCTGGGTACACTCCGTATGAGGGATAACAGCACTACGGAGGCGGTCGGGCATGGAGTCAAGCGGCGCTTTGAACATCGCCGATGTCCGGCGCGGGCAGGCGGCGCTCGAGGGCCTGGACGTGACTGTGTGGTCCAACAGGTTTGAACTGCTGTCCGATGCCAATCGCCTTCGGCTTCTCCTGTGTCTGCATCACGCGCCGGGGATCTGTGTCACGGACCTGTCCGTGGCATTGGGAATGAGCGGGACGGCTGTCTCGCATGCACTTCGGCTGCTTCGGAGCCAGGGGTGGGTGACAGCGACGCGAGACGGCCGTTCGATGCGTTACCAATTGGCTGACGACACCGTTCACCAGCTACTTCACTCGATCGGTGCCACGCACTTCGGCGACGATCCCACACATGGTCACTCGCACGACTGAACTACAACGCCTGAACTACGGAGTGGCGAAGAATTTCTCCACTGCCGGTGCGGCATTCGGGTTTCCGTTCATGATGCCGTTGCCCAGACCGATACCCGTTCCGATGGCTCCGCCGACGATGCATCCGGCGATGAAGTTGGGGAAGATCGACAAGCACCCAATCCCGATACCCGTGGCCGCACCGCCGAGCGTCGACTGCAAGCCGCCGTTGTTCCACCCGATATTGATTTCGTTCGTCATGGTGTCGAATGCAGCTTGTTTGGCATCGTTACCCGGGAAAAGCGTCGCTGCAGTCGGACTGTTCGTGCTTACCGGTTGGTTGAACGGATCGAAGCCGGTGTTCGGAGCTGCAACAGCCGTGCCGGCGCCTGCGCCGACGGCAGCAACGACAATCGCGGTCATGGTCAGAGTTCGGGACAGTTTCATGGGGAAAGCCAATCTGTCTGTGTGGAACTTTCGGGCACAAGCGGACCCGTCGACTTCCTCGCGACGGGTCGTGACAAGTGGCTACCCGGCCCCCACACTCCTGAAACCGCCCAGTCTCATTCGTTATTCGACACTCGAGCGCGGAGCGCTTCGTTCTCGGTGGCGAGCCTGGCAACGTCCGCCTGGAGTGAGTCGATCTGTTCCTGTAGTGGCCTGCGGGCCAGCGCCAGAGATTCGTCCATTCGTTCCTTGTCGTAGCGCGGAGTGATGTTTCGCGCGCAGTTCCAATCGAATGCTTCCACGTCGATGACTATCGAGCGCTGCGCCTTGGCCGGCATGATGCCGCCGGAAACCTTCAGAAGTTGTTGCAGCAGCGCGGGGTCGGCATCCGCGTCGACTACGTGAGCGCGGCCGTAGATTTTCAGGCGGGTTCGTGTCGGATAGTCGACGACAAAGAGCGAGACGCGGTTGTTGGTCTCGAGATTGCCGAGCGTCACGAACTGTTGATTTCCGGGCAGGTCGGCGAAGCCGATCCGGTTCGGACCCAACACGTGGAGAAACCCGCGGGGACCACCACGATGCTGGATGTACGGCCAACCGTCGGAAGTGACCGTGGACAGAAAGAACGAATCGACAGATGTAACGAAACCCTGAGCGCGAGAGTCGAATTCCATGGGGCCGGTATCGGGATGATCGAGTTTGGATCCGTAGATCGTGAAACTGCCCGACTCGCGCTGGCGCTCGACAGCAGCGGGTGAGAACGCGATGTGTGCGTATCGACTCGACATGATTACTCTCCTTGCGCTCAGTGCCAACAATGATCTTGCGCTCAGTGCCAACGGTGATCGGCGATTGCGGTGCGAGGCCCGAACTTCGGTTTGACGGCCTGGCCGCTGACCTGCAGGAGCCGGACCGCCCGATACCGATGCGGTTGCAGGGGAGCGAGGTACTCGACCATACGAGCGTCGTCGATCGGTTCCCCGAGGAGGGACCAGCCGACTACTGCGGCGAGATGGTAGTCGCCCACCGACAGAGCGTCCGAATCCCCGAACGCACGCTGGGCAACTTCGGCGGCCGTCCAGATTCCGACGCCGGGCACGGCTCGCAATCGCCTCGTCGCCTCCGCCCTCGAGAAGGTCGACGCTTGCTCGAGCCGATCGGCGACCCGAGCGCACTGCACGATCGTCTTGGATCTTGCCGGGTCCACGTTCGCGCGATGAAACTCCCACGACGGCATCCGTCGCCACTGATCCGCGGTGAGGGGAACTCGCATTCCGTCGGGTGCCGGTCCGGGAGCTCGTTCTCCGAACTTGGTCAGCAGACGTCGCCACGCTGCAAAGGCGTCGACGCCGTGGACACGTTGTTCGAGGATGGCGGGGACGAGAGCCTCCATGACGCGTCCGGTGCGTCCGATCCGCAGATGTGGGAAGCGTCGATGAGCTTCGGCCAGCTTGGGATGTTCGGGAGCAAAATCGTCGGCTTCGTCGTCGAGACCGAGCAATGCTTCGGCTCCGCTCAGGAACTCCGTAGCGCCGACGCCCCACGACTGCACGCGGACGGTGTGGCGATCCGACTGTGTAATGCGGTAGGTCACAGGACCCGAAAGTTGGCGGGAAACTCGCCAGATCGCGCCGTCCGGGGTACGCCTGTGAGCGGGGTCGCCAGGTCCGCGCTGATGCGGGCTGAGCGTCAGCGCGGCATCGAGTGGTCGCTGAGAAGTCACCGTGACTTCGGCAGCCTCGAGTTTCGGCGTCATCGTCGGCCAGCGTATCTGCAACGGTCGCCCCGCGTTCAGACACATGTCGGTGGGGCAACGTAAGGTCCGAGCCATGATCATCGTGAGCACCGACGGATCCTGTCTGCGCAACCCCGGCGGAGCTATCGGCTGGGCTTGGGTAAATCACGAGGGTCCGTCGATGTCGGGCGGCGAATCATCCGGAACCAACCAGATCGCCGAGTTGAGGGCGCTCTTCGAGGCCGTTGTCGCTCACCCCGGAGACGAGCCTTTGCTCATCGAATCGGACTCCCAGTACGCCATCAAATGTGCATCCGAGTGGCTGCCGAGTTGGAAGCGCAAGGGCTGGAAAACCGCGGGCGGCGGCGCTGTCAAGAACCTGGAACTGGTGCAGAGCATCGACCGTGCCATCACCGATCGTGTCGGGCCGGTGCGTTTCCGTTGGGTCCGCGGGCACGTGGGCAACCACTACAACGAGATGGCCGACAAGCTGGCAGGCGAAGCCGCCCGTGCGATTGTCTCCGGGGACATCGAGTCGGTACCACTTGCTGCGCAGACACCGGTGCCGGTGAAAAAAGAAGTAACCGCCGTGAACTCCTCGTACAAGGAGAAGTCCACGACGGCTGTCGAACCGGAAGATCTGTTCACACTGTTCTGAAAAGGCCTTCGGCCCTGTGCGCCTTTTTGGTAGTGGGCACTACCAAAAAGGCGCACAGGGGGCGCAGCCCCTAGATCAAGCTGCCCTCATGCACCGCTCGATCGAATGCCGGCAACGGACCGCCGGCACGCAGGGTGGTGGCGAGTGCCGGATCAGCCAAGTGCAAGCGGCCGATCGCGATCAGATCGAACTCTCCGCTACCGATGCGCTCCTCGAGCTGGGGGATGTTGTCCACGACGGGTGCAACGCCTTCGATGCGACTGTCGCGCAGTGACTTTCCGAGGCCGACGCTGCCCACGGCCATGGTGACGGCGCCAGTCAGCTTCTTGGCCCAGCCGGCGAGCGAGAGGTCGCTGCCTTCGAAGGCGGGAACGTCGAAGCGTCGGATGCTGGCGTCCAGCACATCGACCCCGGCATCGACCAAAGCGCCCAGGATCACGCCCAGCTCTTCCGGGGTTTCCGCGATCTTCGCGGTGAAATCCTGCTGCTTGTGCTGGGAGAAGCGGTAGATAATCGGCAGATCGGGGCCGATGGCTTCGCGGATCGCCGCAACGACGGCTGCGGGGAATTTGGTACGACGCTCCAAGTCGCCGCCCCACGCGTCGTCGCGCCGGTTGGTGCCTTCCCAGAAGAAGGAATCCAGTAGGTAGCCGTGGCCGCCGTGGATGGCGATGCCGTCGAAGCCGAGCTCGACAGCGTGCTTCGCGCTACGGACATACGCGTCGATGACGTCCTGGATGTCCTGCTCGGTCATCGCGTCGGTTGTTGCCTGGGCGCGCTCGACGTAGGCGGCAGAGTACGAGGTGACACCGAGCGGGCCCCACTCACCGGACGGGCGCATCGGTTTGAGCGAAGGATCCATCTGCGTCATCGCGCCCCACAACGGGCCGACGTGCCAGAGCTGCGGCACGATCTTGCCGCCGGCGCCGTGAACGTCGTCGATGACCTTGCGCCAGCCGGCCTGAGCGGCGGGCGTATGCAGGTTGGGGACGTTGGCATGGTCGACCGCAGTTACGTGGTCGATCGCAACGCCTTCGGTGACGATCAGGCCGGTGCCGCCCTCAGCGCGTCGACGGTAGTAGTCGGCGACATCCTGACCGGGGACGCCCTCGATGGAGTAGGTGCGCGTCATCGGGGACATGACGATGCGGTTGGGCAATTCGAGCGAACGAATGCGCAAAGGCTGGAAAAGGGGACTGGTCATGTCAATCACAGTGCTTTCATGAATCGGAAGAATCCGGGGTCCTGATCGACGCGCAACCTCGTGAGAGTGCGGTAGCTGATCAGCCACTTACCGTTCTCTTTGCGGTATTCCTCGTGGTAATGGCCGTAGCCGTGCAGGTGCAATTCCTTCTCACCGTCGTTCCACCACAGCATGTCCTCCATCGCCCAGATTCCCGTGGCGGTGGTGGGGGAGGTCAGCACGATTTCAGGTGTGTGTGCGTGGTGCGCCGTGGTGAGAGGAATCTCGCCGTCGAGCATGTTCCGGATGGCGTTGGTGAGTTTCTCGATACCGACCACCTGATTGGAGGTGTCACCGGTCTTGGGTTGCTTGTCCGTGGGGAGGCCGCCCCAGGTTTCGCTGACGACGTCCTCGGTGTGCAGTGTCGGGTAGATATGCCACTGCTTGGTGTCCATGCAACGCAGGCGAGCCGAGAAGACCTTCTTGATTTCCTCGATTGCGAGTAGTTCCTCGACAGGACTGAGTGACGCGACTTCGGACTCGGTCAAAGACATGCAACCTCCAGCAGTAATCGGCAAGATGCCTTCAGATTCGAGTGCGTACGGCCTTGCCGTCAATCACCTGTCTCAGTGAGCGCGACAACACTCGGTATGGTCGAGCAAACGGAAGGAGCGCTCGCTATGTGCGTAGATACGGATTCGGTCCCCGGGGCCGAGGAGATCGCCGCGGTTCGGGACTTTTGGGATGAGCTGGGTGTTCCGGGTTTGATCGACGTTCACACCCACTTCATGCCCAAGAGTGTCATGGACAAAGTGTGGGGGTACTTCGACTCGGCGGGTCCGATGATCGGTCGACCATGGCCGATCACGTATCGCCTGGTGGAAGAGGAACGCGTACAGCGGCTGCGTGAATTCGGAGTCCGCGCCTTTACCTCGATGATCTACCCGCACAAGAACGCGATGGCTGAGTGGCTCAATCAGTGGGCCGTCGAGTTTGCCGCCCAAACGCCGGATTGCCTACATACGGCCACGTTCTATCCCGAAGAGACGGCCGCGTCGTACGTCGGGAAAGCGTTGGAGTCGGGCGCGCGAATCTTCAAGTCCCACATCCAGGTCGGCAATTACGACCCTAACGATCCGTTGCTCGACAACGTGTGGGGCCAACTCGAGGACGCCGAGACACCCATCGTCATTCACTGTGGCTCAGGGCCGGCGCCGGGTACGTTCACCGGGCCGGATCGAATCGCGTCGTTGCTGGCGCGCTACCCGAGGTTGCCGCTGATCATCGCGCACATGGGCATGCCGGAGTACAGCGAATTCCTTGATCTTGCAGAGGCCTACGGGAATGTGCGACTGGATACCACCATGGCGTTCACCGACTTCACGGAAGAGCAGTGTGCCTTTCCGAAGCCGGATATCTCTCGCCTGATCGACATGCAGGACCGGATACTCTTCGGGAGCGATTTCCCGAACATTCCGTACCCGTATCTCAAATCGTTGCAAGCACTTACGCGGTTCGATCTCGGGGACGAGTGGTTGCGCGCCGTCGTACACGACAACGCGGCCAAGCTCTTCTCGGTGAGCTGAGCTCACCGAGAAGACTTCAGCTCAGCGCAGTTTGATGCTGCCGCCGTCGGCCATCAACGTCTGACCGGTCATGTACTGCGAGTCGTCGCTCGCGAGGAACACGACGACGGGAGCGATGTCGGTTTCGGGATCACCGATACGTCCGAGAGGAACCTTGGCAACCGACGCGGCTGCACGCTCGGGGAAGGCTTCCTGCCACTTGACGACGCCTTCGGTTGCGGCGAACGGGCAGACCACGTTGACGCGGATGCCTTCCGGCGCCCACTCGTTGGCAACGACGCGGGTCAGACCGCGCACAGCTTCCTTGGCCGCTGCGTACGACGTCTGGGTGGGCATACCGTCCAAGCCTGAACCGGAGGCGAAGTTGATGACCGAACCCTTGGTCTTCGCCAGTTCGTCGTGGCACGCCTGCATCAGATGGACAACCGGGTAGAAGCCGGTGTTGAAGGACAGGTCGAACATGTCCTGCGTGGTTTCCAGCAGCGGGGCCTGACGAGACGCGTGAGCGTTGTTGACCAGGATGTCGAGCTTGCCGAACGCCTCGAGTGCGGCGTCGCGGATCTGCTCTGCCGAACCTGCGGCGGCAAGGTCGACGTTGAGGAACTTGCCGGCGCCGGCCAGTTCCTGCTCGAGGGCCTGGCCCTGCTCGTCGTTGATGTCGACGAACAGGACCTTCGCGCCTTCACGGGCAAAGACTCGGGTGATTGCGCGACCGATTCCGCCGGCGCCGCCGGTGACAATCGCTACCTTGCCGTTCAACCTCATGAAAACGCTCCTTCTGTGTTTGATGCTGTTTAGACGGTTGCGGTCTCGTCGACTGCGAGTGCGATCTTCTCGAGGCCGGCGATGCTGTAAGCAGCGTAGGTCTCGTAGGGGCCACGGCCCGAGAAGTACGACGAGAGCTGACCACCGAGCTCTTCGACGGTGAACGCGGATCCGGCTGCGTCGAAACGGTTCTCGACCTTCGGTGCTTCCATCAGCGCCACCATCTTGCCGTAGACGACAAAGACCTGTCCGTTGATCTCGTCCGAGGCGGGCGAAGCCAGGTAGCTGACCAGAGTTGCAACACGCTCGGGTGCAAGCGGATCGAGACCGGTGACACCGGTGTTGTTCTCGCCGAACGCATCTGCTGTCATTGCTGTCCGGGCGCGCGGGCAGATTGCGTTGCTGCGGACGCCGTAACGGGAGAGGCCGGCTGCGCTCGAGAGCGTCAGAGCCGTGATGCCGGCCTTGGCTGCCGAGTAGTTGGGCTGTCCGGCGCTGCCGAAGAGGAAGGCTTCGGAGGAGGTGTTGATGATGCGTCCGTAGACGGGAGCATCGGCTGCCTTGCTTGCGGCGCGCCAGTGCACTGCAGCTGCATGGGAGGTTGCGGCGTGGCCCTTGAGGTGCACGCGAATGACGTCGTCCCAGTCGGATTCGGTCAGGTTGAAGATCATCTTGTCGCGCAGGATGCCCGCGTTGTTGACGAGAATGTCGAAGGAGCCGAAGTTCTTGACGCCTTCCTCGACGAAGCGCGCACCGAGAGACCAGTCGGAGACGTCGCCCGTGATGGCGATGGCCTGTCCGCCTGCGGCCTTGATCTCGTCGACCACGTCATTGGCTGCGGGGCCCATGTCGTTGACGATGACGGCTGCGCCGGCGGCTGCGAGGCCGAGTGCCTCCGCGCGGCCGAGTCCGGCGCCGGCACCGGTGACTGCGGCTACTTTGCCTTCCAAGCTCAGTGATTGCGTCATGTCGTGCTCCTTCGATCCGGGTCAGAAATTAGTATTCATTCTAATTTGTTGAATCTATTTTGGCGTAACTTCGGCAAAACTAACAGAGTCAAAATCAGAATTAGTTCTAGTTTTGATCAGAAATGCGAGCCAGAACACTACAGTCCCGGTCAGTGGGAGCGGTGATGTAGGTCACGAGCTGGACATGCCACCTTGTGGCTACGCGCCGACCGGGCGCGCACGCACTTGCGTCACCGCCGACACTGCCCGGAGCAACCCATGTTCAACGACTCGCCTGCTCGGAAGCATCTACGCCCCAGCCAATCGTCGGAGATCCTCACAGCAGGATCCGCTCTGGCTGCATCGGGTGGAACAACGGGAGGATCTGCGCAGCTCCTGGCATCGTTGTTGGGGCGTCGGATCGGCGGATGACGCACTCGAAGTACCACTAGATGCGGCCGGGCCGGACCTGCCGCACCTGAAATAACGGAAGGCACCAACAGTGTCACTGAATTTGGCAGATCTGTACGAGGGCGTAACGGACTTGATCTCGGACCGCACGGCAATCGTGTGCGACGGGCGTCGACGGACATACGCGGAACTCGACGAAGGCTCGAACCGCATCGCCCATCACCTCGCGAGTGTTGGCGTCGGACCGGGAGATCACGTCGCCTTGCACATGCGCAACAGCATCGAATACGTCGAGAGCCTGTTGGGCTGCCTCAAGATTCGCGCAGTGCCGATCAATGTCAACTACCGCTACGTCGATGCCGAGCTGACGTACCTCTACAACGACTCCATGGCGGTCGCACTCATCGTCGACGAGGAGTTTGCCGACACCGTCGCGTCGATCCTTCCCACAACGCCCGGCGTCAAGCATGTTGTCGTCGTCGGCGAAGCCGAGCTTGCCGGCGTCGACAGCATCAGTTACGACGTTGCAACGCAGGCGCAGTCGGCCAAGCGAGACTTCGGGCCGCGCAGCGAAGACGACCTCTTTGTCATCTACACCGGCGGCACGACGGGTATGCCCAAGGGCGTCATGTGGCGTCACGAGGATTTCTACTTCGCAGCGCTCACAGGTGGAAACCCGTTCGGCCCTCCGCACGTCAAGGCCGAAGATCTGTACGCCGCTGTGCCGCACGTCCCCGCGATGAACATGCTCAGCACTGCACCGCTGATGCACGGCGCGGCGTCCTACTCGTTGTTCACCGGATTCTTCATGGGCGCCAACGCAATTCTGATGGCGCGTTTCGACGCGAAGAAGACGCTCCAGCTTGCCGGGAGTGAAAAGGCTGTCTCCATCACCGTTGTCGGCGACGCGATGGCGCGCCCGCTCGCCGACGAATTGGCTGCGAACGCCGCGGAATACGACCTCAGCACGGTGGGCATGGTCTCGTCCGGCGGAGCGTTGTTCTCGCTCTCCCTGCGTGAGCAGTTGAAGTCGATTCTTCCGAACCTGATCATCCGCGACGGTTTCGGTTCGTCCGAGTCCGGCGTCGACGGCAACCTCGAGATCGGCGCGGACGGCTTGATGCGGATCGCCGCTCGCGACGAGACTCGTGTCGTGGACGATCGGATGCGTCCGCTCGAGCCCGGTTCACCCGAGACCGGGTACATCGCTCG
Source organism: Rhodococcus sp. AD45-ID (assembly GCF_003023755.1). Classification (NCBI taxonomy): domain Bacteria; kingdom Bacillati; phylum Actinomycetota; class Actinomycetes; order Mycobacteriales; family Nocardiaceae; genus Rhodococcus; species Rhodococcus sp. AD45-ID. The sequence continues at coordinate 2,172,947 of NZ_PYHL01000001.1, read as the reverse complement.
TTCCGGTCACGTTCCGGTCGGATACTTCAACGATCCCGTGAAGACGGCAGCGACGTTCCCCGTCGTCGACGGCGTCCGCATGTCGGTTCTCGGCGACATCGGACGGGTCGAGGCCGACGGCTCGATTGTTCTGCTGGGGCGCGGTTCTCAGTGCATCAACACCGGTGGCGAGAAGGTGTACCCCGAAGAGGTCGAGCAGGCACTCAAGAGTCATCCGGCTGTTCTCGACGCCTTGGTTGCCGGAGTGCCGGACGACAAGTTCGGCGAGCGCGTGGCTGCGGTCATCACCACTCGTGACGGTTTCGCTGTCCCGGACCTCGCCGAGATCGGTGAGCATTGCGCGTCTCAGGTCGCGCGGTACAAGGTGCCTCGTACCGTCGTGAGCGTGTCGGAGATCCGTCGTTCTCCCAGTGGCAAGGCCGACTACCGCTGGGCCAAGGCAACTTTGACGGAAGCTAACTAGTTCGACGTCATCCAGCGCGTTTTGTGAGGGACGCGCTGGATGACGTTCGGGCAGAGCAAGAAGAGCTAGTTCGCCACCCCTGCGGCCAAGAGGGCGCGGGCTTCGGGGCGGCCGTCGAGGAGCGCGTTCGTACGCAATTCGACCTTCCAGACGCCGTCGTTCTTGACCAGTTCCCACCGGTTCGCGGTGATCCGGAGAACCTTGAATCCGGACGGGTTCTCGGGATCCTTGATGACGAGCTGCGAGTGGCAGGTTGCGACGGCTTTGTTGCCGTCGATGCGGATGTGCGCCGGCGTCATCATGTGCGCTGCGCCGTTCATGATCCAGTTCTGATGAGCGGCACTGCGCACCATGGCGCGGAGTTCGCCACGGCCGTGCATTGCTCCCGTGTCGACGTCGTAGACACCGTCCTCGAGCCACAGGTTTGCGACCTCGTCGGCAGATCCACTGTCGACGGCCGGGCTGTACGCGGTGAGCAGTTCGGTGATGGCCAGCTTGTCTTCGAGCAATTCGACTCGGGCAATCAGTGATTCGACCAGGGCAAGTGAGTTGCTCAGTGCGGTGGCGTCGGTCATCGGCATTCCTTACGTAGACGAAGTGGATCTATCAGGTGAAATCGATGCCCTCGGCGAGGGCGATGCGGTGAAGTTCCTCGAGTTGTTCCGCGAAGTGCTCAGCGCTCGACGCGCTGATCGACGTGCTGGCGATCGTGGCACCGGCGTCGCGGACTCGGGTCAGTGAGCGGACGACGCGTTCCGGGTCGCCGAGCGGATCGAAGGCTGCGCCAGTGGACAAGATGACGTCGAAGTTCTCGGGGAGCGGCGCTGCCGCGAGCATGTCCGCGAGCTCCGAGAGGCGCAGTCCGAAGGGAACCCAGCCGTCGCCATGGGTGAGTGCGCGGCGCAGTGAGCGCTTGGTGCGGCCACCGATCCAGAGAGGCACTCGCGGTTGGACGGCGTGCGGCTCGACAACAAATCCCGAGTAGTCGTAGAACTCGCCGTGGTACTCCGGGAGCGGAGTGGAGAGCGAGGTGCGCAGCGCTGCGAGGGCGTCGTCGGCGCGAGCTCCACGATCGGTGAACGGAGCGTTTATGAGATCGAATTCTTCTTTTAGCGTCCCGACTCCGAGGCCGAGGACAAGTCGCCCGTTGCTGACCCGATCCAGCGTTCCGTAGCGCTTCGCGATCTCCAGTGGGTGGTGGTATCCCAGCACGAGCACTTGAGTTGCGAGCCGAATAGTGCGTGTTCGAGCCGCAAGATATCCGAGTGTTGCGAGCGGATCCCAGTAGGTTCCGCCGCGTTCTCCGGCTATTTCTGTGGGAACTGCGATATGTTCACTGCAGGTCAGGTGGTGAAAACCGAGGCGATCAGCAGTTTCGGCGATCTGTGCGACCTCGTCGATCTCAGCCGTCGCTTCCCAATCTGATCGGGTGCTGGGGTGCTGGATCAGTACCGGTGTGACGAGTCCGAGGTGCATCGAGCGTTTATAGCTGCGACGAGCAGTTCTGGCACAGAAATTTCCGGTGATCGGGATGAGATTGTCGGATTGGCTTTCCAGATACTGTGACCTGGGTTATAGTCACTAGAATCAATTCCAGTTTCCGGGAGGCGTCAATGACCATCGTTGAAATCAACGACACCATGACCACTGCTCAGCCGACCAGCGCTCAGGCTAAAAAGGATCTTCCGCCGTCGATGGTCGAGCGGATGACGCTGATTCTCGACGCCTTCGACGGACGCGCAGCACGGCTCACCCTGGAAGAGGTGGCGTGCCGCACGCAGTTGCCGCGCTCCACCGTCCACCGCATTCTCGATCAGCTCGTCAAGCTCGACTGGGTAGATCACGCATCGTTCGGCTACTGCCTCGGACGGCGTGCACTCGGCCTCGGTGGCGGCGACGGTGGCCACAGCCAGATTCGTGAAGCTGCTGCACCCCTCCTGCACGAACTGCACCTTCAGACCGGAATGGTTGTGCACCTCTCGGTGCTCGACGGCCGTGAAACTGTTTATCTCGACAAGGTCGGCGGCCGGTTTGCCGCTGCACTCCCGTCGCGCGTCGGTGGCCGGGTTCTTGCGCACTCCACCGCGGGCGGCAAGGCGATGCTCGCGTGGATCGATCCGGAGCGCGTCGACGCCTTGTTCGGCGCGACCCTTCCGCGCTGTACCGAGAACACCATCGCGGAGATCGGCATCTTGCATCAGGAACTCAACCGCATCCGTCAGCGCCGGGGCTTGGCCTTCGAGCGCGGTGAATCCGCTCGCGGCCTGGCATGCGTGGCCGCTGCGATTCGTGGGCATGAAGGCCCCGTCGGCAGCATTGCGTTGTGCGGCGACATGCGGACGGCTCAGCTCGAGCGAGTCGCCCCGTTGGTAGTCGACGCGGCCCGTGAGGTCTCGCGCTCGCTGTACCCCGAGCTGGGTGCGCCTCGCCGTGGCCGCAAGGCTCCTCCGATCCCGACAAACACCTTCTCGGCAGACACGATGGACCGACTTCTGGCGGCGTCCACCGAGCAGTGGATCTGAGTTTTCTTGCCCTTTCTGTCTCGCTGATCGGGACGGTTCGTAGCAGCTCAGCGGCGGTGATGGCACCGTTCCGGGTATGACGACTGAACTGAGCTACGAGGACACTCTGAAAGAGCTGCAGACCGATCTCGGTGTGCTTCGGTATCACGAGGCCGGCGACGGTCCGCCGCTGGTGCTGCTGCACGGATCAGGTCCCGGAGTCACCGGGTGGCGCAACTACCGCGGCGTTCTCGCGGACTTCGCCGAGCACTTCCACTGCTACGTTCTCGAGTTCCCCGGCTTCGGCGTCAGCGACCCGGGCGACGGCCATCCGATGATGATGGCTCAGGCTTCGGTCAGCGCGTTCCTCGACGGACTCGGTCTCGGTCCGGTCCACCTGATCGGCAACTCCATGGGCGGCATTGTCGCCACCAAGGTCGCGATCGACGAACCGCACCGCGTCAGCAAGCTCGTCACCATCGGTGGCATGGGCAAGAACACCTTCTCGCCCGGCCCCGGTGAAGGCATCAAGCTCCTCATGGAATTCACCGACAACCCCACCCGCGAAGCCCTGATCCGTTGGCTGCAGTCGATGGTCTTCGACCCGGCCGTTGTCACCGAGCAGCTCATCGAAGAGCGTTGGGCGCTCGCCACCGAGCCGACGACCCTCGAGATCGCACGCCGGATGTACAGCAGCAAGGCCATGGCCGCTATGGGCGCCGCCGCTGCTGCGTCGACGGATGTTCCGTACTGGGCACAGTTGAACAAGATCAAGGCTCCGACACTGCTCACCTGGGGTCGCGATGACCGCGTCAGCCCCGTCGACATGGCGATTCTGCCGATGCGCGACATTCCCAACGGTGAAGTGCACATCTTCCCCAGGTGCGGTCACTGGACGATGATCGAGGCCCGCGACGCCTGGGTCTCGGCAGTTCTGGCATTCCTTACCCGCCCGTAAGGGCCTTCGGCCCCCGTGCGCCTTTCCGGCAGTTCCCACTACCAAAAAGGCGCACAGGGGCTGCTCCCACTCACCGGGAAGCATTTCTGCACTACCGATCCGCACCTGCCACGGTTTCACCAACAGATTTTCACCTCGCCAGATCTTCCAGGAGGACGCGATGCTCAGTGATACGCAGCGAGTTTTCCGCCGCAAGGTAGTTGGTGGGCAGGAAGACCAGTTGATCGACATCGCGCTTGGACTCGCCGCGAAGAAGTCTGCCTAGGCATTCGCCGGGTACCGAAACCAGAAAGCCGAGAAAACCATGGGACAGGTTCTAGACAACATCTCTCAGTTCGCCGACGAGATCCGCGCAGGCGGCGTCGAGGGCGACAAGATCATGCAGCTGTCGGACGGCAACGCGAAGCGTCTTCGCGATTCCGGCGTCATCCGCATGTTCCAGCCCAAGGAATTCGGTGGGCTCGAATCGCACCCGCGTGAGTTCGCCGAGACGGCAATGGCTATCGGCGCGATGGACGGCGCAACCGGCTGGGTCAGCGGCATCGTTGGCGTCCACCCGTGGGAGCTTGCATTCTTCGACAAGAAGGCGCAGGAAGAGGTCTGGGGCGAGAACCCGGACACCTGGATGGCTTCCCCGTACGCACCGATGGGTGTTGCTCGTCCCGTCGACGGTGGCTACATCCTCAACGGTCGCTGGTCATTCTCCTCGGGAACGGATCACTGTGACTGGGTCATGATCGGCGCGATGGTCGGCGACGCCGAGGGCAAGCCCCTCATGCCGCCGAAGCACCTGCACGTCCTGCTGCCGCGTAGCGATTACGAAATCGACCAGGACAGCTGGAACGTCGTGGGCCTGCGAGGCACCGGTTCCAAGGACCTCATCATCAAGGATGCTTTTCTCCCCGCCTACCGCACCATCGACGCGTCCAAGGTGTACGACGGCAGCGCGTGGAAGGAAGCCGGCCGCACGGAGACCCTGTACAAGTTCCCGTTCTCCTGCATCTTCCCGCTCGGCATCACCTCCTCGTTGATCGGTATCGCCGAAGGCGCATTGGCCTGCAACATTGCAGCCCAGCGTGAGCGCGTCACAGTCAGTGGTGTCCCGATCAAGGAAGATCCGTACGTACTCTTCGCCATCGGCGAGGCTGCTGCGGAGATCGCGGCTTCGCGCGCGGCGATCCTCGAGACGGTCGACCGTTTCTGGGACATGACCGAAAAGGGCCAGGAAGTTTCGTTCGAACTTCGTTCCATCGGCCGACGCACTCAGACGGCTGCCGCGTGGCGTGCAGTGCGCGCAGTGGACGAGATCTTCGCTCGCTCCGGCGGCGGCGCCCTCCAGCTCAGCACTCCGATGCAGCGATTCTGGCGTGACGCGCACGCGGGTCTCTCGCATGCCATCCACGTGCCCGGATCGATCTTCCACGCGTCGACCCTTACCCAGCTCGGTGGCGAGCCGCAGGGCATCCACCGCTCGATGATCTAGTCCCACAAATACTTTCGAAGCAAGGACGGTTAGGCATGACTGAAATTCGGGGCCTGGGGTATCTCAGGATCCAAACGCAGGACGTGGCTCGCTGGCGCGAGCTCGTGGTTGACGGACTCGGTCTCGCGGTCGGCAGCGGCCCGGAACCCGACGGCCTCTACCTCCGTCTGGACGAGCGTCGCTCGCGACTGATCGTCCTTCCGGGTGAGTCGGACAAGGCGCTCGCAGTGGGCTGGGAAGTGCGAGATCAGTTCGCCCTCCAGCGCGTTCGCGAAGCGGTCGAGAAGGCCGGAGTCGAGGTCGAGGTTCTCTCCGAGACCGACGCCAGCTACCGCGACGCCGAGCAGGTCATCGCGTTCAACGATCCCAACGGAAACCGCGTCGAGGTCTTCTTCGGACCGGTTCTCGACCACAGCCCGTTGGTCACCCCGCACGGTGGACGCTTTGTCACCGGCGACCAGGGACTCGGCCACGTCGTGCTCCCCGTCACGGCCTTCGACGAAGCACACGCCTTCTACACCGAGGTTCTCGGCTTCCTGCCGCGCGGCTCCATTCGCCTCGGCGGTATCGACGCGCCGCCGCCGGCTCGCCGTGTCCGCTTCATGGGTGTCAACCAGCGTCACCACAGCCTGGCTCTGTGCCCGGCCCCGCCGGTCGACGAGCCTGGTCTGGTGCACCTGATGATGGAAGCCGAGACCCTCGACTCTGTCGGTCAGGCACTCGATCGTGTCGCCAAGCTCGGCTTCACGATCTCCTCGACTCTGGGACGCCACACGAACGACAAGATGGTGTCGTTCTACGTGCGCGCTCCCGGTGGTTGGGACCTCGAATTCGGTTGCGAGGGAATGCTGGTCGACGAAGCGTTCTACACCGCTGAGGAAATCACAGCGGACAGCTACTGGGGCCACGACTGGTCCGCAAGCGAACCGCTTGCGGCCTTCACGCCCAAGAGCTAGTTTCACCCGGCAAAAGGCTCGGCCCCGACTTTCGCGTCGGGGCCGAGCCTTTTGTTGTCGACGATCAGGAAGCTGCTGCAGCCAAACCGATTTCGAGGTCGGCGAGGATATCGTCGATTCCTTCGATTCCGACTGCCAGGCGGACGAGTCCCGGGGTAACGCCCGACGCGAGCTGCTCCTCGGGAGTGAGCTGCGAGTGCGTCGTCGACGCGGGATGGATGACCAGCGAGCGGACATCACCGATGTTGGCGACGTGGCTGTGCAGAGTCAGGGCGTTGACGAACTTCTTACCCGCATCGACCCCACCGGCCAGCTCGAACGCCACGATCGCGCCGGTGCCCTTGGGCGCCAGCTGCTTTCCGCGCTCGTGCCACGGAGATGACGGCAGTCCGGCGTAGGCCACCGACGTAACCTCGGCGCGGCTGTCGAGGAACTCGGCCACCTTCTGCGCATTGGACACGTGGCGCTCGATACGCAGGCTCAACGTTTCGATGCCTTGCGAAATCAGGAACGCGTTGAACGGTGCGATTGCCGAACCGAGGTCGCGCAGAAGCTGAACGCGGGCCTTGAGAGCGTAAGCGGGCGCACCGAGGTCGGCAAAGGTGACGCCGTGGTAGCTGGGATCCGGGGTGGTGAAATTGGTGTGGCGACCCTGGGTCCAGTCGAAAGTTCCGCCGTCGATGATGACGCCGGCAATCGCGGTGCCATGTCCGCCAAGGTATTTGGTGGCGGAGTGGACGACGATGTCCGCGCCGTGTTTCAGCGGCTGAATGAGATACGGAGTTGCAACCGTGTTGTCCACGATCAACGGGATGCCGTTCTCATGGGCAATCGCACTGATGCCGGGGATGTCGAACACGTCGTTCTTCGGGTTGGAGATGGTTTCGCCGTAGAACGCCTTGGTGTTCGGACGGATTGCCTCGCGCCAGTGATCGAGGTTGTCCGGGTCTTCGACGAAGTCGACGGTGATACCGAGCTTGGGCAGCGTGTAGTGGAAAAGGTTGTACGTGCCGCCGTACAGACGCGGGCTCGAGACGATGTGGTCACCGGCTTCGGCGAGGTTGAGGATCGCGAACGTCTCCGCAGCCTGACCGGACGCGACCAGTAGAGCCGCAACTCCGCCTTCGAGGGCAGCGATGCGCTGTTCGACGGCGTCCTGCGTCGGGTTCATGATGCGGGTGTAGATGTTGCCGGGTTCGGCGAGGCCGAACAGCGCGGCGGCGTGGTCGGTGCTGTCGAAGACGTAGCTGGTGGTCTGGTAGATCGGCAGTGCCCGAGCATTGGTGGCGCTGTCGGGGCCCTGCCCGGCGTGGACCTGCTTGGTTTCGAACGACCAGTTGGCGGTCGGATCAATTTCGGCTGGGGTGTTCTCGCTCATGAATTCATACTCCGTAGTGAAGGTGATTGATGCGGGTCAGGCGGTTTCGACGACTGTATGCACTGGAACAGGATTGCGGGTGAGATCAAGCACGGGGCAATGGGCGTCGACGGTCTCCTGCAACTCCAGGTAGCGCTCACGCGATTCCGGGCCGGTCAGTGTGACAACCACACGAACCTCGGAAAAACCGGGGCGGACAGCGTCGTCGAATCCGAAGAAGCCGCGCACGTCGAGGTCGCCCTCGGCGCGTGCCGAGATGTCGTCGAGTCGGATGCCGAGCTTGTCCGCCCATACTCGATACGTCACCACCTGGCAGGACAGGAGTGAAGCGAGGTAGTACTCGACCGGATTGGCGGCAGTGTTCTCGCCGCCGAGGGCCGGCGGTTCGTCGACCTCGACGCTGTATTTGCCGAGCGTGACTGTGCTGGCAACGGCATCGTGAGCTTGCGCCGACGCCTTGAAGACGACATGAGCCTTGCCGGCGTCCTTGCCGATCGCGTCAGCGTTTGCGGCAACAACGGAACTCAAGTGTGAAACGGATGCGGTGGTCATGACAGAAAGATCCCCTGATCTGGGTGAGCATACGAATACCTTCCGCGGGCGGTGACCGCGGAAGTAGGTCCGATCAGAAGATCGGACACCCAGAGGTACAGACGTGCGCAAAATCGACATGGCGACGCCGCGTCAGCAGCGTGCGTGTCGTGTATGCGCCGAATCCCGTCACGCCAGTGACTGTAACCGGCTGGCAACCTTTCCCACCAGCCCTATAGGGAATCTGTCCCGAATGCTGGTTGCTCATGCGGTCGGGACGTTGTTCCAACGTGGCACTCGGCGGTTGGCAAATGCGTCGAGTCCCTCGGCGATGTCCGGCGATTGCAGGATGTGATCGCGCGCCGTGTCGGTGACATTCCAGCCATGCGAATCATCTTCGGTGTACAGGGCATTCACCGACTTCAAAGTCAGGCTCACCGAGGTGGGGGAGGATTCGCAGATTTCCGACGCCATAGCCAGTGCTTCGTCGAGCGCCTTGCCCGGTTCGGTTACCGCATTGACGACGCCCAAATTCAGCGCGCGTTCGGGATCGAGTGTGCGGCCGGTAATCAAGAGTTCACGGGCAACGTTGAGAGGTAGTGCGCGTGGTGCCCGGAACAGGGCACCCGACGTGGCGACCAATCCGCGGCGGGTCTCGGGAAGGCCGAATTGTGCTGTGCGAGAAGCAACAATCAAATCGCAGGCCAGGGCGATTTCGAATCCGCCGCCCAATGCGTATCCCTCGACTGCTGCGATCAACGGCGTGTTGCGCTGTCGCCGGATGACGCCGTATTCGCCACCGCGCGGCATGCGAAGGTCGGCGCGCTCACGGATGTCGGTGCCGGCGCAGAAGACGGAGGTTGTGCCGGTGATGATGCCGACCCACAGCTCGGGATCGTCGTCGAGGAGGTCGAGTGCGGATTCTATGCCTTCGGCGGTTTCGCGGTTGATGGCGTTGCGACGTTCTTCGCGTTCGATCCGAACGATAAGTACCTTGCCCTGGCGTTCAGTGGTTACAGTCGACATAATTGGACTGTAGTCCATCTATATTCTTACGTACGCTGATTGCAAGGCCAAGGGCTGAGGAGGCGAGTCCGCGTGGTTTCGAAAGACGTGGTTTCCAAAGACATGGTTTCCAAACGCGAGCAGAACAAGCGCGACACCAACGATCGGTTGTTGTCCGCGTCCCGTGTTCTCTTCTCGGCGCAAGGATTTGCAAGCACTACCGTCGACGATATCGCCGAAAGGGCAGAAGTTTCGCGGGCTACTTTCTTCAATTATTTTCAGGGCAAGGATGCGGTTCTCGAAGCGCTGCACAGCGACCATCTGGATCGGCTGGCGTCAATGGTGGACAAGCTCATGGGTACGCCGATGTCCACGACGGATCGAATCGTCAAGCTCTTCGAGGATTTTGCACTGCAAGCGGTGAAGCATCCACGCTATTTGCGTATGGTGACAACGGAATTGGAACGCGACTTTGCCGCATCCGGTGCGGGAGCCGCCCACGACAAGCGGTTTCACGTGGAACTGTTGCGCATCGTCACGGCAGGTCTCGAGACCGGTGAAGTTCGAGCCGACTATCCACCGTTGTTCTTGGCGCAGATGATCGGTGGCGTCTACAGCACGCTGGTCAGGTTCTGGCGTCAGGATGCCGGCTACGATGTGGTGGCCGAATTCGATCGTGGCGCAAGGTTTGTCACGGATAGTATCGCTGCCCGCTAGGCGTGTGGTGTGGGCACCACCTGTAAGAGAATCGACTGCACGGTGTCGGACAGATACGTGGCTGCGCTCGCGTCGCCGGAGAAATGGCGAAGCAGACCCTGTTGGAACAGGCCGTCGAAAACTCCGTACATAGCGGCGGGCGTAATGGTGGGTTCGGTGTCGAGGAGCTCTGCGTAGCGGCTGACGATGCGCCAGATCATGTTTTCGAGGCTTTCATCGATCGCGGCCACATCCGCGCGGAAAGAATCCTCGAACAGAGACTGTGCTCGCAGGTCGTACCAGAGCCGGTGCATGGTCGCCTCGTTGATCATGGTCTCGGCCAAGATAGCCCCGAAGCCCGCTCGCAGCTCGTCGGGTGTCTGCGCAGTGGAGACTATGCCGTCGTAGCGGGTGACGCAACGCGCCTTGTAGTGGCGCACGCAGTGCGTGATGAGGTCGACTTTGTCGCTGAAGTAGTAGTGCAGGACGCCGTGCGAAAACTCGGAGTTCTGAGCGATTTCGCGCAGGCTGGTACGCGCATATCCGAGTTCGGCGAGCGTTTGCAACGCTGCTTCGGCCAGCTCGTCGCGGCGATCCGAGAACTTGTCGACCTGCCGACGTGAGACCTTGTCGGCATTGCTCGGGGAGGACTTTTTACTTGTCCCACTTGCATTCTCGACGGTGGAAGTCACGGCGTTACGTCCTGTTCGTGCGATGTGTGCCATCAGTATGACCGGCTGCTGGAAACAGTGTAGTCCCTGCTCTTTGACGATCGTGTAACAAAATCTTGACAGTCGTCAAGATTTCTCTTGACACTCGTCCAAAGTTGAATACTCTGTGACTCACACCACTTGGCAGCGTCGCTGTGAACGGTGGCATCGCGAGATTCATTTCAGTCATGGAGGCAGTGAAAAATGAGCGTGTTTGATCTCGAGGGACGAAAAGCACTGGTCACAGGCGGCGCCAAGGGTCTCGGTGCAGGAATGGCAGAGGCGTTGGCAAAGGCGGGAGCGTCGGTGATGATCGGCGACGTTCTCGAGGACGAGGGCCGGGCAACCGCGGAGGCCGTCGGTTCGGGCGGAGCCAAGACCGGCTTTGTGAAGCTGGACGTCACCGACGACGCCAACTGGGCTGACGCGGTCGCTGCCACGACGGAGACCCTGGGCGGTTTCGACATCCTCGTCAACAATGCGGGCATTGAAATCTCTTCGCTCGTGGTGGACCTGGACGCGGATGACATCCGCCGGATGTGTGAGGTGAACATCCTCGGCACCGCGCTCGGCACCAAACACGGTTTGCGCAGCATGCGGCCTGGTGGGATTGCCGGCGGCGGCGGTTCCATCATCAACATCTCGTCGGTTGCGGCCACTATTCCGTTTCCCGGAATCAGTGGGTACTCGGCCACCAAGTCCGCCGTCGACCGCTTTACCCGCGTTGCTGCGACGGAGTCCGGAAAACTCGGCTACGGAGTACGCGTGAACTGCGTCTATCCGGGACTTGTCGCGACGGAGATGGGGCTGGGTCTCGCGTCGGACATGGAGAAGCTCGGTTTGTGGCCGAGCGCGGAGGCGGCCGTTGGCGACGTCATCGGCCTTACGCCACTCGGACGTCTCGGTGAAGTGAACGACATGGCGGACGTGGTCGTCTTCCTGTCCTCGGATGCTGCCCGCTTCATTACCGGTATCGGCCTGCCCGTCGACGGCGGCATGGGTATGTAACCCACACAGTCTTTTTCGGCTCGACCCCAACTTCGAAAGGTTCAACCAACATGTCTGACAAGAAGCCAGTCGTCGTCTACGGCGTTTCCGGGTACACAGGACGCCTCGTGTGTGAATACCTGCGTGAGTTCAACATTCCGTTCATCGCCGCCGGCCGAGATGCCGCACGCATCCAGGAAGTGCTCGACAAGATCCCCGGCCTCGACACTGTTGATCACGAAGTGGTCGAGGTGGAGCATACGGTAGAAGCATTGACCGAGTTGTTCACCGGCGCACAGGTAGTCAGCAACATGGTTGGCCCGTTCATCAAGTTGGGTGGCACCGTGGTCGAGGCAGCGCTCAATGCCGGCTGCCACTACATGGACACCACCGGTGAGCAGGACTGGGTTCTCGACGTCCAAGAGAAGTTCGGCGACAAGTACCAGGAGAAAGGCTTGTTGCTCTCACCCGGTATTGCGCAGATGTACACGACAGGTGAGATCGCTGCCAACATCGCGCTGGAGAATCCGGGCCTGGACACGCTCGATATTCTGGTGTTGTGGAAGGGCTTTCCCACGTACGCGTCCACCCAGACCATCTTCACGATCCTCAAAGCCAACTGGTACTACCTCGAGCAGAACAAGTACGTGCAGTGGGCGCCCGGTTCGACCTTCGACGTTGTTGTTCCGGGTCAGCACGAAACCGCTCTCGCTTTGCCGTGGGGCGGAACCTGCCATCCTGTGTGGTTCAAGAACGACCCGCGCGTGTCCAACGTCAAGGCTGCGGGTGGCGTGTTCGATCGGTCGGTGATGGAAGGTGTTGTTGCCACCCAGAAGATGGTGGAAGAGCAGATCAAGACGTTGCCCGCCGATCAGCAGGAGGCAGCGCTGGCGGAAATCGCCGGTTCGGTGCAGGCAGGCATGCCGCCACGGGAAAACCCGCGCATCAACACGTCGATGGACTCGGTGTACGCATCCGGTCCGCTCGGACGTGCTCACGTCGTCATCCACGGCAACTGCAACTACAAGCAGACGGGCCTGCTGCAGGCGTACGCGGCTCACTCGCTGCTGCAGCAGCCGCCCAAGCGTGCCGGGTTGGCGTCGGCGTGCCAGGCCTTCGGTCACCGTGAATTGCTCGGTGCGCTAAGGAGTTTCGGTTTGGTGCTGGAGCCGGAAATCACCGTCAACACCTAGACCACCATTCGATTCTGCCTGAGAGGCTCCCGCTATGCGTTTGACCGACTATCTCGACAAGGGAGCCTCTCTCGGTTCCACCGCGCCATGTTTGACGATGGGGGAGCGCACGCTCACCTACGGTGACGTTCAACAGTTCAGTCGCCGGTTTGCCTCATCCCTTGCAGCCTCCGGGATTGCCCCGGGAGACAAAGTGGCCATCCTGTCCGGCAATGATCCGATCTCGTTTTCGTGCGTTTTCGGTATCAGCCGGGCGGGTGCGGTGTGGTGTCCGATCAATCCGCGCAATGAGGCTGCGGAAAACCGTGACCTGTTGGATCTGTTCGATACTCGGGCGCTGTTCTTTCAGAAGTCGTATGCGCCTCTTGTCGATTCGATCCGGCAGGCGCTGCCGAAATTGGCGACGCTGGTCTGCATCGACGGTGAGACCGACTGGGCGCCGTCCCTCGAAAAGTGGCTCGGGGAGCAAGATTCGGAGGCGTCGCCGCCCGACGACGTGACCATGCTCGTCGGAACCGGCGGCACCACCGGGCGCCCCAAGGGTGTGATGCTGACCGGCCACAATATCGAGACGATGACAGCGATCACGTTGATGAGCTACCCGTTCGAGGGTCGTCCCGTGTATCTCGCGTTGGCGCCGTTGACACACGCGGCCGGGGTTCTCTGCTTTCCGATTATGGCGTTGGGCGGGGAGGTTGTCATCATGCCGAAACCCGATCTCGGTGCGTTCTTGGAGAACGTACAGAGGCATCGGGTCACGCACACGTTCCTGCCGCCGACGCTGATCTATATGCTGCTCGAGCATCCTGATCTGGCGGATACGGATCTTGGCTCGCTGCAATGCTTCTGGTACGGCGCAGCGCCTATCTCGCCGACCAGGCTGGGGGAGGCGATCACCAAGATCGGGCCGGTCATGGCGCAACTGTTCGGCCAGAGCGAAGCGCCGATGATGATTTCCACGATGGCACCGAAGGACCATTTCGGCCCGGACGGTGCCATTGCAACCGAGCGGCTGTCCTCCGCCGGACGCCCGTCGCCTTTGGTCACCGTCGCAATCATGAACGACAAGGGGCAACTGCTCGGGCGTGGGGAACGCGGTGAGGTCGTGATTCGCAGTTCGCTGGTGATGGCGGGGTACTTCAAGAACCCCGAAGCCAGTGCGGAGGCATCGGCACACGGATGGCATCACACTGGTGATATCGGATATCTGGACGAGGACAACTTCCTGTTCATCGTCGACCGGGCGAAGGACATGATCATCACCGGGGGATTCAACGTCTATTCGGTGGAGGTCGAGCAGGCCCTCATGGCCTATCCGGGAATTCAGGACTGTGGGGTGATCGGCCTCCCTGACGACAAGTGGGGCGAGCGCGTTGTGGCTGTAGTGCAGCCGCATCAGGGAGCTGTCATCGACGGAGCCGAAGTCATGGCCTTTGTGAAGGCTCGCATCGGAAGCGTGAAGACACCGAAAGAGGTTGTCGTCTGGGAAGATCTGCCGCGGTCGAAAGTGGGGAAGGTGCTCAAGAACGAGATCAAGGGGGTGTTGCAGGGATAAGTCCGGGATGAGTCATTGACAGGTTAAGGGCGTCTCCTTAAAGTTGAAGTGATCTGGTTCACTGTCGCTGTACTCGAGGGAGTCTGAAGATGGCCGTCCTGTTTCCCACCATGATCTTTCCGATTCCGACGGACCCATTGGCTGCGTATGGCCCGCTAGTGGCAAAACGGAATCCGGAAACGGTTGCACCAGAGCCGTATATCCATTTTGCGGTCAAGCCGCACACACCCACCATCGGTGCGGAAATCTCGGGGCTGCGGCTGGGTGGCGACCTGTCCGACGAGGTCATGGCCGAACTACGCCGCGCCTTGCTCGAGTGGAAGGTGCTGTTCTTTCGGGACCAGGACATCGACCGCGCGGAGCATCGTGCCTTCGCGGAACGATGGGGTTCACTGGAGCAGCATCCGTTCTTCAAATACACCCAGCCTGGTCAGACCGACATCGACGTCACGACGCTGGCCAAGGACGCAATGGTTGGGGGCGTCGAGAACAACTGGCACAACGATGTGACGTGGCACGAGCATCCGTCCTTTGCGGCAGTTCTTCGGGCCGTCGAAGTGCCGGAAGTTGGAGGCGACACGTTGTGGGCTGACACTGCTGCGGCGTACGACCTCTTGCCGCAGGACATCAAGGAACGCATCGAACACCTTGAAGCCGAGCATGATTGGATCAACGCGTTCGGAAAGTCGATGCCGGCCGAAGCGGTAGACATGCTGCGCCCCAAATTTCCGCCGGTTCGCCATCCGGTTGTGCGCGTTATTCCCGAGAGCGGCCGACGGGTCCTGTTCGTGAACATGACTTTCACGCAGCGGATCGTCGGCGTTTCGCAAGAAGAGTCGAACGAACTTCTCACCCTGCTGTACCGGCACGTCAACCGTCCGGAGTTCCAGGTCCGGTTGAAGTGGGAGCCGAATACCGTTGCCTTCTGGGATAATCGGACGTGTCAGCATTATGCGTCGAGTGATTATTTTCCCGCGCGGCGCGTGATGGATCGGATCTCCATCGTCGGCGACCGGCCGGTTGGGATCGTGTAGCCGCCCGCCGAATTTCGGGTGTAGCAGGGGCAAGGTCACTCGTCACGTACTTGTGAGTTCATTCAAGAAAGTTGGACTGAGCCGTTCGTCAGGCGTTCACTGGGATCAATTGGGTATTTCCCGCCCTACGGGAGATCCGGAGCTCGGTGATACCCCGAAAGGAACGAAGATGAACAGGCTCGAAGGTAAGAATGTTGTGATCACGGGGGCGGCCAGCGGGATCGGGCGCGCTGCGGCAGGGTTGATGGCTGCAGAAGGTGCGAAGGTTCTGGTTGCCGATCTTGATGCGTCTCACGCGGAGGAGGCTGCTGCTTCGATTCGTGAATCAGGCGGTATTGCAGTAGGTTTCGGCGTCAATGTGATGGACGAAGATGCCGTCGCTGCGATGATCGACCGAGCAGTAGCCGAATTCGGTGGCATCGACGTGCTGTGTAATCACGTCGGTGGAAGCAATCCACGCAAGGATCTTGATCTGCTTCGGATGGACTTGGACGAGTGGGATCGTGTCATGGCGCTCAACGCTCGCAGCACCGTTGTCGCGTCGCGGCTGGCGATTCCGCACATGATCAAGGCCGGCGGTGGGTCGATCGTGAACACCGCGTCGGTTGGCGGATTGATCGGTGACTCTTTGCAGTCGGCCTACGGCGCGGCCAAGGCTGCGGTGATCCGGCTGACTCAGTACATCGCTGTTCAGTACGGGCCGGAGAACATTCGGTGCAACGCCGTGGCACCGGGTGCGATTATGACACCCGCACTCGTGGACAACATCCCGGCTGACGTCATCGAAGGAATGAAGCAGGCAAACGCGCTTCCCTACCTCGGCGAACCTGAAGACATCGCGCACGCCATGGTCTACCTGGCCTCGGACGAATCTCGCTACATGAGCGGGCAGACCTTGGTGGTCGACGGGGGACTCACCAGCAAGAGCCCGCTCGCGACCGGCCGTTCGTCGATGTTGAGCTGAGTCAGCTCCGCCAACCGCTGGGGCCGGTGCCCAGAACCTCGATAGATCCCTGGCTGGCGTGGGAATGTTTGGTGCGGTGCGTCATTCGCCACGTTCCGTCGATCCGCGCCCACGAATCGTGGTAGTCGCCGAGGGTGAAGAAGTTCAGGTGAGCTTTGCTCCCGGTGCCAACATGCATGTCGCTGACATAGGAGCGGCTGGTGGCGAGATCGCCGACCACCTCGACCAGCACGTTGCCGATCAGATGTTGGGTGGGACCGCACTCGTCGAGGAACGAGCGGATGGAAGCCACGACCTCGGCGGGTCCGCGCAGCGTTCCGGTACCCAGTTCTGCAGTAGCGTCCGGCGTCATGATCCGGTGGAGTTCGTCCCAATCGCGAGCGTCCATGGCTCGGGCGAACTCGAAGATGGAGCGGGTGATCTCGCGTTCGGCAAGAAGAGTGGTGATGTCGACGCTCATGCTGTGCGCCTTTCTTAACGTAGAGGGGTTAATAAAGGCGCACAGCAGATCTCAGCGGTTGAGCAGCTTGCGCATCGCTTCGGCAGCGCCCTTGACCATCTTGTCACGGGGGAAGCCGCTGCGCTTCTGAGCGCCCTCGTAGTTTCCTGCGGCAACCCAGATCGGGCCGTCGGCAAGGTGCTCGAGGCCTTCGCGTGCAACATCTTCGGGCTCGGCGACGTTCATGCCGGGGATGTCGAAGTTGAGACCGGCGCGAATCATAGCCGGTGTGCGCGTCACCCCGAGAATGAACTCGACGACGTGAACGCCGTACGGCTGGAGTTCGAGCCACAGGCTCTCGGCAAAGATGCGTCCGAATGCCTTGGACGCTGCGTAGATGCTCTGGTGCTCGGAACCCATGAATCCGGCCAGCGAACCGAGCAGCATGATGCCGCCGCGTCCGCGATCCTTCATCAATCCGCCGAAGTGGTGCGAGAGTTCGAGCTGCTTATTGATGTTCAGCTCGATGACTCCGGCAAATCCCGTCAGATCACCGGTGACGAACTCGTGGCCGTAACTGTTGGCGCCGGCGTTGAAGATGAGCAGGCCAACCTCGACGTCGTCGGTGACAGCCTTGATCTGATCGAGCGCGTCGGGAACCAGCAGATCCAGTGCAAGAGTGCGTACTTCGACGCCGTTGGCACGTGCCTTGGCCGCGGTCTCCTCGAGCGGGCCCGGCTTGCGGGCGATGAGCACGAGGTTGATACCGAGCTTGCTGAGCTCGTCGGCGAACCCCGCGCCGACACCTTCGGAACCGCCGGCGATGACTGCCCACGGGCCGTAGTACTGAGGATCGATCATTACTACCTTCTTCGAAAGATGTTGGCTTGACTAATGAAACGGAGCGGGAACGGGTTCGCTGTCGTCGACGATCGGCTTGGGCACCGGCTCGTCGTTGAGGATCTCGAGCTCGCCTGCCGTTGCAGCGTTCACGATGGACGCGATCAAGGCGCCGCACTCCTTGCGAGGAGCGCCTGGGCGTCCCTCACGTTGCCCGAATTCACGTTCGTCGGCGATCTCGAGGCACTTGGCGCGGGCCTGGTCACTCCACTGAACGGTGGTGTGTTCCCAACTGTTCTTCTGGACCAGGACCTGCGCCTTGCACTCAGCGCACTGAAGAGGCTGCATCTTCGTCTGCCTTCTTCGCAGCGAGGTTGTCTTCGACTTCCTTCTGCCAGGCGGCGACGGGGCGCGCGGTGTCGAGTTCGAATTCGAAGCGTTCGGTCATCTCGGGAGCGATGTCCGCGACGTCGACGTAGAACTGCTCGTACCAGCGACGGAGCTGGTAGACCGGGCCGTCCTCTTCGCACAGGAGTGGGTTCTCGATGCGAGTCTTGTTCTTCCAGATCTCGACGTCCTGCTCGAAGCCCTTGGCGATGAACGTGCCGAAGTTCGCTGCCATCGCGTCGGCGGCTTCACCCTGGAAACGATCCGACTTCTTGACGATGATGCCGTACTGGAGCACGAACTTGTCTGCGCTGACCGGGTAGTGGCAGTTGATGAGTACGGAGTCGACGTTGTAGTCCTCGTACTCGTAGGTCAGGTCGTCGACCATGAAGGAGGGGCCGAAGTACGTGGCGACGGAGTTGCTGCCGACCATCTTCGGGGTGCCTGCTGCGTGCGGACGCATGTCCGAGCGAGCGACGCCGCGCATGTACTGCGTTGCGGCGTGGCCTTCGAAGACGTTCTTGAAGTACGTCGGGAAGGAGTAGTGCACGTAGAAGAAGTGCGCCATGTCGACGATGTTGTCGACGATTTCGCGGCAGTTGGTGTCGACGGTCGTGGTGTACCAGACCCAGTCGCTCCACTCGTCGCTGAGCGCGCCTTCGATGCGGGGGATGGCTACGTCGTCCGTCGGCGGGTTGCCCTCGGGGTCGTGCCAGACGAAGAGCATGCCGTCCTGGTCGAGGGTCTGCCACGCGCGGGTCTTGGCGAGCGGGGGAACGCGGCGTGCGTACGGAATCTTCTGGCACTTGCCGTTGCCGCCCCAGCGCCAATCGTGGAACGGACAGGCTATGGCGTCGCCCTTGATGGTGCCCTGGCTCAGGTCGCCACCCATGTGACGGCAGTACGCGTCGAGGATCTTGACGTTGCCTTCACTGTCGGCGAAGACGACGAGCTTGGTGCCGAACGCCTCGATGGAGTGCGGTTCGCCGTCCTTGAAGGACTCCGTGAGTCCAATGCAGTGCCATCCACGTGCAAAGCGAGTAGGTGCGGTTCCAGCTTGGATCTCGCGAACCTCGTCGTTGTCGGACTGATTGATCGTCACGATGAGTCCCGTCCTTTCCAGGGTCAATGTCAGACTGACGCTAGGTGAGCCGTGATGGGCGCTCTGGCCGTCGTCTCACTAGGCGGGACCAGTGTGTGACCGAGTCGAAGACGGCATCAGTCCCGGCCTCCGGGACTTCCGGTCAGCGGAATCACGGAAGAAGATATCGTGACGGGGCATCCGCTATGTCTATTTGCCGATCCAGTTTCCGTTGATCGGTGCAAGGAGTGTCTTCCCATGGTCAACAAGGTTCTGAGCGCCGTTCGCGATCTGCTTCCCAAGATTGCCGAGCGAGCTCAGAAGGTGGACGACTCCAGGAAGATACCGGATCGAACCATTCGTGAGCTTGGCGATGCGGGTGTCTTCGCGATGCTGCAGCCCAAGCGCTACGGCGGCGCCGAGAGTGATCCCGTCCAGTTCTACGAAGTGGTTCGTGCGATTTCTGCAGCCTGCGGGTCGACCGGGTGGGTCGCCTCCGTCGTCGGCGTACATCCGTGGCATCTGGCCCTCTTCGACGACCGTGCCCAGGCAGATGTCTGGGGCGATGACCAGTCGACGCTCATCTCGTCCGCCTATGCGCCGGTCGGTCGTCTGACGGCGGTGGAAGGCGGATACGAGCTGTCCGGCAACTGGGGATTTTCCTCCGGGTGTGAGCACGCAACCTGGGCTTTGCTTGGAGCGATGGTCGTGGGCATGGACGGGCGTCCGGTCGACTTCATGACTGTGTTGGTACCGCGCACGGATTACGAGATCCGTGACGTCTGGGACGTGGTGGGCATGCGCGGGACGGCGAGCAACGAAATAGTTGTGAAGAAGGCCTTTGTCCCCGAGCACCGGTTGAAGCGCAATTACGAGACGGCCCACTTGCAGGGACCCGGCCAGGCGGTCAATCCCGGTCCGCTGTACAAATTGCCCTTCGGAACTATCTTCACGTCGACGGTGGCAGCACCTTGCGTGGGAATTGTCGCCGGTTGCTACGAGGGTTACCTCGAAGTCATGCGCGAGCGTGTTCGGCTCAGCCTGGGCGGTGGACGGTTCAGCGAGGACCAATTCGCTCAGGTGGCCGTGGCGCGGGCGTCGTCGGAGATCGATGCGGCGATTCTGCAGATGGATCGCAACGTCCGCGAGATGTACGAACTCGCCGCGGCCGGTAAGGAGCTGCCTCTCTCGATGCGGCTGCGTGCTCGGCGTGACCAGGTTCGCGCTACGGAGCGTTCGGTGGAAGCGATCGACATGCTGTTCAAGACGGCCGGCGGAAACTCGCTGTCGCGCGGCAACCCGATCGAGCGGGCGTGGCGCGACGTTCACGCGGGCAGCGTGCATGTGGCAAACGAACCGGAGCGGGCGCTGGCGCTGTACGGACGGGCAGCATTCGGTTTGCCGGTCGAAGACAATCTGATCTGACTGTCCCGGGTTCACAATGTGAGGTTGCGGGGTAACCTCCGCCCTGTGAGGTACACCTCCGAACTGATCATCGGGTCGATTGTCGATCTGGCTGGTGTTTCGCGGGCGAAAATGGTGCCCGCGAACAGGGTTGACGTTTTTGTCACCAGCGGGATGGGGGCGTCGCCGAGCTGGAGTGTGTTCTGCGCCGACGACGCCCTCGCCTTCACCGAGGAGCTTTCCGCGGTGGGTGATCTTCGGTTGAGGATCGCGGAATCAGACCTGCGTGCCGTGGGGGACGATGTGTCCTGGGCGCCTGCGACCCTGCACGAGTTGGACGGATCGATATCGGCTGTGTGCAGTCGAACGGCACTACGCCGCACAGTCCAGACGCTTGCGCACGACAATCTCGAAGCTCGGGTGGGTCACGAAATCGAGTTCACACTCTTCGGCGGGGTTGTGGCCGAACAATGGTCCGCCTACGGACTCGGAGCTGCACTTGCGCAGGAGAGCTTTGTCAGGGATCTGTTGGTGAATGCCGAACGCGCCCAACTGAATATCGAACAGTTTCACGCGGAGTACGGCCTCGGACAGTTCGAGATCTCGCTGGCGCCGGCGTCACCGCTCGAAGCGGCGGACAGCGTGATCACAGCCCGAATTCTGATCTGCCGCACCGCCCGATCGCACGGAATGGCTGCATCGTTCTCGCCGATGCCCATCGTGGGTGGCTCGGGAAACGGTGCACATCAGCATATTTCGTTGACTCGATCCGGCAAGCCGATCTTCTCCGCTGGAAAACAGGATTACGGGATGACCGAAGACGGTGCCGGTGCGGTGGGTGGCCTACTTGCTAACCTCGCAGACCTGGGCGCGGTGTTGGCGTCGTCGCCGCTTTCGGGACTGAGGTTGCAGCCCGACACCTGGTCAGGTGCCTTCATCTGTTGGGGTCATGAAAACCGCGAGGCCGCAGTCCGATTCTGCGCCGAATCCATCGGAAATCCTCACGGCGCCAACGTCGAAGTGAAAGTGGTGGATGCCTCCGCGAATCCGTATCTTGCTACTGCCGTCATTCTCGGCGCCATGCATGCGGGTATTGCCGGTGCGCTGACGCTGCCGCCGGAAGTGAGCGTCAATCCGTCAGGTCTGGCTGATGCACAGCGGGCGGTACTTTCGATTACGCGCATGCCGACCGAGATGGGCGAGATGCTGCAACGACTGCGTTTGTCGGAAGTTGCGAAGAGTGTCCTCGGAGACGCGATCATCGATGCAATGGTCGCCGTGAAAGCACTCGAAAGGTCACGGTGCTCGGAGTTGGACGAGTCGGTGCTCGTCGAGCGATTGCGATACGCCTGGAGTGCTTGACGGGGACCGATGGGCGTTCTAAATTTAAGTTGTTCCTTAATTAAGGAGTTGCTTAAATGAGCAATGAGCTCGACGCGGTATTCGGGGCGTTGGCAGATCCCACTCGGCGTGCGATGCTGACGCGCTTGACCAGCGGTTCCATGACCGTGGGGGAATTGGCCGAGCCGTTCGAGATGAGTCGGCCGGCGATATCGCAGCATCTGAAGGTGCTCGAAAAGGCCGGATTGATCGAACGGACGGCCTCTGCGCAATGGCGCACCTGCACGCTGCGAGCCGAAGGTCTCAACGATGCAGCCGTCTGGGTCGAGGAACACCGTCGCGGTTGGAACGAGCGTTTCGATCTTCTCGACGAGCGACTCCGTGAACTGAAGAATCCCGAATTGAAGAAGGAGAAGGGCAATGAGTGAGCACAATGTCGATCAGACCGCAGAATTCACCATCATCCGAATCTTCGACGCACCACGTGAACTTCTCTGGCGCGCGTGGACCGACCCGGACGAGGCGGCGCGCTGGTGGCACCCGCGTGGTGTGAGGAGCCCCCGCGAGCACGTCGCCATCGACCCGCGCGTTGGTGGGACATACAGCTATTTGATGATCAACGACGAGGACGGCGCCGAATACCCGACAGGCGGAACGTATCTCGAAGTCGAAGAGCCGAAGCGGCTGGTCTTCACCTGGGGTAACCCGGAGGAGTCGGTCGAGAGTGCACCCCGCATCACTGTCACGTTGGTGGAGCAAGGGGACAAGACGGAAATGACGTTCCACCTGGTTGGTATCCCCGGATTCAAGGGCGATGGGAATGTGTACGACGGTTGGAACGAGGCCTTCGACATCTTCGAGGAGTTGATGACTGAATAGTCGCAATCGGGCCCTGTGTCCGGGTGCCGGTGATTGAATGGCGGAAAGCTCGCACTTCACCGATACCGCACTTCACCGATTTAAGGGGAGTCCAAGGCCATGGCGCGTGAGACGACCGTCGTACTCGACGGCTACACCTATTTCGAATGCCCACGTTGGCACGACGACCGCATCTGGGTATCGGATTTCTATAGCCACCAGGTGGTTTCGGCTCGCGAAGACGGAACGGATGTTCGCGTCGAGGCCGAAGTTCCCGGGCAGCCGTCGGGTCTCGGCTGGTTGCCGGACGGCAGGTTGCTTGTGGTGTCGATGCGCGATCAGAAGGTCCTTCGTCGCGAACCGGACGGGCAACTGGTCGTTCATGCGGACCTGTCGACGTATGTGAGCGGCAACGTCAACGACATGCTCGTCGACGCTCACGGCCGTGCGTACGTCGGCAGCTTCGGGTTCGATCTGATGAATCTGGCGGCGGTGGAGACTGCGGATCTGCTGCGGGTCGATCCGGATGGCAGCGTGCATGTTGTGGCGCGGGATCTGCACTTTCCCAACGGCATGGCACTGACTTCCAGTGGGGAACTGCTGGTGGACGAGACCTTGGGCAATCGCATCAGTGTTTTCTCCGTCGCGGACGACGGTTCCCTGGGGGAGCGTCGTGATTGGGCGACGTTCGGCGGCGTGCCTGATGGTTCGACGATGGAGTCCACCATTTCCCAGATGGTGATCGCGCCCGACGGGTGCTGCATCGATGCGGACGATTCGATGTGGGTAGCCGACGCAATCGGTAGTCGGATACTTCATGTGGCGGCGGGATCTGGAGTGATCGACGAGATTCCCTTCGAAACCGGGGTGTTTGCCTGCGGATTGGGTGGAGCCGACGGACGAACACTGTTTGTCTGTGCGGCACCGGATTTCAACGAGCACGCACGTAAGGTGGCAACGGAAGGAAAGTTGTTGTCGATACGTCTGGAGTAGTTGGATTCACATGGAATTAGTGACGTCGCTGCCTGCCGATACCCCGCTCCGGCACGTTGCGGAACGGGTGCGCCGCATCGAGGAACTCGGTTTCGACACCGTGCACATTTCGGAGACCGTTCGAGATCCTTTTGCCGTTGCGGCTCTGGCCATTGAGCACAGTTCCAGGCTCACCGTGCGGACGTCCATGGTGGTGGCGTTTGCGCGTAGTCCGATGCTGACGGCATTGGCGGCCTGGGATCTGGCGGACTTCTCCGGCGGCCGATTCCAGTTGGGTTTGGCAACTCAGGTGCGCGGAAACATCGTCGGACGGTATTCGATGCCGTGGACGGACCCTGTTGCGCAACTGCGCGATTACGTCGGCGCTGTTCGGGCGATATTCGAGGCTTTCCGATCCGGTAGTGCTCTCGACTACGAGGGCACACACTACACATTCAATCGGTTGCAGCCGTATTTCAATCCGGGGCCGATCGACGTCCCCGCACCCGAGATCTGGACGGGCGGGGTGAACGCGCGGATGTGCGCCCTGGCAGGCGAGGTTGCCGACGGTTTTGTTGCACATCCGACAAGTTCACATCCGAAAGTGCTCGGGGAGAAGATAATTCCGGCGCTCGAGGCCGGTGGTCGGAAACCTCGGATTGTCGCAGTTCCGAAGGTGATCACCGGGCGTGATGGCGCCGCAGTAGCTGCGGCCCGTGAGCCGGTACGCAAAGAGCTTGCGTTCCTGTACTCCACACCGGCCTACCGAATTGCGTTGGATGTACTGGGATTCCCTGAGGTCGGTGAGAAGTTGACGTCGATGGCGCGCTCTGGTGACTGGGCCGATCTGGCCGGCGTACTTACCGACGACGTTCTTGACGGGTTGATCACACAATGCACGTATTCAGAGTTGCCGGAAGTGCTGACTACGAAGTACGGAAGCATCTGTGACGGCGTTGCCTTGGCGATCCCGACGGATCCGGCCGACGATGAAGGTTTCCGAAGGATGTGCGCGGAGCTTCGAGCCGCGGAGTAATGCTGCTGCGGAGTGATCTCATCTCTTGCGGGTGATGCGCCGACGGTGTCGGCAGGCCAGATTGACTCCTGAGGGTTCTGAGACGAAGTCGGAGGAGACGTCATGTCCGGGCAGGAAAAACCAGCAACAGCATTCACCGCTGAGGTCAACCGCGCGGCGGTGGCTGATTACCCGATGTCGGATCGGGAAGATTTCGGCGACATCGATCGTGGATTCATCGCAGGCTGGAAAGACGACCAGGTCTTCAACGACAAGGGCGAACTGATCCACGATGGCCGGCCTCTCGAATACATCGCTGATGACAAGCAGGCGCCCGAGTCGGTGAATCCCAGTCTGTGGCGGCAATCGCAGTTGGTGAAGCGGTGCGGTCTGTACAAGGTTGTCGACGGTCTGTATCAAGTCCGATTCGCGGTCAACCTGACCATCGTCGACGCCCCTGACGGACTGGTCATCATCGACACCACCACCAGCGCTGATCTCGCCAAGGCAGGTCTTGAACTCTTCCGCCGTGAACTCGGCAACAACAAGCCGATCGTTGCAATCATCTATACCCACACCCATTTCGACCACTACGCGGGCGTCAAAGGACTTGTGGACGAGGCCGATGTGGTGGCGGGCAAGATCCCCATCATCGCCCCGGGCACCATCGAGTCGTTCAACAAGCACGCCATTGGTGAGAACGTCATCACCGGAAACGCGATGTCGCGTCGGATGGGATACACCTTCGGTTTGATTCTGCCGCAATGTGATTGCGGGCTGGTGACCGTTGGCCTGGGCTCTGGCGCTGACGGAATGAACATCCACATGACCTACATTCCGCCGACCGACGGCATCACCAAGACCGGTGAGGTACGCAATCTCGGCGGGTGGGATTTCGAGTTCCTCTACGCTCCCGACACCGAAGCACCGGAGGAGATGCACATCTGGATCCCGGCCATCAAAGCACTCACCTGTGCCGAGAACGCCAATCACTCGATGCACAACATCCAGACGATCCGAGGCGCACGTACCCGAGATGCGCGCAACTTCGCCAGGTACTTGGATGAAACACTGGTGCGGTGGGGCGACGAGGTCGAAGTTCACCACGGTCCGCACACGTGGCCGGTATGGGGGAACGCCACGGTGGTGGAATTCCTTGAATCGCAACGGGACATGTACAAGTTCATTCACGATCAGGCGCTACGATTCGCGAACCAGGGCTACACGCCGCTCGAAGCTGCGGAGGTCGTCCGGCTACCGGAGGCAATCGGTCAGAAGTGGTACAACCGCTACTACCACGGCGGATTGCATCACAACGTTCGCGCTGTCTTCCACAAGGAGCTCGGCTTCTGGGACGGTGACCCTGCGACGATTTTGCCGTTGTTGCCGGTAGATCATGCCAAGCGCCACGTCGACCTGATCGGACGTGAAAAGTTGCTTGCCGAAGGGCGCAACGCTTTCGAGTCCGGTGACTACCGGTGGGCAGTGCAACTGCTGCACCACCTCGTTTTTGCCGACCCTGACGACGTCGAGGCGAAGAACCTGCAGGCCGACGCCTACGAGCAGCTCGGATACCAGCAGGAAGTGCCGCAGTATCGTTCGATCTTTCTCGCCACAGCGATGGAACTGCGGAACGGGGTGACCGGTGCAGGCCAGATCAACACCGACACAACCGACACAATTCTTGCGATGCCGATCGATCTGCTCTTCGACTATGCGGGTGTACATCTCATCGCCGAAAAGGCGGACGACGTCGACATTTCCATCAACTTCAGTTTTGCTGACACAAAACAGGATTGGAACATGTGGGTGCGACGGGCGGTGTTGAACGCTCGGGCAGGGCACGTCCCGGATGCGCAACTGACGCTCAGCGGTCCCAAGCCTCTACTTGCGGGAATCCTGCTGAAACCGGGTGACGCATCAGCGATTCTCGACGGTGGGAAAGTAAGTGCAACAGGTGATCTGTCGGTTTTGAAGACGCTGGCCGAGGTGATGGATACCTTCGATCCGAATTTCGATATCGCCACGCCGTGAAACAAAGCAAGTGGGGCAGGCGGTACGACATCGCCTGCCCCACTTGCCTGTGTTGTGCTACTTCGCCATATCCTGGGCTGCTCGGTAGGAGAAGACCATGGCCGTACCCAGCGGGACGCCGGGGCCGGGGTAGAAGCGGCCGCTGAGCGACGCGCTCGTGTTGCCTGCTGCGTAGAGGCCGTCGATCACGGTACCGTCGGCGCGCAGAACGTGGCCGTCGATGTCGGTGACCAAGCCGCCCTTGGTGCCGAGGTCACTGAGAACGATGCGTGCCGCGTAGAACGGGCCGGTCTCGATTGCGGTGAGTGCTGCGTTGGCGCCGCCGTTGGGCGGGCAGAAGAACGCATCGTAGGGATCTTCGCCGCGGTGGAACTGCTCGTCGACACCCAATTTTGCTGCGTCGTTGAACTTTTCGACGGTGCTACGCAGCGCGTCAGCCGGGATGCCGGTCTTTTCTGCGAGCTCTTCGAGAGTGTCTGCAGCAACCCAGGTTCCAGCCTCGAGGTGCTTGGCGGGAGGGGTGTTGGGGATGCTGATCGCGGGCAATCCGCCGCGTTCACGGGAATCGAAGATCATGAACGACGGTACGGCAGAACCGTTGTCGTTGTGCGCGTCCATCGCGCGGCCGAACTGGTCGTACGGCAGCGACTCGTTGAGGTAGCGCTCGCCGGCCTTGTCGACGATCAGCCCGCCGCGGACACCGACCATGAATGCGGCGCTGCCGTCGGGCTGCTCGACGCCGGGGCAGAACCAGGCCTGATCCAGCAGCGCTGTTGCGCCGCCGACAGCAACGCCGGCACTGATCGCGTCGCCGGTATTCGCGCCGAACGGGCCCATGCTCCAGATGGCCTTGCCCGGGGTGCCTGACTGCTCGCGCAACGTGTCGTTGCCTTCGATTCCGCCGGCCGCCATGAGCACGCCGCGGTTTGCCTTGATGCGCTGGGTTT
Source organism: Rhodococcus sp. AD45-ID (assembly GCF_003023755.1). Taxonomy (NCBI): domain Bacteria; kingdom Bacillati; phylum Actinomycetota; class Actinomycetes; order Mycobacteriales; family Nocardiaceae; genus Rhodococcus; species Rhodococcus sp. AD45-ID. The sequence goes on along the minus strand of NZ_PYHL01000001.1, from coordinate 2,145,215 downwards.
CGCCACCGGATTCGACCTCGGCGCCGACAACGCGGCCGTCTTCGACGATCAAGGAGGTGAGAGTGGTTTCGGTGCGCAGATCGGCCTTGCCGGTGCTCTGAACGGCTGCAAGTAGACGGCCGATCAGTGCACGTCCGCCGATCATCTTGCCGGGCGCATGGCCCTGGCCGGTTCGGTCCTGATCGAGTTCGGGACGAACCAGTTCTGCGAGGTCGCCGATGTCGGCCGGGTCGAGATCCAGCGGGTTGATGGAGCGTCCCGTGTCCATCCGGCCTTCAGCCTTGTAGTAGTCGGGGAAAGCCCGGAACTCGAATTCGATGTTCGGGTTCTTCTCCAGTAGCGCGACGACAGCGGGGGCTGTGTCGACGTACGCGTCCTGGCGATCGGACTCGGAATCACCGAGCAGTGAGCGCAGGTAGGTGCGCGCGTTCTCGGTGGAATCGGGCAGGCCGGCACGTTCCTGGACCTGAGTTCCCGGCAGCCAGATGGAAGCTCCGGAGTACGACGACGTTCCGCCGAAGCGGTTGGTCTTTTCGATCACGATGGTGCTCAATCCGGCAGCTGCGGCGGTATAAGCACCGGTCAGCGCGCCGCCGCCGGAACCGACGACCAATACGTCGCACTCCGTGGTCCAGTCCTGCATCATTGCGTCCTAACTCGAAGAGGGTGGGGCCTATACGCAATACCCAGTGACCCGCGTTGGCTATGTCAGGTCTCACTCAGCGGGCAATATGCCGACATGCGGGGATTGGGTGCGAGAATTGACTCGGTCGTCCGCGGCCGCTACACACTCACAGGATGATTAGGGGCGACGGTGCCGAGAATTGCCGAGGTCAGAGACGCGGCCGAGCCCAGTTCGGACGAGCAGCGGGCACGCCATGTCCGGATGTTGCAAGCTGCAGAAGAGCTGGCGACGGAGAAGGAACTTGCTCGCGTCCAGATGCACGAGGTCGCGAAGCGTGCCGGAGTCGCTATCGGGACGCTGTACCGCTACTTCCCGTCGAAAACTCACTTGTTCGTTGCCGTGATGGTCGAGCAGATCGATCAGATCGGCGACACCTTCACCAAGCATCAGGTGCAGTCGGCAAATCCGCAGGATGCCGTCTACGAAGTGTTGGTGCGCGCCACCCGTGGATTACTGCGTCGGCCGGCCCTCTCGACAGCGATGCTGCAATCAACCAGCACCGCCAACGTCGCAACAGTTCCCGATGCCGGCAAGATCGATCGGGGTTTTCGTCAGATCGTGTTGGATGCGGCGGGAATCGACAATCCCACCGAAGACGACAACACCGCATTGCGACTGCTGATGCAGCTGTGGTTCGGCGTGATTCAGTCCTGCCTCAACGGCAGGATCTCGATTCCCGACGCGGAGTACGACATCCGCAAGGGCTGCGATTTGCTTCTGGTCAATCTTTCGCGGCACTGACAGCGATTCGCCTCCGGGCGTTGAGCTTGTCTTATTCTCAAAATTGAAATGAATTCTAATTCAAGAAGCGTACTGAACGTGGACCGCCGCGTTGCTCTACTTAAATAAATAGAATACATTGCAGAAAAGTGATAGGTGAGCCAGCTCACCAACCGATATCTCTACGAAGGAGCGCTCATCATGGGCCATGCAGTCATCGTCGAAGCCGCCCGCACACCGATCGGCCGTCGTCGCGGCGCGCTGGCGGGACTGCACCCCGCCGAGATTCTGGGAGCAGCGCAGCTCGGAGTTCTCGAACGGGCAGGCGTCGCCCCGGAAGACATCGGACAGATCATCGGCGGCTGTGTCACCCAGGCGGGCGAGCAGTCCAACAACGTCACGCGTCAGGCATGGCTGCACGCCGGACTGCCGTACAGCACCGCGGCAACCACCATCGACTGCGCCTGTGGATCTGCCCAGCAGGCAGTGCATTTGATTTCCGGCCTCATTTCCTCGGGTCAGATCTCAGCAGGTATCGGCTGTGGCGTCGAGGCTATGAGTCGTGTGTTCCTGGGCCAGGCAAATGCGCCCGGAACGGGAAACCCGTACCCGGACGACTGGACGATCGACATGGGCGACCAGTTCACCTCTGCGCAGCGAATTGCCGAGAAGCGTGGCATCACGCGCGCCGACGTCGACGCGTTCGGTCTCGAGTCGCAGCGCCGCGCAGCCCAGGCGTGGGCCGAAGGTCGCTTCGACCGTGAAATCGTGCCCGTCAAGGCTCCGGTCGTCACCAAGGAAGGTACGCCGACCGGCGAGATCGCTACGGTGACCCGTGACGGCGGCCTTCGCGAGACCACTGCGGAAGCGCTCGCCGGACTCAAGCCGGTCATCGAGGGTCATATCCACACCGCCGGCAACTCGTCGCAGATCAGCGACGGAGCCGCAGCAGTGCTGCTGATGAGTGAAGAGCGCGCGCAGGAACTGGGCCTCAAGCCCCGCGCGCGGATCATCGCATCCGGCATGGTCGGATCCGATCCCTTCTACCACCTGGACGGACCGATCGAGTCCACCCAGATGGTGCTCGACAAGGCCGGAATGACCCTGAACGACATCGATCTCGTCGAAATCAACGAGGCTTTTGCCTCCGTCGTCCTCTCCTGGGCGCAGGTCCACGGGGCAGACCTGTCCAAGGTCAACGTCAACGGCGGCGCAATCGCTCTGGGACACCCCGTCGGTTCCACCGGTGCTCGCCTGATCACGACGGCGCTGCACGAACTCGAGCGTTCCGACAAGTCCACGGCTCTGATCACGATGTGCGCCGGTGGAGCTCTCTCGACCGCCACCATCATCGAACGCATCTGATCCGTACTCACACTTTCGAATTGACGAGGTAGACATGACTATTGGATTGAGTGAAGAAGATCGCGACCTCCGCGATTCCGTACGGGGCTGGGCCGCGCGCCACGCAACGCCCGCCGTCATCCGCGAAGCTGTCGAGGCCAAGGTCGAGACCCGCCCGCAACTCTGGGACGGGCTTGCCGAGCAGGGCCTTCTGGGTCTGCACGTAGCCGAGGAATTCGGTGGCGCCGGATACGGATTGGTCGAACTTGCGATCGTCGTCGAGGAACTGGGGCGTTCGATGGTTCCCGGCCCGTTCCTGCCGACCGTGCTGGTCAGCGCAGTCCTCAGCGACGCCGGAGTCACCGCGCCGCTTGCCGGCCTGGTCGACGGCAGCACACTCGGAGCTGTTGCCGTGCAGCCCGGTTCGCTGAAGATCACCCGTGACGGTGACACCGCTACCCTCAGCGGAACGTCGAGCCACATCCTCGGCGGACATGTCGGCGACCAGTTCCTACTCGCCACGGACAGCGGTTTCGTTCTGCTCGGACGCGACCGGCTCGAGGTCACCGACTTGGCCAGCTACGACGTCGTGCGTCGTAATTCCGAGGTCACCGTCGACGGACTGGTGCTCACCGCCGCCGAGATCCTCGACATCGACAGCCAGCGTGTACTCGACATCGCCGCAACCCTGTTCGCGGCCGAGGCGTCGGGTCTGGCCGACTGGGCGGTGACCACTTCTGCCGACTACGCGAAGGTGCGTCAGCAGTTCGGGCGCCCGATCGGTCAGTTTCAGGGTGTCAAGCACAAGGCTGCCCGGATGCTTGCTCTTGCCGAGCAGGCCCGCGTCTGTGCTTGGGACGCAGCGCGTGCGCTGACGCCCGCAAACGGAGTCGGTGCCGAAGAGGCTTCTCTCGCAGCAGCAGTCGCCGGAGCCACGGCCCTCGAAGCCGGTTTCTCCGTCACCCGTGACTGCATCCAGGTGCTCGGCGGAATCGGCTACACGTGGGAGCACGACGCGCACCTGTACCTGCGCCGCGCGCAGTCCCTGCGGATTCTGTTGGGCTCCACCGCTTCTTGGCGCCGCCGCGTCGCCGCGCTGACCATTGCCGGCACCCGCCGCGTGCTCAGTATCGAATTGCCGCCGGAGGCCGAGGCGATCCGCGCCGATGTTCGCGCTGAACTCGCTCCGGCTCTCGAACTCGAAGGCGCCGCGCAGAAGACGTACCTCGCGGAAAAGGGCTACACCGCACCGCACTTCACGGCTCCGTGGGGCAAGTCCGCCGACGCCGTCAGCCAGCTCGTGATCGCCGAGGAACTGCGCGCGGCGAAGATCAAGCCGCACGACATGATTATCGGAAACTGGGTCATCCCGACGCTCATCGCGCACGGCAACGAAGAGCAGCTTGCCAAGTTCGTCCCACCGTCACTGCGCGGTGACATCGTCTGGTGCCAGCTCTTCTCCGAGCCGGGCGCAGGTTCCGACCTCGCAGCTCTGAGCACGAAGGCCACCAAGGTCGACGGTGGCTGGAAGTTGCAGGGCCAGAAGGTATGGACGTCGATGGCACGCGACGCGCACTGGGGCATCTGCCTCGCCCGCACCGACGCCGACGCCCCCAAGCACAAGGGCCTGTCCTACTTCCTCATCGACATCAAGAACAGCGGCCTCGACATTCGCCCGCTGCGCGAGATCACCGGTGAAGCACTGTTCAACGAAGTCTTCTTCGACGACGTCTTCGTTCCCGACGAGTGCCTCGTCGGCGGGCCGGGCGACGGCTGGAAGCTCGCTCGAACCACGCTGGCCAACGAGCGTGTCTCGCTGTCGAACGACTCCTCCCTGGGATCGGGCGGCGAGGCACTGCTGAGCCTGGTCGACGGACTGCCAGGCGGTATCGACGACGAGCAGTTGACGGTACTCGGAAAGGTGCTGTGTGACGCGCAGTCCGGCGGTTTGCTGGGTCTGCGGACCACGCTGCGCTCGCTGTCCGGTGCGCAGCCTGGTGCGGAGTCCTCCGTTGCGAAGCTCATCGGTGTCGAGCACATCCAGCAGGTGTGGGACGTGGCCATGGAGTGGGCCGGACCGAGTTCGCTACTGGGCGACCAGCATCGGATGTCTGCAACTCAGATGTTCCTGAACTCGCAGTGCATGTCCATCGCGGGTGGTACAACGAATGTTCAGCTCAACATCATCGGTGAGCGAATCCTGGGTCTACCTCGTGACCCCGAACCGGGAAAGTGATCTGCACATGAGCAATCGCACATTCGTCATCGGCGTGGGTATGACCAAGTTCGAGAAGATCGAGACCCGTGACTGGGAATACCCGGACATGGTGACCGAAGCTGTCACGAACGCACTCACCGATGCAGGGATCAGCTACGACCAGATCCAGCGCGCTGCAGTCGGTTACGTGTTCAACGCGTCGACAGCGGGCCAGCGTGCCCTGTACGAAACGGGTCTGTCCGGTATCCCGATTTTCAACGTCAACAACAACTGCGCCACCGGTTCGACGGCGCTGATGATGGCTCGCGAGTGGGTCCAGGCCGGACAAGCCGACTGTGCACTGGCCGTCGGGTTCGAGAAGATGACCAAGACGGCACTGACCGGCAACGGTGAGATGCCCAAGGTCACCACCTTGGACTCGCAGTTGAAGATCATGGTCGAGGATTACGGGTTCGCCCGCTCGCCGATGACAGCTCAGCTGTTCGGTAACGCTGCCGTCGAGCACATGCAGAAGTACGGCACCACGGTCGAACAGATCGCTGCCGTCGCGGTCAAGAATCACAAGCATTCGGTCAACAACCCGTATGCGCAGTTCCGTGACGAGTACACCCTCGAACAGGTGCTCGAGGACAAGATGATCCATGCGCCGCTGACACGTTCGCAGTGCTCGCCGACCTCGGACGGCGCCGGTGCTGCCGTCGTCGTGAGTGAGAAGTTCGTCCGTGAACACGGACTCGAGGACCGTGCGATCGAGATCGTCGCTCAGGCCATGACTACCGACACCGAGGCAGCGTTTGCCGAGAAGTCGATGATCGACGTGGTCGGCGCTCCGATGACGGCTGCGGCCGCCGAGCAGGTCTTTGCCGAAGCCGGCATCAGCATCGACGACGTCGATGTCATCGAACTGCACGACTGCTTTGCGATCAACGAGATCATCACCTACGAAGGTCTCGGAATGTGTGCGGCCGGTGAAGGCGGCAAGCTCGTCGAATCCGGTGCCACGACGTACGGCGGCCAGTGGGTCGTCAATCCGTCTGGAGGCCTGATCTCGAAGGGCCACCCGCTAGGTGCCACCGGGTTGGCGCAGTGCGCCGAACTGACGTGGCAGCTCCGCGGTACCGCAGACGCCCGTCAGGTCGAGGGCGCTCGAATCGGATTGCAGCACAACCTCGGACTGGGCGGCGCGTGCGTCGTGACGGTCTACCGAGCCGGAACTTTGGAGAACTGATGGCTGTCGATCTCGAGGTGGCATTGGCCGCCGAACCGACTGTGCGCGAAGCGTCATGGACTGACCGCGACGTCATGCTCTACCAGCTGGGCCTCGGAGCGGGAGTAAATGCTCTGGATCCTGCCGAGCTCACCTGGGTGTACGAAAAGGGTCTGAAGGTTCTTCCGACCTTCGCGATGGTTGCGGGTCAGGGCATTTCGGCAGGCGTACTGCCGCCCGCCGCGATGAACATGCCCGGCATCGACATCGATCTGCGCAAGATCCTGCACGGCGGACAGTCGCTGACCCTGCACGCGCCGATCCCGTCGACGGGTACTGCGCGCATCTCCACTCGCATTGCCGATGTGTGGGACAAGGGCAAGGCTGCCGTCATCGTGCTCGAGACTGCGGCCGCGGACTCCGACGGTAATCCGTTGTGGACCACCGGAATGCAAATCTGGGCCCGCGGTGAAGGTGGATTCGGTGGAGGCGCCGGTCCCGAAGTTGTTGCCGGAGTTCCCGATCGTGCGCCCGACGCCGTGCTCACCTCCGCAACCAGCTCGTCGCAGGCGTTGCTCTACCGGCTCAGTGCAGACATGAACCCGCTGCACGCTGATCCGGCATTCGCGAAGATGGCCGGCTTCGACGCACCGATCCTGCACGGCCTCGCGTCGTACGGCATCGTCTGCAAGGCCGTCGTGGACGGTGTGCTCGGCGGCGACCCCTCTCGGGTGAAGAACTACTCGGTGCGCTTTGCCGGTTCGTTGTTCCCGGGCGAATCCATCACCACGTCGGTGTGGCAGGACGGCAACACCTTGACGCTGGCTGCAACCTGCCCTGAGCGCGAGAACTCCCCGGTTCTCACGCACGCCACAATGGAGATCAACTGATGACCGTCGGAACCCACCCCACTGCCGCAACACATCCGGGCGGAACGGTTCTGACGTCGCCGCCGCAGGATGCACCCATCGATCGGGCGACCGAGGCAGCGCGCAGGCTCATCGACGCGCTACAGCGCACTGACCGCGACAACGCAAACCTCGATCGAGTTGCCGAGGAACTCAACAGCATCGTCGCTCACCTCGAGCAGCATGCGCCCGAGGTCGAAGAGCGATTGATCGACATGTGGAACGGTGAAGGCGTCACTCGTCACGACCCGGTGACCGGTCGAGAAAACGCCATCGCACCGCCGGTGGTTCTCGAAGGACTCGAAGACGGTTCTGTGCAGGGCGTTGTCACGTTGACATTGCCGTACCAGGGCCCTCCCGGCCACGTGCATGGTGGCGTGTCGGCGATGCTGCTCGATCACGTCCTCGGTGTCGCGAACGCTTGGGGTGGAACAGCCGGTATGACAGCACAATTGAGCACGCGCTACCACCGTCCGACCCCGTTGTTCGTGCCCTTGACCATCAGCGGCAAGTTCATCTCCAAAGAAGGCCGCAAGGTTCACACGGTGGGCGAGATCAGGACGCCCGACGGTGAAGTGTGCGTTTCGGTCGAGGGTCTGTTCATCGACAAGACAATTCCGCGCCCCAGGTAGGGGTTCTGACGAAGGAGGAACCGCAGTGGGGAAGCTCGACGGACGCGTAGCTGTTGTGACCGGCGCCGGCATGGGCATCGGACGTGGTGTGGCAGGTGCCTTCGCGCGTGAAGGCGCGTCGGTGCTGGTTGCCGAGATCGACGAGGCGGCCGGCCTCGAAACCGCCCAGTGGTTGCGCGACGAGTGGGGCGCGGAAGCAGAATTCATCCGCACCGACGTCACCGACAAAGCTCAGGTTCTTGCCATGGTCGACAAGGCCGTCGAGCGGTTCGGACGCCTTGACATCCTGGTCAACAATGCTTGGCGGACTTTCGGTTTCGCTCGGCTGGAGAAGATGACGGACGAGCAGTTGCGCGGCGGTTTCGACATGGCAGTGATGGCCGCTTTCTGGGCCATGCAGGCTGCGTTGCCGGAACTCGAGCGTCACGGCACCGGCCGCGTGATCAACATGTGCAGCCTCAACGGCGTGAATGCTCACATGTACTCGGTGCAGTACAACGCGGCCAAGGAAGCGCTGCGGACACTGACTCGCACTGCTGCCCGCGAGTGGGCTCCCAAGCACGTGAACTGCAACGTCATCTGCCCCGGTGCGCAGAGTGCGGCGTATAAGCGTGTTGCCGAAGCTAATCCGGAGAACGTGGCCGTCATGGCCGCGCAGAATCCGATGGGGCGGATCGGCGATCCCCTCGACGATATCGGCCCCGTTGCAGCCTTCCTGGCAAGTGACGACAGTCGTTATGTCACCGGCAATACCCTCTTCGTCGACGGTGGTGGGCACATCAACGGTGTGCAGTGGGCGCCTACCGTGGACTGACTTTCGCCTGCATAGACACATGTGGCTCGACGCTGATTCAGCGTCGAGCCACTGTGCGTTTGTAGGCCTTGTCCCGTTCCTGCCGCGAGTACCCGAAACAAACGACGTCCTTGACAGCGCCTCGTGGCTCACCGATAGTAGTCAAACGAACGATCGCTAACCTGTCGATTGCAGGTTGAGGCTTCACGGCGTTGCAGTGGCGTCTGCGATCGATCGCTCAGGCTATTCTTCCGAGCTGAAAGTACCGAGGCAGACATGGAAATCGAGCATTCGACTCTGTTCATCGACGGCGAGTGGGCAAAGCCGGCGACTGGTGGTGCGATTCAGGTATTCTCGCCAACTACCGAACAGTTGTTTGGCATTTTTCCGGAATCCTCGACGGCAGATGTCGACTCGGCCGTCGCTGCCGCAGGCCGAGCACTGCGCTCCTCGGAGTGGGCAAACCTGGACGGATCCGATCGCGCCGCGATTCTCGACAGGTTCGCGGATGCTGTCGAACGGCGATCGGAGGAGCGAGCTTCGCTGGTCAGCCGGCAGAACGGTATGCCGATCACGCTCGCCCGGTTTGCTGAGGGGGACGCCCCGGTGCAGCTGCTGCGCTACTACTCCGATCTGATTCGTTCGTCGTCGGTCGAAGAAGTGCGTCAGAGTCTCTCCAGTGCCGGTACGACGATCGTTCGCAAGGAACCGGTCGGCGTCGTGGCCGCGATTGCGCCGTGGAATTACCCGGCCATCTTGTCGATGTTCAAGATCGCTCCTGCACTGGCCGCCGGTTGCACGGTAGTGCTCAAGCCTTCTCCCGAAACGACACTCGACTCCTACCTCCTGGCGGAAGCTGCCGTCGAAGCCGGCCTACCTGCAGGTGTTCTCAATATCGTGACCGGCGGCCCCGACGTCGGTCAGTATTTGGTGGCCCACCCAGGCGTCGACAAGGTTGCGTTTACCGGTTCGACACCTGCCGGTAGGCACATCGGTCGAGTCTGTGGTGAACTTCTGCGTCCCGTCACCCTCGAACTCGGCGGAAAGTCAGCCGCGTTGATCCTCGACGATGCTGATATCGAAACGACCGTGGCAGGCCTGGCCACGGCGTCTCTGCTGAACAGTGGTCAGACGTGCTACATGTCGACGCGAATTCTTGCACCGGCCAATCGGTATTCCGAATTCCTCGATGCGGTGACTGCAATGGCGGCGTCGCTGCCGATCGGTGACCCCGCTGATGCCGGTACCTTTGTCGGCCCCTTGGTCAGCGAGCGTCAGTACAAGCGAGTTCTGTCGATGATCGACGCGGGAAGTGCCGAGGGCGCAACGGTCACGACAGGTGGCAAGCGTCCTGCGCACCTCGATCGTGGATGGTTCGTTGAGCCGACAGTATTCGGCAATCTGAGCAACGACGCGAACATCGCGAAGGACGAAGTGTTCGGGCCGGTTCTGACCGTGATCCCCTACAGCAACGAAGCCGACGCCATCGCGTTGGCGAATGATTCCGAGTACGGCCTCGGCGGCACGGTGTGGACTGCCGACCGCGATCGGGGAATCGACGTGGCCCGGAAGGTGGAAACAGGTTCCTTCGGAGTGAATACCTATGGCCTGGACTGGGGTTCGCCCTTCGGCGGGGTCAAGGCGAGTGGGGTAGGCCGTGAATTGGGGCCGGAAGGGCTCGCGTCGTACTACAGCCTCAAATCGATCTTCCTGCCGGAATAGGACTTTCCCGGTGTGCCATTCACTCGACATTTCGAAAGAGGTTTCTCGATGAAGACAAAAGCAGCAGTTCTGTTCGAGGTTGGAAAGCCCTGGGAAATATCGGAAATCGAACTCGGAGACCCGGTCGCCGGCGAGGTGCAGGTGCGGTTGGTCAGTTCGGGAATGTGCCACTCCGACCATCACCTTCGGACAGGCCAGAGTCCTGCTCCGCTACCGATCATCGGGGGCCATGAAGGTGCCGGTGTGGTGGTGAAAGTTGGCCCCGGAGTGCGTGAATTCGAAGTCGGGGATCACGTGGTGACTGCTTTCCTCCCAGCCTGCGGAGTGTGCCGGTCCTGTGCGAGTGGTTTGCAGAATATCTGCGACGAAGGTGCCGGACTGTTGACAGGACTGGCGATTTCGGACAAGACGCACCGAGCAAACGTGAACGGGAACCCGGTTGGACAGATGTGTCTGCTCGGCACGTTCAGTCCGTACATCACAGTCAACAAGGCGTCGTTGGTGAAGATCGAGAAGGATATTCCGCTCAGAGAAGCGGCGCTGTTGGGATGCGGAGTAGCCACCGGTTGGGGTTCCGCGACCGCGATCGGTGAGACCAAGGTTGGTGACACAGTTGTTGTCATCGGTTGCGGTGGTGTGGGAATGAACTCGGTCCAGGGAGCGGCCGCTGCCGGAGCCCGCTTTGTCGTAGCTGTGGATCCCTCTGAGTTCAAACGTAATTCGGCATTGTCGTTCGGTGCCACTCACACGTTCTCTGATATCGAGAGTGCCATCGACACCATCTCCGAGATCACCTGGGGAGCAATGGCTAACGTCACCATCATCACCGTCGGAGAAATCAAGGGCGATATCATCCAGCCTGCTATGACGGCGACGGCCAAGGGTGGGCAGGTAGTAGTCACGGCCATGGGCGACTTCCAGGACACCACCGTGACGTTGAGCCTGTTCGAGCTGACGCTGCTGCAAAAACGGCTGCAGGGCGCGATCTTCGGTGGAGTTGGACCTCGCACTCAGATCCCACAGCTTCTGGATCACTACCGAAGCGGCGCTCTCAAACTCGGTGAACTCGTCACGAACACGTACAAGCTCGAAGACGTTAACCAGGGCTATGCGGATATGTTCGACAACAAGAATATTCGAGGTCTTATCGAGTACTCGGAGGCAGATTACTGAGCAGGCCGACTGCTAGGTCTTCTTGCAGGTCTACCTGCCCTGGAGTCTCTACCGGCCCCGGAGTCCGCACGTCGTGTGTGGACTCCGGGGCAGTGTTGTGCCCACTCGCAAACTGTCCGAATTAGTCGATTTAGACGTATTCTCGTTGCAGGAATAGCGCGGACTCGGTTCGGAAGAGAAGAGGCTCGGGATGTCCGATTGGGTGAAGAAGATCGAGGCCGAGGCCAAGGGTCTGCTAGCCGAGGCAGAAGAAGAGCTGACGGTGTTGGAGGGCGTCGACACCATCGATCCTCTTGCCGAGCAAGATGAAGACACGCCCACCTCGGATTGAGCCTTAAGAGCGCTGGCGCCCGTCAGAATGGCGGCGGGTCGTTGCCGTAGTCGACGGTTTCTCGAGGCACGCGCTTGCGGGGTGTGGAGATTGGGAAGGTTTGCCGGCGTTTCCGTTCGGCGTGTTTTGCTGTGCGGTGTTGAATCTTGACGCGCCGATGTTGGCGTTCGCTTCGGATGCGGGCGGCTTTGTTCTCGAGTCGTGTTCGTCGCGGTTTGCCGCCTTCCGGTGGCGGTGGTTCCTGCATCCCGGCTAGTAGTCCGGCAGCCCTGGTTCGGTAGCAGTGGCCCGTCTGTGAGGTCAGGGTGATGCTGCGATCCGGATTCGGGTGGAGCCGCCACTTGCCGGAGTGCTTGAGGCGGTGGTGGTTGCGGCAGAACGCGCTCAGATTCGACGCAAGCGTCTTGCCACCCTGTTCGGGGTCGGTGTGGTTGAACGGGTCGTTGTGGTCGAGGTCGCAGTTCCAGGCCGGGACATCGCAGTGCGGCCATTGGCAGCTTCCCGCGATGACCCGCAGCCACCGATCGAGTGCCGCGCCAGGGCGGTACACCAACGCCGATGCCGGCTCAGGTGTCGGTTCAGGTTCAGCATCTGCCGGGACTCGCACTTCCCGAACCTGGGCGTCTTTCGCGATGTCGCGGGCATGCTCGGCGCTGATGACGCCAAAGCCGTCGAGATGTGCAGGTTCGTTCGATCCGGGGCTCAGGGTGGAATCGTGTACTACGACATGTACCAACGGCCGGCGCATGATCACCAAACCACTGCGGTCCTGCGGGCAATCTCTGCGGTCGCAGTCGCACACCAACACCGTTGAACCGCTCACCAAAGCGCCCAACGCGTCGGCTCGGCGCTGCTCGTACGTACGCGAATCACGGCGGCACACCGACATCGCCAACTCCCGCAACCTGCCGTCAAAGGCGCGGGCCTGCTCCGCCGGGATACTGCCCAGGATGCGGGCCATCCCGTCCTCGGCGGCACTGACCCCCACGAACCGATCCGCCAGGGCCCGGCGGCGTCGTTCCCGCATCCCCTCCGGATCGACGCGGGCGACAATCCGGTCGATCGCCGCCGTCAACCGCCGACCCGTCAACCCCGTCCCACCGTCCACGGGTGGAGCCAACACCTGCTCGAGCAACAAGCGTTCGACCTCGTCGATCAGCTCGTCACCGACATTCGCGGTCGCGGACTCGATCAACCCCACCCGGTAGAAATCGAGTTCACCGCGGGCCATCGCGGCCCGTGTGCGATGCAGCCGCGTCTTCAAAGCGAACCCCAAACCGATGAGCTTCCCGGCAGCGGCGCGCCCCATCGTCAGGACCGCGCCGACTTCGGATTCGGCGAGCTCGTGCGCCGACGACGTCCACGTACCGCCCTCGACATGCTCGGCACTACGACGGGTGAAAAACTCCGCCACCACCGCCAGCTTCCGCTCGACCAACATCGCCTCGCACGAATGCAACTGGGCCATCAAATCAACGAGGGCGCAATCGGTTTCAGTACCACTCAGCTGTGCTGAGATACCGAAACTTCCCACCCCCGAATCGAACATTTCCTCACCATAATCGAAACCCTGTTCGAATAGAACGGTTATTCGAAATCAGTCGGAAAAGTCCGATTGTTGTGGAAGAGATTTTCTCAAAGCGGCCAACGGATCTGAATCGTCGCGTCGTCCTCGGGGACCGGCACTCTCGGGATTCACGAAACGGCCTTCGTCGGAGCGGGTCCATTCGCGTACGGCCCAGCGCTCCTTGATTGCCCAATGCCCGTCCCGACGCTCCATATGGTCGATGAAACGTGCGCCGCTGGTGAAGTTGATCATTCCGACTCCTTCGGGTCCGCCCCAGTGGGTGGACATCGAGTACGCCTCGCTGATCGCGTGGTCGCCGTGCAGTTCGACGAGGTGGTTGCCGATGTGATGCATGGTGCCGCCGATGACGGAGAGTTTGGGCTTCACCCAGGCAATGTATTCGTCGATGTTGCCGTCGAATCCGGTGTGATGATCGATGGCGTCGGGGTGATAGGCGCTGCGAACGAGATCGAAATCGAGCCGGTCGATGCCTCGGGCATACGTCAGAACGACTTCACGAATAGCCTGCTTGTCCAGCAGATCCTGCAATTGCTGTTCCATTTCAGGACTCCTTGACGCTGATCATCCAGTCGAGCAGTTCCGGTAGTTCTTCGCTGGCACAGTCGAATACGACCGGACGGAAGACGACGACGGATGCGCCGCGGTGGGACCAGTCGTGAGCCTTCTCAGCAGTGGCTTCGAGGTCGACGGTTCCGTTGTCACGACGAACCGGCGAAGCAGACACCTGCACGCGCGCGGTATCGGGATCACGATCGTGAGCTTCGAATGTGTTGCGCAGCAGCGCAACACTGTCGGTGAAGGTCGCCAAATCGGCAGGGTTGACGGTCCAACCGTCGGCGACACGTGCGATGCGGTCGAAGTTCCGCTGGCTGGGCCCGAACCCGAAGAGGACAGGAACGCGGTCTTGGGTCGAGAGCGGAATGCTGTGGTAGTTCTCGAAGGAGAAGTCGCGCCCCTTGAAGTTGGCGGGAGCCTGTGTCCAGAGTTCGCGGCACGCTGCGACGGTTTCCTCCATGCGCCCGAACCTGGCATCGAAAGGCATGTTCGTGGCGGTGTATTCGGCCTCTTGCCAGCCGACTCCGAATCCCATGGTCACTCGTCCGTCCGACAATGCGTCGAGCGTTGCGACCTGTTTGGCGAGCAGTGCCGGTGGGCGAACCGTTGCGATAAGAACCGACACTCCGAGGCGAGCGCGCTCGGTGACGGCAGCGATCGAGGAAAGCAGTGAAATCGGCTCGTACCAAGGATGATCGAGCGGAAACAGAAAGTTGTGTTCGCTGACGCGCTGCGCATGAGCGTCAGCATTGAACCCGAGGTGATCGCCGGTGCAGATCAAGTCGACGCCGGCCCGATCGGCGGCAGCAGCAAAATCGAGAACCGGTCTGATCTTCCCCTCGAACAGTGCCTCGAGGCCCAATACGTTGACACCGATTTCCATGCAAACAGTCCTTTCCGAAAATCTACGGGAACGACGGGCGAGTCTCAGCTGTGCGGCAATTCGCGCTCGTCGGTAACAAACTGAATGATCTTGCTTTGATCGAGAAAGTTGGATTCGTCGGCCCGGATTCGATCGCCGACCTCCGGGCGGGCATGAGTGGCCAGCATGTCTTCGTACCCGGCCTTGTCGTGGAACCACAATTCGGTGATGACATCGAAAGCCGGGTCGGGGACGCCGTCTGCGCGCAGAGCCTGAGCGAGATCGGGGTAATTCCGCCGGTACTCGATGATCGACGGGAAGGTTGCGGCAATCAGTGGGGCATGGTTGTTCTCGTAGTAGTCGATGAACTCTTCTTTCGTGAGTCCCGGCTTACGAGTGAGTAGCGCGATTGCCTTGAACATCGTTCGTCTCCCCGTTGAAGGTGCTGCGAGATGTGCTCAGAGTGACCGGTTGGCATGAGCAGACATATCACCCATGTTGTCCATGCAGAAAAGCCGTGATGCAAACTGCCACGATCCCTCGACGCACGTGAATCGATCGAAGTACCGTCCCGACAAAATGGGTTGCAGGGCAAAATCTTCGGTGCCCTGGATGACCGTGATGTAGGACAGCGCCGACGCCTCGTTTCCGTCAACCGAGATACGGGTATTGGTCAGCAGGTGTTTGGTTCGCGGGACCGCGGGAGTGCCGTACATCCGGATGAAGCTGCTGCACGCGGCGAACACAGCGTCGGCATCGGACGAAATCAGAGTTGTTGCAACACCGTCCGCGCCGCACTGGCCGTAATCGGAGTGCGCAAACAATGATGCGACATCACGCAACCTACCCTGATCGATCAGGTGCGTGTACTCGCAGAGCAGGTCACGGATCGCCGACTCGGCGACGATCCGTGACAGCTCTTCGGTCATACCGTGATCTCGCGGCGAACCATCTTTCCGGTTGCGTTGCGGGGCAACAGATCGCCGGTTATACGCCACTTCGAGGGCACCTTGAAGTACGACAGACGCTCAGCCGCGAATTCGCGGAGGTCTTCCTCGGTCGTGACTGCACCGGCGCGCAGAACGACAACTGCTGACACTTCCTGGCCGAGGTCCGGGTGAGGCGAACCGATAACGGCGCATTCGATGACGTCGGGATGCTCGTCGAGGGTCTGTTCGATCTCTGTGGGGTAGACGTTCTCGCCGCCACGCAGAATGAGATCCGACCGGCGTCCCGTCAGACGGAGGCGACCGTTCTCGATCACGCCGAAATCGCCGGTGCGGAGCCAGCGTCCGGGAGAAATTGCCGAAGCGGTGGCTTCTTCGTTCTCCCAGTAACCGAGCATCACGAACGGGCTGCGCACGCAGACCTCACCCTCGATGCCGTCGGGCAGCCATTCACCGAAGGGGTCACGAATTTCCATGGACACGGTGATGATGGGACGTCCGAGCGTCCCGGGGAACTCTTCGAGCTCAGCTCCGACGGCAACGGCGATAGCCGTGCTGCACTCGGTGAGGCCGTAGCTGTCGACCAGGGCGTTGCGGGCGAACGGTACCTGCTCCTTGAGGCGTTCCTTGAACGCGGGCGACGACGGCGCCGATGCCAGGGAGAATGCCGTCAGCGAGGACACGTCGTACTTGCCGATGTTGCCGTGTTCGAGCAACCGCGACGCCATGGTGGGAACCGCGCCCCAGTTGGTGATGCGTTCGCGTTCGACCAATCCGAGCACCTTGTCCACGTCGAAGCCGCCGTCGATCATCACGACAGCGCTGCCGGTAGCCAGACGCGGGATGACAAGGTTATGGAGGCTCGCGATGTGGAACAGGGGAGAGGTCAGGAGGTAGCGGAGCGGGCTGGGCTTGGAGCCGTCGTACTCGCGGCCCGTGAACGCAGCGCCGATGGCGTCGCTGTACTTGTGGTAGTCGACAACAGCCATCACGTTGCGGTGTGAGTGCAGGGCGCCCTTGGGGCGGCCGCTGGTGCCACTGGTGAACAGGATGACAGCCGGATCGTCCTCGTCGATGTCCGTGGCGGGTACATCTGCGCCGGCGTATTCGGCGATGAGTGCGGGCAGATCCTCTTCCATGGTCAGAACGGTGATGCTTGCCGGCAGTTCGGGAAGCGCAGCGCCGCGCTTGGCGTCGACTACCAGCACCTTCGGGCTCGACAGCTCGATGCCGTGTGTCACCTCGCGCGGAACCCACCAGCCGTTGAGACCGACCGCGATGGCGCCGAGTGCCTGCGTCGCGAAGAAGGTCATGACCCATTCAGGGTTGTTGGCGGCAAGAATTCCCACTCGATCGCCCTTGCGGACGCCGTACTTGTCGCGAAGCGCAGTCGCCAGCGCGGCTACCGCGTCGGCATGCTCCGTGAAGGAAATCCGACGGTCGCTCGTGACGAGATAGTCGCCGTCGCCCCAGGCCCGGGACGCGGAGATGAGCTCACCGATGGCATGTCCGCGATTCTTCATCACGGGCATGACGGTGCCGAGAACCTCTTCTTCGACGATCTCGAACGGCCCACCGGGACCGGTGAGGCGCGAGACCGCCTGGTCCAGGAGCAACTGCGGATCTGCGGGGGCAGTCATGGAATGGCCTTTCGTATTGTGGCGCTTTTCACGTCACAAAATGTCACGGGACAATCCTATCTGTGGGGCGGTTACCACTGAGCGAGACTGAGCGGGTTACTGACATAACGCGCAGTTAGCGTTCCGAAAGAATCGCAGCCGAAGGAATGAGCGTGAGCGCACACGAATTCCCTCCCTCTCGAGTAGGACACAGGATCACGATGACGAACACCGCCACCGAAGCACCTCCGAGCAGTTCCGTTGCCACTCCGCAGCGCGCGGACGTCGCACAGATGTTGATCGATCGTGTCGGTGATCAGCATCTGGGACTGCGGACGCGTACTCAGGACTGGACGTGGGACGAGGTTGTCCATGAAAGTGCCGCCCGCGGTTCGTACGCCAAGTCGCTTCGCGCGCCGGGCCCCTTCCACATCGGTGTTCTCCTCGAGAACGAGCCCGAGTTCCTGTTCTGGCTCGGCGGCGCCGCACTGACGGGCGCCACGATCGTCGGAATCAACCCGACTCGTCGCGGTGCCGAACTCGAAGCCGAGGTCCGGTATGTCGATTGCCAGATGATCGTCACCGACAAGGCAGGCCACGAGAAGCTCGCTGGTCTCGATCTCGGTCTGACCGACGACCGCTTCATCCTCGTCGACGACGCGTCGTATGCCGAAACCGTTGCTGCGCATCGCGTCGAGACGCCGCAGATCGACCTGGGCGTCGATGCGTCGACGCTTTTCCTTCTCCTCTTCACCTCCGGCACTACCGGTATGTCGAAGGCTGTCCGATGCAGCCAGGGTCGTCTGACGCGTCTGGCATACGCGAACTGTGCCAAGTACGACATCGATCGCGATGACGTCTGCTACTGCTGCATGCCGCTCTTCCACGGCAACGCGCTGATGGCACTGTGGGCTCCCGCGCTGTCACAGGGCGCTACGGTCTGCCTCGTTCGCAAGTTCACGGCTTCGGGCTTCATGCCCGACGTCCGGTTCTACGGCGCAACATATTTCACGTATGTCGGCAAGGCACTCGGCTACCTGATGGCGACGCCGGAGCAGTCCGACGACATCGAGAACACCCTTACACACGGTTTTGGTACCGAAGCGTCGCCGGGTGACAAGGCCGAGTTCATTCGTCGCTTCGGCGCACAGCTTTTCGAGGGCTACGGCTCGAGCGAAGGCGCCGGTTCGGTGGTTCTCGATCCGAACCAGCCCGCGGGAGCGTTGGGACGTCCGGCTAACGAGAACATCGTCATCGTCAATCCCGACACCAAGGAAGAGCGTCCGCGCGCGATCCTGGACGAACACGGCCATGTGCTCAACTCGGACGAGTCCATCGGCGAAATGGTCGACAAGGCAGGTTCGCAGAAGTTCGAGGGCTACTACAAGAACGAAGACGCCATGGCGGAGAAGATCCGTGACGGTTGGTACTGGACAGGCGATCTCGGTTACGTCGACGAAGCGGGATTCATCTACTTCGCCGGCCGTAAGGGTGACTGGATCCGCGTGGACGGTGAGAACACGTCGGCTCTGATGATCGAGCACATTCTGCGTCGCCACCCCAAGGTGATCGCAACCGGTGTGTTTGCCGTACCTGACCCGCGCTCGGGTGATCAGGTCATGGCGGGCATCGAGGTTGCGGATCTGGCGGATTTCGACCCCGTCGAATTTGCGGCTTACCTTGCCGCACAGGCAGATTTGGGAACAAAGTCGGCGCCGCGCTTCATTCGCGTATCGACCAACCTGCCCGTCACCGGTTCCAACAAGGTGCTCAAGCGTGACCTTCAGGTCGATCGCTGGCGGACCGACGAGCCGGTGTACCACTGGGTGGGCCGCGGCGCTCCCGAGTACACGCTGATGACAGAAGCTGATATCGAGAGCCTCGAGAAAGAGTTCGAGACTCACGGTCGTTCGAGGTTCCTGTGAACCGAGTTGCGCTGGTAACCGGGGCTTCTCGCGGTATCGGCCGCGAATGTGCACTGGCATTTGCTCGCGCCGGGTTCGATGTCGCGATCACTGCCCGCACCGTCCGTGAAGGTGAGGGCAGAGCCGCACCGCGAACGCGCGACGGCGAGCAGGTTATCCCTGTTACCGGAAGCCTCGAGACGACAGTTTCCGAAATCGAGGCCTGCGGCGTGCGGGCCATGGCGGTTCCGATGGACCTCCTCGATCGGGCATCGGTTGTTGCGGCCGGTGAGCAGGTGCTGCGCGAGTGGGGCCGGGTGGATGTGCTGGTCAACAACGCCTATGCGCAGACCGTCGGCAACATGGACCGGATTCTCGACATCGAGATCGACGATGCCCAGGCAATGGTTGTCGGAAACTATCTGCATCAGCTCGCCTTGGTCCAGGTGATCCTTCCGTCGATGATCAAGAGCGGCAACGGTGTTGTCATCGGTCTCGCATCCGGTTCGGCCACCATGGACCCACCGGCACCTCCCGGTGAAGGCGGCTGGGGCCTGTCGTATGCAGCGTCGAAGGCCGGCTTCGGGCGTATCGCGGGTGCGATCAATTCGGAGTACCGCGGCGCCGGTATCAAGGCATTCAATCTGAGTCCGGGGTTTGTGATCACGGAATCGGGTAAGGCTCGCGGCGGTGCGGACGCGATCGTGGACGCAGGATTTGCCGCCACACCGGCGTCGGTCCCGGCAGCGGCCGCAGTATGGCTGGCAACTGATCCCGATGCCGACCGATTCCTCGGCCGAGTGGTGGACGGTCCGAAACTGATGGCGACGCTTCACGAGAAGAAATGAAGCTTGGGGTTCATCGACGAGAAGGCCGAATACTCGAGCAGTTGACGGCAAATTCGTAGCACCCCACAGCTCTCGATCACGGTGTTAGCATCCGATGGTGCCCGGGTGAACAGCTCGGGCACGAGCGATGTTTGCTGTCTTTGGCCAGCGAAAGCGCAAGTACAGCAACCCTTCACATAAGGAGTTTCACATGGGATCGATCGCCGATCTTCTTGCCCAGAGCCAGGCTTTGGCTGCGTTCAAGTACCTCCTCGGTGTGCTCGGTGGAGCGTTCGGTAGCTGATAGCGCGCCCGGACTGCGGTGACTACCAGTAGTCGCCACCGCACTTCAACGTGCGCTCTATCCGAGCGCGATCAATTTTCTCGAAAAGGCCGGTTTCTTCGGCCTGGTCCAATCATGGAGGCACACAATGGGTTCCCTTTCGACAATTCTCATGATCCCGGTCGGTAGCGCAGACCTCGTCCTCAAGGGCGTGTTCGAATCTCTGACGAACACCGTGAACAGTCTCGTCGTGGTTTTCGGTGGGTTGAGCTAGTTCCGCATCGAATCGACCGAGAAGGTCCGCGCGCCTCTGGCATGCGGACCTTCTCTGGTTTGAGGCTACGGCCGTGCGCTCGTGTCGTAGGCATAGACCGAGACCCAATCGAGCATCAGGTTCCCGTTGCTGGTTCCCGTGCCTTTTGTCTCGGTCTGCAACTGCCAGCGCATCGGGGTGGACGGAACCCAGGACGTGCTTTCCAGGACTACCTGGTTGTCGAGTAGATATTTGATCCGCCCGGGCGACCACTCGATCGTGTACGTGTGCCAATCGGTGAACCGCGCTCCGATGTCTGTCGCGAGTTCCTGACACCCGCCTACGCAGGAACCCGCGCCGGAGTAGTGGTGAAAACCGCCTGCAGTGCCGGACAGTCCACCTTCGGGGAAGTCGAATTCACCGTCGCGTGGCCACACTTCGGACTGTGGCCACAACAACCAGGCAACGTAATATTCGTTGAGATTCGGATTGTCGACCTTGAACCTGGCCGAATAGCGGCCGTAGGTTTGATTTTGATTCTGGCCGTTGATGACGGGTGACGGGCTTGCCCCCGCCGGTTGCCCGTTGACATTGTGCAGATTGAAATTGAGGACGCCATTCTTGACGCTGAGAACTTGATCGGCGCGATACGGCCGCTGTTGATATGTATCGAGATAACAAGACGGGTATGTTCGCCACTTTTGCCCTTGTGCGCCGGTGTAGACGATCTTGTTGGGATCACACGTATTTGCCCACGTCCCCAGCGCAGCGTCTTTTGTGAAGTCGTCGTAGAAGATCTGACGCCATCCGTTGAGATTGCCGACCGGTACCGCAACCCCTGACGGAGAGGGAAGCGTCACGATGGCTCCGGTGTACGACCAACTCTGCGCCTGTGTGCCATCGCATACCTGTACGGCAGCTGGATTTCCGTTTGCATTGACACCACCGCGATTCTCGACGCAGAGTCCGTTGACCTGGCTTCGAACGGTACCTCCGGGACCGGAGGTCCATTTTTGGAATGCTGCGCCTGTGCAATTCGATATGACCAGGGCAGTCCCTGCCGCCAGAGAACCACCCTGGGGACCCAGGCATTTCGTCTGTACCCGGACGGTGCCATCGCTTTCAACGCTCCAGATCTGTGCGGCCGAGCCGTTGCAGTCGTAGATCTGAACCGGGTTGCCGTCCGATGTCACGCCCCACTTGTTTTCCAGGCATCGCCCACTGGGTGTCTTGACCGCGCCGATCACGGCAGCCTCGGACACGGCAGGAGAAACTACCAGTGCGCCCATCGCCAAGACGATGGACGCGATGAGAAAACAAACGGTTTGTTTCGAATGTCGATTCTCTGTTGACGATTCCCCCGAAATATACGAAAACACAGTCACTCTCATTGTGATTCCATTCTTTTGTGCGGCGAGAACCTAGCCCGGTGGAAACAATTCCACAGGCTTTGTTGGCGAAATGCTACACAAAAGGATCGGGGTTATTTGCACCTTTCGGGAAGGTTGAAATAGTGCAGATATTGACGAAATTCGCCGATGCGTGATGCTCTTCGGTTGCTGCCGGCGTCAGTCGAGTGAAGGAGCGTCTGTGGCTTCCGTATCGAGGATCATTTCGCCGTTCGTGGACTCTTCAGGGAAGACGAATTTGCGCATCGCCCACCAACGGAAGGCCGTTGCGAGCAGCGTGCCGATGATGGAGCCACTGATGAAGTCGGCGAAGTTCTCCATCAATACGGAGACGTTTGGCTGGCGGAGGTCGAATACGTAGCTCGAGATCCAGAGTGGCACCTGGTTGATGGCCAGGCCGATACCGGCGACGATGAAGAACAGTGCCGCCTCGTGATGACGTTGGCGTCCACCCCGCTCAGCGAACGACCATTCCCGGTTCAGTACGTACGACAGGACCGTCGCGACCAGGACCGCGATGATGTTGGCGGTAACCGGATGTTGCGGCAGTACGGTCCACTTGATGCCGAAGAACAACACCGTGGTGACGATGAAGGCGATGCCGCCGACCACCAGAAACTTGAGCATCTCCGCGTGCGGCAAAACCCGTACGAGAATCTTCTCAGGAAGCCAATTGACCAGTTTTCCTACAAACGCCATTGGTCGAGGCTAACCGTGTCGGTGCCGTTAGGCATAAAAATCGCAAGCGCCGGAGCGTTCGGAAAGTTAGAAACCATACCCCATGACTGCGGGGCGTGTGGTGCCGAAAGCGAAGTCGAAGTCGCGTATCTCCTGAGGGGTGGAGGCCTGGACGCGCCCTGCTGCCGCGAAGATTCGAGCCTGATGCGAACCCAGGTAGATGCTGGACAAGATATCGGACGGCATCGTGATCTGTGCGTCGGCGTCCGTGGGTCGGCAGGTGGCCTTTCCACCCCGAATGCTGAGCGCGAACGTACCACCGGAGTCGAGGAACGGATCCTCGATTTTGATGACAGTGTCGAGGTCAGCGGCATATTCACGAGCTTCGAGTGCTGCTGGGACGTTCATGATTCGCAGCCACAGACGGTCGGATCGGCGGGTTGTCCGCACCGAACGGTAGTCCGTCAGCATCAGTCGCAGCGGATCTTCAGGATGCTGCTCGGCTTCGATGCGGGTCACGAGATCGAGCCCGCACATTGTCCGCCACAGCGCGGCGTAGGCGTCGTCGTTGATGGCAACGAACTCGGCGATGTCGACGACGCTGTCGGAGCCGTCACTTCGGTGGCGGTAGGAAACGTAGCCGTCGGGATGTGTCAGAAAGAACAGTCCGGAGGCGCCGGCACGATGGTCGGACGGGTCGGCAAATGTGAAATCCCAATGCGCCTGCGGACGCCTTTGCGCGCCTGGAGTGACGAGGCGCCAGCGGTCGTAGATTGCGGGCAGTAGCGTGGCTGCGGTCTGCGCGTCGGTGATCCGCACGCCGCTTCCGGTTGGAGCCTGCGGGCGGAAATCGGCAAAACGCCGATCGATCGTGATGCTCTCGCTGACGGTTGCGGGGCCGTAGCCGAACCGGTTGTAGATGCGCGCGTCGCTGGCCGTCAGAGCTACCAGGGGAGCACCCGTCGACGCGATGTGGTGGTGCAACCGGACGAACATCGAGCGCAGAATTCCGCGGCGACGGTGCGTCGGGGCGACGGACACCCAGGTGATTCCGCGAGTGGGTAGCTGGTTCCCGCCCGGAACCGTGATTTCCATGTCGAACTCGATGGCCAGTCCGACAACTTGATCACCTTCTGTCGCGACGACGATGTCCTCGGGGCGATAGAGCGTCCGAGTGAGTGTTTTGTCGGCGCTCGACGGATGGAATCCGAACCCAGTCGAGTCGAGTAACTGGATCGCCGGCCAATCGGCTTCAGTGGCAGTTCGGATGGTGATCTGGTTGTCGGTGCTCACGCTCATTGATGCTGGCACAGATTGCGCGGTGACGCACGTAGCGCGCGAGTCGACGTTTCACCGGTGATTCATGGGGGTACCGTCCGACGAACCGGCCCCGCGACAGGAGTGAACACAGTGGCGATCACCGATATCAAGGAATATGCGCACCTCACCGAGGAAGACGTCGAGGCACTTGGGCGTGAATTGGACGCTATTCGGCTCGACATCGAGGAGAAGCGCGGTGCGCGTGACGCTCGATACATTCAGCGAACTATCGCGTTTCAACGCTCTCTCATGGTGGCCGGTCGTGTCGTCCTGTTTGCCAGCAAGAAGAAGCCCGCATGGATCCTGGGAACAGCGCTTCTGGGGGTCGGCAAGATTATCGAGAACATGGAACTCGGCCACAACATCATTCACGGTCAGTGGGACTGGATGAACGATCCCGAGATTCATTCGAGCAACTGGGAGTGGGACAACACCTGCCCATCGTCGGGTTGGAAGCACTCGCACAACTTCACCCATCACAAGTTCACCAATATCGTCGGTCTCGACAATGACGTGGGCTACGGCATCATGCGCGTCACGCGAGATCAGAAGTGGCACGCGGACTATCTATTCCAGCCGATCACCAATTTCGCGTTGGCAACACTGTTCGAATGGGGCGTCGCACTTCACCATCTAGAGACAGACAAACTTCGCAAGGGGCAGGTGAAGTGGTCCGACAAATCCGAGATGGCAAAGGAAATCGGCAAGAAGATCGCACGGCAGGTGACCAAGGACTACATTCTGTTCCCAGCTCTGACCGGCCCAGCGTGGAAGACCACGCTGACGGCAAATATCGTCGCAAATCTCATTCGCAATTACTGGAGTTACGCAGTCATCTTCTGCGGGCATTTTCCCGACGGAGCCGAGAAGTTCACTCTCGAGGAATTCGAGAACGAATCGCGCGCGCAATGGTACCTACGACAGATGCTCGGCTCGGCCAACTTTCACGCCGGACCGATCATGGCATTTATGAGCGGCAACCTCTGCTACCAGATCGAGCATCATTGCTTCCCCGACTTGCCGAGCAACCGATACTCGGAAATCGCTGTGCCACTTCGTGAATTATGTGACAAGTACGATCTCCCGTACACAACAGGTCCGCTGTGGAAGCAGTACGGACTGACATTGCGCACCATCTGGAAGTTGTCGCTCCCCAACAGGTTTCTCTCCGCCTCCCAGGACGACGCACCGGAAACGCACTCCGAGTTGAAGTTTCGAGTTCGTGGCGGCATCAAGGAAGTATTCGGCGTCGACCCGCACACAGGTAAGCGTCGTGGGTTGCGAACGGCCATCGCCATGATGGCGAGTTGACGCTCGCCTTTAACTGCCGAGCAGAATGACCGGCACGTCCTCGGCGAAGTCCACAACCAATTCGCGACGAGAAAACAGCCAGGTGCCGTCGACCTTGTCGAAACTGTCCTGGTAGCGAATCTCGATTCGGTTGTTCCGGAACCCCTCGCCGCGGGGATAGATGTGATGCGCGGAGCAGTACGCCTCGCCGTGGGCCGTGGTGGCGCTGTCCTGATCGAGGACCTGCTGCTCGACGATGTGCCGCGTCGAGTGCAGGTGTGCGACGGCGCCGACTATCGAATCGGACAGAGTCGACCGGCCCTGAATTTCGGTCGGCCCGGCGGTGCCGTTCAATGCCGGAGGCAGGACAAACGTGGCGTTTTCGGTGAACAGGGCTGCGAGAGCGGCCGGATTTCGGCGGTCGACTGCCTGTGCGTACCTGGCAGCCAAGTCGGTGAGGGCGATCCGATCCGAAGGTTCCATGGCAGCATTTCACCTTATGTGACGGCGCTCATGTTTCGCCTTCCCGCTCAACGAGACACATTCAGCGCCCAAAGATGCATCTAGTTAGCGTCCAGATCAAAGTTGCTAGCCATGAAAGCCATAGGAGAACCGCGATGGATCTGAGGGAATCGCCCGAGCAGCAGGAGCTCCGCAAGGAGCTGCGCGCGTACTTCGCGACGCTGCTGCCGGAGGAGAAGCGCCGCGCTGCCGGTGAACAGGGTGTTGGCGGCGAATACTTCCGTGAAATCGTGAAGTTGCTGGGCAAGGACGGCTGGCTCGGTATCGGCTGGCCCAAGGAATTCGGTGGCCAGGGACGCTCCATCGAAGAGCAGTTCGTGTTCTTCGACGAGGTTCAGCGCGCGGGATTGCCGTTCCCCTTCGTGACGGTCAATACCGTCGGGCCGACATTGATGAAGTACGGCACCGAAGAGCAGAAGGAACGATTCCTGCCGGGCATTCTTGCCGGCGACATCGTTTTTGCCATCGGCTACACCGAGCCGGAGGCCGGAACGGACTTGGCTTCGCTCAAGACCCGTGCAGTCCTCGACGGTGACGAGTGGATCGTCGACGGCAACAAGATCTTCACCAGTGGCGCCAACACTGCCGACTACGTGTGGCTGGCCTGCCGCACCGACGCGGACGCCCCCAAGCACAAGGGCATCTCGATCCTGATCGTCCCCACGGAGGACGCAGGCTTCGAGTGGTCACCGATCAACACCGTCGGCGGCTTGATGGTGACGTCGACGTACTACTCCGGCATTCGCGTCCCGTCGAAGGACGTTGTCGGCGAGGTCAACGGCGGCTGGCAGCTCATTACCGCTCAGCTCAACCACGAGCGAATCGGCCTGGCGGCCATCGGTGGTCGCACTTACGGTCTGTGGAACCTGGTTCTGGACTGGGCCAAGGAAAACGGCGCCATCGACATCCCGTGGGTGCAGCAGGACTTCGCTCGTACACACGCCAAGCTCGAGGCCATGCGACTGCTGAACTGGAAGATGACGGCAGCCGTCGCACAGGACACGCTCTCCGGAGCCGACGCCGGCGCTACCAAGACATACGGGACCGAGACTCACGTCGACGTCTACCGCACTCTGCTCGGAATTCTCGGCTCCGCCGGACGCATCCGCCCCGAGTCTCCGGGCGCTTTGCTTGCCGGTCAGATCGAGCAGATCTCGCGTCAGGGTGTCGTGAACACCTTCGGCGGCGGCGTCAACGAGGTTCTGCGTGACATGGTCGGCACCATCGGCTTGGGACTCGTTCGCGAAAAGAGGGTCAAGTGAGCGACATTTCGGCGCAACTCGACGCTTTTGTCGGCCAGACGCTTGTTCCCACCACCTGGGGACCCGACGAGGTCAACATCCCCATGATCCGGCATTGGGCCGAGACCATGGGCGATACCAACCCCGTCTACCTCGACGACGAAGCTGCCCGCGCCACCGGCCGTGACGGCGTCGTCGCTCCCGCTCAGATGCTTCAGGTCTGGATCATGCGGACGTTCACCGACAAGATGGCGGGCAACGACCCGTCACAGGTGTGGACCGATCTGATCGCCACCCTCGACGCTGCGGGCTACAGTTCCGTCGTCGCCACCGATTCCGATCAGGAGTTCTTCGGCGAACTGCGCCCAGGCGATCGCGTGAACTACACCGAGGTCATCGAGTCGATTTCCCCGGAAAAGAAGACCGGCCTAGGCGTCGGACACTTCGTGACGACGCTCAAGACGTACCGCAACGGCGACGACGAAGTTGTCGGCACGCAGCGGTGGCGGACACTGCGGTTCAAGCCGCAGGAAGCCAAGGCTCCGGAGGCTCCGCGCGCACTGCGTCCGCGTCCGGCTCTCAACGCGGACAACGCTTTCTGGTTCGAAGCGGCCAAGGAGCACCGTCTGGTGATCCAGCGCTGCACGTCCTGCAAGACGTTGCGTCATCCCACCGGCCCGATGTGCGGTGAGTGCCAGTCGCTCGAGTGGGACACGATCGATGCGTCGGGCCGTGGCACGGTGTACAGCTTCGTGGTCAATCATCACCCCAAGATCGACGCGTTCGACTACCCGCTCATCGTTGCGGTCATCGAACTCGAAGAGGGAACCCGATTGATCGCCAACATGGTGGGTATCGCGCCCGAAGATGTCGTGGTCGACATGCCCGTGGAACTTGACTGGATCGACGCCGACCCGGATTTGACGCTTCCCGCGTTCCGGCCGGCCGCACGCGAGGAGCACTGATGGACTTCAATTTCAGCGAAGAGCAGGACGCGATTCGCTCACTGGCCGACGAGGTCTTCACCAGCAAGGCCACGATCGAGCGCACCAAGGAGATCGAACTCTCCGCCGAGCGCGTCGACCGTGAACTGTGGCGCGAACTCGCGACCACCGGCCTGCTCGGTATCGCCCTGCCCGAGGAGTTCGGCGGCGGTGGACTCGGCTTGTCCGAGCTGTACACCCTGCTCGAGGAACAGGGCCGCCACGTTGCGGCCGTGCCGATCTGGGAGACGGCGCTCGCCGCGTTGGCGATCAACGAGTTCGGTTCCGATTCCCTTCGCGCAGAGCTCCTTCCGAGTGTTGCCGACGGCAGTCGATTCCTCACGATCGGGCTCGAGGAATTCGGGCCGTACACTGCCGGCGACCCGCTGACGACGGCCGCCGAGGATACCGACGGTAACTGGACGCTGACCGGTGAGAAGGCCGTTGTGCCGATCACGAACATCGCGAACCTCGCGCTCGTCTCGGCAACCACGTCCACGGGAACAGCTCTGTTGCTGGTGGATCTGAATGCAGACGGTGTCACGGTGGAGCAGACGCAGTCCACCAACCACGAGATCTGTGCCAACCTCACGTTTGCCGGTGCCCCCGCGCAGCTGATCGGTGCGGCTGACGGCACCACGGTTCCGTGGCTGATCGACCGAGTTGAGCTGGCATTGGCCGCAATTCAATGGGGCGTCGGCTCCGGCGCCGTTGCGCAGGCTGTCACGTACCTGAACGGCCGCATGCAGTTCGGCCGTCCGCTCGCGACCTTCCAGGCGGTCAACCACCAGCTCGCGGACTGCTACATCGATCTCGAAGCGATGCGCGTGACACTGTGGCAGGCTGCATGGCGCATCTCCGAGGGACTGGATCTCGGCACCTCGGTACTCGTCGCCAAGTGGTGGGCCACCGACGGCGGACAGCGCGTCGTGCATCGCACCACGCATGTCCACGGTGGTATGGGCGTCGACACCGACTACCCGGTTCACCGTCACCTCTTGTGGGGCAAGCAGATTGCTGCCACCCTCGGCGGTTCCAGCTCCGATCTCGCGCGTCTGGGTGCGCAGCTCGCATCCGGTGTGGAGGTGCTCGCATGACCGTTCTTGCCGGTCGTAGCTACGCAGACGTCGTTGTCGGAGAGGCATTGCCCGAGTTGGCGATCCCGCTGACCCGCACGTTGATCGTCGCCACGGCAATCGCCACTCGCGATTTCCAGGACGTGCACCACGATCCGAGCCTGGCTCAGGAGCGCGGCTCCAAGGATGTCTTCATGAACATCCTCACGAGCAACGGCCTCGTCGGCCGGTATGTGACGGACTGGGCCGGATCGGCATCGACCCTGCGTCGCATCGCCATTCGTCTCGGCGCGCCCAACTACCCGGGTGACACCATGACGATGACCGGTGAGGTCGTGTCCAAGGAAGACGGTGTTGTCGTGGTCAAGGTGCAGGGCGCAAACAGCCTCGGCAACCATGCATCCGGCACCGTCACAGTTGCTTTCAAAGAAGAGGGGAAGCCCTGATGGCGATCAGCCCGCTCTCGGGAGCCGCTGCCATCGTCGGCATCGGATCCACCGAGTTCTCCAAGAACTCCGGTCGCACCGAACTGCAGTTGGCCTGTGAGGCCATCGTCGCTGCACTCGCGGACGCGGGTATCGCCCCGTCCGAGGTTGACGGACTTTCGACCTTCACCGCGGAAACCAACGGCGAAGCCATTGTGGCTCGCAACTGTGGTCTCGGCGAGCTGAAGTTCTTCTCCCGCATCGGTTACGGCGGTGGCGCCGCATGCGGCCCCGTGCAGCAGGCAGCCATGGCCGTTGCGACGGGTGTCGCCGATGTCGTGGTCTGCTACCGCGCTTTCAACGAGCGCTCCGGTGAGCGTTACGGCCTGGGTCAGCATGATCGCCCGATGGCAACCACAGCGGACCGCGCGGCTTATGCGTGGATGACACCGCAGGGCCTGTCGACTCCCGCTCAGTGGGTCGCTATGTTCGCACGGCGGTACATGCACCAGTACGGTGCGACGAGTGAGGACTTCGGACGAGTTGCAGTGGTGGCGCGCAAGCACGCTGCCAACAACCCGGCTGCCTGGTTCTACGAGCGTCCGATCACACTCGAGGATCACCAGAATTCCCGCTGGATCGCCGAACCGCTGCACTTGCTCGACTGCTGCCAGGAAACAGACGGTGGCCAGGCGCTCGTCGTCGTCTCCGCTGAGCGCGCCAAGGATCTGGCCAACAAGCCGGCCTTCATCAAGGCCGCTGCTCAGGGCAGTGGCAAGGATCAGCACATGATGACCAGTTACTACCGACCAGACATCACGGGTATCCCGGAGATGGGTCTGGTCGGCCGTCAGCTGTACAGCCAGAGCGGCCTGACACCGGACGACATCAACGCGGCTATCCTGTACGACCACTTCACTCCGCTGGTCCTCCCACAGCTCGAAGAACTGGGATTCTGCAAGCCCGGCGAGGCCAAGGACTTCATCCGCGAAGGCAACCTGGAACTCGGTGGACGCCTGCCGGCGAACACTCACGGTGGTCAGGTCGGCGAGGCGTACCTGCACGGTGTCAACGGTGTTGCCGAAGGTGTGCGGCTCATTCGTGGCACGTCGACCAATCAGCCCGATGGTGTCGAGAACGTATTGGTCACTGCCGGAACAGCAGTACCTACCAGTGGTCTCATTCTCGGCGTGGTGTGAGAGAGGAATTGAACGTGACTACTTCGGAAACTGCGAAGACTGCCGGCGATTGGCGCGGAGCCGATCTCGGTACCCGCACCGTGTCGTACACCGAGCGCGACGCGATCCTGTACGCACTTGCCGTGGGCGCCAAGGCAACCGAGTTGGACCTCGTTTTCGAGGATCAGCTTCGGGTGCTGCCGACATTTGCTCTGACACTGGCGCAGTGGGCTCCCGACGCTCTGGGCTCGGCGGGCGCTTTCGACACCTCGACGGCACTGCACGGCTCGCAAGAGTTGAAAGTGCTTGCTCCGCTTCCGCGTAGCGGTGAGGTGACGCTGAAGGCTTCGGTCGGCGAGGTGTGGGACAAGGGTGCTGCAGCCGTCTTCGAAGTGAAGGTCGAGTGCGAGTACTTCGTCGCGACCTGGTCGCTGTTCGCTCCCGGCGCCGGTGGATTCGGCGGAGAACGTGGGCCGTCCCGTCCCGCAGAGCCGACGGGCGAGCCTTCACTCACCGGTGTGCTGACCACGGCGGAGAATCAGACGGCGATGTATCGCCTGCTGGGCGACATGCACCACATCCACATCGATCCAGAGGCCGCGGCACGGATCAATCAGCCGCGCCCGATCATGCACGGCCTGTGCACGTTGGCTGCCAGCACGCTCGAGCTTGCCCGGGTCGCCGGAGTGCATCCGGCAGACCTCGTGAGCCTCGAGGGTCGATTTGCGGCGGCTATTCATCCGGGTGAGGCGCCGTCCATCGTTGCGTGGGGTACTCCTGACGACCTGGCCTTCCAGGTGCACAAGGATGGTCAGGTAGCGATTTCCGGTGCGCGAGTGAGCTTCTCCGCTCGCTAGCATCCGCAGACTCAACTGCGGGGCGCTTGACCCCCCCGTCGCGCCCCGCAGTTGTTCACACAAAACGAGGAAGCCCTCGAGCAATTGCTCGAGGGCTTCCTTGGTTGCTCGGTCTTACGAGCTGGTTCGCGAAAACAGCTCGGGGTGGGTAGCAAGGTAACGGGCCGGGTATTCGCCGCCGCCGTGGACGGCGATGTCTGTCCCCGTCACGTACGACGAGAGCGAACTTGCCAGGAACAGGCAGGAATTCGCGATGTCCGACGGTACGGCCATGCGCTCCATCGGGATGATCTCGGTGACGGCCGCGCCGCCGTCTGCGCCGTAGACCTCTGCGGCTGCTTCCGTGCGGATCAAGCCGGTCGTGATGTGGTTGATGCGGACCTTGGGGGCCCATTCGAGCGCCAAAGCCTTTGTCAGGACCAACAGTCCGGCCTTGGCGGCGCTGTATGCCGCGGTGCCGGGCTGCGGGTCGATGCCCGAGACACTGCCGATGTTGATGATGGCGCCGCCGTTGTCCTGTGTCTGCATGACGGCGTTTGCAGCCTGAGCAACGTTGAAGGGGGCCAGCAGA
The DNA here is from genome assembly GCF_003023755.1 of Rhodococcus sp. AD45-ID. NCBI lineage: Bacteria > Bacillati > Actinomycetota > Actinomycetes > Mycobacteriales > Nocardiaceae > Rhodococcus > Rhodococcus sp. AD45-ID. Next base: position 2,113,094 of record NZ_PYHL01000001.1, on the reverse strand, counting down.
TTCAGCGCCACGATCTTCTCCACGAAGCGCGGGGAGACGGTGGCTGCGTCGGCGTCGGGGGAGCCGCCGGCATTGTTGATCAGAACGTCCAGTCGGCCGAAGCGATCGACGGCATCCTGGACGAGCGCTGCGGCGTCTGCCGGATCGCGGACGTCCGTGGCTTTGAATGCTGCAGTGCGTCCGTCAGCCGACGGGAGCTTTTCGGGCTCGTTTCGGCCACAGACCAGTACGTTTGCCCCGGCAGCCAGGAAGGTTTCGGCGATGACAAAGCCGATGCCCTTGGTGCCGCCGGTGACGATCACCGAGCGTCCGCTGAAATCGACGGGGTTGGGGAGTGTCACGGTGGAGCCTTCCTGATGTTGGGGCCGAGCCGATTTGCCGCCCAGTGTGATTGACGCGACAGTGCCGGTCGTCATAGGGTCAAGCAAATGCTTGGTTGCTTAGTTCGTTGAGTGTAGACGACCAACACCGGCAGTCACCAGAATCGACCAGTCCCCGCAGGCAACAGGACATTGGAGCAATCACATGGGCACGCTTGACGGCAAAGTTGCACTCATCACCGGTGCAGGTCAGGGAATCGGGCAAGGCATTGCCTTGGCATTGGCGAAAGAAGGCGCCGAGATCGCGGTAGCCGGTCGCACCGAGTCCAAGCTCCACACCACGTGCGGGCTGCTCGCCGACATCGGTGCCCGCGGCGAGGTAGTCGTGTGTGACGTCAGCAAGAAGGACGACATCACCGCCGCCGTGGACCGTACCGTCGAACTGTTCGGCGGAATCGACATCCTGATCAACAACGCCAACGACTGCAAGCCCGGCCCGCTGCTCAGCGTGCTCGACGAAGACTTCGAACGCTCCTTCGCGACGGGACCGCTCGCCACCCTGCGCATGATGCAGGCGTCGTATCCCCACATGAACAGCCGCGGCGGCGGCGTCATCATCAACATGGTCACCTCCGCGGCCGTGCGCTGGGATGCCAGCAACTACGGTGCCTACGGCTCCATCAAGGAGGGCATGCGCGCACTAACCCGCGCTGCGGCCTGCGAGTGGGGCAAGGACAATATCCGTGTCCTCAACGTTGCGCCACACGCGCAGACCCCGGCCCTGCAGTGGTGGATGGACAAGAACCCGGAAGAAGCGGCAGCCTTTGTCGCGGGAATCCCGCTGGGTCGCGTCGGCGATCCCGAAACCGACATCGGGCGTGCCGTCGTCTTCCTGGTCGGCGAAGATGCCGGTTACCTGACCGGCGCAACCATCCCCCTCGACGGTGGACAGTCGCGCTGGGGGTAGTTCCGTCAGGTGCGGTCGAGCCACTCCCTGGCGTCCGCCGGGAAATCCGTGGTCGTGCCGTCCACTCCGAGTTCGAGGGCTCGTGCTGCATCTGCCGGAGTGCGCAGGGGCCACGCGTGAACCTGCAGTCCGGCTTCATGGAGGTCGCGGACCAGGTCGGCTGTCAGGCCGTCCCAGCCGCAGTAGAACGCGCCGGAACCGGTGGCCGCAAGAACGGATTCGATACCAGCCGGGTGAGCGTCGGCGCTTGGATACGCCGATACGATCAATCCGCGCGGGATGAACGGTGCTGCCTCGGCAACTGCGAGCAGAGCCTCGGCCGAGAAGCTCGTGAACTGAATGCGCTGAGCGTCTTCCGGCCGCGCCGCCACGATCCGTCCGAGTTCCGGCACCACCTCGATGGCCTTGATCTCCACCTGCAAGGTCACCGTGGTGTTGTCGAGAGCTTCGTCGAAGGTCAGGACGCCGCGTCCGGAGTCCAATTCGATGTCTTTGATCTGGTCGAACGTGAGTTCCGCAACGGGTCCGAGCCCACGCCCGGAATCGTCGGCGGCGGTGCGATCGAGCGTCGCGTCGTGGAGCACGATCGCAACGCCGTCGGCGGTCAAGCGCACGTCGAGTTCGATCTCGTCGACGCCCATCTCCTCGGCGAGACGAAATGACGCAATGCTGTTCTCGGGTGCGTGGGCCATGGCGCCGCGATGGCCCACCAGGGTGAATGATTCGGATCGCATGGTCAGGCCACTTTGCTTTCGTAGAGTTTGCGCACGGATTCCGTGTCTGCGCGCAGCTTGGTTGCCGTTGCCTTCAAAGTTGCGCCGGCGTCGGCATTTTCGGTGTACAGCTTCTGAATTGCGGTGCGCATTTCCGTGATGGTGCTCTGGACGTACCGTCGAACCGCGTCAGGCTGGCGGGCGAGCTCGAGTTGGTCGACGGCCAGTTTGTAGTTCGGATTGTCGGACATGACCTGACGCACCTTGGTGGAGTTTGCCGCGGAGATTGTCGAGGGCAGGTATCCCGTTCCGACGGTCCAGGTCGACGACGCTTCCTCGCCGGACAGATACGCGAGCACCTGGGCGGCGGCCTCCTTGCGTTCCGGGCTGGCATTCTTCATGATTCCGAGTCCGGCACCACCGGTCGGCACGCCGTGTGTGGTCTGTTGAGGCAGGAAGCCGGCACCGACTTCGAACTGGGCGCCCTTGATCAGTCCGGTCAGCGATCCGGTGGAGTTGGTGATGGTTGCGACCTGGCCGTTGATGAAATCGTTGTTGATTTCCTGTGCGAGGTACGCGATCTTGTCGTCGTTGATCACGGCCCGGTCGAACTCTGCGGCGGCAATTGCAGCTGCGGAGTCCACGGTGACGTCGAGTCCGTCGGAGATCGATCCGCCGAAGTTCCAGAGCAGTCCCTGCATGTACCAGTCGTCGGCACCGGTGTATGCGCGCATCTTCAGAGAATTGCCATTGTAGTTCTGGCCGGTGATTTGTTTTCCCCACGAACGGAATTCATCCCAGGTGGCGGGGGCGCGATCCGGCAAACCTGCGGACGAGAAGATCTCCTTGTTGTAGTAGAACAGTGGTGTCGATCGGCCGAACGGGATCCAGTAGGACTCGCCGCGGACAACGCCCTCGGTGAACAAGCGCTCGTTGAACGTGCTCGGACCGAAGTTGCTGTCGAAGTATCCGCCGAGCGGTTCGAGTGTGTCGTTGAGGAAGAACTTGTTCCACGACACGTCGGAGAAGACGCCGATGTCGGGGATCTGCCTGGCCTGGAGTCCGGCGGCGATCTTCTCGGTGACGCCGTCATACCCGTTGAACTGCTGAACTTCTGCGTAGATATCGGATTGCGAGCGGTTGAATCCGTCGACCACTCCGGTGAAGACCTCGTGGTTGTTGCCCGACCACGGACTCCAGATGACGACGTTGGTCCTCCCGGCAAATTCGCTGGGGGCCTTGACGTCCGGTGCTGAGAACGAAGCCGTGCCGCCGGCGTTTCCGCACGCCGCGAGTACGGGGAGTGCGATCGCGGTCATACCGGCAGCAGTGAGAAAGCTGCGGCGAGAGATGTTCACAGGCTTCTGCGCGGAGCCTGATCGGGCAAATAACGACATGATGGGTATCTCCTGGAGGATGCTGAACTGGCAGGGAAATTCGGAAAACTGATCAGCGTCGAACGGACGCTCCGGCAAGTCCGGCAACGATGAACCGCTGGGCAAAAAGAAAGAGCAGCAGCATGGGGAGGACAACCATGGTGGTGCCGGCCATGATCGCGCCCCAGTTGTCAACACCCTCACTCTCTTTGAGTGCCATCAAACCGATGGGAAGAGTGCGCATCTGAACGGAATTGGTGACGAGAAGAGGCCAGATGAAGTCGTTCCACTCGTCGATGACAGCGATCAGCGCAACGGTGACAACCGCCGGAACTGACATCGGTAATGCAAAGTAGAACAGCTTGCGGATGTGTCCGGCGCCGTCGAGCTCTGCAGCCTCCATGACTTCCTTCGGGAGACTCAGAAAGTGCTGGCGTAGAAGGAATGTTCCGAATGCGCTCGCGAGTCCAGGCAGGATTATCCCCGCGTAGGTGTTGATCATTCCGAGATTGCCGATGGTGATGTAGTTGAGCAACAGTGTCACGTGCCCCGGCACCATCAAGGCTCCCAGGACCGCGAGGAAGATCCACTTCTTGCCGGGAAAGGGAAGGAAGGCAAAGGCATAGGCGCTGAACACTGCCAAGGTGACCTTCGCAGTGGCACCGACGATCGTGACGATCAGTGAGTTGACGAAGAAGTCGCCGAACGGAACGGCATTCCACGCGTGGCTGAAGTTCTCCCACGCCAGACGGCTGGGGACGAATTGCAGTGGCCACTGGTAGATCTCGCTCTCCGGCTTGAACGCCGACGAGATCATCCAGTAGAACGGGATGGCAAAGACGAGGCCGACAACAACCAGTCCGATCCAGGACAAGCGAAATCGAATGCGCGTCTTGTTCGGGGTTGTCGTTCTGCTGGGTGCGGACATCAGTAGTGCACTTTCTTCTCGACGAATCGCATTTGGAACACTGTGACGCCCATCAGGACGACAAACATCACCATGGATCCGGCGGCGGCAGTGCCGGCACTGAAGGCCTTGAATCCTTCTTGGTAGATGAACCAGCTGAGAGTGGTTGTGGCGCCTGCGGGTCCGCCGCTGGTCATCATCGCGATGACGTCGAAGGACTGAAAGGCGCTGATGACCTGGGTGATCAGGAGGAAGAACGTTGTCGGTGAGAGTAGCGGCATGGTGATGTGGCGGAATGTCTGCCATGCCCCTGCCCCGTCGAGACGTGCCGCCTCGAGGACGTCGGCCGGCATCGACTGAAGCGCAGCTAGATAGACGATGGCTACAAAGCCGACACCTTTCCAGATCGAGACGATGATCAGCGCGGGCATCGCCCATGAACTCGAGGTTGTCCAGTGTGGTGAATCTGCTCCGAACAACCCGAACAGCGCTCGGGACAGTCCGTAGTTCGGATCGAAGATGAACAACCAGATCGCGGCCACCGCCGCGCCCGAGAGGATGTGCGGCGAAAATGCCAAAGCGGAAACGGCTGCGCGTCCTCGTGATTGGCGATTGAACAGGCACGCCAGGGCCAGTCCCACGCTCAGGCTGATGCCGACAATCGCAACAACCCATACCAAGGTCAGGCGTAACACCCGGAGAAACGCAGGATCGTGCAGCAACTTCGTGTAGTTGTCGACGCCGACGAACAGCGGCGTCGGCGCGATCATGTCCCATTCAGTGAGGCTGAGGTAGATGTTGCCGATAACGGGCCAATATGCGAAGACCGCTATCAGCAGCAGGTTCGGGAAGGTGAAGAGCACAAAGAGCTTGTAGCCCTTGCGTTCACGCCTTCGGGTAGGGCGACCCCGGGTTGATCCGCGACTCACAGGGGCGGAGACCGTCGGCGGTGCCGGGCGTTGAGTTGTCAACGACATGTCGAGACCATTTCTTCCGGGGGTGTCGCTTTCTTGATGCGAGACGGTGAAGATCACATCGACGGTGTTACGTCTTCGTTGATCGCAGTGATCGTTTCACTCGTGCGGATGGTCGTCAAATGGACAAAACGGGTAGATCTCGCGAGTGTGAAATGTCTACGTGACGTGTCAAATATGTTGTTAAACAGTGGATTTAGTCGACAGTGCGTCTGCGGTTCTGGCGGTGACCGAGCTGAAGTTTCAGTTTGTCATGCCTAAGCTTCTCGACTCGTTCATCGAGCATTCATATCAGGAAGAGTGATATAAATGACTCGTAATCACACCAGCAACAGCAAGGTCTTGGATGAGTCGACGATTGATCACCCACACCAGGCAAGAACGGCTGGACGGCATTCTCGAATGCTTGATGGCAGATGAATCGGCGTCCGCACAATCGCTGGCCGCTCACTTCGACATGTCGTTGATGACGGTCCACCGTGATCTCGACGAACTTCAACGCCGCGGAATAGTCCGAAAGTTCAGGGGCGGAGTCAGCATCGAACGAACCAGCAGTTACGAGATTGCAGCACCGCTGAGGCGTCGCATCGCCACCGAACAAAAGTTGGCGATCGGCGCTGCTGCTGCCACCGAGGTTGCTCCGGGGCAGGTGATAATGCTCGACGATTCCACCACCGCCTCCCACATGATCCGCCACTTGATCGAGATCGAAGAACTTCGGGTTGTGACGAACTATCTGCCCTCCCTTCGTGAACTGTCCGAAGTGACCGGCATTTCGGTGACCGCTATCGGCGGCGACTTCGACTCCGGTCATGAATCGTTTGTCGGCGAGGGTGCAGCCAAGGCCGTGCGCGAACTGCGCGTCGACGCTCTGTACTTCTCGACGTCGAGTGCTGATCGCGACGGCATGTATCACCAGGAAGAGAAAGTCGTTCGGCTCAAATCGGAGATGATTCGGTGTGCCGGTCGGCGGGTTCTCCTTATGGACAGTTCCAAATTGGCGCACACCTCGCTACATCGAGTGTGTGGTTGGGACGTGATCGACGAGTTGATCACCGATGACGGTGCACCACTGGGGATTATCGAGGATATCCGTGCACAGGGTGTTGTGGTGCGCGTCGTTGGATCCGATCGTGTTGAGCTACAAGAGGAAGGAAAGTCCTGATGCTGCAAGCGGTCTTCTGGGACATGGACGGCACACTGGTGGACACCGAGCCGAGTTGGTTTGCGGCGGAGCGTGCCTTGATGTCGAGGTACGGGGTGGAGTGGTCTGACGAACAGGCAACAGCACTGGTGGGGAAGGCCTTGCCCGACTCTGCTGCGATCCTTCGCGCGGCGGGGGCGGATCTCACGATCCGCGAGATAGTCGATGAACTGGTGGCCGCCGTCGTGGCGGGTGTTCGGCAGTCCATCGAGTGGCGTCCGGGTGCCCGTGAGTTGTTGGCGCAGGTTCGCGACGCCGGAATACCCTGTGTGTTGGTGACGATGAGCGAGGCGCCGTTGGCGGAGGCTGTTGCGAGCGCGCTCCCACCGGGAACATTTCAGTTGATGGTTACCGGAGACATGGTCGAGCACGGTAAGCCGCACCCGGAGCCGTACTTGCGGGCCAGAACGGATCTCTCGGCGCTGACCGGCCCGATCTCCATGGATCAGGTTGTGGCGATCGAGGACTCGATTCCGGGATTGGCGTCGGCGATTGCCGCGGGCGCCGTCGCAGTGGGCGTGCCGAACGTGGTGAGTCTGAAGGAAGATCCAGGCGTTGTCCTGTGGGCGACGTTGGCCGGAAAGTCGGTCACGGACCTCGAGGAGTTGGTGGCTGGGCGAGCAGCGTCGCTCGAATTGCAGTCGATCTGAAGACGTGAAGGTCCCACCGCGAACGAAACTGCGGCGGGACCTTCGTGATTCAGTGCTTACACGTGCACAGCGGTGTCATCGGTGGACAGGCGGGTGCCGGTGGTCGGGTCGAAGAGGTGCGTGCTTTCGGCTACGGGAAGAACGTCGAATCGTGAGCCGATCGGCGGCGCACTATTTCCTTCCTCGCGAATCACCAACTCGTGGCGCTTGCCGTTGATCATGGTGTGGCCATAGACAAATGCGTCGGCGCCCAGTTCTTCGACAACGTCGACAACGACGGTAATTCCTTTGTCCACCCGCACAAACGACTCCGGCCGGATACCCACTGTGACGTGGGGAGTCAGTGAGGCATCGGCGACGGAACGTGGAACGCGGTACGCCGTCCCGCCGAGTGACATCTCGCCGTCGTCGAGGTCGAGATCGATGAAGCTCATGGCGGGTGAGCCGATGAATCCGGCGACAAAGATGTTGGCGGGACTCGTGTACAGGCGGCGAGGCGTATCTACCTGCTGCAACACACCGTCTTTGAGCACCGCAACACGATCACCCATGGTCATCGCTTCGACCTGGTCGTGGGTGACGTACACGGTGGTGACACCGAGTCGGCGGGTCAGGGAGGCAATCTGCGTTCGAGTCTGCACTCGCAGTTTGGCGTCGAGATTGGACAGCGGCTCGTCCATAAGGAATACCTGGGGATTGCGAACAATGGCCCTACCCATGGCAACTCGTTGCCGCTGCCCACCGGAAAGTGCCTTCGGTTTGCGATCGAGGTACTGCTCGAGATCGAGTACTCGTGCGGCTTCGAGGACCCGTGCTTCCCGTTCCTGCTTCGGCACCCCGGCGATCTTGAGAGCAAAGCCCATGTTTGCTCCCACGCTCATGTGTGGATAGAGCGCGTAATTCTGGAAAACCATCGCGATATCGCGATGCTGAGGTTCGACGTCGGTGACATCACGATCACCGATCAGGATGCGGCCCGAATCAACAGGTTCGAGTCCGGCGAGCATCCGCAGAGACGTCGATTTCCCGCAGCCCGACGGCCCGACGAGTACAAGGAACTCTCCGTCTGTGATATCCAACTCGAGTTGGTCGAGTGCGGGTCGATCGGTTCCCCCATATGAACGAGTTGCGCGGTCGAAAGTAACGCTGGCCATGGTGATTCCCTTCACGGGCAGGAACGTGCCCGACGATCCGAGTGAGTGGGCGAGAGTATCGCCTCTGTAACTGAACACGAGCCGGGTGAACGGAGTGTGGCGCACAGCAGAAATGCCGGGTATCGCACTTCCATTGAACTACAATGCAGCGCATGCTGATTCATCCGACACTTCGCGTACAGTCCTGGGGCTTCGTGATCGGATCGACGCTCTTTGCACTTGGTTCAGCCCCCTACTTGTCGTCGCTTTTCGGAGCAACGCTCGTGAATCTTCTCTTCTTTGTCGGGTCGTGGTTCTTCACCGCAGCGGCGATTGTTCAATTGGCGCTCGCCGGTCCCGTCATCATCACTGATTCGGGTAGGCCTGCGGTACGCGTTGTGTGGTTGTCTGCAGCGGTGCAATTGCTCGGCACCATCATGTTCAATATCAGCACCGGATCAGCTATGCGCACGCTCAATGTTCGTGGAGAGATCAACCTCGTGTGGAATCCCGACGCCGAGGGGTCGATTGCGTTCTTGGCGTCAAGTTTTCTGGCGATACTCATGCTGTGGCGCTCGAATACGCGCTGGGCGTCTCGATCGGCGGAATGGCAAAGTGTGTGGCTCAATGCTCTCGGATCTATCGCATTTGGCGTGTCCGCAGTCGGTTCGTTCATTCTGAAAGACGGGAACACGCTTGATCCCAACGTGGCGAACATCGGCACCTTTGTCGGCGCACTGTTCTTCCTGTTCGCTTCTGCGGTATTCCTCGGAAGAAGTCGCCCCGGTGCGCTAGTGGCGGAACCGGCCTAGCAAGACTGTGATGCTCGGAAGGACCCGCCTTGCGTGATCAGTTTTAGTCACTTAGACTAAAACTCATGAACACGGTGAAGAACGATCTCGAAACTGTCGAGGCGGCAACAACCTCGACCGAGCTGTTCGGAAGTGCCACCACGGATTCGGAATCGCGCCGGCAGGCGAAGCGTCAATTCCATTGCTTGGTTGCTGCGATCCATCCGGATCGGGCGCAGGCGAGTGATGTTGCGCGATACGCTGCCGCAACAACTCGGTTGAATGAGCTGTACCGCAGTTGGGTGGCGGAAGCCGAAGCAGTGCAGTCATCCGCGACATATGTCGGGGACAACAACGAGTACGTGTTGGGTGATGTCCTCGCCCGAGGTTCGGTGGCAACTCTCTACCGTGCGCAGGACCGATCCGGGGCATCTGTTGTGGTGAAGATCCCTCGGAGTCGGCGAGCGAACCCGCTGATGGAGACTGAGAGGTCGGCGCTCACCGACATCCGCGGCGCGCCGTACGTCCCGACGCTGGTCGACCGCATTTCGGCGGCCGACCCAGCTTCGGGGGAAGTTCGCCGGATCAATGTGCTCGATGATCTGTCCACCGGCTTTGTCACCCTCGCCGATGTTCGCCGCGCTTACCCGAACGGCCTCGATCCACGAGACTGGGCCTGGATGCACCGACGCCTGTTGCGCGCACTTGCGGCAGCCCACCAGGCGGATTGGGTCCATACAGCGATCGTCGAGGAAAATGTGCTGATACAGCCCGAATTACATGGCGTGGTGCTGGTGGGCTGGTCGTTTGCGACTCGTTCAGGAATGCGGCCGGCAGCAAAGATCAGTTCCTGCCGAAGTGCCTATCCGCCGGAACTTGGCGAAGCAGCTTCCCCGGGGTGGGACGTCTACATGGCGCATCAGTTGATGACGACTATGCTCGGCGACCGAATCCCCAGTCGTATGAAGACTTTTGCACTGGGGTGTATGCAAGACAATCCACGACTACGACCCGACGCCACTGATCTCCTCGGCGAGTTCGACGAACTCCTCGAGCTTCTATACGGCGAACGCACCTTTCGGGCGTTTACCGTCCGCCCAATCTGAAAGGCAGTGATTCATCATGGGATACGGATATTGGGACGACAACACATACCTGGCGGGCAAGACATTCCGTGCCGCACGCGGTGTCGACGATTTCGGGTACACCGACACGCTACGGTCGCGTCCGCGAAACAGTTGGAAAGCAGATCCCACTCTCGATCCGTTCGGTGTAGACAAACGAGAATGCCGGGATTCGGATGGACACCCTGATTCTTTGCCTATTGCAGTGCTTTTCGACGTCACCGGTTCGATGGGTGCCGTTCCGCGCATCATGCAGGACAAGCTCGGGAAGCTGCACGGATTGCTGCAACGCAAAGGATATGCAGACGACCCGCAGATTCTGTTCGGTGGAATCGGAGACGCGGATTCCGATCGGGTTCCCCTGCAGGTAGGGCAATTCGAATCGGGTAACGCGATGGACGAGCAGTTGCGCACCATCTTCCTCGAAGGGAACGGTGGTGGCCAGAAATCGGAAAGCTACGAACTGGCAGCATATTTCATGGCTCGTCACACGAGCACCGACGCTTGGGAGAAGAGGGGCCGCAAAGGTTACCTGTTCATCATCGGCGACGAATTGAACAAGCCGCGACTGTCGGGTCGTCACATTCGCGACGTGATCGGCGACAAGGTTCGACGCGATATTTCCGTTCCCTCGGTGTATCGGGAACTGGAGCAAAAGTGGAACGTCTACTTCGTGTTGCCCAATCAGTCGTCGTACTACAACGATCCGGAGATCGCGGACCACTGGACGGATCTCCTGGGTGAACGCTTCCTCAAGCTCGACGATCCTGCCGCCGTGTGCGAACTCATCGCCCTGACCGTGGGGATCGGTGAAGACCGCATCGACTTGAGTGACGGATTGGCCGACCTTCGCGATGTGGGATCGACAGCCGAAGCCAAGACGGTGCACAAGGCACTGGCGAGAATCACGAGAAGGACGCCCGCACGGGTGGCTGCTTTGCCGAAGGATCTCGGAACAGGCTCGGATGATGTCGATTTCGACTGAGTTAGGACACAGACTGAGGGAGGACACAATGGACGCTCGGAGTGACATTATTGTCGTCGACCTCGGCTTCGGCGACGCCGGAAAGGGTGCCACGGTCGACTGGCTCTGCTCACCGCAGGCGGATCTCGATGTTGCGGCAGTGGTTCGATTCAACGGAGGTGCGCAGGCCGCTCACAATGTCGTGAACGGAGAACGCCACCACACCTTCTCGCAATTCGGATCGGGGACGCTCAACGGTGTCCCCACGTTTCTCTCCCAATTCATGCTGGTCGAGCCGATCTCTTTGGCGAGGGAAGCGCGAGCGTTGGAAGCTGTTGGCGTGCAAGATCCATTCGACCTGTTGACCATCGACGGGCGGGCACTGTTGACCACGCCGATTCACGTTGCGGCCAATCGAGCTCGTGAGGATGCGCGAGGTGACAATCGACATGGCTCGTGTGGCAAGGGAATCGGTGAGACGGCGGCGTATGCGCTCGAGCGCCCTGATGCGCCGACTGTCGGGGACTGCCAACGGCCGGATGTGCTTGCTCGCAAGCTCGAGAACATGGCGGCGTACTACGGACCGTTGATCACCGACAGTCGTCATGGGTTTCCAGAGATAGTGGACATGGCCGACATGTACGCGGAATGTGCTGCAGTAGTGGATATTGTCGGCCCTGGGGCGCTGGAGTCCATCGGTGCACGTGGCCGATTGGTCTTCGAAGGTGCGCAAGGTGTGCTCCTCGACGAGTGGCGTGGATTTCACCCGCATACCACGTGGTCGACGGTGGAACCGTCTAATGCCCGCGCAATGGTCTCCGAAATAGGCAGGGAGAGTTATGTGCTCGGCGTGACCCGCACGTACACCACGCGTCACGGTGCCGGGCCCCTTCCGACGGAGGACAGCGCGCTCGGGGCGGTCCTGCCGGAACCGCACAACGGCGTCGGCGAGTACCAGGGGTCATTTCGGGTAGGGCACCTCGACACACTGCTGCTGCGGTACGCGATCGAGGTCTGCGGCGGCGTCGACGGGTTGGCCCTCACGCACCTCGACGCGCTGGAGCGTGCGACAACGGCGGGAACCCCGATCCAGGGTGTGGACAGGTATGACGGGTGCGCGGGTATACCTGTCGGAGAGTGGAAGGATCTCGAACACCAGGCAGCGTTGACGGAAGCGCTGCGGGCCATGTCGGCTGTGAGACGGGACGTTCCGGCAGAAGCCGAGCCGTTTCTCGATTACCTGGGTAGCGAGGCCGGCGTTCCGGTAGTGCTTACTTCGGACGGACCGGACCGGGCCGACCGTCGGCTTCGCGCCGGCGTGCCTGCATGATGGATGGCGTGGAACAGTCACTTGTCTCGATCGACGTTATCGCTCTGCGTTTCGGCAATCCGGAACCGGGCCAGTTGCGTTTTGCCGTCGCGCAGCGGCAGACAGAACCGTACACCGGGCAGCGTGCGTTGCCCGGTGTACTGCTCGGTGCGGGTGAACGGCTCCAGGATGCGGCTCGGCGAGCGGTGACAACCAAGCTCGGGCTACCCGATGACGCGATTCTGGCGAGCGGACAGTTGGCGGTGTTCGATGAACCTCATCGAGACCCGCGTGGTCCGACACTGTCGGTGACGATGTGGGCCGTGATCACTTCGGGTGACGTGCCTACGGGTGACATCACTCCGGAATGGGTGAGCTGGGATGACCCGGGTGATCTTGCATTCGATCACAACCGAATAGTGGCGGATACCCGGCCGATCCTTGCGGACTCTCTGTTGTGGCGCGATGAGGTCTTCACTCGGGCACTGACCGGTGCGTCGTTTCCGGCGTCCTATGCGTTGGCCGTCGCCGAGGAACTTTCCGGCGCCCGTCCGGACCCCGGCAATCTCAACCGGACGCTCAAATCCTTACCCGGACTGGAACGTACCGACGAGCGTGTGCGGGTCAGTACAACGGGTCGTCCGTCTGTTGTGTGGCAGTGGGGAGCAGACACCTAGAAGTTTCCGCGCATTGCCTGCTCACGCTCGATCGCCTCGAACAGTGCCTTGAAGTTGCCCAAGCCGAAACCGAGTGAGCCGTGGCGTTCGATGAGTTCGAAGAACACGGTGGGTCGGTCGCCGACCGGTTTGGTGAAAATCTGCAAGAGGTAGCCGTCCTCGTCTCGGTCGACGAGGATGCCTCGTTTCTGTAGTTCGTCGATGGGGACCCGCACCTTGCCGATGCGGGCCCGCAGCTCGGGATCTTCGTAATACGACGCCGGTGTCGACAGGAACTCGATTCCTTCGGCATCAAGTGCGTCGACGGCGGCCAGGATGTCGGCAGTGGCGAGTGCCAGATGTTGGGCGCCCGGGCCTTGGTAGAACTCCAGGTACTCGTCGATCTGTGATCGCTTCTTCGCGATGGCGGGTTCATTGAGCGGAAACTTGACGCGGTGGTCGCCGCTGGAGACCACTTTGCTCATCAGCGCGGAGTAGTCGGTTGCGATGTCCCCACCGACGAACTCCGCCATGTTGGTGAACCCCATGACGCGGCGGTAGAAGTCGACCCACTCGTCCATCTTCCCGAGTTCCACATTCCCGACGACGTGATCGAGAGCTTGGAAGATGTGCTCGGGTGCACCCTGACGGGCAACGAATGACGATGTGCGACTGACATATCCGGGCAGATACGGTCCGTGGTATCCGGACCTGTCGACAAGTGTGTGTCGCGTGTCGCCGTACGTCGCGATGGTGGCGAGGCGGACGCTGCCGTGATCATCGGCAATATCGTGCGGTTCGGCAATGACCCGCGCGCCCTGCGTAATTGCGTGCGCTATGGCTTTGTCGACATCGGGGACGTTCAAGGTGATGTCGCGGATACCGTCGCCGTGTACGCGATGGTGCTCGATCAACTCGCTTGCCGGGTCTACTGCTCCCTTGACGATGAAACGCACTGCGCCGCTTTCGAGTACAAACGCGTGGTGGTCGCGGTTACCGGTGGATGGACCCGAGTAGGCCACCAATGTCATGCCGAAGGCGGACTGATAGAAGTGGGAAGTCTGGGTGGCGTTGCCGACGATCCACTCGAGTCCGTCCCATCCGTGGACCGGAAAGGGATCCGAAGCGTCGTCGTATTCGACCAGTCCCACCAGTTGGCGTAGTTGTTCGAGATCGAGTCCGGCCAGTCGTTCCTCGTCGGTGATGCTGTGTTCGATGGTCATCTCGTGTCCTCCCAGCGGTGTCGATGCATGTAGCTAAGTCCGGCGCGATGCAGCTAGTCAACGGGCGTGCTTCCTGCTAGCCGTTTCGACGGAATACCGCTAGATGGGTGTGGTTTTCCAGTCGCTGTGTATAGGTTGGAAGCCATGGTGGAATCGGTGCGCAGTGCAGTGTCGATCGACGGTCTGGACCTGGCGCTGCTCGAAGCGATGCACACGCATCCGCGGGCGGGGGCACTCGAACTGTCGAGGGTGACCAGGGTAGCTCGGGCCACTGTGCAGGCCAGACTGCGCCGGCTCGAGGACGGCGGAATCATCGCCGGCTACGAGCCCCATATCGACCTGGCTGCAGCAGGTTTCGGCGTGCAGGCATTTGTGACCCTGGAGATTGCCCAAGGTGCGCTCGACACCGTCACGGTCAAACTCGAAGCCATACCCGGTGTGATCGAAGCGTTTGCGACCACGGGAGCCGGTGACGTTCTGTGTCGAGTCGCCGCAGCGTCGCATCAAGGTTTGCAGCAGACCCTGCTCGACCTCAATCGTTCGGGAGTGGCCACGCGCTCCACCAGCGTGATGGTTCTGTCGGTGGTTGTGCCGTTCCGGGCGTTGCCGTTGCTCGAGACCCTGGAGACTCGCAGCTCTGCCAAGGCGCCCGCGTATCGGGCGTGACTATTTCCCTGGTCAGCGCAGGTGCTCGCGGCGGGCCATCGTGCTGCGCAACCCTTCGGCGGCTGCACGAAGGACGGTTACCTGGCTTTCGGGCTTGAACCGAGTGGTGGGGCCGGTGACGCTGATAGCTGCCACCAGTTTGTCGTTGCTTCCGAATACCGGCGCGGCCACACACGTGAGGCCCGGCGCTGATTCTTCGCGTTCGAAGGCGACACCGGTTTCGAAGACCCGATCCAGCTGATTGCTCAGGATGCCTGGCGCGACGATCGTGTGCGGGGTGCGCCGGGTCATCGGTGCCGCGAGCACTTCGCGGCGAAACTCCGGATCCGAGTACGCCAGCAAAGCCTTGCCGATTGCCGTGCAGTACAGCGGAATTCGTCCACCGGTGCGCGAGGGGGAGTTGGCTTGGCGATGCCCACCGATCTTGGCGATGTACACGACGTCATGACCGTCGCGCACACCGAGATGCACAGTTTCATGGGTTCGCTCGTACAGGTCTTGCAGGAACGGCATCGCCATTTCCAGGAGGCTGCGCTCGAGCGAGGCGAGCATGCCGAGTTCGAACAGGCCGCCGCTCAGGCGGTAGCCGCCCTCGACGCGGTCGAGTAACCGGTTCGCGACCAGTTCACCGGCGAGTCGGTGGACCGTCGCCTTGTGCAATCCGGTCCGCGCGACAAGCGTTGCGAGTGGCACGGCGTGGTCGTCGGGGCGGAAGGCGCGCAAGATCGTCACGGCTTTACCGAGCACGGTGTCGAGGTTTGCGGCACCAGTCATTCGTCAATCGTATCGGTGAGTGAGACATCAGCCTGGCGTAGTGGGGTACAAGCCTGGAAAGTAGGGGTCATGAGCCAGCCCTCGAATTCCAGTACAGCGAGCGAGACCGACATCGCCGCTGCCGCGGATCGCCTCGCGACCGCCGCCGCAACCGGCGTGCCCTGCGCACCCGTGCGGGATCTGATCGGTAGTGAAGACCTCGTTGCCGCATACGCCGTGCAGCGCCGCGTCGACGAAATCCGTCGCAATGCCGGTGCCGTCGTTGTGGGCCGCAAGATCGGCCTGACCTCGGTGGCAGTCCAGCAGCAACTCGGCGTCGATCAGCCCGACCTCGGTGTTCTGTACGCCGATATGGACTTCACCGGCAGCGAGTCGATCCCGATGGACCGCCTGATCCAGCCCAAGGTCGAGGCCGAGGTTGCTTTCGTACTCGGTGCTGACCTCGTCGACGGACCGCTGGACAACGCCCAGGTTCGCGACGCGATCGAATACTCCGTCGCGGCGATCGAGATCTGCGACAGCCGCATCGAGTCCTGGGACATCAAGTTCGGTGACACCGTGGCCGATAACGCGTCGTCCGGCGTGTACGTCCTCGGCACCGAGCGTCACACCCTCGCCGAGGTTGAACCTGCTGACGTTGTCATGTCGATGAGCGTCGACGGCACCGAGGTGTCCACCGGCGTCGGAACCGCCTGCTTGGGCGATCCCATCGAGGCAGTTGTCTGGCTCGCCCGCACGGCCCGCGAACTCGGTCAGCCGTTGACTGCAGGTCAGGTCATTCTCTCCGGCGCTCTCGGCCCCATGGCGCCGGTTGTAGCGGGAAATGTCGTCACCGTGAACGTATCCGGACTCGGTTCGGTCACCACAAGTTTTTCCACTAAAGGGGACATCGCATGAGCAAGGTCAAGGTCGCGATCATCGGATCGGGCAACATCGGCACCGATCTGATGATCAAGGTGCTGCGTAATTCCGACTACCTGGAGATGGGTGCCATGGTCGGCATCGATCCCGCGTCGGACGGTTTGGCTCGCGCGGCGCGCCTGAACGTGCCGATCACCGCCGAAGGCGTCGAGGGCCTCGTCGGTCTGCCGAACTTCGACGAGATCGAGATCGTCTTCGACGCAACGTCGGCAAAGGCGCACGTCGCCAACAACGCACGCCTGGCACCGCTCGGCAAGCGCATGATCGACCTGACACCTGCCGCGATCGGCCCGTACGTCGTGCCGGCCGTCAACGCGGACGAGCATCTGGACGCACCCAACGTCAACATGGTGACGTGTGGTGGCCAGGCCACGATCCCGATGGTTGCGGCTGTTTCTCGGGTTGTCCCGGTGGCATACGCGGAGATCGTCGCGTCCATCGCCTCCAAGTCGGCCGGTCCCGGAACGCGCGCCAACATCGACGAGTTCACCGAGACCACATCCGAGGCGATCGTGGCAGTCGGTGGCGCTCGCCGCGGCAAGGCCATCATCATCCTCAATCCGGCTGAGCCGCCGCTGATCATGCGCGACACCGTCTTCTGCCTCGTCGACGCCCCGGACCCGGCTGTTCACGAGGAGATCCGTGCGTCGATCGAGAAGATGGTCGGCGACGTCTCCGCCTACGTCCCGGGCTACCGCCTCAAGCAGGAAGTCCAGATCACCGAGATCCCGGCCGACCAGCCGGTCGAGACGTTGCTCGTCGACGGCAATCGCCCCACCCACCAGGTGTCGGTATTCCTCGAGGTCGAGGGTGCTGCACACTACCTGCCCGCGTACGCCGGCAACCTCGACATCATGACGTCCGCCGGAATGCAGATCGCGGAGCGCATCGCCCAGCAGAAGGAAGCAACCAAGTGAGCAACCGCAAGATCTTCGTCCAGGACGTCACCCTTCGTGACGGCATGCACGCTGTCCGCCACCGCATTTCGCCCACCGACGTCAAGCGGATCGTCACAGCTCTCGACGCTGCCGGCGTCGACGCGATCGAAGTTGCACACGGCGACGGTCTCGCCGGCGGCTCGCTCAACTACGGTCCCGGCTCGAACACCGACTGGGAATGGATCGAAGCAGCGGCCGAGGTGCTCGAGCACGCTCGCCTCACCACGCTGCTGCTTCCGGGTGTCGGCACGATCAGTGAACTCAAGCATGCTTACGACCTGGGCGTGCGCTCGGTTCGCGTTGCCACCCACTGCACCGAGGCCGACGTCTCCGCGCAGCACATCGAGACCGCCCGCGAGATCGGCATGGACGTCTCGGGCTTCCTGATGATGAGCCACATGGCGCCTGCCGAAGAACTGGCCAAGCAGGCCAAGTTGATGGAGTCGTACGGCGCGCACTGCGTCTACGTCACCGACTCGGGTGGACGTCTGGTGATGAACGACGTCGCCGACCGTGTTCGCGCGTACCGCGACATCCTCGACGAGGGCACCGAAATCGGTATCCACGCGCATGAGAACCTGTCGCTCTCGGTTGCCAATTCCGTTGTGGCAGTTCAGAACGGCGTCACCCGCGTCGATGCATCGCTCGCCGGTCACGGTGCCGGTGCCGGTAACTGCCCCCTCGAGGCATTCATCGCCGTCGCCAACATCGAGGAGTGGGAGCACGGCTGCGACCTGTTCGCATTGCAGGATGCTGCCGACGACATCGTCCGTCCGCTGCAGGACCGGCCCGTTCGCGTCGACCGTGAAACCCTCACGCTCGGCTACGCGGGTGTCTACTCGAGCTTCCTGCGCCACGCGGAGACTGCGTCGGAGCGCTACGGCATCGACGTCCGCACGTTGCTGCTCGAAGCCGGCCAGCGTCGTCTGGTGGGCGGTCAGGAAGACATGATCGTCGACATCGCGCTCACCCTCGCTGCAGAACGTGACCGCGCATCCGCCTGACACTCACTAGCTGTCAAGCCAAAGGCGCTGCTGTCGATTCCGACGGCAGCGCCTTTGCGGTTTTCTGCCGTCCGGGTGCCCAGAATCCGAGGATGACCGCAGAGACCCAGATGATCACGGCCAAGGTCAGTGCAGCTTGGTTCATGCCTTCGATGAAGGCTTCACGGGCGAAGTCCGCCAGTTGATCGCCTTGTGAGCCCGCGCTTTCCGCGATGTGCAGGGCCGCGGCCAAGGAACCCGAGACCGGTTCCTTGGCCGGCTCGGGCAGCATATCCACAGCAGGTTGAACATGCCGAGCGTACGTCGTGGCCAGGATGCTGCCCGCAAGCGCAACGCCTATCGCAGAACCGATTTCACGGGTGACGTCATTGATCGCCGACGCGACGCCCTGTTTGGCATCCGGTGTATTGGACACGATTGCAGCGGTAGCGGGTGTGGTGCACAGTCCCAACCCGATGGCCGCGACGATCAGGGGAATGCACACGTCGACGTAGCTCGATCCCAACTCCAACCGGGTCACGAGTGCGATTCCTGTGCCGAGAAGCGCAATTCCCACCGAGGTGAGAATTCGGAGTCCGACGAGCGGGATCAGCAGCGGCGACACGACGGACAGAGCCATGACGGGGACGGCCATCGGAAGAAGTGCGAGTGCTGATTGAAGTGGCGAGTAATCGAGCACGAGTTGCAGGTACTGCACAAGCATGAAGAACATTCCGAATGTGGCGAGGAACTGAAGTACGAGTGATGTTGCGCTACTACCGAATGCACGGTTCGCAAACAGTCCGACATCGAGAAGTGGATGGGCCGAACGCAATTCCACGAAGCTGAATACAACACCCGTGGCGATTCCGCCGATCAGAAGCGCAAGAACCACAGGGTTCAGCCACCCGCGGACGGGTGCTTCGATCATGCCGAGGACAAAAAGGCCGATCGCCGTGGCAATCAGTGCAGTGCCCAGAAAATCGAGTGGAGTTGTCTCCTCGTCCTTCGAGGACGCGATGGTGAACGAGGCCACCAGGATGAGGCCCGAGACGACGGCGAGGCTGATGAATATCGAATGCCACGACCACTTTTCGATCAGAAAACCGGATATGACAAGTCCGGCGATGGCGCCCGAGCCGGCCACGCCGGACCACACGCCGACGGCTCGACTGCGTTGGGTAGCCGGAAAACCGGCCGTGAGCAGTGAGAGTGTCGCAGGCATGACAAATGCGGCACCCACTCCCGAGACGACGCGGGAGGCGATGATCCACGACGGTTCGTCGATGAAGACGGGGATCGCGCTGCCTGCTGCAAAGACGACCAACCCGAACATCAGCAGTTCGCGTCGGCCGTAGCGGTCACCGAGTGCTCCGGCGGCCAGCAGCAGGCAGGCGAGCACGAGTGTGTAGCCGTCGACGATCCAGGTGAGCTGAGTTTGGGTGGCGCCGGTGTCACGGGCTATGTCGGGGAGTGCGGTGTTGAGTGCAGCCATGGCTGCGACCACCAATGCCACCGCGCAGCACGAGACGGTCAGCATCCAGATCTGCCGCGGCGTCCAGGTGCTCTGTTCGATCTCCGTCTTACTGGTCACGAAGCCTCCCATAGAAACGAGACCATCAGTATCGTTGGGAGAATGCTAGTTCCACAACCCCAGGTTGGGTATAACTGTGGTTGTGACAACGGTTCGCTCTGATCGGCAGGCAGCAGACGAGGATCCGCGCAAACTGCGATCCCGGACTCGATTGCTCGATGCTGCAACAACACTTCTTGCCGAAGGCGGAGTCGACGCGGTGACGATCGACGCCGTCACCAAGCTCGCGAATGTTGCTCGCGCGACGTTGTATCGGCACTTCGACAGCGGCACCGAGCTGGTGGCTGCTGCCTTTGCGCGGCTACTGCCGTCCGTACCGGCACTATCGGGAGAGGGCGATCTGCGAGCGCAGCTGCTCGAGCTTCTCACCAATCAAGCCAAGGCCATCGAGAGCGCTCCCGTACAGGTCACAGCGATGTGCTGGCTCGGCTTGGGGCCTGATCTGACGGGCTACTCGAGCGCGGCCGCGTTGACCGAGCGCCAACCGGAGATGCGGTCGCTGCGGCAGATGATCATCGAGCAGTACCGGGACGCGTTCGACCGGGTCCTGCGTACGCCCGAGGCCATCGAGGAATTGGGGGAGTACGACTACGACGTTGCGCTCGCGCAGTTGGTCGGTCCGTTGGTGCTCACGAAGTTGGCAACCCTCACCCCGTTGGGGGAATCAGCGTGTGCGCAGATAGTCGACGACTTCCTCGTGGCAAGGCGAGCGTGAGATAGCTGCGGTTCGAGATCTTTAGGGTTCGAGATTTCGTCGTAGTACGTACTGTTCGAGGCGGTCGATGCCACGCACGCGACGCGGCCGGAGGTGGCGGAGCTTGAAATTGGCATCGTCGCTCACTGCGGCAGCCAATTCCGAATCGATCAGGACCGTGCCGGGACGCGCGGAACTGGTGAGACGGGCAGCTTTGTTGACCACCGACCCGTACAGATCGCCGAAACGCACGAGCGTCGGACCCATGGCAAGACCCACGCGCAGTTGTGGATCGTCGTGGTCGGCGAGCACGGCGCTTTGAATCTGCAAGGCGATTTCGGCAGCGTGACGGGGGCTTTCCACAGCGAACATCACCTCGTCACCGACGGTTTTGACGACCCACCCGAAGTTTCGGCCGATGATTTCGGTTGACGCGGATTCGAAGCGTTCGAGCAAATCGTTCAGCTCGGTGGGATCCAGTCCCCGAGTCAGCGAGGTGTATCCGACTATGTCGGCAAAACCGACGATCAAGATTCGGCTGGAGAATTCTTCTCCGGGATTTCCGACGTTCCGTCCCGTCGACGAAGCGATGTGCCTCTTCCACACGTAGGTCTGGAGCGATTCGACAGCGGGGATGATCTCGGCGCCGAGTCGCAGAATTTGCTTCCGGATCGCCTCGGGATCGTCATCCGCGGACTCCGTCAATTGATCGACGATGTGAGTGCCGATGATCGACACCTGCCATTCGGCGAGACGCGACATCGATTGGCCCAGCGCGCGCGCCGCAGCGACTTCGCTACTGCGCGAGATGATTCCACGATCGACCATGGTGATGATGCCCTGCAACGCATCGGCGTCCTGTTGGGTGAACATGACGGCGTCCGGGTCGTCGTCGACGGCAAATCCCATCGCGACCCACAGGCGATCTGCGCGCTCGCGGGAAACACCCGCGAATTCGGCGATCTGAGACTGCGTGTAACAACGAGGACCGCCGAGGAGGAACTCTTCGACGTCGGACTGAATGCGGCTGAAGGTAGGGGCGTCGAACCCACTTCGCGACAGTGACGCGGATGGTTCGGTGCCCTCGTCGATCGGTGCTGACTCCGAACTGCTCACTGTGCTCCTTGCGTCCCATGTTGCGGTGTTGTCGACACTATCTTTCACGTGCTGCCTGCCGAACAGTACTGAATTCGGCGAACCTGAGCGGCGCTGCGCGGGAACACGTCGGTGCCCTGTGCAAGAGTTGCCCCGAGAAAAGCTCTACCGACACTCTCGAAAGGATTTGCGCATGCCACCCCGTAGACGTTCCGGCGCTACCGCATCAACGCCGGATCACCTCACTGCGGAAAATTTGGCAGCTCTCGCCACGGCAGTCGCCGAAGGCAAACGCGCCACCGTATACCTGCGCGAGGCAACTCCCAGCCTCGGCATCGACGCAGGCACTTCCGCGAAGGTGGTGTCGGTGGACGGAAATACCGTGCTGATTCGCCCCAAGGGCGTGAACGACGAATTGCCCTTCGAGGCAGAGGAATTGCGAATCAACCGCGTCGCGTCGACGCCCCCCAAGCCGGCGCCCCGCCCTAAACCAGTTGTGGAGTCCGAACCGCTCATGGAACCACTCGTCGAAACTCGGCCGAAGCCCCGAACCGTACCGGCAGCAGCCGCTCCGGCCCCTGCGCCCGTTGCGGCTCCCGCGCCTCGTCCGGCGGTCAAGCGTGCCAAGAAACTACCGCCAGGAGTCAGCGTCACCATCCATGCCGGCGCCGACAACGACTGGAGCGTCACCGTCACTTTGGGAGCCAAGCGGCCGGGCAAAGCGGTCCCGGTGGCACCCGATGCAGTTGAGCGCGCAATCCGCGAACTGGGTGAACCGACGGCCATCGAAGCCGTCGAATCGATCATCGTGGAGGCGCGCGACGCAGCGGCCGCGAGGGTGGACGAGCTCAGCCGTCAACTCGAAGAAGCACGCAAGATGCTCGAAGCGCTGGGGACCAACGAGTAACTCTCCTGCGTAGGTGCCGAGTTTCCGGGGTATGCGATTTGTGCAGCGGGGACTATCTCGGCGGGGAGTGTGTGATGTTGCAGAGAATCATTTCCGTTTTGGCGGCGGTCGTAATTGCACTGGGACTCGGGTTGGTGGTCACAGGGACGGCCGTTGCCGCGGCAACACCCCTCGGCGGGGGCAGCGGCATCATCATCAGCGACGAGACGATATGTACGTTGACAACGATCGGGCGTGACAACGGCGGTCGGCTGGTGGGGATCACTGCAGGTCACTGTGGCGGACCTGGTTCGACGGTTGTTCCGGAGGACGACGAGGGAGCCGGGGTCGTCGGCACCTTCGTCGAGTCCAATTCGGAGCTCGACTACGCCATCATCGAGTTCAATCCGGCAAAAGTGACGCCCGTGCGGACCGTTGACAGTGCCACCATCACGTCAATCGGCCAGCCGGCGAGCTTCCCGGCCATCGCCTGCAAAGAAGGTCGGACAACGGGGCAGACGTGCGGCGTCGTGTGGGGAAATCTGAGCGCCGACGCCCAAACCTGGACGCAGGTGTGTGTTGATCACGGCGATTCCGGAGCCCCTGTCACCGTCGGAACCACATTGGTGGCGATGGTGAACGCCTACCTGTACGTGCCGTGTCTGGGGCCGGAACTCGGCACCAACATGTCCTCGATCATCGCGGATATCAATTCCGATGGAGGCGTCGGTGCCGGGTTCCAGCCGATCTAGATCGGTGCGCTGTCTGGCATCAGCGCGCTACCTGTTCGGGTTCAGCCGCACACTGCTCCACCTGACGCTGATCCCACCAGCTTGGTGTACTTCGCCAGCACACCGCGTGTGTAGCGCGGAGGAAGTGGCTCCCAACCTTCTTTGCGGGCAAGCAGTTCCGAGTCGTCGACAAGCAGTTCCAGCAGTCCGGTACTGACGTCGAGCCGGATCTGATCGCCGTCGCGCACAAACGCGATGGGACCGCCGTCCACCGCCTCGGGCGCGACGTGCCCGACGCATAGGCCGGTCGTTCCGCCGGAGAATCGTCCGTCGGTCAGCAGCAGGACGTCTTTGCCCAGGCCGGCGCCCTTGATGGCGCCCGTAATGGCCAGCATCTCGCGCATTCCGGGGCCGCCCTTGGGTCCTTCGTATCGGATCACCACAACATCGCCGGCAGTAATCGTGCCGTCCTCGAGAGCGTCCATAGCGGCGCGTTCGCGTTCGAAAACTCGTGCAGTACCGGTGAATACGTCGGATTCGAAGCCGGCTGACTTGACGACTGCGCCGCCGGGAGCCAACGAGCCCTTGAGGATCGTGATGCCGCCGGTCGGGTGAATGGGCTTGTTCATCGCCCGTAGAACCTTGCCGTCCGGATCGGGCGGGGTGATGTGCGCCAGATTCTCCGCCACGGTCTTGCCGGTAACGGTCAGGCAATCGCCGTGCATGAGACCGGCGTCGAGCAACGCCTTCATGATGACGGGAACTCCGCCGATGCGGTCGACGTCGGTCATGACGTGTTTTCCGAAAGGCTTCACGTCGGCAAGGTGGGGAACCTTGGCCCCGACACGAGCAAAATCGTCGAGTGTCAGAGGCACATACGCTTCGTGAGCGATCGCGAGGAGATGGAGCACCGCATTGGTGGAACCACCAAATGCCATGACAACCGCTATCGCGTTCTCGAATGCTTCCTTGGTGAGGATGTCGCGGGTGGTGATTCCCCGACGAAGGAGTTCGACGACGGCTTTGCCGCTCTCGCGGGCGAATCCGTCGCGTCGACGGTCGGGCGCAGGCGGCGACGCGCTGCCGGGAAGGGACATGCCCATGGCCTCAGCAGCACTGGCCATGGTGTTTGCGGTGTACATACCGCCGCAGGCACCCTCGCCGGGGCAGATGGCGCGCTCGATGGTGTCGACGTCTTCGCGGCTCATCAGCCCGCGGGCACACGCTCCCACGGCTTCGAAGGCGTCGATGACGGTGACTTCGCGTTCAGTGCCGTCGGACAGCTTTGCGACGCCAGGCAACGTCGAACCGGCGTAGAGGAACACGCTGGCGAGGTCGAGACGAGCGGCCGCCATCAACATGCCGGGCAGTGACTTGTCGCAGCCGGCAAGGAGGACGGAACCGTCGAGGCGCTCGGCCTGCATGACCGTTTCCACGCTGTCCGCGATGACTTCACGGGAGACGAGGGAGAAGTGCATACCCTCGTGACCCATCGAAATGCCGTCGGACACGGAGATTGTGCCGAATTCGAGGGGGAACCCACCGCCCTCCCGGACACCTTCCTTGACGGCTTTGGCAAGGCGGTCGAGGGACAGGTTGCACGGGGTGATCTCGTTCCAGGAGGACGCGACGCCGATCTGGGACTTGACCCAGTCGTCGTCACCCATTCCTACTGCTCGCAACATGCCTCGCGCTGCGGTCTTTTCCAGTCCGTCGGTGACGTCACGACTTCTGGGCTTGATGTCGGGTTCGGTCATTTGCCAAGCATAGGCTCCACCTGTGCGCCTTTCTGGTAGCCGGCACTACCGAAAAGGCGCACAGGCGAAGCCTGGGTGAGCATTCCGAAGCTCTCTTGAACATCTGTTCAGATGCAGATTCACTCCTAGCGTGCACACGAATGCCTTTGATCGAATAACCAGACGTGGCCTCCTGCAGAGTTCGGCAGCACTTGCCGGTGCGGTGGGCCTCGGTGTCGCCTCGGCGAACCGTGCGAGTGCCGCGGTGCCCGCCGGCTTCAACCACGGCGTTGCGTCCGGCGACCCACTGGCGGACGCCGTCATCATCTGGACGCGCATCACACCGACGGCCGACGCGACCCCGGGTTCGGGGATCGGGCCGGCAGTGACGCTGAACTGGCACGTCGCGACCGATGAGGGGTTTGCGACTGTTGTGGCGTCGGGAAGCATTGTGGCTTCGGCAGATTCGGATCACACTGCCAAAGTTGATGTGACGGGACTCGATTCCTCCACTACGTACTGGTACCGATTCACCACCGGTTCGGTAGTTTCGCCAGTCGGCCGCACACGCACCGCTCCGTCGAATTCGGCAGATCTCGAACGGATGCGCTTCGGTGTTGTCTCCTGCTCCAACTGGGAGGCCGGGTATTTCGGTGCCTACCGCCATCTCGGGTTCCGGGAGGATCTCGATGCGATCATCCACTTGGGCGATTACATCTACGAATACGGTCAGGGGGAATACGGCGCGAGAAACGGATCGGTACGGCTGCACGAACCGGCACACGAGATCATTTCCCTGGCCGACTACCGAATCCGGCACGCGCAGTACAAGACTGACCTGGACCTTGCTGCTCTGCATCTGAAACTGCCGTTCATCACCACGTGGGACGATCACGAATCGGCGGACAATGCGTTCCGGGACGGCGCCGAAAACCACACTCCCGGTGTCGAAGGCGATTGGGCGGATCGAAAGGCCAACTCGGCCAAGGCCTATTTCGAGTGGATGCCGGTTCGGCCCTCTGGCAGTGGTTCGAGCGTTCAACTGTACCGGCGGTTCCGCTTCGGGAACCTGGCAGAAATCTCGATGCTGGATTTGCGCACGTACCGCGACGAGCAGCCCACATTGCGTCAGGTCGACGACCCGAATCGCACCATTACCGGACGCGCGCAAATGGATTGGCTCACCAGCGGCATCGTCAGCTCGCCGGCGCAATGGAAGATCGTCGGCAATCCCGTCATGATCACCCCATGTGTGTTTCCGCCGCTCGAACCGGCTACTACCGCAGCGCTGACCGAATTGGTCGGACTTCCGCAGGCCGGGTTCCCGTACAACACCGATCAGTGGGACGGCTACACGGCCGATCGCACACGTCTGTTCGACGCCATCACGTCGAACAACGTTGACAACACAGTCTTTATCACCGGTGACATTCACACGTCGTGGGCGTGTGACCTGCCCACTAACGCCGCCAACTATCCGGGTGGACCGACCGTCGGAGCCGAGTTCGTCGTTCCGTCGGTGACCTCTCCCAACATCGACGACATGTTGAAAGTGCCGCCGCGCACCGCATCCGTTGCGGCAGAAGAAGCGTTCAAGGCGGTCAATCGCCACGTTCGGTACGTCGAATTGGATTCGCACGGCTACGGCGTATTCGACATCGCCCGCGACGGTACCCAGATGGATTGGTATTTCGTCGACAACGTCACCGATCCACAGAGCAACGCCCACTACGCAACCAGCTACCACCTGCCTGCCGGTGCCGGTGCCAGGGTAGCTCCGTCCTTCAGTCCGCTCGACCCGAACTCGTACCGACCAGGAGTCAACCAGTGAGCCTCGAACTCTCCCGCCGCAACGTCTTGATCGGCGGAAGTGTGCTTGCCGGAACAGCTTTGCTCGGTGCGCCCGCGCACGCGGGTGTGCCTACCGGTGGCGGTCTGCCCGATGTCGACGTCTACGTCATCGTTGTCGACGGTATGCGCCCGGACGAACTGCGAGCAGATCTCACTCCGATGCTGACCGGCCTGGCCGCGGGCGGTGTCCACTACCCGAATGCCAGCGCGATCAACATCGCCGAGACGCTTCCCAACCACACGGCGATGATGACGGGTGTGTACCCCGTGCGTTCGGGTGTGCCGGCCAATTCCGTCTACGACCCGGCGATCGACAAGAAGCGCGACCTCGATCAGGCGTCGGACCTGCGGACGTCGACGGTCCTCGACCGCGCGCGCACCGAACTCGGATTGACCACAGCGAGTGTGCTGTCCAAGCAATACCTGCACGGACTGTTCGGTGATCGCGCATCCGTCGTCTGGGATCCGCAACCGCTGCTTCCCGGCACCGAGCACGCCCCGGACAACTTCACGATCGACGCGTTGATCCGGATCGTCGGCGAGAACTCACCGCGGTTGTCGTTCACCAACCTCGGTGACGTGGACCGTGTTGGTCACCTTGACCTTTCGGGACCGTCGATTCGGATCGCGCGGACCGCCGCACTGCAGAACACCGACAATCAGGTACGACGCTTTGTCGATTTCCTTCACAGCACCGGACGGTGGAATCGGAGCGTCCTCATCGTGCTGGCCGATCACTCGATGGACTGGTCGGAGCCAACGCGCCTTATCGGGCTGGATCGTCCGCTCAACGCAGATCCGTTGTTGGCCGGGAAGATCCGCATCGCGCAGAACGGTGGCGCCGATCTGATCTACTTCGTAGGACCGGATCAGGAACGGGCAGAGGCTGTTCGACGTATTCAGGAAATTGTCTCCGCCGTCGACGGTGTCGAATCGAGCCATCTGCCGGCGGAATTCAATCTCGGTGACAATGCCGGTGACGTTGTTGCGTTCTGCGCACAGGGGTGGCGGTTCAGTGATCCGACACCGCTGTCCAACCCGATCCCTGGCAATCACGGCCACTCCGTGACACTGCCGATTCCGTTCTTCCTCAGTGGTGGGCATCCTGGCCTCGACGGCGGCCGCCGCGTCGACACCCCCGTGTGCACGATCGACGTGGCGCCGACAGTGGCGGCACTCTTGGGCCTTCCGGCACCGACTGGCGGGTGGGACGGTGCCGCTCGCACGGCGGGTGTCGCGGTAGGTGTCTAGCGGCGGTCAGTAGCATGACGAGGTGACGATCAACCGCAGTCGCAAAGCCCGATACGCGCGCAAACGCAAGCGCCGGATGGACAGCACGACACACGACCTCAGCACCGAGCAGTGGGCCGCGCTCAGATCCTCGTGGGGTGGGTGCGCCTACTGCGGCGCGCAAGACGTACCGCTGCAACGTGATTGTGTTCTCGCGATCTCGCGCGGTGGCCGTTACACCCTCGACAACATTGCGCCGGCCTGCGCGTCGTGCAACGCCAGCAAATGCAACAGCGAAGTCACACTCTGGTTGCGTCGCAAAGGGTACGACGAGAAGTCGTTCTTACTCCGTCACGCCGAGATCGGTATCGATCTGAGAGGGCGTTTCTCGGAGGCAGATCTCCTTTAGCGCGTCTCCTTCAGCGCGGATCACGGCCGGTCAGTGCCATCAACTTGTCCTGCAGAGGCGAGTCCTCGGGAATCTCGACCGGGGCGGCAAACAAACCGCTTTCGGCCAGCATGTCGCGTTGACCGTCGAGATCGGACCAGACGGCTTCGACGAGCGTCTGATCCAGTCGATCGTCCGCACCGACGGCTCGCGCCAGATCCCACGCGTGAATCGTGACGTCAGAGGTCTGCTGACGCAGATACGGCTCCATGTCCACCGTCCCGTAGGACAGATGAACCTGCGTATCGAGATTGGTCGATTTCCAGGCATTGATCGCGGCCTCGGAGTACTTCTGCCATTCGGTCCACAGATCGTCGCCCACCGGAACGATGTCCGGCGTCGCTTCGCCCACGGTCAGCCCGGACAGTAGAGGTGGCACCCACTGTTGTTCCTCGATCACATGACGAACCAGGTGTTCCACCTGCCAGTCGGAATCCGGGGTAGGCGCATTCCAGTCCTCGACCTGAGCGAGTCGTGAACCGAATTCGCGGTGGGCAGTGAGCACGAGTTCGAGCCAGTCAAATTCCACACTGGAGGGTAACCCGATCTTGGCGGGCTCAATCGTGTTTTCGTTTTTGCTGTCGGAGGTGATGGCTAGTCTTCACGAGTATGAGCGAAGTAGTGTCTCCGGCCGCGGCGCGTCGCATCGCGCTTGCAGCGCAGGGGTTTGGAAAAGCGCATCCTGCAGCCGTGACACGACGCAATTTGATCGGGGTAATGGACCGATTGCAGGTGCTCCAGATCGATTCGGTCAACGTATTCGAGCGCAGTCATTATCTGCCGATCTATGCGCGAATGGGTGCGTACGACAAGTCGAGACTCGACCAGCTCGCCTTTGCACCAGGATCGGGATACCTCGAATACTGGGGCCACGAGGCGACATTCCTGCCCGTCGACATGTGGCCGCTGTTCCGTTGGCGAATGGATCAGTTTCGGGAAAAGGCCCTCGCAGACAAGGACGGATGGGCGTCCGAGCGTCTCGACTTCCTCGAGTGGCTGCGCAGCGAATTGCGCGACAACGGGCCGATGGCGGCGAGCGAGGTCGAGCACGACGCGAACACGCGGCGCGGACCCTGGTGGGGGTGGTCCGACGTGAAGGTCGGCCTGGAGACCCTGTTCCGATGGGGCGAGGTGGTATCGGCAGGTCGAACGGGGTTCGAACGTCGCTACGCACTCGCCGAGAACATACTGCCGCCGGCGATACTCGACGCCGGGGTGGAGCGGCCGGACGCGATCCGTGAGCTTGTGCTGCGCGGAGTGCGGGCACACGGACTGGGCACTCTCGACGATATCGCCGACTACTTTCGACTCCCCAGCGCCGAGACAAGAGTTGCACTGCGAGAGCTCGAAGACGCCGGCAGCGTGCGCCCTGCCTCCGTCGAAGGTTGGGAGCGTCGAGGAAAGCCGCGAGAGGTATGGATCGATCCTCAGGCTAAACGGCCAAGGGCAATTCGGGCCGACGCTCTGTTGTCTCCCTTCGATCCGGTCGTATGGGCGCGTGATCGAGCGTTGCGGCTCTTCGACTTTCACTACCGGATCGAGATCTACACGCCCGCCCACAAGCGGGTCCACGGTTACTATGTCCTGCCGGTGCTGATCGACGACAAGATCTGTGCGCGAGTCGATCTCAAGAATGACCGTCAGAACCGTCAACTGCTCGTGCGCTCCGCCTGGGCAGAACCCGACGCCGACGCAGATACTGCACCGCGCCTGGCGGCGCTGCTCCGACGAACCGCACTCTGGCAGGGCTGCGAGACCGTCGTGGTGGAGAACAAGGGAACGATGGCGGCGGAGTTGGCGGACGCGATGAGAGCTGTGCCGGACGCAGCCTTAACGCACTGAGTGCGCCTCCCCTGATATCGGGGGAGACGCACTCGGTGATTGCTACGTGTTCAGCGAAGAGCGGCCAGCGCGTCGATGCGCTTGACGGCGTCTTCCATGATGCTGTCGATCAGTTCCTTGCAGCTGGGTAGATCGTTGATCATGCCGACAACCTGACCCGACGCCAGCACACCGGCTTCGGTGTTACCTTCCACCAGACCGGCTTTGAGCAACATCGGGGTGTTGGCAGCCATGATGATCTGCATGATGGTGCGGTCGCCGGATCGCTTCATCGCGATTCCGTCCTTGGCGAGCGTTGACCACTTCATGCCGGTCATTGCCTTGAACTTCATGGCGTTCTTGGCGGCAGCGATCAAACCGGTTGCGTAGCTGGAACCTTCGAGGCTGTTGACCAGGTCGGTGTTGAGCACGCGGTGCGGCATGCCGTCGACCTTCCGTGAAACGGTCGTATCCGTCAGTCCGCGCTTGAGATATTCCTGCTTGACGGAATCCGGTACCGAGGAATCGCTCGTGAGCAGGAAACGCGTGCCCATTGCGACGCCGGCAGCACCGTACGCGAGTGCAGCCGTCAGGCCGCGGCCGTCGAAGAAACCGCCACCGGCGATAACCGGAATGTCGACGGCGTCGAGGACCGAGGGGAGCAGAAGGGTTGTTGCCACACCGCCGGTGTGACCGCCACCCTCGCCGCCCTGGACGACGACGGCGTCCGCGCCCCAGGATGCAACCTTCACGGCGTGCTTCGCCGCACCGATGGACGGAACGACAACGATGCCGTTGTCCTTGAGCTTGGAGATCAGATCCTTCTTGGGAGCCAAGGCAAAAGAGGCAACCTTGACACCTTCGCGGATGAGCAGATCGATACGCTGCTTCGCGTCGGTGGCGTCGGCGCGCATGTTGACGCCGAAGGGCTTGTTCGTGAGCTGCTTCGTCTTCTTGATCGCGTGCTCGAGCTCGTCGTACGTCATCGTGGCCGAAGCCAGGATGCCCAGACCACCGGCGTTAGCCGTCGCCGACGTGAGAGCGGGACCGGAAACCCAGCCCATGCCTGTCTGCACGATCGGGTAGTCCACGCCGACCAGTTCGGTCAGCGCAGTCTTGAGGGTGGGGGTCATGCCGAGACCTCACGGTCCCGCAGGTTGCGCGGGTCGAGCGTCTCGCGAATGAGGTGGAGCTCTTCTACTGTGGGTTCGCGGGTGACGCCTGCCTCGGCGAGTCCGGCAACCTCGAACGAGGTGTTCTCGGCAACCTCTTCGGCCGTGACGCCGGGGTGAAGGCTCAACGCGCGGAAGGTGTTTCCCGGTCCGCCGAAGTCGAAGACACCGAGATTGGTGACAACGCGGGGGATGTTGAGGTACTTGTATGCCGGGTTCTCGGGATCGATCTGGTCGTAGCCGACGCCGCACACCACGTCGACCTTGTCGACGAACACTCGCTTGGAGTGCTTGGGGACGAAGTAGCTCGTGGCGTGGTTGATCGTGTTACCCGGAGCGCCGCGCACACCGAACATCTGACGCGACGGCTGCTGAAGCGGGCCGAAAGCGGAGAGGTTCTGGTTACCGTGGCGGTCGAGCTGGTTTGCGCCCATGACCACGTGGCGACGACCGGAAGCGACCACGTCGAACACCTTGCGGAACGGCATCCATCCTTCGATGGGGCCCTTCGTTCCCACTGCCGGGGTGTCCTCGAGGATGAGGGCTTCGCCGTCGGTGATCAGGAGATCGGGTTCGGTGGTCAGGCGGGCAAGGCGAGCGCCGATGGTCGATGACGTCGACATCGGGCTGGCCATGATTTCACCTGCGCCGGAGAAGATTTCGGCGCAAGCCAGGACTACGTACTCTGCGCGGGTGACGGTGGATTCGCTCATGACGCCTGCTCCTCTGCAAACTTCTTTACTGCGGCCTGGTAGTCCTCTTCGCTGCCGGAGAGGAAGGTGTCGACAAATGCCTGCCACGACTCGGGGGTCTTTGCGGCTTCGGCGTAGTGACGCTGGAACTTCTCGTCGCGGCCGTAGCTCTCGCCGGCGAGGGTGAAGTGCGCGCCGTTCGGGGCCTCGACGACGCCGTCGACCATCATGCGGTTGATCAGAAGATTCTGCAGCGGAACGGATTTGACCAGTTCCTCGGTTTCGACGATGCGTTCCACCGAGACGTAACGCTTCTCCGCTGCCATGCAGTACAGGTCGTCGAAGTACGGGTCGACGCCGTTGTACGCGGCATTGCCGTGCTTGTCACCGAGGTTGAGGTGAACGAACGACGCGTCGAGGTTGAGCGCGGGCATCGCGATCAGAGTCTCGGAGCGGCCGTCGGCCTCGGGGTACGGGGAGGTGACGGTCTTGAGTTCGTCGCCCCAGAAGTTACGGACATCGGATCCCAGACCTGCGCGGATCGGCAGGAAGGGGAGGCGGGCAGCTGCAGCTTCGAGGCCGCACTTGACCATTCCCTCGTCCATTTCGCGGGACTCGATCTCACCGTTGGTGCGTGCCTTTGCAAACCACGGGTCGTAGAACGGAGCCGAGTCCAGGGACACGAAGCCGTAGTACGCCTTCTTGACCTTGCCGGCCGAGCACAGCAGGCCGAGATCCGGTCCACCGTACGTGACGACGGTCAGGTCCTTGATGTCCGAACGCAGGATCGCGCGCACGAAAGCCATCGGCTTGCGGCGAGATCCCCAGCCGCCCAATCCGATGGTCATTCCGGAGCGAAGCTCGCCGACAACCTCGTCGAGCGACATTGTCTTGTCACGCTTGCTAGCCATGATGTCTCAGCCTTCCTTCTGGGTTGCGTTCTCACGCGGCTTGCCGGTTGCGACGAACTCGTCGCGATGCTCGTCGGACACACCGAGCAGGTTGAGCTCGAAGGTGTATCCCTGCTCGAGGCGGTAGCTGCTCTTGACGTCGACGGGGTCGATGCCGTTGATGGCTTCCTTCGCGCACCGGATGATGCGGGTGTCCTTGGCGGCGATCTTGGCGGCGATCTCGCGGGCGCAATCGTCGAGCTTCTCGCGCGGGACGACGTCGTAGACGCTGCCGAACTGCTTGAGTGTGTGGGCGTCGACGCTCTGCGCCGTGTAGTACAGCGTGCGCATCATGTGCTGCGGTACCAGGCGAGCGAGGTGGGTGGCTGCGCCGAGTGCACCGCGGTCGACCTCAGGGAGGGAGAAGATCGCGTCGTCGGACGCGACGATGACGTCAGCGTTGCCGACCAGGCCGATGCCGCCGCCGACGCAGAAGCCGTTGACTGCCACGACAACCGGAACGGCGCAGTCGTAGACCGCGGCAAAAGCAGCAGCGCAACCGCGGTTGGCAGCAACCAGAGCGTCGTAGCCGTCGGTGGCCTGCATCTCCTTGATGTCGACGCCGGCGTTGAAACCACGGCCTTCGGCTCGCAGGATCACGACGTGGGTATTGAGGTCCTTACCTGCGGCAAGGATCGCGTCGGCGAGATCGAACCATCCCTGCGACGGGATTGCATTGACCGGTGCGTAGTCGATGGTGACCGTGGTGATGCCGGTCCCGTCGGAGGAGGTGCTGATGCCCATAGCGGGTTTCCTTACGTCTGTGTACCAAACCAAGCGATTGCTTGGTAAGTTAGCACACAAGCGGAGCCGACAAGCCCGAGCAGAGTGCAATAGGAGATAAAAATGAGTGGATTGGTCGATGGACGAGTAGTCATCATCACCGGGGCAGGTCGCGGTATCGGACGCGCGCACGCACTGGCATTCGCGGCAGAGGGCGCCAAGGTTGTCGTCAACGACATCGGCGCAGGCGCGGACGGCTCCGCAACCGGCGAGAGCCCAGCCGAGCAGGTAGTCGCCGAAATCATCGCAGCCGGCGGCGAGGCCGTCGTCAACGGTGACGACGTCGCAGACTGGGCGGGTGCGGAAAACCTCATCAAGACCGCCATCGACAACTTCGGTCGCCTCGACGTGCTCGTCAACAACGCCGGCTTCCTGCGTGACCGCATGCTCGTCGGCATGAGCGAAGCCGAATGGGACGCCGTCACCCGCGTCCACCTCAAGGGTCACTTCGCGCCCCTGCGCCACGCCGCTGCCTACTGGCGCGCCGAGGCCAAGGCAGGCAACCCGATCGACGCACGCATCATCAACACCAGCTCGGGCGCCGGACTGCAGGGCTCCATCGGCCAGGGCAACTACGCCGCAGCCAAGGCCGGCATCGCCGAGATGACCATCCAGGCAGCAGCAGAGTTCAAGAATTACGGCGTCAGCGTCAACGCAATCGCGCCGTCCGCGCGTACCCGCATGACGGTCGGTGCCGGCGGCGCCATGGCCGAGATGATGGCAGCTCCGGAAGAGGGCTTCGACGCCATGGCTCCGGAGAACGTCTCACCGCTCGTCGTGTGGCTCGGTAGCGCAGAGTCCAAGGATGTCACGGGACGCGTCTTCGAGATCGAGGGCGGCAAGATCACCGTCGCAGAAGGATGGCGTCACGGACCGAGCGAAGACAAGGGTGATCGCTGGGATCCGAAGGAAATCGGACCCGTTGTGGCATCGCTGTTGGAGAAGGCCGAGACCCCGACGCCGGTGTACGGAGCTTAGGGTCTTCGGCCCCGTGCGCCTTTTTGGTAGTGCGAACTACCAAAAAGGCGCACAGGGGCTTTGCCCCTACCAGATCTTTACGCGCTTTTCGGGCTCCAAATACAGTGCATCACCGGGCTTGACGTCGAACTCCTCGTGAAAGACATCGAGGTTGCGGACGACGCCGTTGCAGCGGAACTCCGGCGGTGAATGCGGGTCGACGGCGAGTCGACGCAATGCCTCGGCCTCGCGCGCCTTGGTCCGCCACACCTGAGCCCAGCCGAAGAACACGCGCTGCAAACCGGTGAGACCGTCGATAACGGGCGGTTCGGTGCCTTCGGTCGCGATCTTGTATGCCGCGATCGCGATGGACAGCCCACCCAGATCGCCGATGTTCTCGCCGATCGTGAACTCGCCGTTGACATGATGACCCGGCAGTTCCTTGGGTTCGAATTCGTTGTACTGCTCGATCAAAGCTTTTGTGCGCTTGCCGAATTCGGTGCGATCGTCGTCGGTCCACCAGTCGACCATGTTGCCGTCGCCGTCGTATTTGGCGCCCTGATCGTCGAAACCGTGCCCGATCTCGTGACCGATAACAGCACCGATTCCGCCGTAGTTGGCGGCGTCGTCAGCGGCGGCGTCGAAGAACGGCGGCTGCAAAATAGCTGCGGGGAAAACGATTTCGTTCATACCCGGGTTGTAGTACGCGTTAACCGTCTGCGGTGTCATGAACCACTCGTCGCGGTCGACGGGGCCGCCCAGCTTTGCGAGATCGCGGTCGTATTCCGCGGCGTATCCGCGGCGGTAGTTGCCGACGACGTCGGTGGCCGAGATCTCGAGACCCGAGTAGTCACGCCACTTGTCGGGGTAGCCGATCTTGGGAGTGAACTTGTCCAGCTTGGCCAGTGCGGCCTTGCGGGTATCCGGACTCATCCACTCGAGTTCGGAGATGTTGCGACGGTAGGCTTCCTGCAGATTGCCGACCAACTCCAGCATGCGTACCTTGGCCTCGGCCGGGAAATGACGCTCCACGTACAGCTTGCCGACGGCCTCGCCGAGCAGGTCTTGGACCAGGCCGACGCCACGCTTCCAGCGCTCACGGTTCTCCTCGGTGCCCGAGAGCGCGGTGCCGTAGAACGCGAAGTTCTCGTCCACCAACGAGGAATGCAGGTACGGAGCGCGCGCATGGATGACTTTCCACGCAGCCCATGCCTTCCAGTCGTCGAGTTCTTCCGACGCCCACAGTGCGGTGAAGGTGTGCAGGAATCCGGGCTGGCGAACCACGATTTCCGAGAACTTCTCGGACGTCGTTCCCAAGCCGGACAGCCAAGCAGCCCAATCCAATCCGGGGTTCTGCTCGGTGAGCTCCTCGAATTCGACGAGGTTGTAGCTCAACTCGGCGTCACGACGCTTCACGACGTCCCAGTGCCCGGCCGCGATCTTCTTCTCCAGGTCGAATACCCGCTGCGCTTCGTAGCCGAGTCCGGCGAGGTTGAACATTTTCTCGACGTGGGCGACGAACTTGTCGCGAATTTCGGCGTAGTTGTCTTCGCGGTAGTACGACTCGTCGGGAAGGCTGATACCCGACTGACTGAAGTGAATGAGGTAGCGCTCGGAGTTCTTGGCGTCGGTGTCGACGTAGTGCGCGATGGCGCCGCCGACACCCGTGCGCTGATGGCGTCCGATCACGGTAGCCAGCGAAGAACGATCGGCCGCGTCCGCAATTGCGTCGAGTTCGTCGTCGATCGGGGTGAGACCGGCAGCCTCGATAGCGTCGGCATCCATGAAACTCGAGTACAGATCGCCGATGCGTTGGGCATCGGTACCGGACTCCGGTGACGACGCGGAAGCCTCGGTGATGATGGTCTGCACATCTTCCTCGGCCTTGTCGTACAGCGTGCGGAAAGCGCCGTCGACTGCGCGGTCTGCGGGAATCTCGTATTCGGCGAGCCATTTCCCGTTGACATGGACGAACAGGTCGTCCTGCGCGCGGGTCTCGCTGTCTAGGTGGGTGAGGTCGATGCCTGAGCGATGAGCCGTGGTCATTTCTCCATCCTTACACGATCACCACAATCCGCTCAGTCGTTATCGTGAGCCGTTCAGTGCTCGGGCGATCTGCGTCACCACAAGTTCGGGTGTGAGCGTCAATTGATGCCAACTGAACCGCCCGCTTCCGGTGATCGGGGTCAGGCGTCGATACCCAGATTGATGACGGCGAGGTATGACCCGTCCGACTGCTTTTCGACGGTCATCATGCCGGTGTCGGAGAAGATGTTGTCGTTGGAATTGTTGGTGTTGTTCTCACGGCCCGTGTGCTCGCTGTACGGGCTGACGGAATACACCTCGTCGAGAAGGGTCTCCTCGAAGAAGGTCTGCGTGGTGAGGACAGTCTTCTTGTCGATGTGAACCTTGACATGGATGTGCGTGGTGCGGCCCATGTACCAGCCCGGGAAAATGGTGGTGAACTGCGCGATGCCGTTTGCGTCCGTGGTCTGGGCGCCACGCAGGTAGGTGCCGTCGTCGGTGGTGGTGGCTTCGCTGTCACCGACGCTGTACGA
Organism: Rhodococcus sp. AD45-ID; assembly: GCF_003023755.1. Lineage (NCBI taxonomy): Bacteria > Bacillati > Actinomycetota > Actinomycetes > Mycobacteriales > Nocardiaceae > Rhodococcus > Rhodococcus sp. AD45-ID. The sequence goes on along the minus strand of NZ_PYHL01000001.1, from coordinate 2,075,303 downwards.
GCCGTCGGAAGTTTCGCCGGAGCCGCCCATAGAACCCATGTCGCCGCCCATACCGCCGCCGGGTGCGCCCGACGGCGGCTGACCCATTCCGCCTGCCGGGGGTTCGCCCATGCCACCGGACGGAGGAGTTCCACCGCCGCCGCCACCGTTTGCGCTCAGTGAACCGGACTCGAAGCCGGAGTACACGCCGCCTGCGTCGCAGTGCCAGATTTCGACGACGGCGTTGCTGACGGCGCCGATGGTGCCGTCGGCGTTGCAGATGCTGTTGTCCTGTACCCGCAGTGCGACCTGGAGGGTGGTGCCTGGTCGATCTTCGCGGATATCACTGCGGATGGAGTCGACGTCGAACCAGTACGGGCCCTGAGTTTCTTCCTCGCTCATGACGCACTGTGGTGCCTTGGCGAGCAGCGCGGTGACAGCGTCGCCGGAGGTAGCCGAGGCAGCAGCGGCGCCGGTGCCGGCGGTGGTCGTGGAGGCCGCAGCGGTGGACGTGGTGGTTGAATTGCCGCTGTTGCCGGAACATGCGGCGATGAGTCCACCGAGGCTGATGGTCCCGCCGAGCGCCAGTGCTCGCCTGCGACTCACTCGTTGCCGACTGGCTTCGATGTCTTTGTTCACGCGTCTACCTCCATTGATCTGGGCTGTTGAATCAATGGTGGACGAGCGGTCTGGCGCGGGGCTGGTTATCAGCTGTGAACTTGCTGGGAGATCATCTGGACGCTCGAGGTGGCGCGGATGTAGACCTGACCGGTGTTGTCCACGATGCGCGATTCGATGAGTGCGAGCCTACGTCCGGCGCGGATCACGTTGGCTTCGCCGCGCATGACGGGACCACCGATGGCGGGTGAGCGCAGGAAGTCGATCTTGTGATCGAGGACGCGGTAATCCTGTTCGGCGGTGGTCAGGGTTTGCGCGGCGAGCCCGGTGATGGCGTCGGTGGCGGAGATGAGTACACCGCCCTGTACTGCGCCGAGCGGGTTGGCCATCCATTCGACCGGCGCAAGTTCGCCGACGACAGCGCCTGGCGTTACCTCGGTCAGCGTGAGGTCGAGGAGTCCGGCGAGCGGTCCACGCTTGATAGTTCCGGCCAGGATTCCTTCGACGACGTCGGATCCGCTCAGTCCACTCAGGTCACTGACTTCTTCGGGAACCGGCACATCGAGGGCAGGGCCGGCGATGTAGTCGTCGGGTGCAACGACGGGTGGCCGCGAGACAATCATGGCGCGCCCGGCCATCACTGCCAGAAGTGTGCTGTCGTCACCGCGTAGTTGTCCCGACGCCAGTCCAACTCCGTCGTCGAGGTGCACGAGTGCACCGGTGGCTCCGACTGTTCCCGTCGACGGGATATCGGCGGCCGCACTGACCGTGACCTGTGCGAGCACCGACTGGTGACCCGAAGTGAGCCCCGAGTACACAGCCCCACCCATGGCGCCGTCGATCATGACGCCGAGCGATCCGAGCACTGTGCGTCCGCGGTGGTCGTGGAAGCGGTCCCCGATTGTCTGCGCGAAGCTGAGATCGCCAGGAGTGATCGCTACTGCGCGTACATCCATCAAGGTGTTGAGGGGATCAAGTTTGACGGTGGGCGCGGAGTTGTCGATGCTCATGTATCGAGTATCGCCCGTACCGGAGATGGGACCGGTCGCCGGGTCTCAGCCACCGATACGTGCGTGCATTTCCCAGACCAGCACTTCGGCACCGGTTTCGGAGGTGACGAGTTGTCCGCCGGAGTCGCTCATGCGTACGGCATCACCTTCGTAGAGGGTGCCGGTGCCCTCCATATCTGCGGTCCCTTCGGCCACGAAAACGTGGAGGAACGGGGCGTTCGGCAGGGTCACACTTGTGCCGGGGAGAATCCGCGCCACATGCAGTGCCGCGTACTTGTTGTTGATGCGGATGGCCGAATGATCTTTGTAGCGATCCATTCCGGAGGCGACGGGTATGAGTCCGCCGCGTAGGAGTTCGTCGTCGATTTCGAGTTGTTCGTATCCGGGAGTCAGTCCACCCTCGTCGGGCGCAACCCACATCTGGATGAAGTGCACCGGATCGGAGTGCTCTTGGCCGCCCAGACGCCACGAGTCGTTCTTCTCGCTGTGCATGATCCCGGTGCCTGCGCTCATCCGTTGCGCGAGTCCGGGATAGATGACACCGGAGTGCCCGATGGAGTCTTGGTGAACGAGCGAACCGCGCAGCACCCAGGTAACGATTTCCATGTCCTTGTGCGGATGGGTGTCGAATCCGGTACCCGCGAGCACGGTGTCGTCGTTGTTGACGAGGAGCAGGCCGTGGTGAGTGTTGTCGGGGTCGTAGTGCTGCCCGAACGAGAAGGAATGCTTCGAATCAAGCCAGGAGATGCGGGATTTCAGGCGATCACCGCTGCGGTGGACGTCGATGTGCGGGGTTGTGAGCGCCGACATGGCGTTCCTCCTTTGGGGCCGAATGCTTTCAGCGTACGAGATGGGGCCGCAGTCCGGCGTGCATCTCCCAGATCAGAACTTCTGCGGGTTCCGCGGCGGTGACTCGATGTCCGCCGGTTTCCTTGAGTCGCAACGAATCTCCGGTCGAGAGAGTGTCGACGCCCTCGACTGTGACGGAGCCCTGCGGGATGTAGGCGTGAACATACGGGGCGTCCGGCAGGGTTATCGTCTGACCGATGTCGAGGCGTGCAACGTGCAGCGCCGCAAACTTGTTGTGAAGCGTGATCGCGCTGTGATCACGATGCGCGGGCATTCCCGACGCCAAGGTGATCAGGCCACCGGCGTCGAGTTCGGTATTGACGTCGAGTTCCTGATAGCTCGGAGTGATCCCGGATTCGTCTGGTGGAATCCACATTTGGACGACGTGGACCGGTTCTGTGTGGCGGGTACCGTCGGCGCGCCGGGTGTCGTTGCGCTCGGAATGCAGTATCCCGGTTCCGGCGCTCATTCGTTGCGCGAGGCCGCGATGAATTTCGCCGGTGTGCCCAGCTGAATCCTGGTGGACCAGGGAACCGCTGAGCACCCACGTCACGATTTCGGTGTCGAGGTGTTGATGGGTGTCGAAACCGGAGCCGGCTTCGACGATGTCGTCGTTGTTGACCAGAAGTAATCCGTGCGCGTAAGCGGCGTGGTCGAAGTTTCCGGCGAAGGGGAAGCTGTGACGGGACGTGAGCCAGCCGTAGTTCAGGTGCGCACGTTCATGCGCACGCTGAACTACTACCGATTTCATGTCAGCTCAGAGTTTCGTGGGCTGCCGGGATGGAACCGAGGCGTCCGGCCTGGAAGTCCTCGAATGCCTGCATGACCTCGGACTTCGTGTTCATGACAAACGGTCCGGCCATGGCGATGGGCTCGCGGATCGGCTTGCCGCCGAGGATGAAGACCTCGAGCGATTCGGTCCGTGAATCCTGGCGATCGGATGCGGCGATGGTGATGGAGTCGCCGCGTCCGTACACGGCGGTCTGGCCTGCGCGGATCGGCCGACGCTCTGCGCCGACGGTTCCCTCACCGGCAAGAACATAGGCGATGGCGTTGAACTCGGGGTTCCACGGCAACGTGACGCTGGCGCCAGGTGCGATGGTCGTGTGGGACAACGCGATGGGCGTGTACGTCGATCCCGGTCCGGCGTGGCCGGCGATCTCGCCTGCGATGACGCGTACCAATGCGCCGCCGTCGTGCGACGAGAGCAGAGCGACCTTGTTTCCGGTGATGTCCTGGTACCGCGGCGCTGCCATCTTGTTGTCTCGGGGGAGGTTCACCCACAGTTGGACGCCGTGGAAGAGGCCGCCGCTGACAACGAGGTGCTCCGGGGGCGTCTCGATGTGGAGGATGCCGCCACCTGCGGTCATCCACTGGGTGTCACCGCCGCCGATAATGCCGCCGCCGCCGTTGGAGTCCTGGTGCTCCATGATGCCGTCGATCATGTAGGTGACGGTTTCGAAGCCGCGGTGCGGGTGCCAGGGCGTGCCCTTGGGTTCTCCGGGGGCGTAGTTGACCTCACCCATCTGGTCCATGTGGATGAACGGGTCGAGTGCGGAGAGATCGATGCCCGCGAATGCGCGGTGTACGGGGAAGCCTTCGCCTTCGTAGCCGACGGGAGCGGTGGTGATGCTCTTGACGGGACGGCTGACTGCGGACGCTGCAGGCTCGTCGAGCCGGGGCAGGGCCAAAATATTCTCGACTGTCACAGCAGGCATGTCGTAACTCCTTGCACTCAGGTAGTTGATTGTTCAACTATCTCATGCTGACTCAACAATGTCGAGCCTGCGATATTCCCGAGGCTCGACATTGCGGCGATCAGCGCAACAAGCTTCCCAGTTTTTGTGCGGCGGCGATAACCTCCGCGCCGAGTGCGTCTTGGTCATCGGCGTGGAAAGCGGAGATTCCGATACTGGTGATGGCGTCGCCGCGGCGTCCGGGAACTGCCGCCGATATGCCGTGGACGGAAGGGGTGATCTCGCCGATCGTCGACGCGTAACCGCGCGCACGGGCAATACGCACTTCGTCTCGTTCACCGTCGACGGGTGGGAGTGAGGCCAGCATGGACAGGCCGGCGGAGCCGCGGTCGATCGGATCGACCTGGCCGGGACGGAAGGCGACGTGCATTCGGGCGCTGCGTGGCTCGACGACCATCAGTGCGCGAACTTCGGTCTCGCTCTCGCGGACCACGAGGTGGGCCGTCGCTTCGGTGGCGTCGGCAAGTTCTTCGAGGATCGGGCGGGCGAGGGTTCGTAAATCCTGCTCCACCGGTTCGGCGAGGGTGACCAGTCCTGCGCCGAGTGTGACGCGTTTGAAAGTGTCCTTGCGGCACAAGTGATGTGCCTCGAGAGTCCGGATGAGTCGGTGCGCGACCGTCCGGTGAACTCCGATGCCGTCGGCAATGTCTGTGACCGACAACCCGTGCGGATAGGAGGTGAGGAGCTCCAGAATCTCGAGTCCGTGATGGAGAGTTTTCGACATGCCGGAGTCCACTTGAACTGGACTTATTCGGGGTCGATGGTCATCACTGAGTTCGCGCATCGAGTTCGCTCCTTGACGTTTGTGAGGTGGGCCACCTACGCTTTGTTCATATCGCACGGCCTGTGCGATTATCGCACACATTCGACAGGTGGGCAACCCTTCAGGGGAGTCCAGCGCAGTGTTTTCCGGAGGGAACATCCTCATGACTGACTACCGCGGAGTGGCGGCCGGCGACGTTGCCGCAATCCACCAGTTGTATGCATTGCAGAGTCATCTCATCGACTCCGGGCGTCAACGGGATTGGGCGGCAACATTTACGACTGACGGTGAGTTCCATTCGCCCAGCTATCCGGAACCGGTAGTCGGTTCTTCGGATCTCGAAGCTTTTGCCGGCCGGTTCTACTCCGGAGCCGAAGCGGCGGACGAGGTTCATCGGCACGTGATCACCAACTTGTTGGTAGAAACGGCAGTCGAAGCCGAGTTGACGGTGCGCGGCTATCTGCAGATCGTCGCGACCAAGCGCGGTGGGGACACGCGATTGGTTCGGATGACAACGATCACGGATCGAGTGATTCGAGTCGGTGACGAGTGGAAGATTGCCCGCCGCATCGTGTCCCGCGACGACGCGCCACGCAATCCCTAACCGTCTTTCACGTTTGTGCACAACAGAATTCAGTAGGAGATCAAATATCATGACCGTTAACGCCGATCAGACGAACCCGGGCCGCACCGTTGCCACGCAAATGTCGGCGGTGTACCCGGAGTTGGCAGGCAAGGTTGCCGTAGTGACCGGCGCTGCCCAGGGAATGGGGGCAACGTTCGCGGAAGGTCTGGCGTCACGCGGAGTCAACGTAGTCGGTGCAGACATCAACGAAGAGCAGATGCGGGAAACTGCCCAGACAATCAATGCTGCCCTGAGTGCAAACTCCTTGGCGGACAAGCCCGGCCGTGTGATCGGTGCCCGCGTCGACGTCACCAAGCCCGACGATCACGAGACGCTGGCCAAGCTGGCACTCGCGGAGTTCGGACAGGTCGACTTCTGGATCAACAACGCCGGTATCTTCCCGTTTGCGCTGGCCGAGGAGATCACACCCGAGCAGATCGGTGCGACGTTGAGCGTCAACGTCGAAGGCGTCCTGTACGGCGCTCAGGCCGCCGCTCGCCACATGAAGCCCGGTGGTGCCATCGTGAACATGTCCTCGGTGTCCGCTCTGCGCGTCCGTAAGGGCCGTGGTGCGTATTGCACGTCGAAGGCAGCCGTCGCGCACCTCACCGAATCTCTCGCAGTCGAATTCGGCGACAAGGGACTTCGTGTCAACTCCATAGCGCCCGGGTACATCGACACCGCCATGACCAAATGGGTCCAGGAAGATCCGGCCGCATTGGCCAAGGCTCTCGACGCTGTTCCGCTGCACCGGTTGGGTTCCCCGGAAGAGGTCTTCGGCCCGGTGCTGTTCCTGCTCTCGGACAGCGCGCGTTACGTCACCGGTCACAGCATTGCCGTCGACGGCGGTTCGCGACATGTCTGATCGCACGAATTATCCTGGTGTCGTTCTGGTTACGGGTGGTGCCGGGGGAATGGGAGCACACCACTCGCGCACGCTGGCGGCTCGTGGTTCCCACGTGTGCATCGCGGATGTGGCGGATTCCTCCGCTCTGGTCGAGGAGATCATCTCAGGCGGAGGTTCGGCGTCCGCGCATTCGCTCGATGTCACCGACCCCTCCGCGTGGGCGCGAGTTGTCGACGAAATCCGCTCTGCGCACGGTGAACTGGGCGGGCTGATCAATAATGCCGGTATCTCTCGGCGGCTCGAATTCATGGACACCCCTGATGACATCTGGGAACTGACCATGAAGATCAACCTCTTCGGGCCGTTTTACGGCATGAAGGCGGTGGCTCCGTTGATGCAGGAGAGCGGAGGCGGATCCATCGTCAACATCTCGTCCATCGCCGGTCAGGTCGGATACTTCTCACCGGCCTACTCCTCGAGCAAATGGGGCCTGACCGGGCTGTCGAAATCAGCGGCAGGCAACTTTGCGCAGTGGGGAATTCGTGTCAACTCGGTGCACCCGGGTCTGGTCGGTACGGACTTGCTCGGTGGAGCAAGCGATTTTGTTGCCGCGTCACTGAAGTCGGTTCCCTTCGGGCGCATGGCAACTCTGGACGAGATCACCGAGGCCGTTCTGTTCCTGCTGTCCGACAAGTCGACCTACACGAGTGGAACCGAAATCACTGTGGACGGCGGACTGGTCTCGAACGGCTTGTACCACCGCATCATTGCGGAGACTGGAGAACTTTCGTGAGTGATCACTGGGATGTTGTTGTCATCGGCGGCGGCGGAGCGGGACTCGCAGCTGCGGTATCGGCAGCCGAAGAGGGCGCTTCCGTGCTGCTGTTCGAGTCCGAGACCGAACTTGGCGGCTCCACAGCACTTTCCGCCGGCATCTTCACGGCTGCCGGCACCAGCGTGCAGTCCGGCCTGGGTATCGACGACACCGCGGAGAAGTTCTTCCAGCACTACATGGATCTCAACCAGTGGGTGCTTGCACCCGGATTGATTCGTGCGTTCTGCGAGAACGCCGCACCGACGCTCGAGTGGCTGATCGGCCTCGGCGTCGAGATCCCGGCCGCGATCTCGGGTAACGCCCATCAGCCGGGGCTGGCACAGGCCGGAGTCGAAGATGTCTGGCGTGGCCACGTTCCGAAAGACCAGGGATACGGTCTGATTCAGGTACTGGACAAGGCTCGGCGCAAGCACGGCATCGAAGTTATCTTCGGCACGCGGGTGCAGAAGCTGATCGAGGAAGACGGTCGGGTTGTCGGCGTGGTCGCCGACGACATCGAGGTTCCTGCGGGTGCCGTCGTCGTTGCATCCGGTGGCTTCGCTCAGGATCCGGCTCTGGTCGATCGCTACTTCCCTGACGCCAACAAAGCTGAAGAATCGTTGTTCGTCGTTGCCGCCGACGGCAGCCGCGGCGACCACCTGCGGTTCGCCGAGGATCTCGGCGCGTCGGTTGCCGGCGACGGCTGGGGCCTCATCATGCCGACCGTCTACTTCCAGCGGTTCCATCACTGGCAGTCCGGGTTTCCGCCGAAGTCCCGCGTCAACGTCAATCAGAACGGTCGGCGTTTTATGGACGAGGACGCGTCGTACGCGGTCTCGACGGGCATCATCGACCAGCAGGGCGGCTACGGCTGGATGATCTTCGACGAGGACGCCCGAGTGAATCAGACTCCCGGTTATGCAGACTGGAACCCCGAGCGTGTCGCCGAAGAAGCTGCTGCCGGTCGCACACTTCGAGCCGACACGGTCGAGGAACTCGCCGAACTGATCGGCGTTCCGGCGCAGACATTGACGGCAACGGTAGATCGTTGGAACGAGCAATTGCCCAACGGATACGACGACGACTTCCTGCGTCACCGCACGTTGCGAAACAAAGGTGCGGTCGGCAATCCGGACCGGATCGGCACCGCACCGTTCTACGCGGCAAAGATCCTTCCCGCCGAACTGGTGTGCACACACGCCGGTCTGGAAATCAACAGCAGTGCAGCAGTTCTCGGAAAAACCGGTGTTCCGATCGAGGGACTTTACGCCGCCGGCGAGGCCGGTGCCGGCATTCTGGGACTGCGCTACGTGGGCGGTGGCAACGCGGTTGCAAACGCTCTGACCATGGGTCGTATTGCGGGACGCAATGCGGCGAGTTTCACGAAGACCGACGCCGCGGGCGTACCGGTCAATTCCATTGCGCACGCCTGACGTCTATCGTTTGCGCTGCACGACTTCAGTCAGTAGGGACCAACATGTCAGAGAATGAGACCATGGCGCGCGCCGAGGGCGGCGTCGAAGACAGTGGCACTCCAGCCGAACGCCAGTCCACCGTCAAGGTGATTCGCGCGGCCATCGTCGGTACCGTCGTCGAGTACTACGACTTCGGTATCTACGGATACATGGCGACCACCATCGCCGCGCTGTTCTTCGTGTCCTCCGATCCGAATGCAGCGCTGCTCGGTACTTTCGCGGCGTTTGCCGTGGCCTTCTTCCTCCGTGTTCCCGGCGGAATCTTCTTCGGTCATATCGGCGACCGGTACGGCCGTAAGAACGCGCTGTCGTGGACCATCTTGCTGATGGTTATCGCCACCGCCGGTATGGGTCTGCTACCGACCTATGCCACGTTGGGCATGTGGGCGACATCGATCCTGGTGTTGGCTCGTTGCCTTCAAGGCTTCGCAGCCGGCGGTGAGCTCGGCGGTGCCAACGCATTTGTCTCCGAGTCCGCTCCGGCGCGGTGGCGTGCGACCCAGACGTCGATGGTCAACACCGGAACCTACCTGGGCTCTCTCGCGGCTTCGCTGATCGCACTCGGCCTCACGTCGGTGTTCTCCGAAGAACAGGTCCTCGAATGGGCATGGCGTCTGCCGTTCCTGCTCAGCCTGCTGATCGGTGGTATCGGTATCTGGATCCGTAGCCAGATGGAAGACACCCCGCAGTTCGAGGAGCTCCAGGAAAAGGGTGAGACCGAGTCCCTCCCGATCAAGGAACTGCTGCGCAGTTCAGGTGGCAGCGTCGTCAAGATCATCCTTCTCGGAGCGCTCATCACCGGCGGCTACTACATCGCTTCGGTGTACGCCGCGACGTACCTCCAGACTGCCGGCGGACACTCCAAGCAGGTTGCATTCCTGTCCACGTCGCTCGCCCTGGTGCTCGGCGTGATCACACTCCCCATCGCGGGTTACATGGCCGACAAGTACGGACGTCGTCCGGTGCTGTTTGCCGGTAGTGCCGCGTCGGTGGTCCTGGGCGTCCCGATGTTCATGCTGATGGCGAGTTCGGGCACGTGGGCTGCAGTGGCCGGTCAGTCGGTTCTGTTCATCTGCGTCTCCGTAGTCAACGGTGCGTCGTACGTGACGTACGTCGAGATGCTCAAGGCATCAGTGCGATACAGCGGCCTCGCCTTGGGTAACAACGTCACCAACATGCTTCTCGGTGGTACCGCACCGTTCATCGCGACGTACCTGATCAGCGTGACCGACAACAATCTGGCTCCGGCCGGCTACTTCGTGTTCTGCGCCCTGATCACATTTGTCACGGTGTTCTTCGTGAAGGAAACCAAAGGCGTCGCGCTGCAGATCGACTGAGCCCTGCTGTGCGCCTTTGTTAACCGCGGGCGGTTGACAAAGGCGCACAGTGCGTTACAGCTTTACACTCACCACGCGGGTCTCCAGGAAATCGTGGACACCGGCTTCGCCACCTTCCCGGCCGAAGCCACTGCTCTTCACTCCGCCGAAGGGAAGTTCGACTTCGAGGGCATTGTGGGTATTGACCCACACCTGACCGGCATCGATCTGTTCGGCGACCTCGACTGCGGCAGCTTGTTCTCCCCAGACAGATGCACCGAGTCCGAACTCCTGACTGTTCAGGAGGGAGACAACGTCGTCGACGTTGGTGTAGGCGACGACGGGGAATGCCAAACCGAACTGCTCGAACTTGACGATGTCGCTGGAGTCGTCCACACCGCGCACCAAAGCGGGTTCCATGAAATACCCGGGCAGAGTGGTGATTCGATTTCCACCGGTGATGGCTGCGCCGTCAGCTCTGGCCTTGTCGAGCAGGCCCTGCACGTACTCGAGTTGCGCAGAATTGTGCAGGGGACCGACCGTGGTGCCGGCTGCGGCCCCGTCGCCCACCACCATTGTCGACATGACCGCTTCGAACGTGGCGCAGAAGGCGTCGACCTTGTCGGCGGGCACGTACGCGCGCTTGGGGGCGATGCACATCTGCCCGCTGTTGAAGAAGGCGGAGTGCGCCAAAAATTCTGCGGCGTAATTGATATCTGCGCTGTCGAGGAGGATCGCGGGATCGTTGCCACCAAGCTCGAGGGTGACCGGCGTGATCGTTTCGGCGGCCTGCTTCATGATCGCCTTGCCAACCCCCGTTGAACCGGTGAACGAGACCTTGCGCACGGCAGCGTGTTCGATCAACGCCTTGCCGGTATCCGGTCCGCCGTAGACGATGTCGAGTACGCCCTCGGGAAGAATGCTTTGCAGGATGCGGACAACCTCACCGACTACCAGCGACACCGACTCGGCAGGTTTGACCAGGACTGTGTTTCCTGCGGCCAGTGCGGGCGCAATCTTGGCCATCATGAGGAAGATCGGGAAGTTCCACGGCACGATAGCCGCAACGACGCCCAACGGGCGGTGCTGAATTCGAGCGTCGCGTATCGGCGATGCCGGGGCTTGCGATTCGTCCGCCCAGTCGAGGCGGGCGAAGTGTGCGAGGCAGCGGGCCGAGATCCAGACTTCGCCGCTCGAATCGGTGAGCGACTTACCCTGTTCCGCGGTGAGTAGGGCGGAGATCGCCGGGGACTGCCTCATCAATTCGTAGGAACAGGCAGCGAGTAGACCCTGCCGGGTGCTCCGCGACGTTCGCCAGGACTGGAATGCGGACTGGGCGGCAACAGCTTTCGCATCGAGTTCGGCCGGCGTGGTGACGGCGGTGCGCCCCACTTCCTCGAGAGTCGCCGGATTGATCGAGATCAGTTCGTTGTCGGTGCTCATAGTGGTTCTCCTGACTAGGCGCTGGTCGCCATCGCGGCCATGGCCGGCGCGATGTACGAACGGAAGATCATGGCGCTGAATCCGCCGTCGATCGGGATGTCTGCTCCGCTGATCCAGGCCGCGTCTGTGGAGGCGAGGAAGATGATGGCGTCGGCGATCTCGCCTGGCTGGGCATGACGGCCCGCCCAGGTGACGGCACCGGAGATGGCGGCGTCACCCATGGTGGCCGTGAAGTCCTTCAGGAGCGGCGTGCCGACTGTGCCGGGGGAGACAGAGTTGGAACGTAGTCCGATGTGCTTGCCGTCGACGGCCAGGTTGCCCGCATTGATGATGGCGGCTTCCTTGGAGAGGTTGTAGCAGACCTCCTCGATACCGGGGAAGTCTGCGAGAGATTCGAGGGCGTCGTCCCAATTATCGATGGCGAGAAAGGCATTGAGCCGGGCAAAGTTCTGCTGCCACAGAAAACCTGCCTGTGACGCGGTCGTGACTACCGCCGGGTCGACGGCAAATTTCGGCAGGAGAAGGCGAGTGAGATCGCGCGGGGCGAGCGCGTTGATCGACATGACGGTTCGCCACGGCAGTGTTGCCGCGACGCCGGCGTTGTTGATCAGCACATCGACGGGGCCGTCGATCTGCGCGGCGATGTCAGCGACACCCGACTGGGTGGAGAGGTCGCCGACAATCATCTGGGCGATCGAGTTGTCGGTCGAGGCAACTCGGTCGACACCGATCACGCGGGCGCCGAGAGCGGCAAGTTTGGTGGCGGCCTCGGCTCCGATTCCGGACGAACATCCGGTGAGGACAACGGTTTTGCCGGTGAAACTGATCATGATTGATGCTCCTGACGTAAGGGGTGGCTACCAGGTGACGGGAAGTGAGAAGACTCCGTTGATCCCGGACCACACTTTGAACTGCAGTTCTTCGGGCGGAGCGGCCAGTTTCAGCGTCGGCACCCGGCGGGCCAGGGTTTCGAAGATGATCTGTAGTTCGAGACGAGCCAGGGCCTGACCGATGCACTGATGAACGCCGTAGCCGAAAGCGAAGTGGTCACGTGCTTTTCGATGGATGTCGAGTGCGTCTGCACCGGGGAAGTGGGCGTCGTCGCGGTTGGCCGACAGGTTGAGCGGGATGATGGCTTCGCCGGCGGGAATGGTGACGCCACCGATTTCGATGTCCTCGGTCGAGGATCGGAGGATGACAAGATGGACGACGGTCAGGTAGCGCAGCAGTTCTTCGACGGCATTGCGAACCAGCGCCGGGTTCTCCTGCATCTGCGCCCACTGCTCAGGGTGCTGCAGCAAGGTGTACATGCCAAGGGCGGTCATGTTGGTGGTGGTGTCATGCCCGGCGATGATGAGGAGGAATCCGGAGTTCTCGACGTCCATCATCGTGATGGTGCCTGCCCGTTCGGCGGCCACGAGCTGACCGATGATGTCGTCACCCGGATCATCAAGTGCTGCTCGTTCGTTCGCGATCTTGCGGATATATCCGCGTAGATCGTTCATGGCTGCAATGGCTCGGCCCATCGCGTCGGGGTTCGTGAGGTCATTGGCCATCAGAGCCTCGTCGGCGGCCTTGTTGAAGAATGCGCGGTCCTCGGCGTGCACGCCCAGAATCCAGCTCAGAACCGTGCTGGGGATGGGGAGCGCAACGGCCTTCACGAAGTCGGTCTGGCCTTCGGGAGTGGCCAGCATCGCGTCGATGGTGGTGTCGACGAGTTCTTGCAGCGCCGGACGGATCTTCTTCATCGCGGTGAGCGTGAAGTTCTTGGCCAGCAGGTTGCGGAAGATCTCGTGCTCGGCGCCGTCCATCCGCAAGAAAAGTCGCTGGTCTTCGGGTTCGGGTGGTGCGCCGAATCGGGGATATCCGGGATTGCGGCTGTCGGCGCTGACTCGCGGATCGGACAGGATCGAGCGTACGTCGTCGTAACGGGTTACGAGCCACGCATATTCGCCGCCGAAGATCTCGACTCGCGTGACGGGGGCGTTCTCACGCAACCACTGGTACTCGGCCGGCGGGTCGATCGGAGGGCGAGGCCAGGGGAAGGGCGCGCTCGGGTGTTCGGTGACGGACGGGACGGTACTCGTCATGGTGAATCCTTTGTCTGGGTGAGATTTGTGCGCCACTTGAAAGGCAGTGGGGGATGAAATCACCAGGTGCACTGCAGGATTGCAGGTCTGTGATTGCGAATGATGGAGAGGCAACAGGATTTGACGTGGGTGCGATAACGCCGGTCCCGGTGAGTGGGACTGAGCCTGTCCGGTGCTTGAATGCGCTGGGCTCGGCACTATTGACACGTGTCAAAAACTTCCATACGATGTGGTTCGGCTCACAAACTGATCGACGTGAAGGTGGATTGTGGAATCGGCTGTGCGAGACGGTGTTGATGCCGGAAGGTCGGATAAAGGTGAACTTCGGCGTGAGTCGATTCTGCGTGCCTTGGAAAACCTTTTGGAGACAACAACTCTCCATGAACTGAATGTCCGCGATATTTCCAAGGCTGCCGGGGTAACCCGTTCGGCCTTCTACTTCTATTTCGACAACAAAGCTGCGGCAGTCAGCGAACTCAGCAAAGCGGTGGACGAAGAGGTTGCAGCAGCGTCGGCAATCTATTCGGGCGGGACTGATGATCCCGCGCGGCAAGTCGGGCAGATGATCGGTGCGGTTCGTGATACCTGGATGCGCCACCCACATTTGTTCCGGGCAATGCGCGACGCCAGATCATCGGACCCCGGGGTGGACGACCTGTGGAACCGTGGGTTGGAAGGGTTTGTCGAACCTGTTGCGGCAGTGATCGATTCGGAGCGGGAATCCGGCCGCGCGCCTGTCGGTGCCGACAGTCGGATGCTTGCGCTTGTTCTGTTGGAAAGCATTGCCCGCATGGGCGATCGCTACTGGATCGGTGATCAAAAGGCTGCTGATGTGGCTGCGGCAACGCAGGCACTGTGCGCGGTCTGGATGGGGTCGATTTATGGACGTGTATAGCAAGTCAACTGGCATCGACGCTGGAGAAGCGCTGTCCCGATACGCGCCGGAAGTATCAGAAGTGCTGTACCGCATGATCTTTAGCAGTAGCGGTGTGCTCGACGCGCAGGTGCGCTCGACCTGCGCCGAGGCTTTGTCGCTGTCTGCCTTGCCGTTGCCGCCGTCGACTGACTTCGCCCAGGAATCGGTAGCGCACGATTTTGCCGAGCAGTTCAGCATCGACGTGTCGAATGTCGACAGCAGTCTGCGCGGCGCGTTGTTGAACGAACTGGGATCGCAGGCCAAGGAATTCGTGTTTGCGGTGTATGCGGCGGACTGGTTTCCGCGGCTACTGCATGCATTGGATCTGCTGTTCAGGCCGTCGACAATGCAATGGCCGCCACCGCAGGACTGGCGCGAAACAGAACTGTCGGTGGACAGTGCAGAATTCTCGCGCAGCGTGGCGCGGTTGCGGGTTCTCGATCCGGTCACCACCGAACTTGTGCGGCTGCGCCAAGCTCGCCAACACAATTGCAGATTGTGCAAGTCCCTGCGAATGAGTTCTGCGCTCGAGGCCGGTGCCGACGAAGCCCTCTTCGACGAGGTCGACAACTACCAGGGCAGCGGGTTGTCGGATCGCCACAAGGCGGCTTTGGCGCTGGCTGACGCGATGGTGTGGCAACCCGGCTACATCCCGGCTCACGTGATCAGTGAAGTGCACGAACATTTCTCGCCGGCTGAGGCCGTGGAACTGGTTCTGGATATGACCAGAAACGCAAGCTCGAAGGTGGCTGTCGCGTTCGGTTCGGACGCCCCGCACGTGGATGAAGGCGTGGAAATCTACGAGGTGGACGAGGACGGGCAGGTCACGTTCGGGTTGGGCTTCCGTGCCTAGCTCCGACGACCCTTCGTGCATACCTACATTCGACTGATTCCGGCGCAGAGAAGTTCGACCAGGCGCCGATAAACGCGGTCGGGATCCGTGCCGGCTGGGTGGCCTTCTTGGGACTCCAACACGCAGAAGCCGTGCAGTGCGCTTCGCAACGACCACGCTGCCTGCTCCGAGTCGTCTTCACCGAGGCCGTATCCGGCAATGACTCGGTTGATGACGTCGACAACTTCTCCGACCGCTGCGACGAGGTCTGCGTGTGGGGCTGTCGGGTAGCGGTCGGTGATCGCGTACAGCCCGGGGTGGATGCGAACAAATTCTCGCCACGCGTCGGCGAGAGCCACGACGGCGTCGTCGCGGGAGAGGCCGACTGCGGCGTCGCGGAGGTGCTGGGCGAGCAGTTTCCGGGCGAGGAGGCTGAGCTGGTGTTGGACGTCGTCGACGCCGTCAACGTGCTTGTAGAGAGCTGATTGCCGCACGTCGAGGGTGTCGGCGAGTTGGCTGAGAACCAGTGCGTCCGGGCCTTTGCTGTCCACAAGTTCGGCTGCGGCCGAGATGACACGTTCGCGGGTGACCGGGGTTCTCATGGCTCCATCTTCCCTTGTAGGGCAGATCTCACTGTCGGTGATACATTATCACCATGAGTGATGATGTATCTTCGGGACTCGCCTCGGCGCGGACCGGCGACGAGCAACGCCGTCGAGATCTGCGAGTGGTTGTCTCTGGTGCATGCATTCTCGGCCTCACGTCGATCCTGTACGACCTGTCCGGGGTGTCGCCCGCGACCGGCGCGTTCTTCCGGTGCGTCTACGCCTTGATTCCGCTCGGGATCCTCGTCTGGGTTCAACGACGCCGCCAACCGGGAAAGACCTCGACGAGGCCGTGGATAGTCAAGGCTGTTCTTGCTGGAGTGTTCCTGGGCGTCGACCTCGTTCTGTGGCACGAGGCGATTCACTCGATTGGCGCCGGTTTGTCGACGGTGCTCTTGAATCTGCAGGTGCTCTTTGTGGCTGTCCTGGGCTACATAGTGCTACGCCAGCGCATTACGAAGGAACTGGTGACGAGCCTGCCACTTCTCCTGGTGGGTGTGGCGTTGGTTGCGGGAATGAGTACGACGCTCACCGGAGCCAACCCTGCTGTAGGTGCGACGTTCGCGGTGATCGCTGCCGGCGCGTATGCCGTGTATATCTTCCTGATGGGATTGGCGACGCGAGCTGCGGGCCGGACTGCATTGCCGGTGCTGGTTTCCACGATCGCTACCGGACTTACATCCGGCTTGATCGGAATTGTCACCGGAACTCTTGATCTTGCACCAGCTTTACCTGCTCAAGGGTGGCTCATCCTGCTGGCCTTGGTATCTCAAGTGGTGGGGTGGCTATTGGTGGCAAGTGCGAGCCAGCGGTTGCCAGCTGGTTCCGTTGCCGCCAGCTTGGTGCTGCAATCGGCGTCGGCGTTAGTGTTCGGTGCCTTTCTGCTTTCTCAGATCCCCAGCGTCGTGCAGATTGTCGGTGCGGCGCTGATTCTTGCCGGAGTGGTTGTCGCGACGCGGCAGCCTGCAGCGAAAACACCGACAGCCGTTGTCGGTGAACGAATGGAGACACGAGCATGACCGTGACGGCCGACCGCATCTACATCAACGGCGACATCAAGACCATGGACGGATCGGGCTCAGTTGCGCCGACGGCTATGGCAAGCAAGGACGGCAGATTTGTGGCCGTCGGATCCGATGCCGAGATCACGGTGCTGGCCGGACCTGACGTGGAGATCGTGGATCTGGATGGAGCGGTGGTAGTTCCCGGATTCATCGAAACCCATCTGCATCCGATGATGTGGGGATTGATGCTCGGTGACGTCGAGGCCACGACGGGTGCGTGCCCCACAATCGACGCGGTTGTTGCTGCATTGGCCGCGCGCGCGGAGACGACGCCGCCTGGTGAGGCAATCCAGGCGTGGGGATTCGACGACAGTCTTGTGGCCGAGGACCGGGGATTGACGACAGCAGATCTCGACCGCGCGTCGACGCAACATCCGATTTTGGTGCGTCACCTGTCTGCTCACGGGATCTACGTCAACTCGCTTGCACTGGAAATGGCTGGGATCACGCAGGCTACCGTCGACCCCGAGGGTGGCGTCATCGTCCGCGATGCCGACGGCACACCTACCGGTGAGCTGTGCGAGATTCCGGCAATGTCGTTGGTGCACAATCTGGCTCCGGCAATGGACCCGGGTGCCTCCAAGCTGGCGCTACTGCGAGCGCAAGATGTGATGGCATCCGTAGGCGTGACCAGCTTCCACGACATGTACGTCACCTCGGAGATGTACGACGCCTACCGCGAGCTTGACGACGAGGGCGAACTGCGCCTACGTGCGCGGCTGTACCTGGGTCATGGTGTGCACGATCAGTTGGGCGAACTAGCTGATTCGACCAGCCATGTAGCGGTTGGCGGCGTGAAACTGATTTCGGACGGTTCCATTCAGCTGCACACTGCGGCGCTGAGCGAGCCGTATCACGATTTGGGTGGATGTCATTGTGGTGGAATGGCAATCCCGTCGGGTGCGCTCGATGCTCTGGTGAGCGAGCATCACGGCGCGGGACGGCAGGTAGCGATTCACACCAACGGTGATCAGGCAATCGACCACGCGCTCGATGCCATTGCCCTCGCCAAGGCCGCGTACCCTGACATCGACATTGTGCACCGGCTCGAGCACGTGCAGACGCTTCGCGAGGATCAAATTCGGCGAATGGTCGAAGTAGGTGTTGTTGCATCGATTTTCGTCAATCACGTCTACTACTGGGGTGATCGTCACCGCGATCGTTTTCTCGGTCCCGGCCGAGGTGAACGAATCAGCCCGGTAGCGTCGGTCGTGGCTGCCGGACTTCCCTACGGTTTGCATTGTGATTGCCCGGTCACTCCGGTGAATCCGCTCTTCACCATGAATACCGCTGTCCATCGGCTGACACGCGAAGGTCATGTTCTCGGTGCGCAGCAACGTGTGAGTACGCACGATGCGTTGTCCGGCTACACACATGCCGCCGCACGCATCACCGGCGAAGAGGTGGACAAGGGCAGAATCGCAGTAGGTCTGCTGGCGGATTTTGTTGTCCTTGACGGAGATCCGCTTGTAGATGACACTGTCGATCTGGCGGCACTTCGGGTACTGCGGACTGTTGTGGGCGGAGAAACGATCTTCACGGTGTGACGGTCAGGAGCAGACTCTGATGGCGCCTCACGAACAGGCTCGGCACCCATTCGGGAGGCGCACCGTCTGTCAGGCTCACGTGTTGGCTCTTCTCGAGCAGCATTGTGAGTGCGATCTTTGCTTCCAGTCGAGCAAGAGCGGCGCCGACGCAGAAGTGGGCTCCCTTGCCGAAAGCCAAATGCGAGCGAAGATTTGGCCGTCCGATGTTCGGGCTGTCCGGATCCGGGAAGGTGGCTGGATCGCGATTGGCGGAGCCCCACAAGAGGATGAGATGGCTTCCCGCCGAAAGTGGGACGCCGCCTAGCGTCGTATCGCGGGTGACATGGCGATGGTGTCCGCGGAACGGGGACTCGAGTCGTAGCGATTCTTCGAGGAACGGTGGAATCAATTCGTGATTCTCTCGAAGTTCTTGCTGTAGTAAGGGATTGTCGGCCAGTATCCGAGCGGAATTAGCGATCAAACCTGCGGTGGACTCGCCTCCAGCGCCGACAAGTTGGACGAGAATCAATACTGCGACGGTTGTATCGATATCGCCGTTGGTGTTGGCGCGCACCAGATCGCCGAGTAGGTTCTCGCCTGGTGCGGCCTGGGCGGCTTCCAGTTTGTTGTACAGGTACCCGGCGAGTTGGGTGGCTGCGTTCACGACTTCGGGCAGGCGTTCAGCGCTCACCAACCCGCTGAGCAACTCAGTGCTGTCGTAAGACCACGTCAGTAGTTGCGGCACATCCGCTTCGGGTAGTCCGATCAGATGGGCGACCATCTGCAGTGGTAGTCGATCGGCGAGCGCAGAAACCCACTCGATGTGCCGTCCATCGAAGTGGTTGTTCCACAACCGTTCTGCGTAGTCGGCGATGGCAGGTTCCATGGTGCGGATTCGTTTGGCGACCAGTGTGGGTAGAACCAGTTTGCGATGTCTTTGATGGCTGGGATCGTCAGTGGTGGCAAGGACGTGAATCGCTTGCCCATTGCCATCCATGTCGAACGTGACCGGTGGACCTTCTGCCGGGTGGACCAGAACACCGGTGAGATGGGACGAGAAGTCTTCGGTCCGGGTGAGTGCCTCGGTGACAAGTTTCCAACTCGAGACGAGGTAGAAGTTGGTACCGGAAACCCGGTACGCCGGGCACTTTTGTCGTAGTGACGCATACAGCGGGTACGGATTTTCGATGTTTGTGATGGCAAATGGGTTGATGTCGGTCGAGGCGGTCATCGGCCTAAGAATTCTCCGCTCGCACAGGCATTGTCAACACCGAAAAATGCGAGTTGACCAGGGAGTTTCATAAATTCTCACCCGATTCGTCGTTCTCGCATTCGATGCTGGTCACAGCAGTGGAATGGGTCCGAAGATGAGAATCTTTGGCTATCTTTGTCTCATGGTGAGACATATTGAACCGAAAGGCGCAGACTGGCTGGCCGGCGGTAATCGTCATGAGTTGGCGGTGGAACGCATCTATGCGGCCGCCGCCGAACTCATTCTCGAGCGCGGATTCCAACGAATCAGCGTCGAGGAGGTGGCCGAGCGCGCGGGGTGCTCGCGGGCAACGCTGTACCGCTACGTCGGCGGGAAGAAGGCGATCCAAGACGGAGTGATCTCCCGTGCGGTTGAAGCGGTAGCACTCGAGGTGTCAGCTGCCGTCGAACCATTGGAAGGGGAGCGGCGGGTAGTCGAAGCCGTACTTGCTTCGGTGCGTGCGATCCGGGCGAACGCTGCAGTCAGTGCAGGATTCGCGTCTGCCCGGGGCAAGGGAATGGACGAGTACCTCATGTCGTCGCCGCTGCTGGGTGAGTCGGCGAAGCATCTTGCGGGGCTGGGCGCCGGCGACGAAACCTCACAGTGGGTGGTCAGGATAGTTCTCACGCTACTTGCCTGGCCGTTGCCTGATGAAGAATCAGAACGACGCATGGTCGAATCTTTTATCGGGAGGTGATTGCCCCTTCTGCCTCCGCAGCGATGCGTAGATCGCGCTTGAGGACCTTACCGGCAGCAGAGAGGGGCAGAGCGTCGACGAACTGCATCGAGCGGGGTGCCTTGTACGCGGAGACAAGCGATTTCACGTGATCGCGAAGTTCCTCGAACTCGACGTGAACGCCGGGATGCAGAACCACCACGGCATGTACTCGCTCGCCCCACTTCGGATCGCGCACTCCCACAACAGAACACGCAGCGACAGCAGAATGCCTGGCCAGCGCGTTCTCCACCTCCGTGGAATAGACGTTCTCACCTCCGGTGATGATCATGTCCTTGATCCGGTCGACGATGAACAGATAACCGCGTTCGTCGAGGTATCCCGCGTCGCCGGTGTGCATCCAGCCGCCGGCGAGAGCCTCGGCCGTCTCGGCAGGAAGATTCCGGTATCCGAGCATCAGATGGTCACCGCGAGTAACTATTTCGCCGACGGTTCCGGTTGGTGCCTCGTTTCCGGCGGGATCGACGATCTGCACTTCGCAATGCGGAAGTGCGCGACCGGCAGAGCGAAGCAATTCGCCGCCTTTCAGGTGATCTGCAGCGCTCAGGACGGTGATGTGCGCTGTTTCGGTCATCCCGTAACCCTGAGTGAAACCGCTATGCGGAAACACCTCCATGGCGCGTTCGAGCAGAGCCGGCGAAATGGGGGAGGCGCCGTACCTGACGACTTGCACACTCGAACGGTCGTAGGAATCGAGATCGTCTGCGGCAACCAACATGTGAAGCATTGTCGGTACGACGCCCACCGTGGTGGGACGATGTCGGTCGATCGCCTCGAGCATGGCCCTGGCCGAGAACACCGGCAGGAATACCTGCGTGCCGCCCATGAGGTTCTGCGCCATCCAGCTCGCGATGCCGGCGATGTGGAACAGTGGATTCGCAAGCAGATTCACGCCGTCGGCGATGGCGGGTTTGCCGGCAGCCAGCGTTCCGAACGTCGACGTCATCAGGCCTTTGTGGCTGACCATCACCCCTTTGGAACGGCCAGTCGTTCCACCTGTGTAGAGCAGAAGCGCAACGGCGTCGTCGCCGATCCGTAGGTCGGGGACAGGTTCCGATTCGGCGATGAGACGGTCGTAGTCGATCATGCCCGTGGGGACAGCCCCCGAGCCGGCGTACACGACGCGGTCCAGGGTGGGGCAGAGTTCGCGGAGTTCGGGAACCAGTGGGGCGGAATTCTCGTCCACGATCAAAATCGTGGATCCGGAATCCTCGAGGGCAAAGGCGATTTCCGGCGCGGTCCACCGTGAGTTGAGCGGGCTGACCGTTGCGCCTGACCACCAACCAGCCAAGATCGTCTCGTGACATCGATCCGAATTGAGCGACAGGAGTGAGACGCAATCGCCCGTACCGGTGCCCAGTCCGTTCGCGAGTCGCGCCACGCGATCAGCAGATTCGGTGGTGCTGAAGGTTCGATCGCCGAACACCGTCATGGGGCGTCCCGGCGATTCGCGCAGGGACCGATGAATGAACTGGGTCAAAAACATGACTGTCCTCCGGCGGCAGTGAATCAACGACTCCGAAATCATCGCATCAGGCCTCTACCGGGTGATTTTTCGGACTATTCCGACTGGTTTCGAATAGCTGTTCTATTCGAACAGGATTTCGATTACGGTTGGGGAATGTTCGATTCGGGGGTGGGAAGTTTCGGTATCTCAGCACAGCTGAGTGGTACCGAAACCGATTGCGCCCTCGTTGATTTGATGGCCCAGTTGCATTCATGTGAAGCGATGTTGGTCGAGCGGAAACTGGCGGTGGTGGCGGAGTTCTTCACCCGCCGCAGCGCTGAGCATGTCGAGGGCGGTACGTGGACGTCGTCGGCGCACGAGCTCGCCGAATCCGAGGTCGGCGCGGTCCTGACGATGGGGCGCGCTGCTGCCGGGAAGCTCATCGGTTTGGGTTTTGCGTTGAAGACGCGGTTGCATCGCACTCGTGCGGCTATGGCCCGCGGTGAACTCGATTTCTACCGGGTGGGGTTGATCGAGTCCGCAACCGCGAATGTCGGTGACGAGTTGATCGACGAGGTCGAACGCTTGTTGCTCGAGCAGGTGTTGGCTCCACCGGTGGACGGCGGTATCGGTTTGACGGGTCGGCGGTTGACGGCAGCGATCGACCGGATCGTGGCCCGCGTCGATCCGGAAGGCATGCGGGAACGCCGCCGCCGAGCCCTCGCCGACAGGTTTGTCGGAGTCAGCGCCGCCGAAGACGGGATGGCCCGCATCCTGGGGAGTATCCCGGCCGAACAAGCCCGCGCCTTCGACGGCAGGTTGCGGGAATTAGCGATGTCGGTGTGCCGCCACGATTCCCGTACGTATGAGCAGCGCCGAGCCGATGCCTTGGGCGCCCTGGTGAGCGGTTCGACGGTGTTGGTGTGCGACTGCGACCGCGGTGATTGCCCGCAGGACCGCAGTGGTTTGGTGATCATGCGCCGGCCGTTGGTACATGTCGTAGTACACGATTCCACCCTGAGCCCAGGATCGAACGAACCTGCACATCTCGACGGCTTTGGTGTCATCAGCGCAGAGCATGCCCGCAACATCGCGAAAGACGCAGACGTTCGGGAAGTGCGAGTCCCGGCAGATGCTGAACCTGAACCGACACCTGAGCCGGCATCGGCGTTGGTGTACCGCCCCGGCGCGGCACTCGACACGTGGCTGCGGATCATCTCGGGCAGCTGCCAATGGCCGCACTGCGATGTCCCCGCCTGGAACTGCGACCTCGACCACAACGACCCGTTCAACCACACCGACCCCGCCCAGGGTGGCAAGACGGTTGCGTCGAATCTGAGCGCGTTCTGCCGCAACCATCACCGCCTCAAGCACTCCGGGAAGTGGCAGCTCAATCCGAACCCGGATCGGAGCATCACCCTGACCTCGCAGACCGGTCATTGCTACCGCACCAGAGATGCCGGACTACTCGCCGGTCAACAGGAACCGCCGCCACCGGAAGGCGGAACCCGGCGACGGACACGACTCGAAAACAAAGCTGCCCACATCCGAAGCGAACGAAAACACCGTCGCGTCAAGATTCAACACCGGGCGGCACAACATGCCGAACGGAAACGCCGCCAAACCTTCCCGATTTCCACACCCCGCAAGCCCATGCCCCGAGAAACCATCGACTACGGCAACGACCCACCCCCATTCTGAGGTGTCACAGCCTCCACGAATTTGCCACGACAGGCACAATGAGCACATGCGCAGTGTTACGTGGAACCCCGAAATCTACGGTCGATACGCCGACGAACGCTCACGCCCCTATATCGACTTGACTTCGCGGATTGCGGCGCAGGCGCCGGCGCGAGTCGCGGACCTCGGATGCGGATCCGGGTCACTGACCGGGATACTCGGTGAGCGTTGGCCGGATGCTCGTGTGGCGGGGACTGATTCGTCGCCCGAGATGGTGGCACAGGCGCCCACCGATCTGCCAGGCAACGTCACCATCACGCTGCAGGACATCAACGAGTTCGACGCCACCGGCTACGACGTCATTGTGAGCAATGCTGCATTGCAATGGGTTCCGAACCATCGTGAGCTGATCGACGGATGGGCCGAGACCATGGCGCCCGGAGCGTGGATTGCGTGGCAGGTTCCCGGTAACTTCGACGCCCCGTCGCACGCTTTGATGCGTGAACTTGCCGAGTCGTCGAGATGGCGAGATCGCGTGGGTGGAGTTTTGCGTGGACCCGAGGGTGTTGACGACCCGGCGCACTACGCAGCCAGGCTGCAGGCTCACGGGTTCGACGTCGATGCCTGGGAAACCACGTACATCCATGTGCTGACTGGCGAAGACCCTGTGCTGGGCTGGGTTCGGGGGACAGGCCTGCGTCCAGTGCTTGATGTGCTCAGTGAAGCCGACTCGCTCGAATTCGAGCAGGAGTACTCCGCAAGGCTCCGCGAGGCCTATCCCTCCACGGCCGCAGGCACACTGTTCCCGTTCCGAAGAGTCTTCTGCGTGGGGCGAAAAATGAGTGACTAGTCCGCTGTCACAAACCCTTCCGACACCATCCAATCTCGGGCAACCTCTGCGGGTTCCTTGCCTTCGACATCCACTTGGCGATTCAGTTCGGTCATCACCTCGTCGGTGAGACGAGCCGAAATCGGCGCCATGACCTCAGCTACCTGCGGATGATCCTCGGCAAAGCTCGCACGCATGACAAGGGCTGGATTGTATTTGGGGAAGAAGGACAGATCGTCCTCGAGTAGCTCGAGGTCGAGGGCGATGATGCGTCCGTCGGTGGTGAACACCTCGCCGAACTTGCACTGATCACCGTCGGCTGTCGCCTGGTAGATGATGCCGGTCTGCAATATCTGGCGCTGGGCACGCGAAGCGTCGAATCCGTATTTTTCTGCGAGACCGGGGTATCCGTCTTGACGGACGTTGAACTCGGTCTCGACGCATGTCACTGCAGCACCGGGATCGGATTCGACCAACTTAGCGTAGTCGGAGACAGTCTTGACTCCGGTCTTCTCGGCCGTCTCCTTGCTCATCGCCAAGGCATACGTATTGTTCATCGGCGCCGGATCGGTCCACACCATGTCGTTTGCAGCCAGGTCCGCATCGCGGACTGCCTCGAACTGAGCCTGCGAATTGGGAAGCGGTGTCTCGTTTCCGAGGTAGTTGATCCATCCGGTGCCCGTGTACTCGTAGGCAAGATCGATCTGCCCGTTGAGTTGCGCGTCGCGGGTGCTGTTGGAGCCCTGGATGTTGGTGAGGTCGCGAACTTCGGCGCCGGCCGCAGACATCGCGAATTCGATGATGTATCCCAGGATGATCTGCTCGGTGAAGTCTTTGGAACCGACGGTGATCTTCACGCCTTCGAGTTCCGGAACTGGCTGGATACTTCCCGGACCGACCGCGAGGGGTAGTGCGCCGCCGGATTCCAAACCACACGACGCCACAAGGGCAAACCCGAGTGCGGCTGCGGTAATTTTCCAACCGCGCATGCGTCGTCGATTCATCGCAATCCCTTTGGCCCGAGGAACTGTTCGGCGAGTGCGCCCAACCAGTCGATGAGCAAAGCGAGCGATACCGCAAGCACCGCGCCTACTACCAGCGTCACGTTGTCGCGCAGTTTGTACCCGGTGTCGATCATGATCCCCAGTCCGCCGGCACTGACCAGGAAACACAGTGTTGCTGTTCCTACGGCAAGAACCAATGAAGTACGAAGACCGGCAAGGATATAGGGCACTGCCATCGGGAATTCGAGCTGTCGCAAAATGGTGAACGTTGACATGCCTTGGCCGCGCCCGGCGTCGATCAGTGTCTCGTCCACCTGCTGATAGCCGAGAATCGTGTTGCGCAGCACCGGAAGCAGTGAATAGAACGCGATGGGGAATACACCGATCCAGAATCCGGTGGTGCGAGTGGCGAGATAGAACAGGACCAGAAGGCCGATGGCCGGTGCAGCCGCGCCGATGTTGGCTATTCCCACGAAGAACGGCGCCAGACGGGTGAATCTCGGTCTGGTCAGCAGAGTGCCGAGCGGCACGGCCACCGCGACGACGATGATGACCACCGCGGCTGTGAGCAAGATGTGCTGCCAGGTGAGCGTCGTAATGTTGTCGACGTTGATACTGGCTTTCTGCGTTGCGTTGAGATCGCGGCTGAAGGCCCAGACCAGTACTCCGACTACAAGTATCAGGACGACAACCGGCTGAACCAGTAGCCGGATCCTTTCTGCTCTACGTGTGGCGGCATTTTCGGCGGCACCGAGATCCGCGCCGCCATCAATATCTGCGGCTCCAGCAGCGGGCGGCGCTGCCAGGTCCTCCGTCGACGCGCTCACTCCGGAACATCCTCGTCATGATCGTGTGCGTGTTCCTCACGCATCTCCGAAAGATGGCTGACCAGTGTGTCGATGGTGATGAGACCGACGTATTCGCCGCGCCGGCCGGTGACTACCGTCGACGCATTGCTTTCGGCAAGCAGCGCTTCGAGTGCATCTTGCAGTGTCGACTGAACGGACACGGCTTCCCCGATTTCGTTCCCAACGCCACGCAGCGACGACGCGTGTGCCAGATGTGACGGTGAGACCCAGCGGAGTGGGCGTCCGCGCTGATCGAGAATGAGGGCCCACTTCCACTTACGTGCTGCGAGTGAACTTCTCAGCTCATCCACCGAGTCGGTCTCCCGCGCGGTGAGGCATTGCTTGAGTTTGATCTGCCGCACCCGCGTCAATGTCAGCTGCTTGAGGGAGGCGTCGGCGCCGACGAAGCCCGCGACCATGTCATTGGCCGGATTGGCGAGGATAGCTTCGGGAGTGTCGTACTGCATGATCGTGGATTGATTGCCCAGCACGGCAATTCGATCGCCCAGTTTGACTGCTTCGTTGAAATCGTGGGTGACGAATACGATCGTCTTCCCGAGTTCCGTTTGCAGACGCATCAACTCGTCCTGCAGTAGTCCGCGCGTGATGGGGTCGACAGCACCGAAGGGCTCGTCCATCAACAGGACTGGGGGATCAGCGGCAAGTGCCCTCGCGACCCCGACACGCTGCTGCTGACCACCGGACAGTTGCCGGGGATAGCGGTCTCGATACGTATCCGGATCCAGCCCCACGAGATCCAGCATCTCGTCGGTGCGGGCAGCAATCCGCTTCTTGTCCCAACCGATCAATCCCGGCACCGTCGCCACGTTCTTGGCAATCGTGAAGTGTGGAAACAGGCCGGCCTGTTGGATCGAGTAGCCGATGCCGCGTCGCAGCTTGTCCGGGTCGATCGACAAGGCATCCTTGCCGTCGATGGTGATCTTTCCGGACGTGGGTTCGATGAGACGGTTGATCATGCGCATCGTCGTGGTCTTGCCGCAGCCGGACGGGCCGACGAAGACAACGATCTCACCTGCAGGAACAGTGAGGGACACGTTGTCGACTGCCGCGTCTTTCTGCCCTGGGTATCGCTTGGTCACGGATTCCAGAACGATCTCGACTCCGGAAACCGTGGGATCGCTGGTGACGTCATGGGGGATGGTTTCAGTCACTGGAGACCCTTCGAGGTAGTGAGCCGACCGATGACGACGTAGATGGCGTCGAGTATCAGAGCCAGAATGACGATGAGTACCGTGCCGGTCAGCGCTTGAGGAACAGCAGTTGGGCTGCCGACGCGAGATAGTCCGGAGAAGATCAAGTTGCCCAGACCTGGGCCTTTTGCGTACGCCGCGATAGCCAGAATGCCCATGAGCATCTGAGTGCTGACCCGCATACCGGTCAGGATCGACGGCCACGCGAGAGGCAGTTCGATGCGGCCGAGTACACGCAGTCGATTCATACCGACACCGCGTGCAGCATCGGTGATGGCCGGATTCACCGAGTCGAGACCGATGATGGTGTTTCTGATGATCGGAAGTAGTGCATAGAGAATCAGTGCGGTGATGGTCGGCGCGACACCCAGACCGAGAATCGGAATGAGAAGTCCGAGAAGAGCGAACGATGGAACAGTCAAGATCGTGCTGGCCAGCGCTGTTGCCACTGATGAACCAATAGGACTGCGATACACGAGAATTCCGATGGCAACCGCGGCAATGGTTGCAATAATCACCGACTGAATGACGGCCGAAACATGGAGATACGAATCGGTCAATAGTTGTTGTCGTCGTTCGACGACAAATTCCCACAGTGCGCCCATTTTCCGAACCGACCCTCTTTCGGACTGTTGCTGACTCGAACGTGTACCCGTCCCGCAGTTCGGATACACAGGCGTCGTTCGAGTCGTGAAGTGTTTACGTCGACCCTCGTCCAAAAAGTTCAGTACTGCAACTATTTCGGATAGCTGCGTGTCGGATGTTGCTCAACAGACGAAAAGCCGGCGTCACCCGCAGGTATATGCGGTGTGACGCCGGCTGTTCGGCAATCGTAGGTTCGGGTCAGATTTGTCGCTCTGGATAAATGACGGACTACGGGCTGGAAGTTCCTACTGCAACTGGCTCATCCGCTACTTCGCTGGAGGTGGCCTTGGCTCGTCTGAGGTTGTCCAAAGCAGCAGCGCCCGGCCCGATGAAGACCAGCAGGAGCAAGGACCAGCAGAACAGGACAACCGAGTCTCCCTCGTTCTGGATGGGTAGCAAGCCGTCGGGCTGATGCTTCCAGAAGTAGGCAACGGCCATGGAACCTGAGGCAATGAAAGCTGCTGCACGAGTGCCGAGTCCGATGATTATCAACGTGCCGGCCACCAGCTCGATCGTTGCTGCCCAGCCGCCGGGCCAGTCCGTCCACGACGATGTGTTTCCGCCCCATGGAGCTACCGGCCATCCGGTCAGTGTCGACAGGCCATGGCAGAGAAACAGGAAACCGACAACGATGCGGAATGCTGCGATGCCCCATGGTGCCGCCGTGCTGGATATGTTTTTCACCGGAGGAGCATTACACACTCGAGTATGGTTTGCCTACCCTAATAACTGGACGGGTGTCCGAGGTCCTTCCATGTGGGTTTACATCCCAAATGTGCGGCAAGGTAACTGAGGCAAGGGCGTCGGAGATTTTGCTGCGAGTTCAAAGAATGCGGCCTAGGGTAAATCCACCAATCCGCCCTTATGGGAGTGTGACATGGACAAGCCGAATACGGAGACCACACCCGAGCCCGACAAGTCTGCAGTCAAGAACAAGTGGGCCGCCCTGATCGTACTGGTCGGCGGTCTGGCGATGATCGTCATCGACGGCACCATCGTCGGAGTAGCGCTCCCGGTTCTGATCGACGATCTGAAGTTGAATTTCGACGACGCGCAATGGGTCAACAGTCTCTATTCGGTGATCTTTGCTGCGCTTCTGCTCACTGCAGGTCGGTTAGGCGACAGATTGGGCCGCCGACGTCTGTACGTCGTCGGTATCGCGATATTCGTGGTCGGTAGCTTGTTGGCCGCTACCGCGGACGGCGCAACCAGCCTGATTGTGGCCAGAGCGATTCAAGGCGTCGGTGGTGCGTGCGTACTGCCCGCCACGCTGTCCTCGATGAACTCGATCTTCAGAGGCAAGGACAGGGCGGTGGCGTTCGGCGTGTGGGGTGCCGTCATCGCCGGCGTTGCTGCGATAGGTCCGCTACTCGGTGGCTGGATCACCACGTACTTCACCTGGCCGTGGATTTTTGTCATCAACGTGCCGATCGGCATCGCCCTGATGATCGCGACATACATGGTGGTTCCCGAAACCCGAGCCGGGGTCGTCGAACCGGGGCTCGATGTTCTGGGACTGTTCCTGAGCGCCTTCGGTTTCGGTGCGTTGATCTTTGCACTTATCGAGGGCGGCACACTCGGTTGGTGGACTCAGAAGGCGGATCTGCATCTCTTCGGTATCACGTGGTCCGCCGACGCACCACTATCCGTGGTTCCGACGATCGGCACGATCGGTATCCTCCTGCTGCTGGGATTTGTGTTGTGGGAGAGGCATCGTGGACGAATTCACCGATCTGCGATTCTGGACATGAATTTGTTCTTCACGCCCACCTTCAGCTGGGGCAACGTGACTGCCATGACGGTCGCGATCGCCGAATTCGGCTTGTTGTTCGTACTGCCGCTCTATCTCGTCAACGCATTGGGCCTGAGTACGATGGGCGCAGGCTTCGTGCTTGCCGCGATGGCCGGTGGCGCTTTCATATCCGGTTCGCTCGCAAGGCATCTCACTGCGCTGATCGGCGCACCCCGAACAGTGATTCTGGGATTGCTCCTGGAAGTTGTCGGTGTTGTCGTAGTTGCTGTTTTTGTCAGTTCGACTGTCGCGCCGTGGCTTCTGGCGCTGCTTCTGGTGGTCTACGGAACCGGCCTCGGATTGGCCTCCGCGCAGCTCACCGGAATTACCCTGGCAGACATACCCACCGAAGAATCCGGTCAGGGATCAGCGACGCAGAGCACGGTTCGCCAGCTGGGCTCGGCCATCGGAAGTGCCGTCGTCGGCGCAGTATTGGCGTTCGGGTTGTCGAGAAACATGCCAGGCACACTCGAATCAGGGGGAGTGCCGTCGTCCGAAGCAATCCAACTGTCAGACGCGACACGAGAATCCGCAGGCAGTTCTATCGGAGTCCTGCGGGAGCAGGGGACGCACGGACAACTGGGCGAAGCCGGCCCAGATGTCGTGCGTCTGCTCTCCGACGGATTTGCGGAAGCGACGCGCTACTCGCTTTACGTGTCGGCGGCGTTCCTCGTCCTGGGTCTGATCGGAGCGTTTCGAGTGCAGGCGAGCGCCAGACTCAGGCCCAGCTGAGTGCGTCTTCGTTGGACAGGCGCGGCAGGCGGTCGAACCACGGGTTCTCGCCGGGATGGCCGATGTTGACCACGAGGGTGGTCTTGAAGCGGCCGTCGGCGAAGAACTCGCCGTCGATGCCCGCAGCGTCGAATCCGGCCATCGGGCCGGCGACCAGGCCCTGTGCGCGGATCGCGAGAATCACGTAGCCGGCCTGCAGGGCGGCGTTGAACCGACTGGTCGACGTGGCAGCAGCCTCGTCGGACGCGAAGTGGTCCTTCATTTCCGGGCGGATCGGGAACAGGGCAGGAATGTGCTCGTAGAACTTGGTGTCGACGGCCAGAACGGCGACAGCCGGAGCCGACGCGGTCTTCGCCTTGTTGCCGTCGGCCATGTGCTCTACAAGGCGCGCTTTGCCCTCCTCTGTCCGTACGAACAGCACGCGAAGCGGGTTGGTGTTGGCTGCGGTCGGCGCCCACTTCGCGAGTTCCCAGATCGCGGTGAGTTCGTCGTCGGTCACAGGTTCGTTGGAGAATGAGTTGGCCGTGCGAGCTTCGGTGAAGAGAAGTTCGCGGCTGGCGGTGTCGAGCTGCTTTGCGGTAAATGGGGTGGCTGCGTCGATTGACATCGGTGGTTCCGTTCCGTGATGGCTTGCCAGACATCTCCGGCAAGACGAGTTGCTAGTAAAAACAAAGTGACTATGAGTACGTTAGCACTGACGCTAGGATGGTGAAGTGGAGAGCAAGAGTGGAACTGATCATCAACCCCGCGTCTGTGATGCGGCTTTGGCACGGGCTTTCCGCTTTCTCGGCAAACGCTGGAACGGTGTCATCCTCGCAACGCTGCTCGGTGGGCCTGCGGGATTCGCGGAACTGAAGCGTGCGGTCGGGGGAATCAGTGATTCCGTACTGTCTGACCGGTTGACCGAACTGGCGAGCGCAGGGCTGGTGACACGGACCGTCGACGCCGGACCGCCCATTGCCGTGGAGTACCAACTCACGGTGTCTGGCCAGGCCTTGCTCCCTGCGTTGAGTGAACTGACGACCTGGGCTGCCGAGAATCTGCCGGCCGAGGGTTGTACGAGCTGAACTACCGCGTGTGTACGGTTCGGTGTGATTCGTACCAGGTGTCACCCGCCGGTTCTCCCGCCAAGTTCCAACTCCACGAGACTGTCGGCGTGATGCGTGAATAGATTCCGGGACCAACCATTCCCACCCTGTGGATCGGCGGTTCGGCAATGCCGTAGATCCTGATTCCGCGCGCGACGAATGGCTCGAACGACGGCATGTCGTCGATGACCAGTGCTATCTCGTAGTGCCCTGAGCGGATGTTGCGGAATTTGCGGGTATTGACGACGGCCTCGCCGACCCCACCTATCCATAGGTGAGTGCCGTCGTATTCGAAGGCCAACGGCACGACGTCCGGTTGACCGTCTGGGCCCACAGTGGCAACTCTCGCAAGAGGTTGCGACGCCATGTACTCGATTTCCTGGTCTGTGAACGACATCAATTGATCCTTCCGCAGGTTCGCGACAAGTCCGCAACGTAGTTGCAACGTATGCGCCAATAGTGTTCTGGATCACACCGAGTTTCCGCGTCGGAAACTGGTGCGCAGTATCGGTCCAGGTTCGCTACCGGTGGCGATCACGGACAAGGCTCCGTGGGTTGACAACACAGCCCACGGAACCGTCCCCTCCGGCCAGGTGGGGCGAACCGCCCGGACACCGGCCGACAAGGAGTCCAGGTGTCTGTCGCGGCGGATACGTCTGTAGTGGACCTCGGGTGCTCCGAGCTTCCCGAAACTTTCCCCGAGCTTCTTCCAGGACCGCCGTCGTTGGCGATGTGCCTGACGGAACCGCCACGAGGGCTCGCCGACATTGCCTCGCTGGTGCTCGCGGCACCGTGGTTGCTCCGTTCGCCGCGAGGTGACGGACACCCGATTCTGGTCCTGCCGGGATTGTTGGCGTCCGACACGTCGACGATGGCAATGCGCGCGTACTTGCGGTTTCTCGGATATCGAGTCCACGGCTGGAACCTCGGCATCAATACCGGGCCGACGCCTCAGGTTGTCGACGGTCTGCCTGGGGTCCTCGCAGGTCTGGCGGATCGCTACGACAAACCGGTGTCGGTGATCGGGTGGAGCTTGGGCGGTATCTATGCCCGCCAACTTGCGAGGGATCTCCCGCACTCCGTGCGACAGGTGATCACCCTGGGAAGTCCATTCGGGTTGAGCAACCTGCAGCAGACGCGTGTCGGTGCGCTGTACTCACGTATGTCCGGCAACCATGCGACCTTCCACCCGTCAACGGTATCGAGTGGGAACTCGGTCACCCGTTACCCGTTCCGGCAACGGCGCTCTACTCCAAGCGGGACGGTGTGGTTCCGTGGCAGGTGTGCCGCGACTTCCCGTCGGATCGTTCGGAAAGTGTTGCGGTACATGGCAGTCACATGGGGTTGACGCACAATCCTTCGGCGTTGTGGGCCGTGGCCGACCGGCTCGCGCAGGCCGCAGATACCTGGAATCCGTTTGTCGTTCCCAGGCATCTGCGGCGACTGTATCCGCGCTGAACCGTCGTCTGGCCTCTAGGCCTTGGGTACGCGGACGATCAGTGCGTCGCCCTGCCCGCCGCCGCCGCACAGTGCGGCCGCGCCGATGCCGCCGCCGCGGCGCGCCAACTCGAGTGCGAGGTGCAGCGCGATCCGGGCACCGGACATCCCGAGGGGGTGCCCGACGGCGATGGCGCCGCCGTTGACGTTCACCTTCGCCGGGTCGAGGCCGAGCTCACGCGTGGAGGCGATACCGACGGCCGCGAACGCCTCGTTGATCTCGACGAGATCGAGATCGGCGGGGTTGATGCCTTCCTTCGCGCAGGCCTTCGCGATGGCCCGCGCCGGCTGGGACTGCAGGGTCGAATCGGGGCCCGCGACTACACCGTGGGCGCCGATCTCGGCGATCCAGTCCACCCCGAGTTCTTCGGCTTTGGCCTTGCTCATCACGACCACGGCGGCGGCGCCGTCGGAGATCGGGGAGGCGGAGCCGGCGGTGATGGTGCCGTCCTTGCTGAACGCGGGACGCAGTTTGCCGAGGGATTCGACGGTGGTGTCGGCGCGGATGCCCTCGTCCTGCGTGAAGACGATCGGATCGCCCTTGCGCTGCGGGATGGAGACGGGGACGACCTCGTTGTCGAAGAGGCCGTCTTTCCAGGCGCGGGCGGCGTTCTGGTGTGAGGCCGCGGCAAACGCGTCCTGCTCCGCGCGGGTGATGTGGGTGTCGTCCTGCTGGTTGACCTGTTCGGTGAGCAGGCCCATCGCCTGGTCGGTGAAGATGTCGTGCAGGCCGTCGTACGCCATGTGGTCGCGCATCGTGACGTCGCCGTACTTGAACCCTTCGCGGCTTTTTTCGAGCATGTGCGGTGCGCGGGACATCGATTCCTGCCCGCCGGCGACGACGACGTCGAATTCGCCGGCGCGGATCAGCTGATCGGCCAGGGCGATGGCGTCGACCCCGGAGAGGCACACCTTGTTGATGCTCAGTGCGGGAACGCTCATCGGGATGCCCGCGGCGACGGCGGCCTGGCGGGCCGGCATCTGGCCGGCGCCGGCGGTGAGAACCTGACCCATGATGACGTACTCGACCTGCTCGGGGGCGACACCGGCCTTCTCGAGGGCGCCCTTGATGGCGATGCCACCGAGATCGGACCCGGACAGGTCCTTCAACGAACCCATGAGTCGACCCATCGGGGTACGGGCTCCGGCAACAATCACAGAACTGGTCACGTCAGGTCTACTTTCAATTCGGTGCCGGTGGCACGGACAACGTCATCGACAGTGACGCCGGGGGCCAATTCACGCAAGGTAAGTGTGCCGCCGTCGGTGACGTCGATGACCGCGAGGTTCGTGATGATGCGATCTACGACGCCTTGGCCGGTCAGCGGCAGGGTGCATGCGTCGACAATCTTGGGGTTGCCGTCGCGATCGGTGTGTTCCATGACGACGATGACACGGCGGGCACCATGGACAAGATCCATCGCGCCGCCCATGCCCTTGACCATTTTGCCGGGCACCATCCAGTTGGCGAGGTCGCCGGTCTTCGAGACCTGCATGCCACCGAGAACTGCGGTGTCGATGTGGCCGCCGCGGATCATGCCGAAGGAAAGAGCGGAATCGAAGTATGCCGCACCGGGATTGACGGTGACGGTTTCCTTGCCCGCGTTGATGAGATCCGGGTCGACGTTGTCCTCGGTGGGATACGGGCCGGTGCCCAGGATTCCGTTCTCCGAGTGAAGAACTACCCGAACGTCCGAGCCGAGGTACCCGGGGATCAAGGTGGGGAGACCGATTCCGAGGTTCACGTATTCGCCGTCGATCATCTCGGCCGCGGCACGGGCCGCCATGTCGTTGCGGGTCCAACCGGTCACTGTTGCTGATGCGGTCATCGTGTTGCTCCTTCGGACGCGCTGACGGTTCGCTTTTCGATTCGTTTGTTCTGGGGCCCGGTGTGGACAACACGCTGGACGAAAACCCCAGGAAGATGAACTGAAGCCGGGTCGATCTCGCCAGGCTCGACAAGCCGTTCCACCTGGGCGATGGTGATTCGCCCCGCCATAGCAGCGAGTGGGTTGAAGTTCATCGCCGTCTTGTCGAAGACGAGGTTGCCCTCGGTGTCACCCATGACGGCGTGAACCAGGGCGTAATCGGCCGTGATTGCTTCTTCCATCACGTATCGCTTGGTTCCGAAGGTGCGAGTTTCCTTGGGCGGGGACGCAATTGCGATGGAACCGTCGCTGTTGTAGCGCCAGGGCATGCCGCCGTCGGAGATAGGGCTACCGACACCTGCCGGAGTGAAGAACGCCGGGATTCCGGTTCCGCCGGCGCGCAGGCGTTCTGCCAGTGTTCCTTGCGGTGTCAGTTCCACTTCGAGTTCGCCAGCCAGGTACTGACGCGCGAATTCCTTGTTCTCGCCGACGTACGACGCCGTCACGCGCCGAATCCGACCGGCAGACAGCAGGATTCCGAGTCCGTGATCGTCAACGCCGCAGTTGTTGGAGAACACTTCGAGTTCCCGTGCGCTGGTTGCCGCGATCGCTTCGATCAAGGCGTCAGGGATTCCGCACAGTCCGAATCCGCCGACGGCCAGGGTCGCGGCGTCGGTGATGTCGGCGACCGCATCGGTCGCGGACTGGTACACCTTCGTTGCCATCGTCATCTCCCCATCTTGCGTTCATCTGACGAACGCATTGTTTTTCTCTGGATGAATTCAACTATGCGCAGATCCAGCAATCAATGACGATGGGAAAGATGATAGAAAATGGTCGCTGGGCGACCAATTCTCGTTAATACGTTCATTCAGTGAACGCTAGGATGGACACATGGCATCGAGGGAGCAAGCGCCGCACATGGTGGCGCGGGTGGCGGCGGTTTTGCGTGCGGTCGCCGCGTCGGAACCAGACGGCGCAACGACCACTGAGCTGAGCAAGGCGGCCGATCTCGCTCGTCCGACGGCTCACAGGCTGCTTACGTCGCTGGCGGAAGAGGGTCTGGTGGACCGCGACGCGAAGAGCGGTCGTTGGTCTCTGGGGCCGGAGTTGTACCTCCTCGGTACCGCTGCGGGCAGTCGATATGACATCACCGACTCGGCGCGCGATGTTCTCGAGGATCTGGCCCGATTGACGGGGGAGAGTGCCTTCTTGTCCGCACGGCGCGGCGACGAAACAGTGTGTGTCGTGAGGCAGGAGGGGAGCTTTCCCCTGAGATCCCATGTGCTTTATGAAGGAAAACGATTTCCACTAGGCGTCGCGTCGGCTGGTCTGGTGATCCTGAGTCACTCGCCTGCCAGTGAGGTCGACAGTTATTTCGCGCGTAGAGATCTCGCCGCGGAGTGGGGAGACGGCCACAGTGAGGAAGCCGTTCGCCGTCGAATCAGCCTGACCCGCGCCGCCGGCTACGCCGTCAATCCGGCTCTCCTCGTCGAGGGGAGTTGGGGAATGGGCGCCGCCGTCTTCGACCGACGGGGACGGCCGGCGTGGGCCCTGAGCTTGACCGGTGTCGAGACTCGATTCCGGCCGGACCGGATCCCCGAACTGGGAAGACTCCTGCTCGAGCAGGCACATGTCCTGACGACTCGGCTCAAAACCCACTCCGTACCGTAGAACTTGCCGCGTCACTTCCGGAGGAGGAACTCGAGCGTGACTCGTTCGAATGCTTCTTTCGCTTCGACCATGACCCAGTGCCCGCAGTTCGGGAAGATGTGCAACTCGGCGTTCGGTATGAGTCGCATCGGGATCATCGGCATGTCGGGCGGGCACTGACGGTCGTCGAGGCCCCAGGTCAGCAATGTCGGGCATTGCACGGCGTGCATCATGGACCAGTACGGTGGCCGATTCGACTCGGACGTCATTTTCTGCTGCGCGGCAAAGGCTTTGGACCCGTACATCGCTGCGAGGCTCTTGTGGGATTCCGGATCCTTGGCGCTCTCCCAGCGTTCCTCGATGCGTTCTTCGGTAATGATGCCGGGGTCATGCACCATGCATCGAAGCCATCGAATCAACTTCTCCCGAGTGGGACCGTCGGCAAATTCCTGAAGCAGTCGAGTGCCCTCGCTCGGGTTCTGGCTGAAAATGTTGGGGCCAACACCGCCGATCGTGACCAGTTTCTTCACTCGCTCGGGGTGCCGCATCGCCACGTTCGACCCGACGACACCGCCCATCGAGTTGCCGATCATCGCAGCGGATTCGATGTCCAAAGCATTCATGAAGCGAGTGACTGAGGAACCTGCGGTGACGACGGGATGCCCGTCGACGGGATCGCTGATGCCGAAGCCGGGGAATTCCAGTACGTAACAATGGAAGTGCTGCGCGAAGGTGGCAAGATTGCCGCGGTAGTTTCGCCATCCACTGACTCCGATTCCGGATCCGTGTAACAGAATCAGCGGTGGACCGTCGCCCGCCTCGTGATAACGCAATACCCCTTTGTCGGTAGCGATTTCTCTCTTGGTTCCCTC
Source organism: Rhodococcus sp. AD45-ID (assembly GCF_003023755.1). Lineage (NCBI taxonomy): Bacteria > Bacillati > Actinomycetota > Actinomycetes > Mycobacteriales > Nocardiaceae > Rhodococcus > Rhodococcus sp. AD45-ID. The sequence goes on along the minus strand of NZ_PYHL01000001.1, from coordinate 2,037,620 downwards.
GTAGCTCACATCCATTCGGCAATGCTAGAACAGGTTTCAGTTTTGAGGTGTGTTTCTGTCGGGGTCAACCCTGATTGCGACTCGGGGTAGCACTGATACCTGAGGATGAACCGTGGCCGGAAAGATGGGTCCTGCGCCCGATGTGCGGCGCGGCAGTTCGGCGGATAGTTGATGTCAACGCGGCAGTCGCCGCGACACGTACCGAAAGGTCAGTCCATGACGTCATCGATGAAGACCCGCAAGCTCACTCGTGCACGATCGGGTGCAATGTTCGGCGGTGTCTGCGCCGGCATTGCACGCTACTTCGGGTGGAAGGCGTCGACTGTTCGGTTGCTGTTCGTACTGTCGTGCTTGCTGCCCGGACCGCAGTTTCTGATCTACCTCGTGATGTGGATTTTCATTCCGCGCGAGGCGATCTGAGCGCGCTGTTCAGCGTTTGCGCGACTTCATGATCAGCTTTGCCTGATGCAGCTCGTCCGGCGTCAGGGGCGGCAAAGGTAAGGGGTCTCGGTGTTTGCCCTCGGCGCGGAGTCCGTCGAGCATCACCGACAGGAACCGGCGCCACACCGTCGGGTTGACGGGTTGGGCGAACTCGGTGACCGCTCCCACCATGAAGATAAGTCCGAAGAGATCGGTGGACACCGCATCGGGGCGCAGCATTCCGGCGTCTCGGGCTCGCCGAAAGATCTCTTCGACGGCAGGTTCGATGATGGATCGCTGACTCGCGACCTGCTCGCATCCTTCGTCTGTTCCGTTGAGTACGTCCTTGAGTCCACGGTTGACAGACATTCGGCCACAAGCGAATTCGGCAAATGTCACCAAGGCGTCCCAGGGGTCCGGATTGGCGAGTGACGCCTCGGTGGCAGCGGCCATGTCGGCGAAGTTCTGTTGAAAGACGCCGTCGATCAATTCTTCTTTGTTTGCGAACCGTCGGTACACCGTGCCGACGCCGACGCCTGCTCTGCGAGCGACGTCGTCGAGTGTGACGTCGATGCCTTCTTCTGCGTACAACTCACGCGCGGCGTCGATGATCAATCGCCTGTTGCGGGCGGCGTCGGCGCGAAGAGGGCGCTCCATTGCGGTGCTCATGATGTCCAGTTTACTCGCCAAGTGGAGACATGATCTCCATTTGGGTGTACCGTTTTTGCTAACCGGAGAAGCTATCTCCGCATAGCTCGGGCGAGGGAACATGTCAGAAACTGCTGAGTGGACTGAAATCGACAAGTCCCCGGCGCCTTCAGGGGACAACCACGCAAAACGGTGGCTGATTCTCGCGGTTCTGGGAATTGCGCAGCTCATGGTGGTCTTGGACGCCACCATCGTCAACATCGCGCTGCCGGCAGCGCAGCGTTCATTGGAATTCGGTGATTCCGATCGTCAGTGGATCATCACCGCGTACGCCTTGGCCTTCGGCAGCTTGCTGCTGCTCGGTGGCCGGTTGAGCGACCTGTTCGGCCGCAGGCGCACCTTTATCGTCGGGCTGATCGGATTTGCGGTTACCTCGGCAATCGGCGGCGCGGCGGTCAATTTCGAAATGCTGGTCGCCGCGCGTGCAGGTCAGGGCGTCTTCGGTGCACTACTTGCTCCGGCGGCACTGTCACTACTGTCGGTGACCTTCACGGATCCGGCAGAACGGGCAAAGGCCTTCGGCATCTTCGGCGCAGTGGCCGGCGGCGGCGGCGCTATCGGATTGCTCCTCGGCGGTGCGCTTACCGAATGGGTGGACTGGCGCTGGTGCCTGTACGTGAACCTGTTCTTCGCGGCAATCGCGCTGGTCGGAGCCGTGCTGCTGTTTGCGCCCCACGTCACTACCGGAGCCAGGCCGAAACTCGACATCCCCGGAACCGTTCTGGTGTCGACCAGCCTCTTCAGCATCGTCTTCGGATTCTCGAAGGCTGAATCGAACGGTTGGGGTGCCGGTACCACCATTGCGTGGCTGACCGCGGGCGTCGTATTCATGGCCGCATTCATCTACTGGCAGACCAAGTCCGACCATCCGCTGCTCCCGCTGCGAGTGGTCACCGATCGAATCCGCGCCGGCTCGTACCTGGCTATCTTCCTTTCCGGCGCAGGCATGTTCGCGGTCTTCTTGTTCTTGACGTACTACATGCAGTTGATCCTCGGATACACGCCGATCGTGACCGGTCTGGCCTTCATGCCCATGGTGTTCGGAATCGTCACGGCGGCAACGCTGTCCACGGCAGTACTTCTGCCGAGATTCGGTCCTCGTATCCTGATCACCGGCGGAATGGTCATCGCCGCAATCGGAATGACAATTCTGGCGCAGATTTCGGTGGACAGCACGTACGCCGTCCACATTCTGCCCGGACTGGTCGTCACCGGCCTCGGTATGGGCAGCATCTTCGCGCCGTCGATGCAGGGCGCAACCTCGGGTGTGCGCTACGAAGATGCCGGAGTTGCGTCGGCAACGGTCAACACGATGCAACAGGTGGGCGGTTCCATCGGGACAGCGCTACTGAGCACCATCGCGGCATCCGCGTCTACGAATTACCTCGTCGGTCGTGAGGTCAACCCCATCACGCAGGCGCAGGCCGCCGTCGAAAGTTACACCACGACGTTCTACTGGGCTGCAGCCATTTTTGCGGTCGGCGCTGTGCTGACGGCATTGGTTGTTCGGAGTGGACTACTCCCGACGGCACCTGAGGGTGAACCGGTTCTGGTGCACTGAGATAAAGGTCGGGGCCGCTGTCTGAATGAACTGGTCAGCAGGCGGCCCCGACCTTCTCGACTCAGCAGGGGCCGTCCGGTCCACTTCCGTAACGGTGCATGACGTGGTCGAGTTGCTCGGTCGTGAGGGCCGGCACGGGAAGTTCACGGTGTGTGGTCCGCGATGCCCGCAAGCCGTCGATGATGAAGCCGAGAACGCGGCGGTATGCCTCCGGAGCATCGTCGCCCGTGAAATTCTGCGACAGCTTGATGGTCTGGATGAGAAGTGGAACGTCGCTGATTTCGAAGTCGTCGCGCAAGGTGCCCTCATCCTTCGCGCGGTTGACGAGGGCGGCGGTACTGCGAGTGATGCTGGCACGGGCACGGGTGAACGCGTCGGACGTGAAACGGGCGTCCATCAGAATGTCGCCGAATCCGCGACTGTCTGCCATACGACGCGAGATCGCTTCGAGGTAGTGGACAAGCCCGTCCCAGGCGCCGGGAATCTCGAGTGACGTTGTCGCAAGGGATTCGATCTCCGCGCAGCGGGAGTCGAACAAGGCCTGGATCAATTCGTCCTTGCTGGCGAATCGTCGGTAGACGGTGCCGACTCCGACGCCCGCGTGACGTGCGACATCCGCCAGCGTGGCATCGAGGCCCTGGGCTCCGAAGACTTCACGCGCGGAACAGAGGATGCGTTCGAGGTTCGCCTGGGCGTCGGCACGCAGACGTGGCTGTCCGCAAATGTCCGACGATCCCACTAGTGCATCGGGGTGACTTGTCGGCATCCTCACAGTCTACGACACTAAGCGGAACATACGGTTCCGCTAGTGTTATATTGCTAAGCGGAACGAATGGTTCCGATTAACTTCACGAGAGAAGCCATTTATGAGCACGTCTGACATCTGGGTCGGGAGTAAAACGACCTCGATGATGGGTACGCGGAATATCGGCTTCTCGGGCCGCGCACTGCGGGCTCTCTCCGGTGACGGTGCGTTCATCCAGCTCATCCGATTCGCTCTTGTCGGCGGCATCAGTAACATCCTCTACTTCGCCGCGTTCCTTGCTCTGCATGGCGACGGAGTCCTTGTCGCCAACGCCGTGGGCGCGGTGCTCAGCACTATTCTTGCCAACGAACTTCATCGGCGGCTCACGTTCCACGCCGCTGACCGCGTCCACTGGTTCACCGCGCAGTGGGAAGGCGGCGGACTGGCACTTGTCGGACTGCTCGCCAGCTCGGCTGCCATCAGCGCACTGGGTTTCCTGTTCCCCGGCGCAACTGGCGTTGTACAAGCCGGCCTCGTGATCGGAGTCAGCGCACTCGTCGGAGGCCTGCGCTTTGTCGCCCTCCGCGGATGGGTGTTCTGACCGAACCAGACGCAGCGTGCGGAACACTGTGAGTCATGAGCATGTCGATAGCCGACTCCGGTATCCGTCTCGGGCTGCTCTGTCTGGCGATGGCGGTGTTGGCGGCGCTCGTTTATCGCTTCACTCGCATCGGCAGTGTTCGTGTCGTCCCCGGTGCGCTGGTGCGTGGCGCCATCCAATTGGCAGCGATTTCCTTGATCCTGGCTGCTGCTCTCGCTCACCTCTGGTCGGCGGTACTCGTGCTGATCGGGATGTTTGCGGCCGCGTCATTCACGGCTGCGCGTAGATCGAACTCCGGTCGCTCCGGCGTTTGGCTGAGTGCCGCTGTGCTCGCGGGCATCGCCGTTGTGCTCCCACTCATGCTCATATCAGGGGTGGTTCCCTTGGAGGGGGTTGCGATCGTGCCGATCGGCGGGATCGTGATGGGCGGCGCTATGACCGCGACATCGATGGCCGCTAAACGTGGACTCGACGCCGTCGACTCCCGATACGGTGAGGTCGAAGCTGCCCTCAGCCTTGGTTTTTCGCAGCGCGACGCCCGGTGGGAGGTGGCGAGAACTGCCGCCGCCGACGCTTTGCTGCCAGGAGTCGACCAGACGCGAACCGTCGGCCTGGTGACTTTGCCCGGAGCGTTTGTCGGCGTTCTGCTTGCGACGGGATCCGCGGTGCAGGCCGGGGCTGTGCAGATCCTTGTATTGGCAGGGCTGTTGTTGGCGCAAACCTGCGCGGTAGCTGTTGCCGTGGAGTTGGTTGCGCGAGGCCGCGTCTACCGAGGTAGGCGAGTCAGAGCTGCGCGAGTTCGTTGATCTTGTTGCTGCGCAGGACCCGATCGGGCAGATCAGGGGCGTTCGACGCGAGGGTGATCATCGCCGTGCCGATGTTTTCACTTGTTGTCACGCTTCCTGGCAGCACAATCCGCAGCAGTGGGTACAACCCCGCTGACAGTTGATAGAACGCCTGGTACCACCACGTCTTCGACGGTGATCCGGAGCGCGGGCGGATAAACCCCGGCCGGAAGATGTAAACGGTCAGAGGCAGTGCCAGCAGTGCGTTCTCGGTTGCGCCACGTACTCGCTTCCACATGGTCGTGCTGGTCTCGGTGGAGTCGGCACTCTCGCCGGAAACGTAGACGAACACCATGTGCGGATTCAGCCGTGCGAGTGTCGTCGCGGCAGCGAGCGTGAAGTCGCGGGTGATCCGGGTGTAGTCGGTTTCGTTCATTCCGGCAGACGAGGCACCGAGGCAGAAGAAGCAGGCATCGGCGCCGATGAGGTCTCCCTCGATGCTCGTGAGATCGAGCAGATCGTGATGAACGATGTCGACTATTTTTGCGTCGCCGATCGTGATCGGATTACGGCCGACGGTCACTACCGTGTCGATTCGCGAATCCGTCAGGCACTCGCGCAGAACGCTGTTGCCCACCATTCCCGTTGCCCCGAAAATTACGACCTTCATCTGTGTTGCCCCCCGTTGTCGAATTCTGCGTTGTCGAATTCTGCGAACACACTACGCAGCGGTGTCGGGGCGGAGTATGCCGGAGCGCCAACTGAACGTTTGACCTGCAACGATTGGTCTCTTTCATCCAACTTGCGACCAAAGTCCCTACAAACCGTCCGGACGGTAGGGAGAGGATGGGTGCATGGACGAAGCGGGGGACGAGCTACATGTGCTCGGGTCGGAAACCGCCGGTCGATGTGTGGAGGCGTTGACCATCATCGTTTTCGGCGCGCTGTGTGCTGTTGTCGCAGGTTCCGCGATGTGCCTTCTCATCGGTGTGGTGGTGGGACTCGTTCGACTGGTCTACCTGTTTGCGCGCGAGTTGTTCTTCGAGAACGACATGTGGTCGTTGATGCTCCCGAATGTCGAGTGGAAGCGATCCAGGATGTAATTCTGACGCATGTTCCAGGGCGACTTCGATCCCTGCTTCGGGAATTGTTCGACGGCACGCAACACATATCCCGACTCGAGATCGAGAATGGGGCGTTGATCCATGTCCTCGGTTACCTGCGGAACGCAGGTGGAGTATCCGCGCTTGTCCATCTCGGCGAGCAGGCGGCACACGTACATCGACGTCAGGTCTGCCCGCAGCGTCCACGACGCGTTGGTATACCCGACGCACATCGCGAGATTCGGAACTTCGCTGATCATCATGCCTTTGTAGACGTATCGATCGCCAAGGGATACCGGCTCACCGTCTACGTCGAGGGACATTCCGCCACAGGCTTCCATCTTCAATCCTGTTGCTGTGACCACGATGTCCGCGTCGAGTTCAGTGCCGGACATCAAACGAATCCCGGACTCGGTGAACGTCTCGATGCGATCGGTTTCGATGGAGGCCTTGCCGGATTTCAGCGCCTTGAACAGATCGCCGTCGGGTACGACGCATAGTCGCTGATCCCACGGGTCATAGGCGGGCGTGAAGTGCGGATCGATCGGAACATCATGGGGGAGTTGCCGCTTGGCGGCTATGCTCAGTAGCTTCTTCGCGCGTGCCGGGCTGCGGCGGCACAGTTGGTAGAAGCCGAGATTGACCAGGACGCTCTTCCATCGGGCCACGCTGTGTGCCACCTTGCTCGGCAGGTACTTGCGGAAGGAATCCGCGATCTTGTCTTTCGACGCCAACGTGAGAATGTACGACGGCGACCGCTGCAGCATCGTGACGTGCTCGGCGCTCTTGGACATCGTGGGAACCAAAGTGACTGCGGTAGCGCCACTTCCGATCACAACCACCTTCTTGCCGGTGTAATCGAGATCGTCCGGCCAGAACTGTGGATGCACGACGGTTCCGCCAAACGTTTCCAAGCCTGGGAAATCGGGTGTGTATCCGGCGTCGTAGCTGTAGTAGCCGCTGCAGAGATAGAGAAAATTGCAGGTGAGTGTGTGTTCCCGATCCTCGGACACGACAGTGAGCGTCCAGACCGACGTTTCCGACGACCAGGACGCCGCAGTCACTTTCTGGTTGTACCGAATCTTCTGATCGATACCGTTCTCACTGGCGGTGTCCCGGACGTATTGCAGGATCGACGGGCCGTCGGCGATTGCCTTGGCATCGGTCCACGGGCGGAACGGATACCCCAGCGTGAACATGTCGGAGTCGGAGCGAATGCCGGGATACTTGAACAGATCCCAGGTTCCGCCACTGTTCGAGCGAGCCTCGAGAATGGCGTACGACTTTCCGGGAAGCTCGGTTTGAAGGCGATACGCAGCACCGATACCCGACAGGCCTGCACCGACGATCAGTACATCGAGGTGTTCGGTGCTCATCTGTGTACTCCGTATCGAGTGCGCCGTCCCGGTGAAAAGGTGGTCGAAACCCAGCCTACTGACCGATGCGCCGGCGATCGAAATCGGAACCTCGCGCCGCGAAGCTCCACAATTCACGGCTGTTATGGCAGATGATGGGATGTCCGAGTACACGTCATGGGCATTGTTGTGGAGAAAAGAAAACATGGGCTGTTCGAGTAGGGTCGGCGCGGCACTGGTGGTTGTGTGTACAGCGCTGTCACTGAATGCGACAGTTGCGCGCGCGGAAGAACCGATCGCGGGATCGGTTGTCTCTCATATGCCACTCGCCGCGGCGACGCTACCGATTGGAGCCGCCGTTTCCGAACAGATTGTCTACCGAACTCTTCGGACGGCCGATCGGCAAGGAATCTCGTCGGGTTCGATATTCCTGCCGGAGGGGGCACCGCCGACGGGTGGGTGGCCGGTGATCTCGTACGCCCACGGAACGGTGGGCAGCGCTGATCGCTGCGCGCCTTCGGTGGCCGGGTTCTACGAGACCGAACGACGCCCCATCGAGCGATGGTTGGCGGAGGGCTACGCAGTTGTGGCGACGGACTACTCGGGACTCGGGACCGAGGGCGCTCTGGCCTACCTCGACGGCCCAGCCGCGGGTGCCAACGCAATCGACGTCGTTCGCGCCGCGCACGAGGTGTACGGCGACGTGCTGGACGAACGCTGGATGGTGGCGGGTCTGTCGGAAGGTGGGCATGCTGCCTACTTCGCCGGCCATGAAGCAAGTTCCCGCGCACCGGGATTGGATTTCCGGGGCACAGTGGTTGTTGCCGGACCTACTCATCTGGAGGGGTTGTTCCCGCTCGGTGGCCCGTTGTTCCCGGAGTTGGGTATTCCCGGCCTCGTGGTTTATGTCCTCTACCTTCTCGGTGGGATCGATGATCAGCGCCCGGAAGAGAATGTCCGACAGTATCTTTCGCCCCTCGGAATTTCGTGGATGGAGAAGGCTGCGACGCAGTGTGCGGTCGATATCGGTAAGACTGTTGCAAGCGAGAGGGTTCCCTTGGGCGCTCTCTTTTCTCAATCGCTGTGGACGCCACACATTTACGAATTGATGCGAGAGATGCTTCAGGTTCCTGTCGACGGTTACGACCGGCCGTTGCGCATCGTTCAGTCCACCGCCGACACAACACTCCCCATTCCGTTCACCTGGGCGCAACTCGTCGATCTACGTTCCAGAGGTACGCAATTCGAGTATCAAGAAATCCAGGGAGTCCCCCACAGTCAGTCCGTGATTGCATCGATGGATCAGACTGTCGAGTTCACGCAGCGAGTAATGCGCTAGCGCATGCGGCGATGAAAATCGCTGTCGCCGGTCTGCGCGAACCACACTATTGCCGCGATCGCGTACAGGATGACGAAGATCAACAGCAGCCCGCCCGCTATCACGAGTGATATCTGTCCAAGCCTCTTGACCCGGTCCGATGCGTAGCGTGAACCGTCCGCGTCGCCGTCCGCCCACAACGGATACACGTTGAACGCGTGGTTGAAAGCCGAGAAGGCCAGCGGCCAGAAGAAGAGCAAGGACACAACCGCCCACCCGGCATTGACCGGTGGGCGGTCAGGGTTCCGCGGGAAGGCTGCAGAGGTCGGTTGCGCAGAGGTCGGTTGCGCAGCGGTGGGTTGCGACCGAGGGGGTTGTTCCGAACTTGTCATGATGGGCTCCTGACATGAGGGTTCTCCTCGACGCTACTGCGATTCAGCTCGAGAATCATCGGAGTAACCCAACTAGGCGGAAACCGATGTGTGATCCGCGAGCAATCTGGCTACCGGAAGAACGTCCTTGACGGCCATGTCGATACGTTCGAATACCTCAGGGTTGAGGATGGTCGTCCCGTCGAAATCACCGGCGCTGAGATAGATGCCGACAGGAGCAGTCCATGCTTGGAAGAACGCAAAGAGTGGCCGCAGTGCCTGGTCGAGAACCAGTGCATGCCGATCACTTCCACCGGTTGCCGCGAGAATGACAGGCGTGTTCGCGAGAGCATATTGATCGACGAGATCGAAGAAATGCTTGAACATTCCGGTGTACGAACCGCGGAACACAGGCGACGCCGCAATCACGATGTCTGCGTTTTCGACCGCGTTCAGCGCGTCGGCGGTGGCTGCGTCGACGTGGTCACGATCGAGTGCGCCGGCCAAGCCGGGTACCAGATCCACGATCTCGATCACCCGAGCGTCGACTTGCTCGACGTCTCCCATCGTCTCGATGACGAGGTCGACCAGTGCCCGGGTTTTCGACGGCCTGGACATGCTGCCGACAACGGCAACAACTTTCAGGGGTGTTGTCATGAGTTGTCCTACTTCTCGGTTGGTGTCAGGGATTCGATTTCCTTGCGGACGACGGGAGCGACTTCGGTGCCCAGGATCTCGATGGCTCGGAGCATGTCCTTCTGGGGAACGTTGCCGAAACCCATCTGGATCATGATCCGGTCGTGGTGAAACAGTTCGTACTGCGCCATTGTCTTGTCGATGATCTCTTGCGGACCACCGAGGAAGAAGGCTCCGGCTGTTGTCGCCTGCGCTTCGTATGCCCTGCGCGGCATGGGAACTCCGTTGCCACGCTGGTGGTGGTTCTGCATCCAACCGGCTTGGAAGTACGGGTACGACGTATCGAGAGCGGCCTGCTTCGACGTGTCGACGAAGCCTGGCGACGCAATCGAAACCTTCAGGTTCTTCGGGTCGTGGCCGAACTCCACGGCGGCCCGGCGGTACAGGTCGACAAAGGGTTCGAACTGCTGGTAACTACCGCCGATGATGGCCAGCGACAACGGAAGTCCCAGCTTGGCTGCCCGAACTACCGACGCCGGGGTGCCGCCGACAGCGATCCACACCGGGATCTGACGGTCAGGCCGAGGTGTTACGTCACCGTCGACAAGGCTGGGACGCAGGTGTCCCTCCCACGTGATCGGATTCTCGTCCCGCAGTTTCAGGAGCAGATCGAGCTTTTCGGCAAAAAGCTCGTTGTACTGGGACAGGTCGTATCCGAACAGTGGGAACGATTCGGTGTACGACCCGCGTCCGGCGATGATCTCCGCTCGTCCCTCGGACAGGAGGTCGAGCGTCGAGAACTGCTGGAAGACGCGGACCGGATCGTCGGAGCTGAGTACGGTGACAGCGCTGGAGAGTTTGATGGAGTCGGTGGCCTGCGCCATCGCGGCGAGCACCACAGCGGGCGACGAGACCGCGAAGTCCGTCCGATGATGCTCGCCGACTCCGAAGACGTCCAACCCGACCTGGTCGGCAACGGTTGCCTGCTCCACCAAATGTCGAAGGTGGACACCGGGGTTCATCGTCTTGCCGGTTTCGGGGTCGGGCGTGAGTTCGCCGAAATGGTAGATGCCGAGTTCGAATGCCATGGTGATTCTCTCTATCGTGTCGTGGGGGTGATGGGGAGGCGCGTGCCGCCGACATCACAGGTGTCAGTTGTTGTGGTGTGGCGAGCTGCGAGGCGGCTGAAGAAGCGATCGAGGACCGGAAGTTCTTCCGCTTCGACCAGGTCGGCGAAGTACTCCGCTATTCCGCGCGAATGAATGGCAGATGCGGCTCGCAGAGTTTCCTTGCCTGCGGGCGTCATCGAGACCGTGACGACCCGTCGGTCGGCGTCGGGGCGCACTCGCTCCACCAGTCCGGCGTTGACTAGTCGATCCGCGACTCGGGTGACGCCACTGGTGGTCACCAGGACTTGCTGGGCGAGGTCGCCCATACGCAGTGAATTGCCGGGGGCTTCGTGCAGTCGCAGCAGTACGTCGTACTGACCGAGCGTCAGCCCGGTGCTTGCGCGCAGGTCAGCCTCCATTTTTCCGAGGATGACGCTGTGCGCGACGACAAGATTGCGCCACACCCGGCCGCGCGTCTGTTTGTCCTGGTCCATCGCCCTCGCTCCTCGATTTATTTGCTTACGCAAGTATTGCTTACTCAACTATTACGCTGGGAGGGCGGAATCTATTCCTGAACGCTCTGAGAGGTCCGGATCTCGATAGTGTTCCCGCATGGAGTTGGTACGCGGAGCGAACACAACGGTCGACGGACACACGCTGAGAGTGGCGGTGACGGGTGCCGCCCCTGGCAGCGTCGACCTGATGGTTTTCCAGCTCGACGGCAACAACAAGGTCCGCAGCGACGCGGATTTCATCTTTTTCAATCAGCCGAATTCGCCGGAAGGTGCGGTACGCCTGAGCGACGGAGGAGTTGTCGAGATCGACAGCGCCGGCGTGCCGGCCGACATCATGATGCTCAGCGTTGCGGTCGCGCTCGACGGCGATGTGTCCGGTGCTCTTGCCGACGTGCCGCAGTTGGGGGCCATGGTTGATCAGGCAGGGGGCGATCAGGCAGGCGGTGAACGGATCGCTGCCCCTGCGCTGGGCTTGACCACCGAACGGGCGGCTGTGCTGGTCGAGATCTACCGCCGCGGTGAGGCATGGAAGATCCGCAACGTCTCAGCCGGGTGGGACGGGGGATTGGCGGACCTGGTAACGACTTTCGGGGTCTCGGTCGACGATGAGCCTGCAGAAGCGTCGACGGACGGTATTCGCAGCGTTCCCGACGAAGCCAAGCTGTCGATGGTCAAGCGCGAGAAGCTCGACCTTCGTAAACGCGAAGTCGCGAAGGTGCTGTTGACCAAGGGCGGCAACGGAATCCGCGCCCGCGTGATCCTGGTGATCGACAAAACCGGCAGCATGAGCAAGCAGTACAGGTCGAAGGTGGTTCACCGGGTCGTCGAGCGAATGGTTCCCGTCGCGATTCAGCTCGACGACGACGGCAAGCTCGAGCCGTACCTGTATGCGGTTGGCTTCCATAAACTTCCGGAGATATCGGTGCACGACGCCGAATCCTGGTCGGACGAATACCTGCACCTGCGCGGATCGCACGGCGGATTCGACTACGACGCGATCGGTGCGTCCAACCGCGAAATTCCGATCATGACGGAAATCGTCTCCGGCTTGCGCTCCGGTACGGCGCCAACGCTTGTCCTCTTCTTCACAGACGGAGGATTCACCGAGCGTCGGGAAATTACGGCTCTGATGCGCGACGCGTCGGCGCTACCGGCGTTCTGGCAGTTCGTCGGGATCGGCAAGGCCAAGTACGGAGTGCTCGAGAAGCTCGACGACATGGACGGGCGAGTGGTCGACAACGCCGGGTTCTTTGCCCTCGACGACATCGATTCCGTTTCCGACTCCGAGCTCTATTCACGGTTGTTGAGCGAATTCCCGGACTGGCACAAGAGTGCCGTCGCAGCCGGAATCACGAGATAGCGTCTCGCGGTTCGAGTGCTTCGGCGATGAAACGTAGAGCGTCGTCGAAGCTGCCGGTGTTATCCGTGTTGTCGGCTGCTGGCGGCCGCGAGTACTGAACCGATGAGATATACACGGCAGCAGCTGTCTGAGCGAGAAAATGGGCCGAGAAGTCCGTGCGCACTTCGCCGTCGACGATTCCGCGATCGAGTAGTCGACGGATTTGATCGTGGAACTGTTCGGTGCGTTCGGGACTGATCTGTTCGCGCGCCGGGTCTCGCTCGAGTTCGCCGGCGCGGAGGTACTCCCTGAATCTGTGCGTTGCGTCGGTGACGTCTTCGAGGACGAGGCGAATCCGTTCATTTGTCGTCATTTCACGCTCGAGCAGTCCGTCGATCAGAACGCCCAGCTTCTGCATGTGGCCGTCGTGTAGTGCCGAGACCACCGCATCCTTGCTGGGGAAGTAATTGAAGAACGTCGCGCGCGAGACATCGGCTGCCTCGGCGAGGTCGTCGATCGTCGTGCCTGTTACACCCCTTTCGGCAAACAATGTGCGGGCTGCGCTCAGGAGTCGCTGGCGTGTCTCGTACTTGTTGCGCTCGCGGCGTGAGAGCGGCATCTGTTCGTCGGTCATCAATTCTCCCGAAAACCTTCCACAAAACTAAACTCAAGTCTATATTTGGCCTGCAGTACAGAAAGTTTAGCCCAATCACGGAACTTTTGACGCTGCCGGCGATTTTCTCGGAGTCGAAGATGCGGCGCGAACGTGAATCAAGTGAAGGAAGGCTCCCTGAAGTGACAACGAGCATGCCGGACGACGTGGAAGCGTCGATCACCACAACGGAGACCGACCTCGAGGTTGTCTCTGCGCAACTCGAAAAGTGGCTTGTCGGAACGCTCGGCGCCGCCACTGATGTGCGTGTGTACAACGTGAGCAGGCCGGCCCATTCGGGAATGTCCAGTGTCTCAGTGCTGTTCGATCTGGACTGGACCGAGGAAGGAGCCCCACAGTCGGCACAGTTGGTGGCGCGACTGGCACCTGAGGTCTCGGCATTTCCTGTTTTCCCCACGTACGACCTCCAATATCAGTTCGACGTCCTGACCGCGGTACGCGAGCGAAGTGATGTGCCCGTCCCGCACGTTCGCTGGGTCGAGACCTCGTCGGAAGCCCTCGGGACCCCGTTCCTGGTCATGGACCGAGTGACCGGTGCAGTCCCGGTGGACAACCCGCCCTACGTATTTGGTGGATGGCTTCTGGAATCGAGCAGTGAAGACCAGGCGCGTGTTCAGTCGAGCAGTATCGATATTCTGGCGCGGATTCACGGCATCGACGCAGAACTGCCCTTTCTGAGTGGCATGTCAGGCCTGCGCCGACACTTCGAGGGCGAGCGTGCATACTACGACTGGACCCGCCGCGACGACGGACTACGAATCCCGCTGTTGGAAGCTGCTTTCGAATGGCTCGAAGCCCACTGGCCGAAAGAGCCGAGTGCAGATGTGTTGTGCTGGGGTGACTCTCGGGTTGGCAATATCATGTTCCAAGGGACCGCTCCGGTCGCGGTCCTCGACTGGGAATCGGCAGCCGGGGCGCCGCGCGAAGTTGATCTCGGTTGGTTCATATTCTTCCACCGTCAGTTCCAGGACCTGGCGGAACAGTTCTCCATGCCCGGATTGCCGAAGATGTTCCGACGCGAAGACGTAGTCGCACAATACGAGCAGGCGACGGGTGTGACGGTTCGTGACCTCGACTTTTATCTGGTGTACGCGGCGTTGCGGCACGGAATCGTCATGTCACAGATCGCTCGACGTCGAATCCACTTCGGGGAGATAGAGGCTCCGGAGAATCCCGACGAATACGTACTGCATCACCGCATGCTTGCAGACCTCATCGATGGAACCTACGAATGGGACAAGAAATGAAGCCGATCGATCTGGACGAATACCCAGTGCACCAGGCGCCGCTGTCCATGGCGCGCGTTGCCAGCACGGACCGCAATTTCTACGACCGATGCTACTTCAACGCCCACGACCGCACCGGGGACGTCTTCCTCGTGACCGGACTCGGGGTGTACCCCAACCTCGGCGTCGTCGACGCATTTGCCACCGTCCGCACCGGTGATACGCAAGTGGCAGTGCGGTTTTCGGATGCGCATGACGGTGCATCGACCAAAACCGAAGTGGGTGGGTACCGGGTCGAGGTGATCAAGCCGCTGCAGACCTTGCGGGTTGTCTGCGAACATGAAGACCTTTCCTTCGACATGACATGGGAGGGCGCCTTCGATTCGGTTCTCGAGGAACACCACACTTTGATGTCGGGTCCGCGAGCGATCCTCGACGCCACCCGCTTTGCGCAGGTCGGCAGTTGGTCCGGCATGATGAGCGTGCGCGGCACCGATATTGCCGTCGATCCGGCAGTCTGGACGGGAAGTCGTGACCGCTCGTGGGGGATCAGACCCGTCGGCGAGCCGGATCCAGCGGGCCGCATGGGCGACGAGCCCCCCGGCGGTCACTGGTGGACGTATGTGCCGCTTCGATTCGACGATTTTGCGCTGATGATCATCGTGCAGGAAAGCCCCGACGGCTACCGCACTCTGAGCCACGCGACGCGCACCTTCCCGGACGGGCGAGTTGAGCAATTAGGTTGGCCGCGTACCGAAATCGCGTACCGACCCGGAACCAGGCATCCCGAGAGCGCACGTATTCACCTGACTACGCCGGCCGGCGAGGCTCTGGTTGTCGATATCGACACCATCGGATTTGTTGCTCTCAACGTCGGTGCCGGTTACGGCGGCGACAGCGACTGGACGCATGGAGAATGGCGCGGCCGTAACTGGAGCTCGTCGTCGGTGTACGACCTCACCGACCCGGCGATCGTTGCCAAGCTTCCCTACGGAACAATTGACCACATCGCGCGGGCAACCTGCAACGGGTCCGAGGGGTGGGGCATGTTCGAACACGCCGTCATGGGGCGCCACGACCCGTCCGGCTTTGTGGGTTGGCTCGACATGGCGAAGTGAACGTGTATCTAGAGAGCCGTAACCATCTGCTGGGTAACGTCTTTCAAGAAGCTGTCGATGTGCGCCCAGGTGGAGTTCTCTGACGTCGGGCCGGCCACAATGCCGAGGTGGCTTCCCGGCACCTCCTCGAATCGAACGGACGGTGATCCGGTCAGGACCGACCGGATTGCCGCAACCGAGGCGGCGGGTGCGATGACATCGGATGTTCCACCGATCGCGAGTACCGGCACATTCAGTTCGGCCAGGTCGATGCTTCGGCCTCCCAGAACGATTGTGTTCTTGTACAACCCGTTTCCCAGGATGAGTTGCCTACAGATCTGCCTGAATGCCCGCCCGGGGTAGCCGGGCATGTCCGCCATGAAGGTGTCGATCGATTCCATGCGGGCGAGGGTCTCGGTGTTGTGCAGGTTCTTGGCGATGAACCACGGCTTGAGTAGTTCCCGTTGCGGCGCGGTCACGCGATAACTAGCTTGCACCAGGGGAGCGGGAAGCCCGCCGATCAGATCGGTGGCCGTCGTGAGTGGGCGATCGCCGGTGTATCCACCGATCAGCCGAAGTGGGCTGATTGTGGGAATTTTGGTGTAGTCGACCGGGGTGCCGATCGCTGTGATCGACGCTATCGGCAGGTCGGAGTGAGCCGACGCGGTCAACAGCGTCATGGTTCCACCGAGGCTCCATCCGATGACGGAAATGTCTGTGCCGTCGTGCAATTCGGAGACCACACGTATGGCATCGGGGATGATGCCGTCGATCCAGGATTCAAATCCCATGTGCCGATCTGTGTATTGCATCGTTCCGTAGTCGAGCGCGTACGGCGTATGTCCACCTCGAACGAGATGGGAAGCGAGACTCTGGCCGGGCCGGAGATCGTAACAATATGCGGGGACAGCCAACGGGGGCACCAGGAGTACGGGTCGTCCCTGGATTTCTCCGAAGCGGTACAAATCGCGGTGCGGACCTTCGGAGATCAGGGTGGACGGGGTGCGCCGGCGCCCTTCGATGCCGTCGCCGAAGGACAGACCCCACGCGTTACGTGCACTCGTGATCAAACGCCTCGTATCCAACACAGCTGTCCCCTCGCAGTCGGCAGCCGTGCTTCGGCCACAACGAGTGTATGTTACCTACGATCACATACACCCGCTGCAGTGTGTTCGAATCAGTCCAGGAACAGATCAAGCTGCGGGTTGTCGCCGCCGCCGTAGACCGACAGGTCCGTGATTCCCGACTCGATGAGTACATCGGCGTCGATGAAGCAGTTGCCGGTGGTCTTCGTGGACGGCTGGGAGAAGATCTCGACGGCCGCGTCGGCCATGATTTCCGGACTACGTGACGAGGACAGCAGGCTGTCTCCGTCGGCCATGTTGGCGACCGCTGCAGTGGCGATGTACGTCTGTGGCCACAAGCAATTCGCGGCGATGCCGGCGTCGGCAAATTCTGCCGCAAAGCCCAAGGTGAGCAGGCTCATTCCGTACTTCGAGAGCGTGTATGCGGGGTGTGCGCCGAGCCAGTACGGGTTCATGTTCACCGGTGGTGCGATGGTGAGGATGTGTGCGTTTTCCGACTCGCGCAGGTGTGGCAGGGCGGCCTGTGTGAGTAGGAACGTGCCTCGCGAATTGATTTCCTGCATGAGGTCGTACTTCTTTGCCGGCAGGTTTTCCGTGCTTTCGAGGGCTATTGCACTCGCATTGTTGACGCAGATGTCGACGCCACCGAAATTCTCGACCGCGACGGCGACAGCGCGCCTGGCGTCTTCTTCTTTCCGGACGTCGCCGACGACGGCAACGGCCTTTCCGCCGGCAGCTTGGATGCCTTCGACGGCTGTGTGCACGGTTCCCTGAAGTCTCGGGTGTGGTTCGCCTGTCTTGGCGAGCAGAACGACGTTCGCTCCGTACTTGGCTGCTGCGGTGGCGATGGCAAGGCCGATTCCACGGCTTCCGCCGGAAATGACCAAGGTGCGATCGGTGAGTGCGTTCTGGCTGGGCATCGTTCTCCTAAGTTCTCGTTCTCTGGAATGGTATTGGCATTCTCATTTTTTGCAAGTACCGTATTCAACGATGAACGACTTCACGGAAACCTCGTCCGGCATCCCTCTCGCTCCGGTCTACGGACCGGAGGACAGGACTGTCGATCCGCCCGCACCGGGCGCGTACCCCTTCACCCGCGGCAACTTCTCCTCGGGATATCGAGGGCGCTTGTGGACTTTTCGGCAGTACTCCGGGTTCGGCACCGCGGAAGAGTCCAACGCTCGCTATCGCTATCTCCTCGCGCAAGGCGGCACCGGACTCTCGGTTGCCCTCGACCTGCCCACCCAATGCGGCTACGACTCCGATGACCCAGAGGTCACCGAAGAAGTCGGGCGCGTCGGTGTAGCCGTCGATACCCTTGCCGACGCGGAGGTGCTGTTCGAGGACATCCCGCTCGACAAGATCAGCACCAGTTTCACCATCAACGGAACGGCCGCGATTCTGCTGGCGTTCTATGTGGCTGCTGCTGAACGCAAGGGTGTTCCGCGGGAGAAGCTCACCGGGACAATCCAGAACGACATCCTGAAGGAATATGCCTCCCGAGGTACGTGGATCTGGCCCCCGGAGCCGTCGCTGCGGTTGATTGCCGACACCATCGAGTTCTGCGCCGCCGAGGTGCCCAGGTTCAATGCAATCTCGGTGGCCGGAGCGCACTTCCGTGATGCCGGCGCCACCGCCGTCCAGGAGATGGCCTTCACACTCGCGGACGGTGTCACCTACTGCGACACAGTGGTCGAGCGTGGACGCATGACCATCGACGAGTTTGCGCCGCAGATTTCGTTCTTCTTCTACACGCACGGCGACTTCTTCGAGGAGATCGCCAAATATCGTGCCGGACGCCGTCGTTGGGCCACCATCGTCCGCGAGCGTTACGGAGCCAGCACGGACAAGGCGTCGATGTTCCGCTTCGGTTGTGTCGCCGGTGGCGCGTCGCTGTACGCGCCTCAGGCGCAGAACAACCTCGTGCGTGTGGCGTACGAGTCCATGGCGTCGGTACTCGGCGGCGTCCAGTCCATGTTCACAGCGGCCTGGGACGAGCCCTTTGCTCTTCCCAGTGAAGAGTCCGCAACGTTGGCCCTGCGTACCCAGCAGATCCTCGCGTACGAGACCGGCGTGACGCGGGTGGCTGACCCGCTCGGTGGGTCCTACTTCGTCGAAGCCCTTACGGATGCAACGGAAGAGCGACTCATCGAGATCATGGCGGATCTCGAGGCGCACGGCGGCATGGTTCGAGCAATCGAGGACGGTTACCTGCAGGGGCTGATCGCCGATGAGGCCTACCAACTCCACAAGGACGTCGAATCGGGCGTAAAGCCGGTTGTCGGTGTCAACCGGTTTGTCTCCGAGGAACCCGCGCCGGAGATTTCGACTTACGAGCTCAACGCCGAAGGGCGTGAGCTGCAACTGAAACGGCTCGCGAGGGTCAAAGCGGACCGTGATCCTGACGAGGTGGCGAGGTCACTGACGGCACTGTCCCGAGCAGCGGAAGGAACGGACAATCTGATGCACAAGTTGATCGACTGCGCCAACGCGTACTGCACAGTCGGCGAGATGGTTTCGTCCCTCAAGGCAGTATGGGGCGAATTCCAGCAGCCGGTGGTGTTCTGATGAGCGCCCGCGTACTTGTTGCAAAGCCAGGCCTCGACGGCCATGATCGTGGTGCCAAGATCGTTGCGCGAGCGTTGCGCGACGCAGGATTCGAAGTTATCTATACCGGTATCAGGCGAACGGTCGAAGACATCGTTACCATTGCACTGCAAGAAGATGTGGCCGTTGTCGGACTCAGTATTCTCTCCGGTGCTCACGTCGCGCTCACATCTCGAACCGTCGAGGCTCTTCGGGCTGCGGACGCAGGAGACATCAAAGTTGTTGTAGGAGGCACAATCCCGCAGTCGGATGTGCCGCGCCTGCTCGAGGCCGGTGCCTCGGCAGTGTTTCCCACCGGCGCTTCACTGGAAGAACTGGTCAGCGGAGTACGCGCATTGACTGAAACATCGGCAACAGCAAATCTGGAGGAACCGTGCGCATCGGAGTGATGATCGGCCCCGAGCGGGGCGACTCCGCGAAGAAGGTCGCCCGCATGATGGCGGACGTGGAGTGGGCAGAGGCCGCCGGTCTCGACAGTGTCTGGGTGCCGCAGGTTCCCAGCGACTTCGACGCGTTGACGGCTGTGTCCCTGATGGGCACGCGGACGTCGAGAATCGAAATCGGCACAGCCGTGGTCCCGCTGCAGGCACAACATCCGATTGCACTGGCGCGGCAAGCGCTCTCGGCTCACGCAGCAACCGACGGGCGGTTGGCGCTCGGTGTCGGTCCGTCGCATCACTGGATCATCGAGGACATGCTCGGCTTGCCCTACGACAAGCCGGCCGGGCTCACCCGCGACTACCTCGAGGTCCTTGCCGCTGCCCTCAACGGCCCCGGTCCGGTAGACGTGGAGAACTCGACGTTCACGGTGCACAATCCGCTTGAGATCGGTCCCGTATCTCCGATGCCAGTTCTGGTTGCCGCTCTCGGACCAGTCATGCTGAAGATCGCCGGCGAGCGCGCAGACGGAACCATACTGTGGATGGCAGACCAGCGTGCGATCGAAGATCACGTCGTTCCTCGGATCAGCAAGGCAGCAGCCGACGCCGGTCGTTCCGATCCGCGCATCATCGCCGGCATCCCGGTCTGTCTGTGCAGTCCGTCCGAAGTCGACAAAGCGCGCGAGCGAGCCAACCGGATCCTCGGTGAAGCCGAGGTGTCGCCGAACTATCAGAAACTCTTGGAAAAGGGTGGCGCCAAGGACATTGGTGATCTGTGCGTTGTGGGTGACGAGAATGCGATACTCGAGGGATTCCGCAGCTACGAGGCTGCCGGGGTTACCGATCTTTCGATGCGACTACTCCCCATCGGTGACAACCGGGACGAGCTGATCGCCTCCAAATACCGGACGCGCGAAGTGATCGCACAGATCGCAGCGGAGTTCCGGTGACCTCCGGGCCGCTGGCAGGCATCCGGATCCTCGAGATCGGGCACATGCTCGCCGGACCGTACGCCACCATGATGCTGGCTGATCTCGGCGCAGATGTCATCAAGATCGAACCGCCGAGCGGAGACATATCGCGCCAGGTCAGCGATTCTTACTTCGCGAGCCTCAATCGCGGCAAGCGGAGTATCTGCATCGACCTCACGACAGAGGCCGGGCAGGCGCGACTCGGCGAATTGGTGGAGGAATCCGATGCGCTGCTGGCAAACCTGAAACCGTCGGCCATCCACCGGTACGGCCTGACCTACGAGGCTCTGCGTAAATGGAACGAACAAATCGTATGCGTTGCACTTACCGGATTCGGGCTGGCCGCCGGTGACGATCCTGCCTTCGACTACGTCATTCAGGCAGCAACCGGCGTAGCTTCGCTGACTGGTGACCCGTCCGGTCCGCCGACGCTTCCCGGATACTCCTCGGCAGACAATTCCTCCGGGCTTACTGCGGCTCTTGGACTTCTGGCGCAGATCGTATCGGGTAGCGGCGGACAGGTAGAGGTGTCGTTGCAAGACGTCATGCTCTCGCAGCTCAACTATCGAGCGTCGTCCTACCTCAACGACGGTGTGGAGCCGCGTCGACTCCCTTCAGGCGCGCATTCGTACTATGTTCCCGCTCAACTATTTCCGACGGCAGACGGACACCTCGCACTGTTCATCACACACGACGGTTTCTGGCGCTCGTTTGCCGGCGAAGCCGGCATCGTGGGATTCGAGACGATGGCTGAGCGAGCTGAGCGCAGAGACGAGGTACTGGGCGCCGTTACCGAAGTGTTGGCCACGGACACCGCCGCCAACTGGGAATCTCGCCTGCGCCCATTAGGAGTGCCCGCATCTGCAGTGCGTTCACTACCTGACGCGCTCGACGCGCTTCCGGAGGCGATAGTGACGGCCGGGGACTACCGTCTGGTCGGAAGTCCGATCCGCGTCGCTGGTTACGAACCCGAGTACGGCCCGCCGCCCCTGCTCGGTGAGCACGGGGACATTCCGGCTCGGATCTGATGTCACGCCGGCCGTGCACCGAGCTCGAATTGCGCTACTTGCGGAAAGTTGTCCGTGAAATATTCTCGCGCAAGGGATTTGAATGCGTGCACGGTCGGGGGAACCGAGTGACTTCGGTTGATGACTCCGATCTTCGTGGGAATCGGGGGATTGATGGAGTCGATTCGAAACCCCGGCAAGCCGAGTACCGATACTCGGTCTGCAATCGTGGAACCCAAACCCATTCGTGCCATGTCCACGCGTGACTCGAAATTCTCGCTCTCGATGCAGACCTTCATCTGCAATGACTGTTCGATGAAGATACGCTCCAACCCCACCCGCACAGGGCTGCCCGCAGACGGTGCGATCAACTCCAACTCCGCTACGTCGGGCCAACTGAGAACTCTCGGCGGGCAGTCGTCGGCAGTAGCGGCGCTCAGCACCACCAGTTCGCTCTCGTACAAGACCTGGAAGTCGAGCCCGGGTAAACGTCCGCCGATCCGGCAGAACCCCACGTCGCACTTGCCTTGATCGACAGCGTCGAAGACCTCCTCGTCGGTCATCGGATCCGTGACGTCGATGGAGACCAATGGGTACTTCTCGTGAAAGCGTCGCACCAACTCGGTGGTCGTACGCATGAACGTCCGGCGTGTGGCGATCCGCAATGCACCCGTCGTGACGCCTTTGATGCTGTCGACGACGGAATTCAATTCGCCGAGACTGTGCAACACTCGCCGGGCTGAATCGACAACTCTGGCGCCGTCCACGCTCACTTCCGCCCCGCGCGGGGTCCGAACGAAAATCTTGAGCTCTAGTTCCTTCTCGAGCTTCGCGATGGCATTGGACAGTGCCGGTTGAGTGAGGTGCAAAGACTGTGCGGCGCGGGTGAAATGGGCGTAGTCGGCAACGGCGACGATGCAGCGGAGTTGCTGTACTTCCATGCGCGCGAGTCTACCTGCCGGGATGTCGTGTCCCGGCAGGTAGAACGGTGCCCCGCTACTCGACCTGGAGCGCGATTCTGATGACATCCTTCTCCGGAATGATCTGCGTACCGGCCTCGATCCGAACCTGGTGCAGCACTC
This sequence comes from Rhodococcus sp. AD45-ID, assembly GCF_003023755.1. NCBI lineage: Bacteria > Bacillati > Actinomycetota > Actinomycetes > Mycobacteriales > Nocardiaceae > Rhodococcus > Rhodococcus sp. AD45-ID. The sequence goes on along the minus strand of NZ_PYHL01000001.1, from coordinate 2,014,926 downwards.
CGTTCCACGCGAAAGGCGGACGGTAGCTGTTACTGACCGGGAGGCCGCGGTCGTACCCGAGCGTCATCGATGTGCCGCCGTGTTGCCAGGCATGGGGCAGAGAATGATCGCTGTGCCCGGTCCCGACAATGTTGCCGTCGACGAAAATCTGCACGCGCGCACCGCCTTCGGGTACAGGACTGAGAACACACCCGAGCTGATGACGTCCACTGGTGAGTTTCCGATCGGCGGAGAGCAGGATCTCCCCGCCCGGCGTCGCCACCGTGACGGTAAGGACCCCGTCGCAGACGTACGCCGCGAAACCACCGGTCCAATCTCCGAGAGCAAACAGAACGCCCTCGGGATTCTCGGCTGCCACATCGACGTCGGCGGTGATACGCCCGCCTGCAAAAAGTCGGGGAATCGCCTCGTCCGATACCGGACCGCCCTTCGGATAGAGCGTGATGTCCGAGCCGACGGGATAGTCCCGCGGCACAATGCTTGCAGTGCGGCCCCGCAGGTTGTCGGCGATCGGTGTGACGTTGTTCCGTTCCGCCTCGGCGAACCACAGCTGCTCGAGTTTCGCTACGACGTCGGGGAATTCGTCGGCCACGTCGTTGGCTTCGGAGAAGTCGGATTCCAGGTTGAACAACGACCAACGGTCGTTGTCGAAATCGCGACTGCCCTCCATCAGCAGTTCCTCGTCCATCACACCCATCGACACGTGATTGGTTGTTGCCTTCCACCCGTCCGCCACGATCGATCGTGAACCGAGCATCTCGAAATACTGAACAGTCCGCGGGTCGGGAGCAGATGCGTCGCTGAACGTCGAAAGCAGGCTTGCCCCGTCGACCGACTGCTGTGCGACGCCTCCGACTGTATCGGGAGCGGTGACGCCGCAGGCTTCCAAGATTGTGGGGAAGACGTCGATAACGTGCGCGAACTGCCCACGCACCGCGCCGGCAGCGCTGATGCCCTTGGGCCAGTGCGCAATCATCGGGACACGAGTACCGCCGAGCCAGGTGTATCGCTTCCACAGTTGGAACGGAGTGTTACCGGCCCAGGCCCAACCCCAGGCGTAGTGCGGGTATCCGTGAATTCCGCCCCAATCCTCGAGTTGATCGAGACTCTCCTCGATGTTGTCGTGAATGCGGTGCGTGAACCGGTGTTCGTTGGATGTGCCGGCGACGCCACCCTCAGCACTGGCGCCGTTGTCTGACATCACGAAGATCAGTGTGTTGTCGAGGATCCCCAATTCCTCGAGACTGTCCACGACGCGGCCGATCTGAGCGTCGGTGTGTGTCAGGAACCCGGCGTACACCTCGTGCATACGTGAGTACAGGCGCCGCTCGTCGGAGGTGAGCTGCTCCCAATCCGGAACCCATGACGGTCGCTCCGTCAGTATCGTATCGGCGGGGACGATTCCTTCGGCCACTTGCCGCTCGAAGACGTTCTGGCGCCATCGATCCCAACCGAGGTCGAATTGACCGGCGTAGTCGTCCGCCCATTTCCTCTCGACATGGTGCGGCGCATGCATGGCGCCGGTGGCGAAATAGAGGAAGAAGGGTTTGCCCGGCGCCGACTCCTGCTGGTTGACCACCATCCGAATAGCCTCGTCTGCAAGATCTTCGGTGAGGTGATAGCCGTCCTCGGGTCCGCTCGGAGGATCTACGTACGAGTTGTCGCGGACCAACTCGGGAGCCCAGTGGTTGGCGTCGCCGCGCAGGAAACCGTAGTACTTCTCGAAGCCAAGTCCCGACGGCCACCGATCGTACGGTCCGGCGCTGCTGCGTTCACCGGACGGGAGGAGGTGCCACTTGCCGACGGCCATCGTGTTCCACCCAGCGTCACGCAGGATGCGGGGGACGGTTGCCGCTTCCTGCGGAATCTTGGCGGTGTAGCCGGGATCCGACGTCGGGATATCGGCGAGAAACCCCATTCCAACGGCATGGTGATTGCGCCCGGTCAGGAGGGCGGCACGCGTCGGCGAGCACAGAGCGGTGACATGAAATCGGTTGTAGCGTAGTCCACCCTGGGCCAGTTTGTCGATGTTCGGAGTCTCGATATCCGAACCGTAGCAGCCGAATTGGCCGAAGCCCAGATCATCGAGAACGATGACGACGACGTTGGGTGAACCTTCTGGTGCCTTGCGGCTGTGCGCATTCGCGGACATCCCACTCCTTCGGTGAACGGTGTGTTGACGGGTCAGTTCTGGAACCAGAGTTCCTCGGGTAGGGGAGATCCAAGGCCGTACATCTGCGCGCCATGTACATTTTTGCCGGTGATGACGGACGGCGACGACCGCACGTACCAGATCCCGGGATTCAATGCGACCAGACGTTTCTGGACTGTTTCGTACGCTTCCTTGCGCGCAGCCGGGTCTTCGGCAACACGGCCGGCATCCAGCGCGGCGGTGAGTTCTCGATCGTCGACGCCGATCGTATTTCCGCGAGAGGCCGAATGAAAGGCGTTCCACAGACCGGAATCCGGATCCTGGATGAGCGCAGACGTGATGGTCATATCGAAATCGTGCGCCGCGGTGCGTGCTGTGGCGGCAGTAAAGTCGACGACATCGATCTTGGCTTCGACGTTCTCGAATGCACTCAACTGGGCCTGAACGCTCTCGGCTGTTGCCTTGGCTTCCGGCGTCGGATAGGTGGTGAAGGCAAAGGAGACAGGCTTGCCTTCTGCTGCCAGTTCGTCGAACAGTTTCTGAGCCTCGACCTTGTCCGGACTCGGCAACGCAATATCGGTGAAGTAGGGGGAGTTCTTCTGGAACAGGGTGGCGGGAACTTGCCCCTTGCCGTTGTACACGGCGACGTTGACCGATTCCGGATCGATCGCGAGAATGACTGCCCGGCGAGCCCGGGGATCGTCGAAAGGTGCTCGGCGGAAGTTCATTCCGATGAACTGGCCGCCGCCGAGTGGCACCGTCTGAGTGGGGAATCCGGCCTCTTCTGCCTTTGCGAGGTTCGCCCAACTCGTTTCTGCTGCGACGTCGACAGCGCCCGTCGTGACCGCGTTGAGTCGCTGAGCGTTATCGCTCGCGGCGCGGAGGGTAATGCTGTCGAGGTATGGACGTGGCGCGTCCCAGTAACCCGTGTTCTTCGACAGCTCGATGACATCTTGGCGCATCCACTTGGTCAGGGTGAATGGACCGGCTCCGACGGGTTCCGCGTCGAATGCCGCCTGTCCTTTCTGTAGTGCCGTGGGTGAGGCTATCCAGTTCATGGCGCCGGCGAGCAGGTTCTGCGGGAAGTGCGGACTGGGGGAGGTCATGGTGACGCGAAGTGTGGTTGCGTCCACCACATCGTTGCTCGCGACCTGCGCGGCCTGTCGGAGCGACGTCGATGCCAACGCAGGGTCGCGCAATCGGTCCCAGTTGAATTTCACGGCAGCGGCATCGAGCGCAGTGCCGTCGGTGAACTGAAGCCCCGGGCGAAGTTTCAACATGAAGGTCCGGCCACCGTCGGTGGTAGAGAAGTCCGTGGCCATCTTGTACTCGATCGCGAGGGTATCGACGTTGTTGACGATCAACGTTCCGTACAGTGCGTTGCCCAGAACCGCCTGGTGTGCCCACGTGTTGGACAGTGCTGCAGGGTCGAGGGTGCGAGGCTCGCTGTTGTACGTGAGCGCTGCGCTGCCGCCTGCCACCGGATCTCCTGCAGTGGTCGATGTTTGATCGACAGCAGTTCCGCCGCCGCAAGCACTCAGGAAGAGCACCGCCGCACACGCCAAGACTAGTGTCGTTCTAGCTTGCCGTGTGGGTCGAAACTTTCTCAAAGACACTCGCTGCGCTCGAGTCATCGTCAGCCTTTCGGAGGAATCGCGTGCCGGGGAAGTTGCCTGATCGGCAAGGGGTGCTTGTTATTACAAGTCAGCGCCAGGCGGTACGTCCAATAGACATTTCGTATCGAGACAATCATTGGAATGTATCGGCGCCGCGTGTCCTGTGACTTCGGCCTTGCCGGACGACGAAGATGGTCCCGCGAGTTCGCAACTCGCGGGACCATAGTTGTGTCTTCAGTTGTGGAAGATCAGTTGGTCATCCAGAACTCCTCGGGCAGTGGTGATCCGAAGCCGTACATCACAACGCCATGTGCATTCTTTGCAGTGATGACCGACGGTGCAGACTTTGCGTACCAAATACCCGGATTGAGTGCTACCAGACGCTTCTGCACGGTTTCGTACGCCGCGCGGCGTTCCTCGATCGTCTTCCCGACACGGCCGGCGTCCAGGGCGCCGGTGAGTTGCTGGTCGCTGATTCCGGTGATGTTTCCCTGCGAGGAGGAATGAAATGCGGTCCACAGCGCGGCATCGGGATCCTGGAACAATGCCGATGCAATGATCATGTCGAAATCGTGAGTGGCATTGCGGGAATTTCCGGTGGCGGCGTCGACAACCTCGATATCCATCGAAACGTTCTTGAAGGCGCTCAGTTGCGCCTGCACAGTTTCGGCGGTTGCCTTGTTTTCCGGCAGTGCATAGGTGGTGAAGGTGAAGGACAGGGGTTTGCCCTCGGCTGCCAACTCGTCGAAAAGTTTCTGCGCCGTTTCCTTGTTCGGAGTTGTCAGTGGAATGTCGGAGAAGAACGGTGACGTTTCCGGGAAGAGTGTTTGCGGGACAACGCCTTTGCCGTCGTTGATCACGGTGTTGACTGCTTCGAGATCCACAGCCATGGAGACTGCCCGACGGGCGCGTTCGTCGTCGAACGGTGCGCGCCGCACGTTCATGCCCATGTAGAGTCCGCCGCCGAACGATACTGTGTCGGTGGACAAACCGGCGTCCTGCGCCTGAGCCAGGCTCGCCCAGTTCGTTTCCATGGCAAAGTCTGCGCCGCCCGCGATCATCGTGTTGAGGCGTTGCGTGGCGTCAGCGACCGTTCGGAGGGTCAGCCCGTCGAGGTACGGCTTCGGTGCATCCCAGTACCGCGGGTTCTTCTTCAACTCCATGACGTCCTGGCGTGTCCACCTCGTCAGCGTGAAAGGCCCGGCACCGACGGGGTTTTCGTCGAAGGCGGCTTGCCCCTTCTGCAATGCAGTTGGTGAGGCGATCCAGTTCATGGCACCGGTCACCAGCGCCTGTGGGAAGACCGGACTGGGCGCTGCCATCACGACGTTCAGAGTCGTGGCGTCCACCACCTCGGTGGACGCCACCTGCGACGCCTGCCTGATCGAATCGGATGGATTCGCAGGATCACGCAGACGATCCCAGTTGAACTTCACGGCAGCCGCATCCAACGGTGTTTCGTCGGAAAATGTCAGCCCGGGGCGAAGTTTCAGTGTGAACGTCGATCCACCGTCGACTGTGGAGAAGTCTGTCGCCATGGTGAACTTCATGTCGAGCGTCGAGGGATCCTCGATCATCAACGTCCCGTACAGCGCGTTTCCGAGAAGGCTTTGCCGCGTCCACGAATTACCCAGTCCAGCCGGGTCGAGAGTGCGAGGTTCGCCGATGACAATGGCGCGCGCCACCCCACCCGCTACCGGTTCACCGGCATCGGCGCTGGTTCCTGTGGTTTCTGCGGGGCTGGTGCCGCACGCACTGACAAACACTGCCACGGAACACACCGCGGCCAGAGTCGCGGCTAGTGCGCGCCTCGTTCGGATCATGGTCGACCTTTCAGAAGTAATGCAGCTGGCAAGTCGAGATCACCCGGCGACGCTGTCCACCAGAAGGTTCTTGCTCACCGAAGCCAGGGGGAAGTGACACGCTGCGAACTGGCCGGGACGAACCTCTCTCATCTCAGGTTCCTCCGTAACGCAACGTTCCTCGACTTGGGGGCACCGGGTGCGGAATCGGCATCCGCTCGGCGGTGAAAGCGGCGACGGCACATCCCCTTCCAGCGCTGGCCCGGCAAAGCCCTTCTCCGGATCGGTCAGCGGTACGGAATCGAGTAGTGCGCGGGTGTAAGGGTGTGCGGGGTCGTCGTAGACCTCGACGGAGTCGCCGAACTCGCAGACTTTGCCCAAGTACATGACCATGACGTTGTCGCTGACCGTTCGCACCACACCGAGGTCGTGGGCGATGAAGACAACGGTGAGGTCGAACTCGCTCTTGAGTACCTCGATGAGGTTCAGGATCTGTGCCTGGACGGAGACGTCGAGTGCGGAGACGGGTTCGTCGCAGATCAACAGTCGTGGGCTCAGTGCGAGTGCGCGCGCGATCGCTACACGCTGTGCCTGGCCGCCGGAAAGTTGGCGCGGCAACATCTCTGCGAACCGCGTGCCGGACAGGCCGACCTGTTCGAGAACCGATGCCGAGGTGGTGACTTTTTCTGCGGTGGGGGCGCCGGCGACTGCCATGCCCTCGACGACGATGTCCTTGACGGAACGCCGCGGGTTCAGCGACGCTACCGGATCTTGGAAGATCATCTGCATGTCGCGGCGCAGTTTACGCATCTGCGATTCGTCGGCGTTTTCGATCCAGTCCTCGCCGAAGCGGATTCGGCCCGCGGTGACTCGGTCCAGACGCAGAACTGCGCGTCCGGTGGTGGACTTTCCGCAACCGGATTCGCCGACGATGCCCAGGGTTTCGCCGGGCAGTACGTCGAAACTGATCTTGGATACGGCCTGAACGGTTCCGGAACTTGTGTGGTATTCCACGACAAGATCTTGAACACTCAGGAGAGCGTCGTCGCCCCGTAGATGGGCGCTACCACTACCAGCCATGAGATTCTTTACCTTCCGGACATTGCCGACGCCGGAACGGCGACCGGGTTGAGGCACGCCACGTCATGGTCTGCGCCAACTGATTCCAACTGCAGGCCGGGAGTGGAACACTCTGCGACGGCCTGACCGCAGCGTGGCTCGAAGCGGCAACCCTCGGGTGGGGATGTGGGGTCGGGGAGCGATCCGTCGATCAAACGCAACGGTGAGTGGCGTTCGTGGTCGATGGTGGGCGTTGCTCCCAGGAGGGCGTGGGTGTAGCGGTGGCGTGGCTCGTCGAATACTTCTCGGGTGGAGCCGATTTCGGCGATCTTTCCCGCATACATGACGGAGACGCGGTCGGTTCGGCCGGCGACGACAGCCAGGTCGTGGCTGATCAGCAGCATCGAGGTGCCACGTTCGCGTTGGATGCGTCGCAGCAGGTCCAGGATCTGGCGCTGAATCGTCACGTCCAATGCCGTGGTGGGCTCGTCGGCGATCAACAGATCCGGCTCGCACGCGAGTGCGATCGCGATCATGACGCGTTGGCGCATGCCGCCGGACATTTCGTGGGGGTAGTTGCTCAGACGTCGTTCGGGGTCGGGCACCCCGACCTCCTTGAGGAGGTCGAGGGCCCGACTGTGAGCTTCGGAACGGCTGACTCCGAGATGGCGGCGCATCCCTTCGGTCATCTGTCGTTCCACTTTGACTACAGGGTTGAGTGATCTGCCCGGATCTTGGAAGACCATGGCGATCTGGTTGCCCCAGATCTCGAGCTTTTCCTTCTTCGTCAGCGACAGTAGATCGCGTCCTTGGAAGGTGACTTCCCCTGATCGGCCCGAACGCGGGGGCATCAGGCCCATGATGGCCCGTGCCATGACGGACTTGCCGGAGCCGGATTCACCGACGATTCCCAGTGCTTGACTTCGGTCCAAGGTCAAGGAGACCCCGTCCACGGCACGCACGATTCCGCGTGGTGTGCCGATGTGGGCACGTAGGTTCCTTACTTCGAGGAGTGGCTGAGAGTTCATGGTGATCCGGCCCTTTGATCTGTAGTCGGCTACTGCGTCGAATTGCTTTCGGCTACTTCGCGATCCACATAGCGTCGGTGAGCGGCGAGCCCGAGCCGTACATGGTGACGCCCTGTACGTCCTTGCCCGTCACGGTCGACGGTGCTGCGCGGATGTACCAGAGTCCGACGGTGAGGTCGGCGAGGCGCTCCTGCACGGTCGTGTACGCGGCCTTGCGCTCGTCCTGCGACTGCGAGGTACGGCCGACATCGAGTGCGTCGCTCAGTTCCTGATCGTCGACACCGATGATGTTGCCAGGGGACTTGTTGTGGAAGGTCGACCACATGGAATCCGGATCCTGGATGATCGCGGAGGAGATCACCATGTCGAAGTCCTTGGTGCCCATCTTGGCGGTAGCGGCGGCGTAGTCGACCACGTCGACCTTGGCCTCGACGTTCTTGTAGGCGCTCAACTGTGCCTGCAGTGCCTCACCGGCGGTCTTGCTCTCGGCCGTCGGGTACGACGTGAAGGTGAACGAGACAGGCTTGCCTTCAGCGGCGAGCTCGTCGAAGAGCTTCTGTGCTTCGGCCTTGTTGTACTCGCCCAACTTGATGTCCGCGTAGAACGGGGAGGATTCCTGGAACAGGGTCTCCGGGACCTCGCCCTTGCCGCTGTAGACGACGGTGTTCATGGCGTCGAGGTCAACTGCGAGTGACACTGCACGACGGGCACGCTCGTCGTTGAAGGGGGCGCGTCGGAAGTTCATGGACAAGTACTGGCCGCCGCCCATCGGAACGATTTCGGTCGGGAAGCCCGCGGTCTCGGCGGTATCCAACGTCTGCCAGTTCGATTCGTTGATCAGATCAGCGCCACCGGTCGAGAGTGTGTTGTAACGCTGATTGGTGTCAGCGGCCACACGGATGGTGAGGGTATCCAGGTACGGGCGCGGTGCGTCGTAATACGTGGGGTTCTTTGCCAATTCGATGGAGTCCTGTCGCGCCCACTTGGTGAGCGTGAACGGTCCGGCACCGATGGGGTTCTCGTCGAATCCGGCCTGACCCTTCTGCAGTGCGGCCGGTGAGGCGATCCAGTTCATCGAGCTGGCGATGAGGGTCTGCGAGTAGTGCGGGGTAGGCGTAACCATCGTGACCGCGAGGTTGGCCGGATCGACGACGCTCAAGTTGGCGATCTGTGCGACGTAGCGAGCGGACGTCGAACCGAGAGCCGGGTCCTTGAGACGCTCCCAGTTGAACTTGACCGCCTCGGCGTCGAGGGGTGTTCCGTCCGAGAACTTCAGGTTCGGGCGAAGTTTCAGGTTGAACGTGGCACCACCGTCGGCGGTCGAGAAGTCCTCGGCCATGGTGTATGTGACGTCAAGGGTCTTGGTGTCGTTGATCATCAACGTGCCGTACAGCGAGTTGCCGAGGATGCCCTGGTGTGCCCAGGTGTTGGACAGCGTGGCCGGGTCGAGGGACCGCGGCTCGCCCGCCATGATCGCGCGGCCGGCACCGCCGGATACGGGATCGCCTGCAGCCGTGGTGCCCTCGTTGCTGCTGCCGGAATCGGAGCCGCAGGCGGTCAGCACGAATGCTGCGGTACACACCATCGCGACCGCTGTCAGTAAGCGTCTTTTTCGGATCATGGAAAGCCCTCTCAGGTGGAACGTGGAAATGAGTACGTCGTGTCGAGCGGGAAAACGGTCTTGGTCGTTCAGTCGTGCAGTCCTCGAGGTTCAGTCGTGCAGAGTGCGGTCGAACTTGTTGCGGAGGAAGTCACCTGCCTGATTGAGGGCGAACACCGTGAAGAAGATCGCCAACGAAGGAACGAAGACCAAGTATGGGTAGTCGGCAATGTAGTTCTTGCCGTCGCCGATCATTCCGCCCCAACTGGGCTGTGGCGGTGGGATTCCCAGGCCGAGGAAGCTCAGTGAGCCTTCGGCGACGATCAGGGCGGCCATGATGATCGGCAGGAACGCAGCCAGGGGAGCGAGGACGTTCGGCAGGATTTCCTTGAACAGGATTCGCCAGTGGCCGGCGCCCATGTTCCGTGCGGCCCGGACGAATTCCCTCGAGCTCCACGCCATTGTGTTGGCTCTGGCCAGACGGATGAATCCGGGGATGACGACCAAGGTCAGTCCGAGCAGCATGGTCGGAATGGAGGGGGTCAGGACGGACGCCAGCGCCAGCAGCAGGATCAACGGCGGGAATGCGAGCATCGCGTCGGCAAGGAGGGTCACGCCGGAATCGAGACGCCTACCGAAGTAGCCGCCGATCAGGCCGATGAAGGAGCCCACCACAAATCCGATCAATCCGGCTACAGTGCCGACAAGGAGCGAGACACGGGCGCCGTAGATGATGCGGGAGAGCATCGACCGCCCGAGGGTGTCCGTCCCCAGCAGCAGATCGAGGGATTCGAACGACGGTGAAAGACGCGGTGCGCCAACCGGAACGGAGTAGGAGGCAATGGGCAGGACATTTGCCAGCGCCGCTGCGAGAAGCACAGTGACGAGCCAACCGAAGGAGAGGTACACCAGAATGGATCGTGACTTCTTCGCCGGTGGCACCAGGGGTGCCGGCGGGTCCGACGGTTGCTCGTCCTGCGAGCCGGTCCGGTCTTCGACTACTGATCGCGTCATGCTCCGACAACCTTCCTGACCCGTGGGTCGATCAATCCGTAGCTGAGGTCGACCAGGGTGTTGATACCCACGTACACAATCGCGATGAAGACCACGATTCCCTGGACCATGATCACGTCGCGCGACGTGATGGACGAGGAGATGAGCTGTCCCAAACCGGGTAGACCGAAGAGTGTTTCGACGATGACGGTGCCACCGATGAGTCGACCGAGACTGATGCCGGCAACGGTGATCAGGGAGAACGACGACGGTCGGAGCGCGTGCCGGAACATCACGTACCACCCGGGCATTCCCTTCGCCCGAGCCGCTGCCACGTAGTCCTCGCGCAGGGTTCCGATCAGGTCGGTGCGCAGCAGACGGTGGAATGCGGCGATCTCGGTCAACGCGATTGCGATCGCGGGCAGCAGTGCGCTCTGGAGGTTTGCACCGAGGCCTTCGCTCATACGCGACCAGCCTGTCACCGGGAAGAGCTGGAATTTGATCGCGAAGTAGTAGATCAGGACCGGGCCGGCGATGAACGCGGGAACCGAGAGGCACACAGCCGAAACGACATTGATGCCGCGGTCGAGCTTGCTTCCTGGGCGCGACGCGGAGGCGACGGCCATCAGGACGGCAACAACCAGAGCAATGATCAGGCCCATAGCGGCCAATTGCAGGGTGACAGGGAGGCGCTCGACGATGGCCTCGCTGACTGACTGACCGGTGAGCGGTGAGGTTCCGAAGTCTCCGCGGAATGCGTCACCGAGCCAATTGAAGTACTGAGTCCAGACGGGAACGTCGAGTCCCATCTTTGCTTCCATCGCCGCAACGGCCTCGGGGGTAGCGTTTTCACCCAGGATCACCTCGGCGGCAGACCCGGGCGCCAGGCTCAACAGCAGAACAGCTGCTGCCGCTACCAACAAGACGACCACCAAGCTGCGGCCTACACGCCTCGTAATTGTGAGAATCATCCAACTCGACTTTCATCATGCAAGCGCGGCCAAAGTTCCTTGTATGCAGAGATTTTGGACTGTTACGAAGCTTGCGTGTGATTATGCGCACTCTTGGCGCACCTGGATTTGTTGTAATATATTCAATGATCGCTGCGAATAGCAAGAGAAACCTGGATCGAACTCCCGTTGGTGCATTTCGACGTTCGCCGATTTCCAGTTAATGATCTTGTAATTCAACAGGATTGAGGGTCGTCAAAGTAGCGCCCTCAGCGTGTCTGCCGAAATTGGGCGCGGCGATGTTGCTCATGTCGGCGAGCTGATGGCCCCGAGCGAATGCGTCAATTCTGTTGTTTTACAACGACTTTTGGCCTGGAATCTCCTGTCTCACTCGTATTTCACTGTGATCGACTCGGAGTCGGGTATTGCCTGGCAGGTCAGAACGTAGCCGTCCGACACCTCCTCGTCGGTCAGTGCGTCATTGATTCTCATCACGGCGCTTCCCGAGGTGACGTGTGCCATGCAGGTTGCGCAGTTTCCGGCTTCGCAGGAGAACGGCGGCGTAAGTCCAGCGCGCCGAGCACTTTCCAGCAGAGTCTCGTTGGGGTGTCGTGGTACCGAGGTCTTCTTTCGCCCGAGAACGATGGTCACTGTTCCGGTGACTTCGGTGGAAGTTGGTTCGGTAGCGGCAGATTCACCGGTGCTCACCGGTTCGGCCGCAATCGGTTCGGCCACAATCGGTTCGGCTGCACTGCCGAATCGTTCGCTGAAGACGCGGCCCGGTCCGGGTAGGGCCGATTCGATCAGGTCCATGAAGGGTTCGGGGCCGCATAGGTAACTGTCGGCTCCCACGTGCTTGCCGACAAAGTCGAGTACTGCGGCCTTGTCGAGGAATCCGTTCTTGTCGTCGAGGTGGCGTGTGACGGTGAGTCGACCGGGGTAGCGGTCGACGAGTTCCGAGAGAACGCGCTCGAAGATCATCGAGTCGTGATCACGATCGGCGCACAGAAGGTGAACCTCGCGATCGGTGGTGGCGAGAGTGGTCTTGGCGAGCGACAGGATCGGGGTGATGCCGCTGCCGCCGCTGAACCCGAGCAACGGCGCCTCGGATTCGCGAAGGCGAAACGTGCCGGCCGGCCTGGTGACGACCACCTCGTCACCTTCGGAGACATTGTCGTGTAGCCAGTTCGAGACCTTGCCTCCGGCAACACGTTTGACGGTGGTCATCAATTCGTTGTCGGTGTCCGGTGAGCTCGACATCGAGTACGACCGGAACAGTTCGGTGCCGTCGACCTCGACGCGGAATGTGCAGAACTGCCCGGCGCTGTAGGTGAACGGACCGTCTGCCGGAGCGAGAACAAATGTACGCGCGTCGGAGCTCTCTTTGACGATCCGGGTGACGGTCGCTCGTTGGAACAACGGTGGTCTCGCCATGGCTACCTCCTGCTGATATTGAGATTCTATAAGTTTGAGAATACTATTCTCTCAAACGAGATAGGATCTTCTCAATGAAGCATTTGTACACGCGAGACGGGGGATGCGCTAGCCCCCATCCCCCAGTGAGGAGCCAAGGATGAGCGGGCAGAGCGTCCTTGTGTTCGACGAACAGAAATACAGCCGAGACGAGCTGGAGGCGCTAGCCGACGCGCTTGCATCGCGGCTGGTTCGGGATGGTGTCACTGCTGGTCAACGCGTTGCTCTCATGTCGTCGAATCGGCCGGAGTTTGTGGTCGCGGTACTTGCGGTCTGGCGCGTGGGTGCCGCTGTCGTGCTGATCAGTCCGGCGTGGAAGAGCGTCGAGGTTGCGCACGCACTGGCGACAACGAGCCCCGTGTATGCAATCGGAGACAATCCTGTGCTCGCGGAACTGATGCCGATGCTGAGCCTTGACGAGTCGGTCACGTGCAGCGCCGATACCGAAACGTTCGGCGAGCCCGATCCCGCGTCGGATGCCGTTCTCGTCTTCAGTTCGGGAACAACCGGCTTACCCAAGGCGGTCCGGCACACTCATGCGTCGTTTGCCGTTGCCGTCGAGCAGTGGCGAGACGTGCTGGAGCTGACGGAACGCGATCGCATGCAGATCGTGACTCCGCCTTCACACATACTCGGGCTGCTCAACATCGTGACGGCACTCGAGTCCGGTGCATGGCTGCGGCTTCACCGCCGATTCGATCTCGATACGATGCTGCACCACATCGAGGTAGACCGGATTACCGTCGAAATGGCCGTGGCGCCCATCGCTCTGGCAATCGCCTCGCATCCGAAACTCGAATCGTACGATCTCTCGTCGCTGCGCTACATCATGTGGGGCGCAACGCCGGTGACACCTAGCGTTGCCGAGGAAGTCACGCGGCGAACAGGTGTCGGGTGGATGCCGGCGTACGGTGCCAGCGAGCTGCCCGTCATCGCGTGCAACCCCGTCGAGGGTGCACAACTCGACAGCGTGGGGCGTGCGGCACCGGGCGTGAGCCTTCGAATCGTGTCCACCGAAACCGGCGAGGTGCTCGGCACCGGCGAGACCGGAGAAATCCAGGCACTGTCGGCTTCGGTCATGGCTGGGTATCTTCCCGACGAGGAAACCGCCGGTGCGTTCGCAGGCGGTTGGTACCGCACCGGTGACGTCGGACATCTCGACGACGGCGGTTGGCTGCGAATCACCGACCGCCTCAAAGAAATGATCAAGGTACGCGGCTTCCAGGTAGCCCCGGCCGAGATCGAAGCAGTCCTCCACGGACACCCCGGCGTCGCGGATTGCGCGGTGTTCGGAATCCCCGACCCGAAAGACGGCGAAGCGATCGTCGCGGCTGTCGCGACAAGCGGCTCGATCGGGGAAGTGGAACTCATGGAACTCGTAGCCGGCCGGATGGCCGGCTACAAACGCCTGCGGCGAGTGGTGTTCGTGCCCGAAATTCCTCGCCTGCCCTCCGGCAAGGTGTTGCGCCGAGAACTCAAGGAGCGCTATGGACGTACGTCTGACTAATGAACAGCGGCAGCTGCGTGACGCTGCCGCAAAACTGGCCGACGATTTGGGACCGGGTTCGGTCCTCGATTTGGAGGACGGCTCTCGCATCGCTCGTCTGGAGAAGGCGGTGGCCACAACCGGCTGGCGTTCACTCCGCTCGGACGGAGCGTCTGGCGTCGAAGTTGCTATCGTCGCAGAGGAATTCGGCCGCGGACTGGTCGACGTTCCATTTCTCGGACCGGTGCTTGCCGACGATCTACGTCGTCATGTCGCCGATGATCAGCTCACGTGGGCAATAGCTGTCGGTGACGAGGCGGTCGACGCGACCGGTCTCGACCACGCTCTCGTCTTGCGTGAGAACAAGGCATTTGCCGGCCGCGTCGGACCGGTAGCTGCAGGCGCCGATCTGACCAGAGGTTTTGCCGAGTTGCTCGATCCGACGGATTCCCTCGGGGAGATATCGACGGACGACGTGACGCGGTGGGAGGCACTTGCGCTCGTCGCTACCTGTGCCGATCTGGTCGGCACGGCGCGGGGTGCTCACCATGTTGCGACCGAGTACGCCAAGGTCCGTGAGCAGTACGGCACGGCGATCGGGTCGTACCAGGCTGTTGCACATCTGCTGGCCGAAGGCCTCGCGCTGATCGAAGGATCGGTGAGTGTGCTCCGGTACGCGGCGTGGGCCGTGGACGAGCTGCCGCCGACCGAGGCGATCGCAGCGGTGCGGATCGCAAAGATCTACTGCGCGCGGGCAACTCGAACCGTGTGTGAAACCGCAGTGCAGGTGCACGGCGGAATCGGCAACACGTGGGAGTGCCTCGTGCATGTGTACCTGCGGCGGGCATTGACGTCCACCGAACTGTTTCCCGTAAGGCTGGAGGAGATCGACCTTGGACTTTCGTGATTCGCCGGAAGAAGCCACTTTCCGAGACCGACTGCGGTCATGGGCAGCTGAGCGGGCAAAGACATTCCCGAGCTCGGGAGACGAGTACTGGGCACGGCAGGGCGAGTGGCATCAGGCGCTCTACAGCGGCGGATTCTTCGGCGCATCGTGGCCCAAAGAATATGGCGGACAGGAACTGCCGCCCGTCTACGACGTCATCGTCGACGAGGAACTGGCCATAGCGGGTGCTCCGCCTCGGCCCAGCCTCGGATACCTGGTACACGGACTCGGCAGGCACGGCAGTGAGGATCTTCGGAGTCGTTTCCTTCCCGGAATGATCAACGGCACCGAACGCTGGTGCCAGGGATTCAGTGAGCCAGGTGCCGGTTCGGACCTTGCCTCGCTCACGACCACCGCCGTCCGTGAGGGCGACGAGTACGTCATACACGGCCACAAGATCTGGACAAGCTACAGCGATGTCGCCGACTGGTGCCTGCTCTTGGCGCGGACGGAACCCGATGCAAAGCGTCACCGCGGACTGACCGCATTCATCGTCTCGATGGACCAGCCCGGTATCGAGCAGCGTCCGCTCAAGATGATGAACGGTGTCACCAAGGAGTTCGGCCAGGTGCTCTTCGACGGTGCTCGTGTGCCGGTCGATCAGATGGTCGGTGCTCCCGGTGAAGGCTGGGCGTTGGCCATGACGGTTGTCGGGCACGAACGTGAACCCTCCACGCTGGGCTATGCGGCGCGCTACGGCAAACTGGTCCGCCAGCTCGCAGCCAGGAGCGACGGACCGCCGTCGACGGAATTAGCTTGGGCTGCAGTGGAAACGGAGATGTTGCGGCTACACGTGCGTCGCCGCTTGTCCGAGCAGTTGGACGGACTCTCCCACGGTTCTGAGGGCTCGCTCGACAAGCTCCTGATGACCTGGGTGGATCAGGCCGTCGGGCACGCAGCGTTGACGGAGGCGGGTAGCCGCGACACCGAGATGCTCGGTTCGTACCTGTACAGCCGCGCCCAGAGCGTCATGGGTGGGACATCACAAATTCAGAAGAACATCATTGCCTCGCGCATTCTCGGATTGGGAGTTTGACATGTACGACATGCCCGAAGAGATCGACGTCCGCGCAGAAGGCTCGCTGCGGATCATCACTCTTAATCGACCGGACGCGCTCAACGCCGTCAACGACAGTCTGCATACCGGCTTGGCGGAGTTGTGGCCACGGCTCAGCGCGGATCGTGACGCCCGTGCCGCAGTACTCACCGGCAACGGTAAGGCTTTCTCGGCGGGTGGCGATTTTGCCTACCTCGCAGAGTTGGCCGAAGACTCCGAAATGCGGGCTCGCACAATCGCGCACGGTCGTGATCTGGTGCTCGGAATGGCTCGGTGCCGTGTCCCCGTGATCGCGGCTGTCAACGGCCCGGCCGTCGGCCTGGGATGCAGCCTCGTTGCACTGAGCGACATCGTCTACATCGCAGAATCCGCCTACCTGGCCGACCCGCACGTACAGGTCGGACTGGTTGCCGCCGACGGTGGACCGCTGACGTGGCCGCTGCAGATCAGTCTGCTGCTGGCAAAGGAATACGCATTGACCGGGACGCGCATCGGAGCGGAGAAGGCCTGCACGCTCGGCCTGGCCAACCATGTGTCGCTCGATCCACTTGCCGACGCCATCGAATGCGCGAAAAAGATTGCCTCGCAGCCGCGTCAGGCCGTCGAGAGCACCAAGCGACTGCTGAACATGCACCTCGAGCGGGCGATTCTCGCGACACTCGACTTTGCGACGACGGCAGAAGAGCTGACTTTCCAGAGCGAGGATTTCCGGGACAACATCGCGAAGCTCACCGCCGTCAAGAGTTGAATCGGAGAAAGTGGAAGAGGCTGGGCACCAGGGGATCTGTGCCCAGCCTTTTCTTTTCACATCACAGGCACTTGGAGACGATCTCTTCGGCGAACTTCTCGATGGGGGCTCGGTACTGCTCCGCGCTTCCCTTCAAGTGCGAGTGGTCTCCGCTGTGCTGGAGGTCCCAGTCGGCCCACGGTGAGCACATCACGCCGGTGATGCCGATGTCTTCTGCCCGCTTGTAGAGGTCAGGTGTCCGCTCGTCGAACAATCCGAGAATGATCTCGAAAGGCTCGTTTTCGCGTCCGTATTCGCGGCGGTAGCCCTTGATCCGGTCGATCCACACAGTGGCTTCTTCCAGCGTGTATGCAGTCCCGACCCAGCCGTCGCAGTAACGCGCTGCGCGTTTGAGCGCGGCAGCGGATTCGCCGCCGCAGAGGATCGGGACATGGGCAGGCGGGTGCGGTTCGATCATCATTTCCGGGATGTCGTAGTACTCGCCTTTCCACGACACCCAGCCGCCCTTCCAGAGGGCCCGCAGTGCCTGGATCATTTCGTTGAGTCGTGGTCCACGGTTGTCGAAGTCCTGGCCGAGTAGTTCGAATTCCTCACGCATCCAGCCGGCTGAGAGTCCGATGGACACGCGTCCGTTGGACAGTGCACCCGCGGTGCCCACCTGTTTGGCGACCTCGAGGATGGGGCGCGCGGGAGCGATGTAGACGTTGTTGCCGAAATGCAGGTTCTCCGTCACCGCGGCCATTGCGCCGATGAGAACCCAGGCATCGGGCCACTCGGTGTCGGGTTGCCAGTACGGCACGCCGCTTTCCGTTGCCGGATAACGTGTTTTGAGTTCACGCGGGAAGATGAGGTGGTCCGATACGAGGACGCCGTGGTAGCCGTTTTCGTCGAGCATCTTTGCGACGGAGGGCATCTCGGCGGTGTTCATGAAGGCTGTGCCGGTCCAGAATTTCATGCTTCTGCCCTACGCTGGCCGCTGGTTGTCGAATGTATGGAAGTCATGCGGACACAGTATGGGACTGGCATTCAAGTTGTCGGATAACCAGAATCTTTGATTGTTATTGCAGAACAAAGGTTTTCATAGTGTTTCGCGAACGGTCGGGGGCGTCGCACTGGCGTCGACGCCCCCTGGCGTCGCGGTCCGGCAATTTACTTCGGGGGGAACCGCAGTGCGCCGTCGAGGCGGATGACCTCGCCGTTGAGGTAGTCGTTCTCCACGATCGAGGAGACCAGCGTGGCGTACTCCGGCGAGCGGCCCATGCGCTGGGGATGCGGAACCTGCGGTCCCCAGTACGCCTCGAGCTGATCGCCGGCCTTTCCGTAGGCGGGCGTCAGGAAAGTGCCGGGAGCGATCGTCACGACGCGGATGCCGAGCGGCGAGAGGTCGCGTGCGGCAACAAGAGTCATGCCGACAACTCCGCCCTTGGCTGCGGAGTATGGCAGCTGGCCGATCTGGCCTTCGTACGCGGCGATGGACGCCGTATTGATGATGACGCCGCGCCCACTCTCGAGAGCCTCCTGACGACCCATCGCTGCTGCCGACAGGCGCATCACGTTGAACACCGAGATCAAGTACGAATTGATCGTGGTCGTGAACGCCTCGAGGCTCATGGCGCTGCCGTCCTTGCCGACCAGGCGGCCGCCACCGGCGGGGCCGCCGTGGCAGTCGACCGAGATGCGCAGCGGACCCAGTGATTCGGCTTCGGCGATTGCGGCAAGAACGCTGTCTTCGTCGCCGGCATCGGTGCGGACGTATCGAACGCCGAGTTCGCGTTCGAGTTCCTTGCCCTTGTCGTCGGCAACGTCGGCCACGACGACCTTGGCTCCCTCCGAGTGGAGACGGCGAACCGTAGCCTCGCCGAGCCCTCCGGTGCCACCGACGACGATGGCGGAACAACCGTTGATCTGCATTTTGATTTCCCTTCTTGCAAGTATTGATCTCTGTTGAGAGAATAATGTTCTCATGAACATCACCATGATTGCAGAAATGGCCGCATCGAGTTGCGATCGGGCCGTAGTGACCGTCGAAAATCGGTCATTGACCGCCGCGCAACTCCTTGCCCTTGCCCGCCGCGCCGCCGACCGATTCCGGCAATACCCTGCCGTGCTCTACCTCGGCACCAACCACCTCGCGTACCCCGTCGCGCTGTTCGGCGCCGCGATGGCCGGGGTTCCGTTCGTGCCACTCAACTACCGATTGGGCGATCAGCAGTTGACTGCCCTGATCGACCGCCACCCCGGTGCACTGGTGCTGCGTCTCGACGATCTCGACGAACTGATCGACATCGAAGCGATACAGCAGGATTCGGCCGAATCCGAAGCTCCGGCTCCATCCGATGCTCCGGCTCCACAGTGGGACGGTGACAGCGTCGCCGCAATCATCTACACCAGCGGAACCACCGCTGATCCCAAGCCCGCGATACTCCGGCATCGGCATCTACTTGCTTACGTGCTCAACACCATGGAGTTCTCGTCGGCCGACGAGAGCGACGCGTCGTTGGTCTCTGTTCCGCCCTACCACATCGCCGGTCTGACGAACCTGCTCTCGAACCTCTACACCGGGCGTCGGATCGTCTATCTGGCCGCTTTCGACGCCAACGTGTGGCTCGACACCGTCCGGAGCCAAAGCGTCACTCACGCAATGCTCGTTCCCACGATGCTGGCGCGTGTTGTCGCCGAATTGGGGGAGAACGATGCAAATACTCCCTCGCTGGCAAGTTTGGCGTACGGCGGATCGAGAACACCCCGGCCGGTACTCGAGCACGCGCTGCGAAGCTTCCCGGATACCGGATTCGTCAATGCCTACGGACTCACGGAGACAGCGTCGTCGGTGGCAGTTCTCGGCCCCGACGATCACCGGATTGCGTTTGCCTCTACCGATCCGGCAGTGCGTGATCGTCTCGGATCGGTCGGAAAAACGCTGCCGGGCATCGAAATCGAGGTGCGCAGCGAGGACGGTGATCCGGTCGGTGCCGGGGTTACCGGCCTGGTGTTCGTTCGAGGCGAGCAGATTTCCGGTGAGTACGGAAATCGGAGCGTCCTCGACGAGAACGGCTGGTTCGCCACGCGTGATCTCGGCCGACTCGACTCCGACGGTTTCCTGTTCATCGAGGGGCGCGCGGACGACACCATCATCCGAGGGGGTGAGAACATCGCCCCCGCAGAAATCGAGGACGTGCTTCTTGCGCATCCCGCCATCATCGAGGCTGCTGTGATCGGCGTTCCGGATCCTGAATGGGGACAGCGGATAGTTGCTGTTCTCGTCGGTGAGGTCGATCAGGCAGAGATCAAGGCGTGGGTCAAGGAACGACTGCGATCGTCCAAGACTCCCGACATCGTCGTGTTCCGACACGAACTCCCGAAGACCGAAACCGGAAAACTACTGCGCCGCGTTCTGCTGGCCGAATTGGAGAACACCCATGCCTGAAGCAATTATCGTCTCCGCTCTGCGAACCCCCATCGGTACCGCGGGTAAGGGAACGTTGCGAGACACCACCGCTCACGACCTCGCGCACCATGTCGTCGCGGCGGCAGCAGAAACTCTCGACGCGAGTCAGATCGACGACGTCATGCTCGCCGAGGGACTGTACGGCGGCGGCGTGATCGCCCGCCACGCGGCAATTACCGCGGGCCTGACTACGGTGCCAGGCCTGGCACTGAACCGGCACTGTGCGGCTAGCCTGGGCGCCGTGCAGGCCGCTG
Organism: Rhodococcus sp. AD45-ID; assembly: GCF_003023755.1. Classification (NCBI taxonomy): domain Bacteria; kingdom Bacillati; phylum Actinomycetota; class Actinomycetes; order Mycobacteriales; family Nocardiaceae; genus Rhodococcus; species Rhodococcus sp. AD45-ID. The sequence goes on along the minus strand of NZ_PYHL01000001.1, from coordinate 1,994,314 downwards.
CAGGGTCCATCCGTTCCGGGATGGACAAGCTGATCATCGCCGGTGGCGTCAACTCCTCGTCGACCAGCCCGCGGTCGTTGTTCCGCGTCGACGGCGAATTTGTGCCGTGGATGTCCCCGACGCACCCGGATCGCCCCGATGCGCCGAACAAGGACATGTCGATCACGGTGGGCTGGAATGCCGCGGTGAAGGCCGGAGTCTCGCGCGAGGACATGGACGCGTGGGCTCTGCTCTCGCACCAGAAGGCAGTGAGCGCCATTGACGAGGGGCGGTTCAAAGAAGAGATCGTGCCCATCAGCACACCGCACGGACTCTTCTCCGTCGACGAGCATCCGCGCCGTGAGACGAGCCTGGAGAAGCTCGGCTCGCTCAAGGTGCTGCACCCCGAGATCGAAGGCTTCAGCATCACCGCCGGAAATGCGAGCGGCGCCAACGATGCTGCTGCGGTTCTCACCATCGCCAGCAGCGATCTGGGGATGCCTGGACTGGGAACGGTAAAGTCGTGGGCATCCGTCGCGGTCGATCCCGCATTCACGGGTCTGGCTCCTGTCGAGGCAATTCCGAAGGCGTTGGCACGCGCGGGAATGTCGTTGGCCGACGTGGATCTGTTCGAGATCAACGAGGCGTTCGCGGCGATGTGCGTGGCGACGATCAAGATGCTCGGAATCGACGCTGACCGCGTGAATGTCAGCGGCAGTGGATGTTCTCTCGGGCATCCCGTGGCAGCCACCGGTGCGCGCATGCTGGTGACCCTGGTACACGAGCTGCGACGCCGCGGCGGCGGAATCGGTGTGGCAGCTATGTGCGCCGGCGGCGGTATGGGTTCGGCGGTTGTCATCGAGGTTCCGGCTCCGTGATGTCGACTCCGGATATCGACTGGCACCGAGAGGTATTCGAGTAATCGATGACGGTCATTACTGTTGCAACGATCGAGGATCTTGTCACCGCGGCGCGCTCAGGTTCACTGCGCGCCGCGGGTCGGCTGTTGAGTCTGGTCGAGAGTAGTCGGCGCGAAGAAGTTCTCGACATCGTCGGCTCACGACCGGTGCGGGTGGTCGGAGTGACCGGTCCGCCGGGCGCAGGCAAGTCGACCACCATCGCAGTCCTCGTGCGGGCCTATCGTCATCGCGGACTGCGGGTTGCCGTTCTTGCGGTCGATCCTTCCTCGCCGTACAGCGGCGGGGCATTGTTGGGCGATCGAATCAGGATGGCAGAGCACATCGACGACGCCGACGTCCTCATCCGCTCGGTGGCCACTCGCGGTCACCTGGGCGGTCTGGCCGTTGCCGTACCCGCAGCGATCCGCCTCCTCGCGGCGCTCGACTACGATCTGATTCTGCTCGAATCGGTGGGCGTCGGGCAGTCCGAAATCGAGATCTCGGCCATCGCCGATCCCGCAGTGGTCGTTCTCAATCCCGGTGCGGGGGATGCAGTTCAAGCGGCCAAGGCCGGACTGCTCGAGGTTGCCGACATCCTGGTCGTGAACAAAGCGGATCGAGAGGGCGCGGATCAGACCGTCCGGGACTTGCGCGCCGAGGCCGGCGTCCCCATTCTCAAGCTGATTGCGTCCAAAGGTGTTGGTGCGGAAGAACTGGCTGATGCCATCGACGCTCACCAGCGTGCAGACACCCTTGCCCGGCGAACGGCTCGGGCAAGGGTGCAGATTCTGTCGTTGGCGCAATCGAGGTTGCGTGCCCACGCAGACCTCGACGAACTTGCCGCTGCCGTCGCAGCGGGCCGCAGCGATGCGTACACCGCTGCGGCGCGACTGCTCGGAACGTAGGAAAGCCAGCTAGCTCAGATGCGCGACAATCTGCGGAAGATCGTGTGTCGTACGAATTCCCGGAGCTGCATCACAGACAGAAGGAATGGCGTTGACTGCCCGGTTTGCCGTGTAGGCCGGGGCGGTCTCGCTCATCCTCTCCAAGGGGATGGGGAAACGAAGATCGATGTCGAGTGGCGCATCGCCGTCGACGTCGATGTGCCAGCCGGTGTCACGAATCTTCCAATCCACGTCGAGTTCGCTCGAGCAGTACCACGTTGCGCAGAAGCTCAGCAGTTCTCGGCCGGCATGTTTGCCGCTCACGGTGATCCGTTGAGCGGCAACGGTGCCCGCCTCCAGGGTTCCCGCTGCGATCTGGACTGTAGTTCGGGTGGTGGCCAGCTCGCCGTGGGCGTCGACGGAGTCCAGTGGCATACCGATCGACTCGGCGACCAGCTGGAGAGACGGACCGAAGTTCGACTTCACGTGTGCGATTCGGTTCTCGTCGAAATCGGTCGGGGTGAGCCCGAATCCCATGACATCGAAGAGTATCCCGGGTGAATTACGTTGGGAGAGATCGGCGAATTCACTGATCGCGAGGTGGTTCAGGCGACGTTGAATCGAGCTCAACACCAGGGGGAGTGCCTCGGTCACGAATCCGGGACTGCTGCCGGTGCTGTGGATCGACGTTCCTCCGGTTCGGCACGCGGCTTCGATCCGCTCGCGCAGTGCTGGGTCCATGCCGGCAGGGTAGTGAAATTCTCCACGAGTGGTGACGATGTTCGAGCCGGCCGCGAGAATGCGGCATACTTCGTCGGCGTCGAACTGGCGTGGCATGTACAGCACACAATCCGCGGCCAGTCCGATGACGTCGTCGATGCTGTTGGTGGCCACCACCCCGGCGTCGTCGATACCGCACAGTTCACCGGCGTCTCGACCGGCCTTGTCAGCCGAATGCACGTATACCCCGGCCAATTCCAGATTTGAATGTTCGATGACGCCGCGCAACGAGCGGGTGCCGATGTTGCCGGTCGCCCACTGAACCACCCGGTAGGGTCTCACGGCAGAGATTCTCTGAACAGAGCTGTCGGACAGTGTATTTGAACTCATGTCACACCTAACTGATCGGTCGGTGCTACCGAGAATCGGTTGTCACGGTAGGCGGAGCAGGGCTTCCTGTGCATACGAGGCAACGAGGTTGCCGTCCTCGGAGTACACGTCGCCGCGGCCGAAGCAGCGCCCGTGAGCAGTCACGGGGCTGTCCTGACGCAGCAATAGCCACGAGTCGGTCGTGAAGGGTCGGTGAAACCACAGATTGTGTGAGGTGACTGCGGACGTGAAGGTGGTTCCGTTGCCGAGTTGGCTCAATCCGTCGACCGGGCGTAGGGCGGTGCCGATCAGCGTGAGGTCGGTGGCGTAGGTGGCGATGGCGGGCGCGAGGTTCTGGCTGACCGGTGGGGTGCGCATCCACATTTCGAACTCGGGCGCGCCGGTGTCGGTGGAGTTGAGGTCGACGTCGGTGCGTATTTCCCACGGGATCAGGTCGACGTCGGTCCGGAACTCTTCGCCGAGTGGCGACGCAATTGTGTTCTCTGACTGACGATCCGGGCCGTCCTCGGGAGCATGCATGGAGATCAGGGACGTGGCGATGACGCCTTTGGATTGGCGCGCAATGATGGTCAATGTTGCGAAGGAACGGCCTTCGTGTTGACGCGTCACTTCATAGCGGACGGTTTCGTCGGCGCTGCCTTCCCTGGCAAACAGGGAATGAAGCGACTTGATGCTCTTGTTCGGACAGGTCAATTCGGCCGCGCGGACGAACTGACCGAGAATTTGCCCGCCGAAAAGTCGGTGGTACGTCAAATGCAGGTTGGGACCCTCGAAAACGAGGGTTGTCGCATTCTCGTCGGTATCAGTTCGTCCGGTCTGCGGTTGCAGGTCGAGGCAGGCGAGGAGGTCGTTCCATAACTCGGACATCGGCCGAGTGTATATAAAATTTCCTCAATTGAGAATGAAGTTCTCAATCCTGTTTTTCAGCCCTTGTGTGCGAACCCCTGTGAACAGAAGGCCCAGACCTCGTCGGAGGAAATGGGATGGACGGTCGCGTCGTCCGGGGCGCCGCTGGACTGCGCAATGAACATCACCGTCTGCATGGTCATGGCGGCAATTCGGCGGGGGTTGACGCCCTCGCGCAACTGTCCTGCTTCGCTCACCTTCTCCATTAGTTCGACGAAGAACGCGAGAAGCGAGGAGTGGGCAACCTTGACCTCGGCCGGATGCGACAGCAGCAACTGGGGGGCGAAATCGGTGAACAGTGGACGCTGAGCAGCCGGGTCGGGACGACAGAACTCGAAAAGAAGCTCGACTGCGATCTTGAGTTGGTCCATCGGTTCGGATGTGCCGGCGGTCGCTGCACGGATCTGTTCGGCGCTACGGCTCAGGGCGTCTTCGAACAATGCCAACAGTAGTTCGTGCTTACCGTCGAATTGGAGGTAGAAGCTACGCAAGGACAGTTTGGACCGGTCGACCACCTCTTGCACGGTGAAGTCGGTGGTGCCTTTTTCGGTGATGATCGACTGTGCCGCATCGAGAAATCGCTGCACGCGTTGCTCTGCGCGAAGCTTTGCGGTCTTGATGGAACGCTCGACCGACCGTTGCTTCCATGCCGGCTCTTCGCTGGGCGTGGTCACCACTGCACCAGCCCCCTTCCGATTGTCAAAAACATGTTTGCACTGTACCGGAGATGTCTGTGTCACAGTGGAACGACCAAGTGTTATTTACATTTTCGAGACTATTACTATCGCTGAGCGAGAATGCTATTCTCAAACAATAATGCACCGCAGCTCCGACAGGGAGGCAGTTCGGGATGCTCTTCGAGTTCGACTCCGATCAGCGACTATGGCAAAACACCGTGCGCGAAGTGACGGCAAAGGAATGCCCGTCGTCGCTGATCCGGGACGTCGTCGACAACGACGCCAACCCGATACAAATTTGGAAAACTTACGTTTCGCTCGGTTGGACCGAGTTGACCGATCCTGATACCGCAGTTGAATTGGCAATCGTCTTGGAAGAGTTGGGCCGAGCGACGGATCCCACTCCCTACCTGGCGACAATGACACAATTTGCTCCACTTTCGAGTGAGCCGATCGATCCTGAGCAGCCGGGAACGGCAGTATTCGAGGGCGTCAGTGCCAGCCGTGACGGAAACGGGTGGCGTCTGGACGGCACGGCGCACCGCGTACTCGACGGTGATCGCGCCGAGAAGTTGGCCGTCGTCACGTCGGCGGGAGTCTTTGTTGTTCCGGCCGCGGACGTCACAGCGACGCGCAGTCCGATTTTCGATCCGGTGCTTCATGTTGCGGAAGTGTCGTTCGACGGCGTGCGGGTCGGCGTCGACCAGCGCAGTAGCGCAGATCCGGCACGGGCCATGGACCTCGCGCTCACCGGAATGGCGCTCACGACAGTCGGAGCGTGTCAGCGCGTCCTTGATCTTGCACTCGACCATGTGCGGAACCGCAAGCAGTTCGGTTCCCTCATCGGATCGTTCCAGGCTGTCCAGCACAAAGCTGCCGACATGCACCTTGCAATCGAGCGTGCCCGCGCCCTCGCGTACTACGCAGCGCTGACGATTGCCGAGAACGACCCGAGGCGGCGGCTGGCCGCGTCCATGGCCAAGGCTGCAGCCGGGGAGTGCCAATCGTTGGTGTTCCGCAACGGAATGCAGCTGTTCGGAGCGATGAGCTTCACCTGGGAAAACGACCTACAGTTTGCGCTCAAGCGTGCCAAAGCCGGTGAGCTACTGCTCGGCGGTGCGGCACAGCATCGGGCGCTGATCGCCGAGGAGTACCGTGCAACTCAACTTTGACGCCGACGTCGAGGAATTCCGGGCAGAGTTCCGCGCTTTCCTGGACGAGAATCTTCCCAGCGAGGCGCAGGCCGCGGAGCGCGCCGGATCCAGCGCGGATATTCCGCAGTGGGCGCGCGAATGGCAGCGTCTGCAGTTCGACAACGGTTGGCTGTTACCGGGCAACCCGCCGGAATTCGGTGGGCGCAATGCTGGGATCCTCGAGCAGTACGTGCATCTGGAGGAACTGTCGAAGCGGCGGATCTATCACAGCTTCAATCCGCAAGGACTGGGCATCATCGCCGCGTCGTTGCTCTCGTTCGGAACCGAGGAGCAGAAAAAGCAGTGGGCCGCACCGATCTTGCGTGCTGAGATCACCGCGGCACTCGGCATGAGCGAGCCAGGCGCAGGTTCGGATCTTGCGTCGCTGCGCACCCGTGCCGATCGTGACGGAGACCATTTTGTGGTCAACGGTCAGAAGGTCTGGACATCCGGCGCGCATGACGCCGACGTGATCCTGACCTTCGTCCGCACCGATCCCGACGCCCCCAAGCATCAGGGCATCAGTGTGCTGATGATCCCCACCGACTCACCAGGCTTGGTTCGCCGGCCCTTTGCATCCATCTGCGCAGACGATGATCTCGACTTCAACGAAGTGTTTTTCACCGATGTGAAAGTTCCGGCAGAGAACCTGATCGGTGAACTGAACAAGGGGTGGTCAGTGGCAACCGGTTCGCTCGGACACGAGCGAAACTTGTTGTGGCTCAGCTTTGCCGATCGCCTGCAAGATCTGATGGCGGACTTCCATCCGGCGACGGACATCGACCGGGATCACTACGCGACGCTCGTGATGGACCATCAGGCGCTGCGTCTGCTCGGTTCGGCAGCGTTGGCGCGCGCTGCTCGCGGTGAACAGGACGTGGCCGCCCTGTCGATACTCAAACTGCTCGGTTCCGAAGCGGTACAACGCTCTTCGGAAGAGGCCTTGATCGCCGCCGGACCTGAAGGTTTGGTTCATCCGGCTTTGACGTCGGCGTACAACCCGATGGACAACGAGGCCTTCAGTTCGAGTTGGTTCGAACGTTATGCACGAAGCTTCGCCGGCACGATCGCCGGTGGAACCTCCGAAATCCAGCGCACTATCGTCGCCGAGCGCGTGCTCGGCCTTCCCCGAAGCTGAGGAGCCTGACATGTACATTCTCTACGAGGTGGCCGACAAGATCGCGACCATCACCCTCAACCGTCCCGAAGTTGCGAACGTCCAGAACATGCAGTTGCTCGACGAACTCGACGCAGCCTGGACCCGTGCGGCCGAGGACGACGACGTCGCGGTGATCGTAGTTCGCGCCGAAGGCAAGCACTTCTCGGCCGGTCACGACCTCAATGATCGTTGGCCCTCGCCCAAGGAAATCACCTTGGAATGGATCTACCGCGCCGAAAGCCGTCGATACCTGGAATACACGTTGCGCTGGCGCAACACTCCCAAGCCGTCGATCGCAGCGGTTCAGGGGCGCATCATCGCGGGTGGCTTGATGCTGTGCTGGCCGTGCGACCTCATCATTGCTTCCGAGGACGCATTGTTCTCCGATCCGGTTGCGCTGATGGGCATCGGCGGCGTCGAATACCACGGTCACACTTGGGAACTCGGCGCCCGTAAGGCAAAGGAAATCCTCTTCACCGGTCGTCCGGTGACGGCCGAAGAGGCTGAGAAGACCGGCATGGTCAACAAGGTTGTGCCGCGCGATCAGCTCGATGCCGAGGCGCGCGCCATGGCCTTGCAGATTGCCGAGATGCCGTCATTCGGCCTCCGTCAGGCCAAGCGCGCAGTCAACCAGACACTCGACGTGCAGGGCTTCTATGCTGCCGTGCAGTCCGTGTTCGACATCCACCAGACCGGTCACGGCAACGCCCTCAGTGTTTCGGGCTACCCGATCCTGGTGAAGTTGGACGAGATGAAGGAAAAGATCAAGTAGGGCCTTCGGCTCTGTGCGCCTTTCTGGTAGTTCGCGCTACCGGAAAGGCGCACAGGGTTATTCCCACCTTGCGGGGGCAGGCTTCTCCAACGTCAGCGGACGTTCGTATGACAAATCCTCGCGGTCGCGGGTGCCGACGAGGTAGCCCTTTTCTGTGAAGAAGGGCGATTGCAGCACCCGTGCGTCGGCGATGAACATTGCCTCGACGGTTGATCTGCGAACTGCAATGCGCCACTGACCCTCTCGCCGTTCCAGGCGATCGAGATAGCGTCCACTGATGAATTGCGCGCTCTTGCCGTCATTGCCGACGAGGACAACGATGACGTAGCTTTCGGCATGTGCGACCTCGCCGTCGATGTCGCACGAGTGCGTGGTGATGTTGTGCGTGTGTACCTGCGAGGTTTCGGCGTGGGCAGTGTTCGCCCATTCACCGTATTCGGGACCCGTATTGGTTGCGAACCCGTGTTCGTCGACGCCGTTGTCGTGGTACGCGGCGGTGATGAGATCGATGTCGTGTCGATCGCATCCGCGGGCGTGCCGGCTGATGCAGTCCAGGATCGCGGTGCGATCCATGAGATAGCGAACATCTTTCTGTAGTGTCTCGAGCTGCTGGGTCTCGGTGGAGTTGTCGAGGGTCATCCTCTGCTCATTTCAGCTGATGTGATGTCGGTGGGAAGTCTGCCGCGATAGACGCATTGGACTATACAGTTGTATAGTCCAATCGTGGCGTGATTCGACCGGCGGTCATATGTCTCCGTCGAGGCCAACCCAATTCTCTGGCAGCATTATTCGCGCCAGACGGTGGCCGGGATCAGCCACTCCAACTTTGGAGGAATCATGCGAATCGGATTGACCGGCGGCGCTTCGTCCACCGACAAAATTGTCCAGCAAGCACAACGAGCAGAGGCAGACGGTTTTACCTCACTCTGGTACGCCAGCACGGTCGCCGGTGATCCGCTGACTGCACTTGCGGTAGCCGGGCGGGCCACGACGTCGATCGAACTCGGAACTGCTGTTCTGCAGACCTATCCGTGCCATCCACTGCTGCAGGCGAATCGCGTTGCTGCCGTAGCAGAGGCCATGGGACGCAAGGGATTCACATTGGGGCTCGGACCTTCGCACGAATCGCTGGTCCGGGACGTGTACGGCTTGTCCTACGACCGCCCGGGTCGCAATACCGAAGAATATGTACAGATCGTCACCGCACTGCTTCGCGGGGAAGACGTCGACTTCCGCGGCGCGGATTGGTCGACGCGCAGTGCCGGCCGGATGGCCAAGGTCGTCCACGACGTCCCGGTGCTGCTCTCCGCCATGTCGCCCCGCATGTTGCGGGTGGCAGGACAATACGCCGATGGCACGGTGTTATGGATGGCGTCGGGCAAGGTGATCGAGTCCCACATCGCTCCCGCGCTCCATACTGCTGCGGAATCTGCGGGTCGCCCAGCGCCTCGAATTGTCGCCGGGTTGCCGGTGGCGGTTCACGACGATGCCGACGAAGCTCGCGCCGCTGTTGCTGCAAATGCCACCGCGTATGCCGGAATGCCCAACTATCAACGGGTTCTCGACGCCGGCGGAGCAAGCAGCCCAGCGGATGTGGCGATTGTCGGCAACGCTCGATCGGTGCGCGCACAATTGCAGTCCCTGGTGGATGCCGGTGCGACCGATATCTGGGCTGCCGTCTTCCCCGTCGGTGCGGACCGGAAGGAATCCGTCCGCCGGACCACTGATCTTCTCGCCGAAATGGCAACTCCGGTAACAGGGTAACTTCCGGGAGGAACCGAATGAGGTACGACGTGGACACGGTGGCACAGCAGGATTCGGATGAGGTTGCCCGAGCTGTTGTGTCCGTGCGGCGGCTGACAGCGGCTGTAGCGGCCGCCCGCTCCGACATGCCGGGGCTCTCTGCCGTGGCCTCGCGGATACATGCTCTCGCTGACGATCTCGAGGCTCGCTCCTGCTCTGCCGCGGAGCGGGTGAATCAGATGAACACTATCGGCAGGATCGTCCGATACAGTCCGGTAGTCGGATCCGCCAATGTGCTTGCAGCTCCGCTCCACTTGCGTCACATCGGCGACGGTAACGAGGGGACAGTCACTTTTTCGGTCGCGCATCAGGGTTCCCTCGGAGTAGTGCATGAGGGTTTTGCGGCGATGGTCCTCGACGTTGCTCTCGCGGAAGCGAACATGGCAGCAGGAGTCCCCGCCATGACAGCAGGTTTGACGCTTCGCTACCACCACCCGATGCCGGTGTGCTGCGACCTGACGGTACGGGCCTGGCATGTGTACGTAGACGGCCGAAAGTCGTGGTGCCGTGGAGAAATCTGGTGGGAACACGACCTGTGCGTGAGTGCAGAAGGACTGTTCATCGTTCCGCGCGAAGGAGGGGCTCGTGGCCAGGATCGACAGGGCTGACGTGATTAATCCGTCACCGATCGACGACGCGGCGGACGGACTGCGGCGATTGACTGACCTTCTCCTGAGGGTGGACGAGAACGATCCCGCCCTGGTCGCGGTAGCCGACGAACTCGACCGCATCGAAGCGGCGCTCGAGCAGAACGCTGGACCCGTGGAGTTCCGTGACCCTGTCAGTGGGAGAGGCAATGCCCTCGCACCGCCCCTGGATATGGAGAGATTGCCTGACGGCACTGTCCGGGCGACCGGCTCGCTCGGCCTGCCCTACCAAGGACCGCAGGGACTTGTGCATGGTGGGATGTCGGCGCTGATGCTCGATCACATACTCGGCCTGACACACCCGGAGGGATCGACCCTTCTGGAGGAACTGGTGGTGCGCTACCACCAGCCGCTCCCACTCTTCGAAGGCGTTGTGATCACCGGTCGTCGGATGAGCGATGAAGACGAGAAGGTCCGCGCTCACGGTGAGATCACCGTGGACGGGTACCTGGCGGTGTCGGCGGAGGCGCTCTTCCGTGACGCGCCTCCGCCGACGACCTGACTTGTGTGAGCTCAGCTCAGTTGCGTCAGACGTGGAGCAAATCCCTGAGTTCGGATGGTTGCCCCCGCCTCACGGGTGAGTTCCCGTGCACTGCCGAGCAATCCGTCGAGAAGCATGGCCCGACGGACGTGACGGTGAAGGTCGTGTTCGGCAGTGAAACCGATCCCGCCGAGTACTTGCTGGCAGTGGCGGGCCGTTGTCAGAGCGGCTTTGCCGGCCGCGGCCTTCGCCAGCAGCGAGCCGAGGTCGTCGGTGGCGGTATTCAACGTTGCTTCCGCGCCCTCGATGGCGACCAGCGTCTCGGCAAGCCGATGACGAACAGCCTGGAACGATGCCACCGGCTTACCGAACTGCATGCGGTTCAAGGCATGGGTGCGGGCGAGATCGAGCATTGCGCGACTGGTACCCACCAACCACCATCCGAGTGCCCGGCGACCCGCCGCGAGCGGGACGGCATCACCGGCCTCCACGACGCGTAGCGGAACATCGGTGTCCAATGTTGTTCCGGGTCCCTCGCTCCGTTCCCACAGGACCCAGCGCACACCGGAGTACGGCAGCGCGACGGTACCGCCCACGGGCAGACTCAGCGCGGTATCGGCCAACACCACGTCGTTGACCAGTGGTGCATGGGCGCCGGTCTCGCCGAGCAGGCGAAACACCAGAGGCACTGCTACATCGGGCATTTCGGTGAGCATCTCGGTCCAACCGAGTTCGGTCATGGCGGCATCGAGTTTGCTGCCGGACACACTGAGCATTGTCTTGCGGAGCGTTTCGGTGAGCAGATTCAGCTCGTCGTCGTGCATGCTCATTCCTTCCCCAGATCCAGCAGCCGCCGCGCGATGATGTTGCGCTGAATTTCAGCTGTACCGCCGTAGATGGTGGCTGCACGCGAGTACAGGAACTCCGACCGCCATGGCGTCTCGTCGAGTTCGATGGTGCCAGGCAACAAGTCGCGCACGGTATCGAACAACTGCTGCTCGGAGGTCGCCAGCAGAACCTTGTCGATCGATGTCTCCGGGCCGATCTTTGCGCCCTCCGCCAATCGGGTTTGTGTCGCGAGGGACCGGGCTCGCACGGTGTGCAGTGCCAGGTAGGCGGCGCCGAGTTCGGCGTCATCTGTTGCGTCTGTGTCGGATTCGGCGAGCAGCTGATCCAGACGGGAGAACAGGTACGCGATCCGATGCCAGAAGCACGTGGAACGCTCATGGGGCAGTAGATCCATCGCCACTCGCCAACCGTCGCCCGGCTTGCCGAGCATGCGGTCCGCCGGAACGACGACGTCGTCGAAGTAGACCTCGGCAAACTCGTCGACTCCGTGCATGGTGCGCAGCGGCCGGACGGTGATGCCTGGAGTGTCCATGTCGACGAAGAAGGCGGTAATTCCGTCGTGGCCCGGCCCGGTACGGGTGAGCAGGACACATCGCGCCGAATACTGAGCCAGCGACGTCCAGACTTTCTGACCGTTGACAACCCAGTTTTCCCCGTCTCGGACTGCCCGGGTGCTCAGCGACGCGAGATCGCTACCCGAACCGGGTTCGGAGAAGCCCTGGCACCATTGCTCACGTCCACTGAGAAGTCGCGGAACCATTTCCGCTGCCAACTCCGGCCGGGCGTACGAAATCATCGTGGGAGCAAGGACTTCGATCATCGAGTAGATGCCGGGCTCGGCGAGGTCGCGAGTGGCAACTTCCTCGCCGAGAACCGCACGCAGGACAGCGGGCCCACCGAGCCCGCCGACCTCCTCGGGCCAGCCGTACCGCATCCAACCCGCGTCGAACAGTGCACCTCGAACGCGGCCGAGCTGTTCTACCTGACCGTCGAGCGAATGATCGGATCCGGGGGAGAGATCGTTTTCGGCCAGCCAGGTCTGGACGGCCGACCGAAATTCGGGGACGTTCATGCCCCCGGACGATCGAAAGCGTGAGGAATACCCGAATCATGATCGCCGTTGCGGCGCAGGAACGTCATCGCGCGCGTCTGCAGCCGCCAACCGTCTTCGGTGCGCAGGTACGTATCGCTGTAGTAGCCGATCCGCATGTCGTGCGTTGCATGATCGACGAAGCACAGTGTCTGGCTTCCGGTTGCCGTGTCGGCACCGGTGAATTCGACGACGGGTGTCCCCGTCATGAACAGCCCCTGGGGAGCGGCCGCAACCAGAGCGGGAAACTCGTCGAGTGGGTACTTGTCGCCGAAAGCGCTGTACGTGCCGTCCGGAGTGAACACAGCGACAACACCGTCGACATCGCCCTTGGTCATGTTGACCGCATAGCGAGCGAGAAGTTGCGAGATCTCCATGATCTCGTCAGTTGTTGACATAAATCTTTCCGCCCTTCATGACGAAGCCGACTCGCTGGGTAACCGTGATGTCCTCCAACGGATCTCCGGGTACCGCAATGATGTCGGCGAGTAGACCTTCGGCCAGACGGCCACGGTCGGTGACGTTGATGAGATCTGCGGCGACGGTGGTGGCCGCCCGCAACACCGCGATATTGCTCATGCCGCGAGAGACGAGGGCAACCAGTTCGTCTGCATTCTTTCCGTGCGGGATTGCCGGCGCATCGGTGCCTACGGCGATCTTCACACCGGCGTCGTATGCCGCCTTGACCGAAAGTCGTGCACGCGGGAACATTTCGGCTGCCTTGGCCTGTAGCTCCGGCGCGGCCTTGGAGGTATCCATGGCGTCGGCCAAGCGCGTGGTCGGCACCAGGAAGGTGCCGTGCTCCACCATCATTGCGATGGCCTCGTCGTCGACCAGGAAGCCGTGCTCGATGCAGTCGATGCCGGCTTCGATTGCCGCCTTCACTGCTTCTGCGCCGTGCGTGTGCGACGCGACACGCAGACCGCGTCGGTGCGCCTCGTCCACGATCGCACGCAGTTCTTCGTTGGAATAGTGTTGCGCACCAGGTAGTCCGGTGTGTGACATGACTCCACCCGAAACGCAGACCTTGATCAACTGAGCGCCGTGCTTGATCTGGTAGCGAACAGCCTTACGGCACTCGTCGACACCGTTGGCGATGCCCTCTTCGATAGTCAGGTCCAACACGCCGGGAGCAAACGCCGCGAACATCGTCGGATCGAGGTGGCCACCGGTGGGAGTGATCGCGTGGCCGGCCGGGATGATTCGCGGTCCGTCGACCCAACCCGCATCGATTGCCTTGCCGAGAGCCACGTCGAGCAGGTAGCCACCGGTTTTCACGAACAGTCCCAGGTTGCGCACAGTGGTGAAACCCGCGCGCAGAGTGCGACGTGAGTTGCCGACGGCACGCAGCATCCGGAGCGGCGGATCATCCTGAACCGTTGAGTAGACCGGCTTTTCGCCGCGTCCACCCATCAGCAGGTTTACCTCCATGTCCATGAGTCCGGGAAGAAGAATCTGGTCGCCGAGGTCGACGATTTCGCCTTCGGGTGTTCCGCCGATTCCGACGATCTTGCCTTCGTCGACCTTGATGACGGCCGGCCGGACGATCTCGCCGCTGTCGACGTCGAGCATTCCCGCTGCTTTGAGTGTGATCATGTTCAGTCCCTTTGAGATCAGAAGATCAGAAGATCAGACGATCGGTAGATCGGGTCAGACGACGGGTTCGACGGTGACGGCTACGTAGGCTGCGCCGCTGTCGGGGACGCGGGGTTGTTTCCAGACTTCGATGGGGAAGGTGACCATGACGAAGGATTGCATGAGGTGTACGAGTGCTCGTGCGTCGTCGGGTAGGTCGTCGAGGGGGAATTTGTCGCAGTAGGTGATGGCGTCTTCGAGTCGGTTGAAGGCGGCGTCGTAGAAGTCTTGCATTTCGGGCATGGTGGAGGCGAGGCGTTTTGCGTAGCGTTCGCCTTCGGTGGGGAGGATCCAGTCGGCGAAGCGTTCGAGGTCGGCGAAGTCAGTTGGTAGTGGCATCGCGGTGCTCCTTGACGTGTGTTCGTGCGGTGTGGTGAAGGTGGCGGATGAGGAGTTCTTGGTCGCAGAGGGGGAATTCGGTGACGGTGCGGGTGGCCATCATTGTTTGTGAGGCTTCGAGGGTGTTCGCGTCTTGGAGTGCGTATTCCTTGAAGGTGACTGCGGCGAGTTCGTGTGCGAGTCGTTCGCGGGTGTTCTTGGGGGGTACGAAGTAGAGGCTGGCTTCGAAGATGTGTTTGTCGACTGCGGTGGGCCAGTAGTGGTAGGTGAGGTACCAGCCTGGTGCCCAGATGAGGAGCATGAAGTTGGGGAAGATGGTGAAGCTGTCTTCGCCCCAGGCTGCGTGGCGTGCGGGGTTGAGTGTGGGGGGTAGGGGGTCGAGGCCTTCGATGTCGGGGCGGTCCCAGGGGCCGAAGAGTCCGCTGCGCAGTGCGCGTTCGATGGGCTTGACCATGTTGAGGTCTTTCGGCGGTGCCATTCCGCCCCATGAGGAGATGAGGGAGTGGGGTCCGTCGAGTTCGTAGTGGAGTGCTTCGAAGCCGGTGGCGGCGAGTTTGTCTGCTTCGGCCTTGGTTGCCTGCTTCTGGTGCAGGATGGGGGCGTGGTAGAACTCGGCGAATGCGTCGATGAAGAGTTTCCAGTTGCTGCCGATTTCGGCGCGGTAGCTGTAGACCTCGGTCATTTCGTGGAAGGGGTAGCCTTCGACGCCCTTGAGCATGGGGCCGAGGTATTCCTCGAGGCTTTGCTGGGGGTTGAGGTTGACGAAGATGAAGCCTTGCCAGGTTTCGCAGGTGACTTCGACGAGTCCGTAGTCCTGCTTGTCGACGTCGAAGAATTCGCCTTCTTGTTGGATGAAGGAGAGTTTGCCGTCGAGGTCGTAGCGCCAGGCGTGGTATTTGCAGGTGAACTGGCGGCAGGTGCCTGAGGTTTCGTCGCCGGGGATTTCGTTCCATACCAGCTTGTTTCCGCGGTGGCGGCAGACGTTGTGGAATGCGCGGATGGTTCCGTCGGCGCCCTTGACGATGATCAGGGAGGTGTTGACGGCGGCGAGTTCTTTGGTGAAGTAGCTGCCGGTGCGGGGGACTCGTTCGACGCGTCCGACGTTGAGCCAGGTGCGTTTGAAGATTGCTTCGCGTTCGGCTTCGTAGTGTTCGGGGTCGATGGAGTCGGTGTAGTCGACGGGTGCGGTGCCGAGGTGGGGATACTGTTCGGTCCAGCTTCCCGCGGCCGGTTTGGCGAAGTGTGGCACGGTCTACTCGCTTTCGTGGTCTGGCTCGATGCCAAATGAGTTGAAGGCCATGGCCATCAGGCCATAGCAGCCGACGGTGAAGACAAAATCCATCAGCTGTCGTTTGTCGAAATACTCGCTGAGTGCAGCCCAGGTTTCGTCGGAGACGATCGAATCGACTTCGAGCTCTTCGACGGCGCGCAACACCGTGATGTCGGGTTCGACGAGGGCTTCGCCGCGCATCGCCGATTCGATCTCGGCCGGCGTCAGGCCTGCTTCCTCCTGGGCGATGATGATGTGGTGGGTCTTCTCGTAAGCGCAGTTTCGGCGCGTTGCAACCCTCAGGATGGCGAGTTCGCGCAGGCGCGGCGGAAGGCTGTTGCGGTACAGCATTCGCGTGCTGAAGATGAGGAAGTCCCTGGTCAGTTCAGGGTGATTCACCAGAGTGGACAGAGCCGGTCCGGCACCTTCCGGGTTCTGCCGCTCACGGGGCAGCATTCCGCGCAACGACATTCGGACCTGGTCGTCCCAATCTGCTTCGGGTAACGGAGATAGCCGCATCAGATGTTCGTTTCCTTTGCTGTCATCGAAAGGCGCAATATTTTCGATCTCATCTTTGAGAATCACATTCTCTTTAACTGAGCGCAATATTTCCACAGTCCTCACCCGTCGTCAACGTCGGCCGGGTTCGGTCGGTCTACACACAAAAAACACGCGGTGTTCGACAGACGAACACCGCGTGAGATTCAGGGTCTGCTCGACCCGTTAGAGGTCGACATCACCCACGGCGACTCGGCATCTCGAATCCTGACAGGATCACGGCATTGGTCTCGGCAGCACTCTCGCGCAACACCTTTGCCTCCTGGTACTCGTCGGACTCGTACCAAGTGCGGGCCGCCTCGACCGATGCGAACTCGAGGACGACTGTCCGGTCGCCGTGCCAATCGCCCTCGAGTACGCGAGGTGTCGTCTCGACCGACAGAACTGTGGCGCCGCCCTTTGCCAGTGAGGGCGCAGATGCCCGGCCATAGGCATTCATGCCGGCTTCGTCCTTGACGGCTTCGGTCAAGATGACATATCCCTTGGGCATTACGTACTCCTGGTAGTCGTGATTGATGGTTGAAAGTGAAGTCAGGTCAGGGTGATTGCGCGCTCGGGGCAATTCGAGACAGCGTCACGAACTGCACCTTCCGAGTCTGTCGGAACCTCGTCGGCAATCGCCTCGGCGTAACCGTCGTCGGTGAGAGTAAAGACCTCAGGGGCGATCGTGAGGCAGACGCCGTGCCCCTTGCATCCGTCCGGGTCGACAGTGACCTTCATCAGGCGCCCTCCTCGGCGAGCGTGTACTCGAGATTCAAGTTGGTGAGACCGCGGAGGATGAACGTCGGAACATACTGGAATTTACGGTTATCCGCCGTTCCGTGAATACTCTCCGAAATTCGGATGTCCGTGGTGCGGTCCAGAAGGCGCTCGAGGCAAATCCGGGCTTCCGTACGAGCGAGTGGGGCGCCGGGGCAGCTGTGAATGCCACGGCCGAAGGCGATATGTGTGCGGGAATTGGGTCGATCGATGTCGAACGTCGCAGCATCCGGGAACTGGCGCGGATCGCGATTGGCAGCGCCGTTGACCAGCATTACCGTGGTGCCTGCCGGGATATCTACTCCGCCAATGGTTGTGGGAACTCGAGAGAGCCGGAAATCGCCTTTGATCGGGCTTTCGATCCGCAGTGTCTCTTCGATGAAGTTGGGAATGCGGTCGCGTTCCTTGCGTAGAAGTGCTTGGAGCTCCGGCTCTTCGGCAAGAATCTTGAGTGCGGAGCTGAGCAGGCGGACCGTGGTTTCCTGGCCGGCCGAAAAGAGGTTGGCAGCAACATGTACGACGTCTGCGACATCGGGGGTCGAGCCGTCCGGGAACGTTGCGGTGGCCAATCCGGTCATGACATCGTCACGTGGTTCACGGCGACGATCCTCGACGTAGGCGGTGAACTGCGCGTACAGGAATTCCATCGGAGTGTGTGCCATCGTGTCGTCGCCGGTGCTTCCGACACCGCCGCCCCCACCGCCGTGCGGTTGTCCGAGATTCCGAACAAAATCGTTGCGATCGTCCTCGGGAACACCGAGCAGATCGGCGATGGCCAGCAACGCATACGGGAGGGCGAACTCGCTGATGAATTCACCTTCGCCGCCCTCGAGTGCCTTGTCCAGCAACTGGTCTGCGAGCGTCCACATCCAGTCCTCGTTCTCCTTGAGGCGCTTGGGGGTGATCAATCGCATGAGCAGCGCGCGGTGATCGGTGTGCATCGGGGGATCGAGTGTCGGTAGCTGATCGTTCATCGGGAGCTTGTGTCGGTGCAGTTCGATCAATTCCGAGACGTCGTCGCCTTCGAGTGGGACCGGGAAACCTGGGAACGGACCGGTAACCGACGTGCACGACGAGAATGTCACGCTGTCCTGCAGCACCTCCACGGCTTCCTCGTACCCCGTCACCATGACTACGTCGTGGTGCGGTTCGCGCTTGACGGGGCATTGACCGCGCATCGCCTCGAAGTACGGATACGGGTCCACGACAAGATCGTCGTCTTTGAAAAAGTTCTTGGTCTCGAAGTCGGTCATGGCTACACCGTTTCCCGCGACATCGCTCGCGCGTATGTCTCGATTCTTGAGGCGAGGGGCTGCTCACCTGAGTCAGTGGGTCATTTCGAACAGTGGGACATTTTCAGAAGGATGGTTCGGTGAGACGGTTCAGGACCGCGTCGCCGCCGTCTACGACCCTGGGCTGATGCCAGATTTCGACGCACATCGCGACCATGATGACGGAGTGCACCAGGCGGAGCAGATTGCGCGCGTCGTCGGGGAGATCGTCGAGCGGAAACTTGTCGCAGTAGGCAAGAGCGTCTTGAAGGACGGGGAAACCGGCGTCGTAGAACGCCTGCATCGTTGCCATGCTGCTCGTCATCCGCATATTCCAGCGTTCAGCCTCCGTTTCGAGACTCCACACGGCGGCAAAACCCTCGAGTTCCGAGAATTGCTGAGGAAGAAGAGGATTGATGTTCGTCATGCATTCACCCCGGAGCCTTGGTAATTCGCGACCCAGTCGGCAACGGACTTGTGGAAATGCCGGACGAGGAGTTCCTGGTCGTTGAGTGGGAAGTCGCTCGAGTCGCCCAGAGCGTCGAGACCCTGTTGAGTTCCGACGAGGGTGCCGGCGTCCTGCAGAGCGAACTCCTTGAACATGACGACGGAGCATTCCTGCGCAGCGCGGTCGCTGGCGGTTTTGGCCGGTGGGAAGAAGAGGGTGCCCTCGAACCGGTGCGTGTTGTGCGACGTAGGCCAGTAGCGGTAGACGAGGTACCACCCGCTCGCCCAGATCAGGATCTCCAGGTTGGGGAAGATCTGGAAGTTGTCGGCCGCCCAGGCCTTGATGCGTCCCGGGTTGGTTCCGGACAGCTCGCCCCCGAGATCGGGTTCGTTCCACGGGCCGAACAAGCCGCTGCGCGTTTCCATTTCGATCGGGTACTGGAAATTGGCCGGCCACAGTCGACGCGGAACGCTGGACGTGGACACCATTCGATGGGGCCCGTCGAGTTGATAGTGCGGCGCCTCGAAACCCTTCATCATCTGGGGCCTGGCGTCGGGGGTTGCTTCCTGGGTATGCAGCGACGGGACGTGGTAGTACTCCTGGAATGCGTCCAGGAAGACCTTCCAGTTGCAGTCGATGTCGGCGCTGAAATCGTAGCGCTCGGGCATCTCCTCGAACGGATACCCCGCCAGATCCGTGATCATCGAACCGAGGAATTCGGTAAGAGTGGTGGCCGGTTCCTTGGCGAGATTGACGAAGATGAACCCGGCCCAGACATCGCAATGCACCGGGACCAGTCCGTAATCGGCCTTGTTCAAGTCGAAAAACTCGCCCTCCTGCTGCACAAACGTCAGCGACCCGTCGAGCGAGTAGCGCCACGCGTGGTACTTGCAGGTGAAGGCGCGGCACGAGCCGCTGGTCTCCGCACTAGGAATGTCGTTCCACACCAACTTGTTTCCGCGGTGACGGCAGATGTTGTGGAAGGCGCGAACCTGCCCCTCCAGATCGCGCACGATGATGAGCGAGGTATTGGCGACCTCGATTTCCTTGGTGAAATAGCGGCCTTTGTCGGCGACGTCCTCGACGCGCCCGACATTGAGCCACGCCTGCTTGAACACTGCTTCGCGTTCGGCTTCGTAGAATTCGGGCGAAATGCAGTCCTGATAGGACACCGGCCCGGTTCCGACGTCCGGATAGTGCTGGGTCCAGCTTCCTTCGGCAGGTTTGGGAAAGAGTGCCATGCGGATGTCCTTCTATAGTGGCGGCGCTTCCGATGCTTCCCAGCGCGCCGTCAATTGTCAAGAATTGCATTCTGTTACAAGAGTATTCGTATCCTAGGCAGTGATGCCAAGACTTTGTCCGTAATTGTGCATTGTGGTGCAACATATTTCGATATCTCGGGCAGTGCGGGCGAAAATGAAAAGACCGCAACGCCCGGCATGCGTGAAGATGTGCATGCCGGACGCTACGGTCTGTACAGTTTTCTTGCTTCCCAAGAGCTTTCGCGCGAATCCGTGTCTAGACGATCGGTAGATCGGGTCAGACGACGGGTTCGACGGTGACGGCTACGTAGGCTGCGCCGCTGTCGGGGACGCGGGGTTGTTTCCAGACTTCGATGGGGAAGGTGACCATGACGAAGGATTGCATGAGGTGTACGAGTGCTCGTGCGTCGTCGGGTAGGTCGTCGAGGGGGAATTTGTCGCAGTAGGTGATGGCGTCTTCGAGTCGGTTGAAGGCGGCGTCGTAGAAGTCTTGCATTTCGGGCATGGTGGAGGCGAGGCGTTTTGCGTAGCGTTCGCCTTCGGTGGGGAGGATCCAGTCGGCGAAGCGTTCGAGGTCGGCGAAGTCAGTTGGTAGTGGCATCGCGGTGCTCCTTGACGTGTGTTCGTGCGGTGTGGTGAAGGTGGCGGATGAGGAGTTCTTGGTCGCAGAGGGGGAATTCGGTGACGGTGCGGGTGGCCATCATTGTTTGTGAGGCTTCGAGGGTGTTCGCGTCTTGGAGTGCGTATTCCTTGAAGGTGACTGCGGCGAGTTCGTGTGCGAGTCGTTCGCGGGTGTTCTTGGGGGGTACGAAGTAGAGGCTGGCTTCGAAGATGTGTTTGTCGACTGCGGTGGGCCAGTAGTGGTAGGTGAGGTACCAGCCTGGTGCCCAGATGAGGAGCATGAAGTTGGGGAAGATGGTGAAGCTGTCTTCGCCCCAGGCTGCGTGGCGTGCGGGGTTGAGTGTGGGGGGTAGGGGGTCGAGGCCTTCGATGTCGGGGCGGTCCCAGGGGCCGAAGAGTCCGCTGCGCAGTGCGCGTTCGATGGGCTTGACCATGTTGAGGTCTTTCGGCGGTGCCATTCCGCCCCATGAGGAGATGAGGGAGTGGGGTCCGTCGAGTTCGTAGTGGAGTGCTTCGAAGCCGGTGGCGGCGAGTTTGTCTGCTTCGGCCTTGGTTGCCTGCTTCTGGTGCAGGATGGGGGCGTGGTAGAACTCGGCGAATGCGTCGATGAAGAGTTTCCAGTTGCTGCCGATTTCGGCGCGGTAGCTGTAGACCTCGGTCATTTCGTGGAAGGGGTAGCCTTCGACGCCCTTGAGCATGGGGCCGAGGTATTCCTCGAGGCTTTGCTGGGGGTTGAGGTTGACGAAGATGAAGCCTTGCCAGGTTTCGCAGGTGACTTCGACGAGTCCGTAGTCCTGCTTGTCGACGTCGAAGAATTCGCCTTCTTGTTGGATGAAGGAGAGTTTGCCGTCGAGGTCGTAGCGCCAGGCGTGGTATTTGCAGGTGAACTGGCGGCAGGTGCCTGAGGTTTCGTCGCCGGGGATTTCGTTCCATACCAGCTTGTTTCCGCGGTGGCGGCAGACGTTGTGGAATGCGCGGATGGTTCCGTCGGCGCCCTTGACGATGATCAGGGAGGTGTTGACGGCGGCGAGTTCTTTGGTGAAGTAGCTGCCGGTGCGGGGGACTCGTTCGACGCGTCCGACGTTGAGCCAGGTGCGTTTGAAGATTGCTTCGCGTTCGGCTTCGTAGTGTTCGGGGTCGATGGAGTCGGTGTAGTCGACGGGTGCGGTGCCGAGGTGGGGATACTGTTCGGTCCAGCTTCCCGCGGCCGGTTTGGCGAAGTGTGGCACGGTCTACCTCTCGTTCTCATGTTCGTGTTCCGCCGCGATGCCGAAGCGTGATTTGGCTGTGCGCTGCGGCTGGTTCGGCTGGTACAGATTTCTGAAGGATGCACTCTCTCGAATGAGAATGCGATTCTCAACAACGAAATTCAGACTGCCATACGCGAATGTCGGTAGTCAACCGCTATCGCCGGAGTTTGGAGAAATCCCAGCTCACGATGTTCTCCGGAACGAGTTGGAGCCAGCCGTGCCGGCCGTCGTAACTGAAGTTCCCGTCCTTGCCGATGTACTTGTCGGCAAACAGGCGCTCGGGGGTGATCAAGGCGTCGTCCGGTTCCCCGTGGCGAGGTATTTCGCCTACTTGTCGCACCTTTCCCTCCAGCTCAACGCCGCGTAGGCCGAGGAAGTCCGTATCTCCCTCGTCGACGATGACGCTTACCCGGGGATCGAGTTCGAGATCGGTCCACCGTCTGCTCCGGGTGAGTGAATTGAGCCAGATCGAGGTTCCGTCCCAGACGAACCACAGGGCGCTGACGTGCGGTCTTCCGCTCTGTCCGACGGTCGCCACTCGGCAGATCGGCTGCGCGGAGAGGAACGTATGGCGTTCCTCCTCTGTCATGGCGATGGCGGTTCCACGACGCTGTCCTGACATTTTTCCTCCTGCGAATAGTCAAAGAGAGCTTGATTCTCTAGTATGGAGAATATAATTTCCTAGGAAGTCGTCAATTTGGACGATCCACCGACGAGTACCTGTCGGCTCGGCCTGATTTCTTCGCGTCGACACTTGACGCCCACAGGTTCGGCCCTGCTCGGCGATCGACCTATCGAAAAGGGAGGTTCACCATGACCGCACCAATACCTTTGCGGCCGGGAGGCCAGCTCGCCAGTTCCGTGTGCACCACGCGGGTGATCGTCGTCCGCGCACCTGCAGCCGGAAACCCGGTAATCGCCTGTGGGGGTAGCCCAATGGTTCCCGCTGCGCCGGGGCAGGCGGCCGCCTCAACAGTCACCGACGCGGTCACGCTCATCGGGAAACGCTATGTAGACGCCGATCAGAGCCTCGAAGTGCTGTGCACGTCGTCCGGAGTAGGTGAACTGAGCTGCGACGGCGTTGCCATGACCCTCAAGGCTGCCAACGCGCTCCCCGCCTCCGATTGAACACGTAGACAGCAACGAAAGTCGGTGCGGGAGTTCGGGTAACCGGGCGCCGCACCGACGAGCCTTCAGGTGATGCACAGCAGAGGAGTCGATTGTGTCCGGCGGTATGAATTTCGAACTGACCGAGGATCAGGAATTGATCCGCAAGTCGGTCGCTGAACTGGTGAAGAAGTTCGACGATCAGTACTGGATGGAGAAGGACCGGGCGCACGAGTTCCCCGTCGAGTTCTACAACGCCATCGCCGAGGGCGGTTGGCTGGGAATGACCATCCCCGAGGAATACGGCGGTCACGGGCTCGGAATCACCGAAGCCACAATACTTCTCGAAGAGGTGGCCAGGTCCGGCGGCGGCATGAACGCCGCCAGTTCGATTCACCTGTCCATCTTCGGCATGCATCCGGTGGTGGTCCACGGATCCGATGAACTCAAAGCGCGAACACTGCCGCGTATCGCGTCAGGTGACCTGCATGTCTGCTTCGGAGTGACGGAACCTGGGGCCGGTCTGGATACGTCTCGAATCTCGACCTTCGCCAAGCGCGACGGAGACCACTATGTGGTCAACGGGCGTAAGGTGTGGATCTCGAAAGCACTTGAATCCGAGAAGATTCTGCTTCTGACCCGTACTGAGCGTTATGACGACGTCAAGAAGAAAACCGACGGAATGACGTTGTTCCTGACCGATCTGGACCGCAGTTGTGTCGACATCCGGCCGATTGCGAAAATGGGTCGAAACGCCGTCACGTCCAACGAATTGTTCATCGACAATCTTCGGATTCCCGTCGAGGACAGGGTTGGTGAGGAAGGTAAGGGGTTCTCGTACCTCCTCGACGGCCTGAATCCGGAACGCATGCTCATCGCGTCCGAGGCGCTCGGTATCGGCCGGGTGGCACTCGAGAAAGCAGTGAAGTACGCCAACGAGCGTGAGGTATTCGGTCGGCCGATCGGCATGAATCAGGGCATTCAGTTTCCGCTTGCGGACGCGCTTGCCCATCTTGATGCCGCAGAGCTGGTGCTGCGCAAGGCAACCTGGTTGTACGACCAGGGGAATCAGTGTGGTCGCGAAGCCAACACGGCCAAGTATCTGTGTGCCGAAGCAGGTTTTGCCGCTGCGGACCGAGCACTGCAAACTCACGGTGGGATGGGCTATTCCGAGGAATACCACGTCGCCCGCTACTTCCGTGAGGCCCGACTGATGCGGATTGCACCCATCAGTCAGGAAATGATTTTGAACTATCTGGGATCACATACTTTGGGAATGCCGAGGAGCTACTGATGACCGCAACCAATCCGATGTTCGACTTGACGGGACGATCAGCACTGGTCACCGGCGCGGCCGGCGGTATCGGCTCCGCCGTTGCGCGGGCGTTTGCGACGGCTGGAGCGACCGTGCTGGTCACCGACGTCGACGGTGACGCGGCAGCTGCTGTTGCAGAACGTATTACGGCGGCGGGTGGCAAGGCGGACAGTTTTGCGCTCGACGTCAGGGACCGTGCAGCCGCCGACGCCGCGGTGGCACGCGCCGCCGGTTTCACCGAGGGGAAGCTGCACATCCTGGTGAACAATGCCGGCGTGACCGCGCCCGCGATGTTCAAGGATCTTGCGCAGGATTCGTTCCAGCGGATGCTCGACATCCACCTGCTCGGCGCATTCCATTGCTCGCAGGCAGCTTTGCCGTTCCTGGCTACCGACGGGACAGGGCGAATCATCAACGTGACGTCCTCGGCCGGAATCACCGGAACGCTCGGCCAGGTGAACTATTCGGCCGCGAAGGCCGGGATCATCGGCCTGACCAAGTCTTTGGCTCGGGAACTGGCGCGCAAGAACATCCTGGTCAACGCGCTTGCTCCTTTGGCGGCCACGCCGATGACCGAGACTATCCGCACCGACGAGAAGTTCGCCGCGAACATGATGACGCGAATCCCGTTGCGCCGCTGGGCGGAGCCCGAGGAAATCGCGGGTGCCTTTGTGTTCCTGGCGTCGAATGCTTCTTCCTTCGTCACCGGGCAGGTGCTGCCGGTGGATGGTGGCATGGTGATGTGATGTCGGGTTCGGAGCCTGCCGCGGGCTCCTCTGCTACATCAGGGGGGCCTCTCGCGGGAATTACCGTGGTGACGTTGGAGCAAGCTGTGTCCGCTCCGATGTGTACGCGTACGTTGGCGGATTTCGGCGCCCGCGTGATCAAGGTCGAGAATCCGCAGGGTGGCGATTTTGCGCGAGACTACGACGATGTCGTGAATGGTCTTGCCGCACATTTTGTCTGGGCCAACCGCGGTAAGGAATCAGTCACCTTGAACTTGAAGTCCGAGGCCGGGATCGAAACCATGCACAGGCTGTTGGACAAGGCTCACGTGTTGGTGTCGAACTTGGCGCCGGGCGCGATGGCACGACTTCGTCTGTCGGCGAGTGATCTGGCCGAACGGCATCCGGATTTGATCACGGTGGAAATCGACGGCTACGGCGCCGGCGGTCCGCTGTCGCACAAGCGGGCGTACGACCTTCTCGTCCAGGCAGAGTCCGGTGCATGTGCCGTCACCGGACGCCCGGGCGAGCCAGCAAAACCCGGACCGCCCGTCGCCGATATCTCCTCGGGACTGTATGCGGCGCTGTCGATCCTGGCGCTGCTGTGCGGTAAGGGGCGTGGAAACGGCGGCGAACTGTCGTCGGTGTCGGTGAGTCTGTTCGACACCATGACGGAGTTGATGGGCTACCCGCTCACGTACACGAAGTACTCGGGGATCGATCAGCAACCATTGGGGATGAGTTCGCCTGCAGTGTCACCGTACGGTTCGTACGGGACCCGAGACGGGCAGACGGTTGTACTCGGCACGACCAACGACCGTGAATGGCAGCGACTTGCCCGCGAGATACTGGAGCGTCCCGACCTGGCGGACGACACGCGGTTTGCCGGCAACTCCGGGAGGGTTCGTCATCGGGAGGTTCTCGACGAGGCGATCGAATCATGGTGTGGTCGACACGATCTCGAGCACATTCAGAAGACTGCCGACGCTGCTGGAATCGGAAACTCTCGCTACAACCTCCCCAGCGAAGTGCTCGAGCACCCACAACTGAGTGCTCGTGACCGCTGGCGGCAGGTCGATACATCTGCCGGCCCGATCGAGGCACTGCTGCCACCGCCGATCATTGCGGGCTTCGAGCCGCCGATGGGGGCGGTACCGGGACTCGGGCAGCACACGGATCGTGTGCTCGCGGACTTCGGTTTCACCGGAGACGACATCGCGGCGTTGCGCGGCGACGGCGCAATCGGACCGGCGTACTGCTGATGGCGCACGAGAAAAACACATCGGTGGCGCCCGGCCCCGTCCTGCTGAGCGACGACCGCGACGGCGTTCGGACACTGACGCTCAACCGCCCGCAC
The DNA here is from genome assembly GCF_003023755.1 of Rhodococcus sp. AD45-ID. Taxonomy (NCBI): domain Bacteria; kingdom Bacillati; phylum Actinomycetota; class Actinomycetes; order Mycobacteriales; family Nocardiaceae; genus Rhodococcus; species Rhodococcus sp. AD45-ID. The sequence continues at coordinate 1,967,948 of NZ_PYHL01000001.1, read as the reverse complement.
CGTAAGAATGCGATCAACCCGGAATTATGGGCAGCGCTGCGTGATTCGCTGGTATCTCTCGAGACCAACCGCGACGTCCGGGCGTTGGTCATCGAGGGGGCCGGCGGCTCGTTCTGTTCGGGTGCGGATCTGTCGGAAATCGCCGACATCCACCCCATGCACAAGTTGCGTGTCCTCACCGATGTTGCCCTGCTGCTCCACGAACTGCCGATACCGACCGTCGCCAAGGTGTCCGGAGTGGCCGTCGGTGCAGGGTGGAATCTGGCGCTCGGGTGCGACCTGGTGGTGGCCACACCCGAATCGACGTTTTCGCAGATCTTCTCCAAGCGAGGGTTGTCATTGGACCTCGGCGGATCATGGCTGCTGCCAAAACTTGTCGGTCTACAACAGGCCAAACGCCTGGTATTGCTCGCCGAGACCATCGGCGCCGAGGAAGCCGAGGCTCTTGGCCTGGTGACCTGGGTTGTGCCGAAATCGGAGATCGACAGATATGCCCGCGACCTGGCACAGCGATTGGCGTCAGGACCACCTATCGCGCTGGCACAGAGTAAATCGTTGTTGAACGAAGGCGCCGACCGCACGATGCGGGATGCGCTCGCCAACGAGGCACGCGCGCAGGCAATGAATTTCGGTACCTCCGACGCACCGGAGGCGTACGCCGCATTTGCGGAGAAACGTGAACCACGATTTGCCGGCCGCTGGGCCGTGCCGCGAATCGGTAGTTGAACAGAATCAGTTCGGAGAGTGGAGAGACATGCGTGAAGTTGTAATCGCCGAAGCAGTTCGGACTCCGGTGGGGAAGCGCAACGGCGGGTTGTCGAGCGTACATCCGGCGGACTTGTCCGCAGTGGTCCTCGCCGCCCTGGCCGAGCGCACCGGAATTGATCCTGGGATCGTCGACGACGTGATCTGGGGTTGCGTCTCCCAGGTCGGTGACCAGTCGAGCAATATCGGCCGCTACTCGGTACTCGCAGCCGGATGGCCCGAGTCCATCCCGGGCACGACGGTCAACCGGGCGTGCGGTTCGAGCCAGCAGGCACTTGATTTTGCGGTGCAGGCCGTCATGTCGGGTCAGCAGGATGTTGTTGTCGCGGGCGGCGTCGAAGTCATGAGTCGGGTTCCGCTGGGCGCCGCCAAGGCGTCCGGGCAGCCGTATGGCCCCAAAGTCTTCGAACGCTACGACAATTTCTCGTTCAATCAGGGATTGTCGGCCGAGGCCATCGCACAGAAGTGGGCTCTCACGCGTACCCATCTCGACGAGTTCTCCGCGCTTTCACACGAGCGCGCCGCCGCAGCCCAGGACGACGGCGCCTTCGAGAGCCAGATCGTCTCGGTGACAACCGATTCCGGAGTCGTCTCGGCTGACGAAGGTATTCGCCGCGGAACCTCGGTGGAGACTCTCGCGAAGTTGAAGCCCGCATTCGCAGATGACGGAGTCATTCACGCGGGCAACTCGTCGCAGATTTCCGACGGCGCCGCAGCACTGTTGGTGACGACGCCGGAGCGGGCACGTCAGCTCGGACTGACGCCGATTGTTCGCTACTGCGCAGGCGCTGTGACCGGTTCCGATCCGGTGCTCATGCTCACCGGTCCGATTCCGGCGACGGACAAGGTCTTGAAGAAGGCTCGAGTCGACCTGAACGAGGTCGGAGTGTTCGAGGTCAACGAAGCCTTCGCGTCGGTGCCACTGGCGTGGCTTGCGGAAACCGGTGCGGATCCGGCATTGGTCAACCCCCTCGGCGGCGCGATCGCGCTCGGACATCCGCTCGGTGGTTCCGGAGCGGTTCTGATGACTCGAATGATTCATCACATGCGCTACAACGGAATTCAGTACGGATTGCAAACAATGTGTGAGGGTGGCGGCACCGCGAACGCCACGCTCGTCGAACTGGCTGTGTGAGGAAGATACAAAATGCGCAGAGAAGTGTTCACTCCCGATCACGAGTCATTCCGTAAGCTCGCCCGCGATTTCATCGAGAAGCACGTTGTCCCCGAGTACCCGTCGTGGGAAAAGGCCGGCCAGATGCCGCGGGCAACTTTCGAACAACTCGGCTCGTTGGGGCTGCTCGGTACCGCAATCCCCGAGGAGTACGGGGGAGCAGGGATGCCCGACTATCGGTACAACGTCATCTTGCAGGAGGAGTCGGCGCGCGCGCTGGTCACGTTGAGCACGGTCCGCACACAACTCGATGTGATCCTTCCGTATTTCCTTGCCTACGCTAACGAGGAACAGCGATCACGTTGGTTCCCCGGGTTGGCGGCAGGAACACTTCTCTCGGCGATCGCGATGACCGAACCGGGTACCGGTTCCGATCTTGCGGGCGTACGCACCACTGCGGTGCGCGACGGGGACGAGTACGTGATCAACGGTGCCAAGACATTCATCACCGGCGGCTTGCTCGCTGATCTCGTGATCGTTGTCGCGCGCACGTCGACGGATCCGGAGAATCGACGCGCCGGTCTTTCACTGCTGGTCGTGGAGGATGGAATGCCCGGGTTCACCCGCGGGCGTGTCCTCGACAAGATGGGCTGCAAGGTTCAGGACACAGTCGAGTTGTCGTTCGACAATGTGCGAGTGCCTGCTGCGAACAGATTGGGCGACGAAGGCGCCGCGTTCGGCTACCTCGGTCGCAATCTTCCGCAGGAGCGGATGACTGTTGCTGTCGGTTCGGTGGCTCAGGCTCGGGCCGCGGTGACGGCAACTATCGAGTACGTCAAGGAGCGCAAGGCTTTCGGGACACCGGTTGCGTCGTTCCAGAATACGAAGTTCGAATTGGCGGCTATGTCGGCGGAGATCGAGGCCGGGCAGACGATGATCGATCGGGCGGTTCTCGATCTGGTCGACGGCGAGTTGTCGGGTGCTGATGCAGCACGGGTCAAGTTGTTCTGCACCGAAATGCAAGCGCGCGTGGTCGACCGATGCCTTCAGCTTTTCGGTGGTTACGGCTACATGATGGAGTATCCGATCGCGAGGCTGTACACAGATGCCCGGGTGGCACGTATTTATGCAGGTACGAGCGAGGTTATGAAGGTGATAATCGCGAAGTCCCTCGGGTTGTAAGCGATTTAGGGGTCTTTGCGCGCGCGGCGACCGAAAAGCGGCACATTAGCTGTGTCCTGTTGCACAACTTCATCTTTGATGAGACGCTTGTCACAGGGCTGAAAACAACCTACTGTGTGTTCAGTAGGTTGCTTTGAGCAGAGGAGTTCGATGACCGCGCAGCGCCCGTATGCCACTCTTTTAGCAAAGGGCGAAGACCGGAAACAGCTCATCCTTTCCGCTGCTCAGCGACTACTTGCACTAAACGGGTGGCGCAGTACGACGCTTGCGCAGATCGCCGGTGAAGCCGGTGTGACGTCGGCTGGACTTTTGCACCACTTCGAGTCCAAAGAACAGTTACTGCATGCCGTGCTCGACGCGCGGGATGCAGATGACGATGCTCATGCTGATCGAACTGGCGATGTCATAGAACAGCTCGAGCAAGTGGGTGCGCGGTTCGAACGCTCGCCTCACTTGATCGGGATGTACTCGGTGCTTCTGATCGAGAGTTTGGATCCGGAAGCCCCGTTGCATGGTCGCCTGCTCGCTCGGCAGCGTGCGGCAATCGACACGATTGCCGCAGGTATTCTGCGCGGTCAACGCGCAGGAAAATACCGCAATGATATTGACCCGGCCGTCAAGGCCGTAGAGATTGTCGCGTTTCTCAACGGAATGGAGACCTCATGGCTGCTCGATCGTTCGATTCCACTGACCGAAATCTTCAAGGACTACACGCAATCGCTGACTCGACAGCTCGCGCTCGCCGGCACAGTCTGAGGTACCGTCTGGCAGTCCTCGCGCCCAGCGTTGCCGACGTGGTGCGCCATGCAGGCGGGTGGATGTTCGACCAGGTAATGGCTGGCTGGGACGTCACGGTTATCGTCGAAAAGCACGAGAACACCCGGCCGTTGCAGATTCTCGGGGCAACCACGTTGGATTTGGACTCCGTGATGGCCGCGCCCAACGGGCCGCGCCCGCAAGCGATTGCTCTGGCAGGTGATCTGTTCGAGTCCAATGCGATGGTGCGTGAAGGACTTCTCGATACCCTCGATCGCGGCATTATCGACGTCACGTTGTGGGGCGATAAGGTCCCGAGCGATCTGGCTCATCACTTCGGGCCGAGCTCGCACCAGTTAAGCCGCGCTGCAATGGTTTTCAAGTCCCACGCCCTCGCTGCCGCATCCAGCTCGCCCGATCCCGTCAGCGCGACCGAAATGTTTCGTGGGGTCAGTCTGTTCGGCAAGTGTCCGGCAGACGGAGTGAACCTCGTGTCAGTCGGTTAGTGAACCACTTCCCGCGCACAGTCCGGTGCGGGAAGGATCGAGAAGCCGCATGCTCCGGCTGTTGATACGCGTGAACGCGAATCAACAGGCGGAGCATTGTTGTGAGAAAGCAGTGCATGTGAACGGTAATGACTTTGTCAGCAGATATGGCCCGGTAGCGCTGGTGACTGGTGCTTCCTCCGGCATCGGTCAGTCGTTTGCCGAACAGTTGGCGGCCATGGGCCTGGATGTGGTCTTGGTTGCGCGCCGGGAATCGCTCCTGGGGGAATTGGCCTCGAGATTGCGAGCCGAGCACGGCGTCGAAGTAACTGTCTGCTCTGCAGATCTTGCTGAAGTTACGGCGACGGCGTCGATTCTCGACGCGACATCAGGCCTCGATATCGGGCTGGTTGTGAGTAATGCCGGTTACGGGTTCAAAGGAGAACACTCCGCCATGGACCCAGCAGAGCTGGCGGACATGGTGACGGTGAACTGCACAACGCCCATGCTGCTGACCCGTGGTTTCATTCCGCGCCTGCGAGCGCGTGGACGTGGCGGCATCATTGTAACCAGCTCGATCGAAGCATTGTTGGGTTGCCCGTATTCCACGGCCTATTCGTCGAGTAAGGCATTCCTGAACAGTTTGGGAGAGGGCCTGTGGGGTGAGCTGACGCCGGAAGGTATTGACGTACTGACGATTTGCCCGGGGGCCACCGATACCGAAGCGCTGCGGCGGAGCGGGATCGACCCGGCCACGATGAATAATGTCATGTCGCCGGACGAGGTGGTGACGCTGACCTTGGACAACATCGACAACGGGCCGACGCTGTTTCCCAGCGACCATCACAAAGCGGTTTTCGATCAACTCCTGTCGATTCCTCGGCGAGATGCTCTGACGGCGATGGCTCGGGGTATGAAGGTGAACTCGGTCCAGCCCAACTAGTCGGGACGGGCAAATGTCTTGGTCGCGTGTTGTTTTGCGGGGATCGCGAGATTTCCTTGCATTCCGCGCGTCCGGGTGAGAATATTCTTCTCATGCCAAAGAATCTTGTTCTGGGTGTTTTGGGCGCACGGGTGTCACAGGCGCCGCGGATCGAGGTGATCGAGGAATGAAGGCCGAGGATCTCTTCCATCTCGGGATCGTCACCGAAACGTTCGAGCAGACCAGGGACGAACTGTCGTCGCTGTTCGGGTACGAATGGGGCCCTGAGGTCGGTGGCCCGATCAACGTCACATTGCCGAGCGGCGACGCCACCGTTGATCTGCGATGTGCGTATTCGGTGACCGCGCCGCGCGTGGAAATCGTTCGCGCCGTTCCGCAGTCGACTCTGTGGGATGCAAGTAGAGGGCAAGGCATTCATCATGTCGGGTACTGGTCCGACGACGTCGCGGCAGATTCTGCAGAGCTGGCGCGTCACGGATACGTCACCGAGGCAACACGTCTCGGGTCTGATGGCATACCGTTCTTCTCGTTCCAGCGTAGTCCTTGGGGATTTCGGATCGAACTCGTGAGCAGAACCGCGAAGACCGGCCTCGAACAGTGTTGGGCGACACCGGTCGCGCGGCAAGCGGAAGTTGGTGCGAAGTCATGACTACTGTCGGAATTGTGACCGGCGCGGGACGTGGCATGGGTTTTGCCTGCGCGCGGCGTCTGACCGACTCGGTGGACCGTTTGTTGCTGGTCGACATGGACCCGGAAACCGTGGCGGCGGCAGCAGCTGAACTTTCCGGGACCGGCCGCGCCGTCGTAGAACCGTTTGTTCTCGATGTCACGGACCCTGCTGGCCTTGCGCGTCTAGTCGATCGAGTGCGTGAACTCGGAACCTTGCGGTCGGTCGCACATGTCGCCGGAATCTCGCCGACCATGGCCGACTGGCGCAGAATCTTTTCTGTCGATCTTGTGGGTACCGCCTTGCTCGCGCAAGCGTTGCGCCCGCTCGCCACGGCTGGCACGGCAATGGTGTGTTTTGCATCCATGGCGCCGACACTGGCGTCGCTCGAGCCGGACGCTGCCACCGCTGCAGCACTGGAAGATCCTCTGCGAGATAACTTTCTGGACGAGATCTATGAAGCGGTCGGGCCCGCGATCGAACACACCGGCGCCGCGTACGCATGGGCGAAATACGGTGTTCAGCGTTTCGTGAAACACGAGGCCGTGCGATTGGGAGCCGTCGGCGCACGCGTCTGCTCGCTGTCACCCGGATTGATCGACACCCCTCAAGGCCGACAAGAAGCCGAGAACAACGCGCACCTGAGTGCGCTGGTCACACAGACGCCTCTTGCCCGGACCGGTACTGCTGACGAAGTAGCAGCAGTCGTGTCGTTCCTGCTCTCGGATGACGCCAGCTTCCTCAACGGAACAGATATTCTCGTCGACGGTGGAATCTGCGCCGCGGTGCATACCAGCGGCGGACTGAGTGCGGCTCGTTCGTGACGGGGTATCTTCTTCCGATGGACATGAGTGGTTCGACCACCGAGCCGACACAAGATCTGGCAACCCGAATTGCTGCGCGGGCCTTGGCAGATCGAGGCGCTGTGTATGCCAGCGAGGTTCGCCGATTGCTTGACGCCGCGTTGGTGGTCATCAGGTCACTGGGAACGAACTCCCGCCCTCGCGTCGCGGATATCGTGGCACAAGCGGGACTGTCCAACGATGTCTTCTATCGGCACTTCAAGTCGAAAGATGCACTGGTTTCGGCAATCTTGGAGGATGGCTCCGAGCGATTGACAACGTATGTTGCGCATCAGATGGACAAGGAGAACACCCCAGAGGGGAAGATTCGGCGGTGGGTCGAAGGTGTCCTGTCCCAGGCCGACGAAGATTCGGCGGCCACCACCCGAGCGGTGCTCTGGAATGCGGGTGGGACGGGCGTCGGCGCAGTTTCGGGGCCACCGTCGGCGAGCGGTCCACTGGCGACCCTGCTGCGTGGTCCCCTTGCGGAACTGGGCAGCGCAGCACCGGAGTTCGATGCCACATTGGCGGCACACGCGACAGTCGGAAAGCTTTCCGACTACCTCTGGCAGCGGATTCAGCCTACCGATTCGGATATCGACCGGATCACCGAATTCTGTTTACGCACAATAACGCCCGCCTAGTCGATCTCAATCAGGTCTGAGACTTCGAAGAAACAGTGCTACCGCGGACTGAACATGCCGTTCTTGATCTGCGGGGTCGTGCACAATTCCGAACGAGGCCAGGCGGGCCGGACCGCCGGACGCCATGCCGAGAAAGAGTTCGGCGAGTACGTCCGGTTCCTCGGCGACGATCTCGCCGGCCTCGGCATGCCGCACGAGTAGATCTGTGACCAACTGTTTGCGCGGCCAGAATCCCGTGCCGTGAGTTCGACGAGCGATGTCCGGAAAGCGCTCAGCGTAGGTGATCGCGATCTGTTCGAGTTTGATCATGGACGGGTTCAGGGCGCGGCTCAGTGCCGTCCTCGCGATGGTGGTCAACGCGACTTCCAGATTGTCGAGATCAGGTGCAGGTGGTTCTGGCACAGGCCAATCCGTGCGTTGGACGGCCCAGCCGAGAACCGAGCGGAAGACTGCTTCCTTGGTGGGGAATCGTGTGTACAGCGTCGGTTTGGTAGTGCCGGCCGCGGCAGCGATGGCATTCATCGACGTCCCCTCGTATCCATGCTCGAGGAACATGGCGAGGGCGCCTTCACGTATGGCGTGATCCAGTGCGGTGGCTTGCTCGAGAGTGGGGCGCCCCCCGCGGCTTCGGCGTGCTCCGGCTGCGCCCGGTTCGGACCTGTGCGACGTCATGAACATCAGTGTGCCAGTCGAACTCAGCTATAGACAGAAAACTAAACCCATGGGTAAAGTTAATTCCGGGGGGCAACATCGACTGGAGGCACAATGTCAGGGACGACCACACAGCGAGATGAGATTGTCGAGCGACTCGACGCGCGATTCCAGGAACTGCGTCAGCAGGTACCGGTACTGAAGCAGCGGGCGGACGACGAGGGGATCACCGAAATCGCACGGCGTGAGGACATGATTCCGCTGCTGTTTCCGCATACCACGTACAAGAGCTACCCGGAATCGTTGATCGCTAAAGGTCAATGGGCGCAGCTTAATCGGTGGCTCGATTCGCTTTCGGCGCATCGCGTCGAGGGAGTGGACGTGTCGGACGTCGTCGACGTCGACGGGTATATCGATGCCCTCGAAGCTGTCGGGCACCTGGTGTCGAGTTCGAGTGGGACCAGCGGGAAGAGTTCCTTCCTCAACAAGTCCGTACAGGATCGCGAAGTGTCCATGCAGAACATGCTGGACTGCCTGACGGACTTGGGGATTCATCGCGACAACTCGTGGCACGTTATCCCGGTCGGGCCGGAAACGGGTCTGAGTGGACACAACGCCCTGCGTGATCTCATCTACAAGGAGTACGGCCGACCGGACGGAATCGAGCGGCCGTCGGGCGCGGAGGCAAGCGGTCACTATGCGTATATGGCGCGTCTGTCTGCCATGCGTAAGGCAATGGCAGACGGGACCGCGGCACCGGACGAGCTAGCTACCCATGAGGCGTCAGCCGCCGCGCGCCAGGCGGAAAACGAACGCCGTCTGCGGCATTGGGCAGAGCAGATCATCGAACACCGCACCGAGAAGATCTTTTTCAATTCTCAGTTCCCGAACCTGTTCCGCCTCACCGAGATTCTGCGAGAACTCGGAATGAAGGAGGGAGACATCACGGGGGAGAACGCGATGACTGCGGGCGGCGGGCTCAAGGGCATGTCACTGCCGGCTGACTACCAGAACCAGATCTTTCGAATGCTGAATATCGATCCGAGCCGGTTCTTTCACTACTACTCGATGCAAGAGTTGAATATTCGTTTGCCGAAATGCGCGTCGGGTCGGTACCACGTTCCTTCGGAGCTGGTTCTGTTCGTTCTCGACAAGAACGGCGAAGCGCTTGCACCCGAGTCGGATGGCAAGGTGGAAGGCCGCGCCGCGTTCTTCGACACTACCGTCGACGGACGTTGGGGCGGAACGATCACCGGAGACAAGATCTCGGTCGAACTCGGTGACTGCTCCTGTGGCCGAACCGGCCCCACGGTTGACGCAGACATCACCCGCTACTCCGATCTGGCAGACGACGACAAGATCACCTGTGCCGGCACCACGGACGCGTACGTCCGCGGATTCCTCGAGGACTGAGAGAAACTTCAATGACTACGTCATCAACACTCGCACCGAGTAAGTCCAAGATCCGTGTACCTCATTTCATCCGAGGCAAGCTCGTCTGGGGTGAGGACACCGAGTATCTGTCGCGGGACTTCGGGGTTCCGTTTGTCACGCCGGCTCTGGAACTGAACAGATTGTTCGTGCCACGCACCGAACCCGGACCGGCATTCGACGTGCCGGTCACGGACATCATCGACTTCCTGGTCGAGACGGCAAAGCATCTCACGCTAGAGACAAACGAGTACCTGCAGGAATCCCTCGAGATGACCCTTCAGGTCAGTGCGCTGCCCAGGAGAATCATCGAGAACACCTTCGCGCGGCCGGGCCAGTTCCTGACGCGGGAGGCGCTGGAATACCGTCTTGACCGCACCTTCGGTGATCGCAACCTCCTCGACGGATGGGTGGAGCGCACCGACCCCAACGGTCGTGTGAGCCGGGTCCGGGCATTCCCACCCCGCCTCGTGCACATGCTTGCCGGAAACTCGCCGAGCGCCGCTATGACATCGATCGCAGACGCGGCGCTTGTCAAGGCAGTCAACGTCTTCAAGATGCCATCGGCTGACCCGTTCACCACCGTGGCGGTACTGCGCACCATGTCCGACATCGAACCCGATCATCCGATCCTGCGCTCGATGTCCGCCGTGTACTGGCGCGGCGGTGACGAGAAGGTCGAGAGCGTGCTCTACCGCTCCCAGTACTTCGACAAGCTTGTGGCGTGGGGTGGTGGCCCCGCCATCGAGAACGCCGCGAAGTACGCCGGTCCCGGCTTTCAGCTGATCTCCTTCGACCCCAAGGTCTCGATGTCCGTCATCGGACGTGAAGCCTTCGAGTCCGAAGAGACTCTCCGCGAGGTCGCGGAGTTGGCAGCGTCCGACGCCACTATCTTCAACCAGGACGCCTGCCTCGCGGCGCGTCACATTGCCGTCGAGGGTGACATCGAGCAGGTGGATCGCTTCTGTGCGTTGCTGTGTGAGCGTCTGGGAGTCGACCGCGACTTTGCCGAGGCCGTTGGTCCCAAGACGCCGCGCGATATTCGCGAAGAAGTTGAGGGCATGCGATTCCTCGAGCCCGACTACCGCATCTGGGGCAGCTACGACGGCAGTGGTCTTGTTGTCCGCTCACCGGAACCGGTGGACTTCCACCCGACCAACAAGACGGTCAACGTCGTCCCCATTGCATCGATGGCCGACGCGGCGCATTTCGCGACGGTGGCAACACAGACCGTGGGTGTTTACCCGACACACCGCAAGGCCGAGGTACGAGATCGCCTGGCAACAGCAGGAGTTCAGCGTGTGGTGAAGCTCGGTAGCGCGTTGACCGGCAGTATGGGCAGCCCGCACGACGGCATGTACCCGTTGCATCGATTCGTCAACTGGGTAGTGGACGACGATGCCTGAAGCCGTGAGTGGTGCAGGCATGCCGCTGCGAGTGCTCGGCAGATCCGGACTACGAGTCAGCGAAATGTGTCTGGGCGCCATGACGTTCGGAACGGACTGGGGCTTCGGAGCCGACGAGTCCATTTGTCAGGATATCTACAAGGAGTTCCGCAGCGTCGGCGGTAATTTCATCGACACAGCCAACAATTACACCAACGGTGCGAGCGAGACGATTCTCGGGCGGCTGATCGCGTCCGAGCGTGACGATGTTGTCGTGAGTACCAAGTACACGCTGCCGACACATCCGGGTGATCCCAATTCCGGTGGAAATCATCGGAAAAGCTTGCGTCGCAGTGTCGAAGAGAGTCTGCGACGCCTCGGCACCGACTACATCGACTTGTTGTGGGTGCATGCGTGGGATCGGCAGACGCCGGCCGAGGAGACGCTCCGCGGACTTGACGATCTGGTCCGCAGTGGCAAGGTCTTGGCGATCGGTATCACCAATACTCCGGCCTGGGTGGTTGCCCGCTCGAACGCAATCGCCGAGTTGCGCGGTTGGAGCGCCTACTGCGCCATGCAGGTCGAATACTCCTTGGTGGCACGAAGTCCCGACCGTGAGCTTCTTCCGATGGCGAGCGAATTGGATTTAGCCCTGTGTGCCTGGAGTCCTTTGGCTCGCGGCCTACTTGCCGGAAAGGGAGACCCCGAACGACTCTCGCCTGCCGGTCGGGAGGCCCGAACCGTTGCCCAAGACATTGCGGCCGAACTGGGAGTCAGCCCCGCGCAGGTTGCCTTGGCGTGGGTCATACGTCGGGGGCTCATGCCGTCGATCGGCGCGCGCACGGTGGAACAGCTTCGAGACAACCTCGGCGCTCTGCAGGTGATGCTCGACGAAGGGCAGCAGGAGCGTCTCGACGCAGCATCGCGGGTGCGACTCGGCTATCCGCACGATTTCCTGAACGAGCGGCGCGCGGTGTTGGAGCCGCAGGAGTTGTAGCAGCTTCAATTTCTGAAAAGCATCGACAAAGGGTCGGCACTTTGTTAGATTCTCGACATTAGAGTCGGCTTATTACGTCATCTTGTAGATGGGAAGTGCGTTGGACAAGCTCGATCATTGGATCGCCGGTAGTGCGGTGATGCCGACCAGTGCCGACTACATGGCTGTCACAGACCCGGCAACCGGATGTGAGGCAAGGCAACTCGCGTGCGGCAATGCTCACGACGTCGACCTGGCGGTTCAGGCCGCATCTGCTGCCGAAACGGCATGGAAGCAGATACCGGCGCTTGCTCGGGCGCGGTTGTTCGGTGACCTCGCCCGGGCCATGCGCGCCGATTCTGCGGAGTTGGCCCGGTTGGAGATCAGTGAAACCGGTAAGCCGGAGGCCGTTGCACTGGCTGAAGTCGAGAACTCCGCGACGTACTTCGATTTCTACGGCGGGTTGATCGGCATGCCGGCCGGTGACACTCTCGACGTGGCACCGGATCAGCATGTGTACACCCGCCGTGAGGCTTTCGGAGTAATCGGAGTCATCACGCCGTGGAATGTGCCACTGAACCAGGCAGCGAGGGCGTGCGCACCAGCTTTGGCTGCCGGCAACACGGTGGTGGTCAAGCCGTCGGAGAGCACGTCGGCGTCGACGGTTCGGTTGGCTCAACTCGCGACCGAGGTGGGTTTTCCGGCCGGAGTCTTCAACGTGGTTCTCGGTACGGGGCAGGATGCGGGTGCTGCTTTGGTGGCCCATCCGGATGTGTCCAAGGTGGCATTTACGGGTTCCGTGGGAACCGGCCGTGCTATCGGGCATATTGCGGCAGACCGAATCATCCCGGTCACACTGGAATTGGGTGGAAAGTCCGCCAACATCGTCTTTGCCGACGCCGATGTGGAGAAGGCCGTCGCAGGTTCTCTCCTCGCTTTCACGGCCAATGCCGGCCAGGTGTGTTCCGCCGGCACAAGGCTCCTGGTTCATCGGTCGATCCACGACGAGGTCGTACAGAAATTGGCTGCGGGTGCCGCAGCGGTGCGTCCCGGGCGCGATATCGGTCCACTCATTACCAGGGCGCAGTTCGAACGAGTGCAGGAATACTTCAAGATCGCGGAATCCGAAGGTGCACAGGCTGTAACCGGAGGAACAGTCTCTGTGGTGGCACAGGAGACCGGCGGCTTCTACATCGATCCCACGGTGTACATCGGAGTCGACAACTCGGCCCGGATCGCGCGCGAAGAGATATTCGGACCCGTGGTTCTCGTGCTCGCGTTCGATACCGAAGACGAGGCGATCGAACTGGCCAACGACTCGGATTACGGACTGGTAGCCGGTGTTTGGACCAGCAATGTGTCGCGGGCACTGCGGGTCAGTGAGCGGATCCGAGTTGGTCAGGTGTTCGTCAACACCTGGTCAACCGGATCCGTGCAGACTCCGTTCGGCGGGTGGAAGAACAGCGGTTACGGGCGCGAAAAAGGTGTGGAGGCACTCCATCACTACAGCCAGGTCAAGTGCGTGACCATCAAATTCGAGGGAGATTCACAGTGACACAAGATAGCCCGCTCGATCTGGCTCACCAGACCGTCTTCGAGGCCGGCCTGGCGGTGCGTAGGGAAGTCCTCGGTGCCGAATACGTCGATGCGGCAATGACCCGTAATGCCGGGACTGACGGCGAAGAGTTGCAGAAGTTCGTGAGCGAGTTCGTGTGGGGCGGTGCCTGGACAAGGCCAGGCCTGGACCGACGGAGTCGTTCGCTGATCAATCTCGGAATTCTGATCGCCCTCAGCCAGCCCCATGAGTTGTCCGTCCACGTTCGCGTGGGTCTGAGCAACGGCCTGACTCGCACAGAGATCACCGAAGCTGTTATCCACGCCACCGCCTATGTGGGAGTGCCCATGGGTATGGCGGCGATGCGTGTGGTTCAGGAAACCCTGACTGCCGAACTGGGCCCCTCACCGCGGAGGTCTCGGCATGAGCGTGATTCCGTTGCCGGGTAAAAGTGTCGGTCTTGTCGGACTGGGTGCGATGGGCGGCCCGATAGCCCGCAACTTCGTCAACTCCGGCCAACCGTTGATCGTCCGTGACGCCGATGCCGCGTCGCAGCAACGGTTTCTCGACACTCATCCGAGCGCTGTGGGCACAACGGATTTCGCGGACTTCGCGAAGTGCGACGTGGTGGTGCTGGTCCTGCCGACCAGTGACATCGTAGATGCCGTGGTTCTCGGTGAGGGGGGACTACTGTCGCAACTGCAGGCAGGTAGCACCATCGTAGACATGGGGTCGAGCATTCCGGACCGCACTCAGAAGTTGGCTGGAATAGCCGCCGAGCAGGGTGTTCGAGTTGTCGACGCCCCGGTCAGTGGCGGAGTCGGACGTGCACTGAAGGCGGATCTTGCCGTGATGGCGGGCGGTGACGCCGATGTGGTTGCAGAGGTTCTGCCGCTCCTGCGTGCCACAGGAACGGCAATCATCCACGTCGGTCCGGTTGGGTCGGGGCACGCTGCAAAGGCACTCAACAACCTTCTTGCAGCCAACGGTCTTGTCGCCGCAGCGGAGGCCATGTTGGTGGGCCGCAAATTCGGTATCGATCCGACGACGCTCCTTTCGGTGATCAATGCCAGTAGCGGCCGGAACCAGGCAACGGAGACGAAGTATGAAAAGTTTGTTCTGTCAGGAACATTCGACTCAGGATTCGCCGCAACTCTGATGCGCAAGGACATCGGAATCGCTTTGGATTTGGCTCGTTCTCAGGACATATCCACTGTTCTCGGTGACACGCTCGGCAAGATCTGGGAAACCGCTGTCGACGGGTTGGCTCCAGGAGCAGACCAAACCGAGGTTGTGCGATACCTCGAGGAGCTTGCGCAGGTGTCGCTTCACGATTAGCTCCGTGTAGGTGATGCGAGGCGCGTACCCCTCATTCCACGACACCCCGTCGGATGCGAAGATGATTCGAATCCAACGGGGTTTCGAATTCAGCGGAGTGAGGTGGTCATGGCTTCATCGCCGCGGCGCGTGGGTGCCGAGAAGTCGAAGACGCGAGATGTTCTGCTGGACAGTGTCGAGAAGATGATGCTGGACACCGGCTACGCCAGCGTGACCTATCGATCTTTGGCAGCAGAGGCCGGTGTGACCGCGAGCCTGGTCCAGTATTACTTTCCCACTCTTGACGACATCTTCCGCGCCGCAATTGCGACGTACACCGATCGCAACCTCGCGGTACTGCAATCTGCGCTGCAGAAACGAGCCGAAGATCCGTTGCATGTGTTGTGGGAATACAGCTGGGATGAAGCCACAAGTGCTCTGATGACGGAGTTCATGGCTCTCGGCAATCACCGTGAGTCAATCCGTGCTGAAATCGCCGAAGTCACCGAACGGGTCCGGCAACTGCAGATGGACGCCGTGGCTCGCAAGTTCGGGCCGGGTGCTCGACCGGACGGCCGGCTGTCTCTCGGCGCAATGGTGTTGCTGATCACCGGGATTCCCAAGTTCCTCAATCTGGAATCGGGTATCGGCGTCGACACTGCGCATGCCGAAGTGGTGGAAGCACTCGAGGGCTACATCGATTCGGTGGAGCCTCGCATCACGCAGACTGCGCGCACCAAGCGACCGCGGACGTAAGAAACGGATCGCGAACTTTTCTCGAAAATTGGTACGACTGTATAGCAAGTGCGGTACTGTCCTGTAGTGCGCGAGCTCGCTTGACCTCAGACTGCTTACCGAGCGCCAAAAGTACCTCTTCCCAGTATTTTTCGAGAAACGTGCCGATCGAGGAGTTCTTCTTGCCTGCTTCCATACGTCCCATCACGTCGACCGTCGGACTGGAGGTCACAGGTCTGACTGCCGACGATCTCATGAAGTCGGACTCTGCCCGAGAGATTCGGCAACTCCTGGACCGGCATGGGGTCCTGGTGTACCGCGAGATCAACATCGACGACGACGCCCTGTTGGCTCTCAGTCGTGCACTGGGCACCGTCGTAGTCCAATCCACCGGCGAGCACCGCCTCCCGGAGATTCAGACCATCACCATGGATCCGTCCAAGACGAATGCAATTCTCGCGTCGTATCGAGCGGGAAACTTCCACTGGCACATCGACGGTGCCACACAAGTCATTCCGCAGCAGGCGACGCTCCTGAGCGCTCGAGAGGTCGATCCAGCCGGGGGCGACACCGAGTTCGCCAGTACGTACGCGGCCTATGACGGCTTGAGCGACGAGGAGAAGGCCGAGTTCGAGTCTCTCGAGGTTGTGCACACGTTTGGGCATGCACAGTCGCTGGCGAACCCGGATCCCGACGAAGCAACCAGGCGAGCCTGGGCGCGGGTACCAGCGCAGGTTCATCCGTTGGTATGGACCAGAAAGAATGGACGGAAGTCGCTGTTGCTGGGCGCTACCGCGTCCGAAGTTGTCGGTTGGCCGATCGAGCGAAGTCGTGCGTTGTTGGATCGACTGCTCGAGTGGTCCACACGCCCCGAATACGTCCTGCGCCAGGTGTGGCGCAAAGGTGACCTGGTCATCTGGGACAACACCGGAATGCTGCATCGAGCGACGGAGTTCGAGCCCTCGTCTCAGCGTCTCATGCACCGCACGACCTTGGCGGGGGAGGAATCAGTCTGTCGTGGTTAAGGTCTGTGGTGGTTGAGGATTGGCCGAGTCCGTGAACACTATTTGCGACTATGACATGCGTCTGGGCTTCGCATCGTCTTTGTTGGTGATGCGAAGCTTGCACGCCGTATATGGTTCTGGCAGAGTCGGGTTCAGTCTCGGTGAACTGGCCCTTGGCGGGTGGTGGAGCGGCGGCGTCGTTGTTTCGGGTCGATCGCGGCTGGTGGGATGAACCAGGGTTTGTGATCATCGCCCATTTTGATTTCCCAGATTCCGCGGAACCCGCTGGTGCTGTGAATCAATCGGTGGTGGCTACGGCAGAGGAGGGTGAGGTTGTCCATCACCGTCAGTCCACCGACCGACCAGGGTTTTATATGGTGCGCGTCGCACCAAGCAGGTACCGCATCACAGTTCGGGAAGGCGCAGCCTTTGTCCCGGACGATCAGCGCGGTGCGTTGTTCGGGTGTGACGAGGCGTTTGTGTGGGGTCGCATCGAGCGGTGCGCCGTTGCCGTCCATCAACACTGTGGAGAGCATGCAGTCACAGGCGAGCATCCGGGTCAGGCTCACACCGAGCGGACCCATCCACGGCATGTATCCGACGTCCAGATCTTCGACATCAGGCTCGTCACCATCGGATTCGCTGCGCATGGTGGCGCATTCGCGATGCTCCGCAAGATCTTTCGCGGTGATGTGCACGTTCACGTGCGGACGCTGACCACCGTCAACACCGGTGACGGCATTGTCGAGGTACCGGCGAATCAGTTCCGTGAAGGCGTCGGCGGTGCGCTTGGCAGCCGACCGCTGATCCGGGGTCCCATCCGCGGCCGGTTTCGGCATCGACAAACCCGAAAGAGCCGATAACAGCATTTCACCGGTGAGCGCGTCGAAATCACCCTTGATCGCGACCCGACCGTTAAGCGTCGGCGAAATCCGCAAGACGTTGAGATCGTCGTCCTCACCGGGCGGGGTGTCGTCGGATTCGAAGATCCGCTCCAGGACCGCAATCGCGTAGCGGAGTTTGATGGTGGTCGCCTCCACACCGGATGCCGCAGCGAGCAGAGTTGCCATGCAGGACGGTAACGCACTGTCGGGCATTCCTTTTGGCGGAGATTCGCAGAACGCGACGATTATTGCCGCATGATCGAGCGAAAGGTCCCCGGCCTCGAACTGCGCAGCAATGTCGGGGAACACCCGCAACGCGGCGCCAAGGGCAGCGATCTTGTTACCGGCCGCGTTCTGCAGCATCGTATTCGCCGCCAACCACCGACCCACACCGCGGTAGCACAGCACCTGCTCGTCCGGATTGAGTGCCAACTCGTCGACCGCGGCAACCCGAATCGCTTCCAACCGAAGAATTTCCGCCGATACGCAGACTGCAACGTCTCGAACCTCGGCCGCTCGTAGCCGCCACAACCTGCCACGCACACCCGCAGCCGAACCGGCTACAACATCCTCCACCGAAACAAAATCGCTCACCGTAGTCATCAAGGCCTCCCCACCCTGACCCAATTATAGTCGAACAAACATTCGAATCAAGAGACATTTCGGGCACATTTCGGCCGAATGATATTTGTAGCCAGAATCTTTGACCAAAGCCGAAGTGGTTTCAGGAGCCGTGACGACCGGCGCGCTGAATCGAGAGTCGATGCTCGTACCGTTCCGACGCATGCACCGTCAACGAGATCTCGACCGGAACTCCATTGCCGTTCCGGTAGACCCGCTCGATGTGCAGGGCGGGTCTGCCCGGCGGGGTGTGCAGAATTTCGGCGATGTCGTCGGATACGAGAATCGCGGTGACAGTTTCTTCAGCTCCGGCAACAGGACCCGCGACGCTACCGACCGAGGCAAGGATGGTCCCGGGAGTACGGACTGTCGGGATCAGGTTCTCCGATATCAGTGTTTCGGCGACGTCGGGCGGAAGAATGATCGTGTTGACCGCATACGGCTGGTTGTCGATCCAGCGCCGAACCTTCAACTGCGCCACAACAAGACTGTCGAGTTCGAGCTTCTCGGCGTGGACACGGTCGCGTTTGAGTTCGAGAGGCGAGATGACTTCCATCTCGGTGCCCGGCCACTCCTCGAGTTGTTCGATCGAATCGGTGGAGCGGACGGAGCGGCCGGTGCTGGGCTGATCCGTCGGAAATGTTCCCCGACCGCGGACGCGATATACCAGTCCGTCCGCCACAAGCTCCTGAAACGCTCGCCGCACCGTTTGCCGTCCGAGGCTGTACTCGGTCATGAGTTCGGTATCGGTGGGCAGCGGAGTGTCCTTGTCGTACCTGCCGGCAGCGACCGCTTCGGCGAGCGTCAGAGCCAGGCGCCGGTACCCCGGTAGATCGGTACTGCCCGACAGGACTGACCCGCCCATCTTGTTCTCCCAGATCATGGTCGATTGACTGCCGATAGTGTCATCGGCAACGCTATCCCATTCGGAAGAACCGGCGTGAGTCAGACGCGATTCGGTAGAGCGGCGTTGACCGCGTCGTCGAGCAGTCCGAGATTACCGTCCAGCTCGGTGACGATCTTTCGGACGACGCCCACGTCCTTGCTCAGGAAATCTCCGACCGAATCTGCGAATGCAGACACTGAGCCCTTGGCTGAAACACTGGTCAGTGCACGGCTGTTGGAACTGCCGTATGGCAGGGCCGCGAGCAGATCGCCCTCGTCGATGCCGAGTTGTGTTCCCAGTGCGACAGCTTCGGTGAGAAGGCCGATCTGAGCGGCGAACAGAGCATTGTTGACTAGCTTGACCCGCTGTCCGTTGCCAGTGGGGCCGACATAGAGAACTGGATCTGCGTAGCTTTCCAGGGTCGGCTGGATGCGTGCCAGGGTGTTGGCATCGCCGCCGACAAAGAGGGTCAACCTACCTGCGGCGATATCGTGCGGTCCACCGCTGACCGGTGAGTCCACGACTGCGACACCAAACTGTGCTGCGTGCTCGGTTACGGCTTCAGCTGTGCGCGGGCTTCCCGTTGTATGCAACACCAGGGTGGATCCGCGAGGCATCGACGCGAGCAAGTCGCTGCCGAGACATATCTCGCGAACCTGCTCGTCCGTGAAAACGCAGATGATCACGAGGTCGGTATCGCCGCCGACCTCTGCGAAGGTGGACACGGCCTGCGCACCGGAGGCTTCCAGCGCAGTTTTTGTTGCGGCGGAGCGTGCAAGCCCGCGAACCTCGTGACCGGCTTCGACGAGACGGCTGACCATCGGTCCGCCCATCCGCCCGGCGCCGATGAACCCGACGCGTGTCATCGGCGGTGATCCATGAGTTCGAGGGTGGCGTCAGCTGCGGTCAGGACGACTCCGGTGGGTGCTTGGGCTGTTGTCGCGAGATCTGCAATCAGCCCGACGTCCTTCTGCAGCAATGTGCCCGCGTGCTGGGCGATACGCTCGAGCGTTCCACCGGCAGAGACGATCCGGCTCAGCGCGAAGCTGTTTGCCGTGCCGTGTGAGATCACGTCTCCGAGGCGGTTGGGATCAACACCGAGCGACTGGCCGAGCGCAAGCGTGTTCGCGGCTGTAGCCAAATTTGCCGTGAAGAGGAGATTGTTGAGCAGCTTCGTGATCTGACCGGACCCCAAAGGTCCAAGGTGAACAACAGGATTCGCGTACATCGAGAATACGGGACGGACGCGTTCGAAGTCTTCGTCGCTGCCGCCCACCATCACCAGAAGGCGGCCCTCGGTTGCGGCGATGCCACCGCCACTGACGGGAGCGTCAACGACGGAGATTCCTCGAGTAGCCGCTATTTCCCCGAGTTCGCGACAGGTATCCGGGTGAACCGTGCTGTGCACGGCAATGATTCCACCTGGCTTCATGCCCGCGAGGACGCCGTCCTCACCCGTGACAACGTCGAGAACATCGGCGTCGCTGCCGACGCAGATGCACACGAGATCGCTTGCCGCGCCTAGTTCCGCCGCAGATTCGGCGAACTTGGCTGCGGTGTCGGCAAAGGGAACGCGGGCTTCGGGACGTCGTGCCCACAGCGTGGTTTCGTAGCCGGAGTGGACGATTCGCCGTGCCATCGGCGCGCCTTGGCTACCGAGTCCGATGAATCCTACGTGCATCGCGGGTCCTCCTAGAGTGATCATGAAACCTCCTGTAGCTGTGGCCGCCAGAACAAGCCGAGAAGTACGGCGGTGCCGACCGCGCCCACTCCGAGGGCGATACCGCCACCTGCCCACCCGGAGAGTTCGATGTTCAGTGCGCCGTCGAGCGATATGCTGCCTGGCCCGAGCATGGCTGCGGCGAGCGCTACAAGCGCGAGCACCATCACATACTCGTAGCCGTCACGAAAGATGAAGAATCCGTTGGGGCGGTGTGCCAGTATCCCGGCAACCAGCATGACCGAGATGACGGCCGCACAGGCAAACGGATTCAGGAATCCGACGATCAGCAAGACACCGGCACCGACTTCGGTGACCACGCTCATCCAGGCCTGGAATGTGCCGTTGCGTAGTCCGAGTCCGCTGAACCAGCGAGCCGTGCCCTCGATCTTTCCTCCACCGACCCAGTGATTGACTCCGTGAGCAATCATGGTCGAGCCCACGGCCAATCGGATCAGTAGAAGTGCAACATCTGCGGAATTCATGGGGTCACCTTCCGTGGCTCGCGTGCGCGGCCGTGCTGTCGTCTGTTGTCAGGTCTGCGAATTCGGATCGGCCGGCGATGCATTCCTCGACAAACGCCAAGACGCGGAGGTGATATGCAGTCGCGGTGTAGCCAAGGCTGAGGTTGTGTCCACCGTCGAACTGCTTGTCCACGACTACTCTCGGCGCAGCGGTGAACAACTCGGCGACGGTGAGCAACGCCTCGGGATCGTTACGCCACACATGCTCGTATTCGCCTGCAGTGAAATGGACGGGAATATTTACGCGTGCAGCAAGATTCGGAAAGTTCTCGCGGGGCCAACTTCGCACCACGTCACCTTCGTACTTCGGTGTCCGGGATGCGATCGGAAGACCGCCGAACAGTTCTTCCGGGTACAGCCGACTCGGCTGCCACAGCAACTCGCGCACGGCGATCGGATCGGCGTTGCGGGCGGTGACGCCCAGGATTTCCTGGGCAAGGGGCTGTTGCTCTCGGCCGGTGCCGGAGAGTTCGATTCCGAGGAAGGCGTCTCCGCGATCGTCCGCGGCCAACCTGGTGGCCAATTCGCAGCCGATGGAGTGAGCCAATACGAATATTCCTGCGCCGCGGTCGATTCCCTCGAGGTGACGCTCGAGCGCCGCATACGTTACGTCGACGCGAACATCGGGATCGACCAATTCGGTCGCATGGGGATTCGAGCTGCCGTAACCCGGCCGGTCGAGCGCCAGCACGGTGAATCCGAGGGCTGCTGCGGTGTGCAACAGCGACAGGCGGGGGTGCCCGGGGCAGTCGAAGTACGCAGAGTTTGTTGCTCCGCCATGCACAGCGAGAATGACCGCGCGCGGTTCTGGAACCTCGATCAGCAACGCGGACATGGGAATACCGTCGACATCGACGATCCGGTGTACGGGAACGGGGCCTGAAGCGGTCGTGCCAGCCGAACTGGCTACTACGGTATTCGTGGTGCTCATGTATCCGTCCTGAAAAATAGCGAGCAGGGTGAGCATTGAAACTTCGCCTTCACGAATGCGTTTCGTGAAGGCGAAGTCTCGAATCAGATGTGGTAGTCGTACGACTTCAGGTAGCCGCCGCCGTCGACGCGCATCTGCATGCCGGTGACGTAACGAGCTTGCTCCGACGCGAGGAAGAGGACGGTTTCGCTGATGTCCTCGGGCTCGACCCACGGGATCTGCATTGCCTGCTGAACCGGGAAGGACAGCACAGCGTCTTCACGGCCCGGGTTCTCGAGGTCGGGGCGGAATGACTTGTACATCGATTCGTTGTGCAGCATGTCGGTGTTGCAGTTGGTGGGGTGCACAACGTTTGCGCGAATTCCGCGAGGTGCGAGGTGCGTCGCCAGCTCGTGTACGTAGTGGGAGAGTGCACGCTTGGAGAATACGTAGGCAACTCCGCCGAGGTCCTTACCTGGTACATCGACCTTGCTGGTGTCGATCATGGACGCCGTCGAACCGGTGGCGATGATCGAGGCGCCCTTGCCCAGGTAGGGCAGCGCTGCCTGGATGGCATTGATGGTGCCGACGAGGTTGGTGTCGACGGTGTCGGACCAGGCCGCGATATCCGGTTCGCCGCGCATTCCGGCGACGCCTGCCTGCGCGACAACGATGTCGAGGTGACCCAACTCGGCAACGCCGCGCTCGAGTGCCGCACGCAGTTCGTCGACCTTACGGACGTCGGCCTTGGCAGTGACGATGCGGCGACCGTGCTTCTCGACGAGACGAGCGGTCTCCTCGAGATCCTCAGGAGTGGCCATCGGGTAGGTGATGGAATCGAAGTCGGCGCAGATGTCGACGGCGATGATGTCGGCGCCCTCTTCGGCCAAACGAACCGCATGGCTTCGGCCCTGACCTCGTGCTGCGCCGGTGATGAACGCAACCTTGCCTTCAACGCGTCCCATGGTGAATCCCTTCGTTTGATGTGTTGGGTTGTTCAAACTGGTTGCGCAACAGTGTTATTTGCCACGCGTGCAGCGGAAGGACTTAGGTGTTGCGGCCGCCGTTGACGCCGAGGATCTGACCGGTGATGTAGCCGGCCTCTTCGGAGATGAGGAACGCGCAGGCTGCGGCGATGTCTTCCGGTCGGCCGACGCGCCGAACCGGTGTCTTGGCAATGTGGTCTTCGACGGTGCCGCCCAGGAGGCGCTTGCCTTCGGCCGTACGCAGCATCGGGGTGTCGATGAATCCCGGTGGCACGGCGTTGACGGTTATTCCTTCGGGGCCGAGTTCCAGCGCCAAGGACTTGGTGAGTCCGTTGACCGCGGACTTGGACGCGACGTAGTGAGTCATGAACGGCTGCCCGGAATGCGCGCTGGACGACGAAATATTGACGATGCGTCCCCAGCCGGCTTCGAGCATGTCGGGGAGCGCCGCCTGGCAGCAGTGGAATACGCCGTCGAGGTTGACGTCGAGGACGCGCTTCCAATCGTCGAACGACAGTTTCGTGAATCGCTGGAATCCGTCGAGGCCGGCTGCGTTCACCAGAATGGTGACGGGACCCAACTCGGTGCGGATCTCCGCCAGAACCTCGTCCAACCGCGCGCGGTCCGTGACATTAGCTGTGTACGAATACTTTTCGTCCGACGGTGTGAGGTCGATCGTGGCAACGTTGTAACCGTCGGCGCGCAGGCGTTCTGCGACAGCGCGGCCGATACCCGAACTGCCACCGGTGACAACTGCAGTTCGCGTGATCTGAGTACTCACGTTTTCTCCGTTCGCGGATTCGCTCATGCCCACGGCTCATTGCCGAGGATGGTGGTGCGGTGCATCGTTCGCTCCGACTTGGGGTCGTAGGGAAGTGCGCGGTGCAGCATTCCGGTGTTGTCCCAGATGACTACGTCGTCGACCTCCCACGTATGGCTGTAGGAGAAGCGCTCCTGAGTGGTCCATGCGAGCAGTTCGTCGAGGAGCGCCCGGCTTTCGTCGGGCTGCATTCCGACGACGTGGTCAGCCGTTGCGCCGAGGACGAGTGACTTGCGTCCGTCGCGGTGTTCCCAGACCAAGGATGATTCATGGGTGGGCAGACGGCGCCAGGATGCAAGTTGCTCGTCCGTGGGGTTCGGCTCGATAAGTCGCTGCGCAGCTTCGAAGCTGTGTACGACGCGAAGATCGTCGTAACGCTTACGTTCCTGCTCCGGCAGGTTCTCGTAAGCCGCGTAGGTGCTGGCGAATTCGGTGCCACCGCCAGTCATGGCCACGTGCCGTGCCGTCAGCATTGTCGCCTTGGCCGGCACGTCGTTGGTGGTGTCGTCGATGTGCCAATTGAACGTGCCCCGAAGGTATTCGGCCGACGGGTTCTTGGCCGGGTCGAGCGTGACCTTGAAAATTTCCTTGCCCGCGGGGGCCAATACCGGTCCGAGCTTGCGGCTGAATGCGACCTGAGCCTCGTCGTCGAGGTGCAAACCGCGGATGAGCAGTACCCCGCGCCACTTCAATGCCTCCAGGCATCTCGCAACTACAGCCTCGTCGTCCAAGCTGTCGATACCGATGACCTCTACGCCCAATGCCGGGCTGAGCGCCTTAGTCTCCATCAGAAGAATCTCCCTTCAATTTATGAGAACCATACTCTCGCCTTCATGATGCCCGCAAGAGTCGAAGAAGGGCAGATCACTCGGGTGGAAGTCCGGCGATCGGGGAACGCGGTTCGTTCCTGTGGGGCTATGCGAGAGTCTGTCTGATTGCTACAATTCCCGGAGCGAGAATGCAGTATTCTCATTTGTGAGAATGACGTATTCAAATCAGAGGGAGGCGAGATGCACTCGATGGATATCAGGAGTGACCTCCTGATTTACCGCGTACCTGCTCTCGCTTGAAGTTCTGAGCGATTTTCACGATTACGGGGAGACTGGCATGTCATACATCGCTTCGATAGGGACGTACCTACCGTGTTGGGGAACGTCGGATTCCCGTGTGCCGGGTGACGACGAGGACGCGATTACTCTCGCGGTCGAGGCCGGCAGAGCGGCGTGTAGCACCAGCACCTCCGTAGAACACGTCATTCTGGTGAGCCGGGATCTGCCGCTGCTGGAAAGCAGTAATGCCGCGGTTCTGCTGGCCGGACTCGGACTCGATCCAGAGCTGGAGGTGGTCGAGCGCCTCGGCGGCGCACCCGCAACGCTCGACGCCGTCAGTAATGCTCGGCCGCGGACACTGATCATCGGCGTCGACCTTGAACCGGCAGGGGCAGCCGCCGTACTGACGTCGGACCACGGACTGCGAGTCCGCACCGCTGCTCGGGTGTCGCGCAGCCTTCCGGTGCGTACTCGTAACTCCATTGGCGTTGTACATGATTACGGCGATCCGCGGTTGCTCAAGGAACGCGGATTTGTTGCATCGCTGTCAGCTGCGTGGGTGGATGCACCGGTTGCGGTAGCCGGTGTCGAGCACAAGCAGGCCACGACGTTGTGCGCGGCAGAGCCGGTTCGGCTACCGACACTCGGCGCGAGTTCGGGTCTGTTTGCCCTTGCTGCCATGGTCGATTCGGGAAGCACCGGATCGCTCGTCGGTGTCGAGCAGGCCAGCCTCTCGGGAGTCCGGGTCGCGGACGGCACTGCTGAGGTACACCGCCGGGAGCCCGCGCCGCGTCCCAAAGTGGAAGGCCAGTTCGTGCCGGGCGCCGATATTCCGATTTCGCTGGCAGCCTATGAGCGTGCCTTCGACGCAAAAGTCCGGTGGGAAGCGGGAAAATACGAGGACAGCGACGACCTGGACTTTCCCCCTCGCTATCGGGTCGACAACGACGGCACATTGCAGACGGACTACACGTTTGTGCCACTACCACGAACCGGGTCGGTGTATACCGAAGTAACCGTGCATGTTCCGGTTCCCGGACTGAAGACTCCCTACTCCTTGGTGATCGTGGAACTCGACGACGTCGACGTTCGAGCGCTCGTCAAGGTGACCGGCGTCGAACCGGGAACTGTTGATCTCGGCGATCGTGGCCGGATGGTTCTACGCCGGGTGGCGATCCGCTCCGGGGTGCCGGACTACGGATACGCATTCGAACCGGAAACAGCATTTCTGATCGAGCAGGAGGCGGTATGAGAAACGTGGCGATAGTCGGCGCGGGGATGACACCCTTTGCCGAGCATTTCACCCTGGGTATCAAAGACCTGTTGCCCATGGCGTTCTCCGAATGCGCCGCCAGTATCGACAAGGGCTTGGACAAGTCCGATCTGCAGGCGGCCTGGTTCGGTGCGATGGGAACTCCAGACGGCTTTCCGTCCGGCATTCTCGCGGACACTCTCGGCCTGGCAGACATCCCCGTAACACGCATCGAAAACTCCTGTGCAACAGGCCATGATGCCGTGCGCAACGCGCTGTTCGGAATCGCGTCCGGTGCCTTCGACGTCGCAGTGGTCGTAGGAGCGGACAAACTCCGCGAGAGTGCGTCCAAAGACATGCTGTGGGAGTGGGAAGCTATGGCCCGCGACATGGCGTGGGATTACCCGCTCGGTCTGGTGGCTCCGGCCGGCTTCGCCTTGCACGTGCGTCGCTACCTGCACGAATCTCCTGCCACCCGGGAGCATATGGCCATGGTGGCCGTCAAGAATCATCTTCACGGCGTCAATAACCCGAAGGCCTGCAAGCGGTTCGAGATCACCATCGAGGAAGCTCTGAACGCACCGACCATCGTGACGCCGTTCAGTGCCTACGATTGCGCTCCACAGAGTGACGGCGCGGCAGCGTTGGTGCTGGCGGCAGAAGACGTCGTGGAGAGATACACCGATCGTCCGGTCTGGATCCGCGGCGTCGGCTTGGGCCTGGATTCCGTCATGCACCAGCACAAGCGTGACATGACGTCGTTCCCCGCCACGGTTCGCGCTGCGAAGCAGGCCTTTTCGATGGCCGGCATGACCCCTTCCGACGTGGATGTCGCAGAGGTACACGACTTCTTCACCGGCATCGAGTTGATCAGTTACGAGGATCTCGGCTTCGCCGACCGGTTCGAGGGGTTCAAACTCATCGAATCGGGAGCTACCGGAATCGGCGGCTCCATACCGGTGAATCCGAGTGGAGGTCTGATCGCCAAGGGGCACCCGCCGGGAGCAACCGGTGTCGCGCAGTGCGTCGAGTTGTTCGAACAGTTGCGCGGTGATGCCGTCAATCAGGTTGACGGTGCCCGGATCGGTTTGGCACACAACGTCGGTGGACCGACAGCCGTTGCAGCAGTGACCATTTTGGAGGGGCCGAACGTCTGACAGTAATAAGTACCGAGAACTTCAGGCAGTGGGCGAGCGTCGAGCGACGCTCTCCCGCTGCTGCCCAGAAGGCGACGCGCGAATCACCGACATGGTGTGTGAGCGCGTCGTCAATGGTGCTCTTTTGCAGTGCAACTGAAAGCTGATCGACTGTGTCGATAGCTCGAGATTTGCCGTAGCCGCCTGTGTTCACCCGCCAGGCGGCTGGTCTTGTTGTCGTGGCCCGTGTCGGGCGTTTTCACCAGTGGCGCCGAAGATCTCGATAATCGTCTGTGTGTTTCTTCCTTCCTGGGTACTCGATTCCGGTGACGTGGGCATTCATCGACGTGCGGACCTGCGCAGAACCATTTTCCTTGACACTTTGCGCAATAGTGTCTAGTTTTATGATCGCTCAGCCAGGTGCCGCTCAGCCAGATTTACTGCGGCAGGGTTTGCCGTTGCAAGCCGAGCCCGGGTGGGTTGATCTCCGTTCCGCGCATTTCTCGAGGGGGTAGCAGTGTCCGTGGGTGACGTGACGGAATTTTTTCTGGGCCGGCGGCGGGCGCCGATTTTACCGATTGCCTTGCAATAGACACTGATTCATTGCAGTGATCGAGGTGGGGTCGCGCTCCTGGTGTCGATTCGCCTTGTGAGAGTCGGTGTTTCAGTGTGTTCGACGGGGGAAATACTGTAATGCGCACTCGGCGACGAAGGTTCGGTACCCACTGTGATCTTGACCTCATTCGGCAACTCGTGCTAAGAAGGTGCTCAGCATTTTAGTGTGAAAGCTGAGATCCGCACAGGTGGTCATCATCTTTCGGGGGCAATGCTCAGTTCGGAAGGTGGAAGATCACTCGGTAGCGGTGACGGCAGGTTCGACGCAATGCGTGCCCACTCTCGTATGCGGCGGCGGACTGAACTTGTGGGCGAACGGAAAGTGGAAGATCCATGGAGATCCCAGATCGAAGTTTTGGCCAGAAGCGTTCTGCATCAAGTGAAATCACGAGTTGGATGCACGGGTATACGCGACGGCATCCCGTTGCCGCACTGGAAACGGTTGGTGGACAATGCGTTCTCGGGCTTCGTGCGATCCAGTACTTGGTGATCGACATCGCGACATTCCGCTTTCCAGTAGCGGAGTTCGTGCGTCAGACGGCCTTCATGGCGTCGGCATCCGCCGTTCCGACTCTGTTTGTCGCTATACCGATCGGCGTGACATTGTCGATTCAATTCGGCTTGCTCGCCGGACAGGTCGGTGCGACATCCCTGGCGGGCGCTGCCAGTGGCCTCGCGGTGATCAGACAGGGCGCTCCGATGGTCGCTGCATTACTCATGGCATCGGCAGCGGGATCGGCGATATGCGCTGACCTCGGATCTCGCAAGATCCGCGACGAGATCGATGCGTTGGAGGTCATGGGGATTTCGGTGATCCGCAGGCTTGTGGTGCCCAGGCTTGTAGCGGCGATTACGGTTGGTGTTGCACTGACGGGGCTCGTCTGTTTTGTGGGATTCTTTTCCGGCTACCTGTTCAACACCTTTGTCCAGAACGGCACTCCCGGCAGTTTCGTGTCGACATTTGCATCCTTTGCCACCGTCGGTGATTTCTTCCTGACGATGATCAAGGCAGTGCTCTACGGCGCGATCGTGGCAATCGTCGCCTGCCACAAGGGACTTACCACTCGCGGTGGACCCGCAGGCGTTGCCAACTCGGTCAATGCCACAGTGGTGGCGTCGATCTTGCTCCTCATGGTCGTGAACGTGGTCCTGACACAGTTATACGTGTTGATGTTCCCGCGGACGGGTTTCTAGATGGCATCGCGGTATTACCCGCCGGGTATGAGGTCAGCGGTCAAGGTGGTCTCGGCGCAGGCAACAGTTGTCATGCGTCTGGGTCACATGGTCACCTTTCTGGGCCGGGCACTGGCCGCAGTTCCCTGGACCTTGAGGCATTACCGGAAGGAATTTCTGCGGATTCTTGCCGATGTCACATGGGGCAACGGTTCGATCGTAGTTGGCGGCGGAACGGCGGGTGTGATCATCGTTCTGGGTGCCGCGGCGGGGGCGATCGTGGGAATCGAAGGCTACAACGCGTTGCATCTGCTCGGTTTGGAGCCGGCGACCGGGATGATCGCGTCGACCGCAACAACGAGGGAACTGGCACCCATCATGGCGTCGTTGGCTTTTGCCGCGCAAGCAGGATGCCGCTTCACAGCGCAACTGGGTGCGATGCGGATCTCGGAGGAGATCGACGCGATGGAAGCGCTGGCGATCCGTCCTATCCCGTATCTCGTGACAACGAGGCTGATGGCATCCGTGGTTGCGGTGGTGCCGCTGTATCTACTCTGCCTCGCCTTGAACTACGTTGCGGTGAAGGTAGTCATCGGGCTGTCGGGTGGGGTGTCGACAGGTACCTACGAGCACTACTTCCGCCTGGTTCTCAGCGCGACGGACATCGGTTACTCGTTGGTGAAAGCTGTTGTCTTCGTGATTATTACCTCTACCATTCAGTGCTACTACGGTTTCTTCGCGTCCGGTGGCCCACAAGGGGTCGGGACTGCCGCCGGCCGAGCGATGCGTGCCAGCATCTCTGCGATGATTGTCGTCAATCTGCTACTGACAGTAGCGTTCTGGGGCATCGGCTCCGGGGCAAGGCTCGGTGGGTAGCTGATGCCGATACTGTTCGAAGCCGACGGCCGAGGCCCCTCTGCGACAACACTTCTCCTGCACGGTGTTGGTGCGCTGATTGTCGTGGCGCTGCTGATCACCGGATTGATCGCGAAAATGAACGGAGTCTTCGACAAGGCATTCGAGGTTACAGCGGTTCTTGCCGATGTCGGGGACGGATTGCCTGCGCGCTCGGACGTGAAATTTCGAGGCGTGCTGGTCGGAGTGGTGAACAGTGTGGATACATCGAGCGGCGGCGAGTCGAAGTATGTCGACATCGCTCTGAAACCGGAGTACGCGGCCGGGATTCCGGCAACAGTCACGGCTCGTGTTGTGCCCAGCAACGTCTTTGCCGTGTCGTCCGTTCAATTGGTCGACAACGGGAGCGGCCCCCCGCTGTCACCCGGCACGGAAATCCCGCAAGACGAAAGTCTGTCGACGGTACAGTTGCAGACCGCGTTGACAAAACTCCGTGAAATCGTCTCTGCTACAGCACGTATCGGGACGGATCGCACACTCGGAATGCTCGCGGCCGTTGCGGCGGCAACAGACCGTCGGGGCGCCGATATCGTCACTGCAGGTGAGCAAGTCCGCCGAATTGCCGCCGAACTCGGTGAGTTGACCACACCGAACGGTGAACCTTCCAGCTTGGGTGCGTTGTCCTCTGCCATCCGCGGTCTCCAAGAAGCTGCACCCGACCTTCTTGATGCCGTACACCATTCCGTCGTACCCATGCGGACCTTGGCGCAGAAGGATGCCGCGTTGACCGCGCTGCTGACTGCCGGTTCGACAACACTGTCGGAAGTCGGTTCCGTTCTCGACAACAACACGGACAAGATCGTCGCTATCACCACACAACTTTCACCGGTTCTCAGCGTAGTTGCCGACGGCAGTACGGAATTCGCGCCCATCGTCACGCGGATGAAAGTCATATCCGACAAGTGGTTCAGCGAGTTCTGGCCGGTGGGTCAGCAGAACGCGACGGGAAAATTCCTGTTCCAATTCACACCGCACAAGATGTACACCCGCGCCGATTGTCCCCGCTACGGTGAGTTGGCCGGTCCGAGTTGCGCGACTGCGCCGGAGACCGCCGCGCCACCTGTGGTAGCTGACGGCGTTGCCCGTCAATTCGACTTTGCCCCGACGTCCGGAGGGAATGTCGGTCCGGTCGGAAGTGCCCAGGAGAAGGAACTTCTGGGCGATCTTCTGGGAGGCGAATCGACCCCTGCCGACGAGTTCATCCTCGGACCGTTGGCCCGGGGCAACACCGTGCAGGTGACACCCGAACCCGACGTGCCACTCGAACTCGAGCAGGGGATCCGATGAGCTATCGAAAACCCTTGATCGGAATCGCCGTGTTCCTGCTGATCTCCTGTGGCCTCACATGGACGGTGTTCGTCACACTGCAGCGCGGTGTTCAGGGCGAGACTAAATCCTTTACCGCGGTCTTCACCGACGTATCGGGATTACGCGCCGGCGACGACGTGCGGATGGCTGGGGTTCGGGTGGGGCGCGTCGATTCGGTCAGTCTCGACGGAACGCTCGCGCGGGTGGCTTTTCGGATCGAATCGGACCAAGCGCTGTACGGCAACACCAAAGCCGCGATCACGTATCAGAACATCATCGGACAGCGCTATCTCGGGTTGTCCCTCGGTGAGCAGGGGGAACCTCGAGTTTTGGTGAGTGGGGACGAGATTCCGGTGGAGAACACGGAACCATCCTTCGACATCTCGATTCTTCTCAATGGTTTCGAACCGCTGTTCAGCGTGCTCGATCCGCAGCAGATCGACAATGTCACAACCGCGATTGTCAGTGCACTGCAAGGTGATTCCGGATCGATCACCACATTGGTATCCGAGACGTCGACCCTTGCCGAGTCGTTTGCCGGCCCGGACAAGATTCTGGGCGACATCATCGTCAATCTGGACGGCATCGTTCACAGCCTCGCACTGCAGAGCACCAACGTCGACACGATGATCACGCAGGCACGGACGATCTTCGAACAGCTGGCAGCCAGGCGCGGCGAAATGGTCGACTCGTTGGATTCGATCGCGCTCGTTGCCGATCAAGTAGCGACACTGTCGAGCGACGTCGCCCCAGACCTGAGTGAGTTCCTCACTCGAGAACCGGGTTTCGCCCAGCACTTCCTGGACAACAAGGACACCTTCGGATACTTCGGTTTCAACTTACCGCCGATGTTGAAAGGGCTTGCGCGAGCGAGCCAGGACGGAAGTTACATCAACACGTACCTGTGCAATCTCAATGTCACCCTCGTCCCGGCGATCAGTGCCGTGATCCCCGCGATCGTTGCGCAGTCGACGCCCGGTGGTCAGATTACCCAGTCGAAGATTTGCAGGTAAGCGAAAGATGATCAGAGAAGCCACATCGAATTACGCTCGGAGACTGCGTAAGCCCCTCGAGGATCGCAGTGCACTGGGGATCGGGGTCTTGACGGTGGCAGGTCTTGCCATCGCGATGGTCGTTGCCCTCTGGGTTACATCTGCGGGAATCGGCAAGGTCAGCTACGACGCCGAATTCACTCAGGCCGCCGGAGTCAGCGCGGGGGACGCGGTCACCATCGCGGGTGTTCCAGTGGGAACCGTCGATGGTGTTCGACTCGCAGGAGATCACGTTGTCGTGACCATGCAGATCGACGAGGGTGTCTCACTGGGAGCCGGTACCGCAGCTTCCATCAAGTTGACGACGTTGTTGGGATCGCGATACGTCGAGATCCGTCCCGGCGGTGACGGTGACATTGCCGATCATCGGATCGGGTTGGCCAACACCGAAGTTCCCTACGATCTGCAGCAGACACTGGATAATGCGACCACCACATTCGAGCAGGTTGACGCGGAGAAGATCGGGCAAACACTTACCACGTTGTCCGATCAACTGGAGGGCACACCTGCGCTCGTACCGCAGGTACTCGCGAACATCGAGAACTTGTCTTCGGTGCTGGCCGAACGGCGCGGACAGATCGGTTCGCTGCTGACCAGTACAAGTGAGGTGACAACTGTAATCCGCGGGCAGCAGAACAGTCTGGGTGAGTTGGTGCGCAACGGCCGTGACGTGTTGGCTGAAATCAACGCCAGACGGGAAGTAGTCGACCAACTACTCGTATCGACCACCGCACTCGTAGACCAACTGCACAGCGTCGTTGTCAATGACAGTCCGGCAATCGACGAACTGATCAACAATCTGAATGGCCTGCTCCAAAGCCTGAGCAACAATGACGATCTGCTGCGCAACACATTGGAGATCCTGCCGGTTCCGTTGCGCAACTTCGCCAATACCTCCGGGACCGCCAACGAAGTCGATTTCACGGCCCCCGCTGGGCCTTTCATCGACTCGTGGATGTGCGCTGTCAGCGGCCATGCAAACGAGATGAACTTGCCGCCCTATCTGAAGGACTGCAAATGAGATCTCTCATATCGATAGCGAAGGTCGCGTTGGTAGTTGTTCTCGCTACTGCCGGTTGTTCGGGTATTCGCAGCGCAACCTCGATGGACAATACGATCACCGTCACGGCGCAATTCGACAGTGGCGCAGGACTGTACGAAGGGAACTCCGTCTCGGTTCTCGGCGTTCCGATCGGTTCGGTGACCAGCATCGTCCCCCGCGGCACCGTGGTGGAAGTAACGATGAGCCTCGACAGCGGAGTCAAGATCCCGGAAACTGCGCAGGCAGTAACTGTGTCGACGTCGGTGTTGACCGACCGTCATGTCGAAATCACTCCGCCATACCGGGACGGCCCGGTGATGACGGACGGCGACATCATCCCGATGGACCGAACAAAGACTCCCGTCGAATTCGATCGACTGATCGCCATGGCGGACAAGATGGCGATCGAGTTGCAGGGCGATGGAGAGGGTTCCGGCCCGGTCGCTGACCTACTCGGGATCGGCAGCGCGATGGTCGACGGGAACGGGCAAGCCATCAAGTCGTCACTGAGCCAGTTGGCGTCGGCGCTGCAACTGGGTAGCGACGGCGGCGCGCAAACACAGAATGCCATCACGACTGTTGTGGACAATCTTGCAGTCTTGACTTCCGTTGCCGCGAACAATGATCAGGACATTCGTGAATTCGGTTCAGCCCTGGCGCAAGTGAGTGATCTGCTCGGTGAGGCGGACTTGGGCTCGGGGGACACCGGTACCAAGCTCAACGAAATCCTTGTCGAGGCAGATAAACTTCTCGCGGCCAACCAGGGAACTCTGCAATCGACAGTGACCAACGCAAACACCGTGGTGACCGCATTGGCCGACTATCGGCGTGAACTTTCTGAATTTCTTACTGTCACCCCACTTTTGATGGACAACGCTTACAACGCAATCGATCAGGAGAACGGCGGTGCGAGGGTGCACGCTCAGCTGGAAAAGGTCTTTCTCGACGGGCAGTTGGTCAAGGAGATCTGCAATGTCCTCGGTCTGCGTCAGCTTGGCTGCAGTACGGGAACACTCGAAGATTTCGGCCCGGACTTCGGGATCTCCGGGATGCTCGAGGGCTTGGCGGGGTTGCCGCGATGACGCCCCGAGGGTGGCGGGTTGTTTCCGCCGGGGCATGCGCCGGTCTGATGCTGTCCACGGCAGCGTGTGGTGTGGGGCTCGAGAGTCTCCCGTTGCCGGCACCTGGAGTTTCCGGGGACTACTACACGCTGTACGCGCTCTTCGACAATGCACTCAATCTGCCCGCCCAAGCGAAGGTGAAACTCCAAGGCGCAGACATCGGCGAGGTCGAAGCGATGAGAGTGCAGAACTACGAAGCGATAGTCACGATGCGGATCAAGGATGGAATCAGCCTGCCGGTCGGGGCCGGCGCGGAATTGCGGTCGGCGACACCGCTGGGAGACGTGTTTGTCGCAGTGGAACCCCCGCCTGGACCTGCGTCGAACGGTGCTCTTCTGTCCGACGGAGACAGCATCCCGATTGCGTCGACTTCGTCTGCGGCGACGATCGAAGAACTCCTCACCACATCGTCTTTCTTGATCAACGGAGGCGTCCTGCGCAACCTGACGAAGGTTGTCAACGGGCTCGGAGAAGCTGTCGGCGGACGAGGTGAGGAAATGGCGGACCTGATCGGTGAATCGACCGCTCTGATCGGGACACTGTCGAGCCGGAGCAACGAGATTCGTGAGACGCTTGCGTCGACCAATCAGCTTCTCGTGACGGTGTCGGAGCAGCAATCGTCGATCGACGACGCGATTTCGGCGGCCGGTCCCGCGCTCGGCACTCTGAACGCCAACACTGCGCAAATGCTTGATCTGCTCGCACAGGTGGCGCAGGTAAGTAGTCAAGTGGGAAAGTTCCCGTCGGTGAGCGGTACCGGCGCAGGCGGGATGGTCGCCGACATCAACACAATCGCTGCAGAACTCAACGACGCGGCAACCGACCCCAACGCGAGCCTCGCAGCCGTCAACAGGCTTTTGCCGCCACTCCTCAAGATCACCAACTCGACGTCCGCACATGTCAATGCCGACCTGGAACAGCTCGCTATCGGGGCGATTGCGGATCCGAACCATCCCGCTGACCCTGGCAGCCGACTTCCGGATTCGAGCGACTGGGATGCGCTGGTGGGAACGATTACCTACACGCTGATGCGGTTGCAGGGCAGAGTGCTGGGGACCGGCCGATGAACAAGCAGATCCCTGACGGTGAGGGTGAGATGGGCCCGGTTGCGCGGCTGTCGGAAGTCCCCGCGGCAGCTCTCGTCAGCGCGGTCCGCTTCAGTAGCGCTCACCGACTCACAATGTCGGTGGTTGCACTCGCCGCAACGCTGGTTGTCGGCGTGGTGTACCTGACCTTCGGGGTCTTTCACCTGAGCCCGATCAGCTCGAAGATTACCGTGCGCGTGCATTTTTCGATATCCGGCGGGCTGCTGCCGCAGCAGGAGGTGATGCTCCGCGGAGTTCCTGTGGGAAAGGTGAATTCGGTCGAGTTGACCGACAGTGGTGTAGTTGCCGTCGCGGAGATCGACGGGGGTGTCGAGATTCCACTGGGCGGTGAAGTGCGTGTGGCGGGACTGTCGATGGCAGGTGAACAGTATCTGGACTTCAGGCCTACCACCGACAGTGGTCCGTATCTTGTCGACGGATCGGAAATCTCTTCCGAAGAAACGTCGACCCCGGTGCCGCTGGCGTCCATGTTGGGAAACCTCGACGGCATGCTGGCCCAAATCGATCCTGCCGAACTCGAGATGATCGTCGCGGAACTCGGCGTCGGACCGGAAGGGCCGAAGAAACTGTCGGCGATACTCGACGGCGGCGCCTTCCTCGTCTCGACGCTCGATTCGGTATTACCGCAGACGGCAACCCTTCTGCGCAGCAGCAAGGTTTTGCTCGGCACACTTGGTGACAGCGGCCCTGGGCTGCGCAGTACTGCGAGCAATCTGTCGGAACTTCTGCTCGGCGTCGAAGCGAAGGACACGGGGCTTCGTGAGTTCCTCGACGGTACGCCGTCGACTCTGAAGTCGATTGACGCGCTCATCGCCGACAACTCGCCGACAATGGTTCAGCTCCTCGGCAATCTGACGACGGTAGCCCAGATGGCCTACTTGAACGTACCTGCGCTGCAAGAGTTCTTCGTCCCGACATACCGTCAAGGCTCCACACTCGAAGCACTCACATCTGTTTTTCACGACGGTGGAATCTGGGCGTTTGTCAACATCTACCCGCGCTATTCGTGTGACTACGACTTGCCACGTCTACCGGCGACGGTTCCGGATTTCCCGGAACCGTACCTGTACACGTATTGCGACAACGAGGACCCGTCGGTGCTTGTCCGCGGCGCTCGGAATGCGCCACGTCAACCAGGTGACGACACCGCCGGCCCGCCTGCCGGTGTTGCACCCGACACACGAGCGTCGCCGACACCGATTGGGCCTCAATCGATTCCACTTCCCTATGGAGGTCCTGATCTCGAACAGAGCCCACCGGGGTGAACGCGGAAGAGCAGTTGAAACAGGAACATCGCAGCAGAGGAGAAGGAAAAATGAGCGAACGCGGTTCGACGACAACAATCGACAAGGCTGCAGATCTGGACCCGGAAGTAGACGAATCCGCAGCGGATGGCATGAGTGATGTGGGGTCGAGCGACACGGAGCCGGAGGTTCGCGTTCGCCGATGGGGGAGAGTAGTCGGAATCTCTGTGATCGCAGCCGTGGTGGCCATATCACTGTCCATGGCAGCAGTTTTCGGTTGGAAGCTACACGAAGCGCGCGCTGTCGACTCGGCAGCGGCCGCCGCACTCGATGCGGCGCGCCAGTACGCGGTGACTCTGACAAGTGTGAGTTCGGATTCGCTCGATCAGAACTTTGCAGCCGTACTCGACGGAGCCACCGGGGAATTCAAGGACATGTATTCCCAGTCCAGTGAACAGTTGAAGCAACTGCTGGTCGACAACAAGGCCGCAGCTCAGGGAGTTGTGATCGATGACGGGATCAAATCGGCGACCGCTACGGAAGTCGAGGTCCTGTTGTTCATCGACCAGACCGTCAGCAATACCGTCGCACCTGAT
Source organism: Rhodococcus sp. AD45-ID (assembly GCF_003023755.1). NCBI lineage: Bacteria > Bacillati > Actinomycetota > Actinomycetes > Mycobacteriales > Nocardiaceae > Rhodococcus > Rhodococcus sp. AD45-ID. The sequence continues at coordinate 1,930,536 of NZ_PYHL01000001.1, read as the reverse complement.
CCGCGGATCGACCGCAGTCGAGTCGTGATGACGATGAACCTGGTGGACGGTCGCTGGCTCGCCGGCAAGGTGGATCTACCGTGACGCCGCGAGCGGGGAGCGGGGATGCCACTTGGACGGCCCCGCTCCGCACTCATTCACGTTCGGAGAGAGCCGCTCTGGGACATTGTGCAATCGACGTGCGAACTCGGTCTTCGGCGTCGTGCGGTACCTGGCCGGCAGTTACTTCCAGTTCCTCGTTGGTGTCGAGGGCAAATACTTCCGGCGCGTTTTCCACGCAGAGTGCATTTGCCTCACACAGATTCTTGTCGACGACGACGCGCATCCGGAGTCCTCCCTGATCAAGTTCACGGCTCGAATCCATGCCGTGTTGCACTGAGTGCGCGAACGAAATTGGTTCCAGCGGATCGGAACGCATACCCGCGTGAATGTAAAGTCATCCACCACCTTGGATACTGTACCTTCACAGAATAGATTGCAAGCCCCAAAAGGGTTAGGGCTGTGTCTAATTCGTGTCTTCGAGCCGTTTGCCTTCGAGTCGAACCAAATACTCCTCGACCAAGGCGAAGGTCTCCGCGTGCCCACCGAAAACGCCGAGTGACTCTTCCATCACGAGTACGCGTGACAAGCTTGTGATCAATACCAGCGCTGCGGCAGGCGGGCATGTTTTCGGATCGATACCATACTCCTGCAACACATTTCCCATTATTTCGAGTTGAGCTGCGCGGAATCGCTCGGAGTAGTCGGCGATTTCCGCCCGGATGACTTTCCGATGATTGGCGAGGGCGACAAACTCCATAGTGAAGGCGGTGCCCTCCGCTGCGATGCTGAACTCCCACAGTGCTCTCAGGGGTTGTGGCGATTTCAGTAGTTCGGCCTGACGCTCGAGACCTTCTACCGCGCGGCGACGAAACAGTTCGAGAAACAGATCGTCCATCGTGCGGAAGTAGTAGTACACGAGCGGCGGCTTCAGTCCGGCCTTCTTTGCGATGCGGCGAGAGCTGACCGCCGCATACCCCTCTTCCAGCATGACTTGTTCTGCGGCGTCGAGGAGGAGTGCTCGATTTTTTGCATCAGGTGCGCCGATTCTGCGTGGCGAAGTCATCCGTGGCTCCCTAAGCGTCAAAGGCTGGTCATGTGAACGGTTCTCGCTACAGCCTAATGCGAAGAAAACTCCGCTAGACCATTGCCTACACCCTAAGCTACGCATATGCTCAGCATTATGTTGATCGACTGATCAGCATTTGCCAGGCGACGTCGACAATTCGGCTCGCCTAGATGCCCGTCGACCCCGCCCGTCCCGAGGGTGCGCTGCCTTCCGACACACGTGCCCAGCCCCAAAGACGTCAATGCCCTGCTTTCCGACACAGGAGACCCGTAATGACTGAAATCGATCAGGTCGACTTCTTCACCGATCCGTCGATCGTGGATGATCCGTACCCGTACTTCGAATCCCTACGCGCGCAGTGTCCCGTCGTGCGAGAGCCACACCACGGTGTTGTTGCCGTGACGGGGTACGACGCGGCGACTGCTGTGTACCGCGACTCCGAGGTGTTCTCGTCGTGTGTTTCGGCAACGGGCCCCTTCCCCGGGTTGCCGTTCGAACCCGAGGGTGACGACCTCGGCGCTCTGATCGAGCAGTACCGCGATCATTTCCCGCTGCACGAGCATCTGGTGACCATGGACATGCCACAGCACGCGGCGCACCGGTCGTTGTTGAAGCGACTGCTGACGCCCAGGCGTTTGGCGGAGAACGAAGAGTTCATGTGGCGGCTCGCGGATCGCCAGATCGACGAGTTCATCGCCCGGGGCTCGTGCAACCTCATGAGCGACTATGCGCAACCGTTTGCGCTGCTTGTCATTGCTGATCTGCTCGGTGTACCGGAAGAGGACCATCAGGTATTTCGCGTGACGCTCGGCGCGCAACAGGCGGGCTCGATCGACGAGTCCGAGGCCTTCACGAGCAATCCGCTCGAGTTCCTGGCAGAGCGATTCACGTCGTACATCGAGGACCGTCGACGGGAACCGCGCGACGATGTTCTGACGGCCATCGCCACAGCCAAGTATCCCGACGGCTCGACTCCGGAGGTCGTCGATCTCGTGCACGTCGCGTGCTTCTTGTTCGCTGCCGGCCAGGACACGACGGCGCGGTTGTTGACCGCGTCCTTCCGATTCATCGCCGAGAATCCCGAACTGCAGCAACTGCTTCGCGACGAACCGGAACGTATACCCAATTTCGTCGAGGAGACACTTCGGATGGAGGGTCCGGTCAAGAGCGACTTCAGGCTTGCGAAGAACCCGACAACTGTTGGCGACATGGATGTTCCGGCCGGGACCATCGTCATGATCTTGAACAGTGCTGTGAACCGTGATCCGGAAAGGTTCGAAGATCCCGACACGTTCGACATCGAACGGCAGAATGCGCGCGAGCACATAGCTTTCGGTCGAGGAATCCACGCGTGCCCGGGTGGTCCGCTGGCCCGCGTCGAATCACGTGTCAGCATCACTCGACTTCTGGATCGACTGAAGGACATTCGGATTTCCGAGGCCGAGCACGGACCAGCTGACTCGCGGACGTACGAATACGAACCGACATACATTCTGCGGGGCCTCAAGGCGCTGCATCTCGACTACACCCCCGCGACGGAATCCTCGTCGGCGGAATCCGTGATGACTGAAACCCACTGACTAGCACCCACTAACTAGCACCCGTTGACTGAAACTCGTTGACGAACAAGGAGAACAACATGACTTCATCCACTCAGGGGACCTCCGCGAACGACCGTGTAGCGGTCGTGACCGGCGCTGGATCGGGTATCGGGCTGTCTGTGGCTCAGGCTCTTTCGGAGCAGGGTCACCGAGTTGCATTGTTGGACAGAAATATCGACGAAGCGCAACGTGTTGCCGAGAAGTTGAGTGCGGACGGCACCGAGGCCATGGCATACCAAGTGGATGTGACCGATCGTGTTGGTGTCAGGGCTGCCATGGACGCGGTACGCGGTGAACTCGGCCCGATCTCGATCATCGTCACCAGCGCGGGTGTCGAGACGTTCACACCGGTAACCGAGATCAGTGCGGAGGAGTGGGACCATATCGTCGCGGTCAACCTCACCGGAACCTTCACCTCCATTCAGGCAGTTGTTCCCGACATGATCGAAGCCGGGTGGGGTCGAATCGTCACCATCTCGTCGTCGAGCGCTCAGTCGGGCGCGCCGAACATGGCCCACTACGTAGCGTCCAAAGGTGGCGTCATCGCACTTACTAAGGCACTGTCCTTCGAGCTTGCGCCGCAGGGGATTACCGTCAACTCGATCCCGCCATCGATCATCGATACCCCGATGGCTCGTAAGTCCGAAGCGGACGGAGATTTTCCCGGCGTCGACGTCATCGCGAGTATGACGCCGGTCCGTCGTGCCGGATTGCCCAGTGATGTGGCTGCGGCGTGCGCGTTCCTCTGTACGGACAACGCGGGCTTCATCACGGGACAGCTCATCGGTGTCAACGGAGGTTGGTATATGTAAATTGTCCGTTTCCTGGTTTCTTTTCCAGTGGCACAGTACGATTCCGTTCAGATTTCGACTTACTCGACCCTCGCTCGTCGGAGATCCACCGGCCACGGGGTTCGGTCCGAATCCATTTAGGCGCGCTGCCTCTCCCACCCGTGGCCTTGGCACTCACGCCGCCGGCGTCCGCCGGTCTCTTCAGCCTGTATCGGTCGGCCCGTGGGGCCAAGTAACGAGGAGGAACGGTTGAAACTACAGCGAATACTTGTTGCCGTCGCGGCGACAGCACTTCTTGTCAGCGGATGTAGTGGCCGCGAGAGCGGCGGCAGCGAGAACATCGAAGGCGGTGGTGAGGGGGCTACCGCACAGTCTGCATCTGGCGACTTCGGTGATCTCCAGGACGTCTGTCAGTCTGGGGACGCCCAAGGCGGCACTGCTCAAGGTGTCACTGCCGACGAGATCGATATTGGAGTTTTCTCGGATATGGGATTCACCAAGAATGCCGAATTCGAGGAAGCGGCAAAAGTTTTCACGTCCTGGTGTAACGACGCCGGAGGTATCAACGGTCGTAAAGTGGTCGCTACCACCCGCGATGCGAAGCTGATGGAGGTTCGTCAGCGAATGGTCGAAGCCTGTCGTGACGACTTTGCGCTCGTCGGTGGTGGCGCCGCCTTGGATGCTCTCGGCGTCAAGGACCGGCTGACGTGTATGTTGCCGAGTTTCCCAGCTCAGGCCGTCCAAGAGCGTTCTGCCGGAGCTGATCTCGAAGTCAGTGCATCTCCCGCAAAGATCCCGGGCTATGACAATTACAACGGTTTCCGAACCTGGGTGGTGAACGAGGCGTATCCGGATTCGAAGGGTGCGGTGGGAATGATCAACGGCGATTCCGCTGTCACCAAAGCGATTGCGGGCGTTACCGCTGAGACCCTCGAGGCCGCCGGTGCCACGCTGGTCTACAACGAGCTGTATCCGGCGATGGGTGTGTCGGACTGGACTCCGTACGCGCAAGCAATCAAGAGCAAGGGCGTCAAAGGGTTGATCTTCATGGGTGAGTTCGGTCAGTTGGCCAAGCTCGAAGAGGTCCTCACCAACATGGACTACAAGCTCGACTGGATCGATGCCAACAATAACGCCTACAACGCGTCGTTCATCGAACTGCTGGGGAAGTCCGCCGACTTCCAGAACAACCTCGTAGATCTCAGTGGTGTGGCGCCGTTGGAAAGTGACGAGCCTGCGGTGGCGGAGCTCGAGGCTCTGTACGAGAAGTACGCACCGAATGCGCAGATCACACTCCCGGCGATGCGGGCGATGTCATCGTGGCTGCTGTTCGCGAAGTCGGCTGCCAGTTGTGGCGACGAACTTACCCGTGCTTGCCTCTACAAGGCAGCGACGGCCGAGACTGCTTGGACCGGAGGCGGTTTGCATGCCGCAAACGATATGGCGAATCCGATTCCACCGCAGCCGTGCTTCAATGTCGAACAGGCCACGTCGGACGGTTGGCAGGCAGCAGACTTCAATCCCGACAACGGTCTCTACCGCTGCGATATCCCGGCTCGCAAGTTGGTCGCCGACTTCGGCACGCCGATGACACTGGCAGACGTCGGTATGAGCATGGGCGATTTCGAGTAATGGAACAATTCGTCACCTTCGGGATCGTCGGTCTGAGCACGGCCGCGATCTACGCGATCATCGGCAGCGGCTTGGTGGTCACCTATACCACCACCGGAGTGTTCAACTTCGCACACGGCGCGACCGGCATGATGGCGGCATTCTCCTACTGGCAGCTCAGTGTCGGGTGGGGCTGGCCGGTGTGGTTGTCGGTAGCGACCGTACTTCTGGTTCTTGCACCGGCTTTCGGGCTTCTCGTCGAACTGTTGGTGCGGCCGGTTCAGGCTCTCGGCGAGGCCGAGAAGCTGGTGATGACGATCGCGTTGCTGAGCGGTCTGATTGCGCTCGCCCGATGGATCTGGAATCCGAACAAAGCTCGCTCGCTTCCCAGGTTCTTTGCCGAGCAGAACTCTTTTCACATCGGGTCAGCAACAATCAGTTGGCATCAAGCCTTGACACTGGTGGTGGCGATCGCCGTTGCGGTGTGTCTGCGAATACTGATGCTGCGCACCCGAACCGGAACCGAAATGCGAGCGACCGTCGATGACCGTGCCTTGGTGGGACTTACCGGGGCAGATCCGGTACGGGCCAACCGGGTTGCCTGGATTCTGGGAACCGTGTTGGCCGCAATCGGCGGTATCCTCATCGCTCCGATGGTTGCGCTCGACGCGACCCAACTGTCGCTGGTCATCGTCAGTGCTTATGCCGCAGCGATATTCGGTCGGTTGAAGAGCCTGCCCATGACATTTGTCGGCGCAATTGTCGTGGGCTGCATGGAGGCGTATCTGACCGGCTACCTCCCGCAGAATCCGTACCTCCCAGGTCTGCGGCTGGCGGCGCCGGCGATATTGCTGTTGCTCGCGCTGTTGCTCTTTCCGCACGGGCGACTTCGAGGACGCGACCGTCACCTCAGTGCGGTTCCGCTACCGAGCGTTCGAGGGACGTTAGCCTTCGCCGGGGTGATCGTCGCGTTCGGTCTCGTCTTGGCCACAGTGCTGGGTGAAGGTGATCTGATCACCTACGGACAGATCTTCGCGTTCGGCGTGATCGCGTTGTCCTTCGTTCCACTTGTCGGTTACGCCGGTCAGATATCACTTGCGCAGTTGACCATGGCGGGGGTGGGTGCAATTGTCTGTGCACGCTTGGGCGGAAATGGGCAGTGGTGGGCACTTTTGGCGGTGATGGTCATCGCGGGCATTGTCGGAGCGGTCATCGCGATCCCCGCGCTCCGGCTCAATGGTGTCTACCTGGCACTCGGGACGGCGGCCATTGCGGCCGTCTTCGACCGATGGATATTCACGATCCCGTCCTTCGAGGTGTTCGGAGTCGAGATCGTGCTGTTCGACCAGGGCTCAGTGGATTTGGTCGGCCCACGACTGTTCGGATTAGAGGTGAATACTCCGGCAGAACTGACGGTGTTCTCCGCGATCTGTCTTGCCCTCGTCACGATCGCCGTGGCCGCGTTGCGCCGCGGGCGACTCGGCCGCCGGTTGATTGCGCTGCGCGACAGTGAGGCTGCCTTCGCGACCCTCGGGGGCAGTCTGCTGTTGACCAAGATGCTGGTGTTTGCGCTTGCCGCTGGTATTGCGGGGCTTGGTGGGGCGCTGTACGGAATGCAACTGATGTCGGTCACCGCCGAACAGTTCAGTTTTGTTGCCGGGCTGGGTATTTTCCTGATCGCTGTCGTGGGTGGCCTGGGAGTTGTGGGTAACGGGCTCTTCACGGGCACGATGATTGCCGGCCCGTTGAACGCGATCGTGGCCTTGTGGCCGGCGGCCGCCAACCTCGTGCAGACGCTGCCCGCTGCTGCCGGCCTCGCTTACAGTTCCGGAGCGGTCGACGACGGAGTTGTGCCGAGCTTGCGCCGGCGCTGGGAATCGGCTCTCCGGGACCGCCTTGTAATGGCGGTCTTGCTGGGTTGGATTGCAGCGCTGTGGGTTTTGCGTGTCAATGACGTCGTCAACGGGTACGTACTCGTGGTGGGCGTAGTGATCGGGGCATTGGCCGCCCGCAGTTGGGCCGAAGCGCGGCATCGTCAGGTTCCGGCGGAGCCGGAAATTCCGGTGGAGTTGTGGGGCATATCGCGCCCATGGACCGCCGAAGACGGGGAGGTGCTCAGTCGTGAAGTCGCAGCTCGAAGTTGAGGACATCACGGTGATGTTCGGCGGTCAACGCGCGCTCTCCGGGGTCTCGCTGAAGGCGGAGCGTGGTCACGTGACCGGACTGATCGGACCGAACGGGGCAGGCAAGAGCACGCTGTTCGACGTCATTTCCGGGCTCCGCAAGCCGGCCACGGGAAAGGTGTTTCTCGGTGGCCGCGACGTGACCAGAGCCGGGCCGTCCCGGCGTGCGAAACACGGTCTGGCGCGGACGTTTCAACGACTGGAACTCTTCGGCCGACTCAGCGTCCGCGACAACCTCCTGGTTGCCGCGGAACTGGGGTCGCAGCGACGCAAGGCCGGATCCGTCGCCGACGACATCATCGATCGACTCGGATTAGGACTGGTTGCCACGACAACCGCGGACTCCTTGTCCACCGGCATGGGTCGCCTCGTCGAGGTGGCCAGAGCAATGGCCGTGAATCCCACCACCCTTTTGCTCGACGAGCCCGCCGCAGGTCAGGACCGCGAAGAAACAGAGCGGTTCTCGCTGATTTTGCGCTCTCTGGCGGAGGAGGGGATGGCTGTCCTGCTTGTCGAACATGACATGGAATTGGTGATGAACGTGTGCGACCAGGTGTATGTACTCGATCTCGGGAAGATCATCTCCGTCGGCCCGCCCGAACTGATCCGCCGCGACGACGCTGTTCTGGCAGCGTATCTGGGGGGATCATGAATCCGATCCTCGAATTGCGGCGTGTACGAGCGCGTTACGACGAGATCACGGTTCTGCACGGGATCGACCTCAGTGTGGCGCCAGGTCAGATAACTGCCTTGCTGGGGCCCAACGGTGCCGGGAAGACGACGACTCTCCGAGTCGCTGCCGGAGTTCATCCGATCACCTCGGGGCAACTCGTGGTTGGAGGGCGCGATGTCAGTGGGATTCGTCCTCGGGATCTGGCCAGATCCGGTGTCTGCCTGATCCCGGAAGGCCGTGGTGTGTTTCCCAACCTGAGCGTTCGGGACAACTTGCTCATGATGACGTTCACGGGTCGCACGCGCGAGGAAATCGAGGAGATCGCGTTTGCTCGGTTTCCGATCCTCGCCCAGCGCGCATCGCAGACGGCAGGCACACTGTCCGGCGGTGAGCAGCAGATGCTCGCGCTCGCCCGCGGTCTCGCGACGGACCCCGCTGTCCTTCTCCTCGACGAGTTGTCGATGGGGCTCGCGCCGTTGATCGTCGGCCAACTCTACGAGCAGGTCGCCCTGATTGCCAGAGCGGGTGTCACCGTACTGGTGGTCGAGCAGTTCGCGAACACCGTGCTCGAATTTGCCGATCACGCAGCAGTTCTGGTGCGTGGCCGGATCCAGAAGCAGGGCAGCCCCGATGGCGCACTGCGTTCCGAATTAGCTGCCCTCTACCTTGGGAGTGTCACATGACCGCGACTGAAACCCGCGCCGACCGCTTCACTCGCGAGTTGGCCGAACAGAAGATTCCCGATCCCTCCGCCGGCCGATCCGCCCTTTGGCTCAGGTTGGGACTGGTGCTGATGGTGATCGGTCCGGCCTTGGGTATCGCGTCGTACTTTCTCTCGCACAACACTTCCGATCCCTTGGTGCAGCGCGACGCGATCATTCTTGCCCTCGTCGGGATTTCACTCGGCGTGAGCGGGTCGGCACTGTACATCCGCTATTCCATTACCGGATTCCTCAGGTTCTGGATGGCCAGGCAGTCATACGACCTGAGCCTGGTGGGAGATCGACTCTCCGAGCACGATATTCAACCCTGACAGCCGCAGCTGCCGTTGTTCCTCGCGGCGGTTCGGTGCGGACGGGCGCGTCCGTGAGCTGGTGAAAGTTTTTTGCAACCACGGTGTTCCGAAACATCGTGGTGGAAAGCCCATGGTGGGTGGAACCCGTCCGCCCATCGGAGAGGATCCGTCATGCGCAATTCGGTAATTCGTCGAGTCGTGGCCGCCGCCGGTTTTGTTGCCGTCGTGGCCGCCACGGTCACAGGCTGCAGCAGTGATTCCGACAGCGACACCGCTGACACCACAACAACTTCGGCAGCGGCCACGAAGACTTCGGGCACGTCGTCTGCGGGGACCACCGCGGCGGCTGCGGCCGACGACGCGACGACCAAGGAGATCACGGACGTCTTTGTCACCTTCTTCAACGGAACTACTCCGCCCGCGGATCGTGCCGCTCTTGTCGAGAACGGTGACGTGTTCCTGCCGACTCTCGAAGCGCTGACGGCCAATCCGCAGGCCACGGCAACCACGGCAACGGTTCAAGGTGTCGAGGCCACCGGCACGAACGCTGCCGTGAAGTGGACGCTTCTGATGAACGGGGCTCCGGTTCTGCCGGACCAGTCCGGTGAAGCGCTAGAGCAGGCCGGTGAGTGGAAGGTGTCGGCCGCGACGTTCTGCACGCTGTTGGCGATTCAGGGCGGCGGGGCGCCGGTTCCCGGTTGCTGATCGCCCACAACGACGCGACGTCGACGCCGGTAGCACCGGCGTCGACGTCGCATGCACGTGCACGCCAACAGATGTCAGCTCAAGTATCGAACCAGATTTTGTGCGACACAGGCGGGCCGCTCGGACCCTTCGGCGGTGATCGTGACGGTGCGCTCCACTTGGATTCCGCCGTCGATGTCGGTGACGGAAGTGAGCTCCACTGTTCCCCGCACCCGGCTGTCCACCAAGACCGGGCTGATGAACCGCACTTTCCCCAGTCCGTAGTTGAGCGCCATGCGGGCGCAACTGACGGCCATGACTGTCTGAACTATCGGTGCCAGCAATGACAATGTCAGGAATCCATGTGCGATGGTGGCGCCGTACGGTCCGTCTGCAGCACGGTCCGTATCGACATGTATCCACTGGTCGTCGTCGGTGGCTGCCGCGAAGAGATCGATCCGTTTCTGATCGATCGTGATCCAATCGCTGGTGCCGATCGTTGTCCCGACAGCGGCTCGGATATCGTCGAAGGTGGTGAAATCAGTCTGGTCCAAACCACTCTGGGTGCTCAACCGGCCAGCCTGAGTTCAACGGGGTTCAGTCGCAGATCGCAGATGTACGCGAGTTCTGCCGCGATCTCGGGTGAGAGGTCGCTCTGCTCTCCGACCTCCAGGATGCTGTGGAGGCGACGGAAGAATTGATCAGGCGTGATCCCGAATTGGACAAAAATGTCTTCGGCGGGTCCGCCGTTCCAATGTCGCCACTTCAGGGCGAACGTCAATATCGCATCATGGTCGTTCATTACACGCCTCCTCAATTCAAACGTGAGTTCGGTTATCTCAATTGGTCTTTCATGACTTTGCCAGTCGCATTGAGTGGCAGTGCGTCGAGGAACTCGACAGTGCGAGGAGCTTTGAACCCGGCCATCCGCTCGCGGCTCCAGGAGAGTAGGTCTTCCGCTGCCACAGGATGTTTGGTGACGACAAAGGCTTTGCCGACCTGCCCCATTCGTTCGTCGGGAACGCCGATCACGGCAACCTGATCGACTGCCGGGTGTTCGAGGAGGAAACCTTCGATCTCGGCTGGATATGCGTTGAACCCGCCGACGATGAACATGTCCTTCTTGCGGCCGACGATACTGAGCCGTCCCTCGTCGTCAAGCTTTCCGAGATCGCCGGTGTGCAGCCAACCGTCCGTGTCGATCGCTTCGGCGGTTGCCTGCGGATCGTCAAGGTATCCCTGCATGACGTTGTATCCGCGAATCAGTACCTCGGAATCATCTGCGATTCGCAATTCGATTCCGTCACATGGTGTACCGACGGTAGTTGCTATCTGCTCGAACGAGTCGCCGGGGCGCGACGCGGTTGCCGTTCCCCCTTCGCTCAAGCCGTAACCCGTCATGATGGTCTGGAACGGAAGTTCCTTTGCGACCCGGCGGATGAGTTCTACCGGAATGTCCGCCGATCCGGTGACCGCAGCACGTAGTGACGACAGATCTCGGGTGCTGGGAGCGGACAGCAGTGACTGGTAGAGCGTCGGCGGTCCCGGGAGCATGGTGATCTTCTCGGTCTCGACCAGTTCCAGTACCTGATCCACGTCGAGAACGGCTACGGGCAGGATGGTGGCGCCGCGAATCAACGACGCGACAACGCCTGCTTTGTAGCCGAACATGTGGAAGAACGGGTTGACGACCAGGTAGCGATCGCCTTCCCTCAGGTCTGCGAGATCGCACCACTCCGAGAACATTCGCAGTGTCTGGTGATGGTTCATCATGACGCCCTTGGGGCGGCCGGTCGTTCCCGACGTGTACATGATGTCGGCGATGTCGTCGCCGCTGATCTCGCATTCGAAAGGTGCACCGCTGGAAAGGAAATCCGACTTCAAGTCGATGACCGGTACGTCATCGGGTGCACTGTACTCGAGGCCCAGGAACCCCTTCTGGACGAGTACGGCTTTGGCGCCGCTCCGTCGGATGATGTCGGCGGCCTCGTCGGCCTTGTACCGCGTGTTGACGGGAACCAGCACTCCGCCGGCGGTCAAGATGCCGAATGCGGCGATGATCCATTCGGCGGAGTTGGGCGCCCAGATCGCCACTCGATCGCCCTTGTCCACGCCGATCGAGGCCAGAGCGCCAGCGGCCCGGCGGACCCGATCAGCGAGTTCGACGAAGGTGATCCGGACGGGCCCGTCGACGACCGCTTCGGCAGTGCCGAAGCGGTCGGCCGCACTCAGGACCATCTCAGGGATGGTCTGCCACTTCACAGCGAAAGGAGCCCTGCAAGGTTGCCGCCCATGATCTTTGCCTGATCCTTCTCGTCCAGGTGCCCGAGCATGTCCGCGAAGTGCCGCGGCTCTGCCAAGCCCTCCGGATGCGGGTAGTCCGAGCCGAAGAGCACTCGGTCGACTCCGACGAGATCGATCAGATCGGTCACGCCCTCCTCGTAGAACGGGCTGACGTGGACCTGGCGCTTGATCGCAGCGACGGGATCCTGCATACCGAAGCCTTCAGGTGCCTTCTTGAAGGTGTCGGCGAGGCTGTCCAGAAGTGGCCGCAGCCAGGCAGATCCACTTTCGATGACCGCAAGCTTGAGGTCAGGGAAGCGGAACAGTGCGCCGTGGCAGACCCACGATGCCACGGTGTCCTGTACGGGACGCCACTCGTTGACCATGCGGAACGTGTTGGTCTGGAACGGCAGCATCTCGCCGTCCGTGCCTTCCCACTCGGCGTCGAAGCGCGCGTATCCGCTGTCCGACGAGTGCATCGCGACGAGGAGGTCGAGCTCAACGACGCGCTTCCAGAAGGGGTCGAACTCCGGCATGGCAAACGAACGAGGGCCCTTGAATCCGGGGACGGGTGCCGGTCGCACGAGAATAGCCCTTGCGCCGCGCTCGGCAACCCACTCGAGTTCTTCGAGTGCCTTGTCGAGGATCGGCAGGCTGATCACCGGGGTGGTGAAGATGCGGTCCTTGTAGTTGAACTGCCATGTCTCGTACAGCCACTCGTTGAGTGCGTGCACAACAGCGTGAATCAGGTCCGGATCGTCACGCATCCGCTCTTCGACCAGGCTGGCGAGGGTCGGGAACATCAGCGTGCGGTCGACGCCCAACTCGTCCATGAGTTCCAGGCGCGGGCCCGGCTCGCTGAAGGCGGGGATTGCCTTCATGGACTTACCGAAGATCTCGCGACGGCTCTTGCCTTCGGGGTTTCCGTTCTTGAAGTACTCCTCCATGGAACCCGGGCGTGCAACGACGCTGAACGTGGGGTTGGGGATGTACTCACTGATCTGTCCGCGAATGGCGATCTTGGTGCGTCCGTCGACCTCGACGTACTTGATGGCGTCCTTGTACTTCGCCGGGAGGTACTTGGTGAGGGCCTCGGCAGTCTCGTACAGATGGTTGTCTGCGTCGAACAGCGGGTAAGGCAGGTCCTTCGGGGGCATGAGATTCTCCTTTGCGTTTGATGAGAACACTATTCTCTTTTTTAAACGGTCGCAATATCCTGGCGGACCAAAAACTTCTGAATCTTGCCGCTGGCCGTCCGGTGGAAGTCGTCCACCTGGTGCAATTCCTCCGGCCACTTCTGTTTTGCGACGCCGGCTCGGTCGAAGTGAGCGCGGAGTTCGTCCATCGTCGGCAAGCTGTGGCCGGGCAGCAGGCGCAGCACCGCGGCAACGTGTTCGCCGAGGCGCTCGTCCGGGGCGGATACCGCTGCGGCTTCGGCGACTCCCGGCATCGAGAGAAGGATTTCCTCGACCTCGAGTGCGCTCACGTTCTCGCCGCCGCGAATGATGATGTCGGACTTGCGGTCCGTGATCGTCAGGTAGCCGTCCTCGTCGATTTCACCGATGTCCCCGGTGTGGTACCAACCGTCGGCGTCGAATGTCGCGTCGGTGAGCGCCTGGTCGGTGTACCCGATGCAGAGATCGGGTCCACGGCTGAGGATTTCTCCGTCATCGGCAAGCCGGATCTCCGCGCCCTCCATGACATTTCCGTCGGTGAACAACCGCTTGTCTTCCGGGGCAAGGTGGCTCGATCCCGTGATCGACGGATGTTCGGTGCTCCCGTACGAGCGGAAGACGGTGATGCCGAAGTCGGCCAGTCTTCTCGTGACCGCCGCGGGGACGGACGAGCCGCCGAGTCCCGCATATTTCATGCACGCGAGATGTTCCGGCGTGAACTTCGGATGATCGAGCAGGCTGGTGAGGAAGTAGGTTGCGCCGCCGCCGACGGTGAGTTGATCGCTGGTCATCAACTCCAGTGCCTGTTCCGGATCCCACGCATCGGTGAGGTTGATCGGGGAGCCGTCGACGACTGGAATGAGGAAGGCATTGACCATGCCGATGAAGTGACCGACCGGGGCCGACGTGAGTTGCTTGCCAAGGTCTTTCGGGTACAGACCCAAGAGCTGACGGGTTTCGTGCCCGAGTGTCTGATGACTGTGGATGACGCCCTTGGGGGCGCGCGTCGTGCCGGAGGTGAAAGCGATGAGCACGGCGGAAGTGGGGTCTGTGTCGATGTTCTCCGCCAGTGGTACGTCGCTGAGCAGATCTTCGAAATCGCGACCGACAACTCCGACGACGGGGATGTTCGCGCACAGATCCGGCTGGTACTCGGTGCGTCCGAACTTCTCGGCCGTGATGAAGACCTTCGGCTTCGTCTCGTCGAGGATGTAGGCAACTTCCTTGCGGCCGTAGAAGTGAACGATGGGAACAACCGTTGCGCCGAGGAAGGTCGAGGCCCAGAAGACCGCTGCTGCTTCCATCCAGTTCGGAAGCTGGAACGCGACGACATCACCCGCGCCGACGCCCCGTTCGCGCAGGCCGCCGGCCAACCTGCGTGCCACCAGGTCCACGTCGGCAAAAGTTCCGGTCCACGGACGGATCTTCGAGTGGATACGAAATTCGGTGTCGGGGGCGGCAGCGAGGCCTCGGGTGAGCATCGTGCCGATCGTGTCCTGAGTCCACCAACCCTCTTCGAGGTACCGGGTGGCAAGCGTGGTGGGAATGTGCCGCATATGAGCTCCAATGCAGGTAACCGGGCCGCTCCTAGGCCGAACTGCGGCACGAGACGGGAGCGGTCGAACTGGCTTCTGCCAGTCGTGAATATGTTATTCTCACAAAACAAGAATGCCAATATCGTAACGGAGAACATCTTGGTTATCGTTGAAATGGACGGCGAGTTGGCGATCATCACCATCGACCGTCCACAAGCACGCAATGCCATCGCGCCGGAAACGATGGACCAATTGGACGAGGCACTCGACTCGGTTCGCGGGGCCCGCGCCCTGGTGATCACCGGCGCTGGTGATCGTGCGTTTGTCTCCGGTGGCGATCTCAAGGAACTGGCCAAACTTCGGACGCTGGAACAGGCGGCGGACATGGCCCGGCGGATGCGGTCGATCTGTGACCGCATCGCACAATTCCCCGGACCCGTCATCGCTGCATTGAACGGGCATGCGCTCGGCGGCGGCGCCGAAGTTGCCGTGGCGGCAGATATTCGAATTGCCGCGCACGACATCAAGATCGGCTTCAATCAGGTGAGTCTCGGAATCATGCCCGCGTGGGGTGGAGCCGAGCGGCTTGCCGCACTTGTCGGGCGCGGTCGGGCATTGATGCTGGCCGGTTCCGGAACGATCATGGGTGCTGCTGACGCGGAATCGCTCGGACTCGTCGATCGCGTCCTGCCCCGAGAATCCTTCGACGAGGGCTGGCGCTCACTGGCGAAGTCTCTTGCCAACGCTCCGGCCGAGAGCATCAAACGGGTGATGTCCGGGGTTGCTCCTCCGGAAGCTATCGACGCTTTTGCGCGCTTGTGGATTACCGACGAACACTGGGCAGCAGCAGACCGGGTTATGAACCGCAACAAGTGAACTGAAATCCTACGAGTGCGTGCGAATCGGTGCCGCACTTTCCGACCAGTTACGGACTCCACATGACTTTTGTGATCACTCAACGATGCTGCAACGACACAAGTTGCGTAGCGGTGTGCCCGGTCGACTGCATCCGTCCGCGGCCCGGAGACCCCGGATACACCACCGCTGAGATGCTGTACATCGATCCGGACACCTGCATCGACTGCGGGGCATGCGTCGACGCGTGTCCGGTGGATGCGATCTACTCCGAATACGATCTCAGTGAGTCGATGAGTCGGTACACGGAGATCAATGCGGCGTACTTCGAGCAGAATCCATTGGACACCGATGACGTTGCATTCCCCACTCCGCCGAAACGCCCGTCAGCGGATCTGCCTCGAATACGTGTTGCGATAGTCGGATCCGGTCCGGCAGCGTGCTACTGCGCTGCCGAACTGCTGGCGCGGGGATCAGTGGAGGTCGAGATGTTCGACCGCTTGCCCTCGCCTTGGGGGTTGGTGCGCAGTGGAGTTGCGCCGGATCATCAGGAAACCAAAGGCGTCGTGAGTGTCTTCGGGTCTTCGTTCAAATCGGAGTCGTTTCAGTTCTACCTCGACGTCGAAGTGGGCAAGCATATTTCGCACGACGAGCTACTGCGGCACCATGATGCCGTGATCTATGCCGTTGGCGCCGCAACCGATCGCAAACTGGGCATCCCCGGAGAATCATTGCCCGGCAGTCATTCCGCGACGGAATTCGTGTCCTGGTACAACGGGCATCCGGACTTTTCGGATCGTGAATTCGACCTTTCGGGGGAGCGCGCGGTTATCGTCGGAAACGGCAACGTGGCACTCGATGTCGCGCGTGTTCTCACGTGCGATGTCGACGAACTCGCAAGAACCGACATTGCTGACCACACGTTGGACGCCCTGCGCAACAGCAATATCCGTGAGGTTGTTGTTCTCGGACGACGGGGCCCACTCCAGGCCGCGTACTCCGCCCCGGAGTTTCTCGCGCTGGGTCACCTGAACGGTGTCGACGTCGTGATCGACCAACAGGACGTCGTGCTGGACGCGGCAAGCGCAGCAGCCCTGGATGATCCCGATGCGCTGCTGTCCGACAAACTCAAAGTTGACCTTGCACGTGAGTACGCACAGAAGCCGGCGGACGGAGGCAATAAGCGAATCGTCTTCCGGTATCTCGTCGCGCCCACCGAACTGCAGGGCACCGACCGCGTCGAATCGGTGACGTTGGTGCACAACACACTTGACGACGACCTTGCGGCATCGGCGACCGAGAAGGTCGAGACACTGGAAGCGTCGCTTGTTCTGCGGTCGGTGGGTTATCGCGGCGAACCAGTCGCTGACGTTCCGTTCGACGAAGCACGGGGAATCATTCCCAACCATCAGGGCCGGGTGGACGGCGCGGTCGGCGTCTACACCAGCGGCTGGATCAAGCGGGGCCCGCGCGGTGTGATCGGCACCAACCGAGTCGACGCGAAGGAAACCGTCGCGCAACTACTGGCAGACTTCGACGCCGGATTGCTGACCGCGCCTGAACTCGACCGGACATCCTTGGTCGAACTGGTGACGGAACGTCAACCCGACATGATCGACAAGGCGGGGTGGGCGGCCCGGGACGCACAAGAGAAGGCGGCCGGTAAAGCTGCCGGCCGCCCTCGCATCAAGATCACTGCACGGACTGTAAGTCGTTAAGGGGGGTTACTTTCCGGAACCCAGGACCGACGTGGCGTCGGCGTAGCGCTGCGCCACGTCGTCCCAGTTGATGACATTCCAGTATGCCTTCACGTAGTCGGCCTTGACGTTCTTGTACTGAAGATAGAAGGCGTGCTCCCACATGTCGAGCATCAGGAGCGGGACAATGCCGATGCTGATGTTTCCCTGCTGATCTGTGAGCTGCTCGATGATCAGACGCTGACCGATCGTGTCGTAGGCCAGTACGGCCCAGCCGGAGCCCTGCAAAGTGGTTGCGACCGCGGAGAAGTGCGTCACGAACGCGTCGAATGACCCGAAATGTTCGTCGATGGCAGCAGCCAGTTCTCCTTCAGGTCGCTCACCACCGTTGGGGGAGAGGTTCTTCCAGAAGATCGAGTGATTGGTGTGGCCGCCGAGGTGGAAGGCGAGGTTCTTACTGAGTTGCGGAGCCTTGGCTGCGATCGTGCCGTCTTCTCGTGCGGCGGCCAACTGCTCGATTGCACTGTTTGCGCCGGCGACGTAGGTCGCGTGATGCTTGCTGTGGTGCAGCTCCATGATCTCGCCTGAGATGTGAGGTTCGAGGGCTGCGTAATCGTAATCGAGCTGGGGCAAGACGTATTCGGTCATTGTGGTGTGCCTTTCGATCGGTGATGAGTCGCTGGGGTGAGATGGTGGTACGCCCGGTTGTGGTAGACGAGTGGGGCGAGAGCACGCGTCGGCGCGATGACCTCGACAACTTCTGCCGTGACGATGAGCGCCGAACCACAAGCGGTGGCGCCGAGTGGGACCGCGCGGAGAGCATGCGCCGTTCCGTGTAGGAACGGTTCACCGGTCGACAGGAACGACCAGTCCATGTCCGCGCCGAATCGGACGGCGCCACGCGTGGCAAATGTTTCTGCCAGCTCTACATTGTCGGAATGCGCAAGGTGAACAAGGAAACTGGACGCGGCCGCGATCGCTGCAGCAGATCCTCGCAGGGATTGTAGTGAGAACGCGAGTACAGCGGGGTCGGCACTGATCGACATCACCGACGACGACGTAATCCCGACCGGGCCGTCTTCGCCGGCGGCAGTGATAATGGCGACGCCCGCAGGATGTCGACGGAAGGCATCGACAAAAGACTTACGAATCGACGGTTCCGGTATCGAATCGGTATGCGGTCCAACTAGTTCCGTCGTCACGTGAGAGTTCACCTTCCGCTACTCGGGTAATTCCGCCGATGCACGTGGCCTGTGCTGTATTGACGGTAAAACCTCGAGCGCGCTTGAGATCAAGGTGATGTGACGGGGTTCACCGTCCTAGCTTGGCGGCCAATCTCTTGATGTATTCCACAACGTCGGTGGGAGCGGCGTCCGGCGTGCCGAACATTGCCTCGGTAACTCCGATGCTCTCCCAGTGAGCGAGCTTGTCCGCCTCGGGCTTTCCGGCGAGGACGGTGATTTCAGGTTCGCCGACTCGACCGGCTTCGGACCAGATCTTGCGAAACAGCTCTACGTTTTCCTCGATCTCTTGCTGGATCGGCGTCGTGATCCAGCCGTCGGCGGACTGTGCGATCCACTTGAAGGTCTTTTCGCTCGCACCGGCGCCGAGGAGGATGGGTGGACGCGGTTTCTGTACGGGCTTGGGCCATGCCCAACTGGCCCCGTACTTCACGAACTGGCCCTCGTAGGATGCCTCGTCCTTCGACCAGAGTTCACCCATTGCTTCGAGGTATTCGCGCAGAGCCGTACGACGTTTGTTCGGGGGTACCCCGTGATCGGCGAGTTCCTCTGCATTCCAGCCGAATCCGACACCGAAGACAACACGTCCATCGGACAGGTGATCCAGCGAGGCGATGGTTTTTGCCAGAGTAATCGGATCATGTTCGAGGGGGAGTGCCACCGACGTGCCCAGGCGGATGGTGCTGGTGACCGATGCTGCAGTGCCGAGCGCAACCCAGGGGTCGAGGGTGCGCATGTAGCGGTCGTCCGGAAGTTCCGCGGATTTGGTCCCCGGATGATCCGACGCCCGTGATGCCGGGATGTGCGTGTGCTCGGGAACGTAGAAGGCGTCGAACCCGGCAGCTTCGGCGGCAACGGCCGCATCAGCAGGGCGAATGCCGCGGTCGCTGGTGAACAAGCTGACTCCGTAGCGCACAGGCTTCTCCTTCGATGGTCCGTCGAAAAACTGTAACTTGTTGCAGGTTCGTTCGGGGTGGTTTTGGGCCTTCGGCCCTGTGCGCCTTTCTGGTAGTCGGCGCTACCGAAAAGGCGCACGGGGCGAAGCCCTACCCTGCGCGTCTGCCGCTACATGGTCACGTCGATAATGTGAAGGAGAACGTGCAGGACACGAGGAACTAAGGAGTGGTCATGGCAACTGAGGTGGAGTCCGGTGACCTCGTACAGGCGGCCGACCATGCGGGTCCGTGGACGGTAGTCGAAGTCCGGCAGGGTATGGCGTTGCTCGAACACGGTGACGGGCACAGGCTGTCGCTACGGACGACCAGTCTGACTGTCGTGCGTAAGGGTGGCGGCAAGAAGATCGCCCCCGCCGAAGGTGCTTCCGACGAGGGCGTGTCACCGACACTGTTCGACTGACGGTCAGGGCATATTGAACGGTGCCGCGTATTTGAACGTGCCAACCTGATCTGGGGTGTGCGCAGACAGGGCGCGAATCTGGAAATGGGCACCCCATTCGGCTTCCGGTGATTCGACGCCCACTTTCGTGCTGGTCACAAACCCGAACCGTGGGTAGTACTCAGTGCTGCCCAGTAGTGCGAGCAACGGCACGTCCAGAGCGTCCGCCGCGCCGATGACCGCGTGCATCAACGCAGAGCCGACGCCGGACCGTTGGTTTTCGGGTGTCACTGCCAGCGGGCCTAGGCCCACAGCCTCCACCTCGCCGACCCATCCCCGGGTTCCGATGACGAAGCCGAGAATCTCGCCGTCTGCCTCGGCCACCAGGGACAACTTCGGCAGGTACTCGTCGGACACAAAGAGTTGGCGCGTCAGTTCGATTTCGTACGGCGTTTCGCCCGGCGGTGCCTGATCCGCAAATGCAGCGTCGAGAAGTGAGTAGACGGCGTCACGGTCGGACGGGCATTCGCGGCGGATGTACATGGAGTACGAAGCTACCCGAGGTAGCTGCCGTCGTGCGACTCTATATTCCGCGTTCACCAACTCTTTGGCTCGAAATACTCAGTGATGCAATGGCTTTCTCAATGGCATCATCGCGACAGCAGTTCGGTGATCGATGTGGGTATCTGGCGGTATCCGCCGAATCTGATGCGTTGGCAACCGTCGAGTTCGGCAAGAACTTGGGTTCCCCCGGAGCCGTCAGCTCGACGGAGATCGATCGACGCCACCTGTTGCGCGATCTGATCGCAGGGTGGGGCGATGGGTGCTGTGGACGCCGCGTGCATCAGCTCGGCACTGTCTGCCAATGTCAGGCGGATATGCGAGGACCCCTGGCCCAGGTTGTAGCGGCATACCTGCAGTCGGCCGACGTCGTCGACGGGTGTGGCCAACGGACTGTCGAGAGGTGAGTATCCGGTGTTCTCGGAACGCACTGATCGCTCGACGTCGTCGGGGGTGGTGAGATCGAACAACGATCCGATCGACGTTGTGCAGATTCCCGGTTCGTCCGCCGATATGGCGTCGATCGGGTGCTGCTGACGGCTGACCTCATGCAAGGTGTCCAGCGTTTCGAGAGGTGCGTCCTGGAATCCGCACGGCGCTGACGGCCAAGCTGGACGAAATGCGTTACCCGACGCGTCGACGAACCACAGGCCGACGGGGACGATTTCCCGTATCGCGCAGTCAGCAGAGATGTTGTCGCGGAACCGCTGCGAGTCGGTTCGGAATGCTTCGGCTACTGCAGATACGTCGCCTTCAAGGCGAACCGCGTCGATAGTCAACCCACCGGCGGCGTTTTCCCCGCGTTCGCACCGGATGAGCGCTACCGGTTCGAAATCCGATGGCGGATAGCCGGGTTCGGTTGTTGGCGGGAATTGTGAATCCATCTGAGCGAGCCCGCTGAGTGGTCCGGAGATATCGGGTGTAGTGCATTCCGCATGGTCGACTACCGACGCCACGGCAGGAGTGAACGCGACGCTATCTCCGCGCACGGAAAGGTACATCGCTGCCACTGCGAACACGCTCACCGCGACAATGAACGTGACAGCCAGGAATTTGCGCATTCTCAGACCAGGCCGGCGCGTTCGAGGAATGCCTTGGCGGTTACGGCATTCGGAAAAACGGCGCTCGAGGTGATGTGGAGCCCGCTGTCGGAGTTGGCGTACTCCGTGGTGCTGACGGCGTCTCGATACTCGATGCGGGCGGCTGCGGTACGCGAGCGGTTCTCAGTGATGAGTTCGGGCCGCTCGTTCTCGCGCCAGTCGATGAGTGTTTTACCAGCTTCGGTCTGGTTCACCCAGGTGATGAAGACGATGTTGTAGTCGGTTGAGACGCTCTGGGCGAGAGCTGACCCGGAGTCGACCGTGCAGAGTAGGTACAAGTCGCCGGTCGAGTTGAGCGAGCCCGGCGAGCAGATGCTCGCCTCGGCAAGGGCCGGCGGGAACGTCCCGACGATGGCTTCGGCGCTGTTGTGGGTTCCACCATTCGTAGCGGTGAGTGATCCTGATGCGGTGCCGGCTTCACGGTTGTCACCGCCGAGTGAGAGGACCGCGGAGATGACTACGCCGACGGTGGCGACTCCCATGAGTGCGGACCGGACCAACAACCCGCTTCGCGTTTTCGCCGACAGGGTAGTTGCTACTCGCGTTCCGAGTGGTGCCATCGCTGCATTATTCATCACGAAATTCTGGATGCGGGCACACGCAACATATTTGCCGCACGGTGCAAAGACGATCGGGCATACTCGAGTGACTTGGAGCGAGTCGATCGTGGAGAGGGTGACCGACCATGAAGAAGGACGCAGCAGGGGGTACCCCCTCGGAATTGATCGACGCGAGGATCGAGGAACTCGGTGACTGGCGAGGGGAGATGCTCGCTCGGATCCGGACTTTGGTCAAGGAAGCCGACCCCGATGTGGTCGAGGAGTGGAAATGGCGTGGAGTTCCGGTGTGGGAACACGACGGCATTCTCTGCACCGGTGAGACGTACAAGAAGGCTGTGAAGGTGACGTTCTTCAAGGGGGCGACATTGGATGATCCGACGGGAATGTTCAACTCCAGCCTCGAAGGCAACACCAGGCGTGCCATCGACTTCAACGAAGGCGACACCATCGACGAGAAAGCCTTCACGGCCCTCATTCACGCCGCGATTGCGCTCAATACGGCATAGGTGCTCTAGCTCAACAGTGCTCGGAGCATTCCGCCTATTTCGACAACCGCCGCACGCGATCGGGCACTGGGGCCGAGAACATTCACGAACCCGTGGATGAATCCGGGATAGCGCCGCGCGACAACGCGAACTCCGTTGTCGCGCAGCAGCTGTGCGTATGCTTCACCTTCGTCGCGCAGTGGATCGAATCCAGCTGTCACCACAATTGCCGGTGGAAGATCGTTGTGGCTTTGGGCACGCAATGGAGACACCCACGGGTCCAGCCGATCCGAGTTCTCGCCGAGGAAACTGCGCTCGTAGAAGTTCATATTTGCCTCGGTCAGAAAGAATCCTTCGCCGAACGTCGTTCGGGACGGCCTTCTCTCGTGAAAGTCGGTGGCCGGATAGATCAGCAACTGGGCTGCCGGTGACGGATATCCGTCATCGCGGGCGCGGAGTGAAACAACAGCCGACAGGTGCCCACCCGCGCTGTCGCCACCCACCGCAATGCGAGCAGGGTCGACGGCGAACTCGGTTGCCCGAGAAACAATGTCGAGGTACGACGCATAGGCATCGTGTACCGGTGTGGGGAAAGGGAATTCGGGTGCAAGTCGATATTCGACAGCGACGATTCTGGCCCCTGAGGTTTCAGCCAACAGTCGGCACGGTGCGTCATGTGATTCGAGATCACCCTGAACCCAGCCGCCGCCGTGGAAGAACACCAGCAGTGCCCCGGACTCGTGGGTGGGCACGTAGAGGCGAGCGCGAAGTGGGCCGTCGGCGCCTTGTACGGAGATGTCTTCCGTGTGCGCCGACGCCGGTCGGCCGGCCATCAACATCGCCGTTCGCGTCAATTCGGCGCGCGCGGCGGAAAGTACATGTGGCTCCGACGACAGTGCGGGCCGTGGGCGTGCCTTGGCGAGAGTCAACAACATGTGCGCGTCGGCGTCGAGAGTGTGCCCGTCTCTGTGCACCGGCGGTCCGGTGATGCGGCGTTTTACGGCTGCAGGCAGCGCGAATGCTGCTGCAACCAGGCCTGCCTCGGCGAGGCCCCGAACTGTGCGATCACTGGCGCTGTTCCACGATTCCGGCACGTGGCGCACACTACCAATCATGAGTACAAAGGCACTGTCGATCACGCAGATCGACAACACACACCTCGTTCGATGTGGGCACGCAAATTGGGTTCTCGTCGAGGAAGGCTCCGATCTCACTCTGATCGACGGTGGGTATCCCGCCAACGGCGGTGACGTTGAACGGTCGATCGAGCAGATCGGTCACAGCATCGGCGATGTGCGCGCCGTGCTTGTCACTCACGCCCATATCGATCACATCGGCGGGATCGCGGACATACTGACCCGCCACGACCTACCGGTACTGATGGACCCGTTGGAAGTACCGCATGCGCGACGCGAATACCTGCAGCAACTCGGGCCGGTCAAAGTTCCGTTACTGCTGTGGCGCCGGGGCGCGCCGAAGTGGCTGTTCGACGTGATCGGCGCCGGCGCGCTGAAGGGAGCGAAACTGCCTCAGGCACAGGCTTTTGCGGAGGGTAGTGCCTTGGACGTTCCCGGCCGTATCGTGCCGATTCCCACGCATGGGCATACCGACGGACACAGTGCGTACCTGATTCCCGGTGCCGGCGTCGTTGCTTCGGGTGACGCTCTGGTGACTGGCCATGCCACGTCCCGGCAGACGGGGCCGCAGTTCCTGGTGTGCCCGTTCAATCACCACCGGGAAGCAACGGACGAGGCGTTGGACGCAATTGCGGAAACCCCGGCCGGTGTCATTTTCCCGGGGCACGGGCCCGCGTACGAGGGGACGATGACGGCGGCAGTCGAGCAGGCCCGCGCGGGCCGGACGAGGATGCGACCATGACCACCTTCGAGACCGTCGACCGCGGTGAGCTGCAAGGATTCCTGCATCGGCCGGATACGGACCCGATCGCGACTTTGGCTCTGACACACGGCGCCGGAAGCAACTGCGACACGGTGCTCCTTCGCGCTGTTGCCGATGGTTTTGCCGAAGCCGGAGTGCAGGTTTTGCGATTCGATCTTGCCTACCGGGTGCGCCGCCCGAAGGGGCCACCGCACCCGTCCCGTGCCGCCGAAGACCGATCGGGAATCGCTGATGTTGTTGCGACACTGCGTAAGGACTACCCGAGCGATGGACCTCTACTTCTCGGTGGACATTCGTACGGTGGACGCCAGTCCTCGATGGCGGCGGCCGAGAACCCTGGTTTGGTGGATGGGCTGATCTTGCTGTCCTACCCATTGCATCCGCCGAAGAAGCCGGAGAAACTGCGCACCGAGCACCTTCCGGCACTGACCACCCCCACGGTGGTGGTCCACGGTTCGAAGGACGAATTCGCGACGACGGACGAGATGCAGTCGGCACTTGACTTGATCCCCGCAGCAACGACGTTGGTGGAGTTCGACGGCGCCAAACACGACCTCGGGGTGACCAAGTTTCCCGTGGTCGAACAGACTGTCGCGGCGGCATTCGGGCTCTTCGGAATCAGGCCACGCTGACGCCGGTTGCTCCTGTCGGTGGCACCTGGTGAGATCGAACTATGAGTGCCCAGCAATATCAGCCCAGTGCCCTGTCCGACGTGACCGTAACCGTCGACGGCGACGACACGGTTGTCACCTTCCCGAGAACGTTGCCGTATCCCGTGGATCAGGTGTGGGCGGCGGTGACCGATCCGGAAATGTTGGCCCAGTGGACTCCGTACACGGCTGATCGCAACTTGGGCAGCGTCGGCGAAGTGGTCATCGCCATGCTGTCGGAGGAAGGCGATCCGGAGATGTCGTTTCCGGCGTCCGTCCGCGTGGTCGACGAAGCTCGTCGACTCGAACACGAATGGGGCCCGGACGAATTGATCTGGGAGCTCACTCCGGTCGAGGGCGGAACCAGGGTGGTTCTGACGCAGCGTTCGCGCGCCGAGGGAATGGCATCCGCGTTGGCGGCGGGGTGGCACCTGTGTTTCGACGTTCTCGACGGGCTGCTTGCCGGTTCGCCGTTCGGTCCGATCGTGGGAGCGAAGGCACGCGAGTACGGCTGGGACGATCTCAACTCGCGCTACGCCCGTCAGTTGGGGATCGAGGAATCCGAAGTCTGGTAACGCGTCGATGCCCGCACGATCAGTTCGATCGGCAGCTTTACAGATTCGACGCTCCGTCCTGCCATGAGGGCGAGTAGATTCTGCACCCCGGTTGCGCCGATCTTGCGGGCGGGTGAGCGAACCGTAGTCAGTGGAACCGGAAGTTGCGAGACCACGGGAATGTCGTTGTAGCCCACCAGCGCAAGGTCGTTCGGAATACTCAGTCCCAGATCGCGGGCAACACCGAGAACGCCGATGGCGATGGTGTCGCTGACGGTGAAGATGGCGTCGGGACGCGTCGGGGTGCTCAGCAGTTGTGTTGCTGCTCGAACGCCGCCCTCCACTTCGAAATCGGAGGCAACGATCCGGTGCGGCGGTAATTCCAGGCCTGCTTCGGCGAGTGCGTCGCGAAATCCGGCGACGCGTTCGCGCGAGGTGCTGGCGTGATCCGGCCCCGCGATCACGCCGAGGTCGCGATAGCCGCAGTCCAGCAGGTGTCTGCCCGCGAGGTACCCACCGCGGCGGTCGTCGCCGCTGACATAGGGGAGCCCGACGTCGATGTGGCGGTTGAGGAGCAGAACTGGGAGCGAACGGATGGGGAGCGAACTGACAAAATCGGTGCCGGGCAGGTGGATGCTGCTGAGCATGAGGCCGTCGACCTGACGGCTGATCAGGAATTCGACGGCTTTGCGCTGGGCATCGAGATCGTCGGGCGGGCTGGACAGCAGAACCGAATAACCGGCCGCAGTCGCGGCTTCCTCGATGCCGCCGAACATGGTGGCGACGACGCCGTCGGTGAGTCTCGGCATGACCACACCGATGGTTGTCGTTTTGCGTGTTCGTAGACTTGCTGCCCAGAGATTTGGCTGGTAGCCGAGTTCTTCGGCGACCTGGCGCACACGCTGAGCCGAGTCCGACCAGCCGTCGACAGGTTCGGGTTGGCGCAGGACGCGCGATGCCGTCGAGATGTGGACGCCCGCCTTGTCTGCGATCTCACGCAGCGTCGGTGGGCGTCCGCTGCTGCGGGTCGACGGGTCCGGCGACATCAACTCGGGGGCTCCTGAGGCATATTTCGGGGATTGACGTGATGCTAGGTCGGTCCCTACTCTAGGTGATGCAAACGATTGCACAATCGTTCTCGCACACCTGATGAATCCCGTACGTACAGCCTTGGAGGCAACGTGAACACGCCGCAGTCCCTGTCCGAACTGTTTTCCATCGACACGCTGCTCGACGCCGAGGAAATCGCGATCCGCGACACGGTGCGCGCGATGGTCGACAGCCGTATCCGCCCGAACATCGGTCAGTGGTTCGAGGACGCGGCACTGCCGGTGCGCGAGTTGGCTCAGGAACTCGGATCGTTGGGTGTGCTGGGAATGCACCTCGAGGGATATGGCTGCGCCGGAACGAGTGCAACCGCCTACGGTCTGGCGTGCCAAGAACTCGAAGCCGTCGATTCAGGTATCCGCAGTCTGGTTTCCGTTCAGGGTTCGCTGGCGATGTTCGCGATTCACCACAATGGCAGCGAAGAGCAAAAGGAAGAGTGGCTTCCGCGGATGGCGGCGGGCACGGCCCTCGGCTGCTTCGGTCTCACGGAACCCGACTTCGGTTCCAATCCCGGCGGTATGCGCACCAACGCCAAGCGCGACGGTGACGACTGGATTCTGAACGGCACCAAGATGTGGATCACCAACGGATCCGTCGCTGACGTCGCCGTGGTCTGGGCGCGAACCGAGGACGGTGTGCGCGGATTTGTAGTTCCGACAAACACTCCCGGGTTCTCGGCCCCCGAAATCAAGAACAAGATGTCGCTGCGTGCGTCCGTTACCTCCGAACTCGTGCTCGAGGATGTACGACTGCCCGCGTCTGCGATGCTGCCCAAGGCCCGCGGACTGTCCGGGCCGCTCGGGTGCCTCAACGAGGCCAGGTTCGGCATCATCTTCGGCGCGATGGGCGCTGCCCGCGACTGCCTCGAAACTGCAATTGCCTACGCCCGCGATCGACAGGTTTTCGACAAGTCACTGGCGGCTTACCAGCTCACGCAGGCCAAGATCGCCGACATGGCAGTCGAATTGGGTAAGGGGCAGTTGCTCGCGATTCATCTCGGACGCCTCAAGGATGCCGGCACAGTACGTCCCGAGCAGGTCAGTACCGGCAAACTGAACAACGTGCGTGAAGCCATCAAGATTGCCCGACAGTGCCGAACGATCCTGGGCGCCAACGGCATCACCTTGGAGTATCCGGTCATCCGTCACGCCAACAATCTCGAATCCGTGCTCACGTACGAAGGCACCTCCGAGGTTCACCAGTTGGTGATCGGCCGGGCACTGACGGGTGAGGAAGCATTCCGGTGACAACGCCTGGCGCACTGGACGGACTGGTGATCGCCGACTTCGGCCGGGTACTCGCCGGACCGTACGCCACCATGATCCTGGCGGATCTCGGCGCCGAGGTGATCAAGATCGAGCGTCCCGGTGTTGGTGACGACACCCGCAGTTGGGGTCCACCGTGGGTGGGTGAGGAGTCGAGTTACTTTCTCTCCGTGAACCGCAACAAGAAGTCGGTAACCTTGGACTTGCGCGACGCTCAGGACCTGGAAGTTGCACAGGACCTGGTGCGCACGGCGGATGTTGTGGTGCAGAACTTCCTTCCCGGGACCATGGACCGGCTCGGATTGGGTTACGACGCTGCGCGAGAGATGAATCCGTCGATCGTGTACTGCTCGATCAGCGGATTCGGTGGAAACAACTCACTACCGGGATACGATTTGTTGATTCAGGCCGTCGGCGGGTTGATGAGCATCACCGGGCCGGACCCGCGCTCGCCTACCAAGGTCGGTGTTGCGGTGGTGGACGTCATCACCGGACTGCATGCCAGTGTCGGAATCCTTGCCGCGCTGCGTCATCGGGACCGGACGGGTGAAGGTCAACACGTCGAGGTCAATCTGTTGTCCTCCTTGCTGTCGGCACTGGTCAATCAGTCGTCCGGCTACGTCGCTGCCGGGGTGGTTCCGCAGGCGATGGGTAACCGTCACCCCAGTATCGCGCCCTACGCACTGTTCGACACGGCTGATCGGCAGCTCGTCTTGGCGGTGGGAAACGATCGTCAATTCGCTTCTCTGGTAGACGTTCTGGGAAGGCCTTCACTGGCGACCGACGCACGTTTTATGACCAACCGTGAGCGGGTTGCGCATCGCGAGGAACTGTTCGACGCGTTGACACTCGCGTTGGCGTCTCACACCGCCGACTACTGGTTCGAGAGATTGACGGCGCGCGGTGTTCCGTGCGGTCCACTCAACAACATTGCCGACGCGATGGCGCTGGCCGAACGCCTGAACCTCGATCCGGTTGCCACTATCGATGATCCGCGCCGTGCGGCACCGATCCGGCAGGTGGCCAATCCGATTCGGCTCAGCGCCACTCCGGCCACCTACCGCACCGCGCCGCCGCGCCTGGGGGAGGATTCGGCTACACCCGCAGAACCAGCTTTCCCGTGTTAGCCCCTGCGAAGAGGAGATTGAGGCTGTCACCAAACGCATCGATGCCACCGTCGACGATGTGTTCGCGAGCCGTGAACTGACCGCTCTTGATCCACTTCCCGATCTGTTCCTGGGCTTCGGAGTACCGATCGAGATAATCGAAAACCACGAATCCGGCCATGGTTGCCCGGTTTACGAGAAGCGACAGATAGTGCGACGGGCCCGGCTGCGGCTCGGTGGCGTTGTAGCCGGCAATGGCGCCGCAGATGACAACGCGAGCGCCCAGACGCAGGCGGGAGAGTGCGGCGTCGAGGATTTCACCGCCGACGTTGTCGAAGTACACGTCGATTCCGTCGGGCGCCGCAGCGCGTAGGGCCTTGTAGACGGATTCGTTCTTGTAGTCGATCGAGACGTCGAATCCGAGTTCGTCGGTGAGCCAGGCGCACTTCTCGGGGCCACCGGCGATGCCGATCACCTTGCAGCCGTGGATCTTTGCTATCTGGCCGACGAGACTGCCAACGGCACCAGCGGCGCCGGAAACGACCACGGTGTCGCCGTCTTTCAGCTTTCCGACCTCGAGGAGGCCGAAATAGGCTGTCACACCCGGGAATCCGAGTGCGCCGAGCCAAGTGGGCATGGGTGCGATCGATTCGTCGACCCGCGTGACGTCGGTACCGTCGGAGAGCCCGTACTCGGCTGCGCCGAAAGCTCCGGCGACAACATCTCCGACCTTGAACTCGGGATGCTGAGTTTGCGTGACGTGGCCGACGCCGTGAGCGCGCATGACGGAACCGAGTTTCACCGGCGGAACGTACGACTTGACGTCGTTGAGCCAACCACGCATAGCGGGGTCGAGCGAGAGGTATTCGACCTTGACGACAAACTCGCCCGGCCCGGCAACGGGGATGTCGGAATCGACGTATTCCCAGGTGGAAGCGTCGGGGAGTCCCGTCGGTCGGGCGGCGAGGCGTACTTGGCGGTTCGGCATGTGTCCCTCTCGGTTGAACAATTGAACTTGAGGCCGGATTCAATATAGGCGATGTTGTGGTTACAGGGGAAGGGCTCCGAAGGGATCGAGACGGGTGGGTTATGTTCAGGAAATGAGCAACACGAGCGTCGAAGAGGCGCAGCAGGCGCCGGAGTGGTTCACGAAGGCGTTGTCGACGCCCGCCGAAACAGGCTCGGTTGATGTCGAGGGTGTAGCCGTACGATTCCGCGCCTGGGGGCCCGTCGGGCCGGGAATCGTGCTGGTTCACGGCGGCGCCGCCCACAGTCGGTGGTGGGATCACATCGGCCCGCAGCTGGCTGCCGATCGCAGAGTTGTCGCACTCGACCTGACCGGGCACGGAGACAGCGGCACCCGGGAGAGTTACGGACTGGCGATGTGGGCGCGCGAGATCGTCGAGGCTGCGCGAGCCGGCGGGATCGAGGGAAAGCCGATCCTTGTTGGGCACAGCATGGGCGGGATCATCTCGTTCGTGGCCGCGGACCTGAACGGCGACGAACTGGGTGGTGTCGTCATCATCGATTCGCCGGTGCGGGCATTGACCCCGGAAGAAGAAGCCAGCCGAAAAGAAAACGCCTTCGGTCCGAAGAAGGTTTATCCGACTCGTGAGGACGCGAAGGCGCGCTTCCGCTTTGTTCCGGCACAGGACACCGGATTACCGTGCATTCGAGACCACGTTGCCGAGACCTCGATGGAAGCCGTCGACGGTGGTTGGTCGTGGAAGTTCGATCCGAGAGTGTTTGTGCGCGAGGGTACGGGCAACGTCACCGATCACCGTCCACGTTGCCGCACAGCATATTTCCGAGCGGAGAACGGAATTGTCTCCGAGGAACTGATGGCCGACATCCGAATCCTGTTGGGACCGGAATCCATCGTCGCGGAGATTCCCGAGGCCGGCCACCATGTGATGATCGATCAGCCACTTCCGTTGGTAACCGGAGTGCGGACCGTGCTCGGTGCGTGGGCTGCGGCCGACAGATCGACAGCTCCGATCTAGGCCCGCGCGGCTGCTACGAATCTCTCGATCAACGCGTGGTCTTTGACCCCGCGCGAGGACTCGACGCCACTGGACACGTCGACACCCCAGGCTCCAGTGGCGTCCAGCGCGGCACGGACGTTGTCGGGGCCGAGACCGCCGGCCAGAATCCACTGGCCGGCGGGCCTGGACTGCTGCTGCGCCCAATCCCAGGCCACTCCGGAACCGGCGTCGGCTCCGTCGATGAGGAGTTCGTCCTCGCCCAGGTCGAGGCTGTAGCCGTCGCGAACCCGGCCGGAGACGACGGCACGAATCACCGTGAGACCCGCGTCGTGTAGTTGCTTCACCTGCTCGGATGACTCGAGATCATGGACCTGGACATACTTCAGCCGCGTGGACTTGGCGATCTCGAGGATCTGGTCGAGCGGGTTACCGAGAAACACGCCGACAGCTCTGATGGTGTCGGGAACTCGGGCAATGAGGTCGGCGGCAAGCTCGGTGTCGACTTTGCGGACGCTCTCGGCAAAGACAAAACCAATGGCATCGACGCCGAGTCGGACGGCGAGGTCGACGGTATCGGCGTCGCGGAGGCCACAGATCTTGATGAAAGTCACCTGCTTCAGGGTACTAGCCGTACCCGAGAACCCCTCGATCGTGGCGAACCCTCGATTACGGCTCTAGGCTTTCGACGGACAGGCGTAGCGGCATTACGAGAGGCGACACGTGGACTGGCTCTACCGGACGAGTGTGATCTCTGGACCCGTGCCTGTGGTCCTGACGATTCTGGGCGTACTCGGCGGAGTGTGGTTGCTCAGCGGGAAGCCTCGGTGGTTCTACCGCTACGCGATCCCGGTGTGCGGTGTTGCGGCGCTGGTGATCATGGTGGCGGCGTGGATTCTGGTGGAGAAGGTGATCGTGCCTTTCCCCGATCCGATTGCGATGTCGATCTACGTGTGGATCGGTTTTGCCGTGTACGGGCTGTTGCTTCTCGGCCCGCGCATCAAGGCCGGGGGCAGTATCGCTAGCGCAGTGCTGTCCGTGGTGGCAGCGCTGCTGATGGTGCTTACGGCCGCGGTACAGATCAACCTCGAGTTCTCCGCATATCCGACCGTGGGAATTGTGTTGGGCCACGACGATTTCGACCGGATCGAGCTCGCGGACGTACCCGGTCCGACCGATCCTGTTATCAGCGGTGATCCCACGGATTCGGTCTGGAAAGCCCCGGAAGACATGCCGAATCGTGGCCGGGTGACGACTCTGCCTGTCCCCGGCGCGATTTCGGGATTCACCGCGCGCGATGCCGAGGTGTATCTGCCACCGTCGTACTTCACGAATCCTCGTCCGCTGCTTCCGGTTCTGGTCCTGATGGCCGGGCAACCCGGAAGCCCGCAGGACTGGCTGCAAGGCGGGAAGATCGCCGCCACAATGGAATCCTTCGCCCGCGAGCATTCCGGGCTGTCGCCGATCGTCGTGATGGCGGACGCCACCGGGACGCAGTTCGCCAATCCTTTGTGCACCGACTCGCCGGCAGGAAATGTGGCGACGTATCTCGCCAAGGATCTGCCCGCGGCAGTCACCTCGGCATTCCAGGTCGATACCGATCCCAAAGCCTGGGCCATCGGCGGACTCTCGTACGGCGGGACATGCTCGCTCCAGATGGCGACCAATTTCCCGGAAATCTACCCGACGTTCCTGGACTTCTCCGGGCAGGTCGAGCCATCGCTCGGTGATCGGCAAAGGACAGTCGATCAGATCTTCGGCGGCAACGAGGCCGCGTTCGAGAAGGTCAATCCGATGGACATCATGGCGAACCGGAAGTTCCCCGATTCTGCCGGGATCGTGGTGGTCGGAACCGACGACAACGACTTCAAGTCCGGGCAGCAGAAGATCTACGACGCGGCCAAGGCAGCGGGAATGAACGTCAAGTATCTGGAACTGCCCGGAGCCCACAGTTTTGTCGTGTGGTCGGCCGCTATGAAGCAGGAATTGGAGTGGCTATCGCAGCGGATGGGACTGATCGGCTGAGTTTCATCCACTCAGTTCTACCCCACCAATTGGAACGTGTTCTATATTCGGAGTGAGGCTGCTTTTCCGGCAGCCAACCGTTCAGCGAGTGGAGTGCACGCACATGTACGAGTGGTCCGACACCGACCTGATGTTCCGCGACGCCTTGCGGGGCTTTATCGACAAGGAGGTGCGGCCCCACGTCGACGAACTCGAAAGCGGAGCGCTCCCGCCCTTCGACATCATCCGCAAGCTGTACGCGACCTTCGGTTTGGCCGATATGGCACGCGAGGGCCTCGAGAAATCACTTGCCCGGGAGCGCGGCGACGCACCAGCCGGTGACGGTGAGAAGGGCAGCGCCTTCAGCGGGGCCGGGAGCATGGGCGTCGTGCTCAACAGTGAACTGGCCGGGGTGAGCCTCGGCCTGGTCGCGTCGCTGGGCGTCAGCCTCGGGCTCGCGGCCGGAACGATCCGCAGCCGCGGCACCCTCGCTCAGAAGGAACGTTGGCTGCCCGGACTGGTCACCTTCGAGACCGTCGGCGCCTGGGCGATCACCGAACCCGACTCGGGATCCGACGCTTTCGGCGGCATGAAATCCTACGTTCGCCGCGATGGCGACGACTACATCCTCAACGGCAACAAGACGTTCATCACCAACGGACCGTACGCCGACGTCACCATCGTCTACGCCAAACTCGACGAAGGTGACGCCTCCGTCGACCGTCGTGACCGCAAGGTGCTCGCGTTCATCCTCGACAAGGGCATGGAAGGGTTCACCCAGAGCCCGCCCTTCAAGAAGATGGGCATGAACTCCTCACCCACCGGCGAGCTGTTCTTCGACAACGTCCGCATCACCAAGGACCGCCTGCTCGGCGAAACAGAAGACAGCGGAAAATCCGACGGAAAGTCCAGTGCCAAGGAAAGCTTTGCCGCCGAACGCATCGGCATTGCATCCCTGTCCCTCGGAATCATCAACGAATGCCACCGGCTCTGCATCGACTACGCAAAGTCCCGCAAACTGTGGGGCCGCGAAATCGGACAGTTCCAGCTCATCCAACTCAAGCTCGCCGAGATGGAAGTAGCTCGAATCAATGTGCAGAACATGGTCTTCAACGCGATCGAGCGAACCGCAGCAGGCGACAAGGTGACCCTGGCGGAGGCGTCGGCGATGAAGCTGTACTCCTCGCGCGCGGCAACCGAAGTTGCCATGGAGG
Organism: Rhodococcus sp. AD45-ID; assembly: GCF_003023755.1. Lineage (NCBI taxonomy): Bacteria > Bacillati > Actinomycetota > Actinomycetes > Mycobacteriales > Nocardiaceae > Rhodococcus > Rhodococcus sp. AD45-ID. The sequence goes on along the minus strand of NZ_PYHL01000001.1, from coordinate 1,896,262 downwards.
CCGTCCAGTTGTTCGGCGGAAACGGCTACATGGCCGAGTATCGCGTCGAGCAGTTGGCTCGCGACGCGAAGTCGCTCATGATCTACGCCGGCAGCAACGAAATCCAGGTCACGCACATCGCAAAGGGACTGCTCGGCTAGTGCCGGCCCAGAAACGGAATCAACGACGCTAGAACGGCGTCAGAGGCCACGACGGCGCTGGCGTGGTCGGTGCCGTCGATGACAGTCAACGAACAATCCGGAATCAGGGATGCGGCGTGCTCGGTATCGGGCCGCCGCTCCCGGTCTTTGGACCCGACGAACATCAATGTCGGAGTGATCATCTCGCGAAGCACGGTGTCGTCGATACCTGGTTCGACGTCGGACCGTCGCATGTACGCGGCCAAGGCGAGCGGATCGTTCCGACGAAATGCTGCCGCGGTCTGCGGATCAACCGGCTTGCCGCGCCTAGCGCCCCATCCGTCGAGAAAGCCCTCGATCCCGCCTTGCTCGAGGGCGTCGACGCAGCCTGGGAAGAACAGTGCGTCGAACGCGCCGGTCATGGGTCGGCTGCTCCCACCGCCGACGGTCAACGACCGCACTCGTTCGGAGTGCTCGATAGTCAACGACAGTGTCGCGCGCCCGCCGAACGAATACCCCAGGACGTGGGCGGGTTCGAACGGCGACTCGGAGTCGAGGATCTCGAGGAGATCGCCGACCACCAGATCCATCGCGTACGAATCGGGCGTGTGCGGCTTCTCACTGCGACCGTGCCCGCGCATGTCGACCAGGATCATCCGATACCGATCCTGCAGGGCTTTGACGTAACCGAAGCCGCGCCAGATCGAATGTGACAGAGCACTGCCGTGAACCATCAGCAGGGGGATGCCCGTCCCCACAACCTGATACGCGATCCGGGTACCGTCAACGGGGTTTCTCGCGTCCTGCATCACCGATCCATTATGGACGTGTGAATGGCGTCATTGCCATTCGGGATCGATTTCCTGAATTCCGTTCTCGTCCATCCTGATCCACCGGGTGATGTTGATCTCCCGCAGAAACGGCAGATCGTGACTGACAACAACGAGTGCACCCCGGAAATCGTGAAGCGCTTGCGTGAGATGGGCAAGGCTGGGGAGATCCAGATTATTGGTCGGCTCGTCCAGGATCAGGAGTTTGGGTGCGGGCTGCGCGAGGAGGATGGTCGCCAGCGCTGCCCGGAGACGTTCGCCGCCGGACAGGGCGGAGGCTGTCACATCGGAATCCGTTCCACGAAAAAGGAATCGAGCCAGTTGGCCACGAATTTCCTCGCTGGTTGCGTGTGGCGCCGCCAGTGCAACGTTGTCCGCCACCGACAGATTTTCGTCGAACACGTCCAATCGCTGGCGCAGTGCGCGGCAGGGAACAAATGGCTTTGCCTCCTCCAGGGCGTCGAGAAGGGTTGTCTTCCCAATTCCGTTGGGCCCCACAATCGCGATCCGTTCGGGACCGGTGACATGCAGCGATACAATCTGGCCGCTGCGCAGCGCAACATCCTCGAGCGTCACTACCTGCTGGCCCGGATGTACCTGTGTATCAGGAAGATCCAATCGTATTTCGCGATCGTCGCGAAGCAGCTTCTCCGCATCGGCAAGAGCGGACTTCGCGTCGTCGACCTTGCCGATATGGTTGACCGACAGCTTTCCCGCCGAAACTTCGGCTTTACGCTTGCGAGTTTGCGCCAGGATCGGCGGTAGCCGCTTCTCGTCTTGGATCTTCTGGCCGTATCGCTTACGTCGGTCCAGTTTGATTCGCGCCTCGATCAATTCGCGGTTCTGCTTTGCCAGATCGGTTTTGGCGTCGCGAACCGCGGCCAAGGCGTTTTCCTGTTCCGCCGTTGTCGCCTCCTGGTACAGCGAGTAGTTGCCGCCGAATGTCCGAAGATTGCCGCGACGCAGTTCAACGGTGGATTCCATGCTGTTCAACAACTCCCGGTCGTGGCTCACCACCACGACGGTGCCGGGGAACTGTTGGACAGCGGCATGAACCCGGGCGCGCGCCATCCGGTCCAGATTGTTGGTCGGCTCGTCCAGTAGCAGTACCTGCGGATTTTTCAGCAGGGTCGCGGTGAGGCCGAGGAGTACCGTCTCGCCACCGGACAGCGTGCCGACGGTGCGTCCCAGGGCTTCGATGTCGGGTACAACGCGTTCGAGTCCAAGGCGGTGCAGCGTCGAGATCGCACGCTCCTCGATGTCCCAGTTACCTTCGGTCACAGCGAAGTCTTTCTCTGTGCCCTCACCGGATTCTATGCGGTGCAAGGCAATACGCAGATCACCGATCTCCAGGATGTCGTCGACTCGAACATTCGGGTCGAGGGTGATGTCCTGGCGCAGGTAGCCGATCTCGCCGGAAGCGTGGACTGAACCGGCATCGGGTGTCAATCGACCGGCGATCAGGCGCAACAGCGTGGACTTCCCGGATCCGTTCAATCCCACCAGACCGATTCGGCCGCTGGGGAACACAAAGCTCAGACCGGAGAAGACAGGCTCGCCGTCGGGCCAGGTGAACGTGAGGTCGGACAGAGACAGAGAGGAATGAGAGTGGGTCATGTGAACTCCAGAGGGTGCGGGGACCACCCGGCTCAGCCGCAACTGATGGGTGTGGATGCCTTCGCGTAATGAACCTCTAGATGAGCAACGGCCGGTTTCCTGTTCGTCGGGGATGATTCGACGTCGACGCTACTCGATGACCGTTGACGTAGGCAATCGAATTAACGTGTGATGTGCATCGTCAGATCTTCGGTCCCTCCGTCCGCAGATCGTCGACCTTCTTCATCGCGTCCCGCAGTTCCGCGAGCCACTGTTCGCTGTGCTGACCGGCCAGGCGGACTGTCCACTTGAGTGCGTCGGCCCGCGACCTGGCAACACCCGCATCCACCAACGTGTCGAGTACCTTGCGCTCGGGTTGACGCAATCGCGTCATCACCGGTACCGCGAGATGTGTGAACAGGACCGTCTTTTCGTCGAGTTTCACACCCCATGCCACCTTCCGGCCGTATCGGGCCTCGGCCTCGTCGGCGATGCGCATGCGATCGGCGCGCGTGGTTTCACGAAAGCGTGAGATACGACCTTCCGCTGCCGCAGACCCGCCCTCGACGGGTGGTAGTTCCCCGATGACAACGATCTCCTCGCGGTCCACCTGGACGTCGGCCGGGCCGGTGAACCAGGTGTCGGGGAGCCTGCCGGCAAACCAGTCGCCTGCATCACCCGCGTCGGGAACCGATGCTTGTTGCCAACCTCCGGGGCGTCCGAATCCGCGCTCGCCGGGGCCGTGTGAGTTCTTCATGACGTTCTCCTGAAAGTCGTCGGGAGCATTTATTGCTCTGATTACATGATTACACCGATATTCCGGCGTTCGCCACAATTTCGGGCATGATCGAGAAGGTGCGCCCATCGAGAGTTGATATTCGCCACCCATTGATCCGAAAAATCACCGTGTTCACGGTGATCGGAGTAGCCGCCGCGAGCAGTATCGTCGCGTGCAGTAGTGGCCCTGACCAGCCGCGATCAGTGGCTGAGCAGTTCGCGACTGCCCTCACCGACGACGATGTGTCGGCGGCGGCAAACCTGACTACCGATCCCGCGGCGGCTTCCACCGCGATCACCGCCATGATTGACGGACTGGGGAAGGACGAGGGAACGTTCACGGTTTCCGAAGCCGAACAATCCGGCGATGACGCCGGCACCTTCACTCTCGATGCGGCCTGGAACTTCGGAGAAGGCCAGGACTGGACGTACTCGACACACGGGAACGCATCGGTCAGTGGTGATCAGTGGTTGATCGAGTGGGATCCGGCATTGCTCGCACCGGATCTGAGGGCGTCGACCACCCTGCGGTACACACCCACTACCGGTGCACCGCCGTCGGTTCTCGATTCGGCCGGGCAGCCCGTCATGGAGCAACAGGTGGTGACACTGGTCAATCTCGAGCCCACAGTTGATGCCGCTGCCGTGGCGGCGCTCATCTCCCCGATTGCCCCGACAATCACGGCGGATTCGTTACGCAGTGACCTCGCCGCGGCTGCCGGAAAACCGATCACTGCCATCACGCTTCGTGCGGAAGATCTTGCGCCCATTGAAGATCGGTTGGCTTCCCTGCCCGGAGTGACGCTTGCGCCACAGGCCCGGTTGCTGTCCGTCGACAAGGCTTTGACCTCGCCGACCTTCATCGGACTGAGCGACCTGTGGCAGGAAGGGCAGGACAAATCCGCCGGCTGGGCGGTGCAGATGGTGAAGGAGAACGGGTCGGCGACCACTATCGCCGGACAGGACGGCCCGGTTGCGCCGAATATCGCAACAACAATCGACCGCAACCTTCAACTGGGCGCGGAGAACGCACTCGCCGGGGTGACACAGCCTGCGGTGATCGTGGCGCTGCAACCGTCGTCCGGCGCTGTTCTGGCCGTGGCCCAGAACTCGGCCGCCGATGCTCAGGGGCCGATCGCGCTCACAGGTCTGTATCCGCCTGGTTCGACATTCAAAACCGTGACAACGTCGGCGGCGCTGCAAGCCGGGGTGGCGACCCCCGACACAATTCTGCCGTGTCCTGGCACCGAGAACGTCGAGGGACGACAGATCCCCAACGACGACGAATTCGATCTCGGGTCGGTGCCCCTGCACACCGCATTCGCGCATTCGTGCAACACGACGATGGCGCGCCTAGCCGTCGGTCTGCCTGCGGACGCACTGCACAATGCGGGACTGCAATTCGGATTGGGCGTCGACTACGTCACTCCGGGCCTGACGACGGTGACCGGAAACGTACCGGACGCGAACACTCCGGCCGAACGCGTCGAATCGGCGATCGGACAGGGAACTGTCACTGCGACGCCGTTCGGGATGGCGTTGGTCGCGGCGTCGATCGCACACGGTGAAACGCCGACCCCGATGCTCGTGAAAGGGCAGCCCGGGGTTGCCGATCAGACCGCGGCGCCCACTCCCGCGGTGGTGACCGAACAGTTGCGGACCATGATGCGTGAGACCGTCACCGGTGGTACCGCGACGACTCTCGCAGATATCGACGGACTGCTGGGCAAGACCGGAACAGCCGAAGTTGACGGCGGTCCCGCGCATGGATGGTTTGTCGGAATCAAGGGAGATCTGGCGTTTGCGGTTTTTATCGCCGGGGCAGACAGCTCCGCTCCTGCAGTGCAGGTCGCGGGCACTTTTCTGCGGTGAAACCTGATTTCGATTGCAGTTCGATGACACCGCCGTGGCTCAACCGTGACACGTTCGTAGGCATCCCGTGCTTGTTACGGCTGTGACAGAAGTGAAGAGTTGCACCAATGGGGCCCGGAGCACAGAAAAGCAGCCGTGGAAAATACGTCATTGCTTCGATAGCTGCTGTTGTCATGACAGTGGCACTCGCGTCGTGCGTCGTCGGGGGAGAAGAGGAAACTGACGCCGCGACGGTCGTCGAAGACTTTGTCACCGCACTCAACAATCACGACGTGGACGCGGCCGCCAACCTCACGTCGTACCCCAATGCCGCACGCGCATCCATCTCGCAGATGTTCGAGGGATTGGAAGCACGTTCCACCGACTTCGACGTCGCCCAGGTCATCGACCTCGGTAGTGACTCCGGATTCTTCACCCTTGACGCAGCCTGGAACTTCGGCGAAGGCAAGGACTGGACGTACCAGTCCCAGGGGGAGGTCCGGGACCTCTCCGTCGGTTGGCGAGTGTCCTGGGATCCGTCGGTCATCGTCCCCGGCCTCGGCAGCGGACGCACCGTCGACTACACCCGGACCGACGCCGCCCCGCCCAAGGTGGTCGATGCAGGCGGGACTCTGCTCATGAACGAGCAGACCATCAACGCCATCACTCTCGACCCGGCATCCATGCCCGATCCCGTCGACTCGACGCGCCGGCTCGCGAAAGTCATCGAACCCGTCGCTCCGCTGGTGACCAGCGAATCGATGCTCGCTGATCTCGCGGCGCACCCGGGGCAGTCGATTACAGCAGTGCTCCTGCGCGACCCCGACTATCTGTACCTCGAAAGCGACTTCGCCATCCCCGGAGTTGTTGTCGTGAAGACGCCCAAGCTCATTGCGTCGGATCGCCGGATCAATTCGCCGCTCCTGGACCCGTTGCGTACCGCGTGGCAGGCAAACCGCGACGCCACCGCAGGTTGGGCGGTCAATCTTGTCGACCAAAACGGAGCAGCAGTCAAACAAGCCGGTTTCCAGGGACCTTCAGGACCCGACGTTGCCGCGACCATGGACTCGCACACACAACTCGCGGCAATCGAAGCTGTGGTGAGCGCTGGAACGCCGGCGGCGATAGTCGCGATCCGACCCTCGGACGGCGCGATTCTCGCTGCTGCACAGAACAATCAGGCCATCGAGCAGGGGCCGATCGCCTTCACCGGGCTTCGTCCGGCAGGCGGCGCGCTGGACCTCGTGCGGTTGGCTTCGTCGATGCAGAACGGCGTCGAGCCGCGTGCCGTGTCCGGCGAACAGCTGGCCGACACGGCGCGGCAACTCGGTCTGGGCAACGGATTCCACATCCCCAGCCTCGAGCAGCAGACGGCCACGTTTGCGTCGGATGGTTCCGGCGGAAACGAGTCGGTGAACAATATCGTGGCTAATCGGACATCCTCCGGTGCCGGTGAACCTCAGGTCACGCCATTCGGTATGGCTATGCTCGCGGCGTCCATTGCCCGCGGCAGTGCGCCGACGCCGATGATGGTGTTCGGTCAGCCCGCGACCGCCGATACCGCGGCGTCAGCGCTGCCGGAGGACGTGACCAACCGACTCCGTGATTCCATGCGCGGCGCGGGCGGCTTGGTCGGATACCCGGATCTGATCGCTGCCGGTGCGGCAAGTGGTGACGATCGCTGGTTCTTCGGATCACGTGGTGACCTGGCCTTTGCGGTCTTCGTCGCTGATGCCGACGGCAATGATCGGGCACAGCAGATGACGGAGAAGTTGTTCCAGGAGCTGGCAAAGCCTGCCGACAAATAGATGAGAGCGTGACTTTCAAATATGTAATCGCTATTCTCATCTCTGGAAGAGTATCTGCCAGAGAGGGCGCACTCGGTGACAATGCGATTCATCTACCACTACCCGGAAATAAGCGGTCTGGACGGAGACGTCCTCGATCCAGGGCCGTTGCGGGACGTGGCCGTTGCCGCTGAGCTGGCGGGATTCGACACGCTGTCTCTCAGCGAACACCCGATACCCGGCGCAAAATGGCTGGCCTCCGGCGGGCACCAGACGCTCGATCCATTTGTTGCCCTCGGCTACGTCGCCGCCGCAACCGAACAGTTGCGGTTGCTCACGTATCTGGCGGTGGCGCCGTACCGAAACCCCTTCCTGCTGGCAAAATCCGCGTCGACCCTCGACAAGCTGTCCGGTGGCCGCCTCACACTCGGGCTCGGAACGGGATATCAGAAGAGCGAGTTCCATGCTCTCGGAATCGATTTCGACGAGCGCAACGAACTCTTCGACGAGGCGCTCGATGTGCTTCCACTGCATTGGAGCGGTGAACCGTTCACGTATCGAGGCAAGCACTTCAGTGCCCTCGACGTCATCGCCCGGCCGAGGCCGATCCAGAATCCGATCCCCATCTGGATTGGCGGCAACTCCAAGCTGACTCGTCGCCGAGTAGCCGAGCGCGCACAGGGATGGATGCCGATGTCCGGTGGGGCAGAGTTGAGCGCTACCGCGCGAACACCCACGCTCGGATCGGTTGATCAGATCGGCGGCCACATCACCGAACTGCGAAATGCGGCGCTCGCCGCCGGACGCGCCGAGCCCATCGACGTTGTGTACTCCTATCACGGCGACGGGATACACACCCCGACAGTCGAATCCGATCGACACCGCGAAGTGTTCGACGACCTCGAAGAATCAGGCGTCACCGCAGTGGTGGTTTCCGGTCCCATCGACGGTTTGGCTGCCACCGTCGAATTCCTCGAAGCGTTCGGGTCCACGTACCTGTCATGAGCACGCGATGGTTCGAAGATCGGGCCGGGTTCGCCGGATGCGTAGCCGTCATCACCGGCGGCGCCGGTGGGCTCGGCAGTGCGATTGCCGCTGATCTTGCCGAAAACGGTGTGCGGCTTGCCGTCGTCGACATCGATGCAGAGGCTGTCGAGCGTCTGCGTCGTGAGTTGGCGGAGGGCGGATGCGACGCCGTCGTACATCACGGTGACGCGCGTGATCCGGACGAGTTGAACGTGTTGTTCGAGGCTGCTCACGAGCGGTGGGGCAGGCTCGACATCCTGGTCAACGTTGTCGGTGGCACCTTCCGAACACCATTTGCGGAATCGACACCGAAAGGGTGGGACGCGCTTTTGCGCACGAACTTCCATCACGTCCTACATGCGTGCTCCCTCGCGGTGCCGATGATGAAAAGCGGTGGGCGAGGCGGCAGCATCGTCAACGTGACAACCATCGAAGCGCACCGCGCGGCGCCCGGTTTTGCCGTCTACTCTGCGGCAAAGGCTGCCGTCGAGCAGTTTTCGCGGACACTGGCCGTCGAACTGGCCCCGGACCGGATTCGCGTGAACAACGTTGCACCGGACTTCGTCCCGACGCCAAATCTTGCCCGATTCGGCAGTGGGGACCATTCGATGGCAACCCCGGTGGGGGCTCGGGTGGCCATACCGATGGGACGAGTCGGGCATGTCTCCGATGTCTCGAACAGCGTCGTCTTTCTTGCTTCCGGACTATCCACCTTCATCACCGGGACAACACTCCATCCTGACGGCGGAACATTGGCGTCGTCCGGGTGGTTCAACTGGCCGGACACGGGTTGGGCGAACTACGCACCGACGCGGTTTCTGGAGGGGCACGCGTAGGCGCGTGGCGCGGGTGAGAATCCGCGCCCGGTAGGTTCATGAGCTGTGAACCTGCTCGATTTCCTCTTTCTTGTCGTAGCGGGATTCTTCAGCGGTCTAGTCGGCTTTGTCACCGGACTGGCGTCCATCGTGTCGTACCCGGCGCTGCTCAGTGTCGGGTTGTCGCCTGTCAGCGCCAATATGACCAACACCGTGGCACTGGTGGCCGTCGGAGTCGGCGCATTGGCGAACTCATCGCGCGAAGTTGCCGATACGGGACCCAAACTTGTTCGCTGGTCTCTGTATTCGGCTGCGGGCGGCATCATCGGTGCGTTGATTCTGTGGCTCGCACCGGAGGGTTCGTTCGAATCGGTTGTGCCGGCGATGGTTGCGTTTGCGGCGCTGGCACTGCTGCTTCAACCGAAGATTCGTGAACTCTCCGGGGGCGGCGACCGTCCGGGAATCTACTCGGCCGCCCTGTTTGCCGTGGCCGTGTACGGCGGGTATTTCGGCGCGGGTGCCGGCGTCATCTTTCTGGCGGCAACCCTCATCCTCACATCCGAAACGGTGTGGCGGGCCACAATTCTGAAGAGCTTCTTCCTCGGCATTGCGAATCTGGTTGCCGCCCTCATCTTCGCTTTTTCCGGGCAAGTGCACTGGGTGGCCGCGCTGGCCATGGCTCTCGGCGCATTGGTGGGTGGCTGGTGCGGGCCACCCGTCGTGAAGAAAATCCCGCCATCGGTACTGCGGGTGGCAGTAGCGATAGCGGGATTCGCTTTGGCGCTGTGGCTGTGGGTCAAATAGCGGGCAGGGTCAAATAGCGTTTACTGCACGCCTTGCATCAGCTTCTTGATCCACGGCGACGCGGCAGCAAGCACTACGCCGATTCCGATCGACGAGAATCCGATGATCAGGAAGAACGGCTTGCTGTCGTCTATGTCGAAATGACCGGCAAGGGTTCCGGCCATCGAGGATCCCAACGCGACGGACAGGAAGAACAACGCGACCATCTGCGTGTGGAAACGCTCCGGCGCCAGTTTGGTTGCGAGCGACAATCCGACAGGGGAGAGGAACAGCTCCGCAAACGTGAACAGCAGAAGGACTCCGGCCAGCCCGAGGAGCGGTGCACTGTTCGGACCGCCGCCGGTGATCGGAATGAAGGCGAGGAAAGCCAGGCCCATGATCCCGGTGCCGATTGCGAACTTGATGGGCGACGACGGCTGCCGTGGGCCGAGTTTGGTCCACATCGCCGCGAACACGCCTGCGAAGACGATGATGAACACGGGGTTGATGGACTGAACCCAGCTCGGCGGGAAGTCCCAGCCGAAGAGGTTGCGGTCCAGAAGCTTGTCCGAGATCAGCGGAACCGTCGTGAATTGCTGCTGGAACAGCGACCAGAAGGCAGCGCTGGCAATGAACATCGGGATGAACGCAAACACACGGCTGCGTTCGACCTTTGTGATCTGCTTGCTGGTCAACATCAGAAGGAAATATCCGACCGATGCAATGACAGTCAGACCGACCACAACGTCGGACATGTTGTCCGCGGTGATCAAACCGGTAATCGATGCGATGGCGACCACAACGATCGCAGCAACACCGATTCCGATGTAGAGGGTGCGCTTATCCGCGGGAAGCGGGTTGCCCGGTGCGGCGCCGATTCCGTGAAGGTGCTTGCGGCCCAACGTGTACTGGATAAGGCCGAGCGCCATGCCGACGGCCGCCAGAGCAAATCCGGCATGGAATCCCCAGGCATCCTGCACTGCGCCGGTCAACAGCGGACCGACCAAACCGCCGATGTTGATGCCCATGTAGAAGATCGAGAAACCGGCGTCGCGGCGCTCGTCCGTCGGCGAATACAGATCGCCGACCAACGAGGTGGCGTTGGCCTTGAGGCCACCACTGCCGAAGGCCACCATGACAAGACCGATGCCAACGCCCCACAGACCGGGGAACACCGCCAACGCGATGTGGCCGGCCATGACCAGCGAAGCACTGTAGAAGAGCGTCCGCTCCGACCCGAGAAGGCGGTCGGCCACCCACGCACCGAGGATCGTGGACAGGTACACGGTGCCGCCGTACGCGCCGACAATGCTTGTCGCGGCGGCCTGGCTGATACCGAGACCACCGTCGGCGACGGTGTAGTACAAGTAATAGATCAGGATGCCTTGCATCCCGTAGAAGGAGAACCTCTCCCACATCTCCACGCCGAACAGATTGGCCAATGCAAACGGTTGGCCGAAGAAGCCCTTGTCTTCCTTCTCGGTCCGTTCGGCAGGCTCCGTAGTGTTACTCATCCGAAAAGTGTCCTACTTCGTAGCGCAATTCGGGTAGTTCCGGACCGCTCGACACGGTTACGACCTGGCACGAATTTTTGCGATGACCGGAACCAGTGCGCGCCACCCGAGTAGGAATGCGCCGAGGACAAGCGTGGCGACCACGATGAAACTGAACTGCGTACCTTGACCGCTGAGCACTCGCAGGACCATGCCGATGACGACGGTGGAGAGCCATACGACTATGCCGGTGGGGAGTAGGAGAACGGCGTTGAACTTGTCGCGGTACAGCGCGAACGTGGCAGACCATCCGATTACCAGGCCGGTCAGGAACGGCCATGATGTCTTCGCCAGGCCGGCGAGCGCATTGGCTTCTTCGTGTGTACGGCGCCCTATCGCGCAAAAGATAATGACAAGAACGGCGTCGATCAGCAGGAATGGTGCGTACTTCTTCACCTGGTCACCATACGACTGTGCGCCTTTCCGGTAGTTGGCACTACCGGAAAGGCGCACGTGGCCGAAGGCCCTTATGCCTGCAGACCAGCCTCGATCTCGAGGGTGATGGTGATCTTGTCGCCGACAACTGCTCCGCCGCCTTCGAGGGGCATCTCGATGGAGATGTCGAAGTCCTTGCGGTTGATGACGGTGGTGGCTTCGAATCCGGCAACCGGGCCGTTGCCCATACCGGGGTTGACGCCGTTGAACTCGAGGTTCAGCTCGACCTCGCGGGTGACACCGTGGAGGGTGAAGTCGCCTGCGAGTACGAAGTCGCTGCCCTTGGCGCGCACTGCGGTGGACTTGAAGGTAGCCGTCGGGTACTTCTCGACGTCGAAGAAGTCAGCGGACTTGATGTGGCCGTCACGCTGCTCGTTCTTGGTGTTGATGGAGGCGACCGAGATTTCGGCTTCGACGGCCGGGGTGCCGTCCTCGGCAACCGTGATGGCGCCCGAGAACTCGTCGAACGTGCCGCGAACCTTGGACACCATGAGGTGGCGAACCGAGAAGCCGACGGTCGAGTGGACCGTGTCGATAACCCAGGTTCCTGCGGTCAATGCGGGCAATGTGGTGGTAGCGGCGGTCATCGAAGCTCCTTGATAAGTAGTTGAATGTTCAATTGCTTGTAGGTTCAACTATGAACCCTCGAGAATCCTTCCGCAAGTTCGTGTGACTGTCATCACATGTGCGGGATGCGGCCGCGTAGACGGCATGGAGCGCCGACGCCGTGACGGACTGATGAACAGCCACTCCCCAGTGCTGGACTCCGTTGACCAGGGCTTCTGTGATGGTGACTGCCGAAGTTGCACTGGCCGGAGAATCCGAGTGGCCGGGAAGTGAATGCTGCGTGAGTGACAGAACTTCGATGCCGGTGCCGTTCTCGGTCAGGATCCTGGCCATCGCCTCGACGGGCCCGGACGCACTGGCCTGTGCGGTAATTTCCTTGCCGTCGCGATCGAGGACGACAAACAGATGATCACCACCGGAGTCGTGTTCCACCGAATATCGGCGCATTCCTCCGTTGTACCCGTACTCGCGCAGCAGGAGGTTCCACAGCTGGTCGGCGGTTATCTCGAGTCCGGAGCCATCGGTTTCACGTTGAACGCGCGCCGCAAAATCGATTTGCAGGCGTCGAGGGAGTTCGACGCCGTATTCCGATGCCAGCAAGTAGGCGATGCCTCCCTTGCCGGACTGGCTGTTTACCCGGATCACGGCCTGGTAGTCACGACCGACGTCAGCGGGATCGATCGGCAGGTACGGCACTTCCCACGGCGCCTGCGACGGGTCGATGCCAAGGATTTCCGCGCGCTCGTAGTGATGCGCAAACCCCTTCTTGATCGCGTCCTGGTGGGTTCCCGAGAATGCGGTGTACACCAGATCGCCGCCGTACGGGTGGCGCTCGTGCACCGGAATTCTGTTGCAGTACTCCACTGTTCGACGAATTTCGTCGATGTCGGTGAAGTCGATTCTCGGGTCGACGCCCTGTGCGTGGAGGTTGAGCCCGAGCGTCACCAGATCGACATTGCCGGTGCGCTCACCGTTACCGAACAGGCAGCCTTCGACCCGCTGAGCGCCGGCGAGTACTGCCAGTTCGGCGCACGCCACTCCGGTGCCACGATCGTTGTGTGGATGTACGGACAGGATTACCGAATCGCGTCGAGCGAGATGGTGGTGCATGTATTCGATCTGGTCCGCGTAGATGTTAGGAGTGGCGATTTCCACTGTGGCAGGCAGATTGTGGATGACCGGGCGATCTGGGCTCGCATCCCAGAGTTCGCTGAGGCTGTTGCAGATCTGCAGCACGTAGTCCGGTTCCGTCAGGTTGAAGACCTCGGGTGAGAACTCGAACCGCCACCCGTCGTGAGCGTCACCGCCGCGAGCGACATCCTCGGCGGCGCGAAAGATCATGCCGTGCAGTTCGTCTCGTTCCTTCCCCAGGACCACATCGCGCCAAGTTGGTGCAGTAGCGGTGTACATGTGAACTACCGCGTTCGGCAGTCCGGCGATGGACTGGTAGGTTCGCTCGATCAAATCTGTTCGGGCTGCGGTGAATACAACGATCGTGACATCGTCGGGAACAAGGTCGAGGTGGACGAGGTCGCGAACGAAGTCGAAGTCCGTCGCACTGGCGGAAGGGTAGCCGACCTCGATTTCCTTGTAGCCGATCGCCACCATCAGTTCGAACATCCGGCGTTTGCGGGCCGGGTCCATCGGTTCGGCGAGGGCCTGGTTGCCGTCGCGCAGATCCACGGGAACCCACAGGGGTGCTTCGGTGGTGCGATTGGCCGGCCAGGTTCGATCGAATGCCGGAATGTCGACTCGATCCCACGCGGCGCGATAACGCGCGGACGGCATGGGGGAGGGTTTCTGGTTGTTCCAGGTGGTGCCCTGCTTGTTCCAGGTGGTGCTCATCGGGGGTTCTCCTGCGGGTCTTGGTGAGAGACCGGCCATGGCGGAACCCCGCGGAGGGGTGCCGGTCTTTTCAGGCCCCGCCGCGGCAGTCGAGAAGGAGTCCTCGGTAAGCCATGAGGGCTACACTAGAACGAAATCACTTATCAGACAACCTGAGGAGTTTCCGTGCCGCCGATGGTCGAACGCCGTCTACTCACCGATCAAGCCGCTGAGCTTCTTCGTGCTCGTATCATCGGTGGCGAATGGGCAGTCGGTGACAAACTTCCAGGTGAAACCACTCTGGCGGCGGAATTGGGTATCGGTCGTTCCACGATCCGCGAAGCCGTTCGCACCCTCGCCGGACTCGGCATGCTGGAATCGCGTCAGGGCGCCGGAGTGTTCTTGCGCAGTACAACTCCACCCGACCAGTGGCCTCGGGTCCTCGAATCAGAAGCCATCCTGCATGTAGTCGAAGTGCGCAACGCCGTCGAGGTGGAGGCAGCTGGATTGGCAGCCAAACGACGCGACGACACCGATATCGCAGAACTCAGGCGTGCGCTCGGCGGTAGGGCCGCGGCCGCGAATTCCGGTGATGCCGCCTTTGTCGACGCCGACATCGCGGTGCACCGCGCGGTGGTCGAGGCGGCGCACAATCCGGTTCTGTCTGAGTTGTTCGAAACGTTTGTCCCACGACTTCGGACTGCGTTGATCGAGCTGATCGGCGTCCTCGATCTCAATCCGCACAGCCAACCCGATGCCGACGAACACCGAATGTTGGTGGACGCCATCGAAGCCGGTGACGCGGAGGCTGCCGTGCGAATCAGCCGTGCCCATCTGGATGACATGGCAGCAGCGTTGCGACGCTAAACGCCGGGTTGTTCGCCGCGTTCGAAGTCGATGGTCATGTCGGCGTCGTCGCGATGCGTCGCTCGGAACGAAATCAGGAAGACGACCCACCCCACGAGCGCCACGAGTACAAGACTCACCATTCGGTAGACGAAGACCGCCGCGAGAGCTTGTGCGCCGGTCGCTCCGGCGATGGTGAGCGCAGTGATCAGTGCTGTGTCCACGTATCCCAAACCACCGGGCATCAGAGGAATACTCCCGACGGCCTTGGCTGCGGTGAATGCGATCAGCAAACCGGCAAACGAGGGGTGCGCACCCACAGCCCAACAGGCAAACCCGAGACAGGCGACGTCGGCAACACGATGGATCGCCGACCAGCCGAAAGCGATGACGGTATCGGTGCGCCCGAGTTCCACGGAATCGAGTTGAGTGAGAATCTCGGACCAGCGTGACACTCCACGGTCTGGATGATTACCGCGAAAGCTGTTGTACCGAGCCAGGACCCAGTGTCCTAGGCGTTCGAGGCTACCGGGGTTCTGGGCGATATATCGCAGGCCGACGAATAGAAGCGCCACGCAGATAATCGAGATGGTCAGCGTAACTGGACTGACCTTGGTGCCGAAAGCCAAAGCGCCGGTTGCGCCGAGAAGTGCCAGCGTTGCTGCGGCGATCACACCGCACATAGCCAATTGCCACGACGCGACAATGGGCGTCGCACCCCACTTGCGGGTCTGCTTGTATGTGAACGCGGTGGAGAAAACCTGCCCCGCAGGCAATGTGAGCGCCATCGCGGTACTTGCGTAGATCACGGAGAGATTTTTCAGGTGGCCGGCCACCACACCGGCAGCATTGAGAAGCCGCTGCTGAACCGACGCGTATCCGCTGAGTGAGACGGCCTGGGCGGCGATGCAGGCCGCAACCCAGCCCCAGTGGATTTCCGTCAGTGCCTGCCATGACTCATTGAGCTTTGGCCACAGCAGTGTCCCTTCGACAACCAGCAGAGTGATCAGCGCCAGCCCGAGAACATACTTCAGCCACCAGAATCGCCCACGAACCCGACCGGGCTCGGCGACGGACGGCGGGGGCCGTCTCAGTCGCCACGGGGTCTTTCCAGGTAGTGCCATCGATTCAGACTAACCAATCTGTTCTGGATCTACCTCGGGATATTTCTGTGGCCAGGCTAGATGAGTGAGCCGTCTGCGCCCACGAAGTTGAACCTGCTCGCCCAGTTCCCACTCGGCCTGCTCCTCCTCGTCCGCAAAATACAGCGCACTCGTCGACGCCAGGACTCTGCTGGGACGGAACTTCGCGAGCTCCGTCAAACGCGAGGCCTCGTTGACCGGGTCGCCGATCACGGTGTACTCGAAACGTTCCGCCGCACCGATATTTCCCGCGACCGCCAAACCTGCGCTCACACCGATACCGATGTCGAGGCCGGTGATCGCGTCGAGCTTGAACCGCAACTCGCGCGCAGCAGCCAGCGCAGCCGTCGGTGCGTCGGGTCGATCGAGGGGAGCGCCAAAGATCGCGAGCGCCGCATCGCCCATGAACTTGTTGACAAAGCCGTGGTGACGGTCGATCACGTCCACGACGATGCGGAAGAATTCGTTGAGCAATTCGACGACCTCGCCGGGCGGACGTTCAGCCGCAGCGCCCGTCGACCCGACCATGTCCACGAACAGAACCGCGACAAAGCGTGTTTCACCGCCCAGTTCCGTACCGAACTGCAAAGCGCGTCGAGCGACGTCCTCGCCGACATGTTGGCCGAACAACTGGCGCAGCAGACGACGCTCGTCCGACTCCTTCATCATGCGGTTGAACCCGACCTGCAGACGCCCGATCTCACTGCCGTCGAACACCTCGACACGAACGTCCGTCGCACCGCGCTGGACCCGCTCGATGGCGCGTCGAAGTTGGCGGATGGGGTCGGAGATCTGGCTGGCCGTCAGCATCGACAGCGCAAATGCCTGCACGATCGCCATGATCGAGATCAACAAGATCGCCCACGCCAACGAGTTGGGTGAGAACTCGAGATCAGTGGTGAGTTGGGTGGCGCACAGCAAGATGATGCCGGCGACGGGCATGAGCGTGCCCAATCCCCACGTCATTGCCAAACGGGTGCCGACGCCTGGGGCCATGGTCCGATCGAACTCGCCCTCGCTCAATGCGAGTGCAGCGACGGGACGCAGGATTCGCTCGCCGAGCATGTACGTGAACCCGAACGTCGTGGTCGCGGCCATGCAGACGGTGACAATCACCGCGATAGCCAACCCGGGCATCTCGTTGATCGTCAGAATGACGAAGATGATGCCGCCGAGGAACCAGAGAACAAGGTGGACGATCGCTTGGCGCAGCGGCGCATGCAGCGCTGCCATCTGCTCACTGCGCGTCGGGGGACCGCCGCGCAATCTCCACCGGATGACCTTGCGGAGCATCATGGCTGCCGCCGTCAGACTGACAACACCGGCAAACGCGAGGTAGATGCCGAACACCGCGAAGTTCCGGACATGATCGGCAACGATCGCGTCGGATTCCTCGATGGGGACGCCGTACCGCACAAAGGCAAAGACCAGCACCGCGCCGATCAGGTTGGCTGCGAGCATCGAAACCATATAGATGGGCCATCGACTGCGGATCGTCACCGCTATCGCTCTGTATGAAGCCCGCACAGCGTTCAATTTAGCTGGCCAGGGTCGAAGTACTGGTATGCGCGTCCCATTTGTGTCTGCCCACGGTTGTCGGCTCAGGCGGTTAGGCTCCCGAAGGGAACGCAGGATAAGGGGAATGCGGAGGGGATTCGGCCCATGAATGAGTTCGAGAATGAGTTCGAGCGGGAATGAACAAGCCCATCACGTCCGACGCGAAGTCGGTTCATCCCGGCGTGCGGATCGCAGCCGAGTGGTCGTGGCGCCTGATCGTGATCTTTGCCGGCTTGGCGGTCCTCGGATACGTCGTGCTGCGGCTCGAGACGGTGCTGATTCCCGTCGGCTTGGCGCTCCTGGCGTCGGCGCTGCTCATTCCGTTCGTAGACCGGATGCAAACGTGGGGCGTGCCGCGATCAGCTGCCGTTGTAGTGGTGTTGCTCGGTGCCCTCGGCATCGTTGCCGGAATCATGACGTTTGTGGTCGAGCAGTTCATCGACGGTCTTCCAGAGCTCACCGATCAATTTGCTGCCAGCGTCACACAAATCCAGAACTGGTTGACCAGCGGCCCGTTCCATTTCAGTGAGGACCAGATTCGCCAAGCGGGCGATTCCGTCGTCAAATCGGTGCAGTCCAATCGCGAAGAACTGACCAGTGGCGCACTGACCACCGCGGCGGTTGTCACCGAGATCTTCACCGGCGCGCTGTTGACCTTCTTCACCCTGATCTTCTTCCTGTACGGCGGAGACCAGATCTGGGAGTTCGTCACCCGGATCGTTCCGCGCGATTCGAGGCGTCGGATCCGGATCGCGGGCGCCGCCGGCTTCGGTTCACTCATCGGATACGTACGTGCAACGGTTGCCGTCGCCGCAGCGGACGCCATCGGTATCGGCGCTGGCCTCGCGATTCTGGGAGTCCCGCTGGCGTTGCCCCTGGCATCGCTGGTGTTCATCGGCGCGTTCATCCCGATCGTCGGTGCTTTTCTCACGGGTTTTCTT
This sequence comes from Rhodococcus sp. AD45-ID, assembly GCF_003023755.1. NCBI lineage: Bacteria > Bacillati > Actinomycetota > Actinomycetes > Mycobacteriales > Nocardiaceae > Rhodococcus > Rhodococcus sp. AD45-ID. The sequence goes on along the minus strand of NZ_PYHL01000001.1, from coordinate 1,877,813 downwards.
GCAGTCCTCGTCGCCCTGGTCACCAAGGGATTCCTGACCGCCCTGATCGTGCTCGGCATCATCATCGGCGTCATGCAGCTCGAAGCGCACGTCATGCAGCCCCTGCTGCTCGGCCGCGCAGTCAGGCTTCACCCGCTGGCCGTGGTTCTCGCGATCACCGCGGGCATCGTCCTTGCCGGGATAGTCGGCGGGCTCCTCGCCGTACCGATCGTCGCGGTCCTCAACACGGCTATCCGCTCACTGCTCGCCGACGATCCCGACGCCGTGTACGCCCAACTGCACGTCGAAGATCCGGAGACACCGCTCTATCCGGCGGAACCCGACGAACCACGAACCGAACCGCGCATCGAAAATCCGATCCCACCCGACCAGGCCACCCACGATGACTGACCCGACCCGCCGACGCCGATTGCACTACCGGCCCACCGTCCGCGAAGCATCCGGAATAGACACCGACCCTGACGCACCGCTGTGGCGGGCCGCGCAGGCCTTTCGGCTGGTCACTCTGGTGTACGCGATCAGCTACCAGTTCGCTTCGGCGTCGGACTACACCAACGCACGTCTGAGTTGGTTCTTCGTCGCGCTCATGGCGGTGTGGTCCGGTGCCTCCGCAGTCATGTTGGCCGCTGAAACGGTCCCACGAAAATATGTCGTACTGGCAGATCAGCTGATCGTCATCGCGCTCATGGCGTCGACGAGGCTTGTGTCAGATCACGAGTGGTACCAAAATCACCAGACCCTACCGACGACGCTGTGGGCCACCAACGCCGTGATCTCGGCGGCGATCCTCGGCGGGCCGTGGCTCGGAATCGCATCAGGCGTTGTCATCTCCTCGGCCAGCGCGATCATTCGGGACCAGATCAATCTTGATCTCTGGCGCGACGCCACAGCCCCGGTCCTCGTATCAGTCGGCTTGGCGCTGGGCCTCGCCACCACCACCGCACGGCGCGCACATCGCCAACTCGAACAAGCCGTGCGCCTCGCCGCAGCCACCGAAGAACGCGAAAGACTCGCCCGTGAAGTCCACGACGGAGTACTCCAAGTTCTCGCGATGGTCCGAAGACGAGGCGCAGCGCTCGGCGGTGAAGCCGCAGAACTCGCAGAACTGGCCGGAGAGCAGGAAGTGGCACTGCGCATGCTCATCTCCGAACAGGGCTCAGGCGCAACCGCCGACACGGGAGGTCAGAGCGTCGACCTGTGCCCACTGCTCACCACTGGGGCGAGTGCGACGGTATCCGTCTCGACACCAGCCGACCCTGTCATCCTCGACCGCGACCGCGCCATCGAACTGGCCGCCATCGTCGACAACGCCCTGTCCAACGCAGCCCTCCACGCCGGCTCGGGCGCCAAGGTTTTCGTACTGCTCGAAGATCTACCGGGCGAGGTCATTGTCAGCATCCGCGACGACGGAGTCGGTATCCCCGACGGCCGGTTGGCCGAAGCCGAAGCCGAAGGCCGCATGGGAGTATCGAAGTCTATTCTCGGACGCGTCGCGGTGCTCGGCGGTACCGCGAGTCTGCACACCGGACCCGGGGAGGGCACAGAATGGGAAATCACGGTGCCGAAGGAAAGTAGTGGAAGTGACTGAGCAGCAGGGTGTAGCAGGGGTGTCCGTCATGGTGGTCGACGATCACCCGATGTGGCGAGACGGAGTGTCCCGCGACCTCGAAGCAGCCGGATTCATCGTCGCAGCCACCGCAGACGGCGTCGAGCGTGCCCGAAACCGCGCCGCTGCAGTGACACCGGACGTTGTTCTCATGGACATGCACCTCCCCGACGGAAATGGCGCAGACGCAACCGCAGCCGTGCTCGAAGTTTCGCCCCACAGCAAGATCCTTGTGCTGTCGGCGTCGTCGGAACGCGACGACGTACTGGACGCGATCAAGGCGGGAGCGTCCGGTTACCTGGTAAAGAGTGCTTCCGTCGACGAACTCCTGGGAGCCGTACGCGCAACCTACGACGGGCAAGCTGTCTTCACCCCTGGCCTTGCCGGACTGGTACTCGGTGAATACCGACGCATGTCCACCGCCCCTGCCGACGACCGTGCACCCGAGGTCCCGAAACTCACCGAACGGGAGACCGAAGTGCTGCGACTGGTCGCGAAAGGGCTCAGCGCCAAGCAGATTGCGACCAGGCTCTCGCTGAGCCACCGAACCGTCGAAAACCACGTACAAGCCACGCTACGCAAACTTCAATTGGCCAACCGCGTCGAGTTGACGCGTTACGCAATCGAGCAGGGTCTTGACTGATATCCGGGAAAGTCTCGATTAACGCTTATCCTGGAAACCATGGAGGCCAGGAATCTACGCGTATCGGATGCAGAACGAGAGCACGTCGGCGAATTGCTGCAGAAAGCCGTCGGTCAGGGGATGCTCTCACTCGGTGAGTTCACCGAACGTATGGACACCGCGCTGGCTGCAAAGACCAGGGGCGAACTCAACGTCGTACTTGCCGATCTCCCGGGTATCACCTTGATCTCGGATTACGAGCCTCCCGCGTATCCCGCGTCGGCCGGCCAGTCCGGTTATCAGTATCCGGCCCCGGGTTACCAGCAGCCGCCGGTTCATCAGCAGGTTCAGTATCCGCAGCCGCAGCCCTATGCCGGACAGAGTGGGCCTCCGGCGGCCGGTGCCTACGGCGCAGCCAATGCCGCGATCATCCGCGGACGGATGTCGACAGTGACGCGCAACGGCGCGTGGATCGTCCCGCCGGCCGTTGTGATCGACACTCGAATGTCCAGTGTCACCGTAGATTTCACGCGTGCGGTCATGCAAACACAGATCGTGCATGTCTCGATCAACGACTATGCAAGCTCGATCTCGCTGATCGTCCCCGAAGAAGCCACGGTGGACATGAACGATGTCGAAGCCATCGGTGGCAGCGCTTCCAACAAGGTGCGGTCCGGGCCTCAGATGGGCCCGCTTCACGTAGTGGTGCACGGCAAGGTGCGCTTCGGTAGCGTCACTGCAAAGCATCCCTTCGGAACCACCTTTCGCAAGTTCCTTGGGTCCTAGATCGAAAGGTGTGCTCACCGAAAGCCCCTATGTCGGTCGAGTAGTACTACTCATTCAATCGAGGATTGACTGAAGCAAGCTCGGTGTATGACCACACCAAGTTCTCCTGCCGTCGATCCGCGACTGGTGACCGCTCTGTCGGACGAATGCGAAAGCATCGGACGGCAGTTGCGCCACATGGGGCAGAACCTGTCGATTCTGCAGACGCAGCTGACCACGATGCGGCCTGCAGCGCCGGCTGCGGCGCCCGTTCAGGTTCCCGCGTACGTTCCACAGCCGGCCCCGCAGCACGTGGCCTCGCAGCACGTTGCCCCGCAACCGCAGTACCTGCGCCCGCCAAGTCCGCCAATGCAACCGAGTCCACCGAAGCAGCCCAGTGTGCCGTGGTGGCAACGTGACGGCGTGATCAGCCGACTCCTCGCGATTGCCGGGGTGGGAGTCACCTTGATCGGTGTTGTCATGCTGTTGGTTCTGGCAGCCCAGGCCGGTTTCTTCGGACCACCGCTTCGAGTGATCGGCGGAGCAGCCCTGTCCGGTGCCCTGATCTTCGCAGGGTTCCGGGTGTACGGACGCCCGGGCGGCAGGGTGGGAGCAATCGCGCTGGCGGCCACCGGATTTGCCGGTCTCTACCTCGACGTGATGGCAGCGTCGGTCCTGTACGGCTGGATCGTCTCGCCGCTGTCGATGGTGATTGCCTTCGGTATCGCTGCTGCCGGAGTCTCGGTGGCGGTCAGGTGGAACTCCGAACCTCTTGCGCTGCTGATCGTGCTCGGCGCGGCATTGGCAGCCCCCGCCTTGGCCGGCGCACTGACGTTGTCGCTCATCGGTTTTCTTGTTGCTCTCCAAGTGGCAGGGTTCTCTGCTCAACTCGGTCGCGACTGGAAATATCTTGGCATGGCCCGGACAGTGCCGGTTGTGATCGTATTGATCGCAGCAATCATCGGAGTGTCCCTCTTCGATGGAATGCAGGTTGATTCATCGGCATTGACGTTCAGTGCTGTTGTTGTCTCCCTGATCGGACTGAGCGGTGCAGTTGCCTTGCAGTGGAAGGGATCCCCGTCGCGTGACGGTGTTGCGGGCGCCTGGTCGAGTGCGACGTTCATTGTCGCAACGCTCCCACTGCTGGGAGTCGACGTACTCCTCGGTGATCAGATGGCCTCCCTGCTCTACGGCGTCATGGCACTGGTGCTCCTGTCCGGTGCTGCAGTCGGCACGGCATTATCGACTCACCTGCGCATGGGTATCGCCGGTACCGGTGCAGTGGCTCTGCTGCTGTGCTGTGTTGCCGGGTCGCCGCAGTCGTTGACTGCTGCAGTTCTGCTTGCCGTCGCCACCGTCTTCATCGTGATTGCAGGTTCGACCGGATCACGTTTCGTCTGTGCGCTCGGATCCGTTTTTGCCGCAATCGGATTGATCGGATTCCTGGAATCCGCGTCGCCGTCCATGTTGATGACGTCCCGTGCCGCGTCTGCCCATCTCGATGCGCTGACGGCACTCACGAGCCTGACGGCGATCGGAGTGCTCGTGGCATTCGTGTGGGTCATGAGTCGATTGGCATTGGTCTCGGAGAACAACATCGCCGTCGCCTGGGCCATCAGCGGAATGGGCATCCTCTACGCCGCTACCTGCGCACTGGTTGCTTCGGGCATCGAGATATGGGGCGGCACAACAGGGTTTGTGTTCGGCCACAGTGCAGCAACGGTCGTATGGATGCTGGCCGCCACATCCGCACTCGTATTCGGACTGAACAATCGCGAGCACGCACACACGATGCTGGGAACCGGCCTGACGCTGACCTGCGCAGCGCTGGCAAAACTCTTCCTGTTCGATCTCGCCACCTTGAGCGGACTGGTTCGCGGTGTCGCGTTCCTGGTGGTCGGGCTACTGCTCCTGCTTGTCGGGACGCGCTATGCACGCGCCTTCGGCAAGGCGGACCAGATCAACTCCGCTTCTGCCGCGCGATGAGCTCGCTGACGCTCACGGCATTACCGTCGTCGGGGCGGTGGCGTCCGCTGACTGCGTTGCCGGACGACGGACCGTTGGGCGTGGATTCAGACGCCGCGCCGGTGGTGGCCGCTCCGTTACTGCCTGCGCCGTTGGTCGCTGCGCCGTTGGTTCCAGCCCCGTTGGTTGAAGCACCATTGGTTCCAGCCCCGTTGGTTGAAGCACCATTGGTGCCGGCACCGTTTGTTGCTGCACCGTTTGTTGCTGCACCGTTGGTCGGTGCCGAAGTGCGGACGGCCGGCAATGGCCTCGATGCAGGTTGCGCCTCACCCGGGGTGCGCAGGTCCGACAACCAGCTTTCGATCGGTCGTTCAGTGGAAGCCGGTGTAGCGGGGGAGGTGCGGCGGGCGGTCGGAGCCGGTGTCGGTGTTGCCGTTTGTTCCGGCTTGGCCGCCTTGTACGTCGGGTTGGGGACCGGTGCTTCGATCAGGTCCTGCGGCGCACCGGCCGGTCGGTCGGTACTGCGGCGGCGGGGTGTCTCGCCGGGCGCGTATGTCCTGGGCGTTGGCGCCTTGACCGACATCTCGCTGAGGGGGATGGGCTCGGTGAGGGGATCGGGTTCGCGCTTGCCCCCGACCGTTGCTGGGGGCGGGAGTACCCGCGACGGCGTCGCAGCTTTTGCCTGCGCTGACTCGGTGATTTTTGCCTGGCCGGGACCGGCGATCGCGCCGACGGGCGTGAGCTGGGGGACATCGACGAGCGCAAGTTCGTTGTCGAGGATCGGCTCGCCCAGTCCGATCTTCTCCTGGATTCGTTTCATCCAGGCCGGGGCCCACCAGCAGTCGTCGCCGAGCAGTTTCATCGTGGCGGGCACGAGGAACATGCGGATGAGCGTGGCGTCGATGACCAGGGCCGCGATCATGCCGTACGAGATGTACTTCATCATCACCAGTTCGGACAGGCCGAACGCGCCGGTCACCACGATGAGGATCAACGCCGCCGCGGTGATGATGCGGCCGGTGTGCGCTGTTCCGATGCGGATGGATTCGGTGGTGCTCGCACCCTGCGCGCGCGCTTCCACCATTCGTGAGAGTAGGAAGACTTCGTAGTCGGTGGAAAGCCCGTAGACGATCGCGATGATCAACACCAGAACTGGCGACATGATCGGGCCGGGTGTGAAGTTGAGCAGTTCGCTGCCGTGGCCGTCGATGAAGATCCACGTCAAGATGCCCAGCGTCGAACCCAGTCCGAGAGCGCTCATCAGGGCTGCCTTGATCGGCAGGACCAACGATCCGAAGGTCAGGAACATGAGCAGTGTGGTCAGCAAGATGACCGTGACGACCATCAGCGGTAGACGGTCGAGTAGAGCGTCGACGCTGTCCTGCTCGATGGCGGGGGTGCCGCCGACAAGGACCGTCGTGCCTTCCGGCCAGTCCGCGGCGCGGAGGTAGTCGATGGTGGGGCGAGCTTCGTTGCGCTCGGTCAGGCCGGCTTTGAGGACGTTGACGCCGTCCTTGGTGGCCACTTCGGGGGTGAACTTCTCGACCAGGCCCGGTGCGTTGTTGGCGGTCTTCGCTATCTGGCCGAGCGCGGTGTTGTCTGCGCCCTGGATGACCAGACGGACAGGTTCGGTTCGGTTACCCGGGAAGAGCTCGTCGAACTCGGCTTGAGCTACGCGCGTGGGGCTGTCGGGCGGCAGGTACGTCTCGTTGATGCCACCGAACTTGATGCCGGTGAGCGGAATGATCATCAGGAGCAGTGCGGCCACGATCGGAACGGCAACCTTGAGCGGATGCCGCATCACGAACCTGGTGAGGTTGCCCCAGAAGCCGTTTTCGATTTCCTCGTTGGTCTTGGTCTGGCGAAGCCTCTTGAACGTCAACGCATCGATCCGCTTGCCGAGGATTCCGAGGATGGCAGGCAGGATCGTGACGGACGAAATGGCCGCAAGCATGACGGCCGCGATTGCGCCGTACGCAACGGATTTCAGGAAGCCCTGGGGGAACAGCAGAAGGCCGCCGAGGCTGACGGCAACCATGGTCGCCGAGAACATGACAGTGCGGCCTGCGGTCATGACCGTTCTGCGGACCGCCGTCGGCGTCTCGTGCCCTTCGGCGATTTCTTCACGGAAACGACTGACGATGAACAGCCCGTAGTCGATGGCCAGACCCAGCCCGACCAAGGACACCACGGGCGCGACAAACGCGTTGACCTCGGTGAAATTGGTGATCAGACGGATGATGCCGTTGGCACCGATGACGGTCAGGCCGCCCACGATCAGGGGCAGGGCAGCAGCGACGACGCCACCGAACACGAAGAAGAGCAGCACACCGACAGCAGGAATTGCGAGCATTTCCATGCGCTTGATGTCGTTGGCCATCGTGTCGTTCAACGAGTTCGCGACCGGCTGCAGACCGGCCAACTGCACGTTGACACCGTCGATGTAGAACTCGCTCTCGACATCGCGGAAGTTGTTGGACACCGCGGTGTCGTTGTCGCCGGCAATGGCCACGCTGGCAACGGCATGTTGCTTCGTCGGGTCCGCCAAGGCGGCGACGGAAAGTCCGTCACCGACCTTGAAGTACGAACCGTTGATCTTCATGATCTGATCCGGATGGTCCGAGACCAGTCGTTGCAGGCTGTCGATGACCTTCGCTTGGAACTCCGGGTCGTCGACGGTTTTTCCTTCGGGCGCTGTGTACAGCGCCAGAACGTCGCCGGCGGTGCTACGTCCGAACGTGCCGTCGGCGAGCTTTGCAGCCTCGACCGATTGTGACCCCGGATCGTCCCAGCCGCTCTGGCTGAGATGGTCCTGCAGGCTCATGCCGTACGCGGCAAGCCCGAGGAGTCCCGCCACCATGACAGCGATGACGGTGAAGCGGGCACGATAGACGATGCTTCCCCAGCTGGCGAACACTGATCAACTCCTACTCGGCAACACTTTTTCGCCCGATGAGCAGGGCGGAAAGCGGTCGGAACGGCTGCAACCAGGCGCCCTCGTCGGGCAAAGTATCCAGGCTTACCCGCGGCAGAGGCTCGCGGAAGACACCGGGAATGTCCTCGAGATCGACGAAGTCCAGGATGTCGGACGACACAGCCCAGCTGGCGTGCTCGCGGAATCCGAGTACCTGAACCGGAATGCCGGTCGCTGCGATGTCTTCCAACGGTTCGCGGAATGCTTGACCGTCGGCGGACGCGACCATGATTCCGGCCAGTCCCTCGCCGTACCGCAGAGCGATGTGCTCGAGCATGTCTGAATCGACATCGCTGTCCTCATCGACCTTCGGCTTGGCGAACACCGCAAAACCCACGTTACGCAACGCTTCGACCCATGGGCGCACAACGTCGGCGCTGCCCGTGGCGATGTTGGTGAAGACCGTTGCTTCGGGTTCGAGGTTGCCGGACTCACGCGCGGACAGTTCAGCGGTCCGTGACAGCAACCAACGTCCGAGTGCGTCGAATCGTGGCCGGTAGGCAGCGGTAGGTCGGCCGCCGAGGATGGCGCCGAGGCCCATGTCCAGGTTGGGGGCGTCCCACACCAGGAGAACCCGCTTGGGGTGGCGGGAGTCACGACCGAGGTCGAGGGGAGATCCTGACGACTCGAGGTCGTCGGATAACTGTTCGCTGACGCTCATGCTCTGATCTTCCCCCATATAAGCTCGGTAATTGCGCTTCCGACCTTATGGGCCTTGTCTTCGAACTTCGTGACTGGGCGCTCGTGGGTCATCGGTGATTCCCAGTCGAGAGCGCTCAAGAGCGGTTCGGCGTTTCCGGTTTCCTCGATCCACTCCGCGTATTCGGCGTGGTCGGTGGCAACGTGGAGGACTCCGCCTGGCTTGAGGCGATTGGCGATCAACGAGAACGTCGGGGCCTGCAACAGGCGACGCTTGTGATGGCGAGCCTTGGGCCACGGATCCGGGAAGAACACCCGAACACCCGTCAGCGACTCCGGGGCAATCATGTTTTCCAGTACGTCCATCGCGTCACCGCGCAGGACGCGGACGTTCGGGATCTCTTCGCGTTCGACCTGCTGGAGGAGTTGCGCGAGCCCGGGGCGGTAGACCTCGATGGCAATGAGATTGACGTGCGGTTCGGCTTTGGCCATCGCAGCGGTCGCGGTTCCGGTGCCCGATCCGATCTCGATGATCAGTGGGGCATCGCGTCCGAACCAGGCGGTCGCGTCGAGGGGAGTGTCGGACACATCGGCGCCGATAAGGGGCCACTGGCGGTCCCAGGACTTCTGCTGTGCGTCGGTCAGCGCACCCCTGCGCGAACGGAAACTTGTCACGCGCGGATGGAGACGGGAACCCTTGGAGTCTTCCGTCTCGCCCGCGTTCGGGGTTGGCAGTGCGTGCTGATCGGCTTCGTTCACGCGTCCATTGTCACGCATGACTGCCGTATAGCGCAGACGGGTCTGAAGTTCGAGTTGAGACTTTCTGGGAAAATTCCGGAGAACAGCCCGCGAAATCGGACAGCTGAACGTGAGATGACCTGCCGGGAACAGCCGTGTCGTCGTAAACCTGACAGAATCTGCCCATCACGAAGGGGAACGTGGGGTGGGGATGAACACAGGGGAAAATGTGAAGGTGTGGGCTCGAATTGTGCCCGCAGTCTCACTCGACGACGCTTGCGCGCCGCCGATGGACGAGTTGCGACGGCTTGCCTACCGGTTGATGTCGATCGATCAGCACGCCGCGGAGGCGGTGCATTCGATAGTCGGATCGTTGACAGCACCGCTGCAGGTACTGGTTGCCGGTCGTAGCGGAGTCGGCCGGTCCGCGGTGACCACGTTGCTCGAGAGTGATGTCTTCGCGAGCCATCGAGTGGGAGGCGCGCCGGTTATTCCGACGGAGACGAGGGCGTTCGACGTGCCCGGTGCGATAGATCCGGATCTGAGTAGTCACTGCGTTGTGGTCGTCGTGGTCGACGCACTCCGAGACGCAGATCGACGCGCGGTCGGTCGCGCGTCCGATCACTGCCTTGCCGTTCTGAACAAAGCCGACCACATCGGTGACGGGTGGGAGAATGCGCTCACGCGTGCAGCCGAGATTTCCGGTGAGCTCTCCGCCGTCACCGTTCCTCTGGTCGCGTTGACCGGACAAGGTCGAGAGGCGTTCTTCGGTGAGTTGTCGCCGCTACTCGAGATGTGGTGGTGGCGCAGAGTCGACGGAATTCGATCGATACTGGAGCGCGTTGCTGCCGGCGCCGAGGCGGCGGAGGTCGCCGGTGCCCGAGATGAGATCGAACAGTATCTACGGACCGATTCCGGTCTGATCTTTGCCGCGACGGGTGCGCTGGTGCGTCCGGAACTGCGTGGGTTTGTGGCAAGCGCACCGCCTGCGCCGACAACGGTCGAGGAAGCGCGCAGATGCGCTCAGTGGTGGGGCGGGCCGACGCAACGTGAACATCGCGCATGGGCCGACGCGATATCGCTGGTCCACCGGGCGTACGTCAGGCGGTGGGTGCTTCTCGGCGGTGAGCGAGAGCGGTCGGAGATGAGCGCGTGAGCGATGTAGCTTCCGTGCTGCCGGCGGCGGTCCATCCTGTGGTTCGGAGATGGAACCCAGCTGGGCTCTCTGGTGATGTCGATGTCGCTTGGGCTGATGAATCATCAAGTAATGCAAGTGTTTTCGTTCTCGGCCTGCCGCGATGTGGTCGCGAAGAGGTCGAAATGCTCCTGAGCGTGGCGGGCCGATACACGAGCGTCGATCATGCAAGCGATGCCATCATCGTGCTGCTGGTGGTCGACGCGGCAAGTGTGATCGGGCGGGAAGAGTTGGAACTGCTCGACGAGTCCGGAGTGGGAGGCTTGCCGTTTGTGGTTGTGATGACCAAGACGGATGTGAACCCGGACTGGGAATCGGTTCGCGACCGCGATCAGCGCATTCTTGCAGATCACAGTGATGTTTACGGTGGGGCGGCAATCATCGTCCTGTCCGAGCATGGCGGTGTCGCACCGTTGTTCCACGCCGTCGACGCAGTTCGTCGACGCGCCGTATCTCAGCCTGGCGGCGGTGTGATCGCGGAAACCCGACGGATGATCGACCTCGAGGTTCGAAACCTGCGCGAGAGCGATCCCGGCGGCGAACTGCGTGCGGAGCGCAGCGAATTACTCACCGACCGTGACGGTCGACGTAGTGAACGACTTGCTCAGATGAGGACCAGGCTCCAGCGCGCGCGAGCCGAACTTTCGCAGCAGATCGCGGACACCACTCGAACGACAGTGGCGTCGGCGCGCCTGTGGATCGACGAGTCCACCCGAAGCGAACTCGACAGTTTGCCGGCACGTCTGCAACACGAAGTCGAGAGCAACACAGTGGCTTTCGACGCTGCGATCGCCACAGCAGTCGGAATCGGCGAAACGGGTGTAAGCGTCGCACTCCCACATTTTCCCGACGACCCCGCGACACGGCCGCGTGGTAACGAAGAGCGCATCACCGTGTTGGTCGGTGCCTCGGCGGGGCTCGGTTTGGGGCGGATCGCGGTCATTCCGCTGGAGATGGTGCCGGCCCTGGACATCGCGAGCATTCCGGTAACTCTGGTGCTTGGCGCAACTGCGGCGTGGTGGTTGAGCCGCACGAGAGGAGTTGCGGCAGATCGGGCGCACGCTCGTGCGTGGCTGGCGGAAACGATGGCCACCGTCAGAGCGCAATGGGAGCAGCGCGTGCTGAACCGACTCCTTGACGCGGAAGTGGATCTCGGCAGCGCGATCCTGGCGGAGAGCCGAGAGCTGGTTGCGTCGGCGCAAGCGCGAATTGCGGAGATCGATGTCGAGCTCCGAGCACTGGGACAGGCACGTTCCGGACAATTGGCCGCCTGTGAACGTGACCTGGCAATTCTGAACGGTGCCGGGGCCTGAACGAGTTGTCCACAGGCCCGGATTTTTGTCGGTGACTGTCGACGGAAATCTGGTAGTACTGATGCATCTCGGTAGGGGTTGCCGGGAGAAGACACCAGCAAGATCAAGCACAGGGGGAAGTAATGGACGGATTTCTGATCACCGCCGACGTCGTCGACATGGGACGGTTCGACGTGCCGGCAGATCATCTACCGGCAGAGGGCATCGACCCGGCAACGTTCGGACCGGGTACGGGGACTGTCGACGTCGGTGATCTGACGACGACATTCGACGCATTCGATCTCGATGGCGACGGGATCGTCGACAGTCGCGTCGTGTCGCCGGACAACGATGCAGCTGCCATCGTCGTGGTGTCGGATTTCGATCGTGACGGCGCTGCCGACCGCGTGACGATGGTGGAGTCGGACGGAGACTTCGCGGCGTGGGAATGCCACCGAGACACGCACGGTGCGTTGGTGTGGGATCGCATCGATTCTGGCACTGTGTGACACCGAAAATAGGCACTGAGTGACACGCAAAATAGGCACTGAGTGACGTACCTAGAGGACTGTTCGCCTTGCGATCCGGGACCGTTTGCCTCTATTCGAAGCCGGGTACGCGTTGTGGATACACCATCTGAATCGTTTCTGTGACATTTCTGACCGCACCCGATTACCTGCAGGTGAACAGCCAGCGTTAACCTCAGTACATAGGACACCCGGCGTCCGTGAAATCCACGTGAGTGGATGACGCGGCTGGACCCCGTCGAGAGGGGGACACCGGGATCAACTGGTATCGGGGAGCTGCAGTTTGCATCCGGTGTCACGAGAACCCGGTTCCGGCTCACCCCAGGAGAGTTTGATGACCTCAGCGACCATTCCCGGTCTCAACGGAACTGACGGCACGCCCCCCACGCAGCACAAGGAACTGCTTGCATGGGTGCAAGAGGTTGCCGAACTCACCCAGCCCGCTCGCGTCGTCTTTGCGGACGGCTCGGACGAAGAGTGGGACCGGCTGACCGACAAGCTGGTCGAGGCAGGCACGTTCACGCGCCTCAACGACGAGAAGAAGCCGAACTCGTTCCTCGGTAATTCCGATCCTTCCGATGTGGCTCGCGTCGAATCGCGCACCTACATCTGCTCGAAGGAAGAAATCGACGCAGGCCCCACCAACAACTGGATGGACCCGTCGGAGATGCGCACCCTCATGGGTGACCTGTACCGCGGTTCCATGCGCGGACGCACCATGTACGTCGTGCCGTTCTGCATGGGTCCCCTCGACGCCGAGGATCCGAAGTTGGGTGTCGAGCTCACGGACTCCGAGTACGTCGTCGTCTCCATGCGCGTCATGACCCGCATGGGCAGCAAGGTTCTCGACAAGCTCGGCACCGACGGATTCTTCGTCAAGGCGCTGCACTCGTTGGGCGCTCCGCTCGCCGATGGCGAAGCCGATGTCGCGTGGCCGTGCAACGACACCAAGTACATCACTCACTTCCCCGAGGATCGTGAGATCTGGAGCTTCGGTTCCGGATACGGCGGAAACGCTCTCCTCGGCAAGAAGTGCTACTCGCTGCGTATCGCTTCGGCAATGGCGCACGACGAGGGCTGGCTGGCCGAGCACATGCTCATCCTCAAGCTGATCTCCCCCGAGGACAAGGCCTACTACATCGCGGCGGCATTCCCGTCCGCCTGTGGCAAGACCAACCTCGCGATGATCCAGCCGACCATCCCCGGATGGCGTGCCGAGACTCTCGGTGACGACATCGCGTGGATGCGTTTCGGTGACGACGGACAGCTGTACGCCGTCAATCCCGAATTCGGTTTCTTCGGCGTGGCACCGGGCACCAACTGGTCCTCGAACCCCAACGCGATGCGCACCATCGACCAGGGCAACACGGTGTTCACCAACGTTGCACTGACCGACGACGGCGACGTCTGGTGGGAAGGCCTCGAAGGCGACCCGCAGCACCTGATCGACTGGAAGGGCAACGAGTGGACGCCTGAATCCGGTACGCAGGCCGCTCACCCCAACTCGCGTTACTGCACCCCGATGTCGCAGTGCCCGATCATGGCTCCCGAGTGGGACGACCCGAAGGGCGTGCCGATCTCGGCAATCCTGTTCGGTGGACGTCGTAAGACGACGGTTCCGCTGGTCACCGAGGCCCGCGACTGGCAGCACGGCGTCTTCATGGGCGCCACGGTCGGCTCCGAGCAGACCGCAGCAGCCGAAGGCCAGGTCGGTACGGTTCGCCGCGACCCGATGGCAATGCTTCCGTTCCTCGGCTACAACGTGGGCGACTACTTCCAGCACTGGATCGACCTCGGCAAGTCTGCCGACGAGTCCAAGCTGCCCAAGGTCTTCTACGTGAACTGGTTCCGCCGCGGCGACGACGGACGCTTCCTGTGGCCAGGCTTCGGCGAGAACTCTCGCGTCCTGAAGTGGATCGTCGAGCGTATCGAGCACAAGGCTGCCGGTATCGACACCCCGATCGGCGTCGTTCCCACGGGATCGGCACTCGACATCGACGGCTTGGACGTGTCGGACGCCGACATCACCGAGGCCCTCGCCGTGAACATCGACGAGTGGAAGGCCGAGATCCCGCTGATCGAGGAGTGGTTCGACTTCGTCGGCGAGAAGCTGCCCACCGGTATCCGTGACGAGTTCGAAGCTCTGAAGCAGCGCCTGGGCTGAGTCCCTCGCGATTCTGTTCTGCGTAACCCGAATGCCGCATCTGATCGAACAGATGCGGCATTCGGCATTCGAGGAGATTATTTTGGTAGTTCTCGGGTTTTTACCGGCCCGGTTGAGCTATAGGACACACCGAATGATGCAATAACGTCATTAACGAAACGACCCGGTCGACACTGCGGCCACATGGAGGTACGGAAATGACCGGTATTTACAACAACGTCACCGAATTGGTCGGGCGCACCCCGCTGGTGCGACTCAACCGCCTGACCGAGGGTCTGGACGCACAGGTTGTAGTGAAGCTCGAGTTCTACAATCCGGCCAACAGCGTCAAGGACCGGATCGGTGTTGCGATCATCGACGCTGCCGAGAAGTCCGGAGCACTCAAGCCCGGCGGAACCATCGTCGAGGGCACCAGTGGTAACACCGGTATCGCACTTGCCATGGTCGGCGCTGCTCGTGGCTACAAGGTCATCCTGACCATGCCGGAGACGATGTCCACCGAGCGTCGCGTCATGCTGCGTGCGTACGGCGCCGAGATCGTGCTGACCCCGGGCTCCGAGGGCATGGCCGGCGCAGTCGCCAAGGCCAAGGAAATTGTCGAGCAGACTGAAAACGCTGTCTCGGCCAGCCAGTTCGCAAACCCCGCCAACCCGGCCATCCACGAGGTGACGACCGGTGAAGAGGTCTGGGCCGACACTGACGGCGCCGTCGACATCTTCGTTTCCGGTATCGGCACCGGCGGCACCATCACCGGCGTCGGACGCACTCTCAAGAAGTACAAGCCCGAGGTCAAGATCGTCGGCGTTGAGCCCGTCGATTCGCCGATCCTCAACGGTGGCCAGCCCGGCCCCCACAAGATCCAGGGAATCGGTGCGAACTTCGTACCCGAGATCCTCGATCGTGAAATCTACGACGAGATCATCGACGTCTCGTTCCCCGATTCCATCGAGGTCGCTCGCGCTCTCGGAACTCAGGAAGGCATCCTGGGTGGCATCTCGTCCGGCGCCATCGTGTGGGCCGCCCTCGAGTTGGCAAAGCGCCCCGAGAATGCGGGCAAGCTGATCGTGGCGGTTGTTTGCGACTTCGGTGAGCGTTACATCTCCACCCCACTGTTCGAACACATCCGGGACTGAGATACGTGAGTATCCTCGGCGTCATTCGCGAGGACCTACAGGCTGCGCGCGGTCAGGATCCTGCCGCGCGCAGCAATGTGGAGAATGCCCTCGTTTACTCAGGGCTGCATGCCATCTGGTCGCATCGGATCGCACACAAGCTGTGGGCTGTGCCCGCTCTGCGCGGTCCGGCCCGGGTGTTGTCGCAGCTGACACGTTTTGCCACGGGCATCGAGATCCATCCCGGCGCGACTATCGGTCGACGGTTTTTCATCGACCACGGCATGGGCGTCGTAATCGGTGAGACGGCTGAAATCGGCAACGACGTCATGCTTTATCACGGTGTCACGCTCGGCGGCCGTTCACTCGAGCAGGTCAAGCGCCATCCGACGCTCGGCGATCGGGTCACCGTGGGTGCGGGTGCCAAGATCCTGGGACCGGTTGTCATCGGCGAAGGTAGTGCTATCGGCGCCAATGCTGTTGTGACGCGTGATGTTCCAGCCGATTCCATTGCGACGGGTATTCCGGCAGTGGCTCGGCCGCGGACCGCCAAGGAGAAGTTGGTGGATCCGAACAGCTACATCGATCCTGCGATGTACATCTGACTCTGTTCTGACGGTGGCCGCCCCTCGTTTCGACGGTGGGGCGGCCACCGGCGTCTTTTCAGGCTCGCGTCAGGTGCCACCCGCGGCGCCCCATCAGCGCAGCCGTCAGAGCGCCCAAACCTGCTCCGAGGAATGGGAAACTGGCAAGCAGGAACCAATTCCTCGACGCATTCGATTGAGAATCGAAGTAGAGGTTCAGCGACGATTCGTAATCCCGGCTCATCTGCACATTTGTTAGCGGTGCGTACCCTCCCTGGTACACGATGTCCTGGTCCGAACTGGTCATTACGTCGATCAGGACGCCCAACAAGGGAATTCCCCCGACGACAAATCCGAGGACCATCAGTACAACGACCAGTGCGCGCATCAAGGGAGCGTATCGCTCAGACCGTGATCGACGGTTCTTCTGGTGTCGAGAGCGTCAGAATCGCCCGTACGACGCGTGGGCTCTGCTCGAGTGTGCGCTCGAGGTCGCGCAGTGTGTGGGCTACTCGAGATTCGGCGTAGTCCCCGACGACATCGATGCTGGCAACCAGGTACACCTGCCGTGGTCCCAGGTATTCCATGCGCAGGAACGTGATTCGGTTGACGTCGGGAAGCTGTGTCAGTGCCTCGATGCCGGCGGCGCGCAGGGTCGGTGACGCTTCCTCACCGACCAGAAAACGTCGGTTGCGGTCGATCAGGATAATCGCGATGACGCCGAGCAGGATGCCCACGCAGATGGATCCGAGGGCGTCGGGGATCGGTGAACCAGTGATCTGGTGCAGCAGGACGCCAGCGAACGCGATGATCAAACCGATTAGTGCCGCAGCATCTTCGGCGAACACAGCCCGGGTAGTGGGGTCGGAAGTATTGAGAGCTTGCGTGAGAACATCGCTGTTGACGGCCGAAGCTTCTGCCCGCAATTGTTTGTAGGCCTGGCGGAACGAGATGCCTTCGAGGATGAAGGAGACGCCGAGGACTGCGTAGGCAACTCCGAAATCGGTGGCCGGTTCCGAATGGAACAGTTCCTGGACTCCGTGGGTGATCGACACTCCGGCACCAAGCGCAAAGAGTCCGAGGGCCGCGAACATCGACCAGATGTAGGCTTCGCGGCCGTAGCCGAGGGGTTGATCGCGATCGGGAACGCGCTTGGATCGTCGGTTTGCGATGAGGAGCAGGATCTCGTTGCCGGTGTCGGCCCACGAGTGGGTGGCTTCGGCAACCATCGACGCCGATCCGGTGACGATCGCGGCCGCTGTTTTTGCTCCGGCGATCAGCGCGTTTGCGGCAAAGGCCAGGACAACGGTGGTGGTGCTCTCGTCAGCCGATGCTTCCGTTTCGGTGGTCACGGAGCTAAGGCTAAGCCCGCTCGGACGGTTATGTCTGGGGAGTGAGCACAGCTTCTATGAAGTGAGCACCCCTTCCGTCGTGCTGGAAGGGGTGCTCACTGTGTGCAACGGGTGCTAACTCAGCTCGTGTATCCGGGCGGCATGAGCACGGACTTGGTTTCGCAGAAGGCTTCGAGGCCCTCAGGTCCGTTCTCGCGGCCGATTCCGGAGTTCTTGTAACCGCCGAACGGTGAACCGGCGTCGAAGGCGTACCAGTTGATCGCGTAGGTGCCCGTGCGGATCTGCGCCGCGATTTCGAGGCCGTGATCGATGTCGGTGGTCCAGACGGATCCGGCGAGGCCGTAGTCGGAATCGTTGGCGATCTTGACGGCCTCGTCCTCGGAGTCGTACGGAATCACCGACAGCACGGGTCCGAAGATCTCTTCGCGGGCGATGGTCATGGAGTTGTCGACGTCGGCGAAGATGGTCGGCTCGACGTACCAGCCCTTGTCGAGTCCGGCGGGACGACCGCCGCCGAGGACCAGTCGAGCGCCCTCTTCCTTGCCCTTGGCGATGTAGCCCTCGACGCGCTCGCGCTGCTTCTCGGAGATCAGCGGGCCGAGCTGCGCGGCCGGATCGGACGGATCGCCGACGGTCATGTAACCAGCCGCGGTCTTGAGGCCCTCGATGACCTCGTCGTAACGCGAACGGGGAGCGAGGATTCGGGTCTGCGCGACGCACGCCTGACCGGTGTTCATCAGGCCCGACATGACAAGCATCGGCATTCCGGCAGCGAGATCGGCGTCCTCGAGGATGATGGCGGCGGACTTGCCACCGAGTTCGAGGGAGCAGCGCTTGAGGTTCTGGGCGGCGATGGCGCCGATCTTGCGCCCGACCGCACTCGAGCCGGTGAAGGTGATCTTGTCGATGTCAGGATGCGAGACCAGGTATTCGCCGGTCTCGGCGCCGCCGGGAAGCACGGAGATGACGCCGGCGGGAACGCCTGCCTCAGCAAAGATTTCCGCGATCACGTGGACCGAGAGCGGTGACTCGGGGGCCGGCTTGAGCAGGACGGTGCAGCCGGCGAGCAGCGCGGGGGCCAGCTTGTTGATCGCGAGGAACAGCGGAACATTCCACGCGAGAACGGCAGCGACAACGCCGACGGGCTCGCGGGTGACCTTGGTCTGCCCGAAGACGCCGGTGCGCTTCTCTTCCCACGCGAACTTGTCGGCAAGTTCGGAGTAGAAACCGAGCGTCGCCATCGACGGGGTCTGCTGCATCATGCCGACCATGGCGGGCGGCTGGCCCATCTCGTTGGAGATGAGCTGGTTGAGATCTGCGCTGCGCTCTTCGAGGAGCTTGGCGGCCTTCGCGAGGATCGCACCGCGCTCGGCAGGGGTCGTCTTGGCCCATGGTCCGTTGTCGAAAGCGTTGCGCGCAGCGGAGACTGCGGCGTCGATGTCTGCCGGAGCGGCGACGGGACAGCTTCCGACGCGCTCCTCCGTTGCCGGTGAGAACACCTCGAGTACCTGGTCGGTGGCGGGGGCTACCCACTCGCCGCCGATGTAGAGCTTGTCGTAGTTCGTCATCACAATCTTTCCTCGGTGTTGTCGGTCTCGCGCTCTGGTGCCATATCGATGAAACTGGTGAAGCCGTAACGCTCGTGGGGTCCGATGGCAGCGACTTCGAAAAGGCCGGTGCCGTCGAAGGTCTGATCACCCTCGGTGAGATGGAATTTGCTGAGATTGTCCACGGGGGAGAACATGCGCTGCATGGGTTCGAATTCGTGGACCTTGTGTCGCAGGCCTTGGACAACCAGTTCGCCTTGCCACATGCCGTGGCGCCAGTCCTGTTCGAGGCCGTACCCGGTGCCGATGCCGATGTGGTTGGCCAGCAACAGTTCACAGTCGACGGTCAGAACCTCACCGCTGGGCCGGTGGAAGGTGAGGGTAGCTCCGGTGACGTCGCGGGTGGCGGGGCAGAAGATCAGGTCGTGCTCCGGCCGGCCGAGCCATTCCGGATCGCGTCCTTCTTCCGGCCAGATTCGCATCGCTTCCTCGACGATGCGACGGCCTTGCTCGTCTTCCTGCATGATGACCGAGATGGTGAACTCGTCGAACTGCATGACGGAGTAGATCCAGAAGAAGTTCTGGATACCGTCGACGGCGCGTCGGCCGGGTGGCTCGGCTTCACCGACCGGCCGTACGCCCCAGGAGCGGTCACGATTTCCGCGCCAGGTATCGGGGTCGATCGAGATTTTTTCCCCGTCGACGGTGAGGTTGCCGGTCCACGTTCCGGTCTGCAGGAAACGGGACGTGTCGAAGGTGACGCGTTCGAGTTGGCGTCGAAAGTGCTTGGGCTCGAGCGCTGCCGGGATGGTGGCGTCGAAGGTGATGTCGAAGGAGAGATCGTATTCGCTGCTGGGTTCGAGGACGACACGAAGTTTCTGCAGGCCCTCCAGCACTTCGATGCGCAGTGGTCCGACCGTGGTGTCGGTGCGATCGGCGCCCAGGGCTTTCGACATGCGGGCCACGATGTGGTAATCCCCGTGGCGTAGGACGGCAAAACCGTCCATGACACCGAGATTGGGGTACTGGCCCAGACCGACGATGAGGAAGGTGTCGTTGTTGCCGGTGGGGTAGCAGTTGAAGTAGTAGCGGTCGTAGAAGTTTCGGTCCGAGGTGGCGACGTGGCGGACCGGTTCCGCGATCTGGTGAATGGGGTAATCGTCCATCGGCGACAACATGGTCAGTTCAACCTCTCCCAGTAAGTGCCGTCGAGCATCGCGGTGAGCGATGCGCGGTGCATGATCATGTCGTCGGGGTCTGCGGGTTGCTCGGCTTGACCGAAAGCTATGGCACGGGCCTGAATTCGCCACATGATGACGGCCTGGCGCAGCGCTGCGTACGTAACGTAGAACTCCAGATCGTGTGGTGTGTGACCGGTGATGTCGGCGTAAGTTGCCGCGATGTCCGGCAGTCGCAGGAAGTCGGGAAGACCGGGCAGGTTTGCCAACCCGGCAATGTCCTCGAAGAACCTGTGCAGGAAGGCCATCCAGCCCAGGTCCATCTCACGCGGGCCGAGAGTTGCCATTTCCCAGTCGAGTACGGCAACTGGTGCAAAGTCCTGGTACATGACGTTGCCGATGCGTGAGTCGCCCCAACAGAGCACGGCCGGTGAATCGTCGGCGGGATTGTGTGCTTCGACCCAGTCGAGTGCCCGCTCGATGAGTGGCGATCGGACGCCATCCTTGACGACCCACTCGTAGTATGCGCGCTGCTCGGCGATGTGCGCCGAGAATGCCTCTCGCGCAGTCGGTCCCGAACCAGGCAGTTGGAGGAAATCGAAGCGCTCGATCGGATTGTCGATGGCGTGCAATTGCGCCAGGACGTCGACCGAGTTCTGCTGGAGAGTCTTTCGCTGCGCCGGGGACGCTTCGGTGACCCACGATCCGAAGTTGTACGGCATGACGTCGGGAGGCACGTCACCGGAGATGCGCTCCATGACGAAGAACGGCGCACCCAACGCATCCGGGTCGGATTCGGACCAGTACACCGTCGGTACGGGCACCGCGGAGTGCTCGTGCACCTGCGCCATGGTGCGGAACTGGGATTCGAGGTCGTAGGTCGGAAACACCGGCATGGTGGTCTCTGCCGGGGCGACACGGGCGACCAGCGGATGATGATCGCCGTCCCAGGTCGCGTCGAAGAGGATGGTTTCGCTGGACATGCCGTTGGCTGCGGGCAGGGTGACATCGGCGACGGTCACGGTGGATCCGGCCGGCACCTTCCCGGCCATCCAGCGTTCCAGGCGTTCGCGGAGGTCTTCGGTGTCGCGGAGGGAATCACTTGGTCGGGCGACCTGTGCGTGATGCTCGGCTTCTGTCGAGGAAACATCGGGGCTCACGGTCACCTCCTTCCCGCTTGTGTCACGCGCAATGCCCGTAACGGTGTGAGTCAGAACACTAAAACACGTTACAGAAATTGGGAACAGGTGGCACCCGTTTAGTGGGACTCCCTGCGGATTTCTCGGAGAAGAACGCGTGTCAGATGGCGGCGACGAGCGACAGGAGCCCCGCGCCGGTCAGAGTTCCACGCTCACCCAACTCGGCGGAGACGATTCGTAGGTCCTTGATGAACGACAAACGGGCATGTCGGGCAGCCGATTCGCGGAGAGGTTCCCACAGGGCTGAGCCGGACTGGGAAAATCCGCCGCCCACCACCGCAAGATTTACATCCAGAAGTGCCACAGCCGACGCGATGGCAACACCCAGCGCGGTTCCGGCACGGTGAAGCGCTGCCCGGGCGAGGGCGTCGCCGCGGTGGGCGTCGTCGGCAAGCTCGAGGCCCGTGGTGCCGGTCCACCCCTGACTGCGAGCCCAACGAACTGCTGCCGGACCACTCGCGACCGTCTCGAGGCAGCCGACGCCACCGCACGAGCAGGGTTCGTCGGCTCCAGGGACAACAAGGTGCCCGATGTGGCCGGCATTTCCCGTACGACCAGGTGCGATGCGACCGCCAAGGACAACTCCGCCGCCGACGCCGGTGGAGACGACCAGACTCAACAGGTCCAGGGTTCCGCGTCCGGCGCCGTGGTGATGTTCGGCCAGTGCGGCGGCAGCCCCGTCCATGGCCAGAGCGGTTCGAGCGCCCGGGAAAACCCTGCGTACCGCGTCCTGCAGGGGGAAGCCGCCAGCCCACTCGGAGATGTTGATGGGTGCCACAACACCGCCGACGGTATCGACCGGGCCGGCGCAGGCGATTCCGACGGCGTCAACCGCGCGTCCGTCGGCAACGCTCTGAAGTAATGCCGCGCAGGCTGCCCACGTATCCGTTTTCGGTGTGGGAACCGTGCGGAATTCGGGAACGCACCCGTCCTCGGAAGCCAAACCGGCAGCCATCTTGGTGCCGCCGATGTCGAGGGCGAGGCGAATCATGTCAACGCTTCTCGAGGACCACAACGAGGTTGCTCACGAGGAATTCGCGAAGGCCGGGAACACGAACCATCCACCACGCCCAAGACGGGTGATATCGGGGGATCGCGGCGAGTAGTTCACCTTGGTCTGTTCCGCGGGCCCAGCGCAAACCGTCGGTGGCACCCACTTTGAACAGGGACTCTCCGTACCTGTTCTTCGGTTCGCGGCCGGTTGTGCGGCGGTACCGCTTGGCTGCGTATTCACCACCGAAAGCGTGCCACGGACCGGTCTCGTGCCCTCCGAACGGACCCCACCACAGGGTGTACGAGAGGACCATCAGTCCGCCGGGTTTGGTGACGCGCAGCATTTCCTCCGCCATGAGCCACGGCTCGCTGACGTGTTCCGCCACGTTCGAGGAGAAGCAGATATCGACCGACGAATCCCGAAAGGGCAACGCCAGGCCTGATCCGCGCACCGCGCCGCCGACGGTCAGGCCCGCGGCATGCATCTCCGACGGATCGGGTTCGACCGGGATGTAGCGGGCACCGGCAGCTTGGAACACTTCCGCGAAGTAGCCCGGTCCGCCGCCGACGTCGAGGACGGTGAGGCCGTCGAGCGTGTGACCGGTGTGACCTTCATGCAGGTCGGAGATCAATTCGACGGAATCGCGAGCGAGCGCGCCGTAGAAGATGTCAGGCGCGGTCTGCTCGTGGCGGAAGTCGCTGAGCAAGCCGACGGATCGTTTGAGGGTTGCCCGTCGGCCGAAAATGCGGGTCACTGCGGGCTTGGTCACGAGAATCAACTTTAGCGACTGCGACTTCTGCTCCATGAACACCGTCAATTTCACTGTGAGGAGCGCGGCAATACGGACGCGGAAACAGTTAGGGTGTTCCGCAGGGTTACCGACCGGTCAGGGTGGGCATCCCCCGCAGGACCACTCGCATCCGCGCCGGTCACCGACGAGCTCTAGGGAGTAACGCACGTGCACGAGGTTCTGTTGCTCTGTTGGCGTGACACCGGGCATCCGCAGGGCGGCGGAAGTGAGCGGTACCTCGAGCAGGTCGGAACCCAGTTGGCGGCGCGCGGCATCAAGGTGACTCTGCGGACGGCGTCGTACCCGGGTGCGCCCGCCACCGAGTATCGAGACGGCATCACCATCAGTCGTTCCGGCGGACGTTTCAGCGTGTACCCGCGGGCACTGGCCGCGATTGCGGCCGGACGCCTCGGGTTCGGTTCCCTGAAAGGCCTTCACCCCGACGCCGTGGTCGACACGCAGAACGGGATTCCCTTCTTCTCGAAGATGGTGGCCGGTG
The DNA here is from genome assembly GCF_003023755.1 of Rhodococcus sp. AD45-ID. NCBI lineage: Bacteria > Bacillati > Actinomycetota > Actinomycetes > Mycobacteriales > Nocardiaceae > Rhodococcus > Rhodococcus sp. AD45-ID. The sequence continues at coordinate 1,854,071 of NZ_PYHL01000001.1, read as the reverse complement.
CGCCGGTCACGCTGCTCGTGCACCATTGCCACCGCGAACAGTGGCCGGTGGCAGGCACACTCGTCGGACGGATCGGGTGGTGGGTGGAATCGCGCCTGTCGCCGAAGCGTCACAGCGACAACCAGTACTTGACGGTGTCACTACCCTCGGCAGAGGAACTGGTGGATCTGGGCGTCGACCGCGATCGAATTGCCGTGGTGCGCAACGGAGCTGATCGTCTTCCGATGGGCGTCGACGCGGGTGGTTCGATCACCCGGGCGATCCGGCCTACCATGTCGGTGCTCTCGCGGTTGGTGCCGCACAAGCAGATCGAAGACGCGCTCGAAGCGGTTGCCACACTTCGCCCGACGCAGCCCGAACTTCACCTCGACGTCATCGGCGGCGGTTGGTGGGAGCAGAACCTGCGTGATCGCGCTGCCGAACTCGGGATCGGCGACGCGGTGACATTCCACGGGCACGTCGACGAGTCCCGCAAACACGAACTGTTGGCGCAGTCCTGGATTCACCTCATGCCGTCCCGCAAGGAAGGGTGGGGCCTCGCCGTCATCGAGGCCGCGCAACACGGAGTTCCGACTGTTGGTTACCGCAGTTCCAAGGGGTTGACCGATTCCATCGTCGACGGCGTGACGGGTCTTCTGGTAGGCGGCGAAAGTGTCGGCGACGGCGATGTGGCGGAATTGACGCAGGCTGCAGGCACCCTGTTGCAGGATCACGAACTGCGGACGGTGCTCGGTGAGAAAGCTCGGGTGTGGTCGAGCGAATTCTCGTGGGAACAAACGGGAACCGGTGTTTTCGAGGTTTTGTCGGCGACGACGGTCGGACAGCGTGTTTCAGGTCTTGTCACGTCGCGCGAGTCGAATCCGGTTCTGGTTCAGTCCGAGCACGAGTAGAGCCGCAACGCCCGTCATCACCCAGGCGATGTGGGCGAGCGCGACGATGATCCGGGCAGATGCCGAAGCCTGGTGCAGTGCAACATCTCCGGGCACCCGGTATAGCTCGAGATAGTTGTCTGCGAACACTCTCTCGAGGTTGCGCAGCGCCGCGTCGTCGGATCGGCCAGGAGTGTCGAGTTCCACCAGCACCCAGCCGACGCCAAGGGACGCGAGTTCGGTGTTGCTTCCGCCCGTGAGGAGGAGTTCCTCGACCTGGGCGGCGCGTGTTCCCTCGCCGCCGACAGAGCCACCGGCCACGATCAGTTCGCCGGTCTGCAGTACATCGAGCGGGAGAAATCGCGGAGCCGGATCGAGAACCGGAGCGTCACCGGTGTAGGAGAAGGCTCGAAACATTCCGGTGGGAAGCACTGCCACATCACCGGTTTCGCCTCGCAACTGCTCGGCGACAACGGTCCAGGACTGCGGATACTGCACCGGTTTCAGAGCCCCGCCGACGCCCCACGCGAGGTCGGGCAGAGCCATGACCGTCACGACAACAGCGGCGATCGACCACGTAGGGCGCGGAAGCGTGAAGCGTCGCTGTGCCCACATCACGCCCGCTGCCGCGGACAGTGCGTAGAACGGCGCCGCCAGCGCCACCCATTTCTGGGAATCGCGGAGCAGGCCTGCGCCGGAGAAGTATTCGACCGACCAGCGACCAACACCCAGGCCCCACGGTGTCGCGCCGAGTGCCGGGGCCAGGACCGCGACGAGTGCCAGCCCTGCCAGGGCGGTGATCACAGGATTGCGACGCCGTCGCCACAGCGCGGGAATGCCGCTGAGCACCACGATCAGGAGTAGTAGCGTCCCTGCCGCCGCGAAGAGTGTTGTGCGAGAGTCCGGGACGGCAGCGGAGTTCCAGACACCGCCCAGCCCGGCGAGGCTGCCGAGCGTTCCGAGGCCCGGTTCCGCGCGGGCGGCAAAGGCTGCCACACCGGCGGGATCGGAACCGTCGGAGGCGCCGCTCGACAGAAGTGTTGCCGCGAGCCACGGCGAGGCAGTGATCAGGAAGAGCGCGAAGACGCCGCTGACGCGTCGTAGAACCGACGTTCGCCCGCCTGGGGAGGCTACGGCCACCAACGCGATGGTCAACCCCAGGAGCGCGCCGGTAGGTGTCAGGCCCGCGAATGCCAGCGATGCGGCCAATGCCCACCAGGCGCCGGGCTGAGCGCGTCGAACCCCGATGCCCGCGATCACGATCCACGGCAAAGCGCCGTACCCGGCCAACAGGCTCCAATGTCCTTGCAGCAGACGCTCGGCCACGTACGGGTTCCACAGCATGACCGTTGACGCCACCAACTGCGGCCCGAGCCCGGCTGTCGGCAGCAGGGCTCGGACCAAGCGGGCAGCGCCCAACCCCGCCAGCCACAGTGCGGCGAGGAGCAGCGCCTTCACCACCAACCCACCGTCGACAACCGTGCTCACTGCCGCGATCAGCGCATCCTGCGGCACGGCCCGGGCGGCGGCGTCGGTGAGTCCGAGGGCGGAGTCGGTGAGGTACGACCGGGGAGTGCTGACAGCGTCGCGCAGCAGTAGATAACCGGGACCGAGCAGTGGTCCGAGGATCAACAATGTCAACGCCAGGCTGTACACCGCGGCCACGACGCTGTGGTGTTTCGGCCGCACTGTCATGACGGGCACGATACGTGGTGCATCATTGGTCGCATGGCCCGCCAACCTCTTGATCGTTCCGCTGCGGCCGGGGTCAGTATGGTGTTGGCCGGTTCGATGACGGCAAATGTTGCGTCGTATCTGCTGGCCTGGTTGGCAAGTCGCTGGTTGGGTCCGGCGGGCTACGGAGAATTCGCCAGTCTTCTCGCCGCGCAGTTGGTGCTGGCCGTGCCGGCGTTGGCGCTGCAAACAGTGGTCGCCCGAGAGGCTGTGCGCGGCAAGAGCGCTGACACATTGCGATCGCTCGGGTACAGATGCGCAGCGATCGTGGCTGTTCTGGCGGTGGTGCTGACCCCGGCGATGGCGTGGCTACTCGACACCGGAATAGTCGCAGCGTTCTCGGCTCTGGTGACGGCGCCGATGCTGGTGCTGCTGGCGACGGAGCAGGGATTGTTGCAGGGGCACGGCCGGTTTGGCGTGCTCAGCGCAGTCCTGGCCGGTGCGGGTGTGATGAAAGTTCTTCCCGCAGTGGCAGTCCTGGCGCTGGGCGGAGCTGCGGCCGCGGCGTTGGTGGCGAGCGCGGCCGGAACGGCGGTTCTGGTCGCGGTTGTCCGGGTGCTGGACCGCACGGCGCCGGTGAGCGAGAACAAAACAGTGCGGATCGGTGTTGTATCCGTGCTCGCCGCCTCCCAGGTTCAGCTCGCCCTGATTGCGTTGTCGTCGCTGGACCTGCTTGTCGTGCGCGTGGTTCTGAGCGAATACGACGCGGGTGTGTACGCACTGGGCGCCGTCGCGACCAAAGCCGCGTTCTGGCTGCCACAAGCGGTTGGTGTTGTCCTGTACCCGAAGATGGCCAATCCAGCCCAATCGGCGCAGGCCGTTCGCACAGCTTTGGCTGTGTTGGTGGGAATCGGGGCTGTGCTGGTGCTCGGCGCGGCCCTCGCCGGTCCGTTGGTACCGATCCTGGTGGGCGACGCCTACGCTGCCGTGGCACCGATGCTGTGGGCCTTTGCATTGCACGGTGCCGTCCTTGCAGTGCTGCAGTGCGCCCTGCTGTCCGCAATCGCGTCGGAACGCACGAGAGTCGCCGTGCTGGCCTGGATCGGATTGGCCGTCGAGGCCGTCGTGATGCTCCTGTGGGCAACGACGCCGGGGCAGTTGATCGGGACAGCGGTTGTCGTGGCGTCGGTGACGGCTGTGGCGGTCTCTGTTGCTGCAGTGCGCAGTGCGGACCGGGCAAGCGCGAGCTAGCAACCCCTGTATGAAGCGAGCACCCCTTCCGACTAGCTGGAAGGGGTGCTCGCTTCATACAACCTGTGCCAGGTTCACTGGCGACGTGCTATTCCTTGCGCAGATCCGGGCGCGGGATCACCTGGGTGTCGTCGTTGGTCCAGTCGTGCTCGCCGGGAGCGGGGGTACCTGCTCCGCTCGGAGACTGGCCACCGCCGCCGTGTGCAGGCGCCGGGGTTCCGCCCTTACCGCCGCGCACACCGAGGAAGATGCCGGCGATCAGAGCGATCACGCCGAGGACGCCGGCGACGATCGGAACGGTGCGGCCGACAAGGTTGAGCGTGTCCATGCCGTCCTGCGCCTGTTGGATCTGGTACTCGATGGTCTCTTCGTCGAACGGCAGCGTGACGTTGAGGACGTCGACGTCGACGGAGTTCTTGTTGCGGCCGTAGTACTGGTGCAGCTGCTCCTGGCCCTTGATGACAACACCGGTCTTGGGCTCGACCCACAGGTCACGGACGTTGGTGTACCAGCGTGTCATCGTGACGGGGGTGGTGCCGCCGGGAACGCCCCAGGTGTCGGCAGGCAAGGTGAGCTTGTTCGTGGGGGAGTTGACGACCTTGGACAGGTCGACGGGCTCGATGGTCTGGTTGAAGTGGTAGACCTTCATGCCGTTGATCTCGGTCTCTTCGACGAAGTTGATGTCGTAGTTCGCGCGAGCGTTGAGATCGAAGTAGGGGTAGGTCTGCTGCTCCGTGTTGAACGGGAACTTGTACTGCAGACCCTCGCGGGAAACTTCTTCCGCCGGCTGATCAGCTGACGTCTGGATCGTTCCGACCGGATCGTTGGTCGGCATCGAGCTGACGCGGTCCAGGGTGACGGTGTCGACGGTTGCCGTCAGCAGGCCGCTCTCGCCCTGCTTGTCGGTGCGGATGACAGTCTGGCCGGCCTGGACGGTGATGTCGTCGGCGTTGGACGGTTCCTGCGTTGTGACGTAGCGCTGAGCAACGATCGGGACGTTCTTGTCGACCTGAGCTTTGCCGGCAAGTAGCGCGGCAGAGTTGAGGACGTTGCCGTTGCCCGTGGCGATCGTGGTGACCTCGAGGTCGAGCGGCGTCTTCTCCAACTTGCCGACCATGTAGGTGGGAATGAGAACAGCGATGGCCAAGAGGAAGGCGCCGAGACCTACCAGAATGCAAGGAAGTATCCGGCTCGACCCTGAGCGTTCCGCCATGCTGGGACTCCTACCCGTTAGTAGTTTAGACGTGGTGCAACCTGCACAATATGAGTTGTGCTGGCCGTATGGGGTCACAGTAGAACCCATGTGTGGCAGAACACTAACAGTCCAGCGGCCCGGTTTGTCGCATGAGGTGGCGATTTGGCCTCGCATTTTTTTACAGGGCGTCCGGATGGTTTAAGGCGAACGTACCCCGGTGCACACTTATCCGTGATGATGAGTCCCGTGAATTCTTCCGCAGCCGTCCCGCCGCAGGCCCGTGGCTTCGTTCCGGCCTTGGACGGTATGCGAGGTTTGGCAGCGCTCGGGGTTCTGGTGACCCACGTCGCGTTCCAGACGGGCGAGGCTCAGTCGGGCGCGATCGGTCGGGCTTTCGGGCGGCTCGACCTGGCCGTTGCAGTGTTCTTTGCGCTGTCCGGGTTTCTGTTGTGGCGTCCGCATGCGGCCGCTGCCCGCGGAATCGGTCGGCCACAGGCCACCGTGCGGTACTGGATATCCCGAGCGACGCGCATTCTTCCCGCGTACTGGGTGGCAGTGACGCTGATTCTCCTGTTCCTGCCAGGTGCAGGCGGTGGTTATCAGGTGTGGCTGGCGAACCTCGGCCTGGTGCAGGTCTTTGTTCCGCTCACCCTCACCGAGGGGCTCACTCAGATGTGGAGCCTGTCGGTCGAGGTGATGTTCTATCTGTTGCTGCCGTTGTTCGCGGTTCTCCTGGTACGCCTGCGCGGGAGCAGTGCCCGGTTCCGGATCCCACTTCTCACCGTTGTCTCGCTGATTGCTCTCAGTTGGGCGTTCCTGCCGATTCCCGCGCCGGATTTCATCCACCACGACAATTGGTTGCCGGGATACCTGCCGTGGTTCGGGGTCGGCATGGTGTTGGCCGAACTCGCCGTCGGAGATTCGACGTGGGTTCACCGTCTGGCGCACCGCCGGCTTCTGCTGACCGGTGTGGCGTTGGTGGCGTTTGTTCTCTCGTGCACCGACCTCGCCGGCCCGGAAGGTCTGGTACGTCCCGAACCTTGGCAGTTCGCCGTCAAGATCGCGCTCGGAGCAATCATCAGCTTTTCGTTGATCGCACCGTTGGTTCTGCGGGACGAGGCGCAGCACCGATTCCTGGCAAGTCCGTTTGCCTTGGCGATCGGTCGCTGGTCGTACGGAATCTTCATCTGGCATCTGGCGGTGCTCAATGCGGTGTTCCCGGTGTTCGGCATCGCGCCGTTCTCCGGCAGCTTCTTCTACGTACTTGCCTTGACGCTTGTTCTGAGTGTGGCTGTCGCGTCGGCCAGCTACGCCTTGGTGGAGGAACCTGCTCGTTTGGCAGTCAAGCGCTGGGAGAACCGTCGCCACATCGGTGAACCCGCAAATGGCAACGCCGCCAACCCCGTGACCACCAACGCCAGCAACATCACGAACTGAATCAGGAACGAATCGCCCACGTATCCGCCGGGTGCTCGCCATGGTCCTGTGGAAAGAAGCGTGATTCCGGCAATTGCTGCCACGCCGGCGGTGCCGACCAGAATTCGGGCTGTGCGATCCGGGCCGACTGCTCGCACGAGCGCCAGCGCGACGAGTGAGCACGCCACGAAGATCCCGGTTCCCACGACGCCGCCGATCACGGTGGCAGCCACAGCCACACCCAGCCACCCCGCTGCGACGCTGTGCCACGGGCGCGGCGGCTCGGTGGGCTTCGGTACACGCCGCACCGGAATCAGGGCAGCGAGGAACAGGGGGATCAGCAGCATCAGGCCGCCGAAGATGCCCAGGCGGTACCAGCGGTCGCTGGGGAAATCGAGGGTGATCGTTCCGGACGTGCCTGCGGGCACTATCCAGCCTTGCTGCCAACCGTTCACCACTACCGGAGTCAGCTCGGAACCGTCGGGCGCGGTAGCGATCCAGCCGATGCTGGTGCTTTCGGGGTTCACGATCAACTGATCGGACGTCGACGCGGTGACGGCAAGTTCGCGATGGTTTTCTGTCCATGCTGTCGAGGTGAGAGCGCTCTGGCTCTGTAGTGGGAGCGGACCGGAGCCAACTGTCGTGAGATCCAGGTTGTCGACGGAGAACGCCGCTCCCGGCTCGACCGAGACCTCCGGCTGACCCGCTGGTAACAGTGCCGTTCCGGTGGGGCCGCACACGCTCACCACGATGGGAGCGCCGGTACGGAGCTCATGCGCCGTGGTCTCGATCGACGTCGGGAACTGTTGCCCGGCAATGGTGATCGTGGGACCGATACCGCACGGGACCGTGATCTGACGGTTATCGAGCCTGTTGTCGGTCTGCACACCGGAATCGGCGACGGCTGTGCCGTCCGCACCGATCACGCCGACTTCCGCAAACCCGGTGGGCTGTACCTGAGCGAAGCCGAGCGCGTTCTGATCGAGAACGGGATCCCAATCGGTGATGCTCAGGACGATCGTGTCGGTGACAAAGGGGGATAGGGGCACTCGCGTGTCGCCCTCCGGCAACTCGCGAACCTGAGGCCCGTTCCCGAGGTTGACGGCAACACTGGTGGGCGGTGACGGCAGGATTCCGACGCTGGGGGTGATATCCAGTGCTGTCACCAGTGTCGGTTCCGGAAGAGTCAGCGTGAGAGTCGGTTTCGGGCCACCCGGCTCGGTGGTGCTCTGCGGCGCCGACCACGTTGTCCGAGCGTCGCCGTCGGTGGCGGCAAAGGCTGAACCACGGGTGTCGCCGATGTCGCTCGAGCCTGATGCGGTGATGCGGCCGGGGACGGTGAGAAGTGAGTCCAGCTCGCTGCCCTGTCGGGCCCGAACCGTCAGTTCGGCTGTGACAGAAGTATTTTCCGGGACACTCAGAGTACGCTGGAATCGACTCGGCTCCTCGGTGATCGCCATGAAGGCGTTGCTGCAGCGCACTCGATCGGCGCTGTCGGCGCAGGAATCTCGGCCCGGGAACTCCTGCGTCAGATTCCAGGACGTCACCGACGCGTCGTTGGGAACCGCTGGCAGCACGGTGTCGAACGTGATGGGCACGAATGTGGGCGCACTGCGGTCGGAGAAGTCCTCCACCGACAGTTCGCTGATACCGAACTGTGTTCCCGCCGAGCCATTTTCGGTGTGTGTCGCTGTTACTCGCACCCAAGGTGTGGTGCCGCCCGGAATCGATACCGCGACGGGTTCACCCGGCCGGTCGACCTTGACAGCCTTGGTTCCGTTGGGAGTGGATATCTCGAGCCACTTGACCGGAGCGCCGATCGCAGCTGCACTGGTGGTCAGGTGCAGTAGACCGCTCGAGATGGGAGTGTCGAAGTCGATCTGCAGCCACTGCCCCAACGCGCGCTCGATTCCGTTGCTGAACCATCCGGTGCCCGGATCGCCGTCAACCGTTGCGGCAGGGCTACTCGACGGCGAGGTCCCGCCAAGCTGGGTGGCGTCGGAGGCGCTACTGGAGACTGTGATCTCGGCGCCGTTCCAACGGCCTTGCACCAGCGGCGTATCGGTGACGGGGTAGTCGGGAACCAGGTTGTACGTGCGTCGCTCACTGTCCGGTGTCCGCAGAGCCGAACTGTGATTGTCGACCTGTCCGAAATCGGTTTCACGGTCACGCGGTGTGTCGGTGACGGTGAGCGCATCGACCGGTAGTCCGGCCGCCGCGGCGTCGGCGGCAAAAACGACGGGACCGGTGCCGGGAAGTGTTCCACTTTCATGAAGGCGGAGAACGGCTTCCGGTCCGCCCTGAACCACGGGAACCTGATCGAGATCCACCGAGTACGGGCCGCTGAGCGCAGTGCTTCCGTCAGGCGGCGTGACCGCGAAGATCTCGATCGGTGAGTAGTCGGGTCGCAGGTCGCTGTCGGCCACCAGCCCGTCGATGGGCTCGGGGTGGACGTTCTCACCGAACTCGGCGACCTTCGTGATGCCGGGGGAACCGTCGACGGCTTGGTGAACGAGGAGCGGGCGGGCTGAGCGTGAGGTGTCACCGTCGAGGTCGTTGCGCATCACGAGGTAGTGGATGCCCTGGCCGAGCAGAGTCTGCGCGAGACCGTCGGAGGGGCGACCGTCGGCGATCAGGCGCTGTACCGAATCGAGGGCGCGGATGGCGCCGGGCGGCGTCAGCGGGACTGAGTCGCGCACGGCCCACGGTGTGGTGGCCAGTGCTTGCAGCGGCTCGTCTCGAGTCAGTCCCCACACCTGGCTGCCGAACGGTGCTCCCGGGATGACAAGGGCGCGCTCGGCTTCGGAGCCGGGTGCGGTGTTGTCCTCGAGCCACTGCGCGGCTTCGGTCCAGTACGACGGCACCTCGGGGTACGCGCCGCGCGGTGCGAGTTTTCCGGTCCACGCCAAGGCGGTCGAGAGGGTGAGAGCAACCAGGATTAGGGACGTCAGCGCCACCATCGGTTCGCGCTCGGGATGAGCGAAGGCGCGTCGCCACCGCGGCATCGGAACCGAACCCGGCAAGGGAACTTTGGCCAGGAGATGCGCGAGGCCGAGAACCAACGGCAGACGCACGAGTGGTTCGAGTTTGTGGACGTTGCGCAGCGGTGCGCCCGCGGAGTCCAGGAACAGGCGCACTTGATCGGAGATCGGGGAGCTGAGTTCGCCCACGTATCCCGCAGCCAAACCGGTGATGCCGACAAACAAGATGAGCGTCAGGCGTCCGCGGGCGGGCATCGACCGCATGCAGAGTCCGGCGAGTCCGGCGGCGGCAACCAGTCCGGTGGCGACAACGGCCGCCGGTTGGGTTACGAGGACCGCGCCTGCGATGCGTTCGGGTGAGACGAACGGCGTCCAACTGTCCGTGCCGCGCAGGATCTCCGCGAGTGACGCCCATTGCGTCGTGACGCCGGCCGATTCGATGTAGTCGAGGAACGGTGGGCTGACCTTGCCGAGCAGCAGGAGCGGGACGATCCACCACAGGGTGCCCAGCGCAACAAACAGGGCCCACCACGCGGTGAAGGTCAGCCACGCCCGGTTGGGTTTGTGCGAGAGCCACCAGATGACGGCGACGAGGCAGGCCGCTGCGGTAGCGATGGCATTGATCGAACCCATGAGCGCAACGGCGAGGCCGGACTGGGCGGCCAATTTCCACTGTGCGCGTTTGTGGTAGTCCGGGCTACCGGAAAGGCGCACAGGGTGGAACGCCCAAATCACCGGCAACAGCACCCACGGCGCCAACATCATCGGCAGGGTTTCCGAGGAAATCGAGCCGAGAGTTGTCAGAACGCGCGGAGAGAGCGCAAACGCAACTGCGGCGATGACACGAGAACTGCGGCTACCGACACCCAGCGCCTCGGCGACGCGGACGATGCCCCAGAACCCGGCAATCAGCAGCAGCGCCCACCAGATGCGCTGCGTGATCCACGGCGGGATGTGGGCGAGTTCGCCCAACGCAAAAAACGGCCCGTGCGGGAAAAAGTAACCGTAGGCCTGATTTTGCACCTGGCCAAGCGGGGCCTGACTACTCCACTGATGCGAAGCACGTTCGAGGAAGCCGAACGGATTCTGCGTCAGGTCGTACTTGGTGTCGGCGGTGATCAGCCCTGGCGACTGGAAAAAGGTGAGAAGAAACGCTACAACGGAGGCGCCGAACAGCCACCGCTTCGACAGAGGCTCTGCCGAAGGCACAATGGTGCCTTCGGCGGAAGAACGGGAACTCGCGAGGCCTGCGCTCTCAGCGGCTGCCGTACTCAACCTGGTTCAGGACGGAAGAATCGGCATTTCCGCTGCGGTCGATGTCGGGACGAGTGTTGTCCGCAGCTACAGCCGTGGCACCGAAGATTGCAGCAGCGCCCAGAACGACGCCGACGACAGCGCTGGCCACACCGGGGACAAGGAACTTCGTCATCGTGGATCTCCCAATAGGTCGTGTCGGTCGGCCGGGACTTACCGGTCCGTACGAACTGTTCGCGTCAAGGTATCACTCGCTGCCGAGAATTCGGACGATTGGCCCCGCAGCGGACTGATTAGTTTGTGTCAGAGACACCCAGTGCTGTGAGCAATGTCCGTAATTTGGTGGTTGTCTCGTCCAATTCATCCTGTGGGTCCGAATCTGCGACGATCCCGCCCCCTGCGCTTGCCCAGGCAGTTCGGCCGTCGGCGCTGATTTCGGCGCAGCGGATCGCGACCACCCAGTCGCCGTCGCCGACGTTGTTGCACCACCCCACTGCGCCGCCGTAGAAGCGCCGCGGCTCCTCGGTGTCGCGGATGACGTTCAAAGCCGCGGTAGTGGGTGTTCCGCACAGCGCGGGTGTCGGGTGGAGCGCGATTGCCAACGCGAGGGCAGTGGTGGGGTCACGCAGAATGCCGCGGATCGGGCTGGCCAGGTGCCAGACCTCATGGGTACTGGTCAATTCTGGCGTCGACGGGATCGACAACTCACTGCACAGCGGGCCGAGGACGTCCCGAATCCAGTCGGTGACAAAGGCATGCTCGGCAAGATTCTTCGTCGAACTCAGAAGGCTGTCGCCGGCAACCCGATCCGCCTCGGTTTCAGCTGTCCGACGCGCGGATCCCGCGAGCGGACGGCAGGTCACGACATTTCCGCGTCGGCTCACCAGAACCTCGGGTGTCGCGCCGACAAGGGAGTGGCCGACGAAATCGGTTCCGGCAGCGCTGAGGTCGACGGCAAATGTATTTGCCGCGGGATTGAGCGTAGCCATCCGAGCCGCGAGTGCTGTTGGTGAGATGGGAGATTCGGCGCGAAGTTCGACGGTCCGAGCCGAGACCACCTTGCCGAGGTCGCCGTCACGCAGACGGGTGACCAGTTTTTCTACTCGTCGAAGATGATCTGCCGGTGACGGAATTTCTCGCACTGCATGCGTGTGCGGCAAGTCCACGGAAGTGTCCGAACGCCACGCGCTGCCGGTAACGGTTACTTCGGCCGGTTCGTACAACGCCGTCGCTCCAGACGGGTCGAAGGGGAGAGCGCCGACGATCAGAGTCGCCGAACCTTCCGACAATGCATGCGTCGCCGCGCCCGCGTCGTCGAAACTGCGTCGTACGCCGCGCGTGAGCACGCTGTGATCAGGCCGAGAGAGAACAAAACCGTCCATGGTGACTAGAACACTAGTCGCCTGGGACCGACGCTCACTTGCCAGGAGGGACGATCAACACCGGCCGATGACTGTGACGCAGAACATGATCCGCCACGCTGCTCTGCAACAACGAACGCAAACCGGTTGTGCCGCGAGTGCCGGTGACGATGATGTCGACGTCCAATTCGTCAGCAGTCTCCACGATTGCGGACCAGATGGCGGACCGGCATTCGGCACTACGGCCTTCGACGGTCAAACCGGCGGCCTCGGCCAATGCGACGCCTTCCGCGAGAGTTGCCTTGGCATCGGTGTACGCGATGTCCTCGACATCGTCGTCGGGAATCCACTCGGGCTGCATGACACCGGAGAGCCCGGACATCCGGGCGGCTTGGCGAACCATCGGCTCCCAGGCGGTGACAAGAATCGCGCGATTGGCGGACAGGAAACGTCCTGCGTACTCGACGGCACGTCGGGCGTTCTCGGAACCGTCGTACGCGATGAGCATCAGTCCTTGTGGCATCACGACCTCCTCGTCAGCGGGGAATCGGTTCACGTCCAGGTTACCTTCCTGCCGTGCCGGTGAGGGGAGTGTATGGGTACGGAGTCCGATACCGTCGTAGGAATGCGGATCAAGTTTGTGAAAACGGCAACCACTCTTGCCCTGTGTGGCGGATTGGTGGCGGGATGCTCGGGCGACGGAGGGGACGTGGCAGCGCCGTCGACGTCAGCTGCGGCGAGTGTCACGTCCGACATCACGACAACATCGGAGACGTCCACCGCCCTCCCCGCACCTACCGTCTGCGGCAGCGATCTCCTGGCGTCGTTGTCCACCAGGCAGAAACTTGCCCAGCTCCTCAACGTCGGCGTGACCGGTACCGACGACGCATTGGCCATTGTTGCGAGCGAGCAGATCGGTGGCATCTTCGTCGGCAGCTGGACCGATCAGTCGATGCTGACCAATCGTGAAGTACCGCAAGTGGCTTCGGCGTCGAAGATTCCGTTGATGGTGACAATCGACGAGGAAGGTGGCCGGGTGTCCCGCGTCGAGGACATTCTCGGGCCCGATCCGTCGGCGCGTGAGACTGCCGAGACGATGACAGTGGAACAGACGTACCAGATGGCGCTCGAGCGGGGCCGGGGTCTGAAGGACCTCGGCATCACGGTCAATTACGCACCGGACGTCGATGTCAGCTCGCAGCCTGATAATTCGGTAATCGGTGACCGCTCGTACTCGGATGATCCTGCAACAGTGATCGCCTACGCCGGCGCCTATGCCCAGGGAATGCGCGACGCCGGAATCTTCCCGGTGATCAAACATTTCCCCGGACACGGGAGCGCATCCGGAGACTCGCACACCGGGGCGGTGACGACGCCTCCTCTGGAAGACCTGATGAACTCGGATCTTGTTCCCTTCCGGGAGTTGGTGAATACCGGTGTCGGCGTCATGATCGGTCACCTCGAGGTTCCTGGCCTGACAGAACCGGGTGTCCCGGCAAGTATCAGTCCGGCCGCGGTGTCGCTGCTTCGCGACGGAGTAGGTTACGGCGCAGCGCCGTTCACGGGGCCGATCTTCACCGACGACCTCAGCGGTATGCAGGCGATTACCGACCGCTACGATATTGCCGACGCGGTGCAGGCTGCACTGGTGGCGGGCGTGGACCAGGCTTTGTGGCTCACAACCGATGACGTACCGCGGGTACTCGATCAGCTCGAAGGTGCCGTTGCGTCCGGTGCTTTGCCCCAGGCCCGCGTGGACCAGGCGGTAGTGACGGTCGCACAGGCGAAGGGTGCTCTCACCTGCTGAGTCGAAGTGCGATTCGACGCCGGATCTTACCGTAGAGTAAGATAGATACTTACCCTGTGGTTGGAGGATACATGGCCGGTGGCACGAAGAGACTGCCACGCGCGGTACGCGAGCAGCAGATGCTCGACGCGGCAGTGGACGTGTTCTCCGACAGAGGTTTTCACGAAACCTCGATGGACGCCATTGCGGCCAAAGCAGAGATTTCCAAGCCGATGCTGTACCTGTACTACGGCTCCAAGGAAGAACTGTTTGCCGCGTGCATCCATCGTGAAGGTCTGCGTTTTGTCGAAGCCTTGGCTCCTGCAGGTGCACCTGATCTGTCGCCACGTGAGCAATTGCGTGCCGCTCTCGAAGGTTTCCTCGGATTTGTGGGGGCCAACCGAAAGTCGTGGATGGTGCTCTACCGTCAGGCCGTCGGGCAGCAGGCTTTTGCGGGCACCGTGCAGACAAGTCGCGACCGGTTGATCGAACTGACAGCGCATCTGCTCGAGTCCAGCACCAAGGATCCGGATGCGTCTCACGACTTCGGGATCATCGCAATCGCCTTGGTCGGTGCGGGTGAGGCCGTGGCCGACCGCGTGGCCGGTGGAGAAATCGAAGTGGACGAGGCAGCCGATCTTCTCGAGTCCTTGGCGTGGCGCGGATTGTCGGGCAAGAAGAAGTCGGAATAGTCCCCAGCCACATCGAGCGAACGTACCTTTCAGCGCCTTGGATGCGCCGAAAGGTACGTTCGCTCAAATGGGGCGGGTGAAAACCAGGCTCAGCGCAGCGTCGCTGTGACGTGCGGGTAGCCCTTCTTCGGGTGCAGTAGCGCCAGATCCCAACCGTCGCCGACGCGATCGGCGTACGCGTTCAGGGTTGCCGGCAGCAGAATCGGCTTACCGAATCGCACACTGTACGTGACCGTGTCGGCCACATCGCCTTCGACGGTTCGCAACAGTGCCGCGGCGCTCCACATTCCGTGAGCGATGGTCTTCGGGAACCCGAAAGCCTTGGCGCCCAGGGACGAGACGTGGATGGGGTTGCGGTCCCCGGAAATGGATGCGTACTTGCTGATCGTGGTCTGGTCGACGCGGATGGTGGTCATCGGCATCGGCGGAACCTCGTCGGCCTTCGGTTCCGGTCGGGCTTCGCCGGACAGTGAGGTCTTCTGCTGGTTGAGGAACGACGACGTCTGACGCCACACCAGTTCCCGCCCCACCCGGATTTCGGTGATCACGTCGATCAGCAGACCCTTGCGATGCTCGCGCAGGTTCTCGGCGTGCACCGAGAGATCAAGCGGTTCGCTCACGGAGATGGGGCGCAGTGATTCGATGACGTTCCCGGCGTGCACGGAACCGACTGCGGGGAAGGGGAATTCCTTCGACACCATCAGTTTCATCACCGTCGGGAATGCCAAGGTGAATGGGTAGGTGATCGGCAGTGAATCGCCGAATCTCAGACCCGTGACTCGGCAGTACGCGGCCAGATTGTCGGTGTCGACCTTCAGCCCGGTGAGGGTGATTCTCTGCTGCGGCACCGAGCGCGAGTCCGACTTGTTCCACGGCATCAACCCGAGCACTGCGCGGGAGTAGATGTCGAGGGTTTTGGGTTGCTCGGTGAGTGCGACGGTCTTGGCTGCCATCATGCTCCCAGGAGGCTCTGGCCGCACACGCGAACAACCTGTCCCGTAACGGCATTGGATGCCGGGCTGGCGAAGTAGGCGACCGTCTCGGCGACGTCGACGGTTTCGCCGCCTTGCAGCAGGGAGCTCATGCGGCGGCCGGCTTCGCGGGTCGCGAAGGGGATGGCTGCGGTCATGGCGGTTTCGATGAAGCCGGGTGCTACCGCGTTGATGGTGATGTTCTTCTGTGCCAGGACCGGAGCTTCGGCGTGGACGAGGCCGATGACGCCGGCCTTGGAGGTTCCGTAGTTGGTCTGGCCGCGGTTGCCGGCGATACCGGCGATGGAGGACACGTCGACGACGCGTCCGCCTTCCTTGAGTGCGCCCTTCGCGACAAGGTGCTCGGTGATCTTCTGCGGTGCAAGAAGATTGACGCCGATAACCATGTTCCAGCGGCCTTCGTCCATGTTGGCGAGGGTTTTGTCGCGGGTGATTCCGGCGTTGTGGACGATGATGTCGGCGCCGCCGTGACGCTCCAGCAGATGCGCCGCGAGGACCTCGGCTGCGTCGTCTGCCGTGACGTCGAGTGCGAGGGAGGTTCCGCCGACCTTGTTGGCGGTGGCCGAAAGTGCTTCTCCCGCAGCGGGGATGTCGGCGCAGATCACGTGCGCGCCGTCGCGGGCGAGGACCTCGGCGATGGTGGCGCCGATGCCGCGGGCCGCGCCGGTGACAACGGCTACCTTGCCGTCGAGCGGCTTGTCCCAGTTGGCCGGCGCAACGGAATCTTCATCTCCGACGACGATGACCTGGCCGTCGACAAATGCGGACTTGGCCGAAAGCAGAAAGCGCAGAGTCGATTCGACGCCCGAAAGGCCGGTGGATGCCTTGGGGGAGACGTAGACGAGCTGCGCGGTGGAGCCGCGCTTGATCTCCTTGCCGACGCTGCGGGTGAAGCCTTCGAGAGCTCGCTGCGCGACATGCTCGTCGACGCTCGACGTCTCTTCGGGCGTCGTGCCCAGTACAACAACGCGAGCGCATGATGCGAGATTGCGGATCACGGGCTGGAAGAACTCGAACAGCTGCTCGAGTTCGGTGACCTGTGTGATGCCGGTGGCGTCGAATACCAGCGCGCCGAAGGTGGTGTCGTGGGCCTGCGCGGCGGGGTAATCGGAGAGCAAGACGCGCAGAGGTTCTACGAGTCGGCCTTTACCGCCGATGAGGACCGGTCCGGCCAACGGCGGTTCCCCGGCTTTGTAGCGGCGCAGGTTCTCGGGCCTTGGCAGGCCTGCCTTCGACGCGATGAACGCGCCGGGGCCGGACGAGAGGAACTGTGAATAGAGGTCGGGAGCTCCCTTGCTGGCTGCCACGGTCCTACCTTCTGTCGTGTTTCGGTGTGCCTTGCGCCGTGTATCCGAATCGGATGTGGCGATAGACAAGTAACTTACTACTGAGTAAGAATAGTCTTCAACAGGTAATCGCACCATCCTTGGAGACGCAAGTGACCAGCAAAGCCCGTTCGAACGCACAATCCGCAGCCAAAACGACGCCGGCCGCAAAGCCTGCAGGTCAGCGCCGCCGCGTTGCCATCGTCGGTGGCAATCGCATTCCTTTCGCCCGTTCGGACAAGGCCTACGCGCAGGCGTCCAATCAGGACATGTTCACCGCCACGCTCGACGGACTGGTGAGCCGTTTCAACCTGCAGGGTGAGCAACTCGGCATGGTCGTCGGCGGCGCGGTCCTCAAGCACAGCCGTGATTTCAATCTCATCCGTGAGTCGGTTCTCGGGAGTGCGTTGAGCCCGTACACACCCGCGTACGACCTTCAGCAGGCCTGTGGCACCGGCCTGCAGTCGATCGTCGCAGTCGGCGACGCCATCTCGGCCGGGCGTATCGACTCAGGCATCGGCGGCGGTACCGACACCACGTCCGACGCCCCGATCGGCGTCAACGATCAGGCTCGTGAGTTCCTGCTGTCCCTCAACCGCGCGAAGTCGACGGGCGACCGCATCAAGCTTCTCGGCAACGTACGCGCCGGCATGCTCGGTCTCGAGATCCCGCGTAACGGCGAGCCGCGCACCGGAAAGTCGATGGGCGACCACGCTGCCATCACCGCCAAGGAATTCGGCGTAAAGCGCGAGGACCAGGACGAACTGGCCGCCGCCAGCCACAAGAACATGGCAGCCGCATACGACCGCGGATTCTTCGACGACCTCGTCACCCCGTTCCTTGGCCTGACCCGCGACGACAACCTCCGTCCCGGTTCGACCGTCGAGAAGCTGTCGACGCTCAAGCCCGTATTCGGCACCAAGCTCGGCGACGCCACCATGACGGCAGGCAACTCCACGCCGCTCACCGACGGCGCGTCTGCTGTGCTCCTCTCGACCGACGAGTGGGCAGCCGAGCGCAACCTCCCCGTCCTCGCGCATCTCGTCGACTCGGAGACAGCAGCCGTCGATTACGTCCACGGCAAGGACGGCCTGCTGATGGCGCCGACGTACGCGATCCCGCGACTGTTGGCCCGCAACGGGCTCACCTTGCAGGACTTCGACTACTACGAAATCCACGAGGCATTTGCCTCTGTTGTTCTCGCGACCCTGCAGGCTTTCGAGTCCGACGAGTACTGCAAGGAACGCCTGGGCCTCGACGGCGCATTGGGCTCGATCGATCGCAGCAAACTCAACGTCAACGGTTCGTCTTTGGCCGCCGGACACCCGTTTGCTGCGACTGGCGGACGCATTGTGGCGACTCTCGCAAAAATGCTTGCGGAGAAGGGTTCAGGGCGCGGTCTTATCTCGATTTGTGCAGCGGGCGGACAGGGCGTCACCGCAATCATCGAGCGGTAGTCCCGTGACTGGCAATTGCTGCGCTCACCTGCGGTAACAGCCGGTCTGGGGTGGTGAAGAAGGAGATCCGGTCGCGAGGGGTGACCGGATCTCCTTTTCTTTTTCGGACAAATTTCTGTGGCCTTGTAACGCTGACGGATAGCTACCGATATTCAAGACAGCCCCGTGCTGCTGCCTGACCCCCGACCTGGCAGCAACGCGGGGCTCTTGTATGTCCAGATACCCTGTTGAGTAGTGCTGGGTACGCGCCGCAGCCCCGGTCGATGCAGCGAGGAGTCAAACGAGTGAGTGACGCAGACGGTTCACCCCCGGAGAAAAACAACGGTGTGGACGGCTCCGACACTCCCGAGCGCTCCGCGTCGGATTCGGAAGGATCAGCGCCCGACCAAACAGCGTCGGATCAACCAGCTTCGGATCAAGCACCTCAGGATCAATCGGTTCCAGAGGAGCAAGCCCGGGGCGAGTCGGCTCCGGATGAATCGGCCAACGAGATCACGACCGTCATTCCGGTAGTTCCAGCTAACTCCGAGATTCCGACTGGCCCGGCTGTTCCGCCGACTGTTCCGACCGATACCGGAGTGCCGGCCAATGCGGCGGAGCCGACCCAACAGTTCGAACCGGTTCTTCCGGCAGTCGCGCCCGAGCCTGTGGCAGTTGATCAGTCGCCCGCGTCGAAGAAGTGGGTCAAGCCCGCTCTGATTGTCGGCGGGATTTTTGCGGTCGCAGTTCTTGCATACGGGGTGGACGTGTTCACGTCGTCCGGAAACACGCCTCGGGGAACTCAGGTTGCCGGGATCGACATCGGTAACCGCTCGCCGGCCGACGCGGAGACAGTCCTGCGCGCGGAGTTGGCTCCGAAGCTCGTCGAACCGGTCACGGTGAGGGCGGACGATGTGGAATCCACGATCATTCCCGCGTCGGCTGGTATCGATGTGGACTGGTCGGCGACGTTGGCGGGCGTGAATGAGCAACCGCTCAATCCGATCACCCGGATCACCTCGTTCTTCAGCTCGCGTGAGGTGCCGGTGGTGTCGACGGTAGATCAGGCGGCATTGGACGCGTCGATGACGGTTGTCGCGGCCACCAGTGATCGCGCGCCGGTCGAAGGTGCTGTTGTCATTTCCGGTGGTGAAGCGTCTGGTGTGTCGCCGGTGGTTGGCCGTGCCCTCGATCTGCCCGGTGCAGCAGCAACATTCAGTGACGAGTGGTCCTCGGGCGACGTTGTCGACCTGCCTGTGGAAGACACCCCCGTGACGGTGACGCAGGCCGGTGTCGATCGCGCGTTGCAGGACGTTGCTCAGCCCGCTGTGTCCGGTGAGGTTGTAGTCAACGGCCGCGACGGCAAGGAAGCAACCGTCGGCGTCGACCAGATCGGTGAGATTCTGACGTTTGCTCCCGACGGTTCGGGCGGATTGGCGCCGCAGTACAACACAGAAGCTGCAGTGAAGATCTTGGCACCGCAATTGGTGTCGACGGAGGTTCAGCCCAAGGACGCGTCGATCACGTTGGCCGGCGGCGCACCGACTGTGGTTCCGGGTGTGGTCGGCGACCTGATCAACTGGCCGGAAACCGTGAAGGAACTGCCGGTTCTGCTGACCAGCACGGGTTCTCGGGCAACTCCGGCGGTGTATGCGCCGGTTCCACCGGCACTCACCACCGAGGGAGCCGAGGCGCTCGGCATCAAGGAAGTGATCGGTGAGTTCACCACCGGCGGCTTCGAGTACGCGTCCGGTGTGAACATCGCGTTGGCGGCGTCGGTGCTCGACGGTGCGATAGTCAAACCGGGAGAAACGTTCTCGTTCAACGAGTACACCGGACCTCGGGGCGCTGCCCAGGGGTATGTGGAATCGGGAATCATCAACAACGGTCGACCGGACAAAGCCGTCGGCGGCGGCATCAGCCAGCTGGCGACGACGCTCTACAACGCAACGTACTTCGCGGGGATGGAAGACGTCGCGCACACCGAGCACAGTTATTACATCTTGCGGTACCCGGAGGCCCGTGAGGCCACGATCTTCGACGGGGCGATCGACCTGCAGTTCCGCAACCCGTCGAAGACCGGTGTGATGATCCAGACGATCACGACGTCATCGAATGTGACAGTGAAGATCTGGGGAACGAAGACCGTCGACGTGGAGTCGATCACCGGTCCGCGTACGTCTCCTACATCGCCTAATACCGTGGTCCTCCCCAAGGGCGACGGATGTATCGCGTCCAGTGGCGCGCCCGGCTTCACGGCGAGTGATACCCGCGTGATCACCGATCACGCCACCGGCGCGCAGGTTTCCTCGAATACTCGCACCGTGAAATACGATCCGGTTCCGATCGTGAAGTGCGAGTAGGAAACTACTACTTACCGACCAGCGGGCCGAGTGTCCGCCCGGCCAGGTCGACGATTCCTGGCTCGTTGCCGTTGGTGATGAGGTTGATGACAACTCCGTCGATCCCGTGGTCGAGGATGCGCGTCTGAACCTGCTCGGCGACGTCGTCTGGATTGCCGACGAAGTGACGCTCGGTGGCCTTGGCGACCACGTCGTCCGGCGCCGTGGTGATGTCGAGCCCGCGCTCGGCAAGGAATGTTCGCTGATGCGCGCGAGCCTTGTCGCCGTCCTCGTCGATCATCATGAACGTGAGGAAGCTGGTTTCGAGTGTGGTGCGGTCGCGTCCTTCTTCATCGCATCGGGCCGCAATGGCGTCCATCTTGCGCGGCAGTTCGGACGGGTCACAGATGATGTTGAGGTGGTCGGCGAAGCGCGCGGCGAGGGCAAACGTCTTTTTCTCGCCGCCGCCACCGAGCAGAATCGGCAGGTCGTCGCGGACGCGGGGTTCGTTGATGGCTTCCTTGACGTGGTACCAGGTGCCGTCGAAAGTGGGGCGTTTGCCGCGGAGCATCGGTTCGATGATCTGCAGAGCCTCGTCGAGTTTCTGGAACCGTTCGGTGAAGGTGCCGAACTCGTAGCCGAAGGAATCGTGTTCAAGTTCGAACCAACCCGCTCCGATACCGAGGATGGCGCGACCACCACTCACTACATCGAGTGTGGTGACGGTCTTGGCGAGCATCGGCGGGTTTCGGTACGTATTGCCGGTAACGAGGGCGGACAGCTGAATGGTGTCGGTGGCTGTCGCCAGCCCGGAGAGCGCTGAATACGCCTCGAGCATGGGCGCATCGGGGTCTCCGATGCCGGGCAGTTGGTAGAAGTGATCCATCACGAACGCGGTGTCGAAGCCGGCGGCTTCGGCTTCACGAGCTTGCGCGATGACGGTGGGGAAGAGGTCCTTGACCGGGCCACCGTAGCTGAAATTGGGCATTTGGTATCCGAGGCGAGTACTCACTCGTTCGACGCTACTCGCTGGGCCGCCGACATGAACTGCGAAAATGCTGTGAAAATTTCAGTAGGTTAGCCTTGCCTGGTGCATGCCGAGACGATGACTGCCAGATGGAACGCCGTCTGCGGCGATACCCCCGAGGCGGTTGCTGTGCGTACCCGTGATCGTGAGTTCACGTTTGCGCAGGCGCACGCGCTCTCGACAGCATGGGCACGCGCGTTGGTCGATTGTGAACCGGACACATCGCGTGCGATAGCGCTCGAGCCCGGCGCCGGCGCGGAATCTGTTGTCGCTGCGCTAGCGGTCATCGCTTCCGGACACCCGCTGATCATGCTCGATCCTCTACTGCCCGAGCAACGACGCACACATATCCTCTCGCTGACCGGCGCACTGCGCGTTGACGTGCCGATGCTGACCGAACTCCCGCAGGCTTCGCACGTCACACTGCCCGAGCCGAATGCGCAGGACACAGCGATTATCGTGTTCACGTCCGGTTCGACGGGGCAGCCGAAGGGCGTTCTGCACAGTCACGAGAATTGGATAAACCAGGCCTTCGAAGCGAAGGAAGCACTCGAGATCGGACCGGGTGATCGCGTCGGAATGCTGTTGCCGATGAGTTTCGGTGCCGGACTGGACGTGATCGTGATGTCGCTACTCAACGGCGCCGGCCTGTACTACTGGGATCCACGCACCGAGTCGACAACCGGGCTGGCCGAGTGGTTGTCCGAGTGCGGCGTCAGCACCGCACATTGCACTCCGTCATTCCTGAGATCCTGGCTACCGGAGCTCACCTCCGGAGACACTCCGGCGCTTTCCTCGCTACGCGTTCTGACAACGTGCGGCGAGTCGATTCACAGCTCTGACGTGTCAGCTCTGCGGCCACACTTACGACCGGATGCGTTGTACTGCAGCTGGTCCGGATCTTCCGAGACCGGGCACCTCGCGTTCAATCCGTACCCGAGTGATCGAGAGCTTCCAGGCGGTGTGGTCCCGGTCGGCCGTCCTGCGGCCAACAAGGACGTTCTGATTCTCGATGCGGATCAGAACCCCGTCGAGGTCGGGTGTATTGGCGAAATTTACGTTGTATCAAGGTATTTGGCTAACGGATACTACGGCGAAGACCAGTCTGGGGTGTCGAAATTTGCGGTGCAGGCCGACGGTTCGACGCGCTACCGGATGGGAGATCTCGGACGCTTCGACGAACACGGTGATCTGCATCTGTCCGGTCGCAGCGACGACGCGGTGAAGATCCGTGGCTACCTCGTCGAACCTGCCGAAGTGGAAGCGGCGTTGCGCTCCCTCGAATGGGTGTCCGACGCGGTCGTTGTCGCAGACAAGACTGTGCCACAACCGATTCTGATCGGCTACGTGGCAGTCGGTGGATCGGAGTGGACGCCGTCTGCCGCCGAGGTGCGCAGCGCGCTTGGGCAGCGAATCCCGACGTGGATGGTGCCACGCGATATCGTGATTCTGGCGGCGTTGCCTCGCAACGAACGGGGAAAGGTGGATCGCGCCGGCCTTCCTCCCGTTCCGGTGCGCGGCGAACCGGTCCCGTTGCGCGGCCCCACCGAGACGCTCCTCTCGTTCATCTGGCAACCGATTCTCGGCATCGAAGCGGTTGGACGAGACGAGGATTTCACGGCGCTCGGTGGTGATTCGCTTGCTGCGGCAAAGATGCTCGGGGAAGTGGCTGAACAGTTCTACATTCAGATCTCGTCGGCTGAGTTCTCGCAGGCGCCGACCATCGAGGGTTTGGCAAAACTGGTCGATTCCGCAGGCCGTCGCCGTTCGCCGGTTTCGGATTCCTCGTTGGTGCCGCTGCGAACCGACGGCAGCGAGCCGGCGCTCTTCCTTGTTGCCGGTGGTGGAGCACCCGCTGCGGTCTTTTCTCACCTTGTGCGGGAAATGCGCAGTGGCGTACAGGTATACGGAATCCAATCTCACGGACTCGAGCACCGTGGTCGCGCGGATCGGACGATTGCTGCCGCTGCCGCCCGAGCCCTGCGTTCGATTCGGACGGTTCAACCACACGGTCCGTATCGGCTGGGGGGATACTCATTCGGTGGATTTGTCGCTCTCGAAATTGCGTCGTTACTCGAGCGCGCGGGCGAGCACGTCGAAATAGTTGTGCTGCTGGATGCGGTGCTCGACGGCGACGTGGCAGCGAAGGTGGGAGCACTCGGTAGCGCGCGCCTGCCGATCAGCAAGAGAGCGAAGTCCCGCACTGCGGCCGAACTGCCGCAGCGTGAGACACCGCAGGAGTACGTGCCGCAGAACGTGTTTGCTCGACTGTGGAGCAAGGTGTTGATGAATTCGTTGGTCGCGACTGCAGGCTTGTTCCGACTGCGAGCGTCGGCGCAATGGATCGTCTACTACGAGCTGAGCCGGCGCATGCTGGCGAAATACGAGCCGAGTCGGCACGTGGGCCGCGTTCAGGTGATCACCGCATCCGAACCGGGTGACATCGGGGACAGAGACGTGGCCGCCGAGTCGAAGCTATGGGCAGTCCTCGCGCCGGACGACCTGCACATCGAGAGTGTTCCCGGTGATCATCAGTCAATTCTGCGGCAGCCGTTTGTCATTCGCACGGCGGCAGTGGTGGACGCAGCTGTGTCCGGCCGGCAAGGCGCGAGCAATCTGGGGAACGAGAGGTCATGACAACAGCGGCTGTGGTCAGCAGTTTCAATCCGGCGGAAGGTTTGCTCGATACGTGCAGGGCTGTGCGTGAGCAAGTCGATGTTGTTGTCGTCGTGGACGACGGGTCCACAAAGGACGTGTCCGGTGTTCTCGGGCAGTGCCGCGCAGCGGGCTACGAAGTGATCGAGTTGGGCACCAATCGTGGGATTGCGCACGCCCTCAATCGTGGCATCGAGCGGGCTTTGGCCGGTGGCGCCGACCACGTGTTGACGCTGGATCAGGACACCGTTCTTTCGGACGGATATCTGCGTCGCATGTCCGAGCATCTCGAGTTGGCTCGGTCTCTCGGTCTGGATCGAACGATACTGGCTACCAGCACGATCAACGGCGAGGTGGCTCCGTTCTGGCATGCGGAACGGGGACTGACGCTGGCCTTCGAGCCCATCCAGTCCGGCATGCTGTTGCCCCGGGAAGTGCTCGAGCACGTCGGACTGTTCGAAGAAGAACTGTTCATCGATTGTGTCGAGACCGAGTTCTATTTACGGGCGCGCGCCAAGGGCGTCCATTCCTTGATCACGCCGGGCACCGACATCGAGCACGGCTTCGGGTCGCCGACCACCTGGGTTCCACCACGACCACTGCGCTTGGTGCTCGGTTCGGGACGTGGTGGGTTTACGTTCACGGAGGATGCGCCTTTCCGGCACTACTACATCGCGCGAAACCGCGCGATCATGTACGCGCGGTACTGGCGAACGGAACCGCTGTGGTGCATGGTTTCTGTGGCCAAGGACGTTCTCAGCCGTGGACGGGCAATGCTGTTCGGTACCGAGAGAATGGCCCGTACGTATCTGACTGTGCGCGGATTCTGGGGCGCCGCTCGCGGTGAACGAGGAAAGGTCCCCGGCGCTGTGTTGCGCCGTGCGGCAGTTCTGTCGAGATCTCGCTCGTGAGTGCACCGAAGAAACCCGAGTCGGTGGCCGTGATCATTCCGGTCCACAACGGACGCGCGATGATCGACGTTCAACTCGATGCGTTGGCGGCACAGGATTACTCGGGTTCCTTCGAGGTGATCGTTGCCGACAACGGTTCCACCGACGGGCTTGCCGAGTATCTCACCGGGCATCCGAGAACCGAGGAGTTGGCACTGCGGCGGGTTGACGCCTCGGATCGCCCTGGCGCCGCGCATGCCCGCAATGTCGGCGCGCGTAGCACCTCTGCACAGTTTCTGGCGTTCTGCGACGGCGACGACGGGGTGCATTCGAACTGGCTGTCGGAGTTGGTCAGGGTGGCGGCCGAACATGACGCGGTAACCGGCACTGCCGAGATCGAGTCCATCAACAGCGAATTGGTGCAGTCCTGGCGGCAGATGCCGGATCGTCACGAGGGTTATTCGTTGTACCGATTCCTGCCGGTTGGCCTCAGCGGAAGCTTCGGGATCTGGCGAGAAGCCTTCGAACAGGTCGGCGGCTGGGATGAGACCTTCACCAGAGGTGGCGAAGACAGCGACATGTGTCTGCGGATCCAGTTGGCGGGCATGTCCTTCGGTCATTCCCCCGACGCGCAGATTGCCTATCGGCAGCGCGACACGTTGGCCGGGATCTGGCAGCAATCGGTGATGTGTGGTGAGGGCGATGTTCGGTTGTACGCCGAGTACCGCGGGTACGGGATGCCCAGGCGCAGTCAGCTCGCGCTGGCAGACACCGTTGCCTATCTGATCCTGCGTAACCCGCTACTGCCACAGTTTATCTCGCGGGTACCCACCGGCCGTTGGCTCTTCCATGCCGGGAATCTGTGGGGGCGGATTGTCGGAAGTGTGCGCCACCGCGTGTACTACCTCTGAACTACTTGCGGGACGCTTTGCGGTAACCGATGACGGCAGGACGCAGAAACACCGCGAGGATACCGACGGACCACGCACAGGTCAGGAACATCGGGCGGGCGATCTCGCCGTTCAGCGCGAGGCCACGGATGGCATCGACTGCGCAGCTGAGTGGTTGGTACTCCACGACGGGCTGGAGCCACGTCGGGTAGGCGTCTACCGGAACGAATCCCGAGTTGAAGAACATCAGCAGATTGGTCGTGATCGCGATCCATTCGGTGATGGTCGACTTGTTCGTCAGCAGCGTAATCGCGGTGACCATGATCGAGAACGAGATACCGAAGAGCACCGCGACGCCCAGCATTCCGAGCAGACCGAGTATCCCGGTCTCGATGCGGAAGCCGATGAACGTTCCGACGACGAAGATCAGCACCGTAGTGACGAGGATCCGCACGACCTCGGCGCACAGACGCCCGAGCAGTGCCGACGACCGATGCACCGGCATCGTCCAGAACTTGTGGAGCATTCCGCCTGCCAGCTCGCGGCGCAGGCCGATTCCGCTGACGGAGGCGCCGGCCATGGCTCCCACCAACGCAACCATCGGGACCATTCCGTACGAGCTGCTCACTCCGGTTCGTTCGGAGATCGATTCGCCCAGTACGAGTCGGAACATCAACACCATGAGCGCGGGATACAACAGCGACTGCGCCAAGGTGACCGGATCGCGTGACCACTTGATCAGGATCCGCTTGCACTGTTGTCCGCTCTGGACCGACAACGCGCGCAGTGAGGTCTCGTGATGGGCTTGATCACGCGGGCGAAAACCGAAGGGCGTCGCCGCGGTGTTCGACGGCGGTGCCGGTGGGATGGAAGCTTCCGTCGCTGTGGAATCGGTCATGATCGCCGTGCCCCTGCCCATAGTGCCAACGGAACGAATACGGCAGCCAACCCCGCTGCCCACAGCAACGCGGGCGCCAGAGTCGGCCAGGTGAGTGTTCCGGTTGCCA
The DNA here is from genome assembly GCF_003023755.1 of Rhodococcus sp. AD45-ID. Taxonomy (NCBI): domain Bacteria; kingdom Bacillati; phylum Actinomycetota; class Actinomycetes; order Mycobacteriales; family Nocardiaceae; genus Rhodococcus; species Rhodococcus sp. AD45-ID. The sequence continues at coordinate 1,827,028 of NZ_PYHL01000001.1, read as the reverse complement.
TGTCACGCATGGCAGCAGAGAAGTGCGAGATCGGCTGGTTGCGAGCGAATGGTCGGGCCCATTCGGGAAAACCGGATTCGGGAACAAAGCCGGTGGACAGCATTCCGAGGATCATCTGTGGCAGAACCAACGCCTGCCCTGATGCCTCCGGACTTTTCGAGAGCAATCCGATGGCGTCGGCGCCGAGCGAGAGAACGAGGCTGAACACCAAGGCAAACGCGCAGAAGTACAGGATATTTGCGCTTGGACCGACAAATCGGAAGCCGAGTACGTAGCCGTAGACGATCGAGGCGAACAGCGAGACTGCCGAGCGCACCAGAGCGACGCTCATTCGTGCAGCCAGGGGGGTAAGAGGTCCGACCGGCATGGTCTGCAGTCGCTTACTCATACCTCGAACTGAGTCCATCGCCGAGCGTTGTGCCGCTGAGAGCGCGGTGAACGTCATTGCCTGCAGAACAATGATCGGCATGAGGAACTGTGCGTAGTCGAGACCGCGGTCCTCCATCACGATCCGCAGGGGCAGGTAGAAACCCAGTGCGAACACCAAAGGCGCGACGACAGCCGAGACGAATTCGCCTTCCGCCACCATCGATCGCAGTGATCGCTCGGTCAGGGTGAGCCATTGGGGGAGAAGCGCCGGCCGGATGGGTGTGCGGGCGGCGAATTCGGTTTCGGGAACTCGCAGTTCGGATCGGTCAACCACGGCTGCTGTTTTCGTGATCGGTGAGCGTCATGAACACATCGTCGAGTGACGGCTTTCGCAATCCGATGTCGGCGAGTCGTATACCGGCGTGGCGAGTGCGAGCGATGACTTCGGCCATCAAGTCGACTCCGGACTCGGCAGGAATGGACAGCGTGCCGGCAGCCGTCGACGGATCGAACTCGTAAGACGGGGGAAGTAGATCGCCCAGCAGTTCGATGATGGCGGGTATCGCGCCCGGATCGACCGGCACGATTTCGCAATAGCGATCACCGATCTCGGCTTTGAGGCTGTCCGAGGTGCCTTCGGCGATGACGCGTCCCTTGTCGATCACGATGATGTTGTCGCTGAGAACGTCGGCTTCTTCGAGATATTGGGTGGTGAGGAGAGTGGTGATCCCAAGATCTTTGAGTGAGCCGATGAGCGACCACAGACCTTGTCGGCTGCGCGGATCGAGGCCTGTGGTGGGCTCGTCGAGAAAGACCACCAAGGGTTCTACGACAAGTCCGCAGGCGATGTCGAGTCGTCGGCGCATGCCACCCGAGTAGCCGTCGACCGTGCGCACACCGGCTTCGGTCAGTTCGAATCGCTCGAGTAGATCGTCCGCACGTAGCTTTGCGGTGCGGCGACCGAGCCCCATCATCCTGCCGAAGAACATCAGGTTCTCGCGGCCGGTGAGAGTGGGGTCGATGGCTGCGTATTGGCCGGTCATCATGATCAGCCCCCGCACCTGAGCGGCATCTGCCACGACGTCGAAGCCGGCGACAGTGGCGCGTCCGGAATCCGGGGTGAGCAGTGTGGACAGGACGTCAACGGTTGTGGTCTTGCCTGCGCCGTTGGGGCCCAATATCCCGAGGATGCTGCCTCGTTCGACTTCGAAGGAGATTCCACGGAGTGCTTCGACGTCGCCGAATGACTTGGTGATGCCCTCGACGACGACGGCTTTGGGCTCTTCGGGCATTTGCTCTCCATGCGCTGTCGGTGGATCGAACCGACCTAGCACTTTGTCGATATCGGGTAAGTCCGGTGGCGTGCCGGCTCGCCGTGAACGAGCGTACAGACCAGGTTTCGCGCGGGATCCATCGAGTTGAGAGGATGTCACCTGATCTGTGCCGATCGCCACCGGGTCGATTCGCGAACGAAGCTATAGGTTAGCCTAAGCTTTTCTGCTTGCGTGTACAGCGTGGTTCGTGGATGTGTGAATTGGGGATGACGAGCGATGTCGGTAGTTGTTGGTGGCGCTCGGGATTTCTCGAATCTGCCGGCCGGGGCGTTCGAGCTGTCCGCAGCGCAGAAGAGTATCTGGTTCGCACAACATGCGGCCGGCTCCGTTCCGATCACGATTGCTCAGTACGTCGCGATCGACGGGGATCTCGACGCTGATCTGCTCACCGAGGCAGCCAGACACACCGCCCGTGAACTCGGAACGGCGATGATTCGTTTTGTCGCGGCTGAGCCGGTGCCGTATCAAGTCGTCGACGACACTCAGCGTGACGAACTGATCAGACTCGACTTGCGTTCCGAATTCGATCCGGAGGCCGCCGCTCAGGAGTGGATGCAGGACGAGTACAGCACGCCCATCGACATCGTTCGGGATCGATCGATCGAGGTGGCGCTGATTCGTGTCGCCGATCGCAGGCACTTCCTGTACGCCCGCATCCATCACATCGCGCTCGACGGTTTCGGCGCGAAGACACTTGTCGACAGAGTTGCCGAGCGCTACACAGCGGCGGTGGCCGGTCGTGAACCCAGGCCGAGCAAGGCGGTGCCGTTGCCGGAAATCGTCTCCGATGAACAGAAGTACCGACAGTCGAGCAGATTCCAGCTGGACGCGAAGCACTGGGCACAGCGGCTACGCGACCTACCCGATCCGATCAGTCTGGCCGATCGAACCGGGAAGCTCGACACCCACTCGCTGGTGGTCAGCGGAGCATTGCCCGCGCAGACGGCCACCGCGATCGACAGCGCAGCAGTGCGTCTGACGGCCACGTTTTCATCGATAGCCGTCGCATCCACAGCGCTCTACTTCGCAAAGATGACCGGCAGCTCCGATGTAGTACTGAGCTTGCCGGTCTCGTCGCGAGTGAATGCTCTGTTGCGCAACTCGGGCGGGATGGTCTCCAACGTCGTTCCGATCCGATTGTCGGTCACCGCAACAACAACGGTTGCCGATCTGGTGGCGGATGCGTCGTTGGAGCTGACCGGTGCACTCCGTCATCAGCGGTACCGATTCGAAGATATGAGGCGGGACGCAGCCGATCGCGGGGAGATTCAATCCTCCGGCCGGCGTGGGCTTTTCGGACCGGCCGTCAACATCATGATGTTCGGTAACGAACTCACTTTCGGATCGATGACCGGACGATTGCACATTCTGTCGACCGGGCCGGTCGAGGACCTGTCGATCAACGTTTATCCCAGCGTCGCGGACCAGGAATCGCGCGTGGACCTCGAGGCCAACCCATCGTTGTACAGCCGCGCTGAGCTCGCGAATCACCACAGTCGCTTCCTGCAGTTACTGGATCGATTTGTCAACGCGCCCAGTGATCGGCGCGTCGCCGAGATTTCGCTTGTCGGAGAAGACGATCGGCGTGACCTGGTGCCTGCGTACGGTCGACCCGCCCCGGAACCCACTCTGATGCAGAACGTCCTCACGGGCGCCGTCAGCCGTCATCCGGACAGCCCCGCGATAGTTCACGGGGACGAGGTTCTGACCTACCGCGAAGTCGGCGCCCGCGCGAACAAGCTCACCCGGATGTTGCTGGCCCGCGGTGCCGGACCGGGAAGTTTTGTGCCAGTGGTGCTGCCGAGAGGGCCGCGACTGGTTGTCGCAGAACTGGCAGTGCTCCAGTCCGGAAGCGCATTCGTCCCCATCGATCCGGACCTTCCGGCGGCCAGGATCGAAGCGACGATCGCCGATTGTGGCGCTGCCGTGGTGATCGCGGCCGGTCGGAACTGGCCGTATCACCCGATCACTGTGGATTTCGACGACGAGCTCGCGCGATCCGAATTCGCTTCCACCTCTGCGGCTCCGATCACCGACGCTGAGCGTCCTCGCATTCGGATCAGCGATGTGGCATACCTGATCTACACCTCCGGTTCGACCGGAAAGCCCAAAGGTGTGGCGATCACCCATTCCGGGATCGCGTCGTTCGCGGCCGAGCAACAGCATCGCTACGGTGTGAAACCGCACTCTCGCACATTGCAATTCGCGTCTCCCGGATTCGACGCATCCATCCTCGAGCTGATTCTCGCATTTGGAGCCGGGGCGGCAATGGTGATTGCACCCCCGTATCTGTACGGCGGTGAACAGCTCACCGATTTCCTGCGTGCCGAGCGAATCACGCACGCGTTCTTGACGCCTTCCGCGCTGGCCTCGGTGGAGCCCGAACAACTCCCGGACCTTGCTGTGGTCATTGTCGGTGGTGAAGCGTGTCCGCCGGAACTGGCAGCAAAATGGGCGCGCGGGCGCGCGATGTTCAACGCGTACGGACCGACCGAGTCGACAATCATGGCGACGGTTGCCGGACCGTTGGATCCTGGTGCACCCGTTGATATCGGTTATCCGATCACCGGTACGTCGGTGGTGGTGCTCGACAAGTTCCTGCAGCCGGTTCCTCGGGGCGTCACCGGCGAGCTGTATGTCAGTGGCAGGGGACTCGCCCGTGGTTACCATCGGAGACTATCCCTGACTGCCGCAACTTTTGTGGCAAACCCACTGGCGGCCAACGGTTCCCGGATCTATCGGACCGGAGACCTGGTGCAGTGGACACCCGAGGGTACGTTGCGTTATCTCGGGCGCGCCGACTTCCAGGTGAAAATCCGTGGTTTTCGCATCGAGTTGGGCGAGATCGACGCGGCGCTTACCAGCCACCGCGACGTGGAGTCGGCAATCACGATCACCTACGAAGGTGAGCCGTCCGGTGATTCCGCGTCGCTGGTCTCGTATCTGCTTCCGATCTCCGGTCGGGCGATCGACACTGCCGGTGTCCTCGCACACGTGCAACCGCTCCTGGCGTCGCACATGATTCCCTCGGCGCTCATGGTGATCGATCGGATACCGCTCACCTCCGCCGGCAAGCTCGATCGGACGGCTCTGCCGGCGCCGGTGTGGAACCGGGCCCCGTATGTCGAACCCGCACCTGGTCTCGAAGCATTGGTTGCTGCAACCTATTCCGAGTCAACCGGAGCAGACACCGTCGGAGCGCACGACGAATTTTTTGCGTTGGGTGGAAACTCACTGACAGCTACTCGGGTGGCGAGTGTGCTCGGGCGAGCGCTCGGCACCACAGTGGCTGTGCGATCGATTTTCGAAGCGCCGTCGGTGCGTGCGCTTGCCGACAAGCTCGCCGGTCTCACGCCGGAGGTCGGCCGACCCGCACTACGGCCCATGCCTCGAACCAGCCCGATCGGTGTTTCGCCCGCACAACACCGCATGTGGTTTCTCAATCAATTCGACACCGGTTCGGCTGCATACAACATTCCGGTGGCAGTTCGACTGTCGGGTGAACTCGATCATGTGGCTCTTGCCGGCGCATTCGGCGACGTGGTCGATCGACACGAGGTACTGCGCACGAGCTATCCGGATTCACCGGACGGACCGATTCAGCGCATCGCGCCGATCAGCGACCAGGCGACGGGGCTACCGTTGCGGGAGGTCTCACGGGAAGATCTGGCAGGCGAACTCGAACGCTTCGCGCGTCGAGGGTTTGACGTTTCTTCCGAGATTCCCTTTCGCGCCGCCTTGTTCAAGGTCGGGCCGAGCGAACATGTGCTGATCCTCGTAATCCACCACATCAGTGCCGACGGGTCCTCGACGGCGCCCTTGGCGCGCGATATCGCTCAGGCGTACCTGGCTCGGCTCGAGAACCGAGATCCAGGCTTCGAGCCCTTGCCGGTTCAGTACGCGGATTACACTCTCTGGCATCGAGAATTGATGGGCAGCGAACTCGATCCGCATTCGTTGTCGCGGACACAGACCGAGTACTGGTCACAGCAACTGGGCGGCCTTCCGGTTCGGTTGGATCTGCCAAGCGACCGTGCTCGCCCAGCGCTTGTGTCGACCAGCGGGCAGGCGTTCTCCGGCTCGATCGACGCCGATCTGTTCGCACGGGTCTCGGCGCTGGCAGTACGCTCCGGTGCAACGGCTTTCATGGTCATGCACGCGGCGTTGGCCGTGCTGCTGGCCAGACTCAGTGCCACGTCCGACATCTCGGTGGGCACTCCCGTTGCAGGACGCGGCGATCCGGCTCTCGACGATCTTGTCGGCATGTTCGTCGGCACGGTGGTCTTACGTACCAAGGTGCATGCGCACGAGACGTTCTCGGCACTCCTCGATCAGGTTCGAGACGTAGACCTCGGGGCGTTCGCGAATGCCGACATACCGTTCGAGCGTTTGGTGGAACTACTCAACCCGGAGCGTTCGGCCGCACATCATCCACTTTTCCAAGTTGGATTCTCCTATCAAAATCTCAATTCCGGATCGTTGGTGCTCGACGGTCTCGACGCCGAGATCATCGATCTGCCGCTGGGCATTTCGAAGTTCGACCTGCACTTGACGTTGTCCGAGAAGACCAGCCCGACTGCGCCGACCGAGGTGCACATGCAGTGGGACTATGCCGACGCACTCTTCGACGAAGAAACTGTCGCCCGGTTCGCTCACAAGTTCGTGCACATCCTGGAAGCCGTAGTCGCGCAGTCGGATCGGGTGATCGGCGATATCGATCTGACCACCGATCGATCGACAACCGTGATCGGTGCGCTCAACAACACGCGCCATGCTCTGCCGCCCACGACCCTTGCCGACCTGCTGTCCGCTCAGGCAGGCGCCACCCCCGACGCGATTGCTCTTGTCACGGACACGATGTCGATGTCCTACGGCGAGTTCGCTTGCCAGGTCGGAGATCTGGCCAGGACGCTGATCTCGAAGGGGATCGGAACCGAGGATCGTGTTGCCGTCGCCATCGAGCGTTCGCCGGCCATGATGGTGGCACTCTGCGCGGTACTGCAAGCGGGTGCCGCGTACGTACCCGTCGACCCGAGTGCTCCCACCGAACGGATTGCGCGGATTCTGTCCTCCGCGTCGCCCGTCCTGATGCTGACCGTAGAAGCGGTCCGTACCCAGTGTGAGGCTGCGGCCCGAGTCAGCCCGGTTGACGTGTTTGTGGTGGATCGCCAAGGCGTGCCGGCCGAGTTGTCGGGTCCGATCACGGACCGAGACAGGATTCGCCCCCTGCGACCGGACAACGCGGCGTACGTGATCTACACGTCGGGATCGACGGGAATACCGAAGGGCGTCGCGGTTTCGCATTCGGCGGTAGTGAATCAACTGCTCTGGAAGCAGGATCGGTACCCGCTCGGCGGCACAGACACCGTGCTTCAGAAGACGCCGATCACGTTCGACCTGTCGGTGTGGGAACTGTTCTGGCCGTTGATCAGCGGCGCGCGGTTGGCGCTCGCCCGGCCGGACGGACATCGTGATCCGGAGTATGTCGCCACGGCGATGCGTGACTTCGAGGTCACGACAGCACATTTTGTTCCCTCGCTCCTCGACGCGTTTCTCGAATCCGGTGGCGGAGTGGATCAGCCGTCGCTGCGCCGTGTTCTGTGCATCGGTGAAGCGTTGCGTCCGCACACTGTTGTAGAACTTCGACGCAATCTCGACGTCGAGATTCACAACCTCTACGGACCGACCGAGGCAGCGGTGAGCGTCACTGCGTTCGACTGCGACGACGTGCAGGACGCCACCGTCCCGATCGGCACACCGGTGTGGAATACACAGCTGCTGGTGCTGGATTCGCGTCTGAAGCAGGTCCCGCTCGGCGTTCCCGGCGAGTTGTATCTCGGCGGTGCGCAGTTGGCGTCGTGGTACGAGGGTCGGGCGGATCTGACCGCCGAACGATTTGTGGCGGGGCCGTGGTCCGGAGAAGGACGACGGATGTACCGCACCGGTGACCTGGTTCGCCATCGCAAGAACGGCGTGCTGGAGTACCTGGGCCGTAATGATTCCCAGATCAAACTGCGGGGCCAGCGCATCGAACTGGGGGAGATCGAAGCGGCGCTCGGCCGAGATCGGCGTGTGCGTGCGTGCGCGGTCATCGTCCACGAGTGGCGGTCGGCTCCGGAATCGGCGTCCTTGGTGGCGTACATAGTTCCCGCAGAGGGCGTTACCTTCGACGGATCAGCAGTTCTTGCTGATCTCAAGGGCGTGCTGCCCGGCTACATGGTGCCCACTGTTCTCGAGGTTCTCGACTCGATCCCACTGAATGTGAACGGCAAAATCGATCGGCGGACTTTGCCGGAACCGACTCCGGTGCTTCGTGAATACCGCTCGCCGCAAGGGCACGTCGAACAGCAGGTTGCCGACATCATTGAGGAGATCCTCGGGATCGAGAACGTCGGACGAGCCGACAATTTCTTCGAGATCGGTGGAAACTCCCTGGTCGCAACGAGGGTGACACACAAGCTGACGGGAGTGTTCTCCCGGGAGGTTCCGATCCGGGCGCTTTTCGAGGCTCCGACCGTTGCCGAGTTGGCCCATTGGATCGAGAGTGCGCCCCGCAGCTCGGCCGCATTCGGTGTGCCGCCGCTGCCGCCACCGCCGCGTCCGGACATTGTGCCGCTGTCCGTAGCGCAGGAACGTATGTGGTTTCTCGGCCGGCTCGATCCGCAGTCGCCGGTGTACAACCTCCCGGTTGCCCTCGGTCTCGACGGCGATCTTGATCCCTCGGCCTTGGCGACGGCGATGTCGGACATCGTCGACCGGCACGAGGTACTGCGGACCTTCTACCCGGAGTTCGATGGTGTTGCCCGCCAGCATGTTCTCGAGGCGCCGTCGTGGATTTTGCAGCCGGCAGTCGACGTCGAACCGGAGAACGTGGGCGAGCTGATCGCGAAACTGGCCGGTCGGGGCTTCGATCTGACCAGCGAGGTACCGCTCCGTGGGGTCCTGCTCCGGATCGGCGACCATGCGCACGTTCTCGTGCTTGTGGTGCATCATATTTCGGCGGACGGTCTGTCGATGGGCCCCTTGATCCGTGACCTGATGATTGCGTACTCGGCACGGGCCAACGGCAACGCACCGGCGTGGTCGCCACTTCCGTTGCAGTATGCAGATTTTGCACTATGGCAGCGGAGTCTTGTATCCGATACCGCGGGCGCTGCCGGGCGCTTCGACGGACAACTCGAATACTGGCAGTCGGCGTTGGCCGACCTACCAGCGGTGCTTGATCTGCCAACAGATCGGCCCCGCGGTCAGGTGCGCTCTGCCGAGGGCGACACAGTGCGGTTCCAGGTGAGCGGCGACGTGCACCAACTGTTGCGAGGGTTCGCTCGTTCACGCCGCACAACTCTGTTTGCCGTAGTCCACTCTGTCGTCGCGGTTCTGTTGGCACGGTTGTCCGGTCAGGGCGACGTCGCGGTCGGTACGCCCGTTGCCGGACGAACCCATGAGTCGGTGGACAACCTCGTCGGAATGTTTGTCGGCACAGTGGTTCTGCGTACTGCCGTCGATCCGGACCTCTCGTTCGACGATCTCGTGGCGCAGGTGAGTCGCTCGGACATCGAGGCGATGAGTAACAGCGATGTTCCGTTCGAACAGGTTGTGGCCGCACTCGATCCACCGCGCTCGGGTTCATTTCACCCGCTTTTCCAGGTGATGCTGGCTTTTCAGGATGCGGTTCCCACAGAGATCGAATTGGCCGGAGTGAGAGCGCGTCCGATCCCGATCGATCTACCGGTGTCGCGTTTCGATCTGCATCTGACTGTTGCGACGGATCCGGATCCGGAGCAGGCGCTGGACGTCCTGCTGACCTACGCCGTTGATATCTTCGACCGGGCGACGGCAGTGTCCATTGCGCAGCGATTCGCCGGGTTGCTTGCGGCGTTGGTCGCCGATCCCGCCGCCGGGATCGGCGCGGCGGATATTCTCGGGCGCACCGAGCGGGAGCTGATCCTCGACAATTGGGGCAGTGGGCCGAAAACTGATGTCGGAGTGCCCTGCACGTACTCCGAGTTGCTCGCCGAGCGAGCTGCGCCGAGCAGCGACGCCGTGGCGTTGAAGTCGGCGGATGAGGTACTGACCGAAGACGCATTCCGATCTCGGGTGAACAGATTGGCCAGGCTGCTGATCGATCGCGGAATTGGTCCGGAAAAGATAGTGGCACTGGAGCTTCCGCGCGGAATCGAGCTTGTCGTGTCGGTGCACGCCGTGCTGGCCGCTGGCGGAGCCTATCTACCGGTGGATCCCGGCCTGCCTCGCCCGAGGATCGACGCGATGATGTCAGCTGCCGGTGCGACGCTGACGATAACCGAGGCGGTACTGGCCGAATTCGACACTGCGCATTACTCGTCCGATCCGATCGAGGATCGCGACCGCATACGCCCGCTGCTCGGCGGACATCCGGCATACGTGATCTTCACATCTGGTTCCACCGGTGAGCCGAAGGGCGTGATGGTGTCACATGAGAGTCTGGTCAACCGTCTGACGTGGATGAGAGATGATTACTCCCTCGCCCGAGAAGACGTGTTCCTGCTCAAGACACCGGCGACGTTCGACGTGTCGGTGTGGGAGCTGTTACTGCCTGCGGTGATCGGGGCAACGCTGGTGATCGCCTCGCCGGACGGCCACCGCGATCCGCGATATCTGGGGGAGTTGATCGACCGGTCACAGGTGACGGTGGTTCACTTCGTTCCTTCGATGCTGGATGCATTTGTCGGCTCTCATGTCGAGAGCGCACCCATGTTCCGGAGCCTGCGCATCGTATTCACCAGTGGCGAGGCACTGTCACTGACGAGTGCTGCCGCGCTTCACCGTTTGGCGCAGGTCGAGATGCACAACCTGTACGGCCCCACCGAGGCCGCTGTGGACGTCACCGCAGTCGAGGTGCCTCGCTCGGTGGCTCTGGACGGGCCGGAGATCTCGATAGGCTCCCCGGTAAGCGGCACCGCTGTTTACGTCCTGGATTCGCGATTGAATCCCGTCCCTGTCGGCGTGCGTGGAGAGTTGTATCTGGCGGGCGTTCAGTTGGCGCGGGGCTATGTCAGGCGGAGCGATCTGTCAGCCGGTCGCTTCCTCGCGAACCCGTTCGCCCCGGGCACGCGGATGTACCGAACAGGTGACGTGGTCGCGTGGCGTGCTGACGGGACCCTCGAGTATCTGGGGCGCAGTGGCTTCCAGGTGAAGCTGCGAGGTCAGCGACTGGAACTGGGGGACATCGAGGCAGCCTTCGTCGGACTGCCGGGTGTCGCCGGTGCGGTGGCAACGGTCTACGAAAATCCGGCGACTGGTGCCGAAATCGCTACCTACGTGGTGCTTACGGGTGACATCGTTCCCGACACGGCACAACTACTGGCGGATGTGCGGCAGACTTTGCCTGCGTACATGGTGCCCAGCTCGGTCACAGTGCTGCGCGAACTCCCGCTCGGATCTACCGGCAAGCTCGATCGCCGAGCCCTGCCGACTCCGGAACGGCCGATCGACCGAGTGGTTCTTGCACCGCGAAACGCGGCCGAAGCCGAGATCGCCGAGGTGTTCCGCGCGGTGCTGGGCCACGACGAGGTGAGCGTCGACCGGGACTTCTTCGATCTCGGCGGAAACTCGCTGGTGGCCAATCGCATAATCGGTGAGGTCAACGCGCGGATGGGCGCGGACCTCCGATTGCGCGATATTTTCGACAATCCGACAGTGGCCGGGCTGGCAGATGCACTCGCGCAGTTGCCTCGCCGCGTCGAGGAGTCCGCGCGTCTGGGGGAGCTGGCTCGGCCGGAGCGGCTGCCGCTCTCGCCGGCTCAACAGAGAATGTGGGTTCTGAACCGACTCGATCCCTCGTCGGCGGCCTACAACATCGCTGGGGCAGTAACGGTGAACAACGACCTGAACGTCGCGGCACTTGTTGCGGCGGTAGGTGATCTGGTGATCCGGCACGAGGTTCTGCGCACGGTGTATGTCGAGAGCGGCGACGGCGTCGCACAGGTCGTCCAGGAAGCGGACGCACCAGGTACCGACAGTGCGGCAGTCACTTTCGAGGACCTGAGCGATACCGGTTCCGAACAGCGCACCGCGCGGATTCGTGAGTTGATCTCGGGCAGCTTCGATATCACTGCTCGTGGGCCATTGCGGGTGCACTGCCTCCGTGTCGGTGCAGACCGCCACACACTCGTTCTGGTACTGCATCATATTGCCGGAGACGGCGCATCGATACCGATCCTGTTGCGGGAACTGGTGCAGGCGTACGTTGCTCGAGTTTCGGGCGGCAGCCCGCAGTGGGCTCCGCTGGTGCATCAGTATGCCGATTACGTGTTGTGGAATCGTGCGGCGATCGGTGACCCACGCGATCCGCAGTCTGTTGCGGGGCAGCAGCTTGCATACTGGCGAGAAGAGCTTGCCGACGCTCCGGCCCTGCTCGAACTTCCGTGGGACAGGCCACGAACCGATCAGCCCACTCAGCGCGGAGCGCGGGTCAGTTGCCCTCTGACGCCGGCTGTCCGCGAAGGCTTGGCAGATCTCGCCCGAGCGCAGCAGGTTTCGATGTTCATGGTCGTGCACGCCGGTGTGGTGGCCTTGCTGTCCCAACTGGGCGCGGGGTCGGACATCGTTGTGGGGACACCGGTTTCGGGCCGAAACGACCCGCGTTTGGCCGATACGATCGGCATGTTCGTGGGAACGGTGGCGTTGCGTACGGCAGTTGATCCCGTTGCCTCGTTCGGCGAGCTTCTTGCCGTGGTGCGCGCACAAGATCTCGCGGCGCTGGCAAATGCAGACGTCGCGTTCGAGCACGTCGTGGAGGCCGTCGGAGTGTTGCCGACACGAAGCCACCACCCGGTGTTCCAGAGCACGGTCACGGTCGCCGAATCGGCTGCAGACCTGGTGCAGATTGCGACCGGCGATCTCGGCGGCGTCGAGGTGGAACCAATCGACACCGGTTCGGTGCGCTTCGACCTCGAGTGGAGCGCAACGTCAACGCTGGGTGTCTCGGGTGAACCTTCCGGGCTGGATCTGGAATTGGCCTATGCCACAGACCTGTTCGACGAGTCGACGGCTCAGAGCCTGGTAGATCGGCTCGCACGCGTGTTGAACGTGGTTGCGGCCGACGCAACGATTGCCGTGCGTTCGATCGATCTGCGACTTGCCACGGATCAATTTCCGGAGGCCGTGCCGTTCGACGGAACGCGGCTGACGTTGCCCGAGATCCTGGAGGGTGGGGTTTCGCTCGGCGCGACGGCACTGATCGATCCTGACCGCGGCGACCAGTTGTCCTACGTCGAGTTGGACCGAGCGTCGAATATTCTGGCGCGCACATTGATTCGACGCGGTTTCGGTCCGGAATCCGTTGTCGCGATTTGTGTACCCCGCTCGTTCGACTACGTGATTGCGGTGTGGGCAGTAGCAAAGTCCGGGGCCGCGTTCCTTCCCGTCGATCCGAATTACCCGGCCGATCGCATCGTGCACATGCTCGAGGATTCGGGTACGACGCTAGTTATAGGGTCTGACGTGGAACGGGTTCTGCCGGCGAATCTTTCTGCTCGGATCGAGGTGTTGGACCTCGGTGATCTGCGGAGCCGGAGTGAGCCGGATGGTGCCCCGATCGTGGACAGCGACCGACGCTCCCCGATTCGTTTGTCCAACGTCGCATATCTGATCTACACGTCAGGCTCGACCGGCACGCCGAAAGCAGTAGCGGTCACTCACGGTGGCCTGTCCGCATTTGTGGAGGCGCAGAAGCACTACGGAGTCGATGCCCGTTCGCGCACTATGCAATTCGCGTCGACGAGCTTCGATGCCTCGGTACTCGAGTTGCTCTTGGCGTTCGGTGTGGGTGCGGCGATGGTTGTCGTCCCCGACGACGTGTACGGCGGCACAGAGCTGACGCAGCTCCTTCGCGAACAGCACGTCACTCACGCTTTTGTAACCCCGTCTGCGTTGGAGTCGATGGATGCGCAACACCTACCGGAACTGTCGGTGGTCATCGTCGGCGGTGACCAATGCTCCGAGGCTCTGGTTCGGACGTGGGGCGACGGGCGACGGATGTACAACGCGTACGGACCTACCGAATCCACGGTGATGGCAACACAATGCGGTCCGATGGATCCGTCAGTGCCGGTGTCGATCGGCGCTCCCGTAGTGGGTACAACGGCCGTGGTGCGTGGGGACGGGCTTGTGCCGGTTCCACCGGGTATCGAGGGTGAGCTGTATCTGTCGGGCGCTGCGTTGGCCAGGGGTTATCGCGGAAGACCAGGCTTGACGGCGTCGCGCTTCGTCGCGGACCCGGACGGTACTCCGGGTTCTCGCACCTATCGAACAGGCGACCGGGTACGTCTGACGGGTTCGAACGCCGCTACTCGAGAGCTCCGGTATTGCGGGCGCGGCGACGATCAGGTGAAGATCCGGGGTTACCGGATCGAATTGGGTGAGGTGGAGTCGGCCGTAGCGACTTATCCGAATGTCGCTGCTGCGGTGGCGATCGCCTACCGTGGTCCGCAATCGTCCGAGCCGGTGCTGGTGGCGTATGTGCTCGCTCACCGAGGTGTCGAGATTGAACGTGCAGGATTGCGCGCACACCTCGCGGCACATCTGCCGACGTACATGCGTCCGGCATCGATTACGTTCATCGATTCGCTGCCTGTGACGCCGGCCGGAAAACTGGATCGAAAAGCCCTGCCTGAACCTGTTTTCGAGCAACGTGTGTACGTGGCGCCGCGAACCGATGACGAAGTGGCACTGGCCGGCATCTTCGAAACAGTGACCGGTTCGGCAACTGTGGGTATTCATGACGGATTCTTCGAGATCGGCGGCAATTCCTTGCTTGCCACTCGATTGGTAGCCCGTGCAAACGAGGCATTCGACGCAGGGTTGAGTGTGCGTGATCTTTTCGACGCACCCACAGTGGCGGAGTTGGCACCACGAATCACTCGAGGTGCTTCGACGCGTCCACCGCTGCGCGCGCTTGCACGTCCCGAACGCGTCCCGTTGTCGCTTGCGCAGCAGAGGATGTGGTTCCTCAATCGTTTCGATCCGACGTCGGCTACGGAGAACATTCCGATTGTGCTGCGTGTGACGGGTGACCTTGACGTGGTAGCGCTCGGGTCGGCGATCACAGATGTCGTGACACGGCACGAGGTGCTGCGGACGGTGTACCCGGATTCAGTGGCCGGTCCGTATCAGGACGTGCTGCCGCCGTCATCGCTCGACGCGGAGTTGCAAGCCGAGTGGACTCCGGAAACTTCTCTGCACGAGCGTATTCTGGCGTCGGCGAGAACACCCTTCGACGTCACCGCGAGGGTTCCGATCCATGTCGACCTGCTCCGGGTGGGTGGCCGAGATGCGGATGCGGTTCCTGTCCACGTACTGGTGCTGGTGGTTCACCACATCAGTGCCGACGGCTATTCGATGGCGCAGCTGGCGGCAGACACGATGACTGCGTACGCGGCTCGCATCAGCGGCTTCGCACCTACGTGGGCGCCACTCGAGATCCAGTACGCCGACTTCGCGATCTGGCAGCGAACGGTGCTCGGTGACGAGAAGGAATCGGGTTCGGTTGCTGCGCAACAACTCGGCTACTGGCGCGGGCAACTGAGCGGTGCCCCAGAAGTGCTCGATCTTCCCTGTGATCGTCCTCGGCCTGCACGGCAGTCGTTTGTGGGTGCCAGATATCAGTTCGAGGTGAACGCAGAACTGCACACTTCACTGCGCGATCTTGCCGCTGCTCGAGGCGTTACGGTATTCATGCTCATGCACACCGCTTTGGCGGTGCTCCTCGGGCGACTTGCCGGCACCGATGACGTCACGATCGGAACTCCCGTCGCCGGCCGCGGCGAGCAGGCTCTTGATCCGGTGGTCGGTATGTTCGTCAATACCCTTGCGCTGCGGACGGTTTTGCCGCCGTCAACGAGTTTTTCCGATGCGGTCGACATGGTGCGAGAAGTGGATCTCGGTGCATTTGCCAACGCGGATATCCCCTTCGAACGGCTGGTGGAGGTACTGGAGCCGACAAGGACACAGGCTCATCATCCCCTGTTCCAGGTCGCACTCTCGTTCCAGAACCTTGGCGATATGACCTTTGCCTTGCCGGGACTGGAGGTGTCCGTCGTCGATCCGGATATCGAACTGGCGGAATTCGATCTCCATCTGACCCTGGTTCCCGGCGCAGACGGCGAATCGGGACCCATGGCGGCGCAAATTGTCTACGCCACCGACCTTTTCGATTCCGGTACCATCGCCGACTTTGCCGATCGCTACCTCCGGATCATCGATTCCGCAATCGATTCTGTGGACCTCCCTTGTGGAGATATCCCGCTGCTGTCGAGTGCGGATCATCGCCGCATCGACGGGATTGCCAGTGGTGGAACCGGGTTGGTGCACGGAGCTGTGACACTTGCTTCCGAGTTTCACGCACAGGTCAGGATCAGTCCGGACGCACCCGCGATCACCTCTGGCGATGAGACGCTGAGTTACGCGCAGATGCAGCAGCGGGTGTGCGCGCTGGCGCGGTATCTCGTCGAGCTCGGAGTTGGGCCGGAAACTCAGGTGGCAGTTGCTGTTCGGCGTTCGATCGACCAGGTGATCGCGATGTACGCGGTGGTCGAGGCGGGCGGCTCCTACGTGCCGGTGGAACTCACGCAGCCCACAGAGCGAATTGCGCTCGTGTTGAACACGGCTGCACCCAGCGTGGTGGTGACCGCAGGTGGTGCGGACGGAGTGGGCAGTGGAAGTTGGGTGGAGGTCGACCTTCATACACTCGATCTGAGCGGTCATTCCACAGGTGCGATGACCGATGTCGAGCGCCGCGCGCCGCTGCGTGGTGATCACCCGGCATACGTGATTTTCACGTCCGGATCGACGGGTGTACCCAAGGGCGTCGTGGTACCTCATGCCGCGGTGGTCAATCAGTTGCGCGGGATGCAGCAGGAATACCCGATGGACGCGTCGAGTGCTGTGCTCGTCAAGACGTCGGCAGGCTTCGATCTGTCGATCTGGGAGTACTGGTGGGCGCTGCACGTGGGTGCCAGACTCGTGCTGGCACCGCAGGACTCGCAATTCGAACCCGAGGTGTTGCTGTCGGTCATCGAGAAGGAGTCGATCACCGACGTACATCTTGTTCCTTCGATGTTGCTGATGCTTACCGCAGCGGCCGACACCGGATTCCCCGAATGCGTGCGGAATGTGCTGTGCATCGGTGAGGAATTGCCGGTATCACTTGCAGCGAGGTTCGGCGCTATATCCCCTGCGAGCCTGCATAATCTCTACGGTCCCACCGAGGTAGCGGTCAGCGCCACTCGACATCAGGTGTCCGGCGCCGACACCCGCGCGATACCTATCGGACTGCCCGAACCGGGTGTGTCTGCGTACGTTCTGGATTCTCGTCTGCACCACGTTCCGGACGGAGTAGCGGGCGAGCTCTACTTGTCGGGAATTCAGTTGGCACGTGGATACCTGGGTCGTTCGGCGCTTACTGCCGAGCGCTTCGTGGCGGATCCGTTCGGTGCCCCGGGCGGTCGGCTCTACCGCACAGGCGACCTTGTCAGTCGTCGCCGCGACGGCTCGCTGACTTATCTGGGCCGGATCGACCTGCAGCTCAAGCTCCGTGGATTCCGCATCGAGTTGGGAGAGATCGAGTCCGCCCTGGCCGGCTATCCCGGTGTGGGAGAAGCAGTGGTGAGCGTCTACTCGCCGAACGGTGCCGACGCGCGACTCGTCGCCTACGTGAGCGCACCGAGTTCGGATCTGTTCGATCTCGAGGAGCTGGACAAACACCTTCGGTCCCGGCTGCCGGGATACATGGTGCCTTCCGTCGTCGAGGTGCTCGAGCAGTTGCCGCACAATGCAAACGGCAAAATCGACCGCGGCCGTCTGCCCGAGCCTCGAATCCCGCAGCGGGAGTTTGTTGCGCCCACGAATGCAACGGAACGATTGGTTGCCGCCACGGTTGCCGACGTACTCGAACTCGAGAGCGTCAGCATGAATGACAACTTCTTCCAGGTTGGCGGAAACTCTTTGCTGGCAACACGAGTGGTTGCACGGCTGCGAGAGTCCGGTTCGGCAGAGATCGCGGTCCGGTCTGTCTTCGACGCGCAGACCGTCGCCGAACTGGCGGTTCTCGTCGGCGCCGCGGCGAGCAGTGTCGACCGTGGACCCGATTTGGTGAGGCGTCCGGCGGGCGCGGTAATACCCCTGGCGCCTGCGCAGGAGCGGATCTGGGCGGCAAATCGCGCCCAGCAGGGCAGTGATTGGAATGTGCCGATTGCGTTGCGTCTACGGGGCAAGATCGACCACACGGTGCTGGCTGCTGCCGCTACCGATCTCTTGACCCGCCACGAATCGCTCCGCACGATCTATCCGCCGACGCCGGACGGACCCGTTCAGGTTGTCGTGCCGGTGGCCGACGTCCCCCTGGATCTGCAGCCGAAGCAGGTGTCGGAGGCGGAGTTGGCTGCGGTGCTGCACGGGTTCCTCTGGTCCGACTTCGACGTGACCACCGACCTTCCGTTCCGAATGCAAGTGCTGCAGTTGGGAACCGAGGAGTTTGTTCTCGCCATCGTTGTGCACCACATTTCCGCGGACGGGTATTCAATGGGGCCGCTGACGCGTGATGTTCTGATCGCGTATGCCTCACGTAGCGCCGGCCTCGAACCCTCGTGGCAGGAATTGCCGGTTCAATTCGGTGACTACTCGGTCTGGAAGCACAAGATTCTGGGTTCGGCGCTCGATCCGGACAGTGAACTGAATCGACAGGTTCGTCACTGGCAGAACGTTATCGGCCGGGAACCGCGTCCGATGCTTCGACTCGATCATCCGAGGCCGGCGGTGTGGCAGACGGCAGGCGAGACCGTCGAGTTCGACGTCGATTCGCAGTTGCATGCTGATTTGACGGCGTATGCGCACGACCGGGGCGTCAGTCTGTTCATGATTCTCCAAGCCGCGTTTGCCGTTCAACTGAGCGCCATCGCCGAGAATCCCGACGTTCGGGTAGCGACGGCAAACGCCGGTCGTGGCGATCGGCTTCTCGACGACATGGTGGGTAACTTCGCCGAAGACGCACTCATGCGGATACACGTCGAAAAGGGGATCGCGTTCGATGATGTTGTCGAGCAGGTTCGTTCGTCGTTGCTCGACGGTTTGGCTCATCCCGACATCTCGGGCCCGCGGTTGATCGAGGCGCTGGGCTTGCCGGAGTCGGAGTCGATGAATGTGCTCTTCCCTGCGACGCTGATTCTTCAACGTGCCGAAGCCGGAATCGACATCGACGCCCATGGCCTGTCGGTTCGATCCGAGCCCTTCTCGAATTGTGTGGCGAAGCATGAATTGGAATACGCGATCACCGAACACTTCTCGGATAACGTGCCGAGTGGACTGACTGGAGCCCTGGTCTATCCGGTGGCGTTACTGCGTCGCAGTAGTGCCGAACAGATAGTGCGGGACTACATCCGGATAGTGGAGTCGGTACTCTCGGCCGAAGGTCGTACTGTCGAGGAATTGGGGAGACAACTCACATGAGTAGCCATGTGGGGAGAAATTCGGCAAGGTCGGCAGGCTCAGCAGAATCCATCTCGGTGGTGATTGCAGCCTTCCACGCGTTGCCTCTCCTCGACGAGCAGTTGCACGCACTGGCGGGTCAGGACTTCGACGGCCGTTTCGAAGTGGTGATCAGCGACAACGCGGGTGAGTCCGCGCTGCGTACACATGTAGAGGGGCATCCGCTTCGCGATCAACTGGCACTTCGCTGGGTCGATTCCTCGTCGGTGCCGGGAACGTCGTCCGCGCGTAACGTCGGTACGCGGGCGAGCCGGTATCCGTTTGTGGCGTACTGCGATCAGGACGATCGCGTCCATCCGGGGTGGCTCACCGCTATGGCGTCGGCGTCGGCGTCCTTCGATCTTGTTGGTGGCCCACTGGAGAAACACACCCTGAACGACCCGGTTGTGGCACGTTGGCGTGCGTTACCGGAACCTGACGAACTTCAAGTGCTCGGTCGTTTCCTACCGATCACCTTCGGCTGCAACCTCGGCATCTGGCGCGAGGTATTCGACGATATCGGGGGCTGGGACGAGAGCTATCCGGCAGCCGGAAGCGATGTCGAGTTCTGTTGGCGCGCGCAGATAAAGGGCTACACCTTGGGTAACAGCCCCGAAGCGATTGTCGCCTACCGCTTTCGGACGGGTATGCGCGAGTCGTGGCGTCAGGTGGTGAGTTACGCCGAGGAAGAAGCCAGAGTGGCGCGGCAGTACGACGCTCCTGGCCGCGCCTGGTACTGGCCGCTCGTGCATGCCGGTGTCGTGGTGGCATTGCTGCCGGTGTGGCCTTGGGCATGGTCACGTAGTCGTCGGGGCGAATGGGTATGGACCACCGGTAATCTGGTGGGCCGGATCAAAGGCAGTATCAAGTACCGCATCGTCTATCTCTGACTTTCAGAGGTAGTAGACACGGTTTTCGATGCTGCCACGGATGCGTCCGTAGAGATTGGCGAGGTGGAAGAGCCACATTCCCGTGGTGTTTCTCCGGACCTTCCTCGGAATCAAGGGATTTCGGAAGACAATGTAGGCAATCGTGTCAGCCAGCGCAATGGGCGATCGGCGAGGCATTCCGTGGTCGCGGAAACTCGCGTAGAGCTTGGCATCGGCACGTCCGCCCGCCACGTTCTGTCGCCAGTGTTCGAGGTACGAGTCACGCAGGCGGTAAGCGGTCACGGCGTCGGTGGCCTGTCCGAGAGTGAAGCCCCGCAATTGAAGTCGAACGCAGAACTCGAAGTCTTCACCGGAACCGGTGAATTCCTCGTCCCATCCACCGAGCTCGTCGATGAGGGACCGTGGCGCGGCAAAACTGCAGCCTGCAGTGACAGGGAGAAATCCGGGGATGTTCGGCAATGTGCCGCTTGTCGGAAGTGGGCGCCAGGAGGCGACGGCAGCAGAGTTGATCGACGCCGTTTCGAGTGTGCCGCCCACTGCGTCGTAGCGCGTGCATGCTTCCACCATCGCGCTGAGCCACCCGGAGTGGACGCGGTCGTCGGCGTCGGCGAATGCGATCAGCTCGCCCTTGGACTGTGCCACACCGGCATTGCGGGCGTGCGCCGCACCGGGCTTGTCGCTGCTGTCGATCAGCCGTAGCGCGAGCGCGGCCGCATGGGGATAGTTTTCCAGGTGCCGCCGAAGACCGTCGGTAGAACCGTTGTCGCTGACGATTACTTCGAAGCGGCCTACGTAATCCTGTGCGGCCAGCGCGTCCAGCTGTTCGTCGATCAGTTCGGTGGCGTTGTACGCGGGTATGACAACCGACACCAAGTCCGGGAGTGGGCTGGGCATCTGACCTCCGAATAGTGGGGACCCGAGCAGGTAGAGCCCGAGCGCGCCTCCACTCTATTCGGTTGCCGCGAACTTATGGGCTGTCAGAAAGATGGGCGTTCAGAGAAGCTCGTCCGCCTCGTCGCGTAGGGCGGCGCGCCTCTGGTGGCGTTTTACACCCAGGACGGCAGCCGTGAGTCCGATGAGCGCACCGACTCCACCGCCGGCCCAGGTCGCGATTCCCTCGCCCGGCCGAGCCATCAGTTGTGCGACGACGCCGATCAGTGCGATCACGTAGACGGACCCGGCCACGAGTACTCGGGGCTCGAGACCCCTCATGCTCGCGTAGACATCGACATCGTGAGCCTGTGCGTAGCGCAGCACCACCATCGAACAGACAAACCACCCGATGATCAGTCCGAATGAAATCCACGCGCCGGTTCGTCCGGCAACCCACGGCAGAATCGCGGCGGCGATCAAAGCGATCCAGTACGCCAGTTGGAACCCGACCGCTGAGGCTTCGTTCCACACGTCGCGTTGGCGCTCGTCCTTGTAGAAGTCGTCGTCCAGATCGCCGACGAACCGCAGTGCCTTCATCATCGTGCTCATACTGTCTCCTCGGCATGTTCCGGTAGCGGGAAGAGTGTTTCGACGGTGGTTCCCAGCGCTCCTGCCAGCCGTATTGCCAGGTAGACACTGGGTGCGTAGTCACCGCGTTCGATGGAGACGATGCTCTGCCGACTCACTTGCCCAGCTGAGGCCAGCTGCGCCTGGGTGAGCCCAACGAGGCGTCGGTGCTCACGCACTCGGTTGTCTCCGGCTCTTTCGACCATGGAAAAAGTAAAGAACACTTGTCATTCAATGTCAAGTAGACTTGTCACAGCGCTACACCTCGATCGGCGGATGCAATCTATCCATCGTCCACTGCCGATTGCGCCGGGCGGCAAGCGAACTGGCGGTCAGTGATGCGATCAGAACCCCGCTGAGCACCGCGATGGACACCCAGAGCCTAGAGTCGATTCCGCCTACCGTGAGCTGGCGCAGACCGTTGACGGCGTACGTCATCGGATCGAACGGATGAATGATCTGGAAGGGTTTGGCTGTGGTTTCGACGGGATAGATTCCGCCGGCCGAAACCAGCTGCAACATCAGGAACGCCAGGGTGACAACGCGTCCGACGGACACACCGAATATCGCGTTGAAGGCTTGGATGAGTGCCATGTAGGTGGCGGTGATGAGAATGAGGAATCCGACGGTGCCCGCGACATGCGTGGCATGCAGTCCCACTCCGAAGTGCACCACCACGTACATGACGATCACCTGGCAGACGCCGATCAGCAGTGCCGGCCAGTACGACGCCAACACAACGCGCAGCGCTCCCAGTCCGTTGGCGATCGGGCGGTTCTGTAGTGGCTTGAGCAACATCCACGTGATGATGCCGCCCACGAACAATGCGAGAGGCAGGAAGAACGGAGCGAAACCGGTGCCGAAGGTGGCGGCTCGGTTCTTGTAGGTTTCCTGCAGTTCGACCGGACTGGAGAGCGTTTGCGCTGCCGCGGTGCGCTGCTCGTCAGTCCAACTCGGCACCTGCCCGGAGCCTTCGGTGAGCTTGGTGGCAAGTTCGGACGCGCCGGCCTGCAACTTCGGGGTTCCCTCGGCGAGCTGAGCAGCGCCGTCGGAGAGTTCGATACTGCCGTCGGTGAGCTGTACGAGACCACTGCTCAGTGTTTGGGCGCCGGCATTGACCTGTTGGCCTCCGTCGCGTAGCTGGACGAGTCCGCTGCGCAGTTCGCCGCCGCCGCCGACTGCCGCGCTCAGGCCGGCACGGAAGGTGCTCGACGGATCTCCGAGTTGATACGCGAGTTGCTGTGCGCCGCTTTTGAGCTCGGCCAGTTGTCCCATGGTGGATTCGCCGAACCCTTGGGTGCGCAGGATGTCCTGGGCGGGTGCCAACGCGTTGGCGATCTGCTGCGAAACGGGATCGGGATTCAGGCGCAGTGCTGCCACGGCTTGGCCCACCAACTGTGTTGCCTGAGCTTGCGTGTCGCCCAGAACATCGAGGGTGTCGACAACCTGGGTGACGCCGCCGCTGAGTTCTGTTGCGCCGTTGCCCAGTTGACCGGCACCCACATCGAGTTGTCCCAATCCGTCGGTGAGCGCCAGGATTCCACCGGTTGCGGTGTCGATTCCCGCCGATAGTTGCGCGGTACCGTCGGCAAGGGTGGCGGCGCCGTCGCGGGCGGTCACCATGTTGTCCGCCAAAGTCTTCGAGCCACTGGCAAGTTGGGCTGCGCCGTCGTTTGCGGTTGTCATGCCGGCGGAGAGTTGTTGTGCTCCGTCAGCGGCCTGTTTCAGCCCGGCGCCCGCGTCGGTGAGTCCCAGCAACACGGTCTCGACGGATTGTGCGCCGATCGTGGCGCCCACCTGGTTGAGAATCTGCTGGGCGGCATTTTGGCCGATGATCGTGGCCAGGTAGTTGTTCACGTCGTTGAAGGCGAACTGCAACTGGGCTTTACGTGGGTTGTCGGACGTGGGCGAGGCGACCGCTTCACTGAAATTCTCGGGCAGTGTCAACGAGAAGTAGTACGTGCCGTCCGAAACGCCCTGCGCTGCTTCGGCGGGGGAGACGAGGTGTAGGTCCAGTTCGCCGGAGTCGAGGAGGGCTTGGCTCACCTGGTCACCCGCGTTGAGTTCTTTCCCTTGAACCATGGCGCCGCGATCGATGTTGACCAGCGCGACCGGAACCTTGTTGACCTCGCCGAACGGATTCCAGAACGCCCACAAGTACATTGCGCCGTACAACAGTGGCATGAGGATGATGGTGACGAGTGCGATTCGGGGCATGACTCCCCGGGAGAACCGCTTCAGCTCGGTTCCGAGTGACATTCCTGCAAGCATCGCCGCTACCTCGCGCCTTCTTGATCGGGATAGGTGACATCGTCGCGCAGAGTGAGCACGTCGACCGGTGTTCCTTCGGGCAGCGGATTCACCGTGGAGCAGATGACGGTCTGATATCGGCCCAGGTCGGCGAGTCGCTCCACCAGGTAGGCGCGCTCGTAATCGCGTCGTACCTGCTCGAGGTCGTCGATGACAAGCACCGCGGTCTTCTTGGTGTTTGCGACGGCGATCCGCAGCAAGGTGGCTTCGAGTTCACCGAGATCGCTGACGTATTGACCCAGACGCGGTAGTGGGTGATCGCCGAACACCGGCCCGCAGACGGCGGCGAGTTGCTCGTCACCGGCGCGGCCGATCAATTTGTACCATGGTGCATCCCAACGGATCTGCTCCGTGACGAGGTCGCGAACGGTGACCGACTGTGCCAGTTCGTCGATGTCCTCGAAACCGGCGATGGAGCAGATGTCGAAGATGTCGCGCGGGCGGGTACGTCCGAATACGCTCAGTGACCCGGAACTGGGCTTCAATCGCCCGCTCAGTGCCAGGAGCAGTGAGGTGCGTCCGGATCCGGCCGAGCCTTCGATGACGGTGACGCCGCCGGCTCCGATGTCGAGGTCTACCGGGCCGAATACCGGGCCCCACGGTCCGTCGAGGCGTAGTCCCCGCGCTGTTACTGCTGTCTCGCGCGTGTACTCGGGCTGGGATTCGTACGCCTCGTGCGGAGCGGCCACGGCGATCACCTTTTCGGGTTGGAGTCGGCAGTGCTGGTTCAGCCAACCACAGACAACCCGAACTGGTGCCCCGAGTGGGCGGCCGATCGTGAAGGTTTTTGCTCGCTGCGCGAGTAAAAACCTTCACGATCAGCGAACTGAAACGGGTCCGGCCGCCGAGGGAAAACCCCTCAGCGGCCGGACCCGGTTCAGTCGATCAGAATGCAGCTTCGTCGATCTCCATGATGTCGTTCTCCGTGTTGGCGATGATCTCGCGCGACGCGGTGAGCTCCGGCAGTACGTTCTTGGCGAAGAAGGACGCGATGGCGACCTTGCCCTCGTAGAACGCCTTGTCCTTGTCGGAAGCGCCGTTGTCCAGCGCTGCGATAGCGATCTCCGACTGGCGCAGCAGCTGCCAGCCGATGATCAGGTCGCCGACAGCCATCAGGAAGCGCACCGAGCCGAGTCCGACCTTGTACAGCTCGGAAGGCTGCTCCTGAGCGCCCATGAGGAACCCGGTGAGGGTTGCCGCCATGGTCTGGACGTCTTCGAGGGCGGAAGCGAGCAGTGCGCGTTCCGCCTTGAGGCGACCGTTGCCTGCTTCACTGTCGATGAACGTCTTGATCTGTCCGGCAATGTGAGCGAGGGCGACACCGCGGTCACGAGCGATCTTGCGGAAGAAGAAGTCCTGCGCCTGGATGGCGGTGGTTCCTTCGTACAGCGAGTCGATCTTGGAGTCGCGGATGTACTGCTCGATCGGGTAGTCCTGCAGGAATCCCGAGCCGCCGAGGGTCTGGAGGCTGTCGGTCAGGTACTGGTATGCGCGCTCGGAGCCGACGCCCTTGACGATGGGGAGCATGAGGTCGTTGACGCGGAACGCGGTGTCCTTGTCGGCGCCCGAGACATGCTTGGCGACGATCTCGTCCTGGTGCGCCGCGGTGTAGAGGTACACCGCACGCAGGCCTTCGGCGTATGCCTTCTGCATCGCGAGGCTACGACGCACGTCGGGGTGGTGCGTGATGGTGACGCGCGGTGCGGCCTTGTTGGTCATCTGGGTGAGATCGGCACCCTGGACGCGCTGCTTTGCGTAGTCGAGAGCGTTGAGGTAGCCGGTGGAAAGGGTGGAGATAGCCTTGGTGCCCACCATCATTCGAGCGTGCTCGATGACGTCGAACATCTGCGCGATGCCGTTGTGAACCTCGCCGACCAGCCAGCCCTGGGCGGGGACGCCGTGGCCACCGAAGGTGAGCTCACACGTGGTGGATGCCTTGAGGCCCATCTTGTGCTCGACGTTGGTGACGAAGACGCCGTTGCGCTCGCCGAGTTCGTTGGTCTCGAAGTTGAAGTGCGTCTTCGGGACGAAGAACAGGCTCAGACCCTTGGTGCCGGGGCCGGCGCCTTCGGGGCGAGCGAGGACGAGGTGGAAGATGTTCTCGAACAGATCATCCGAGGTTGCGGACGTGATGAAGCGCTTGACACCTTCGATGTGCCAGGAGCCGTCGTCCTGCTTGATCGCCTTGGTGCGGCCGGCGCCGACGTCGGAGCCTGCGTCGGGCTCGGTGAGGACCATAGTGGCGCCCCAGCCGCGTTCGACAGCAGTGGCTGCCCAGCTCTTCTGCTCTTCGGTGCCGTTGTTGAACAGCACGTCGGCGAAGGAGGGGCCGGCCTGGTACATGAATGCGGCCGGCTGCGCGCCGAGGAGCATTTCGGCGATCGCCCACACGACCGTGCGGGGGACGGGTACGCCGCCGACCTCTTCGCTCAGGCCCATGCGGAACCACTCGGCGTCCCACATGGTGCGGAAGGACTTCTTGAAGGATTCGGGAAGCTTCGCCTCGTGGGTCTCCGGGTCGAAGACAGGCGGGTTACGGTCGGCGTCGGCGAAGGACTCGGCGAGAGGTCCCTCAGCCAGTCGTGCGACCTCGGCCAGCATGCTGCGGACGGTGTCGGCATCGAGATCGCCCCAAGCGCCTTCGCTCAGTGGCTTTTCCAGTCCGAGTACCTCGAAGAGGTTGAACTCGAGGTCCCTGACGTTGCTCTTGTAATGGCCCATGTCTGCTTCTCCCAGTGAGGTGGTGCGGTCCAGCACTCCTAGTACCGCCCGAAGTTTATTACTCGTCGGTAACTTAATACATGTTACTAGTCGTTCTTTCAACTGCCAACATCGAATTTCCGTCCGATGACAAGTGCGTCGATCGCGATTCCCGTTTCGGTGTGTCTGTGCGGATTTCCGGCGATCTCGAAACTGAGCCGGTTTCCGAATTCTTCCATCAAATCCTCTGGCGTGTAGAGGATTTCGGGATCCTGTGGTCCGCCGACGCCGTAATCGACGTTGCTTCGGTCGTGACCCAAAATCATGAGGATTCCGTCAGGTTTCAGAGAATTTATGGCACGGTTCACAACCAACGTGCGCTGTGGTGCCGGCAGATGGAGGTACAGAACGAGCGCAAGATCGTAATTGTGGCCGTACTCGACCGTGGTGACGTCACCGCAGCGGTAGTCCAGTCGATCGACCACGGAGCGTGGGGATCGGGAGGCGATCGTGCGGGCCTTGTCGATCGCGACGGCCGAGTAGTCGATGCCGGTCACTTCCCAGCCTCGTGTTGCCAGCCACAACGCGTTGCGGCCCTCGCCGCAGGCCAGGTCCAATGCCTTGCCGTGGGGGAGGGCCGTCGCGTATTCCACCAGAAGCTCGTTCGGGGGAGCGCCCCAGACGAGTTCCGATCGTTCGTACTTCTTGTCCCAGTCGGCCGCGTCCATAAGTGACGACGGTAGTGGCACTCAGTTCTTGCGCAGTGCCCCCCGCGTCGGGACGGCGATCGACAGGAATCCCAAGGCGGCAGTGACGGCAACGATCGATCCGTAGACCGCCGGCGAGACGGTGGGTACCGGCGCGCCGGAGACGGCTATCGCGATCCCCACCAGCGGAGGTATGGCGATCAGCGTCCCGACCACAATGGCGATACCGACCACCATGACGGATTCGATCCGCATCATGGCGCGAACCTGATTGGTTCTGGCGCCCACGAGTTGCAGTAGGGCAAACTCTCGCGCGCGTTCCGCGGTGGCCGCGACCAAGGTGTTCACAACAGCGACAGCCAGATAACCCAGCAGAACCAGGACCGCGAGGATGCTCACCCAGGACTGCATTCGACGCTCGTCGGCGCCGGCGGCCCCGAACTGGTCCTGGTTCGTTGCCGAGATAGAGGAGAAGGACTGCAGTGACTGCTGCACCTCATTGATGCGTCCAGGTTCGGCGCGCACCAGAACCGTGTCGATCAGCGCGTCGGTGGAGTGTGTCCGCAGCGTATCGACTGGCAGAGTGACGTCGCCGAAACCGAGTCCACGACCGTACCTCGCGACAACCAACGGATGTATCACCGTGCCGTCGCCGAGATGGAGATCGATGCGACCACCGACGCGGGCACCGAGGGCGAAGGCGCCGTCGCTGCTTACGGCAACGGTGTCGTCGGTCAGATCGGCTAAATCTCCCTCGATGACATCGAGGTCGAGAGTGGGCGCGGCGTGAGCGGCGTCGATTCCTTGCGCGGAGATCGGGGTGACCGCTGCGCCGGCCTCGTCCCCACTCGTCACCGGCAGGACCTGACTGCGGACGACGGGGTTGGCGGCGCTCACTCCCGGAATTGCCCTGACGGAGTCGAGGAGCGCGGGTGCGATGCCGGCCGGAGCGCCGACGATCAGATCTGCGGTCACTCCCTTGATCGACTGATCGGTTGCCTCCGCGGCGACGGTTGACTGGCTGAAGAACTGCACGCAGCCAAGGGCGATGGCCAGAGCGAGCGGCACGATGGCGGAGGAGAGCCGACGCGAATGAGATTCGGCATTTGCGGCAGCCAGAACTCGCGGCGCTCGGGTGCTACGGCGCAGTGGCCCGCCGACGGCCCGGATGATGGCGCGCACCAGCAGAGGACCAAGTAAGGCGACGGAGAAGATCAGCAACAGCGCGCTGCTGCCCGCTCCGGCAGCTGCAGCCTCGCCGGGCAGGAACGCCGGGAGCACGGACATACTCAGACCGAGCACGCCGAGCACGGCTCCGGTGACAATCCGGGGCCTACTCAATTCGGCTGGGCCGCGCTCGGATTCGCGCAGCGCCTCGGTAGGTTCGAGTTTTGCCGGGCGGCGGGCAGCCACCGCCGCTGCGCCCCGCGCGGTCAGAACGCAGATGACAAACGCGCCCAAAGCGGGAATCGGGCTGTATACCAAGGCAAAATCGGGAGGGATGACGCCGGCGCTCGCGAACTGTGCGCCCAGAACTTTCGCGAGCAGGAAGCCGGGGATCAGCCCGAGGGCGGCTGCGGCGGTAGCGACGAGGAGCACCTCGCGTCCGATCATCGTGTGAATCTGGCGCGTGGTCGCGCCGATTGCGCGCAGCAGAGCAAATTCTCGACGGCGTGCGTTGATCGAGAGTGACAGCGTGCTGGACACGACAAACATGGCGACCATCAAAGCGAGACCCGCAAACGACGCGCAGAGCGCGATCAACTGGGTCCGCGCAGCACCGGCGTCGAGGAATTCGATGCCGCCACGCGCGGTGCCGGCCGAGATCTCAGCGTCGGTGCCGGACAGGGCCTCGCTGGCGAGAGCGGCCGCGTTCACGCCTTCGGGTGCGATCACACCGACGGCGGTGACCGAGCCGTGATGCGGCCACAACCGTTGCGCCTCCTGGTCTTCGAGGAAGACGAGTGCCGGACGGTCCGGTGATGCTTCCGAATCCGAATCGGCTGTGCCGACAACGGTGTACTCGTCCACTATCCCGCCGTGCGCCAGCGTGATTCGCTCACCGACGGCAGCGCCGGTAGTGGAGACAACTTCATTGCTGTTCTGCGGTGCGCGTCCTTCGGTCAGCGAATATGGTGCCAATTGCGCTGTACGCCAAGGATGTGCGTCGAGTACGACGCCGTCGGCGGTGCTGACGGGGACGGAGATATCGGGAACGACGGTGGCATCGAGTGCATCGAGCTTGTGAACCACATCGCTATCGAGCAGAACCCGCTCGGCAAAGGGCTGATCGGCGTCTTCCTTGACCGCCAATGCCTGCGGCGCACTGACGACGGCATCGGCTCCGGCATACAGGTGCGGCGAGACTCCACCTCGCACTCCCGATTCCAGCAGAATGCCCAACGCGCAGGTGAGGAGGGCGGCGCAGAACACGGATACGAATACGGCGATGAAGCCGGAGCGGTGTGCCTTCAGATGGGCAACGGTATGAGCTTTCACGGTCACCAGTCCCCGAGGTGCGTCATGCGCTCGGCGACCTGCGCCGGGGTGGGCCGGTCGATGTGCCCGACCAGTTTTCCGTCTGCCAGAAACAGCACCCGGTCGGCATACGACGCGGCAACGGGATCGTGGGTGACCATGACAACGGTCTGATCGAACTCGGCAGCGGTGTGGCGCAGAAGTTCCAAAACCTGCTTCGCGCTGCGTGAGTCGAGCGCGCCGGTGGGTTCGTCGGCAAAAAGCGCGTCGGGTCGGGTGATGAGTGCCCTGGCGATGGCAACTCGTTGTTGTTGTCCGCCGGACAGTTCGGCGGGTGCGCGATTGCGCAACGCACCGAGTCCGACGGCCTCCAGAACGAAGGTCAGATAGTTTTTGTCGGCGGTGCGTCCGGCGAGGAGTAGGGGGAGTGTGACGTTCTGTTGCACGGTCAGCGCGCCGAGCAGGTTGTACGCCTGGAAGACAAAACCGACATGATCGCGCCGGAAGATGCTGCGGGCCTTCGGCTTCAGTCGTGACATGTCGGTGCCGCCCAGCCAGGTCGATCCGCTGGTCGGGCTGTCGAGACCGGCAGCGCAGTGCAGGAAGGTGCTCTTGCCCGAACCGGACGGGCCCATGACCGCGGTGAACGTGCTGCGGGGCAGGGTGAGGCTGACATTGTCGAGAGCAGTGACGCCGCCGCCCTTGCCGTAGCCCTTGCCGTAGACCTTGCTGACTCCCTCGAGCCGAACAGCCGCAGTGGTCGCCGTCGGAGCGGGGGGATTGAGGACCGCGTGTCGATTCTTCATGAAATAGACGCTAGGGAGATTCGGCGCGTCCCGACATCCTGCAGAGTCCCGAATCAATGGTGTAGCCAGCTGTAGTGGATCTGCGCGGTGAGTGCGGCATGCTGGGACGGTGAAGCAGAGGTTTCGGGCAGTGCGCTACGTGCTTGTCGAGGGTTGCGCCGGCGTGGTGTCCCTGGCTTTGGTGATAGCCGGCATGGTCCTGCTCTCGCTGTCGGTGCTGATCGTGGGGTGGGCGCTGGTTCCGTCGTACGTGCGCGTGTTGCGATGGTGGGCGGATCTTGCCCGCGCGCGGGCGGCTCGTTACTCGGGTTCTGCTGTTCCCCATCGCTATCCGCCCATGCCGACCAACCCGGGTATCGGGGATCTGCGTCGACTGCTCACCGAACGGTCGACGCGACGCGACGGCGGCTGGTTGGTTCTCCATGCGATGGGAGCACCCGTTGCCGGACTTCTCACCGTCGCGTTGCCACTGGGCGCGCTCAATACCTTTGCGGTTCCGTTCTATTGGCAGGCGATGCCCGCCGACGAGCCGGTGTCCAATCCTTATCCCGTGACGTCGTGGTGGGGCGCGGCCGGCATGCCCGTCATCGGTGCCCTGTATTTGTTGTTGGCGTGGTGGCTGATTCCGGCGATGGCGCGGTGGCTCGCTCTGTTGGCGTCGTCTCTCCTTGCGGATGATGCCCGGGCGGATTTGTCGCGGCGGGTGAGCGAATTGACCGCAAGTCGTGCGGCGGCGTTGGACGCACACTCGGCAGAACTCAAACGTATCGAGCGGGATCTGCATGACGGTGCCCAGAATCGTCTGGTGGCGGTGGTGATGATGCTGGGAATGGCCGAGCGGGCCCTGTCGAACAATCCGGATCAGGCGCTTCCGCAGGTGCATCGGGCACAGGCAGCGGCCACGGAAGCGCTGAGCGAGCTACGGGCGCTTGTTCACGACATCTACCCGCCGATTCTCGACGAACTCGGTCTGGACGGTGCGGTGTCCGCTCTTGCGGGACGTTCAACCGTGCCCTGTGTGCTCGAGATCGAGAACCTACGACGCGCTCCGGCCGCGGTGGAGGCCGCTGCCTACTTCGTGGTGGCCGAGGCGCTGACCAACGTCGCCAAACACAGTGGAGCACACGCCGTCACTGTGCGAGCGGCCACGAAATCCGATCCTGAGACCATGACAATCGATGTTCTCGACAACGGACACGGCGGCGCGAGCGAGCGCCTCGGGGGCGGTCTCGCCGGCATCAGGCGTCGGGTCGAAGCATTCGAGGGAACTGTGGTCCTGGACAGTCCGGCCGGTGGGCCGACAACGATGAGGGTGGAACTGCCGTGCGGATACTGATTGCCGAGGACGATGCTTTGCTGCGTGAGGGACTGGCGCTGCTGTTGCGCGGGGAGGGCTACGAGGTCGTCGCGGTGCCGGACGCGGACCAGTTCCTGTCGGTGTTCGAGGAAACGGCCCCAGACGCCGGTGTCCTGGACGTGCGGATGCCGCCCACGTTCACCAACGAGGGTCTGCGGGCCGCGATAGAGGTTCGCAAGGCACGGCCAGGCTTCCCCGTTCTGGTCCTCTCGGCGTACGTGGAGGACCGCTACGCCGGTGAGCTGCTCGCGGGTGGCGCCGGCGGTGTGGGATACCTCCTGAAGGAACGTGTCGGCAAGGTCGCCGAATTTGTCGACGCTCTCGAGCGGGTGATCGGCGGCGGAACCGTCATGGATCCCGAGGTGGTATCCCAACTGATGAGCCGTCGTCGCGCCGACGATCCCATTCGCGCACTCACCCCGCGGGAATCGGAAGTGCTCGGTTTAATGGCAGAAGGGTTGGGAAATCAGGAAATCGCGCAGAAACTGGTTGTCAGCGACACTGCTGTGAGCAAGCACATAGGAAATATCTTCGCGAAGCTCGGCCTGTCGACTTCCCAAAGCGGACATCGTCGGGTTCTAGCTGTTCTAGCCCATTTGCGGGCTTGACCGAACATCTGGACGGCGGACGCGCCGCAAGCGTAATGTGAGCCAGCCTCATGTTGTTGTCGTAACCTAACGGTGACCTGAGAGGCGTGGGCGTATGTCCGCTACGTAACGTGTGATCTCGGAAACGAGTCAAGCACCTGAAGCAACGAGGAGATCGATCAATGGGTAAGCCGATTGCCAGTGTGGCCGGAGGTCGGCAGTCCGTCCTTCTCGGGCTCGGCGTTCACCGCCCTGAGCGGGTTGTGACCAACGACGAGATCTGCGAGACGATCGATTCCACGGACGAGTGGATTCAGACCCGCACAGGCATCAAGTCGCGCCGCTTTGCCGGCGACGGCGAAGGCGTCGTCGCGATGTCTCTCGGTGCCGCACGTGGCGCCCTGGCTGCCAGTGGCATCGCTCCCGAGCAGATCGGCGCTGTCATCATCGCCACCTCCACCTACGACCTGCAGACGCCGCAGGCCGCATCGGTGATCGCTCACGAACTCGGTATGAACGGTCCGGCCGCATTCGACCTGGCTGCCGGCTGTGCCGGATTCAGCACCGCACTCGGTGTTGCCAACGACCTGATCCGCGGCGGAACTGCCGACTACGCACTTGTCGTCGGCGTCGACCGCATGAGTGACACCACCGAGCCGACCGACCGCAGTGTGCGCTTCATCTTCGGCGACGGCGCCGGCGCCGTCATCGTCGGTGTCAGTGACACCGTGGGAATCGGCCCCGTCGAGTGGGGTTCGGACGGAAGTCAGTCCGACGCCATCAAGCAGGAGCCGAGCTGGCTCGAGTTCATCGAGAAGCCCGAAGGCGCTCGGCCGTGGATCAAGATGGCCGGCACGGCCGTATTCCGTTGGGCTGCTTTCGAAATGGGCAAGGTTGCCACGCGCACGCTCGAGAAGTCGGGTCTGACCATCGATGACATCGACGCGTTTGTGCCGCACCAGGCCAACCAGCGCATCAACGAGGTCATCGCGCGCAGCATGAAGCTGCCCGAGGGATTCCCGGTCTCCAACGACATTGCCGAGACGGGCAACACGTCCGCAGCTTCGGTGCCGCTGGCCATGGAGCAGATGCTCCGCGACGGCCAGGTCAAGCCGGGCGACAAGGCCCTGTTGGTCGGCTTCGGTGCCGGACTGTCCTACGCCGGCCAGGTCGTCATCCTGCCGCCGCTCGGAACTGATCCGAACGCCTGATCTTCCTCACAGACGAGAGCCCGCGAACCGAACAGGTTCGCGGGCTCTCGTTATGTTTGGTTCGGCTCAGCGGGTCGGCGACGACAGTAGTGGGATCAGTAGTTCGTCCGGGGTGAGGGCGCCGTGCTGACCGGGCAGCCCGGCCAGGCCTGATTCCACCGAGCGGCGCACCACAGCAACATCGTCGGTGGCGATGGCGATGACGTCGCCGATTCGCCCGTGAAACGCGGAATGTACTGAGGGGCCGAATAATCCGGCGACAATGCCCTCGGCCCGTGTGCCGATCCACATCCGGTCGCCGAGTTCGGCTCGCCACCGCGCAGCCACGTCGGCTGCCGCACCTTCGCGGGTGTGGATGTGCCGGCAGCGTGGTTCGCCGGCGAGCGCGAGGACGTCTTTGGACAGGACCGGCGAGTTGTCGTAGTCGATCTTGTTCGCGTCGGTGATCTCGACCATTCCGTGGTCGGCGGTCACGATCAGAGTCACGTCCGGACCGAGAGCAGCGGCGAGTTGTTCGACGACACGATCGACCAGTGACAGTTGCTGGAGCCACGGCTCCGATTCAGGTCCGTACACATGCCCGAGGGCGTCGATCTCGCTGATATAGCAATACGTGAACGTGCGCTCCGCGGATTTTGCGACGGCAACCGTGCGAGCCACCAGATCGCCGTACGCCTGAATGCCGGCAAAAGCTGCACCGCGCATGCCCGCGCGAGTAAGTCCGCTGCCGTCGAACTTGGACGGGACAACCGTCGTCACAGTGATGCCTGCGGCCTGCGCCCGGTCGAACGTCGTGGCTTCCGGTTGAAGAACCTCGGGGACGATCGAATCGGCGTACGACTCTTTTTTCCCGGTGGGATGCCATCCGAGCCAGTTGAACACCGCATCGGCTTCCTCGACGTACGACTGGTAGCCGGTAATGCCGTGCGCGCCCGACGGGAGGCCGGTTCCCAGGGACACGATGCTGGTGGCCGTCGTCGTGGGAAATCCGGCGCGGATGGGGGAGCCTACCCAAGAGTTCAAGTACGGGGCATGCTCGGCATTGCGCGCCAGGAGATTGGCTCCCATACCGTCGACCAGCAAGATCACCGTTCTCTTGCTGGGTGGCAGATTCAGTCGATTGGCCTCGCCGGCAACTCCCAGCGAGGCGAGAATTGACGGCGCAAGGGTCGACAGTGTCGGTTGTGAGTACACATCGAGGAGAGGTGCGGGGGCGGGCATCCCATGAGATTAGGCGGTGAACGCCGAAAACTGCATACCTTCTGGGCATGCGTTCAAATTGGGGGCGAAGCCCCCGTGCGCCTTTTTGGTAGTCGGCGCTACCGGAAAGGCGCACAGGGTCGCGGGCCCTCAGCCCACGATGGTCGAAATTCGGAACGCAGCCCCTAGTGGATCTGCGACACCCGCCAGGCGTCCGAACGGGGTGTCCTCAGGGGCCGCGATGACGCTGCCACCGAACTCGACGACCTTCGCGACCGCGGCATCGGTGTCGTCGGCGCCGAAGTACACCTGCCAGAAGGACGGCACCTCCGTCGGCAGGAACGAACTGGCATCCATGACGCCGGCAATCGCGGGGCCGCCCAGCTTGGCCTGTGAATAGCGGAACTCGTCCGTGTCACCCATCGACTCGAACTGCCAGCCGAACACATCCGCGTAGAACGGCAGAGCCGCCGTGTAATTCTTCGACATCGTCTCGTGCCATACCGGAGCGCCGGGAACTCCGACCACACCGAATCCCTCATGCTGATCGGGCTGCCAGATTCCGATCACCGCACCGGCCGGATCGCCGACAATCGCCATGCTCCCCTGATCGCCGACCTGCATGGACGGCATCATGATCGTGCCGCCGGCAGCCTCCGCTTTGGCGGCCGAGGCAGCCGCGTCGGAGGACGAGATATAGGTGGTCCAGATGTTGCCGTACGGATTGCCCTCCTGCTGGGGGCCGAGACCGGCAATGGGCTGCCCGTCCTTGCTGAAGATGGCGTATCCGCCGTACTGCGGATCGTCGTTGCCGTCGACCTGCCAGCCGAACACGTTGGTGTAGAAGTTCTTCGCGACCTCGGTGTCCGAACTGGTGAGGTCGATCCAACAGGGAGTTCCGTCGAGCATGAGTTCCTCCTGTGCGTCGTTGTGGTGGTTGACGCTACCGAAAAGGCTCACGGGGCGGCAGGTCCTTCAAGGAGCCGGGCACGCACCTCCGCATCAGTTGCACAGTCGATCGCCGTCCACGCCAGTCCCAGCGCGCCGTCCAGGACGGCTTTGTCGCCGGTCTCGGAGCGGCAGTACGCAGTGAACTCGGGCTGGTGATTGCCGGCGCCGTTGCATTCGATCCCGATGATGGGATGGATGGTGGGGATGCGGTGCGAGACATTGCCCATGTCCGTCGATCCGGCCGCCGGACCGTTGTAATCGAAGAACGTGCGACCGAGAGCCTCGAGGTTCTCCTGGTAGAGGACGCTCAACTGCTGATCCCACCGTGACTCCGCGTATGCGGGCGACGGTGACGTCATCGCGATGTCGCAACCCGTCGCGATGGCACCGGCGGTGAAGCACTGCTCCACCTTGGGCTGGGCTGCCTCGACGCCGCCCAGCGTTTCGGCTCGGACGGCGTACGTCCCGTGTGAACTACCGGGAATGACATTGGGTGCGACACCGGCGTCGCTGACGTAGCCGTGAACTTGAACGTCCTTCGGAAGATGCTGTCGCAGTAGACCGATGCTCACCTGGGCGACGGTGAACGCGTCGGCCGCGTTGACGGCGCCGACGGCAAACGACGCGTGCGAGGACACTCCGGTGTAC
Source organism: Rhodococcus sp. AD45-ID (assembly GCF_003023755.1). Taxonomy (NCBI): domain Bacteria; kingdom Bacillati; phylum Actinomycetota; class Actinomycetes; order Mycobacteriales; family Nocardiaceae; genus Rhodococcus; species Rhodococcus sp. AD45-ID. The sequence goes on along the minus strand of NZ_PYHL01000001.1, from coordinate 1,790,478 downwards.
TCGACGTCGAGGTGCGAGATGGCAAGCATGTTGGGGGCGCGCAGGTCTCCCGCGCCGGGGTGCACCATCATGGCGCAGTGCAGTGAATCGAAGATGCCCTCCTCGAGCATGACGACCTTTCCGCCGCCACCCTCTTCGGCGGGAGTTCCGAAGACGGCCACGGTGATTCCCAATTCGTCGGCCAACGGTGCGAGGAGCAATCCCGCGGTCACAGCGGCAGAGGCGATGATGTTGTGCCCGCAGGCATGTCCGATGTCCGGGAGCGCGTCGTACTCGGCAAACAGTCCGATCACGAGTTCGCCGTTGCCGTACGTAGCGGCGAGTGCGGTCGGGAGTCCGGCAACACCGCGCTCGACCGCAAAACCGGCACCCTCGAGCATGTCCGCGACGGCGGCCGACGCGTTGTATTCGGCAAACGCGAGTTCGGGATCTTCATGGATCTGGTGACTCAGTGCCAGTGCGGCATCGGAGATGGTGTCGAGGTGCTTGGCCGCGCGATCTTTTGTCGTCATCGTCTGAGACTGCGTTCGCGCTGGGATCTGCGGACCAAAATGCAGTATTTGTGTACTAATTTATTTCTTCATGCAGGATTCGATAGTTTTGGACGAGATCGATCTGCGAATCGTCCACGCGATGCAGGTACAGCCGCGCGCACCGTGGGCGTTGATCGGCAGCGTTGTCGGGGTTGATCCGGTGACCGCTGCGCGTCGGTGGAGATCTCTCACCGACTCGGGCACTGCCTGGATAGCGGCGTACCCGGCTGCCGACGCGGGATCGGTGTTGGCATTCCTCGACATCCGGTGCGAACCTCGATCACGCAAACGGATCGTCGACGAACTCGTGGCGCACGCGCATGTGATGAGCGTGAACGTTCACTCGGGTGGTTGCGCAGTCATGGCGGAAGCGTTGTTTGTCGGCACAGATGCGCTGGCTCGATACGTACTCGACGATCTGCAACTTCAGGACGGGGTGACCGACGTCGTGGTGCATCCTGTCACCAGGGTATTCACCGAGGGAAGCCGTTGGCGGCTGGGCACTCTCGAACCGTCCGGTGTTCGGACGCTGCGTGAATCAGGGGTGGCACCACCGCCGCTCGGCCGCCGACATCCGTTGGACCGGGCAACGGTCGCCGTGATCGACGTTCTCGGACGCAGACCGCGCGTGTCGGTGACCGAACTGGCTCATGAACTCGAGATCAGCACCTCGACGGCTCGTCGACGGCTGGGCCGCGCCCTGTCGCAGCACACTCTGTTGCGTTGTGAATTGGCGAGATTCGCGACGGGGCGGCCGATCCGGGTACTGTTCACGGCTCGGATTCCAGTGCTCGATGCGGAGCGTGCGGCGCGAATCCTACGGGCCCGGACGGAGATTCGTCTTGTTGCCGCCGTTGCCGGATCGAACAACCTCTTCTTTGCCGGGTGGTTTCGCGCACTGCCTGACCTCGCGGCACTCGAAGCGGACTTGGCTGCCCGGGCACCGACGCTCGAAGTGGTGGACCGGCGAGTTGTTCTGGACACGCCAAAACTGATGGGGCACTTGCTCGATCGGGACGGCCGATCCATGGGTGTGGTTCCGGTGAGTGTCAGGTCGTGATCAGGCTCGTGTGCGAGAGCCAGGCCAGGACATGACGGTTGAACTCGTCGGGTAATTCCAGCTGGGGAGTGTGCCCGGTGTCGCCGAGGATGATCGTGGTCCAGTGCGGATGTGCTGCGGCGGCAGATCGTGCCGCCGCTACCGAGACGAGGCGATCGCGCTCGCCGTGCAGCAGGAGGGTGGGAGCACTGATGTCGCGCAATGCTTTTCGATACTTCTGTGGACGGGCCAACACGGTGAGCAGTGATCGTGCGGCTTGTAGGAACTCTGCGTCCTGAGTGGCAAAGCCACGCCGGATCTTCGACAGGGCCGCGCCTGCTGCAACCACCTCGGAGTCGGCGCGGGTGGGGTCCACGAAGCAGAGGTTGGTCATCTGCGTGGCCAACTGCTCGTCCGTCATCGTCCGTCGGCCAAGGCTCATTGCCTGTTCCCCCACATAGGGCAGCGCGTACACGAGGAATTGGGCAGCGATAACGGGGTCGGGGATCCGAATCGGTAGCGGCAGTGCCGGGTCGACCAATACCAGGCCGGCCACCGAATCAGGGCGGGCGGCGGTAGCGAGGGCAGATACCATTCCGCCCATCGAGTTGCCGAACAGAATTACCGGTTTTCCGACAACCGTGTCGATAAACCGGTTCAGGAGTGCGGCATTTGCCTGAATGTGTGTAGTGCGACCGTGAGCCTGGGTGAGGCCGAAGCCAGGCAGATCCACCGCGTAGACACGGGCGTGATTCGCCAGGGTCGGCGCCACCCGGACCCAGTTCAAATGCGAGCCGCCAAGTCCGTGGACCAGGACGATCGGTGTCGAGTCTTCCGGTCCACCGAAGTCTACCCAGTGCATGTCCCCGTCGAGATCGGCGATGTTGCTGATTCCGCCCCACGGGGCACTGAGCGCAGTGTCGACGGCTTCCACGGCGGAACGGGGCAAAGTCATCCCTCCAGAATGCCCTGTATTTGTTGATCGTGTGAGTACCCTGTGCCGTCGATCACGCAGTGTGTTGTAGCGGCGCCGAACGCCACTGGTCTATTGGACTGTGGCAGAAACGGTTTCGCAGTTGTCCGGTTTGCCCGATCTCATTCGGGTGCTTGTCACCGCAGACACACCGTCCGGCATACTGGCAGCCATGTGGTGGATGGTCGGGTTAATCATTCTGACTGTTCTGAGCCTGTCGTCCGCTTTGGTGGCATTTGTATTTCACCGATCAACGGCTGAGGACAGGACATTGCTGGGTGATCGTAGTAAAAGCACAGTCGAACGGCCCTGAATCGGTAATCGATCCAGGGCCGTCCAAAGTTCTGTCACCCCCAGCGGGACTGTCCACCGTCGAGCGGGATTGTGGCACCGGTCAGGTAGCCGGCGTCGGGTCCGACGAGGAACGCGACGGCAGTGCCGATGTCGTTTTCGCAGTCACCGATGCGGCGCATCGGAATGCTGGCAACGAAGGCCGCTGCTTCCTCGGGGCGAGCGTCGGCCCACCGCTGCAAGCCGGGCGACGACGCGTGTGGGGCGACAGCAAGGACACGAATCCCGTCCACACCCCACTCGCAGGCTGCTGCTCGCGTGAGTGCACGCACGGACTCCTTGACGGCCGCGTACCCGCCGTAGCCGCTGGCGTCCCACCGAACGGCCACCGAGCTGACCATGTTGATGATCGCGCCGCCGCCACGGGCCTTCATCGACGGGTAGCACGCCTGCATCGTGCGCAGAGTTGCCACGGGCCCGGACTCGAGTCCGGCAGCCAGCTTCTCGGGCGTCAGATCCAGAATGTTGCCCAAGGGGTTCAGGCTCGCGTTGTTGACGAGGATGTCGACGCCGCCGAACAGTTCGACGGTTCGGTCAACAGCAGCGGTGATTGAGTCTCCGTCGCTGACATCGGCCAGCACCGGCTCGGCGCGGCCACCACGGTCGGCGATTTCCTTGCACGTGTCCACGAGCTTCGATTCGGTGCGACCGACAACTGCAATGGACGCACCTTCCTTGGCCAGGGCAAATGCGACTCCCTGCCCAACACCTTGGCCAGCGCCTGTGATGAGCGCCACTTTTCCGTCCAATTTGCCCACTGTTGTTCTCCTGCTCGTCATTTAGCGGTCCCCGAATGGTTGCCTCCTCCGCGCAGTATTTCTCCTGGCTTCTTACTGGTCGGGATGTGATTTGCATCCCACTCAGTGGAACCGCTTTTAAAATCGGTCGTCTTACAGCTAGTGTGAGCGCCGTTACATACCCGGCGTGGGGCACACGCACACATTCCATGATGAGGAGATTGAAATGCCAACCACAGGTAGCATTGACGCCGATACCGCTAAGTTGCTCGGCGACCTGGCTAAGTACGCTTCGCCCATCGCAGGCCTCATCGGCGGCGTCGGCGCGATCCTCGGCCTCGCCGGACTGATCAACGCCGGCACCGGCTCCTGATCTGTTTCTGATCTGAATCTCCGGCCCGCGAACTGGCAACAGGTCGCGGGCCGGAGGTCTATCTACCGTTCCAATATCTGTGTCTTGCAGACACATTCATTGGAAGCGGGCCTGCGGAACTTCCAGACTTTCGGCAGTGTCCGGCCGGGTGTAATTCTCCTTCGGCGTGAGGTCGAGGACTGCCTCGCTGCCGCGGTAGTGACGGAACCAGAAGAGCGAGCGGTCCGGTGTGATGCGGGTGTCTTCCCCCGTGGTTTTCCAGTACCAGTGAATGTCGGCGTCGAGAACTTCCGACAGGCGAACGATGTTCTTGCAGCCGTACTCTTGCAGCCCTTGGCATGTGAGGCTTCGCAGTTCGCGTGGTTCGCCGCGGCTGGTCCAGCGTGATTCGTAGACCAGTGCGTCGAGTTGGATGCGGTGGCAGTCCTGTTCCGATGCAGCGTGCAGTAGGTCGTCCCAGTTCAATCCCGGTGCGTGCTGGAGGTATTCGTCGGCGTCGATGAAGGCGCTCCAGGCGACAGTAGTGCGAAATCTCGTGATGTAGTCGACGTATGCCTCGACCTGGCCGTGCACTATCCGGCCTTCCGCATTCCGGGGTTGCCATTCGACGACCGTGACCGGGAGGCCCTGCAGTTCGCGGCGAAATGCTGCTTGAACGTCACTGTCGGACAGTGTTTCGGTGTACGCGCCGTAGGAGTTTCCGCGCTTGTCGACGCTTCCTCCGTGCCACCGGTTCAGGCTGAATGCGCTGCTGCGCCGCGACGATCCAACGGAGCCGGTGTTGTCGTACAACACGATGTCCCATCCCTGTTCGATGTGGTGCACGCACCAATCGCGGATGAAGGGCAGGTGTTCGCGGGGGAGGAGGACTGCGACAACGGTGCGGGTCTTGCTGCTGGAACTGTGCTCCGTGCTCATGGCAACACGATAATGCGGCGGATGCATCCCATGAGCACCAAGCATTGAACACCAAGCATTGACATAATCGTGATTCTGTCTCATAGTCGAGGCATGACGTCATCTGTGTCACACTTGCCACGGTTTGTTCCGTCGACCGGGGAATCCTGGCGATCGCCCTGGGCGATGTACGACGCCTTGCGTGAGTACGACCCCGTTCATCATGTGGTCCCCGAGGCGCCCGGTGACGACTATTGGGTTCTCACGCGCCACGAGGATGTCTACAACGCAGCGCGGGATTACCAGACGTACTCGTCCGCCAAGGGTCTGACCACCGTCTACGGCGAGCTGGAACAGATAGGTATGCAGGACAATCCGCCTTTTGTGATGCAGGATCCGCCGGCTCAGTCGGAGTTTCGCCGCATGGTCTCCAAGGGATTCACGCCCCGCCAGGTGTCTGCCGTCGAGCCGATGGTTCGGGAGTTTGTGGTCGAGCGCATCGAGGCACTGAAAGCTCGCGGCGGCGGTGACATCGTCGTCGAACTTTTCAAGCCACTGCCGTCGATGGTTGTTGCGCACTACCTGGGGGTTCCGGAATCCGATCGCGACCAGTTCGACGGGTGGACGGAGGCGATCGTTGCGGCCAATTCTGCCGGGGGTGCGCTCGCCGCAGCAACAACGGCGCAGGCCGCGACCGGTGAGTTGATGATGTACTTCGCGTCGTTGGTCGAGCGACGCAAGGTGGAACCGGGCGACGATACGATCTCACACCTTCTGGCGGCAGGACTCGGCGAGGAGGGGGACATCAGTGGTTTGCTGTCGATCCTGGGATTTGCGTTCACCATGGTGGCAGGCGGAAACGACACCACAACAGGGATGTTGGGCGGTTCGGTGGCGATGCTGACCGAGCGAGTCGACCAGCGTCAGCTTCTGATCGACGATCCGGAACTGATCACCGACGCGGTCGAGGAACTGTTGCGACTCACGTCGCCGGTGCAGGGTCTTGCTCGAACCGTCACCCGCGATGTGAGCTTGGGCGGCAAGACTATTCCGGCCGGGCGCAAGGTGCTGTTGATGTACGGAGCAGCTAATCGTGACCCGTCGAAGTACGGCCCCGATGCCGGTGAACTCGATGTGCTGCGCAAACCGCAGAAGATCTTGACGTTCAGTCACGGAGCACATCACTGTCTGGGTGCGTCGGCTGCTCGTATGCAAGCACGAGTTGCGTTGGAAGAGTTGCTGGCTCGCATTCCCGACTTCCACGTCGACATCGACGCGATGACCTACGCACCGGGAAACTACGTCCGCCGTCCGCTGACGGCTCCGCTGTCGGTGAACGCGTCGTGAGCAGCGACTGGCTGGGGGACGGCCGGGCCATTGCTGCTGCCGAGAAGATTCTCGACAGCGCGGCATTGTTGTTTGTCGAGAAGGGCGTAGGCGCGGTGGGAATGGCTGAGATAGCCTCTGCTGCAGGTTGTTCCCGGGCCACTCTGTACCGCTATTTCGAGAATCGGCAGGCCCTGCACGTTGCGTTTGTTCACCGTGAGGCTCGCACGCTGGGTGCTGCCATTGCCACGACTGTTGCGCCGATCACCGATCCGCGCGAGCGACTCGAAACGGCGATTCTCTCGGCGGTGGCCGCGGTGCGCAGTACCCCGACCCTGGCGGTGTGGTTTTTGCCGGGCGATGCGAGTCTGGCCGGTGAGCTTGCGAATTCGTCGGAGGTCATCAACGGATTGGGCGCCGCGTTCCTCGGCAGCAGTGCCGACGCGGCTCAGGCGAAGTGGACGGTACGAGTCATTCTCTCGCTCCTCATGGTGCCTGGCGTCGACGCGCGTGACGAGCGGGCTCTGGTGAAGGCGTTTGTTGCCAGTGTCCTGATTCCCACCTAGGAGAGCGGATTCAGTTGCGGCACTGAATTTCTCGCGCGACCCTGTTGCCGGTCAGTGCGGCAGCCAGGATCGCGACCGTCACCGCGGCAAACACGACTGCGGCCGCCGTCGCAGAAGCAGCAGTCCCGACGCCGATCGTGATGGCGATGCCAAGCTGAACAGCAAAGCCGGCCAGCGCAATCCATGTTGCCCGCCGCAGCCCTGGGCGGGCGGCTTGATGGGCCTGCTGCCAAGCTTCGGGGCTCGACATGGTTGCTTTGGTGCGTATTCCCATCACGGAGTTCGGCTCGTCGCCGGGAAACTTCGCGATCAGCGATGCAACGGCCACCAGGGTTATGGTGCCGATCGACAATCCGAGTACAGCGCCGACCAGATCCTGAGATTGCGACATGAAATCGAAGCGCTTACTCGAAACGTGACGGGTCGCCGCCGCCGACGCGGACAACCTCCGGTGCACCGGACGAGAAGTCGACGACAGTTGTCGGTTCGGTGCCACAATCGCCCGAGTCGATAACGGCGTCGAGCTGGTTGTCGAGTTCTTCCTTGATCAGCCAACCATCCGTCATGGGTTCTTCTGCACCGGGCAATATCAGGGTGCTCGAGAGCAGCGGTTCGCCGAGTTCGTGCAAAAGGGCACGCACTACCGGATGGTTCGGGATTCGCACGCCGACGGTTTTCTTCTTCGGATGTGCAAGGCGCCGCGGCACTTCCTTGGTTGCGGGCAGGATGAACGTGTATTGCCCTGGCGTGGCAGCTTTTACAGCGCGAAACGCGGCGTTGTTCACATGCACGAAGTGGCCGAGCTGTGAGAAGTCCGCGCACACCAAGGTGAAATGGTGATCGGAGCGCAGCGCCCTGATGTCGCGAATCCGATCAACGCCACCGTGGTTGTCCATCCGGCTGCCCAAGGCGTAGCAGGAATCTGTCGGGTACGCGATGAGGGCATCGTCCCGAAGCATTGCGACGATCTGGCTGATCGCACGCGGCTGCGGGTCGTGCGGGTGGACATCGAAGTATCTGGCCATGTGTCCAGCCTAGTTCAGGGACGCAGTTGTGCCGGGAACTCTGCCGAAATCGGTGCTGCGAGCACTGCCGTCAACTCCTCGGCGTAGGCAAGCTGTTTGCGCAGGTGGTTGCAGCTGTCCTCGGCGCGCGTATGGCAGGCCGAGATGAATTCGGTTGCCGTGGTCCGCGATAGGGGATCAGCGGCGTCGTCGGCCAGGATCGACAAGGATTCGAGCAGCTGTTTCATCTCGTCCAGGGTGAATCCGAGTGGCTTCATCCGCCGAATCACGAGCAGGCGTTCGACGTCGGATTCGGTGTAGAGCCGGAAACCCCCGCCGCTGCGCTCGGATGGCGTCACCAACCCGACATCGTCGTAGTGGCGAATGGTTTTGATCGACAATTCGGTGCGCTCGGCAACCTGGCCGATCCTCATGGGCTTGTTTTCCATGTCAGTGACCTGCTCCCATCCGGCCGGACAAGTGGACGTGACGTTCCGCGGATGCGGCGTCCAGGCCGACGATCTCGACGTTCTTGCCACGAGCTGCATATTTTGTGGTGATCGCGTCCAGCGTAGCGACGGTGGACGCATCCCAGATATGGGCGCCGGAGAGATCGATGATCACGTTCTGCGGGTCGCCGGCGTAGTCGAACTGGTAGATCAGGTCATTGCTCGACGCGAAGAACAGTTCGCCGCGCACCGCGTAGACCCGCGTGTTCTCGTCGGGATGCGCAATGTCGACCACCTCGGTCAGATGAGCGACGCGACGGGCAAATATCACCATGGCTGTGATGACTCCGACGATGACGCCGTACGCGAGGTTTTCCGTCGCTACCGTGACGGCGACGGTCACGAGCATGACGACGGTCTCGCCAAGGGGCATGCGCCGCAGAGTTTTAGGATTGATGCTGTGCCAATCGAGGGTGCCGACGGACACCATGATCATCACTGCGACCAGAACAGCCATGGGGATCAAGGCCACCACATCGCCGAGGCCGACCACCAGGATCAGCAGGAACACTCCGGCCAGAAAGGTGGAAATCCGGGTTCGCGCTCCTGAGACCTTGACGTTGATCATCGTCTGTCCGATCATTGCGCAACCGCCCATGCCGCCGAAGATTCCGGTGACGATGTTGGCAACTCCCTGCCCCCAGCCCTCGCGAGTCTTGTTCGAGTGAGTGTCGGTGATGTCGTCGACAAGCTTTGCAGTCATCAATGATTCGAGAAGTCCGACCAATGCCATGGCCAGAGCAAACGGCGCGATGATCGAGAGCGTGTGCATCGTCAGTGGGACGTCGGGGAACATCAAAGTCGGCAAGCTCGACGGAAGTTCGCCCTCGTCACCGACATTGGGCACGTCGAACGAGAAGACGGCTGTTACCGCGGTCAGCACGACGATGGCCACCAGCGGCGCCGGGACAGCGGTGGTCAGTTTGGGGAGGAATATCAGAATCAGCATGGCGCACACAAGAAGTGGATAGACCAGCCACGGCACACCGATCAGGTGGGGAATCTGGGTGATGAAGATCAGGATCGCGAGTGCGTTGACAAATCCCACCATCACACTGCGCGGAATGAACCGCATCAGTTTTGCCACCCCGAGCAGACTCAGCACGATTTGCAGGACTCCGGCCAGCAGAACAGTGGCAATGAGGAAGTCGATGCCGTAATCCCGCGTCAGGGGCGCTACAACCAGTGCAACTGCGCCCGTGGCTGCCGAGATCATCGCCGGACGGCCACCGACAATCGCGATGGTGACGGCCATGGTGAACGACGCGAACAGACCCACCCGCGGATCCACACCGGCGATGATCGAGAACGAAATCGCCTCGGGGATAAGTGCCAGGGCAACAACGAGGCCGCCGAGCACTTCGGTTTTGAGGCGCCGGGGCGAGCGCAGCGCAGACCGTACGGTGCCGTCGTCGGCGGTGGTGTCGAGTGTGGTTGCAGCCATCAGGGTTCCGTCCTTACGAGATCGTCAGACCCTACCCTCCCGGGAGGGGAGAGTGTGAATCTGCTCGTCAGGGGCCAGGCTGCCGTGCGAGTATCGAACGATGAGCAAGGGAACCGTCTCGATCTGGAACGGCGAGCAAGGTTGGGGCGTGATCGAATCCGCTGATACGCCCGGCGGCTGCTGGGCCTTCTACTCCCATATCTGGGCCGACGCGTTGCCTGAACTGAAGCCCGGCCATTCGCGGATGATCCGTGGCGGATACAGGGAACTGTTTGTCGGTGAAACCGTCGACTTCACCTGGGAGATCACGCAGCAGGACGGCTACTCCTACCGCGCGATCAGCGTCACGCCGCAGCGGGAGCATCCTCAGTGGACGATCGAGGACACACCTGGCTGAGCGTTACTTCCCGCAGGCGGTTACTTCTCGCAGGCCACGCCGTCGCCGTCGCCGTCGAGGTGGGCACCGTAGCCGGGGTCACCGATACGTACGGGAGCTGCGCCCGCAGCTTTGGCCGCCGCGCAGTTCTTGAACGGCGCGGTCACCGCCGCTGCCGGAGCCGAGGTGACAATCGGCTTGGACGTGACAAGTGGCGGGGATGTGGCGGGCTGCACCGGAGCAGTTCCCGTGCAGTCCTGGAGGATTCCGGCGATGGTGTCGTGTTCGGCCTGGGTCACCCACAATCTGTACGCGGCTTTTACCTCGACCTGCGCAGCGACGTACTGGCAGCGGTATCCCCGGTTGGGCGGCAGCCACGACGAGGCGTCGGAATCGGATTTTTGTTGGTTGGCGGGACCGTCGACGGCTCGCAGGTTGCGTGGGTCGTTGGCGAGGTTGGTGCGCGTCTGCGTGTCGAGTTGTTGAGCGCCCTTCTGCCAGGCGTCGGACAGCGCTACGACGTGGTCGATCTGGACTGCTGACGACGTGTCCTGACCACGGGTGAAGGCAATCGTGGTGTTGGTGTACTGATCCTCGAGCGTTCCGGTCTGCACCGTGCACCGGTTGCCGTCCTTGTACGTGAGGGCAGTCAGGTCGCGGGCCAGGATGTCGTTACGGGTGTCGCAGCCGTTGTGGCCGAACTCGACGTCGACATCGTCGGTCCAGGCCGTGCCGAACAACGCGCGGTCGTATCCGGTTTTGGGGGCGCGTCCCTTGATCGGAATTTGCGCCAACAGTGCGGAAGCGGCGGATACAGCAGCATTGTCGCTCGTGAGCGCCGACGAGCTGGTGGTGACACCGGATCCGATACCTGAACCGAGACTGCCGGTTTCGGCGGCTGACGAGCTGGAGCACCCTCCGAGGATCAGTGCGGCAACAAAGCCGATCGAAACAGCAGCTGCGCTGCGCCTGCTGATTGCCGTGCGTGACATGTGTCGAGAGCTCATTTCTGTTTAGAGACGAACTACAAGTATGTCATTCGCGACATTTCGGTCTGAAGCGGACGAAGTGGACCGAAACAGACCGAGCGAACGCACCTTTCGTCGCCTTGGATGCGCCGAGAGGTACGTTCGCTCTGAAACAGGGAGTCGGGCGGAGCGCCGAATCAACACAAAGGCCCGGAAGTCGGTATCGACTTCCGGGCCTGTGGAACGAGTTTGTTCAGATCTCGATCTTGGGAGTCTGCTCGCCCAGCTTGTGGCGAGCCAGTGCCAGGTTCGCGCGCGTGCGTTCGAGGACGAGGTACACGAAGAGTGTGGACATTCCGGGCGTCTCGATCACGCGGATGAGATGGTACTGGGTGGTCAGGGTGATCAGGATGTCTTCGAGTGTGTCGGTAATTCCCAGGTTACTCATCGTGCGGAGCTTTGCGCGCACAACTTCGGAGTTTCCGGCACCGGCGTATTCGAGGCTGAAGGACGGGTTTCCGGCCATGCCGAGAACCATGCCGCTGTCGGCGTCGACGACGGCTGCACCTGTGGCGCCGTCGATACGCATCAGTTCGCCGAGGACCTTGTCGATGTTGCTCATTGCTTCTCCTTTGTAGGGCGTGGGATAGGGCGCAGGGGAGCGCTGCGACTCCAGTTGATGCTTCGGCGGCGAAGTCATCGGTACATTCTTCGGCGGGGCTTGGGGGCGGGTTGGATCCAGCGCGCGAGGGGTTTGTCCTGCTTGCGAGTTTTGCGAAATAGGTCCGTAATGCGCAGATAGAGACACATTTATTGTTTCGGCCTCACCGATACGATCGGCGGTCAGCCACTCGCCGGCGGAACCGGAAAGGGGTGGCGGAACCACTGTCGGTGGGTCGAGCGGGGGCGGCTGAAGTTGCGGATAAACCGGGGACGTCAGTGGCCGTTTGTACGGGATGGGTTGGCCCTCCGAATCGGATACGTTCGAGAACCACACGGCATACCCTGGGTCTTCGCGATCGAGGCTCGCCTCACGATCGTCGTCTTCTTCTCGGGATCCGCGCTTACGAAAGAGTCCCACAAGCCTCTACCCCTTTTGAGACGAATCTCTTCTACGGTACATCCCGCTCGAATCGAGTAGGAGACTGCGGAAACCCGCCCCTAGTTACCTTGCAGCTATGTAAGACTATCACGGTGTCGCGATCGGGGCCGGGGCTCTGCGGCTCGGCTACCCAGTCAGCTCTGGCATTCTGAAGAGATGAAGAAAACGATTGTCGGGTTCATCGGAGCCTGTTCATTGATAGCGCTGGTGGCCTGCGGTTCCGACGGCGGGACGCCGACCGAAGTGGGGACTCTGACGTCCACCGCGCCGGCGACCGATACAGATGGCGTTACCGCGACCGATGGCACCGCGGTAGCGGGGCTTCCGCGCACGTACGAGCAAGCCTGCAACGACGTCCTCAAGTTTCTCGACGGATATCAGCAGGCGATCGACGAATCAGGCGACGACATCGGACTGACCCGTGAGTCGCTGGCGAACGACATGCTGACGTCGGTGCAGGCTTACCCGGAATGGTCGACTCTGTCCGCCGACGAGCAGGCCGAGGTAACGCGCGGATTCGACGCAGCGGTCGCCGGAAGCTGCTGAAGGCAACCTTCACACGACCGTCAGAACAGTGACTCCTGAATTGCGACGCCCGGAGAGTCGAAGTTGCCCACCGTGACGGTACGCCCGACCAGCGCCGAGATATCTGCGACAAAGTGAGGGGATTCCGGGTCGGTATCGGTACGGAACAGTGCCACCGGCCCGGTCAGGCCTTCGAGGTATAGAGAGTGCTCACCCGATTCGAAGGAATGGGGATACATCAGCGCCGGGGTGGCGTCGAAAACGATCTGCGAGCAGGCCGGTGGTGTCCAGACCTCGGGCTGTTCGAAAATCTCGATGCCCTCGATCCCGGATCCGATGTAGGACAACTCTTCTCGGTTCGAGACAATGAACTGTTGCAACTCGTTGCGCAACGCAGCGGTGTCGATTCTGTTTGTCAGTGCCTCGAGTTTGCGGGATGTGCGGATCGCCTGGCTCAGGTGAAACTGCCTCGACACGTCAGCTTCGAGAGTTCGAATGTTGTAACCGTCCGTCGAACCGGCGACGTACAGGGCGGCTGCGGCGCCTTGCTCCGCGACGCGCGGGTACTTACGGAACTGCGACGCCGTCCCCACCTTCATCCGGCCACCGGCGAAGATGTCGATATACAGCCATTGTGGCTGGGTGAGGTAGGTGCGCACATTCGGGTGAATGTGCGCACCGTTCACGTGAGCCTGGTGAACGCTTGTGAATCCTTCGCGACTTCTGCACCGGTCACATTGGCGTCCGCTGGTCACCTTCGCGCCTCGATCGCACGGGAGGTAACCGGGTCCGTCGGCCGTCATGTCGCGCCACCCGAGGCACCGCCGTCCCCGGCGCTCGTCCACAGAAAACCGGAATACCGACGTGTGCGTGAAGAACGTGGTGTCGCCGGTTGTGTCGTCGACGAGGCGGATACGAGGAGCTGCCGGATCCGACCATTCGATACCGCGCACGAGCAAGGTCATGATGGAAGTGCCGGTTCCTTTTTTCGGATGTACGAGGAACCACTGATGTTAGTGCGTCGGATATCAGTGCGTCAGCTGCCGGGCAACCCAGGGTAGTAGGTGCCTGCCGACCAACCGCCGTCGACGGCCAGCTCGGCTCCTGACATGTAACTTGCGTCGTCGCTGGCAGCGAAGGCCGTTACCCGGGCCACCTCGTCGGGGAGCCCGATTCGCCGCAGCGGAACCTGACCGTACGGCTTCTGCAGGTCGTCGCCCGTGCGGCCCATCGGGTTGCCCAGCTGGGTATCGACGCCACCGGGATGTACCGAGCAGACGCGGATGCCCGACGGTCCGAGTTCGAGTGCCTGAGTTTTGGTGAGTCCACGGACCGCCCATTTGCTGGCGGTGTAGGCGCTCAGGCCGTTCACTCCGCGCAAGCCGTCGACGGACGAAATGTTGACGATCACGCCACGCGCGGCTTTCTTCATCACGGGAACAACAGTCTTCGCGCCCAGCATTGCGCCGATGACGTTGACGGAGAACAACTTTTCGACGGCCGCGACGTCGATGTCCTCGACAGCGGCAAAGGCAAGCATGCCCGCATTGTTGATCAGGACGTCCACAGTGCCGAACTGGGAAGTCGTGTCTTCGACGAGGCGCACCCAATCGGATTCGCTGCTGACATCAAGATGGTGGAAGACGCCGCCGATGTCGGCAGCGACCGCGGCGCCCTTCTCGTCGAGCACGTCGCCGATGACAACCGTCGCGCCTTCTTCTGCGAGGAGTCGGGCGGTTGCTTCTCCCATTCCCTGAGAACCGCCGGTGACGATCGCTACCTTGCCTACAAATCTGTTCATGCACCGATTCTGTGGCGGTAGCGCCGGGTCCGTATCGGGCAGTCCCGCTGGCCGGAAACGTCCCGATGACGTGCGACTGACCTCGGGCCTGCTTGTGATCGCCTAGGCTCGTGGCATGGCTATTGTCTGGACAGTTCCGCGTGGTATCAGCCCCACCCTGCTCGTAGCACCGTTGATCAAGGAGTTTCTCGCCGAGGGCGAAGGCACCCTCGACTCGAGGCTGAGCGCGGTCGGCATTGTGTGTGCCTCGCTCGAGAAGCAGGTCGGTCGCACGTTCACGTCGATCAGTTCGGCGTCGGCAGCCATCTTCTCGGGCGCCGCAGCATCGTCGAGTGTGCCCGATGCGCTCAGGCTCGCGGTGATGCGGACGCTGTCCACCGAGGTGCTCGTCCGTAAGCCGGCTCCGCAACCGTTCTCCGAGAAGGTCGGAAAGCGCTTGGGAGAGTATGTGTTCGCGCTGCGTGACCCGCGTAACAACCAGGTGTTCCATGTCGGCCACGGCACCGGAAACCAGGTATTCGCTTCGGTTTTCGAGGCGCTCGGTGAACTCGACAACCTCGAAGGAGCCTCCGGGTCAGCGGATACACCCGGAGTGACCGCTGCAAAAATCTCACGTATTCGCGAGATCTACGACGCCGGTTCGGCAGTCGAGCACTACGTTCTCATTCGCAGCGTATCCGGGGCGGATGCAAGCGGCACGGCAGACGCCGTGGTCAGCGGCATCGTGGAGACACTGCGGATCAGCGAGGCGGGCGACAACCTGACCAACCTGGCGGGTGAGGTCACGGACAAGGATCTGCGGGCAACCCGCGTCGAGGAAATCGCCCTTCGCTATTCGGCAGACCCGGCACCGGAATTGCCGACACCCAGTGTGGTGCTGCACGTTCCGGGCTCCGCTCGCGCCGGTGCCACCGCAGAAGAGATCTACGAACTCGCCCGCCAGGAATGGGCGGCCGGCGCAGCAGTGCGTGCCGAAGCCGGGATTCCCGTACTCGTCTTCGCGGACAGCATCATTCGTGGCGCTTTCCGCGCGCAGTCGTGGGAGGTGTCCACTCGTAACGCCGACGGCAGCATGCTGTGGCGCTTCACCGGCGACGTCGACGAGGAGCTGGCGGCCAAGTACGTCGGCACCGAAATCACACCGCACAACGTCGGACTCAAGAAGTGGCCGGTCAGCGGTTGGGTTACCCGACTGACCACCGCTCGCCCCGGTGCGGCGATGCCGGGTCCGCGTAAGAAGTAAGGTCCGCGTAAGAAGTAAGACGAGGTTGGGCTCCGGAGTTTTCGGAGCCCAACTTCGTCTATTTCAGTAGTCCACTGCCGAGGTAGTCGTTTTCCTCGCATCCGGGCGGAATGAGATAGACGGCCGAACCGATCGGCGTTGTCCACTCGTTGAGTGCGTCGAAGTCACTCAGTCGCTGCTGAACGGGCAGATACTGCGCCGCGATGTCCCGCTGGAACGCCGCGAAGATCAGCCCGGAGTTGGAAGTTTCCTCGCCTTCCGGTGGGTCGTCGTAGTTGTAGGCACGACGGAAGAACTGCTCTCCCTCGTGCATTCGATGCGAGCGTGCGATGTGTGATCCCGGCGGAATGACCGGGATACCGAACCTGTCGGTAGCGGTGAAATCAGCCTCGTCGAACTCGTCGGTGCCGGTCAACGGAGCGCCGTTCGACAACGTGCGACCCATCGTGAGTTCACGCGCCGGTCGATCCAGTTCGTCCCACGTATCCATTTCCATGCGAATTCTCCGAAGCACCAACGACGTTCCCCCGGCTAACCACGGTTGATCGGCGCCGTCGCTCCATACGAGGGAGTCGAAATCCGTGGTTCCCGGCGCCGGGTTGACGGTACCGTCGACCTGGCCCATGAGGTTACGCATAGTTGTTCCCTCGGGCGCGGTTCCCCGTGCGCTGCGAAACCCTTTCTGCGTCCACCGAATTGAGGTCAGTGAGCGGGCGTTCTTGGTCAGTACCCGTACCGCATGCGCGACGGTGACGGGATCGTCGCTGCAGATCTGAAGGAGAAGATCCGTTGCGCCCCAGCGATCTTCGAGTCGGTCGATCGGGTAGCTCGGTAGCGGAGCGCACCACGCTGGTGCCCGATCCTGTAACCCCAGAGCGGTGAACAGTCCGGGCCCGTAGCCGACGGTGATCGTCAGCCTCGACGGATCAACCGCCAGTTCCTTCTCGGTATCGGCCAGAGCGGGCATTCCCGCAGTGAGGCGAGCAGCGTCGGCTGTCCACATCTTCATGATTCCGATGACGGCGGCCCGGTCGACTCCTGGTCGCAGATCGAAGCCGACAAAGGTGGCGTGTGCTTGCGGCGGGGTGCTGACGCCTCCCTGATGAACGCCATGGAACGGAACGACGGCTTTACCCGGAGACGGTTCATCGGCCTGCGCCAGAGTCGCCGCACCCCACGTTGTTCCCGCGACCGCAAGCGCGGCGGCGCCACCTCCGAGGAGACGCCGCCGGCTCAGTCGCAGGTTGCTGTTCTCAGCCACCGTGATTGGGGTCGTAGTTCTCCTGGTTACCGGAGAAGTCGCGGATCTGGGCTGTGAAGGTGGAACTGGAACCGTCGTCGTAGATCAGGGTGACGTCGGTTTCGGCGCCGGGGAGGAGCGGGCCGGCGAGTTCCATGAACATCAGATGATCGCCGCCTGGCGCAAGGCTGGCGGAACTGTTCGCGGGAACCCGGAACCCACCGTCCTTGGGGCGCATTGTCATTGTTCCGGCGTCTCCGGTCACAACTTCGTGCAGTTCGACGCGAGCGGACGCCGGACTGGTGGCCGAGACGACGCGTACGTCTTTGTCGCTGGAATTAACGAGCTCGGCAAAGGCCGCGCTCATGCCGTCCGGGGCGGCCTTGACCCATTGATCCTCGATCGTGATGGATTGTGCCGCTTCGGTTTCCTTGCCGGACTCCGATGAACAACCGGTCAGCGTCAGGGCTGCTGCCAACGCGGCGGCGGTGAACAGTGTGGTGCGAACAGACATGTGTATCTCCGTAGTTCGAGTATCAGGTGGTTGCGCGGCGTCGGAGTGCCGCGACGGAAAGGTCGATCAGGAGGAATGCGATCAGGCTGAGGCCGAGCAGCGGAACGAACCAGCCGATCAGGGCGGTGCAGGCGATCAGTGCAACAACGCTGATCGGAGCGAGTTTTCGGATGCCACCGCGTGTGGGTGCTCGGCCTACAGCCCACTCGGATCCTCGGATGGGTCGTCGACGCCACCACATGATGTAGCCGCGAATGACGATGCTCGCCAACGCAACGGCGAGTGCGGCGAGCGCGATCTGATTGGCGAGACCGAAGAGAAGTCCCATGTGCAGCTGGATTCCCCAGGCCGAGAGTTTTGCCGCGATAGGCCAATCCGCGAACCACAGCTCGTCGGTGACCTTCTGTGTTGCTCCGTCGATTGCAATGGTGTTGTTGCTCATAACCCAGGGCTGACGCGTCTGGGCGACGGTGAAAGCGGTGTGTGCATCAGCTGGGATCGACACCTCGACGGGGCCGGTGATGCCGTGATACCTGGCGATGCCGAGGACCGCGTCGACCCGTCCGACGTTCGTGTCCGTCAGAGTGCCGGTGGCGATCGGGGCCATGTCGTGACCGTCGTGTCCGCCGGACGGCTGCGCGGGAGCGCCGCCAAGTGTCTTGACCACCGAAGGGGTGGTCCAACTCAGTGCGGTTCTCATGTTGCTGACGTTCTCACCGGCGTATGTCGACCACGTGAGCCCGGTTGCCGAGAGAAACACCAGTGCTACTGCGATCCAGATGCCGACAACTCCGTGCCAGTTCAGGGTTCGGTTACGCCCGGCGGACGTTCGATCCAGGGTGAGCAGACGGGCGTTGCGAGAGGTTCGGTACCGGCGGAACCACAGGTAGACACCGCCGAGGGCAACCACCCACATCCACGACGCGGCCAGCTCGCTGTACAGGCGTCCCGGTTCGCCGAGATGAAGGTTGCGGTGGAGCTGGGAAATCCAGGTTCGGACCGGCAGCGAGCCGCTACTGCCGTACACCGCCAACTCGCCGACCGGTTGAGCGAGCACCGGGTCGACAAATACCACGAGTCTCTCGGACTCGCCGAGAGACGGATCGGTGAACAGAACTCGGGTGGTTTCGCCGGCGGCAGGAGACGGGCGGACCGCTGAGACCGTCAAGTCCGGGCGGTACTGCTGAGCGGAGCGGATCTGATCGTTCAGTGATGCGAGCTGTCCGGTGCTGTCGGTTTGTAGGTAGTCGCTGTAGACAAATTTCTCGATGGTGGGTGCCACCGCGTAGAGGCCACCGCTCAACGCCGCGATGAGGATGAACGGTCCGATGAGAATTCCGGCGTAGAAATGCAGGCGCAGGATCAGGGGTCTGGCGCCGCCGGCCTTCTTCTTCGGAGGGGAACTGTCGTTGGAAGCGTGCGGCTGCGCGCGCTCCATTTCGGGTGCGGACATGCGTGTACTCGATCCCGCTGTGCGCCTTTCTTAACCGTCGGCGGTTGGTAAAGGCGCACAGCAATGGGGCGCACGGGATTTCGTGCGCAGAAAGGAAGGGGAAGGGGAAAGGGAAAGTGAGTTACACGAATGCCGGTGGGCCGCGCGTGCCCAGACCGGAGGTGAGAAGTTGCCGGAGAACAACTTTGGCGCGGTAGCGAGTGCGGACGGTGAGGGGTGAGTGCTGCGGCGCCCAGGGCCGCAGCAGGACTGCAACGATTGTTGCCACCGTGGACGCCGCAACGACGTAGCCGCGTTCGGCGCCGCGGATCGCCGCCGCGCAGACTCCGACCGCAGCGATATGAGCCGCGAGCATCGGGAGCGACGGAACAACGCCGTGCTGGTGGTCCGAGGCAATGGTCAGTGTTGTGTGGCCGATTGCCTGCCCGGCGGCAAGCATGAGAGCCAAGGCCGCGGTGGGCGAGCGACGAGTATCGATGGACGCAACGACGGCGCCGACGCTCGCGCAGGCGAGGAGCAACAAGACCACCGCACTTTGCGACGGCGCCATGCCTCCGCCGCCGAGTGCGTGGGCGGCGAGGGATACCGCTCCGGACGTGCCGCCGACAAATCCGCCGCGCAACTGCGCGACATCAGCGAGGCGGGAGGTCATAGGTGCAAAGGATACAGGCACCTACTACCACGGTTAGTAGGTGCGCCGAAGTTGGACATTTGTTCGGTTGAGTGCCCGTTTTCTTTGCCCACACATTGCGGCAGGCGATTTCGGATGCGTTCTGGCGCAATACGTACCGGACAACTGGTATGCCGGTTGATTTGCTGGCGGATCGGGAGTTTCGAGGACCAAAGTCATCGAACTGTGTTGTGTAACAAATCGGCCCGCATTTGCGGTATCACCGACGGGCCGATGTGGCCCCGCAGTGATAGCGTCCCGACATGTGATGTCCGAATTGATTCGACCTTGACCTAGGAAAACGGTGCACAGCGATAACAACGGTTCGAATGGTGGATTCAAACAGAACGGTTCCGGAACAGCCGACACGGATGATCTGCTGAGCGGCTCTGACGATACCTACGCGAATTCGGTTCGAACCGTTACCTTTACGCCGCAGTTCGATCTACCGCAGAGCGACGAGGTTCCGGTCAAACCGCTTCCGAGTCAACGGATGCGGCAAGTGCGACGCGACGAGCCGGCCGATTTCCGAACCTCGACGCCACAAGCGATGACCTCCGTCGACGACCTGGACATCATCAAGCGCGCCAAACGTCCGCCCGAACACGGTTTCGGTGCTCTGCTGTTCAAGCTTTCGGGTGGGCGGATCAACACCGGGCAGTCGGCGGTGGAACTCGAACATCAGGCGCTGGTCCGTCGTGCTAATCGGACGGTGCGCGGTGTGTACAAGATCGCCTTCATCTCGCTCAAGGGTGGGGTTGGGAAGACGACGGCGGCAAAGACCGTCGGCTCCACGTTTGCGTCGATCCGTGGTGATCGGATTGTTGCGATCGACGCCAATCCTGATCTCGGTACCCTCGCCGATCGAGAACATCGCGAGCATCACTTGACGGTTCGTGATCTGTTGGCAGACAGTAATATTCGTACGTACAGTGATGTGCGGTACTACACGTCGCAAGGTGACAGCCGGTTGGAAATCCTTGCCAGCGAGGCGGATCCGGAAACATCGGAGTCGTTCAACGAGCAGGACTACCTCGACACACTGCGCATCCTCGAAGTGCACTACAACATTCTCATCACCGACTGTGGCACCGGCATCATGCATTCGGCGATGTACGGAATCCTCGACGAGGCTGACGCCTTGGTAGTAGTCAGTCCGACGGCTCAGGACGGAGCGCGCAGCGCAGCCGCCACGTTGAGTTGGCTGACCAAACACGGTTACGGCGACCTCGTGAGCCGGTCGGTGGTTGCGATCAACGCAACGCGGCCTGGATCGTCGTCGCTCGATCTGGACCAGCTCGAGGAAGTGTTTTCCCAGCGCGGAGTTCGGGCGGTCTGCACCCTCCCGTACGACGACCATCTCGGGGAGGGCGGGCCCATAGATCTGAAGTTGTTGAACAAACGCACTGCGCGTGCCTATCTCGAGTTGGTCGCCGCTATCGCCGACGGCTTCCCGGATTCGCAGGGGCGCCACGCGTCACGGTGACGGAGTACTTCACGGATGCCTCAATATCGCTCCGTATCCGTCTGCGAGAGTAAGGCGTTCGTCTACCTGAATCAGTTCGGCCCCGGTTCGGATCGCTAGATAGGGGAGTAGTCGATTCGCGGGTGCAAAGTGTGAATTACTGGATACTTCCTTGTCATCGGGATCGGTGAAGAGCAGAGTCTCGACCTTGCCCTGTTCCAGCGCATCGAGCACACGGGCAGTGCCGTCGACCGACAGTTCGGTGTCGCGGCCCTGACCGGCCATGAAGCGCTCGGTTTCGGTGTCCATACGCCTCAACCGCTCGGTATCGATGAGTTCGCGTATCGCCTTGGCTACTTCGGTCGGAGAAGAACCTGCTGCGCGTGATCCGCGTTCGATCTCCACAGTGCGTAGTGACGCCGGAAGATACTGCGCGAATGCTGTGCGCGACTGAACTTCGCCGATGATCAGCACCAATTGCACCTTGTGTTCGCGGGCCAGTTCGGCGGTGCGAGTTGCGGCTTGGGTCAAGTTCTTTCGCACGTTCTCCTGCGCCAGGGATTGAGTGTCGATATAGCGGTCGGGGCCACCCACTCGAGCTTTGTGTACCGGGAACCCGTCTCCGTCCACGGATTCGCCGTAGACATCTCGCCCGCGCGCATCGCGCACACACAGATCCGCGCCGGTGTGATCGACCTTGGCGAGGACAAACGGCTCGGTGTCGTGTCCATGTGCAACGAGCGGAATCAGGTAGGGCAATGAACCAACCGTCACGACGGTCGACGCCGTGGGTTCGAGCATGATGTCGTCGACCAGAACGGCATCGGGCGTGATCACCAGTGCGCGTCCGGCCCGGCCGGAAATTCCGTGATGATTGTCCTTCACACTGTCGAACTGTTCGATCAATGCATCTGGTGCTCCCTGTTTCGACAATTGATTGTGCATCGAACGCCACTCCAACTCGAAGCGCTCACGTGAGTTTTCACGATTGCGGACGTCCTCGAAGTACACCGAGGCAAACGGTCCTTCGCTCGAACCGACCTTCTTCAGTCGCGCAGCATGCATGGCGACTCCTCTCTGTAGTAGTCGTCGAATCTTGTTGCTCGTCTCTTCGCACGCGTACCCGCTCCAGGTTGATTCGACACGAGAGCTGGGTATCCAATGCGATTGGCCGCAGATTCACACGAGAGATTCCAGTGAAGGGAGCAGGTCATGTCGGCCCGGCGCCGTAACGCAGCGATGGATACCGAGAAACGGTGGTCGGATCCGGAGGAGTTCCGCAGGGCGGCGACCTTCACAGGTGTGGTGATCGGGCTCGCGCTTGCGGTCCTGTGTTCGCTGCTGCTGTTCGACCGGTCGTCAGGGCTCGGCACCCTGGCCTTCGCGCCGGCCGCTGTCTTCCTGATCGGTGGGCTGATTGCCTTTGTCCAGACGTATCGGGTGTGGAAACGGGGTGGAGTGTGGCCCATTTGGCAGGGGGCAGGGTGGGGCCTGATGGTGTTGATGCTGATCAGTTCCGGTTTCGGTGCGGGTGCTTATGGCCCGCCGCAATAAACTCCCCATTGGACTCGCACATTTGTTCGATTCTTGCTAGTGTTGCTCCCCGTGGGGATGGTGCAGTGGGAAGCCTGCATCACCCCCACGCCAGAACCCGGTGCCTGGCGCTGACTGCCTTCAGTGTCAGGCACCGCCTTTGGGTTGGCTGGCTTTGGACGGGTGCGGCACTCGTCAGGAACTAGGTTGCGGCAGAGTGCAATCCGTAACCTTGGGGTTGACGCCGAAGTAGTTCAGGGGCCCCGCCACTACGGTCACGGCGATGGTGCCCACGCCGGCGCAGTTGGATGGAGAGTTGCTGTAGTAGCCTCGCTGGCCGGCCGCGATGGCACCGACAACAAGCCAGATCAACACGATCAAAGTCACGATCCGTCGCATGGAACCGCTCGATTCCTCAGCTGTGTGGCGCGGGGACTATCGAAATACCCGGTCAGGAGGGGTATGAAACGCAAGTGAGCGGGGTATTCGAAGGTAGAGTGCCGTCACTTCGCGTGTATGTGGCGGGCTTGTCGTCGAAAGAGACTGCCATGATTATTCTCGGAATTATCCTGCTGCTGATCGGATTTCTCTTGAATATTCCGATCTTGTGGACGATCGGTGTTGTCCTCTTGGTGATCGGGCTGATCTTGTTCGTGCTGGGCTCGACGGGGCGCGCGGTCGGTGGCCGACGGCACTGGTACTGAGCTGATTTGATCTGATTTGCGCGACCTGATCGATCTTAGCTGGGATATTCGCCAGATCGAGGACAGGCCCCACACCCTGTGGGAGTGCAGGACCTGCCTCCGATTGGTCTTGCCAACATCTCCATGAGCGTCAACGAGTCCCAGCACGCCGGAGCATGCGTCGAAAACAATACGGCGCATCGGACGTGTTTGCCAACGATTTACGGAGAAAATATTTCTGAGTTCATACTTTGGGATTTTGGTCCCTAAAGTGAGGATTGCACCTTACGGGCGCAAGGTTTATCCCCCGATCGCAGTGGAGACTCTACGGCCGAAGCCGGATTTCGACCGGTCGGACGGGAGCCGGTTCGATGGATCTACTGCTCAACGGGAAGACCGCGATTGTCACCGGTGCCGGCAAGGGCATCGGTCTCGCGATCACCCAGGCATTGGTCGAAGAAGGAGCCCATGTGATCGCGGGTTCACGAACTCGCACGGCAGAAATCGAGAAACTCGAGACCGGCGACGGTGTCACGTTCCTTGCCGTCGATTTGGCGAGTGCGGACGGTCCGCCGGCATTGGCTGCCGCAGCCGCAGAGCGCGGCAGTATCGACATCCTGATCAACAACGTGGGCGCCGTGACGCCGCGGACAGAGGGATTTCTCAGCGTCACGGACGGCGACTGGGATGCGTCGCTGCGCGTGACGTTCATGTCCGCGGTGAGGATGATCCGGGCTGCCCTGCCGTCGATGACGGTCGGCGGTGGGAGCATCGTGACGGTCAGTTCGGTGAATGCGTTCCTTCCGGACCCAGCGGTGATCGACTACAGCGCGGCAAAAGCCGCTTTGAGTAACCTGTGCAAATCGTTGTCGAAAGAGTTGGCTCCGCAAGGTATTCGGGTGAACACCGTGAGCCCAGGACCTGTGCGGACGGCGTTGTGGCTCGGGTCGGGCGGGGTAGCGTCGACGCTCGCCGGGGTCTCCGGACTCAGCGCCCAAGACATTGTGGACAGTGCAGCCGCAGGCTCGGAGACGGGCAGATTCACGTACCCGGAGGAAGTCGCGGACCTGGTGGTGTTTCTTGCCGGAGGCCGCGCCGCAAACATCACAGGCGCGGATTTTGTCATAGACGGCGGCTTGATCAAGACGCTCTGAGTCGGCGCTACTTCGTGGCCGTCAGATAGCCTGAGCGTTTCGACAAATCGGCAAGTTCCGGTGGAAGTTCCGGGATCGGTTGGCCGTACTCGTTTGCCAGTTCAAGGGTGTCGCGGCACTGAACCGACCAACCGCGGTCGGTCAACCACTGTTTGGGGTCGGCGCGCTGGTCGTCGTAGAACAATGCGGACAAGTCCAAGCCGCCGAATGGGTCTTTCTTGAAGTACTTTGCTCTGATGTCGGCGAATCGTTTGCCGTCCATTCCGGATGGGAAGTAGTTCAAGGCAAGTCGACTTCCGGGCGAGGAGAGTTCGTCGATTCTTTCGAACAGTGCGTCATGTGCGCTGCCGGGAAGATAGGCCAAAAGTCCCTCTGCCGACCATGCCGATGGCTTGGCGCGATCGAATCCTGACGCTTCGAGAGCGGCGGGCCAGTTTTCTCGCAGATCGACAGCCACCGTGTGACGGTCCGCTTTCGGTTCCGCTCTGTGTTCGGTGAGCACCTGATCTTTGAATTCCAGTACCCGCGGCTGATCGACTTCGAAAACCGCAGTGCCGGTGGGCCAGTTCAGTCGATAGGCCCGTGCATCCAATCCTGCTGCCAGGATGACTGATTGGGCGACTCCTGATCTGGCGGCGTCGAGAAAGAATTCGTCGAAGAATTTACTTCTGATGCCCATGCCAATGCCCATGAATCCGGACAGTGGGAGGTCTTCCAGCGATGACGGGTTGTCCAGTAGCGCGGTGAAGTGTGGTTCGCCCGCGGCCGCGACAAACCACGGCGCGTAGGAATCTTCGATCAGGGCGTGGGGGCGACGTGATTCTATGGCGCGAAATGCGGCCACTCCCAGCGCAGTCAGGCCGACACTGCTGACAATGTCCCAGGTATCGCCGTCGCTGCGCACGTTTTTGATCCTACGCTCGTGGTGGTTCCCAATTCGAGTGTCGGTATTTCTGTTGCAGTTCAAGGGGTTCGGTCTGCTTTGAGATTGCCAGGTGATTGGCAGACTCAGTGGAGGCGGCCGTCAGGGTTCGCGCTTTGACTAGGGAGTGTGGTCCGGGCGCAGTAGACGTAGGCCTAGCGCACAACAATCAGCAAGGAAGGCGATGACGAAGTTGCAACGCCCTGATGCACTCGATGGTCTGGAGGTTGCCGCACGACACGGTGGCGCCGCGTCGAAGGCGAGGCTGTATTGCGCTGTCCGGCCGTTGGCGGTGCGACGTGCTCGCGTCGAACTCGAGCCTCACGCAGCAGAATTAGTAGCCGACGCCGTGTGCCGTTCCGTCGTGAATTCGGTGCCGGGCCGGGCAGCGTCAGATGGTTCGCTCGTGCGTCTGGTGCACTCGACAACTCGTCGACTGATCGACCGAACGGACTCGAAATCCAGGATAGGACTGCCCGCCGAGATCGAGGCTCTCCCAGAGCGGCTGCGGGAGGTGTTGATCATGAGGTTGATCGTTGGCCTCGATGTCGACGACACCGCAGTTGTGCTCGGGCGAACACACGCTCAGGTTCTGGTGGAACAACATCGGGCGCTGGCGACGCTGAGCGCCGTTGCCGCGGCCGCAGCGAGTTGAGTTGGATCAGCGAGCGGCGAGCATCCGACGCAGATCCTTACGGCTGGTCTTGCCGACGCCGGTCTCCGGGAAAACCTCGAGCACCTGCACCCGGTCGGGGATCTTCCAACTCGCCAGGCCGCGCTCGCGAACAAAGGCTCGTATCTGGGCTGTTTTCGGCGGACTCGACGGGTCGGCGGCAAGGAGGAAGGCACACGTGCGTTCGCCGAGGTATTCGTCGGGAATGGCAACAACGATCGCGTCGCGCACCGCGGGGTGCGCCAGGAGGTGTTCTTCGAGTTCTTCGGCAGATACCTTCTCGCCGCCGCGGTTGATTCGGTCGACCGCACGCCCGCAGACGGTGATGTTGCCGTTCGCATCAACTCGAACCACGTCGCCGGTGCGGTACCACCCGTCGTCGGTGAAGGAACGGGCATTGGCTGCGGGATTGTCGTAGTAGCCGCGAATTGTGTACGGGCCCTTGGTGAGCAGCTGACCTTCGGTGCCCGCGGGTACGTCGTTGTCGTTGTCGTCGACCACCCGGATCTGGTCGAAGGGGGACATGGGGCGGCCCTGCGTGGTGAGGACTACGTCGAGAGGATCTTCGTCGCGGGTGTAACACACCAGACCCTCGGCCATCCCGAACACCTGCTGCAGTCGTGCGCCCAACGCGGGGCCGATGCGGGCCGCCAACTCGTCGGGGCAGCGAGCGCCGCCGACCAGTACAGCTGTCAGAGTCGAGAGGTCGTGTGAGTGGCCACGTTCGGCTGTTTCGGTCCACAACCGGGCGAGCGGCGGAACGAGTCCCGTCATGGTCACTCCGGCGCGCTCGATCATCGCGAAGGCCGTGGTGGGACTTGGGGACGGGGTCAACGCCACAGTTCCACCGGCGGCGAGAGCTCCCAGGATTCCCGGCGAGCTCATCGGGAAGTTATGGGCTACCGGCAATGTCGCGAGATAGACCGTCGATGTTGTGACACCACAGATTTCATTGCTGCGTAGCACGCTGTAGAGGTAGTCGTCGTGGGTGCGGGGGATCAGTTTGGGGATGCCGGTGCTGCCGCCGGACAGCTGCAGAAACGCCACGGATCCCGGGTCTGCGGCGGCAAATTCGCGCGGTACGGCGCTCACCGCGTCGAAGTTCACGGTGCCGGCCGGGGCGTCCGATCCGGGATCTGGCAGGCACACAACGGTATTCAAGCTCGGGGTCGATGAAGCGACCTCGAGTGCCAGAGCGCCGTGGTCGAACCCGTCGATGTGGTGCGAGGTGATGACGGCGACGGCGCGTGAGGCGGCGGCCAGTGCAGTCAATTCCGAGGAACGATGCGCGGGGAGGCAGAACACGGGTACTGCGCCGATCCGGAAAAGCGCGAAGACCACGGCGACGAACTGGGCCTGGTTGGGCAGTTGGACCATCACCGGATGCTGTGCGGTGATGCCGAGGTCCGCGAGTCCGGCAGCGAGGGCGTCCACGCGGGCGTCGAGCTCGGCGTACGTCCATGTCTGCTCGGCGTCGACGACTGCGACGGAGTGGGCACGGTCGGCCACGCTCTCGCGCAGAACCTGGTCGAAAGTCTTTCCGGCCCAGATTCCTTCACTGCGGTATCGGGCGGCGTCGTCTGCAGGCCACGGGGTGAAGGAGAGCTGAGGTGGTGACACTTCGGAAAGCATGTCTTCCTTCACTGGTGGTGGCCCGGCGGCGTGAACAATTTCGATAAGGATAGCCTAGGCTCATGGATGTGAAGGGTGTGACTGGGCGATCTGTCGTGATTACCGGTGCCGGCGGCGGTATCGGCGCGGCAACGGCGGCACTGTTCGAAGAGGCCGGAGCCACGGTCGCTCGGTGGGACCTTGCAGCTCCGACGGTACCCGTTGGCGGATTCGTGCTCGCGGTCGACGTGACGGATCGTCAGTCCGTCGAGCAGGCGTTTGCCGCGACAACCGATGCAATCGGAACGGTGTCGGCGCTGGTCCACACTGCGGGCGTGTTGCGGGCGGGTTCTGCGCTGACCGAGGACAACAACGACTGGGATGCGTGCATGGCCGTCAATGCGACGGGAACCATGAACGTCGCCCGCGAAGCGGCTCGCCGCTTTGTCGCTGCCGGTGCCGGCGTGATCACGGCAGTGGGGTCGAACGCGGCATCGACACCGCGCACGAACATGGCTGCCTACGGTGCGTCGAAGGCCGCGGCAACCGCCTACATGCGGAGCCTGGGTCTCGAGATCGCTCCGCACGGAATCCGCTGCAACATTATTTCTCCGGGATCGACGGACACTCCCATGCTTCGCGGAATGTGGGACGGTACAGACCAATCCGCCGGGGTGATCGCCGGTGACGCCGACGCCTATCGCCTCGGGATTCCGCTCGGCCGACTCGCGCAACCGGGTGACATCGCCGCCACGGCGTTGTTCCTCAGCTCGGACGCGGCCAGGCACATCACGATGCACGACCTCCGCGTCGACGGCGGCGCCACGCTCGACATGTGAAGTCCTCATACACAACCGATCGAACCGAATAGGAGCGCCCGATGGCCATCCCCCCCATTGCCGGCTATGTTCTGCCCCGCCGTGACGAGGTAACCGCGGACCGCGTCGACTGGCAACTCGACCCGTCGCGCTGCGCGCTCTTGATCCACGACATGCAGCGTTACTTCATCGACGCCTACAACGCCGGTGAGGAGCCCATCTCCACCGCGACCGCAAACATGGTGGCGATTCGTGACGCGTGTGTTCGGGCCGGGATTCCGGTTGTCTACACGATGCAGCCGGGTGATCAGCATCCGTCCAGGCGAGGCATCCTGGCCGATTTCTGGGGCGAAGGTATGACAACCGGCCGCGATACGGAGGTGATCGACGCGCTCACGCCCGGAGAGTCCGACATCGAGGTGACGAAGTGGCGATACTCGGCATTCCAGCGCACGGATTTGCGTCAGCTCCTCGCCCGTGTCGGCCGCGATCAGTTGATCGTGACCGGCGTGTACGCGCACATGGGCTGCATGCTCAGCGCGGCCGAGGCGTTCATGAGTGACGTCGAGCCGTTCATGGTCTCGGATGCCACAGCAGACTTCTCGCGCGACGAGCACCTGATGGGATTGGAATACGTCGCCAAGCGTTGTGGCCGGGTGTTCACCGCGGCCGACGTACTGGGCGCGATCAGCGTGGACGAATCCGTCGCAGAGCTCAGCGGAGTGTAAGACCGTGAACCGCATCATGCTCTCCGGGAAGATTCACCGTGCCACCGTCACTCAGGCGGACCTGCACTACGTCGGATCCGTGACCATCGACCAGGACCTGATGGAAGCTGCCGATCTGCTCGAAGGTGAGCAGGTGCACATCGTCGACATCGACAACGGTGCACGGCTCGAGACCTACGCCATCACCGGCGAACGAGGTTCCGGGGTGATCGGCATCAACGGCGCTGCGGCACATCTGATCTCGCCCGGGCACTTGGTGATCATCATGTCGTACCGCCACGTCGACGACCGTGAGGCGAAGTCGCTGGTACCGCGGGTCGTCCATGTCGATACGAAGAACATGATTGTGGAACTGGGCTCGGACCCGGCGCAGCCGGTGCCCGGAGCCCGGGACCAGCTCGCCTCACGCTGACCCCGGTAGCGGGTCAGGCGTGCTCGCGCCTGCGGTTTTCGAGCGACTCCACAGCTTTGTCGCGCAGCGTCCGAACTCGGGCGAGGGGACCGTCGCCGACCTGCACCCGCCAGTAGCCCGATGCGTCGAGGAGATCCTTCGTCACGCCGAGTTGTTTTGCCGTCGCGCGCAATTCGCGCACGATGGATGCCTCACCCGCGATCCACATCCAGCCGGCGCCCGTGCTCGGACCGAGAGTGCGGGCAGCATCCGCCAACAGGCGGGCGTCCGAGACACCCTCGCGGCGGTGCACCCACGTGACGCCGGGGAGTTCGCGTTGTTCCTCGGCGGGACCGTCGACGAGCACGGCAACGTACAGCGGCACCGAACCGTCGTGTTCCTCGACGTAACGTGCGATCGCCGGTAGCGCAGTCTCGTCACCGGCAAGCAGCCACCAGTCGGCGCCGACGGGCGGAATGGTCGACACCTTCGGGCCGGCCAGGTGCAGGGTGTCGCCGGGCTGTGCGTTGCGCGCCCAGTTGCCGGCAATTCCGTGGCCGTGCAGCACGAAGTCGAGATCCAGTTCGCCGGCCTCGGCGTCGAAGCGGCGCACCGTGTAGGAGCGGGCAACCGGTGCCGGGCGCTTCGGCCAGTGCAGATGACCGTCATGCTGCTCGGGCAGCACCGGAGCTGCGGATCCCTCTTCGGGGAGGAAGATCTTCACGTAGTCGTCGGCACCCTCGGTGCGGAACTCGGCGACGGAGAATTCACCGGACTGGAAGGTTCCCAGTTGCTCGCCTCCGACCGTGATTCGGCGCATGCGCGGTGTGACCTCGACAGTTCGGAGGACCGTCAGCTCTCGCAGGACGATCGGCAGGTCGAGCCGTCGGGACGGGGTGGTAACCGGCATGAGCGAATTCCTCTCGCGAATGGACCTATCTATACCCAGGGTGTCAGACGGCGCCAACTCGCTCTCCAGTAGGGTAGGTAACCCTAACCCCTGGTGCGTTCGAGAGAGCGATCAGGGCTTGCAGGACTGCGAGGAGATCCAGTGGTGTCGAGGAAGCGTCTGGCGTTGACGGCTGCGCAGGCAGGGATGTGGTTCGCGCAACAACTAGACCCGCAGAACCCCACTTTTGTCACCGGTCAATGCATCGAGATCGTCGGCCCGCTCGACCCGTCCGTCCTCGCGCGCGCAGTGGATCGTGTGGTCGCGGAAACCCCGTCGCTCATGGCGAGGTTCGCCGTGGACTCCGGCGAGGTGTATCAGGAACTCGGCGCCTGGGAGTACCCCGGGACGGATGTTGTCGCACGTGAGAGCTTTGAGATCGCACTCACGGAGATGCGTGAACAGCTCCGGATACCCCTCGATCCGAGCGCCGGTCCGGGATGCGCGGTCACTATTTTTACGCTCGGACCGTCGCACCACGCGTTGTTCTTCCGCGTCCACCACACGTTGATCGACGTCTACGGGTACAGCTTGCTCGGCCGCAGGATCGCCGCCGTTCACAATGCCGAGGTTCGGGGCAAGGAACCGCCGGCCAACCGCTTCGACCCACTCGAGGTGATCCTCGACCAGGACGCCGCTCGCGCCGATTCCGACGCTCAGAGCCTCGATCGGGAATTCTGGTCTTCCGAACTGCTCGGAGCCCAGGAATCGGTAAGCCTGTCCCGGATCGGGGGCCCGCCCGCGTCGTCGGTCGCACAGACGCTTCTGTCCCACACCACACTGATCTCCGCAGCATCGGCAGAGCGCATCACTGCCGCCGGACGCGTTGTCGAGGGAAGTTGGGCCGACGTCGTCACGGCTGCAGTGGCGGCGTACCTGGCACGTTCGAATGGCAGCCTCGACGTGACGGTGGGATTCCCGTCGATGAATCGTATGGGCACCGTCGCCGCCAAAGTTCTGACCACCGCCGTCAACGTCCTGCCACTGCGCGTTGCGGTCGACCCGAATTCGAGTCTCATCGACCTCGCTGCGGGTGTCCGCGCTGCGGTCAAGCGCACGACCCCGCATGCCGCGTATCGCTCCGAGGCAATCCATCGGGACCTGCGACTGCCGGCGAGCAGCGCCGGCCCCGTCGGTCCGACGGTCAACATCAAGCCGTTCGGCGACACCCTGCGTTTCGACGGGGCCGGCGCGACAGTCCACTCTCTTGCCCGTGGTCCTGTCCATGACATCGCCTTCATCGTGCGTCGTCTCGACGAGAGCGGCGAGCTCGAAATCCAGATCGACGCCGATGCTGACCGCTACACGGGTGCGGAGCTCGCGCGCCATGCTTCGGCTCTCACCAGATTGCTCGAATCCGTCACCGCCGAGGGGACTGGCGCCGCGATTGCTCAGGTGTCGCTCCTCGAACCGAAAGCCCTGAAGGTCCTCGCCGAATGGGGTGGGAGGGCAACGGCTTTCGATGACTATTGCCCTGACGTCCTGGACCTGTTCGATGCCCAGGTAGACGAGCGCGGTGACGATCTTGCTCTGGTTGCCGGCGCTGAACGGCTGAGCTATGCCGAATTGGCTGCGCGCGTTGACGCTTTGGCAGCCGAACTGTCCTCTCGCGGCGCCGGCCCGGAGTCGCTGGTCGCGCTGGCTCTGCCACGATCTGCGTCGGCCGTGGTTGCGCTCCTCGCGGTGCTGCGCTGCGGCGGTGCGTACATTCCGCTCGACCCGCAGTTCCCCTCGTCGCGACTCGAGTACATGCTTGACGACGCTCGGCCGGCGATCCTGCTGACCACCGCGGGCTTCACCGATCGGATTTCGGTCCCAGAAGGTACTGCCGTCGCAACAATCGCCGGTGGCGAGATCAGTTGGTCGGCAGCAGCATCCAGCGCGGCGAGCGGGGCGCGTGTCGCGCCGGCCAACACCGCCTACGTCATCTACACCTCCGGTTCCACGGGAAACCCCAAGGGAGTGATGCTGGACCGCCGCGCCCTGGCACGGTTTGTCCGCTCGGCCACGGATCTCACGAGTATCGGCGCGCACACGCGGTTGCTCGCCCTGACTACTCTGTCCTTCGACATTGCGGTCCTCGAACTGTTTGTCCCGCTCACCGCGGGCGGATCGGTGATCCTCGCCGACGAGAATCAGGCCAAGGAACCGGCAGCCATTGCGGCACTGGTGAGTTCGGAGTCCGTCACGGCGGTGCAGGCGACTCCCTCGCAGTGGGGGACGGTGCTCGAACACGGCGTAACCGATCTGGCTGGAGTCGACGTCCTGGTGGGCGGTGAAGCCTTGCCCACCCGGACGGCGCAGCAGTTGAGTGAGCTGGCGCGTTCGGTGCAGAACATGTACGGACCCACCGAGGCCACGGTGTGGTGCACCAGTACCCCGGTTTTGCCGAACATCGAATGGACAGGCTCGATCGGCCGACCGTACGTGGGCACTGCCGCAGTGGTCCTGGATCGCTACCTGCAACCGGTCAATGTTGGCGAGATCGGCGAACTGTACGTTGCGGGAACACAACTCGCGCGCGGCTACCGCGGTCGACCTGACCTGACGGCAACCCGATTTGTGGCCGACCCGTTCGGACGCGGCCGGATGTACCGAACCGGCGACCTGGTGCGGTGGACCGAATCCGGTCAGCTCGAATACCTCGGCCGCGGCGACGATCAGGTGAAGGTGCGTGGGCACCGTATCGAACTCGGCGAGATCGAGACTGTGGCAGGGGAGTTCGACACAGTCGGTGCCTGCGTCGCGGTCGCTCGAAGCGACGGCAGTGGCACCGTTCATCTGGTCGGCTACGTCACGGCCGTGGAGGGCGCTCACGTCGATGTTCCGGCACTGCGAGCATTCATAGCCGATCGTCTACCCGCGTACATGGTGCCGTCGGCGATTGTCGTCATGGACGAGTTCCCGCTTACCCCCAACCTCAAGATCGACCGGAAGGCATTGCCGGCGCCGGACTTCGGGGATGCGGACACAGGGCGTTCGGCCGAGACGGCTGCGGAGATCGCACTGTCCGGCATGTTTGCCGACCTGCTGGGGCTCACCGTAGTGGGCGTCGATGCGGACTTCTTCACGCTCGGCGGCATGTCGCTCTCCGCGACGAGACTCGTGGCCCGTCTCAAATCCGCACTCGGAGTGGAACTGTCGCTGCGTGACGTCTTCGATACGCCGACGGTGGCCGGACTGGCGCTACGGGTGGAATCCGCTGCGCCGGCTCGTCCCGCCATTGTGGCGCACGAGCGGACCGACATTGTGCCGCTGTCGTCGGCGCAGCAGTCGTTGTGGTTTGTACATCAGACGCAGGGTCCATCCGCTACCTACAACATTCCGTTTGCGCTGCACCTGAACGGCGCAGTGGACGCGACAGCGCTGAAAAATGCGGTTGCGGCAGTTGTCGCCCGGCATCGGGTACTGCGCACGGTTGTCGTCGACATCGACGGTGTGGGGTTCGGTCGGGTACTCGATGCGGAGCCGGAGTTCACCGACAGTGAGGTCTCCGAGGCGGACGTGCAGTCCGCGCTGCTGACGGCGGCCTGTGTGCCGTTCGATCTCGAACACGACATTCCGGTACGGGCTCACCTGGTGCGGTCCGGCACCGACACCGCAGTCCTGCTGTTGGTCATTCATCACATCGCGGGTGACGAGTGGTCGGCCGGACCGATGCTCACCGATCTTGCAGCGGTCTACAACGGGGAGCAGTTGCCGGCCGAGCAGCCTCGAATTCAATACTCGGACTTCGCTATCTGGCAGGGCGAGTGCGCCGCAGATCCTGACCTGAGCGCGTCCACCGACCGGCAACTCGGCTACTGGCGAGACCTCTTCTCCGGTGCCCCCGAGGAATTGCAGCTGCCGTACGACCGTGCTCGCCCAGCAGTTCCGACGTGGCGCGGCGGCGAGGTCTGGACCCACACCGGCGCAGGCGTGGTGCACGGACTGCGATCGGTGACCGAGAAGTCGGGCTCCACGATGTTCATGCTGGCGCAAGCGGCGGTCGCAGTTCTGCTGTCGAAACTCGGTGCCGGTGAGGACATCACGCTCGGTGCCCCGATTGCAGGCCGGGTGGACGGCAGCCTCGAAGATACCGTCGGATTCTTTGTCACTACGGTGGCGCAGCGGGTCGATCTGACCGGGCGCCCCTCGCTGGCCGAGGTGCTCTCTCGTGTGCGACGCGGCGCTCTGGACGGGTTTGCGCACCAGGACGTCGCGTTCGAGCAGGTAGTCGACGCGGTGGGCGTGACACGATCTCTCGCCCGACATCCCTTGTTCCAGACGATGGTTCAGCATCGCACACCGCACTCCGTACCCAGCTTCACCGGGCTGTCGGTCAGCCCGTCGTACGTTTCCACGGGCACCGCGAAGTTCGACCTGACCTTCGAGTTCGTGGAACTTGCCGACGGACTCGACGTGCGGATCGAGTACGCGGAGGATCTTTTCGATCGGGCGACGGCAGAGACCATTGCGGTTCGCTTGCGCACGGTCCTCGAGCATTTTGCCACGGATACGGGCGCCGGCCTGCAGAGCGTGGACGTGTTGTTGCCGGCCGAACGAAATGCACAGTCGGTCGAAGGTCACACAACCCGTCTGTTGCCCGAACTGCTGGACGACGCTGAACATGAGTTCGCCGATCGCGTGGCCTTGATCTGTGGACCGGACGAGTACACGTACCGGGAGCTGGCTGATCGCTCGAACAGGTTGGCGCGGTTACTGATCCAGCGTGGTATCGGCACCGACGTGGTGGTGGGCATCGCCGTCGGGCGGAGCATCGAGTGTGTAGTTGCGCTCCGCGCCGTGATTGCCGCCGGCGCGGCGTACCTGCCGATCGATCCGTCGTATCCGCGTGCGCGCATCGAGTACATGCTCGCCGACGCCGATCCGGCGCTCGTGATCGTCGACGCCGATACCGTGCAGTGGATTCGGCCGGACTCGGAGGATGCGACCATCGCAGAACTCGAGGCCGCCGCTGCCGGCCTTCGCGGCGACCGGGTCGGCAGAGTCGTGTCGCCCGCCGCCGCGGCGTACGTCGTCTACACCTCCGGCTCCACCGGTCAGCCCAAGGGTGTGATGGGAACTGCAGGCGCACTGGCTAATCGTCTGGTCTGGCAGCGTGATCTCGTGCGCGCCGACGGGTGGGCGGACGTTCGGTTGGCAAAGAGTTCGATGAGCTTCATCGACGGCTCCACCGAACTGCTGGCGGGGCTCCTGGCCGGTGCCCGCTTGGTTCTCGCAGATGACGCGGAGTCTCGTGATGCCGGCGCACTCGCAGATCTCATCGACCGGCACGGCGTGCGTCAGCTCACCGCGGTGCCGAGCCTGGCTGCGGCGCTGGCACAGTTCCGAGAAGAATCGGCACACCGGGTCTCGAGTTGGTTCCTCAGTGGTGAACCGCTCACTCGCGCGGTGATCGACTTGTTCGACGAGAAGAACACGCGGGTGATCAACTCGTACGGATCCTCGGAGGTTGCCGGTGATGTGACCTTCTGGACGGCAACATCTTCCGCCAACCGAGTGCTGATCGGCGCTCCCGTTCCCGGAGTGGGTGCGCGGATACTCGACGCATACTTGCGCCCGGTGCCGGACGGGGTGACGGGTGAACTGTATGTCGAGGGCATCCAGGTTGCCCGCGGTTACCTCGGCCGACCGGAGTTGACCGCAACTCGGTTTGTCGCGGATCCGATGGGCAGCGGTGGACGGTTGTTCCGCACCGGAGATCTGGTGCGTCGCACTCGGTCCGGCGAACTCGACTTCGTTTCTCGCGCCGACGCTCAGATGAGTCTGCATGGATTCCGGATCGAACCCGGCGAGGTGGAGGCGGCGTTGGCTTCCCATCCGTCCGTCGAACGAGCACTGGTTGTGGTGCGCGCGAGCGCGGCTGGGTCGGATCAGCTTGTCGGGTACGCGGTTTGGGCACCAGGCGCCGCCGTACCGGACGATTCCCAGTTGCGGGCGCATCTTCGGGACCTGCTGCCCGACTACATGATTCCCGCGGTATTCGTCGTTCTCGACGGCCTTCCCGTGCTACCCAACGGCAAGGTAGACCGCGACGCGCTCCCCGCGCCGGTACGCAGCGAGGGACGGCGCGAGGCGGCAACCGAACTGGAGCGGATCTACTGCGAGCTCCTTGCCGAACTCCTCGGCATCACCACCGTCGGCCCCGACGAGGACTTCTTTGCTCTGGGCGGCAACTCGTTGCTCGCCACCCGGTTGGCGTCGGCGATCCGCGCCCGCACCGGTCACGACGTGACGATCCGCGAGGTGTTCGACCTCCGTACCCCCGCCGAACTGGCTCGGGCAGCACAGATCGGGAAGGTCAGGCGGCCTGAACTGGTTCGCCGGGATCACGGGGCAATCGTGCCGATGTCTGCCGCGCAGGGACGCCTGTGGTTCCTGTTCCAACTCGAGGGCCCCAGCTCCACCTACAACATCCCGTACACCATGCATCTGCAGGGTTCAGTGGATCTGGATGCGTTGCGCGGTGCGCTGGCGCACGTTCTGAGCCAACACGAAACACTGCGCACGGTATTCACCGCCGAGTCCGGTGACAGCGAGGCTGGGCACATCGGGTACCAGGTGGTTCGTCCGATCAGCGAGTGTGAACTGCCGTTGGGCGTTCTCGACGTGCTTCCAGCCGAACTGGAGTCGACACTCGCGCGGGAGGCCGCCTACACCTTCGACATCGCGCACGAACTTCCCGTGCGCGCTGTTCTGTTGCGCACCGGCACCGACGACGCGCACCTGATGGTGCTGGTGCATCACATCGCGGCCGACGAATGGTCTGCGCGTCCATTGGTGTCCGATCTGACCCGGGCGTACTCACACCTCGTGTCCGGCACAGCGGCGATGCCCGAACCACTGCCGGTGCAGTACCGCGACTTCAGCGCGTGGCAACCCGAAGTCCTCGGCGAGGCAAGCGATCCCGAATCCGTGCTGGCCGGTCAGCTCGAGTATTGGACGGGTGCGCTTGCCGGGCAACCCGAAGAGCTTGCGCTACCCCGTGATCGGGCGCGCCCCGCGGTGTCGACGTACCGGGGATCAGCGGTTGCGTTCGAACTCGAGCCGCAAGTGCGGGCTTCTTTGGCGGCAATTGCCGCTGCCGGTGGGGCAACGATGTTCATGCTCACCCACGCCGCAGTTGCAGTCCTGTTGGCCGAACTCGGTGCCGGGGACGACATCGTTGTCGGTTCACCGGTTGCCGGGCGCTCCGATGCCGCGCTCGAACGGGTGGTGGGCTTTTTTGTCAACACCCTGGTGCTGCGCACCGATTTGTCGGGAGACCCGACCTTCGCGCAGTTCCTGGAGCGAGTTCGCGCCATTGACCTCGATGCCTATGCGCATCAGGATGTTCCGTTCGAGCAGTTGGTCGAGGCGATGGCCCCGGCCCGTTCCCTGTCCCGCCAGCCGCTGTTCCAGATCCTGGTGCAGTACCGCGACGCCGTCGACCGGATCGAGATGGCGGGCCTCGACGCGAGTCCGGTATTCCTCGAAACCGGAACGGCCAAATTCGACTTGACGTTCGACCTCGCGGAAACTGCCGACGGCGGGATCCGTGGTCGCATCGAGTACGCCACTGATCTCTTCGATCGGGGCACGGTTGACGCATTTGCCGGGCGATTGGTTCAGGTGCTGCGGCAGTGTGCGGCAAACCCGGAACTGCGGTTGTCCCAGCTTGATTCGATGACTCGGATAGACCGGGCGGCGATCGAGTCTGCCGAGTCGGGCCGTATTGTGCCGCTTGACAGTTCGCTGACCTTGCCGGGCATGTTCGCTCGCCAGGTCGCGCTCACTCCGGGCGCCGTCGCCATGATCGTCGACGAGAGCGGGGAGTCGCTGACCTACACCGAATTGGATCGGCGAACCGAGCGTCTCGCCGCGACGCTTCGTGGTGTGGTGCCGGTCGGTGGCGTTGTCGCCGTGGCGGTACGACGCAGTGCCGCACTGGTAGTCACGCTGCTGGCCATCCACCGCGTCGGTGCCACCTATCTTCCGCTCGACGACAGCTACCCCGTGGATCGACTCGAGTACATGCTCGCGGACGCACGGCCGTCGTTGCTGGTGGTGGGCCCGGGTATCGAACCGCTGGACTGCCCCGCTCCGATGCTGGAGGTAGACGAGGGCGGTACTGCAACAACACAATCGGACACGGCTACGGCCGTGGACACAGTTGTGCATCCCGACAGTGCCGCGTACCTGCTCTACACGTCCGGATCAACCGGGCGGCCGAAGGGTGTTCTGGTCAGCCATCGTGCCGTGGTCAACCGACTGTTGTGGATGCAAGACGAATACCACCTCGGCAGCGACGACCGTGTGTTGCAGAAGACGCCGGCCGGGTTCGACGTGTCCGTGTGGGAGTTCTTCTGGCCCTTGATCACCGGAGCAACACTGGTGGTGGCTGCGCCGGACGGGCATCGCGATCCGCGCTACCTGCGCGACGTCGTCAAGCGACGTTCTGTCACCACAGCACACTTCGTGCCGTCGATGCTGGCTGCTTTCCTCGATCACGTGGCTGTGGAAACGGATCCTCGCCCGAAGTTGTCTCGGGTGCTGTGCAGCGGCGAAGCGCTCACGCCTGATCATCGGGATCGGTTCCACGCGTTGGTCGATGCGGAATTGCACAACTTGTACGGACCCACCGAGGCAGCGGTGGACGTGACGGCGTCGCACATCGTTCCCGCTGTCGACACGAACTGGGTGACAATCGGGCGTCCACTGTGGAATACCCGTGTACTTGTTCTGGACGCCCGGTTGCGGCGCGTTGCACCGGGAGTTGCGGGGGAGTTGTACCTCGGCGGTGTGCAGTTGGCGCGTGGCTACCATGACCGGGCGTCATTGACGTCGGAGCGATTTGTTGCCGATCCGTTCGGAGAGTTCGGCGAAAGGCTGTACCGCACCGGCGATCTGGTGCGGTGGCGCGAGTACGGCGACGCGGGCCTCGCCCTCGAATACCTCGGCCGTACGGACGGTCAGGTCAAGCTGCGTGGACTTCGTGTCGAACTGGGCGAAATCGAGAACGTGCTCACGTCGCATCCGACGCTGGCTCAATGCGCTGTTGTTGCGCGAGGCGGTCAGATCCACGCGTATGTCGTCCCGGTTCCGGATGCGACGATTGTCCCGGCCGAACTTGCCGCTTTTGCGTCGACGCTGCTGCCGGACTACATGGTTCCGACGGCCATGGTTGTGCTCGACACGCTGCCGCTGACGCCGAACGGGAAGCTGGATCGTCGGGCTCTCCCGGAGCCGGTTGCTCCCGACGAGTCGCAGCGGCGAGCGCCGGAGGGTCCTGAAGAGACCGCGATGTGCGAATTGTTCGCCGAGGCTCTGCGCGTCGACGCAGTGGGTGCCGATGACGATTTCTTCATGCTCGGCGGCGACAGCATCATCTCGATTCAGGTCGTGAACGCTGCCGGTCGGCGCGGAATTACGTTCGGGCCCAAGGAGATATTCCAATGGCGCACGCCCGCGGCGCTGGCCAAGGTCGTGGATTTCGGCGCGCCAGGCGACGCTGAGACCGCCCACAGCGGGCCGGTGGACCCGAGCGACGTGACGGGTTCGTTGGCATTGACACCGTTGGTGCATCGCGCCCGCGAATCCGGAATCTCGCCCGCAGGTCTTGGTATCGCGCTGTCTGTCTCGACTCCCGCAGGAACTACCGTCGGCGACGTCGAGCAAGCCATGTCGGCACTACTGCAAGCGCACGATGCGTTGCGGTTACGACTGACGCGGGTTGCGTCGGTTTTGTGGTCCCTCGAGACGGACGCTGATGTGGATGCAGTCGTGCAGCATGTCGATTGCAGTGACCTCGGCGATGCCGATCTTGCCGTGCGTGCCGCGGCGGAGGCCACGGCGTTGATTGCCGAACTCGACCTGGAAAACGGCCGGACCGTGACGGCGCGCTGGCTCGATGCCGGCGAATCCCGCAGTGGAACCCTGGTTGTTGCCGTGCATGCGTTGGCGGCAGATCCGGCGACGGTGGCGAAGCTGCGAGCGGATCTCGAAACGATATGGCGTGAGGGCGGCGGCGTGATGTCGCTTCGTCGTCCCGCCGCGACCGCGCACGGGTTTGCGGAGCGATTCAACGAGTTGGCGCAGGATCCGGCGTTGATGGGTGAACTGACGCACTGGTCGCAGGTTCTGGCACCGGGAGCCGAGTTGCGCCCGGGAGCGCCCGCGATTCTCACGGGTGGCCCGAGGGGGACATATCGGGCGACGCTGGAGGCGCGACTCGAAGGCGATGTGGAAACGGCTGCGCTGGCCGCCCTCACCTACGGGTTGGCGAGGTGGCGAGCCGCGCCGGCCGAGTTGACCGTCGAACTCGAGCGTGACGCCCGCATTGCCGGTTCGGACGAACCGGATCCGTCGGCGACTGTGGGTCCCTTTGCCGCCGGGGTGCCGGTTCGGCTACCGGCACTGGCCGTCTCGGTCACCCCAGAAGATGCGTTGGCGGCAGCGGCGGCCGCTCTGAGCGTCGTACCAGGCGGTATAGGCACGGGCTACGGCAAGTTGCGGTATCTCAACGCGCAAACCGCGCCCGTCTTTGCGATGTGGGGACGGCCGGAAGTGAGTCTCCGGGTGATCCGAGATGTCGAAAGTCGGGGTGTGGGAAATTTCGGCGACGAGCGCCGCGTCGACCCGCGCGTTCTCGATGTGACGGCTTACGTCACCGGCGACGGGCGACTCGTGGAAATCCGGTTCGACTTCGACGCGACTCTCTTCGGTGAAGACGATGCGCTAGCGGTTGCCGCAGCGTTCGGGCAGGTCGAATTGAGTGCCGTTCCATAGTTTGGATAGGCTAACCAGCAGTTGTCCACGCTGGTGAGCCAACAGTGGATCTTGAAGTCTTGGAGAAAAATACAGTGCAGTCGGAATTCCCGGTGACAGCGGCCCAACGCAGCATCTATTTCGGGCACCAGTTGGACTCGGTGGGTCACCTCTACAACACCGGTATCTACACCGAGACACTTGGTGAGGTCGATATCGATCGAGTGGTCGAGGCCTGTCGCTCTGTGCTGGATCAAGCCGAGACACTGCATGTGAACTTCGACGTGGATGCTCGCGGCGCTCTGGTGCAGATTGCGCGCGAGAGCCGCGACTGGGACTTGCCAGTCATCGACTTCCGCGCCGAGGCCGACCCGCGAGAGGCATCACTGCGGTGGATGCGCGAGCGGATGGAATCGCCGGTGGACCTGGCGACCGACCTGCTGTTCACCTTTGCCGTGCACCTCATCGACGGTGACACGATGCGGCTGTACCAGCAGTACCACCACATCATCAACGACGGCTACGGTATCGCGCTGGTTCTGAACAAGATCATGCGTGCATACGTCGAGGGCACCGCACCGGATTTGAGCGCAGAATGGGCGCTGGCAAGGTTCGTCGAGACCGATGTCGAATACACCTCCGGCACCACGATCGACGACGATCGCGACTACTGGATTGCCGAGTTGGGCGATCTTCCGACGTCGCCACGGTTGATCACCGTCGACCATCCGCCGGCGCCCGGCGTCACGAGTGTGACTCTCACGCTCGACCTCGACCGCCGTCAGCGACTCGAGGAGTACGGCAAGGCACACGGACTGCGCTTGTCCTGGTTGGTGATTGCGCTGCTCGGCGGCTATGTCGCGCGAGCGACCGGCACCACCGACGTAGTGCTGAGCCTGCCAACCACGGCCCGCGGAACGCGTGAATTGCGGGCCGTGCCCGGCATGGTGGCCAGCGTGCTTCCGATGCGCATCGACGTCGGAGAGCAGGCCCGACTCGCGGATATCGCAACGAGCGCCGAGCAGAAGATGTGGAAACTGCTCAAGCACGGTCGTTACCGGGGTGAGGCGATCGGCCGCGAGTTGGCTGCCAGGAACCCGGATTGGCGGCCGCCGGGCATCGGCATCAACATCATGCCCAACTCGACCTCACGTTTCACCATCGGTCGAGAGTCCAACGTGGAGATGCTTGCGTCCGGGCCGGTCGGTGAACTCGAGTTCATCGTGTTGCTGCACAAGTCGGGCCAACCGATCGAGATCGGGCTTCGCAGTCACCCGGACAATGCGCAGCGCTGCAA
Source organism: Rhodococcus sp. AD45-ID (assembly GCF_003023755.1). Classification (NCBI taxonomy): domain Bacteria; kingdom Bacillati; phylum Actinomycetota; class Actinomycetes; order Mycobacteriales; family Nocardiaceae; genus Rhodococcus; species Rhodococcus sp. AD45-ID. Next base: position 1,747,861 of record NZ_PYHL01000001.1, on the reverse strand, counting down.
CGAGATTGCCGACAGTCTCGGAGATTTCATCGACTCGTTCCTCGAGGCAGTCGACGAGTCCGTGTGGTCGTACGACGTCGACGGACTGGACGTCGTGGCTGCGGATCGTCCTCACGACGAGGACGGCGCGGGACCACTGACGTTGCTGCCGAGTCTCGCTGCCCGCCGTGACAACGGGCTGCATGTTGCCGGCACCCTGCGTGAGCACCGTATTGCCGCTCCTGTGAATCTGACCCGGGAGCAGTTGGTCGACACGGTCGCAGCGATTGTCACCCATCACCACGGGCTGCGAGCGACTCTTACTGCGCCCGTGCCGGTGTTGTGGATGCTTGCGATAGCCGAACCCGATGCGGTGAAGGCGGATTCACTGATCGGTGATGATGTTGTTCCGGACCCCGCAACCGGTCGAGGGCTGTGTGTTTCCTGCTCGGCCGATGGCGAGCTGATCCTCACTGCCGCAGCAGGTTTGATCGACGATGTATCTTGGCAGGTTGTCACGGAGGACTTTGCCGCCGCGCTCCGGGCGGTGTCCAGGGGGCGCAAGGTTGTCTTGCCGCCCGTGCCCACGTCGCTGAAGGCGCACGCCCGACGGTTTGCCGAGGAAGCGACATCGCCGACGCGTCTGGCCGAGTTGGTCACCTGGACGTCGGTGCTGGCGCCGGGTGCAAATCTTGTGATGGCAACCGACACCGCAGGTGCACCGGCAGCCCGGACGGAGCTGCTGACGCCGGCTGAATATGACACTGCAACAACGCGAGTGCCGAGCCTGGTCAAGGGTGAGCCCGCTGATGTGTGGGCCGCGGCCACCTCGCTCGCAGTGTCCCGTTGGACGCAGCGCATCGCTGGTAGTGACGAACTTACCGTCGACGTGTGGCGCGACGGTCGTCAACCGTGGGGAGCCGGCGACGATGTCGACCTGAGCCGTACCGTCGGACCGCTCGGTTCCACGTCTCCGATTCGGTTGGTGCTGACCGACGATGCGCACAGCGCTCTACGGTCGGCCAAGGAACGAGCAAGGGCGGCAGGAGGTTCCGGTTGGCCGCTGCTGCGCTACGCCAACGTTCAGGCCGGACCTGCATTGGCAGCCTTGCCGAAGCCTCAGGTACTGGTGCGCACGGGCGGTGACCGCATCGGTCGGTACGCCCTCGACATCGCTGTGCATGCCGACCAGTCCGGTGGTGCCACGGTTGAGTTTGCATCCGACTTCGGAATCGACGACGCGGAATTGGCAACCCTGGCGGGCTTGTGGCGAGATGCGCTGCGCGAGTTGGTGGCGCTGGTGGAAGGTGGTGCGACGTTCGGGCTCACCCCGTCCGATCTGCGTCACATAGCACTCACCCAGAGCGAGATCGAACTCGTCGAATCCGTCAGCGACGTGGTGATCGAAGACATCTGGCCGCTCTCGCCGTTGCAGCGGGGGCTGTTCTTCCAGTCGGTGTTCGATTCCGGCCAGGACATCTACACGGCACAGTTCTCACTGGACTTCGGCCATCGCATCGACGTGGCCAGGATGCGCGGCGCTGCAGCCTCGCTTCTGGACGAGAACCCTACGGTCCGAGCTGGATTCACCAACGACGGTCTGGGAGACCCGGTCCAGTTCATCGGAACCGGACTCGAAGTTCCCTTTGTCGAAGCCGACCTGTCGATGCTCTCTCCCGCCGAGCAGAAGACCGGTGCCGAGGAGTTGGCAGCCGCCGACCGCGCACGTCCGTTCGACCTCACCGCACCACCGTTGTGGCGCATGCTGCTCATCCACCTGGGCGACGGCATCGACCGTCTGGTGATCAACCGTGAGTTCATCCTGTGGGACGGCTGGTCGGGCGCACTGTTTGTCGACCAATTGCTGGCCCGTTACGCCGGTGATGCCGTACCAGCCGCCGGCGCTCAGTTCACCGACTATCTGACGTGGCTCGACTCCCGTGACCCAGGCGTTGCAGCGCAGGCGTGGCGACGGAACTTCGAGGGATTCGAGAACCCGACGCTGATCGCAGCCGGCGCCAAGGGCGGCGCCCCGGTGGTGCCTACCCGTATCGAGTCCTACGTGGACGCGGAACTGACTGCGGCACTGCGTGAGCAGGCCAGGCGCAGCGGAGTCACGCTGAACGCGTTGATGAATGCGGTCATGGGACTACTGCTGTCTGCGGAATCGGGCCGCACCGACGTGGTATTCGGTTCGACGGTGGCGGGCAGGCCGACCGAGATTGCCGGACTCGAGAGTGTGCTCGGCATGTTCCTCAACACCGTGCCCGTGCGAGTGACGCTGGTGCCAGGGGAAACCGTGTCGCAGCTGCTTCGGCGGATGCAGGACGAGTACGTCGAGCGGATGGAATGCGAGTACCTCGGGCTCGGCGAAATTCAGCGTGCCACTGGGCACACCGAACTATTCGACACCTTGTTCGTGTTGCAGAACTTCAAGAACGCGACCGAGATGGCGGCGCAGTCGGCCCGCCACGATATCGTTGCCGAGGACAGCCTCGACCATACGCATTACCCGCTGGCCGTGGTGGTCTCGCCCGGTGAGCAACTGCACGTCAAGATCGACTACCGTCACGACATCGTGGATGCCACCCGCGCTCACGCCTTGCACGAGCGGTTCATGACACTGCTGGAAACTGTTGCACACGACGGTGATCGGTTGGTCGCGGCCGTTCCTGCCCTCACCCCGACCGAATTGGGGCGTGCCGCGTTGTCCTGGGACGCGCCGCTACCCGCTGTCGAAGACGTCACGATCGCCGAGATGCTCATCGAGCGGGCCGCAACCATTCCGGACGAGGTTGCACTGGTATTCGGTGACGAGCGGGTCACCTATCAGGAACTGGCCGGCCGAGTCGAAGCACTTGCCCGCCAACTGATCATTCGCGGCGGCGGTCCGGAATCGGTAGTAGCGCTTGGCCTCCCGCGCACCGTCGATATGGTGGTTGCACTGTTTGCGGTGCTCCGCGCCGGTGCCGCCTACCTGCCGCTCGAACTCGACCAGCCGGACGACCGCCTCGCGACGGTGATCGAAGACGCCGAGCCGGTCCTGTTCGTGACCAATGCAGCTGCGGCGGCGCGATTGGGCCTCCCCGCTGATCGGTCGATTCTCCTTGGTGGAAGCAATGATTGGGATACCAGCCCGCTCACTGCGGCGGAGCTCGGTGCGTTTGCGCCGGGTCGCGTCGGGCGTCTCGATCACCCCGCCTACGTCATCTACACTTCCGGTTCGACCGGCAAGCCCAAGGGCGTTCTCACCCCGTACCGCGGCCTGACCAACATGCAGCGCAACCATCAGGAAAAGATCTTCGAGCCGGTTGTGGCCGCCGAGGGTGGGCGTCGACTTCGGGTGGCGCACACCGTCTCCTTCGCCTTCGACATGTCGTGGGAGGAGCTGCTCTGGCTCGTTGAGGGCCACGAGGTGCACATCTGCGACGAGGACATGCGCCGCGATGCGAATGCGCTGGTCGACTACTGCGACCGGCAGCAGATCGACGTCGTCAACGTGACACCAACCTACGCAACGGCATTGCTGGCAGAGGGCCTGCTAGACCGCGAACCGATCGACGGCAACCGCACCGGGCATCGTCCGCCGCTGGTGCTGCTCGGCGGCGAAGCGGTCCCGGACTCGGTCTGGAATCGCTTGCGCGAGAGCGACGGAACGCTCGGGTACAACCTGTACGGGCCGACCGAGTACACGATCAACACCCTCGGTGCCGGCACTGACGACAGCGTCACACCCACCGTCGGAACTCCGATTCGTGCAACCAGGGGCTACATCCTCGACGCGTGGCTTCGTCCCGTCGTCGACGGAGTTGCCGGCGAATTGTACATCGCCGGTGTCGGATTGGCGCGCGGCTATCTTGGCCGCACCGATCTGACCGCCGACCGCTTTGTTGCCGATCCGTTCGGCGGCGACCGCATGTACCGCACCGGAGACTTCGTCCGGTTGCGGCGCGACGGAAACCTCGACTACCTCGGTCGCATCGACGACCAGGTCAAGATTCGTGGTTACCGCGTCGAACTGCACGAGATCGAATCGGCCGTCGAATCACATCCTCTGGCGGCGTCCGCAGCGGTTGTTGCGGTGGAAGACCCGTTGGTCCCCGGTATGAAGCGTCTTGCCGGATACATGGTTGTGACGGATGATTCGGACCCGGACATCGTCGCCACCGTGCTCGCGTACCTGCGAGCAAAGCTGCCCGACTACATGGTGCCAAGCACTCTGCAGATCATCGACGCAATCCCCATGACGGTGAACGGCAAACTCGACGCCAAGGCGCTCCCGATGCCGGAGATTCGCACCGGGGCGTCGTCGCGGCCGCCGAAGAACGCAACAGAGCAGGCGCTGTGCGACGTCTTCGCAGACCTGCTGGAACTCGATTCGGTTGGTGCCGAGGACGACTTCTTCGAACTTGGTGGGCATTCTATGATCGCGATGCGGGTGGTCTCGCGGGTGCGTGCGGAGTTCGACGTGCAGTTGACGATTCGGGATCTGTTCGAGGCCCGCACGCCGGCGCTGATTGCCGAACTGTTGCCGAGCGCGGCAAGTGCACAACCGTCGATCGTCGTGGGCAACCGGCCCGAGTTCGTGCCGCTGTCTGCAGCGCAGGAACGACTCTGGATGCTCGCGCAGCTTCAGGACGACAGCCTCAGTTACCACTACGCGCACGTGGCCCGGTTGGACGGCGCGCTGGACGAGGCCGCGTTGGCAGCGGCTCTGCAGGACGTGGTGGGGCGTCACGAAAGTTTGCGCACCGTCATCGGAATCGTCGACGGAAATCCGTTCCAGCAGATCGTGGATGTCTCGGATGCGACCCGCCTCGAGATTGTCGGCGCCGATGCGGAGACTGCGCAGGGTTTGGTGATCGAGCGGCTGACGGCCAACTTCGATCTCCGCACCGACGTACCACTGCGCGTCACGCTGGTGCGGATCACGCCCACCGAATACATCATCGTGTTGGTGCTCCATCACATCGCGACCGACGAATGGTCGGACGCGCCGTTGCTCGGTGACCTCACCCGCGCCTATCTGTCCCGGATGCAGGGGCAGCCTCCGGAGTGGGAGCCGCTCCCCGTGCAGTACGCGGATTACTCACTGTGGCAACACGATCTACTGTCGGGTGACCTGTCGGATCGCCAGCTCGGATTCTGGCGCGAAAGCCTGGCCGGACTGCCGGACGAGATAGTCCTGCCGACCAACCGACTGCGCCCCGCTCAGCCCACTGGCACTGCAGGCAACGTCCAGATCACCCTGGGCTCTGAAGTCGTGCAGAAACTGCGTGGCATAGCCGACGATCACCGCGGCACGATGTTCATGGTCCTGCACGCGGCCACAGCAGCCGTGCTCTCGCGACTGGGCGGTGGCAACGATATTGCGGTTGGTAGCCCGGTATCCGGTCGCTCCGACAGCGTGCTCGACAACCTGGTCGGGTTCTTTGTCAACACCGTTGTGCTGCGCACCGACCTGTCGGGAGATCCGACGTTCGGCGAGCTGGTGGACCGCACGCGCGACGCCGACCTCAGCGCGATGGACCACCAGGACATCCCGTTCCAGCGGGTGGTCGAGGAGTTGGCACCGCCACGCGTCGAAGGCCGTAATCCGCTGTTCCAGGTGATGGTGAGCTATCTCCAACGCGCCGGAGTCCTTCCGGACTTCCTCGGTGTGCCCACTCGTTGGGAGCAATTGACCAACGTGCGTGCGAAGTTCGATCTCAACGTCACCTTTGTCGACGCGCCGGATACCGGTGAAGTGACCGTCATCGCCGAGTACGCCGAAGACCTTTTCGATCGTGAGCGGGTGGCGATGATCCTGGCCGTCCTGTCACGATTTGTCGATCAGGTTGCGGCCGCGCCGTCCTCGCGGGTCGGGGCTGTCGAATTGGTGGACGCCGGTGAGCGGGCGCACCGACTCGCGGTGGGCGTCGGACCCCGCGCCGCGGTCGAATCCGTGACGATCGGTGACCTTCTCTCGCGGCAGGCGGCGCTGTCGCCGACAGCCACGGCTCTGTCGGCCTTCGGCGAGCAGATCGACTACGCCCAGCTCGAGGCACGCTCGAACCGCTTGGCCCGCCTACTGATCGAAGACGGTGCCGGTCCCGGTGACGTGGTGGCCGTTGCGGTACCGCGTTCGGCAGATCTCATCGTGGCAATCCACGCGGTCGTGAAATCCGGTGCGGCGTACCTGCCGATCGACACGGGATTGCCGCCGTCACGTATCGAGTACATGCTCGGTGACGCTCGGCCGGTGCGTGTGCTCGCAACCAGCGCGGTATCCATTCCAGGCGGTGTTGCCCGGACCGATGTCGACGCACCGGTAGTGCAGGCCCGGTTGCAGGCGCTCAGTGGTGACGCGGTGACCGAGCGTCGTAGCACCCTGACCGCGGCTCACCCGGTGTATCTCATCTACACCTCCGGTTCCACCGGAAACCCCAAGGGCGTGTTGGTGTCCCACCAGTCCGTGGTCAACCGGTTGGCCTGGGTGCAAGCGGAATCACCCGTGGTGCCAACGGACCGCGTCGTTCTCAAGACACCGACCACCTTCGACGTCTCCGTCTGGGAGTTGTTCTGGCCCAGTGTGAACGGTGCAACCACCGTGATCGCAGGACCGGATACCCACCGGGATCCGGTGGCGCTGGTGCAGTTGCTGCGCGAGAACGACGTGACCATCGCGCACTTCGTTCCGGCCATGCTCGAAGAGGCACTCACCGAGCAGATATCCGCCGTGACGTCGTTGCGACGCGTCGTGTGCAGCGGTGAGGCGCTGCAGAATCGGACCGTCGCACGATTTGCTGCTGCGCTACCGGGCGTGCGACTCGACAATCTGTACGGGCCGACAGAGGCCGCCGTCGAGGTCACTCTGGCAGCAGACCTTGCTCGTGATTTGGAAGTCGACCCCGCCGGATCCTCCTCGATCGGTGGCCCGGGATCGAACGTGGAACTCTACGTTCTGGATTCGAGCCTGCAGCCGACTCCTGCCGGTGTGGCCGGCGAGCTGTACATCGGCGGAGTGCAGGTGGCGTACGGCTACCTGGGCCGGTCCGCGCTCACCGCGGATCGTTTTGTGGCCGATCCGTACGGCGATGCTGGTTCACGGCTGTACCGGACCGGTGACTTGGTTCGTTGGACCGAGAACGGAACCATCGAATTCCTCGGCCGCTTGGACGATCAGGTCAAGATCCGCGGTTTGCGCATCGAACTCGGTGAGGTCGAGACGATCCTCGAGGGACATCCCGACGTGACTCGGGCGGTCGCCGCGGTGCATCGAAACCCCGAGGCCGAAGCCGTACTGGTCGGCTACGTCATGACGGCGGTCGGCGTCGTGGTTGACGCGACGACGTTGCGTAACGCTCTGAGCGGTACGGTCCCCGATTACCTGATCCCGGCAATCGTGATCACGGTCGACGAATTTCCGGTCAGCTTCAACGGAAAGCTGGATCGAAAGGCACTGCCGCGCCCCAGTTTCGAGAGCGCTGTCTCCTCGCGGGAGCCGCGCACGGACTTCGAACGCCAGGTGTGCGCGGTGTTCGCGTCGGCGCTCGGCCTGGAAACGGTGGGAATCGACGACGATTTCTTCTCGCTCGGCGGCCACTCGTTGACGGCCATTCGCCTGGTCAATGCGTTGCGCAGTGAACTGGGTGTCGAGCTTGCCGTGCGCAGTGTCTTCGAAGCACCGACGGTCGCGCAGTTGGCCGTGCTGGCTGCTGACGCCGCAAGCGGCATTCGATCGACACTGGGACGGCGGGAGCGTCCGGAACGTGTGCCGGTCTCGTTTGCCCAGCGGCGGATGTGGATCCTCGACCAGCTGGGCGTCGACGGCGGCGCGTACAACGTGCCGATCTCGTGGCGGGTGCCGGCATCGGTGGATGTTGCCGCGCTGGCGGCGGCAGTCCAGGACGTCGTTCTTCGACACGAAGCGCTCCGCACGGTGTTCCACTCTGAGCACGGCGAGCCGTACCAGGTGGTTGTGCCGGAGAATGCCGTTGACGTGCAGGTGCACCGGCACGCGGTGTCGGCCGACGACGTCACCGAAGAAGTTGCGCACGCCTCGCGGTACACCTTCGGCCTCGAACATGAGATTCCCGTGCGAGTTTCGGTGTTCGAGTTCGACAACGCGGGGGAGACACACACCGTCGTTCTCTTGCTGATCCATCACATCGCGACGGACGAATGGTCGACCCGCGCGTTGCTGGGTGACCTGATGTCGGCCTACGCGTTGCGCCAGCTCGGCCAGAGCCCGGACTGGGCGCCGTTACCGATTCAGTACGCCGACTACACACTGTGGCAGCGGGAGATTCTCGGAGATCGCGAAGATCCGGAGAGTCTTGCCGCAGCACAGGAGATCTACTGGCGCAAGAACCTTGCGGGCTTGCCGGAAGAATTGTCACTGCCCTTCGACCGGACGCGGCCTGCCCGGACGAGCTACACCGGCGGCGCTGTGTACCTGGCCTGGGAACCTGAAGTGGTTGTGGGACTGCGAGCGTTGGCCCGTGAGCAGAACGTGAGCATGTTCATGCTGGCGCAGGCAGCAGTGGCCGTACTTCTGCACAAGTCCGGTGCGGGCGTGGATATTCCGCTGGGAACCCCGGTTTCCGGACGCGGGGATGCACAACTCGAGGACCTGGTCGGGTTCTTCCTCAACACGGTGGTGCTGCGCACCGACCTGTCGGGCAACCCGACGCTCGCAGAACTGTTGAATCGAATCCGCGACAGCGATCTCGGTGCTTTCGAGCATCAGGACTTGCCGTTCGAGCAGGTAGTCGACTCGGTGCTGGGCGGCGGCGAACGGTCTCGATCGATGCATCCGCTGTTCCAGACCATGATCGTCTACCTGACGGAGCCCAACCCGGCCGAAAGCCTGGGCGCGGCAATGACGCCGGAGCCGATCGAGGTAGCGACCGCCAAGTTCGACCTGTCGTTCGACTTTGTCGAGTACGCGGGTACCGACACCGTGGTCGGCATGATCGAGTACAGCTCGGAACTCTTCGACCGCAGCACAGTCCAGCGGTTGGCTGACGGGCTGGCGCAGGTGCTGAAGGAGTTCACGGCGCTGTCCGCCGAGCGCAGGTTGTCCGAGATCGTAGCTGTTCCGGCTGCCGATCAGGAACTGATCGAGGCTGCGTGGGGTGTCAATCCGATTGTGGTGCCGACTCTTACGGCGGCGGATCTGTTCGACACGGCGGTGGCTCGCTACACCGACGAGACCGCATTGCTGGCCGCCGACGTGTCCTGGACCTTCGGAGAACTCGGTGCGCGGGTCAACCGGTTGGCGCGCGTGCTGATCGGACATGGCGTCGGCCCCGAGACGGTGGTGGCGCTGATGCTGCCGCGCTCGGCGGAGAGCGTCGTAGCGATCCTTGCGGTACTCACTGCCGGTGGCGCCTATGTCGCGTGTGATCCCGACGCTCCGGCAGGGCGGTTGGACGCGATCTTCGAAACCGTCTCGCCGGCAGTGACTCTGACGGTGGGAGCCTTTGTCGACCGGATTCCTGCCTCGCTGGTGCTGGCGATGGACAGCCTGGAGTTCGACGAGCTGCCCTCAACGCCGGTCACCAACGCGGATCGACTCGCACCACTGCACGCGGATCATCCGGCATACATCGTGTTCACCTCCGGATCGACCGGTGTACCGAAAGCCGTTGTCGCGCCGCATCGTGGCCTGGTGACGCTGTTCCACAGTCATCGCGCGGACCTGTATGTCCCGACGCAGGAACGGGCGCAGCGAGATCGACTGCGAGTAGGACACGCGTGGTCGTTTGCGTTCGACGCGTCGTGGCAGCCTCAGCTGTGGCTGCTCGACGGCCACGCCCTGTGCGTTGTCGACGAGACGACACAGCGGGATCCGCGTCGCATGGTCGAACAAGCGCGAGAGCAGGAATGGGACTTCGTCGAAGTGACGCCGTCGCACCTGGCTCAGCTGATCGACAACGGTCTGCTTGACGGGACCCGCGTGCCCGCATCACTGGGCTTCGGCGGGGAGGCCGTCTCGCAGCCGCTGTGGAATCTGTTGCGCGAGAAAGACGGAGTTGAGGCGTACAACCTGTACGGACCGAGTGAGAGTACCGTCGACGCGCTGGTTGCGCGGGTGTCGGACAGCACATCGCCCGTCGCGGGTCGGCCCGTCGGCAATACGCGCGCTCATATTCTCGACGAGTGGTTGCGCCCCGTTCCGGTCGGAGTCGAAGGCGAGTTGTACCTGGCGGGCGACGGTGTGGTGCGCGGGTACCTCGGCGCACGCGCACGAACCGCGGAAAGGTTTGTGGCAGACCCATTTGCCGCCGACGGAACCCGGATGTACCGCACGGGCGACCGAGCCAAGTGGACGGCGTCGGGGCACATCCAGTATCGCGGTCGCACCGACGACCAGGTGAAGGTTCGTGGCTACCGCATCGAACCCGCGGAGATCGAGGCCGCGCTGCTCGCTACCGAAGGAATCGGTGCCGCACTGGTATTGGTCCGCGATGATATCGGTGCCCGGGCACTCGTGGCATACGTCGTGGCGGACGGGATCGAACCCGACAACGCGGGCTTGCGGCGGTCCTTGAGCGCGGTGTTGCCGGACTACATGATCCCGTCTGCATTTGTGGTTCTCGACGAGATACCGACGTTGCCGAACGGCAAGATCGATCGAGCGGCCCTGCCCCGTCCGGAGATCGCGCCCATCGGGGAGTATCGCGAACCGGTGACGGAGATCGAGAAGATCCTGTGCCGGGTGGTGGCGGACCATGTCGGGCTCGATCAGGTGGGACTCGGCGACGACATTTTTGCGCTCGGCTGTGACAGCATCGGCGTGATGGCTGTGATGAGCAGGCTGCGTGAGGCGGGCTGCGAGGTGGAGGCCGCCCAGGTCTTTGCCGCCGGTTCGTTGGGCGAACTGGCAGAAGTACTAGCCCCAACTACGAAGGAAGCGGTATGAATTCTCGATGGAATCGCAGGATCGGTGCAGCGCTGGCCGCGGCAACCGTTCTGCTCGGTGTTACGGCGTGCGGGTCCGATTCAGGTACCACCGACGCCGACAAGCCCACCTCGGCGAGCGCCGACGCCGGCCAGTACCCGGTGACGGTGTCCGGCAAGTTCGGTGAGGCGACCATCGAGTCCGCCCCGACCCGCGCGATGCCGCTTTCCCCTCAGGACGCAGACATTCTGCTCTCGCTCGGCGTCACGCCGATCGCGATTCCGGTGGATGCACAGAACCGTGCCGCGACCGGCGGCTCCGGAGTGTGGCCGTGGCAGGTAGAGGCATTCGGCGGAAAGACACCCGAAACCCTCGACATGGAAACGGGTGCCGGATCGATCACCGAGCGGCTGGCTGTGCTCGAGCCCGACATCATTGTCTCCACCGGTTTCTGGGGACTCGACCAGGCTGCGTACGACCAGCTGAGCAAGCAGTTCCCGGTGGTCCACTTCGACACCAAGGCCAACGGCGAGCCGTGGCAGGACTCGACTCGTAAAGTTGCTGCCGCACTCGGTATCCCGGCCAAGGCTGAAGAGGTGATCGCGGCTGCCGAAGCGGATCTGGCCAAGGCACGCGCAGATAACCCGACGATCGCGGGCAAGACGTACAACGCGATCATCGGCGACACCGGCGGCCAGTTGTCGGTGCTGGCCTCCGACGAACGCGGTATCGGCCAGTTCCTCACCTCGCTCGGATTGGTCCTGAGCCCGTATGCCACGACGCTGCCCGTCGACGCGGATGGTCGCGGCATCCTGTCCTACGAGAATGTCGGAGACATGAACGCGGACGTGCTGTTTGTCGTCTCACCCACCGGAGATCTGGGCTACCTCACCAAGTTCGAGGGCTGGAACGCGTTGCCTGCCGTGCAGGACGGCGCCGTGGTGTCGCTGGCCCGCAACACCGGCCTGCCGAACGCCGTCGGATTTCCGTCGGCGCTCTCGCTCGGCTGGGCTACCGACCAGGTCATGCCGCTCATCTCCGACGCGGTCGCGAAGGGCGCAGCGGGCTAGCGATGAGCGAACGCGGAGTGCTACTCGACCTACGGCCGTTGCGCGAAAGCGCGCCGTTCCGGAGAGTGTTCATTGCCCGTACCATCTCGATCTTCGGTATCGGGATGCTGATGGTCGGTGTGCCGATCCAGATGTACGCGCTCACGGAATCGTCCTTCATGGTCGGTCTCGTGGCAGCCGTCGAAGGCGGTGCGTCCATCGGCGGCATGGTGGTCGGCGGAATACTTGCCGACAAATACGACCGGAAGACCCTGATTCTGTTTGCGCGCACAGTATCCGGATTGACGTTTGTCGGGTTGGCTCTCAACGCGATGCTCGAGAATCCGTCGACGGTGGCAATCTTTGTGCTTGCCGTTGTCAACGGGCTTATCGGTTCGATCAGTATCGCAGCGCTCTTTGCCGTCATCCCCAGTCTGATCCCCAAGGACCAATTGGTGGGTGTCGGCGCGCTCAACGTGCTCAGTGCGCGGGCGGGCGCCGTGATTTCCCCCGCACTCGGCGGATTGTTGATCGCGGCAACGTCGGTGGCCTGGAACTACTGGGTTGCGGCCGCCGGAACCGTGATCACGATCGTGCTGCTCTCGGGCTTGCCGTCCATGATGCCACCGGGGCACGAGCACGACCACGAGTCCGGGCACGGCGAACCGCCGGTGTCCGTGACGGGCTTCATCTTCGGGCACCGCGTGGTAGGCGGCGTCATGGCAGTTGGTGTGATCGCGATGCTCGGCAGCGGTGTCCTCGTTCTGGTTCCCGGGTTCGTCGACGAACGATTCACGGGTGACTCGCGCGCGGTGGGCATGTTGTACGCGGCCGGCGCCATCGGTGCGGTGCTGGCCACCATCACCAGCGGTTGGCTTGGCCGCCTTGCACATCCGGGCCGAGTGCTGATGGCGGCACTGGTAGCGGCCTTTGCCGTGCAAGCCCTGGTCGGATTGGCCACAGGACTGGTAGTGGCTGTTCTCCTGCTGGTCGTGGTGGGTGCCGTCACCTCCGTTCAGGAAGTGCTCCGGTATTCGATCATCCAGACCCACACGCCGACAGCACTGCTGGGGCGGGTCAACGGATTGTGGGCGGCACAGGAAGTTGCCGGACTCTCGGTCGGTGCATTGATTGCCGGCGCATTCGGAGCAGCCTTCCTGCCGTCGACGGCTGTTGTCGTTTACAGCCTGACCCTCGGCGGTGTCGCATTACTGTCGACGGTGGTGCTCGGGTCACTACGGCGAGTAACCGGCGGGACCCCAGATCTGCAAACACCAGACCTTGAAACAGAACTCGAAAAGGAACACCGATGACCACTGCATTCACCCGCGAGCGCATCATCTCCGATCTTGCCGAGGTCCTCGATCTCCCCGTTGACGAGCTGACCGAAGACGTGAGCCTGATCGATCTTGGCCTGGATTCGGTGCGGCTGATGTCGTTGGTCGAGCGCTGGCGATTCGAGGGAGCGGCAATCGATTTCGTGGATCTGGCATCGGACCCGCAGGTGGGTGCCTGGCTCGAGGTAATGGGTGCCGAGTAACAGCGATGCCGACCACGAGTTCTGTGACCGGCGGCCGCCGGATAGTTCGGCGGGCGGTATATCTCGCCGGAGCGGCCGCCGTCGGTGTGGCAGCGCTGGGCGTGATTGTTTTCTATGTCGGGCCTGAGTCCAACACATTGATCATCGCGTCGTCGTTTGTTCCGTTGATGCTCGGTGTCGGTCTGTTGGGTCTGTTCCTACTGGCAGCAACACGATCCTGGCGGACTCTCGCCGTTGGGGTTGCAGTTGTGTTGGCGGGGGCGTTCACCCAGGCGCCGCTGTTTGTCTCGAACACGCCGGACACGGTTGCCGGAGAGGGAATCCGGGTGATGCAGGCGAATATCCGCCTGGGAGAGGCCGATCCGGATGCGTTGGTGGATCAGGTTCGCTCGCACTCGATCGACGTACTCACCATTCAGGAACTGACGGACTCAGCGGTGCAGCAGCTGGACACGCATGGTCTGGCTGCATTGCTTCCGTACCGGTTCGTCGAGCCGAAGGACGGCGGCGGTGGTACCGGAATCTACAGTCGCTTCCCGCTCACGGAGCAGGAGTCGTTGGGCCGTTTCGCGATGTCCAATCTCGTCGCAACAGCGGATATCGGTGACGGCCGCAGCGTGACGGTGGCCTCGGTGCACCCGATGCCGCCTTATCCGTCCCCTGCCTGGATGTGGGCGTCGGAGATGGGCAAGTTGAACGGATTGCTGCACGAGCAGGCGGCCGACGGCAAGCCGATGATTGTTGGCGGCGACTTCAATTCGACATACTCGCACAGCCGTTTTCGTGCGATCCTGACGGACGGTTTTACCGATGCCGCGGAACAGACGGGCGCGGGGTTTGTGATGACTTTCCCCGCCGACACGTGGTATCCGGCGTTGATCGGGATCGACCACATCGTGACGAACAGGGCGACAGTGACGCACTTCGAGCGGATCGAGATCGAGGGTTCGGATCACCATGGTCTGGTGGCGACGGTGACACCCCATTTTGACGGAACCTAGGTTATCCTAACTTTCTGTTGGTGTTTTCTATCGAGAGACCTGAGTGATCGGTGAACCGTAACCCTGCCGGTGTGAGTGTGGTTGTGCCGGTGTATCGGTGCTTGCCGTACGTGGAGAATTGCCTGCGTTCGGTGCTCGAGCAGACTCGCCCGATTACGCAGATCGTTCTGGTGGACGATCGCGGTGGGGACGAGTCCATGGCACGCGCGGAGTCCTATCTACGTTCGCGCGGAGTCGATTTCACCTCCGTGGTTCACGAGCGCAATGAGGGGTTGGGGCGCGCTCGCAATTCCGGTCTGGGTGCTGTGACCGAAGATCTCGTCTGGTTTCTCGACAGCGACGACGAGGCGGCACCTGATTTTGTCGAACGACTCGAGTCGGCGCTGATTACTGCCTCGGCCGACTTCGCCTGCACCAGAACAACTCGCGTCGACGAATCCGGTCGAGCCATCCAGATCGACGAGGCGCCGTTCGGCGCGATGGTGGTGTCTGGCAAGGAGTTTGCGCGACGCCTGATTCTCGGGGACGCAAAAGCCTACGCATGCACCAAACTCTTCCGCCGGGAGCTACTGGGGGAGCGCCCATGGGACGAGGGGCAGGGGTACGAGGACATGGCGCCCGTGTTGCGAATGTCGTTGGCTGCCGAGCGAGTTGCCCTGGTTGAGGAGCCGTTGTATCGGTATCTCTACCGTGAGGGCTCGATCAGTACCTCACTCACCTCGCGAACGCTTGACCTGTTCAAAGTCCAACGCGACATTGACAGCGAGCTGGGCGCTCATTCTCTGAGCACACAGTGGGGCAACGAAATACGTGCCTTCCGCTACCGCGAGGTGCTGACGTCCGTCGCCCACGTGGCAATGCGCGCCCGCCACGCGTCGCCGACGCGGCCCGCACTCTACGACGAGGCGATAACCCGTGTGCGTCGGTCGATTTCGACGGACGACGTGATTCCGTTGGTACGCACCGGTCACCGCCGCGAGGCTGTGTTCGCGGTGATGGTGAAGTACACCCCAGGCCTGTACTCCGCGATTCTGAGGCACCGATGAGGGCACCGATGAGCGCACCGCTGGTCACCGTCCTGATCCCCGCCTACAACGCCGGGCCCTACCTGCGCGAGGCGCTGGATTCGGTTCTTACACAGGATTTCCGTGACTTCGAACTACTCGTGATCGACGACGGGTCCACCGACAACACTGGCGCGGTGCTCGCGTCGGTGTCCGATCCGCGACTGCGGGTGGTGCGCCAAGACAACACCGGACTGGTCGGTGCTCTGAACCGAGGTCTCGCGGAAGCACGGGGGCAGTTCCTCGCGCGGATGGACGCCGACGACAGGATGGGTGTCGGCCGGTTGTCCGCCCAATTGGCAGTGTTGACGGCTGATCCGTCGATAGTGTCGTGCGGTACCGATTACGAACTGTTCGGGGCAATGTCGGGCAGGGTTCGGATGCCGCGTTCGGATGCGTCCTGCCGCCAGAGGTTGTTGCTCGGCAGTTGTCACTGCGGCGCATCGGTCATGATCCGCAAGCCCATCCTGGACCGCAGTGGTCTCGAGTTCCGGACGGAGTTCGCTCACGCGGAGGACTACCGGATGTTCGCGGAACTCTCGGAGTTCGGTCGTCTCGCCAACGTGGCGATGATCGGATACGAGTACCGGATCTACCCCCACCAGGTCAGTGCCGTGCACGGGTCGCAGCAGCGGATTGCGCACCAGCGGATCGCTCGCGAGTACGCGGAGTCGATTGGCGTCCGGCCGCTTTCGGACGAGGCGCTGACTGCGCTGCTGTGGCCGCAGGTACCGGCGGGGCCGTTGCCCGTGGCGGCGGTGCGGGCGTTGGCGGACATCGCGCGCCCGGCTGCCTCTGTGGTGATACGACGCCCGGGCGTCGAGACCATCCGGTTCACCGGACGAAAAATAGTCGAGACGCTCGCGAAAGTGCGAGCAGCGCACTAGGTTCTTGCAGAATCCAGCACGTCAGGTTCCGGAATATCGAGGTCCTGAATGTTGAGGTGACGGGGGTCGGATTTCGCGACCACCGGGGTGGCCGAGAAGTCGACGACCGCACGGCGCAGTGGCACCGCGATCACCGCTATGGCGACCAACTGAGCGCTCAGCGTTGCCAGTCCGGCCCCGATCAGGCCCAGCCGGGGAATCAAGACCAGTGCCAGCGACACTGTGGTGACGACGATGACGCACTGGACCGCCAACATGAGCCGGAGTCGTCGCAAGATCTGGGAGAGAAGGAAATAGACCACGACAACAGCTCCGGCTATCGAATCGAGCGCCATCACGAGGACGAGTGTTGTTGCCGCGTGGAAGTAGTCGGGACTGATCACGTACAAAACCAGTGGTCCACCGATCGCCAGCCCCGCAGCAGATACCGCGGTCACCACCGCGAGCATTCGCAACAACCGCCTCAGCAGGGCTTTACGGTCGGCATCGGGCGACGAGGCTTCGACGATGAACGACGAACCGACTCCGCTACGGAGTAATCCCACTGCCGAGCACATGGTCCAGGCCACGTTGAAATAGGCGTTCTGTTCGGCGCCCAACTGCGACACCACGATCAGTGGCAGCACAAGGGGTGTCACCGTGAGCACAAGCGTCATCGTGAAGAAGACGCCCTGGAATGCCCACAGTTCTCGCACCGGTGGCAGGTCTGGCGCGATTGCCTTCCGGCCACGCACACCGGTACGCAGAATGTGAACCAGCGCAACCGCGGTGACGCCAAACGCCAGCACACCCCAAGACCCGGTGAGGGCCAGAGTAGATCCCGTGCCCGCCAGCGCAACGATCGGAACGATCTTGAGTACCGACAGTGCAATGTTCTTGGCCGCAACACTCTTCGCCAGCCGCAGACCCGTCAGGATCGGGTCGGTCAGAGCGTAGATCGCCAGTGTCATCACCAACATCGGGAAGGCGACGCGCTCGGTCGTGTTGGTGAAGAGGCGTTCGTTGGTCGGATTGACCAGCAGGAAACCGCAACCGAGAAGAACGGCCACGGTGGCTGTCAGTGCCAGCCCGCCCAGGACCAGACGCGTCGAGGCGCGTCCGGCGACGGGAAGGAAACGTTGGTATGCACCGCCGAGCGACAGGCAGGACACCGATGCGAGCATGGTTGCCGTGCTGATGACCGCCGACGCGCGACCGACTTCTGCCGTGCTGAAGAAGCGTTCTGCCACTGCCCAATACACGAGGCCGAGTGCACCTGTTGCCACGGACGAGAGCATCAGCGCCGCGGCATTGGACTCGAGTCCAGCGCTCAGGCGACGGGTCGGCAAGCGGCTCATGGGAGAGAATCCGAGTTCACGGCAAAAGCGTCGATCAGCGCCGTCGAGGTCGTGTCGACCTTGCGGGCGAACAGTGCCCGTGACGCACGCAGTGTCGGTTCGTCGTCGATTCCGAGTACCCGCGGGCTCAGCGCAGTTCGATCAGACCAGTCGATGTGATGAAGCGCATGTACCGGGTCGGCGATGAACATGTCGACGTCGGCGCACTGCTCCACGTCCTGAACGATCCGACGCGCGTGCGGCGCGGCTTTGAGGATCGAATGGAAAACTATCTCGTCGGAACACAGTGTGTGCCGATGGAAGTCGAGCCATCGCGGATGTTCCGCGATGAATCCGGTGACCTGATCCACTGCGCCGGCGGTCAGTGCCCACCACGTTGATCCCTGAAACAGTTCGATAGTCGGATCCACCTTCCGCGGAATGCGCCCGGACAGTCGCGCGCGAAGCGGGGACCTGTCGTCCGGAAAGTGTCGACGGTCCACCAGATGGGCGCGCTGCGCACCGGGGCCGGTCAGTCGCCAGTCAACTCGGATGAACTCGGTGGAACTCTGCCAGGCCGCCAGCACTTCCTCGATCGGCGCGATCATCAGATCGGAACCCGATAGCAAGGCGTACCGCTGATACTCGTTGCGGGAGGATCGCGCGTGCTCGATCAATCGAAGAATCACGTGCACGACGCTCAGCCCGCCCCAGTTCACGGAGCGACGGTCGCGCAGATAGGTCACCCCGTCACTTTCCGGCACCACGGCCTCGAACGATGCGAGATCGGCTTTGGCGTCGATGTGGACATAGACGTCGATAGACGGGTGGCGCAGTGAATCAACGAGTGCGGCAAAGACTTCTGGCTGGTGATGCGCGATGACCAGAACTGCGGCCCGGAAGCTCACTTCAGCGCCTCGCGCACGAGTGCGGCAGTGTGCGCGACATACGGCGGCCGGAGCATGCCGACATGATCGCCGAACACACGCTCCACCGAAACAACGTGGGGTGCAACTCGAGTCCACCACGCGGGGTCATCCGGGTTGTCTTCTGCCATGACAACCGATACTGCGCCGTCCCACGGCTGCAAACGGTGCATGAGCGCGACGCGTCGACCCAGATCGTGGAATAGATCCCACTGCGTCTGCGCCGGGTACTGCCACAGTCCCGCCGTGAGTAACATGGCGCGAGTCTTCCACAGCGTGCGACGATCGGTGGGAGCAGGTTCGGACAAAGGGATCGACTGTTCACCCGAATCCGGCTCACTGCGAGACAGATCGAGAATTCCCGAACCCAGTGGTCCACTCAGGATCGTGTCGAGGCAGATCACCGCGTTGACGGTTTCGCCCTCGGCTTCGAGTAGACGCGCGACATCCATTGCGATCACACCACCGAGTGAGTGACCGACAAAGGTGTACGGGCCGTGCGGTTGTACCTGGCGGATCTCGCGCAGGTAGCGCTTCGCTGCTGAGCGCACCGTCCAATCGGGGAATCCGCGGCCTTCGAGTCCGTGGGCCTGGAGGCCGTGCACCGTCCATTGAGGTCCGAGTTCCCTCGCCAGTGGCAGCAACGCCAGCGCGGTGGAACCTGCTCCGGCAAAGGCGAATAACGGGTCCCCGGTGCCGCCGGTCTGCAACGGCACCAGCACACGGGTGCGCAGCGTCGTACCTGTAGCGGCCTGCTCGAGATGTGCGGAAAACTGGTGCAGGGTAGGGAAGTTGGCCAAGGTTGCCGACGACAGTTCGGCGCCGAACTTCTGGCCGGCACGGGTGAGCATCTGCTGAGTCTGCAGGGAATCGCCCCCGAGAGAGACGAAGTCGTCGTCCCGGCCGATCTGCTCGATCCCGAGGATCTCGGACCACAGTGCTGCCAGTTCGGACTCGACACCCACGGCGGGGGGAATTACGGCGGGCCTGGGGGAGGGCGCTGGAAGAGCGCCGCGGTCCACCTTGCCGCGTTCGTTGCGCGGTAGCGCCGGAAGCAGCATCAGATTGGCAGGAATCATCCAGTCAGGCAGAGTCTTTCGAAGATCTCGTCGCAAGTCTGCCGCAGACGGCGCGCGTGTAGCGGGATCTACGGCAACGTATCCGACCAGCACGGCGCCTGAGTCTGTTTGCCGAGCCAGCACAACGGCATCTTCGACAGCAGGTAGGCGTCGCAGTGCCGACTCCACTTCCGACGGCTCAACCAGGTAACCGCGCACCTTGACAGCGTCGTCGCTCCGGCCGACCAAGTGCAGCAGTCCGTGCTGGTCGAATCGGCCCAGATCGCCCATCCGGAACGATCGTGTGCCGTCTGCTGCCCGGCCGAACTTCGTGATCTCTGCCGTAGCGGTGCCGTCTCGCTCGACAAAATAACCTTCGGAAAGATAGGCCGATTCGACGACGATTTCGCCGACCTCACCCGGCGCCACATCGGCGCCGTCGGGGCCGAGCAACCGCACCACTTTGTTGGCGGCCACAACGCCGACGGGAAGTACCCGGTCGGGAACGTCGCGGCCAGGGGGGAATTCGTTGAACGCGAGATTGCCGGTCTCGGAGGAACCCGACAGATTGCAGTACGAAGCAGTCGAACTGAGCAAGGTGCGGAGCCTGGTCACGTCGTCGCCGTGCACTGCCTCACCGCACGTGGTGACCAAGCGGAGACCGGTCAGTGTGGCGGTGCCGGCGCACACCTTCATGACTGCGCGCAGTAGTGAGGGGGTGGCGTGCAGCGTGGTCAGCACGTGGCTCGAAATCCACTGCGGGACTTCCTCGATACCTACTTCGCGGGGATCGAGAAAATGCAGTTCGCCACCGTTGAGTAGTGCGCTGAACACGACGTCGAGTCCGCCGCCGAAGCTGATCGGCAACGCCATTCCCAGCCGATCGCCCGAACCGATGCCGAGCGTGGCGTGAAAATCCGCCGCCTGGTTGAGCCACAGTCGGTGGCCCTGGCGGACTGCCTTCGGTGTACCGGTGGAACCGGATGTGAAAAGTAGTACTGCGCAGTCGCTCTCGCTGACAGCGGGCAGTGGCTGTTCGGGATGTCGGGGCAATGCAGCCAACTCGGCCGGGGAAATGCGAGCAGCACCCGAGCGCGTGAGAATGTTGTGGCGCCGATCCTCGGGCAGTTGCGAGTCGAGCAACACCAGCGGATGTCCCGAGAGAAGCACGGAGACAAGCGCGACGACGCAGTCGAGGCTGCAGGTGGTGTCGAGCGCAACGGGGCGTCGATCGCTACCGAGATGACCCACCAAGGCCCGGGCGTGGGCATCTGCAAGCGAGTGGAGCTCCCGATAGCTCAGACTGCTACCGCGGCAGACCACCGCGATGTTGTCAGGCACTGCGGTTGCAACGGATTCGAACCGTTCCCGCACCGAGGACCACGGCACCGGGAACGGTTCGTGTCCACTAGGAGCGAGGAAAGACTCGAATGTCGAAATATCAGACACCGGCAGTTGCTCCGAACGCAGCTGTCACGCCGAGCCTGGGGAAAAGCAGTTCGGCAGTGATTTCGGCCTCGCGGATGAGTGGCCACCCGGACAGGATCCAGATGTCGATGCCCACCCTTTCGCTCATCTCGAGCATGCGCGCGGCCACGTTGTCGGCACTGCCCACGAGGTAATTGCCGGTGCCCTTACCGGCGACGTCGAATGGTGGTTCGGCGCCGGACCACGTGGTCAGTCCGGCAGCCATGTTCGGGGCAAACTCGAGTTCCGATCGGGTGGGCAGGCGGCCGGCTCGCAGAGCGTCGATCCGGGCCTGCACCTGTGCGTCGTCGGAGGTGAGTTCCGCCAACGGCGGGAACCCGAAGCTGGTCAGATTGCGGTCTGCGGTGCTGAGCACCGATTCCGGTGAGGTCTGGGACAGCTGCCATTCGAACCGCTCCCAGGCCTCCTTTTCCGTTTCCCGGACGATGACGCTGGCCAATACTCCGAACTTCAGTTCGCGGCCCTTGTCGGATGCTGCTGCCCTGACCTTCGTGAACAGCGTCGACATCGCTTCAGCCGGGCTCATGAACATGAGGTAGGCGTCGAGAACCTCTGCCGCGTGCGAGATTCCGGCAGGGGAGGCCCCGGTACCCCAGACCGGAACCCCGTCAGGCTGACGGGGTCCGGCGATGGCCGGCTTGTATCGCGGACCGAGCTCGAAGTGCTCACCCGAGAACGCCTGCGCCTCATCGAGATAGAGCCGCTTGAACAGCGGCCAGTACTCCTCGGACACGCCGTAGCGTTCGTCCTTGGAGTGAAATCGTCCGTACCGCGCCAACACCGGATCGGCTCCGTTGACCTGGTTGTAGATCAACCGGCCGCCGGAGTACTGATCGAAGACCTGTGCCTCCTCGGCAAGCAGCGCCGGCGGTTTGACTCCGGGATACTCGGGTACGACAAAGCGCAGCCGTTCGGTATCTGCGACAAGCGAAATCGGCTCGCGGGCCGTTATCAACGCGCCGTAGTAGCCGAGTCGGTCGAGAGTGCGCGCCTGCTCACGCAGAGCGGAAAACGACGGCTCGAACCGGTGCCGCGGATCCCACGGCACCTCTCCGTCGTTAGCTCCGATGTACCAG
Organism: Rhodococcus sp. AD45-ID; assembly: GCF_003023755.1. Classification (NCBI taxonomy): domain Bacteria; kingdom Bacillati; phylum Actinomycetota; class Actinomycetes; order Mycobacteriales; family Nocardiaceae; genus Rhodococcus; species Rhodococcus sp. AD45-ID. The sequence continues at coordinate 1,725,589 of NZ_PYHL01000001.1, read as the reverse complement.
AGGATCTCGGGAACGGACATCTTTCCTAGCGCTCGTCGCAGAATTCGGTGATCGGCAGGCCGACGTGGCGCGCCTCGGTGGGAACGTAGCCGAGCAGCTTGTCGCCCGGTTCCAGTTCGGTGACGTTGTTGACGCTGCCACCGGGTCCGAGCAGGCGCACGTGCCAATCGTCCTGCGCAATGACGTTGACGTTCTTGCCGTTCGGGGCAACTGCGGTGATCGAGATCAGCGGGCGCTTCTCGATCTTGACGCGGCCGATGCGTACTTCGCGAACACTGCCGTCGGAACGGACCGCGAGGATCGGCTGGCCCGCCTGAAGTTCGCTCACGTAGCGCGTGCGGTTGTCCGGAGCGAGGACGTAGGAGTGCACCGCGCCGGCGTTCCAGCGGAAGGGACGCGTCGGCATGTACGGCAGCGGGTGGGTCTCGCTGCAGGAGAGGAACATTCCGGTGGAGAACGAACCGATCAGGCAGCCTTCGTCCTTCTCGAGCAACGAGCAGGTGTCGATGCAGGCACGATCGCCCATGCCGATGTGCTCGACCTTCGTGACGACAAGCTCGGAGAGCTCCATCGACTCGATCTGGTGATCGACGATGCGCGCGATGCGGACGACGTCGTCGGCGCTACGAGGTGCGAGCAGGAGTCCGTCGGAGCCGTGCTCGAGGACCAGCTTCACGATTTCGGCGTCTTCGACGTCGGTAACCGTGGTGACCGTGCGTCCGCCGGAGTTCTCGGCTGCGGCGATGACGATCTCGAGGGGGATCTTGGTCGGGTCGGTGAACGTGAGAAGCGTCCACGGCACCTCACGGACAACCTCGCACGCCAGCTGCAGGGTCGGTGCGTCGGAAACGACAACGTGGACGCCGCGGTCAGGGGTGTGGCCGATGTTGGGGGACAACGCGTCCGCGCGGTCGGCGACCACGACGAGGTCAACTCCGTCGTACGGGAAGTCCTCTGCCAGTGGAGCGTCGACGCTCAGGATGCGGCGCACGGTGGGGGGAAGGCCGTCGAAGGTCTCGATCTTGTCCGAGAGGATGCCGTCGATGCGATGGTGCAATGCGGCTTGCACAATTGCCGGCAGCAAGCTCTGCTCGACCGAACGGACGTCGAGCCAGGCGAAGTGGCCTTCGCGGCTGATCGGTGTCCGTCGACTGTCCGTGCCGGCCCCCGTCGCCGGGAGGATCTGGTCGGTGACGATAGTGCTGTCCATAGTTGGACACGTTCCCTTCGTTGGTTGAACAAGCGCGCGTGCGTGCGAGGTGGTGAAAACTGAAGATCAGGCAATCTCGAGTTCGGACCGGGATGCCGATTCCTGTGGGGAGTGCATCATCCGGGCCAGTGCAGAGGCCACCGCGTACGGATTGCGTGCCTCGAATACATTACGGCCGAAGCTCAACCCGGCAACACCTGAGCTCAGTATTTCGGCGCCGAGCGCGAGTGCGTGCGCGTCGACGTCTTCGAGGGGCGGGCCGCCCGCGACGCAGATGGGCAGCGGGCAGGACTCGGCAACCTCACGCATGGATTCGGGGGTGCCGCTGTAGTCGAGCTTGACCAGGTCTGCACCGAGATCGGTAGCGATAGCCGCCAGGTGCTTCAGTTCCGCCGCGTCCGACGGGAGATCACCACGTAGGGGACCGCGCGCATACATCATGGCCAGCAAGGGAACTCCGAGTGTTTCGCATTCGTGGGAGACCTTGCCGAAATCCTGGAGTTGCTCGCGTTCGGTGGACGATCCGATATTGACGTGCACGCTGACCGCGTCGGCACCGATGCGTAGCGCGTCCTCGACGCCGCCGACAAGAACCTTCGAGTCGAGGTCCATGCTTCGGGTCGTTCCCGCTGAGAGATGGACTATCAATCCCATGCGCGCGAAGTGGGCAGGGTCGACGTGTTTGGCGCGGCCGCGATGGAGAACTACGGCATTGGTTCCGGCCTGCGCAAGAGTGTGGACCAACGAGTTCGCGTGGTCGGCCATGCCGAGTGGACCGACGGTGACCGAATGATCCAGCGGGACGACGAGAGTGCGCCCGGTAGCGTAGTCGCTGATCCGGGAGAGTCGGATGGACTTACCGCCCGAGGACTGCGACTTCGCATAGTTGGGTGATGTGAACACCGAGGTTCTCCAATCGGGCATCGAACGTGCGGCTGACGTTCTCGAGTGCCTCCGCAATATTAGGGTAGGCTACACAAATGGATTCCATCGGGGTAGAGGCAGTACTGCGATCTACACCACAAACACCGTCGGTAGCACCGCAAATGCGTCATATACGCCGCGACGCCGACGTGATGTCGAGTGCGGAAATGCACTCGTATCTCCGCAGGGTCGCATTGCCCGACGATAGCCTGACGAGTCCCGTCGACGCGTCCTTGTTGCGACGCATCGCCGACGCTCAGTTGTCCCGAATCCCGTTCGAGAATCTCGACATTCACCGCAAACGCCCGGTCGAGGTCTCGGTAGCTGCGATCGAGGAGAAGCTGCTCCGGCGTGAGCGAGGTGGAATCTGCTACGAACTCAACGGCCTGCTCGCCCGCGCTCTCCGCACCGTCGGATTCGACGCACAGTTGGTCGGCGCAGCCGTCGTCACTCCGAACGGGCCGGGGCTTCCACTAGGCCACGTCGCAATCGTTGTCGGCTTCGCAGGCGAGACGTGGTTAGTCGACGTCGGGTTCGGTGGCGACGCGATAGTGCACCAGGTCGACGCCGGCGCAGTCGCCGGATGGGACGTGCGCTTTCCTTCCGGCGCGTCGTACCTGACGGACGCGACCACGAGGCCACTCGCAGATTTCGCGGCAATGGCGTGGTGGCACAGCACCTCCCCGCTGGCCCGCTTCACCGGCGGAATCGTGTGCTCCCTGACCGAGGGCAGTGTGCGAAAGACACTCTCCTGCAGGCCTGACGAGCAGTACCAGCTAGCCGTTACGGACGGGGCGCTACGCAGCGCCCGCGACCTGGACGGCGACGAAGCACTTGCCGTACTGGCCGCGGAGTTCGGCATCCGGTTGCCCGAACTTCCGCGACCGGCTCGATTCTGAAATACCTGATCCGGTAACTGCTGTTATGCCGGATACTGCTGTTATGCCGGATACTGCCAGGGACTGGGGAATGGCAGGCCCAGGTAGACCTCGCCCAGTGCGGACTGCTCGTGCTCCGACTCCACCCACCTGGTCAGGCGAGCGCGTCGCAGCTGCCAATCCAATGGATCTGCGGACAGCGAGTGCAGTGTTTCGGTAAGCATTGCGGAGAAGTGCTGTGCCTTCCAGATACGTGGAAGGCAGGTGCTCGAGTATGCGTCGAGGTGCTCACTGCCGCCGGTCAGGTAAAACGCACCGAGTGCATAGGACAGCGTGACTGCGTCGGACACTGCAAGATTGAGACCCTTTGCGCCGGTGGGGGGAACAATGTGGGCGGCGTCGCCGAGTAGGAAAAGCCTTCCGTGTTGCATGGTTTCGCACACGTACGAGCGCAACGGGGCCAGTGATTTGTCGAAGATCTCGCCGCGCTCGAGTACCGGGAAATCGTCACTGGCGCTGCGGAGTGTCAGCTCGTCCCAGATGCGTTCGTCAGACCAGTCGCCCAGGTCGGTGTCCGCGGGAACCTGCAGGTACTGGCGGGTGATGTTCGGCCCGCGCATGCTGTGCACCGAGATGCCGTTCTCATGCGCGCAGTACATGCCCTCGGGGGTGGTGGGGGTGGTGTGCGCCAGGATGCCCAGCCACGCAACGGGATAGGTCCTCTCGAACTCTCGGACCGAGTCTGCGGGAAGGTGTGCGCGGCTCACCCCGTGGAATCCGTCGCAGCCGGCGACGAAGTCCGCGGTGATCTCGAGCAGTCCCTCTGGTGTCTGGACCTGCAGGCGGGCGCCGTCGGTGGTGGTGTCGATCGAACGTACCGAGGCCTCGAAGAGTAGAGGCTCGCCGCCCCCGACCCGGTCCGCAACGAGGTCGGCAACCAGCTTCTGCTGCGGATAGACGGTGGCGTGGCCGCCGACGAGCCTGGTGAAGTCGAGATGATGTGTGGTTCGGTCGAACCGAACATAGAACCCGTTGTGCACCATGCCTTCGCGAGTGATTCCGTCACCCACACCGATTTCGTGCATGAGATCGACGGTGGGTTGCTCGAGGATTCCTGCTCGGGTTCGTGTCTCGATGTATGTGCGGTCGTGACGTTCGAGGACGATGGAGGAAATACCCTGTCGGTGAAGCAGAGCGGCGAGAGTCAGTCCGGCGGGTCCGGCACCGATGATCGCAACCTGAGTGTGCACGTGTAAGTTCCTTTGTTTGTCTTCGAGCGTATTCGTTGTTGCAATACCGGATCACCCGCACCTCGGCCACTGGATGTTATGTGACTGTCGACACACAAGCCCTCTAGGGCTTTGCTAAGGCTTGCCTATCTTCTACTCTAAGGCATGCAGTTCGACGAACTGCATGACCTCCCGAATCCAGTTCTTGGAGAGGGACATTGTCTGGGTGTGAGCCAGTGGCCAACACATTCTCCAGGCATCGGACTGTCAATATGAGTGGAGACGATCGTCGTGAGTACTTCGATACCGACAGGTGGCCCGGCTGCTGACATCACCGGAGCGACACCGTCCGAACCGGCATCCGGTAAGGGCGGGAACCGTCCGACCGTCTCCGTCATCGTCCCGGCCATGAACGAGGCAAAAAATTTGCCCTTCGTTGCGTCGCGGATGCCTACGGATATCGATCAGATCGTCTTCGTCGACGGACATTCCACTGACGACACCGTAGCTGTGGCCCGTGAATTGTGGCCGGATGCAACATTTGTCGTGCAGACCCGTTCCGGTAAGGGCAACGCCCTGGCCTGTGGATTCGAGGCATCGACCGGCGACATCATCGTCACCATCGACGCCGACGGTTCGACCGACCCCGCTGAGATTCCCTTCTTCGTCGAGGCACTGGTCGGCGGGGCCGACCTCGCCAAGGGAAGCCGATTTGTCGGCCGCGGTGGAAGTTCCGACATCACCGGATTGCGCAACGTCGGTAACAAGGGCCTCAACGGCTTGGTCAACCTCATCTTCCGAACAAAGTTCTCCGATCTCTGCTACGGCTACAACGCCTTCTGGCGCAAGCACATCCCGCTGCTCGAACTGGCGCCGGTCGAGTACCAGCGCGCGCAGTGGGGCGACGGTTTCGAGATCGAAACCGTCATCAACGTCCGTCTTGCGACGAGCGGCCTCAACATCGTCGAGGTCGGCAGCTTCGAGGGTCCCCGGATCCACGGACGCAGCAACCTCAACGCCTACAGCGACGGCATGCGAGTGCTGCGCACCATCGGTCAGGAATGGCAGCACTGGCGCGAGACCAAGACCATCCAGAAGAAGACCGCACAGGCTGACGTCCGCGAACTGACGCTGTGACCGCCCCCTCCGGCGACACCGTCGTATCGCCGGAGGCGGCAGTCGCAGGTGACCCCAGCACTGAGGGGCCCAGTACTGGGGGTTCCAGCACGAACGGCCACAGCCTCGAGCGAAACAGTCTGGCGCTCACTGTCTCAGCGCTCTTGACCGGTGTTGTGGGTCTTGTCTACTGGGCGATTCTCGGACGCCTTTACCCGGCGCGTGAGGTAGGTGCTGCCGCGGCGGTGATCACCACGGCAACCATGCTCTCGGCTTTCGGCAACTTCGGTATCGGTGGACTCTTCGAACGTTTTCTTCCGCTTGCCGGGCAGCGCTCCAAGTCGCTTGTCGGGGCGGGGTTTGCCGTCGGTGCGGTGGGCGGTCTTCTCCTGGGCGGCGGATTCCTGCTGCTTGGCCCGACGTCGGAGATGTTCCTCCATCCGTTCGAGTACTGGCTTTTCCCAGTGGTTGTAGTTGTGTTCTCCACGTTTGCCCTGCTCGACCACACCGCGGTGGCGTTCCGCGAAGCCGGTTGGGCCGCAGGGAAGAACGTCGCGCACGCGATTGTGAAGCTGGTGCTTGCCGCAGCATTGGCGTTTACCGCTTCACACCTCGCCATCATCTGGACGTGGACGGTCCCGGCGCTGATCGCCGCACTTGTCCTCGGTGTGATGGTTGCCCGGCGGCTGCGCACTCCCGACTATCAGAGCGCGCCGTCGCAGTTGCCTCCTCGCCGGGAGATCGGCAATTACCTGGCTGGTTCCTACGGCATCTACGTGGTCAGTGCGCTTGCGCCACTGCTGCTCCCGCTGATCGTCGTATCGCGAATGGGTGCCGACGCCAACGCGTACTTTGCAATCTCCTGGTCCCTGGTCACCGCCGTACTGGTCTTGATGACCATGCTGCTGGGGCCGTACGTTGCCGCGTCGGCAAGTAGTGATCCGACGCGCCTGTACGGTCTGACCCTTCGATTCTTTGCGATACTCGGTGCTGTCGCGTTGAGTGGTGTGCTGCTGTTTGCAGTGATCGCGCCCGTGATGTTGGACATCGTCGGTAAGCCGTACGCGGAGCAGGGAACTCCGCTGCTCCGCCTGGCTGCGATTGCGCTGGTTCCCGCGACAATAGTGGCCGCGTACACCGCGGTTGCCCGTGTGCGTCGCCGCTTACGCCTGGCGGTGGCAGTGCAGATCTGCAATGCGGCACTGATTCTCGGACTCAGTCTGGCATTGATCGACGAGCACGGACTTGTCGCGTTGGGCTGGGCGTACATCGTGGCTGAGTCTGTGTCTGCCGTGATCCTTGTTGTGCCACTTACCCGTGCTGTTCTTGTTATGCGGAGTGAATCTCAGTCTGTGAACTGAATGGCATCCGGTGACGGATCGTAGTAACCGGATTTCTGCATCTTCTCCAACTCGTCGAAGTCTGCCGCATACACAGTGACCCAGTCCACCTGTACGGCAACGTTGTCCGGGCGCTGCTCCGAGAAGTCGGAGCACGGTGTCATGCCCCAGTCCTCACGACGTTCACACGCTCCGGCCTCGGCTTGCAGGCCGAGCCACATGGGGACGTCCGGAACCATTGTCTCCGAATGTGCTTCGGCCCAGACTTTGCCGTCGAGCAGGTAGCGGACGATGCCAGGTCCCCACTCGACCCCGACGGTGTGCCACTCGGAGAAATCTCCCCCCGTGGATACACCCTTTTTGTCGTTGGTGCCTTTGTCGTCGACCCAGTGCAGGAAGGCGGACATCTCGTCGCGCGTGCCGCTGACGCTTTCCGCGAAATCGATCTCCGGTGGCCATTTCTCGTTCTGTGGCCAGAGCAGCATGTGGTACGAGATGTCGTCGCTGTTGTCGGCGCGCATGCGGATCTCCCAGCGCCCGTACTGCTGGGTGACCGGATAATTCGACACCCCGCCGGTGATCCATCCCGAATCGGTTCGTTGCGAATTCAGGTTGAGCAGACCGTCGTCGACCTGAACCATCGACGCATCCCACGTGCTGTTCGGATTGCCGCCTGGCTGGCCGCTGTAGGTACCCCAGTCGGAACCGAGATCACAATCGTCGAAATCATCGCTGAATATCTGCTTCCAACCTTGCAGGTCACCGCGAGGAAGTGACACGCCACCAGGTGAGGATTCCGGCGCGCACGGGTTTTCGGCCGGCGAATCGGTCGCGATCGTGCACGAAGTACAGGACGCGATGAGGGCGAGCGTCGCGATAGTTCCGGCAGCGCGCCGCCGTCGACGGCTCATACAGCCATTGCGATCAGTCGCACGAAAGTCAGAGTCGCAGCGGTGATCACACAGACGGCAAGCGCAAGGCTGATCAGTTGGGCGGCGTGTCCGCGGCCGATGCTGCCGGTGGCAGGAACCTCGCGTTCACGCAGGATCACACCGGCGACCAGGAGAACGCCGGCGGCCAGGAAGAAGAAGATCGCAACACTCATGGGGACTCGAATTCGATAGCGGGTGCGTCGACACGGCGCAGGATCGTGATGCTCGGCTTTTCGATCATCGGGACGTAGAGGCCGCTGTCGATGATAGCGGCCAGTTCGGCGTCGAGATACTCCTGCGTCATGCCCTGCTGCAGCAACGCCATTCCGATGCCCTGGCTCGTGACGTACACGTACATGGGGTTACGTGTCAGAGCGCAACCGCTGAGGTCGTTGGCGCAGTCGTAGCTGTCCACGAACATCATTCGCGGCCCGAGCGGGTCCAGCGTCCGTCGCACACCGTTCGTGTGAGACGCGTGGCTCCACGTCATGATCGTCGTAGACGGCGGAACCGCCGCGATGAACTGGTCCGATACCGTGACCTGATCGGTTGTCGACGCTTCGAATGCGGTGTTCAGTCCGCGGTTTGTGGTCAAGAGCAATCCCAGCGAGACCAATGCCAAGGTTGCAGCGGCCGCCCGAACCCCGTAGGACGGTCGTGTCTTGCGCGGCCGCGTGTGATTTGCCGACGAGACCGGGTTGAGTGCTTTACGGATCTGGTTGCCGGCATGCGCGAGGGCGACGGCGGCAAAGGGAGCCAGGACCGGGGAGGCGAGAACGAAGCAACGGATGATCATCTCGCCGCCGTAGCTTTGCAGCAGGACAAGCGAGAACGGCGCTGCGGCAACGGCTCCTGCCACGAGCCAGGTTCGTCGGTGGCGTGAGAGCACCCAACCTGCAAAGGCCACCACCGCGAGTATCCCGGACGCACCCATACGCAGGTACTGCATCTGCTGGTACGTCGGATCTCCGGTGATGCGCTCGCCCACGCCGCGGCCCACGGAATTGCCGACCTGCCCGATCTCGCTGAAGATCGACTGGAGGTGGCCGATCCAGAAGTCGGTGGCGCCGTAGCTGAACCATGCCGCGAACACCAGACCCGCTGCCAGCCACATGGTCCGGTAGCGCGTTGCTCCGAACAGTGAGAATGATGCGAGGACCACGATGACCAGGATCGGGGTGATCTGGTGACTGACGGTGGTGGCGACGATGAGGAGCAGCAATACCGCGCCCACCGCGAGTGTGCGGAGTGAATCGAAACCGGGAACGAACCCGGGGGTGCGCCGAGGCGCCGAGACGATGAATCGGCCGATCCCGGAACCGATTACCGGAAGTGGTGAGCGTCGAAGCTGCCACAACAGCGTCGCGAGGATGGTGGTGTAGAAGATCGTCGCAACAGCCTGCGGAGCGAAGTAATCCTGCTGGTACCAGTTGAAGAGTTGGTAGATCACCACTGCCAGCCAGGCGAGCCGAACGCGGCCGGTGATGGCAATCGCGATGGCGTACAGCGGAAACGCCAGTAGCGCGCCCATGTACAGCGGCGCCCACAGAAGCAGTACGGTCGCATCGGGAACATCGGCGACAGTGATCAGATGTGCCCCGGCGGAGAAGAATCCGGCCCAACTGAATCGCGCGTCGATCGAGTTGGGGAGAGTGCCGCTCTGAGCCAGAATGTTGATGAAACCACGATGTACAAACGCGACCGGTACGGTGGTCTCGCCGGTGGCTACCGGCACGAGCATCGTGGTGTAGAGAATCAGCATGACGGTGTTTGCCGCCATCAACACGTGGTCGATCAGGCGTCGATGCAGGGTGTACACGATTGTGCCGCAGAGCGTTAGCAGTCCGAGCACGTAGATCGGCCCGATTTCGGTGATGATGCCGAAGTGGCCGGCAGCCGCGATGTCCAACCTTGCAGCGGCGACCAGGAACAGAATGAGGGCGATCAGCAGTGCACCGAAACCGATTGCCCGGCTCCGGTCGACATAGCGCAGGCGCTGGCGTTCGCCGTTCGGCAGTCGGAAGTCAGACGGCACAGTGCGCGAGGCGCCGGCGCAGAGTGCGAGTGCGAGGAGCACCAAGATGAACTGAGTGCGCAGCGGACTCCACCACGAGGCCACCATCGTCAGTTGACTGGCCAGGATGGTGACGGCCAACGACACCGACACGATCAGGGCAGCCGAGAGCGCGCGGCCTGGAATGCGCAGCGCAACAACGACGGGCAGTCCGGGAACCAGGGTCATACCGGCAAGCGCGATCAGCAGGCGGATCGGCGCGGGCACGAAGTCGGCGATGTCGGTTGCCACGGCGAGGTTGAGCACGAACATGGCAACCGCAACTGCCACGCCGATTCTCAGGCAGATACGGGGATTCCACCCGTAGTGGGGGATCGATGCCACGGACTTACCCGGCCGGAGATCGATGATGTCTGTGTCGGTGTCTATTTCGGTGCTCACCGCCCGGCACCGACCCGGCGCGCGTTCAGGTGGCTACGAACGAACAGGACCGGTCCTGCAAGGTAACCCAGGGCTTCGAGGATTCGCAGGTGCAGCGGCCAGTCGGACGGGAAGTCGATGTTCTTCGTGGACGTCGGCGAGATCAGCATGTGGATTCCCCGTGGGATACGCGTGAGGATCGGCCGCGGTGATCCGGACAAGACGAACTTGGTCAACGACGCGGCCATACCGGTGCCGTAGCCGTAACTTTGCACCCGAAGTTCCGGCATGTTGTCACGGTGGTAGTGCCGCACAACGGCGTTCGGATTGTAGGCAACAGCCCAACCGTCGAGGAGTGCTGCGCGGAAAGCGTCGAGGTCCTCACCGCCGTGGGTGGGGGTGCCGGTGCCGAGGCGCTCGTCGAATCCGCCGATCGAGTGCAGGGCAGTCGATCGGAACGCCATGTTGTTGCCCGATCCGCACTCGCCCGCTGTGTAGGGGAAGAACGGACCGTGGGGACCGTACTCGCCGAGGGTGTCGTCTGTGCCGAGCGCAGTCTCTTCGAGAAGGTTCATCGCCCAGAGCGTTGCTACCTCGCCCTTGTCGAAGACCTTTGCTTCCTCGAACCAGGCTTGCTCCCTGGTGTTGGATTCTGTACCGAGCACTCGGCCGGTCACGACTCCGACTGAACTGGTGTTGTCGGCGTGGAAGCTGGTGACAATGCCCGAGATCCACCCGGGATCGGGGACTGCGTCGTCGTCGGTGAAGGCGACGATGCGGCCCCTGGCGCTCTGATGTCCTTTGTTTCGGGCCGCCGAGACACCGGGGATGGGCTGTTCCAGGATCGACAGGCGGGGGTCGTCGATGTCGGCCAGAATCCGCGCGGCCTCACTTCGGTGGGGACGGTTGTCGACTACCAGCAGTTCGATATTGCGATGATCCTGCGCCAGCACGGTACGGACGGTGTTGAGCAACGAATCGCGACCGACAGTGGGAATCACAACGGTGATCAACTCGTCGGCGGCGACGGGTGCTTCGGCCGGTTTTTCCACTGGCGCTTGTACTTCCGAACTGGTGGTGCGACGGCCTTGGCGAATGGCCGCGGCCGCAGTGGCTGATGCGGTGACAAACAATCCGAGGATCATGACGAGAATCCGGGACACCGCGCTGATGCCGTTGCCCGTTACCGCGCCGCGGAGATAGCGCAGCACCCCGGTGGTCAGAGTGCGAATGACAAAACTTCGTTCGGCTGCGAGCCCGGCCTTACCGCCCACCATGTCGGACAGCACAGCCTTGGAGTGGCCCTCGTGGCGGCAGCGACTGATGAAGTAGCGCAGGGTACTACGGGTGCGGGGAACAAAGTGGTCGACGGCAAACTCCTCGATCCGCATAACCTTGGATCCCGGGAATTGCTGTCGTAGTTCAATTCCCATGAGGGTTTCCTCGCAGCCGGCCGGCACTGTTCCGACGCGGCCCAGACGGTCGGAGAAACCGCCGATCTTCTGCAATTCGGCACGGCGGACAGCCATGGCGGCGCCGATCGGGTTGCGGATCTCGGCGCCGTCGGCGGCAAGCCCGCGGTAGTCGCAGCCCACGACCCAGCCGAACTCGTCCGGGAACCACGACGGTGGTGCTCCCGCTTCCCATTTGGCGTGTACTGCACCGCCGACGGCGATAACGGAAGCGTCAGAGAAGGCGCTGCGAACGCTGTCCAGGGCCCCGGGTCGGAGCACCGCGTCGTCGTCGACGAACGCGACCAACTCAGTCCGCGCTGCCGCGACACCGGTGTTGCGGGCGCCGGACAGGCCGCGGGTCGCCGCGTTCGGAATCACGGTGATGCCACTCGGGAAGGCGGAAATCAGATCTGCGTGGAGTGCGTCGTTGTGGTCCACGATCACAATCAGTTCGTCCGAGTCCGGGCGAAGCTGCGCCTGGGCGCTGCGGATGCCGGTGGACAGCTGATCCAGACGGTCGTGGGTGTAGCAGCAGATCAATACGGTGATCCCGGGGACCAGGTGGGTCTGCGCTGTCAAGACGTACTCCGACGGGGTCTAGGCGGGGTGCAACACCACCCCTGGAAGGGCAGCCTTACCTATGTTATCGGACGTCCATGGGCTCGGGGCACATCGGGTCAGTTAACAGAAGACAAATAGGCAATCGGATCGGTGGCAGCGCACTCCAGGGCCGACGTCACCACCGCCTGCGCAAACACGTTTCCGTGGAACGACGCCGTCGTCGCGAGCGCACCTTCCACGATTGCCCACGTGAGCGTTATGCCCTCTGGGCCGACAGGGTCGTTGTGCGCCGAGTAGAACGGTGACGCGTCGGTGAGCCACGGAACCTGACCTTGTCGCGGCACCGGGCCGATGCTCGAAAACAGCAGCTGGGCCTGGGGATCTCGAGGGCGACTGATCGGATATGCGCCGGAATTGTTGATTCGCAAGCCGATTCGGGTCCGCATCATGTTCAGGGCGAGGTTCGCAACGGGCCGGCCCGTTGCCACCGCCTCGGACGTGGCCTCGTGGATGCGGCCGGGCGTCGGGTTCGCCCCCAGATCGAATTCGAGTCCGGAGACGAAGTTTCCCAACGGAACTCGACCTGCCGCAAGGTAGCGTCTGGCATCGAGGGTCACAGTTGCAACGGGATTGATGGTGAGCCCGGCGTCGGCCAGCGCGCGGTGCAGCACCGAAGCGGTCAGGGCGTACATCGACACCGACGGAAGATTCCGGTCCCGCCACATGCGCAACGACCGAACGGTGTCGGGATCAGTGGTGACCACGGCAGCAGTGCGGGCGGGCGTCCACGGTTCCACCGGCCCGGACTGTGTGGGACGCGGCGTCCGATCGAGTGACCGACGCAGCGCCCAGCCGCGCCGTGGATCCGAACCGTAGGTGCGTAGCGCGGCAGTGGTGATCCCCGAGCGCGAGGCACGCGACGGTTGCCACACCTGAGGATCGGCGGGGTCGATCATGCCGAGGATGACCTCGTTCATCATGAGCGTCAGAGCGACCTCACCGAGACCGTGGTTGTGGTCGGTGCGGAGATAGTTCCCGGCCACTGTGACGGTTGTGGGGTGATCCTCTCGTGAGACGTTCGACGCCGTATCGAGCAGGTCCATCGGGGAGGTCGGCGGATCGAGCCGAACTACTTCGGGGGCACACGATTCGGGATCGAATGTCCACCGATTGCCGTGCGCTGACGGTCTGAGTCCGAGGCGTGTGTGTGGCCCTGCTTCGGCCATCGTGCGAAGTCGAGCGGCAATGGTGGCGTCGTCAGGGAGATGTACGGGGCCGATGACGGACGTGATCCGCGTACGGCTGTGCATCACGTCCAGATGGCTGACGCGAAGAGATGCTTTGGGGGATGGCGGCATTTTTCAGACGAGCGTCGACGGTGCTGTATCGGACGACGCTGTATCAAGTTTCCGGAAGAAGTCGACGGTGCGGGCGATCCCCTCCGACAGTGACGTCAACGGGGTCCATCCCAATTCCGTGCGTGCCAGTGCGGCGTCGAGCGCGGACCGGCGAACATCCCCGAGTCGCGCGGGCATCCACGTGGGTTCTGCCGCGACGCCGGTGGCGTGCGCAAGCAATGCGTGTAGTTCGCGGTCGGACGTCTCGACTCCGGTTCCGATATTGAAGCGTTGTCCTGAGCCCGCGGTGCCCGATGCTGCGATCAGCGCCGTCACCACGTCCTCGACGAAGACGTAGTCCCGCGTATTTCCACCGTCGCCGAACAGGAAAGTGTTTCCGCCGGAAAGCATTTCGCGCGCGAAGATTGCGACGACGCCAGCCTCGCCGTGTGGATCCTGGCGGGGTCCGTACACGTTGGCCGGGGCGATGTGTGAGCAATCCAGACCGTGGAGTTGCCGGAAGCAGTTGAGGTAGTTCTCGGCGCTGATCTTGCTGCATGCGTAGGGCGAGAGCGGGTTGACCGGAGCGTGCTCGGAGACGGGCAGGTGTTCCGGTGATCCGTAGATGGAACCGCCGGACGACATGAACACGATCTTGCGAGCTTGTGCCGCGATCGCCGCAGATCCGATTTTCACAGTGCCGAGGATATTGGCGTCGGCGTCGTTGATCGGGTCGGCGACGCTGTTCCGAACGTCGATTTGCGCTGCGAGATGGAAAACCACTTCGGGAGCGAACGTCTCGAACAGGGGACCGATCTTGTCGTCCCGAATGTCGAGAACTTCGAGGTCGACATCTGCGGTCGCGAGTGCCGCGTCGAGGTTGTCTACCCGACCGCGGCTCAAGTCGTCTATGACGAGGACTTGGTGACCGTCCTTGCGCAGGCGATCCACAAGCGTCGAGCCGATGAATCCGGCTCCTCCGGTAACCGCGGTTCGCACAGGTTTGCCTTCCCTTACTTTCGATGACTTTTGGGAGTCTAGGCAATCGGGTCCGAAAACGGGAATCTACGCCCATTGGGCTGGTCGAGGCACAGCTTTGTGCCTCGACCAGCTGTCAGGAAATTGTTACGCGCCGTCCCACGCGTGCACTGTCACCCAGTCGACGAGGAAATTGCCGCCGCCAAGAGCCGGGTAGAGGCTGGACTCGAGCTGGAGCTGCCAACGCATCGCGGTATCGGGGATTCCCCGCGTGGACTCGAGCAAGACCTTGTCGTCGAGCATGAATCGAACAACCGACGGGGTCCACTCGATCGTGACAACACGCCAATCCGCGTAGGTAGAGGTGTCGACATCGGAGAGTGCCTGGGAGTTCGCGTCCGCGCCGTCCTCGGCGTAGTGATGGAAACCGTAGATGGGTCCCGTCAGCGGGCCCTCCGGGAAGTTGATCTCGCCTTCTTCCGGCCATCCTTCGGAGTCCGGCCACAGCAGCATCGCCAACCGGTAACCGGTGATCGCCGGATGACTGACCTTGATGCGCGCCGAGTAGCGCCCGTACACCTGGGCCTGGCTGCTGCCGTTGATGACGGGGGACATGTTGGCTCCGGCACGGCGGCCGTCGACGTCGTGGAGGTAGTAGTCGAGTACGCCGTCGTGTGCGCTCACTACTTCGTCTGCGCGGTAAGGGTTCTTGTTGTACGTGTCGAGGTAGCACTCGGGGTACGTCCGCCAGCGTGTGTTCTCGGTTCCGGTGTAGACGATCTTGCCGGGGTTGTTGCACTCGTCGTTTGCGAAGCTACCGATCGGAGCATCGGTCGTGAAGTCGTCGACAAAGATTTCACGCCAACCGGGCAACGCTGCGCGCGGCGCTGCTTGCGTCCCGCTGACGCCACCACCGGACGAGCCGGCCGATCCGGTGAGTTGCGCTTGAGCGGTCGAGGGCAAGAAGATCCCGAGCACAGTCGCGGCGACGAGCGCCGCTGCGGCAGTGCTGCGGCGGCGAGACCGCTGGGTGGGCAAACGCATCTGACTTCTCCAAAGGGTTGAATGAGCGGCACGACGCACGGGTCGAACGACCAGTTTGCCGATCGCAGACCGTGGGTACTTTACTTACTCTTGGTCAGGAATGGGCACCTACCTCGAGCGCCTGCATGTTCTGGGAAATACCGAGACAGCCCCGGCTGCACTCAGAAGACTCTCAGAAACGTTGCGTAGGTTGGGTTTCGGCTCGTTGACGCCTCTGGGATGTTGACGTGACGGATGCTGCGGATATCTCGCAGCGAAAGAATACGAAAGCCGCCGCTACCTCATGGGTAGCGGCGGCTTTCGCACTGTGCCGGTGTCGGTTCAGTGAGCCGCTGCGGGTTCCGCGGGTACGTAGTCGGGAACGTCGCGGGCCGGGTTACGGAACTTCGGCAGGAATGCTGCCAGGAAAAGCGCGATGAGGGCCGATCCCGCGGCCAGGGCCATGATGACGCGGAACGCGTTCTCGGTCGGCAGCGTGGTGTCGCCGAGAGTCATTGTCATCTGAGCCAGGACGACGCCGGCGATTGCGCTGGCAAACGATGTGCCGAGTGCGCGCATCAGGGTGTTCAAGCTGTTGGCCGCTCCGGTTTCCGAGGCGGGAACCGCACCCATGATGAGGGCTGGCATCGCGCCGTAAGCCATGCCCGTTCCTGCGCCGATGATGAGGGCGATCATGACGAGTTGCCAGATGGAGTGCAGCGCGAAGATGCCGATGAGATATCCGATCGCAACGACGACTGCACCGATCATGAGTGTGATCTTGGGGCCGTGGGTGTTGGTGATCTTGGAGGAGACCGGCGCGATGAGCATCATGATGATGCCGGATGGGGCCATGACCAGACCGGCGATGAGCATCGACCCGCCGAGTCCGAAGCCGGTGGCTTCCGGCAGTTGGACAACCTGGGGGAACACCATGCTGGAGGCGAACATCGCGAATCCGAAGACGACGGAAGCGAGATTGGTCAGTAGTACTTGGCGACGCGCTGACACGCGAAGGTTGACCAGTGGCTTCGGGTTGCGCAGTTCCCACCAGGCGAAGATGGCGAATGCGATGACGGCGGCAGCGAGCATCGAGACTGTGAGTCCGCTCGCCCATCCCCAGGAATTGCCCTTGGAAATCGCCAGAAGCAGGGTGATGAGTGCGACCGAGAGTGTGAGGGCTCCGACAAAGTCGAATTTGCCGCCGGTGCGGACCGTCGATTCAGGCACGATGACCAGGATCAGACCCGTCACGATGGCGCCGAGGACTGCCGATGCCCAGAACAGAACGTGCCAGTTGGCGTATTCGGCGATCATAGCTGCGATCGGAAGTCCCAGTGCGCCACCGACTCCCATGGCTGCGCTCATCATCGCGACGGCGCCGGCCAGTTTCTTGGGCGGAAGCACGTCACGCATGATGCTGATACCTAGAGGGATGACACCGGCGGCGAGTCCCTGGAGGACGCGCCCAAAGACGAGCGGGACAACGCTCGAACTCATGGCACCCACAATCGATCCGACCACCAGAAGTGCCAAGCTGATCAGGAGTAGGCGGCGTTTGCCGAACATGTCGCCCAACCGGCCCATCGTCGGGACGGCAACGGCTGAA
This sequence comes from Rhodococcus sp. AD45-ID, assembly GCF_003023755.1. NCBI lineage: Bacteria > Bacillati > Actinomycetota > Actinomycetes > Mycobacteriales > Nocardiaceae > Rhodococcus > Rhodococcus sp. AD45-ID. The sequence continues at coordinate 1,708,564 of NZ_PYHL01000001.1, read as the reverse complement.
GCGAGGAGGGTGGCGGTCACTACCCAGGCTGTGTCCGAGGCGGACGCGTTCAGGTATTCCGGAAGGTGCGGAATGATCGGGATGACCAGCGTTTGCATCAGCGAGACCACGATGCCGGCAAACGCCAGAACTGCTACTACGGCAGTAGTTGACGGCGGTGCGGCTTTACTGGAATCGGAAGTGGATATCGACATTGGGAAGCTCCATCGGAGAAAAGTAAAGAAGTCTTGAATTAAGTCAACTGATTGAATAAAGTTAAAGCAGCTGACTGACTTCGCGCAAGCGCTGCGAGGTCGATGGTGATCAACGTCTCGGTGCGCACATAGTGCCGAGCACCTGACTTTGGCGGTAGATGTGGCAGCACGAACTGAAGATGCGATCAGCGATTCGGGTACCCCAGCGGGCTCTCTTCGTTCCGTTGCAACCCGTGAGCGGATACTCGAAGTCGCGGAGCGGTTGTTTGCCGAGCACGGGATCTTTGCCGTCTCGAATCGTCAGGTGAGCGAGGCCGCTGGGCAGGGCAACAACGCCGCCGTCGGATATCACTTCGGCACAAAGATCGATCTACTCCGTGCAATCGTGAACAAACATGCCGCGCCGATCGAGCAGAAGCGCAAGGAGTTGCTGGCCGACGTCAAAGGTTCGACAGATCTCCGTGACTGGATCACGTGTCTGGTTCGAGCGTCCACTGATCATTACAACGAATTGACCGGACCCGCGTGGTATGCGCGGTTCAGTGTTCAGCTGATGGCCGATCCCACGCTGCGGGCCGTTGTCTACGAAGATGTTTCGTCATCGGAGCTCTTGCAAAAGATGCTCGGCGCGCTCGCCGCTTGTCTGCCCGACATGCCGGACGACGTTCGGCGCGCCCGCGGTGAAATGGCGCGGTATGTGATGCTGCACATGTGTGCCGAACGTGAAAGGCTCCTTGCCGGCGACGAATCGGTAGAGGTCTCGAACTGGGATGACTTCACGACAGATATCGTCGACGCGCTCGTCGGGCTCTGGAGTGCGCCGGTGACGCGCTGAAAGTTGTTGTCCCGGATCCGGTTGATCAATGCCCCTGGCTGAGAATCGCTTTCGCCAGAGGTGGCCGTTGTGATCGTTCGTGTCTACGCGTGAAATGTGCCCGAAATATCCCTTGAATCGAATGTTTGTTCGAGTATACTTGTGTCAAGGGTGGGGAGGCCTTGATGACGACGGTTTGTGATTCAACTTTGGTGGGGGATGTTGTTGCCGGTTCGGCTGTGGGTGTGCGCGGCAGGTTGTGGCGGTTACGCCCAGCCGAGGTTCGGGACGTTGCAGTCTGTGTATCTGCGGAAATTCTTCGGTTGGAAGCGATTCGGGTTGCCGCAGTGGATGAGTTGGCGCTCAATCCGGACGAGCAGGTGCTCTGCTACCGCGGTGTGGGGCGCTGGTTGGCGGCGAACACGATGCTGCAGAACGCGGCGGGTAACAAGATCGCCGCTCTCGGTGCCGCGCTGCGAGGGTTTCCGGACATTAATGCTCAATTCGAGGCGGGTGACCTCTCGTTCGATCATGCGGCGATAATCGTGGCATTCTGCGAATCGCCACCAAAAGGTATGCCTGAGAACGCGTTACCGTCCTGCATGGCAACCCTTCTCGCTGCCGCGTCGGGTGTCGAGGCGACCACCATCAAACTGCGGTATGCGATTGCGGTTCTCGAGCGGATATTCGAATCCGACGACACCCCACCCGGTGAGGACGACGACCTCAATGTCTTGCGGATTTCGCCGACGTTGAACGGTCGGGTCGCGATCAAGGGCGATTTCGACGCGTTGACCGGCGAAATGTTGTTGTCGGCGCTCTCGGGTCTGTCGATGCCGAAACCGGCTGCCGACGGAACCCCGGATCAGCGATCGACAGCCAAACGAACCGCCGACGCCTTCACCGAACTGATCCGTCGGTACCTCGACAATGCCATGACCGGTGTTGACGGTGGTCAGCGTCCGCATGTGAATGTGCATATCACCGCGAAAGACCTTGCCGAGCATCGGGAATGCGCCACCACGCGCAGCGATACCGCATCAGGTAGCGATGCCAATTTCGGCGATGCCGAGTTCTACGGCAGTGCATTCGATGACGACGAGCCTGATTTCGAAGATCTTGACGTCGGATACATGCCCTGGATGGGACCACTCAGCGTTAGCCTCACCCGGATGCTCGCCTGCGATTGCATGCTCTCGACCGTGTCGATGGACGGCAATGGCGCACCGTTGGATGCGACTCCACATAAGCGTCTCGTCACAGCAGAACAACGAACGGCGCTGATCGCCCGGGACAAAGGTTGCGCCTTCCCGAACTGCGATGCGGTACCCGCCTGGTGCGACGCCCACCACATAAATCCGTGGTCAACCGGAGGCTTGACGGTGATGGACAACCTCGCCCTCCTCTGCCGGAATCATCACCGATTGATCCACAGCACCAGTGGGTTCCGCGGCATCTGGGAAATCAAAATGGGCGATGATCACAAACCATGGTTCATCCCACCAGTTGCGATCGACCCGAAACAACGACCCCGCCGCTCCACCACCCGCCAAGGCCCGGTCCACCGAGACTGAATCCGGCTGCGCCGGAACTAAATACCGCGCCTAAGCTTCGCATCACCAGTCAAGACGATGCGAAGCCCCCACGCATGTGCCAAGAATCCACTCACGAGTTTAGGGCTGTATGAGCATGGCTACCCCTAAAGCTCAGGGTGCCCTACGCGTAGGAGGAGTTTGTGACCGCCGACGGATCCCAACCGCCTCGCCAACCGAGTTCAGCCGATTTTGATGCGCTGTATCGCGGCGACTTCGATGCCTTTGCGCGCAATACGGAGTTGCCTGACGCTGCACAGCGCAACGAACTCGACTTCGACCGAGTGCCATGGGATATCGGCGAAGCTCAACCGGTGGTTCGGAAACTCGAAGCTGACGGCCAGTTAGCGAGCGAAGTCCTTGATATTGGTTGTGGTCTAGGTGAAAACGCTCTGTTTCTTGCCGACCGTGGGTACCAGGTGTGTGCACTCGACGCCTCACCTACGGCGATTGGGATCGCACGCGAACGCGCCGGTCTGCGGGGACTCGAGAAGGCAGTGGATTTTGCTGTTGCCGACGCCATGACACTTGATGGGTACGAGAATCGGTTCACCACTGTTCTCGACAGCGCGCTGTACCACTGCTTCCCGGAAGATCAGCGCCAACCGTATGTCGAGGCAGTACTACGAGCCTGCCGACCCCAAGCCCGGCTTCACCTGGTGTGCTTCTCGGACGAGGTTCCAGAGGAATTTCCTGGTCCTTATCGAATCAGTGAGGACAATCTGCGTCGAACGCTGACCGACGCCGGTTGGATCGTCCGGCACCTCGAACGTGCCACTTACACCACGGCGTTCACCCGCGGAGAGTTTGCGCGCCAAGCTAACTCGCCCTTGGCTGCTATCGTCGAAGGGCTGGGCTTCGATTCCCGCGACAGGCTTCTGGCTCCGGCGTGGCTGGCGACAGCAGAACATCCCTGAAAACTTATTCGTCGGCAAGAAATGGTCCGAGGGGGCCGAGATCGATGTTGAGGTCTTCGGGCGTCAGATCAAAATGCTCGCGGAACTCTCCCATCTTCTCCTCGAGCAACATCAGTGTGGTACCGATGCGTTCGACCTGCGCGTCGGACAGGCCGCCGACATCTTCCGGTGACACTGCTTGTGTTGCAAGCAAATCCGACCGCACCGCGTCGTAGGGGCGGTCGGGGTGTGGTGTGAATTTGCGGCGCCGGTAGATCACGGCAAGGAAGGCCGTACCGGACGGTTGTCTGAGTGGCGTTGACGCATTGCCTCGCGTTTGACCCACACCCATCTACAGAAGAAATCGCCGTAAAGCACTCAAATCGCAACGTGGAAACTGCTATTGACGTCGATGAATCTGCCGTCTAAATTAATCGAATCAAATTCGATTAATGCATGGAGGTGCGGTAGGTGGAGGCCGAACTACTTTTTGTCGGAGGCACGATACGCACGGGGGATTCGGTCCAGACGGTCAGCGACGCGCTCGCTGTGGTCGGCGGTCGCGTGGTTGGACTGGGGGAGCAGGCTCGTGCATTGAAGTCGACGCGAACCGAAGTCATCGATTTGGAGGGTGGGGCACTACTGCCCTCGTTCGGCGACGGCCATGTTCACCCGTTGATGGGTGGCCTGGAAATGCGTGGTGCCAAGATTCGCGACTGCAACAGCATCGATGAGGTCTTGCAGGAGGTGCGTCGCTGGGCGGATGAGAACCCCAACGCCGAGTGCATCTTCGGTGAGGGCGTGTCGCCTACCCTCGCTCCGGGCGGTCGGTTCGATGCTCGCTGGCTCGACAGCGTGGTCGAGGACAGGCCCGTCGTCCTGCGCACGATGGACTATCACACCGCGTGGGTCAACAGCGCTGCACTGCGAAGCGCCGGTTTGACGCGCGATACGCCGGATCCGGTCGGCGGAGAGATCGTGCGAACGTCGGACGGTGAGTTGCTCGGGACCCTACGTGAATGGGGAGCGATCAACCCGGTACTGGCATTATTGCCCGCCGTAACCCTCGATGCGGGAGTTGATTCGCTTGCGGCAGCATCGAAAATGCTTGCCGCAGCAGGTATCACCTGGGTGCAGGACGCGTGGACCGAACCAGGCGATGTCGAGATCTGGCTGGCCACCGCTGAAAGTGGCCGCCTGTCCACCCGGGTAAATCTTGCATTCCGAGCGACGCCTGAGAGTTGGCAGGGCGACCTGCCGGCGTTTGTCGAAGCCCGGCAGAAGGTCGCAGAACGGGGTGGCGACGCAGTCAAGGCAGGAACGGTGAAGTTCTTTGCCGACGGTGTCATCGAGGCCGGAACGGCAGCGCTCCTCGCGCCGTACACGGATTGCCCGCATTCCCACGGAATCAGCAATTGGACAACCGATGAACTCGGTCGAGCTGCCGCTGAAGTGGACCGGTTAGGTTTTCAGATTCATATCCATGCCATCGGCGATGCAGGTGTACGCATGGCCCTCGATGCAATCGAATACGTCGATCGATGCAACGGCCCGCGTGATCGACGCGCCACTATCGCGCATCTCCAATTGGTTGATGGCAACGACCTGGACCGATTCACGTCATTGGGAGTGATCGCCAACTTTCAGCCGCTATGGGCCCAGCTCGACCCGCTGATGACGGAGCTGACCATTCCGCGGATCGGCGCCGACCGTGGTGACCGCCAATATCGCATCGGAACCCTCGCTGAGCGCGGCGCGCGGGTGGCATTCGGCAGCGATTGGCCCATCACCGCCTTCGAACCGATCAAGGGAATTGCCACTGCGATTCACCGCCAGACGCCGGCTGGTATCCCGAGTGAAGGATGGCTACCTCGCGAACGCGTCGGCCTCGATTGGGCCCTGGCAACATACTCGGCGGGCGTCGCCTATCAGGGATTCGAAGAGGACATGTGGGGTTGCCTTCGGCCGGGAATGCGAGCCGACATGATCCAGCTTCCCGTCGATCCCGGCCAACTTGGCTCCGCCAAGGAGCTCAGCGACTTGGTTGTCTCCCGAACGTGGTTGGGAGGTAGGCAAGTTCACTGAGCGCTGCTTGTCATGGCGCATGCCTGGATCTTCCACAGCTGCTCACGAGTAGGACGCTGGGCGCGCCGATGTCTCGTGCACTTCCTCGAGGAGACGTCGAAAGCCTGACAGCAGAGCCATCCAACCGAGTTCGAAGGCTTGCTCGGCTCTGGCTGGACCCCGCGGCGCCGCAGCAAGCGCCAGAGTCAGAGCGTCGTCGGGTGTTGTCGAGTCCGGTTCGATCATGACTTCCGGTGCCGCTGCATCCAGTGCGGCGCCGAGGAGAAAGTTCTCGGCAGCGGTGATGACCGCCAAGATGTGGTCGTCCGGGAATCCGGCTTTCCTGAGGCCTTCTGCGGGAGCGTAGTAGACCGATAGCGACGTGGGATCACGCACCGTCTCCGTAGCGAGGAGGCGGATCGAGGTGGGGTGTCTACTGAACGCGGATCGATACGATCGAGCCCATGCAGTAAACGCGTCGTCCCAGGTTAGGCGCTCGAATGCCGACCCGTCGATTTCCCGTACGACGCGGTTTCGAACGAGTTCCACCACGGCCGCGCGACCCTTTGCATGGTGATAGATGGATGACACCTGCACATTCAGGTGTTTTGCAAGATCAGGCATTTTGAAGTCGCCGTCACGATCGACGAGCGCGAGCGCTGCCTCCGCAATTCGTTCGCGGTCCAGACGTGCGATGCGCGGTCTTCCCATCGTCCCCCCACCTCTCAAATCGAAGTTCATTCGATTATGCCCTTGTGGCGCCGGTCACAACGATCTACCATAATCGAAACTGATTCGATTAATTCTGGTTGCACCCATATCTGCCTGTTTCGGATAGTCGCCCCCTCGCCCTGACTGGAGAAGTTGCTCATGAAGAAAACTGCACCCGAACCCGCTCTGAAGCTGGAAGGAGGCGTCCTCGGCACCGCCGGCATCGTCTTCTTTGTCGTGGCGGCGGCGGCGCCATTACTGGTGATGGCAGGGGTTGCGCCTCTGGCCTTGAACATTGCCGGCATCGGGGCCCCCGGCGGATACATTTTGGCCGGGCTCGCACTAGGAGTGTTTGCAATCGGCTTCACTGCGATGAGCAAGTACATCCACAATGCAGGCGCCTTCTACGCCTATATCTCCGTCGGGCTCGGCCCTCGGTGGGGCCTGGCCGCAGCGGTGCTTGCGCTGGTGTCGTACAACGCGCTCGAGATCGGAATCTTCGGGGCCCTAGGCTATTTCGCGCAGTCAACCATGGCGGACTTGGTTGGGCTGGATCTGCCGTGGGGAGTGTGGTCCTTAATCGGGGTTGCCTTGGTCTGGTTCCTCGGATCTCGATCGGTACATCTCGGCGCTCGGTTCCTGATCCTGTTGCTGACCGCGGAGACGGGGATTCTGGTGCTGCTCGCAGCCGCCGTTCTTTTTCAAGGCGGCGCCGTGGGAATTGATCTCGACTCCTTTGCGCCGTCTAACGTGTTCAGTCCCGGTCTCGGTGGGGTGCTGACCCTGGCCTTTGCTGCGTTCATCGGATTCGAAGCGACTGCCCTGTACCGGGAAGAAGCAAAAGATCCCGCTCGGACGGTTCCGCGGGCGACCTACATCGCGGTGGCATTCCTGGGTCTCTTCTACGCATTCATGGTGTGGATCATCATCCAGGCGTATGGACCGGATCAGGCTCTCGAGCTAGCAGCTAACGATCCCGCCGGTATGTACTTCAACGCCATCGAGCACTACGTCGGAGGTTGGGCGAGCACCCTCATGGAGCTGTTGATCATCACGAGCATTCTCGCCAGCCTGCTCGCGTTCCACAACGCAATCACCCGCTACGTCTTTGCGCTTTCGCGCGAACGTGTATTGCCCCAGTTCCTGGGCAAACTACACCCGGTCTACAAGTCCCCCTATGTGGCCAGTGCGGTACAGAGTCTCCTGGCGATGGTGGTAATCGTCGTGTTCGTAGTCGTCGGTGCCGACCCTTACCTCGAGCTCCTGCTGTGGGTGAACTCGCCCGGTATCGTCGGCATCGTCGTGCTTCAGGTCATGGCGGCCGCGGCAGTTATCGCATTCTTCTGGAACGATCGTCGCGGGCATTCGGTCTGGAGGGTGCTCGTAGCTCCCGTATCCGCTCTTCTGATGTTGACTTATGCAACGTATTTGATTGTGGACCAGATGGAATTGATTACTGCCGCTGGAACCGCAGTGAACGTGGTGCTCGTCGCCGTCACGCCTGTGAGCCTGGCTGTCGGTTGGCTTCTCGGTATCCGGCTTTCACGACGCGACCCGGCGCAACTCTCGAGGTTGGGTACCACTGACGTCGACGCCGAACCGTCGACGGAGTCTGACGGCGTGAGCAATTCTTCCACCTCGCCTGGTCAAGTAACGTAGAGCCGTCCGAGCAATTGTCTCCGAGCAATTGTCTCCGAGTAATTGTCAAGGGCGGCAAAGTCTCTGCCGAGTTCCCCAGGAAGCAGTGTTTGGCCGCCGCGAGCAGATGGAGCGTACGAACCATGATCCTCCCGAAGGTCCGGGATCCGCGCTTCGTGACGATCCGTCGTGGTGGGACCCTCACAGATTCCGATCACCACCTCCTCGCTCTCTGGGCGGCATCGTGCGCCGAGCACGTCCTTCACCTTTTCGAGTCGGTTCAGCCGCAGGATCCGCGGCCGCGTGAAGCGATCGAGGGCGCGCGAGCCTGGGTGCGGGGTGAGGTCACGATGATGCAAGCTCGCGCTGCGGGCGGTCATGCAATGGGCGCGGCTCGGGACCTGCGTGGGCCGGCGCGGCATGCTGCGTACGCTGCCGGACAGGCCGGAGCCGTCGCACATGTCGCCGCGCACGAACTTGGTGCTGCCGCCTACGCGATCAAGGCCGCACGTGCTGTTGCGACGGAAGACGAGGAGGCTGCGGGCCGACTCGAGTGCCAGTGGCAGCGCGACCAGCTCCCGGTATCGATTCGTGAGTTGGTACTTGATGACCAGCGGCTACGGAATGACATCTGCTGGTCGGTGTTCGGCTGATGAGGTACCGGCCTTGCGTTCCGCGCTTCCTCGTGTCACCCTCGATAACTATGACTACACGAAAGGCCGACACCGCCACCATCGCGTGAGCGCCGCGCCGATGTACTCGGTGTCGCGACACCGAGCATCATTCACCAGCAACGTCGATGCTGTGCGGAACGAGTGGCTGGAACACGGTCTCTGCGCACGCCCCTCCGACCGCGACACTGCAGAATGGGCTGTCGCGCAACTGTATCGGCGATCAGGATTTCCGGAACCGGAGTTCCTCTGGGTTCCTTCGCCCCCAGCTGGATCAGATCTGATTGTGGCCGAAGGCTTGTCGATGTCGTTGGACAGCAACCGACTTCGCTGCGCTTCCGCCCGCATTGCGAGCATGTTTTCGGACTTACGCAGCCGTATGGATGCGCACATCGAGCGTCGAAGATCAGACTGGCCGAACGAACGCTGGGGGATCGACACTGCACGTACTCAGTCTCCCGAGGATGCGGTTCGGCTGGGAATCAGCCCCGATCGGATCATGAGAGCAGCTGTCTGGGACTCGTTGCACACCACGCTATTCGACGGGGTTGCGGCTGCGATACGCACGATGACGACTCCCGTCCCGGGAAGCGTGACGTGGTACGGACAGCAGGAAGCTCATCGAATTGCTTACTACGACGCATACCGTCGATGCGGTCTTACTTCTTTCCATTCCGACGATGACGAACTACTTGACATTCACACCGCTCTGGCTGGTGCAACCGGATGGTGGTGGGCGTTCGACACCATATGCGTCATGTCGGAAAGGCCCACCGTTCTGCATACCGAACCAACACCGGGCCGAGTGCACAACGAACGTCGGTTGCATCATTCGGATTCTTCAGCAATTGAATTCGGCGACGGACACCGCGTCTACGTTCAGCATGGGACGATTGTTCCCAGCTGGGTAGTTCTCGATCCGACGGCCGAACGCATTGCGGACGAACGGAATATCGAAGTCCGCCGCTGTGCGATCGAGCGCATCGGATGGGACACCTACATCGATACGGCTGGACTCGCACTGGTCGACCGAGTCGATGATCCCGGCAATGCCGGGCACACGCTACAACTCTATGCATCGCCCGACGGCTGGGGACGTGGTGGTCGAATTCTGCTTGCAGTCAACGGCTCTCCTGAACGCGACGGACGGCGTCGTCGTTACGGGCTCTACGTCCCCGGATGGTTCTCGTCAGCCCTGGACGCTGCAGGCTGGACCTACGGCATAGCCGGCGCCGACTACGCCCGACTCGTTCGTCGAACCTGACCCAGCCGCGAATACAAATTTCTGAACCGTAATTCCCGAACATCAAACTATGAACTCCCAGGTGGCTCATATGAATTCGACCATGACTTTGTCCGCGCTCACTGCCCTCACGGGCCTCGATGTCTTCGACTATCTCGACCGAGAAGTATCCATACCCGTCGTCGACGGCTTGCAGGCACAAGGTGATCTCATCGTGGTCCCGTATTCGCTTGTCTCCGATATCGTCACGCCCGCAGCGTGGACGAGGTCGGTGAACGTACCACTCTCCGGAGTGGAGTTGCTACGCAGTGCGGCGGGCGGGAATCCGCACAGCCTGGTCGCCGACGAAGGTGTGTGCACGTGGTCGTCGCCGGTGAGAGATTCCCGGGGTCTTGCTTTAGGCATCCTTGATACCCACGGGACTGCTTATCTCATCCACCCAGAGCATGGCGCCACTGGAATCGCGCCAGGCCGCTATGTCATCGGACGGCAGCGAGAGCGGGGCGCCGGACGGGCGATCAATGGGATGCAACTCGTCGCAGATTGACGCCCTGGACCACGTCCGAGCAAGCTGAGGTCAGTGATATTCGAGGATGCCCGTGAACACTCGATGGTGGAGAAGGGAATTGCGGCCATGAAACTGACGACCATCACTAATGTCTCCCTCGACGGCGTTATGCAGGGGCTCGGCGGGGCGGATGAAGACCGCAGAGGCGGATTCGAGCGTGGCGGATGGGCGCTGCCACTGTTCGGCAAAGACATCGAGGGTACGACGTTCGTCAAGGACGTCTACCAACGTGCCGACGCCTTCCTGTTCGGCCGGCGGACCTACGAGATCTTCGCCGGGTACTGGGGAGTGATGGAAGATTCGGGTAACCCCATCGCAACGGCATTGAACACGCGGCCCAAGTACGTGGCATCGACCACGCTCACCGAACCGGGTTGGGCGAATACGACCGTACTCTCCGGCAACCTTGCGACGGCTATCCGCGAGCTGAAAGCCAAGCCTGGGGGTGAGTTGCAGGTACACGGCAGCGGCAACCTCGTTCGCCGGCTGTTCGACAACCGGCTCGTCGACGAGATCACCCTGCTCATCTATCCCATGATCATCGGACAGGGCACACGGCTATTCCCCGAGTCGGGACCGGATATCGCACTGGACCTGGTCGACTCGCGAGTCACGTCAAAGGGCGTGACAATTCAGGTTTACCGGCCCACCGGGCGACCGGAGTATGCCACCGCTATCGCCGACTGAAGCACGCTCCATTGGTGTTGAAGCGTCAGTTGCCGTTGTGAGACATGCGGGCGCGGAGAACATCAACGCCGTCGCCTTCAAGATCGTCGAGCACCGATGCCCTCCCGACCATTGCGAGGGCCAGCGCCTCCGCTCGCCCGTGGACTTCTGGTCCGGTGCCGTGTTCCCAGGGGAGATCGGAAGCAGTGAACCGGAGGCCCTTGGTGAATCGACGCGGCTGTGCAAAGGGATCGGGTCGATCGAGTACAAGTCGTAGGCGCTCCGGATCGATCGTTCGAGGTAACCCGAGCGGTCGCCGGATGTCTTGCTGGTGCACAACATGGTCGGAAAGGGTGAGGCGTGGGGCATATCTTGCGAACCAACTCGTGGTCGCGGAAGCTGCGAGACGATCGACGAGGATGTCTGTCGGCACGTCATTCTGTGCGGTGACGTAGCTTTCGTTGACACGGTTAGCGGATAGATTGTGCAGCGCTGCAAGGAAATAGCGAGGCATCGTCACAGAATCCATCGACACGTGTATCGCAACATCGCGCACCGACCAGTGTCCGCAGAGCGACGGCGTTGACCATTGGTCAGGGCTCAACGTCTCGAGTAGCGTGACCAACTCCCGTCGTTCAGCGAGGATGTGAGCCTTTACGTTCATCTCCGCACGGTAGCGTGACCTCGCGCATTGCGGCGCCGAACACTGGTGATGGCGAACGCTGCGGTGTTGCTGCCGCGTTGACTGCACTTCTTCTGTGACGACGTCAGGCTTCGCTGCGAGTACGAAGATAGGAGAGTACCTGATCGAGACTCCGCACTTCTCCGCACTTGGCCGCGATGTCTCGCAGGTTCGAATCGTGCGCTTCTTGATGGCGATCGCCGACAGCGTTGGAGACGACAACGGGCACGAAGCCGTGTTGCAGTGAATCGATAGTGGTGGCGCGAATGCATCCGCTGGTGGAGAACCCGGTGATCAGCACGGTGTCGATCTTGGTGGCTGTCAGGGCCGCGGCCAGTGAAGTGCCGTGGAAGGCGCTCGGGTAATGCTTGGTGATCACCATCTCGCCAGGTTGGGGTTCGAGTCCGTCGATGAAGTCCGAGAAGGGGTTACCCGCGACGAAGTGGCGCAATGCCGGAACCTTGGAGAAGAACAAGCCGCCGAGAACGCCCGCGTCGTCGTCGTAGAGCACCTGGGTCAGATAGACCGGTATTCCTGCAGCCGAGGCGGCAGCCCGGAGTGTCCGGATACGCGTAACCACTTCTTCGGCACCGACATACAGCGGTGATGACGGTTCGGAGTATGCCTTGGCAGGATCGACGATCACCAGCGCCGGGCGGGACCCGAGGGGGAGGGAGCCGCCGAATCCGGAGAAGGTGTAATCCCCGGAGAGATCGGCGCCGGCGATCGTGGTGATCTGGTCGGTCACGACTGAAAGTCTTCGTCAATCTGTACAAACGTCTTCGACGAGAGAACAGGTTTGATGTGGTCGGTCAGCACCGCGACGTGTGCGGCGTGCGTTCGGTATGCCTCCCATGAGGCCTTCGAATCGAAAGTCATCGTGAACATCAGGTCGGCATTGCCCTCGGTCAGACCGGCATCGATGGATACCTCTGCCTTCTGCAACCCGGGGATCTGGCCGGGTAACGCGCGCAGTGCCTCGGCGATGCCGTCGCGGTTGTTGGTAGTGGCCTCGTCGTTGAAGGTGAGAAGTCCGACGTGACGGAACATCGTGGTTGATCCTTTCAAGTGCCGGGCGGAGAGTGTCAGAAACGTTCGAGGAGTGAGCCGTGGCCCGCGATCTTGTCGTTGATGCCATTGGCGCGCAGCGCATGCCACACAGTGGCGAGATTGATGGCGATGACGGGCTTGCCGAGTTCCTTTTCGAGTTCGGCAGCAACCGTGATGGCTTCGAGGTTGGTACCCGCCTGGATGAGCGCGTCGACATCGGGTCCGTCGACAGCCAGGAACGCGGCCCGGATGTCCTCGGGTGTTTCGTCGGCGATGGACGTCGCAGATGCAGACTTCAGCCCGTGGATACCGGCAACGTCGAATCCGAGTTCGGTGAAGTATGCAACAACCTGCTCGTCGCCGACCGGCTGATAAGGGGTGACGATGCCGATCTTCTTGGCGCCGAATGCTTTCAGGGCCTCAGCAGCAGCCGTAGCGCCGGTGGTCACGTCGAGGCCGGTGAGTTCGCGGACGTTCTGTTCGAACGCAGCGTTGCCGGCGACGCCACCCCAGAAGGTTTCTGCGGACATTCCCATGACGATGTAGTCCGGGTTGGCAGTCATGACGATCTCGAGTGCCGACGGCAACGCAGCGTTGAGATCCTCACGGAACAGACCGAAGGCGTCCGCGGAATCGAGAGCCGCAGCCTTGATCATGATCCGGCCGGTGTGCCAGGAGCTGTCTTGCGGGCGGATGTGGTGGAACTCCCGCTCGACCGACGTGTTGGTGGAGGGGACGATCAGCGCAAAACGCCTGCCTTTGCTGATGGATGAGACGCTGCCAGCGGTGGCGGTCATGCGAGACTCCTCGAGGGTGTGGGGTTGATGTGGGTCACTGCGGACGTAGCGAATCCGGCGCTCTGTGCAAGTTGCGCATCCTGCCCGGTCAGTGCAGTGAACCGATCCCAATCCCGTTGCGAGAGGCCAGAGGATCGGGTGGCGCGGATCTGTGTGTACATGGCCGTGATCGACTCGGCGGACGCAAGGATCGGTGCTACGGGGTAGATCATCAGTGCAACACCGAGTTCGCGAAGAATCCGCGGATGGGGCAGTGCGGAGTGGTCGCCGGCTTCGCTGACGTTGATCACCAGTGGAGTGCCGGGGATCGCGTCATGGATGGCGCGTAGCAACTCCTCGCTGTAGGCGCCTTCGACGAACACCAGGTCGGCGCCGGCCGCGGCATAGGCGCGCACTCGGGTGAGTGCCGCGTCGATACCGTCGACCGAGAGTGCATCGGTGCGGGCGATGATCAGCGCAGATCTTCTGCGACTGGAGGCGATCTCGATCTTGGCGACCATTTCCTCGATCGGCACCACCTGGCGACCGGTCAGATGTCCACAACGTTTGGGCGCGACCTGATCCTCGAATTGGATGGCCGCGGCACCGGCACGTTCGAGACGGGTGACGGCCTCACCGACCTGAAGTACTCCGCCGTAACCGGTGTCACCGTCCACGATCAGAGCGATGTCACTGACCGCGGTCATGCGGCGCACCTGTTCGGCCATCTCGGCAAGTCCGAGGTATCCCAGGTCGGGTTGGCCTAGTGCCGCCGCGGACACCGCTGCACCAGAGACGTAACCGGCCGTGAAACCGGATGCGTCGAGTGCCTTGACCGAGACACCGTCGTACGCGCCGGGGGCTAAAACTGTTTCGTAGCAGAGCATTTCGGAGAGTCGTCGTCCGGCAGGCCTGGTTGCGGCGGGGACGGCACGCAGTTCGCGGGCGAGGCGGCCCATGGTGATGCGCAGTGACGTGAACATGGCGGCCGTACGCAGGTGATCGCGTTTGTCGAGCAGATCGCGGTCCATCGCGGAGAGCATGTCCGCGCGGGCCTCGCGTTCGGCATCGTCATCTTCGCTCATCGAGTCGTAGTTCTTCTGCGCTTGTGCCTGAACGTGATTGAGTGCGGCGTCGCGACGCAGTTCACTGTAGAGAGATGCGGCATGAGTGGAATCTGTGCCGGTCAGCGCGGCATCGATGACCTCTGCTGCGGCCCAGGCGTCGTGGATGCCACTGTTCATCCCCATCCCACCGAGCGGGTTGTTGACGTGTGCTGCATCGCCGGCGAGCAGGATGTGTCCCGAGGCGAATGTGGCAGCTGCGCGCATGTTGACCTTGTAGATCGAAGCGTGCGGTACGTCGTATCGGCTGGGCTGCGGCGCAATTCGCTGTAAACGAGCTTCCATCGCGTCGGGGGACAGGGCGGACTCGTCACTTTCGTCGTCCTGGACCGGAAACAGCGCTCGCCAGTGATTCGGTGTCCGCAGCAGCACACCCCACTCTTCCGGGTCGGAAATATACGAGACATATGCCAGGTCCGGGAAGTCGTCCCGGAATTCGTGAGTCGTCGAGATAACCAGGAAACGCTCGTCGTAGGTCCGACCCTCGAATGAAATTCCCAGGCTCTTACGGATATTCGACTGGGCACCATCGGCAGCGACTACCCAGCGCGCCCGTATCGGGTGGTCGCGGTCGGTGCCGGGTAGGAATATGCGCACATGCTCGAATCCCTGCTCGACGCGACCGACCGGGCTGGAGAATTGAAGCGTGACATTCGGCATCGTTTCCAGATGACGGCGGATGATGTGGGTGAGATTGTTCTGCTCGCTCTGGAGTCGGAACGGGTACTTCGTTTCTCCGGCAAGCAGACTCATGTCCATCTCGGAGAGTACGGCGCCAGCGCGTTCGCGGTACTGGAATACCGGTGCTTCGAGGCCGACGGCGCGAAGTTCGTCGACCACGCCGAGTTCCTCGAGCAGTTCGAGCGAAGACGGGTGAAACGTGGAGGCACGGGATTCCTCGGCTAGATCGTCGCCGGCCTCGAGGACGAGGACCTGGTACCCGAGCTTTCCGAGTTTGAGCGCGGCGACCATGCCGACCGGGCCCATACCGACCACGACGACGGTGTTCATGTCGGCGTCGGCGGCGGTAAGTGTGGAATCAGACATCAACCGACGTCCTTTCAACGAGAAGGGGGCCGTAGAGGTTCGGCTGGCGTGTGCCGACGGGATCGAGGTAGTGCCCCATCATCTTGCTGTGCGATTCGCGAAGGTCGAGTCGCTGTATCAGCTGCTCTTCGAAGCCGTACCGGGTCCACTGCGCCGAGGGGTATCTCATGAGTGCAATGGGCTGACCGGGGATGAAGAGATCGGAGCGCACGATTTGGCTACCGACCTTGGCCGGGCTGTCGAGTCGATTGACGGAGACAAGGTGTACGCGGTTTTCCTCAGTGCGCTCGGTGGCCGCCATGTCGGGGGCTTCCTGCCGATCCCAACTGGTGGGGTGCAGGACCAGTTCGGCGCCTCGAAGCGTCAGCAGTCGCATGACTTCGGGGACCCATACTTCGTTACCGATCATCAGAGCGATGGAACCGAGTGCGGTGTGTGCGACCGGGAGCTCGTCTCCGGCAGTGGCCCACAGGCTTTCTGCGGTATCGAGGTGAGTCTTGCGATACTCGAGTGCGATCTCGCCGTCCGCGTCGATCAGGTATGCGGTGGAGTAGAAGGCGTCACCGTCCCGCGCGACGAGATGTACGGCTACCCAGAAGGAATGCTCGGTGGCTGCGGCGCGAATCCGGCTGAGTACCTCGGTGGAGGTGGCTGCCGCAGCAGCGGGGTCGGTATCGACTTCACCGGGCTTGAAGCAGAACAGTTCAGGCAGTACGCCCAACTGTGCGCCTTGCTTGGCTGCGTGGGCAATCTGCCCGATGGCCCTCTGAATCGTCCATTCCCGGTTGTGGAACCAGGAGACCTGCAAGGTGGCGACATCGACAGGCTTGGCAGGCATGTCGGGTGAGAGCGCACCGAGCATGTCGGCGACGGGCAACTCGTCGTGGGGGACCATCAAGTCGCCGTAGAGATCGGGGCGGCGCCACCCGAAGACGTCGGTGAAGCCGGGCACGTTCTTGTCGTCGGCAGCGTCGACGTCGATGTCGGCCCAGATGAGGCCCTCGGATTCCTCGCCGGCGCAGGCCAAGATCTCTCCACGAGGGGAGACGACCTGGGATCCACCCATCCACGGCCAACCGTCGGCTGGGCCGCCGACGGTATTGGAGGAGATATGCCAGACATGGTTTTCCAGGGTGCGGAGTGGTACATGGACCCGTACCTCGTCCGGCCCACGGGAATTGAGCGAATTGCAGAAGATCTGGGCGCCGAGGAGACCGAGAACCCGGGGAACGTCGGGGACGATGCCGTCCGCACACATCAGCAGGCCGATGCGGCCGATGGGGGTGTCGATCACCTTCAGGGGTTTGGTGCCGGGAACGAAGAGGGTGTATTCGTAATCCCAGAAAACAGTCTTGTGATGTACATGTTCGATGTCGCCGTACGGCCCGATCAGAACCGAGGCGATACGGACGTTCGGCTTGATCTCGTCGCTCAGGTCGACGCCCACCACTGCGTACATACCGAGTTCGGCGCAGGCGGCCGAAATGGTGGTGACGAACTCGCCGTCCAACCTCTCGGACTTCTCCCAGCATTCTTCGCGGTCGGTGTAATCACGAACGCGGTTGCTGTTCTCGGGAAAGACTACAAGTTTTGCGCCCGCATCGTGCGCGGCGCGTAAGTAGTTCACGACAATCTGCGCATTCGCGGCCACGTCGGTTCCGGAGAAGAACTGTGCGGACGCCACTCGGAGTGTGGGTCCAGCGGAAGAGATGTCCTGAGGTGCTGAATCAAGAATTTCCATCATGTGGTTTCATTCCTTCCATATTATGGATATGAGATTAATGGCAAGTCGCGGTGCGTGCAAGCGGGCCGGTGACGAATTCGTCGTATTGTGGGTACGCTTCTTCATATTCTGGGAGAAGCTGGTTTTGTACTGTGAGAAAGAGTAGGCCTCGAATTGCCCATTCCGAGTAGTCATAACAAGGTCAGTGGTGCCGGCAGTAGCCGAAAGCTGTTGTCTGCCTTGCTCTGTTTCACGGAGGAACGGCCGACGTGGACGGTGGCCGATCTCGCCACCGAACTCGACCTCTCGGTCACCTCGACGTACCGGTACGTGGCACTGCTTCGCGAGGTCGGCCTGCTCGACAGTGCCGCCCAGAACTCGTACCGGGTAACGGATCTCGTGCTGAGTCTCGCTAGAGCATGTGAGGCGGCGCAGGCTCCGCTCGCCGAGATCGGGCTGCCGATCATGACCCGCGTCCGAGACGAGATCGATGAGACGGTTCTCATCGCTCGCCGGGGCGGAGACGCGGCGTACTGCGTCGACCGGGTGGAATCCCGCCGCCCGGTGCGACTTCAGTTCGACAAGGGGCAAGCGATGTCGCTGCACGCCGGTTCGCTGTCGCGCATCCTGCTGGCATCGATGTCGCGTTCCGAACGTGCCGCCCATCTGGCCGCGATTCTGCCGACCCTGCCCTCTGCGCGGATCACGATGCTCACCGACGAGGCGTTGGATCGGACGCAGGCAGAGGGATGGACAGAAAGCTTCGAAGAGGTTGACGAGGGTATCTGGGGTTGCGCTGCCGCGATTACGTCTCACGGCGCCGTTGTGGCATCCATCGGTACGGCCGCGCCGATCTTCCGGTCGGATCAGACGCGTCGGGACCGGATGATCGAGTTGATCCGAGACGCGGCGGCGGAAATCTCGGAGTTGCTGGACCAGTACTGATATCGGATGATCAACAGGCTCACGGGCGGAGGACATTGACGACCATGGGTTGGCTGTGCTCGTGGACTCCGAGCCCGCCGTAGTCGATTCCGATTCCCGATGCCTTGGCAAAAGGCATCGGGACTGCGGGTTCGAAAGCGCCGTGCTGGTTCACCCACGCGGTACCGACATCGAGTTGCACGGCCAACGACTCTGCGCGCTCGATGTCGGCGCTCCAGACGGAGCCTCCAAGGCCGTACGGGCCGCTGTTCGCTTCGATCACTGCCTCTGCGGGATCGTCGAACGCGATGATCGGGAGCAGAGGGCCGAACTGTTCTTCCTGAACAAGTGGATGACTGCGTGAGAGCCCGGTGACTGCCGCAGGGGCGAGGAAAAGTCCGCGGTCGGGGATCGGGCCGACGCTCTCATGCAGCGTTGCGCCGGATTCGACTGCCGCATTGCGCAGTCCCAGAACACGTTCGAATTGTGGACGATTCTGGATCGGGCCCATGTCGGTTGCCGGTTCGAAAGCGTCCCCCAGGACGACATCACGTAGGCGCGCAGCATATCGATCGACGAGTTCGTCGTGAATCGAGCGCTCCACGTATACCCGCTTCACTCCGGCGCAAAAAGCGCCACAGTTCAAAAGTCCGATCTGCGATGAGAACTCGACAAACGTGTCGAGGTTTGCGTCGGCCAGCACGATGGCGGCGTCGTTTCCGCCAAGTTCGAGGGTCAGCCGTTTGAGTTGCCGGGCGGCAGAGGCGGCGATGAGCTTGCCGGTTGCGGTCGAGCCGGTAAACGAGATCTTGGCGACGCGAGGATCGTTGACCAACGCCGCCCCTGCGACGCCGTCGCCGTTGACGACGTTGAGGACACCGGCTGGAAAGATCGACCGAGCCAGTTGGCCGAACCGGAGAGCGGCAAGCGGTGTGAACGGAGAAGCCTTCAATACCAGCGTATTTCCCGACAGGAGTGCGTTGGCGACTTTGACCACCGCTAGTAGTACCGGGGAATTCCAGGGGGCGATGGCACCGACCACGCCCAGCGGACGTCCGATTCGGCGGACCGATGACCGGTCGTGCGGAATCTGCTCCACGTCGGGACCGGTCGCAGCGATTGTCCGGACGAAGCGTCCCGCGCTCAATACTTCGCTCCGGCAGCGGCGAAGGGTGCGCCCGGTCTCGGCGGTCAGAATCAGTGACAACGTGGTTACGTCCGCTTCCAGTGCTGCGGCAAACTTTTCGAGTGCTTCGCGGCGCTGCTCCCATGAAGTACGGGACCAGGCCGGGAATGACGAATGCGCTGCCAGGACAGCAGCAGCGATGGTTGCCGCGTCGCCGAACGGTGCAGTCGCGATCGTTTCCTCCGTGGCCGGGTACGGCACGTCCATGGTTGACACGGGCGGACAGTCCTCGCCGCCTACCGTCTGTTGAAGACCGAGCCCGGCCAACCACTGCGCTGGATCGACGGGTACATCCTGGTACATCGGTTCAGTCATGTTTTCTCCGTCGATGGAAAGCGCGCAGGTGTCGGCCTGGCGCGAGGAATGCGTGGTCGGAAGGGGAACTCAGGTGAGTTCGGGGTTGTGCGGCTTGGCAGCGGCGCTGGGGTTGAAACCGTCGCGCAGAGCGTCACCGATCATGTTGAACGCCAGAACGATCAGGAGCAGTGCCAAGCCGGGGAACGCCACCGACCACCACGACAGACGCAAGGCCGTCTGGCCGTCGGCGAGCATTGAACCGAGGGAGAAGTCCGGTGCCTGGACGCCGAGGCCGAGCAAGCTCAGTCCACTCTCGGCCAGTACGGTGACGCCGACGCTGGTCGACCACAGGACAACGATCGGCCCCACGACACTGGGTGCGATGTGGCGCAGCATGATGCGAGGTGTGGAAGCGCCGAGGGTGCGTGCAGCGGTGACGAAGTCGAGACGGCGAACCTGGGAGACGGAGTTGACGATTGTTCTCGCGTATAGGGTCCAGGCCCAGACTGCCAGAACGGCAACAAGATTGACGATGCCAGGACCGAGCACTGCGGTCAGTGCGATACCGACGGCGATGAACGGGATCGCGAATTGGATATCGGCGATGCGGAGCAGGAAGCTCCCGAGGAATCGCTCGTAGTAACCGGCCAGAATACCGAGGATCAGACCGAGGGCAGCGCTGATCGTGGCCGTGATGATGCCGACCGCCAGGCTCAGTCGCAGCCCGTACAGCACGCGACTGTAGACGTCGCGGCCCAGCGAGTCGGTTCCGAACAGGTATCCGCCGTCGCCGCCGAGCCAGAAGGGTTTGGTGTTGGCATCGGAGAGAGTCTGAAGTGCGGGATCCTGGGATGCGAGCACAGGCGCGAAGACTGCTGCGATAACCAGGATTCCGAGAATCACGAACCCGATCTTGCCGGTCGGATTCGACCAAGCCTTACCGAAGACCTCGCGAGTGCGCCCGGGGGAGCGCTGTTCAGCCTTGGCAGCCGGCTTTGTACCGGTGGCTTGATCGGTGGTCGGTGCTTTCTTGGTGGGGCCTGTCGACGTCATGCGGACACCTTCGTTCGGAGTCGGGGGTCGAGAATGCGCACAACCGCGTCCATCGCGATGTTGACGATCGTGATCAGAACCGCCATGACGAACACGCAGGCCTGGACCGTCGGGAAGTCACGGGACGAAACGCTGCGAACCAGCAACTGGCCGAGTCCGGCGTAATTGAGGAGCGGCTCGAGAATCAGCAGTGAACCCATCATCAGCGAGAACAGAATGCCGAGAAACGCTACGAGCGGCGGAATGGCGAGTGGGACTGCATGCTTGACCAGTACGGTGCGCGACGAGAGGCCTTTCGACTTGGCCATGGTGACTGGTCCCTGGCCCAGTGCGTCGATCAACTGACCGCGGGTCAGACGTGTCATCGTCGAAAAGCCTTGCACGGTGAGAACTGCGATCGGAATGACCAGGCTGATCGCACCTTTGGATCCCGTAGCGGGAAGCCAGCCGAGGGTGATGGCAAAGATCAGGACCAGCAGCAGAGCCAGGATGAAGTAGGGGATACCGTCGAGGATGAAGGCGGCGGCCATGATTCCGCGGCCGCGCTTGTTAGCCTGGTTCAGAGCCGCGTAGGTGCCGATGCAGGCCGCCAGCAGAGCGGCAAGAAGAATGCTGGGGACAACGATGGAAAGGCTCGGGACGAGACGATCCATCGCCAACGTCCCGGAATCGACCTTCGATACGAAAGAGATGCCGAAGTCGAAGGTAAAGGCGCCCTTGATCGAATCGAAGTACTGCACGATCAGTGGGGCGTCGAGGCCTAGGCGTTCGCGAGTGGCGTCGATGACGTCTTGCGTGGCTTCGGGTGGCGACATGAGCACCGCCGGGTCACCGGACATCCGGGAAATCACAAACAGGAATGTCGTCACACCGACGATGACGGTGGCAAGAAGAACCAATTTGCGCCAGAGGTAATCGAGTACTTTCATGACGTCGCCGGCACTACGTAGTGCTTCGATGCTGCGGAAAAGATCCGTAGAATCATCTCTTCGCGTTCGGTTTTGAGCTTCTCGCGCAGTTCCGGATCGGTGATCGGGGCATCCAACTCGTCAACCCCGAGTGCGTCGTGCTTGCGGAGCGCATTCTCGAGCAGGATCTGTCGGTCGCGAAGTACCCACACCTCGGAAGCAAGTTCGAGGAGCATGCGCATCAGCGCGTCGTTGTCGGTATCACCGTTGAGGTACCGGGGGTCGTCCAGTGCGAATCCTGGCATGGGTTCGTCCTAACTACGGGTGGAGGTGAGGAGTGCGTCAGAGCGCGTTTCGAGGGTCAGCGGCAAAGGCGACCGCGGCGCGGTTGTGCGGTGCGCGCTCGAGTTCAGGGTGAGTTCGCCGGGGAAGTGGCAGGCGACCTGACGGCTCTCTCCTCCGGTGGTGCTGGGGACTGTGGTCAGTGCCGGCTCGTTCACCGCGCAGGTGTCGCGGGCGATAGCGCATCGTGTGTGGAACGGGCAGCCTGACGGTGGATTACTGGGCGACGGGAGGTCGCCGCTGGGCAGGATACGGTTCTCGGGGCTGAGCTGCATCGACGCCAGCGAAGCGGCGTACGGGTGCAGCGGCTCGTCGAAAACCTCATCCGACGTTCCGGTTTCGACGATCCGGCCCAGGTACATCACGGCGATTCGGTGGCTCAGGTGTCTGACCAGCGACAGGTCGTGACTGATGAACAGGTACGACAGTCCACGTTCGGCCTGAATGTCCTGAAGGAGATTCACCACCTGCGCCTGAACCGACACGTCGAGTGACGCAGTGGGCTCGTCGGCGACGATGAGGGTGGGATCGAGCATGAGAGCGCGGGCGATGCCCACACGCTGACGCTGACCACCGGAGAGTTCATGGGGATAGCGGCCACCCATCTCGCTGCCCAGTCCCACACGATCGAGCATGTCCGCTGCGGCGCGGCGCCTGGCGTCCTTGTTCCCGATTCCATGCACGGTCAGTGGCTCGGTCAGTACATCCTCGAGCTTGAGGAACGGGTTGAGTGAGGTGGACGGGTTCTGGAACACCATCGCCGAACGCCGACGTAGGATCTGGGACAGCTTGCGGCCCTTGACCTTACTGACGTCCTGGCCCTCGAAAAGAATCTGTCCGGAGGTAGGGGTGTACAGGCGCAGCGCGGTGCGGCCGACGGTGGTCTTGCCACTGCCGGACTCGCCGACCAAGCCCACAGTCTCACCCTTGCGGACTGTCAGTGAGACACCGTTGACGGCCTTGACGGTTTGGCGCCCCGGACCGGGGAAGTGCTGATGGACATCCTGGAGTTCGAGGATGGTTTCGGATTTGGAGGTCATCGCTGTGCACTCGCTTCCAGTATCGGATCGGTGTCGAACGGATCGGCGACGGTATGGGCGTCTTGCACGCGCAGGCAGGCCGTCATCCGGTCGCCAGCGGGATCGAGGGCCGTCAACTGGGGTCGGTGTGTTCGGCATTCGTCGGCAGCGAAGTCACAACGAGGTGCAAACGAGCAACCGGCGGGCAGTTTGTCGAGTGCCGGCGGGCGGCCTTCGATGGTGCGTAGGCGGGCTCCCGAGTTGTGCTCGGGTGCCGTCTGCAGTAACGCCCAGGTGTACGGGTGTTGCGGGTTGCTCATGACCTCGGCGACCGGACCCTGTTCGACCACCGCGCCGGCATACATCACGACCAATCGATCCGCGATACCGGCGATCACATCCAGATCGTGCGTGGCGATGATGATGGTCAAGCCCATTTCGCGGTTCAGCTCACGAAGCAGTTCGAGAATTTGGGCCTGAGTGGTGACATCGAGGGCAGTGGTCGGCTCGTCACAGAGCAACAGAGAAGGCTTGGCCACCAAGGCCATTGCGATGACCACTCGTTGCAGCTGGCCACCGGACATCTGGTGTGGATAGCTCTTCAGACGCGACTCGGCGTCGGGAATTCCGACGCGCGCGAGAGTTTCCGCAGCGAGGACACGGGCGTCGGCTTTGGACAGCTTCGGGTCTCCCGAGCGCGCCGATTCGATCAGCTGTGACCCGATACTGTGCATGGGGTGCAGTGAACTCCACGGGTCCTGCAGGATGACACGTGCTTTGCGCGAACGGAATTCGCGTAGTTCAGCTTTGGTCATCTGCGCGACGTCTTTTTCGCCGGCGATGATCGATCCGCCGATCCGGGCGCCCCAAGGCAGTAAGCGCATGGCACCGAGCATTGCGGTGGACTTCCCTGAACCGGATTCGCCTGCCAGAGCCACTACCTGTCCGGCCGGTACCTCGAAGCTGACGCCGTGCAGAATCTGCAGCTCGTCGTTGGCGCGGGGCAGGTGGACTGTGACATCGCGAAACGAGAGCGCGAGGGGCTCGGCCGACGAGGTCGGGGTGCTGGTTGGCGTGGTCACGTCAGGGATCCTCATTTGGGCTTGCGGGCGGTCGTCACCCAGGGATACGACTGGGGGCCGTGGGCTGCTTGGTTGATGTCGACGAATCCGGCGTCGGCGGCTGCCTTGACCAGGTCGATGGTTGCGGCGGTACGCCACCAGGGTTCGTTTCCGTGGGCGGCATCCCAGTCGTCGAGCCAGGCTTGGTACGGCGAGCGTTGCGAGTACGGGGCGACGTCGGAGAAGTGAACGTGTCCACCGGGTTTCAAAAGTCGAAGTGCTTCGACGAATAACTGGCGAATCGTGTGCGGCGGGACCTCGTGCAGAAGGATGAACGACGTCACGAGATCTGCTTCACCGGCGGGAAGTCCAGTGTCCTCGGCAGCAGCATGAACGCCGGTGATAGTGACTCCGGCGTCTTCGGCGCGGCGCAATGCGTATTGGACCTGAGTGCGGGAGAGATCGACGGCAGTGATCTTTGCGCCGGGGTAGGTCTCGGCGAGTTTGAGCGTGTACTGTCCTGTGCCACAACCGAGATCGACAATATTCGTGTACGAGTCCGCAGGGGCAGCGGCGGCGATGACGCCGCGCTGGGCGAAGAGGTCGCCGGGAAAGATCTTCTCGAGCAGGTAGTGGTAGATCATCTCGTGATGAATGAAGCCCATGTGGGGGTGACCGTCCCAACCGCCGGCCGTGCCGTGGAACTCGTAATCCCAATAGCGGGGAACGTCGTCACCGATGTGGTCGATCACTGTTGCGATCGGCGTGGCTAGCGGTTCGAGCTCGCCGCGCCTGCGTTCGAATGCGGCAGCTGCGCGCGGCGTTGCCACTCCGCGGCTCCATGACAGCGCCGCGCCGATAAGGCGTTGCACCTGAACGCTTTCGAGCTCATTGTCGACGCGGTTGCGCAGTTCTGAGATGTCCTCGTAGGGAGTTTCGAGAATGCCCGTTGCATCGAGTCGCTCCCGGACCTGAGTGCGCAGTGGGGCTAGACCGACTCGGAGTGCTTGCAAGAATTCCAGCTCGGAGCGCCCGCGCTGGTCGATCAGTTCGCCCTTGGGCAGTGGCGTGGTTGTGGTCACCGGAACTCCTTCTCCGAACATCTCGAGCTGGTCAATCGTGGGAGTGCGGGGCCACCCCTCATGTGTGGCCCCGCACCGGTCGGAATCACGCGGTGGTGGTTGCCTGATCGAACTGGAGCATGATGCCGGTGGAGAAGTCGATGCCCTTCGTTCCCGCAGTCACGCCGCCGACGGACGGACGAGCGTACGTGTAGAGGATGTAGGACTGTTCCTTGATGTACTCGCTGCACTCGATGAGCTTCTTCTCGCGTGCGTCGCGATCGAGTTCGCGGCGGCTCGCCGCGTACAGTTCGGTCCACTTAGGATCGGACACCATCGGACGGTTGCCGGAAGAGACGAACGAGAATGGTCGATCGGCGTCGAACACGCCGGTGTATGACGCGCCGCGGAAGAACAGATCCGCGTCGGTGCCCTCTCGGAACTGGCTGATCCAGACGGCAGCTTCGTTGGATTGGATAGTCGGCTTGAATCCGACTGCGGCGAGCTGCCCACCGATGGCTTCCAGCAGAGGCTTGTACAGGTTCAAACCCGAAATCGTGATCGCGGCACCTGTGGCACCGGCCTCGGCGAGGAGCTTGCGTGCCTTGTCCTGATCGGTCGTGGGAGTAGTGATCGTATCGGTGTAGCCGAAGACGGACTTGATCGGGAGCTGACCGTCTTCCTTCGTGCCGGCGCCGTAGGTGAGTGCATCGATCAGACCCTGGGAATCGATGGCTGCGTTTGCGGCCTGGCGAACTCGTATGTCGTTGAACGGGGCCTTTGCGGTGTTGAACTGCATCATGTTCTGGCTACCGCTGAATGCGGCCGAGACCTCGAAGTCGCTGTTTCCGGCGAGTGTCTGCAGAGCGCTGCCCGGCAATTCGTGGGCGACACTGAGCTGGCCTGACTCGAAAGCTGCTGCCATTGCACTGGAATCGGAGAAGTAGCGCAGTTCGACCGTGGGGGTGGCCGCCGGGGTGCCCCAGAAATCGGTGAAGGCCTCGAACGTCACCGACGTATCGATGTCGAATCCGGAAGCGATCTTGTACGGGCCACTGCCGATCGGGTTCATGGCAAAGCCGTCAGCTCCGCCCGCTGCAACAAATGCAGCCTTGGGGACGATGAAGACCTGCGCGACGATGTTCATCAAGAGCGGCTCGGGTGTCTTCGTGACAACGCGCACGGTGCTGGGATCGATCGCAGTCACACTCACGATGTTGGTAAGAATCGATGCAGTGACGAACTTCTTCTCGATGCTCTCGGTGAACGAGAACGCTACATCCTCGGCGGTCAGAGTAGTTCCGTCGTGAAACTTGACGCCGTCCCGGATCGTGAAGTCGGTGGTGACATCGTCGATGCTGGTCCAACTGGTGGCGATTCGAGCAACGGGTTCAGTCGCGTCGGCAAGCATGCGAACCAACGAATCGAACGCGTTGTACTGGTACGTCTGGTAGGACGAGTTCAGACCGGTCAGAGGGTTGATCGACGTCGTGGTGCCGATGATCAGGCTGCTGGCAACGGTGCCAGTGGATGCGGCGTCGGCGGAACACGCGGTCAGTGCGCTGCCGGCAAGGAGGAAGCCCGCGCCCATGGCGCCGAACTGCAGGAAGCGTCGGCGGTCGACGGAGACGCCGGAGAGAGGGTTGCGGGGGGCCACGAGAACTCCTTGAGTGAATGATCTGTGCGAGTGAGGTTTTCGAGAGTGATGTAGGGCAGCGTTCGTGCCGCTGGGTCAGTGTGCGAGGGCCCGGGCGACACGCTCGTCGGACGGCGAAATCGCTCCGAAGATGCGCTCGGCCAGTGCACGACGCTCGTCGAGAAGTGTTGCTGAGAGTGCCGCGTCGGGCTGGTACTCATCGACCGCGCTGCCTGTCAGCACACCGTTGTCTTCGAGGATCTTTTCCAGAATCATGTTGCGGTCCTTGAGAATCCACAGCTCGGAGGTCAGCTCGGTGACCATCCGGGCGAGATCGTCCAATCTCGCTGATTCCAAGTACTGCGGACGTTCGGGGGTGGCTACTGCGGACATGTCGTACTCCTGTATCGGCGCTCGTGTCGGCGGGTGAAGCTGTGTCGTCGGGTGAGGCTGGATCAGAAAGGCTTGGTAGCCCGGGTCACCCACGGGTACACCCCACCGCCAACGCCGTAGGCTTCAATGTCGGTGAAGCCTGCTTCGGCAAGGGCTGCAGACCAATCCGTCGCCATTACTTCCCGCCAATACGGTTCGCCGCGATTCTCGGTTTCCCAGTCGAGTACAACCGCGCGGAATGCCGATTGTTTGTCATACGGTGCGATTTCGCTGATGAGCAGGTTCCCGCCGGGCTCGAGTACGCGGAAGGCCTCGGCGATAATCGATTTGTTCGCGGCGACCGGTACCTCGTGCATCAGGGTGTAGAACGCGACCAGGTCTGCTGATTCGGATTCGAGGGGGGTCTGCTCTGCGGACGCGTGTATCCATTCGATATCCATCTGCTGCTGCGAAGCAAGAGCGAAGGCGTGTCGTAGGGCCGACTGGGACAGTTCGATACCGGTGATACGGGCGTTCGGGAAGGCTCTGCGCAGTGCGAACGTGAATCTACCGGTGCCGGCGCCGAAGTCGACGATGTGCTTGTAGGTATCGCGGGGTGCTTCGCCGGCAACCAGCGCACGCTGATCGAGCGGGTTCGACCCGGTGCGCACTGCGCCCACGCCGCCGGGGGCTAGAACATAGTTGAAGACGAGTTCCGAGATGGCCGGACCCATCAGGTCGTGGCCGTCCCAACCTCCCGGGGTGAGATGGAATCCATGTTCCCAGTATGTGGGGGCTTCGATTTCCAAGTTGAGGGTCAGTGAACCACTGGGTTCCTTGACGTCGAGCCAGGCTTCAACTGCGGGGCGAACCTTCTCGATTGCGGGCAATGCGCGAATGTAGATCTCTTCGGCGACCCAGCGAGTGAGAAGGCGATCGAATTTCCACGATGCGGACGTATCCAACGTGGAGTTTACGGATTCGCGACGAGCGTCCAGGTCAAGCGGAGGGTTCGGCACTGCGGCGATGTATTCGGCCTCGGCGGCCGATTGGAGGGTCTTTCCGGAAAACTCCTGCACAGCGCCGAGAAACTGTAGTCCCGCACGTCCTCGTTGCTTTAGTTCGACCTTCATGACTGTCCATTTCGCTATGTGGTGAGATGATTGCCACAGTGTGGATATCCAGACTGTAGGCGGTAGCTGAACCCTGCGTCAAGGCCGTATTTGTGCTGCCTGGCAGGGAATCTCGGCAGATTCGGGAGTGATGTTTCCGTTGTGTAAAAACATGAGGGCGTAATGCGGGTTATGGCCGGTCATCGAGATTCCAGAGGGCTCGTATTGCCGAAAAATCTGGAAATTTGAATCGCCTAATACGGAATTTGTCGACGATCCGGTGTCGAGAGACTCTTGCGCGCCTGAAACGCGGCGTTCTGTTACTTTGCGGTAAATCTCGAGATCTGCGTACGCGACGCGGGCGTTGTCAGACCACGTTGCGCGCGTGTAGCGCAGCAATACCGGCCTCGTCGAAACCCAAGTCGTGAAGGATGTCGGCGGTGTCGGCACCATGAGCGCGTCCGGTGTGCCGGATGTTGCCGGGTGTCTCACTCATTCGCCACATGACGTTCTGCATGCGCATCGGTCCCAGATCAGCATCGTCCACGGTGGTGGTCATACCGATGGACTCAACTTGGGGGTCGGTGAGCAGATCGCTGGGTTTGTACACGGGCGCCACCGCGGCTCCGGCTGCCTCGAATGCTGCGATGACCTCGTCCCGGGTGCGGGCTCGAATCCAGTCGCCTACGTAGCGGTCGAGGAGATCCGCGTGTTTGGCGCGTTCACGGCCGGTGGCGAACCATGGCTCCGCGATGACCTCGGGATGTCCGACGAGTTCGAGCACACGTTCGGCGATCGAGTTGGCGCTGGTAGAAATCGCCAGCCAGTGATCATCTGACGTGAGATACAGGTTACGAGGGGAATTGTTGCTTGATCGGTTGCCGGAACGCTTCTGGTCGATACCGAGTTGATCTGCGTAAATGATGCCCGGGCCGACCGCGGTCATGATGGGGCTCAGGAGGTCCAGATCGATGACCTGTCCTTTGCCCGCGTTACGGGTCCGATTGAAGAGCGCCATGGACACCGCAGAAGATCCGGCTACTCCGGCGATCGAATCCGCCAATCCGAAAGCGGGCAGGGTAGGAGGACCGTCGGCCGATCCGGTGAGGTGCGCGAATCCACTCATCGATTCCACCAATGTGCCAAAGGCAGGACGCTTAGAGTAAGGCCCGCTCTGACCGAAGCCGGTGACACGCAACATGATCAGACCTGGATTGAGTTTTGACAGCACGTCGTATCCGAGGCCCCATTTTTCGAACGTGCCGGGACGAAAGTTCTCGATCACAACATCCGCGTCGACAACGAGTTTCTTGAAAATCTCGGCACCCTCCTCGGAGCCAAGGTGCAGCGTGAGCGTCTTCTTGTTGCGCGACAGCATCTTCCACCACAGCGGCTGGCCGTCTTTCTCCAAACCGTGGCCGCGCATACCGTCTGGCCGAGTCGGATGCTCGATCTTGACGACGTCTGCACCAAAATCTCCGAGGATTTGGGCGACCAAGGGTCCGGCAAGAATCGTCGAGGCATCGAGAACTCTGATGCCTTTCAGTGGGCCGGTGGGTTCAGATGAAGTGGTCACGGTTCCTCGAGATCTGTGGGGCGCAGTTACAGGCAGAAAGCTGGGTGAAGCACCGGCAGGGCAGGGCTTGAAGCACGACCGCCCCGCCGGGCAACTGGGGGCAGGGATCAGTACGGGCGGTGCAGGTAGCGGCCGACCGGATCTCCCGAGACGGCACCGTCTGCGAATACGTGGTTGCCGCGAACAAATGTGTCGGTGACCTTGGCACTCAATTCGAAGCCCTCGAACGGGGTGTATTCCTGTGCTGATTCGGAATCCTCTGCACGCACCGTATAGGTGTGTTCGGGATCGACGAGGGCGATATCGGCGTCGAAGCCGACTTCGATGCGTCCCTTGCCTGGCAGTCCGTACCGTTCGGCCGGGTTGGATGCAGTCAGTTCCGCGATGCGGCGCAGGCTCAGGCCGCGCTTGCGTCCTTCGGTGAGGAGGCCGGGAAGCAGGTACTCGGCGCCACCGAAGCCGGACTTGGCAGCAAAGATGTCACCCCGGTCCTCGGCGAACTTCTTCTCGTCCTTGCAGCACGCGTGATCGGAGACGACCCAGTCGATATCGCCGGCAACAAGGTGCTCCCACAGTGCTTCGACGTCTTCGCGGGGACGCAGTGGCGGGTTGACCTTGCCACCGAGGCCGTATGCCGTGTCGATGTCGGCGAGCAGGTGTCCGATGGTGACCTCACGGCGGAAGTTGATGTGCGGGAATGCCTTTGCCATGCGCATTGCGGCTGTCAGCGCCTTGCGTGAGGTCAGGTGCAGAAGGTTGATGTTTGGGAGCTGCGTCTCGTCGGCCAGGAAGGAGGCGATAGTGACGGCCAGGCCTTCGGAGTGCGGCGGGCGGGATGCACTGTACGCGGCCAGCCCGGTCAGGGTGCCTTCTTCTTCGACGATCTTGGTGTAGGCGCTCATGATCTCGGCGGTCTCGCAATGAAGTGAGAGCGAAATGTGATCAGCTTTGTCGCCGAGTTGCTCCCGTGCAGCCTGAATACCGCGCATCACGAATTCGAAGTGAGCGATGTCGTAGCGCTCTTCTTTCGGGATCATGAGGAATTCACTTTGGTCGCTCGAACGACCGTGTAGGCCGTGGCTGCCGTAGAACATGAAGATCTTGAACGACGTGACGCCGTGATCGGTTATCAGCGAAGGAATTTCGCCGATCTGTTCTTTGGACATCGGAGCCAAGTGGTACGCGTAGTCGACGTACGGCTTGCCCTCGGTCTCCGCGAGAACCTCGGGGAACACGTCGGCATATGCGCCGCCCTTGTTCATGTAGTACTGCCCGGTGCGCATGTACGACAGTGACGTTGTGACGCCGCCCTGAGCGCACGCGCGGGACTCGATCGAGGCGTCCTCACCGAGCGGGTTGTAGATGCCCCAATGCTGGTGACCGTCAACAACACCTGGGAACGCGACCTTGCCGGCTGCGTCGATGACCTTCTCGGCTCCTTCAACCGCGATGTCTGCTTCGAGGCGGGTGATTTTGCCATCGACGATGGCGATGTCGAGCAGTTCGCCGTTCTCGGGGGCGTCGGCGCCCGGGCGCACGACCAGAGCGTTCTTGATCAGGAGCGAGATGCTCGTCATGAGGATCCTTTCGTCGTCGGCCGGTTTCGGCCGCCGGAGCAGTTCAGGTGATTGAGGTTTAGTGGAGTTAGCGGTTTTGTGCCGCAATGTTATTGGCGGCTAGGTAGGCCAGGCCCAACGCGGGCAGCAAGCCGTTGCCCGCCAGGTATCCGGAGGCGCCGTGTCCGGAAATGCCCATTGCCGCGCCACCTGAGGCGTAGAGACCGGTGATGGGGGAGCCGTTGGGGCGTAGTACGCGGGCGTGCTCGTCGACGACCAGTCCGCCCTGGGTGTGGAACAGTGCGGGGACAATCTTGACTGCCGCATACGGCGCGACAAGTGGATTGGCGAAGTAGGTTCGGCCGTGCGAATCAATGGACTCACCGCGCGAGATGGCCTCGATATCAGAAAGTTCCAGTGTGACGGCTTCGACAGGGAGTCCGGTGACCTGCGCCAGATCGTCGGCGGTGTCTGCCCAGACGATTGCTCCGGAGTCGACTGTCTGCTGAAAGTCGGTGAAGGCCAAACACTTGTCGAAGATGGCCTGGTCGATGACGATCCAACCTTCGGAACCGGGTTGCGCAGCCAATGTGGCGGCGTATTCGGAGTATCCGGTGGTTTCGTCGCCGAAGCGTCGACCGTCCTGTCCGAGAACGATACCGCCGTGCATGATCGTGGCCCATCCGACCAGGGTGGTCGCCTTCTTCGACAGTGCCGCGTGTCCTTGGTATGCATCGAGGAATGCAGAGTCCGCGCCGAGTTCAGCTCCGATCCGCAGCGCGTCACCGAGCGAGGTTTCACTGCCGTGGTATCGGGCGTCGGCGATCTCGGGAATCAGTTCACGAACAAGTTCGGGGCTTCCGCCATAGCCGTTTGTCGCCAGAACTACTGCACGAGTAGTGATTTCCTCGGTGCTTCCGTCGGGCATCTGTATGACCACTGCGCGCACAGCTTGATCGTCGTCGAGCAGGACTTCAGTCAACCTGGCAGGAGCGAGGAGGTCGATCTTGTCGTTCGTCGAGACCGCCTGTGCAAGATGATCCAGGAGGATCGAGCCGTGACGGCCTTCGACGGTGTGGCAGCGAAATGCCGAGTGGCCGGGGTAAGAGAAGTCGGTGACCAGGGTCAGCGGAATGGCCAGGTGGTCGGCCATCCATTCCACCAACGGGGCGCTGACTTCGGCCATGGCTTTGGTCAAGCGTGCATCTGCGGAGCCTTTTGTCTTCCGCATGATGTCGGCAACGAACTGCTCTGGGGAATCGTCTATGCCCTCGGTTGCCTGCCAGCGTGATCCGGCCCCGGGGATCATCGCTGTGGACATCGATGTGTTGTTACCGCGACGGAAATGTTCGCTGGCTTCTACGACAAGAACGTCGAGTCCGAGTTGGGCGGCCCGGAGTGCTGCGGCCAGTCCACCGCCGGCGCCCGCTACGACGAGATCGGGCCCTTCGGAATTCGATGCTGGTGCGTTCATGGCGGGACCATGCCTCCTTTTACCGTGCTGCATGCGGCGCAGCGTAGACGTGCCGTGAAAGCGTTGAACCTTCGCCTCAATCAGATGTTCCGCTGGGAGAAACGATACCGCGGAATCGATGTTCAGACTCTTTCACAGTACTTCACTGCAGGTCAACGTTGATCTTACAAAACGAATGTTACGTGCGGGTTAGCGATGCGATCGAGCGGATCGACATCCGAGCGTGTCAGTGTTCCGCTGATGGAAACGGTGCTATACATTGAAGTGCACAATCGGTCGAGCACAGTTGAAAGGCGGCAGCCCAGTGGTTACCCAGGGCACTACCTCGGCGGATCGAGCCGCCGACATTCTCTTGCTCTTCGTCGATGGCGAAGAAACCCTTGGCGTTTCCAAGATCGCTCGCGATTTGGATTTGTCGAAGGCGGTGGTGCATCGTGTGCTCACCAGTTTTGTCGACCGGGGCCTACTTGTCGCCGGTGGCGCTGACCGTGGCTATTCGCTGGGGCCGGCCGCCGCCGCCCTAGGAGCTCGTGCACTTCGCACCTCGCCGCTACGCGAAGTGGCGCGTCCGGTGCTCGAGGACATTGCGCGACTCACCGATGAAACGGCGACACTGTCAGCGCTGGTCGGGGGTGGACGCGTATACCTCGACCAGATCGAAAGTCAGCGTGATATCAAGATGTCGGTGGAACTGGGGCGCCGCTTCCCGCTTCACAGTGGTAGCTCAGGACGTTGTATCCTCGCCTTCTTGCCGCCCGAACAGATCGAAGAAGTTCTTGCACAGGAACTTTCGGCACTGACCTCGCAGACGATTACCGACCCGGCCGTTCTCGGTGACGTATTGACACAGATACAACGCTTCGGATACTCGCAGTCGACCGGCGAGCGACAGGAAGATGCCGCGTCGATGGCAGCCCCGGTTTTCGACCTGGACGGACGAGTTGTCGGCGCGCTCTCGGTCTGCGGCCCGGCGCTGAGAATGACCGAGGAATTCCGCCAGTCCCACCGGGACATGATCATCGCGGCATCCGACCGCGTTTCCCGCGCACTCGGATGGCGAGGTGGTCTCCCTGACCCGATCGCGAGAAAGTAACTATGAGAGCACCCGCACGTTCCTGGCTGTATGTCCCCGGGCATAAGGCGGGATTGATACCGAAGGCGCTCGGCAGCGGTGCCGACGCCGTGATCATCGACCTCGAGGATGCAGTCCCGGCCGAGTCGAAGGACCAGGCCAGAGTCAATGCAGTCACGATCGCGAAAGACCGTGGGAATGCTGTTGATGCGCCGGAGATTTGGGTCCGGATCAACCAAGCGGGAAGTCCGTGGCATGATGACGACGTCGCCGCTCTAGCTGGTTCTGCAATTGCCGGGCTGCGTGTGCCCAAAGCGGAATCGGTAGAGTCGGTGCGCGCAATCGCGGAAGCGTCTCGGCTCCCGATTCAATTGATTCTCGAGACAGCACTCGGACTGCTCGAAGCGCCGGTGCTTGCCCGTGCTCATCCTTCCGTCGTGGGAATCAGTCTCGGCGAAGCCGATCTGTCGGCGGATCTTCGCGTCGGCCCCGGCGGCTTGGACTGGGCGAGGGGTTGGCTCGTAACTGCCGCGCGCGCAGCGGGATTACCCTCACCTGCCCAAAGCGTGTGGACGCACGTGCGAGATCTGGATGGACTTCGCGCATCGAGTATTCGCTCACGGGAGTGTGGTTTTCACGGCCGCACCGTTATTCATCCCACTCAGATCCCGATCGTCAACGATGTTTTCACCCCTACCGACGCCGAGGTTGCCGCCGCGCAGGCCATCGTCGATGCAGCACAGCAGGCCGCCGAGGACGGTTCGTCCGCCTTGCTTGACACAAATGGTCGATTTATCGATCCTGCCGTCGTTGAACAAGCGCGCGTCGTTCTCTCGCTCGCCCGGCCCGATCACGTCTCATCCTGACCTTGTCACCGGCCGAGTCGACATTCAGACTCGGCGAATCACATTTCCTCCCAGAATCTCTCAGGAGTTGTCATGACAGCACCCACCACCACAGATCCGTTGCTCAGGGTGGTTTCCACCGGCGTGCGTTCCATCGAGTTGGGACACCCCTATTTCACCGGGATGCCGTGCTCTCCGAATCATCCGGGCTTCCGGATGACGCTGATTCGTCGTCACGGCGACATGGTTCGCCCAGATGGGGGTTCCGCTGCTAATGAAATCATTGTGACCGGCGGCCACGTCGGTACCCATGTCGATGCGCTTTCGCATGTCAGCGACTGCGGAAAGCTCAACGGAGACGTCGACGCGTTCGAGGCTCAGGCCGGTGGACGTTTCAAAGACAAAGGCGCCGAGCAGATTCCGTTCATGATGACGCGCGGCCTGCTTCTCGATGTAGCAAAGTTGCATGGCGTCGATACTCTGCCTGCCGGATATGCGATCACGGCGGAGGACCTCGAGGGCGCTGCTGAGGCAGCCGGTGTGGTTCCGCAGAAGGGCGACGTGGTGCTGGTGCGCAGCGGTTGGGCACGGCACTTCGGAGACCAGGACGTCTATCTCGGGCAGACCGACGGTGTGCCGGGACCCAATGTCGAAGCCGCGCAGTGGTTGGCAAGCTTCGGCATCGTAGCCACCGGTTCCGATACCACTGCATATGAGCATATTCCGGCCGGCTCGGGGCACAGCGTTCTTCCCGTGCACCGAATCCTTCTGGTGGTAAATGGTATTCATATCATCGAGCACCTCAACATGGAAGATGCGTCCGAACACGGTCTGACGGAGTTCACCTTCGTGATGGCGCCGCTGCGTATTGTCGGCGGTACCGGCTCCCCGGTCCGTCCCGTCGCGGTCCTGAGCGCATGAGCATCGCGATCGACACGGAGTTGACCGTTGTCCAGCAGCTGGCGGCCTTGGCGTTCGGCGTGTCCGAGTCCGGATTGTCGAAAGACCTGCGTGAAGATGTAGCCCGGCGCGTGCTGGATTTGCTCGGCAACAGCGTCGCCGCTCGTGACGAAACACCGGCCAAGGCCGTGACAGCCGTCGTCAAGAACTGGGGCGGCCACGAGTTCGCGACCGGCATCGGTACCGGCGCCAAATTCCCAGCCGCAGCAGCAGCTTTGGTCAACGGCACGTTGGCACACTCGATGGACTCGGACGACACACATCTCCCCTCCGTCCTGCATCCTTCGGCCTCGGTCATTCCCGCAGCGCTCGCCGTCGCGGAAGCGATCGGCGCCTCTGCCGAAGCGATGCTCGACGCCTCCGGTGTCGGTATCGAGGTGGCTGTTCGTCTCGGAATGGGCGGATATGACGAGGAATTGGGCAACTCCGAGTTCTTCGAGCGTGGCCTGCACGCCACCTCGATCTGTGGCGCCGTTGGTGCGGCAGTTGCAGCCGCCATGGTTTACCGTCTTACTGCCGATCAGATCGCCCATGCGGCGGGCATCGCCGCCAGCATGGGCGCCGGCCTCATCGAAGCCAACAGGACTGGTGGCACTGTCAAGCGCGCACACTGTGGGTGGGCGGCGCACTCGGGTGTGAGCGCTGCAGAATTGGCCAAGAATGGACTGACGGGGCCGCCAACGGTGATCGAAGGTCGCTTCGGATTCCTTTACGCCTACTGCGGCGAGCGATCGAATGTCGCTGCGGTAATCGATCGTCTTGGTGAGCATTGGGAATTGCCCGGTGTTTTCTTCAAGCCGTACCCGTGCAACCACTTCACGCACGCAGGTATTGATGCCGCTCTCGAAATTCGCGCACAGGGAGTGTTGCCTGAGCAGATAGAGTCGATCGAACTCGGTGTCTCCGGTCCCATCCTGCGCACGATCGCGCAGCCGGTCGAGGAGAAGGCCCGTCCCAGGTCGGGTTACCACGCCGCCTTCAGCGGGCCGTACACCGTCGCGGCAGCACTGTCGGGCGGTAGCGGTCTGGGAGTCGGCCACCACGATTTCACTGATGAAGCGGCACAAGACGAGCAGCGACTGGCGCTTGCAGCCAAGGTCACCTGCGTCGAGGACGAGCGCTGCAACAAAATCTACCCTTACCAGTTTCCGGCTGTGCTGCGCGTGGTCACCACGGATGGAAGCCGTCACGAAGTCCGAGTGGACTTCAATCGTGGTGGTCCCGGAAACCCACTCTCCGCAGAGGAACTCGTCACCAAATTCAAGCTCAACGCCGATTCCAAGCTCGGCGCGGAGCAGGCCTCGATCATCGCGGAGCAGGCCATCGCGCTTGCGCATGGTGGCAGCCTGACCGAGTTGATGAACCAACTGCGCGGGTAATCCCACCACCGTTCGACTATTGCCCACAACATATTTCGAAGGGAAGGTCTGAGCCGATGGCAACAGGACTCAAACAACGTGGCCGCGCCAATTTCAACTTCCTTGCCGACCTCGCCGCGTGGAGCGGGAAGGAACTGCAAGCCAAAGCGGCGCACGACCTCGACGTCCTCCTCGACGGCGTCGAACTCCCTGGCGGTGAACAGCAACGGATACGCGCCGCCGCCGCACTGCTCGAGCAGTCGCAGAACTACACCTGGGACCGCTTCTACACCCGGTTCTCCGGCGAACGACAGTTCCTCGCCGCTCGAGAAGCGTACGACGACGGCTGTGACATCGTCGAAGCCGAATACGCCGCGAACGCGGACAAGGGTGGAACGATCGTGTTCGATCCCAGGCTCGTGCCACCAAAGTACTGGAGCGAGACCGAGTTCCACCTCGCGCCCGGCGGCTGGGAAGGCCACGAGCGCATGGGCTTCATGATCCACGACTACGTGTACGACCTGCTCTTCGCCACCGGTGGTATCGGTGCGGTCAAGCCGGGCGAGTCGTTCGCCGATCAGCGGTTCACCGCAGCTCAGCAGGGCCGCGCTGAGCACTACGATCGCATCCTGGAAATGGGAATCGGCACCGGACGCTACGCCTGCGCCATCCAAAATGCCTACCCGGACGCAAAGATCTCCGGTGTCGACCTCGGCCGCACCGAACTCGAGCACGCGAAGTTGATCGCTGCCCGCAACGGCTTCGAATGGGACCTGCGGCAAGCAGCGTGCGAGGCCACCCCGTACGAGGACAACACCTTCGACCTGACCACGGCGTTCATCCTGCTGCACGAGGTACCGGTACCCGCCGCGAAGGACATCCTCGCAGAATCGTTCCGAGTCACCAAGGCAGGCGGGGAAATTCTCATCGCCGATGTCGCCCCCTACCGCTACCAGGATTCGTTGTTCCGG
The DNA here is from genome assembly GCF_003023755.1 of Rhodococcus sp. AD45-ID. Classification (NCBI taxonomy): domain Bacteria; kingdom Bacillati; phylum Actinomycetota; class Actinomycetes; order Mycobacteriales; family Nocardiaceae; genus Rhodococcus; species Rhodococcus sp. AD45-ID. The sequence goes on along the minus strand of NZ_PYHL01000001.1, from coordinate 1,670,322 downwards.
TGCGTGGTCCTGGATTGGGAAACCGAAAACCGAGACGAGCCGTTCTGGCGCGGTGCACTCCTGCAGGATCGGGCTCAGTTGCTGCGCGACGCCGGTTTCGTCGACGTCGAAGAGTTCGGCGTCGGCCCCGGCAACTACCCATGGGTCACCCGCGGGGTCAAACCGGCCTGAGCATTCCTCTTCCGAGAACCACTCCTAAAGAAGGACTTTCCCATGGCCAGCCCGTCCTACCTTCACAACACCACCAATGACGAACTCGCCCGTATGGTCACCGCCCTCACCGAAGAACTATGGATCCTGCGCGATCGGGTCATGACTCTCGAACAAGTCCTCGACGACACGAAAGTGATCACCGTCGAGGACATCGACCTACACGAACCTGCTACCGCACTCGACACCCGCCTACGCCGTGAACGCCAACGCCTGATTCACAAAGTCCTCGGCGCACCCTTGGCCATAGCCCGATGACCGATGGCGTGCACCGGAATTTCGATACAGCTCGGAGCATGACGATTGTATTGTCACGAGCGCAAGCGGCGCGGTCGGCTTTGACACTCCTGCTGCGAATGCGCTAGCGATGATCATAGGGGCGGGACATGCGTGTGGGCTTCGCATCGTCTGGCTGGTGATGCGAAGCTCTCACACGGTATGCAGTTCCGGCAGAGCCGGATTTAGTCTCGATGCACTGGGCCTTGGCGGGTGGTGGAGCGGCGGCGTCGTTGTTTTGGGTCAATCGCAGCTGGTGGGATGAACCACGGTTTGTGATCGTCGCCCATTTTGATTTCCCAGATGCCGCGGAACCCGCTGGTGCTGTGGATCAATCGGTGGTGGCTACGGCAGAGGAGGGTGAGGTTGTCCATCACCGTCAGGCCACCGACCGACCACGGTTTTATGTGGTGGGCGTCGCACCAAGCCGGTACGGCGTCGCAGTTGGGGAAGGCGCAGCCTTTGTCCCGGGCGATCAGCGCAGTCCGTTGCTCGGGTGTGACTAACCGTTTGTGCGGGGTCGCATCGAGCGGTGCGCCGTTGCCGTCCATCAGGACGGTGGAGAGCATGCAATCGCAGGCGAGCATCCGGGTCAGGCTCACACTGAGCGGCCCCATCCACGGCATGTACCCCACATCAAGATCCTCGACATCAGGCTCGTCATCATCGAACGCACTGCCATAGAACTCGCCATCATCCGATGCGGTATTGCTGCGCATGGTCGCGCATTCCCGATGCTCGGCAAGATCTTTCGCAGTGATGTGCACGTTCACATGCGGACGCTGACCACCATCAACACCGGTCATGGCATTGTCGAGATACCGGCGGATCAGTTCCGTGAAGGCATCCGCGGTGCGTTTGGCTGCCGATCGCTGATCCGGGGTTCCGTCCGCTGCTGGTTTCGGCATCGACAAACCCGAGAGAGCCGACAACAGCATTTCGCCGGTCAACGCGTCGAAATCACCCTTGATCGCGACCCGTCCGTTAAGCGTCGGCGAAATCCGCAAGACGTTGAGGTCGTCGTCCTCACCGGGTGGGGTGTCGTCGGATTCGAAAATCCGCTCGAGAACCGCAATCGCGTAGCGGAGTTTGATGGTGGTCGCTTCCACACCGGATGCCGCGGCGAGAAGAGTCTTCATACAGGACGGTAACGCCCTGTCCGGCATACCTTTTGGTGGAGATTCACAGAACGCGACGATTATTGCCGCATGATCGAGCGAGAGATCACCGGCCTCGAACTGCGCAGCAATATCCGGGAACGCCCGCAACGCGGCACCGAGGGCAGCGATCTTGTTACCGGCCGCGTTCTGCAGCATCGTGTTCGCCGCCAACCACCGCCCCACACCGCGGTAGCAGAGCACCTGCTCGTCCGGATTGAGCGCCAACTCATCCACTGCGGCAACCCGAATCGCCTCCAGTCGAAGAATTTCCGCAGAAACGGAAACAGCAACGTCGCGAACCTCGGCCGGTCGCAATCGCCACAACCTGCCACGCACACCCGTCGCGGAACCGGCTACAACATCCTCCACCGAAACAAAATCGTTCACCGTAGTCATCAAGGCCTCCCCGCCCTTGACCCAATTATACTCGAACGTCTATTCGAATCAATAGGCATATCGGGCACATTCGATTTGCATCGAGTGCGGCTCGGGGAACTCGAGTAAGTCTGCAGGGGAATAGGTTTGAGATTCGGTCAGATCAGGATGTCGGTTGCTCGGTGGTTTTGGTTTACGCCTTCGAAAAAGGCCACGGTGCCAGTCGAGTTATTGATTCGAAGCGGAGCGATAGCTTGGTAGGCGTCCGATGTATACCAGTGTTGGGCCGCAGCGGACGTGGGGAATCGGAGGATGATGAGATCGCCTGACCACTGTCCCTCGCGGACGTCAGGCAAGCCTCCGTGGATGATGAAGCGGCCCTCGAACGGTGTGAGGGTGCTGTCGATGCGTTGGAGGTATTCGGTGATGTCGTCTCCCATGGCGACGTTGTTGAGGATGCCAACTACGTAGCTTTCAGTCATGTCTGGTTCCTGCCTCTCGGAGGAGCGCGTGTATAACTAATCGTTTGTCTCTCAGTAACGTTCAGCTGGGTTCGCTCTGGAATCGAGTGTTGCAGGAGCAACGGCGCCGCGTCGATTACCTCAGGGGTAATGTGCTGTCCTACGTATGAGTGTGTCGCCGTGTTCGTCAGTGATGCGTCAGGTCCTGCAATCCGGCGACACGAAGCAGATCAAGCTTGGCTGCGTCGGCGGATCCGGGCGCGACTGTGTAGACGACGATCCGCAGGTCGCCGCTACCGGGCGCGCTGAGAACATCGCAGTCAACGGTGATGTCGCCAACAGTGCGGGTATGCACTGTCTTTCGGCTGGACCGGTGCAGGGCTACGTGTGCTTGCTCCCAATGCGCTGCAAACTCGTCGGATTCGGAAAGGAGGCGGTCGACGAGGTCCCTGAGCGGTGCGTCGTCGGGATAGCGCCCCACTGCGGATCTCAAGTCCGCGACCAGATCCGCTCTGAATTCGTCTTCTCCGACGGCGGTATGAGTGACACGTGTGTTCTCCTCGGTGAAAACCCGCCAGACAAGATTGTGCTGAAACCCGGCCAACAGTGAGGGATCGCCGAGCAGTGCTGCCCAGAGCGGATTCCACAACAGGAGGTCATGCGCGGCGCTGAAGACGCCGACCGGCACGTCGCCGAGACGGTCCACGATCCGCTGGACGCTCGGACCCACGTGGCGCGGCAATGAGGCAGGCGTCGGAGTAGCGACTCCGGCGACTCGATACAGGTGGTCGCGCTCTTCGTCGGTCAGGCGCAATGCCCGCGCGAGCGCGCCGAGCAGTTGCGCCGAGGGATTGGTTGCCCGGCCTTGCTCGAGGCGCACGATGTAGTCGACGCTGACTCCGGCGAGCATCGCGAGCTCTTCCCGGCGAAGCCCTCGGGCACGCCGACCTGTACCTGGTGGCAGACCGACGTGCTCAGGCTGCACACGGTCACGCCAGGCGCGCAGCACACTTGCGAACTCGTCCATGCCCTCATCCTGCTCGCTGTGGGCGCGCAGTGGGTAGTACTGCTGGTCCCACCGTCGATCGGTGCCTGGTGCGCGCACCGAAGTTGAGCGAGCGTTGTGGACATGACTACGACACTTATTTCAGGAGCCAACCGCAGCCTCGGACTGGAGACCGCGCGACGGCTCATCGACGCCGGCCACACCGTCTATGCCGGGATGCGGGACCTGGCTTCAGCTGCCGAGGTGCAGAACCTCGGCGCTCACCCCGTCCAACTCGACGTCACGGATCAGCGCAGCATCGATGCGGCGCTCGCGCAGCTGCCCGAGCTCGACGTTCTGGTAAACAACGCTGGCGTCCTCGGCAGGTCTTTCAGCGTCGACGACCTCGACGTCGACGCCATGCAGGAAGTATTCGACACGAATGTCCTTGGTGTCGTGCGTCTTACGCAGGCCGCGCTTCCGTTGTTGCGACGCTCGTCGAATCCGGTGATCGTCAATGTCGCATCCGGAGTCGGCTTCGCCCGCTCGCTGGCCACCCCCGGTACCGATGAGCACTTTGTGCGGGCCGTGCCGTACGCGAGCTCGAAGGCGGCTGTGATCGCTTTGACTCTCCAATACGCGAAGAACCTGCCGGAATTTCGGATCAATGCCAGCGATCCGGGCTACACCAGTACCGACTTCAACGGCCACCGTGGACACCAGACCATCACCGAAGGCACTGATGCGACGGTGATGTTGGCCCAACTAGGCACCGGTGGACCCACCGGAAAGTTCTTCAACCGCAACGGCGATATCGACTACTGAACTATGCCGTTGAGCGCCCTACGGTCAGCTCGGGAACACGGCACTCCAGTCGTTCTCGATGCTCGCTATGGTCCAACCCCGGGCATCCGCGAGATCGAATGCCTGCTCGGCGCCCTCCCGATATGCGAACTCGCGACGTGAATCATCGTGCTGTACAAGTATTTGCAACGATGGGAGGTCCGCTCGCTCCGAGAACTGCAACATCGGGATATCGCCGTTGCTGTTCCCCGCGGCGAGGAGCGGCCGTCTCCCGATACGGCTCCAGATTCGGACCGGCTTCTCGGGGCCGTCGACCAATACGTCCAATGCGGGTTTATGGACGAGCGTGCCGCCGCGGCCGTCGGCCTTCCATACCAGCGACGCGCTGCTACCGATGACTCGCTGACGGGGCACCCCGTACACGTCCAGGCTGATCGGCCGCATGAAGTCACGCCCACCACCGGAGACGATGTAGTTGTGGAACTCGTTCGTCTCGAGGTACCGGAGCAACTCGATCATCGGCACGTAGCCACACGTCAGATAGGTACGTCCTAGGGTGGGATGGTCTGTCGTGCGCAAGAATTGGTCAGCCAGCTTCTCGAATTCTTCCACGGTGATGTCGGTGTACGCCATCAGCACCCCTTTGGCGAACACCTTCACCCCACTGTTGTCGCCGTGGTAGTGACCGGTGATGACACTGCTGAACCAGCCGTAGTCGCGGGTGACGGCGGCGAGCCACGGTTGGCGGGTGCCCAGAGCGGGATCCACCTCAGTCATGACCACGAGGCGGCGCAGGATGAAGTCGAGCTGAATGGGCATCGGTTTCTCACACCACAGCGTTCCGTCGTTGTCGAACACCGCGATTCGCTCTTCGGCGGGGACGGCCCCCGGACCTCCGGGATCCGTCACCCGCCCGACGAACTCCAGGATTGCTTGCTTACTCGGACCCTCGTGCCAGCTGGGGAGCGGATCACCGATCTGTCCGCCGGTGTCCAGATCGGATCGAACGTGTTCGGGCATAACCTGATTCCTCCTCGATGTTGCCACCACACGATGGTCCTGCTATTCGCGGGAAAGCATGGCCGCGGCTTCGCGTTCGAGGTCGACGTAGGGTTCTCCACTGACGTCTACGACGATCCGGTTCAGGGAGCCGCCGGTGAACGCCCACGGTGCGGTGCCCGGGTAGTCGTCGGTGACGGGTTCCCCGATGGCGCGGCCGGCACTGAGACCTTCGCCTGCGATGCTGAACTTGCCTGGCTGAGTTCGGATTCGGCCCTCGCCGACCTTCCGGTCACCGTAGAACAGGCCGAGGGTGCCGTGGGCCGTGCCGGGCGGATCCTCACCGTCTTTGTCGAAGGTGGCGGCCAGGATCAGGTTCTCGCCGGTCGGCAGATCCTCGCCGGCGACAATCCGCTGCTGTTCGCTGCCGAGGAAGTTGTAGACGTAGTGCAGGCGGTTGTCCTTGACATAGAGGGAGTGGCCGCCGAAGCGGCTGCCGTGCGAGAAGAGCACCCCGGATGCCCCTGGGTTCGGGAGATCGACCAACGCGCCGATCGAGTAGGAGCGATTGCGAATGTTGACGGCAACGGACTCGGGGACCTCGGCGCCACCCGCCCGGTAGATGTAGCGGTTACGCGGAGCCGCAAGCTGCGGGCGAGGGGTGGTGAGGATCTCGACAGCCGAGCGGTCGTCGAGCGGAAATGCCTGGTTGGCGCCGGCTTCGTGGAACCACAGGCCCACCAGCTCGGCGAGCCTCCCGGGCTCCTCGGCGGCGAGGTCGTGCAGCTCGGATCTGTCGATCTGGGTGTGGTAGAGCTCCCAAGTGTCCTCGGGGAACCGGCCCCAGCCACTGATCGCCGGGTGGGTGGTGACGGCCTTCCAGCCGTCGTGCCAGATGCCTCGGGTGCCGAGCATCGAGTAGAATTGAGTGTGTTTGGCTGTCGGGATGGTGGCAGCGTCGAAGCTGTAGCGCATGCTCACGCCCTGCAACGGATGCTGGGTGTAACCCTTCACGGCGTCGGGCAGTTCGAGTCCGAGGCAGTCCAACACGGTCGGAACCAGATCGATGGCGTGGTGGTACTGATCACGGGTTTCCCCTCGGGCGGCAATCCCGGCCGGCCACGAGATGATGCACGGGTCGCAGGTTCCGCCGTTGAACGAGTATCGCTTCCACATCTTGAACGGGGCATTGAAGCCCATCGCCCACCCGTTCGGGTAGTGGTTGTAGGTCTTGGTACTCCCGAGTTCGTCCAGCATGGAGAGGTTTTCAGCAAGATCGTCCGGCACGCCATTAGCGATTTTGTTCTCGTTTACCGAGCCGTTCGGACCCCCCTCGCCACTGGCGCCGTTGTCGGAGACCAGCATGATGATGGTGTTGTCGAGTTGCTCGACCTGTTCGAGGTAGTCCAGTAGTCGGCCGATCTGGTTGTCGCAGTGGGACAAGAAACCCGCATATACCTCTGCCATCCGGGCGAACAGTCGCTTCTCGTCGGCGGAGAGGGTATCCCAGGGGCGTGTGAAATCCAGTGGTGGGAATGGCTGTCCGTCTGGGCCGGTGCGCGAGTCGGGAGTGCCGATCGGATTGAGGGGCGGTAGCTCGGTGTCGGCGGGGACAAGGCCCATTTCCTTCTGCCGGGCCAGGATCTGCTCGCGCATCGCCTCGTAGCCGTCGTCGAACCGGCCCCGATAGCGGTCGGCCCACTCACGCGGTACTTGGTGCGGGGCGTGCGCGCACCCCGGGGCGTAGTAGAGGAAAACCGGCCGTTCGGGAGCGATTGCCTTGACGTCGTCGAAGTACTGAATAGCTTTGTCGGTGATGTCGACGCTGAAGTGGTAGCCCTCCTCCGGTGTGGCCGGTTGCTGGACGGGGTGGTTGTCGTGGATCAGGTCGGGATACCACTGGTTGGTCTCGGCGCCGAGGAAGCCGTAGAAGCGGTCGAAGCCGCGGCCGATCGGCCAATTATGTTTGGTGGAAGCGAGATTCATCTCGTCCTCGGCGCACAGGTGCCACTTGCCTACCATTGCAGTGCTGAAACCCTGCTCGACGAGGACCTCGGCGAGGGTGGCGCACTGCGGTGGAATGTGCCCGTTTGCGCTCGGAAATCCGATGGCCGCTTCACTGATGCAGGCCATCCCGTTGGTTGTGTGATTACGGCCCGTCAGTAGGCAGGACCGAGTCGGCGAGCACAGGGCTGTGGTGTGCCACTGCCCGTAGCGCAGTCCGCGTGCTGCGATCTTGTCGATCTTCGGCGTCTCAATCGGGCCTCCGTAACAGCCGAGCGCGCCGAATCCGACGTCGTCGAGGACGATGTACAGCACGTTCGGTGAGCCTGGCGGTGCTTTAGGCTGCTCGTACGGGCCCCAGTCCGGGACGGAGTCTCGTATGTCGAGGTTGACCACGCCCCTGAATGCCTTGGCCATTGTCTGCTCCTCATGTCGGGTTCCCCCACCTATCCACTACACCACCATCACCCCGACGTGAACAGGGCTTGTAATCTCCCGTTACTTGAACAGCCTGCCCGCCGTGAGTCGCGTGGAGCGAGACGGATCTTCGTCAGCCGCGATTCATGCTGGGCTGCATGAGAATTGGTCAAGCCACTAGGGATGCTGGTTTCGCTTTCTCGGCTGACGATGAAACCTGCGCCGCGCAGGCTTCCCAGGCGCGCGTGAAGTTCGCGATTGGACCATGCTTCTGTGGACTGGCCGAAGTGTTCGATATCCGGGCGCATGCAATAACCCTGATTCGGGCCGGGGCCAGAGCCACGAACTCGAGGTGGGTCATCTTCCGTTTCTATTCGTCTGTGCGCCAGTAGGTTTGCGATGCACCCGCAACGCCAGGCTTGCGTAAGAGTCGACGGAAGCCCTCCCGGGCAGCAGTTCCGAACACCGTTCGCGGGAATGGGGGTTCGGGGTGCGCAGTCCTGATCTGGGACGCCAGCGGGCGTGCCGTCCAGTTCGCGGGCCACGGTGCGGCTGTGAATTCTGTAGGTTCGTCGAGATTCTGGACCGTGCTGCCTCGGGTACCAAAGGATGTGCGAACTGAGGAGTAATTACCGGCAACGTCGACGTGGAGCGAGCCGTCGACGACAGACAGCACCCATGTGTCGATTTCCTCGAGCAGTGTGGCGGACCCGCTGTCACACCCGTCGCAGGCACAGTCGGGAATCGATGCCAAGCACACCGCCGGATCGCCTGCGCTGATCGAGATGTTGAACGGATGGTTGGAGTCCACCGGAGTGTGCGTAGTCAAAATCAGTGGGACGGCGCCGTCGGCGGTAGGTTCGAGAACGGTGTCGGCTCCGCCGGAATCGAAAGGGCGAAGCGCCCACTGCACAGGTGATGCTTCTCGCGCCCAGCCCCGGTCGAGGAGAACCGTTGTCCACGCCTGCACTCTCGCGACCACGATCAGGTACTTCTCCGGGTTGGTGGAACGCTCGTAGTCTGCCTCGGCCCGATCGGGACCATCCTTGTACGGGTTCGGCCACTCAGGAGTGTGTGCGCCGGTGAGGGCGAATTGCTCGTCGACATCGTCGAGTAGTTCGCAGATCTCTCGCGAGAGCACCGAAGTGTTCTCGCCCCAGCCGGTTTCGTGCATGCTGCGGACGCCGTCGTTGCATCGCTCCCACCATGACCTTGCCGGATCTGTAGCCATCGCATGGACATTACCCGTCGACAGGCTTTTCACGCGCCCGCTCAGCGCGGTGCCAGTCATTGTGGCGACGCTATCTTTGACAGCCGAGAATTTTGATCAGTTGCCGGCTCGGGCAAGCAGGTCGCGCGCGGGAGAACTTCCGTCGAGTAGCCGGGTCGTGCGCTGCTTGATCTTCCACTCGCCCTCCGTCTTGACGAGATCGAACCGGTTCGCCGCGACACGCCACACGCGGAAGGAATCCTCGCCTTCGTTGCGCCGTAGCAATTGGGAATGGCCCGTCGCAGTAGCCTTGTCTCCGTCGACGACGATGTTGAGCGGGGCGAGAATATGGCCGCAACCGGTGTTGATGTAGTCCTGGTGGGGTGTGGTGCGGACCATCTCGGCGATCTCGGCGCGACCGTTCAGGGTACGAATATCGATGTCGTACACCGCATCCTCAGTCCACATCGCACCGACCTTGTCCGCCTCTCCGGCGTCGACGGCGGGACCGTATGCCGTCACGAGTTTCTGGATCGCAATCTCGTCTTCGAGTATTTGCACTCGTTCGAGGAGTGAGTGGACCAGCGCGGTGATATCGGTCATCGGGTCTCCTTGGTGTGGTTAGTGTTGCGGCCGACCTCGGGTAGTACATGCACGCGTGTCAGCGAATTCGATGTTGCGGTCCGGACAGTAGCAAGGCAGCGCTCGACTGTGGGGTCGATGTCGGAGACCGGGACGGGGTCGGAGTCGATGGCCTATCTCGACGAGTATTTGTCTTTCTACGTCCCGGTGAATGGACAAGGTATTACCGAGCCGCCGAGTTCGGTGTACGTCGGAGCTATCCACTTGGTAGGGAACATCATTGAGAACATCAGTGGTCCTGCCTGCGGATAGAGCTGGGCGCCTGATCAATGTGATCGATCAGGCGCCCAGATTGTTGCGGCACAACCCGCCGTTCTTACGCGGAGCTAGTCCCCACCGAGGACTGCGAGCCTGCGGCAATTCCGTGTCGGAGGCGAGTGATCTCGTTGCGTGCTTCGACAACTTCGGGACTGTCGAGACCCTTGCTGACAGCGAGGTCCCCACACAGATCCAATGCAGCGCGAACGATATGACGTCGTTGGCGTCGCTCGGCACGGGTCTGTGCAGCTCTGACGTAAGCGCGCTGTTGTCGCCACCCACCGGCAGCAGTAACTTCGTCGTCGGTCAACACTCCGGATTCGATTTCCGGAGCGAGAACATCACGGACGAAATGGGACTCGCGTGGGTGCGCCCAGACAAATGCGATCCACAATGCCGTCAAGGCGAAGATGATGTCGCCGACCATGACGACCAACACGATGGATGAGTTGCCGCCGGCGAGTGCCAGCATCGAGTCCCATACGCCGTGAATCAGAATCGGGGCCACGATCAACGCCAACCCGCGTCTGATTCTGCGAGGTTGTGCCGGGGTGCCGATCAGATAAATGACTCCGGCACAGAACAGTGCGGTGAAGAGAGGATGCGAAACGATGTCGGAGTATGCGCGAAGCGCAATGGAACCGATCAGCCCGTCGGTCTGGTGCGCGCCGAAACCTTGCGTCGCACCGACAACCGAGTACAAGAAGTCCTCGCTGGTTTGAAATCCCAGGCCGATGAACGCGCCGAGTAGCAGTCCGTCGGTTGCGGTGCGGACCAGTCGCGGCGCAAGAGCGAGGAGGACAACAATGCCGATGCCTTTCGCGGTTTCCTCCACGAACGGCGCCGAGAGTCCGGCATGCCAATCCTCCGCCCAAACCTGTCCGAACAGCTTCGAGTAGAGCGAACCGAGTGCGGAGTTACCGGAGATCGCGATGGTGAACGTCGCCGCGGAGGCTCCCCAGACGAAGCCGGTGAGTACCAATCCCACGGGTTGGCGTTCGTACCGGTCGATGTGCCGGAACCACCATGTCCACACCGCAGCACTGATGACGGAGACGACGCCGGCGACAAGGAGTGCTTGCCCGAAGTATCCCGAATAGGGCGCGAACATCTGCCAGGCTTTGACCACGCCGACGCCGCACATCCACAGGTATATCCAGAACACGACGTTGCGCGGCTGGATAAACCGGAACTTCTCGCCCCACGCCGTCGCCTCTAGTGCTTGGGAGCGTGTCTCGAGCAGGTCGGCGCTCACTTGGTATCTCCCTCAGTGGTGCCGAATGACGCGATCATATCGGCGATTTCTTGACTGTGACTTGCAATCTGGTCGGGCGGACCGACCACTTGCACCCGAATTCCCTTGTCACCGACGACAAAAGTCGCCATCGAACCCGCGGCGCGGGGCGTATCGAAGCGAATCTGGACGCCGGTCAAGCCACCATCGGTGGTGACTGGCTGCGGTGGGCTGGAGATGGCGAGTACAGAGCTTCCGTTTGTCGCAAGACTTACGGCGTCGACCTGTGAGAGAAGTTCGTCGGCGGTGCCGGTGAAGTCGTCAGCGTCGACGACGAAACTCACGCTGCCACCGGTCAATTCCACCCTCGGCACGGAACCGGACGCACTGCGTTGGTCGATGAGGAAGCCGCTATTGATATTCCAGCCCGCGGGCACAGTGAACGACACCGACTCGGTCACAGCCAGGCGGTCGCCGGCAACTGTCGGATCTTCCGACGACACAGCGGAATCGATGGCCGGAACGATCACAACCCACAGCAGCCACACGGCCAGAATTGCGACTGCGTGCGGAAACACGCGTGTGTCGAACCCGAGGAAGCGGTGATCGACTGGTGGCCGTCGTCGATGCGTTCTGTGTTCGTGTTTCGACGGGATACTCCCGATAATGCTCAAAATTCCTCGTTCCCATTGTGCCGAATGTGTATTGACTATCCCAGAAATGGGACGAATGGCGGGAACGGAGTGCGTGCCGTCACCTACCGCCCACCGAGAACGGCGGCACAGCGGGCAGTCCGGGTTATGCGATCGCGCATCTTGCGTGAGTCGACGTGCTCCTTGACGACGTGGTCCTTGACACAGCGTCAGTTACGGCGTTTGACTGAGATGCGCGCTCGTGTTGAATCGCCCGACAGTGTTCTGGGAGGTCGCCGCATGTATGGCATAGGTTTGACGAGTTCGGGACATCGATGCGGAGTGCGAGCCCGCCGCAAGGGCGTCTCGGTGCTGGCACTGGTCGGAGCCTGCCTCGTTTCTCTGGCAGTTCCCCAGACTGCCAGCAGCGAACCGGCCGCAGGAACCGTCGACACCGGGTTCGCGATCCCGTTTTCCGGGGCCCCTGGCTACGAGCACCTGGCACCGCCGCAGATGACCAGCCCGGATCAGCTCAACCAGCCACTCGGTCAGCAAGCGGCGGACGAGATTGCCGCCCAGATCGGGCTCGACAGCGAGGATGCGTTGTCGGAGCAGCAGTATCGCGACCTCGTCACGGGCGGTGGGGTCGGCGGCAGTCGCGAGGCCGCCGAGATTATCGACGAATGCGCCCGGATCCTCACCAATACAAACGGGCGTCCCCTCTATTCCACAAACGACGGCAACGTCACGTCGTCGGTTCTGGCCAGCTACGGGCTGTACGTGAATTACATTGGGCTGCTGGAGAGTCCGGCCAACGCGGACGCGCCGACGAGGCAGGTGAACTCCTTGATCGCTCCAGGCGGATTTGTGGGCACATGGATGAGGAACAACGGCGCAACACAAACCCTGGTTGCGCTCTATCAGTCGGCGTACACAGTGCAAGCGGTCTATGGCTTTGCATCGCAACAGATGTCGGGCACAGCGCAACTGGTGACCAACACCAAGGGAGGTGCGAGTTCAGAGGTCGGTATGTCGATGGCGCCGCCGCTTTGGATAGTGAACTTTGCGCTGCTCTACATATTGAAGCCCTCCCTGGCGGCTGCGATGCCTGCCCAGTGGGCTCCCATTCCTTCGGCGGTTGCCGACGCGATAACGTCGAGCCCTACCGGCCAGGTTCCTTTCAGCGACTATGCGTCCTATTTCGAGTGAACGCCAACTTTTTCCGACGTTCCGAGTCGCCCTCAGGATTCGACAGTTACCTTGACGACGTTGTCGTCGCCGTTGAATCGGACCGCCGGCCAGTATCCGTCCATGAAGTGTGAACCGCACGTATCTGCCAGATCAAGGACGACTTCGTTGTCGGGAAATACCTCCACTGCGTCGAGTGCCAGGTCTCGTAGTGCGTCGTCGAGTTCTTCCGTGGAAGTAGGGTCCTCGCTGAACTCGTAGACGACCGCTTCGGCGGCCTGGCGATGGAGGCGTTGGAGTTGATCGAAGACATGGTGCAAGCGGGGGAGCATGCCGCGTACGGCGTCGGAGTCGACGGAGTGGGCGATGAATCCAACGTCCCGCCCGTCGATGTTGCGGGTCAGACTGAAGTAGTCGTCGTCCAATCGCACGCCGTCGGACAAGATGTGATGCCCGCGGACAAAAGTGCCGAGCGTTTCGTCAACGATTGCGGAGCCGGAGTGTGTCGTCACGAGATCAGCTTAAAGTGCCCGTGTCGCAGTGAGGCCGATCGATTCGGTACCCGAGCCTTCCGGTATTGGCGCGGGTGGAATCGACGCCGCCGGCACCTTAATTCGAACTTGGTGGACTCGGGGTTTTCCCGGATGAAACGCAGGTGGTGAACCTCTACGCTACCGCCATGGACTTGATCGTCTGGATTATCGCGACGCCGATTCTTGCCGCAGCACTCGCGGTCGCCATGCGACGAACGCTGGGGGCGAAAGTCGGGTGGCCGCGAACACTGGTGGTCTCGGTGATAGCGCTCTCGGTGGGTGTTTCGCTGGCGAGCTACGTCGCAACGCTCGACGGAATTGCGAGCCCGGACGGTCAACTACTGGTGAGCGAGGGAATTGCGCTCACCTTCTTCGGAGTCGCCGCGCTCTGGGTTTTCGCGGCGTGCCTGGCCGCGTTGGTCTTCCTTGAAGTTGTCATTCCTACGGGGTCCGTACCCGGTGTGCCAGAAGCACTGCGGCGCAGCCGAAAATCGTGGCGCCGAACAAAGCGGTACGCCCAGATCGTGGGTATCTTCATGCGAGCGGGAGGTGGGTCGGCTCTCCGCGCCGGACCGTCCGCACCTCAGTTCGGGGACGCGCTGGTGGAGATCGTCAACCGATGCGGAGTCACTTTCGTCAAGTTGGGACAGATCCTCGGCACACGAGACGACCTCGTGCCACCCGAGCTCGCTCGCGCTCTCTCGACGCTCCAAAGTTCGGCTCGGCCGGCCGATCCTGACCGCATTGCAGGGCTGCTGGCATCGGAACTCGGCGACGTCCCCGAAGCGGTGTTCGCGTCGTTCGAAGTGGAACCATTCGCCGCTGCCTCTGTCGCACAGGTACATTCCGCGCGCTCCACTGAAGGCGTCGACGTCGTGGTGAAGGTTCAACGCCCCGATGCGAGCGCACAAGTGAGCGTGGATTGCGATATCTTCCTTCGCGTTTCATCCCTCGCGGAGACCCGTTTTCCCTGGGCACGCGATATCGGCGTTCACCGACTCGCCGGCGGGCTCGTCACGTCGCTGCTCGAAGAGCTCGACTACCGTACCGAGGCAGCGAATACCGGCGCGATTGCCTCCACCATGGCGAACCGCCCGGAAATCGTCGTTCCGCACGTCTACCTCGACCTCAGTAGCGGACGGGTGCTCGTGATGGAACGTCTTCACGGCACACCGCTTTCCGACGGTGAGGCCGCGCTCACCGGCCTCGATCGCGACACCCGCAGCAGCATTGCCAACGAACTTCTTGCGTCACTACTCGACGGGATCTTTGTCCACGGGGTGTTCCACGCGGACCTGCACCCCGGAAACATCATGATCCTCGATGACGGCCGGGTCGGGCTCCTCGACTTCGGCGCAGTGGGTGTTCTGGACGGCGAGACACGGATCTTGTTCGCCGTGCTCCTCAACGCCGCCCTCGCAGGTGATCCGGTGGCAACTGTCGACGCGATGTTGATGGCATTCGACGTACCGGCCGATGTGGAACGCGGAGCGCTGCGACACCAGGTGGGCCGCGAGATCACCCTGCTCAGTGTTCAACCCAATGTTTCCATGGCATCGTTCGCGCGAATGTTCACCGTGCTTCGAGATCATCGAATAGGAGTGCCGGGAGACGTTGCCGCCGCATTCCGTTCACTCGCGTCATTGGAGCGCGCCCTCCGGCTCCTGGATCCGCAGATCGACCTCGTCGCTGCTGTTCGAGCCGAAGTACCCCGACTGTTGACCCAGGTCGCCAGCCCGACTGCAGCCGCGCAGGCAATCCTGTCGACGACGGCGGTCACAACCGCGGTGGTCAGGCGTCTTCCTGGTCAGCTCGACCAGATCGCAACCTCCCTCGCGTCGGGAAGTTTCACTCTCCGCACCCGTTCTGTCGCACACCCCGACGACAGGCGATGGCTCCGACGGTCGGCGAACGACGCCCTGGGAATGGCGGCTGGAGTTACCGCGCTGATTGTCGCGGCGATCCTGCTGTTCGTACCTGGCGGACCACAACTCACACCTCAGCTGTCGGGCTACGCACTCGTGAGTGCGGTACTGGGCTTCGTAGGCGTCGTTCTGTGCATGCGGACCGTGTTCCGTTTGTTCACCCTCGACGGCAGGCGGTGAAACCTCACCTCCCGGGTTAACGTTGCCCAATTTCCCCGCAGGGCGAATGTGTTGCGGCGGAGTCAGTCCGGTGCCTTGTCATCGGGATCGGTCCGTGTCGTGCGTTTCCGTTCGGCGGCATTGCCCGGCACCGCCGCCGCCTCGCGCTCGGCGGCGATACGTTCTTCGAGACCGTCCACCAATTCGGACAGTTCACGGTCACGTTTGGTGGGCGTGATTACCTCGCCGGATGAATGTTCGTCAGCGGGATTATGCGACTGTGACTCGTTGTCGGGATTGGTCGTCGTCTCGTCATCGAACTGTGCGCTCAACGTCATCGCCTCCTTGATCTCTGCCCGCGACTCTACGACTCCTACGACGCGTGAGCATCGGTGCTGGTCGGTGCTAGCGCGAAGGGATCGGGTAATGCCGCCGACCGAACTCTTCGACACATCCGAGCGGTTGTTCCGCTGCAGAATGGGTACGTTCGCGCACGAGACGTATACACCTTCGAGGCAGTCTCACTGATCGGAATGGAAAAGTTGTATCAAGAGTCACATTGTTACCGTTTTCGAGCGATATCGACCCAAGAGGAGCATGAATGCGGACAACGGTGAGACCAACTAGGCCGCTGGCAGGCTACGCCGAACGTCGATACGAACGGTCCCGACCGGTTTGGCTCATACTGACCGTGCTGATCACGGTCGAGGTGATCAGCGCATTCGAGACTTCGATGATGTATGCGGCGCTGCCGACTTTCGCCGAGATCTTCGACGCCGACGCTTCGGCTGTGGGATGGTCCGTCACCGCGTTCCTGCTGGTCGCGGCATCCTCTGCTGCAGTATGCGGCAGGCTCGGAGATATGTACGGGCGCGAACGCGTGCTGATGGTCGTACTGGCATTCGCCACAGTCGGCTCGATTGTGAGCATGGCGGTCGGAACGCTCGAGGGCATCATTATCGGGCGTGCCATCCAAGGCGTCGCGGGGGCGATTCTGCCGCTGTGCATCGGTTTGGCCCGCGAGCATCTGCCCGTGGAGAAGGTTGCGATGGCTGTTGCGCTGATCGCCGGATCTGCCATTGCCGCCGGTGCGGCGTCGCTGGTCGTTGCGGGTGTGATCATCGACCTCGGCGATTGGCGGTACATCTTTGTCGTCACTGCCGCCTACGCCGTCGTCTGCATCATCCTGGTTGAAGTTGTATTACCGTGGCGCCGTCGGACTTACCATCGACAGCCTGTTGATTTCGCTGGAGCCGTGGCGCTAGCCGTCGCAGTGGCGTCAATCTTGTTGGGGCTCACGCAAGGAAAGTCGTGGGGCTGGGACGATCTTCGGGTACTCAGCCTCTTGCTCGTCGGCGCCGTCATCTTTGCCTGGTGGGTGAGGTGGGAGTTGAACTGCGCGTCCCCAATTGTCAACTTGCGCTTGCTTGCTGAACGCAACATCGCTTTGACCATGCTCAGCACGATCGCTCTCGGGCTCGGTCCCATCGGTGTGGTCACCATGCTCATTCCGATCATCATGCAATCTCCGAAAACCTCACCGTTCGGGCTCGGGCTTTCACCTACCACCGCCGGTCTCCTGTCGTTCATCGGCGCGATGGTCGGCATGTTGTTCACACCGCTCGCCGGAAAATTGGCAGCGTCGGTCGGCGCCCGCACCGCGTTGCTGATCGGAACCGCGTTGTTCCTCGGGGCATGTTCCGGTTTTCTCGTGTTCCACGGTTCAGTAGTCGGAATGACAATGCTGATCGTGGTCGTCTCGATCGCAACGGCCTTTGCGTACACGGCGTTGTCGAATCTCCTCGTGGAATTCGTTCCCGAACACAGCACCAGCGAGACCGTCGGTAGTCAGTCGGTTGTGCGAACTGCAGCGATGGCCGTCGGAACGTCGATTACGACAGTTCTGCTCGCATCTCTCGTGGTTCCCGGAACGTCGACACCGACAGTTGCCGCGCTCGGTGCTGTCTGCGCGATGCTCGTGGCTATGTGTGTCGTCACGATCATTCTTGCTCTCGGGATCAGGTACGAAAAGCGCTGACATGCAGGTCATGATTCGGCTGTGACGGCCGCAACGCACTAACAATCCGCGCAAAAAATCCCGCTGACTGGGCATCCGGACCATCTTGCGCTGCGCCTGCCCTAGCGTTCTACCTCGATAAACCACGTGAAGGGATTTGTTCAATGGCTAAGAATCAGGCACCCCCCGCGACACGGGCCGACGACATCACAGTCGACCTGCTGGTAATCGGGTCCGGTACCGGCATGGCTGCCGCCCTCACCGCAAACGAGCTCGGCTTGTCCACGCTGATCGTGGAGAAGACGCAGTACGTGGGCGGTTCGACGGCGCGGTCCGGTGGGGCGTTCTGGATGCCTGCCAACCCGGTACTTGCAGCTGCCAATGCGGGCGACACCGTTGAGCGCGCGAAGACGTATGTGCGTGCGGTGGTCGGTGATACGGCACCAGCCGAACGTGGCGAGGCATTTGTCGACCATGGTGGCGCCACGATCGACATGCTCTCCCGCACGACGCCCATGAAGTTCTTCTGGGCCAAGGAATACTCCGACTACCACCCCGAACTGCCGGGCGGTAGCGCTGCAGGCCGCACCTGCGAGTGCCAGCCGTTCGACGCTTCGGTGCTGGGAGAGGAACGCGGCCGCCTGCGCCCCGGTTTGATGGAAGCCGGGCTGCCGATGCCGGTGACCGGTGCGGACTACAAGTGGATGAACCTGATGGCGAAGAAGCCCACCAAGGCTTTCCCGCGCATCATCCGCCGCTTGTCGCAGGGCGTTTTCGGTAAGTACGTCCTCAAGCGTGAATACATTGCGGGCGGTCAGGCGCTGGCCGCCGGCCTGTTTGCCGGTGTGGTTCAGGCAGGCATTCCAGTGTGGACGGAAACGTCGTTGGTTCGGCTGATCACCGAAGGTGACCGCGTAACCGGTGCAGTAGTCGTGCAAGACGGACGTGAGGTGACTGTGACGGCCCGGCGCGGTGTCGTGCTGGCCGCCGGCGGCTTCGATCACAACATGGAGTGGCGCCACAAGTACCAGTCGGAGAGCCTCGGTGAGCACGAGAGCCTCGGCGCCGAGGGCAACACCGGCGAGGCTATCGAGGTCGCGCAGGAACTGGGCGCAGACATCGGCTTGATGGACCAGTCGTGGTGGTTCCCGGCGGTCGCGAGCATCAAGGGACGCCCACCGATGGTGATGCTCGCCGAGCGTGCGCTGCCTGGCTCGTTCATCGTCGACCACACCGGTCGACGCTTCGTCAACGAGGCCACCGACTACATGACGTTCGGTCAGTGTGTGCTCGACCGGGAGAAGGCGGGCGACCCCGCAGAATCCATGTGGATCGTCTTCGACCAGGAGTACCGCAACAGCTACGTGTTCGCCGGCGGCATCTTCCCGCGCCAGCCCCTTCCGCCGTCGTTCTTCGAGGAGGGTATCGCGCATCAGGCGAGCAGCCCGACCGAACTCGCCCGTAAGGCCGGTCTGCCCGAAGATGCGTTCGCTGAGGCGTTCCAGAAGTTCAACGATGCCGCAGCAGCCGGTAGTGACGGCGAATTCGGCCGCGGCGGAAGCGCATACGACCGGTACTACGGCGACCCGACAGTGTCCCCGAACCCGAACCTGAGGCCGCTCGACAAGAACGCTCTCTACGCGGTGAAGATGACATTGAGTGACCTCGGCACGTGCGGCGGCGTGCGCGCCGACGACCACGCTCGAGTCCTCCGCGAGGACGGCAGCTCCATCGACGGGCTGTACGCGATCGGCAACACCGCTGCGAATGCGTTCGGCCACTCCTACCCGGGCGCGGGCGCGACGATCGGCCAGGGACTGGTTTACGGCTACATCGCAGCGCATCACGCAGCGAAGCGGTAGTTCAGCCAAGCAATAGCACCACCGAACGGGAGATCAGCGCACGTTTCCGACGCCGGAACGTGCCCTGGTCTCCCGTTCGGCATGCAAGGCTCCGAGCACCGTCATCTTCTCGATGATTTGATTCGATTGTTGCTTGGCAGACGCCCGATTGGGTACGTATGTGGTGGTCCAGTGCACTCACCGATCTCGGCGGCACCGACAATGCTCGAATTCGCCAGGCAATCCGGTGACGACCGAATCGGAAAGCGTCTGTACCCCTGCCATACATACATACGGATCGGAAGGGCAACCTTTGCCCTCCGCTCCGGTCGAGGAGATGAATCACATGTCATCATCTACCCACGCACCGATGCACACTCACCCTGACATCATTGCACTGCGCGAGCGCTACGATCAGGCCGCCGAACAACCAACCGCCCAAGTTGTCGAAGGGCTGATGTTGTTGTCCGGACTGTACGCAGCGGCGTCCGCGTGGATCATCGGTTTCACCGCTCAAACCAACCTCAGTGTCACTAACTTGATCTGTGGTGCTGCGATCGGGTTGCTTGCGGTGGCTTTCGGATCCGCTTACGGCCGCACCCACCGCATGACATTCGTTGCACCGTTACTCGGGATTTGGCTGATCGTCTCGCCTTGGATCGTTGCGGGTGTCGATACCAGCACTTCCATGATCTGGTCCAATGTGGTTGTGGGAGCGCTTGTCTGCGTTCTAGGTCTCGCCACAGCTGCACTGGGAATGGGGCGCGGTCTTGCGCGACGCGAACCGAAACCGCAGTGACTACCGACACGGGTATTTCGCCAGGGCGAAAGTCACGAAGTGCGGTGTCGTCGATTGGTTGAACGACGAACACGGGTTCGGGTCGATTTCGCACACCCACCACAGGCTCGGAATGTCCGTATCACTGACGTTGCCGGCTCGGGTAATGGTCGTCACCCGAGCCGGGAGCGCAGGATCGAAGGGAGTACGGGTGTAGGTCGTCCAGGTGTCGGAAGTGATCTCTCTGGGCGTTGAGGCAAGCGACACGTCGAAATGCCAAGGGGCCGTTGCTGTTGATCGGGCAAGCACGTCTACCGATGTGGTGGCCGGATGTGATGTTCAGGCAGGCGTCGCGAGTGCCCATCTGACCTTCTCGCCGGCCCTGGCGTCGGGCATCGAGCTGTTTAGTCGGGCATAAGCTGTCCATAGCGATGAACGACCGTACGTTGCACACCTAAGTCCGGATATTTTTGGTATACAGCCTGATTGGTGGGCAGTTTGGTCTCGCGGTCGCTGGTTATGTGCCGTCGACATCGACGGACGTGGGAGTAGGCATGAATCCAGACCCTTTCTCAATTTTCCGCGCCCCTCTGAACCCGACAACTTCATGCGGTGGTTGCCTGTTGCCGAGATGATTCGGTGATGATCGCCGGGATCGCACAGGATGAACACAATTTGTGGAAATCGTGTGGGCAAGCCTACGGAAGGTGTATCAGCTGCCTCGCAAGAGTGAAGAGTCGGCGACCGAGCCTGATGACGGGGATCCCCAGAGGAATCAGAATCACCGTCACGCACAGTACGGCACCGACAAGCCACACCACGGTCGCAAGGATTCCGAGCACTGTGCCGAGCACAGCCATGACGATCCCTAGCAGCGCGTCGAACAAACCACGGAGCACACGCATGATGACCTCCTGTCTCCAGTCTCCGCTTTTCCGGACCTGGACGCACTGTCGCCGCAGGTTCTTTTGTCAGCCAACTGGATTGGACGCGATCTCGCCGCGAAGTCAACCCAATCGCGTATGTAAGCGCGCACCTTCGAGTGGTCGGGCCGTCGTCATTCGCTCGTGTCGCGAGCTTCTCACCTATGGCCCACCGTTCTCGGTTCATTGCTTCGATCTACGGTGTTGACGCGCAACGGAATGCCGCGTTGACTGGGCATTACTCTCTGGCCGGGAGGCCAACATGATCATCGTCTTCATGTACGTTCCGGCGGAGGCGCCTGGCGAAACCCGTTCGACCGACGATCATCGAGAAGAAGGAACCGCCATGAGCATCGTGAAGAGAATCAGGCACAAGGCAGAAACCGCCGAGGGGGTCATCAAGAAGACCGTCGGCAAGAGCTTGGGAAACGAAAAGATGGAGGCCGAGGGAAGGTCTGAACAGGCCAAAGGCCAGGCAAAACAGACCGGCGACAAGCTCAAACAGGCGGGACGAAAGTTCAGGGACGCCTTCAAACATTGACCCACCCCTCTTTCGAAGTTTGCTACCGGGGTACATCAGTGGTGCGAAGGTGAGGCGAATGGTGCGAATACCTGTGAGTGGGCGAAAAGCATGAGTGGACAGCAGAATACGAGCAGCCGAATCGCTACCAGTGCAACACGAGACGCACCTCCTCGTTCAGCGGTGCGGTCTCGCGACAAACGCGACATGTGCAACGGAGAGATACACATCCGTTGCGGCGCGGACTGAGCGCAAAAACGAAAGTCACTCTCATCGTCCTGCTTGTCCTTGCGCTCCTCCTCAGGCCAGTGCTGCTCGTCGTTCTCTTGCTGGCACTCATTGTTACGGGGTTGGTCGCGGCGGTTCGCGCCGATGGAAAAGGGTGATGTTCGAGATCCATGGGCGGTAGTGATCGCCGGTGGCCAACACCCCTGCTGTAAAGCGATACCGGACATCAATCCTGTCGTGGGTGCAAGGCCTCGTTCATGTTCTCCACCCCGCGCGCATGCGTCGACAGATCCGCCCGTGCGGTACGCACCGTAGTACCGCGACTTCGCGATCCTGGCCCCGTGAAGTCCTCATCCGACCTCGATACGTCGCGGTCGAGACCCTCCTGAGACGCTTCGAACTCCTCCCGGTCCAACTGGGCGCGGAGCAAGGAGTCGGATTTCGGGGTATTTCGCATAGGAGCATTGTTCCAGACGCCACTGGAAAATTTCTGTAGCGACGAGGGTAGACATTTGGTTCAAGTCGTTGTAAGTTTTCTCTTGTAAGGAAGAAAGAACCAAGAAGTGCGGGAGAAATGAACTACCCGCAAGCGGTACCGCAGGGCAGGGTCGCGTCGAGGCCGTTGGTTGTGTTGTCAGTGTGTACGACCTCGGCAGCCCCTTGAGAGCGGCTACCGGACAGCATGTTTGGGTCCGGGAGCTCGAAAGAGTGCAGTTGTGTAATGGAAGTTCAACCCCGACCCCCGGCGGCCTCTACGGCGCCGGGGGTCCCGTCCGTTAACAGAAAGAGGCCACTCATTCCGGCTGACCTCCCTGACAGTGCGCTGTCCGACAAGTTCGACGACGAGGACTATCCGGCCTACAGCATGGGCCAGGCCGCAGATATCCTCGGTGTCAGGCAAGCTTTCCTACGCAGTCTCGACGCCGCTAAGCTCCTCGCTCCGCAACGGTCCGAGGGAGGGCATCGCCGTTACTCTCGCTACCAACTCCGGATCGCTGCGCGCGCTCACGAGCTTGTCGCCAATGGCACGGCTCTGGACTCGGCGTGCCGCATCATCATCCTCGAAGATCAACTTGCCGAAGCGCGTCGTATCAATGCCGAACTCCAGCAAGCCCGCCACACCGAGAACGACGCCGGCACCGCGCCCGAATAACACCGCGCCGGACTGCCGCCGGTCAGCTCGCGGCGATGTCCCAGATCTGGCCGTGCCGTCGTTGCCTGTCGCTCACGTGGATGTGTTCACGCCCACTCTGCTACAGCTTTTGTGTCGAGGTCGGGAGCGTTGCGCTGCCGTCGATTCGTCCTTCGTCCCCGTCCTCTGACGTTCATCCACGCATTCCGTCACGTTGGTGCAGGGTTTCAGGAATTGTGGGATGGGTAACAGTGGGGAAGGTGGGTTGAATAATAGGAGTGACATGGATCCAGTTGTTTGGACGGAATCCGACGAACGCGAGTCCTGGTGGCGTGAAGTTCTGGGAATCGACAGATGCGGGCAGGAGTAAGCGATCGCGGGCATGGTCCAGCGTTCGCCGCGTAGCAGACGACATTTAGGGGGAGACCGCTCGTGAACCGTCGCGTCGGCATCCCAGTCGAAAGAGATAAGTGCAGTTGACGGCATTATTCGAGAAAAACCCGATTGTCCGCTCTGGTTCTCACGCAGCAGTGTGACGCGCATCGACGCAGCTGAAAACGGGTACCGAAACAGGTAATTCAACCGGTACGGGTAGGTACCCCCTTGCCTCGCTGAATCAGCAACGAAACCAAACAGCGGGTTTTAATCGGCGTCTTCGCTTGACTTCCGAACTCGGGGCACTCGCCGAGCCTTCCGAGGGTGCAGTCTTTGGAGCAGAACGCGTTGCTCGCCGCGAGTAGCATCTATGTCGCGGCGTCGCTGCCCGGTGTCATCCGAATTGAATTGGCACGCATCAGATTTGGATTCTGTTATGAACGAGCCCAGCTGATGGAGCTTTCGTTATCGGATTGGTATCACGGTGAGCTGGAGCAGTGGTAAAGGCCTCCCGGCATTGCGTATTCCGATCGCACGGATTTGCCTAGAAATCGTGCTCAGTTCGAGGTCGTGAGCGATCGTTGAGTCGCGATATCGACCGGTCGGGTCGAAATCACCAAGTCAGGTATGCGCCTGGGTAATTCAGCCGTCGCACGCAGCTTCTGGAAGCGGCATCGTATGGAGTGCTTCCGTCCGCAACGCAAGGATCTGCATGTTTCACCCCCTGAATCCCGACAACCTGGGTAGACACCCGCCCGCCGTTGAGCAGTCTTCGAAGAGCTATCGGTTTGGTGAGGTGGCTTCGAAGCCCCCGACGCAGGATCGGGTCCAACGCCGTTTCGCTCTGGATCCAAGTTCGGTCAGGGCTGTCGCCAGCAGATAGCGAGTGTCTCGGACCCACCGTCCTCCCGCGCGGTTTCACGGCGCAACAGTTGGACGTTCGCTTGATATCCACGTGGCCGTGGTCATGAGAGTCCTAAGTGCACTCTCGCCACGGTGCGTCTCCAAAGTCTTCCCAACGGGGTTGGTGCTGAAAGCCACGCGGCTCAGCACGCACTGAGTGCCGCCTGCATGCACCTGCTCCGACCACATCAGTCAAGGAAAATATGAGTAAGCACAACAAACGCAAGACCTCCACCACAATTCGTTTCATCGCCGTAACTGCAGGAGTGGGCTCTCTCGTGGGCGCCGGGGCAGTAGTGAATTCCGGTATGGCCGGTGCACAAAGCTGGTCGGCGAGCTGTAACTGGGAGTGGCCGGTAAATGGCTCACTCTCGCAGGGCTACCACGGCGGGCACGACGGCGTCGACTTTGCCGTTAACGTCGGCACGGTGCTCCATGCGCCTACGTCGGGCACGATCTCTGTTGCCGGACCGAACGATCCGGGTGGATACGGCACGTACATCCAGTTGGAAGCAGATTCGGGCGAGCAGATCCAGATGGGTCACCTCTCCGAAACGTGGGTCGGTGTCGGACAGCGCGTTGCGGTCGGCGACCAGATCGGCGCAACGGGCAACACCGGTAGCTCCACCGGTCCACACTTGCATCTCCGCATTCACAGTGGCGGGGCCGTCGATCCCATGTCCTTCCTGAGTTCGGTCGGCGCGTGTGACACCGGTCTGAGCAGTGCGCCTGCACCTGCACCCGAACCTGAACTTGCGCCTGCACCCGCACCAGAACCGGAACCGGAACTCGCGGCCGCGCCTGCACCGGAACTCGCGGCCGCGCCTGCACCGGAACTCGCGCCTGCACCGGAACCCGTGCCCGCCGCGGATCCGGCTCCGGTTGTCGAGTCTGAGGTATCCGAACCAGCACCGGTAGAAAGCATTCCGGAGGTAGAGGCTCCCGTATCGGGCGAATCGGTGGTTGTTGCAGCCGGCGATACTTTGTTCGAGATCGGTGCAGAGCGAGGCCTCACCTGGCAGGCGGTCTGGGACATGAACCCCCAGATCGTTGATCCTGACCAGATCTTCGTTGGTGACGTAATCAACCTGTAAGTTCATCGCGTCCATCTGGTTCAGCAGCGAGGCGAATTCAGAGTTCCAGTCGATGCGCGTGAGTGCTGCAGCCGGGCCGTACATTACGGCCCGGCTGCTGTCGTGCTCGGCGGCGAAACGTAGTTCAGATATTGCTGAAATCGGAGATCACTTGATCAAATGCACCCGTGCGCCCGGGTGTCACGACTTTTTCGAAAATCGTCAGTACGCACTCGTCGAGAGCATCCACTACCGCGAGCGATTTTCGGGTGACGGTGTTTCTGCGGGACCAGCGTCCACGTTCCATGCGCGCCAAAGGGATTCCGTCACGCAGCGCCGTTGCCTTTCGGCCTGATGTGTGTGCGAAGAGATACGTCCGGTCTGCGATCGCGACTTCACATCGTTTGTTTCTCCGGCGCATCGCCTTTGGCTTCTGATCGAGGAATGTGCCGATCGTGCCGTCGGGCAAGCGGAGTACAGCAGGATGGCCTTTGCGGGGCGTCAGCGTGTCGCGATCGATCCCGTCGACAGGGGTCGGAAACAACTCGCCACGCAGGATCCCCGCGGGGTCGAATATCGTTATTGTCGAGTCTTCTTCGGCAACTTTGACGAACCACCCGGTTTCTGTGGGCCTGTAATTCCAATTCATGCGGGGGATTATTCCTTCTCCCTTCAGGCCTGCCCCGGGTTGGTGACGTTGCCGAAACCGTACGTCGTTTGACGGGCGTTGTGGCAGCGTGTGACTGTGCCTACTTATCACGACTATTTATGGCTTCAGCCGTACCTGGACAAGCGATTCGCCTTCGGATACTGCGCTGCTGTCATCCCCGGTCGCTCTCCGGCAGAGGTATTGAGTCTTCTTGGTGCCGCGAGTTCGCACTCGGACTCGGACGTGCACTTGGAGGCAGTTGGCGTTGCCGAGGTCGGCGAGGTGGAGCTAGACCTCGCGGATCAGGCCGTCGCAAGCGGACTCGGCAGTCTGCATGTGATCGCGGTTGCAGCGATAGACGGCGATGACACGTTGTTGATCCAGCTCAACGGCGGGTCCTTCGCTGTCACCGAAGCGCTGATGCGGCCGCTGCTACCCGATCGCGAGGTGGTAGCGCACTCTCTCAGCGTCAATGCCGACAGTCAGTTCATCTGGTGGTCGAACTGCGAACGTGTGGCCGCGTTCGAACTGTTTGGATCCGGCCCGGTGATCGGGGACGAGCGAGTCGTGGATCTGATCTGGGAAGTCGGTGGAATCGGAATCGACGACGATGCGCTCAACGAACCGGGCGAGCATGCCATGGAAGGCGCTTTTGCTTTGGCCGAGCGGATCACCGGTGTGGCTGTAACCGCCGAATTGTTTGAGGCAGGACCATTTACGGTCGCAGTTGTACCCGGCGAGGGGCGGACCCTCCAGGTGGATCGTCCCGCTGCCCCGATACAGAACCCACCCTCGCAGTGGCGCGAGGTAGCGCGACGCTACAAGGCTGCGGAGCGGATTCCGCTGCACGGAATGATGTTCAAGGAGCGGCCTCCTGGCGGTCGCCCCAGCGCGGAACTCGAATTCTGGTTCAAACCTCGCACCTGTATCCGTCTGGCTGACGACGAAGGAGTGCTCTTTCTGCAGAACCGGCAGAAGCAAACATGGTTCCGCACCGACGGTGTGCTCGAAGTACGAAGCGGTGGTTACGGTCTCGATATTCACATCACGCAACTTCTCCAGATACACAGGACTTGGCCGGACGCTCGATTCGCCGACCTTCTTCCGCCGGATACGGCCGGCCGGGCAGTAGAGGTCAATGGGCGGCGCGCGTGGGAGTTCGAGATGCCGCCGGACTGGGCCGGTCTTGATTCCACTGTTGCGTTCGACGAGGAAACCGGAATTCCGTTGCGGTGGAAAAATAAAACGTGCACCCATGAGATATCGGAGCTGGAAACCGGGATCGACATGGGCGACGGCTTTTTCACCGGTCCGTGACAGCATATGTTGGGGAGCATGGAGGGCGAGGGACGTATACCGTGTCTGGCGAGCAATCAACAACTGAACCGGTGCCGACCTGGTTTCGGTCGGCACCGGTGCGGAATCGGAAAACCGATCCGATTGTCGCCCTGTGTTATTGGGATATCAGCTTGTCGCGGACTCGCGCCCTTGGATGGCCGAGACCACCAGGTTGCTCTTGGGTAGACTCGTCCCGGAATGTACGGCGTCGGCCCACTCGGTTGTCGTCGTGACCGCTGCGAAGTTCGATTGCAAAAGAACCATGAGTGTCTCGTGCAGTGACTGGGCCGACACCTGCCCCGCCTCGTTTGCCAGATGGATCGATCCGCTGGCGTCGGAAAGAATCTCTGCGGAGAACCCGAGAGCCTCAGCCTCCACGGCGGTGCCGAGGTCGCAGTTGTTGGTCATGTAACCGACGATCGTGATGGTGTCGATGTCTTTCGCGCGCAGCCATTCCGCTACATCGGTGCCGGCGAATACGCTCGCGTACTGCTTGTGCACTCGCTTGGTCGCCGGGTCGATCTGCCCCTCGAGTTCCGGGTGAAGTGACCATCCGGGTGTCCCTTCGACAAAGACCGGGGCGCCTTCGGGCATCTGGTGCTGAACGACGACGACGGGAACGTCGTTGGCACCGGCAACCTTGACCGCGCTGAGGATGTTGGCCAGCGATTCTTCACGCGGCGGGTACTGGATCTGCAGAGGCCCGTCGAAGTACTCCTGCTGGACGTCGACGACAATAAGGGCACGGCGGGGTGTAGGCACGGTTCATCACTCCTGAAGGCGGGTCGATTTCAGTTCCGGATCGGTTATCCGTGGTGTTCGTCTTCCATTCTTCGGTAGGTTCGTATGCACCGTGAGTGGCACGGGTGCATACTTTCGATGATTTTGCGCCAACGTTGGGAGATCCATGCGAATCGCGGTGTACGCGTTTGACGATGTCACGATGTTTCACCTTGCTGCACCGCTGATGGTGTTCGGTGAGGTGGGTCGTCTCGGACTTGCACCTGGCTGGGAAACTCGGCTTTGGTCCGACCGAGCGGGCGCGGTTCGCACTGCCGAAGGCTACTCGATCGGAGAGGTAGCGGGACCGCGGACGCTCGACTGGGCTGACATCGTGATCATTCCCTCATGGCCGCTACCACTTTCGCCGATCAGCAAGCTCTTGCGAGCCGAACTTTCCCGAGCGCACTCCCGCGGCAAGCCGATCGTAGGGCTGTGCCTCGGCGCTTTTGCTCTCGCTGACGCCGGACTCCTCGACGGTCGCTCGGCTGTCACGCACTGGGACATGATGCCCACGCTTGCCGAACGCCACCCCAGCATCCGCTTGGACGAATCGGTGCTTTACATCGATCATGGCGACGTGATGACGTCCGCTGGGACGGTGTCCTCGGTCGATGCATGCCTGCATCTTGTGCGGAAACACCTCGGATCCGCAGCGGCCACCCGCGTGGCGCGAAACCTTGTTGTTGCACCGCATCGAGAGGGTGGCCAGGCTCAGTACATCGAGCGACCACTTGCGGAATCCGCTGGCGACACAGCTGTTGCAGACGTGCTGGAATGGGCGCTCGGTCGGCTTGGTGAGCCGCTATCCGTCGACCGCCTCGCGGGTCAGGCGCGGATGAGTCGGCGAAACTTCATCCGTCAGTTTCGTCTTGCCACAGGGACTACGCCGGCACGGTGGGTTCAAGAACAACGACTGGGTGAGGCTCGAGTTCTCCTGGAGACGACAGACTGGAGTATCGATGCCATTGCAGGCGCGTGTGGGTTCGGGAGCGCTGTCACCTTCCGGCAGAACTTCGTATCCGCGTTCGCAACCACTCCTTCCTCGTACCGGAAGCAGTTCGCCGACCACTCTGGCAATGGTCGTGTCGACGCAGTCTCAACGTCGGCTAGGCGAAATGAGTAACTGTCGCGGTCAATTACGACAGCCGTCACGGACAGGCTGGAACTGCGCCGGTAAAACAGTTTCAGTTCCTGGTAGGCGCTGTCGGCACATCGCTCGGATGTGAACTAGACCACTCTGCGTTTACGTTCAGGCACGGTGGGGCGGTTACGGTTTGGTCCGCCGACGAGATGTTCACACCTGAGGTCGGCGGACCATCTGAGTTGCGCACTGGCCTACGTTCCCTGCAGTCCGCTCGCTCGAATGTCTGAACGCTTTCGGCCTATATGCGGGACCAAGGTCTTCAACTCGGGTTGGTTGTGGCACACTTCCAGCTATGTGGTGGATTGTCGGAATTGTCGCAGTTTGGATCGTCCTGGGAGCATTAGTGGGGCTCTGGATAGGTCGGTCGATCAGCCACACCGATCGCGAGGAATCGGCCGCCGAACTGCGCCGTACAGCGAATCACGACAAGCAACCGAATCGTTGCGGGGACTAGAGGGGGCAGGTGAGTGCGAACGACGGCGGTCGTCAGGTAAGTGGCTTACCGCCGGTAACTCCGATGACTTCACCTGTGGTGTAGCTGGATTCGCCGGACGCGAGGAACACGTAGGCCGGTGCGAGTTCGGCCGGCTGGCCGGCTCGCCCGAGCGGTACGTCGTCCCCGAATGTCTCGAACTTCTCCTTGGGCATCGTCGCCGGAATCAACGGGGTCCAGATCGGCCCTGGAGCAACGGCATTGACTCTGATCCCTTTCTTGGCGACGTCGCCGGCTAGTCCTTTCGTGAAGTCGATGATGCCGGCTTTGGTGGTGGCGTAGTCAAGGAGCTCAGGCGAGGGAGCGGCGCCTTGGATGGATGATGTATTGACGATCGTTGATCCTGGCTTCATCACGGCAATCGCATTTTTGCAAAGCCAGAAGAGTGCGTAGAGGTTCGTTTTCATCACGCGATCGAATTGTTCGGTGGTGATGTCGGCGATCCCGCCGAGCTGCACCATCTGAAAGGCCGCATTGTTCACCAGGATATCGAGGCCGCCGAGTTCGCGGACGGCAGTCTCCACAAGTGCAGCGCAGTGCTCTTCGGATCGGAGATCGCCTGGGACTCCCACCGCTTTCCGGCCCGCCCGCTCGACCCAGTGGGCTGTTTCCCGCGCATCTGCTTCTTCCTCGTCGAGATAACTCAGCACCACATCTGCACCTTCACGAGCGAAGGCGATCGCTACTGCTCGCCCGATTCCGGAATCTGATCCCGTAATGATCGCGCGGCGCCCCTCGAGACGTCCGGTACCGCGGTAGGTGTGTTCGCCGTGGTCGGGGGTAGTGACCACCTCAGCCGTGAGGCCGGGGTGCGTTATCTCCGGTTGCCGGTCGCGTATCGGCGCGGGATATTGAGTGGTGGGATCCTGCATTGCGTACTGGTCAGGCATGTTGAACCTCCGCGTGCTTTCCGGTTAATCAGGCTCTGGATCGAGAGCCCTGCCTTTCGTCGATGTCGTCGGATGGTCGTTCGCCCGTCATGCATTGACGGCGAGGTCGTGTTCGGTGTCGGTGAGATCGCGGACGGTGCCGTTGGCCGCAGAATCTGTGAGCGTAGTGAGAAATGAGTGGGCCCACCTGTGGACGTCGTGGGACATGACTTGACGGTGCAGGGCGGACATGCGGCGTCGTCCTGATTCTGCATCTTGGTGGAGCGCCGTCATGATCATATTCTTCACACCGTCGAGATCATGAGGGTTTACCAAGTAGGATTGTCGCAATTCCATTGCAGCGCCGGTGAACTCACTCAAAACGAGTGCACCGCCAAGGTCGCCGCGGCAGGCTACGTACTCCTTGGCAACCAAGTTCATTCCGTCGCGTTTCGGCGTGACAAGCATGACGTCGGCAGCCACGAACAGTGCGATCAGCTCGTCTCGTGAGACCGGTTGATACAGATAGTGCACGATCGGGTGACCGATCTGAGCATGGTCACCGTTGATATGCCCCACGTGTTCCTCGATGACACCGCGGAGATCGATGTAGTGCTGCACGCGTTCGCGACTGGGGGTGGCCAGTTGCACCATGACCGTGTGCTCGGCATCGAGACGTCCTTCGTCGAGTAGTTCTTTGATCGCTTCGAGTCGAAGGTCGATGCCTTTGGTGTAGTCCAGCCGGTCCACGCCGAGAAGGATTTTGTCGGGGTTTCCGAGTTCCCGCCGGAGCTCGATGGCGCGAGCAACAATCGTGTCTTCCTTGGCTGCGGCTTCGAGTTCGTGTGAATCCACGGAGATGGGGAAGGCGCCTATATTGACGATTCGATCGTCTGTGTGGACCTGTCCCAGAACGCTCCCTACTTCCGTTCGGGTGGTCTCCAATTCGAGAAGTCGGTGTGCGAGAAAAAGGAAGTTGTTGGCGCCGCCGGGTAGATGAAAACCGATGAGGTCGGCACCGAGCATGCCTTCGATAATTTCTCGGCGCCACGGCAGCTGCATGAACAGTTCGACTGGTGGAAAGGGGATGTGCAGGAAGAACCCGATCTCGAGATCGGGGCGCAATTCGCGCAGTATCTTCGGTACGAGTTGCAGCTGATAATCCTGTATCCAGACCGTCGCTCCGGGAGCGGCGCATCGTGCAGCTTCCTCGGCAAATCTGCGGTTGACTGCAGAGTACGAACCCCACCAGTTTCGATCGTAGGTAGGCGGTACCAACACGTCGTGATACAGAGGCCAAAGGGTGTCATTCGAGAAACCTTCGTAGTATTCCGCAACCTCCTGCGACGACAACGAGACTGGGTACAGCGCCAAGCCGTCTTCCGTGAAGTGCTCGACGTGTTCGTCCGGCACTCCGGGCCAGCCCACCCACGCACCACTTTTTGCTCGCAAAATCGGTTCCAAAGCCGTCACCAAACCGCCAGGACTTCGTCTCCATGATGTGGTGCCGTCGGGACGGCGTTCCAAATCGACAGGTAGGCGGTTGGCGACCACGACGAAGTCCGCGTGGCCCTCGCCATTTTGGCGAATGTTGTTCATGAGGAAGTTCTTTCCGTTGCGGAAGCGGATACGAAAGCTCCAGCTTCCGATAGGGAGCTGAAGACATCGATCCTGGTATCGAATTCCATCAGTTCGAGTAACCGTATGGTCCTGTGATCGGTTGCGAGCGCCCAGGTGATGCCGAGTCTGTTCACGCGCGCTGCCAGAGCGCTCAGGATGGACAGTTCAGCAGTGCTGCGAAAGTGGCAGTTGGTGCAGTCGATGACAAAGGGGCGTCCTTCATCGCTGATGTCTTGCAGGTGAGCGCCTAACGAAGCCAGGGACGTTGCGTCGATTTCGCCGCGAACGCAGAGGGCGGTGACCCCGTTGATCTCGGACAAACTGGCAAACAACACGTCAGAGGGGTATGCCGGGTCATGTGAATTTCCAAGCGCACCGGCAAGGCTTGTCAGCTCTGGGCGATGCGTAGCATCAGCTCGATCGTCCGAGGCTCGGCTTGCGGTGTCGCGCCCGCCATCGTGTCCGGATGAATTGTCTGTGGTTGTCATGCTGCCCCCGAGGTGAGAGTGTGTCACCGCATTCGTGTGCATTTCACCCCTGCGGTGGCATCGACGATTCAGTTCTGTTCACTCTTCTCTTGCCATTCTTCGACGGGAACGCCGAGATGGTCGGCTAGACGGTTCATCGTTGCGGCAATCTGCTCCTCCGTGACCCTTGGGAATTGCGCCGCTTGGCGGAACTCCGCGTCCTTGACGCCGGACCAGTCGTATACCTGGGTGAGGCCGGTACTGCCTTCCGATACGACGTCCAGCCGCCACGACCAACGCGTGCCGCGAGGCTCCATGCCTTGGCGGTTCGGAATCCAGCCGATCTCTTCGTTGACTCGGTATACGAATACGGTGTTCTCCATGACGTACTCACCGAGTGCCGGCTGATACATCTGCATCGTGAACGTGTCGCCGACACCGTTCAGCGGCTTCGGATCGATTGCTCCTCTGAGCATGTCGGAGCCATCGATCGTTGCCTGTACCTCGGGGTTCGCCAGCGCGGCGAATATAGACGAGGTGGGTGCGCCGATGACGCGCCGGACGATGAGTTCGTCGGGCATGTGGGACTCGCTTTCATTGATAGACAAAGGTTTTCGTGCTCTATCGCCATCCGAGGCGTACGGCTCCTTCGTGAAGTGGGTGCCGATTTTTTCGCGGTTGTGTCCTCCAGCTTCCCGCCACCCGCACGCGTCGTCTTTCTGTCTGTCTGTCAACTACCAAAATCTATACCAGCAAGCATAGATAATTGGCAATACTGCGATCGTAAATAACCATCTGAACTGGCCTCGAAACGCCGAACTGAGCGGAAAATGTCCACTGGAACGCCCAGTGATGGCTCGACTGCCCAACTTCTTCGCACAAAATCTGTATTGTGGCGGTTAGATTTACTGTGCGCGACGAACCGAGCGGTCGACGAGGAGAGCCTGGCGAGTACGTAGTCGGATCGAATTCTTTCGTTGATCGCTGTGGTGAATTACGAATCTATATCGGGAGGCTTGAAACATGTTGGTACGCAGAATCGCTCGTCCGTTGCTCTCTACGTTTTTCATCGCAGGAGGAATCGATGCGCTGCGTGATCCTGCCCAGCGAGCAGTTCAAGCGGCGCCATTGATCGACAAATGTGTCGGGACGTTGCCCGAAGCGGTCAAGCAGAAGATCCCTGCTGATCCGGAAACGCTCGTCAAGATCAACTCTGCAATCCAGATCGGGGGTGGTGTGTTGCTGGCCAGCGGCAAAGCGCCCCGCCTTGCGTCGATAGCCCTCGCTGGCAGCCTGGTGCCCACCACGCTCGTCGGTCACGATTTTTGGAACGAGACCGATCCCTCGGTGCGCGCGATGCAGCGTACGCAGTTTCTCAAGAATGTCAGCTTGCTCGGTGGGTTGATAATCGCATCCGTCGACACCGAAGGAAAACCATCTCTGGGGTGGCGCGGACGTCGCGCCGCAAAAAAGGCGCGGGCATCGGTTGTCGCTGCACTTCCGCTGGTCGCGGCACAGGGCCATAACGCTGGTTCTCGTGTCGAACATGCAATGGCTGTGGCATCGGAGCGTGGCTCCGAACTCGGCGACACTGCCAAAGCGCACGGTACGGATTGGATCGAACTGGCCAAGGAACGGGGTTCGGGGATTGCGGAGATCGCAAGCAAACGAGCAGCGGAACTTGGCGAAGCTACAAAGGAGCGCGGGCCGGATCTCTTGGAGGTCGCGCAGAAGCGTGGCTCCGAACTGGCAGAGATGGCGCGCGAGCGAGGCTCCGAACTCGCCGATTCGGCTTTGGAGCGTGGCACCGAACTCGCCGAGACCGCGCGCGAGCGTCGGGCTGAACTGGCAGACTTGACGCGCAAACACAGTGCCGAGATCGCAGAACTTGCACGCGCGAAGAGCAACGACTGGGCCGAGGTTGTATCCGAACAAACCGAGGTGCAGGGAAAGCGCGCACGTAAACGTGCGGAGGCAGCACTCGAAAAGGTTCGCGCCAAGAAGGACGAATTGGCACACTGAATATGTTGAAGAATAGGTCAGGCCACCTTCGGCCGGCCTGACCTATTCAGGGTGCATGTGGCGGTCAGTGTGCGAATGCCTTCCTCGCAGGTCGGTCGGCGGCGCTGTTCCTGAGTTGCTGGACGACTTCGTTGATCGCGGTTACCAGTTTGTATGCGAGGTCTTGACTGAAGCCTTCGCGTAACACGATGCGCAGGACGGCGACATCTTCGGCATCTGCGGGCATCGTGTACGCGGGAACTTGGAAGCCGCGTGCTCGCAGTTCGTGGGAGATGTCGAAGACGGTGAAGCCCGGGTCGTCGACGACTTCGAAGGACAAGACCGGGATGGCGGTGCCGTCGGTGATGATGTGCATGTTGTCTATTTTCGAGATCGCCGCGGACAGCATCAGTGCGGTATCGCGTAGAGATTCCATGATCTGGGTGTAACCAGCTACTCCGAGGCGGATGAAGTTGTAGTACTGCCCGACGACCTGATTACCTGATCGGGAGAAGTTCAGGGTGAAGGTCGGCATGTCTCCGCCAAGGTAGTTGACGCGGAATACCAGATCTTCGGGTAGATATTCCTTTGAGCGCCAGACCACGAACCCGATGCCCGGATAGGTCATGCCGTACTTGTGGCCGCTGACGTTGATCGATACAACACGTGGAATCTTGAAGTCCCACTTCAGTTCCGGGTGCAGGAACGGGACCACGAAGCCGCCACTTGCCGCGTCGACATGCAGCGGTACGTCTGGGCCGCCGTTGGCCGCGATGTCGTCGAGTGCTGCGGCGATCTCGGCAACGGGTTCGAGTTCGCCGGTAAACGTGGTGCCGAGAATCGCGACCACACCGATGGTGTTCTCGTCGACAGCGTCGCGGACCTGTTCGGGGGTGATCACGTAGCGGCCCTTGGCCATTGGCAGGTATTTCGGTTCGACGTCGAAGTAGCGGCAGAACTTTTCCCATACAACCTGGACGTTGCTACCGAGGATGAGATTCGGTTTCGTAGCGTCTTTGCCTTCCTGCTCGCGGCGTTGCCGCCAGCGCCACTTGAGGGCGAGTCCACCGAGCATGACGGCTTCGGAGGATCCGACTGTGGAGACCCCGGTCGCGGAGGCAGGGTCGGATGTCAGTCCTTCTGCGTGAAAGAGGTCGGCAACCATGTTGACGCAACGAGTTTCGATTTCCGCTGTTGCTGGATATTCGTCCTTGTCGATCATGTTCTTGTCGAACGTTTCGGCCATCAGACGATCAGCCTGAGGGTCCATCCACGTGGTGACAAAAGTGGCGAGATTCAGTCGTGAACTACCGTCGAGCATCAACTCGTCGTGGATGAACCGGTATGCCGCTTCGGGATCGGATTCGGCTTTGGGTAGTCGTAGCGCGGGAATCGGATCCGTGCCGAGCCTGCCGGTGTACGCAGGTGCGAGGGTTTCGGTGGGAGCTGCAAAAATATCTGACATCTTTCTCCTCCAATAGTCGAACGAGCGATTGCGGATCAGTCGGACAGTCCAGAATCGAGTCGGAAGTTGTAGCGCCGCAGCGCTCTACACTTCGATCGACGGGTACAGACGTTCCATCGTGTAGCGGCGGTTGCGGCGTACCGAGAGTGCGCTGATCGTCATCGATACGAGCAGAATGCCGGAAAGGACGGCGATTGCTGTCCAGAGTCGCGAATCGACGTGTTCGGCGGTGATGAGTTGCCGGAGTCCGTTGACGGTATACGTCATCGGGTCGAACGGATGGATGTATTGAAATGGCGTAGCTGTCGTCGGTACCGGATAGATTCCGCCGGCGGAGACCAACTGCAGCATCAGGAAGGCCAAGGTCACCACTCGGCCGACTGCAACTCCGAAGAGAGCATTGAACATCTGAATCATCGCCAGATAGGTCGCCGAGACCAGCATCAGGAACAGGATCGTTCCGGGAACGTGTTTGACGTCCAGGCCCACTCCGATGTGTACCACTGCGTACATGGTGATCACTTGGAGGA
This sequence comes from Rhodococcus sp. AD45-ID, assembly GCF_003023755.1. Lineage (NCBI taxonomy): Bacteria > Bacillati > Actinomycetota > Actinomycetes > Mycobacteriales > Nocardiaceae > Rhodococcus > Rhodococcus sp. AD45-ID. The sequence continues at coordinate 1,633,701 of NZ_PYHL01000001.1, read as the reverse complement.
TACCGATGAGCAGTGCCGGCCAGTACGAGGCCAGAACTGTTCGATACAGGCCAAGATTGCTGATGGTTGCGCGGGATTGTAACGGGGTCAACAACATCCAGGTGATAATGCAGCCGACGAACAGGGCCAACGACAGGAAGAAGGGTGCGAATCCCGTACCGAACGTTGGCGCCTCGTTCGTGTAGTCCTGCTTGAGTGCGACTGGAGTGGACAGGGTGTCCGCGGTAGCTGTGCGTTGATCGTCAGTCCAACTCGGTACCTGCCCGGCGCCCTTTGCGAGTGCGTCGGCCAGTTCATCCGAGCCCGATTGCAGTTCCACCATTCCCGAAGCGAGCTGATCGGCTCCGCTCGCGAGCGCGAAACTGCCATCGGTCAATTGGATCAGTCCGGAGTTCAAAGTCGTGGCTCCGGAACTGAGCTGGTCGGCGCCGTTGCGTAGTTGCCGCACGTCTGAAGCCAGTCCACCGTTTTGCAGGAGTGCGAGTCCGGATTGCAGGGGACTGGTTGGATCCGTCAACTGGTATTCGAGTGCGCGTGCGTCTTCGCTGAGCCGACTGATTTCCGCTTGTAGTGCGGCAGTGTCACTTTGGGGTTGTGCTGCGGTGAGTGGGGTGAGTGCTGCAACGGCCTGTTGGGCGAGAGGGTCGGTGCTGGGCCCGAGAAGGTCGACAACTCGCTGCAGCACGGGGGAGATGGTCACTTGTGGCGGCTGGGGGAGGCGATCGCCGAGAGCAGTGAGGGACTGCCTCAGCTGTGCCGCTTGGGCTCCGAGGTCGGGCACGTTGCTGGAGTCGAGGGCGTTGAGCAATGGATCCGCGACACCGTCGATCGCCGTGGCGAGTTGCCCGGCGCCTGCTGCGAGCTGCGCAGACCCATCGCGTGCGGTAACCATGTTCGTGGAGAGCTCGTCGGCACCGGAGCTGAGTTGATCCGCTCCGGCCTTGGCTGTGTCGATACCGGTCGCGAGGGTCTTTGCTCCGTCGGCAGCCTGGCCCAGGCCCGAACCGGCGGTCTGCAGACCTGTCAGGACCTGGCCGACGCCTTGGGCGCCGATGGTCGAGTTGACCTGGTTGATGACCTGTTCGGAGGCGTCTTGACCGATGATGGTGGCCAGATAATTATTGGCGTCGTTGAAGGTGAAGGTGAGATCGGCCTTCTCGGGGTTGTCGCCGTTGGGTGATTCGACAGCGTCGCTGAAGTTCTCGGGCAATGTGATCGTGAAATAGTACTTGCCGCTGGAGAGCCCGGCTTGGGCTTCTTGATCCGAGACCTCCGCCAAATCAAGTTGTCCGGAGGCGATGAGCGATTTGACGACTTGATCGCCGGCGTCGACTTGTTGTCCTGTCGATGTTCGTCCCGAGTCGTTGTTGACAATCGCTGCGGGGATTTTGTTCACCTCGCCGAAGGGGTTCCAGAAGGCCCACAAGTACATCGCGCCGTACAGCAGCGGCAACAAGATGATGGTGACGATCGCGATTCGTGGCAGGGTGCCGCGGGAATAGCGTTTGACATCACTGCCCAGAGATATACCTGCGAGCATCAGTCACCTTCCTTCGGTCATAACGCCGATATCGCCGGCTCCGAGCAATCCGTGCATGTTCACCACGGCGTGGACGCCGGTATCAGGCGGGAGGGCGTTGACATCTGCAGTGATCACCGACTGGTGCTCGCCGAGTGCAACAAGCCGTTGCAGCAAGGCGGCTCTCTCGAGGTCGTCGGCGATTTTGTCGATGCGCCCGACAACGAGCAATGGCGGGCGTTTGGTGTTCGCGACGGCGATCCGCAACAACAATTGTTGGATTTCGGGAAGGTCGTCGACGAAGGCATTGAGCGGGGGTAATTCGATGTCACCGAACGTCTCTGCGCACATGTTCGAGACTTCCACCTCGCTCGCGCGGGGAACGAATTTGTACCACGGCGAATCCCATCGGAGTTGTTCGGTCACCATGTCACGTACGGTCACCGACGGTCGGACGTCGTCGAGTTCGTTCAGACATGCGATCGCCGAGATGGCCAAGATTCTTGTCGGATTGTCGTAGCCGAGTACGGCTAATGTCCCCGCGGACAATCGCATTCGTCCGCACAGTGTCATCAGCAAGGCGGTTCGCGCGGCGCCGGCCTGCGCAGCCAGCACCGTCACACCGCCTGCGTCGATATCCATATCGAGTGGACCGAACACGTGGCCCCACGGTCCGTGTAACTCGATGCCCCGAGCGGAGACCAATGTCCCCGCCGCTGCTTCGGCGGGTAATTGCCAACTCTCTGAACTGGTTTCAACCAATTTGAGGCCTCCCGACCTTGGTGCGGCACGGCGGCGCGGAGCTACGCGAGAGGTCCCCGGTGGGTTCTTCTCGTGGAGGATCACGCATCGACGAGAGATGTCACAAAGTGTCTTTCACTACCTGGCCGTTCTTGACGATGACCCTTAGGCTCTTGCCTGGATCTGCGAGCAGGTTGAGGTCCTCGAGTGGATTTCCGTCGACGAGTAGGACATCCGCCCACGCGCCCTCGGTGATCACTCCGAGTGGTGCCTGCCTGTAGGGATCCCGCTCGCCGGCGAGCCGGAAGAGTTCGGCATTTCCGGAGGTGAGCATCCGAAGGGCGTCGACATTGCTGTAATGGTCGCCGAGTCGGGCGGCCATCTCGCTCTGCCGGGGCGCGATCTGCGGTTCGAGCAAAAGATCTGTGCCCCAGGCTGTTTTGACGCCGTGTTTGCGGGCCCAACTGTAGACGTCATCGGTACCGGTGCAGATCTCGCGGTCCTTTTCTGCACGGCTAGGGTCGGGGTAGTGATGGTCGCCCAAGGCGAAGGGCTGCATCGAAAGCCAAATGTCCTTCTCGGCCATCAGAGCGATCGTCGCCTCGTCGGCGAGATGGCCGTGTTCGATGGACTTCACGCCGGCATCGATCGCGCGGCGAATGCCGGTGACGTTGTAGACATGGGTAGCGACGTAGGTTCCGTAGTCGGTGGCGGCATTCACCGCTGCACGAAGTTCGGGATCGGTGAACTGGACTGTGTAGAGAGGGTCGTACATCGACGCTGCGCCGCCGCCGACCATCATCTTGATTTGTGAGGCACCCTTTTTGAGTTGTTCGCGAACTGCGGCCAATACCCGCTCCGGACCGTCTGCGACGCGCATGAAGCCGATTTCTTCGGCCCGACTTTGCTTTCCGCCCAAAGCGGTGGGGCATTCGTAGACGAATCCGAAGTCGCCGTGCCCGCTGGTCTGCGAAATAGCGGCCTGGGAGGGATAGATTCGAGGCCCCTCGAACAGTCCCCGGTCGATCACCGATTTGATGCTGCTGGTGTCGCCGGCCATGTCCCGGACCGTGGTGAACCCGCGGTGGAGCATGTTCTTTGCCTCGGCGAGGCCATTGAGCGCGATATGCGCTTCGCTGCCCATCACCATATCCATGTATGAATTGGCGTTGCCGACCAGATGCACGTGAGCGTCGCTCATACCCGGCATCAAGACTCGATTTCCACCGTCGATGACGGTGGTCTCTCGGCTCGGGTCGTCTCCGATCGGGGATTGCGAGACTCCCGCAATCGTCTCTCCGTCAATCAGCACGTCACCCGAAACTACTGTCGCAGCGACGCCGTCGAAGATACGAACATTGCGGAACAGTAAACGATGTCCAGCTTTTGAAGGGGCTGTCATAACTCGCACGCTAACAGTGAAATTCGGACATTGAGGGCAAATAACGAAAAATCACCCTATTGATTCGGTAACGATCAGACCTGGCGAACCGATCCGGAGATGCCGTCGTAGACGGGGGGTATGCGCAAAATCTCGGATCCTCGAGATAATATGTCGGAGTTGAACTACACTGCGGCGCATGCTGATTCACCCGACATTACGGATGCAGTCCTGGGGCTTCGTGATCGGATCGACTCTCTTCGCGCTCGGTTCGGCACCCTTCCTTTCGTCGCTCTTCGGTGCCGCCCTCGCGAACGTTTTCTTTTTCGCCGGGTCCTGGTTTTTCACCGGCGCCGCGTTTATCCAGTTGATACTCAGTGGATCGGCCACTACTTCCGACTCCGGTAAGCCTGCAATCCGTGCCGTGTGGTTATCGGCAGCAGTGCAGCTTCTCGGCACGATACTGTTCAACATCAGTACCGGTTCAGCTCTGCACGACCTCAACGTGCAAGGAGAAATGCACCTCGTCTGGAATCCCAACGCGGAGGGCTCTATCGCATTCCTCGTTTCGAGCGGTCTTGCTGTGCTTATCCTGTGGCGCGCGAAGACGTACTGGGCGCCGCGATCGACGGAATGGCAAAGCGTCTGGCTCAACACATTCGGATCCATTGCTTTCGGCGTATCTGCCGTCGGATCGTTCATACTCCGTGACGGAAATACACTTGATCCCAATATGGCCAATATCGGCACCTTCGTCGGTGCGTTGTTCTTCCTGTTCGCCTCCGCGGTATTCCTGGGAAAAAGCACCCGGCCAGTGTCGGCAATGGCAGAAGCGGTCTGAGTGCACCAGTTTCATCATCGTGAGGAAACAGCGGTGCGTACGTGAGGAATCGTGAAACACGATCGAGCAATGTTTATCGCGCGATATGATCGCGCGAATACCGGCGGTTATGTGCGCTGCCCATATCTTGCAAGCGCATATAACCACCGATAATTCGGGTACCGATCAGGACGGAAGGGCGAGGAACTTCAAAGGTGCGGTCTCATCGAAGCGGCCGGTGACATTTCCGGCCAGCCCACCTTCGAGAGCGGTGTCCCCGATCAGGTCGAGCTTGCCGGCGGGAGAGCCCTCCTCGAAGTTCAATTCACTCAATTCGACCCAGACGACATTGGGTCGAGTTGTCGACTCGAAGACGTATCGCTTGTTGGTGAGGTCGGAGACGGTCTGCCAAATCGTCTGCGACGCGTTCGGCTTGTCGGGATCAGGGATGCGGAACGGTTGCGCGGTGTTACGGATGACGCTGAACATGCCGGCGATTGCCTCGAGTTGGGTCTTGGGTTCGGGAAGGCGTCCGACGTAATACGCTGCGCGCGCGAACCTATCGGAGGCCACTGTGGTTCCGGGAAGTGGCCTGTCTCCACCGAACCCTTGGACCTGCTTCAATAGTTCGATCTGCTTGTCGTAGGTGGGGGAGTTAGTCATCACGCGGTAGTCACGGCTGTGCCACACGTTGGGCTTTCCGTCGATGTACTCGATGACTACGGAGTCGCCGTTCCCATCGTCCAACGCGAGGTGCACCGCGGGTACTTCACCGGTGCTCGGGTCTCCCAGTGGGACGACTTGGACACTGGTGTCCTCGATCCAGGCCACTGCTTCGTCGACGGTTGCGAAGTTGTCGAGGAAGTACTGCATCCAGACCGCCATGCTCAAGGCGGGTTTGCTTTTGTCGTGCTCGCCGTACGTTGATTCGGAGAGCCAGAGGATATGCCCGGCGAGGCCGACTTCGTTCATCCCGTCGACGGTCATCATGTCGTACGCGCCTGCCACGACGCTGCCGTATCGGGCTACCCAGGACAGTTGGCCGCCGACGCCGTCGTCTCGTTTGATCCCCCGAGGCATAACCCACAGGTTCGTGGCGGTATCCCGGTGGTAGTCCATGTTTCGACCGACGAGAACCGCTCCGCCGGGTTCATTCCAGATGACGCGAGTGCACATACTTTCACCTTTCCTGGATCAGATGTGGGACGAATCAACTGCTCAGGCAATGGTTATTGGAATGCCCTCCGATTATGGCGCACGAGGTCCGCAACTCGGCAGGCGAGCGCACGATTCATCTGCGTTATCGGTGGATAGTCCGTAGTCGCTGTGAACAATCGAGTCCAATGACCAGCAGCGCGAATTACCCCGCCGGTCTTCATGAGGTATCTGCTTTTCACCTCCGTGTACAGGCGCCTCGCTGCCGTTTTCGACGTATGTCGCGGATCAACGCGTTCCAAGAATTGCCGTCTGACAAAGGGTCTGAAAGAAGATGTGTGCAGGCAACTCTCCTTTGTTTTGTATCACGAGTCACGTGTTTGCATGGGCATACGGCACATTGGCTAGGGGTGAAATCGTGGGTGAATTTCGCGATTTAGTGCGTGATGTACACGCATGATGTGTCAGGCGAACGGCACCTGCCGCATGTAGCAAGTGGTCGATCGGCCGGCCGGACAAAGGCAGTGACAAGGAGGGTGGTTAGTCTAAGAATTCGCCCTAATCGACCATCGCGCTGCGTCTCACGTGTTAGATTTCGATTGTTCCAATCTTTGTCGTAGCGCCCGCCGAGTCCGGCTCGGATTTCTCGGGCAAGTTTTTGTGACTGTGCCGACCAGCCGTCCTCGTAGACACGGATGTCTGGATCAATTCCTCAATGGTCGGCGAACCGTAACCGCGGGCAGTCTCACGCACGCGAAGTTTCCCGCTCGGAAAGCACGCATCCTCGCAGACCGATTACTCACCGACTGCGGCGACGAAAGGTAGCTCCCATGAGTTCAGGCGCCCAGATCGACTCCGCCCCATCGTTACTCACCCACGTAACATCCTCGCTGCGGTGTTGGTGGTTCTGACCCTGATCTTCATCTTCCAGAACCGGAGCGAAACCACGATCAAACTGTTCTGGGTATCCGTGCAGTCACCGCTCTGGCTCACCCTCGTCGTGATCCTCCTACTCGGCTGGATCGCCGGCCTTCTCACCCGCCGTAAAAAGCCAACCAACTGAATTCGCAAACGAATAGCTGTCGGTGGCCGGGATCGGCTGTCGCGGAAAGGTCTTCATAGTTCAGGTGCGTAGCAGAAGAATATCGGCAAACACTGGTTCTCTCGAAATCTACAGAAGGTGAAACGATGTGTACCAGAGTAATTTGGCCTGATGCCGCGGGGTCTGTTCTCGTCGGCCGCAACATGGACTATCACCGCGACACCGGGACAAATCTGTGGTTGCTTCCCCAGGGGGTTGAACGCAACGATGGCGTCGGCGGTTCCCTCAGTTGGACAGCCGAATACGGCAGCGTCGTGGCTGGCGCATTCGACATGATGTCGGTGGACGGCATGAACGAGGCTGGACTGGCGGGCCATATCTTGTGGCTCGCGGAATCGGATTACGGTAGTCGTGACACATCGAAGCCAAGTCTGAGCATGGCGATCTGGCTGCAGTACTTCCTGGACAACTTTGCCACTGTTGCGGATGCCGCCGCCTGGATCGTCGATTCCGACGTCCAGGTTGTACCGCTGGGCGATCCGGCGACTGGCGAGGTGCCCGCCGTTCACCTTGCGTTGGACGACGCGACCGGCGATTCGGCGATCATCGAGTACCTCGACGGCAAGGCGACCGTCTGGCACGACCGTGACTACCGTGTGATGACCAATTCCCCGTCCTTCGACAAGCAAATCGAACTTCTCAAAGAGGTCGACGGGTTCGGTGGCACCAAGCCGCTACCGGGGACCACGCTTGCGTCCGACCGGTTCGCTCGCGCAGCATATTACGTGGGCCGGCTGCCTGAGCCGAAGAGCGAGGTCGAGGCGGTGGCGGGAATGTTCAGCGTCATCCGCAATGCTGCGCAACCCTTCAGGATCCCTGATCCCGACAAACCCTATGCCTCGCAGACGATTTGGCAGACCGTCTCCGATTTGACCAACAAGCGGTACGTCTTCGACTCGACTACGCGACCCAATGTCTTGTGGGTGGACTTCGACAAGCTGGACTTCAGTGTGGGCGCGCAGGCAGGCAAGCTCGACCTGATGGGCGACACGTCCCTCGAAGGCGGACTCGCCGGTAACGTCTCTCGCCGCTTCGAGGAAACGCCGCCTATGCAATTTCTGACTCTGCCGGCCTGATCGACAGCAGCCGGCTCTCCCTGCGTGGGTGGTCAGCTCACCGTCGGTTATGCCATCGCCGCGACATCATCGATCCCTGAGGGGTGTACATATGGATACTGCGGATCAGCTGCCTTCCGTTCCTGTGGCAACCGAGCGTGCGGTCGACGCTCAACTCAGGGCGAGTTGGTTGCCGCTCGTGCTCGTGTGCTGCACCGGTTTGGTCTCGGTATTCAACGCTACGGTGTTGCCAATGGCGATCAGTGGGATCGTCGACGGGCTGGACACCACGATCTCAAACGTGCAGTTGGCCATCGTCGCGTACGGCGTGTTCGTCGCAGCCTTCACGATCACCGGCGGCAAGATCAGCGGGGTGCTGGGTGCTAGAAACACTCAGCTGCTCGGCTTGAGTGTCTACGCCGCGGGAATGCTGTCTTGCGTTCTGGCACAGAATGTCTCGGTTCTTATCGCAGGTGAGGCGATCGCCGGACTCGGTGGTGCTCTTCTTGTGCCCAACGCGCTGGCGATTCTCGGTCAGACATATTCCGGCACGCAGCGCACCGTTGCGGTGTCGGTGCTGGCGGGTACAACCGGAATCGGTGCTGCGCTCGCTTTGCTGGTCGGTGGATTCCTCGTGCAGGCCTGGGGTTGGCGAGCACCCTTCGTGCTGCTGCTCGTCGTAATTGCAGGAACGAGCGTCGTCGCGTCCCGTCTACGGCTACCCCGGACTACGTTCCGAGGGACCATCGACAAGACGAGTATCGCGCTTTCGGCCGTGGGCGTGCTGATGTTGGTCGCCGCCATCAATCAGATCGGATCGTGGGGGCTTGTCCTCGCCGCCGAGGGTGCTCCCTTGAGTGTGCTCGGCCTCTCTCCCGTGCTCGCGTTGGTAGTGATCGGCGGCCTGGTGCTCCACACGTTTGTCGCGCGCCAACACGAGTTGCTCGACGCTGACAGGACACCCCTGCTCGCCCCTCAGGTGTTCGGCTCTGGGCTCAACCGTGCGTGCCTGAGTGGGCTGGTCGCGGTGAACCTGTTGATGGCCGGAGTGAGCTACCTGCTGCCGCTCTATACGCAGATGGTGCTTGGCAAGAGTCCGCTGGGGACGGCACTGATGCTGATACCGATCTCCCTTGCCGCACTCGCCTCCGCTGCTGCCACACCAGTTCTGATGCGAATGATAGCGTGCCGTTGGCTGTTGACAGCAGCCCACGTGCTGGCTGCCGCGTCGGTGATACTGCTGGCAATGACCATCTCCAACCAATGGTCAGGTGCGTGGACTTTGATCAGTGAGGTCGCCTTGGGCCTCGGTATCGGAGTGGGACTGAGTGCGGGCAGTGCATTGCTCATGGAGACCAGCCCACCGTCTCTCTCCGGAGAGATCGGCAGCGCTCGGGGAATGGCGAACTTTCTCGGCCTGTGCACGGGTACCGCCGTCGCGGGGGCCGTGCTGATGTCCGTGCTTGCGCAGTCCGCCTCGGTCCGTGTCGCCGACGGATCGGATCTACTGTCGGACAGCAGAATTGAAGTGACCACCAGTTCGGTTAGCTTCGTCGAGAACGACGACCTCCGAAGCCGCCTCGCGGGAATGGAGTTGACCTCGGCGCAGCTCGACCGGGCGGTGGAGATCAATGTCGAATCCAGGTTGGTTGCGCTGCGTGCGAGCCTCTGCGTGCTCGGGTTGGCGGCGTTACTCCCGATCGTGACGTTCAGGCACCTGCCATCCCGGCGGGAAGGGTGACGATCGCGACTCTGCGGTCGAGAGATTTCGAGAGCAAGCGTTGTCGAAGCGATGCCCGCGACGAACCAGAAGAACAGCTCCGCAACGAAATTGGTCGAAGACCAGTGAATACAATCGTCAGGCCGCGCCGAGTCGAGCTATTCACTGAGACAGCGCACTTCAGCGAGGTTCGCTTCGACAACCATGAGACCGTCGACCGCAGCTCCGACGTTTGTCAGGGATGAGTACGACGGTCTCCTGGCGGCGTGAGTGCGACTCTCGGACCAATTTCAAATTGTTTGTGGGAGCTGCTCAGTCGCTGCTGTGAGCTGTCTTGGGAGGATCTTCTGTCTTGACCTGAGAAAACAGCTCGCTTGGGGAGGGTATTCTCGGTTTTCGAGGTATGCACAGGCAGGCAACGAGGGCGGCAGCCAGGACACCGGCGCTCGACAGGAACGCTACGGGGGCGCCGGCCGCATCCAGGAGAGCACCTGTTGTGTACGGTCCCAGAATCGCGCCAACGTCGAACGCGATCCAAAAGGCGGCCAACGCTAGACCGCTGTCGCCACCATCCACCTCTCCGAGGAGCGATGGTGCCGTGGTGGAAGTCAGTCCGTGAGCCAGCCCGAGTCCGACGAAGGCAGCAACGATCAGCTGTATTTCCTCGAGCTCACCAAATAGAGCGGTCACGACCAGCGTTACAACGAGAGCTGTGACAGTGACCGTTCGAAAACTCAGCCGTCCGGTTACAGCGCCCAAGCTGCTTGCGGCAATTTGGGCGACGGCCGCGACTGTCAACAACATGCCTATTACCCCAATACCGAACCCGAGGTCATCAAGCCGGACCGGCATGACCACGGTGCGCACGCCGTACAACACCCATCCCGTCGCAAACTGAAGCAGCACTACCGCTACGAACGTGCGGCTGCGAAATAGTTGTCGGAGGAGATTCCAGGTCGAGACGGGCACAACATCTTCGGCACTAATGCCGTCACTCGTGCGGAGTCCTCGCACGCTGCGCAGCGCGACCAAAGCAACCAGCGACCCCACGCCGAGAAGCACGCCGTAGATGATCAGCGGCAGGCGCGGGTCGATCGTTGCCATCAACCCGCCAATCGCCGGTCCTGAGATCATTCCCAACGATGTGGCTGTGAAATAAACGCTCATCGAGCGGGCGCGTTGCGCCGAAGTCGTGACGATGAGCAACAATCCGGTACCTGCGACGGTGAAACCGGCGCTGCCTATGCCGCTTATCGACCGAAATGCAACAAAGAGTTCAAAGGTCGGCGATAAGCCGGCGACGACACTGCATACAGCTTGAATGGCGAGTCCGAGTACGAGGACGTTCCGCAGACGGAATTTTTTCAACAAGCCCGTCAGGGAGACGTTTGCGATCAGTCGGCCCGCCGCGAGTCCACTGACGGCAAGACTTACGCTCGCTGCTCCGACGGAGTAAAGGTCAGCCAGTGCCGGCAGTGCCGGCCCTAGCATTCCGTAGCCGAGACCGGACGCGACAGCGATAAACGAGAGGACCCACACGGTTGACGGCACACGAGCGTTCTCGGTGACTTCTGTCGCAGGATCACTTACGGTGCGCGTCATCGGTAGAGCGCTTTCGGCTGGGCTACTGCTCGACTGCCGATGACCACGCGATTATTTTCTCCCGCAACGGAAATCGTCGACCTGACGCCGAAATGTATCTCCCTGCCGAACGGACGCGAACGTGACAATATCTTCATTGGTACTCCTGGCAACATGGCTGGTAAGGCAGGGAAATATGAGATGGCCGACGCGGGTGTGGTCAACCGTGGTGAGCGCAACAAACAGATAGCGTTGCCGGACTGAGTGACAGCGAGCTTCGCTATCTAGTGGAAAGTTTGGTCAGTATCCGCGGTTCTGGTCTCAGTTCCCAAGTCGGAGAGAGCGTGCTGACAGCTGCTGCTCCGATACTTCGCCCTGATCCCGTGCAGATCGCTTCGCTGCTCGCGGGAGATCCCATGATGTTGTTGTCCGCCTGATTGTTTCGGAAATGATGTGTGTCTTACGGTCACACGATGGTGGCGGTGCCCTGGTCGATGACGGGTGTACCTGCTGCATCTGTTGTCTGGAATCGCACGACCGTGCCGTCGATCCACATCGAGACAGTGAGGCTCTCGCCGGGGAGAATGGGTTTCGTGAAACGACCCTCCATCGCGCGGAATCGCTTCGGCTCCGAGTTGGCAGCAGCATGTAACAGCGCACGGCCGGTGAACCCGTACGCGCACATACCGTGCAGGATTGGTCGTGGAAATCCGCCGCGGGACGCGAACGAAGGGTCCGTGTGCAGAGGATTTCGGTCACCAGTCAGTCGGTATAAAAGTGCCTGGTCCGTGCGAGTGCGGTAGGTGACCTGATGATCGGGTTTGCCAGCGGGTTTCTCCCATTCCGAGGCCGGTCCCCGGCTGCCACCCCACCCTCCGGATCCACGGAAGAACATAGCGGATCGAACGACGCTCAGCAGACGTCCCGTATCGTCGCGGGCTTCGGATTCGACCTCGACGAGTGTTCCGGAACCCTTGTCGTAGACGCCCGCGATGGCACTGGACGTGGTTACCTCACCCTCGACGGGGAGTGCGTCGTCGATGATGAATCCCTGCTCGGCGTGGAGCATTTTCGACAGGTCCACACCGTCTGGCAACGGAATGAGGCCACCGGAGAGGGCGACATTCGCGAATGTCGGCAACACCTTCTGCGGCTTTGCCTCGCTGTTTTCGGTGGTGAACTCTAGTTCTTCCAACGGGTGGCCCTGCCCGGCACCCACTGCAAGTGCATACAGCAACGCATCCTTGGACGACCAACTGCGTGTGATCGTCTCACTTCGCCGACCCACCCACGACTCGTCGAACATCTAGTACCTCGTCTTATCTCGAGAGGTCAGCGGTATCGGTCCGCGACCTGGCGTGCTGCCTGGGGTGTCCTGCGGCGCCGACAGTAGGGCGCAGCACTCCACAGGTTCAGGGAAGACCCGTTTGCCTAATCGGATCCTGTTCTCTTTATACCTGAGCATATCGAGTGAATATTTTCAACAGGAGCTTCATTTCTTCGCCTGATCGAAAGATTGCGATTCGATCGCACTGGCCGGTGAAGTAGTGAGGGGGACTTGACAATACGTGGAGCGAGGTCCACGCTAGCTAAGCGTAACACGTTCCGATTGTTGGACGATGATCCAGGTTTAGCGGACAGGACTCACTCGATGTGAGCCACGTTCGAGGCCTTTCGTGTGCCGAGACGGTTGGTTTGTGTAGTCAGAAAGGAGCACCCCGTCCGGCCTAGTTCCACAAACAACACCCGACGCGAAGAGGGGCTACGCATTCGGTTCTGGGCCGTGGGTACCGAGTGCTTGTTCTGCCCGCGCAATCTGTCCTCGCTGCGGGTCCGATGACGCGCAGTGGAGCAGTGAAACAGGGAATGCGAAGGAGGACTGCGGATGGTGTCGAATATCGTGCTGTTGCAGACCTGTTCAGCCGCGCCATCTGCTGCGTCGTCATGTGTAGGCGTCCTAGGCTCGAACGCGTCCTCGTAGTGGCAGGGGAACTCGCGCCAGTCGGCTGCTACGAAGGTGTTCACATTCGAGAAGTGGCAAAGCCGGCTCAGCGGCGCCTGTGTCGAGGACCGGCTCCGCGTCGCTGCCCGACGGTTGATCGAGCCGGTCGGTACTCACAACGAAATTGGAACGTCACCAAGAAAATCGTCCAGCGTCGCTTTGGTGTGACTTTTGTCGAGGTTGACGAGGGAACGGCGGCATGCAGGAAAGAGCGCTCGGTGTCTGTCCCTGTGGGCCAACCCGATGGTCAACGGCGAAAGCTTTTTTCCTGAAGGACAATTGGATCCGAATAGCATAGAGCCGGCGGTGGTCACCCGTACTTCGGCGCGCACACCTGATGCTGAGTTGTCTGTGACATCGAGGGTTGCAACAACGACGCGTTCAGATCGTTCATTGGATGCCGCTACGCTCAATTGCCCCTGCACCCCGGTCAAACGAACCTGGGGATCGGCGATGACGATATCCAGAAGTCCGTCGTGTGCCCGGAGATGGATCCGGCCACGGTACTGGGCAATCCGAGTCCCGTCGGGCTCATGATGATCGGTGACGAGAGGCCAGTTCGTTGCCCTGTTCGACGATGGCAGAATCATATGAAATCTCGCCAAGTGCTCGAACGTATTGCAGCAATGACTCTTTCACTGACCATCTCAGTGACGTGGAGGTACCGATCTCTGGCATTTCCATAGTGATCTCGTTTCTCTACCTACGCGCATCAGGAAGTCGCGATCGGATTGAACGCAACCAAGGATCGGACCCGTCGCTGTCGACCATCGTCGGCCAGGTCCGTCGATTATAGACGCTCGATGTATATGTACGTCAACAACTTTCGCCTAAACAGGCTAGTCGGTCGTTCAATGGCTCAGCCTGCCGGTGCACCGCGAGAACAGAAGTTGAGCGCTTGATTCCCGGTTGGTCGACAGGTGATACTCGTGATTACTTGTCGGCAGAATTACTGTGGCAGTTGAGGCCCGCGAGAACGAGGTCGACGACTGATTCGATGTATTTCTCGACCCCGGATTCGAACTCTTTGAGTTTCGACATCGGGGTCATCAAATAATGGTGCTCGATTGTTCCTGTGACAGCATCGAGTACCAGGGCTGGCGACGTACCCTCTATGATTTCACCGCGTTCGATTGCGCGAAAGATAATTCCACGACCGTTAGCAATAGTTTCACTGCGCAAATCGGCTATTTCGCCCTCGAATAGTTCGGGATAAATCTTTGCATCAATCATGGCTCGCATTCGCACTAAGCCATAATCGCCTAGTAGCCAATCTGCCGTCGCTCGGCCAAGAGTAAGAAGGTCGCCACGAAACGTTCCGGTATCGAAGTCGACCTGGGGACCTTGGTGGGATCGCAACGCGGCTGACATTATCTGTTCTTTCGTTTGCCATCGCCGGTAGAGGGCCGCTTTTCCAACCTTGGCGTGTCGCGCAATGAGATCGAGATTCAGTCTTGCCCACCCCAGATCTCCGTACAATTCCAGCGTAGTGGACAGAAGACGTGCTTCTATGTCTGGATCGATCGGGCGCCCGCGGCCGGATGGTTGCTGGATGGCGCGTGACATTGGCCCATCATGCCACGCGCCATCCGGCACTTTCTTCAGGGCATCTCGTCAGTTCTGGTCAAGCCCGATGCAGTAGCGACGTACGGCCCGCGCACTTGCTCAAAACTGGTGTTCGAAAGATCTCGTACGCAGTCTCACGATGATTCTCGGACCGGATGATCGATCACTTGCTCCGGCGACTCGGGTTGGTAGGCCTTTCCACCCAGCTTGTTAAGGAATGGGACGAGCGCAAAAATTAGAACGCAAACACCGATGCAGACGGCCCAAATTGTTATGAATGCGCTCTCGCTAGGTATTTTCGACCCACTCATCAGCATGCCGGACATGATCGCGGCGAACGCAGCGCCAGCGATTGCCCCAGCCATCGTTCGAGACGTGTTGTACAGAGCGCCCGCGATCGCGGAGTCTTCCGGACGTGCACGAGAAATGACAAGGGCGGGAAGAAGCGCGACGAATATTCCAGTTCCGAGGCCACCAATGATGCCCATTGAGATGAAAGCGGGCAGATTGTGTCGGAATGCGATTAACCCGCAAAACCAAACTGCAATCAGCAGGGAAGATAACTGTAGTGCCGTTCGAGTTCCGACTCGTCGCGAGAAACTGTCGGCGAACGACGACGAAATCATGAGGGCAAGGGGGGCCGGACTGATAGCAAGCGCGATGCCCATCGAGTCGAGGCCGAATCCGTATCCGACGATGTCGGGCTTGGCCGAGTAATACAGTGCAGCAACAGCAGCGGAACCGTAGAACTGCACACCGAATATACTTGTCAATCCCAACAAGAATCCGACTCCTCCCTTCGTCAGCAGAGATAAATCGACCAACGGGGTGCTGATTTTCTTCTCAGTCGCAACAAAGGCGACAAGCAACACTGCGCCGCCGCCAATTGTCATCAGGGTTGTTGTAGACGTCCATCCCAGCTTGTTTCCATTGCTTATTCCGACGAGGAAGACCGCGAGGCCGACGCCAAGGAGGGCAGCACCGATCCAGTCAATGGACCCTGTTGTACGACTGGAAGTTTCGGGCACGAAATATGCAATGAGAACTAGGCTTGCTAGTGCAAGTACGGCAGGCAGAAGGAGGACGAGAGTCAGATTGGCGTTGGTTCCGAGTATCCCGGCCAATAGGGTGCCTATCGCTCCTCCGGCACCAAGACACCCAACTAATATTCCGATTGCGCGACCTGCACCAGCGCCGGCTCGTTCCCGGAGAATTGCCAACTCGAGAGGGAGAAGCGCGCCCAGCGTTCCTTGGATGATTCTGCCCAACAAGAAGATCCCGAACGAGGGTGCTAATGCTGTCATGACCGTTCCGACAGTCACGGTGCCAAGCACAATCAGCACCATTCGCCGATGACCGTATTTGTCGCCTAGTTTGGCCAGCAGAGGTACACAGACGACAGTTGATAATAGATAGGAAGCCTGCACCCAGTTGAGTTGTGCTGGGTTGGCAGTGAACTTCTGCCCAATTTGTCCTAGAAGCGGTATGTACCACGTCTGAATGAGTCCGCTGGTGAGTTCGGATGCAGCGAGGAATCCGATGACTGCGAATGCTCCGCGGTGCACGGTGGAAGCCGAAAGCCCCGATTGCGTTTTCTGATCGGTCACTGGCACGCCTCGTTGGAAAATTCATCGTGAGTTGAGTTGTCAGGCATGGGTTCTCGTGTCCTTCTCGTCAAGGTTTACGGGTCGACCGAATAAGAGACGACTATCGTCCGCTGAACTGTATGGAGTGACGAATAACTGTGTCAAGGGTCACATTTCTTTGCTGGAGGATTGCCGCCGTCGGACGAAACCGGTTGCGGCCCAACGTCCACGTCCTACATTGTCAAGTTGCCTGCCGCTTCGAAGGCGGGGCTGCGGACCGTTGATCTCGAATCCGAACCGGTGGAGTTCTGCGCAGCTGACTGCAATCGCATTTCCAATCGGGTCTTCGGCAGCCACCGCCAGTTTCTGCCGATGTAAGCGATACGATCGGGGCTGTGAAGAGGTCGGAGATCAGCGCTCTGCGCCGCCGATGGTCAGTAGAGGACGTCGAGAATCTACGGGCGCAGCTGCTTGATCAGTCGCGAATCACCAAGCCGCCTCACACGCTCACCTCCCCGTGGCCCGCGACCGAGAATGAGCTGCTGGATTTGTGTGGTCTGACGGTGGGTCGCTATGGATTGGACATCAGATTCGTCACGCTGGAACGTATCGATCTGAGTTTCGTGCGCGGTGCGCTCACGGCGTTCGAAGCCGAATTATTCGACTGCCGCTTCGATTTCGCCGCATTGACCGGCCAACCACGCTTGAACCGCAGATTCGAACGATGCAGTTTCCGCGGCGCCACCCTCTCTCGTCTGGCGCTCGGGCCGAAGGTTGTCGATTGCGATTTCACTGGAGCGAAAGCCCACAAGCTACGTTCCGTGCCCAATACCGTGTTCGATCGGTGCACGTTCGACGACTCGGACCTCGCAGGTGCGCAGTTCTCCGACACCTCGTTCGTCGATTGCACCTTCGGTGCCGTGCGGTTCTCCGCGTCGACGAGCTTCGTGCGGTGCTCGTTCACCCGTACCATCATCGATTTCGGCATGGCACAGGTCTCGCGAACGACGAGCGACGGCACAGCTGTGCCTGACCAATGGAAAGGTGAAGACGAGGCAAGCGTCGCACTGGAGCGGTATGCCGCCCGCTACGCCCGAGCCATTGTCGCGGAGGATGAGGATGAGGATGAGGATGGGCCGGCCGTCAAGTCCGAAACTCGAGTGAAGAGCTAGCTGACGTTGACCTCGGCTGCTTCGTCCGCCTGCCCGTCCGGCGGCGACGGTCAGGCGCGTGGTGAACGCGGAGACACTCGAGGCTCTGCACTCCGCTATCTGCTCTCGAATGTCGTTGTACGTCGACGCGTCAGGGGCTACCAGTCGTACAGCGTCGTTGATGCCCTCGATTCGCTGCGCCTCAACTGTTTCGAGTTCACCTCGGTCGATTCGGCCAAGAAATCGGAAGTCGACGAACAATTGGATCTTTTACAGAGGCCGGCACCGCCGAAAATCGCAAACGGATTGTTCGTCGTGAAGGACGACGTGTCGCTGTTCGACAGCTTCGAGCCTCTGGATCGGCATCTCGATGTGGGCGTAGCCTTCGTCCAGGTGGAGTTCGACTCGTTGATCGATCCACGGGTTCCCAATGGGGATTCAGTTTCTGACCACGGCGATCTGTGTTCGGTGGTGCGTCGGATTGTCGATCTCGTCAACCGTCGCGACAGCGAGGTCGGTATAGGTGAATGTCGGATCGGATGAATGCAAGAGTTCCGGGCCGGCGCTGACTAGTAGTGGGCCGGTTTCGGCGTGCTCTGCGATGACCACAGGAGGGGGAGTGATTACCACCCAGTCGAGTTCGCTCGGGCTCTGCTGGAGGAGTTCGAGTTCGAGGGCATGACCGACGGTGAACGGCTTCGCTTCGTCGGGGAAGTCAAGGGTATCCACCAGTCGTATTCCCGGGGTCGGTTCGAGGGTTGTTCCGATCCCGATCACGAGTAGACGCCTGGTCTGCAGTCCTCCGATCAATGCATGCGTGGATGCGGAAAAGAACTGGTCCGGTGGTACATCCATGCTAGCGCCGGCATTGATCACCGCATCGGACCCTGCCGTGAGTCGGCGTACGTCAGCGACATCGGTGACGTCGCCCGTGACGCCGTCGATGTCGGGGTGCGCATGTGGGTGGCGCATCACGGCTAGTACGTCGTGGCCCCGGGCGCGGGCCTGTGCCAAGATTCGACGACCCGCGCGGCCGCCAGCTCCGAACAACACAATCCGGCTCATGCTTTCCTCCGTTCACTGCGTCACCGAGATGGCGACGGGGACGCGTTCACGGTAGAACGCGCCCCCTCGGTTACCGCAACGTAAGCGACTCGACATCCGTAGTGTGGATTCCATGACTGGACCTCTGGATTCAGAACTATTCGCCTCGTGCGGGACGGTTCGTCCTCCGGTGCAGGTAGGCGGTAAATGGGATGCTCAGATCATCTTCTGCCTCCTCGGTGGGGCCCGGCGGTTCTCCGAGATACAAGTCCCGATGCGGCACGTTGCGCCGAAAGTCCTCACCGAAACTCTGCGAACTATGGAGCGTGACGGGTTCGTCAGTCGGACAGTGCATTCGGAATCTCCGCGCCACGTTACCTACGCTTTGACCACTCTCGGATACACACTCACGCAACCACTGCAGGCTGCTTGTGAGTGGTCTCAAAAACACCTTCCGGCGGTGATCGAGTCGCGGCGGCAGCACGAAGCTGGGCTCGCTTGACGGGTCGCGTGGCGGGGTTTCGTGTCAGCGAATCACTAGGTCATGGTCGGTGGCGCTGAGAGTGATCGCTGCAATGTGGTTGCCGCGCATCCAGTCTCGGACGAACGCGTCCAGTGCAGGGTTCGATTCCCGGGTCGCGTACGCGTCCGCCGGGATTTCGATTGCCCCGACGAGGTGGCGTGGGTTGGCATCGAGGCCGGGCCCGCGGGGTGTCATTCGGAGTCCGTCGGCGGTGTGCAGGATGACCGGAATGCAGGTGCCGTCCGGTGCGGTGACTGTCGCGGTCCGGGTGGTGGCGACGGGGTCGAAGTGGTCCACGTCCAACCGGTAGCCAGAAGGCTGTGCGTGCTGGCCGATCGCGTCGAGCATGCGCGGGTCCACCACGGTGTACGGAAAACCGATGTCGATCAGTGTCTGACCGTCGATGGCGCCGTTGCGCGCGGGCAGCGTTGTGGACAGGTCCCGAGGGGCCGCGGGGGCCAGGGTATCTGTCGAGCGGTCTGTCGGCGTGTTCTCGATCGGCGAGCCGAGGAGGTCCGCGCCCGTTGGTGTGAACTCCCACAGGCCGCCTACGAGATCCTTGTGCCAGAAGCCGGATTCGGTGCCGTTACGGCCCTCTACGCGCAACTCGCGCCGATTCGGGCCGGGGCCGAGGGAGTGCACACTGATCGCGGATGTGATCTCGCCGGGAATCTTGGGTTGGTGCACCCAGTCCGGAGCCGGCAGTTGGATTGCGGCGGTGCTGCGGTCGAGTGTTTCGACGACGAGGTTGGGCGCGGACGGTTTATCCGACTGGTCGTCCCAGCTGTAGCGGAAGAAGATCGAGTCCGATCCCGACGAGTCGAAATCGAATGTGCGGGTGTACATGTCGCCGTACTTGTTCATCACGAAGGTGGTGGATCCGGCCGCCGACAACGAGTCGGCCTGGAACCGCCCGCCGAGCGGCCCGCCGATCTCGTAGCTGTCGTCGTTGGGGAGCCACGGGTCCGCGTACGTGATGCGGCTGCCGTCCCCGGTCAGCGCGGGGAGCATTGTCATCTTGCCAAATCCGACGAAGTGGATTCGTCCGGCGATGTCGGTGAAGGTTTGGTTGTCCCACGGCGACGACACGCTCAGCGCCCATCCGTTCGGCCGGTCTCCTGGTAGTTGGCGGCCGGGGGCGCTCCACAGGGGTGCGCCCCACGCGGAGGTCCAGTTCCAAGCGAGCGGGTGCTGGGACGCGTTGTCCATCGTGTAGATCCAGCCGTTGTCGTCGACCGCGACGAGTTCGTCGTCGTCCAGCGATATCCCGACCAGTCGGCCGCGCAGGCACTCGGGCATCGGTACGAATCGCCAGGGTTCGGTGGTAGACGCGTCGGCTTCCCGTGGCCGAGTGAGCAGGTCGTGGCCGACAAGCGCGAAGTCCCAGAATCGGTTGAATTGCGTTGTCGGCGTGCGAACCTCGATAGATTCCGGGGCGGTCGAGCCGGTGAACGTCGGCAATTCGGCCAGCCCGATGCGCCCTCCGCCCGATGGAGCGCCCGGCGGCAGCTGGGCGGTCCCGAACGGTACGCAGCTCGCTGGTCCGGCCTCGGCGGGTGCGGCCGCGGCGAGGGGAGTGGGCCACAGCAAGCCTGCGGCGAAGAGGACGCCGACACACAGAAGTCGCATTGGGCGCGGGTGCAACACTCTACGGCTGGTGTCGATCATTGTCCGATTCTCGCATGCATCGACATGTCCACCGCGTTGCTAGTGAGGACGGTCCATCCGTGTCGAATGCGGCGCAGCGTGCTGATTGTGGCCTTGGACGTAGGTAGCGGATGCGTCGCTGCTCCACAGTGACCAGGAGCCCGTCCAGTCAGGCGGTCGGGTGCTCGGAAGGCGTCATCGCGGTCAGTAGCGCGAGGAAGTTCCGGAATGCGGCAGGCATGTCCACCTCGTCCGGCGCCAAGAGCCACTGGATCTGTATGCCGTCGATGACAGCTATGAGTAGTGGTGCAGCTTGCTCGGGTGTGAGCCCGCCGGCCAATCGGTCCCCGAGCTCCGCGCGCAGCAATTCGGCCATGCCCCCTCGCACGGACGCATAGCGCTCGGTGAAGAACTCACGCGCTGGGTGCTGCCCGGTCGCGCTTTCGGCGGCGAGTGCGGTGAAGGTCTGGACGACTCCGGGCCGGTCGGCATTGAATTCCACGATTTGTTCGAGGTGCGACAGGCGCACATCCGTCGAGTTCGCGAGAAGGGCTGCGGCGTCCCATCGGTCGCGAGCGTCGAGCACTCCGATCAGGAGGTGCTCCTTGCTGGGAAAGTGGTGCAGCAGTCCGGGTTGCGTCAGGCCGACGCGCTCGGCGACGGCAGCGAGAGTGGTGCCGCGGTATCCGCGCTCCGCGATCTCGGCCATTGTCGCGTCGAGAATGGCCTCGCGCCGGGCCTCGGCCTTGACCGCCCGGCCACCCCGTTGTCGCTCAGTCATGCAGTGAGCCTATCGACGGAAGCGTTTCTCATCGCGCCTGGGTGAGGATGACGGCCATCAGTCCCGCGTCCTGGCTCTGGGGCGGCGCCAGAGCATTGCCAAGGTGACGGCCCCCGCGATGACGCGAACGGTGTTCAAGGACTTCAATTTCGAGTCTCGATGCGCAGGGTGAGAGGGCAGTCGGCCGACGAGGCACCGACGTGGAGATCATACGAACCGGGTCGGTAGCACCAACTACGGCTCTGCTCGTCCCAGACCTCGAACGCACGACGCGGCAGAGTGATTGTTGCCGTTGCGGTTTCGCCGGCCTCTGCCACCACGCTCGCGAAGCCGGCAAGCGCACGGGCGGGTCTGGACGGGTCGATGTCGGCGGCAGCGAGATACACCTGCACAACCTCGCGTCCCTGCCTAGATCCAGTGTTGTGGATGCGAACCGTGACGGTGTCGCCTTGCCATTCGACGCTCTCGTATTCCCACGTGGTGTAGCCGAGACCGTGTCCGAACGCGAACGCGGGTGCGACATCTGTTCGGTCCCAGGCGCGGTAGCCGATGAACAGGCCCTCGGTGTACGTGAGCTTGCCATCGACGGGTGTAACATCCGTGACCGGGCAATCTGCAAGTGTTGCGGGCCAGGTGGTCGGTAGCCGGCCACCCGGCTCAGTCAGTCCGACCAGAACATCGGCCAGTGCGGCGCCGGCTTCCTGGCCGGGGAACCAGCTCAACAATACCGCCGAGACATCGTTCCGCCAGGGCATCTCCACCGGCGAACCCGAGTTCACGACAACGACAGTTCGCGGGTTAGCGGCAGCTACGCGGGAGACCAATTCGTCTTGACGCCCCGGCAATTTCAGTGTGCTGCGGTCGAAGCCCTCGGACTCGACCTGGTCAGTTGTCGCGACGACAACGACGGCGACGTCCGCCGCCTTCGCGGCATCGACCGCCTCGGCCATCAGCTCTTCCGGGTCTCGTTGCGGCTCCTGGTGTCCCAGACTGAAACTGAGGATGTCGATCGGCGAACCCTCCATTTTCATCGGAGTGTGCTTCAGGACCACTTCGACAGGTTCTCCGGCAGTCAGTTCGACGGAGCCGCGGTCCTTCGGGGCACCGAAGAACAGCTCGAACGGATCGAAGCTTTCCAGGAGTTGGTCACCGTCGAACAGAGTTTCACCGCCGACTGTCAGGGTGAACATGCCGAGTCCCTTGGTGCCGAAGCGATGTGAACCACTCTCACTGGGTGTGAAAGTGCCGAGAAGCTCGATTGTGTGCAGCGCTTGGAAGTCGAGGCCTTCCGGGAGGATTCCCATCCATGTGATCATTCCGTTGGGCAGGTCGAGTTCTCGAAGCAGCGTTCCCGCAGCGTCGTAGCACCGGGCGCGTAGATCGAATCCTCTTTCGGCGGTACCCATCTGGTCGGTCAACGTTGTGCCGATGCTGTAGCTGAGCGAGCCCTCGGGCAGTGCTGCCGTCAGTCCGTCGAGTGGGGACACGACGGACTCGGGAAAGACCATTGCGGAGCCGCCACCGAGGACGCGGGCGTCGCGGGCGGCCAGTCCGATCAGTGCGACGGTGGTAGTGCTCGGGTCGATCGGCAGGATCGTCTCACCGCCGATGGGAGCATTGCGGGTCAGTACGAAGGAACGGCTGGCGATCTCGTGGGCCAGAGCGCGGCCGTCGACCGGCGCGGGGAGTTCGGTCACCGCAGGATTGGCGTCCTCGAGGAGGCCCGCGCGCGCCGCGAGCAGTAGGACTCGGCGCACTGCGTCGTCGACTACCGACTCGTCGACCTCGTCATTCCTGACTGCCTCGGCCAGTAGCTCTCCGTAGACGGAGCGGGGGCCGGGCATCGCGATGTCGAGGCCACCCAGAATCGCGCCAAGGGTCGAGCGCGTTCCCATCCAATCCGAGACTACGCAGCCGTCAAATCCCCACTCGCCCCGCAATACTCCGTTCAGAAGTTCGTTGTGCTCGCTCATGGTGGTGCCGTTGACGCTGTTGTACGCGGACATGATTGCCCAGGGTCGGGAGTTCTTCACGATGTCCTCGAAGGGCGCAAGGTAGATCTCGCGCAGCGCATTCGGGGACACAATGTTGTCGACGGACATGCGGTCCGTCTCGGCGTCATTGGCTACAAAATGCTTGACGGTGGCGCCGACGCCACCGGACTGCACCCCGCGGACGTAGCCGGAACCGATTGCGCCGGTGAGCAAAGGGTCCTCGGAGTAGGCCTCGAAGTGTCGGCCGCCAACCGGGGTGCGGTGCATGTTCACGGTCGGAGCGAGCAACAGGTGCACGCCCTTGCGCCTGGCTTCCTGCGCGAGCAGAACTCCCGCACGCGCGATCAGGTCAGGATCCCAGGTCGCGGCCATTGCGGTGGGCGACGGCAGCAGAATTGACGGATCGTCCGGTCCCCAGAAGACGCCTCGCACACCTACCGGTCCGTCGGACATCACCAGCGACCCGAGCCCGATTTGCGGGAGGGCAGGAAGGGTCCACATGTCCTGGCCCTGGAGGAGTCGTGCTTTCGCATCCAGGTCGAGCTTGGCGAGTGCTGATTCGACGGCCTCGTAAGTTGCTTCGTCCCGCAATGTGCACTCCTTCGACATGGTGTGGGTTGGTTGCCCGTCCGATGGAAACTCATCGTGCCATCAAACTTAATAAATGATAGGTGTTGTTACTAAAACGTTATATATTGGCTTGGCCATGCCGAAGGTGCTTCTCCGGCAAGCGAACTCGAAGTCGTAACGATTAGATTACAAAGCCTTAGTTGGATTAGGTCTCGTCGTTAGGGTGCATCACATGAAAAGTCTGATGAGCAAAAGTGTCGTGCTCCTCGCCGCTGCAACTCTGGTTCTGCTGGGATCAGGCGCCACAGCGCAGGCGGGTGGAACCAGAGAGCCTGTCGCAAACGGCAGAACCGTCGATGGCACGTACTCCGAGCGAGGTCCGTGGGAGGTGACCAGTCAGCAAGGTTTCGGTTGCTGCGACTCCTCTGGTAACAAGTTCGACGTCTGGTATCCCACTGACCTGGGTGCGAACGGAGATCGGCACCCGATCATCACTTGGGGCAACGGGACGTGGGCACACCCCTTCCAATACGACTATCTGCTCTCGCACCTGGCATCGTGGGGGTTCGTGGTGATCGCGGCCGACAACACCAATACGGGCACGGGTCAGGAAATGCTGGAGGCAGTGGATTTCCTCCGACATGAGGACAGCGATCCGTCGAGCATTTTCTATCAGAGTTTGGATACCGGCAATGTCGGTGCGATGGGGCACTCTCAGGGGGCGGTCGGTGCCCTCAACGCGGCGATCAGCTCCGGCGGCGAACTGAAAACCGCTGTCCCCATAGAGCTTCCGGGCCAGTACATGTGTGGCCTGCCCAAGGCTGATGCGGCGATGAACGTCTGCACGGATCCGCGGGCGCTGACCACAGGTTCTGTGCTGTACGTGAACGGCTCCAACAGCCCCATTTCGCAGTCGATCCAGCCGTTGCCGTGGGACTTGATCGGAGCGCAGTCCGCGGAGGGCTATTTCGGTGCCACCCCGGACTCTGTGCCGAAGGTGCGCGCGACTCTGAACGGTCCTAACCACAACGACATTCAAGGTCAACCCGGTTGCCCGGCAAACGATCCGGGCTGCGTCGACGGAGTGCAGGGGTTCCTTGGTGTTCTCACTGCGTGGAACATGGACAATTTGCGCGGAGACGCGCATGCGCACAGTGCCTTCATCTCCGGGGCCGGTGAGCTGTTCAGTCTGCCGGCGTGGAGTAACCAAGCTAGCAACATCATCAGCTGACAGGACCTTCTCGGGCACCCCCGAGTTGGCCTACCCAGCTGGACGAATTCGCCGTTAACCTGCAGGATCGAGAGTCAGGGAGTGGCAGCTGCGGTGATATGGCTCAACACGCATAGCCAGCGGCCATTCCGTCGAACGAAGACATCGGTAGTCCACTCGTCGGCGTCGAATTGTCGGCCGCGGTAGTGCGCCGTGTTCGTCAACCGCGCTGTCAGAACCGCGGTGTCACCGTAGGTGCGGACTCTGGCGTCGTTGACCCGGTCGAACGTCGAGTGGGTGAGCTCGCCAGACTGGATGATAGACAGGAATTGTTCTTTGGACGTGATGCCCGAATCGGACACGATCACCCAGTCGTCCGCCATGAATCTGCCGATTCGTTCGGCATCGTTCGAGACGATCGCCGTGGACCACTGCTCGTGGATCGCGAGTATGTCTGCCTGCACGTCATCACCCGTGCCTGTTGTGACGTCCTTGCCCATCATCGCTCCTCGGCGCCTCTAATTGATCGTGGCCGTCACGGCGTTGCGCGCCGCAGTGTCGCCCAGGCGCCGGCGATGCACGCGATGGTCAGGACGAGAGGGAGCAGCGCCATCGGCACCACCCGTGGGACATCGACAAACCACGAACCGATCGCCGGCCACCAGCGGGCCCACGTGATTACGATCGCGGACAGGCCGAGCGCGCCGAAGAGTCCGGTGAGGGAGGCAAGCAGACCGGTGATCCGCCACCGCTGGTAGATCGCACCCGTCAGCATCGCGATCGAACTGGTCAGCAGCAGCGTTGCGAACAGCGCCAACAGCTGCACGGCCGTGCTGTCGGTGAAATAGCGTGCGATGCCGAACATACGCATGTGCACACCCCAGCCGTTGGTAGCGGACTCCACCACTGACAGCAGCTGCAGCGCGATTGCGAAGACCGCGGACTGTGCCAGCGCCATCACCGTTGTGGCGGTGAAGAACTCGCGGCGAGTCACGCTCAGTCCGAGTGCGAACGGGAATGTCTGGGCCATCGACTGGAGGTAGAAAGCGAGCACGAAACCGTAGACGGAGAACACGCTGCCGGTGAAGCCCTCGTCCTGCTCGTTCCTGACGATCGCGTAGATGGTGAAGCTGATCAGGAACGAGACCAGCAGAATGCCGACCGGCCAGGCGATCAGCAGCGGCCATGCGACCGTGTGCAATTGGAGGACCGAACCGATCCGGGACCGGGTAGGCGCCTTCGGGATCGTCCGTGGCGCGGTCGTTGTGATGCTCATACCGTGGTCTCCCTGCGCTGTGTGGTGGTCGCGATGACAAGTTCCTGCAAAGATGCCGGCTCCAGTTCGACCCCCGCCTCCCGTAAACGGTTCCGCTCGGTATCTGTCACGCCGGCCTGAACCGTGATGCGGGCGTGGGTGCCGAGCGTCTCGCGGTGCAGAACCGTGCCGGACGCGGCAAATGCATCTACAGCTGCGAGGGGACCGGTTGCCACTACTGCGCGGCTGCGCAGTGTGTCCGCGTCCTCGTCGAGCACGATTCGGCCGTGGTCGACGACGATCACGTGCTCGAGCAGATTAGCTACCTCGTCGATCAGGTGAGTCGAAAGCACTACGGTACGTGGATGTTCGGCGTAGTCGGCAAGAAGTCGGTCGTAAAACAGTTGGCGTGCAACGGCATCGAGACCGAGGTACGGCTCGTCGAAGAGCGTCAGCGGCGCTCGTGATGCGAGCCCGATTATTACCCCCAGTGCCGACCGCATACCGCGCGAAAGCTTCTTTACCTTGCGGCCCAGAGGAAGTTGGAAGTCGTCGAGCAGTGCCTCGGCGAACGTGTGGTCCCACTTCGGCAACAGATGGCTCGCGGCGGTGAGTACGTGCTTGACCCGGAGGTCTTCGGGGTACGTCTGACTTTCCTTGACGAAGCACACGTTCGCCAGCACGTCAGAATTTTCGAACGGGGCGGCGCCGAATACCACGACCTCGCCGCTGGTGTGCAGGTCCTGCCCGGTCAGGATCTGCATGATCGTCGTCTTGCCCGCGCCGTTACGGCCAAGCAGGCCATAGATCTTGTTGTGCTCGATCTCGAAGGAGATGTCGGAGAGCGCGTCGACATCCCCGTATCTTCTGTTCACTGCGCGCATCGAGGCGGCGAGTTCGAAGTCGGTGAAACGCCTGATGTCGGACTCGGTCGTTGTCATGCTCGCGTTCATCGGGCCACCTTCCTGTCGTCCAGCATGGATTTGAGTTCGTCGAGGGGGATCTGGAGTCGTTCGGCCTCCGCTACGAGCGGCTCGATGTACTGACGTGAGAATGCTTCTCGGCGTCTGAACCTGAGTGCGTCGCGCGCACCGAGAGTGACGAACATTCCGATTCCTCGTTTCTTGTAGAGGATCCCCTCGGATACGAGCTGATTGAGGCCCTTGGCTGCCGTCGCAGGGTTGATCCGGTGGAACGCCGCAAGTTCATTGGTCGAGGGCACCTGCCCGTCTTCGGGCAGTGAGCCGTCGATGATCGAGCCTTCGATCTGCTCGGCGATCTGCTGGAACAGTGGTCGCCCGTCGTCGATCACGATGATCCACGCCCGGGGCTCACTGGTTCATTACTCATGTAATGAACCATAGAACTTAGTGAGGGGTGTTGGCAACCCCCGGTGACGTCGTGCCCGTTCCAGGTGTGGCCTGAGAATTCTTGCAACATCGGTTCGTTCAGCGACGTGAATGGCGCGAGCCGGAACTCACCTCGAATGCCGAGTCAGGAACGACGCGCCTGCCCGTACCGCATCCCAGTCGGTGTTCACTTGGTGCGCCATCGCTTGCGAGAGCCAGGTCCGACGCTCGGCCTGCTCCCGGATCAGACCGGGGATGTCGAGGTCGAACCCCGAGAGAACGTCGGTCGCGGCGATCGTGTCCACCCTCACTTGCATGGCTTCGAGGAGGAGGTAGTCGAAATCCGTTATTGCGGAGACAAATTCGTTGGTGCTGCCCGATGCCCGGCCCGATAGCGGCGCGGTGAACGCGACATCGCCGTCGGGGTCGACAGGGAACCGCCAGTCCACGTTGACGGTGTCTACCGGTTCGAGTGTGCGCCACCACTGTAGTTCGGGCCCGAAACGCAGATAACCCGTGTCGACGCTCCGATCACTGTATGCATCGATGGCCGCGTCGATCTGCGTATTGTCCAGGAGCTCTGCGTCGTCGATGTCATCGAAATCGATTGACCACCCGGCAGTCACGAAATCCACCAGGTCATTCGGTACTGGTTCGAGGATGTAGGGCAACGCTTGCAGCATGTCTTCCCGGAGGCGGACCACGTAATATTCCGCGCACGGGGGACGGTTCGCCCGTCCGTGGGGGAGCGCCTGGCCGTTGTCTGCTCGCTATTGCGCAACAAATCGACTCCACCCACATCGAGGCAATACCAACCCTCGGTGAGCCCGAACCAGTGCAGGTTCCGGTTCTCTCCCCACGGTTCGACCTCGTCCACCGGTACCAGCTCGAACTGGAAACGCACCATGCCTCGATGTAACTCTATCGCCGCATATTCCGTCCACAGGCTTTCGCGCGAGAGCATCTGAGAAGGTGGGTATCTCGGTCGTCGACGTGCAAAAGTCGATGGAAACAAGAAGCGGGGCAATGTACTTCGCGCGCGATCCCTTTCCGAAGGCCAACGTCGTAGTGCGGAACGACCCGTAGTAGTCGCTGCAACCGACGTGACGAACCCAATCGCCCTGAGTTGCGTGCCACGGACTCGGGGTGAGGTGCGCGGAGACTGTGATGAAAAGGCGGCCTCCGAGTGAGCGGCCGAATTCAGTTCGGCAGTTCGGGCATGGCGCGAGAAAATCCATGCTGGACATAAACAAGTCCCACGACTTAGAGTTCAGTCCAACGACTGAAAGGTGAGTACAGGGATGGAAAATCTAGGTAAGGAAGCTGTATACGCGGTGATGACGACTCGGCCCGCCGAGATCGGTTCGGCGTTCGATGAGGCAAACCAAGACTTCGTGTTCGGCGAGATCTGGTCCCGCCCTGGATTGAGCCGGCGCAACAGACGTTGGGTCACACTGACCTGCGTTGGGGCTGCTGTTGCGCCTCGTGCCATAGACGAGCAGGTCTATGGCGCGCTGAACAGCGGTGACATGACCGTCGACGAGATGCTCGAGTTTGTCTTGCATTTCGCTGTGTATAACGGTTGGCCCAAAGCTTCGCATCTCGAAGGCGTCGTTCGCCGCCAGTGGGCCCGTATAGAGAAGGACCGAGGTCTCGAGCGTTCCCCAATTGAACCTGCGAGCAATGACACTCTCGGGCTTAATGATTGGGACGATCGGATCGAACGTGGTGTAAAAGAATTCATGGACGTCAATCTGATCGACGCTCCATCGCCCGATACTCCCTATATTCACGCCGGGATCTTGAACTTCGTCTTTGGACACGTCTGGCAGCGCCCGGGTTTGACGAGGCGGGATCGACGGTTCATCACTGTTGCATCCGTGGCGGTGAACGATGCAGTGACGCCGCTGCAATCACATGTCGGCTCGGCCTTGGAATCGGGCGATATCACCAAGTCGGAGATGGATGAAATAGTTCTCCAGCTATCCGCATACTCGGGATTTGCCAAAGGTGAAGCCCTACAGACGACTGCCGACGAAGCATGGGATCGACTGAGCCTGGCCCGGACTGCCGTTGGCGGCGTCCGACATGAGAGCGCCTAGTACGTCGCCAGAAATTACATTCGAAAAGTTGATGTCTAAAGGAGAACTTCGAACATGTCAGGATTAGAAGGCCGCGTCGCTTTTATCACCGGAGCCGGGCGGGGACAGGGCCGAGCGCATGCGATACGGCTCGCCCGTGAAGGCGTCGACATCATTGGCGTTGATATCTGCGAGAACGTGGACTCGATGACCTATCCGAATGCCAGCGAAGCTGACCTCGAAGAGACAGTGCGGTTGGTGGAGAAGGAATCTCGGCGCATGGTCGGCCTGAAAGCTGACGTGCGGAACTATCGACAACTCACTGCCGCCTTCGAGGAGGGGTACGAGCAGTTCGGTCGCGTCGACATCGTTATTGCCAATGCAGGCATCATCCGGATGGGGGCAGAATCGGAGGATTTTCTGGCGGACTGGAACGATGTCATCGACACCAATCTGACCGGGGTTTATCACACGGTGCGAGCGGCGCTGCCTGCCATGCGCGAGGCTGCGCGCGGCGGGTCGATCGTCATCACCAGTTCGACTGCCGGTCTCAAAGCTTCCTCGTCGTTGTCAGCCAGCGGCAATGCGTACGCGTCTGCCAAACGTGGCGTTGTGGCTCTGATGCAGGGTTTGGCAGCACATCTCGCCCCGGAATGGATTCGGGTCAACACCATCCATCCCACCGGAGTAGCCAGCGGGATGACCCAGAATGCCGCGATGGACGCCCTCATGGCGCATGCCGCTGCCGGCGGCTCGAACTCGATCTCCGGGATGCAAAACGCTTTACCGCTGCAAATGCTCGAGTGTGGAGACGTCGCCAATGCTGTCGCATATCTCGTTTCCGATGAAGCCAAATTCATCACCGGCATCCAATGGCCACTCGACGCCGGATTCATGATTCGCTGACAGTCATTCGAGACAAGGAAGTTCTATGACTGCAACATATGGTGCTGCAACCGTTTTCGATGAACTTCCCAGCGGACTTCTCATCGGCAGTGACTGGGTTTCGGGCTCCTCGGGTGGATCGTACGAGCACGTGTATCCGGCAAGCGGCCGACGGAACGCAACGATCGAGATCGCCGGCGAAGTCGAAATCGACCGTGCAGTGAAGTCTGCGTGGGAGGCTCATCGTGAGTGGATCGCGTACACGCCTGAGCGTCGTCGCGATCTTTTGTTCGACCTCGCCGACGCGGTGAAAGCTGACGTCGATCGTCTCGCGCGGCTCAACGTGCATGACTTCGGTGTTCCGATAATGATGAGTGCCGGGCACATCGGATTGGCTGAAAAGTTCATCCGGTACTACGCCGGATACGTCGACAAGGCCCACGGATCGAGTACCCCCGTGTCCAACAAGTTCGACGTCAACCTGATCGAACGCGAGCCCTACGGAGTAGTCGGCATCATCGCACCCTGGAATGGGCCGATGGTGGTCGTCGGACTCAACGTTGCTCCTGCCCTCGCCGCCGGAAACGCAGTCGTACTCAAACCTTCCGAACTCTCCCCATTCACATCACTGCGATTCGGCGAACTCTGTCTCGAGGTAGGTCTACCACCCGGACTGGTCAATGTGCTGCCATCCGGACCCGAAGGCGGTGCCGCGCTCGTCCGCCATCGCGGGATCAGCAAGATCCACTTCACAGGCGGAGGCGACACCGCAAAAAAGATCATCGCCGAAGCTGCTGCCAATCTCACCCCGGTGGCCACCGAACTGGGTGGCAAATCCGCCAACATCGTCTTCGCTGACGCCGATCTGGATGCGGCGGCAAAACTGTCGGCGTTTCAAGGTCCACTTGGACAGGCCGGTCAGAGCTGTGCGTGTGGTAGTCGAATCCTTGTGCAGGACTCCGTCTACGACGCGTTCATCGAGAAATTTCTCGCTGTGGTGCAGTCGGTGAAAATCGGAGAACCTTTCGATCCAAGCGTCGTAGTCGGGCCAGTGGTAAGTCAGGTGGCGGCGGATCGCATCCTCGAGACCATTGATCGGGCATCAACCGAGGAGATGGGTGAACTCATCGCCGGTGGCAAACGACTCGGTGGAGACCTGGCAGACGGCTTCTTCATAGAACCCACCGTCTTCACCGACGTCGACAATCACTCACCGTTGGCCCGGATCGAAACATTCGGCCCAGTCGTCTCGATAATGCGATTCACCGACGAAGCACAGGCCGTGGGCATCGCGAACGACACCGTTTTCGGACTCAACGCCTACATTCAAACCAACGACCTCACACGCGCACATCGAGTTGCGCGTCAGCTCGAAGCAGGCTCGGTCTGGGTCAATCGCAACAGCGATATCTCACCCCAAAGTCCTTACGGCGGTTATAAACAGAGT
Source organism: Rhodococcus sp. AD45-ID (assembly GCF_003023755.1). NCBI lineage: Bacteria > Bacillati > Actinomycetota > Actinomycetes > Mycobacteriales > Nocardiaceae > Rhodococcus > Rhodococcus sp. AD45-ID. Next base: position 1,601,536 of record NZ_PYHL01000001.1, on the reverse strand, counting down.
GGTACAGGTAGAGCAGGGGGACTCGAGGGCCTCCACGAGTTTCAGCAAGTGAAGAACATTCGTATCGGAATGTCGTGATCGAGAATCGCCGTAGTTTCCCTTCGAGTACCTCTCCACATGCTCGGTGGTTTCGTCCTTCTGTGCCGCGCTTGTCGGGTGTGGGGACGCCACGTGCCGCATCCCGCCTTCAGGCGAGGCGTCGAAGCCTAAGTCTTTGGACTTAGGCTTCGATGATGGTTACATTAGGTGTGCCAAAATACGCCCCTGCAGCCGTAAACCTGTCGGCCAAACAGCAGCTGATTCTCACTGCTGAGCGACTCTATGCTCTGCATGGCTTCGATGGTGTGCCGCTGAGGCACATCGGAACTGCGGCAGGTATGGCCAACAAGTCCGCGGTGCAATACCACTTCGGAGGCAAAGAGGGCTTGATACAAGCCATCCTGGCGTACCGGGTCGAAGAACTGACACGGAGGCGAGCAATTCTCGGCGCGCGCTCTTCTGCAACGGACCTGAGAAGTGTCCTCGAAGCGCATCAGTTGCCTTTGATGGAACTCGCTGAGGACGAAGACTGCTACTACTTGCCGTTTCTCGAGCAACTCATTCGGGTGGTGCATCCTCTTGACGACCTACCTGAGGGGTCTCGAGACTCTGAACGTGTCTACTACGAGCGAGTTGGCGCTCTCCTTGGACACATTCCACAAGCGTTGCGCGAGATCAGAATTCACCAAGCCTCCGGAATGTGCTTGCACACAAGTGCCGACCGCCACCGTCAACGTTTGCTCGGCGCCCCCGTTGCGTCATATGCCGTATATGTCAGTCAACTCCTCGACACGCTCGTAGCCATGCTTACGACTCCACCCTCGACGGAAACGCTTGCAGCACTTGGATAACTCCACGATCGCGACCCGTCTCGCGTTCAGCGAGTCACAGAAGCGGGCGGCCGATCGGTCCCAGCTGTCTCGTTGTGCTGCGAGGCCTGATAGCCAGTGGTCAGCAAGAAGACGGTGCGATCAATTGTCGGCATGATGTCGCTGATCGCGATCTGGTTTTCGCGGCACCGACCTACGAGTCCGTAGACGACGGCCGAAAGTATCGACTGCAGTTCTGTGACGAATTCAGGGTCTACGTCGGACATGACTGATCTGCCGATGCGTATGACGGGGTCGAAGCTGTCCATGCCGAGATCACGGTCGCCGACGACGGTCCGTACTTGAAAGTACGCAAAGAGCATCGTCGGGTGCTTTTCCCAAGGTTCGAATATCGACCCCATCACCCGCATTATGGCCGGGTGCAGGGGCTCATTCGGGCCGCGCGTGTGATTGACGAGCCCGGAGTGATTCTCCATCATCCACCGTTCGATGGCAGCAGCGATCAATTCTTCTCGAGTGGCATACCGTTTGTAGATAGTCGACAGCGACGTGCGGGCACGACGCGCGACTTCGCGGAGTTGCACCGCGTCGTACCCTTCGTCCTCGAGGAAGTCGATGACGGTGTCGAGAAGTGGGTCTCGTGTGAGCTCCGGACCGCCCGCAAGATCTACATTCTCCATTTTGTGAATTCCCTTGCCTTGTCTGGATAACCAGGTTATCGTAGCGCTTAGTAACTCAGTTACTTACCTCACATCCTACGGTGGCCGCACGGAAAATGTCCGCGCCGTCGGCAATCGGCGAGACCACCGCTGTTCGAGTTCGAATTCACAATGCGGAGCACCCAATGACTGGTTCCCCAAAGCGCGTACATATCGATCGCGGCATGTGCGAGGCGCACGCGCTGTGTGTCGAGATCGCGCCCGAGATCTTCGACCTCGTCGACGATGACGTCGCAAGCTGCAACGAGAATCCTCCGGAAGCGTTGTGGCCCAAAGCGCTGGCCGCGGTCAGTGCTTGCCCGCGCCAGGCCATCAGCATCGTGGACGAATTGCCTGCTACTTCACCCGAAAGGTCAGTGATCCGATGACCGATCTAGCATCAGTCGACTATTTCTCCGACGGAGAGATCGCACAAGATCCCTTCGAATACTTCGACTACCTTCGAGGACGGAATCCGGTTTTTCGTGAGCCGCACTACGGCGTGGTGGCAGTCACCGGACATCAAGAGGTGATCGAGGGATTCAAGAACACCGACGCGCTGTCGGCCGTAAATGCGATCGGCGGGCCGTTTCCTCCGCTGCCGTTCGAACCCGAGGGTGACGACATCACCGCCCAGATCGAAGCGCACCGTCACCATTTCCCGATCTTCGAGCACATAGTTGTGATGGATCCACCTGAGCACACGCGAGCTCGATCGCTACTGGGACGGCTCCTTACCCCAAAGCGCCTGCAGGAGAACGAACAGTATCTGTGGGACTTGGCTGATTGTCAGCTCGACGAATTCATCGATAACGGGGACTGCGAGTTTCTGGGTGAGTACGCTAAACCTTTTGCTACGCTGGCAATTACGGACTTACTTGGTGTTCCGTCAGAAGATCGGGCGGAGTTTCGCCGGATGCTGGGCGCCGGGAAGCCACCCGGTAACCATGTTGGAGCGCTCAACCATGATCCTGTCGGCATCAACCCGCTGGAATACCTGGAGGAGCGCTTCAGCGGTTACGTGACCGAAAGGCGTCGCGAACCCCGCAACGACATTCTCAGCGGTCTGGCGTCGGCCAAGTATCCGGACGGATCAACACCTGAAATCCTGGAAATCGTCCGGCCTGCAACGTTCCTGTTCGCCGCCGGCCAGGAGACTGTGACGAAGCTACTCAGTTCGGCGTTACGAGTACTTGCCGAACGCCCTGAACTCCAGCAAACTCTGCGTGAGGATCGCAGTCTGATCCGCCCATTCATGGAGGAATCACTTCGTTTCGACAGTCCGACGAAGGTGGACTTCCGCCTCGCCCGCAAGTCCACCAGAATCGGCGATCTCGACATCCCCGCCGGAACTGTCGTCATGCTGGGTCTCGCCGCCGCCAACCGTGATCCGCGAAAGTTCGATAATCCGAATGAGTTTCGGCTCGATCGGAAGAACTCGCACGACCACATCGCGTTCGGTCGTGGGCTGCACACCTGCGCCGGTGCACCGCTCGCTCGAGTGGAGGCCTACGTCACCTTGAACCGTCTGCTCGACCGGATGAGCGACATCGCCATCAGCGAACGCGCACATGGCCCGGCCGGCAACCGTCGATACGTATACGAGCCCACCTTCCTGCTGCGCGGGCTCATGGAACTCAACATCGAGTTCAACCCGATCCGAAAGCCGTAATTCGTCGTACAACAGCATCGGGCGATTGCTCGATGTCCCAACCGAGAGAGGCAATTTCATGGCAGGCAGAGTAGAGGGCAAGGTCGCGTTCGTTACCGGCGCGGCACGTGGTCAGGGACGCAGTCATGCGGTGCGACTGGCACAAGAAGGTGCGGACATCATTGCCATCGACATCTGCGGACCGATCAGACCGAACGCCCAGATAGCCCCGTCTGAGCCGGCCGATATGGCCGAAACCGCAGACCTGATCAAAGGACTCAACCGTCGCATCGTGACGGCGGAGGTCGACGTCCGCGATTTCGACGCCCTCAAAGCTGCGGTGGACAGCGGCGTCGAGCAATTGGGCCGGCTCGACATCATCGTCGCCAACGCCGGAATCGGAACCGGTGGCCCTACCCTCGACCAGACCAGTGAACTGGACTGGCAAGAGATGATGGACATCAATCTCTCCGGTGTGTGGAAGTCGGTGAAGGCCGGTATTCCGCACTTGATCGAGGGCGGTCGCGGCGGGTCGATCATTCTGACCAGTTCGATGGGAGGTCTGAAGGGATACGCCCACATGGGTCCGTACATCGCCGCGAAACACGGTGTGGTCGGGCTGATGCGTACGTTCGCAGTCGAACTGGGAGAGCACTTCATCCGGGTCAACTCCATTCATCCCACAAACGTGAATACACCGATGTTCATGAATGAGGGAACGATGAAGATGTTCCGTCCCGACCTCGAGAGCCCCGGACCGGAGGATCTGAAGGCCGCCGCGCAGTTCATGCATGTACTGCCGATCGGCTGGGTGGAGCCCGAGGACGTCAGCAATGCTGTGCTGTTCCTGTCCTCTGACGAATCCCGTTACGTCACAGGGCTTCCTCTCACCATCGATGCCGGTAGCAACCTCAAGTAGCAGTGACATTCCGCTTTACGTTTCGGTACCGGGTTGTGCACTCCACTCCGTGCGGGCCCGGTACCGACAGCGATGACAGAAAGCCACCTGGCACGTCGCGATTAACCGCGGCGTGTGCCGCCAAAGAGCGTCCACACCCACGGGCAACACTGTCGACCCGTATCACCTGAATTCGTCGCAGCATCAATGCTGCTCGGTCGGCCGGAATATATTGCCGCTTCCTGCGCTTCCTTGCCTTCCCGAGGAAGCCGGCTTCATCACCGGATCAATCCTCCCTCTCAGCAGCGGAACTCTCACTTACGCACGTGCCATGTCAAGGAATGCACGGTGATCTGTCGATTCCGTCAGTTGACCGCCTTGACCAAATGTAGGAGACCTGTGAAACCACAACGAACACTCGCTGCCTTCCTCGCCGTGGTGGCGGTAGCGGCAGCCGTCACCGGATGCAGTGGCCGAAGTTCGAGCGAGAGTCCGGCTGAGGGCGCCGACGATGGCGGAACGAGCGCTGCGGCCGCCTCCAGCGACTTCGGCGACCTTCGAGGCGTGTGTCAGCCTGGCGATGTCAAGGGCGCACCGGCCCAAGGCGTGACCGCGGAGGAAATTTCTGTCGGAGTCTTCTCCGACATGGGTTTCAACAAGAACACGGAATTTGCCGACGCGGCAGAGGTTTTCACGTCGTGGTGTAACGATGCCGGCGGCATCAACGGTCGCCGGATTGTGGCCAACATCCGCGATTCGAAGTTGATGGAAGTTCGTCAGAGAATGATCGAAGCCTGTCGTGACGACTTTGCTCTCGTCGGCGGCGGCGCAGCGTTGGATGCTCTCGGTGTCAAGGACCGGCTGACATGTATGTTGCCGAGTTTCCCCGCGCAGGCTGTCCAGTCACGGTCTGCCGGCGCAGACCTGGAGGTGAGTGCGTCACCGACCATGGTTCCCGGATACGACAATTACAACGGTTTTCGGACCTGGATCGCTGACGAGGCCTACCCGGACTCGAAAGCCGCCGTCGGGATCATCAACGGTGATTCGGCGGTTACCAAGGCAATTGGTGCCTTGACCGCAGAAACACTCGCAGCGACCGGTGCAACGCTCATCTACGACGAGCTCTATCCAGCTATGGGTGTCTCGGACTGGACTCCATACGCTCAGGCGATCAAGAGCAAGGGCGTCAAGGGTCTGATCTTCATGGGCGACTTCAATCAGTTGGCCAAGCTCGAAGAGGTCCTCACCAGCATGAACTACAAGCTCGACTGGATCGATGCCAACAACAATGCGTATAACGCCTCGTTCATCGAACTGTTGGGGAAGTCCGCGGACTTCCAGAACAATCTCGTATCTCTCAGCGGGGTAGCGCCATTGGAGAGTGACGAGCCAGCGGTGGCGGAGCTCAAGGCTATGTACCAGAAGTACGCCCCGGACGCGCAGATCACACTTCCGTCGATGCTCGCCATGTCGTCGTGGTTGCTGTTCGCGAAGTCGGCCGCCAGTTGCGGTGCCGATCTCACCCGCTCGTGCCTTTACAACGCAGCTGTCGCCGAAACTGCCTGGACCGGGGGAGGTTTGCATGTCGCTAACGATTTGGCGAATCCTATCCCGCCGCAGCCGTGCTTCAACGTCGAGCGAGCGACATCTGACGGATGGGAGGCAGCTGATTTCAATCCCGACAACGGTCTCTACCGTTGCGATATCCCCGCTCGTAAATTGACGGCTGACTTCGGGACGCCGATGACCCTGGCCGAAGTCGGTAAAAGCATCGGCGATTTCGAATAATGGAACAGTTCATCTCCTTTGGGATCGTCGGGCTGAGCACTGCGGCGATCTACGCGATCATCGGCAGCGGATTGGTGGTTACCTACACGACCACCGGCGTGTTCAACTTCGCACACGGCGCGACGGGCATGATGGCGGCTTTCTCCTATTGGCAACTCAGCGTCGGTTGGGGTTGGCCGGTGTGGCTGTCGGTAGCGACCGTACTTCTGGTTCTGGCACCAGCTTTCGGGCTCCTAGTCGAACTGTTGGTGCGGCCGGTCCAAGCCCTTGGTGAGGCCGAGAAGCTGGTGATGACGATCGCCTTGCTGAGCGGTCTGATTGCGCTCGCGAGATGGATCTGGAGTCCGAACAAGGCACGCACGCTTCCCAAGTTCTTTGCCGAGCAAGACTCTTTTCAGATCGGTGCTGCGACGGTCAGTTGGCACCAGGCAATCACCATGCTGGTAGCGGTCGTCGTCGCGGCGGGGTTGCGAATCCTGATGCTGCGCACTCGAACCGGAACCGAAATGCGAGCGACTGTCGATGACCGTGCCTTGGTGGGTCTCACCGGGGCAGACCCGGTTCGCGCCAACCGGGTTGCCTGGATTCTGGGGACGGTATTGGCGGCAATCGGCGGCATTCTCATCGCTCCGATGGTCGCCCTCGATGCGACCCAACTGTCACTCGTGATTGTCAGTGCTTATGCCGCAGCGATATTCGGACGGTTGAAGAGCTTGCCGATGACTTTTGTCGGCGCGATCGTCGTTGGGTGCATGGAAAGCTACCTCACCGGTTACCTACCGCAGAGTCCCTACCTTCCCGGGCTGCGACTCGCTGCGCCGGCAATTCTGTTGCTGCTCGCGCTGTTGCTGTTTCCGCACGGGCGACTTCGGAGACGCGACCGTCACCTCAGTCAAGTTCCGCTACCGACAGTTCGCGGCACAATCGCCTTCGCAGGAGTTATCGTCGCGTTCGGACTCATTCTGGCCACCGTACTGGGGGAGGGTGATCTGATCACCTATGGACAGATATTCGCATTCGGCGTCATCGCGTTGTCCTTCGTTCCGTTAGTCGGTTACGCCGGTCAGATCTCGCTCGCACAGCTCACGATGGCGGGGGTCGGGGCGATCGTCTGTGCACGCTTGGGCGGAAATGGGCAATGGTGGGCACTTTTGGCGGTGATGGTCATCGCGGGCATTGTCGGTGCGGTGATCGCAGTGCCCGCGCTGCGACTCTCAGGGGTGTACCTGGCGCTCGGGACGGCGGCAATCGCGGCCATCTTCGACCGATGGATCTTCACGTTGCCGTCTTTCGAGGTGTTCGGCACGGAGATCACACTGTTTGATCAGGGTTCAGTGGAATTGGTAGGCCCGCGACTGTTCGGATTCGCGATCGACACCCCGGCAGAACTGACGGTGTTCTCAGCAGTGTGTCTGGCGCTCGTCACACTGGGCGTGGCAATGCTCCGGCGAGGGCGCCTCGCCCGACGATTGATTGCACTGCGCGACAGCGAGGCAGCGTTTGCGACATTGGGAGGCAGCTTGCTGCTGACGAAAATGCTGGTCTTTGCGCTGTCCGCCGGAATTGCCGGTCTCGGTGGGGCGCTGTACGGAATGCAACTGATGTCGATCTCGGCGGAGCAGTTCAGTTTTGTTGCCGGACTGGGTATTTTCCTGATCGCCGTAGTCGGTGGACTCGGTGTGGTCGGAAACGGACTCTTCACCGGAACGATGATTGCCGGTCCTCTCAATGCAATTGTGGCGTTGTGGCCGGCGGCCGCCAACCTCGTGCAGACGCTGCCCGCTGCTGCCGGCTTGGCATACAGTTCCGGCGCTGTCGACGACGGACTCGTACCCAGTCTGCGTCGGCGTTGGGAGCCCGCACTTCGGGACCCCGTCGTGATGGCTGCCTTGCTCGGTTGGATTGGGGCGCTGTGGATTCTGCGACTCGTCGATGTCGTGAACGGGTACGTGCTGATCATCGGGGCGGTGGCCGGAATTCTCGCAGCCCGAAGTTGGGGTGTATCGAGGCAACGGGAGGCTCCGGCGCAGCGGGAGATTCCGGTGGAGTGGTGGGGCCTGGAGCGCCCCTGGACTACGGAAGACGAGGAGGTGCTCGATCGTGCCATCGCAGCTCGAAGTTAAGGACATCACGGTCACATTCGGCGGCCACCATGCACTCACCGACGTTTCACTGACCGCCGAACAAGGCAACATCACCGGCCTCATCGGACCCAACGGTGCCGGAAAGAGCACCCTGTTCGACGTCATATCCGGACTCCGTAAGCCAGCCACGGGAAGTGTGTTCCTGGGTGGCTGCGACGTGACCCGAGCCGGACCGTCTCGGCGCGCCAAACACGGCCTGGCACGGACGTTCCAACGCCTCGAGCTCTTCGGTCGCCTCAGCGTCAGAGACAACCTCCTCGTTGCCGCCGAAATTGGGCCGCAACGACGCAACGCGACAGCCGTTGTCGACGACATCATCGATCGACTGGGATTGGCTGCGGTGGCCGCCGTCACCGCCGACTCGCTGTCGACCGGCATGGGACGACTCGTCGAGGTGGCGAGGGCAATGGCAGTGCACCCGTCCGTCATTCTTCTCGACGAACCGGCTGCCGGGCAGGACCCCGAAGAGACACAACGGTTCTCGGTGCTGCTGCGATCACTGGCGGATCAGGGAACAGCGGTTTTGTTGGTCGAACACGACATGGAATTGGTGATGAGCGTGTGCGATCAGGTGTATGTGCTCGATCTCGGGAAGATCATCTCGGTCGGCCCACCCGAGATGATCCGGCGCGATGACGCGGTTCTGGCAGCGTATCTGGGGGAATCATGAGTCCCGTTCTCGAACTACGCGGCGTCCGCGCGGGTTACGACGATATCGCTGTCCTGCACGGCATCGATCTTGCAGTCGAACCAGGGCAAGTAGTGGCTTTGCTCGGTCCGAACGGTGCAGGCAAGACCACCACGCTGCGCATCATCTCCGGTGTCCATACGATCACCTCAGGACAGCTCCTGTTCTGTGACAGAGACATGACCGGAGTATCACCGCGGGAATTGGCGCACGCGGGTGTATGTCTCATCCCCGAGGGGCGCGGCGTATTCCCCAATCTGTCCGTCCGGGACAATCTGTCGATGATGACCTTCACCGGTCGCTCTCGTGACGAGATCGAAGAGGTCGCATTCACTCGTTTTCCCATCCTCGCGGAACGAGCTTCACAAATTGCCGGAACGCTGTCCGGTGGCGAGCAGCAGATGCTCGCTCTCTCTCGCGGCTTGGCCACCGAACCAGCTGTGCTTCTGCTCGACGAATTGTCCATGGGACTAGCGCCTTTGATCGTCGGCCAACTCTACGAGGAGGTCGCCGAGATAGCGAGGCAAGGTGTCGCCGTGATACTCGTCGAACAGTTCGCGAACGCCGTACTCGAATTCGCTGACCATGCTGCAGTTCTCGTTCGAGGTCGGATCGAAAAGCAGGGCCACCCGGACGACGGACTGCGCACCGAACTTGCCACCCTCTACCTAGGGAGTTCTACATGACCACGACTGAAACACGCGCAGAGCGCTTTTCCCGCGAGCTTGCCGATTTGAAGATTCCCGACCCGTCCGCGGGCCGGTCCAGTCTCTGGCTGCGACTCGGAATCGCGCTGATGGTGCTGGGTCCGGCGTTGGGAGTGGGGGCTTATCTTCTGTCACACAACACATCTGATCCGCTTGTTCAACGCGACGCCATCATTGTCGCTGTGATCGGAATAGTCGTAGGAATCAACGGAGCTGCTATCTTCCTGCGCTATTCACTGACCAATTTCCTGAGATTCTGGATGGCTCGCCAATCTTACGACTTGGCACTTGCAACGAGACTTCCCTCCCTCGACGGAGAACAGTCGTGACCTTCTGACACGCCAGGAGTTCGAAACATGTGGTGGCGGAACCGTTCCGTCCACCGGAAAGGATTCACCATGCGTAAATCTGTAATCGGTCGAGCCCTGATCGTCGGCGCCTTCATCGTCACTACATTCGCGACGGGCTGTAGCAGCTCCGATGACAGTTCGAGCGAGACCACCTCATCAACCAAGGCGACAAGTTCTTCGGCGCCGGCAGCAGCGACAACCAGCGCTGTGGCGTCCGCTGCGGCGACCAAAGAAATCACGGACGCGTACATCACCTTCTTCAACGGAACTACCGCCCCTGCCGCGCGTGCCGCCCTGCTCGAGAACGGCGATGTATTTCTCCCAACGCTCGAAGCGATGGCCGCTGATCCGCAGTCGATGGCAACTACTGCCACCGTAGAAGGCGTCACCGCAGCCGGCGCCGACAACGCCTCTGTCAAATGGACACTCGTGATGGGCGGTACTCCCGTACTTCCCGACCAGTCCGGTGAGGCAGTACAGGAAGCTGGTACCTGGAAGGTCTCCGCAACGACGTACTGCACCTTGATGGCTATCCAGGGGAGTGGGGCCACCGTTCCCGGCTGCTAGTGCCAACAGCCCGAATCTTCACCCAGGCGCGCTATTCGATCACCCAATCGGCCAGCGATATCGACTCAAGTTTCGAACTACCCGAAAGCAGTCAGAATGACACTCCAATCGATCATGGACGAGGTACGCAATCTCCCGGGCACCGGTGAAGTCATTGCGGTCATCGACCCGGCGACCGAAGAACAGATCACCGAGTTCACCGATGGCGGGGCAAAGGCGGTCGAGGAAGCCGTTTCTCGTGCGCGCGAATCCTTCGAGGCCGGTGTGTGGCACGGTCTCCCCGGCAATGAAAGGGCTAAAATCCTTTGGCGCGCTGCCGATTTGATCGACGAACACGCAACTGAGATCGCCCAGCTCGATTCGATCAACACCGGGATGCCATTCGTTCAGGCGCATTCCATCGTCGGGACCAGTGCCGAATTCTTCCGGTACTACGGCGGCTGGTGCACGAAGGTCAATGGCATCGCCCATGACGTGCACATGACCGGCGGGATCACTGGTGCTCATTCGAATATGCACGGATACACGCTCAAGGAACCCGTGGGTGTCGTCGGGCTGATCTTCCCGTGGAACGGCCCGATCTTCAACGCGTGCGCCAAACTTGCTCCAGCCCTTGCCGCAGGGTGCAGCGTCATCGTCAAGCCTGCCGAAGAAACACCGCTGTCGGCACTGCTACTGGTTAAGTTATTGGCTCAGGCCGGCGTGCCCGATGGTGTCGTCAACCTCGTCAACGGCTACGGCCACACTGCAGGCGCGGCACTGAGCGAGCATCCCGATGTAGACAAAATCGCTTTCACGGGATCCACCGAAGTCGGCAAGAAGATCGTGCAAGTAGCCAGTGGCAACCTCAAGAAGGTCATGCTCGAGCTCGGCGGCAAGTCACCCGTACTGATCTATGACGACGCCGATCTGAACACGGCCATCCTGAGTGCCGCGATGGGTATCTTCGTGCACTCCGGTCAGGGCTGCATCAGCGGCTCACGCATCTTCGTTCAGCGCGGTGTCTACGATCAGGTCGTGGAGGGCATTGCGGCGATTGCCAATTCGCTGAAGCTGGGCGGGCCTAAGGATGAGGGCGTCCACATCGGTCCGCTCATCAGTCAAAAGCAGCTCACTCGAGTCATGGGCTTCGTCGAAGAGGGAAAGCGCGACGGTGTCGAGGTAGTGGCAGGCGGATCCCGGATCGACCGGCCGGGTTATTTCGTGCATCCCACCGTCCTCACCGATGTCAGGCCCGACATGCGGCTCTATCAGCAGGAAATTTTCGGACCCGTCGTTCCGATCATGCCGTTCGACGACGATGACCAAGTGGTTGCCATGGCAAACGACACCACATACGGGCTCGCTGCCACGGCGTGGACCTCGGACGTCGGACGTGCTCACCGCCTCGCGAAGCGACTGGACGCCGGAACTGTCACCCTGAACTGCCAGATGGTCTTCGACCACGCTATGCCGTTCGGCGGATACAAGCAGTCCGGATGGGGCTACGAGCACGGCAGAGAGGGCATCGAGGGATATATGAAGACGAAGTCGGTTTACACCCAGATCTAGATCAATTTGCGTGCGATGGAAAAGCGCTCTCGCACATGACGATTCCCTAAGCGGGGCATGCATGGCTCCCCGCTTAGGGATTTCGCTCAGCTCAAGTCCGCGATGATTCGCTCTGCGAGGGGCTTGGACGACGCGGGATTTTGTCCGGTGTACAACTTTCGGTCCACTACAACGTAAGGGGACCACGCCTCGTCGTTCGAGAACTTGCCGCCCTGCTCGCGTAGCTTCGTTTCGAGCAGCCACGGAGCCTTGTCCGCCAAACCTGCCTGGGTCTCCTCCTCGTTGGTGAAGGAGGTGAGGTTGTAGCCGTCGAACAGCCAGCTTCCATCGGATCTGCGTGCGGGAAGCAACGCTGCCGGTGCGTGACAGACTGCTGAGACAACCTTGCCTGCGTCCAAGAATTTCACCAGAAGCTCGCCGAAGGCTGTGGACACTGCGAGATCCTCCATCGGCCCGTGCCCGCCCGGAACAAAGACCACGTCGAAGGTGTCGGCGTCGATATCTTCGAGAATGTGGGGCGAGTTCAGCGCCGGCTGCAGATCGGCAATGTACTTGCGCATACGGTCGGCGCCCTCCTGACCTCCATTGACCTCGGGGGCAAGGCTTCCTTCATCCACAACCGGGACCTTGCCGCCGGGTGTTGCAATCACGATGTCGTACCCGGCATCGACGAACGCCTTATGAGATTCGACCAGCTCCTCGGCCCAGTATCCGGTGGGGTGGGCGGTCCCGTCGTTGAGCGTCCAGTGATCTGCAGAGGTGACGGCAAACAGCAACTTGGTCATTGCACAACCTTTCGTTGGAGACAGGACCCGAAGACAGGCCCAATCGGCAAAACAGCGTCAGTCAATGCAACACACTGGTCCGGAGAGAATTCCGCATCGGCCGTCTTCGGTGAGATGTGTCATGTCTACTCCGCAGTTGCGGAGCAGCTTTGTGCGCAGAGAATCCTTAATGTGTTTCTGCTGCAATATGTTTGATCGGCGAGCGATTCCACGATGTCCGAATGTTACAGTCGGGTCTCAATTTCAACCGGCGGAAAGCGCGTATACCTGCGCAAACCTCGATGTAAACCCTGCTAGGCATCGAAACTTCGGTTCACAGCGGCCGGCATTCGTGATTGCATGGGTCGTGATCCAAGGAACGCAATAGAGGTACACAGCAATAGAGGTACACCGGTGCCTCGACAAATGCGCAAGTGCAAGGAAACGAAGAGAGCGAACGCGATCGAAATGACCACGCCGCAAAAAAGTATCGACCCCGACCTCGAAGTCGATTGGGTATGGGAAGACGGGCAACTACGAGGCGTGGCGGCCGACGGCGCCGTGAGGCTGACTGCGAATCTCCAACGTGCCCAATGGTCATGGGGTTCGTACACACTCTTTGCCGAGCAATTGGGAGACCAAGTGTGGCTCACATTCGACAAGGTTGTCGATGAAATCGGACGCCTCGGTATCGCGGACACGACTGCTGTCGAGGTATTCGCCCCGTGGATGGGGCAAGCCGCGACACCACTTCGGGCACTCAATTCTCCGTTGACGAAGGAAAAGCTGTCAGCCCTGCCGGCTGAAGCTGAAGTTCCGGATTTTGCCTACGCCGTTGTTGCAGAAGCTGTTCGGATTTTCGAGAATCCCCAAAACCCAAATCTCACTGCAAGGTTCTGAGCGGAAACTCGTGGGTAGTGGCGGCCCACTGCGTCTGACTCAAAGCGGTGCTCGATCGTCTTATGGCGCTCACGGGTGTGAGACCTGTTGCTGTATAACGCTTGCTGAACTCAGTCGCGGAAGTAGACGCGAAATGCATTGCGCACAAGACGGATTCTCCGCGAAGGGGTGAAGCGCCGGAACCTGGTCGTCGTGTTGATTCGTGCGCGTAGACCGACTCGTACGCGTGGTACCTATTCAAAGGATGAAAAGTACTCGCGAAGTGCGTCGTGCGACTCGGCCAGTACCGTCTCGTCGCCGGACGGGTTGGTCCGGAAGGCGTACTGAGCAAGTCGCTCGATAATTTCGACGGCAATGGCGCACTGTAGGTGTGACAAGCGGTTGAAGCGTGGCGCGTGAATTTCGAACTGCTCGAAGACGAGAACAGCTATCTCGTCGCACCAGATCTGGTCGAGACTACGGATGCTCGCATTCAGATGTTGCCCGACCCACAGTTCGCGAATCAGTGGAATTGTGTACTGCTGTCTGTAGTGACCGACCAGGATGTCGACAATCTTGGTCCACGTCGTTCGCGAACGATTGTTGAACTGACGGGTGATCAGCCCGTACGAGTCGATCATGCATCTCCGTGCGAGTTCGTCCAGAACCCGCTCAGGAGAGTCGAAGAACGGTAGCGGATTTCGGTGTCGCTCTGTTGTCTTCCGTTTTGCGACGGCGACGCCGACGAGTGCTGCGATGGGGAAGATCCCGAGCAATGTGTACTGCCTCTTCGAATCTCTACCGCGGCGCCTGTACGTGACTGGGAACCGAGTCGCGTCACGCTAATCGGCGATGCGATCCACGCGATGAGTCCGGTACTGGCGATGGGAGCAAACACCGCGATGCGTGACGCGTCCGAGTTGACCCGGACGCTCTGTGAAGCCAGGAGCCCTCACGCGTCGCTGGTTGAAGCGGTCGCTGATTATCAAGCCGAAATGGCAGCATATGCGTTTCCGCTTGTGGCCAACTCCCGGGAAACGGGCCGAACCCGCGTCGGGCAAGCATGATTTGCCTTCGCTGCCGACTTGACTCAGGTTCGCTGTACGAGAATCTGCGGGCTACGGCGTCAACCATATCGAGGAAGGGCTGGAAAGAACTGCGGCCGTATACAAATACCTCCGGATAGGATCTCTAGTCGCGTTGTCGGTTTACCCAGATACCACGCAGGAGCATGAGCACGCTTAGGCAAGCGCCCCATCCAAGCGCGGACAGCACCACGCCTACGCCTGCTTGGCCGGTGGCATCAGTACTGGCTGCAACGCTGAATGCAGTCGTGAATCCTGCTGTCGTACCTACAGCGGCGGCGAAACCACCTGCCGTGGTCCAACGCGAGAAATGTGCAGCGACGAAACATGCCAGAATCACGGTTATTCCGCAGGCGACCACCTGCCAAGTGGGGAACTGGGTCGGTGCCGGCAGGCCGGGCCTACGGAACTCGCCCCGATAGTCGACGGACCAGCTCAGCCAGCCCACACAGGACAGAAGTCCCAGCAAGAACGCGACCAGGCCGGTAGTCCACAGCCCCAGCGGACCCCCGCCGGCTGGCTGCGTAGCTGCGGATCGGTTCGACGATTGCTCGGGTCTAGTTCGCTCTGATCGCCAGATTGACGAGATGATGCCTGCACTGATCATCGTGGGCACTCCGACGAAGATGAGCACCATCCAAAGAAACTGCGGTAGAGCAAATTCGGAATCGACGGTCATTATAGGAGTATGCACCTGGCATGGTTATTGTCGTGGGAACGTGACCCCGATGCGTACGTGAAGTTCTCTTGATGCGTTAGTCGATCTGCATGACAATCGTGCGAGCGCGTCCTGCGACATTCAGCGGGTTCATGCCGACGACGCTACCCAGTGCCCGCCCCGGCCTGTTACTGCCTGGATATCTCTGTGTTGGGCGGAGTCTGCAGAACTCTAGGCTTTAGTTTGTGGCCGCGCACGAAGGGGCCCGTTGTGTGCAACGGTAGCGATCAGTGCGGGAACCACAATGGCTGATACCGCGAGGACTGCACAGAGAAGCGATCCAAGTAGGGGCCGATCGAACCAAAGTTCTTGTGCCAGTATCAATGCACCTAGTATCGAAACACCGGCACCGACGCCTCGAAGAGCGGATACACGCATAGGCGGCCTGATCGGGTATTGCCCCGTGACAATCGGCAGTCGACGCCCGGCATTGATCGTCGACAACCGCACTGCGTACAGCCAGTTCAAACCTGTTGCAACGATCAGTAAGATCACACCAAGCACTATCATCTCTGGACCATACCGAATGGCTCGCTGGGGCAGCCGACTTCACCTGATCTGCGATTGTTCCGACTCTGGGCTGTCCGCCCGTCTTGGTCTATGGAGGCGGGCAATAACATGGTTCGATGCGACATGGCCGGAATGCCAGCGTGTCCACGCTAAAGCGTCGTCCATGACGGAGACCGGTACAACTGACCGATGGGAATATTTCACTCGCAGCGACTCCGCCCGGTACTGCTGGCGCTCATCGCTGTTGTGGTAGTCGTCTTCGGACTTCTATGGTGGACAAAGGCGATCACCTTCACGAAGACCGCGTTCGTAGAGTTCAGTGTTCCTCCTCCGTCTGCGCATGTAGTCGATACGTATCAATCCAGATACATTGCCTACGAGAGCTTCGACTCTTCGGAACTGGTTGGGATGATGAGTAATCGGCTCGCGGCCGCACACGGTGGCACAGTATCCGACTACTCGAGAGCATTGACCGTGACTCGGGCACCTGATCGCTCTGGAATGACCTTGACAGCTCGCGGGCGAACACCCGATGCCGCAGAATTGCTGTTGATTGACGCTACCGACACACTCAATGGGATTCTCCGCCAACTCGCTGTTCGAGTGCCCACACTCACGGTCGATCCCGACAACTGAATTGAGCAGCGAGACGGTTTTCGAGATCGGGCGGTGTACTCGCGTAGGCACTTCAGGCCTCACTGGAGGTGGCGGAGGAAGAACCGGCCAGCATCGTCCCCCGCGAACTGCGGGACGCCAGTATGCCCACCCATGTTGGCCTGCAGCGTTTTCTCTTGGGATTCGAAGGCGTCGAACAAGTCCAGTGCCAACTGTCGGTCGTTTCCTTCGTCGTCCCACTGCAACAGAACGTGCAGCGGAATCGTGACCTGACGGGCCTCGTCGAACATGACGCGGGGCACGAAACTCCCGGCGAAGAGACCGGCGGCCACGATTCGCGGTTCGACCACCGCCAGCCGGATACCGATAGCGATCACCCCACCCGAGTACCCGACCGGGCCACTGATCTCGGGTAGTGCAAGCAGGGCGTCCAGGGTGGTCTGCCACTCCGGGACCGCCTTCTCGACCAGCGGGAGGACCAGTCGGTCGATGATCTTCTCGTCAACCGGCTCGCCGGCCGTCAGCGCCCGATGTAGATCGGCGCGGGCCTGCTCGGCTTCGGTTGATCGGGGCCGGGCACCGCTCCCGGGGAGCTCGATGGTGGCCGCGGCGAAGCCGTTCGCCACGCAGTGCTGGGCTCGTCCCGCCAGCCGGGGGTACATTTTGCGGAGTCCGCCGGGGTGTCCGAGCAGGATCAGTGGCGCCGGCGAAGAGGTGGGCGTCCACAGGGTGCCGGGGATCTCGCCGAGGGTGAAATCGCGTTCGAGGCTGCCGTTTTCGAGGCGCCGTTCGGTAGTGAAGTGCATGGTCGTGCCTTTCGGGAGTGCTCGTTGAACGGCGCTCCCGGACGACCTATCGCCCGACCGTGACCCTGAGAAGGAGCACCCACGTCGATACGTTCACGGGTACCACCTCCTCGTTCTCTCGCACGGCTTCGAGGAGAGAATAGCAGTGGCCGTCGTCTTCGCCAACAGATTTATCGGTGTTCACCGAGGCCGAGATTTCCACTCGGGGCGACGAGCAGCATCAGACCGAAGGCGAGCGGGTATCCGAACGTCCAGTGCAGCTCTGGCATGGTGTCGAAGTTCATGCAGTAGATGGCGCAGATCAAGGTGGGTGTGAATAGTATTGCGGCCCAAGCATCCAGGATTTCAGGTGGTACCCGTTGCCACTCGGACCCGACCAACCGATCAGAGAGGACGAGGTCAAGCTTTTCGCCGTGCACATTCCACATCTACCCATCGATGCCGAACTCGACTTGCACTCACAGGTATTCACCACGGTCGCAGCCGAGGAGTTCGATTGACACGCAAAGCGATTCGAGGCAGAAACCTCGGTTTGCACTCTGTCCTTGGGACGGTGCTCGTTCGGTCGAGTGGAATAGACGACATCCAGCCGCCGGCGTCCCCTTGTGCCCAAGCCGGAACCGCCTAAATCGTTTGCAAAAGGTTCTTAATACATTTACCTTTGGGACGTGCATTTGTACTTTCTCTAAGACGGCTGAGTAAGGCCTTCCGCGCTCGTCGAGTCATCCGAGCTTGCGGCGGCCGCTCGTTATCGACCCCTGCGTGGGGTCGCCGTCTTCGGCGTACCTGTTTGCCATTGGCAGCCGGTGGGCCTTCTCTAAGGATCCGAATGCTCACTTCTACGAACCCTCAATCCATGCGCCAACGCGCCCAGCTGATCGCTTCCGACGTATCGGTGATGCGCGGTGCGAACCCGGTCTTGAACCACGTCGACCTCAATGTCACTCCTACATCGCGTATCGCCATTGTGGGAGAGAACGGGCGAGGGAAATCCACCCTCCTCCACGTGCTCGACGGAACCCTCACTCCTGACTCCGGCACGGTGCAACGCATCGGAAGACTTGGTGTCGCGGAGCAGGAGATGCCGGCACACGACGATCGAACAGTCGGTCAAGCCGTCGCGGAGGCGATAGCCGAATCGATCGCGGCGCTGGCGTCACTCGACGCCGCCATACTCGCGATATCCGATGGAACCGCCGACGGCGCGCAGCGATACTCGGCCGCATTGGAATATGCCGAAGTGCTGAACGCTTGGGATGCCGAGCGACGGGTGCACATAGCCCTCGAAGCGCTCGACGCAGAAACCGATCCTGACCGGTTGCTTGACACTCTCTCCGTTGGGCAGCGATACCGCGTACGTTTGGCCTGCCTTCTGGGTGCCGATGACGATTTTCTGCTACTCGACGAGCCCACAAACCACCTCGACCGAAGTGGTCTCGAATTCCTGACTGTACGGCTCCGAGAGCGCCAGGGAGGCGTCGTTGTCGTCACCCACGATCGCGCACTGCTCTCCGATGTTGCGGAGACCATCGTGGACCTCGACCCCTCACCCGATGACCGGATCCGCCTGTACGGCAACGGCTACGCCGGCTACCGCGAGGGCCGCCTCGCCGAACGCACACTCTGGGAACAGAAGTACGACCACCAACAAGCCGAACATGCCCGACTGAAAGACAGTCTCAGCTCAGCGCAGAACCGTCTCCAATCTGGATGGCGACCGGAGAAGGGAACGAACAAGCACGGTCGCGCGACGCGCGCGGGCGGGCTCGTGCAGAGCGTTCATCGCCGCCAGGAGCAGCTCGAAGCGCACGCGGTGACGGTGCCGGAACCACCCCAGCAATTTCGGTTACCTGAACTAGCAACAACAGCCGGTCAGGTGTTGGTGAGTGCGGATCGGGTCTGCGTAGCGGCGCGCTTGGGCTGCCAGGTTTCCTTTACGCTCTCTCGCCGCGATCGCCTCGTCGTAGCCGGCCCCAACGGTGCCGGGAAGTCGACGCTGTTGAGCGTGATAGCCGGTGAACTGCAACCGAGTACGGGTTCCGTCCGGAGGTCGCAGGGCACCCGTCTCGGGTACCTCCGTCAGGAAACCGATCTGCCCCTGCACAGGCGGGCGGGTGAGGTATATGCCGCTCACCTCGACGCGCTCATTGCAGCGGGGACACTCGAGCCGTCCGATGCAATCGGGCTCTCGCACCTCGGCCTCCTGCGCGCGCGTGAGTCGAGCAAGCGGATCGGTGAACTGTCGATGGGACAACAACGTCGTCTCGACCTCGCGATGGTACTAGCCGGCAAGCCGCATGTGCTCCTACTCGACGAGCCGACGAACCACCTCTCAGTCGCCCTCGTCGACGAACTCACCGAGGCATTGGCCGCGACCTACGCCGCGGTCGTTCTCTCCACCCACGATCGCCAACTTCTTCGCGACGTCGACGACTGGCCCCCACTGCAATTGACTGAAACGGCCCTGAGCGGGGAATCGGTATGAGCAAACAATTCCGATACCAGCGATCTTCATCGTTGCGGCGCTGATCTCACCGCGTCGCAATGGGAAAGCTGATGTGTACGAATGCCTCTCGATGTTCAGGGATTGCTTCCCGTATTGAGATCCCGAACGTCCTGAACGTTCGCGGTGCCACCGCCCAACAACCGACCCCGCCCGCCACCCGCAAAAACCGAATGCGCATCGAAGCGCCGAGACCGATCAATACCGACCCGATCGAGTCGAATGAGGCATTCTCGCACGTGTCTACTTGGCCTCAGGCGATCCTCCATTGTTGCCGTTCGGCGATTAAGGAAAGCACGTCAAGCGTGGCTATAGTCTTGTCGAGTGACGTCAATCGGGCCGCGAAGCCATCGGCGCCGATCCCTTGACTGACACCGATGTTTGTCAGATCTAGCTTCGGGTAGTGCCTTGAGTGTATGAATCGCAACATATGTCTCCGTATCGAAACTGGAGGATTCACATGCCGGAGGACAGGAGCAGTCCCTGCGTAGGCGTCGAAGGCGTCAAGGGCAAGGCGAAGGAAGCTTCTGGTGTGGTCAGCGGTAACGACAGCTTGTCTCGGGAAGGACGAGCCTAGCGGGAGAAGGCCGAGAGCCAGCGGAAGTCGCCGAGAATGAAGCAGCAGCCGAGAAAGCTCGCGCGGAAGCGGCCGCGGACCAAGCACGACAACGGTCCGAGCAATAGTCGAGGCCCACTCGTCACCCTCGGTTCGGGGCGTACCTGAGCCGAAGTGCTCGGTTGCTCGATCCATCCTGTAATCAAGAGGAGTTGTTCAATGCCGTCACCTGAATCCGTCCCAGGCGCACCATCCTCGCAAACGCCGGACCTGCGCGAGCCTGTCAAGCCCCGCCAACCGCTGCCTCCCAAGGACGACCAGAGACAGCCTGAGGTGCGCACTGTTGCGGGCGCAGAAGAGAAGGTGAAGGGTAACGGCCGCGGGCAGCGGGGTGAATATCTCACTACTGCAACGGGGACGCGACTGTACGAGACCGACCACTCACTCACTGCAGGTGAGCGGGGGCCGACCCTCCTTCAAGACCACCACCTTCGCGAGAAGATCACTCACTTCGATCACGAGAGAATTCCTGAGAGGGTTGTGCATGCACGTGGTGCCGCTGCACACGGAACGTTCCTGGCTAATGGGGCAGCCGAAAGTATTTGCAAAGCAGCCATGTTCGCATCGGGCGCAAGGACCCCGGTATTCGTGAGATTCTCGACGGTGCTGGGTTCTCGAGGTTCTGCGGACACCGTGCGAGACACACGCGGCTTTGCCACTAAGTTCTACACCGACGAAGGTGTTTTCGACTTGGTAGGCAACAACATTCCGGTTTTCTTCATTCAAGACGGAATCAAGTTTCCCGACATCATTCATGCTGCGAAACCTCACCCGGATCGTGAGATCCCGCAAGCACAGAGCGCGCACGATACGTTCTGGGATTTCGTTTCCCTTCACACCGAGGCGACCGCTCACACGTTGTGGAATATGTCCGATCGAGGCATCCCCCGCTCGTATCGCATGATGGAGGGCTTCGGCATCCACACGTTCCGACTCGTGAACCCCGACGGTGAAACGAATTTGATCAAGTTCCATTGGAAACCGGCGGCAGGCGTTCACTCGCTGGTGTGGGAGGAAGCTCAGATAGCAGGTGGGGTAGACCCGGACTTCCATCGCCGCGACCTCGCGGATGCCATCGAAGCCGGCGCGTATCCGTCCTGGGATCTCGGGGTTCAGGTGTTTCCGGATACCGAAGACGAAATGTTCGAAGGCATCGATCTGCTGGACCCCACGAAGATCGTTCCGGAGGAGATTGCGCCGGTTCAGATCATCGGAACGATGACACTCGACGCCAACCCCACCAATTTCTTCGCCGAGACCGAACAAGTTGCATTCCATCCGGGCCATTTGGTGCCAGGTATCGACATCACCAATGATTCTCTGCTGCAGGCACGTTTATTCTCGTATCTCGATACTCAGATCACGCGTCTCGGCGGTCCCAACTTCGATCAGATCCCGATCAACCGTCCTCATGTACCCGTCAACGACATGCTTCGCGACGGCTTCCACCAGGACGGGGTCCACACCGGGGTAGCGCCGTACCATCCCAATTCGCTCGATGGGGGTTGCCCGTTCCTGGCCTCGGCAGAGAGCGCCGCCTACATCGAAGTGCCCGAAGAAGTTTCAGGCCGTAAGGTGCGTCAGGCACCGGCGACGTTCGACGATCACTTCTCGCAGGCGCGTCTGTTCTACCGCAGTCTGTCTCCGATCGAGCAGGAGCACGTCGCAGGGGCATATACCTTCGAATTGGGGAAGTGCTTCGAGGAGAACATCAAGATTCGGAATCTGGAGATTTTGGCGAACATCGACCCAGTGCTCGCCAAGACGGTGGCGAGGGGGATCGGGCTCGAGGTCCCCGAACCTACAGAGCCACTGGAGGATTCGGAGCCGAGCCCAGCGCTCTCGCAAGTGGGCGCGGAATGGCCCGTCGACGGCAGGATTATCGCGCTGGCCGTCGACGAGAACTCCGATCTGGATACCGTCGCCTCTGTGCGCGAGAAGATCGTCGACGCCGGTATGGTGCCGCTTGTCCTCGGACCGCACGGAGGGACGATCGGAGAGGGGAAGAACGCGGTGACCGTGCAGAGGACGTATCTCACAGCGCGTTCGATCGAGTTCGACGCAATCCTGTTGAGCGGTGACGCGTTCAGGATCGACGAAGACAAGCTGGATCCCCGTGTTGACACGCTTCTCAACGAAATGTACAGACATTGCAAGGCGATTGGCGTTTGGGGTGAGAACACGGGTGTGCTCGCTGCTGCCGGTATCGACGAGGCTGCACCAGGCGTCGGAGTTGATGCGGATGCAGAAGCGGCTCTGGCCGCAGTCGCCCAGCTCTTGAAGACGCACCGGGTATGGGAGCGCTTCGAGGTACCACCGACCGCCTGACACGGGACGGTCCGTCGAAGCGGGATGATACTGGTCAGCCTAT
Source organism: Rhodococcus sp. AD45-ID (assembly GCF_003023755.1). Lineage (NCBI taxonomy): Bacteria > Bacillati > Actinomycetota > Actinomycetes > Mycobacteriales > Nocardiaceae > Rhodococcus > Rhodococcus sp. AD45-ID. The sequence goes on along the minus strand of NZ_PYHL01000001.1, from coordinate 1,578,755 downwards.
CCAGGAAAGCAGTCGAACCCATATATACGTTGTGACGCATGGTTTAGCTGCTTCCTGGGTTTACCGGGGCGCCGGGCGGGGGACCTCTCGTTGTGAAGCCACCGAGACGTACGGCGAGCGCAGCCCCCTGTCCGGATCGACAATCCGCCCGGTGCAGGGGTCGACAGCATCATCGTGAAGATCCTGTCGCAATGTCGAGGTGCATGCCGGCACCTTCCGGAAACGCCGCAGGTATTTCGCGACTAGATTGATATCATATTGTAGTGCAGTAACTTTCGCGTCTCATGCTGGTGTACGCTCCTGAGGCCGGAAACGCCCCACCGGGTGAGTCTGTGAGGCGGGCGAATGCCGCACACAGTGACCACCTACTGCGCGACCTATCTCGACGCGCGTCCGCCGCGGGCGCGTTCCGGATCGCGCGTACGGAAGCTGTGAGCACTCGCGGCGGAGATGGGAGAACCCGAAACCTTTCGTCTGGACCAAGACTTCCGAGGCGATCCTCGCTGCGTTCGCAAAATGTAGCGAACGAATTTCACGCGTAGCAAACTTGGGGCGCTTCATACGGAGGGTCCGCGCATTGTTGCGCGCTCCGGACAAATGACGGAATCGCGCTGCTGATCAACGTAATTGAGTGACCTGGTGTCGCGGACGGTTCACCCCGGGGCCATCAGCGAGACCTACGGTGTTGACGCGCTGCAGAATGCGGCGTTGACTAGGCATTACGCCATGGCCGGGAGGCCGTCATGCTCATCGTCTTCGGACTGGTCGTCCTGGTTTTCGCGGCGACCGCTGCAGTCGCGCGCCCGTTGAGCAACTGCAGTCATGCACATCCGATAGCGGGCAACTTCGGAGTCTGCAGTTACGACGTCGATCACCATGGGCGATCCAGGGGAAGACGACTGGGCAAAACCGTTCGGCCGCCGATCGCCGTAGAGAAAGAAACGCCATGAGCATCGTGAAGAAGATCCGACACAAGGCCGAAACTGCCGGGGGCGCTACCAAGAAGACTGTCGGCAAAAGCCTGGGAAATGAAAGGATGGAGGCCGAGGGAAGCGCAGACCAGGCCAAGGGCCAGGCCAAACAAGCCGGCGACAAGCTCAAGGAGGCGGGCCAGAAGGTCAAACACATCTTCAAGCACTGACTTGGTCCCGCACCGTCATTAGTTGGGGTAATAAGCAATCAATCCTGGTGCACGTCAGGATCGCGCTGCGAGGTGCCTGTGCACGCGAGAGTAGGCGAGAAGTATGAGTGCACAACAGAATACGAGAGGACGGGCTGCACCGGCCACGACGCGACGTACGGGCGCGACACCCACTACAGGCACGGCACGCAGCAGTAGAGCCGGTGGTAGTGCCACGCGAGGTGTGTCCGCCACGTCGCGTTCGGCGCGGACGTCGAAGGCTTCACCAAGGTTGGGGTGGGGATCTTCGCAAGCCCTGGCGGCGCGGCAGGCGACTGCGGATTCGACCACCGTCGCATCTCGTCGCGGCTTACCACGGCGCGAAGAGCCGACACGACGATCAAAGCGCGCGGAGCCGACACGACGATCAAAGCCGCGGCAATCACAGCAAGGTGCCACGGTTGCGCCCGAAGGCGTCTCCACCGGCACTGCTCGCGGTCCGGTGTGGCGATCGGTCGAGGCCGCCCTCGAGTGGTTGAAAACCCACACTCACCTTGCTGATTCGGTGCAGGATCGGGTAGGGGCGGTGAGGAGCAAGCTCCAGGAGAGGATGAAGACCTTTGTCGAAGGGGCCACACCCCACGGGCCGGGCGTATCAGCGGGGCTGGCAGGCGTCCGGGCAGTTCTGACGGGGAAGAATCCTGTATTGCCCGCGGTCAAAGGCATGGTGTCAGGACTGAGTGGAAAAACGAAAGTCATGCTCGTCCTCCTGTTTGCCCTTGCGCTCCTGCTCGGGCCGGTGCTGCTCGTCGTCCTCGTGCTGGCGCTCATTGTCGCGGGGGTGATCGCAGCGGTGCGAGCCGCCGCCAAATAGGCCACAACCGTCGAAAGCTGTTGAACAACAACGCGCACGTCAGTCCCATCGACACGGTCGCGGAGGTGATCACGCACGACCCACATACTCGGCGATGGCCGCCTGGTGCAAAGCGGGAACCAACACTCGGCCGAATCAAGTGTTCTGCTGATGATTGAGTGCCCTACGGGCAGGGTAGTCGAAATGCGCACCCTTACCGCACACGGTTGTGCGGCCCACCTCCGAGAACCGTCCTGCGACACATTGCCGACGTTTGGCAAGAGGTGCGCTATGACTACTCGGCGAAGGGGTTCGACAATGAAAGCAAAAGGTCAAGTGGCGTTGGCAGTCGGCGCGGGCTACATGCTGGGCCGCACCCGCAGAATGAAGATGGCGTTGATGTTCGCGGCCGCGGGCGCGACTGGCCGCTTCCCCGGCGGACCGCGTGACTTGCTGGAACGCGGCACCAAGATGCTGGCAAAATCGCCGGAGGCCGCCAAGATCGGCGACGTGGTCAAGGAAGAATTGGTCAGCGCAGCGAAGGCCGCAGCAGTCACCGCTGCCAGTCAACGCATCGATTCTCTGAGTAACCGGTTGTTGGCGGGCGGTCACTCCGTATCGGGCACTGTCGATGACGTCTCAGACGCCGTCGGTGACGTCGCAGGGGTCCGGAGGCTCGGCCGCAAGAAAAGCGCTCACTCGCAGGACGACAAGCGCGACGATGAGGAACGCGACGAGGAGGAAGACGACGCACCTGAGGAAGAGGAGTCGACTCCACGCAAGCGGCCGGCGCCGCGCCGCCGCACCTCGAGTACCGGCAGCACCCGATCCAGTAGTTCGGCGCGGAAGACCAAGTCCGACAAGGGTGAGGGAGAAGAGGCTACCGAAAGCAGCCACAGAACACGAGCTAAAGCCGCAACGGACTCTGCGCCAGTCCGACGCTCACGGAGATGATGACGATGACGAACGCCGCGAAGAAACTACAAGAAGCTATACCGGGTGACGGACACAGTTCGTCGAGCGTGTTACAGGACTCGTTCCAAAAGCTACTCGGTGCGGTGGCTGAACGTGCCTTGTCGTCGGTCTCGGAAACTGTGTCGAACACCTCGGAAAGGCTCAACGACTACGCCGAGGGTGGCGGCGGCGGGTTGCTCGCCGCTGTTACCGGTTCCGAGAAATCGGATGACGGTGAGTCACCCCTCAAGTCAGCCGTGAGCGGTGGCTGGGAGGGCGCCAAGCAGATGGTCAAGGACAGGGCTTCCGACGTCAAGGACGCGGTCACCGGCGGCGGTGACGGTGGAGGCAAGGGCGGGGGTAAGGGCAAGAAGCTCAAGTTGACCAACATCATCGAATCGATAGATGTCGGGGTCCCTGTTCAACTGGCTTACAACCAATGGACTCAGTTCACCGACTTTCCGTCGTTCATGAAGAAGGTTGAACGAGTGGAGCAGGAATCGGACGAGAAACTCGAGTGGAAGGCCCAGGTCTTCCTGTCGCACCGAACGTGGGAATCGACGATCCTCGAACAGGTTCCCGATGAACGGATCGTGTGGCGTTCGAAGGGTGCCAAAGGTTACGTCGACGGGGCGGTGACGTTCCACGAGGTAACGCCAGATCTGACCCGCATCCTCGTGATCCTCGAATATCAACCGAAGGGTTTCTTCGAGAAGACGGGAAACCTGTGGCGTGCGCCTGGACGGCGAGCACGGTTGGAACTCAAGCACTTTCAACGTCACGTGATGACGCAGGCCATTCTCCATCCCGATGACATCGAGGGCTGGCGCGGAGAAATCCGGGACGGCCAGGTCGTCGAGGCCGAGGAGGACGAAACACAACTGGATGAGGGTGAGGAGCCCGACGAAACAGATGAGGGTGAGGAGCCCGACGAAACAGACGAGTACGAGGAGCCCGAGGAAACAGACGAGGACGAGGAACCTGAGGAAGAGCCCGAGGACGAGGAACCTGAGGAAACAGACGAGGACGAGGAACCTGAGGAAGAGCCCGAGGAGGAGCCACCGCCTCCGCCGGTACGCCGAGGACGCCCCCGCAAAACTGCGCCCGCGAGTGAGGACAAGGCGCCGGCACGTAGAGGCCGCCCACGCAAGACCGCGGCAGCAAAGTCCGCGGGTTCGAAGCAGGGAGCACGACGATGACGTCGATACAACCCGCGGGAGGCGGTGGCGGCGCAGTCGGCGGCGGGCCTAGTTCGAGTAGCCTCGCCGATGTCATCGACACCATCCTCGACAAGGGCCTGGTCATCGACGCCTACGTGCGTGTCTCCCTGGTCGGTATCGAACTGCTGACCATTGATGCACGCGTAGTCGTCGCCAGTGTCGATACCTATCTGCGGTTCGCGGAGGCGGTGAACCGGCTCGAGATCGGCGATGAACCCAAGGGACTGACGGATTTGGTTGGGGATGTCACCGAGAGCGGTGCCAAATCGAAAACCAAGGGCGCGCTCGAAGCAGCTGGCGAGAAGCTCGGCGGAATCCTCGGCGGTGGCGAGGAAGAGCCTGAGCGCGAACGAGTTTCACGCAAGTCGAGCCGAGGTGACTGATGATGTCCACGTCGAATACGTCTACGTCGAACCAAGCTGCCGACACGCGCCAGGAGCCTCGAACCAGCGGGATCTACGTGTACGGCATCGTGCCTGCGGATGTGGAGGCCGGAGAGGACGCAGTCGGCGTGTGTGACGAAGCGGTCAGCATAGTCACACACGGCGACATTGCCGCGCTCGTCAGCGAAATCTCGGTAGACAGACGGCTGGGTAAGCCCGAGGACCTACAAGCCCACGCGAATTTGTTGAACGGAACTGCTCGCGTGGCACCCGTTCTTCCCCTGAGGTTCGGGGCGGTCCTCACCGACACGGACGCGGTGAAGGACGAATTACTCACAGCACACGCCGACGAGTTCGCCGCAGCATTGGCAGAACTCGAAGGACTCGCGCAGTACATCGTGAAGGGGCGCTACGTCGAAAAGGCGATCCTGAGGGAAGTTATCGAAGAGAACGAACAGGCAAGCAGGCTACGGGACACTATCCGTGATCAGCCCGAAGAGGTCACTCGTGATGCGAGGATGGCCCTCGGTGAGATCGTGAGCAACGCCATCGTGGCCAAGCGAGAGGAAGACACTCGCGCGGTGGTCGATGCGCTTACAGCGCTGACCGACTTCCTCAATGTGCGGGAACCCACGCACGAGGAGGAAGCCGCGCAAGTGGCGGTGCTCGTCGAGGTCGCACGACAAGACGAACTCGAGAACATTGTCGGTGAGTTGGCGCAGCAATGGGACGGCCGGGTCGAGATGCGGTTGCTCGGCCCGCTCGCGGCCTACGACTTTGTGGTGACACAGAAACCGGAGGGCTGACCGATGGGTTTGCTCTCCTTCATCGTCACGTTGCCACTCGCCCCGGTGCGCGGGGTGATCTCGCTGGCCGAGTTGATTCAACAACAGGTCGAGGACGAACTGCACAATCCCGCCAGTGCACGCCGCGCTCTCGAGGAGTTGGAGGAAGCGCGGGCTGCGGGCGAGATCACGGCGGAAGAGGAACAACAAGCGCAGCAGGTCATCCTCGACGACATGGCTGCAACTCGACAGACGATCACTCAGGAGGAGGAGTGATGCGCAATGGTGGAAGAGGAGCCACCGCCCCTGCCTGCACATGACGTCGCCGAACTCGCATTGCGCGACATCACGCAGTTGACTGGAAAGAAGCCGTTGGGTGCGACGTCGGTGATGCCGACCGACGAAGGCTGGACTGTGGAAGTGGAGGTGGTCGAGGATCGGCGCGTCCCGTCGTCGACGGACATGCTCGCACTATATGAGGTGGTGTTGGATATGGACGGAGAGTTGCTGTCCTATCGCAGAACCCGCCGCTATGCCCGCGGTGCGGGTGACGGTATGGGCGGACGGTCATGACCGTCGCCGGCGGCGGTTCGAGCAACCTGCCACAGGTCTCAGGTGGCGGCATGGGCGGTGGGCGCCAGTCGACCAACCTTGGGGACATTCTCGAACGGGTGCTCGACAAAGGTCTGGTGATCGCCGGGGACATTCAGGTAAACCTGCTCGACATCGAATTACTGACGATCAAGGTGCGACTCGTGATCGCTTCGCTGGAAACGGCGAAGGAGGTGGGTATCGATTGGTGGGAGCACGATCCCTGGCTTACCGGAAAGAACAACAGCGTCGAACTGGAGAACACACGCTTGCGGGAACGGATCGCCGAACTCGAGGCCGACAGGTCAGTGAAGTCCGCACTTACCTCGGACGAGCCGATCGAGGTGGAGACGCGGCGCTGGGACGAAGACGATGACAGGAAATGAAGGCGTGTGGCTCTACGCCATCACGTCCGAGAGTCTCGACGGCGTGTCCCTGAGCGGGGTCCTCGGCGTGGCGGGTGAGGCTGTGCGGGTGGTGCATTCGACCGACCTGGCGGCGGTAGTGGGCTCGGTTGATCTCGACGAATTCGGCGAGGTTCCACTGCGACGGCACCTCGAAGATCTCGACTGGCTGGCAGCAACCGCGCGAGCCCATGAGCGCGTCGTGTCTGCCGTGCTGCGCTGCGGTCCCACGATTCCGCTGCGCTTGGCCACCCTGTACCTCGACGACGACCGAATTCGCAGTTTGCTCGAGGTCGGGCGTGAAAAGTTCTGCGCCGCATTACGTTCCGTTGCCGGGCGAAGTGAATGGGGAGTCAAGGGTTATGGCGATGCACGTGCGCTGGCGCAGACATCACCCGAGAAACAAGCCGAGCCCAGTCCGAGCGGAAAGGGAACGGCTTATCTGCTTCGACGCCGGGCCGAGTTGACTGCGCAACAGAACGTGGAACGCCGCGCAGCGGCCGAGGCAGACGACTTACATGCTGCGCTACTCCAACGCGCCGTCGACGGTCTCCGGCGGCCTGTCACCGATCCTGTCCTGTCCGGAAAACGCGCCTGGATGATCTTCAACGGCACCTACCTTGTGGACGACGATCGGGTCGACGACTTCACAACCTTCGTTGCGACGCTCGACGCCGAACGTGAGGGCATCACAGTGGAACTGACCGGACCGTGGCCCCCGTACTCATTTTCCGGGATCGACATGGTGACTCGATGAGCGAGATGGTCCCGGCCGACGATACTCGTCGCATCGCTCTCGTAGACCTGCTCGACCGGGTGCTCGGCGGGGGAGTTGTCGTCACCGGCGAGATCACTCTCTCGCTGGCAGACGTCGACATGGTGCGGATCTCGCTTCGAACCCTGATCGCGTCGGTTAGCGCGCTCGTTCCTGATCCAACAGAACCGGACATCACCGATGACTGAACCGGGGGCCTTCGACTCGGATGCGAACCCAGACCTCGGCCGCCGCGTTCTACCGCAGCGGATCGACGCAGACCCCGAATCAGTCGAACGTGGTTTGGTCACCCTGGTTCTCACGCTCGTCGAACTCCTGCGTCAACTCATGGAGCGCCAGGCGCTGCGCCGTGTCGAGCACGGAGATCTCAGCGACGAACAGATCGAGCGCATCGGCACGACTTTGATGCTGCTCGAGGATCGAATGGCCGAATTGAGGGAGCATTTCGGTCTCACACCCGAAGACCTCAACATCGACCTCGGACCGCTGGGACCGCTGCTGTCCAACGAATAGCCAGTCCAACGACACCTGAGGTCAGGAGTCATCGGACAGGAATTCCGATGCACGGGCCGCGCATCGAACCACTGTCGATCAGTTGGTATCTGTCCGTCCTTCCGGGGAGGTCAGTGTGGAGGTCAGACCGGAGAAGAGGATATCGAGGCCCCGTTCGAGTTCGGCGGCGCCGTCGTAGGACGCAAGAACCGGTGCGAGGGCACGCACCAACGGGAATTCCCCGATCGGTAGCCGATTCAGCCCCAGGCGAAGTAAGTTGTCGGTTTCGTCGGGTCGTTCGACGAGTTCCTGCAGCTCTTGGAGGATATGTCCGAAAAGGAAACCGAACAACGCCCGGTAGACGCGTAACGCGTCGGTAGCGCTGAAACCCGCTCGGCTGAGCAAACTCAGGATGTCTTCGAATGGACGCAGGGTTCCTGGCGGTCGCATTCCCAGAGGTGTTGCAAGGGGCCGGGTGACCAGCAAGGGGACCACGTGAGGATGCGCGAGCGCCAAGCGACGAAAGTGCCGGGCGATCGAGCGAAGCTGGGTCATCCAGTCGTTGTCGTCGGTGTCGACGACAAGCTGTTCGAGGACCTTCTCGGCGACCCCGTCGAGGAGTGCTGCTTTGTTGGGTGCATGTCGGTACAGAGTCATCGGATCCCGTCCGAGTGCCTTTCCGAGGCGTCGCATCGAAAGTCCGTCGATGCCGTCACGATCGAGAATTTCGAGTGCCGACACCAGGATTCGCTCTTTGGTGAGTGCGCTACCGTCTGAGCCGTCGTCGACGGAACGGCTGCTGCCACGTGCAGGGGACTTCGCCATCGCCGTCTCCTTTCGACTACCTAACACTGTAGGCCGGAAGCGTAGATATACAGCGTTGACAGCTGGGGAAACGCGGCGTTCACTGGACATTGAACGTAGTGGCCAGGAGGGCCCCGGTGAGCCTTGAAAGACCACCTGTGGTCTCTTTCGACCGTCGAATTCCTTTTGGCCGTCGAACATCTGGGGCTACGGCTAGGCGCAGCATCACACAATGATCGGACGGCACGTCATCGAATCATCGACAACGCGCTGTGTCGGCACCGACAAAGCGCCCTAGAGGAAGAAGATTCCCGCCGTGCATGTCGTGCAGAGCACCGTACCTTCCTTCAACTCCGAAATCAGGTAATCATCATGATTATTCTCGGTATCATCCTCGCCATTGTCGGCGTGGTGATCAGCGTCCCCGTCCTGTTGTATGTCGGGATCGCACTCGTCGTCATCGGAGCGGTGCTGGAGATTATGGGCTCGATGGGCCACGCAGTGGCCGGTCGGCGCCACTACTACTGACAGCCTCCCCGTATGCGGCTGTGTCACGACAGCAACACCCGCGGGAACCACTGCAGGAACACACTGATGGCCATTTCCGACATCAAGGAATACGCGCACCTCGCCGCAGCAGACGTCGAGTCGCTCAGCGACGAACTGAACGACATCCGCCGAGCAGTCGCCGAATCGCTCGGCGGAGCGGACGCCTCATACATCCGCCGCACCATCGCGTTTCAGCGAGTACTCGATGTCATTGCGCGGCTGTTGATCCACGGCACCAGAACCACGCCCGCGTGGGTAGTCGGGGCAACGGCTCTCGGGGTGGCCAAGAGCGTCGAGAACATGGAGATCGGGCACAACGTCTCCCACGGTCAATGGGACTGGATGAACGACCCTGAAATTCACTCCGGCACATGGGAGTGGGACATGGTTGGGCTCTCCTCGCAGTGGCGCTATTCCCACAACTATCGCCACCACGTGTTCAGCAACGTCGTGGGGATGGACGATGACCTCGGCTACGGCGTGCTTCGCATCACTCGAGACCAGCCGTGGCGTCCGGGGAATCTCTTTCAGCCGCTGCGGAATCTGTTGCTAGCGGCGACGTTCGAATGGGGTATAGCCCTGCACAGCCTGTATTCCGAACAGGACCACGCCGACACCGACTCCGAAAAATCTGCCGATACACGAGCCTTGGTCGGCAAGATCGCCCGGCAAATGGGCAAGGACTATTTGTTCTTCCCCGCCCTCAGCGGACGTCGGTGGCGACGGACTTTGACGGCGAATCTGGCCGCGAATCTGCTACGGAACGTATGGGCATATGTGGTGATTTTCTGCGGGCATTTCCCCGACGGCGCCGAGAAGTTCACCGTCGCCGAACTCGAGAACGAGACTCGCGGGGAATGGTACCTGCGACAGATGCTCGGCTCAGCTAACTTCCGTGCCGGGACGGTGATGGCGTTCCTGAGCGGCAACCTCTGCTACCAGATCGAACATCACCTATTTCCAGACCTGCCCAGCAACCGCTACGCGGAAATCTCCACCCAGGTCCGTGCGCTGTGCGAAAAATATGATCTGCCCTACACCACGGGTTCCCTTGCACGGCAGTATCTTCTAACCCTACGCACCATTCACAAACTGTCTCTGCCCGACCGATTTCTCCGTGCGACAGCCGACGACGCCCCTGAGACTGCTTCCGAACTGAAATTCCGCACCATCTTGTCCAAGTCCGAGACGTCGGCCCCACGACTGCGGACCGGGCTTCGAACGGCGCTACGATCGATGCCCAGCAGCCGCCATAGGCAGAGAAACGCACCATTCGAACGGCGCGATTACCACGCCTGATCAACCCACTCCGGGCGCTCAACGAATTCTTCGTGGGAGTTGTACGACAACTCGACGATCAATCATGTACCTCGCATTTTCGCGCGCGACATCGGTTACAGTCGACGGTTCGTTGGGCACCGACTCAGGGAAAGTCCTGATCCAAAGCGATTGATCAATCAGGACTATGACTGACGCTTTTTCTTTTCATCAGTTGAGTTCGGAGCAGACTCCGCGGCTTGCTCGCGCGTAGCCATACCACCGCCCTCGCCCTTGTCTTTGGGGCCGGGATGTCCAGCCTTCGGGGTTTTGTCGCTGCGATCCGTCTTCGCCATTTAAACTCCTCGGTCGGAATATTCGTCGTTCCTGTAGTCGCCAGGACCCGCTACACCAATCTAGCCTCCTCGCGGGAGCGCGGCGGTAGCAGAAAACCTCGTCCTATGGTTACGCGTTGGAGCTCGTTGTGTCATTTTTCGTGGCGCGGTGTGAGAGGGCGTAGAGAACTATCCCGACCGCCAGTAGCGCTGCGGCGCGTAGCCAAGTCGCCGCGCTCTGCTGCGTGAGCAACGCGACGCAGGTGAGAAGAGCAAGGATCGGGAAGATGGTCGGCGCTCGGAAGTGGCTGTGCTTCACCACATCACGACGCAAAACGAGTACGGCGATATTTGTGCTGATAAAGACGACCAGCAATAGCAACACCACCGTCTCAGCCAATGCAGACAGCGACCCGGTCAGACACAAACCCATGGCGACAACAGTGGTGGCGACAATTGCCAACCACGGGGTGCGTCGCTGCGGAAGTACTTTCGCAAACGATGAGGGAAGCAACCCTTCGGATGCCATTCCATAAGTGAGCCGACTAGCCATGATCATCGTCAGCAGCGCACCGTTGGCGACGGCGACGAGCGCTATCAGGCTGAACAGTCGAGGTGGAAAACCGACGTCGGCCGCCGACACTACTGCCAGCAGCGGACCGGACGACTCGGCGAGTTCATCGGCGGGCAGAACTACCGAAGCCGAGAATCCCACGAGCACGTAGGCGACGCCTGCCGTCACCAAAGCTCCGAACAGGGCACGGGGGTAGACCTTGCTCACGTTCTTCACCTCTTCGGCAACGTTCGCGGACGTCTCGAAGCCGACAAACGAGTAGTACGCAAGCAGCGCAGCAGCCAGCACCCCTAATGCCGGGGAACGGCTGTCGTCGAACTCGACGAGGCGAGTCAAGTTTCCGTCACCGCGCCCCAGCACGACGCACGCGAGGACGACGACCAGCACCAGACCGGTGACCTCGACGACTGTCATGACAACATTTGCGCGCATCGACTCCTTGATGCCTCGCGCGTTGAGAAGGCCCACGAGTAACAGGAACACGAGTGCAGCCGGAACAGTGGGCACGTCGACGAAGGCTTTGAGATAGTCGCCGGAGAATGCCAGTGCAAGTCCCGCTGCGCTCGTCACTCCCGCCGCCAACATCGAGAAGCCGACGAGAAACGAGACGAGCGGTTTACGGAACGCTCGTTGCGCGAACACCGCGGCACCGCCCGCGCGCGGATACTTCGTCACCAATTCGGCATACGACGTCGCTGTCAGCAACGCCATCGCCAGGGCTACCAGGAGCGGCACCCAGACCGCGCCCCCGACCTCACCGGCGATGACACCGACCAGTGCATAGATTCCGGCGCCCAGAACGTCGCCGAGTATAAAGATGAAAAGAAGTGGCCCAGTTATGGCCCGGGCGAGAATGTTTCGCTGTCCGTTCTTGTCGGACTGTTCAGTCTCGTCCAGGTTCACCGACTGTGAGGCGCGTCGTTTCTGCAAGGGTCATCCTGTCTTCACTGTGGCTGTGCCGCTACTCAGAACTGTGGCTGTGCCGCTACTCAGATTCAGTCACCTCACCGGCGTTGCTCAGAGGCGACTCCAGACTCGATGCGATGCGAGCAGCGTCACTACCTGTTCGAGCGCCGACGGTCCGTCCTCCCCGGTCACGACGCCGTCCGAATCAGCGATGCCAGCGTTGCTGAGGAGTGTTATCCCGTCGTTCCACCCCCCGATGGCCTTGCCGTGCCGGAACATTTCCGACAGGAGGATATTCACTCGTGGGTCTGCAGGTGCCCCGGCGAGCAGGAGAGCGTCGAATTCGATCGATCGTGCGGTATCGAAGGTGCGCGAGACGGGAACAGTGACCGAGTCCGAGACCAATTCACCGCCGTGGGGGCCGATCACCAATGGCACCATTGCGTCGGCTGCTATAGCTGACACCGCTGCGGTGACCGCGGCGAGATCGGAGTTCTCATCGGCCACGATGCCGATCACCCGGCCGGCAACCGGCCACTGCGCGCCGATCTGGGACAGGGCAGAGCTAGGTGTCGGTGCGTCGTCGAACGGGACGGACGGCTGCGGGGCCGGGAGGCCGAGCCCGGCGGCGACTCTCGCGCACAGGTCGGGATCGATGTTGGCGATCACACCGAGGGCTCGTTCCTTGATCGTTTGTTCGTAGCACTTTCCTAGTTCGAAGGTGTACGCCTGTGCGACATGGTCTTGTTCGATGACAGTGAGACTGCTGTAAAACAGACGCGCCTGCGAGTAATGGTCGTCAAAAGTGGCTGGGGCGCCGCGAAGTTTCGTACCGGCCTCGAGCGCTACCGGTACTTCGACGAACGCCCCGGACTCTGCGCCGGCCATGAAGGGACAACCCCCGTCCAGTGAATTCGGCTTGTAGGGGGCGACACCGGAATGTACTGCGCTTTGGTGCATTCCGTCTCGGAACGTGTCGTTGACCGGTGCGTGTGGGCGGTTGATCGGGATCTGACCGAAGTTGGGTCCACCCAGCCGGCTGATCTGGGTGTCCAGGTAGGAGAACAGGCGGGCCTGTAGTAGCGGGTCGTCGGTGACGTCGATACCGGGCACGAGGTGCCCTGGGTGGAAGGCGATCTGTTCGGTTTCGGCGAAGAAATTGGTCGGGTTCGCGTTGAGCGTCATCACCCCGATCGGTTGCACCGGGGCCAGTTCTTCGGGAACGAATTTGGTGGGATCGAGGAGGTCGATGCCCTCGAACATCTGCTCGGGGGTGTCGGGGAAGATTTGGATGCCCAGTTCCCATTCCGGGTACGCACCGGCTTCGATGGCGTCGGCGAGATCGCGGCGGTGGAAGTCGGGATCGAATCCGTTGATCAGTTGTGCTTCTTCCCATACCACCGAGTGCACGCCCAGGCGGGGCTTCCAGTGGAACTTCACGAGCGAGGTTTCTCCGTCGTCGTTGAGAAGCCGGAAGGTGTGAACGCCGAATCCTTCCATCATTCGATACGACCGGGGGATACCGCGGTCGGACATGTTCCAGAGGGTGTGCGCGGTGGCTTCGGTGTGGAGGGAGACGAAATCCCAGAATGTGTCGTGTGCGCTCTGGGCTTGCGGGATCTCGCGGTCGGGATGTGGTTTCGCGGCATGGATGATGTCGGGGAATTTGATTCCGTCTTGGATGAAGAAGACCGGGATGTTGTTGCCGACCAGGTCGAATGTTCCGTCGGCTGTGTAGAACTTGGTGGCGAAGCCGCGAGTGTCTCGGACCGCGTCTGCCGAGCCGCGTGAGCCGAGCACTGTGGAGAAACGGACGAATACGGGGGTTTCGACTCCTCTGCGGAGGAAGCCTGCTTTAGTCACTTTTTCAGCGGCACCGAAGGCGCGGAACACTCCGTGGGCGCCGGCGCCGCGGGCGTGAACGACGCGCTCGGGGATCCGCTCGTGATCGAAGTGGGTGATCTTTTCCCGTAAGTGGTGGTCCTGGAGCAGAGTTGGGCCGCGTTCTCCGGCTTTGAGAGAGTGGTCTGTGTCGTAAAGGCGGGCGCCCTGTGCGGTGGTCAGATATTCACCCTGCTGTCCACGCGCGTAGTCAGGGCCGTCGACGACTTCGGCTGTCGCCGTGCGAAGTTGAGGGGAGCGTTGATCGTCTTTCGGTGGCAACGGAGCGCTGGGCTCGGCCGGTTCTTCCAGAGGCGGTGTCACTGGGCCTGGTACCCCGGGGATCTGGGGGTTCTTTGTGGGCTCCTTCTTGGGCACTGTGCCTCCTCGATTTCTTTTCCGAAAGTTGACTTCGAGTCAGAAGGTGGTGGGAAGTGTGGGCTGAACTTCGATGTGGCGCAAAGGTGTTATGTCATTGGACGGGTAAGTGGTGCCGATCGGGCCAGGCCTATCGCCAATCCGCCATGTGATGCGCGTGCAGTCGTCCATCCTCGGGGGATTCGGTTCGTACATGTGAGTCCGAATCGAAGGCCACTGGCAGGGGACTGTAGTTTGTCGGCGACGGTATTTCCGTGCTGGTGGGCCCCATCTCTGCCTGTGCTCGGCGGGCCAGGGTGCGGTCACCGAGAATGGTCCCCGCTGTACCGTCGATCGATTCGAGCATCTGTTGGTACGTGAGCCGACATGGCGCATCGGTGTCGAATGCGCGTACGACCAGGCGCCCCAGAAGTGTCAGCGGAAACCGAATTACCGTGTATTGCAAGCGCAATACGTCCCATGGCAGGGAAACCCACTTGCCCATTGGTTATCCTCACTCGCCGGCGTAGAACTGGATAAAGAGATTCAGGTGTGGCTGCCCCGGGAGCTCAACGAGGTCTTCCTGAGCTTCGTTGAGTGAGTTCGGCGGCGCGCAGTCGAGCTGCCAGCGCGTGTCGTGCCGCTCTCAGCGGGTGTAATGCCGATCATCGTCATTGTCCAGCTCCCGAGGTGTTGGGGTGCCAGGAGAATTTTCCCGACGTCAGGCTCTGCGCCTGGCAGCACCTGATCTGATTTTTGTCCATCGGTATGTGCATCTCTTGCTACCTCAAATCTATACCATCTGATATAGATAATCGGCAACAGTGAGAATGGGTTGCTGTGCAATAAGGACATCGCAGTTAGCTGTCCCTCCCGTAGGGGTAGCTAGCGGAGTGAAGGGAGCAACGATGCAGGATTCGAGTGAGAACCTTCAGTCGCCGGACAGCGGTGCCTTCGAGCGGATCGTGGGGGCACTAAATTATCCGATGTTCGTCGTGACCACTCAGGTGGGAGACCAGCGGGCGGGGTGTCTCGTCGGTTTCGCCTCGCAGATCAGTATTTCGCCTCCGCGTTTCCTCATCGGTCTGTCGAACAAGAACCACACCTACCGACTCGCTGCCGCCGCCGAGCATCTGGCCGTACACCTCATCCCCCGCAGAAACGACGCGATAGCCAAGCTGTTCGGGGAGTCGACGGGCGACGATATCGACAAGTTCACACGCTGCGAGTGGAGCCATGGGCCTTTCGGGCTTCCAATACTCGAAGAAGCCGAGGCCTGGTTCGCTGGGCGCATCCTCGAACAGGTGGACACGGGTGACCATGTTGCTTTCCTGCTCGAACCCGAAACCGGTTACGCACCTGAAGAACTCGACGAGTACATCACGTTCGCGGACGTTCGAGCGCTCGAACCCGGACACGACGCATGACAGTGCATCGGTGGCGATCGTTATTTCCCATAGACGCCCAAGGCCGCACCCTTCACGACTTCTACGCAGACGCCCCCGAAGGGGTTCGAGTGAACATGGTTTCGAGCCTCGACGGGGCCGCTGCATTCGACGGTCGAGTACGCCCAATCTCCAACACTGCTGATCATCAGTTGCTGAGGTCCCTGCGCGCCTACTGCGATGTGCTCCTAGTCGGCGCCGGAACGATACGCGCGGAACGGTACGGACCTGTAACACTCGATGCGGAACTCCGCCGATACCGCCGCGACGCGTGCGGGCAAGTGTCGTTGCCGCCCGTTGCGGTTGTCACGCACAGCGGTGACCTTCCTTGGAAATCGGCGCTATTCACCGCAGAAGGGCCGCGCCCAATCGTCGTCACCAGTGCACAGGCGGCCGCCACATACGGTCCCGATGTGCGGTCCCGTGTCGAGATCATGGTGGCCGGGGACGACTATGTTGATCCGGTCGCGATGATCGCCGGCCTACGAGATCGCGGATTGATGCGAGTGCTCTGCGAAGGAGGCCCAGCCCTTCTGTCTACCCTTGTCGCCCACGATCTCGTTGACGACATGTGCTTTACTCTCTCCCCGACACTGGCGGGACCCCAACCGGTCTCCGGGCCGATCGCTGCCCCGCCACTCGAGGTTCCCCAGGCGTTGCAGCTCCGGCACGTCTTGCTCGAAGCCGAATACTTGTACATGCGCTACCAGCGCCCTCGCTCTGTGTGTTGATCACTTTGAGGTTCCTCGGGCGGCCTTTTGGCGCGCGTACGCCGGGTGACGGTGGCTGCGACGTCGTGTCCGAGAGTCTGCGGCAACGTGTAGGGCAGGATCTGTTTGAACTCACCGTCGGCGACATCGCGAAGTTCGAGTGGACCATGATTTGACGGTCACGCAGGTTTCAGGGAACGAAGAAGGTGCCGAAGCCAGGTGTTCCGATCGCCTGGGGGTCGACGTATGCGACGACCTGACCCGAGCCCGGACGAATGGTGACGGGTTGAGCATCCAGCGTCGGAAACGATGCGGATCCGTATGCTCCGGTGCCGAGACTCAGCCAGTGGACGACTGCGGCGTGCGGGTTTCCGTCCCCGGGTGCGCGGCGCACGTGCAACACGGCGGCGCCCGGTTCTTCGCCGACGATCGCGGCAAGGCGGGGCGTGGGTAGATCGACGAGCGGGATGAAGGGGTCGACCTGGAACGGAACTGTGCTCGGCGCCGCTGCCGCGGTCCCCGACATCAGGAAGCCGGAGATCGCGAGGGTCGCAAGGGCAGTGGCGCCGGTACGCCCGATTGCGTTGAGTGCCGTCATACTGATCGACCCTAGTCATTTGACCGGCGATTCGGTGTCGGTTCGCGTTTCAGGCCTTCACCGAGACGGGTCTGCAGATGCCGTACCAACGTGGCGACCTCGTGTGGGAGGAGTCCTCTTTCCGAAGTCGGTATCGAGAGTCTCTTGGCCGATCTGAAGAACAACCGGATGGCGATGCACCGCGGCTTTTTTCGTGAGTTGGGAATCCGCCGCTACACACTCCCGATCGGATTAACGAGCGCCAAGGACGATCAACGGCCACAGCCCCCGACCGATAGCTACCCTGCATCGGCAGCGAAATCCACGGATTCCGCCTTCGTCTCTGCCGAGGTTAAGAGAACCCGCAGCACTCGTCGAAGATCCGTCGAAACCGGCCTCACGACGCTTGGCCAAGCAGAATTCGTAAATGGGAAGGATCTGCGGATCGAAGCGGCACCGAGGCTCCGCTCCGGCCGTGGCGCGTTATCGATAGCATCCCGCCGATATCGTATCCGGGATTGCATTGCCTGATCTCGGCCGCGCATCGTCATCGATGTCCAGGGCACCGGCGTCAGCCAGAATGTGGGATCGGGATCCCATCCACCCAGAAGCGTCGCACATTTGTTGCCGGACAGAGAGATTGCTATTCCGGCGTGGTGAGGTATCCGTGAAGGCTCAGGTGTGCTGCGTCGTAGTCCTCGGCGACCGCAGCCCAATCGGGGATCAACCAGTTGCAGTGCGTTCCGGTGGTGTCGAACCAGACGGAACGCCTCGACTCGGGCACGGGAGACCCTCGAGACAGGATTCTTCGCGCGGGAGATCACCCGGTCACCCTGCCTGACGGCACCGTTGTTTCCACCGACGACTACCCTGCCGGTGTTCCGTCCGGAAGGCACTGTCACCGCCGGCAACGCGTGCCCCCTTTAATGACGGCGCCGCCGCTCTGGTCATCATGTCCGATAGCGAGTGTAAACGGGAGTTCCATCTCGCGTTTGTGATGCGATGTATCGCAGGGCCAGCCGGCCGCGCCGACCCGTCGGAAACGGACCCTCCTGCGGCTCCTACTCCTGTCCCGAGTCCTTTGCTAGGCAGATGAGTTCAATCGTCGTCTCGGGTAATTCGTTGTGGCAGCGCGCGAATCGGAACGCCATTGTGCCTTCGTTGTGCCCGAGCGTCTCTATCCAGGTCGCGCCAGGAATCTTGGGATCATCATGCGCCAGAACTAATTCGATCCGCCCGGTTTCGTCAGGTTCGGTATCGAAACTGGTGGCGAAGACGCGGTTGCCGAAGCGCCATTCGAGGGACTCCATCCAGTAGTTCATCGGGACGAAGCTCCAGTAGGCTCCCGTAGGTGGTGTGAACGAGATACGTAGCGCATACCCCTCCGGCACCGCCCAGTAGCCGTTCATGTATTTGTGTCCGGCCGGGGTAAAGATGTCGCCCGAATCGTGCATGGGGCTGAGGGCGTTGAACTTCTCGGTCTTAGTTGTTCCCACCCACTGTGCCCAAGTTCGGGTGTTGAACCACGCGAACTGCGCGGCGCGCTCGAGTCCGGTGGCCAAGGCATCAGCGGTGATGGGAGGTGGATTTACGGGCCCGCCGATTCTTCGAATGGACAATGGCCGCGGCCTGTCGACGCGAGGATCACGGAGATATCGCCTAACCGAAAGGACACTGGCGTCTGTATCGAGTTTTACCCCGTTGCGTCCTTCATGCCCGGCGGCAACTGTGAGCGTGAAGCTGCCGTCCGTCGTGGTGTCGATCTCGGCTTCTGTGATCGCATCGATGAGACGTCGCGGTGTTTTGTTGGCGCCACTCAAATCGCCTGAGTAGACGGTGAGTTCGATGAGTTCCGTCTCGGCCATGCTTCCCGTGACGATGTACTGGTACTTCGACGACACGGGGCTCGAGTCGTATAGCTGAGCAGGGCTGTCTCCCGCGAACTTTCGCACTCCTGCTCGGGTTTTCTGCTGGAAGTCCGGGTAGGCGGGGTCGGTGTACTCGATGAATTGCTCGATCCCGATCGTCAGGTATCGCAGAAACAGTCGGTTGCCCTCGGCGGCGTCGATCGCATTGTCGGGCATCGGCAGTTGTGCGAATTTTTCGGGGAAGTCCCTGATCATGTCGGCGAGGTAGGTGAATGCTTCTGTCGGAACGCTAGCCTGCCCAGGCAGCGTCATGACGCAGTCCGGTATGGTGCGCGCGGCGAGGCGCAATTACCGAACATCGAAGCCGGCATTGTGCTGTTGGCCTCCAACCGGATCACTCCTTCCATGCTTCGTCGAAGAACATGATTCCGTCGATGCTCTGCTGGAGGCCGTGCACGTTCTTGTTCCACACGTCCAGCGTGGGGACATTGCCCCAAATCTGCCAGGGGACAGTGTCTGTGGCGCGTTGCTGGATCTCGGCGAGGACGGTTTTCTTGTCCTCGTCGGTGGTAGCGACTCCGAGTTCATCGAGTAGGACATCCATTTGGGGATCCGAGTAACCGGTGGCGTTGTTGCGGCCACCTGTCTTGAGATTGGTATACAGGCGTTCAAAAGGATCGGCCTCGGACAGGCTGAGCGCGCCGGTTCCCATGTCGTAGTCGTGATCCACCAAGACGCGCTTAGTGACGTCGCTTGCGCTGGTGACGTATTCGATTTGTACATCGAATCCGACTGCGTTGAGCATTGCCTGCACAGCAAGGGCTGTTGCCTGTGAGGACGGCTCCTGGATGGAGAGGAAGGTGACCTTGCCGTCGTAGCCGTCTGCCTTGGCCTGATCGAGCAGTTCCTTGGCCTTGGCCGGATCCACACCGATTGGGGCGACGTCGTTGTGCCAGCGGGAGGTGTCCTGGAAGATCACCTGTCCGGGAAGGCCGTTGCCGTTGTTGACACGGGTGTTGAGGGTTTCGGGGTCGATGGCCAGTGCCATTGCCTGGCGCACACGAAGGTCCGAGCCGGGGCGACCTTCTGCCATGTTGACGTTTGCGATGTAGCCGAGCGACGGGATGTCGATGAATCCCGGGTAGCCGGACTCGATCAGATCGAGGATCGGGGTGAGTGTGCGCATGTATGCCGCGTCGATGCCACCGGTCTTGAGGGCCTCGGCGGTGGGCTGAGCTCCGACGATGCTGATGAGCTTGAGCTTGTCGATATTCGGTGCGCCGCCGTGGTAGTCAGGCCGCGCTGCGAGCAGCAGTTCCTCGTTGGGAGTGAACTTTTCGAGGGTGAATGCGCCGGCGCCGATCGGGGTGAACTGATCACCCTGTTGCGCGGTCGGGGCGACGATCATTCCGGGGCCGGTGGAGAGCATCGACTGAATGCCGGTCCACGGGTCAACGAGGTTGAAGATGACCGTCGACGCGTCCGGAGCGTCCATGGAGGCGACCTTGGCTGCCCAGAGGCTGGACTGCGGTCCCTTGTTGTTGACGTAGCGGTTGATGCTGTCGACAACTGCCTTGGAATCGAGAGTCGTTCCGTCGCTGAACTTGACGCCGTCACGAAGCTTCAGCGTCCACGTCTTGCTGTCGCTGCTGGGCTCGAGGGACTGCGCCAACTGCGGAACGAATGTCTTCTCGATAGGGTCGTAGCGCATCAGCGAGTCGTAAATCGCTCCGAGTTCACTGCCACCGACGGCTCCGGCAACCTGAGACTTCGCCGGATCAAGTGTCGTCACCGAGGAGAAGCCGCTGAACGTCAAGGTTCCACCCTTGTTGGGCGTGCCGGGCTCTGTTTGTTCGTTGACCATGCCGATCTCGAGCGCGGAACCTGAATCTGCGGATTCCCCTGCACCGCCGTTTGATTCGCTGTTTGCGCACGAAGCGAGCAACATGCTTGCGGTGATCGCCAGGGTAGCCGCCGTCAATCTGCGTGGACGACGAAGGGAGCTACGAGTCATTGGGACGCCTCCAAATGGAAGGATGAGTGAAATCTTCAGCGAAGATTCCCTATTGTGTGATGTGCACCATGGTGGCAGTTGAGTTGTCCCGCTGACCGGAACCTGGCGGACAGCCGGGTTCTGTTGCGAGCACGCAAATTTCGGGCTGCACTCGTGTATCGCCTGTGAGACAAGTTCTGTTGCCCGCTGCAGTTGTTGATCGTGAGATCTATGTGACGGTCAAGGAATGTGTTTGTGGAAGTGATCGGCCAATCATACGCAGTTCCCAAGGCGGGGAACGACAATAGCTCAACGGTCCACTTCGACCGACACATCGATGTCGGACGTGCCGCTCATAGTGAGGAACGTTCCATCGAAATCGATATCGCTCGATCTTGGGTTATTTTCCTTAGCCTGCAAGTGCGTTAGTCGGTGTATCGACGCAAGAAGTTGCTGGCTCTGAAGGTCTGCTGGTGTTCACGCTGCTGCGCGGTGATGAAGGAAGTACCTGCCGGTAGACGCTCTCTGAGTTGATCCAATTTGACAACTTCGGAGCGCCGGATGGCCAACTCGACGGGGGCGTTGACTGGCAGGGATTGCCAGCGGACTGCAACCATTCCCGAGTTGTGCCCTTCGGGGTCGAGCCAATTGTAGGCGCCGGGATCCTCACGGGAAATGACAAACGAGTACGTACCATTCGGATTAGGCTCTGCCTGAACGGTATTCAAGCTACTTGTTCGATCGATGTACTCGTACGCCACTCCCCACGGATCGGAGAGTTGAATTCCGAGGGACGCAGCACCCAGTGGATCGACGGTGACAACCAACGCTTCTCCATCGTTCACGTCGAACCATCCCCCCGTCGAGAGTCCGCGACCTGCGGGACGCTGACGCGCCGGGCGCACGTAATTTGTTGCCTCGCTATAGAAATATTTGTTGAAGTAGTCGAGCCAGAACGGCGCCATCTGCGTCAGCAACTCTACCGAACGTGTAGTGAGCTGTTCCAAGCTTCGCGGTTCGCGAGCCGCAGGACCTGAAGTCCGAACCAGATCGAGGCGGACAACATTCTCCGTTGACCAGTCGTCGAGGAGGTCCCGGATAATCAAGAACGAATCTTGCTTTGCAGGGATCCGGATGTGGTTGGTCCGCCCGTTGGCGGGCTGGGCGTCCAGAGTGATGACAAAAGACCCGTCCGCTTCGACCGCGATGTCGTCGCTGTGCAACCCTGCGAGTTGTATGCCGCCCTCGGCGGTGAGGGAGGTGGTCCCAGGGATGGCGTCGCGCAGCTCGAAGTGTTGCTCAGTAGGTCTCGGGTAGTTGATCTTCCCGCGGATCTCATATGTCGAGGACCCTGATACCGCTGTGTGCCGGTAAACGTTGTCCGGGTTCTCGATTCCGAAACCGGACCTGGGGGAACTCAGTCCTTGAAACTCGTGTGGAGCGGTTACGCCCCACACGAGCATCGGAATTTCCGGGTCCGAGCAGATGGCATATTGGGTCGCTGCGGTGGCCAGTGAATGGGCAGCTCTGCCGATCGTCGCTTTTCCAGCCGGTGTCGAGCCCTGCGGGTCGGCCGCGTAGAGCATTTCGACGCTTCTCATCGCTGTGCGGTAGGTGTCTGTTTCCAAAATCCTTCGGGTCAGTTCTTCGCCGTCGCGTTGTACTGGTGTAGCGAGGGCGCCTACATAGTTGACGTCAATTGATGTTTCCATTCGTTCCATCTGGAATTCACCTCTTTCCGGCTGTTGTCTGGCAGCACATTTGGCTTAAATCTGTTGCAGCTCAAGGACGTCGACCTGTTCCCGACAGGCTCGTGACCGGTGGTTTACAAGTTCGGACGATATCTCGGGGCAAGGTGTACCGTGCATCTCGGCACGGTCCGACCTCGCGCCCGCAATTGAGACATTGTGCGGTGTCCGCCTGAAAGGGTGAATCGTTGTCAGGCGAAGGTTCCTTCAAACAAGGGTTCCGACGCTCCGTCAGGGCGGTAGAAGGGCCGCCCTCCTTCGACCGTGCAGCGGCGCATCAGCCGGTACTGAGGGTAGTGATCCGAAAGCGCGCGGTGATTCGTGCAGCGCTCATCCCAAATCGCGACGTCGCCCGCTCGCCAACGCCACCGAACCGCATAATTCGGATTATTGACGAGATTGCCCAGGTAACCGAGAAGTGCATCGCTCTCAGGCCTGTGCATGCCCACAAGGTGATCGATGAAGGAGCTCAGGAACAAGGCTTGACGCCCAGTCTCTTCGTGGGTACGGACGAACGGAAGAACCGCGCCCTGAAGATTCTGCCGGATCACCTGCTCGGATTCAGCTCCGTACATGGCCACATTTGCCTGAATAAAGTGGTCGGAGGGCTTATGCAATGCGCGCAAGTCCTGGCACACTCGCTTCATTTCGTCAGACAGACTGTCGTAGACGGCGTACAGACTGGCCCAGAGGGTATCGCCTCCCACTGCGGGGATATCGAGCGCGTAGAGGATGGCCAGGTTAGGTGGCTCCGGCCAGTAGGTGAGATCCGTATGGAATCCGTCTGCAAGCGGCCGCTTTTTCGCGTTGTTTTCGACGGAATGTAAGACTGTTTCGTCGCCGTGGAGTTTCGCTACCGGGTTGGCCATCGGAGTGCCCCACCGATTTGCGAGGTCGACGTGATCCGCTTCCGACAAGTTTTGATCGCGGAGAAAGATCACGTGATGCTTCAGTAAGGTCTGGTGCAGTTCGTCGAACTCGTCTTCGTTGAGGGCGTTGAGGCTGACCCCTTCTACGAGTGCTCCAATGTTGGCACTTAGTGGTGTGATGCGCATGCGCCGGGTCTCGTGTACATCGGGGGCTTGAGAATCGACGGCAAGATTAGATGAACCCATTTCTTTACCTCTCTTGGGGATCGGCCGAATTTAGGTGCTGAGTTACAGCGTCCGCGTCTGGTGATACATGCGGTTGATCAGAAATTGGATCACTTTGGCGCGCAGTCCTTTTCGTGGCGATGCGCATCGGTACATAGGTCATTGCCGGCGCTCGCTCTGTGGCAAGCCAGGCAGTGACCAAGTCTGTAGTGTCGGCGCCCTTCAGGCACGTTGTGTGGGGTTGTCCTGAAGTTGTGGAGGCCTCGACTACGTGAAAATCATAAGTCAACTACCAAATGTTAGTCAACTACCACTTTTTTATTCACTCTCAAACCGCGCCACTGGTCCGCGAAATTGGCTGATGCTGTCTGTGACGCCGCGTGTGTGGCAGGTCCGGGGCAGTCCACCGTACGCTGAGGTCACTATGGGTTTACGAGAACGCAAGAAGCTTGCAACGCGGCATCGCATTGTTGATGTCGCCTTAGAGCGGTTCGCTGAAAATGGTTACGACGTAACCACGGTCGAGGAAATCGCCAACGACGCCGAGGTGTCGGTAACCACCTTCTTTCGCTACTTTCGGTCGAAGGAGGAAGTCCTTTTCATCGACGCCGAATGGACGGTCCCTGACTTCTGTGCCGCGCTCGAGGCGCGCCCGACGCACGAGCCGGACCTCGAGGCGATCCACCAGGTGTTACGCATGTTTCGTGTGCGCGAGGTGCACGGGGATGAGCGTCAGCGCCGCCTGCGTCAGCACCGCGTGGTTGCTGACACTCCCGTGTTGCGTGGGCGCGCCCACTTGGTCGCTCAACGATGGCAGCGCGAGGTCGCAGCTGTCCTGGCGAAACGACCAGGTACCTTCCCTGACAACCGGAACGTTCGACTCACTGCCGCAATTGCTTTCACCATCGTGAGCTTTGCCGACGACGAGTGGTGCGCGCACGAGGGAGCTGTCAACTGGCTCACCATCCTCGACGAAGCCTTCGACTCCCACGCGGCACTCACTCCGAGCGGCCTCGACCCTTGATCGTGCACATACTTCGACTCGCGCGGCGGCATACACCATCATCAGCCGCTGTGGCGTGCGGCGATCATCGCACATTGCCGCTGGCGTGGCCGCCGCGTCGCAATGCGCATCGCCCGCGAAACGGGCCGTTGACCTTTGCACACCGTCACCGATCCGTGGTTTTCACAGTTGGGCCAGTGCGCCAACGTTATTGCGCGTTCTGCGCGTCGTTTGGCGAGATGGTTTCGCGGGCAGAGTGATTCGATCGAGCACGTGGCTATGTCGGCTACAGCAGCATAGGAATCGGTGCCCACACCTTCGAGGGTGACTCCTGAATTCAGTGGTGCGTCTGAAATACTGGCAGCGAAGCGGCGGGGTGGGTGCCACCGCCGTTGCGACACTGACTACGAGGGGGCTGCGAGAGTATGTCGGGGATTGACAGGAATTCGCATTTGATGCGGCGCAAAGAAACTACGTTCTCACGGCGCAGTCGATTCGTGACTCTTACCGTCGGCGTCACCGCGGTGATCTCCGTCGGAGTCGCACCTATTGCCGCCGCGGAGCCGGTACCGAGTGGAGATCTTCGTTGGGAGTCCTGCCCGGCCGAATACGAGCTTGATCCGGCATCCGATCAGTGTGCTTCGGTCACCGTTCCCCGCAACTACGCAGAACCTGACGCCGGCACGATCGACGTGCTCGTAACCCGTCACCGCGCCGAAGATCCGGGCTCGCGCAAAGGCGTGCTGTTCACCAATCCCGGAGGACCTGGTGGAGACGCGATCGGCTCGAACAGAATGTTCGTCGACGTCCTGCCCGACGCGATTCGCGCACAGTGGGACGTGATCGGAGTTCAACCGCGCGGACTCCCGTACGCCGGCGCGCTTTCGTGCGCAGTGGGCCCTGAGTTGGCGACGGTGGCAGGCTTCGGTTTCGGTGGGGCTGCGGCACGAAATGCATGCGAGGCAGGTGCGCCGGGCGCCACTGCGCACCTGACTACCGAGAACACGGCGAGGGACTGGGAGCAGGTCCGCGTTGCGCTCGGCGAGGATGTCATCGACATTTACGGTCTGTCCTACGGCACAATTCTCGGATCTACGTACGCGACGCTTTTCCCGCAGCACACCGGTCGCATGGTTCTCGATTCCGCGGTCGACCAAAATTGGTTGTGGAACGACGTGTTGTGGCAGCAGAACGACGGCTACAAAGCTCGCTTCTACGACCTCATGGATTGGATCGCCGCCAACAACGACACCTACGGACTTGGCGAGACGCCGTTGAAGGTCTACCAGCGATGGTCAGACCGGATTGTCGCGGAGGCCGGTGGTAACCCGACGCTTGCGCCGCCGCCTGCGCAAATCGGTGACGTACCGCCCGGTCTCGAAGCACTCGCGAATGCCTACCGCAGTGGGGTCGATCTGACTGGGCCGGCGCGCGTTCAGTTCGAGGCATTCATTCGGGGACTCGCCGATCCGTCGCACACGCAAATGTCGTCGAGTATCTACGTGATGACGCGGCAGGTGCTTCCCGCTCGGAACAGTTGGCCGCTCATGGCCCGGGTAGTCCGCGACGGTGTCGACGCGATTCCCAGTGGTGCCGGGATGAACGACATATCGGAGCTGGAGCTGGAGCGAATTGCTCAGTCCCAGATGATGCAATCACTGATGTTGTGTAACGAGAACAGTGTCGCGGATCGGCCGGACCGTATCCCGGGTTGGCTCTTCTCGACCTTCATCACCGGAGATCTCTTCGAGCTCATCGGGTATGGCTACAGTGCCGGGACCTTCTGCGCCGGTGCGCCGCCCGTAACCGCGTTGCCCGAGCTGAGCAACCGGGGGCTGGCGACGGCGCCGCTCGTTCTGCAGGGGCTGCGCGACCCGCAGACGCCGTATCAGGGTGGGGTGCAGCTAGCCCGCGACATGGGGGCGAACCTGGTCACCGTGGAAGGCGGCGATCACGGCGCCGGCATCCAGGGCGGTAACGCGGTGATCGATCAGGCCGTCACCGAATACCTCGAGACGGGGCGTACCTCCGTCACGCATGCGCCCGAGGCCCCGATCACTGCACCCCTGTAGGTAGGTAGCCGGAAGAAGTGGCGCCTCCGACCGGCACCGAACATGTCCTCAGGTCAGGCCCTCGCTGGAAGGCGAGGGCCTGACCTGTCCAACGAGAAAATGACATGTCGACTGTTCCGGGTTCGGTGAACCTTGGGCCGCAACGCAACATCGCGGACATCGGTGTCCGGAACGGACACGGGGGCATGTCGCCCCCGGAGACTGCCGTCGACTTGTTTGTTGCGTTCAGGACTCAGCTGTTGTTGCTGTTGCTACTGGTGCTGTTCGATGGCATTCGGGTGCGGAGCCAGTCGACGAGGTCTGTTGCGCTGCGGGTTTGCATCCAAATTCGGCCTGGCCCGGTGAATTCGGTGACGATGCCCTCGCCGCCGAGGATCATCGATTTCCAGCCGCCGGCTTTGCGGATGCGGTACTGAACGGATTCGTCGAATGCGACGACATGGCCGGAGTCGAGTGTCATGGTTTCCCCCGTGGTGAGGGTAATCGGGCGGATGGCGCCGTAGCTGGAGAGCAGGATCTCGCCTGTTCCGCTGCATCGCAGCAGGACAAGTCCGGCTCCGCTGAAGAATCCCTTGCTGCCGCCCCATTTGGAGTCGACGTCGACGGTTGGGTCTGATGCAAGCCAGCAGCCGGATTGGACGAGCAGCGGTGTCTCGTCGTCGATGGTGGTTTCGACTATGTCGCCTGGTAGTGCGCCGGCGACGCCTACGACACCTCCTTGGTCGCTGCCGAAATCGTTGACGAAGAAGCTCGACCCACCCAGGGATCGGCGGAGTCCCTTCATGAAGCCGCCTCGGGTCGAGGTGGTGATCGAGATGTCGCCCCGCATCATCGCCATTGCTCCTGCTTCGACACGGACGGATCCGCCGGCGGGGACGCTGATTTCGGCCAGCGCGAATGCGGGCCCGCAACTGATTTCTGTCTTCATGGGTTCCTTTCGATGACAATCTTTTTCGTGGTCGATGATGAGTATCATGTTTGGCTGAAATCACTGTCCGGTACTGGTCCTCGAAACGAATTATTGCTTGTGGTGACGATTTGGTTCGGATCCTCGGGGGTTCGCTATCTGATCGTTGTAGTGCCTTGGATGGATGCCGGTGATGCGCTCGGCGCGTGAGGCGCCGTAAATGGGGTGCCGGATGGTCGGGCCCGCGGAATGCGCGAGTTCGGTGGGGAGGGGATTGGCGCACGCCAAGTCCAGGGCGATATTCAGGTCTGGAAGCAGAGGCCTCTGCGGGCGCTAGTTCCAGAACTATTCCCACATCCTTTGTCTAACAAGGACTTCGGATTCAATGTCACCCATCGATCTGAGAACGCACTGAGCACCTGAGCTCGTGAGGGCGCTGGGTAGGTCATCATTGTGCCCTCGACCGGACGGAGCTGACCAGACTCGACTGAGGCTGTGACAGTTGCTGCGTCAAGCCTGGGTTGGGGTGCTCTACCGCCGGAGGATACCTAGCATTTCCAGGCTTCGGCCACCTCTTGTGATCGACGCCAGATCGGTACCGAGTTCGGTCGTGTTCCGAAAACCCGGAACCGCGCCACATGTTGTGCGCAGTCCGTTGCGCCCCGTCCGACTGGGGCGACATCAGGGCCCACCACTGCGTTTTTGCAGCGGCCTAGTCCGTGGATCGCGTATTCGTGCACGGTTGGATAAGAGCTGTTGTTTTCCAACACGTTTGGGTGTGTGTTGCTCGCGGTGTTATAAACGAAAGACCTTTCGACGCACGGTAGATGCAAGTTTTGAAAGTGCGCACGTGTGTGTTGCGCCGCATCTGCCGTCGTCGCGGTTCGAGCAACGAGTAGGAGAATTCACACTGATGGTTGTCACTGTTGATCGTTACGCCACACGGATCTCGACCGTCCCGACCGAGTTGGACCGTGTCGACCCGATTGTGTGGAGCGAGCAGATGCGAGTGAAGCATCGCGATGTCGAGGATAACGGGTTCACGGTTCGTCGTGGTGTCCTTGATACGAGCTCAGTGCAACGGTGCCTGAGTGAAGTCCAACGTTTAGGCACCGCACCCGAACTTGCCGGCGACGAGCGGATCGTGCGGGAAAAAACTTCCTCGGCGGTCAGGTCGATCTTCGATGTCGTGAATTTGAGTCCGGTGGTGCGCGCGGCAGTAGACGAGTCTGGGGCAGCAGCCCTCGCACGCGAGATCCTCGGTTCGGAGGTCTACGTTCATCAGAGCAGGTTGAATTACAAGCCCGGTTTCCGCGGCGGAGCGTTCTACTGGCATGCCGATTTCGAGACGTGGCACGCAGAGGACGGGATGCCGGCTCCCCGGGCGGTGAGTGCGTCAATTGCGTTGACCGATAATCATTTTTTCAATGGGCCTTTGATGGTGATGCCCGGATCGCATCGAACTTTCCTGCAGTGCGCGGGGGCGACACCGGACCGCTACTTCGAGGAGTCCTTGGTCGAGGAAGTGCCTCGGGTCGGTGTTCCTTCCGAGCAGATGATCACCACGCTCTACGCCCGCCACGGAATAGAGGTGTTGACGGGGGATGCGGGTTCGATGACTGTGTTCGACAGCAACCTTCTACATGCATCGTCAGGAAACATCTCCCCGGTGCCGAGAGCGAACATCTTCGTGGTTTTCAACAGCGTCGAGAATTCGCTCGGGAAGCCGTTCTCGGGAACGGCGCCGCGGCCGGAGTTCCTAGCATTTCGGCCGTGACGGTTACAGCGGACGAATGTGCTTTCGCTGTCGAATTATTTGGGGAAGACAAAGGCCTCCCATGCTCGGCAGGTCTTGGAGATGATGGAATATCGGGCTCCACCCCCGCGACGTCGTGACACCCTCTGAGGTAGTCGTTTCTAACGGAGGAACCGCGTGCGGCCGTGCGATATTTCGCATTCCCGGGTTTTCCGCCCGATCGTCAACGGCATTTGATCAGGGACACCTTCGCTTCGTCTCTCACGCGTTCGGTGCTCGCCGATGCCGACGATATCGACGAGTCCGACGACGAATTGCTCGTTCGATATCCGAATTCTTCAACGGGGACCCGGACGAGGAGTCGGCGGACTCAGCGCGTGTGGATCTAGAGTGGTGGCCCGTGGCGGCCCGGAATCGGAAGGCTTACAGTCGACACAAAGTCTTTCCGGTAGTACGGCCGTTGAGCATTCCGACGAGTGCGGTGGGGGCTTGTTCGAGTCCCTCGAATACCGTCTCCTGGTACGTCATCATACCCGCGGTGAGGTACCCGCCGACTTCTGAACGAAAGTCCGCGTAAAGCCCGTCATACGCTCCTGCGCGAAAACCTCTCATTTGCAAGCTCTTTGCGGTGATTTGAAAGAGGTTGGTAGGCCCGGGGGCGGGGGAGTCCGTGTCGTAGGTCGAGACGGCTCCACACATC
This sequence comes from Rhodococcus sp. AD45-ID, assembly GCF_003023755.1. Lineage (NCBI taxonomy): Bacteria > Bacillati > Actinomycetota > Actinomycetes > Mycobacteriales > Nocardiaceae > Rhodococcus > Rhodococcus sp. AD45-ID. The sequence continues at coordinate 1,548,642 of NZ_PYHL01000001.1, read as the reverse complement.
GCGACGCGCCCGCCGGGCCGGAGATGATTCAGGGCCGCCCCCAGGTGATCTCCGCCGACGTTGTCGAAGTAGGCGTCGATACCGTCGGGGACAGCTTCGGCCAGTTGCTTTTTCAGGTCGCCGGCCCGATAGTCGATCGCGTGCGAGGCGCCGAGCGCATTCCTGAGGTACTCGACTTTCTCCGGGCCTCCTGCAGAAGCGACAACCGTGTTGCCCCGCAATGTCGCCAATTGCACCGCAATACTCCCGACGGCGCCAGCTGCTGCCGAAACCCACAGCACGTCTTTGGGTTTGAGCTCGAGAATCTCGAAAAGACCTACGTAGGCGGTCAGCCCCGCACTGCCCAACGGACCGAGGTACCATTCCGGGGCAAACTCGCCTGGGTCGATCCTCGTCAACCCGCCGGCACCACCGAGAGTTTCACCGCCCGCGGCGACCACCGCATAGGCGCGGTAACCGAACATGTGCGAGACCAGCTCACCAGCAGCGAATTCCGGACTCCGAGATTCGACGACGGTACCGAGCGCCAGACCGACCAAAGGATCTCCCGGAGCCAGCGGCGGTAAGTATCCCGAAGGCGTTGCCGCATTGAGCCGCAGTCGAATCGACGGGTCTATCGACAGCCACGTGTTTCGGATCAAAACCTCGCCTGGTGCCAACGGGGGCACTTCGGCATCGACGATCGCGAGATTATCCGGCACCAGACGACCAGCCGGACGCGAGGCGAGGCACACAACTCGATTGTGAATGGTGATGACTGAGGCCTTTCGAACAGATGGGAACTACCGCGCACCGCACATAAAACCAGTGCGACGCGATCATGCCGAAACTAGCACGAATTCAACCCTAACTGAATTAAGTTTAGGTTATTGTTCGGTGATCGAGAGGGAACATCATGGATAGCGATCGGACAGTGAGCATCTTTGCGCCACTACGTATCAGGCGACTACGCATGATGCTGGGATTTCAGCTGTGTGCAAGTGTCGGAGTATGGATTCTGGTACTCGCGGTGCAGTGGACGTTCACCGAAACCGGCGAGTCTGCGACGACGGTATCGATGGTGCAGTTCGCCGCCAGCTTGCCGTTCTTCCTGTTGGCGTTGCCGATCGGCGCGATGGCCGAGTTCGTCAGCCATCGACTACTCCTCGTCGGTACCGCAGTGGTGTTGACTGCGTCGACGATCTTGCTCGCGGTACTGCAGCAGTTGGGCTTGGCGAAAACTCCAATTTTGATGCTCGCGGTCTTCGTCGCCGGCGCAGGTCTGGCGTCCGTCGCTATCGTCTGGCAGGCGTTGCTGCCCAACATAGTCAGCCGCGAGATGATGGCGGTGGTTCCTGCGATCGACGGCGCCGTCTTCAATGGCGCTCGCGCGGTCGGGCCGGTTATCGGCGGTGCCGTTCTCGCCGGCTGGGGATCGACTTCGGCTTTCGCCTTGACTGCCGCTCTGTTCGCCGTCTGCGTCTTCGTCGCGGCGCGGACGGTACCCGCATCGACCGGGCGGGTCGAATCGCACAATTCGATTGGCCAGGCGGTGGCAGGAAGCGTGCGCTTCATTCGCCATTCCCGCTGGACCAGGCGATTGCTGCTGCGACTGACCATGTTCGGGATCCCGGCGAGTTGTCTGTGGGGGCTTCTGCCGCTGGTCGCGCATGATCGGTTGCAGGTGAGTACGTTCGGGTTCGGAATCCTCTCCGGCGCAATCGGAATCGGCGCCGTGCTCGGTGCGATCCTGCTGATGCCGCTGCGCGCGCGGATGAGTTGGAATCACTTCGTGGCACTAGGCTCGGGTGCATATGCGCTCGTTCTGGTCGGTTTGGTCGTGATCCCGTGGGTCAGCGCGATGTTTGCCGTTCTTGTAGTGGTTGGCGCCGCGTGGGTTGGGGTTCAGAGCACCTGGATGATCGCCGCTCATGCCGTGGTTCCCCGATGGATCAAGGCGCGTGTTATCGCCTTCGTCATGTTGATGTTTCAGGGGAGCCAGGCGATCGGCGCCCTGTTGTGGGGCGTCCTTGCCGACTCGCTCGGCCTCGTTCCCGCCGTGCTACTGGCCGCGCTGTTGATGTTCGTCTCGGTGTTCGAGACACTTCGCCGCGGGATCATGCCGAGTGAGGCGATTGCCCCCGAACTGACCGGGGCACCGGATCCCTTGGCCCCTAATGCCGAATACTCCGGTCTGCGCGTGATCGTCGAGACCACCTATCACGTGCTCCCGGGCCGTACGGAAGAATTTCTCGACAACGTGCACGAACTCAAACTCTCCCGGCGGCGTCTTGGTGCACTGCGCTGGAGCGTGTCGCGATCGGCAAACGAGCCCGACATCTATGTTGAACACTGCACGTTCCGTGATTGGTCTGAGTACCTCGCTCAGGAGACCGAGCGACTGACCGTTCCCGAGAACCGGGTGCGGACGAAATTGGCCGAATATCTTGTCTTAGCGCCGCAAACCCGAGTACTTGTCGAGCCGAAGCTATTTTGACAAAGCACGATGCCCGGTTTTGCACGTCTTCGGAAGACGTGCAAAACCGGGCATTTCTACGGAACTGACCCCGATCAGACGGTGAATCTACCACCGTTGCTCAGTAGTACGGCCCCGACGACGTTGGCGGCACCCGGCGACGCCAGGTACAGGATGTTATCTGCCAATTCCTCGGCGGTTGCGTAACCGCGGAATCCGTCCTGTGTCATCGCAGCGCGAAGGTTGGCCGGAGTGCGACTGGCCATTCCCGTGTCGACCGGTCCCGGAGCGATCGTGTTAACCCGGATGCCAAAGGGCGCAACCTCTTTAGCTACAGCCTGGCTTACCGCATGAACTCCGGCCTTCGAAGCTGAGTAGTGTGGGTAGCCGACAAGCGTGTCGAACGCCGAGGACGAGCCGACCGTCACGATGGCGCCGCTGCGGGCTGGTTTCATCGCCCGGACTGCTTCGCGGAGTATGAAGAACGTACCGTCGAGGTTGATCGACATGACGCGTCGCCAATCTTCGTCCTCGAGGTGAGTGAGAACGTCAACCGGTTCATTACGCTCAGCTGCCTCGTAGATGCGCTGTTTACTCTTCGGGTCGTCGACGCCGGCGGCATGGACGACGACGTCAACCCGCCCCTGCTCGGCGATCACTCTCGTGAAAGCCTGGGTCACCTGCGCCGAATTGCCGACATCCAAACCGATGGCCTGGCCACCGACCACAGACGCTGCCACCTCGGTTACCGCAGCTTCGTTGACGTCGCACAGATACACCGCCACGGCGCCCCGGTCAGCGAGCAGACGCGCTGTGGCAGCGCCGATTCCGGAACCTGCGCCGGTTACCACTGCGACCTGGCCCTCGAACTGCCGATCAGACATCGAATACACCTTTCAGTCCCGTCGATCCGCTTGGCGGCCGCGGGTATTACGAGTAGAACACGTGCACATGGAACGGTTGTCAAGCAGTTCAGTTGAACAGGGCTTCGAGCTCGTCGCGGTAACGCGCGGCGCCGTCACCCGTGGTCACCTCAGTGTTCTGATCGGGAACCTCTTGAGCATTCGCGATCGAACCTTCGATGTCGGGCAACACCGAGCTGTAACCGACCGACGTGGCCTCCTGGCCGGGCCGGGTGACCATGAAGTCGGCCAATACCTGCGCGGCATTCGGATGCGGCGACGAGCCGAGAGTCAGACCGTACCAACGCGCTCCCCAGATATGTTCTCCGGCAGACCATTCAACCGGTGCCCCGGACTCCTTGGATGCCAACATCGGATCGGCCATCAAGCCGGCGGCGATCTCACCGGAAGCGAGTGCCTGAGCGAGCGGCTGATTGCTCGGATAGATGCGCGGGTTCTGGTCGGCTAGCTTCTCCAGATACTCCCTGCCGCCGTAGTACTTCTCGATGTGGGAGTAGAAGTCCAGGTATGTCGGTGACGTTGACGGACTGACGATTCCGACCTTGCCCTTAAGCTCAGGAGCGAGAAGATCTGCCGGGGAAGAGACACCGCCGGGCAGCAGGTCGGTGTTCCAGCCGAATCCCAGGATCACTGCCCCTTCGAGGAAGTACTTGTCCGAGACGATGCTTGTATCCCGGCGATAGTCCGGGTTGTCGAAACTCGGCCCGATCGGCTTGGTCGCCTTGTCTGTATCCTTGACAGTATTCATCCACGACACGTCGGTGATCACCGCGAGGTCTCCGATTCCCTTGCCGGACTTGCTTTCGGCATCGATCTTGGAAAGCAGATCCGAATCGACTCCGCGGACGACCTCGAGATCGATTGCGGGGTAGGCCTTTTCGAAGGCAGTTTCCAGGGCCGCGAGTCGGGGCGCCGCCTGGGTCGAGTAAATCGTGACCTTTCCCTCGTTGTTGGCCGCAGCAACGACGTCGTCCCACGAACCTGAAACCGGCTCTGACGGGGCAGCGGGAGCGTTGCTACACGCCGTCAATGCGAGCGCCACCGCGGCGAGTGCCACGGTTGTTCTGAAAACCTGAGGGATCATGCGAGCTGCTCCGTTTCTGGTACTTGCCGACACAAATCAAACCTAATTCAGTTCATATTAGAGTGACTCAGCCCACAACGCAAGCGTCATGTCGGCAGTGACACCGATTGACTCACTCCTCGCTACGCTTCTACTGTAATCAAATTGAGGTCAGTTCAATTAGAACGGAAGGCGCTCACCGGCGCCGGACAATTGGAGTCAAGTTGAGTAGCAATGAATACGATCTGCTGGTAATCGGTGCGGGAATGGCCGGATTGACCGCTGGGGCAAAAGCTTCCGCAGCAGGCAGGCGAGTGTGCTTGATCGAGATCAGCGCCGACGTCGGAGGTTCGGCGCGATTCGCTGGATACGCCTGGAGTGCACCGAATCACGACGTCATGGCCGAACAGAACCCGAGGGGCGACGAAGCTCTCAAGCGCCACCTCGTCGACAGCTTTGATGTCGGTGTCGAGTGGATCCGCTCGATTGGCATTGACGTCGACCCGGCGCAGCCCATTCTGAGCTTCGGCCGCGGGCACAGATTCGACACCAACCACTACGTCGACACCTGCAAGCGAATCGTCCTCGACGCCGGCGGATCGGTCGTGTTCGATACCGCGACCGAAGCGCTCCTGTTCGAGGACGGTGCCGTCCGCGGCGCCGTGGTACGTACGGGTACCGAGCCCGCGCGCGAGATTCGGGCCGGCCAGATCCTCCTGGCAACCGGCGGATTCCAAGGCAACAAGGAATTGCTCGCTCAGCACGTCCACCCGGACGCAGGCCGGATGGCCTTGCGCTCGAACCCACACAGTTGCGGCGAAGGTTACCGCCTCGCGATCGAGGTCGGCGCGTCGACCGGCGTCGAGAATGCCGGCTTCTACGGGCATTTGATTCCGAGCGGTGTGGAACTTGCCGATCCCGCAGACTTCGTCGACATGTCGCTGTACTACAGCGAGCATGCTCTTCTCTTCAGTCTTGACAACGAACGATTCGTCGACGAAACGCTCGGCGATCACCTCACCACGATGGCTCTTCTCGAACAGCCGCAGGGCCGAGGCCTGCTGATTGCCGACGCGCGCGTGCACCGTGACTGGATGGTCGCGTCGTATGTCGAAGGTGCTGTGGCCGTTGACAAATTCGAACTTGCCAGCAAGCGTGGCGGCAGGGTCGGCCTGGCTGAGGACCTCGAGGAACTCGAGTATTTGCCGGAGGAATGGGGATACGACGGAGCGGCGATCGCTGCGGCGATCACGAAGTTCAACGAGGCGGCCTCCCAGGGTGCAGAACTGGTTCCGGGCCGTAAACTCGATCGCGCTCCCTTACTCGAGGGGCCCTACTACGTGATCGAAACGGTTCCCGCGGTCACCTTCCCGTTTCATGGGATTCGGATCGACACGCAAGCCCGAGTTCTGGACGCTGCCGGACTGCCCATCCCTGGACTGTTTGCGGCTGGCTCCGACACCGGCGGATTGTGGAACCGGGCGTACGCCGGTGGCCTCGCCTCAGCCCTGGTATTCGGTCTGTCTGCCGCCACCGCCGTCGTCTGAACCGTTCAGCTTGACGGTGTCGGGCAATTACCAGCTTTGTTCGAAACATTTTCCTGCTCTGACATGTTCGTGATTGACATCACAAGCGCCGGGCACTACGTTCGAACTGACATCAGTTCAGTTTGTAGGCGGGGCGGCTCCCGATTCGGCAGCCGTCCCGCCCGGGACCAAGACGCGATGACATACCGCGCGCAGGGTCAGCTTCAGAACTGTCGACGCGAGAACATCTCTCACTGGAGTGCCAACGACATGTCGATCCGTCGACGCCCGACGGCATGCCCGAAAGGAAGCCATGAAGTCATTCGTCCGCACCCTGGTGGCGCTGAGCGCCGCCGCAGCCATGGTCGGCATCTCGGGATGTAGCGGTAGCGAACCCGCGTCCGCTGCCGTCGACGGCAGTTGGGAAGATGTGGTCGCTGCGGCAAACGAAGAGGGCAAGGTGATGCTCTACTCGAGCCAGAAGCCGGCCAACCTCGACGCGCTCAAGGCCGCATTCCACGCGGAGTATCCGCAAATCGAACTGGAATACGTCCGCGGCACCGATCCGGACATCAATCCCCGGGTCGAGACCGAACACAAGATCGGCAAGGGCACCGCCGACGTCCACATGCTCACCGACTCGGCATGGATTCAGAATGCCGCCAAGTCCGGTACCTATTCCGCCGAACTGGTCGGGCCAGCACTCGACGCCCCCGAATTCGATCCAGCGGCAAGCGTGCTCGACAACCGGTTCTTCCTCACCAGCGCGGCGGTCTTCTCGCTCGGCTGGAATACCGATGCGGTACCGAACGGCTTGACGACACCGCAGGACATCCTCAATCCGGCGTACCGGGGCAAGATCGGCATCGTCAACCCGGTGGGCATCGCCTCGTACGTCGACATGTACCGGCACTTCGCGAACACGTACGGCGAGGATTACTGGAACAAGCTTGCCGAGCTGCAGCCCCGCATCTACCCAAGCGCGCTCGGTGTGGCCCAGGCCCTGACGTCCGGCGAGATCGTCGTCAGCCCCTCGGTGCAGCCGTTGGTGACCGAAGTGAACTCCGGTGCGCCCGTCGACTGGGCGCTGCCGCAGCAGCCGTGGGGAACTCCGTGGTACGCCCACGTATTGAATACCGCGCCGCATCCGAATGCCGCCCAGGTGCTGGCCAACTTCCTGGTAACCGTCGGAGGTCAGACCGCCCTCAACGACGGATACGCTGCCGCACTGCCGAATATCCCCGGGGCTGTCGCCCGGGCACAGGACATCGCGCTGCCCAATCCCGAAAATTTGACGCCGGACAAGGTCGAGCAGTACTCCCAGCAGTGGCAGAAGCTCTTCCAGTAACACCGAAACATGGCTCCGCGGAACATAAGTGCCAATCAAAAAGTGGAAGGGCTGAACTTGAATTACCTCACAGATTCGATGCGGGGAACGAACGTTCTCGTCACGGGAGCATCCGGAGGCATTGGCGGAGCCTGCGCCGAACTGTTCGTCGCGCACGGCGCGACCGTGTACCTCACCGATGTCAACGACGACGCCGGTCGCGCATTCACTGCGACGTTGGGCGCAAACGCGTACTACCGTCATCTCGACGTGACGAGCGAAACTGACTGGGCCGAAGCAACAGCCGCGATGGCGGCGGCCGGCCACGACATCACGGTACTGGTCAACAGCGCCGGAGCTGCGATGAAGGCGACTCTGGCAGATACGACGCTCGACCAGTTTCGCCGGATGATCGACCTGAATCTCGTCGGTACTTTCCTCGGGCTGAAGGCCGCGGCCGCATCGATGGCGGATGGCGGGTCCGTCATCAATCTCGCGTCATTGCGTGGCGTGCTGGCAACGGCCGAGTTGGGTGCATACGGCGCAGCGAAATTCGGTGTCCGTGCCCTGACCAAGGTGGCAGCACTCGAGCTTGCCGACCGCGGTATCCGAGTCAACTCCGTCTGCCCCGGCAGCATCGAAACCGAAATCACGTCGGTATCGGACTTCGCAAACGACGACGTCGAGGCGTACGTACGGAGTATCCCGATGCAACGCCGTGGCGCGCCGGAAGAGGTTGCCAAGGTCATTCGCTTCCTCGCGGCCGACGACAGCAGCTACGTAACCGGAACGGATCTCCTCGTGGACGGCGGCCAGGCAGCCGGCGTCCGCACCCCCAAAATTTCGAACGAGAAAGTATAGAGATGGCATCACAATTCGCAGTTACAGGTCTCACGAAGACCTACGGATCGAACGTGGTGGTCGATCAACTCGATCTCGAAATCGAGCAGGGCGAGTTCCTTGTCCTGCTCGGTCCGAGTGGTTGCGGCAAGACCACGACGCTGCGGTGCCTGGCAGGATTGGAAACCCCTCAGGGCGGCTCGATCTCGTTCGGCGGAAGGCAGGTATTCGACGCCTCCACCAAAACCGATGTCCCCGCACACAAGCGGAACATCGGCATGGTGTTCCAGTCGTATGCGCTCTGGCCGCACATGACGGTCCGGGACAACATCCGATACCCGCTCAAGGTCCGCAAGCTCAGACAGGCCATCGCCGACGGTGCGGTGGAGAAGGCTGCCGAGATGGTCGATTGCGGCGCGCTGCTCGATCGGTACCCGTCGCAGCTCAGTGGTGGGCAGCAACAGCGAGTTGCTGTGGCCCGTGGCCTCGTTGCGCAACCGGATCTGGTCTTGTTCGACGAACCCCTGAGCAACTTGGACGCACGCCTTCGAGACCAGGTACGCTCCCAGATCCATCAGCTGCATCAAAGCCTCGGTTTCACCGCCGTTTTCGTCACGCACGATCAGGCCGAGGCTTTCGCTCTTGCCGATCGGATCGCAATCATGAAGTCCGGCAAGATCGAACAGTACGACGCGCCGGAACACGTGTTCGAGAATCCGGTGTCCGAGTACGTCGCCGCATTCATCGGCATGGGTAATCGGCTGGAACTGCGTCGCGGCCATGATGGTTGGATCACCAGCGCCAACGACGTCATCGATCTCAGCAACGCCGTCGTACGCGATCGGGCCGATGAAGGCAACGCCGCAGTGGCACGGTTCCGCCCGGACGACGTGCAGATGCACTCATCGATGGACGAGGTGCCGGCCGGAAACGTTGCACTGCACGCCGAACTGGTGACGTACGAGTACGCCGGACGACACTTCGACGTTTTGGTCAAGACCGGTAGCGAGGAACTGTCGTTGCGCGCCGGTGCCGCTAAGCACAGCGCCACGCTGCGCAGCAGTGCGCCCGGAATGCCGATGGTGATCAGTTTCTCGCCCTCGAGCCTGAGGGTGTACACGCATCCAGACGGAGCCGAAGCGGTGATTCCCGAGTTGGTCGCGCAGGGTGCAGGAGATCGATCCTGATGGCCACCGCAACCGCAACCGCAACCGCCACGGCCGGCGGATCCGTCAAGTCGTTCTCGATTTCACGGCAGTGGCAGGCGCGCATCGGCTACGCGATTCTGATCGCGGTTCTTGCGTATCTCGTAGTGCTGCCGATGATTCGGCTTCAGGTGCTTGCGTTCGAGGACGGTGCCGCGGGTTACCGTACTCAGTACGGACGGTACGACGTTGCCGAGGCCATCTGGACGACGATCGCCCTGGCATTCGGTTCGCTCGTGATTGCGATGGTCCTGGGTACCGTACTCGCCTTCGCGGCCAGTCGACTCCCGGAGAAGCTGGGTTGGCTTCGCATCGTCCCCATTCTCCCGATCGTCATGCCTGCTGTCGCGAACATCGTCGGCTGGGCCTTCCTGCTGTCGCCCGGTCCCGGTTACTTCAACGTGATTTTGCGAAAGCTTCCGTGGTGGAGTGGATCCGACACCGGACCCATCGACGTGTACACCGTTCCGTGGATCGTAATTCTCACAGGATTCGGCCTCACGTCGTTCGTCTACCTGTTCGTCAGCTCCGGCATGCAGAACATCAGTTCGGAACATCTCGAAGCCGCTCAGGTGAGCGGATCGTCGACGGTCGGAATCTTCTTCAAGATTGTTCTGCCGTTGCTGCGGCCTTCGCTGATCTACGGCGGCGGAATTGCGCTGCTGCTCGGTTTGGGGCAGTTCACGGGTCCGCTGCTGCTCGGACAGAATTCGGGGGTCAAGGTCCTGACCACGGAAATGTACCGCCGGGTGTCCGAGTCTCCTTCGGATTTCGCAGCCGCAGCAGCGGCCGGTTCACCACTGGTGATCTTCGGTTTGGTGCTCGTCCTGGTTCAGAAGGTCCTGTTGGGCAACCAAACTCGGTTTGTCACGCACGGAGGGAAGGCTTTTGCCTCGTCCACCGGGCGGGCCACCTGGGCGACGGCCACCGTGGTGATCTTCTCGATGTTCGCACTGGTCATTCCGCTGATTGGGCTGATCATCGTCTCGCTGACGCCGTACTGGTCCGGATCGCTGTCGTGGGGTCTACTGACCCTGGATAACTTCCGGGAACTGTGGTCGACCAATGCGATCACCGAATCTGTTGTTACCAGCGTACTTACCTCACTGGGTGCGGTGATCATCTGTATTCCGATCGGGTACGCGCTGGCCAACCTCCTGGTCCGCGGGCGCCGCTTCAAGATCCTGGCCTTGCTGGCCGATCTGATGACCGCCCTGCCCCTCGGCATCCCCGCGGTGATCTTCGGCGTCGGCTTCCTGCTGACGTACACTGAACCGCCGCTCATCCTGTACGGCACCCGCACGGTCATCATCCTGGTCTACATCGTTCTGATGTTGCCGTTCGCCACACGGATGCAGATGACAGCTATGCTCGCGCTCGGAAACACATACAACGAGGCTTCGGCCACCAGCGGTGCATCCCCCTTCGTTACGACGCTGCGAATCATGTTGCCGCTCATGCGTCCGACGATTCTCAGTGCCGTCGCGTTGATGTTCATTCTCCTGACGCACGAGTTCGCCGCCTCGCTGCTGGTGCGCGCTTCCACCACTCAGGTTATGGGAACGCTGCTGTTCGACATGTGGCAGAACGGTTCGTATCCGATGGTGGCCGCCATGGCGCTGCTGATGACCGCAGTGACCACGATCGGCGTCGCCATCGCCATGCTTGTCGGCGGTCGTAACGTCCTGAGCAAGCTGTGACAGAAAGAGAAGCTGAAACGATGTCGGTAGGCAATACGCGTTTGCACGAGAAGGTAGTACTGGTAACCGGAGCCACAGGCGGTATCGGCGTCGATATCGTCGGCCGACTCGTGGCCGAAGGTGCTGCGGTGATCGTCACCGACATCAGTGGTGACGCGTGCGCCGAACTGGTCGCGAAGCAGGATCAGCCCGATGGACATCAGGCGCTCGCTCTCGACATCGCTCGAGAAGAGCAATGGCAGAGCGTCATCGAGGCCGTCGCCGAGCGGTATTCGCGACTCGACGCCGTGGTGAACAACGGTGCAATCGGTAGTCTGGCTTCCGTTGTCGACGAAGACCTCGATCGGTACAACAAAGTCATCGAGGTCAGTCAGACGGGAACCTGGCTCGGCATGAAGTATGCCGGGGCCTACATCGAAAGCACCGGTGGCGGTTCGGTCGTCAACATCTGCTCGATCCTCGGCACGGTCGGCGGACTGGGTAACAGCTTCGCCTACGCGGCCGCCAAGGGTGCGGTCCGCACGATGACAAAGAACGCCGCATTGCATTGGGCTACAAAAGGTGTGCGCGTGAATTCGGTGCATCCTGGATTTATCGAGACCCAGCAACTGCTGCAGCGCTACGAGGGTAGTGAGCGGCATCAGGCAATGATTGCGAATACGCCGATGGGCCGACTCGGCACGGGCTCAGAAGTTGCTGCCGCCGTTGCTTTCCTGGCGGGCGACGACTCGACGTTCATCACCGGCACCGAGCTTTATGTCGACGGCGGTTGGACCTGCGCCTGAGACCTGCGACAAACGGGGTGGATCTCTTCAGTTCGAACTGAAGAGATCCACCCCGTTCTTGTTCTGCACGGACAACTGCCCACGGTCGACGAGCACGTCGAGGTGGGCAAGCGTCTCGCACGTGGCTACCATCTGGTTGAACGTATCGAGAGAATCGAAGCCGCGTTCGCGCCGGGTCCAGGTCAGCACCTGCGCCACTTGCAGACCTGAGGCCTCGCGCAGTTCGACTACCGCAGAAGCGGTCTGATCTAGCCGATAATCGTGGTGCGCCAACAACTCCCGGCACCGCGCGTGCAGACTGGCACCTGTGTCGCCGTGCGCCGGCATCATGATGCGGTCCCGGTCGTCGAGCATCATCTCCAGCGAGCGGAGGTATGCTCCGAGTGGCAGTTCCCAGTCGCCGAGCTCGAATCCGATCGACGGCGTGATCGTCGGCAGTACGTGGTCTCCGGTGAAAGAAATGCCGCGGTCGAGGTCATGAAAAACCATGTGCCCCTTGGTGTGTCCGGGAGTGTGTACCGCGGAGAAACGATGGCCCGGAATATCGAGGGCGCCGGGGGAGAGCCAGTGATCGGGAGCCTCCCAGTCCGAGGGCTCGAACGGTTCGTCGACCGAGTCCCGATAGACCTGCTCGGCGATTGTCACCGCGCCGGATCGGTGCAGCTGAAGGATTGAGCTCTCCGGAACATTGTTGCCCAGCTTGGCGATTGCGGCAATCCCGGGAGATTCTGCTGCGCCGAGGTGGATTCGCGAACCATGCCGTCGACGCAGCTCAACGGCAAACGTGTAGTGGTCACGGTGGACATGCGTGACATAGATGTCGTGAATCTCCGCCGGGCTACGACCGATCAGCGCCAGGGCGTCGGACAGCTCGGCGTGCGTGCTGTTCCGATGCCAACCGCCGTCGACCAGCGCCAGTCCGCGCGTGGTCTCGAGCGCGTAGACGTTGATTGCACGCAGGCCGTCCTGCGGCATCTGCAATGGGATCCGGAAAACACCGTCGGCGACGCGATAGCAACCGGGCCGATCCCAAGAATCGGTCATTCTCCGCTGTCGACGAGTGGCACCATGGTCTTTTCGTCGCCGTACCACATCATCCGGCGGCCACCCATGGTGCCGACGTGATCAACGGCGGCCTGCCATTGTGGACTCGCCAGCGCGGCTTCGAGTGCCTCCCGCGATTCGAAACTCAAGACGGACAAGCCATCCCACCCCTCCGACTTGCTGCCGAAGGCTTCGAGCAATTCGGTGTGCTGCCATCGCAGCAGACCGGGAAGGGGATAGGTGACGTCCGCGTGTTCGCCGCGCCACCATGTGATGAACTGCTCATGGGTCCAGTCGGCGGGCCGGGATGCGACGAGAACGAGATTGTACATGTCAACTCCTAATTGAATTCACTTTGGTTTCGATGGGCAGGCCGAACGGCTACTCACCGCGCTCGGAGCGACCTACGCGCGCACCATCCGCAGAGCCGCATCGGTGACTCGCTCGGCGATCTCGGTCAGGCTGAGTTTGCCGTCCGGCCGGTACCAACGCCAAACACTGATCACGAGGGCCAAGACGAGTCGGCCCATCAAGCGAGGATCGGAATCGGCGAAGACGCCTTCCTTGATTCCGCTCGCGATCAGATCCGTCCACTGCTGCTCAATTTCTTGGACGAGTTCGCGTGACTTGAGACGCTCGGCTTCTTCGTTCGCGGACTGGCGCTCAGTGGCCAGGAGATCCATATGATTTTGCAGGATCCGACGCTGCAGCGCGTCGCGCGGCGAGGCTGCGAGCGAGGCCATCACGGCGGTACGCAACGCTTCCTCCGGCGGAGATACACCCTCGGTAGCGTCGACGAACCGCTCGAGCGAGTCGGCAAGCTCCAGCCGCATGATAGTGAGCAAGCAGTGTGCCTTGGACTCGAAATAGTGATAGAGCGCAGTCTGGCCGATACCGACCTCGTCCGCTATCGACGCCCATTTGGTGTGCTCGTATCCAACCTTGCCGAATTGATCGACGGCGACAGAAAGGATGAGCGTCCGCTTCGACCGCGGGCCTTCGCGGCGCGCCTGGGCATCTGTAGTCATGAAGGTCCTCTATGGTACGAAAACTGTTAGTTCGTCAAACCTTACCCGGCTTGAGGTGAATTCGGATCAGTTTGCGTGGCCAAACCGGACGCGATCCGCACCGCATCGAGCCGCGACAACTTTCCTACACGATTTTGTGGAAGGTCATCGACGGAGAAGAGGTACTCAGGCCACTTGAACTTCGGGAAGCCTTTTTCGCCGAGTTGAGTAGTCGCCTCCGCCAGCGTCAGCGGCGCACCACCCGTGACGACGAGGGCCGCCGCCCGTTCGCCCAGAAGGTCGTCCGGCACCGGCACCACGCAAACCTGAACCACTGCGGGCAACGACGCGATCGCAGATTCCATTTCGTTGATGTCGATATTGCGGCCGCCGCGGATGATGATTTGTTTCTGGCGTCCCATGACGCAGATCGATCCGTCTTCACCGACTTCGACCAGATCGCCCGTCGGCAGGAAGCCGTCCGCGGTGAGCTCGGGCAGTACCGGAGCACCGCCGCGCGCATAACCGACGAACAGTGACGGTCCCTTCACCTGGGCGTCACCGATCTCGCCTGCGGTGAGCAGCGCCCCGGCGGTGTCGACCGCTCGAACGACGGTGCCGGGGAACGGACGTCCGTCCCGCCCCAGTCGGACGGCCGGCGGATCGTCCAGACGTGGGGTCGTGTGGCCCAGGCATTCGGACATGCCGAATACTCGAAGAAAGGTGGTACCCAGGACGGTTTCGGCGTTCCCGAGTGTGCGCTCGTTCATCGGACCGCCACCAACCGTCAGGGCGCGCATCGCCGAGAGCTTACCGTCAGCCCTTTCGGTAACCGAGAGCTGCAGGGCCATGGTCGGTACCAGCATCGTCCAGGCGACCCGGTGCTTCGCCATTGCCTCCAGTGCTACCGCAGGCGACCACTTGGCGATCGAAACCATCTGTCCGCCAAGGTAAGCAGGCAGATACATCCCGAAACAGAAAGCTGCGACGGACGACAGCGGCACAAAAGCGCCGACCGCCTCACCCTGTTGCAATCCGACAGTATCGATGGTGCTCCGGCACGCGTAGCGGATTGCCTCCTCGGACTGGACGACACACTTCGGGCGACCGGTCGAACCGGAGGTCATCGCGATCGCGGTGCCGCCGCGC
Source organism: Rhodococcus sp. AD45-ID (assembly GCF_003023755.1). Classification (NCBI taxonomy): domain Bacteria; kingdom Bacillati; phylum Actinomycetota; class Actinomycetes; order Mycobacteriales; family Nocardiaceae; genus Rhodococcus; species Rhodococcus sp. AD45-ID. Next base: position 1,533,618 of record NZ_PYHL01000001.1, on the reverse strand, counting down.
CAGCGCTCAACCGAGGCGAAATCCCCCTGCCGAGACCGGAGCACTCGCGTTCCGAAAGCGGCTACCGAACCGGCAAACTGGTCGTCCTTGATGCCCCAGCGGGTCAGTGCGTCGGCATCGGCCACCACGAGATCCGGGTCGATGTCGTCGATCGCCATCTCGAACTCGGATTCGGTGGCGTGTGGACTGAAGACCGCCACTACGCCGCCGCGAAGTCCGATCGCGAGGGCGGTAGCCACCGTCTGCCACGTATTGTCGGCCTGAATGAGCGCAGTCGGTGCCCCGCCGTCGAGCGAAGCGATGGTATCGGCCAGCAAGCGAGCCGCCTCCACGATCGAACCGATTGTGTGAGAACCTAACTCGTCGATCACCGCAATCTCGGCCGGATTGCCTTCCGCCCGGGCGAGCATCTCCTGTGCCAGCAACTTCACTGCGGCGTCCCTCTTCCGTCTTCGAGTTCGATTGTGTGTTGGATGTTTACAGCGATGAAGGGGCTGTGGGAACCAGTACGGCGCGGCCGGACAGATCGCCTGAACGCAGGCGATCGTATGCCTCCAGTGCGCTGTCGAACGTGAACGTGGTCACCTCGGCATGCAGCTTTCCTGCACTGGCGAGTTCGACCACCTGACGCAGGTCCTCGATGGTGCCCCAGAACGGCGCCCGAACTTGCCAGCCGTTGACCAAACCAAGGCTTTTGCCGACGGTCAGTTGCCCGCCCGCACTTCCCACGACGACAACTCGGCCGCCGGGAGCGAGAAGCGCCGGAGCGGGTTCGACCGTCGCCTGAGCCCCGACAAAGTCGAAGACCACGTCGGCACCGCCGAGGCTCGCCACAGCCTCTGTCGCTTCCGCGAGCGTCGCAAAACACGCGTGTGCTCCCGATTCGAGCGCGAGAGCGTGTGTCTGGGTTCTTGTCTCGACGGCGATGATGTCTGTGACGCCGAAAGAGCGCAGGATCTGCACCGCCAGATGGCCGAGACCGCCGATTCCTATCACCAAAGCCACAGTGTCCGAGTCGATGACGTCGCTGTTGGTCCGGATCGCATGATATGCGGTCAGGCCGGCGTCGGCGAGCGGAGCGGCCTGCTGGGGGCTCAGCGAACCGACGCGAACGAGAACAGCTTCCGAGGGCACCAGCAGGTATTCTGCCAGCCCGCCCGGATGGCCCAACCCGTTTCCGATCGGGCTGAGTCGGCCGTCCCCACGCGGGACTTTCTCCAAGCAGTAGTTCTCGCGCTCGCGCCGGCAATTGCGGCACCGGCCACATGGCCAAACACCATGAATGACAACATTTTCACCGATCCACGCGTGATCGGCCAGCGGTCCCGCACCGACGACGGTACCGGCAACCTCATGGCCGAGTGTGAGCGGCAACGGGTAATCGAAACGTCCGGCGGGCGAATCCATGACGTGCAGATCCGAGCGGCACAGACCAGCGGCGCCGACTTTGATCAACAGTTGCCCCTCAGCGGGCTCGGGTACGGGGATCTCACGCACCTGCGGAGGCTGACCCCACGCCGTCAGCTGGACTGCCAACATCAGCGCGCCGTCCAACCACCGTCGACAACCAGCGCCTGGCCGGTCATGTACGAGGAGGCATCCGAGGCCAGGAACAGCACTGCGCCGTTTATCTCACCTTCGACCCCGCCGCGGCCGAGCATGGTGTTCTTACGCACCCACCCCGCCGATTTGTCATTGCTGAACAGTCCGTCGGTCATCTCCGTATCGAACCACCCAGGCACGACGGAGTTCACGCGGATCCCCCTGCGTCCCCACTGACCGGCCAATTCCCGGGTCAAGCCGAGTGCTCCGGCCTTGGAGGCCGCATAGCTCGCGCCACCGATCGGGGCCGTGGACACCAGCCCGATCACCGAGGAGATGTTGATGTACGACGCGCGTTCGTTCTCCGGAAGTCGGGTCGAGGCGTAGGTCGCCAGGTGAAATCCGGATACCAGATTGAGCTCGAGTACCGAATTGAATCCCGCGATGGTTTCGTCCTCGGCGTTCGGCGGTCCCGGCATGCCGGCATTGTTGACGAGTACGTCCAGCCGTCCGGACTGTTCGTAACACCTGTCGATCAGGGCGCGCCGATCAGCGTCGTCGGTGATGTCGCAACGAACCGGAACAATTCCCGGTACCTCGGCTGCCAAGTCCTGTAGGCGGTCGAGCCGGCGGGCCGCGGCGTACACCGTGGCCCCGGCACTGGCCAGTGTGCGCGCAAATCCCATTCCGAGACCAGACGACGCACCCGTCACGATCGCTACCCGTCCGGCCAGTCCGAACATCTCGGTCAGCATCTGTCCACCTTCGAATCCGTTGTCTGTCATGGCTTTACTGCGATATCAGGACATCGCAGCGTCAATACACGGCGGTTCGGCCGCCGTCGACCGGGATGAGCGCGCCGGTCGTGTAGCCGGCCGCATCCGAGGCCAGGTGCGTCACCAGACCGGCGATCTCCTCAGGCCGGCCCAGTCGCCCGGCAGGCAGACGGTCCACGATCTTTCCGATGAACTCGTCGTCCCAGTTCTCGGCCATGTCGGTAGCGAAACCGCCTGGCATCACACAGTTCACCCGCACCGTCGGTGCATACTCCTGAGCAAACGCCCGGGTGAGCGCATTGAGGCCGTTCTTGGCCGCGGCGTACATCGCTTCCGGTGGGCTCGGGCGCTCCGCACCGATACTGGAGATGTTGATGATCGAGCCGCCGCCGGCCGCCCGCATCCGGTCTCCCGCGACTGCCATCAGCCGGAAGGGTCCCTTGACGTTGACCTCGATAGTTTTGTCCCACAGCCCTTCCGAGGCGGAGAGCAAGTTGTCGGCCAGCGGTGCGATGCCGGCATTGTTGACCACGATGTCGAGGCTGCCGAATTCGGCAATGATCTGGTCGACCGCGGGCTCGATACTGTCCCAGTGCCCGACGTGCAGGGCGAACGGGTGAGCGGTTCCCGGGCCGGTGTCACCGAGCGACGCCACCGCTTCGCGGCAGGACTCGAGCTTTCGGCTGGACACGATCACGGTCGCGCCCGCGTCCCGGAGTCCGCGCGCGATGGCCAGTCCCAAACCGCGGCTCGCGCCGGTCACGAGCGCGACCTTACCGGTCAATTCTGGTGTACTCATTTGTGCTTCTTCACCTCGAGGCGGGCAATGGTGCGCAGATGAACCTCGCTGGGTCCGTCTGCAATCTGCAGGGCGCGGGTAATCGCATACAGCCGAGCCAGGATCGTGTCGTTGCTGACTCCGGCGGCGCCGTAGGTCTGCACCGCGCGGTCGACAACCTTGTGCGCAACTTCCATTGCTGCCACCTTGATGGCGGCCACTTCCGAGCGCGCAGACGCGTTGCCCTGGGTATCCATCAACCAAGCCGACTTGAGTACGAGCAACCTGATTTGGTCGATCTCGATGCGGCTGCGGGCAATCCATTCACGCACTACGCCGCGGTCGGCAAGGGGGCCTCCGAACGCTTCCCTTTCGAGCGCGCGCTTACACATCATGTCCAGTGCCCGTTCTGCCATACCGACTGCGCGCATCGCGTAGTGCATCCGGCCGGGGCCCAGGCGTCCCTGTGCGATGGCGAATCCGTCGCCCTCGGCGCCGAGCATGTTTGCAGCCGGTACCCGAACATCGGTGAATTGAACTTCGCCGTGGCCGAGTCGGTCTTGGAAGCCGAACATCGGCAGGTCCCGAATGACCTCAACGCCGGGCGCGTCGGCCGGTACCAGGATCATGCTCTGCTGTCGGTAGGTCGGGCCTTCGGGATCCGACTTGCCCATGAAGATCATGAGCTTGCAGTCAGGATCGAGGATGCCGGAGGTGTACCACTTACGGCCGTTGAGCACGTATTCGTCACCGTCACGTTGGATAGTCGATCGAATGTTTGTCGCATCCGAACTTGCCACGGCCGGTTCGGTCATCGCAAAAGCCGAACGAATACTGCAGTCCAGCAACGGCTTCAACCACTGCGCCTTCTGTTCGTCGGTGCCGAACATGGCGAGGATCTCCATGTTTCCGGTATCGGGAGCCGAGCAGTTGATCGTCTCGTTACCGATGATGGAGCGGCCGACGATCTCAGCCAGCGGAGCGTATTCGAGATTGGTGAGCCCGGCACCGAGTCCGTCGTGCGTCATGAACAGATTCCACAGACCCAATTCGCGTGCCTTCGCCTGCAGATCGCGCATGATCTGGGGCTGTTCGTGCGGGTTGTCGTTGGCAGCGACCTGGGCGTCGTACACCGATTCCGCCGGATAGACGTAATCGGCCATGAAAGATTCGAGCTTGCCGAGCAGTTCCTCGGTCCGCGGGGAATAGGCGAAATCCACGGTAGGTCTCCTTAGGTGATTATCAGCGACGCAAAAGACCAGCGGCCTAGAAGATCTAGGGACGCAGGAGAGCGGTACCGGTCTCGATCAACCGGTTGATGGTGTCGGGCAGCTTCTCCTGGTCCGGATCATGATGGCGACCCTCGCGGTGCCGACGCAGGTTGTGGCCCATGATCGCCGCCATCTTCAACCGGCCGAGTGCGTCGAACCAGTTGAGTTCGGGGAGTGCGGGACCCGCTCCGGTGTACAGCGCGACCAACTCTTCGGCGCTCGGCAGTCCGGTGACTTCCCGACCGACACCGGGGAAGTTCGAACCGTCGGCGAATACCAGAAACCAGCCCAATTCGACTCGTGGATCTCCGGCAGACCAGATTTCCCAGTCGATGAGTGCAACTGGCTCCAGTCCGTCGGAGATGATGTTGCCGAGACGGTAATCACCGTGCACCAGTGTGGGTTCGATAGGTTCGGGAATGTCGGAGCGCAACAGTTCCAACAGACGATCGGCGCCGACAACCAATTCCGGTGGCACTGCGCCCAGCGTCTTGGCCCAGCGCTCGAGCTCGTCTGCCGGTGTCAGGGGATCTGCGAGCCCTGCAATGGTGGCCAGGTCCACCTCATGCAGTCGCGGTAGGACTGCAGCGGCACGACGCATTCGATTGGCAGCGAGCACCGGATCGACGGCCGGGTCGTCGAGCACGGGCTCGAGTGACTCGCCTGCAACAAATTCCATGGCAAACCACGCGGGCTCGATCTCGTCGACGACAACTACGCGCGGCACCGGAACTTCGGTGCCGGCCAGCGCCTGCAGAATATGCGCCTGTCGCAGCATGTCGTGCCTGCCGATGGATCGCTGGCCTTCCGGCACCGCCTTGATCACCACGTCACCGGTCGAGGTGGTGGCGCGGTACGTCAGTCCGGAGTGTCCACCGAGTAGCGGCTGGAAGTCGGTTAACGTCGCGCCGCAGTCCGCCAGTAGTTTGGCGGCGACCCGTTCTTGCAGAGACGAACTGGTCACGGTCGCGGCTCCCTTGGTAGACCGAGCACGCGCTCGGAGATGATGTTGTGCTGAATCTCGTCGGTACCGCCCGCAATTCGGTATCCGGGGGCGCCGAGTGCGTGTTCGGACCACGCGAACGTTCCCCATCGACCGGAATCGGCGGTAAGTTCACGGCCGAGCAGCAAACGGGCAACTTCAGACGTTCTGGCCATGGTGTCGGTAGCCAACAACTTTCCGAGTGAGGCTTCAGGACCCGGCTCGTTGCCGGCAAGCATGGCCCCGGCCACCCGCATATTGCTCACGCGCTGTAGATAGCTCCTGGCGACCAGGTCGGCCACCTTGTCCTTCTCGATCTCGGTCAGCTCGCGTTCGAGGTTCTGTGCGAGTGCAATTGCCTGATCTGCGTTGGCCAGACCGAGATTTCCGCCGTCCAGACGTTCGGCCGCCAGCACGGTAAGAGCAACCTGCCAACCCTTGCCGACCGGACCGAGTCGATACGTGTCTTCGAGTTCGACGCCGTCGAGGTACACCTCGTTGAACGAGCTGCCGCCGGTCATCTGCCGGATCGGGCGTATGGTCACGCCAGGTGCGTTCATCGGGACGAGGAACATGGTGAGCCCGGCATGTTTCGCGACGGTGGCGTCGGTACGGCACACCGCAACTCCGTAGTCCGCCACCAGCGCGCCGGAGGTCCATACCTTGTGCCCGTCGAGAGTCCACGTGCCGGCTTCGCTGCGCACCGCCTTGGTGCGGACGGCAGCCAGGTCCGATCCGGCCTCGGTCTCGGAGAACAGTTGGCAGGCAATGATGTCCGTGCGAAGCATCGCGCGCACGTAGCGTTCCTTCTGCTCGTCGGTGCCCCACTGCTCGATGGTCGGCGCGATCAATTGCTGTGTAACCGAGAACATCTCGGTCCGCCGCGGCACGTCGAACGATTCCTCAGCCCGGCGGAAAGCTAACACGTATGACAGCGGCAGGCTGCGACCGCCGCGTTCGGGCGGCCAACTCAGTGCTCCCCAGCCGGCATCGAACTTCGCCTGTTCGTAGCGCGAGATTTCGTCGGTGTGCTCGCGCTCTTGCTCGGCGGTCCAATTCTCGAATACCGCCACCGAATCCGAACCAACGCCCCACACCGATTCGGTGCGAGGTGCGGCGACGCCACGCAACCAGGCGATGGCTTCCTCGGTGAACGCGTCGAGACCTGGAATCGTTTGTGGTGTCACTGATCTGCCCTCAGTCGTCTTCGCAAACTCATACGGACAATACGGTGCAGGCACTGATGCCCGGTGCGCCGTATACGTGGGTGAACCCGATCCGGGGAGTACCGGGAACCTGACGGGCACCCGCCTCACCACGAAGTTGGGTGACTATCTCGTGCACCTGCCGCAGGCCCGACGCACCGATCGGCTCACCGTTGGCGATGCATCCACCGTCGGTGTTGATCGGAATGCGGCCGCCAATCTCTGTCTCGCCGGCCGCAATCATCGATTCCTGTTCGCCGGGTTCACAGAAGCCGCACTCGGCCATGTGCATAATTTCGGCACCGCTCTCGGTGTCCTGCAGCTGAGCCACGTCGACTTCGCCGGGGGAGATGCCTGCCTGCTCGAAGGCTGCCCGCGCGGCGTCCGCACTGACACTGGTCGGTTCACCGTTACCTTGCACGGCCGGGCTGAAAACCTCGAAGGAGCCGAACCTTCGGGTGCGATGGGTGATTGCCCGAAGTGTGACCGCTCGCGCGGCGAGCGCTTTGGTTGCGCTCTCGCTGGCAACCACGATCGCGGCGGCGCCTTCTCCGGGTGAGCAGAACATGTAACGGGTGAGCGGGTCGTTGACCATGTCGGCTGTCGCGATGGTCTCGGCAGACATCGCCTCCCGGCGCCAGGCGTTCGGATTGAGAACGCCGTTTCGGTAAGCCTTCTCGGCCACGCGGGCCAGGGTGTCGGCCGAGATGTTGTGCTGGCGCATATAGCGCGAGATCTTGGCTCCGAAGAATTGTGTGGTGACCATCAGACCGGCCTCGCCGTATCCGTCCGGCAGGCCCCATTCTTCCGGTCGGGGATCGAATGCCCCGCGTGGGTGCTTGTCGAAGCCGACCGCCAGTGCGATCTCGGCTGCACCCGAGCGAACTGCATTGACCGCCGAGAAGAGTGCGCTACCGCCGGTTGCGCAACCGTTCTTGACGTTGGTGAAAGGTATTCCGGTGAAACCGAGTTCGGCCACCAAGGTGTCGGCCAGCCCGGATCCGTCACTGCCGCCGAAGGCGACCTGGACGTCGGGCCATGAAAGTCCGGCATCATCGAGCGCAGCACCGATCGCGGTGACGGCCATGGCACGCCCACTCACTCCCGGTTGCCGGCCGAACTTCGAGAGCCCGGCTCCGACGATCGAAATAGGCTGCGTCACTTGGTTGCTCCTTGCTTCGCGTCACGATCGACGGCGAACCGGGGCACCGGTGAGGTGGCGACCAACGTCACCGGTGCCTGATCCAGTCCGTCGAAGTCTTCACAGTCGATGATTGCCTCGACCTTGATTCCTTCAGGGAGTTCGATGTAACCGACCGCGAAAGGAGTGAACCCTCCGGCGGGCGGTACATACGGCGGCGATTTCGGAGGAAAACGTTGAATCGTATACGCCCACAGCACACCTCGGGTACTCAAATCGAGAGGTGCTGCCGTTGGCGTTGCGCACTTGCTGCACATGACGCCGGCCGGAAAGGCCACCGTGGCGCACACCGTGCACCGGCTGCCTTCGAGCACGATTGCTGTCTTCTCTGCCATGCCTATCCCTTCAGGTCTCGGGGTGAATCAGATCAGCGGCCGACCCACACCGGATCACGCTTCTCGAGGAATGCGGTGACGCCTTCCTTGCCGTCTTCCGACTGCAGTGCGTTGCCGACGGCCAAGTGCTCCATGACCATGAGCGACTGGATGTCGGCGTCGAGGCCCTTGTCGATGCACATCTTGGTGAGCTTCATCATGAACGGGCTCTTGTCGGTCAGAGTCGCGGCGAAGTCTGCCACGGTCTGATCGAGCTGATCGGCCGGTGCCGAAGCATTGATCAGGTCGAATGCAGCGGCCTCGGTGCCCGAGAGCAGCTTGCCGGTGAGCATGAGCTCCTTGGTCTTGCGAACCCCGATCATGCGAGGAAGGCGGTAGATCGGGCCGGCGCCACCGAAGAGTGCGCGACGGATGTGGAAGTCGCCGATCTTGGCGTCATCCGATGCGATCGCGAAGTCGCACGAGATCATCAGTTCGAAACCACCTGCGGTGACGTAGCCTTCGAGGACTGCGATCGAGGGTGTGTTCATCGAGTAGAGACGGTCGCAGACCTTGGCCGAAAGCACGGCGACGTCCATCGCTGTGGTGCTGCCGATGAAGTCGGAGAGCAGCTCGTCCAGGTCGAAACCTGAGCAGAACGTGTTGTTGACGCCACGTAGCACCAGAACCTTGAGGTTCGGATCGTTGTCGACCTCGACAATGATCTCGTCGAGGCGGTGCAGCAGTTCAACGGTGACCGCGTTCTTCTTGTGCGGGCGGTTGAGCCAAACCCGTGCGATGTCTCCGTCTTTCTCCAACAGGATGTGGTCGGTCTCGATCATCATGAGCCTTTCGTGTGGATGTAAATTGAACTGGATTCACTTCAGTATGCAGATCGGGTGACGTTGCGTCAATACCCGGCGTCGGTGGCATTTTCCGAACAGTCAAATACCGATCAGTTCTGCGATGCGTGCGCGATGCGTGCGCGAATCGCCCTGTACTGCTTCGTTTCCCAATGCGCGGCGGAAATAGGAGTGTGCCGGGTGTTCCCACGTGAAGCCGACGCCGCCATGCAATTGCACGGCCTCGGCCGCGGCGTCGATGGCCGCGTCGGTGCAGACGGCGCCGGCCACCGCGATCGCCAATCGGGCAGTGTCCGGGGCCTCGTCGTATACGGCTGCGGCATATCTGCTTGCCGATCGAGCGCGCTCGAGCAGCACGAGTACGTCGGCCAGTCGGTGCTTGACGGCTTGAAACGAGCCGATCGGGCGCCCGAATTGGTGTCGGGTTTTCACGTATTCGACGGTCATCTCGAGCAGGGCGTCGACGATTCCGGTGTTCTCGAAAGCGATTGCGAGCGTCCGTAAATCATGAACCCGAGTACAGACCCGGGCATAATCGTCGGCACCGACCACGGGAACTGCCGGCACTTCCGCTACGGTCAGGTCGGCCTGTCTGCGGGTGGGGTCGACGACTTCGCGCTCGCGCCAGTGCACCTGACCGGCTGTCTTAATTGCGAATATCTGCCGTCCGGCGGCGGTGTCGGCGGAGACGATGGCGATGTCGGCAGCAGCACCACCTACGACGGCCGAGACCTCACCGCTGAGCAGCCAGGAGGATTCACTTTCGACACCGCTGAGTCGATCGGTCGCGGCAGTCAGTGGACTGACGCTTGCCACCGAGGATCCCTCGAGGACGTTGACCAGTAGTTCGTCAACGGGATACGTGGCCGCCAATAGTGCCTGGGCGCCCAGGACCGCCGAGGAAAACACGGGCTCACAGGCCAGACTCCGACCGCACTCTTCGAGAATGATGCCGAGTTCGACCATGCCGTAACCCAGCCCGCCGCGATCTTCTGGCGCAGCGAGCGAAGTGACCGACATATTCTCGATCAATTGCCGCCAGAGGTCCGGCGAGTATCCCTCGGCCGTGTGCGAAGCCGACCGAGCCTGCTCTACGCCGCCGTGTTTTCCGAGCAGCGCTCGAATCGCATCACGAAGCTCCAACTGTTCGGGGCCAGGATTGAGAGCAGCGGGCTCGGAGAGTGGCCAGGGGGGCTCTACCTGGGAAGTAGACGATTTCATATCACTCCACTTGACTTGAGTTCAGTTTGGTTATGGATCGAGACTAGCGCGTCAAGGCCTCGACAAGAAGGGGTGAACCGAACTAAGTTCATCTCATGAGCTCAGTGATCGAAACCTATTACGCGACCGTGGACAGCGGTCGACTCGAAGATGCTGTGGCCTTGTTGGCCGAGAACGTGGAGTTCGCCATGGTCTTGCCCACCGGGGCGAACTACGGGAGTGGTCGTGCGTCAATGCTCGACTACCTGTCGGGTCGCCCTCCGGTGGATCGCAAACACAAGGTGCTGCGCGTTGCAGCCGAAGGAGATCTGCATTTCCTGCATGGGTCGGTGACTGAAAACGGGACCAAGACCACGGGCTATTTCGTCGGTGTCATGCACGTCGATTCCGCCGGTCTCGTCGATCGCTATCAGGTGACCTTCGACGCTGAGTTCAGTTTGATTCCCCCCGATTCGTCCGCCGAAGGAGTTCGCTGATGAGCGAGACCAACCAGACGCCAGTGCTCATCCAGTGGTTCGAGTACATGGATTCCGACGATCCGGACCGCGTGCTGACGATGATCAGCAAAGACTTCGTGATGTCCGTTCAGTTCTCGAAGGGTTATGGTCAGTCTGCCGAGTTCGTCGGCGATCGCGACGGTCTCGTCGCCTACCTGGCGCAACGCGAGAAGAGTGTTCTGATCCACCACATCGACGCCGGGGCATTCGTCGACGGTGTCGAGTTGTCACTCGGGCGCACCACTCGAGGCGGCGATTTCGAGGCTTCGTTCAACGCCACTGCGCAGCTCGACAGCGAGGGCAAGGTGCGGCGCCTACTGATCGCCCGCACCCCCGAACTGTCCTTCTCCTGATTCCAGCTCCATCCAGGCCGACCTCGGGTACAGCGCAGCCTTGCCGCGCTACCCGGGGACGCCGTAATTCTCCCGCGCTCTCGCACTCCTCCGCGATCTCTATCGCAGGCGCGCGCCGCCAATGCGGCCGGCGACCCTCACTCTTGTCCGGCCGAAACAACTGAGCCGTCATGACCAAAAGGAATCCCTGTGAGTGAACAAGCATTTATCTACGAGGCCATTCGCACGCCGAGAGGCAAGCTGCGAAAAGGCTCATTGAACAGTGTCAAGCCCGTCGACCTTGTAGTCGGGCTGATCCAGGAACTCGGAACCCGTTTTACCGCAATGGATCCCGCAGAAATCGACGACGTAGTACTGGGCGTCGTCTCCCCGGTGGGCGAGCAGGGTGCAGTCATCGCGCGCACCGCGGCCCTGCTCGCGGGATTGCCGGATTCGGTGCCAGGCACGCAGGTCAATCGCTTCTGTGCGTCAGGTCTCGAGGCCACAAACCTGGCGGCGCAGAAAGTTGCATCCGGCTGGGACGACCTGGTGATCGCCGGCGGCGTCGAGTCGATGTCGCGTGTCCCGATGGGTAGCGACGGCGGCGCCATCTTCACCGACCCGGCGACCGCATACGACCTGTACATCGCCCCGCAGGGGATCGGCGCCGACCTCATCGCCACGGTCGAAGGATTCACCCGCGAGGACATCGACGGTTACGCCGCACAGTCACAGGGGCGCGCGGAAAATGCTTGGAATGCAGGCTATTTCTCCAAATCCGTGGTTGCGGTGCGGGACTTCAACGGGGTCGTCCTGCTCGATCACGACGAGCATCGCCGTCCGGGAAGCACCGTCGAGAGTCTGGGCAAGCTCACACCGGCGTTCGAAAAACTTGCGGCTACAACCGGTTTCGACGAGGTTGCGCTGCAGAAGTACGTCAACATAGAAAAGATCAACCACATCCACACCGGCGGTAACTCTTCGGGCATCGTCGACGGTGCCGCACTGGTACTCGTCGGCAGCGAAGCCGCGGGTAAGCGCGGCGGCCTGACGCCGCGCGGCCGCGTCGTGGCCACCGCCCAAACCGGTAGTGAACCGACGATCATGCTGACCGGACCTACTTCCGCCACCGAACTCGCTCTGAAGCGGGCCGGACTGACCGTGGACGACATCGACGTCTTCGAACTCAACGAGGCCTTTGCCTCCGTGGTCATGAAGTGGATGAAGGATCTGAAGATCCCGCACGAGAAGACCAACGTCAACGGCGGGGCCATCGCGATGGGCCACCCACTCGGCGCTACCGGAGCCATGCTGGTCGGCACCGTGCTCGACGAACTCGAACGTACCGGCGGACGCTACGGCCTGATCACGCTGTGCATCGGCGGTGGCATGGGTATCGCCACCGTCATCGAACGCGTCTGAGTCTGCACCCCGGTCCGCTCCTCCCTCTGTTGAAGAGAAAGAACATACAGAATCAATGACTGACAACATGATCGGCTGGGCGCTCGATACCGATGGCGTCCTCGTGCTCACGATGGACGACCCGAATCAGGGCGCCAACACGATGAACGCCCTGTACACGTCGTCAATGGCCGCGACAGTCGACCGACTCGAAGCCGAGAAGGACAGTTTCGTCGGCGTCGTGCTCACCTCGGCAAAGCGAACATTCTTTGCCGGTGGTGACCTCAGGGACATGCAGGCTTGGGGACCGCAGGCGAAGAACCCGGTTTCTGCCACCGAGGTCACCACCCACCTCAACGAACTCAAGAAGGTGCTGCGGCGACTCGAGGTGCTGGGCAAGCCCGTAGTGTCCGCCATCAACGGCGTCGCGCTCGGTGGCGGGCTGGAAATCGTGCTGCACACCCACCACCGCATCGCGGCCGACGTCAAGGGCAACCAACTCGGCTTACCCGAGGTCACCCTGGGTCTGTTGCCCGGCGGCGGCGGAATCTCCCGTGTCGTACGGCTGCTCGGCATCCAGGGGGCGCTGGCAAACGTGCTGCTGCAGGGCCCGCGTTTGAGCCCGACACGCGCGCTGGAGTTGGGCCTGATCGACCAGGTCGTTGGTTCGGTGGCGGAATTGCTACCGGCGGCCAAGGCTTGGATTCACGACCACGCCGATGCCATACAGCCTTGGGACACCAAAGGATTCAAGATTCCCGGCGGCGGACCGGCTGACGTGAAGATGGCCCAGGTCCTACCGGTTATCCCGAGTCTCCTGCGTAAGCAACTCAAGGGTGCACCGATGCCGGCACCACGCGCGATCATGGCTGCCGCGATCGAAGGCGCGTACGTCGACATCGACACTGCCGACGAGATCGAGACCCGCTACTTCGTCTCGCTCGTGACCGGCCAAGTGGCCCAGAACATGATCAACGCCTTCTTCTTCGACCTGCAGGCGATCAACGGTGGAGCGTCAAGGCCAGACGGCTACGACAAGTTCACCGCTAAGAAGGTGGGTGTCATCGGAGCCGGAATGATGGGTGCCGCAATCGCATACGTCTCCGCCCAGGCCGGAATCGACGTGGTACTCAAGGACGTTTCGCTCGACGCAGCGGCGAAAGGCAAGCAGTACGCGGTAGCGCTGGAGGCCAAAGCGCTCGCCCGTGGCAAGACCACGGCGGAGAAGTCCGAACAACTCCTCGCCCGAATCACACCGACCACCTACGCCGCCGATTTCGCGGGCGTCGACCTGGTAATCGAAGCCGCATTTGAATCGGTCGAAGTCAAACACCAGGTGTTCCAGGAGATCGAGAACATCGTCGAACCCGAAGCGGTGCTCGGCTCCAACACCTCCACCCTGCCGATCACCATCCTGGCCGAAGGTGTCGCGCGCTCGGAAGACTTCATCGGAATCCACTTTTTCTCCCCGGTGGACAAGATGCCCCTGGTCGAGATCATCAAAGGCGCCAAGACGTCGGATGCTGTGTTGGCCAGGGTCATCGACTACACCCAGCAGATCCGTAAGACCCCCATCGTGGTCAATGACAGTCGTGGCTTCTTCACCTCGCGCGTCATCGGCAAGTTCCTCGACGAGGCGATGGCCGCCGTCGGCGAGGGCGTAAACCCCACGTTCATCGAGCAAGCAGGCGCACAGGCCGGATACCCGGCACCGCCACTGCAGCTCATGGACGAACTGACACTCACACTGCCGCAGAAGATCCGCAAGGAAACCGAGCGGGCATTGCTCGCCGCAGGCGAGACCGTTCCATTCCACGGTTCCAACGCCGTCATGGATCGGATGGTCGGTGAACTCGAGCGCACCGGACGATCCGGCGGCGGCGGTTTCTACTCGTACGACGAGAGCGGCAAGCGCGTCGGCATCTGGCCAGGTCTGCGTGAAGCGTTCAAGTCAGGGTTTACGGAAATTCCGTTCGAGGACATGAAGGAACGAATGCTGTTCGCTGAAGCGCTCGAGACCGTGCGCTGCTTCGACGAGGGCGTGCTGGAATCGGTCGCGGACGCTAACATCGGCTCGATCTACGGTATCGGCTTTCCAGCCTGGACCGGCGGCGTGATCCAGTACATCAACCAGTACGACGGCGGGCTGCCAGGTTTCGTCGACCGCGCCCGAGATCTGGCGTCGAAGTACGGCAGTCATTTCGAACCACCGCAGTCGTTGGTCGAGAAGGCCGAGGTGGGTGAAAAGTACTGAAGTAGTAAAGCACTGAGGTGGCCCGCCTCGATCCGAGGCGGGCCAGATCGCACCACTAACGTTGAAAGCTCCGCTCCCATTCTTCTTGGAACTTGCCGGTCAGCTCGGGAGTGAGCGCAGCGGTGTCCGGTAGAGGGATATCCTGCGCACGTCCGACCGAACCCGAGATGTCCGGCAGAGCACTACCGTATCCGTACGAGAGTGCCTTCTGCCCTGCTTCTGTGACCATGAAGTTGGCCAGTACCTGCGCGGCATTCGGATGCGGCGCGGACGCAAGTACCAAGGAATACCACGGCGTTCCCCAAGCCGGCTCCGGCAGTACCCAGTCCACCGGGGCACCTGTCGCCATCTCCCGCACCAGCGGTTGCACCATCGGGGTTGCGGCAATCTCACCCGAGCTCAATGCTTGGGCGATACCCAGCGAACTCGGGTAGATTCGAGGATTCAGGGCCGCGAGCCGTTCGTTGAAATCGCCGTTGCCCCAATTTTTTTCGAAGAACTGGTACTCGTCGACCACGGCCGCGAATCCGCCGGGGTTCACAACCCCGATCTTCCCCTTCAGTGCGGGATCAAGCAGGTCGTCCGGTGATCGAAGCCCCTGGGGCAGAGCGTCGGTGTTCCAGCCGAGCGCGAATATAGCCGCGCTGGTCAGGAAGAACTGGTCGTCGATCACACTTCGAGCGCGATCGTATATCGGATTGTCGAAGGCTGGGCCGACAATCGCCGTCGAGAAGTCGCCGGTTGCGGCGGCATTTTTGATCCAGGACGGATCCGAGGACATGTGAACGTCGCCTACGCCCTTGCCGGTTCGATTCTCGGTTTCGATTCGAGGGTTCATCTCGACATCGGTGCCGCGCGTAACTTCCAAGGTGATCTGCGGATACTGCTGCGCAAATGCAACCCGCAGTGCCTCGAGGTTTGCCGGATGCTGGGTGGAGTAAAGCCGCACGGAACCTTCGGCTGTGGCCGCGGCGACGACGTCGTCCCAACTGCCGGAGGCCAGCGTTGCCATGGTCTCGTTACTGCTGCACGCGGCCGCCACCATCAGCGTGGCGGCCGCAGTCACCGCTATGACCGACCGGGGAAAGATCTTCATGTACGTGCCCTTCTGGCGCTCGTATGTCATAGGTATTTTCCGGAGATCTCGTTGTCGAACCGCGAAAGATATTCGAGAACAAGCAAATTCAGCATTCATTCGAGATGACCTGAACTCGGTTTAGCTGACGACGGCAGTATGCCATAATGTGGCTCACGTCACAATAGTTGGGTGCGCGCAGGTTTTCGATGCCGCCATTCTTGGCTAAACTGAATTCAATACAGTTAGAGTAGGATCGCCATGTCAGTAGTTGCGAGCTGGGAGAGCACTCATGGGTAACGAATTCCCCCACCTATTTTCACCGTTCGCAGTCGGTGGCATGACCATCAAGAATCGATTGGTGGCCTTGCCTGCCGGTACGAGTATGGCCGAAAACGGTGTCCCCACACATGGGGACACCGAACATTTCCAGCGACTCGCGGCCGGTGGAGTAGGTCTGATCATCGGCGGTGCCACCGTGGTGCACCCGACCACGACGCTGCGCTCACGAAAGCTCGTCGAGGCGTACATCGACGAATTCGTTCCGGCCACAGCCGCGAAAGTCGAAGTGATACACCGTCACGGCGCGAAGTTCATCGGTCAGTTGTGTCACCTCGGCCGCGAATTCATCGGCGGCGAATCGGATGCACCGCCGTCTGCCCCGTCCCCGATAAAGACACCGCGCGATGCCTACCCCCCTCACGAACTCACGATTACCGAGATCGAAGACATTATCGAAGGCTGGCGCATCTCGACCGCAAATCTTGTCAAGGCAGGCGCAGACGGCGCGGAAATCCATGCCGCGCACGGTTATCTGCCTGCTCAGTTCATGTCCCCCTTGACCAACCAGCGAACCGACAGCTTCGGTGGATCGTTCGAGAATCGAATGCGTTTCCCCCGCTTGGTGATCGAGGCAATGCGCTCCGTCATGCCGACCGGATTCGCCCTCGGCGTGCGACTGAGCGGTGAAGAGGAAATCCCCGGCGGAATGCGGATCGATGACTGCGTGCGCATCGCCGAGAAAATGACCGAACTGGGGGTCGATTACTTCTCCATCACGCACGGCACCCGCGGCAAATACGTCAAGGACTCCACCAGTGAAGATGGAGTCGCAATTCCGTCTGCATCGAAAGTGCGGGCCGCCACCGGTATTCCCACCCTCGTCGGCCAGCGCATCCGCGACGCCGCCGCCGCCAATCACGCGATCAAGTCCGGTCACGTCGACATGGTGGGTATGGCTCGGGCGCTGATCGCCGATCCCGACCTGCCGATCAAGTCGCAGACCGGCCGCCTCGACGAGATCCGTGGCTGTCTTGGCATCAATCAGGATTGCCGCGCCTTCGACCCGCATCTACACTGCGCGGTCAATGCCGAAGTCGGACGCGGCCGGCATCCGGGTATCGGTGCCGTCTCCCCGCGCGTCAAGGAAGTTTTTGTCATCGGCGGCGGGCCGGCCGGACTCGAGGCCGCACGCGTCGCTGCCGGCCGCGGGCATCGTGTCACATTGTTCGAGCAGGACACCGTTCTCGGTGGCGCCGTCCGTGTTGCCGCAGCCGCCCCACATCGCGCCACCCTGATCGACATCGTCGATTACCTTGCGCGAGAACTCAAGCGGCTCAGGGTCGACATCAACCTCGCTGCCGGAATCGACGTCGACGACCTCGCAGACATCCACTCATCGGCCGACCACGTCATCGTGGCCACCGGATCACGGCCGGCGGAGTTGCCGATCGGTTTGCGCGGGCGGCCCGTCGCGACGATTGACGATGTTCTCCTTGGCCGGGTGCCCGAGGTCGAGAGTCGTCGCGCGGTCGTTTACGACGAGGGCGACGGGTTCTGGCCGGCGTACAGCGCGGCCGAAGCGCTTGCCCAGCAGGGCTGGAGCGTTACGATTGCCACTGCATTGACCGCTCTGGCCTCCAGAGTTCCGGCTGAAAGCGTGGGTCCGTTGCTGAGTCGACTCGGCGACGCGGGGGTCGAATTCAAAGTCAGTCACTCGTTGGTGATTCCCGATAGTTCCTCGGCCCCGCTGTTCCTGCGCCCTGTCTTCGGAAGCGGTGACGTCACGTTTGACGATGTGCTGACCGTCTGGCATCAGCCGCGAGTTCCGGTGTCATCCCTGGGCTTGGAACCCAGCAGAGCAGTCAGCATTATCGGTGACTGCGTAACTCCCCGTCGATTGAGTCATGCCATCGCGGAGGGGTACCGCGCCGGTGCGGAATTGTAGGGGTACTTCCACGGAGGTCCATGACATCATCGCTCCGCCCTTACTGCGAGGCGAGCGTGATCGCGGGGCCGATTCGTCGGTGAGGCGGTATTACCGCTAGTGCCAACAGGATTCGCACACACTGCAGTCAGTTTTGGGTAACGCCTCAACCCCGGCCGGCGCTGACGTGCGCAAGTAGAACGCAACAACCAGTCATTTTCGATCAATTGAGAAGTGAAGAGTGCATACGACGTGGAAATCAAGGGAACCGCAGCACTGGTCACCGGAGCAGCTTCCGGACTGGGTGCAGCTACGGCCAAGCGCCTCGCCGACGCCGGCGCTACCGTCTTCGGCCTGGATCTGCCCGCATCGATCGAACGCGCCGGCGACAATGTCCCCGCCGGTGTCACCCTCATCCCTACCGATGTGACCAGCGGCGAAGAGGTCGAAGCTGCCATCAACCAGATCGTCGAATCCGGCTCTCCGCTGCGTATCGTCGTCAACTGCGCCGGCGTCGGCTGGGCCGGACGCATCCTGTCCAAGAACGGCCCGCATGATCTCGAACTGTTCCGCACGGTCATCACCGTGAATCTGCTCGGCACGTTCAACGTCATGCGCCTGGCGGCCGACGCCATTGCCAAGACCGAGGCCGTCGACGATTCAGGTCAGCGCGGGGTTGTCATCAACACCGCATCTGTTGCCGCATTCGAAGGCCAGATCGGACAGATCGCCTACTCCGCATCCAAGGGCGGCGTGCACGGCATGACGGTTCCGGCTGCCCGCGACCTGGCTCAGTTCGGCATCCGCGTCAACACGATCGCTCCTGGCATCATCGACACCCCGATGCTCGCGGGCGTCACCGACGAGTACCGCAAGGGCCTCGAAGCCGGCGTTCCGTTCCCGTCGCGTCTGGGCCAGCCGTCCGAGTACGCGCAGCTCGCTCAGATGATCGTCGAGCACGATTACCTCAACGGCGAGACCATCCGCATGGACGGCGCTCTCCGCATGACACCGCGCTGACCCTAGGGCAGCTAGGGGTTACTGCCGGGGAAACCTGCAGTGGCCCTCATATTTTCAACATCGAGCCGTACGACGCTAAGACGACAGCGATGTGCTTCTCGGGCTGCCAGCAGTGTCGCGTGCATGGGTGCGCACAACACTGCTGGCGTAGTTTTTTGTTGCTGTGAGCTGTGGTGACAACACGACCCTCCCTTCGGGCGGGAGGTGGGAGTGTCTCGGCTTAGCACCTGCACCACTGATCACGATCAACAGGTGCATCAGTTGGGACAGTGACTCGAGGTCCGTTCGCAGAGACGCAACCGAAAAACCTCTCACATCATTCCCGGCCCATTGCCATCTTCAAAGAAGCTCCCCAACAGGAAGTTCCGCAATTATTCGAGATAGGAAACCAGCACGTCCCGCTGGCGTCTGACGCCGTGGGTGCCGAATCAGGTCGCCTACTCCGGAGCTGATTGATCCGTAGGCGTACATTTCGCGCGCTGGTCGCAGTCCTCGTTCGGTGGCTCGGCTGTCCCCGCAGATTGCGTCGACCAGGATCTCGCGAACCTCTTTCTCGTCTTGGGCGTGGGCGATCGCATCGGTGTAAGTGTGTCGGCGCTGGTGCGTACGTTTGTACGTACATTCAGGTGGGAGGGTAATGGTGCAGGGCATGGAACTTCAGGAGCGAGCTGCAGCCCGCACGACGGAACTGCCGGGCGCGGAGCTGACGTATCCGTTCGGTGAGGACTGGAAGGTGTGGAAGGTATACGGGAAGGTGTTCATGTTGCAGACCGAGGTGACCGGGGAGCCGATCGTGATCGTCAAGGCAGCACCCGCGGACGGGGAAACACTCCGGCAGTCGCACACGGATATCACCGCGGGCTATCACATGAACAAGCAGCACTGGATCACCGTTCACCCGGGAGGTTCTGTCGATGCCGGGCTTGTCGACGATTTGGTCGTAGAGTCGTATCTGTTGGTTGTCGAGAAGTTACCCAAGCGGGAGCGGCCGGTCGACCCCGACACGTTCGGACGACACGGGTGAGTCTGACTGGGCCCCGGTTGCAGCGGCTCGCCTGCACTGCCGCCCAGGGGCTTCCGGGGGTGACGGAGGGATACCCGTTCACCGAGCATCTGCTGGTTTTCAAAGTCGCCGGACGCGTGTTCCTTGTCGTCACGCAGGATCCGGGCGAGCCGATCATCACTGTGAAGGTCGATCCTGCTCATGGGGCGGCCCTGATCGGTGAGCACGACACTATCGAGCGAGGACGCTATTTCGACAAACGTCATTGGGTGTCCGTTGGGTCTGGAGAATCGGTGACCGCCTCGCTGGCCGAGAGACTCGTCCACAACTCCTACGAATTGGTGACCGAGCAGCTTCCAGCCTCCCAGCGAACGTTATTGCGCCAGAGCATCGAAGACCTGAAGCAAACCGGAATCAGATCGGCGGGCGCGGCCGACAGCCAGAGAAAAGAGGACAGCGATGACGAAAGATCCTGACGCGGCGTCGCTGTTCGAGGTCGATGACACCTCACGCCCGCTCGCAGATCGGCTCCGTCCCACGCAACTCGAGGATGTCGTCGGACAGGGGCATGTGCTTGGCCCGGACGCCCCGATCGGGCGAATGATCGAACAGGGAAAACTGTCTTCCACGATTTTGTGGGGGCCGCCCGGATGTGGGAAGACCACAATCGCAAGGCTTCTCGCCGAACGCACAGATCTGATGTTCGAGCCGTTGTCGGCGACGTTCTCCGGGGTTGCGGACCTTCGTAAGGTGTTCACAGCGGCCAGCAAGCGGCGAGAGATCGGGCAGGGCACCCTGCTGTTCGTCGACGAGATTCACCGTTTCAATCGCGCTCAGCAGGATTCGTTTCTTCCGTACGTCGAAGACGGGACGATTGTGTTGGTCGGAGCGACGACCGAAAATCCCAGCTTCGAGCTCAACGGCGCTTTGCTCTCTCGGTGCCAGGTTTTCGTCCTCAAGCGGCTCGACGAGTCGGCGTTGCGCACCCTCGTAGATCGCGCCGAGCAGCTCACCGGCCGCACGCTCCCGGTGGATACGGGGGCTGCGGAGGCCTTGATCGCTATGGCCGACGGTGATGGTCGTTACCTGCTGAACCTCGTCGAACAACTCCTCACCCTGCCACCGGAGAGCGCGCCGCTGGACACCGCCGGCCTGGCACAGGTGGTGCACAAACGAGCGCCACTGTACGACAAGTCGCAAGAAGGGCACTACAACCTCATCTCCGCCCTCCACAAAGCCATGCGCGGATCAGACCCTGATGCTGCGTTGTATTGGCTGGCGCGCATGCTCGACGGCGGTGAGGACCCGCTCTACATCGCGCGGCGACTCGTGCGGTTCGCCAATGAAGACATCGCGATCGCAGATCCGCACGCAGTGCACCAGACGCTTGCGGCATGGGATGTCTATGAGAGGCTCGGCTCTCCCGAAGGGGAACTCGCCATCGCGCAAGCCGTCGTATACCTTGCGACCGCGCCGAAGTCGATCGCGGTATACCGGGGCCTTAACCGGGCGATGCGAGCGGCGAAGGGGTCCGGATCCCTCCCGCCGCCCGCGCATATCCTCAACGCCCCTACAGGTCTGATGAAGTCCCTCGGATACGGAGCGGGTTACGAGTACGACCCCGAGACCGCAACAGGATTCTCGGGCCAAAACTATTTCCCTGACGGTATGGCGCGTCAACGGTTCTACGAACCCACCGACAACGGTTACGAACACATCATCGCCGACCGGCTCCGCCAGTGGGAACAACTCCGCGAAAACCCGGATCGGAAGGACCGTACTACATAGCGCGACAACAAGGTTCGTGGACCGATCTATCGAAGGAGATGTCGAAAGTATCGCCATGGCGAACATCGTTTAACCGCTCTGCGTCCCGGCCAACCCGATTGTTTGAAGCTTTTCTCCCGTCTGCGTTGTCTCGAACCGATCAGCATGTGGGCACATGTCACGTTCCGTCGAAATTTTCGACGATCACCGGGATACGTATCAATCGCTGTGCACGACAACAGCTATGACCCCGTCTCGCTGAGCTACAGCTCTGGCCAGGAACGGTTCAGCGTCAAACATGTCGGAATTTGTGACGCGATTGCGTTCGAGCGCAGCAAGGGTGAGTTTCAAGTTCTTCCAGGGATGTCAGATTAAGAGCTCGACAGTCAGCTGACGCAGTCATTCTGGTCGGTTGGGCATATGCTCCGTGGCACTTGTGATGCCGAGGTAGGGGAAGAATTCATGGCTAAGAGGTTTGTGTTCGCCGGTGTTCTGTCTTATGCGCTGCTTACCGTTGGCTGCAGTGGAGAATCAACGCCGACTGCGGCCGAAGATCCGGTGGGCACACTGCAGTCTGCTGCTGAAGAGTGGGCTACCAGTTTCTACTCGGGCGATGCGTCGGCCGCTTACGCTCTCTTCATACGAGAATGTCAAGAGAAGTTCTCAGAGGAGGAGTTCAAAGCCTTTTCCGACGTCGCTCAGGCGACGCCCCGGACAGTGACCGATGTGACCGCCGAAGTGGACAGCGGTAAGGGAACTGTCGGCATCTCGTTCACTGAGGAAACCGACTTCGATACGAACATGCCCTGGGTTTTGGTGGACGGGGACTGGAAAACCTCGGACTGCGCTATGCGGGAATAGCTGTAGTACCGATAGAGCGTCGAGTTGTTGTCAATCACGCGAGTGCCGACTCGGCACGCCGTGTAGTTGCCGTCGTACCGTCATTTGAGGGACGCGGATTACCCGCTACGCCACCCGAATCGAAATCTGGGATTGCGTTGCCTGATATCGGACGCACACAAAGGATTGGGCTCCGGCCGACCGCAGTGTCGAATTCGTTTTGCCGGCGTCGGAACCACGTCCGGTTCTACTTGGGCATGTTCGACCGCCTACCGGTCATCTGCTCCCAAGCACACCGTCAACCACTCTAATCATGTTCTCTCCAAAAGCCTTCTGTGAAAAGCCTTCGGCCCATGCGCGGATTACCTTCGAATCGAAATCACTTGGATCGAATGCTTCCATTGCTTCGGCGAGACCGCTGACCACCTTTGTGTCGTCGCCAGGGGACACGAGGACACCGGATTTTCCAGGGATAACCGTGTCGAGCGCACCGCCTTCGCCCAAAGCGATCACGGGGGTGCCGGTTGCCATCGCCTCGACCGGGACGATGCCGAAGTCCTCGACACCGGGCATCAGCAGGGCTCGGGCCCGCCGGTAAAGATCCAGTAGTTGATCGTGGGGGACTCGCCCGACAAAGACGGTGTCGTCGGCTGCCAACTCCTTGCAGACGTCCATCCATCGGCCATCGCCCACAACGACGAGTTTCTTGCCCGCCTGCCGTGCGGCTCTAATTGCAAGGTCTGGCCGTTTGTAAGGCACCAAGCGGCCGGCAAGAAGGAAGAAGTCTTCCCGGTCGATCGAGAAATCGGGGGTGAATCCATGGGTGTCCACGGGTGGGTGCACCACCACTGCTTCTCTGCCCCACCAGCGTTGAATCCTGTCGGCAACCTCGGTCGAGTTCGCGACTACCTGGTCGAGCCGACTCACAGCTTTCAACTCGCCCCGACGCGCCACTTGCGCCAGTGCTGCGAGCACGGCTGCGCCAGCTGCGCCACCCGACTCCTGCGCGCGAAAGGCGGGATCCCAGGCCCAGCGCGCCGGGCTGTGTACGTATGCGATCACCGGCGCATCGGTGGAGAAGGCCGCTTGTGTGGCGAAGGCGTGATGGCTCACCACCACCGCATCGACCTCTCCCAGCTTCATGCCGCGAAAAGCGCTGGGCAGCAGCGGCATCAGCGGTGCGTAAGAAGACCTTCCCAGTATCCGGTAGGCACCGTCGACCCATGTCGTGACAGGAGGGGACGAAAGTCCTGCAGGTATGCCTGCAGGCCGGGCAAGAGGCACGTGGACGGCGGCGTGCGGCCAGGTCAAGGACAGTTGCTCAACCACATGTTCGGAACCCGCGATCTCAGTGAATCGCTCGTGCACTATCGCTAATTTGGGTTCGTTCATGTTTGCTTCGAGACTCCCGCAACGTGTGACAGTTATTTGGTGTGTGCCCTTTTATCTGACGATCCGGCTGATCGAGCTTTGTTGATACCCAGCCGAAGTCGCCATTTGCTGCCGTGAATGCACCTGAAACTACCGGTGATCCGACAAGATCAGTTCCTTCGTGCCGAAGGTACCATTTCATATGCGAAGTCGGACATTTGACAGGGCATCATTATCTCCATCAAATTGACGGACCTGCAACAATTCACTTATGGATACTCCCCGTGCCGGTCAGGCGAGCCGAGATGGCGAGTCGGTTGATCTGTTGTTCGATGCCCGACATATTCGTCAGAGTGGTATCGGCACCTACATCAGGACCCAAATTCCTGTGCTCGAGCAGGTGCTGAAAGAACGTGGATTCCGGCTGGCCATCCTCGCCGACCGAAATGCGGCACCTGACACCAGCGAAGAAACTCGTGTGATTCTTGCGGATCCCGCCGAGGCCCGAATGTATTCAATGGGTGAACAACGTGTGTGGCGTCGCGCATTGTCGGCAACCCGTCCGCAGGCACTGTGGGTTCCGCACTACCCCTTTCCTTTTGCACTAACGTCTCCTCGTAATCGGGACGTTCGATACTTCTCCACGGTGCATGACACCCTCCATATCGAAGACAAAAAGCTGAGCGACCAGAATCGCGCAAAGAACGCGTACGCGTGGACGATGCTGAAACTCAGCGCACGACGGGCCGCAACGATTTTCACCCCGTCCCAGGCCACCGCCCGTTCAATGGCTGCAATCGCACCCTCATCCGAGGTGCTGGTGACGCC
This sequence comes from Rhodococcus sp. AD45-ID, assembly GCF_003023755.1. Lineage (NCBI taxonomy): Bacteria > Bacillati > Actinomycetota > Actinomycetes > Mycobacteriales > Nocardiaceae > Rhodococcus > Rhodococcus sp. AD45-ID. Next base: position 1,508,871 of record NZ_PYHL01000001.1, on the reverse strand, counting down.
GATCCCTGTAGACGACGTGTGGTTCTCTGAAGCTGACTCGGCGTCGTCGCCAGTTCAACGCCCCTACATTTTGTATGTCGGCAATATCAAGCGGCACAAGAACTTGCCGGTACTTCTGGACGCATTTGCGACGATCTCGGATTCCATCCCACACACACTGGTGATAGCTGGTGGCGATGAGTCACTCAGGACACTCGACGACCGAATCAACCAGCTTGTGGCAACCTTGGGTGAACGTGTGCAGTTAACGGGCAGACTTCCGTTCGACAGTCTGCGTGCTCTGGTGGCTCAGGCGGACTTATTGGTGATGCCTTCACTTTTCGAAGGTGCCGGTCTTCCGCCGCTGGAGGCAATGGCGTCCGGTACCGCGGTTCTGGCGTCCGACATCGCGGTGTTGAGGGAAACGTGCGGCGACGGAGCAGAGTATTTTGATCCGCACGATTCCGAAGCCTTGGCCGAACTCGTGAAGAAGTACTGTGACAACGAAGACGCCAGGGCGTCGTTGACTCATCGCGGAGAGTTGCATGTCAAGCGGCGCCAGTCCGAGATCGTGTCAACAGCTACTGCCGAGAAGATATGTTCCTTCCTGAGTGAGGTGCCCATTGGCTAACTGGTCGTCGGCGCTGTCGCGCCGCAAATTTCTCGGAATGTTCCCGGCAGCGCTGGCACTCCCTGCCGCTCTGCCTGAATCCTTCAACGCCGTTCGCCGCGTCGAGGGCGGCGGTGACGTCATTGATGTTCGCGATTTCGGTGCGGTTGGTGATGGGACACAGGATGACTCGATTGCCATTCGCAATGCCGTCGCCGAACTGAAATCTGGAGACGTCTTACTTTTTCCGTCCGGCCAGTACCGCTTTACTCAGCGTCATCCAGCAGGCGGCGCTGCTATCTCGATAGTGGGGATCTCTGACGTTTCGATCGACTTCGACACCGGTGCCGAACTTCTGATGGACAACCTGGACGACAACGGAGCCGGCACGAGCCACGGCATCGTGCTGCGTGGTCCGCTGGAGCGAGTGTCTCTTCACAACGTAGCAGTGCGGTGGGCAAGCCAGCCGGCGCTGCGGTCGATGGGCGACGGAATCCGAGTTGTGGGATATGCATCGGACACGTCGGCAGTGCCCGATGGATGGACCGGACCCGGCAGGCCGGTTAGTTGGGTGACGTTGAGCGACTGCAGAGTCGAGTCGAGCCCGCAGGCAGGTGTGATCATGATGGGCGTTTCCGACATCACTGTTGACGGACTTCACGTCGAGAACACCATGGCCGACGGACTCCATTTCAACGCGTGCCGACGTGGAACCGTCGAAAGGTATTCAGCAACAAACACTGGTGACGACGGTTTGGCACTGGTGACTTACTACTCTCCAGAAGCCCAGTTCGACAGCGCTTCCGAGACCTTTTCCTTCCCGGCGTTGACCGAGTGGTCGAACACCGACTTCGATGTCACCGACGTCCAAGTGTCGGGCGGTGCGGCAAACGGAGTGCGTTTGGCGGGGGTCAATCGATCAACGGTAGCTGCAGTAGTGGTCGACGGAGTATCGAACGGAGCAGGTGTCATGGTCGACTCGGCATCGCCGGACTCGGGCGCCGGGTGGCACTATGTGGCATCGCGCGGTGTGCAGCTGGATGGGCTCACCGTTGAGGACTCTCACACAGGGCTGCACGTACTGGCAAGACCGAACGGGTCGACTGGCGACGCTTTCAGCCGGTTCGACCTAGAGGTAGCGGGCGTTGCCGTTAACAACTGTCTTTACTGGTCGGTTCTCGTGGAATCTATTGCAACCCCGCCTGTTACCGGGATTTCGCTGATCGATTGCACGGTGATCGACACCGAAATAGGTCCAGGTACCGGAGCTGTCGGGCTGCAGAGGACCCAAGATGTTTCACTGGGAACCGTCTCCATCACGACGGCGAAGTCTGCGGTCGCGTTCTCCGCCGACAACTCGGCACAGTTCACGATCGATCAGCTCAACGTGACTGTGACGGGTCCGCCGCTCGGTTCCGAAGCCGGCGGACCATTCGCCGTGTTCCAGGGCTCATCCGGGACAGTGGTTGCTGCGGATTTGGTTTGGGAGCAAGCACCCTCGTCGTGGCTACCTGTTTTGATCTTCAGTGACAGTTGTGTCGGTGGCACGCCTACGAACCCGGAAGTGAGCGTTGGTACCGTGACAACCACCCCGCCGAAGGGAGAGCCGGTCTTCGTCGCCTGCCGATGACGAATTCGATGCCGATCGGTTTTCTGTCAGACGTTTGTTTTGACCGGGCGGGACTCGCGTGTGAGCAGCTTTGCCGCTGACAATCGGGCGCCGCGTTTGCGTGCGCTGCGTGCCAGTGGCCTCGGGGAGTCATTGAGTACAACGCCCCAGACTCGTAATTCGGCCAATGACAAACGTTCGATGACAGCACCCAGTTCGGCGTACCTCGTATGGTCAGATCGCGCCACCAGCAGGACACCGTCGGCCCAGCGTCCCAGCACAAGGGCGTCGGATCGGTCAGCCATCGGTGCGGTATCGACGATGACGTAGTTTGCGCGAGCAGCAAGATCTGCGAGTCCGTTGCGCATCCGAGTGCTCCCGAGTAGTTCGGACTTGCCGGGCGCGGTGCGTCCCGCCGGGATGAACGAGAGCTTCGGATGCCAACTCGCAGAGATGTATCGGTCGATGTCGTCACCATTGAGTAGGTAATCGATCAGACCGGCTGGTGATGCGTTCTTTCCATGATCAGAACCATGGCGTCCGGAGCGCACATTCGCTTCGTCTCTTCCTGCGGCATCAACGAATACGACCTCATTGCCGCTCTCAGCGAGAGCGATTGCGAGGTTCAGCGCGACCGCTGTCTTGCCGTCGCCGGTGACTGCACTCGAAACGATGATGGTTCGGCATTCGCCCCGACCGGGTTCGTGGTCGGCGATCACGGTGCGGAGACGGCGGAATGCCTCTGCGGCAGGGCTCTCTCTCGAGAAGTCGACAACACCGGTTTCCAGCGCTTTGTCCGCAGGAATGGCGGCCAGCACTGGCCCGGACAGAAACTTGCCGAGTGCGGCGACATCCTGAACTTTCCGGCTCATTTGACTGCGCAGATATGCGTAGAGCAACCCCACCAAAAGCCCGGCGATCACACCGAGTGCGGTATTGCGCACATACTGCGGTCCGCCCTCAGCGTCGTCGGGCACCGCCGGGCTGATCACCGACAATCGCACTGGGTCCGGAACCACGGTTTCCGACTGATCCGGTGCCGGTTGTGCAGGTGTGCTCCCGTCCAAAACAGCAACGGCACCGGGAAGTGCTTGCGCTAGAGCATTAGCGAGCTCCGCCGAGGTATCGGCGTCCTTCGCGCGCACGGTCACCGTCAGGATCGCGCTTCCGACATTGGCACTGGCCGTGGTCATTTCGCGCACGTCAGAGTTCGACATCTCCAATCCGGTGTTTGCCAGAGCGGTTTCGATGAGGAAGTCGGAGCTCAGCAACTTCGTGTACGCCTCAGTACGCTGACGACTTGTACCGTCGGTGTCGCCGAAGTGAGGCGTCTGGTAGATCACCGCGGAAGATTCGTAGCTCGGCGACTGCACACTGGTCAAGATCGCTCCCAGGAAGCCCCCGAACAGTGCGCACACAAGCAGGATGATCCATCGATTGCGAACTGCGCCAACCGCTGAGCGGAGCCATTCGTTGCCAGCATTGCCCGGCCGGTATGTAGTCCCTGCAAACTTGTCAGTCACTTGACTTCACATTTCCTCTCGAAACCATGTCTTCCAGTTTGGTGGGAGACTGCCCTCGTGCCGCCACGAACACGCAGACGAGCGTCAGGAGGACCAGGAAAACGGTAATTCCTTGCGTAAGCAGCTGAATCCGCCATACCTCGGCAAAACAGTATGCGATAACTCCTGCCGATCCGGCGATCACTGGACCGTATGTCAGGAACCGACCGAAAACGTAACCGGCCAGCGGGAACAGCAGGAGCGTGTACAGCCACCCCCACGCTCCGAAATCCGTATAGATGTCAGCGAATTCAGAGTTAGTTGTGAAATTCGGTGCAAACGAGACCGAAAAATCGTAGGAGTCTGCGCCGAGCGACTCCTTTGCTCTGACCTCATGTGCCGGAACCAGAAAGCTGGGCAGCGCCGCCGACACGGAGGCGACGACACTCCCTGGCTTGTCGAAAGTGCCGCGCATGATCGCATCCGACACTCCCATGGACACCTGAGCCGGCACAGCGAGATAGGCGCCGGACTGATAGAGATTCATCGCGATCGGGTTCGAGACTCCCGCATCGCGGTAGTAGTTGCCGTTCCGGACATAGTTGAGCGCCGTGAGCATCAGGAACATGATCGCTACAGCGGTGATGATGTGCCAAGGCCGCAGAGATTTACGGTCCGCGCCCACGGATTTGCGGGGCACCGCTGTCTGTAAGACGACGTACACCACGACCGCCATCAGTAGCGAGAGGCGGGACGCGACCATCGAGTTTGCCACCAGGAGAAGAACGGCCCACAGTACGAATCCAGGATGGAGCACCTTTTTTCGCCAGAGGTAAACGCTGATGGGTGCCGCCAGGATGGTCGCGTATCGAAGCGTCGCGATTCCGGCCGAGTCGGGTAGTGCCTCCGTGAAGGCGTTCCCGGTCTGGGTGGTCAAGGCGTCGACAATGGATGTCGCTGCAGTAATCCGGTAGTACGCATACGCCACGCCGATCGTGGACACTGCGAGGATGAGGAAAAAGTAGCGCCGTTCGAAGTTCGTGCTGGTTGTTCGCTCGACGAACTCCTGTGTCGGCGTTGTGCCCAGTCCCAATCTCCAACCGATCGTTGCGAGCACCACAACCATGCCGTACCAAACCGCAAGCAACGTCACGCCGGCAATGGTGAAAGGGGCGGGTTGGAGGAATCCGCGCAAATTCAGCAGTGAGCCGGTCGGACACTTACCGGCCGAACACCAACCGATCAGGGACGCCCATGCAGTGAACGATCCCAGGACGGGTAACAGGATTAGGACGGCCGGTGCGAGCCACCATGTCGCTGTACTGCTTTGGGGCGAGTTATCGGCAGCCGCTTTCGGCGAGAAATCAAAATGCATGTTTGTCTTGGTGCATCATTGCGGAATCATTCTGCGGCAGCGCAGGAATGAAACTTCGATCAGGGGGAAAGGATCTCGAACCATACATCGCTGAGCTCCCTCCATCTTTAAAGTGGCTCGATCTCAGCGAGCACGGCAGCCAATCCGTGGCATACACTACTACAGGTGGAGTGTGCATTACGGGACAGAAGCGCGGATGCGCACTGGCCACTCGGAATTAACTTGATCAAATTGAGTGCCAACGTGATTAACGTTAGGTTGCCGCGTTACGGAGCAGTTATCGCCATCAATTTCGAAGAATCGATGATGTGGACCGCGTCTTCCGAGGCCAGAGAGTGACGCGCATTCGATCAGTGCTAGACGTGAAGCGCGTTGAGCCACTGGTGCAAATCGTCGCGGGCCTGGCACTCAACGCCTTCCCGGCAATTTTCATCGCAGTATTCGCACGCATTGCACCCATCGAACAACAAGGCCGCCTTGCCGTTTCGCTGGCGATCGGAACTTACGTGGCGCAGCTGCTGTCAGCATTCGTCGTCGAGTCGCGCCTTGCCACCCCGGAAGCGGATCACAAAGTATCGATGCCCTGGTGGATAGCATTGATGAGCTTGGCATCCGGGACCCTCCTCATTGTGAGTCCGGCGGTTCCGCCAACGGCCATCACACTGATCGGAGTCCTGGGACTGTCGTCGGGCTTGCTGATGGCCCGGACGATCGGCGTGGTGCGGGGTAGATGGAAGCTGGAATCGGTTGCCGCTTCGATCCTTATGGCCGGTTGCCTGAGCGCATTGGTCCTTGCCGTGTACGACAACTCCAACTGTGTCAGGGTTCTTGCAGCGGGAGCTCTCGTGGCCATCCTCATCAGATGTTGGCCTCTGCCTGCTCGCCGAGATCTGGGCTTTCCTCCTGACCTGACCAAGGCTGCGTGGGTCACCGGCGAAACTGCGACAGTCGGTATGGTCCAGCCGGCATTGGCATCTTTCATCCTGGCCGTCCTCGGACCGTCAGCTGCTGTTGGATTCCGGGTTGTATCAACCATTTCGGGGATCCTCGAACCGATTCTTGCCTACGGCCGAGTACGTCAACTCGCCCACGGACACAAAGGCGAGGTAGCCAACGTTGCGATGATCATTGTGGTCGGAACAGTGGCGATCTTCGCTAGTGCCTATCTGGGTGTGTGGAGCCTGATTTTCGGCCCCGCTTGGAACAGTTCACTGTATGTCGCTCTGGCAGTTGCCTGTGCGTGGAAGTTGTGCATGTTGGTGACAACCATCCCCTTTGCGGCTCTGCGCCGGGCGGGGCGCACAAAAATGGTGTTCTGGCTCAGGGCGGTGAACACTGCTCTTTACGTGGTACTCGGACTGACTTTCTTGTTCAGTTTCCATTCCAGCACTGCAGTATTTCTTTCGTTTGTCATCACCGAGGTGCTCATGTTCGTGCCCTATCACGTGGCTGCTGCGAGGTTAGCGCCGGAATACAACTCGGTCTTCCTCAGCGGGAAGCGAGCGAACGGACTCGCGTCCGAGAAGGCATGAAGACTGCCTCGCCCGTCATTCGGCCTTTTTGAAAACTGCCAGCACGGTCAGCATCAAAATCTTGATGTCGAGCCACAGAGACCAGTTCTCGATGTAGTAGTTGTCCCATTCGGCGCGGTCGGCGATGGAGGTCTGTCCGCGTAAGCCGTTGACCTGAGCCCAACCCGTGACGCCCGCCTTGACCCGGTGTCGCTCGCCGTAGCGGCGGATCTGCGCCTCGAAAAGGGTTACGAACTCTGGACGTTCGGGACGCGGTCCGACCAGACTCATGTCACCCCGGAGAACATTGAGCAGCTGGGGGAGTTCGTCCATCGACGTCGACCGCATAAGTTTTCCGATCCGGGTCCGTCGATCGGTTCCCTCGACGCCGCCCGGTGCGCTACCGGTTTTCGGAACAAACGTCACGTGGTCGGGATCGGGTAGCCGCATCGAACGAAACTTGAGGCAGCCGAAGATCTGGCCGTTGCGCCCCACCCGCTCTTGAGCAAAGAATATCGGTCCCGGCGAACTCCAGCGCACCAAGAGCATGAGAGTGAGGAAGAGGGGGGACAGCACGAGAAGGATGCAGCCGGCGACGATTCTGTCGCTGATGTGTTTGACCCGGAACTGCCAGCCTCGGGGATTGGTGTGAGGCACTGACAACAAGGGCATGCCGCCGATGTGGTCGATGAGGCTCTTCGAGCCGATCACCTCATACATGCGTGGCACCACCCATACCCGAAGTCCGTGGCGGTGGGCGATGCGGACTGCTCCGGTCAGCAGCTCACCGTGAACTCTCGTGAATGCGATGACCAGGCGTTCGGCCTGGGTTTCGGCAATGACGGACTCTAGGCGATCGACAGCGCCCAGGTACGGCACCTGGTCGGCCTCCGTCCCCTGGTCACTGCGTATGGGGGACTCGTCCGACAGCACTCCGACTGGGTTCATGCCGTGTTCAGGAGCCGCGATCATCCGAGCGATCACGTGCTGGGTGAGCTGTCCGGATCCGATGACCAACGTGGGGGACACGAGATGGGAGTTCTGTTGCAGGCGTCGTTGGACCACCACGCGAACCAGACGGCCGAATGGAATCAGGATGCTCGCGCACACCCACAGTTTGGTCACGGCAGCACCGGGGCGATCGGTGATCCCGAACAGGACCAGCGCGCACAGCAGCAGCATTGCTGCGATCGAGCCAGAGGACAGGATCCCGTAGAACTCGTCGAGGAATCGGCGGTTGAGCGAGCGGCGATACAACGACCGCGCGCCCATGACGATTACGACCAGGGGAACAAAGAGTGCGAAGCACCACATGGGTGGATGAACCAAAACTGATGTGAGCGCCCACCACCATGCGAGTGCCACCGCGATCGTCGCCGACAACACATCGATGGAAACACTGACGATGGTGCTCAGCGGATCGGTCCGAATGAGCTGCCCGAATTTTTTACGAGAATTCGAAGAAGTAGGTGGGGCGCCTCCGGGGGCGGTCGAAGTCTCGACCTCCAACAATTGCGGCAATTCCCACTCCATCCACGACAATCCCGAATTAATCAGACAATTCGTACATTCACCATTAATCGCATTCTATAGGGGGCCTAACGATATTTGCCGTAGCAACTCGCGCTTGGTTTGAATGCGACTCGGCGTCACAGTCAGCAATCGAAAGATACTCGGCAGCGGTATTTTTATTTGTCGAAGATTACATTTTGGACGACGTCGGCAAGGTCGGTCATGATCTGGACCTCACCACTCGACCAATGATGCGGTTGGCTGTCCCACGCGCACAGCGTCCCTACGGGATGACCTGCGTCGTCGATGATCGGGATGCCGATGTAAGCGCCCACTACGCCGCTTTGGGCGGCCGAATGATCCCTGAGTACCGGGTGGTCGGCGATGTCGTCGATTATGAGTGGGGAACCGCTCACGACTGTGTAGACGCAGAGCGAGTCGGGGAGGGGATGGGTACGTTGTTCCCCGGTGTCGCCTGAGCGGGAGGCGATCGCGGCGTTGACTTGCTCGACGTCGGTGATCATGTTCAGTGCAGCGTTCGGGATCCCGACCGCGTCGATGGTCAGTCCGACGATCTGATCGACTTCGGGATGTGGTCCGGGCGCGAGTAGTCCGGTGTCGTAGACAGCGCGCAACCGAGCACTGTCGTTGAGCGCCGACCACACGTGCGATTGCTCGCCGCTGACAGCGGCACGCAGCCCTTCGAAGACGGCGACAAGCGCGGGATCCGTATACACCTCGTTGATCGCAGCGAACGGGTCGCGAATGGGGCGTTCGGCAGAATCCGCGATCGTCTGCTCGCGTTGACCCGCGCCGTCGTCGCTTGCATTATCGGAACTTGTTGCGTCTGTCGGACTCGGTGGTGTCATATCTCTTTCCTGGTGAATCGGTAGCAACATGTATTACCGCGATTGGTCCGCTCGGCGCCGCATCTCCCATATCCATACCTCATGCTGCTGTATTTATGAATATTGGTGATGCGGACTGAAGCAGACGGACTGTCTCTCGGTACCAGAATGGGAATTTTGACATTGCATTCTAGGGTCGAAAGTCCTGCCTTACGGCTAACCGTAATGTTTCGCTGACGTGGAGGGAAGATATAGCCTGATTGCGATTCGAAAGCTCTCGATTTCTCACCTGTGTCAGAGCAAATCGAGTCCGACCGACTGCGCGGCATTCTGAGCTCGAAAAATCGTGGTGTGCAGGCGAATCTGATGCCGGCTAGTGCGTGGCGGCGACGGTTCGCAGAGGAACGATTGGTCCCGATTCATAGATGGAGCCGATGACGGGAATCGAACCCGCGTATTCAGCTTGGGAAGCTGATGTTCTACCATTGAACTACATCGGCGTCGCAGCCGGTCGGAGGGTTTTTCGCCCCCGATCAACGTGCTTTCCGAAGGTTATCAGACGCCATTTCCGATGTGTGGGAGCCCCGCCCGGCTACTAGTGCTCACGCTCGATTTCTCGCGACACAAGAACCCGAGCTGTTCGTCACAGCATTGTGTGATCTGCCTGGTGATTGGTCTGCGCTGAAGTGGTGAACCGGTAGCCTCTACGTGTGCTGCTCTCCGATCGTGACATCCGTGCCGAAATTGCCGTTGGACGCCTGGGAATCGACCCGTTCGACGATTCGATGGTTCAACCGTCGAGCGTCGACGTGCGCCTGGACGGTTTGTTTCGGGTTTTCAACAACACGCGATACACGCACATCGACCCGGCGCAGCGCCAGGACGAGCTGACGAGCCTGGTGGAGCCCGCGGAGGGTGAGCCTTTTGTGCTGCACCCCGGTGAGTTTGTCCTCGGTTCGACGCTCGAAGTGTGCTCGCTGCCCAACGACCTTGCCGGCCGCTTGGAAGGTAAGTCGAGCTTGGGTCGTCTGGGTCTGCTGACGCACTCGACTGCTGGTTTCATCGATCCGGGATTCAGTGGCCACATCACGTTGGAACTGTCGAACGTTGCGAATCTCCCGATCACGCTGTGGCCGGGAATGAAGATCGGTCAGCTCTGTCTGCTCAAGCTGTCGAGCGCTGCAGAGTTCCCGTACGGAAGTTCCGAGGCCGGTTCCAAGTACCAGGGCCAGCGCGGTCCGACGCCGTCGAAGGCGTACCTGAACTTCAACCGCGGCTGACGGAAGTCCGCACGTATGACCGCGTTGTTCTACGGCATGGTCTTCATGAACCTGCTGTTTGTGACCAGCACGGTGTGTTTGGTCAAGCCTTCGCGGATCAGCGCGATCGCCACCGCGTTTGCCGCGCTGATGTGGCTGCTCCTCAACGGCCCGCTCGAAGGGCAAGTGTTGTGGTCGCTGACTCCGGAGAACGGCCTCACCGTGTCGGATCTGTTCTCATTCGTGGCGTTCGGTATTGCCGCACGAGGATGGTTTTTGGCGGGCAATCGCAGGCGCGGGAATCGTTTCGGACGGCGATAGCAGGCAGATAGACGTCAGCTATGGGGAATCTCCCCCAAACCGGGCATAATTGCAGGTTATGTGGTGGATTGTTGTCGGCGGACTGATCCTCTGGGTGGCCTGCGCCGTACCTATCGCCATTATCTGGGGTAAAGCCATCGCCCGACGCGACCGCGCTGATTTCGAAATCCGCGATCAGGACTGGTCTGCCGAGCTGGCCAGGTCGATCGAAACGGAAACCGATCCCGAGACCGAGAAGTGATCGGCCATGGAATTGCCGTCCGACACTCCGGCCGATGTGGTCGAGGCTGCGGCAGCAGGTCCTCGTGTTCCGAAATTTGATTCCACACTAGGCATTCCGGTAGTTCCGGCCGCCGGGCCGGTCGGCCACCGTTTGGTGGTGATCGGAGATTCTCTCTCACAAGGATTTCAGAGTGGGGCTGTCTTCAATACCGACCTGTCGTATCCGTCGATCATCGCGTGGCAACTCGGCTGGTTCGATAGCTTCCGATTCCCGCGTTACGGCGGCCCGGGTGGGCTACCGCTGAACATCGAATTGTTGCTGCGCACACTGGAAGAGCGCTTTGGAACTTCGACGGACGTGTGGGAGATTCCGCTGGCATTGTTCGCGGCACGTGGATTCATGGATCAGGTCGAGGACTATTGGGAGCGTGGCCCGGGTAGCGTCGCGCCGACGTTCTCGGCGATCAATCACAACTTGTCGGTGTATGGGTGGGATGTGCGCGACGCTCTGACGAAAACCGCTGCGAGTTGTGAAGCGGCACTGCATCAACCACACGACGATCTGCTCAGCCAGATTGTCGAGAACAACGGCGAGCGGACGGCATTGCGAGTGCTGCCGCGTGGGTCCGATGCAGAGAAGAAGATGACGGTGTTCGACGCGGCGGCCGAACTGGGCAAGGAGTGCATCGAAACCTTGGTCGTGTTTCTCGGAGCGAACAATGCGCTGCGGACCGTGACCGACCTGCGAGTGCAGTGGAGTGGCAACAAGTTTCGGGACCCGGATGGCAAACGGGATTACACAGTGTGGCAGCCCGATCACTTTGCCCAGGAGTACGCCGAGGTGCTTGCCGCTATCCGAAAGATCAATGCGCAGCACGTCATCCTGTGCACAGTGCCGCACGTGACGATCGCCCCGATCGCGCGGGGGTTGGGTGGCAAAGTCGAGACAGGGTCACGGTACTTTCCGTACTACGCCCGGCCGTGGGTGCGTGACGCAGACTTCGATCCACGACGCGATCAGCACATCACGGGAGCGCAGGCGTGGGCGGTTGATACTGCGATCGACCTGTACAACACGGGGATCGAGCGGGCTGTGGCGAGCGCACGCCGGGTGGGCAAGGACTGGCACCTCTTCGACGTCGCGGGGCTACTCGAGCGCGTCGCATCGAGGCGGTATGTCGACGACGTCAACGCAAGACCGTCGTGGTGGACGCCGTACCCACTGCCCAAGGCATTGACTGATCTTGCACCCGTGCCGGATTCACGATTCCTGGCCGCGGACGGTATGGGCGGCCGAGCGTCGGGTGGATTGTTCTCTCTGGACGGCGTTCATCCGACCACGGTGGCCTATGGGGTTCTGGCCCAAGAGCTCATGAACATCATGGCCGGCGCGGGTGTGCAGTTCGATTCCCCGACGGTCGATTTTGATCGCCTCGTCAGACGGGACACGCTGGTGCGGACTCCGCCGCAGAATCTGGATCAGACGCTCGGACTCATCGGGTGGGCAGACGAACACCTCGGTTTCGTGAAACGAATCTTCGGGCTGTGATGATCAGCTAGCTCGGCACAACGATGGAGAGACCATCCTGCCGGCATAGTCGCGGAGCAAAGCTTCCAGTCCGGTGTCCTCGGTGGACAATCTGCCCGTCGGGCCGATAGCGGCAAGCGAGCCCACAACACCGTTCTGGCCGTCGCTGATCGGCACGGCGAGCGCTGAGCGGCCGATGCGAATCTCGTCGACCTCCCGTGCCGGCTCACCGCGTCTGATGCGGGAGAGTTCGAGTTCGAGGTGGTCGGCGTCGGTGATGGTGTGCGCGGTGATCCTCTTGAGCGGCGAGGCTGCCAGTTCGGGCCGCGAAGATAACAACAGTTTTCCGATTGCGGAGGCATGCAGCGCGCTCACGAGAGTGCGCTCACCGCTGAGTTCGTGATCGGGGTCGCGGTCGATCAGCCGGACCTTTCCCTTGTCGTACGACGCGAGATATACGCCGTAGCGCACTTGTTCGCGTAGTTCTTCGAGCAGTACGGAGTTGTCCACGGGGGTGGGTTCGGCAGCAGCTCCGGCCAATTCGCGGGTGCGTCGACCGAGTGCAAATCCGGAGAGATCCGCGATCCGGACCAGGTAGCCGTCGGCGACAAGGATGTTGAGCAACCGGTAGGCGGTCGCAGGAGGAATGCCGGCCAGCGCCGCAATGTCCTTGGCGGTGGCGCCGGAACCGAGTTGCGCTGCGGATTCGAGCAATGCCAATGCGCGCTGGACTGCTCTCGGTTCATGTCCACCGAGATCTCGCGGTCGACCGACCATCAGCGCGGACCGACAGCGGATTCGCCTACCAGCACGATATTGCCGGCGGCGTCGGTGCCGAAAACTCCCGCGCCGGGAAGTACGTCCTCGGTTTCGGGCTGGTCGAAGGCGCCGATGTGCAGGAGGCTTTGAGGGCTGCGACGACGGAGATAGAACTGCCACAGTGTGCCCGAACTGAGTATCACCAGCACTGCGATCGGTGCGATGTACGTGTGATCAACGATGTTCGCGTACACCAGGTATCCGAGGACAACTGCGCCCGCACCACTGCCACAGGATGCTGCGGCAAGCACGCGGGGTGTGTCTTCGCCGATGCGCGTGAGGAATACGACGGAACTGATCGCGACCAGCGCGTAGGCGACAATGACGGCTGCCCGCACCGTGAGGCGCAGATCTTCGAAGAACACACCTCGTCCGATCACGGCGAAGGTGCCACCGCCGAACAGTACGGCGGCAACAACAACGCTCAACGCGACACTCGGGGTGCGGAAGGCGCTGTGTACGTGCGCAAAAGCGCGGGGGAGTAGGCGCTCCACACCAAATGAGTAGAGCAGGCGCGACGCGGCGTTCGACGACGCCATCGACGACGCCAGCCACGAGCAGCCCATTCCGATGTTGAGTGCGATCACCACGGCTGGGCTGACGCCGGTCGAGGTTCCGTGCAGATAGGCGTTGACGAGGGTGTCGCTGCGTCCGGTCCAGGCGGCCCAGCCGGCAAAGATGAAGAGGCCACCGCAGATCATCGGAGTGAAAAGGACTGTGCGCGTCACGGTTACCAGTGGGCGGCGGGCTTCGGGGCCGAAGAAGGCGGCGCTCTCGAATCCGGCGAGCGCAAAGAGTGCGGCGAGTGCGGTGATCAGTAGTCCGTGGCCGGACGTGGACGGAATGATCTGTGCGTGCTGATCTCCGCCGATCAGCATGAGCGCGACTATGAAGAGCAGGGAACAGCTTTCGGCCACGAGGATTGCGAGTGCTGCAAATCTGACGCTCCGGAGCAGGCACGCAAGGATGAGTGCGGCGAGCACGGTGTACAGGGCGATCAGCTGAAATGTGCCGTGTACGCGTACGCCGGCAAAACCGAGCAGCGTAATGACCGCCAGCCCACCGTGATACAGGGTCATCACTGCGCTGCCGACGTATTTGACGAGTATGGCTATACCGGTGGTGATGGCGGCCCGGGTACCGAGTCCGCGAAAGGCAAAACTGTGAAGTCCGCCCGATGCTGCCATCCGTCTGGTGAATTGGGAGATGCAGAACGCGATCAAGGTGACCAGCACGGTCGCGATGATGATCGTGATCATCCCGCTCAGAAGGTGACCGTGTGTCAGCATGGTGACCGGCAGCACAACCATCGAGACAGCCGGTGCTGTGGTTGCCACCGACTGCGCCAGTACTTCGGCGCCCGAGAGTTGTCGACGCCCGAGTGCGCGCAGCGGTGAGCGCGCGGGTGGTTGCTTCTCGCGCGTGGTGAACGATCGCGCGATGGCCTCGGTGAGTGCGGACATGCGCGGGACGCTAGTGCACTTCTGTAACGGAGAAGTTTCCTACGTGAGTCCCCTGATCGCACCCGGCTGAGAGAGCACCTGTCGGTGCGGCGGTTGATTCTCACTCGATTCCCACGGACTGTTTCCTGCACGACAAGTTCTCGACCCATCGCCGAGCCATTGTTGTTTCCACACCAACAACCCGGGTCGCCGGGCGCACACTTGGGAGCTTGAATGTCGTACACACGTAGATCTTTCATGCGCAGTCTGGGACTCACCGGCGGCGCGGGCCTGGCACTGGGAGCCATGGGGTCCATCGGTTTGGCGCCGGCAGCATCGGCGTCGCCGCGACGTTTTCAGGCACCGGCAGCGGGTGACCTGATCGGACAGGTCAAGGGCAGTCATTCTGTTGTCATTCTGGGCGGTGGCCCGGCCGGTCTGTGCTCGGCGTACGAGCTGCAGAAGGCCGGATACAAGGTCACCGTCCTCGAAGCCCGCACTCGTCCGGGTGGACGAGTGTGGTCGATTCGTAACGGGACGGAGGAGACGGATCTCAACGGCGAGACCCAGACCTGCACGTTCTCCGAGGGTCACTTCTACAACCTGGGTGCCACCCGAATCCCGCAGAATCACAACACCATCGACTACTGCCGCGAGTTGGGCGTCGAGCTGCAGATGTTCGGCAACCAGAATGCCAACACGTTTGTGAACTACACCGGCAGCAAGCCCCTTGCCAATCAGTCGATCACGTACCGCGCAGCCAAGGCCGACACCTACGGTTACATGTCCGAGCTGCTGCAGAAGGCCACCAACCAAGGCGCTCTCGACGAGGTTCTCACGAAGGAAGACAAGGAAGCGCTGTCGTCGTTCCTCAAGGACTTCGGCGATCTGGGCAGTGACGGACGCTACGTGGGGTCGTCGCGCCGCGGGCACTCCGTCGAACCGGGTGCCGGTTTGAATTTCGGCACCGAGATCGAGCCCTTCGGGATGAGCGATGTCATCCAGGGCGGCATCGGACGCGCATTCTCCTTCGAGTTCGGCTACGACCAGGCCATGACCATGATGACCCCCGTCGGCGGGATGGACCGGATCTACTACAAGTTCCAGGACAAGATCGGCATGGAGAACATCGAGTTCGGTGCCGAGGTCAGCGGAATGAAGAACGTTCCCGAAGGAGTCACCGTCGACTACGTCGTGGACGGCAAGGCCAAGTCGATCACCGCCGACTACGCCATCTGCACCATTCCGCCGCACCTGATCAAGCGCCTGAACAACAACCTGCCCTCCGACATCCTCCTCGCTCTGGAGGGAGCAAAGCCGTCGTCGTCCGGCAAGCTCGGCATCGAGTACTCGCGTCGTTGGTGGGAGACCGAAGACCGGATCTACGGCGGCGCATCCAACACAGACCGCGATATCTCGCAGATCATGTTCCCCTACGACCATTACAACTCCGACCGCGGAATTGTTGTCGCGTACTACAGTTCGGGTAAGCGTCAGCAGGCTTTCGAATCCTTGACGCACAAGCAGCGCCTCGCCAAGGCCATCGCCGAAGGCTCGGAGATCCACGGCGAGAAGTACACCCGCGATATCTCGTCCTCCTTCTCGGGCAGCTGGCGTCGTACCAAGTACTCGGAGTCGGCCTGGGCATCATGGGCCGGAGCGGGAGATTCGCACGGCGGCATGGCAACTCCCGAATACACGAAACTGCTCGAGCCCGTCGACCGCATCTACTTTGCCGGTGATCACCTCTCCAACGCAATTGCCTGGCAGCACGGCGCTTTCACGTCGGCGCAGGACGTTGTCACCCACCTGCACCAGCGCGTCGCGCAGGGCGCCTAGCACCAACTACCCATCACCACTTCCGAGGAGTCACCATGAAATCTCGTACCACCAAAGTTGTTGCCGCAGCGTTTGCCGCGTCCGTGCTGCTCGGCACCGCGACCGCGTGCTCGTCCGAAACGGCAGAGGCGGAAACCGCCACCAGTTCCTTCATCTCGAGGTCGGTTCTCGAAGCCGGACAGGCCAATCCGATGATCGCACAGGGTGTGGCCATCGGCGCTGATACAGCGGTTTACAAGACCAGTGGCATCGGACCGTCGGCCGGAAACAAAGCCGCACCAGAAGGATCTCCCGAGTCGTACATCGACTCGCAGTTCTCCGGCGGCGTGCTGCCTGCCGGGGTGACAGTCACCGAGGCTCAGGGCATCAACGTGCTCAAGAAGATTCGTGACAATCTCGAAGCTCAGGGACTGACACTCGAGGACGTAGTCACGATGCGCGTCTTCCTCGACAACGCTCCGGGCTCGGACAAGGCCGATTACACCGGCTGGAACCGCGCTTACCGTCAGTTCTTTGCCAACACGAACCTCGACTCCGGTGAGACGGAGTTGGTTCCGATGGGAACTGCGGCACCCATCGCGCCGATCGAACGAAACAGCGCTCGCCCCACTCGCTTCGCGCTTGAAGTTGCCGGACTGCCGGTTGCCGGCTGGCTGGTCGAGGTAGAGGTCGACGCGGTGTACCCCGAGGGTAAGGAACCCGCCTGATGGGCGCGCTCAGCCCGACCCACTGGGCCATCGTCGCGGTAGTGCTGCTGGTGTTGTTCGGTTCCAAGAAGCTGCCGGACGCGGCCCGCGGGCTGGGGCGGTCGATGAGGATTCTCAAGTCCGAGGTCGGTGAACTGCAGGCCGATACCGATCTTGCACTCGATTCCGAGTTGGCGCCGAGCAAGAAGTACTGATCCTGTGCGAGGCTGACGAGGTGTCCCACACTTTCCTCGCAGTGTTGTTTGCCATCGGTGCAGCGGTCTGCATCGCGATCGGCACAGTAGTTCGCCAGCGCACCGCAGCAGTGGTCCCGGATGATTCCATCGGTGCACTCGGACCGATCACGACGCTCGTGCACAGCCCGATCTGGTGGCTGGGCACGATCGTCGGGATGGTGGGTTACGCACTTCAGGCTGCCGCGCTCGGCTTGGGATCGCTGCTTCTGGTGCAGCCGCTTCTGGTGTTGTCCCTGCTGTTTGCGCTCCCACTCGGCGCAAGATTCAGTGGGCGCACGATCAGCGCGCGGGAGTGGTTGTGGGCGGCGGCGCTCACCACGTCGGTGGCGGTGCTGATCATCGTCGGTGATCCGCGGCCGGGGCAACCGCGAGCGGAAACGCACCATTGGGTCATGATCACGCTGATCGGGCTGCCGTTCGTCGCGCTGTGTCTTTTCGGAGCACATCGACGCACGGGATCGGCGAGGGCATTGCTCCTCGGAATTGCAGGCGGCTCACTGTTCGGAGTTGCTGCAGTGCTCACCAAAGGTGTTGTGCACCTTGTGACGCTCGGACCTTCAGCCGTTCTTACGTCCTTCGAGTTCTATGCACTTGTTGCGGTTGCAGCGGTCGCGACTTCGGTGCAGCAGTCAGCTTTTCAAGCGGGGGATCTACAAGCGTCGCTGCCGGCGACAACGATCATGGAGCCGGTAATCGCGTCGTTGCTCGGGTTTGTGGTTCTCGGCGAATACCTCGATGCGGATCGTAAGGTGGCCGCGGTTCTTGCACTTGCCGTCGTTGCGATGATCGCGGCCACCGTTGCCTTGGCCCGCAATGCGGCTGACAGCGCGGTTTCGGTGCCGCAGAAGGTTCGTTGAAAGCTCCGGCGTCAGACGAGGCCCTCTGCCCTGGCCACAGACTGCGGAGGCCGTGAGTCCTTGACCAGTACGTCGATCACGACATCTTCGTCCTGATACGTCGCCAGCTGCGCGAGGCCGGGAGTCTGCCGCACCAGCGAGTGAACGCCGTCGCCGGCCTGCGGATACTCGGGCACGATGTGACGCCAATGGGCGCACACCAGCGTGCCACCGGGTTCGAGGTGTTCGACGGTTCGCTCCATCGCCTCGGTGAGTCTCTCGACGCTGAGGTAGTAGCCGATCTCGCTGAGCACGATGAGGTCGAAGGTGGCGTCCGGCCAAGTGTCGTCGCCCAGGGCCCATTCCCTGAACTCGACGTTGTGCCCCGCGAGTCGTCGACGGGCAGTTTCGAGCGCTGACGGCACGATGTCGGTGGCGATCACCGCGTCGCAACGATCCGCCAACATTTTGGTGAGGACCCCGATGGAACATCCGGGTTCGAAGGCGGAGCGGTATCGGGGCTTGGGCAGCATTGCGGTGGTGAGTGCGTATTTTCTTTTTTCGTACCAGCGTGTTTCGAAGTCCCACGGATCCGACTGAGCTGCGTACATCTTGTCGAAGTAGTCGGGTGGAAGTTGCGGATCACTCATACGAATACGGTCTCATAGGTGCGCAGCAGCCGGGTCAGGGCGTGTGGCGGGAGTATCGGTTGGTCGGCGGGATGATCGGAGAGCGGCAAAATCTGGGTGGTGAACTGTTGCACCGCAGAGGTTTTTGCTTGACGCACATCGGCAGGCAGGGTGATGGTGTGCAGGCGATCCCACGGAACGCTCGGGTGTTCCGGAGTTGCCCAATGCCACGTCCAGACGGGGTACTCGATCAGGCGAGCACCGGTGTCGGCGCACGCCTGCGCTGCCGCAGTTCCCGTTGCCTCGTGGTCGGGATGGCCGTCGCCGCGCCAGGTCGAGGCGCACCAGGTTCCATCCGGTGCTTCGGCGAGAATCTCGTGGAGTCGCTCGGCTAGCTCGTTGCTGTGCGTGCGGATGTCTCCGTCAGGCAACATCAACCGGACCGGGACGGGGGTACCGAGTTCCTCTGCCGCTCGGACAGACTCGACCCGTCGACGCTGTTCGAGCTCAGGTCTCGTGAGGGTGGGAGAACCGGGGTGTGAAGCGCCGCCGTCGGTGACGGAGATGATCTGAACGTCGATGCCCGAACGCGTCGCCATCAGCGCTGTTCCGCCGAGGCCCAGAATCTCGTCATCCGGATGAGGGGCCACGATGACCAGACGCGTACATGACGAGAGATCGAGCTCTGGGAACGGTCGCTGCCACTGCTGCCACACGGATTCCGGTGTGCCGCCGTCGTCGACGGGCTTCTGCGCGAACAGTTTCGAGTTCACCACGTCGATGATCCTTGTGCTGTCAGGCGGCCGAGCTGAGCGAGATCCTTCTCGGCATGACTTTGCCGAAGGTAGACGGTGAGATCGGCAACGCGGGCAGCATGGTCGCCGTCCAGGCATAGGGGTGCTGCTCCCAGAGCTCGCCCGACTCGATCGAGGGTTTCGGTAGCTGCCCGTTCCACGATCGATCGGGCTGCCAGTGCTCGCTGTTGTGCCCTTCCGTTCTTGTCGAGAGGATCGTCGTCGATGTCGGCTGCGGCGGCGTCGAGGGTGTAGCGAGCGGCGGTCAACGCGGCATCAACAGCCCCGAAATGGGCCAGGATGTAAGGGTCTTCGGAATGCGCTGCCTTGTTCCTCAGTGAATCAGCGACACCGCAGGCGGCGCCGTACCAGCAGGCCGCCACACCGATAGCCCCGTGCCAGAAACCCGGCCGGGTCAGATAATCTCCGATGTTCCCGACGGGAATTGCCGGGACGCCGTCGAAGTCCACTGCACTGGAATCACTTTCGGCCATGCCGACCGCTTTCCACGAACCGGGGACCGGATGCACGCCGGGCAACCCGAGTTCGACGGCAAACAGCGACGGTGTGCCGTCGATCAGTGCGGTGACCAGAGCGTGCGTGCAGATATTTGCCCCCGAGCACCACAACTTACGTCCGGTGAGCGTCCAGATGCCCACGTGCTCCGAGGCATTCACCACGGGCTGCGGTGGTTCAGCTGCCCACACGCCCCACAGTTGTCCAGGTTCGGGTTCCGGCCCGTCCAGTTCCGCCAGTATCGCAACCGCGTCGGTGTGCGCCTCCGCCATTCGGCCGAGCACGACATTGTCGCGAGAGAGTTCGGCGAGGGCATTCCATCGTGCTGCCGTTGCGCCGCTGCCCGGCAGTGGCAGGTAGAGGTCGGTTTCTTTCAGACGCGTTTGTAGTCGTGTCATCGCGCCACATCCACTGTCTCGGTGCCGAGTTCTCGTAAATGCCCGGCAAAACCGCCTGGTGTCCGTCCATCCGTGCGAGCTGAGGTTGTGACTGCAATGTCCTGCGCCCACGCGATCCTGGCACCGTCCTCGCTGAGACGGCGAACCAGATCGACGTCCTCACCTTCCTCGAGATGGGAGAATCCTCCTACGCTCCAATACTTGTCGGCTCGGATGCCGAGATTTGCGCCGTGGATGTGCCCGTGGCGACCTATCGGATGCGCGTGATACCGCTGTTCGTAAAGCTGCTGGACGGACGACGGTTGATCATCCCAGTCGGCGATGCGCACTGTTCCGGCAACAACGTCCGCGCTCTGCGCGTACTCGAGTTGCCGCGCAAGCCATGTCGGGCCGACAACCGAATCCGCGTCGGTGGTGGCAAACCACGTCGACGCGAACGCAGTGCGACTGTCGGTGCCGAACGTCGAGAATCCGGTGGCACGAGATTTTCCGACATTGTGGTGCTGTGCTCGAATGACGTCGATGCCGCTCGGGATCACTTCACTCGATCGGTCGGAGCAGCTGTCCAGGACCGTGACAATCCGAACGGGAACATCGATCCGACGCGTGGCCTCGAGCAGTGCGTCGATGCAGTGCGGGAGGTCGATCGCTTCGTTGTGGGCGGGGACTACTACAAGAACCTGGTCGATGGTCATAGCGACGATCCTTTCCTCACCCATGCGTCACGCCGTGTTTCTTCCGGCGCGGACTTTCAAGGAAACCATATGGCCGCAATTATCCGCGCCCTTCCCGCGATCCGCCCGCGAGGCGAAAGATGTTTGTGTGAAACATGTCTCGATCGAGTTTGGAGCAGTGAGGAAGTGGGTAAGCCATCTCGCCTGGCGCGTCCTTCGGTGGTGTGAACATGTGCCTCGTCGGGTAGCCGACTTCAGCGACGAATTGAAGACTTCACGCTGACCATCCCACTGAGGAGTCGATCATGATCGTGCGGTTACCAGGCGTGTATCCACCGCAGCACGACACATCCCTGCTGAGCGACGCGCTGCTGTTCGAGCCGTTGACGGCCAGAAGCAGGGTGCTTGATCTGTGCTGCGGAACCGGCGCTCTGTCCGTTGCCGCGAGGCGCGCCGGTGCGGGGCACGTCGTAGCGGTTGATATCTCCCGGCGCGCGCAGGTCAACACATGGCTCAATGCTGTGGTCAATCGAAAACGCGTCGACGCACGCCGCGGTGACCTGACGGATGCGGTGGGCAGCGAGTTGTTCGATCTGATTATCTCGAATCCGCCGTATGTCCCTGCACTGGACGACGCGCTGCCGACGGCGGGCATCGCGCGTGCCTGGGACGCGGGAAAAGACGGACGTAGCGTGCTGGACCGAATCGCGGCGAACGCGCCAGATCACGTGGCTCCGGGCGGGACGCTGCTGTTGCTCCAGTCTGCGCTCTGTGGAGTCGACAAAACCGCGGCGATACTGGAGGAATTCGGGATGCTTGTCGAAGTGTCGGCGCGTGCGTCGGTTCCGTTCGGCCCGGTGATGACTGGGCGCCGGATGATGCTGGAATCGCGCGGGTTGATTACGGCCGATCAGGATACCGAGCAACTGGTGATCATTCGCGCAACGAAATGACGACCGGGATTACACATGAGAAAAGGCTGGATGCCTGCAGCTTGTGCGGGCTTCCAGCCTTTTCAGTCTGAAGTCAGACGGGGATCGAACTCAGATGGCGCGAACGTTCTGAGCCTGGGGGCCCTTCTGGCCCTGTCCGATCTCGAACTCGACCTTCTGGCCCTCGTCGAGGGACTTGTAGCCGCTGCCCTGGATCTCCGAGTAGTGAACGAACACATCCGGTCCGCCACCTTCCTGCTCGATGAATCCGAAGCCCTTTTCACCGTTGAACCACTTGACACTGCCCTGAGCCATAACCAAATTCTCCTGGATCCATCGAGCCGAGCCCTCCCATCGAGAGTTCGGTCTCACCCTTGATCCTGCCATGCTCTTCTTTTTCTGTCTTCGATAACTTCCACAAAACCTTGACGAGTATCGACAATCAGGACATCGACTCACGAGTGCGATTCACCTAATAGTGGCTCTGACCTGCTGTGGAGTTGTGTCTGAGGGGTTTGCGCGTCATAGGCGATGTTGCGGATTTTTTTACGCTCGGCGTGTTATCGAAGGCGGGATGTCGGGTGGAGAACCCATCCGATACGTGTTACTCGGGGCGCTGAAGAAGGTTCTTTTGCAGGGTTACCGTCACGGTAGCGGCGTTAGTTGCATCACGCCGGGGAGCGTCGTCGGTCCCTATGTAGGCAATTGCGCCTTGGCGCACAACGTCGAGTTCGGCGTGGTCGGTGAGCGACTCGAGTACAAACCAGCTGAACGAGCTTTTGCCGGCGGGCTGTTCTGCGGTCGAGATTGCCGACACTGCGATACGGAGCGCGTTCTCCGGGGCTGTGAAAGTGCAGGTGATGTCTGTACCTGGTGCTGCCAGCGCGATCAGCATGCTGGCTGCTTCGTCGATGGCCAATTCGAGGTCGGCTACGCCGTCGACGTCGAACCCGTGGTTGTAGGCGATGTTGCAGGTCATTCCACGTAGGGTGCTGAGTTGGTCGGCTGCGGCGCGCACTCGAATACAGGCGAGTGTGGGGATTGTCGATCCCGCGTGCAGATCAGTCGGCAAGGTTGTCACTGGCTATGCTCCTGGGTCGTGTCGTAGGGTCTGAAATCGGGTAAGCGAGGTTATAGTTACTTCGCTCCACAGACAGAGGCATACCCAGGTGTAATTCGTTATAAACCAATGGTTCGGCAAAGTGACGCAAGTCGTACCCTTGGTTTGTTTTGTCCAAATTCACCCTGTGGCTTTGGCGCGCTCGACAATCTCCTCGGCAATGACATGCAGCTTCTGCTGCTTTCGTTGCGACTCCTTGACGAGGACGTCGAACGCCGCTTCGGAACCGAACCCGTGTATTGCCATCAGGATTCCTTTGGCCTGTTCGATGGTTGCCCGGGACTTCATCGCTGTGTTGAGACCCGCGATTTCGTGTTTCGCGAACTCGATTTCCCTCGACACGCGCAATAAACCCTCGATCGAGGTTGTGTACACACGCAGGATCAACGCGTCCACTTCGCTGAATCCGTGGGCGCCACGGCTGTAGATGTTGAGTGCTCCAGCGTGCCGGTCGTAGATCCAGATGGGGGCGGACAGGAAACTCTGTACTCCCGCTCCGCGCAGATTTGCTGTGAAGGTGGGCCATCGCACTTCGGAATCCGCGACAGTAGCGCGCACGACTGATCGCGTCCGCGCGGCCTCGAGACACGGGCCTTCCCCGGATATGTACTGTTCGAAGTCGACATCCAGGACTGCTTTGTCGGTGCTCGCTGCGGTCCGGGGGACCCCGGATTCGGAGAGAAGAGTCACCCCGGCCATGTCGGCTCCGGAAATTGTCTCCACAGTGCGTACGCATATGCGTTCCAAGAGAGCATCGGTTGCGCTGCCTGGACCTACGCGTGCGGCGACATCGGACAATGCGGTGACGAGCGCGTCGAGTTTCTCGATGAGCTCGCCGGGATCGATGTCCTCGCCCAGTGCTCTGTCGAGGACGTTGTCTTCAGAGCGCTCCTTCATGCCTACCCCGCTCAACTGGTTACTCAGGCCGGCCCGTCATCAATGGACGCGTGTATCTGACGGACTACATCAGTATATTGTCCGAATTTGCGGCGGATCGGGTTTCCAATTCACGAAATGCAACCGAAGCGTCACAATCGTTTTGGTTCATAACGACGCCCACCGCACGTTCGACGTCGACTCGCGCCCCGATTGCGTCGCGCAGAGCGCCGGCCGCTCTGCCACGCTTGTCATCGCGAGCCGCAGCTTCGAGAGCACTTGAGTGAACCCACCGGTGATTGTCCGGCAAAAGTGGTACTGCAGGCGATTTGGGAGGTGGCAGGTGGCGTGGTTCATCGCCGACTCCGACTCTTGGACGGGGGAGGCGAAAGCGATTGAAAAATCCGCTTGGGGGACTGCGGGCCACGGATTGAATCGGCGTCGAGATCGTCTGCGAATCCGTCGAGGAGGGGTTTGAACCGCACCACAACCTGGTGCACCGCAACCCTGTAGTGCTGAGCGCATTGACGGGGTCGGTGGTCGTGATCGACGACTTCGAGATTGTCGGCCCCAGATGGCATGCGTTTGCGCAAGCCGCGGCGCGCTCCGGACTCGGCGCCTGCCGCGTATTTCCGCTGAGGCTTACCGAGCGGCCTCTCGGTGCACTTTGCTGTGTTCACGACCGATCCGTGGAATTCTCGCCCCCGGGATAACGCGTTTGGCCAGTCGCTGGCTGATCTGGC
This sequence comes from Rhodococcus sp. AD45-ID, assembly GCF_003023755.1. Lineage (NCBI taxonomy): Bacteria > Bacillati > Actinomycetota > Actinomycetes > Mycobacteriales > Nocardiaceae > Rhodococcus > Rhodococcus sp. AD45-ID. The sequence continues at coordinate 1,484,034 of NZ_PYHL01000001.1, read as the reverse complement.
CTCAATTGCACTGTCGATGTCCGATGTTGACGTACGGTCTGGAGCGGCAACCATTGCGGCACAACATATTCTGGCGTCCTACATCGCAATCGAACAGGCCGCTGGAGTGGTTGCCGAACTCGATCAGGTCGACTTCGACTCTGCCATGCAGGCTTTGGCTGCCCGCGCACAAGACCGGGGGATGACAGTTGCTCAGTATTCCGAGCATGTAGTCGAGGATCTCGAATTTCGTTGATCGCAGAATTGGTGATCGATTTCATTGCGGCGTAGGAAATTTCAGCGAGGCGTGCGGGACTTTGGTCCGTGAGTCTGGTGGACGTAGTGCGCGAGTGTGGTTGCTGTTTTCCCTTGTGTTGGCCTTTGTGCGAGTCTGAGCGCGCCGATCCTTCACGCGGGAGGATTCTTGCTATGTGGGGAGGTGTGCGATGGAACTGATCACCGGAGTGATCAAATCCTACGACTGGGGTTCGCGCCGCACCCTCGCAGAATTGGCCGGACGGCCATCTCCGTCGCCCACACCAGAAGCAGAACTGTGGTTCGGTGCGCACGAATCAGCACCCTCGGCAGTGGGGGAACCATCCGGTTCGATCACTCTGATCGACAGGATCCGCGAAGATCCTCAGACGCAATTGGGCGCGCAGTGCGCCGAGGCCTACGACGGAACGTTGCCGTTTCTGCTGAAAATCCTGGCAGCAGAAAAGCCGTTGTCTCTGCAAGCTCATCCCACCAGTGCACAAGCCGAGGCGGGATTTGCTCGCGAAAATGCTGCCGGCATTGATCTCGCGGCCAGTTATCGCAACTATCGCGACAGCCGGCACAAGCCGGAACTTGTTGTTGCACTAAAAAGATTCGAAGCTCTGGCAGGCTTTCGCGACATTAGTTCGACGGTGACGCTGCTGACCGCGTTGGACCTTTCGGGTGTGGCCGACGACATCGCATCGCTGGCGGCCAATCCGTGCCCAGCGGAATTGAAGGCGGTGGCGCTTCGTTGGATGCGTAGCTCACGCGAACATCACGATCGGTTGGCGCTCGAGGTGATCGAGAGGGCAACCGCGCTGCTGGACTCGGGAGGACGGGCCGTCGACCGGTTCGAGGCAGAGTTGTCGACCGCACTCGACCTGGCTCGCCGCTATCCCGGAGATCCAGGGGTGCTCATGTCGCTCTTGCTCAATCGGGTGTCCTTGGCGCCGGGGGAAGGCCTCTTTCTGCCGGCAGGGAACCTTCACGCGTATCTCAGTGGAAGCGCTGTCGAGATCATGGCCAATTCAGACAACGTTCTCCGTGGTGGACTGACAACCAAGCACATCGATGTGGACGAATTGTCGAGCATCCTCGACTTCACTCCGATCCCGGTGGATGTTCTCGATCCGGAGCCGAGCGACCGTGGAAGCGAATACATCTACCCGGCTCCCGTCCCAGAGTTCGTTCTTCGGCGATGGGAACTGGACGGGAACCTCGAAGTAGCTCTCGGCGGAGATGGTCCTGCGGTGGTGCTGTGTACAGCGGGGCGGGTGAAGATCCGGGCGGGCGATCACCAGATGGAAATCTCAGGTGGAGAGGCCGTATGGCTGCAGGCGGGGGATTCGGTCACGATGACAGCTACAGATGGTGGGCCTGCGCAAGTATTCGCCGGGGCGACACCCGGTTAGAGGAGTCTCACCAGCCATTACTTGCGTTGTCGGCCGTGCGGCTCAGGATCTTGACTGTGGAGTCTTCGCGTCGGGAAAGCTCCGCCAACAGTTCTTGCGTACTGAGCTCCGACGTCGGTAGTCCGTCGGGTGAGGCCTCTTCGACTGTCAGGTACTCCGCAGCGATCAGGATCTCCCGGATGGGGGCATTGAAGACGCGACTGGCCAAGCGCATCGTCTCCTGAGTGGGCGGGCGCTTCGATCCGAGCCACCGTTTCAACTCGGACGGTCGGATCTGTAGCGCACGCGCAGCATCGGAGATGTCTTGGTCAGGGCGAAGTTCTAGTTGACGCTCGACCCATCGAGAGAAACCGCTCATAACGGACATATTGCCTGAGTGTGGGTCCGTACACCAGAGAGCGTGGCGATTTCTTGGTGTGATGTAGTCCGTTCTGCGACAGGTGGGCAACTTTTCCGTGCAAGACGCGCATTCGGCTAGTTACAAAATGCTAGCTTGGAGACCTCGTCTTCATTCCTATCCGCGGCTCGAAGGGCGCTGCATCGGGGGATGCTGCAGCCGCCGGGTTGCCCTGTCGTTTCCGTTATTGACGATCGTGGGTTGAATCAGCGCGAATTTGTGAAGCAATGCGCGGTACAAAGTGAGTAATTCTGGGGCGGATGGTCGTAGTGTTTCGAGCCTTTTGCACCACCCCGTGAGTCGGTCGAAGTGAGACGATTCCTGAGTGACGAAAAGCTCTCGATCTGGACGAAAACTCTTGCGCATCGATCCCCGCATGGATCCCACAGGCCGGCTGGAAACTCTGCTTGTTATTGGACTGTGTCTGCTTGCCGTAGCGGCGGTCGCATGCGGACTTATATACGACCAAAGTCGTTGGGGCTAAGTATCTTCTGGAGAATCACGAGGGTGAAACCCGTGCGATTCTCCGCTACTGCACTTCTGAATCGTGTGGTGGACGTTTCTGTCAGGCCTGCTGTCTCCCGTGTCAATTCCTGCGCGCGAAGAGTCGCTACGCCCGCGCGTTCCTGGATGGTGCTGGTTTCGCGCTTCTTTGGAGCAACGATGCACACCTGATACTCGTCGGGTTTGCCTGGCTTTCCCACGCGGTCATTGCCACACCCAATACAAAAAATGTAGCGATGGGCGTCACACAATGAGAAATTCTGGGTGGAAGCGCTCCGTCCTCTATTCGGCGGACCAAGGTCCATTGTGAATTTTACGAACAGACAAACCGACCGGTTGACAGCTATATTTCCGTCAATCCCTCCAACATTCCGAGGGCCATTTATGAGGGGTCGATTTAGTGGTTACTGCACTAGTGGCGAGGAAGAAGCGCGGTCAGCGACATAGGGGTGGCCAGGGGGCAAAGGCACACCAACGTCTCGACATCCAAGGCCTACGCATGGTCGCTGTCATGCTTGTGGTGCTGTCGCATCTCTTCGATTGGCCGCGCGGCGGGTTTATCGGCGTCGATGTCTTCTTTGTGATCTCGGGGTTCTTAATCACCGGATCGTTGATGCATACCGTAGAGAAAACGGGGAGCATTTCGTTCTCGAGCTTCTACCGTCGACGTGTCCGGCGAATTCTGCCCGCCGCAACCCTCGTCTTGGTCGTGACAGTCGCGGCCGCGTATTTCGTCTACGGGCGATCGGGTTTCAGATCGACTGCCCTGGACAGTGTCGCGGCATTCTTTTTCGTCTCGAACTGGCGCTTCGGAATCGAAGGCACCGACTATTTCACCGCATCGGGTCCTGTGTCTCCGCTGCAGCACTACTGGTCGCTGAGCGTCGAGGAACAGTTTTACTTCGTGTGGCCCGCAGTCATCTTCGTGATTGCAGTCGTGGCAACACGAATGGCCTGGACAGGTCGGGCCCGGATCGCGCTCGCGGGTGGTGCCATGGGCGCCGTCGTCCTGGCATCGTTCACCTATTCAGTTCTAGACACGGCGACCAATCCGACATGGGCGTACTTCTCCACTCTGACCAGGGTGTGGGAGCTGGGTGTTGGGGCGTTGTTGGCCATCACGATCGCGTATTTCGAAGGGATCCCTGATCGACTCCGTCCATTTATTGCGTGGGCGGGATTGATTATGATCGGAGTCGGAGCTTTCGCGATCACCGAAACTGGTGGCGGGTTCCCCGCTCCCTGGGCGGCAGTTCCCGTGCTGGGCGCGGCATTGATAATATGCGCTGGTGTTGGAGGCTCGCAGAAATATCTGCAGGTGCTGACAAATCGAGTGAGCACCTATATCGGTGACATCTCGTACTCGCTTTACTTGTGGCATTGGCCGGTGATTATCCTGCTTGCTGCCCTGATGGATAGCGGAACTTACTACTACATTGCAGCACTTTTCCTGATGTTCGGATTCTCGATCGCCTCCTATCACTTTTTTGAGAACCCGATTCGGGCCTCGAAGTGGTTGGAGACGGGAGCGGAGCGGAATGATCGTTCATTCCTAGATATGTCTCGCTGGCGTTTGCCCACCGTGAAATTGAGCGAGACCAATCAGAGCATTGGAATTGGTACGCTCGCATTGGTCGCTGCAGGACTCATGGCGGTCGCCCTCGTGCCGCCAGTCGTGAGCGCTGCCTACGTATCCGCCGTCCCATCAACGTCGGATAGTTCTGCGACGGCAGTTGAGTTGACTGGTCGGGCGAAAGACATAAGCGACGCACTCAGGGTATCCCAATGGCCTGCCGACTTGAGCCCTTCATTGGATGATATTGCGAACGCAAAGCCGCCGGAAGACTCGGATGACTGCGGGCACACCGAGGCTGGGAATCCGACCTACTGCACCTATGGGTCCGGCAATAAGCTTGCAGTTGTCGTAGGCGATTCGATTTCCATCACGTGGCTGTCGGGGATACGTGAAGCGCTCGTTCCTCTGGGATACAAGATTGTCGGTCTGACTCGTGCAGCGTGCCCGGCGGTCGAGGTCAAAGTGACGAATGATGGCGTACCCAACGCCGACTGCAATACGCACCACGACTGGGTCCCACAACGAATCGCAGAACTCAAGCCCGACGTCGTTATCGCGTCAGGCAACGAGGGACTGATGAAGTATCTCGAGTCAGGCGCCGAGGGCGAGCAAGCAACGCAAGAATGGCAGGCTGGCGCAGTCGCTGCATATCGGTCGTATGCAGCGACCGGCGCAAAGGTTGTCGTCCTGTCCCCGGCACCCGCCGGCAAGAACCCGCAAACGTGCGTAAAGCGCACTGGCGGCCCGGCCACCTGCGTGAGCACCGTCCAACCACTCTGGCGGTCGGCAGCAGAAGCGGAGATGGCCGCTGCTGCGCAGACGGGTGCCAAGTACGTTGACACACAGTCGTGGTTTTGCACCACGGAAGGCATCTGCCCGATGTTCGTCGGATCCACAACCATGCGGCGGGATACCGTCCACATCACCCCCCAGTACTCGAAGGGGCTGGCACCTGAGCTAGCTGATGCCATTCTCTTGAACTAGGTGATCTGAGCAGTTCCTGGGATACGCCCGATCTTCAATCTTCGTGAGTGATTGATTGACCGTTCTCGGATCGTAAGCTGAGGTGGCCTTGGAGGTGGGGTGATTCGTCGACACTCGGGATTGGTGCTGCGCCTCCTCACCCCCAGCCCTCGGAGGGGAGTAGTTCAGTGAGGCGAGTGGCAGTTTTCTTTGCATCTACCAGGAATATGTCACAAGCGCGCCGGACTGTGATTCACGGAATCCAAGTTGGCGAGCATAGCGGCGAGTCTGTTCGTTTCGATAGAGATACACAGCGGCGTCACGCACACGGATCCCGAAGAGTGGAGTGCGCTGCGATGCGAAAGCCGATCTACGGTTGTGTCGGGCCGCGAGCACGGGTCGTTGTTTCGGGCCGTGCTCCGGATAGTTCGAGTTACATCAGAACTCACCACTTCAGTAGGTTGTAAATGGGCTATCTGTCCCTTGTTCGGTAGGGCTAAAGTCCATTGCGGATTCTTCGACAAGGCGGATTGTCCATTCAGCGGCTATATTTCGTTAGTCCCTCGAACCGTAATTGAGGGCCGGTCATTGAGGGGTAAATTTTCGTGGTTTCTTCACTGCTGCAAAAGTCCTGGCGCGGAAGTAGGCACGATAAGGAGTCGACACCGAAGCCGAACTTTCGGCCGGACATTGAGGGCATGCGTGCGATTGCGGTCCTCTTCGTACTTGTCTGGCACGCTGGTGTCCCGTGGTTACCGGGCGGTTTCATTGGCGTCGATGTCTTCTTCGTAATATCTGGCTTTCTCATGACCGGAATTCTGCACCGGGAACTTATGAATACCGGCACCGTATCGATCGCCAAGTTCTATGCTCGGCGAGCGCGACGTTTGATACCGGCAAGTGCCCTTACTCTTGTGGTGACGGGTATCGCAACGTGGCTTATCCTTCCACCGACGCGTTGGTGGAGTACTGGCCAAGAGATCGCGGCAGCCGGCGCGTACGTCGTCAACTGGTTGCTTGCATCAGGATCGACAAATTACCTCGCCCAAGATGCGGCTCCGAGTGCTGTCCAGCATTTCTGGTCTCTCTCGGTGGAGGAGCAGTATTACCTTGTGTGGCCAGTGGTCATTGTCGGCCTCGGCCTTGTGGTCCGACGGTTCAGGGAAGTTTCCGCAACCAAGCTCGTGCTCGGTTTGCTAGTCGTGGCATTCGTCGTCTCGTTCGGCTGGTCTGTTCTGCGAACACCAGTTGCCCCGGGCCCTTCGTACTTCGTCACGACTACACGCATATGGGAGCTTGCGCTTGGCGGCATCGTTGCGATGACGATGGCGACGTGGGGTCGACTTCCTCGCATGCTTGCTGTCGTCGCGGCATGGTCCGGTGTCGCTGTGGTGTTGGCGACGGCGATGCTGCTTCCGCCTTCTGTTCCGTTTCCCGGCTGGATCGCGCTGATTCCAACATTGGCGGTGGCAGTCATTATTGCGGCCGGTCCCGCCGCGCAGGACGCAGGGCCGGTTCGGGTTTGTCGCAATGTCGTTGTACAGAAAATCGGCGCGATGTCCTACTCGCTATACCTATGGCACTGGCCTGTGCTTGTAATCGGTGGGTACCTCGTAACCGGCGGAATCAGTGATCTGTCAGTGACTATGGGCGTCCTACTTGTCCTTCTCTCTGTGATTCCAGCGGCATTGTCGTATTACTTCGTTGAGGTGCCCATTCATACGCGTCGAAGCCTTTCCACGAAAAGTTCCCTTCAGATCGGAGCTTTAGGCATCGTCGTGGCGCTTGTCGCTGGCGGTGCCGTGGCGGGCGCTGGACTACTCGCTGAGAGGTCCGCCCCACGCCCGGTATATACGAGCGCGAGCAGCCCAGTCGACTTCGGTGCCCAACGAATCGGACAACCGGGTTTCGACAGTCTGACTGCTGGCCAAGCAATTTCACCGAGCCCTCTTGTTGCGGCGGACGACAATCCGCCGGTGTATGCCAGGGGATGCCAGCAGGGCTTCGCGTCATCCGAGCCTGTCGCGTGCGAGTTCGGCAACCTCGATTCGGAGACAACCGTCGCCTTGATAGGCGACTCGCATGCTTCACACTGGGTAGATGCGATGGAGTACGTTGCTCAGCAACGAGGTTGGCGCCTGATCACCTTCACGAAGTCATCGTGCGCGCTCATCGATGCCACTGTGATCAACCGAGGCGCACCTGCACCGATATGCTCGGAGTGGAACGCACATGTTATGTCGGAGATTGAACAGATCAAACCGGCAGCGGTCTTCACTTCGAATATCGACTATCAGGTTTCGGGTGCGGTCGACAATCATGCGGCGATGGTAGCGGGGATGGCTTCGGCGTGGACCAAGGTAACTAGCATTGGAATTCCCGTGTTCGTACTCCGGGACACGCCTGCGTCCGGAGTCGACCCTGCTGACTGCCTCGCTGGCCATCTGGATTCCCCGAATCTCTGTGCGACAGACCGTGCGAGCGCTTTCGGAACACGAGGGCTAGCGCAACTCGAGGCGGCAGAAATCGCGCCTGTGAAGGTCGTTGACGTCACTGCAGCGATCTGCCCGCGCGATCCGTGCTCTCCGGTTATCGGTGATGTGATGGTCTATCGTGACCGCACACACATGACCGCCACCTATTCCCGATCGCTCGGACCTACTCTCGACGCGGCGCTTCCGAATGTGTAGCTAATTCCTGCGCGTCCTTGTCGAGCTTGCCTGGTGCCGCCAATGCGGCGGCTCCGTTGGTGAGGTTGCGTGTTGGTGTCGCTCGGCAGTTGTGGTCAATCTGGTTGCGTAGATGACCATGTCGACGAGAGCGCTTCTCCAATCCGATCAAACTATTTCGAGCGTGCCGTTCGCGATGAGTTGAGCAGGTACAGCCGTTGTGATTGCCTTTGCGTTAAACCTATCTCCCCAAGTCGTCCGAAATTTGCCTCGCTGCAGGGTAACTGGATGCCCGAGTGATTTCGGCTTCTGGACTTCGAGTTGACCAAGGCAATGTTCCGGTTATCGGAAAATATAGCAATGTGATGTATCCCAGGTCGTTGTCGATGTCTCGTTGATCTTGGCTCAACGGTACGAGAGCCGTTGCCAGCCGTTGCCGGCCGTTGCGGTGTGCTCGTATCTACTGTAGATCCCGAAAGTTCAAGGTTTCTCTGGTTAGCGGTGTGATAACAATTGCTCAATTCTTCTGCGGCGCTGGTGAACTCGCCGTGAATATACATACCGTCCAGATGGTGTGACGTTCAGCGCATTCTCTCGGGACCTAACTCCTATCTTTGGCGCAGACGCGAAATCTCATTGCTCGGGATAATTAGCCACCGTACTAATTGGCGGTTATGGTCTGTTTGTTGAAATCAACCCGATCGCGTGATCGTTGGGTGGGACGGTCATAACTCTTCTGCCCTTGAAGCATCGTTCGTGTTCGTGAGCTCGATCCCGAGGAGAGTTTGTTGATGGTCCCCAGTTTGGCCGGGCTGCGTCGCAAAGTGATGACCACGCTGGCGGTTGCTTTCTGCATAGTCTTTGCGTGCAACACAATTGCCGGGGCGCAGGTGGTCGACAAGGCTGCTGAAACTAATGTCGCCGAAGCCAACGTCGGCGCGATCTCTCTGAAGGAACTTGGCCGGGGAACTGATGTGGTGTTCTCGGCGAATGACGAGCCGCTGACCGTTTCACTACCGGTACCTGACGGACTCACTGCAACTGCTCTGATCGGGACAGTTACGGCACCTATCGATTTCAGCCGAGGGTGGATCGAAGTAAGTGCTGACGGCCGCCCCATCTCACGGGTGGAATTCGATGCTGCTCAAGTCGGTCAGGGATTGCCGATTTCGATACCGCTTGCCGGTCTGGCTGTCATAGATCGGAGCATCGCCGTTTCGATGATCGGGCACCTCGTCCCCGTAGATGATCGTTGCTACGACAGAAGCAACTACCAACCACTCGCGCTGCGAAACACGTCGATCGTCTACGACGGCACCGAAGCGCAGCCGTCGACGGTCTCGAACTTCTTTCCGCCGATTCTGCGTAAGGCCACGATCTATCTCGCGAACAGTAGGTCACAGGCACAACAGACCGCCGCGCTGCTTCTGAGTGCGTCGATAGTGAATCGCTATGGCAGTCAACCAGACGCAGTGGTTCTCGCCGAGTTGCCCGCCGGGCAGTCGCTCCCAGACTCCGTCCCAGGTCTGTTCGAGCGGAACATTCTGGTTGGTGCCGAGGGTGAGGGTGGAATCGACCTCGCCGCCGGACCCAGTGGATACCCTGTCCTGCGTTTGACCGGTGACGACAGATCGCTTGTCCCGCAGGTTAATCTGCTCGCGGCAAACTTCAATGGTTTCTGGGCCGCAAGCCAAGCACTGACGGCATCGGCGAAGGCAGTCGCGGAAATCTCTCGCGACGTTGTTCCTGTCGGCGACTTACGGCTCGGATCTTTGACGTCGTCAGGGCTCGAGCACGTCCAGGTTGAGGTGCCGTTCACTCAGTCCCAATTGGGCCGAGCAATGAAGAACGTGACCGTGCGCATGATCGGTACCTATGTTCCGATGCCGAGTACGCGAAGCGCTCAGTTGTCTTTCAGCGTGGGGGATCAGCGTCTCGACAGTCGGGCAGTGGATAACAGTGGTCGCTTCGACATCGAATTCACGATCCCCGACGAGTTGGTGACGCGGGAGATGAACGTGACGGCTGCGCTGGATGTTTCCGGCGATTTTCAATGTGGGAGCAGCAACGGATCGACGCTGACGATTGATCCGGAAAGCACGATCAGCTCAAACGTCGCTGAACCGGCAAATCCCGGGGGCTTCCAGTCATTGCCGCAGTCGATGCTGCCGATCGTAGAAGTGGGGACCACGCGCGGAGATTTTGCCGATACTGTTCGGGCTCAACGTGTTCTGGTTCAGATGCAGCGGCTGAGCTACTTGCCGTTGCAGCCGCGAGTTCAGTCGTTTGTCGATGCGGCTTCCAGTCCGTTGCCGGCGGTGCTGGTCGCTGCAGACGGAAAGCTCCCGGATGGCGTGGATCTCGACCTGCCGATGGAAACCGCCGATCAAGGCTTGCTGCGGTTGCGCGGTCTTCAGTTCAATGCGCCATACGGCAGCATGCAGGTTGCGGTGGTTCCCAACCACGAAATCGTTGTTGTTACCTCTAACGGTGACGCGGTAGATGTCGACAACATGCTGAACTGGCTGGAAGGTGATCCGGCACGGTTTGGAAGGCTCGCTGGTGATGTCCTTGTTGCTCCTCGCGATGTCGATCCATTCGACATCAGCGTCAATCTTGCACCGGTAAGTGGGGCGAAAACCAGCGACGACGATAGCGGCATCAGCTCTACCACAATCGGTTTGATCGCAGCAGGCACCGCAGCACTAGTAGTTATTTCTGTGGGTGGCGTGCTGTTCTTCAGGCGCCGTTCACAATGATTGTCGCCGCACCGGCGGAGTCACGAACGTTGGACTCTGCCGGCCCCATTGAGGAAGAACGTCAACGACTGCCTTGGGGGGTCTATACCGCGGTGGCCGTGGTGTACATCGCCCTTGGTGTGTGGCTGAACGCGGAGATCAAATTCATCTTCACTGATGCAATGAGTCGGGTTGCTGCAGTATCTGCAATGTTGTGGAGCCGCGATCCGCACTTTGCAGCAATCGGATTCGTCTTCACTCCATTGACCGCAGTTGCACAGATTCCGATGGGTCTGTTGGGGCACTGGTTTCCGGAGTTGTTGCGCTGGAACATCACTGCATCTGTGACGTCGGCGCTTTTCATGGCCGGAGCGGTCATACAGATTCGAGGTATCGCACGTGATCGTGGGTGCGCTCGATGGGTGACGATCATGGTCACTGTGTTGTTTGCTCTCAATCCCATGATTCTCATGTACGCGGCCAACGGCATGAGTGAGGCGCTGTATCTCTTCTTCGTTATCTGGGCTGTTCGCCGCCTCATCCGATGGATGCGCAACGACGATGCGCACGAGTTGATCGCAGCCGGTTTGGCGCTCGCACTGGCCTATCTGACTCGGTACGACGCCCTTGCACCCATGTTCGTTGCGGTGGTGCTCGTGTTCGTGGTCAGTTGGATTAGATTTCCGAAGGCTGACGCTGACGACAAGTTTCATCGGTCGTGGGCAGCGGCGATTGACGCGACCGTTGTGTTGCTTCCGGGGCTTATCGCATTTCTTGCCTGGTCTGCCTCGAGCTGGTTGATCACAGGGCAAGCGTTTCAACAGTTTTCGTCGGTGTACGGCAACAGTGCGATTATCGAGCAGGCCGGTGGTGCTGCCGATACACCGTTGAGTCGGCTGGCTTTCTCGCTCACGGAGATAGCGGTACTCGGTCCGGCGTTCCCGGTGCTAGCGGCCGCGGCAATTGTCTTGGCGTGGCGGCGGCGCGATCCCGAAGTAATCGTCCCGATCGTGCTGTTCGGCTCAGTGCTCGGTGCACAGACCCTGCTCTACATGATGGGCTCGACGTTTCCGTTTCTGCGCTTCTATCTTGCTGTCGTCCCGCTGTGTTTTGTGTTGGCAGTGTTGATCTCACCACGCGAGCGGCCCGTTGTGTCGCGTAGGCCTGGGCATGCCGCCAGTCCCGAGTTGGTCCGTGATCAGCCGAAATACTCCGGTCCGTCGATCATGCTCGTTGTTTCGCTGGTGCTACTGCTCGGGTCAACTGCGGTCACCTTTGTCGCAATGGGAAGCCCGCGACTGGCGTCCTTGGAACACTCGCTTGCGAGTGTGGTCATTCCAGGCCGCCAGGATGCCGCCGAACAGGCGATTCTGCGGACCTTCGGAGCAGAACGCAGGATAGCCGACTATCTCGATGACCTCGATCTGCCTGATGGATCGGTGCTGACCGATACGGTCTTGGCCTTCGGTGTCATCACTGCGTCTGATAATCCGAAACAGTTTGTGATTACCTCCGACACCGATTTCGTGAAGATATTGAACAACCCGTCGGAGTCCGGAGTTGAGTACATATTGACCGTTCCCAACGAGGAGCGCGGAGTGGCTGACGCCATTAATCGACGGTATCCGACCATGTACGAAACAGGCTCCGGTGGAATTGGTGCGTTGGTCATCGAAGTGGAGAACGACGGGGGAACGGTACCGCCAAACTGGCGGCTGTATCGGCTGACGGGCAATAAGCAAGAGGGAGGCTAAAACTCCGGATTTATGGGACACTTTGGACGCGGGGGGATGCTGCGTTCGAGCGATGGGTAAACATGTCTCCGAGAGTGAAAAAAATGAAACCTCCAACGTCTGTCTGGCGTCGAGTGGCCGCAGTTCTTGTCAGTGCCGCTACTGTTCTCACCGTGAGTGGCGTGGCCGCACGCACGGTGGATGCGGCCCCGCAACAGGGAGCCCGCGTCACCGCCACCGTCGATGGATTGAAACTCGACGGACAAGATTGGTTTCCAACAGGTTTCAATGCCTATCAGCTCGCCACCGATTGGGGGGTGAACTGGGGTTGCGGTGCGATGGTCGATCTCGACGACTATTTTGGATCGTTGCCGGCAAAGTCTCTGACGCGTTTCAATCTGTTTCAGGCCTTGGCGATCAACAAATTCACGGGTGAGCTGGATTTTGGACCTATGGACGCGGTATTCGCTGCAGCCGAGGACCACAACCAGATGATTCTGCCCGTCCTCTCGCCGCAGGACGGAGCCTGCGAGAACGAAACTTTCAAGGAACGTAGCTGGTACGTCGATGGTTGGAAAGACTTCGACGCCAATGCTGCGAAGTCGCTGATCAGCTTTCAAGACTGGATGCATATAGCAGTCGCCAGGTGGAAAGACTCTCCGTCGCTGGCGGCTTGGGAATTGGTGGGAGAACCTGAACCGAGCCTATGCACCGACACGGCGTGCAATTGGTGGACCAGGACGTGCCCGTCCGACACAGCGCAGATTCTGCGCTCGTTCTACGACGCGGCTGGTGCAGAAGTGCGGGCGCTCGATCCCAAGACCTTGATTACGGCTGGGCTTCTCGGCGGCGGCCAATGTGGCACCGGCGGTGACGATTACCAGTACGTCAGCGAGTCGCCCTACGTCGACGTTGTTCAGTACCACGATTACGGCGCTGATGGTGTTGCTCTTCCCGGTGACCAGTGGAATGGACTGGCGCGTCGCATTACCCAGGCCACTGCGGCCGGAAAACCGCTGTTGGTGGCCGAAATCGGTGAATTGGCCGGTAGCTGTGAGCCTCTCGCAACTCGGGCGACACACATCGGCGACAAGATTGCGGGTCAGAAGACAGCAGGCACCGCCGGGGCGTTGCTGTGGGCCTTTGTGCCGGATCCTCGTCCGACGGAATGCACCATGGATATCGGTTACGACGACCCGCTATATGGAGTTGTCGCGGCTGAAGCCGAATGGGGCTGAGAAGCTCTGAATTCTAATAGTGCCCCTGGGACTAAGGTCCCAGGGGCACTAGTTCTTTCGGCGGCTTTTTGGGGAATTGTGTAGCTTCCTTCATGAAGCGGAGCCGGTGTAATGTATTGCAAAACTGACGTTTCGCAGTAGTTTGCAACGTGCAGCTCAGAATCCGATAGGCACTCATCGAAGAGATCCGCGCGGCATCAGTGGCGTGTAGATGAAACATCAGCGGCGTGTAGATGAATGAGTCTGCATCAGGAAAGGTAAATGATGACTACAGTGCGATCATCCTCGATCAAGACTGCGGTGGTGCCGGCAGCTGGGCTTGGCACTCGTTTCTTGCCGGCCACCAAAACGGTTCCCAAAGAGCTTCTGCCGGTGGTAGATACACCGGGGATTGAATTGGTCGCCAGTGAGGCTGCTGCCGCGGGAGTGGAACGTTTGGTTATCGTCACGGCGCCCGGAAAAGCGGGTGTCATGGCGCATTTCCTGGAAGATGTTGTGCTCGAAAACAGATTGCAGGATGCGGGAAAACATCATCTCCTGGAGCGGGTCCGAAAGGCGCCGGGGTTGATCTCGGTGGAACCTGTTGTTCAGGAGTCTCCTCTCGGTTTGGGGCACGCCGTCGGCCTGGCGGAATCGGTTCTCGGCGCCGACGAGGACGCCATCGCGGTTCTGCTTCCGGACGATCTAGTGCATCCCGGTGGGGTGCTCGAGGCCATGTCGAGGGTCAGGGAGGAGCGCGGAGGATCTGTTCTCTGCGCATTCGACGTGCCGCGACATGAAGTCAGTGCATACGGAATTTTTGACGTGGAGCCAGATTCCGACAACCCTGACGTTCTCAAGGTCGTTGGCATGGTGGAGAAGCCGGATACGCACAGTGCGCCCTCAACTTTAGCTGCTGTTGGCCGGTATCTATTGGATCGCAAGATCTTTGACGCCCTGCGCTCCATCAAACCGGGGAAGGGCGGTGAGTTGCAGTTGACCGACGCGATTGCCTTGATGATCAGTGAGGGTCATCCCGTCCACGTTGTGGTGCACCGGGGATCGCGTCATGATCTCGGAAACCCGGGTGGATTCCTACGAGCCTCACTTGACCATGCACTGGGACGTAAAGAGTACGGACCGGAATTGCGAATATGGCTGGAGGAGCGTCTTCGCCAACCGGACCCGCAACTTACCTACTGAGATAAACAACTCCGCCCGGGACATCGTCCCGGGCGGAGTTGTTTGTGTGCGTGCGGTCGGAAGAATCAGTTGCTCAGACCATGAAACGTTTTCTCCCAGTAGGACGGGTTCATAATCAATTGGTAGGTGCCCTTGATCGCTGCGATGCTCATCAGCACCCAATACAGTGGCGCGGTCAGGCACGCAATCAACAGGGCGGCATTCCGCGTCTCGCGGCACGCAACAAGATTCATGTACATCACGGCGGCGTTTCCAAAGACGAGCGACGCGAGGGCCGGGAAGTACACGTAGCTGGGGAAAATCTGCTGGATTATCGCGGGTTGGCCGAGTATCCAGCCCAGGCTCAGAAGCCAGAAGATCGTGTTCAGTGCGGCAACCACCGGCGTTCCCGCCATCAGGATGGTAAATCGCAAGAACCCGACGGTCCCAATCCCGCGCCACAGCTTCACCGGCTGGCGCATGTGAACCAGCCAAGTCTGCAAGTAACCCTTGTACCAACGGGATCGCTGACGGATCCAGTTGATGGTGTCGCTGTTCGCCTCTTCAAGCGTTGTCGAGTTGAGGACGGCGGTGCGGTAGCCGCTTTCAGCGATCCGCACACCGAGATCGGCGTCCTCTGTGACGTTGAATGGATCCCAGGCGCCAATGTCGTCAAGCACGCTGCGTCGCAAATGATTTGATGTCCCACCCAGGGGAATGGGGGAGTTGCTTCGCATGAGGCCGGGCAAGATGAAGTTGAACCACAGGGCGTAGTCAGCGGTGAACCATGCCGTCAGCAGATTTTGTGTGCCGTTGTGAAAGGCGAGTTTCGCCTGGACACATGCGGTATTTGCCGGCACCTGAGCGAAAGTTGCTACTACTCGGCGCAATTGAAGTGGATCTGGCGAGTCCTCAGCGTCGTAGATCGTGATGATCTCACCCGTAGAAAAGTGAAGTCCGTAGTTACAGGCCTTCGGTTTGGTGCGTGGATCCGCCGCTGGGACTTTCAAGATGCTGACTACTTTGTCGACGCCGGCCAATTCAGCGGCTTCGATGGTGATCATGTCGTCTTCCTCGAGAAGGAGGAGAACTTGGAGTTTTTCCTTCGGGTAGTCGATGGCACGCATAGCTGCGATCAGATCACCGACAACCTCTGGTTCGTTGTAGGCGGGCACCAGGATCGTATATAGCGGCAGTTCGTCATCGGTAAGAGCAAGTGCCACCTCATCACTGATGGTCATGATGGCCGACGCATCCAGGCCTCGCATGAAGAGAATGAGCCGATCAACCATCGTCCAGACATATCCGAGGGTGCACAGCAGAGTGAGCGTGATCAGAGTGGGAGTGAGGAAAAAGATCAGGCACAAGATTGCGACCGCGAGGAGCGCGAACAGGACGTTGCGCTGCCAGGGGTAGAACGCCACCGAGGCAGAGGAAATCGGTTTGCGCTCACGCAGACCGTTCACTGCATCATGGAGGGCAGCAGCTTTGAATGCGTCGGAGGCTTTGTCTCCGTGCACCAGGAGATCGAGATTCACCATTGTTGAGCCTCCACGATGTGTCGTCCCAAGGCCTCGAGCATCCCGAGGTCTTTGTACTGCGATTCGTTGTCCTCGGTTGAGCTTTTCCCTCGCAAGAGCAGAGCGAGACTATTGCCTCCATTCGAGGCCATCGACGGACTCGGCTCCGGGAAATAGGCGTCCGGTTCGTGATTGTCGACGGTGATGAGACTGACGCGTTGTGCGGCACCGTCGCCACGAGTCCAGATGAAGTTGAGATTGCTCCAGGTGAGAAGGAGAGCATCGTCGACGATGGTGTACATCTCGGCCACGACACCGCGCGTCAGTTCGACCTGCACAGTGGGGCTGACACGCGCGTTCTGCAACTCGTACGTGGCGCTGCTCGGGTAAACAGAGAGAGTAGCCGCGCGACGGACCTGCAGAACATCCATTTGTACAGTGCGCTGGCGCATGAGAGCGTCCCACGCTGGATTTGGCGTATCGGCGCGGATTGTTTGTCGCGTCAGCGTGGATGTAGGCCCGAAGTACCGCTGCGGCCAATCGAACTCTTCAGTGGAGATTTGGCTCCACCCCGCCGGTACCACCAATCGAGGATCCGCAGTGGCCGGTGGGCCTTGGGAAATCGGAATATCGTCGGCATTGGGGAGCGGTGTGAGGGCGATCAGTATTGCAACGCCGAACACGAAGAGGATGGTCCAGTCGCTGGTTTTGGTTGACGGCTTGCGGAGCGGACGATCGAAAGGTTTTAGCGACTTGCCGCGGCGTTGATACAGATAGAAGATAGCGCCGACCAGCAGCGCAGTTCCGACTGCAGGAAATAGTTGAACCAGAAATAGCGGAACCGTCGGAAACTGGTTCGACAAGTAGTACACCAAGGCAGTGCCGAGGGCGATGGAGATCAAGAAGGCAACCAAACCTCGTCGCCAGTTTCGACTGACGGCAATGGTGGTGGCCGTGGATGCGACAACAACCATGATGACGCTGTAGTCGAACCGAGTACCGCCCAGTTCGATTGCCAGGGTTCGGTAGAAAAGCGGGCTCAAAACCATGGGCGTCAGCCAGATCAACCAGTACCGATTGACGGGGCGAAGTCCGAACATGAGAACTGCTGCGCCCCAGACAAAGACCCAAGCCGCCAGCGCATCGATGTGCATCAGCTCGTAGTTGTCCCCGAATCGCGGCATCAGCAGAGCCTGCATACCCAGTGCGACGAGTAGGCCGATGCCGCCAACGATCTTGTCCGTTTCCCGGTCATGGATCGGGAGTTCGGGGCCCCTCCTGAGGTCTGTGCCCACGGCCGCAACAACACACAGCAGGGGCAGTACAAATACGAACCCAATCGCGGTGCCATCGACTGTGCTGCGCCACAGGTTGTTCCACGTTGGCCAGAACGCAAATATTGTGGCTGCTGCGATCATCAACCAACGGACCGTGAGCCGCGGAACAATTCCCGACTCAGCGCGGATAGTGCTGATCTTCAAGGTGTGAGTCCCATTCGAGCGTGACTGGTCAACGAACCGGATTGCGGACCTCGTTGGGGAGTCTTCGGGTGTATGTCCGAATTTTGACCATACGCGATTTTGCACGACGCACGTTCTGGCGATGTGGGCGTTTGCCCGGCTGATCGCTATCCCATCAAGTTTGTCGGCGCTGTAGTCCGCGCCTCCAAGTTAGGGGGCCTGAGGTCAATCTCGGTGTCCCTTACACATTTAAAGACATGCGTCATTAGGGACGTAAGTCCTAAATCGTGGTTACTTTCGGTCAGCATTGTTTGCATAGTGAGGTCTAGTCTCGAATGCGCGTTGCCCGGAGATTTCAGAGTCGATGGATCTCGAGGTGTCTCAAACTCCCAGTGTCAGATAAAGGTGATTTGTCTGGTATTTCGTCTTGATTTGGACGCTGACAACAGTGCGGCGCACGTGCTTGAAGTTCTTACCATTTCACATCGTGAGATTCAGTTACTAGTGTGATCGAAATAATATAGGCGTTAAATGGACAATCGTCCAGTATAAATCTCTGCCGTTGTATGGTTTGGGCTTTGCGGCATCGGCCTATTCGCTTCCGGGTAGCCATAGATATCGCCCGCGAATGAGCAGAAATCGAAACGGGACAAAGGTCGCAAACTTCTCAGGTGATTTGGTCTGTATCCGGTTCGCGCGGACGAGATTACAGTTGATCTGACGGAAAAGGTCTTGATCTGCACTTATCTCCGCTGTTTGTGCAGCTGGCAACTGATCGGCGCACTGTTGCCGGACTGACAAAGAGGGCGGGATCTGGTATTTGCTCAAGATTTGCTGTCAAGTGGAAAGTTGCCTCGATCCAGTGATCGACTGACTCGTGAACCGAAAGCTTTGGTTGACGATCTGCCGTTTTAGGCGAACTCGGTGATCTACGTCTGTCACCACTGCCGACCTGCGCTGTTAGTAGAATTTGATCCATCTGCAGGGTGGTGGTGAAATAGATCCAGCATGGTACGTAACGGACAGCCGCAGATCGCGATCAATCAGTGTGAAACGGATGTGCGGGGCACTTGCTCGAGTCGGGTCTGGTGGTCAGGCAATTTCGGATTGTTTCGAGCACTTTTCAGAAGAGTAGTTGATTCGGAAATTTCCTGACCAGGAAGGAGAGCTGACAAGTGACAGCGCTCAACGAAAGCGAAGGGTCTCGCACGAGCTCTCGTGTTGTGGTGCCGGAAGTCCAACCGACGGCGCCTGACGCTCATTCGGAGGTGTCTTCGCGACATCGATGGCAAGCGGCTTACGTTCGACGGTTGGCTGTCAGCGACGCGGCAATTATTGTCGCAGCGGTATTTCTTGCTCAGTGGTTTCGTTTCGGCGTGAACTCAGGTGGGGTCAGTACCAGCGGCGTTGGAAACTACAGCTACACCGCCGTCTCGCTCGTATTGATTGTCGCGTGGATTGCAACGCTCAGTATCTTCCGAACTAGGTCGATCCGAGTGATCGGGAGCGGACCGGAAGAGTATCGGCGAATCTTTGTCAGCACGGTGCGACTCTTCGGCTTGATCGCGATAGGCAGCCTGCTCCTTCAGATCGACATCGCCCGCCTCTATCTGGCATTTGCTTTCCCCGTCGGCATGATCGCTTTGATGGCTAACCGCTGGTTCTGGCGCCGAGTCATTGCCCGTCGCCGTGCACGCGGTGAATTTAGAACCTCGGTCCTCGTTGTGGGAAATCGTCGTGCCGTTATTAATCTGGCAGAGAACTTCGAACGCGGATCAGCTGACGGATTCAGAGTGGTGGGTGTTTGCACGCCGGGACACAACAGCGACATGCACGATGTGATCACGGTCGCAGGGCGACGCATCCCGGTCTTGGGTGATGAACACGACGTCACCCGTGCACTTGACGTGGTCGGTGCAGATACCGTCGCCGTTACCGCGACCGAGCACCTGGGGTTAGACGGAATGCGCAAGCTTGCATGGGATCTCGAGTCCAAGCGTGTAGATCTTGTCGTCTCACCGGGCATTCTGGATGTCTCGGGTCCCAGGCTTTCGATGCGGCCCGTTGCAGGCCTTCCGTTGATCCATGTGGAACGCCCGCGCTATCACAGCGCGCAGAAGTTCGCGAAGACATCGTTCGACATCATCTTTGCCACAATGATTTTGATCATGATCAGCCCTGTGTTGCTCGCTACGGCAGTGGCGGTGAAGCTGACCAGCCCAGGTCCCGTCCTGTACAGGTCGGAGCGAATGGGCTTGGACGGCAAGCCGTTTCCGATGTTGAAGTTCCGTTCAATGGTTCAGAATGCAGACAAGCAAGTTGACGCTCTGATGAAGAACAATGAGGGTGCCGGCGTTCTGTTTAAGATGCGAGACGACCCTCGGGTCACGTCGGTCGGGCGCTTCATGCGGAAATTCTCGATCGACGAGTTGCCACAGTTCCTGAACGTGCTGCGTCGTGAGATGAGTGTTGTTGGACCGCGACCTCCGCTGCGGCGCGAGGTGGAGGCCTATGACGGTACGGTGAGCCGACGGCTACTGGTCAAGCCCGGAATTACAGGACTGTGGCAGGTAAGTGGGCGCTCCGATCTCTCGTGGGAAGACACTGTGCGACTTGATCTTTCCTACGTCGACAACTGGTCAATGATGGGCGATATTTTGATCGTAGCCAAAACGCTGAAGGCGGTAGCGGCCAGTGATGGGGCGTACTGATTGATGTCCAACGCGAGTGGAATCTAAGTCCGAATCTGTCAGCGCAGCAGAATCCATTTTAGTAAATCGATCGCTCACAACTTGTCGGCTCAACGTAAAGGAAATTCGAGAGCATGCGAATCACAGTCTTCGGTACCGGTTATCTGGGGGCCACGCACGCAGCATGTATGGCCGAGTTGGGGCATGAGGTGCTCGGCGTCGACGTTGACGAGTCGAAGTTGCAAAAGCTTGAGGCCGGAGAAGTTCCATTCTGGGAACCGGGACTCGAGGAGATATTGAAGCGCAACGTCGCTGCTGGTCGGCTTCGTTTTACTTCGTCCTACGAAGAAGCCGCCGAGTTTGCCGATGTGCACTTTCTTGGTGTCGGAACACCTCAGAAAAAGGGTGAGTTCGCCGCTGACATGAAGTACGTGGATGCGGTGGTAGAAACCTTGGCACCGTTACTGACAAAGCCCGCAGTTATCTTCGGCAAGTCGACAGTGCCAGTAGGTACTGCGGAGCGACTCGGGGCGATGGCTCGGAAGTTGGCTCCTGCGGGTGATGAAGTTGAAGTTGCTTGGAACCCGGAATTCCTACGCGAGGGGTACGCGGTCAAGGACACACTCCATCCGGATCGACTGGTGCTCGGAGTGGATCGTGCGAGGGGGGGACGAGCCGAGGAATTGGCACGTGAAGTTTATGCGCAGTTGCTTGGGGAGCGAATCCCGTTTCTCGTGACAGATTTGGCGACCGCAGAGTTGGTAAAGGCTTCTGCCAACGCGTTTTTGGCCACAAAGATTTCATTCATCAACGCGATCGCTGAGGTGTGTGAGGCCGCGGGCGCCGATGTGACTGTGCTAGCCGACGCCATCGGTCACGATGACCGTATTGGCCGAAAATTCTTGAACGCAGGCATAGGCTTCGGCGGCGGATGCTTGCCGAAGGACATCCGTGCGTTTATGGCTCGCGCCGGCGAGTTGGGTGCCGACCAGGCCCTTACTTTCCTTCGGGAGGTGGACAACATCAACATGCGCCGACGGACGCGAATGGTTGAACTTGCAAGAGAAGCATGTGGGTCTCTACTTGGTGCCCGGGTCGCAGTACTCGGCGCGGCATTCAAACCTGATTCAGACGACGTGCGGGATTCACCTGCATTGAACGTCGCAGGGCAGATTCAGCTTCAGGGCGCAGCGGTGAATGTGTATGACCCGAAGGCGATGGACAACTCGCGCTCACTGTTTCCCACACTCACCTACAGCACATCGGCGTTGGAGGCCTGTGAGGGGGCAGACGTTGTGCTCGTGCTTACCGAGTGGAAGGAATTCAAGGAACTCAAGCCGTCGTCGCTGAATTCTGTTGTGCGCCAGAAGAAACTGATTGACGGACGGAACTGCTTGAAGCCTGAGCAGTGGCGTACGGCCGGCTGGATATATCGCGGTTTGGGACGGCCGTAGGCAGACAGAAATATCGGTGTGGATCGTTGGGTGTCAGTCGAACGGACGAAACTTGAGTAGTCGACAAGACCGAGAACAAAGTTTGGAACAGATGTGAACAATTTAGGTTCGACGCTTGAGCGCAAATCCATTGATGTTCTGCATGTTTCGGAAGCATATGGTGGCGGTGTTCAGTCAGCAATCTCGCGGTACATTGAAAACTCACCCGACTTCAGCCACCGTGTACTGGTTCGTGCACGATCTGCACACGACATAGGTGAACACTCGACGGCGACGATGGAAGGTTACAGCGGTTCGCTGCCATCGTTTCTGCTCTACGTCCGTTCGTATATACAGAAAACGCGGCCGCGAGTCGTCCATTTCCACTCTAGCCTTGCTGGGTTGGTGCGGGCGATCATGTTCCCATCTGATACCAAAATCGTGTACACACCACATGCCTATGCGTTTCTGCGACGCGATTACGGGCCCCTATTGCGGACGGCCTATTTAGCGGCTGAGGTTGTTTTGACGCAACGTGCACAGACTGTAGCGGCTATTAGTCCATTCGAAGTCTCGTCAGCTGTTCGCGTGGCGGGTCCGCGCGCAGAAGTTGTATATATTCCTAACGTTGTTCCTAACAAGACGCGCCCATCAATAACGATGCCGATGCAGGCTGAGCCGCCGAAAGTAGTTATGGTAGGCAGGATTTCGCAGCAAAAGGATCCAAGTTTTCTGGTGCAAACTATTCGTGCATCAAAGGCTAATATCCAATGGATTTGGGTCGGAGACGGTGATTCCGATATGCGAGCGATGTTGATTGACGCTGGGGTGTCGGTAACCGGCTGGCTGCCGAATGATCAGGTCCATCGCCACCTAGCCTCGGCAGATCTATATCTGCATACGGCACAGTGGGAAGGTGCGCCGATTACCCCGTTGGAGGCCGCGTCGCTTGGAACACCAGTCCTGGTGAGAGGTATTGATTGCCTGGAAGGGCTAGGATTCGCGACGACGGAGAATGATCCGGTGTCGACTGCCAATGCAGTCGATCGCTTCTTCGCTGATCCGGAATTTCAAGATGCCGCACGCGCTGCTACCGAAGACTCACTTGCGGTGCATTCGCCCGAGGTCCAACGACAGGCGTTGGAATACCTATACGGAGGCGTGCGATGAGAGTTTCGATGCCCGGGCGTATTCTCGATCGTCATGTCGGAGGCAACACAACCTACGCGAGGACGGTTGCCGAGGGGTTGAGGGCACGTGATGTCGAAGTCGTTTCGATGCCTTTTTCTAATAACGCCATACGTACAATAATCGACGAGACTCGAGTCGGTCTGCAGAGAAACAGTGCTCATGTTCTTCACTATGTGGCGGATACCGGACCGTTGGTGCCCACTAACACTCCGTCGGTAGTTACTGTGCACGGAGTCGCAAGTAGGTGGATCAGCGGCGTGAGGGGCCCAGCTCAGGAGAAAATATGGCGTACGCGCGTTCGCCGAGCCATTGCTTCGACCGATGCATTGATGACAGTGTCACAATCGAGTGCAAAGGATATCGCCGAAATATTTGATGTTTCACTCGACAGTATTCAAGTTATTCCCCACGGAATCGAGTGGGGTCTATTTGAGTCACCCGTGGCACTGTCTAATGAAGTTTCCGAGCGTATCCCTGATGATTTCATGCTCTACGTTGGAAACATCGAGCCGAGAAAAAATATCCCCGCCCTTGTCAACGCAGTGGCGGCGAAGGATGTACGAGCGCATGGCTTGCCATTGGTGATTGCAGGTAAACCTGCATGGAACTTCAGCGAGGCGATGGCAACAATCGAAAGCAGTCCCGATGTCATCTATCTTGGATTCGTATCTGATGACGATCGGGCGGCGCTAATGCAGCGATGTGCTCTTTTTGTTTTTCCGAGTCGATATGAAGGATTCGGATTTCCCGTGCTTGAGGCGATGGCTGCAGGAGCGCCGGTACTCACTTCAAACTGTGGTGCGCTCGCAGAGGTTGCCGGTCCGTCGAAGATTCTGGATTCGGTTGATGCTGATGCAATCTCGCAAGGGATCACTGAGACCTTGGCGGATGCAGATTGGCTCTCATCGGCGACGAGGGATGGCAAGGCTTGGTCGTCATCATTTTCATGGTCTGCAAGCGTCGACGCACATCTTGCGCTTTATAGGAAGGTGTTGGGAAATTGAAGGTGCTTGTTCTTCACGCGTACAGTGCCGAGAATGCCGGCGACGGCTTGTTGGTGCGTGAAACACTTTCTCTCATCCGCGATGCATTTGGTTCCGACACGCAAATAACAGTTGCGGCATCGCATCCTGAAACTTTCGTTGGTCTAGAAGTCAACATTGTCGATTCGAGTCCAGGATTATTCGGTTATAATCGAAATTACCTCAGGATTCTCCGATCGATGGATGAATTCGATGTTGTGGTCGGAGTTGGCGGAGGATATATCCGAGCGGGCTATGCGGCGGAGGCAATCAAGATGCTGCTTGTCCACGGCCCACAGTTGTTGGCGGCGTCACGAACAAAGACCCCCTCTATCTATCTTCCACAAAGTATTGGGCCTGCAGTTCCGCTCCTTAGACGGCTACTGAACTCGCGTCTCGCAAATGTAGAGGTCGTTCATGTCCGAGACGATCGAAGCTTGGCAGAATTCACCCGAGCAGGTGTGACAAGAACGAGTGATCTAGCGATCCTCTCGTCCTCGCCGCGACTAGGAAAATCGTTGGACGTCGACTCGACGCCGGTAGTTTCAATACGTGCCGTTCGTGGGAAGGTAAGTCCTCTGGTTATTGACCTTGCTCGGCAAGTCAAGGCCTTCGACGGATATGTCCAGAGCGAGACAGCAGGAAACAACGATGTGGCAGCTATGCATTCGATCGGACCTCGACGAATCTTGCCCCGTCAGGAGCTGATGGCACCACCTACCGGCGCGAAATCTCGTGTAGTCGTTGCAGTGCGGCTGCATGCTGCACTGATGGCATTACAGGCAGGGCATTTCGTGATCCATCTGGCGTACGAGAGGAAAGGATTCGGGGCGTTTGAAGATTTGGGCCTGGACAATTTTGTTCACAATGTGAACAAATTTGAACCATTCAGAGTGGTTCGTCAAATTGATTTACTGTTGACGGATGAGACCGAGCGTGCCCGTTACGTTGAATCCCTGAATCTGGTATTAGAGAAATCTGATTCGCATCGCGCTCTGCTAATAGAGGATCTGCGCCGATTGCCAGGTTTTCACTCATGAGACGCGACGTGACTCTGCCGGGAGACGTGTTCGACATTTCTCCCCGGCAGAACCTGAAACCGTCAGCAACCGTTATGTCCTGGATATGGGTTGTGGTTCTATCGTGCGTGCCGGTATATCGACTTGAAATTTCGTCTCTAAGTAGTCGAATTCCCGACTTGATATTGATACTTCTTATTTCCTGTGTCGTATTTGGGCACTTCAGAACATCGTCTGTCGATATGAAGTGGCGATTTGCCATCGTTTGTCTACCGCTGGCGGCACTATTCTCCGGAATTAATTCGAGTCTATCTGCATCGCTTCTGATTTCGGTGAAGTTTGTGGTCCTTCTTTGGTTCTCGCCAATGGTGTTTTCGTATTACCGTTTCAAGGTCCCTGCATTTGTATCAAGAGTAGTAGTGGGATTCGTCGGTGTTCAAACAGTATCCGCTTTGGCGGGAATACTACAGCTCACCGGGATGTCTGTCCTCGGTGCGGTTGCAAATAGTGGGCGGGCCAACGGTCTGTCCGGGCACCCCAACGTTTTGGGGCTTATGTGTGTTGTTGCGGTCCTAATCTGTCTCGGGTCCAAGCGCGTGGGCAGAAAATATCGCCTCGTTCGATATGTTGTAGTGGTGATAAATGCGGCAGCCTTGGTTGGTACCGGCAGCATCAGTTCAATGATTGCGATGGGTGTGTCCCTCGCGGTACTCGTTATATCGCTCCGCGCGGCAACCAAGTTCGTCTTCACCTTGTTGATTCTGGGCGTAGTTGCATTAGTCCTCGCTGCCCTCGCCGGCGTCGATTCGAGTACGTTGCTGTCGCCAGTGGAATCTCGCGTACAAGAAGTTACTGGTGAGGCAGACGGAGTTGCGTCTTTCGATATTCGGCAGAGAACATATGACTTCGCGATTGAATCTATATCGAACGACCCATTTTCGGGTGTCGGGTTAGATGGAGCCAATCAAGGGACATTCAATGGGGTAACTGTCGTGCACAATTATCTGTTGCGCGCGTGGTATCAGGGTGGCATCTTTATGATCATAAGCTTCTCTCTCATTACCCTAGTGTTTGCGCGAGCCGTGATACGTTCGATAATCACGGCTCGCAACGCCGTGGCGGCAAGCGTGATTACTGCAGTGATAACCTTTGGTCTTACCTCCGCTTTCTATGAACAGCAGCAATATTGGTTCCTTTTGATGATCGCGCTGGTTACTTTCGATCGTACTGGCGATATTCGACAGGATTTGGAAGGAAAGGCCAACGATGTACGAATCGCCCGAACTGATTGAATCTAATAAGCAATTGGATTTAACGGTAATAATTCCCGCCTATCGTGCAGAAAGTACGATTGCGAAGTCGATTAGTTCAGCTGCGAATGCACGCCCAGTCGAGGTGATCGTTGTAGATGACGGGTCGGACGATAATACCGCGGCAGTTGCGGAAGCTGCCGGGGCACGATGCATTCGGCAGGAAAACCAAGGAGCTTATATGGCTCGGCGCCTTGGCGCCTCTTGCGCGGCAACTACGTATCTGCTATTCCTTGATGCGGACGATGAGATTATCCCATCCGCGGTTCGCCGGTCGGTTGAATTGATGGAGAAGGAAGAAGACCTGGTCGTTGCAGCTGGAACCGTAATCGGAACTGGTAGCGGTACCGCTGACAAACACTTCCCGATTCGGTACTCTCCGGTAACTGCCGAGTCATTGCTGATCAACGGTTTCGGCCCTTGGCCGCCATGTGCAGCTGTAGTTAGACGTTCGGCATATGAAACTGCTGAGCGCATGTCGCCGTCGGTAATAGACACAAAATACGCTGACGACTACCAGCTTTTGATCAGGTTGTCTCTAACCGGGAGGATATCCGTTCGAGATGAAGCAACTTGTCGATACGAGCTCGCGGGTGGTAAATCATCGAAGAATGCTGAATTGGCGATAGAAGCCAAGGAGAAGATTCGTTCGTATTATTCGAATCATCTGGGGATATCGATCGGCAAGATGACGGACCGTGACCTATCCAGGGCTGCTGATGTCCGGGTGGCGCGCTCATTGTGGGCTTCTGGCGACAAGTTTTCCGCGGCCGGGAAAATATTGAAATGGATCTTAAAGGACCCGCGCGCCGCGGTCATAAAACTGTCGTCGTCGCCATGGCAGAGGAACTGACATGCTGACTAGCTTGAAAATAAAGAAGAGACAACCTCGCGTCTTTGTCACTACGATTGGACAAGAGGATAATCTCGGTGATTCAGTTCTTCGTCGTGGACTGCTCGACGCCTTGGACAGGAATCGAGTGGAGGTTCATGTGCTCGTGGGATCTAACTCCACCGGTTACATCTCAGCGCTGGGTCTGCATTCGAACGATGTCGTCTATCAGTCGCGGCGCAGTTGGCGTCGGAGCCTGATAGTTTCCGCATTACGAGGCAGATGCTCCTTGCTCTTCAATGCAGGGGAGGTGCGTGTTGACCGCGCCCATAGCCACCTAGGAAGATTTCAAGCAATCTCAGTTGCGATGGTTCGGCTTAGGGGTGGCGCCGCGATTCACACTGGATTGGGTGTTCGCGATATAAGCGTGCCGCGCGATATTGCCGCACGTTCCGTTCTCCGCATGTGCACTCTCGTTACGTGGCGCGATGGTCCCAGCAGAGATTGGTCGGGTTTCGGGCACGTTCTTCCGGACTGGGCATTTGCCATTGCTTCACAGCGAGAGTCGGCCGGCGGTAGTGTCGCGCCCCCGCCGCGTACGCTCTTGGCAATTTCGATGCGAGGAGATCGTGACTTTCCCTCACGAGATTGGTTCGACGCGGTCAGGGCAATCTTGGACGAGAACAATTTGACACCTGTTCTTGTCACTCAGGTCGTCCGCGACGGCGCTCGATCCCAGGAAATTGCACGGGAACTCGGCTCTGGTACAACGGTTTTCGGTTGGACGGGAGATACGAGTCATGCTGCACACGAGAGTCAAGTGCGAGATATCTACCTGCGTTCGTCTGCTGTCGTCAGCGATCGACTTCATGCTCTCGTACTGGGTGCAACGGAGGGCGCCGTTCCGCTTCCTTTGACCGTGGGTAGTTCTGAGAAGCTGCAACGGACCCTTGCAGTCGTGGGGCTGGACGAATTTTGTATCGAACAGGACGAGATTCAGAAGCATTCCGTCAACGAAGCCGCGCGCAACGCGCTAGCTCGTGGGACGCAATTTCAGGTGACGAAAGCACGAGAGCAGTTGACAGATCTCAGTGAGATCGTGATGGCACATATAGTTCGCGGTGCGGGACGATGACACTGGCGCAGAGTGCTGCGCGGGGCAGCGCAATTACGCTCTTATCACAGGCGATCAAGCTTGTTATAATGCTCGGTTCGACCATTATTCTGGCAAGACTTCTATCGCCGACGGACTACGGCTTGGTCGCAATGGTTGTCGCGCTAATCGGGGTCGCTGAGGTTTTTCGAGATTTTGGTCTCTCTATGGCTGCATTGCAGTCTCGTACGCTTACGCACCAACAGCAATCCAACCTTTTCTGGATTAATACACTGGTTGGCGCGATACTGACAATATTAGTATTTTCTCTTGCTGCTCCAATCTCATCCTTTTATTCGGAGCCTGCTCTCCTCGAAATAGTCAGGGCATTGTCCATAACTTTCTTGCTGGGCGGTCTGTCGACGCAGTTCAAGGTGAGTATCAATCGTGATTTGAGATTCTTTGCGCTAGCCGCGGTCGATCTATTGCCATTTGTATTTGCGTTCGTCGTTGCGTTAAGTCTGGCGCTTACAGTAGGTAATTTCTGGGCGTTGGTTTCGCAGCAAATAACTCTTGCACTCCTCGGGTTGGTAGCGAGTGTCGTGTTCTCGAAGTGGCGGCCGGGTCTGCCACGCCGGGCCGATATGGGGAATTTGCTGACATTTGGAATTAGCTACGCGGCGACCCAATTGATCTCATACGGAACCAGGAACGTGGACAGCATTGCGCTCGGACGCTCGGCAGGGGCCTCGAGTTTGGGAATGTATGATCGCGCATACAGTTTGGTGAGTCTACCTCTCACCCAAATAAATACACCTCTGTCTCGTGTGGCCATACCCATTTTGTCTCGGCTTGCAGATCAACCTGCGCGGTTCTTCCAGTATCTACGCCGCGCACAACTCGTAGCTTTGTACTTAACGGCGAGCGTATTTCTTCTGCTGGCGGCGATAGGTGACCAGCTCGTACTCCTGCTATTGGGACCGGACTGGGAAGTGGCTGGTCAAATTCTCAGGATTCTGGCAATTAGTGGTGTATTTCGCTCTATTGTGCAAATCGTGTACTGGATCTACATGTCTCTCGGTCTCGCGAAGCAGCAGCTTCGTTACTATTTGGTTGCGCAACCGCTTCTCATAGTCGTTATTCTATGCGGGCTTCCGTGGGGTGCTATGGGTGTCGCAGTCGCGGTCTCCATCGGCTATGCGCTGAACTGGCTTGGAGCACTGCTCTGGGTGGGGCACGTAGCTAAGATCCGAGTTCGTCCCCTGCTGACAGACGCTGCGCGCGCAGTCCTCGGGTTCGGTCTGCCGGCCGGTCTACTGGCCTGGGGCGCCTCGGCGGCACTGGCTTCCACGTCGCCCACCCTAAGACTGTTAGTGGGATGCACTTCCGCAGCGATCGGGTATTTCATTGCGTGGGCAGTATCGAAACGAGTGCGTGAGGATATGTCAGTTCTAGTTAGTTTTGCGAGAAAGGCAGTTGGGCGTGAGTAAGTCGATGACAGTTAGTTGCGTAATTCCAACACACCGGAGACCTGAATTTCTTCGATTGGCCATAGGATCGGTCGCTGGTCAAACATTGAAACCGGATGAAATTGTCGTGGTAAGTGATGTATCTGACCCCGAAGCTAGATTGGCATGTGTAGAAGCCCAGAGGGGGATTGATATTCCAATCCATTACCACGAATATTCAGATGAAGGAGGTGGAGCATCCCAGTCCAGAAACTACGGCGCCCGAAGGGCTGAGGGTAAGATTCTTGGTTTTCTAGATGATGATGATATTTGGCGACCTGATTATCTGCGGTGCGCTGTGGAGCGATTGCATGCGAGTCATAGTCAGCTAGTAGTTACCTGGTTGGCAGAATTTCTCGACGATGTGGTTTATGATGGAGCGTCAATTGCCGAGGATCTACCCCCATCGGCTTCAGCGGCGATGAACCCCGGGGCCACTGGGAGCAATGTCATTTTGCCGGCTCATGTGTTTTGGGAGATCGGCGGATATGATGTTGATCTCTTGGTCAAGAACGATACAGATTTTCTATATCGATTCCTGCAAGCTGGCTACAAGTATGCGGTAGTTTCGGAACGTCTCGTTTTGCAGCGCAGACACAGAAGTGGTCAGCTAACCCAAAAGTCGACGAAGCGGGCAATTGGAACAGAAATGTATTTGATGAAGCATAGATCGTCGTTGTCGCGGGAAGATATTCGGACATTACGGCGATCTGTCCATCACATCAAGTCGCATAGTGAGCCGCAGTTCGTAGCACGCCTTTATCATACCGTTAGGCTCGGTTTTTATTACACGCCAATAGAAATGGTGCAAGTGGCTCGGAATCGCGGGTTAATTGCGCGCTTGCGCGGATAATGGTCTTCCCTCTATGGTGTCGTCTGAGCTGGGCCTAGGAACAGATTCTTAATCCTTTGTGATTGCGTATCCAAAACGGTAAACTTGTCGCAAGTGTCCCGTCTGCCGGTCAGCGTAGATAGCTTCCGTAAGCCTTACTTCGTGTCTTGAATCCAGTGTGACCGGAAGGTTTCGATGATACGAATCCTAACGGGCAATGCGCACAGTCAACCGATGCACCGCTCGGTACATCAAAGCTGGCACAAGGTCCGTTCGAGGATGCTGATCGGGATCCTCAGGTTTAGACGCGACAACGCCCCAATCGTGCATCGTCAGTCGATGATCGATGCACAGTCGGAGCGCTGCCGTCAGTCGCCTTCCTGTTTGAATCTGGCGATGATGCGGGGTGAGGCTTCTTTCAGTGTTGCCGATCGTAAGAGCTGTTAGCAGGCTGGTACGTCGATCGTAACGGTTGGGTCGTCCACCAGCGGTTGAACAGGTACTCGCGCTTCACCTGCCGCAGTTGGTTCGGTGACGTTGAAGACAACATCCACTGTTTGGCCCTTCGGAACCTCGGCCAACGTCATGAAAACTGGGTGGCCAAGTTCCTTTCCGCTGGCGGAGAAGGAGATCTTCCCGTCCACCGCAACACTATCCAGCTTTGCTCCCTGGGTTGAGAGCAGTGACACAGCGGCCATATTGGTGCCCTGTGGAAGATTCCTGGGATTCGCGACTATGCCGTCCACATAGTCCGGAAGATCGCCTGCCGGAGTATTATTGGTGAGGCTGACGGTCACGGTCGACTTTCGTGTATCACCTTCACAACTGTCAGCCGAGTAGCGGATGGAGCGTGTCAGATAATAGTCGAGCTTGTTGCCAGCCTGATTGTTGATCACTACGCCCGCAAATGGCGCTGCATCCGCCGGCACTGTGTGTGCCAAAGGTGTTGTGGCAAGTAGTTCCTGTTCCTCGGGGTGTGAACTCCACACTGCGATACGGCCTTCGGAGACACCGCGACCCAAGGCGTCGAGAAGTGCACTGGCAGAACTGATATTGCCGGTCATCTTCTCCACGACAAGACCAGCGATATTCTGCAGATACTGCTTTCGTGCGTTGTTGTTGTCCGCGAAGCGGGTGTAAGCCGTCGACTCGGTGAGTTCCACAACGTTGTCGGCTGTAACCTTTTCGCCGTCTGGCATTGTGACCGGACCCACAACTTTGAGTATGTAGCTCAACGCAATTGGGTCGATCGAGATCGCTCCGTCCACCACCTCGCCGTTTGACTCCTGCTTCCACAGTGACTGCCAGATCTGCGCAGCGTAGGGGAAGTGTGAACTGAGGTTGCTGTTGCGGAAATCTGTGGTGGGACGGCTCATTCCGTAGAGGTTGGCAAAGTCAGGACCTAGGTCTATTGGACTGTTGTCCACTCCCAATTCGGAGTTGCGGCCCAAGGTGTCGACTCGTGCGGTTCCTTCCTCGACCCGGACGATTCCGTAGCCGCCCAGCAGTCCGCCTGTACCGCGTGCCTCGGCGTTTGTCTGGAATCCGATGAAGTAATTGCGTGGTCCGTCGGCTCCGAGCATCGTCGGTGCGAGCCGTGCCGCGAGCGCCGTGTTCTCCAGAAGGTTAGTCAGCTCAGTAGTTTGATCCACTAACGAGGTGCGCGCATCGTTAACTGCGCCTATGAAGTTGGCTTCCGGGACGGCCGCCGCTCGGGTCGACAACTCGGCCGCGGAGGCTGCTGTCTGTTCGAGAACGGGTGTGGCTTGCCGCAATGGTTCGAGCGCAATCTGGCCCCCTGACTGAATCAATTCACCAGGAGCAAGCGCGGTTCCAGCATCGACCGCAGGCAAGAGGACGTCGTTGGTCAATCCATGGACCACATCTGTCATTTGTTTGGTGGTCTCGAACGGGCTGCCGACGACTGGGATTGCTGACGCGATGCTCCAGGGGAGGGATTGCGTCTCCGAATATGCCAAACTCGCATATTTGTCGGCATCGGCTGCAGACTGCTCGGCGGCCTCCGTGTCGCCAGCGAGGAGTGCCGTCTTGGTGGACTGCGCGTGATCGCGTGCCGCTTCGAGATTGCTCTTTGTTGTGATGGCGGAGTAGCCCATCCATGCGCCAAAAGCGACGACAACCAGCACAAATGCACTGGAACCGGCAACGATGTTGCGTCGACGGTTGGACGTCTTGACGCGACTGCGGCGTCGAATCCGAGTAGTAGATGTGGATGTTGAATCTATTGCTTCGGATTCGTCATCGGACCTTGGTCCCGATGTGGTGCTGGACATTGCGAATTACTCCTGACTTTCGGGGTCGTCAGAGGTTACCGCGGTGTGCCAGAATTGACCCTGAAGTGGTGGGAGGGGGCGTCGCACCGTAAACTTCAGCCTGGCCGTTCTTGTTGTGCGCGTAATTAGATGGACCTGATCAGCCGGCGTTTCCAATACATAATTCGGGGCTGATGAAGGTGGAGGTATCGGGTTTGAACTCTTTCCCGCTGTCTCGTGCCCAACAGGCGCTGTGGCTGGCGCAGCAAGTCAATCCTTCAACCCCTTTTGTTGTTGCCCAGTACGTGGAACTTCGGGGACTTATCGACGTGTCCGCTTTGATCGAAGCAACGGACCGTGGGTGCCGCGAGATCGAATCTGCGCTGGTACGGCTGGTCGAGACGGATGCGGCACCACACCAGGTTGTTGACCTTTCAATTCCCGATTCGCTTGGCTATGTTGACCTACGCGGCAGTAAGAATCCGTTCGAAGCAGCACATCAGTGGATGACGCTGAGATATTCACGCCCGATTGATATGTCGGTCGATCGTCTAATTGCCGCCACTTTGTTGCACGTCTCAGAAAATCATTACCTCTGGTATTCGCACGCCCACCACTTGGTACTCGACGGACATGGCGCAATGACGCTTATGAATCGAGTTGCGGAGCATTACACACATTTGGTGGAAAACACTGAGGTGCCGCCCTTACGTGCGCTCGGATTGCATGAGCTGTACCAGTTGGATACGTCGTATCGTTCGTCTTCCCGATTCGAAACAGACCGGCAATATTGGGCTCAGCTGGTTGACGGTATGCCAGAACCCGTGCGGTTGACCGAGCGCCGCGCAGCGCCGTCGATGCCGCAGCGCATGCTCACCCGCACCATGGACGCAGATCTCGCCGCGCGGATCACCACAGTTGCGAAACTGTGGGAAACCAGCGAGGTTCCGATTATCGCCGGTGCCTACGCCGTGTACCTGGCCCGCATGGCCGGAGTTACCGAAGTTACTCTGAGCCTTCCCATTTCAGGACGGACGACGGCCGCGATGCGACGCTCCGGCGGAATGCTCGCCAACATCGTGCCGATGCGCGTGTCGGTTGATCCGGAATTGACAGCGGCCCAACTCGTGAGTCAGCTGTCCACGCAGTTGACCGGCGCCCTGCGCCATCAGCGATTCCGTTACGAAGACATGGCCGGCCCCGACAGCCGCGGTGGAACCCGTGATTCGGCTGGGCCCGCCGTGAACATCATGATGTTCCACAACACTATTCGCCTCGGTGATGTTGTCGGAGAATTTCACGTACTCACGTCCGGCCCTATCGACGATTTGTTCTTCAGCATCTACCCAGCGGTTGCGGGCGCTGATATTCGGCTGGGATTCGAGGCGAACCCCGGTGTTTACAGCGAGCAAGACCTCGAGCTTCACCACCAGCAGTTTGTGCAGGTTCTGACCGAACTTGTCGATGCGCCGGCGGATCTTCCAGTGGGCAGGCTTGGTGTACTGACTGCCGACGATTACGCGATGCTGGTGCCCAGCAGGGGATTACCGGCAATCGCGCCGCAGACACTCGACGCAGTTCTGTCCGAGGGATCCGGCGGCGCCGGAACACCGGCAGTCCGCGCGGACGGCGCTACGATCACCTATGGCGAGCTCCGCTCCCGATCAGCCTTCTTGTGTAACAAGCTGATTGATCGCAGGGTTGGCGCCGGCGATGTGGTGGCGATCATGGCAGCGCGTTCGGCGGGGTCGGTCATCGCCTTCCGCGCGGTCATCCGATCAGGCGCCGCCTTCATGTTCGTCGATCCGGACTACCCGGCCGAACGTATCGAATTCATGTTGGCAGACGCGGGCGTGAGCGTCGTCGTTGCGCCGCGATCGTGGTCGGCGCCTACGGGAATCACGCACGTGGACATCAACACCGACCACTACGACGATGCCGATCAACACGAAACACCTGTACTGCGCGCTGCGGCGATCGATGACGTCGCCTACATCGTTTACACATCAGGCTCCACCGGGCAGCCGAAAGGTGTTGCGGTGACACACCGCGCTGCGACTTCGCTGCTGCGCGCCCACTCCAGGAATCTTGTTGTCGACGCGTCGGCCCGGGTCGCTCACTTTGTTTCACCCGCTTTCGACGTTGCGGTACTGGAACTCCTTCTTGCACACGGAACCGGCGCAACCGCGGTAGTGGTGCCGCCCGGCTTGATCGGCGGTGCTGATCTGGCCGACTACCTACGCGCAGAACGCGTGACGCACTTCCTGTCCACGCCGGCGGTGGCGTCGTCGATGGATCCGAGTGGCTTGCCGGACCTGCGCATGCTCAACGTCGGCGGCGAGTCGCCATCGCCGGATCTGATCGAGCGGTGGTCGCCGTACGTCGGCGTCGTCAACTCGTACGGTCCCACCGAAGCGAGTGTGACCGCGTTCATGAGCGAACCGCTGGACCCGGCGCAGCGGCCGCCGATCGGCCGGCCCATCGACGGCGTCTCCGCCGTTGTGCTGGATGCACGTCTGCAGCCGAGCGCAATTGGAGCAACCGGCGAACTGTATGTGATGGGCCCCGGACTGGCACGCGGATACGTGCGCCGCGCGGGCCTTACCGCAGAGAAGTTTGTTGCGGCGCCGTACGGAGACCCGTCGAGTCGCATGTATCGAACCGGCGACCTCGTCCGATGGTCGGCAGAGCGCCAGCTCGAATTTGTCGGGCGCGCAGACCATCAGGTCAAGATCCGTGGTGTCCGGGTTGAACTCGGTGAGGTGGAAGCGGCACTGACGTCCGTCTCAGGTGTGGCGTCGGCGCTGGCTGTCGCTCGCGACGGCGAAATCGCTGCGTACGTTGTACTCACGGCCGATGAGGGGCCTGAGTCGACAGACATACCGATTGTCACCGAGACGTCGTTTGTCACTGAGCATCTGGCGAATGTTCTACCCGCTGCGATGATGCCGTCCTCGGTCACCGTGGTCTCTACCTGGCCGACCACCACAAACGGCAAGATCGACCGAGACGCGCTACCCACGCCGCATCGCGAGGCGGATGTCGCGCTGCAACCGGTGGATCACCACGAAGCTCTTGTTGCCGCGGTGATGGCAGACGTGCTCGGGGTTGCATCGCTGAGTGTCGATGCCGATTTCTTTGCCTCCGGCGGGAACTCGCTTGCCGCGGTGTATGTCGCGAACAGGCTGTCCGAGGCCCTTCGCATTCGCGTAGGTGTCCGCGACGTGTTCGAGGCCTCGACACCGACGGGACTCGCACAGCACCTTCGCCGATCGGTCGCAGGTTCGGCGTTGCCGGAACCTGTTGTGGTCCCCGCCGATGTTGTGGTGGAACCGTCACTGGCGCAACAACGTATCTGGCTGCTCTCGCGTCTCGCCCCGGAATCTTCCGCCTACAACGTCTCTTTCGAGGTGACACTCGGCGGAGTGCTCGACATCGACGCGCTCGAGCAGGCGTTTGCCGACGTCCAACATCGGCATCGCGTCTTGCGGACGACGTATCCGATCGGAACTGCAGGCACAGCAGTGCAGGTCCTGTCGGAATCCACGACAGGCCTGCTGCAGGTTGGCGCAGACGAGTACGCTGCCGCGGCCGCAGATGCAGCCAGGCGCGGATTCGACGTCGCTGCCGAACTGCCACTGCGCTTGGTGCTGGCGTCGTTCGGCGAACACGACCACCGCTTG
Source organism: Rhodococcus sp. AD45-ID (assembly GCF_003023755.1). Taxonomy (NCBI): domain Bacteria; kingdom Bacillati; phylum Actinomycetota; class Actinomycetes; order Mycobacteriales; family Nocardiaceae; genus Rhodococcus; species Rhodococcus sp. AD45-ID. The sequence goes on along the minus strand of NZ_PYHL01000001.1, from coordinate 1,447,540 downwards.
ACCGTCGTTGCTCATCACATTGCTGTAGACGGACTCTCGTTCGGTGCGGTGGTAGGTGACCTGGTCCGGGCATACGACGATCGCGTTAGCGGCGCACAGCCGAACTGGCCGGCGCAGGTGCTGGATTATCGCGACTATTCGGTGTGGCAGCGAGCAGCGCTCGGTGACCCCGATCAGCCGGGAAGTCTTGCTCATGACCAACTTGCGTTCTGGGAGAACACGCTTGGGTCGCTGCCGACAGGATTGGATCTGCCCACCGACAGGCGGCGGGCGATGGGCACGGAGCCGCCCGCGGCCACTATCGCGTTCGGCATTCCGGCAGATCTTCACGTACAGCTGGCGGCGATTGCCCGCCAGCACAATGCCACCACGTTCATGGCGCTGCACGCAGTGCTCGCAGTTCTGCTCCACAAGATCACCGGCGCAGAGGATTTTGCGATCGGGACTCCCACGTCCGGACGCGCACACCCGGCGTTCGATTCGACGGTTGGCATGTTTGCCGGCACGGTGGCACTGCGCACGGCGACCAAGCCGGGGGACACCTTTGCCGCGTTCCTCGAACAGGTTCGCGATGTCGATCTCGCCGCAATGTCACACGCGGATGTGCCGTTCGATTGGGTGGTCGATCGGGTTGCACCCAACCGCGGACTGAACCGGAATCCGTTGTTCCGTGTGGTGCTAGCGCTCGACGCGTTTGGCACCGAGGCCGATATGGCACTCGGCTCGGCGACGGCACACGGTGTGGGACGCACCCCCGATCACGCTCGGTTCGACATCGAAATGGCCGTCCGTGAAGAACGCCTTCCTGACGGCTCGCCCGGAGGAATCGCCGGGTCACTCACCTACGCTGCCGATATCTTCGACGCGGAGACCGTGTCCGGATGGATGGACCGCCTGCTGCGAGTCTGCGAAGCCGTCACGGCCAGGCCGGATATCACGGTTCGTGCTGTCGACGTTCTGAGTGCCGGCGAACATGATGCGCTGACGCCGGTTGTATCGGAGCCTGCCCACTCGGCACACTCATTAGCCGAACTGTTTCTGGCACAGGTGGTTACACACGGTGATGACGTTGCAGTAGGCGTCGGCGAAGATCGTCTCACCTACTCCGAGCTCGAACATCGGTCTGCAGTGCTTGCCGGCGCATTGATCGAGCGCGGCGTTCGGGTGGGAGACCGGGTGGCCGTTGCGCTGCCGCGCTCGCCGGAGTTCGTGGTTGCGGTGCTGGCCGTAGTTCGGTCCGGCGGTGTGTACGTTCCCCTCGACCTCGACTATCCCGACGCACGCCTCGAGTACCTACTCGGCGACGCCGCACCAACCCACGTGCTCTGCGCCGAATCTGCGGTACCCCGCCTGACGAACTTCGGCCGCGAACTGATCGACGTTGCGGCAGTGTGGGATCCCGACCTGGCCCGACGCCGCGCGGTGGTACCTGCGCAGGACGCGTACCTGATCTACACCTCCGGCTCCACCGGCACCCCCAAAGGTGTTGTGGTGTCACATGCCAACGTCATCGCGTTGCTGGCGGCAACCGAAAAGATTCTCGATGTAGGCGCAGGCGACGTGTGGACGATGTTCCACTCCGGCGCATTCGACTTCTCGGTCTGGGAGATGTGGGGAGCGTTGACAACCGGTGGGCGGTTGGTTCCCGTCGACGCCTATGTCGCCCGGTCCACTCCGCAGTTTGCGCAGTTGCTGGTAGACGAAGGAGTCACTGTTCTCAATCAGACTCCGTCGGCGTTCCAGGCGCTTTCCGCGATCACGCAGTCCACCGAACTGCCCGTGCGGCTGTTGATCTTCGGCGGGGAAGCACTGGATGTGGGCTCGGTTCGCGGCTGGCTCGACAGCCATCGCGAGATTCGCGCCGTGAACATGTTCGGCATCACCGAAACCACGGTGCACGTCACAGCATTCGATCTTTCGGGCGCCAGTGACGACGATTCGGTCATCGGCACGGCGCTTCCCGGACTCCGTACGTATGTATTGGACAGCTCGTTGCGGCCGGTGCCGGAAGGTACCGTCGGCGAACTGTATGTTGCCGGCCCGCAGGTTTCAGCCGGGTACTTCGGTAAACCCGCACTGAGTGCCACCAGGTTTGTTCCCGAACCCGCAGTTGCCGGATCGGTGATGTACCGCAGCGGCGACAGGGTTCGGATGTACCGGGGCGCGCTGCGGTACATCGGTCGTGCCGACAGTCAGGTAGAGCTGCGCGGCTATCGCATCGAGCCGGGCGAGATCGAAGCGGCGCTGTTGCGTCGACCCGAGATCAGCGCGGCCGCAGTAGTTCTGCGTGAGCTGCCCACCGGACCGGCGCTGGTCGCCTACATCGCGCCGGACAACGGGGATGCGGACGCCGTTGTATCGGATCTGCGGAATCAGCTGCCTGCTCATCTGGTGCCCACGCTGATTGTGCCGCTGCCCGCACTGCCGATCACCGCGCACGGCAAACTCGACCGAGCAGGATTGCCTGAGCCTGCCTCGCGCCCCACCCACGGGCGGCCACCGCGCGACCCGATGGAAGAAACCGTTGCAGCAGTATTCGCCGAACTCCTGCACCTCGAAACCGTGGACGTCGCACGGAGTTTCTTCGACCAGGGCGGAAACTCTCTTATCGCGACTCGTCTGTCCACCAGGCTGAGCGCGGTCTTCGACACCGATATCGATGTGCGTGAAGTATTCGAGCGCCCCACCGTCAGCGAACTGGCCGCAGGTATCAGCGCCCGGATCGGCAGTGGCCGTCGACGCATCGCTCTCGAACCTGCCGGCAGTGATGCAGAACTGATCCTCTCGCCGGCTCAGCACCGCATGTGGATTCTCAACCAGTTCGACACCACCGCAGCCGGATACAACATTCCCGTGATTCTGCGACTCGACGGAAACGTCGACGCCAAGACGCTGCGCAAAGCCGCGGTTGACGTCGTAGAGCGGCACGCGACGCTCCGGACGATCTACCCGGTGGGAGTCGACGGTGTGCGTCAGGTGGTGCTCGAGTCCGAACTGGTCACTCCCGCACTCGAACCCGTGACAGTCGGCTCTGAATCGGTCATGGACCGGGTTGTCGAGTTGGTGGGATCAAGCTTCGACGTCACGGTCGATCCACCGGTTCGCGGCGAACTGTTCCGCCTCGACGAGGGCTCTCACGTTCTGGCACTGGTGATCCACCACATTGCTGCGGACGCGTGGTCGATGGACGCGTTGATTCGAGACACCGTCACCGCATACACCGCCCATGCGAGGGGCGTCGCGCCGTCCTGGCAGCCGTTGCCGATTCGGTACACCGATTACAGCGTGTGGCAGCGCGATTCGGGAGTTCCCGATCATGTCGCCGAATACTGGCTGGAGAACCTGGCCGGTTTGCCAGATCAGGTGACGTTGCCGCTGGATCATCCACGGCCGCTGACGCCGTCGGGCCGGGGCCGATCCCATCAGGTCGAGCTCGGTGATTCCTTGCGCGGGCTGCTCGACACCCTGGCACGATCACACAACGCCACCACGTTCATGGTGATGCATGCCGCGCTGGCCGCACTCGTCTCGCGGTACAGCGCCAGCGCCGATGTGCCGATCGGAACAGTGGTGGCCGGCCGCTCCGATCCCAAGCTGGACGATCTGGTGGGAATGTTCGCGGGCACTTTGGTTCTGCGAACCGCGATCGATCAAACCGCGTCCTTCGCGGAGCTGTTGAGCCACGTTCACCAGCAGGACCTGGCCGCATACACCCACGCGGACATGCCTTTCGAGACATTGGTCGAACAACTGAATCCGGCCAGGTCGCCGTCGCACCATCCGCTGTTCCAGATCGCGCTGTCCTTCCAGGCGCCGCGGCCGACCAGCTGGGAACTGCCGGGCCTGACTCTCACCCCGATGGTCGCTGAGTTCGAACACGCCAACTTCGACCTGCAGCTCAATGTGACGGACGCTGCCGACGATCACCCGATGCGCCTGGAATTTGCCTACAACGCAGATCTATTCGACGCAGCCACGGTCACCCGGTTCGCGGAACGGTACGTGCGCTTGCTCGAGCGGGTAGCCGCTGATCCGTCGGTGATTCTCGGACGGATCGATCTTCTGGACTCGGGCGAGCGAGCAGCGTTGGTTCCGGCCAGCGGGGTCGACACCAGCGCGACAACCACATTGGCGTCGATGCTCACCCGTGGAGTGCGCACCGCACCGGACGCGCTGGCAATAACCGGCAACGGCGATAGCCTGACCTATCGCGAACTCGATCGCCGCTCCGACGTTGCCGCGGCAGACTTGCGCGCCGACGGTGCGGGTCCCGAACGGGTGATCCCGTGGACGGCGGATCGCACCGTCGATTCCATCGTCCGTTTGTGGGCCATCGCCAAGACCGGTGCGGCGCCCGCCTTGATCGACCCCGCTCAACCGGCGTCGCGCACCCTTGATGCGCTCAGCGCGGTGCTTTCCCCAGATCTTGGTGCCGCAGCGACGGAGAAGATCCCCAGCGGCGGCGCCGCTTACGTCGTGTTCACCTCGGGTACCTCGGGCGTGCCCAAAGCCGTGGTGGTCACGCACGAGGGACTGGGAGCGCTCGATGCCGATCTGGCAGCGCGCTACCGCGCGAGCACCGGTTCGCGCGTACTTCACCGCGGCGCACCGGGATTCGACATGACGCTCCTGGAGGTGTTGATCGCCGGCTCGAGCGGCGCAACACTGGTGCTCGCGTCGGATGCCGAGTTTGCCGGTCCCGCGCTCACCGACCTGCTTCGACGCGAACAGATCACGCACCTGTGCATCACACCGACGGTGATGGCAACGGTCGAGGACAACGATCTGCCGCACCTCGAGATGGTGATGCTCGGTGGTGAGCGCCTGACCGCCGACATTGTCGAACGGTGGTCACCGGGACGACGCGTCGTGAACGGCTACGGTCCGGCCGAGGCAACCATGTACACCGTTGCGACAGAACCGCTTATCGCAAATGGCCGCGACATCCCGATCGGGTATCCCGTAGCCGGCGTCGACGCCTTTGTTCTCGACAACTTCCTCGAGCCGGTTCCACCGGGCGTCGCGGGTGAGCTCTACCTTGCGGGTGCTGCGCTTGCCCGTGGATATGCCGGTCACCCCGAATGGACGGCCGAACGCTTTGTTGCCACCGCAGGCGGCGCCAGGATGTACCGCACCGGCGATCTGGTGATGTGGAAGAACACCGGTAGTGGCCACCGGCTGCACTACCTAGGCCGCAACGACGCGCAGTTGAAAGTCAACGGTGTGCGGATCGAGCCTGCCGAGATCGAAGCGGCCATCGCAGCGATCACGGAAGTCGACTTCTGCGCAACGGTTCTCCGCACGAGCACCGCAGACACTCCGATGCTGGTGACGTATGTGCGCCCGAAACGTGGTGTGCAGCTTGACGGTGACGACCTGCGCCGCAGGCTTGCCGATGCGCTCCCGTCGTACATGGTCCCGGGTGCCGTTGTGGTTTTCCACGGCGATCCGCCCGTGGTGAACGGCAAGCTCGACGTACGCGCATTGCCGACACCCCGCGTTTCCGCCTTGCCCTTCGAACCCCCGCGCACCGCCACCGAGCGTGCTGTGGCCGACGTATTCGCCAGCGTGCTCGGAACCGACCACATCGGCCGTGGCACACACTTCTTCGATCAGGGCGGAAACTCGCTACTCGCTACCCGGGTGACGTCGCAGGTGGGAAACACCCTGGCACGGAACATCTCACTGAGAATGCTGTTTGCACACCCGACCGTCGCGGAACTTGCTGCGGCGTTGGAACAAGAGCCGGATTCCGATCGCGGTGTCGCAGACATTGTTGCCGGTCCGCGTCCGGTAGAAATTCCGCTCTCACGCAATCAGCAACGTATGTGGGTGCTCAATACCCTCGACGCCACCAGCAGCGCGTACAACCTGCCGGTTGCCGTTGACCTACGCGGTGAGCTCGACGGTGCAGCTTTGCAACTCGCCCTCGGTGACGTGCTGAACCGGCACGAGATCCTGCGAACCGTCTACCCGCAGCGGCCACCGGTACAGCAGATTCTGGCCGATGCGGAACTAACACTCGAATCCCGATCTGCCACCGAAGACTCACTGGATGCCGATCTGCATGCCTTTGCATCGCAAGGGTTTGACGTGAGCAATCAGCTCCCCATTCGCGCCGCACTGTTCATACTCGCGCCCGAGCATCATGTGCTCGCGGTGAATGTGCACCACATTGCCGCAGACGGTGGCTCTCTGGTGCCGATCGTTCGCGACGTGCTTGCTGCCTATTCGTCCCGGCGCGCAGGTTCGGCTCCGCAGTGGCAGCCGCTGCCGGTTCAGTACGCGGATTATTCAGTGTGGGAACAGGCTTCGGAAACCGAATCGGTATCTCACTGGCAGACGGAACTCGCGGACGTCACCTCGGTGGCGCCGCTGACGCCGGATCGCGGCCTCGTGTCGACGACGTGGACAGCAGATCGTGTGGAGTTCTCCCTCGACGCCCACACCACGTCGGCGATCGCTGACTTGGCCGGCCGGGCCCAGGCAACACCCTTCATGGTCTTTCACGCCGCACTGGCAGCAGTTCTCTCGAGGTTGAGTGGCAGCTCGGACGTGGTGATCGCAACCGCGGTGGACGGACGCCGCTCACCTGCCTTGGACGGCCTGATCGGAATGTTTGTCGATACTGTCCCGCTGCGGGCACAGATCCTCCGCGACACGACGATGCTGCAGCTCGTGGAACAGGTTCGTGAGCGCGATCTTGCGGCCTTCGAGCACAGCGATGTGCCCGTGGAAGCTCTGACCTCGATGCTCGGTGGCCGGATGCCGCAGGTTGCGTTGGCACTGCAGAACTTCACCATTCCCGACGTCGACATCGCCGGCCTGGCCGTCAGTGCTACCGAAATCGAGACCGGCGCAGCCAAGTTCGAGATGCAGGTATCGCTGACCGAGCGGCCGGACGGCCACACGGACGGGCTGGTTGTGTACGCGCGAGAGTTCTTCGACGCCGCGACTGCGCAATCGGTGGCCGACCTGTTTGTCGACGTTGTGCAGCGCGCGCTTGCCAACCCCTTCTTGGCGGCGTCGGAAGCATCAACGATCTCAGCACCCGGCTGGGTGGCAACACCCGTTGATTCGTCCCGGACTCTGAGTGAGATCTTCACCCGTACCGCAGCGGCGTTTCCCGACAACGTTGCACTGCGCGACGGCACAGAGATGCTCACGTATCGAGAACTCGACCACGCGTCGAACGAACTGGCACGTGAGCTGGTGGCCGCCGGTGCCGGACCGGGCGCGGTGATCGAGATCAGCGCGGTGCGATCGATCGACTACGTCATCCGTCTGTGGGCGATAACCAAGACCGGTGCTGCTTTTGCGCCGATCGACCCTGATTTCCCCGACGCCCGTCTGCGTCGGTTGCGGTCGGTGTTGCAACCCGTCAGCCCCGTTCCCGGCACGCAGAATCCGGACGCCGTGGCGTATGTCATCCATACCTCCGGGTCGACCGGTAACCCCAAAGCAGTTGCGGTAACCCACCGCGGGCTCGGCCCGCTCACGGACGAAGCTGTGGCGCGATACCGCGTCACACCGGATTCGGTTGTCCTGCAGGGCTACAACCCGAGCTTCGATGCCGCTCTGCTCGAGATGTTGCTTGCCTTCGGCAGCGGAGCAGCATTGGTTGTGGCGCCACCTGACGTTTACGGTGGCCGAGACCTCGAAAAGTTCGTGGCAGAACACCGCATCACGCACCTACTGTCCACCCCGGGTGTGCTCGACACGATGGACCCGGCCGCACTGCCGCTGCTCGACGTGGTTGCCGTGGGCGGCGACGTGCTCTCGCCCGCGACCGCACACGCCTGGAGTACCGGCGCGCGGATGCTCAACGCCTACGGCCCCACGGAAGCCAGCGTCGTGGCGACTCTTGCGGATATCGACTCGGACACCGGAATTGGTGAACCCATCACCGGTACCGGAGCCGAAGTGCTCGACGGCGCTCTGCGCCCCGTCCCGTTTGGCGGGGTGGGGGAGTTGTACGTCAATGGTCCCGGTCTCGCGATGGGTTATCTCGGCGATCCCGCCGCAACGGCTACATCCTTTGTGGCGGCAGCGGGCGGGCGGCGACGCTACCGCACCGGGGACCTGGTACACCGAACAGCGAGCGGCGCATTGGGATTCGTCGGTCGGTCGGACCGCCAGGTCAAGGTGCGCGGTGTGCGAATCGAGCTGGCCGAGATCGAGACTGCGGCGCGGTTGGTCCCCGGAGTGAGTGCTGTGTCCGCGCTCCTGATTGGCGATGTGATCACCGCATTTGTCGTTGGCGAGGAAACCAGCGAAGACGCGCTCCGACATGAATTGGCGGCGCAGCTACCCGGGTACCTCGTGCCGGGACGCATCGTCATGCTCGATGCGTTGCCGCTCACCCGCAACGGCAAGGTGGATGTGAGCGCACTGCACGCGCACCTCGGCGAATCCACACCTCACGCATGGCCGCTCACTGCCACAGAAGAATTGGTGACGGCAGTGATGTCGCACCACGCGGGCAGCACTGTGAGTGTGAGCCACAACTTCTTCGAATCCGGTGGGGATTCACTGTCCGCCACGGTGGTCGCGGGTCGACTGGCTTCGGTGTTCGGGCGCGACGTATCCGTTGGTGCGGTTTTCGAGAATCCGTCGCCGCGTGCGTTGGCTCGCTGGATCGATGCGGCCGAAGACGTTGTGGTCCGGCCACCGCTCACCAGTCGCGCCGCCGAAAGCCGGGTGCCGTTGGCTCCCGCGCAGCAGCGTATGTGGTTGAGCTCGCAGCTCGGTCCGGCGTCGTCGGCATACAACTTGGTATTCGCGGTCACCATCGGACCGGACATCGAGGTAGACGCTCTGGCGGAAGCCATATCGGATGTGGTTGCCCGGCACAGTATTTTGCGCACCCGCTTTCCCGCTGATTCCGCTGGGCCACACCAAGTAGTCGCAGATGTCGCGGCAATCGATCTTGATCCCGTGCTTGTCGGCGATCTGTACGATGGCGCAGCGCTCTTTGCGTCCGCGCCATTCCAGTTGGAACACCAACCGCCGATGCGCGTGCAGTTGACCGTTGACGGCGCCGGCGCCCGGGCCTTGGTTGTTGTGGTGCATCACATTGCGCTCGACGGCGGTTCGACGGGCATCGTGCTCACGGATTTTGCCGCCGCACTGTCTGCGAGAGGTGCGGGGCATCAACCGGATTGGCGCCCGCTGCCCGTCGACTACCAGGACTACAGCATCTGGATGCGCGGCGTGCTCGGTGACAAGAACGATCCGACCTCACTTGCTCACCGCCAACTGGACTACTGGGCAACAGTTCTCCGCGGCGTCGACGGCGTTTTGCCGCTGCCGACAGACCGCCCGCGCCCCGCTGCTCCGACACAACAAGGTTCCGTCGTGTCCGCCGCGGTGGACGGTGACCTGTACGCGGGGCTGACAGCTCTGGCCCACTCGCAGGGAGTGACTGTCTTCATGCTCCTGCACAGCGTGATCGCGGTGCTGCTCGCGCGTGAAAGCGCAACCGACGACGTGGTTGTCGGCACAGCGGTCAGCCTACGAAACGATCCGTACCTGCAGTCGATGGTCGGAATGATGGTGGGTACCGTCGCGCTGCGGACGAATATCCTTCCAAGCGATCGATTCTCGGACATCCTCGACCAGGTACGACGCGTCGATCTCGGGGCCATGGACAACGCCGACGTGTCCTTCGACGACGTGGTCGCCCGAATCGCGCCGCCGCGCACGGCAAACGAACACCCGCTCTTCACCGTGATGCTTGCGTATCAACGTGCACAGGAACTTCCGAGTGTGCCCGGGATCGAACCGCTCCGGCTGACCGGGGAAGCCCCCGTTTCCGCCGATTACGATCTGACCTGGGATCTGACCGATACCGGCGTCGGTGTGCGCCTGCGATTGCTGTATGCCACCGACCTGTTCGAGCAGTCGACAGCAGAACTGTTTGCCGCGAGGTTCATGCGGATTCTGGGCGAAGTGGTGGCGCATCCGCAGAGTGTTGTGGGGGATATCGATGTACTCGGTGACCGAGCGAACCAGCCGCAGCGCAGTCGCGGTGATATCGCGCCGCTCACCCTGGCCGCACTCATCGGCAATGTGCTCGCTGAAGCTCCCGAGGCCATCGCGCTCGAGGCTGACGGCCGGGTATGGACTTACCAAGAGCTGTTCGACCAATCAACATACTGGGCTCAGGAACTGGTGGATCGGGGAATCGGGCCCGACGACGTTGTTGCCGTTGCAACTGGTCGCGGACATCTGTGGGTAGTTGCACTCTGGGCCGTGACGCGGGCCGGCGCCGCTTGGGTTTCCGTGGACCCGGATCAGCCGCGTGAGCGACTCGAAGCGATGCTTGCCGACAGTGGAGTGACCCTTGGACTGTGCGTGGCAGGCACGCGCTCGCTGTCCTCGTCGCTGACATGGATTCCGATGTCCGATCGCACTGCAACAACGTCGCTGACGGGCGCACGCGCAGCTCACCTGGACAACCTCGCTTACGTCATCTACACCTCGGGATCGACCGGTACACCCAAAGGCGTTGCGGTATCTCATCGCGGCTTGGCAAATGTGTGTGCCACCCACCTCGAGATGTTCGAGACGGGTACCGCCATGCGCGTCCTGCAACTGGCGTCACCAACCTTCGACGCCTCGGTTATCGAATTCATGATTGCGCCGGCCGCGCTCGGAACACTGGTACTGGCACCGGAATACGTCTTCGCGGGAGCCGAACTGACGGAATTCATCGTCTCGCACGCGATCACCCACCTCATCGCAACACCCACCGTTCTCTCGACACTCGACCCGAACGAGATCCCGTCGCTGACAGTGGAATCGGCGGGAGAGATGTTGAGCGTGGACCTGGCGGCGCAGTGGTCCGCTCGGCATCGGATCTTCAACGGATACGGCCCCAGTGAGACCACCATCGCGGCGGCAACGTCGGCGCAGATATCCGGCGGAGACACAGCAATCGGCGACCCCGTACATGGAGCGTCGACGCTTGTCCTCGACGCCAGGCTGCATCCCGTTCCCGACGGCGTCACCGGCGAGCTCTACATCGCCGGCCACAACCTTGCCCGCGGATACATCCACGCGCCCGAGCGGACAGCCCTGCGGTTTGTTGCCGACCCGAACCGTCCCGGTGCCCGGATGTACCGCACCGGAGACCTCGTTCGACGACGGCGAAACGACGGTGCCCTCGAATTCGTGAGCCGCAACGACGACCAGGTGAAGATTCGCGGCATCCGCGTCGAACCCGCCGAGGTCGACGCCGGATTGCGTCGGCATCCCGCTGTGACTTCTGCGGTAACCGTTGTGGCGGACGGGGAACTCGCGTCGTACGTCACGCTCCATGATGCGTCGGCGGATTCGATCAGTCTGCGAAAGTTTGCGTCGGCAAACCTTCCGAGTCACCTCGTTCCCGCAACTGTCACGGTGATCGACGCGGTTCCGGTGCTACCGTCCGGCAAGGTCGACAAGGTGGCATTGCCGGCGCCGGATCGTGGCAGCGTCGGTGTGATCGAGCCACCCGAAACGGAACTGGAAGAGTGCATCGCACAAGCGTTTGCGCACAACACATCCGCGAACACGGTTGGTCGGTACGACAATTTCTTCGAACTCGGCGGAACCTCCATGGGCGCGGTAGACGTAGCGTCGACGCTACGTACGCGGCTCGATCGTGATGTTCAGGTTCAATGGATCTTCACCGATCCGACCGTTGCCGAACTTGCCGAACGTATCGAGGCCGGCGGAAAGACCGATCCGATGGACACCATCGTCCTGCTCGGGGGAGATCCACTCGATCAGCGTCCGCCGCTCTTCTGCGTTCACCCCGTGAGCGGATTGGCGTGGTGCTACGCCGGTGTGGCGCAGCACCTGGGTGGCCGTCGGGTCTACGGAGTGCAGGCAACGGGTGCGGGCGAGCTGCCCGGGACCCTCAATGCGCTCGCCGAACGGTATGTGGATGCGGTGCGGATCGTTCAACCAGATGGCGCGTATCACCTGCTCGGCTGGTCGCTCGGTGGAACCGTTGCGCAGGAGATGGCGGTGGCGCTCGAGGATTCCGGCGCGAGCGTCGGATCGGTTGTCATGCTCGATACGTTGCCGCCGGAGAGGATACCGGCCATTCAATCAGCTCCCACTGCTGGCGAGCTATTTGCCGAACTAGGTCTGACCGAGCTGGAGGCTCCGCGCGTCGATCTGACCTTTGCGCAGGCGGCCGACGAGATCCGCACCAGAGCTCACCTGGAATTTGTGACCGCTGAACTCCTTGAAGCTGCTTCCGAGAGAGTGGAGAAACTTGCCAGAATGGCGAGCGACCACGAGCCGAGGCTCTTTCTCGGGGTTGTGGATTTTGTTGTTGCGCAGAGAGATGTCCATCGTCATCGCGACTTGGTCGAGCGATGGTCGGATCGGGTCGCGATCATTCGCGAACACTCGGTCGATGCCACGCACGCCGAGATGATGGCGCCATCAGTTCTCTCTCAGATCTTTGACCTGGTGCGGTACGGAGAGGATTCTGATGTGACGTAGCAAGCAGTGTCTAAGGATTTGCTGTTCAATTGAATGTCAGGTATGCGGCAAATGTCGCGGGTTCTGACGTGACGCTTGTGATCATCGCTCCAACGCGCAGCTCAGTGCGTGAGCCGAAAGGGATTGAAGATGGAAGTACAGGACTACCTGAAGGTATTGCAGGCGCGCTGGAAGATCATCGCTGTTGTCACCGTTGTCGCGATTCTCGGCGCGTTGGGCGCCTCGCTGATCTCGACCCCGATCTACCAGGCCTCTACCAGGCTGTTCGTGTCCACCACGCTGGGAAGCTCCGTCAACGAGGCATACCAGGGAAACCTGCTGTCACAGCAGCGGGTTACGTCGTACACCAAGCTCCTGACCGGACAAACCCTCGCACAGCGCACTATCGATCGGCTCGGTAGCGATGCAGTCAACGGAATGACGCCGGCCCAACTCGCGGCAAGCGTTGTGGCGACGTCCGCACCCGACACGGTTCTGATCGACGTGGGCGTGAAAGATCCGTCGCCCGAACGTGCACGCGATATCGCCAACGCGCTGTCGGATGAGTTTGTCTTGATGGCAAAGGAATTGGAAACCCCGGAGACGGGTGGAACCCCGGCAGCCCGCGTGGTCGTCGAGCAGGAAGCGGGAACGCCCACCACGCCCGTATCGCCGAACACCAAGCGCAACATCGCACTCGGCGCAGCAGTTGGTCTGCTTCTGGGTATCGCGCTTGCCGTCTTGCGTGACCGTCTCGACAACACAGTCAAGGATCGTCGTGCTGTCGAAGACGTAGCAGGCTCCGCGTTGGTCGGAACCATTCCCTTCGACAAGGAAATGCAGACCAAGCACACCATCGAATTCAACGAAGGCAACTCTGCCAGCGCAGAGGCCTACCGCGAGCTGCGTACCAACCTTCAGTTCCTCGAAGTGGACAACCCGCCACGCGTCATCGTTGTCACGAGTTCGCTTTCCGCAGAAGGTAAGACGACGACGGCCGTCAACATCGCTCTGGTGCTCGCAGAGGCCGGAAAATCGGTCTGCCTCGTGGAAGGCGACCTGCGCAAGCCGCGAGTCTCGAAGTATCTCGGCATGATCGGCACCGTCGGCCTCAGCTCGGTCCTGGCCGGTCAAGCGCAACTCGACGACGTACTGCAGCCGACAACGCACGGCGATCTGGTTGTCCTTGCCTCAGGACCTATTCCGCCGAACCCGAGCGAATTGCTCGGCACCGATCACTCTCGGCAGGTTCTTGCCGAACTTCGTGATCGCTTCGAGTACGTCATCATCGACGCGCCGCCGCTGCTTCCGGTCACGGATGCTGCAGTTCTGACCGCAATGTCAGACGGCGCCTTGGTAATTGCGCGCCACGCCAGCACCAAGCGAGACCAGCTTGCCCGGGCCGTCGGCAATCTTCAGAGCGTCGGCGCACGCATCTTGGGCACCGTCATCACGATGACGCCCGCGAATAAGCGGGGCGGTGGATACGAGTACAAGTACTACTACGAAACCGACAAGACGGTGCCTGCACTCGCTGAGGCTGCACCGTTACCGGGAGCCTCCGCAGGTTCTGCGACTCCTGCCAAGGCCACCGCACCGAAGAAGGCGCCGGCACCCGCGACGGACTCGGCAGAAACGAAAGCTGCTCCCGTCAAGGCGCCGGTACAGGCTCCCGAGGAAGCTCCGCACTCCTCGATGCCGTTCGATGATGCGCCCACTCAGGAGTTCCAACTCCGGACGAGCGAAAACGGACATCGCTATCTCGATTGATTTTGTCACCGCGGATTCAGCCTGAGTACGTAAACGGGACTTTGGTCCGGAAATGATCACTTTTTTTCCGACCAAATGCCCGGAATGCGCTAAAAAAGGTTAGTATCACGGCGGTGGCAATCCGCCATTCACCTTAATGATCCGGAGGATCTCATGCTCGGTTCCCTGTATTCTTTCAGCGCAGAAATCGGTGTCCCGTCTGTTGATGCCATTCTGGCATTCATCGGCAAGGGCATCGGGTCGATCTTGAACGTGAGTGCGTAGTAGCTAACAAACAGCCCCTGTCCAACTGAGCTGGACAGGGGCTGTTTTCTGCGTTGAGGGCAATGATTGCCGAAGGGGATCGGCAAGCGAAGTCCTATTGAGCGGGAATCGCGATACGTCGTAGCAAAGGCCCCAGAAGAGTGGCGATCTCCAAACCCACAGCGTGGAAAGTTTCCTCATCCGCGCCAATAGGATCGGCAACGTCTTCACTTTCCTGAACGTGATAGCGCGGGCGAGCGTCGGCAAGTTCGGCAACTGTTGTTGCCACCGATTCTTCTGCTAAGCGCGCCGCCTCACGCAATGTGAAAGTTCGCTTGAACTGCGATGGCGCTAACGCCAGAATCTTGTCGCGATGACGCTCCGTCATAGCCAGAATCAAATCGGCTTCAGACGCAATTGCCGTAGTAAGCCGGCGAGCGCGAAAATTGGAGGGATCGCCTCCCAGCCCTTCCAGTACCAGCGCCGCTGTCGGTTCCACCGCATGGCCGACAAGGGCGCGCGTACCGGCACTCGACGCCGTGAGATCCGTGATCCCCGCTTCCTCCGCAAATGCTCGAGCAAGGCGTTCCCCTGTTGGCGATCGGCAGATATTTCCGGTGCAGACAAAGAGGATGTGCATGAGGTCAATCATAAAGGGGCAGCGCCACAATGCGGCACCATGATGTCGCGAAATGTTTGCACATCGACTACGCGGTGTTCCCGCCGCGTCCGTCGTTGGGATATATGAACTACTCATGAGACTGACCGTGTTCGGGACCGGGTACCTGGGGCTGACCCATGCCGTGTGTATGGCGGAACTGGGACATGAGGTTCTGGGCGTTGACATCGACGCCGCGAAGGTCGAGATGCTGTGCGCCGGTCATGTTCCGTTCTTCGAACCTGAACTGGCACAGCTGTTGACGCGGAATCTCGAGTCCGGGCGGCTGGGCTTCACGACGTCGTACGCGGAAGCCTCGGAGTTCGCGGATCTCCATTTTCTTTGCGTGGGCACTCCGCAGAAGCGCGGCGAGAAGGCTGCGGACATTTCCCACGTCGATGCCGTGATCGACACGCTGGCACCGCTATTGGAGCGTCCGGCCGTCATTGTCGGGAAGTCGACAGTTCCCGTGGGGACAGCCGCACGGCTAGGCGCGCGGGTTCGGGCCGCTGCCCCGGCCGGGGACGGCGTCGAGGTGGCGTGGAATCCCGAATTCCTGCGCGAAGGAAAAGCCGTCGCAGATACGTTGCGTCCGGACCGGCTGGTTGTCGGCGTCGATCGGGATCGCCCCGGCACCGCCGAATCTGCTCTGCGGGACGTCTATGCTTCGATGCTCGACGCGCGCATCCCGTTTCTGGTTACCGACCTTGCGACGTCGGAACTCGTGAAAGGTTCGGCAAACGCCTTTCTGGCCACAAAAATTTCGTTCATCAACGCGATCGCGGAAATCTGCGAGGCAACCGGAGCCGACGTCACCGTGTTAGCTGACGCCCTCGGTCACGACGCGCGGATCGGGCGGAGCTTCCTGAATGCCGGTCTGGGATTCGGCGGCGGTTGCCTGCCGAAGGATATTCGGTCGTTCGCGGCGCGGGCCGGGGAGCTGGGCGTTGATCAAGCCTTGTCGTTCCTCCGCGAGGTGGACAGCATCAACATGCGACGCCGAACCAAGGTCCTCGAACTGGTGACGCAAGTCTGCGGCGGCAGTTTGCTGGGAATGAACGTGGCTGTCCTAGGTGCGGCCTTTAAGCCAGAATCGGACGATGTGCGCGATTCGCCCGCACTGAATGTCGCGGGCATGATGCAACTGCACGGCGCGAACGTGACGGTGTACGACCCCAAGGCGATTGAGAATTCGCGCACCATTTTTCCCACGCTCAACTATGCAACGTCGACGTCAGAGGCGTGCAAGCGCGCAGATGTCGTACTGGTTGCCACCGAATGGTCTGAGTTTGCCGAACTCCAACCGTCACAGCTGGATTCGGTTGTGCACGGGCGGATGATCGTCGACGGACGCAACTGCCTCGACCCGTCACTCTGGCGATCGGCCGGCTGGATTTATCGCGGGGTAGGGCGGTGAGAGCTAAGGGTGAATAACTGATAAGTTGCCAGCCGTACGGTCGGTTCGACTCTGCACATCTCCACGATGCAATCGAATGGGTAGACTTCCCGCCGGAAGGTGACGGGTCTGCTCATGGATCTGTTTGCAGTCGACGAAGGTGGCTCATGAACTTGGTGCTCGGTGTAACAGTGGGGGCGAGCGCTGTGCGCTTGGCACGCCCAGGAGCGCCGGAGCGTGGTGGGCCGGTATTTCGATCCAGAGCGATCGTGCGCGGACACGAGAACCCCGAAGACGTCGCAGCGGATTCCATTCGCGTCGCGCTCGCGGAATTCACCGGCCACGACAACTCCGTCGCCGTCGTCTACCGCGATCAGAGTCAGGCAGGCGCCCTCAGCCAGGCACTTGATCGTGGCCGGATCGACAACTACCGGCTGATACCCGAATCTGCGGCAATTCTGCGGATGCTCGAGGAACCGGGAACGCTGGGCGCACAGAACACCCTGGTGGTCATCGACCTCGGCGCCACCGGTGCAACCGTCGACGTCCTCGATCGCACCACCGGTGCAACCGTCGTCACCGCCAGATCCAGTCAAGTCAGCGGCGATCAGTTCGACGCACTCGTCTACCTCGACCAAACCGAACGACGTCGCATCGCGACGCCTACCGATCCCGAAGGCATCGCAGAACTCCAAGCGCGGAGCCGACTGGCCAAGGAACAACTCTCGACCCGCAGCGCAGTCTGCCTCCCCGGACCAGGCGGATTACTACTACTCTCCCGAGAAGTCTTCGACTCCTTGGTCGCGCCCAGCGTCGAGGCTCTGGCCCGAGAGGTCCGTGAGGTGATTGCCACCTCCGGTCGGCGCCCGGACTCCGTTGTACTGATCGGCGGCGGCGCCCGAGTCCCCATCATTCGCACCGTGCTGGAACGGTGGATCGAAATCCCCGTCATAGCGCCGGAACAGCCAGACCTCCTCGCCACGCAGGGAGCCGCACTGCTCGCGGGCGGCGCGCCTCGCAGAGAGCCCGCCGCTGCGCCCGCCGTGACTGTTGCGGCCCCGGCAGTGGCGCCGATCTTTGCGCCGTACCCGATCAACACTCCTGCTGTGGCGCCGGCGCCCGTCCAGGCATTCGCCCACGGTGGCCTTGCAACGATGACCGGGCCAGGGCCTGCGCCGGCGAGTGCCGATCTCCATGCGCCCGCGCATGCGCAGGTGGCGCCTGCACCCGAGTCAGTACCGACCCAGGCTCAACCAGCCGCCGACTACGACAGCGACGAATCAGACGTCAAAGAACCCGTCATGGTCGATGCCCAGGCGTACTCGGCTGTTCACGACGACGTCAGTGGGGGACAACCCACCTGGCTCGCCGCTACTTCACACGACGAGACAACCACCCCGGAGTCAGGCAGGCAGTTCCGATTCGCCGGACTGGGAGCCGGTGTTGTTGCCGCGATCGTCATCGTCGGTCTGGGAATGGGCTACGGCGGGAAGGTGTTCGGCGATTCGGGCGAAGCCGGCCCGGTAGCAACAGAGGTCACCACAACACAAACGCCGTCGACGACGGTTCCGACCACCACCACAACACCGCCGCCTACCACCACAACAGAGCCGCCTCCGGTGACGGAGGAAGCTCCCGTGTACGAGGCACCCTACGAGGCGCCGTACGTCCCGCCGGCACCTGCGCCGGCGCCGCCGCCCGCGCTGTACATTCCCGGGCTGCCCCCGATCCTGCTTCCCGTTCTGCCGCCCATCCCCGGTTTGTGAGCTAGCGCTTGGAGTGACGCCCACCGTTCGATGCGGTGGCCGTCGAACTTCCCGGCGGACGGGCAAGGAGCACTGCGATTGCCGTCGTGAGCGGAACGGACAGCGCAAGCGCGATGCCGCCGACAGCAGATCGCACAATTTCGATGGCTACGGCGTCGCCGACCAGAACGTCGCCCAGCGGACGGCCACTGACACTGAACAACAGCAGCAACGGCAAAGCGCCGCCCGCATAGGCCAAGACCAAGGTGTAGACGGTACTGGCGATGTGATCGCGACCCACGCGCATCGAGCCGGCAAACACCTGGCGTCGGGTCGCGCCCTTGTCCAACTGCGCCAACTCGAATGCCGACGACGCCTGGGTGATCGTGACGTCGTTGAGCACACCCAGCGAGCCGATGATGAAGCCTGCGAGCAGGAGTCCGGTGATGTCGACGTGCTGAATGTAGGTCTGCACGTTGGTGTTCTGCTCTTCGGAGAGCCCGGTGAGTTGGGTCAGTTCGATCGACAGGTAAGACAGCACCGCAGCAAGAACCATGGCGGCGAGGGTTCCGAGAAGCGCAGAACTGGTTCGGAGCGAGACTCCGTGCGCGAGGTACAAGACGGCATACAAAATGACGGCGCCCGACACCAGAGCAACGGGTATCGCGGGTTTTCCGTCCAACAATGCGGGGAGGAGAAAGCCGACCACCACGCCGAACGCCACCACAAGCCCGAGAAGTGCCCGCAATCCGCGCCACCGGGCGACAGCGATGATCACCACGGCAAAAGCCACGACGATCAGCGTCAGCGACAATCCGCGTGAATAGTCCTCAAAGGAATACTGCGTCGCCCCGGTCGGATCGGTCTGGCGCAGCAGACGGATATGCTCGCCGACTCGCAAATCAGGTTGGCCGGGACCCGGAATGATCTCCAGCAATGTCTGGGTACCGGCGTTCGGACCCGATTCGATGTCGACGATGCTTCGCTGACACTGATAACTCGTATTCGCCGGGGGTGCCGGTTCGCCGACGAATGGTCTTCCCGCCGAGACACTTCCGCAGGCGCCGATCTCCTGGAGGGTGACCGTGCCGGCCTCCGTGACCACTGACCCGCCGTCGGAGTTCTGAAACGGCAACGGGATGTCGAGGTTGGCCTTGTCCGGCCACAGAGCGATGACGCCGACGAGTACGGCTAGACCGACGACGGTGAGGATGCCGACGACAACGCGGGCAGCAGTGGCTCCGATGTGGAGTGGGCCGTCATGACCATGGCCGTGACCGTGGCTCATCGGAAACTGAGTGTCGGACTGGGGATTTGCACCGGTGCCATGTTAGCGGCAGTTGCTGTGAACAGGTGAGTCGCCGGACTTGGCGGCTGGAGAGGAAGAGTTCGAGCTGGGTGGCGGGGAACAGGGGGGGTTGTCCCCGCCACCAACCTGGTATCCACAGGGGGGGGAGGGATACCAGGTGCTCGCGGCACCGAAGTGCTGAAACCAATGTACCCAATTTCAAACCAATCTGGTGCATTGTCTTGCTACTAATTTACAACGGTTATCGGACCAATTGCGCTGTTTCTACCGTAGCGGCAGGTCGCGACTAGTCAAACACTCAACCAAACCGATTGGTTTCGGAAATTTGTGACCAAGGTCGCACGAATGCCCCGCACATTTATCCGTGCGGGGCATCCATAGAAAAACAAACTGGTCAAACGTCCATGGCCGTGGCCAGTGGGTTTCCAGCTTCCTACTGTTTGTAACTCGTAAGGAAGTTGCCGAACCGCTCGATTGCCACAGCAAGGTCACGGGCCCATGGAAGGGTAACGATTCGCAAATGGTCATGATCGGGCCAATTGAAGCCCGTTCCCTGAACCATAAGGATCTTCTCCTGCAGAAGAAGATCCTGAACCAACTTCTCGTCGTTGTGGATCTCGTGAACATTCGGATCCAAGCGAGGGAACGCGTACAGCGCTCCACGCGGCTTGACACACGAGACACCCGGAATCATGTTCAGGCGTTCCCATGCGACATCGCGCTGCTCGAGCAGACGTCCGCCGGGGAGGATGAGGTCCTCGATGCTCTGATGGCCACCGAGCGCCACCTGGATAGCGTGCTGACCCGGAACATTCGGGCACAAGCGCGTCGACGCCAAGAGGTCGAGACCCTCGAGGAAGCCGCCGGCGTGCTCCTTCGGGCCGGTGATCGCCACCCAACCCGAACGGTAGCCCGCAACGCGATACGCCTTCGAGAGACCGTTGAACGTCAGGCACAGAAGATCGGGAGCCAACGACGCAAGCGAGATGTGCTTGGCGTCGTCGTACAAGATCTTGTCGTAAATCTCGTCAGCGAGCAGAAGAAGCTGATGCTTGCGCGCCAGATCGACCAACTGCTGGAGAATCTCCATCGAGTACACCGCACCCGTAGGGTTGTTCGGGTTGATGACCAGCAAGGCCTTGGTCTTGTCGGTGATCTTGGATTCGATATCTGCGATATCGGGATTCCAGTCGTTGCCTTCGTCGCACAGATAGTGCACCGGAGTTCCACCGGACAAGCTGGTCATTGCCGTCCACAACGGGTAGTCCGGCGCTGGGATCAGCACCTCGTCCCCGTTGTTGAGCAGGGCCTGCATTGTCATGGTGATCAGCTCGGACACGCCGTTGCCGAGGTAGATGTCATCGACGTCCACCTCGGGGAAGCCGGGAACCAGCTCGTACCGAGTCACGATCGCGCGCCTGGCCGACAAAATGCCCTTGGACTCCGAGTACCCCTGAGCGTAGGGAAGAGCGGCGATCATGTCGCGCATGATCACGTCCGGTGCGTCGAAACCGAACGGTGCGGGGTTTCCGATGTTGAGCTTGAGGATCCGGTGCCCTTCCGCCTCCAACCGGGCGGCATGCGCGTGCACCGGTCCACGGATTTCGTACAGGACGTTCTGGAGCTTCGACGACTGCTCCAGCTCGCGCTGCGGCTGACGATGGCGGACGGGTTCTGGTGTGCTCACGAGTTACATGATTCCACCTGTGCGCAAGTGGATTCTTCCGGGCACGATAGAAGGTGCCGTCTGTTCAGTTGGCTTACACGTCGGTTGGCTTATTCTGGGGCGCATGACGCCGACCGACGTGATCGCAGCCCCGTACGGATCGTGGGCATCGCCCATCGACGCAGCAGATCTGGCCAACGGAGGTCACCCGGTAGAAGGTGGCCGCTACGTCGGTGACGAGGTGTGGTGGGCGGAGCTGCGGCCAACCGAAGGCGGGCGCGTCGCGATTCGACGGTTGGGACTCGACGATCAGCCCGTCGACGTACTGCCCGCGCCGTGGAACGCACGCACCCGAGTTCACGAGTACGGCGGCCGCGCGTGGACGGTCACGGACGCCGGGCGGTTGGTTTTCAGTGAGTTCTCCGATCAGCGGGTGTACATCCTCGAAGGTCTCAGGCCGCGAGCATTGACACCCCCGACATCGTCATCGGTGCGATACGCGGATTTGTCGATCGTCGGAGCCGACGTGTGGGCCGTGCGCGAGTCCCACGCGCCAGGCGGCACGATCACGCGCGACATCTGCGCCATTCCGCTCGACGGATCCGGCGAGATTCGCGCCATCGTCGGCGGTTCGGACTTCCTTGCATACCCGCGGCCCTCCCCGGACGGAAGCAAGATCGCCTGGATCGCGTGGAATCACCCGCAGATGCCCTGGGACGGAACCGAGCTGCGGGTCGCGGATCTTGTCGACGGAGTGGCGGGTCCGCATCGAGTTCTTCTCGGCGGCACGGAAGAGTCAGTGCTGCAACCGGAATGGATATCCGGCGACGAACTGTACGTGGTCAGCGATCGCAGCGGGTGGTGGAATATCTATCGCGTGGGTACAGACGTGGCCGCGCTCTGCCCGGTTGATGCCGACTTCGGTGACGCGCTGTGGCAGTTCGGCGCCCGCTGGTACGAGGTGCTCGGCAACGGAAAACTGTTGACTGTGCGTACTTTCGGTACGGATACCCTCGCGGTGCTGGATCCGGAAACCGGCGACTTGCGCGACATCGACGTCTCCGGCGTCACCAGCATCGGCCTCATGCAGGTGCGCGATGATCAGCTGCTGATCAAAAGCGGCGGCGCAAAACTGGCTACCGGACTGCGTGAACTGGACCTCGGAACCGGAGCGCTGCGTGATGTTCGGCTGTCCGTCGACGCGCTTCCCGAATCTGCTTATCTCCCCGAAGCTCGAACCGTTGTTGCACACGGGCACGGCCGCGAAGTCCACGCATTTGCCTACCCGCCCCGCAATCCCCGCTACCGCGGCCAAGACGGTGAACTCCCGCCGTACGTCGCCTTTGTGCACGGCGGACCCACCGCGCACATCGCGCCAGCTCTGAACCTCGTGTACGCGTACTTCACCAGTCGGGGAATCGGCGTCGTGGACGTCAACTACGGCGGATCCACCGGATATGGCCGCGAGTACCGCAATCGTCTGCGTGGCCAGTGGGGCGTCGTAGATGTCCAGGATGTGATCACCGCCGTCACGGGGCTCGCCGAACAGGGGCTTGCCGATCCTGCCCGTCTGGCCATCGAAGGCGGATCTGCGGGCGGCTGGACCGTGCTGGCGGCGTTGACAACCTCCGACGTGTTTGCGTGCGGCGCTTCCTATTACGGTGTGGCCGAACTGGACGGTTTCGCCAAGGAAACCCATGACTTCGAATCGCGGTACATCGACGGACTGATCGGGCCGCTGCCGGAATCCGCAGCGCTGTACGCGGAGCGCGCACCGCTCAACAACGTCGACGGTTTGAACTGCCCGGTATTGCTGCTGCAAGGTCTCGACGATCCGATCGTTCCGCCGTCACAAGCCGAACGCTTTCGAGATGCACTGGTATCGAAGGGCATTCCGCACGCCTACCTGGCCTACGAAGGCGAATCCCACGGCTTCCGTAAGCAGTCCACGATCATCAGTTCCCGCAACGCGGAACTGTCCTTCTACGGCCAGGTGCTCGGGTTCACGCCGCCAGGTGTTCCGCAGCTGAAGCTGTGGACTCACGAGGTGTAGCGGCTACCTAGGAGGATCGTGACCGCCCAGTTCTTCTCGGGGACAAGATGAGTCACCGACGTACAGCCGTTGGTTGCGGCTCCTGCAGTGCCGGGGAAGAGGGTGAGTGCCACTGTAAGTGTCACTGCCACTGCAAGAGTCCGCGTGGCTGCAGACTAACCGGTCTGAACTCTTGGCGGATGGCCAAGCGGACAATTCGGGTACTTGGTCCTCGGGGATCAGCGGTTGTGGGCAAGCTGACATGGTTTGTGTGCAGTGAACATGGTGTGCGGCACGCTGGTAGGGGTGCTCACTGGGCAGAAACTGTGCTCTCTTGCAGGGTTGGCTGGGTGGCCGGCTAGGGGGTGCGGCCGCGGTTGAATGCCGCACGGATACGATCCGAGACCACCTGCGGCGTCGACAAGTCCGCCCACGTCCACCGAACCACCTGCCAACCCGCATCCCGCAGACGGTCTTCGCGGAGCTTCTCCGCCCAGAGCACATCCTCAGGGGTGCGGCCGACGGGAACGAAGCGGCCGTACTTGACCCGGCCGTCGAACTCCCCGACAGTGCGATGCTCGCGCCACAGGAAATCGACACGAGCATCACCGATCTGAACTTGCGGTTCGGGTATCGGCAAGTGCTCGGAGACAAAGAGCGCCAAACTCCGTGACTCGCCGACGCTTTCGATCCGGCCGTCCATCGCGTCGATCGCATGAAAGGCATGGCGGTGCGACGGATGGCGCGGCACCCCAGCCAGATTTGAGGTGATGTCGGCCAGAGCGAGCGGTGTTCGGTGCAGCGCAGAGTTCCCCGCGACCAGGGCCGGCTCGAACGGTAGTGAACGGGCGAGGTCGACTACCGTGCGCGCAAGCGTTGTCACCCGCAGACCGTCGACGGTCGTGACTTCGTCCGCGGTGAGCAACGCAGAGTGCACCTGCCTGTGAGTGGACGTGCTGCCGCCACCTCGACGGTTTCGAGTCAGGTGAACCAGGCGGAGCGGAGTATTCCATAAATCCAGGCCGTGCAGCACTGCCGCGGAGGTATGACTGACAACTGCGTCGGCATTGGCTGCCCTGGCTATCGCGTGGACCTGCAGACGATGGCGCCCATGTGCGTCGAGTTCGGAGAACGGCTGCGTCGACACGTAGGCGCCGCGATGTAGGCGGGTCCAGTCGCCGTGTGAACAGCTGCGACGGATCTCGGAGTCGGTGCCGCCGGTGGCGAGATGCTCGGGTCTGCGGACGATGTGCGGTTGTTCCCCCATGCCGAACAATCCTGGTGCATCGGAGCCCGTCTGGGCCGACGGGTTTCTGTGCTGTGGATAGGTTGCGCAGTGTGCATAGTTTGAGTGCAGTGAGCAGTGTTTGTGTGCAGTGAGCAAGGGTTCCGGCGAGCTGGAAGGGGTGCTCGCTACCCAGAAACCCTGCTCGCTTACGAGCCAGGCAAACACGAACGCCCCCGCCGCAATGGCGAGGGCGTTCGATGACGTGATTACTACTTGCGGCCGGGAGCCTTTGCGCCTGCCTTGAATCCGAGCCCGCCCGGCTTTGCGGCCGGGGGAGCCTTGGGGGCCTGCGCAGCGGGAGCCTCAGCAGCTGGTGCCTCGGTGGCTGGTGCTTCGGTAGCCGGAGCTTCAGGTGCAGCCGCTTCTACTACCGGTTCGGCAGCGGGAGCCGGAGCTGCAGCAGCGGGTGCTGCCTTGCGTGCACCGGGAGCCTTTGCACCCGACTTGAATCCGAGCCCACCAGCCTTGGCAACCGGCGGAGCCTTAGGAGCGGGAGCCTCGGCGGCCGGTGCTTCAGTGGCGGGTGCCTCGGCAACAGGAGCCGCCGGGGTTTCCGCAACGGGAGCCGGAGCTGCGGCAGCGGGAGCCGGAGCTGCGGCAGCGGGAGCTGCCTTCTTTGCACCGGGAGCCTTTGCGCCCGACTTGAATCCGAGCCCGCCGGCCTTGGCAACCGGCGCAGCCTTGGGGGCCTCGGCAGCAGGTGCGGCGGGGGCCTCAGCAGCAGGTGCGGCGGGGGCCTCAGCAGCCTTTGCGCCCGGAGCCTTTGCCCCACCCTTCATCTGCAAGCCTTTGCCGGGAGCCTTGGCGCCGGACGCCAGGCCCAGACCCTTCGGCTTGGCGGGTGCGGCCGGAGCAGCGGCTTCGGGTGCAGCAGTTTCAGGAGCGGGTGCGGCTGCAGCCTTTGCGCCCGGTGCCTTGGCAGCGCCCTTCATCTGCAGTCCCTTGCCACCGGGAGCCTTGGCTCCGCCGGCCAGGCCGAGGCCCTTGGGCTTTGCGGCGGGTGCAGCTTCGGGTGCTGCGGACTCGGGAGCTTCGGCAGCTGCCGGAGCAGCTTTCTTGGCGCCGGGAGCCTTTGCCCCGCCTGCCATTCCGAGTCCCTTGCCGGGTGCCTTTGCACCGGGTGCTTTCGCGCCGGGTGCCTTGGCGAGGCCCTTCATTGCGAGGCCCTTGCCGGCGGCAGCGGGTGCTGCCGGGGTAGCGGCCGGAGCTGAGGGCTCGGCCGCGGGTGCGGCTTCTTCGACAACGGGTGCCGCGGCAACCGGTGCCTTCTCACGCGGGATCACCTTGATGTTCTCGGTGAGCTGGCTGGGTTCGAGGCGGGTGACGGAGTTCAGCATCAGCTGTGCGACGTCGACAACCTCGACGCCTTCTCCCTTGCCCTGTTCCTGGCGTGCGGTGACGCCGTCGTTGAGCATGACGCGGCAGAACGGGCAGCCCGTTGCGATCTTCTTGGGGTTGGTGGACAGCGCTTCGTCGACGCGGTCGACGTTGATGCGCTTACCGATGTTCTCTTCCATCCACATGCGAGCGCCACCGGCACCACAGCACATGGAACGTTCGCCGTGACGCGGCATTTCGACGAGCTTGGCGCCGGATGCTTCCATGAGTTCACGGGGTGCGTCGTAGACCTTGTTGTGGCGGCCGAGGAAGCACGGGTCGTGGTAGGTGATGTCTTCGCTCACCGACGCGACGGGGATCAGCTTCTTCTGGCGCACCAGACGGTTGAGCAGCTGGGTGTGGTGCACGACCTCGTAGTCGCCGCCCACCTCCGGGTACTCGTTACCGAGGGCGTTGAAGCAGTGCGCACACGTGACGACGATCTTGCGCTTCTTCTGCTCGACATCCTCGAAGACGGAGTTGAGCATTTCGATGTTCTGCAGCGCGAGCTGCTGGAAGAGGAACTCGTTGCCGGCGCGGCGAGCGGAGTCGCCGGTGCAGGTTTCGTCGGCGCCGAGGACCATGAACTTCACACCCGCGGTCGCGAGAAGTTCCGCGACAGCCTTCGTGGTCTTCTTGGCGCGGTCTTCGTAGGCGCCGGCGCAGCCGACCCAGAACAGGTACTCGTAGTCCTCGAATGTGTCGGCGTCCTTGCCGTACACGGGGATCTCGAAGTCCATCTCGTTGATCCAGTTGAGGCGGTCCTTGGAGTTCTGGCCCCAGGGATTGCCCTTGTTCTCGAGGTTCTTGAACAGGCCGGCGAGCTCGGACGGGAACTCCGATTCGATCAGGACCTGGTAGCGGCGCATGTCGATGATGTGGTCGACGTGTTCGATGTCGACCGGGCACTGTTCGACGCAGGCGCCGCAGTTGGTGCAGCTCCACAGGGTTTCGAGATCGATGACCGGTGCGAGTTCACCCTCGACCGTCTCGCCGACGAGTTTGCGCTCGGCTTCCTGGCGGGCGGCCTCGGGGATTGCGGCGAGGGCGGCTTCGTTGACGTTGCCGTCGGCGTCGACCAATCCGATTTCGTCGCCGCCCATGTCCTTGCGGCCACCGGCCAGCAGGTACGGGGCCTTGGCGTAGCCGTGGTCACGCAGCGACATGATGAGGAGCTTGGGAGAGAGCGGCTTTCCGGTGTTCCAGGCGGGGCACTGGGACTGGCAGCGGCCGCACTCGGTGCACGTGGTGAAGTCGAGCCAGCCCTTCCAGGAGAAGTCTTCGATCTGGCCGGCGCCGAGGGTGTCGGTGTCGGGATCGACGTTGTCCATCGTCAGGGCTTTACCCGCGCTCATCATGGGCTTTGCCGCGCCGAGAGCAACGGTTCCGTCGTCTTCACGCTTGAAGTAGATGTTGAAGAACGCGGAGAAGCGGTGCCAGGCAACACCCCAGGTGATGTTGCGGCCGACGATGTACAGCCAGATCATGCCGGACATCAGCTTGATGAACGCAAAGATGGCCACCATCGTGGCGCTGGCCGGGAGCAGCTTGGCCAGGTTCATCGTGAAGAAGTCGGTCCACGGATTGGAATGACCGTAAGTCGCGATCTTGCCGGCCTTCACGAAGATCATGCCGAGGCCCTCGATGAGGACAACGGTTTCGACGAAGTAGGCAGCCTTGAAATCCGAGCCGCCGAAGCGGGACAGGCGGATCGGCAGGCGCGGGTGGTTGAGCTGGCGGATGACGATCAGCGTGGTGATGCCGATGACGGTGCCAAGACCCAGAATCTCGTCGACCAGGTGGTAGATGGCCCAGTTGCCGAAGATCGGCCAGTGGAACTCGGGGTTGAACGTCTGGCCGTAAGCCTCGAACCAGACGATGGCGCCGAGCAGGAAGCCGACCATGACAAGCCAGTGAGCCCAGCCGACGGTACGGAACTTCGCCATGCGCGTGTGCGCGATGAACTCGATGACCATCTGCTTGAAGCGGGGGAAGAACGGACGCCAGCGGTCTGGTGCTGATTGGCCGATTTGGACGACCTTCACCATCTTGAGCGCGCCACCGATGAAGGAATACCAACACACGAGGCTCAGCAGCACACCGATGGTGCCCAACGTGATCGTCAGGGCATTCATGTCGCGGCCTTTCATTTCAGGGCGACGCGTCGGCCACCTGGTAAGAGCCCACTGATACTAACCTGCCATATGTTACCCACCAGTAGCTTGATGTGTCGACCATGTATACCGGCGAGTAACCATGCTTGGCCTGGCGAGATCAATTATTCCGCAACGACGGGCTGGGCCGCTGCGCAAACTTATCTACCGTCACGTTAGGTGGTGTGCATCTCGCCCCTGTTAATCAGGCAGCCCTAACCTGCCATCTGCGCTGTTTTGGCGGTACCGACCGACCCGTCCGGAGCGAACGTACCTTTCGGCGCATCCAGGGCGATGAAAGGTACGTTCGCACCGGTGGGGCGGGGGGAAAGGGCGCATTTGCGACAAAAAACTGTGGCCCACCTCGACAGGAGGTGAGCCACAGTAGGTGCGGTGCGATCAGTAGTCGCGGACTTTCAAGCCGGGGTTTTCGGCGAGGATGTCCTTGATGGGCGTTCCGTACTGAATCGGCTGAGGGCTACCGATCAGCGTTGCGGCCCGAGCGACCTCGCAGAAGGAAGATGTTGCGACCGTCGACGCGCTGGTGATGCCCAGTGCCCGGGTGCCGGTCATGATCGGGCCGCCGCTGTCGCCCTGAAGGACGCAGATGTCGGTGGTGAAGAGGTTGGACATCGGCTGCTCCGAGACCACTGCATTGCGATTGACGCTGGTGACAACGCCGCAGCTGTAGCCGGTGGTCGATCCGGCCTTGCAGACTGGTGCGCCGACAACGGGATCGGCAACCCCGTCGATGTTGACGGATCGGTTGAAGGGAACCCGGACGCTGTTGTTGTCGAACCGGTATTTCGCCTGGTCGTCGATGTTGATGATCGAGTAGTCCCGCGGCCCGAACACGCTCTTGGCGAAGTATCCCACTCGCGGTCCCGGCTGGTTGTTGACGAGCGGGAAGGCTTCAGAGGCGTACTGCGTGCCTGCGGCGATGCGGTTGGGGTCGCAGTGTCCTGCGCTGATGTTGACGGTGCGACCGGAGGCATCGGTTCCGTTGAAACCGAAGGAACATTTGAACCCGTTGAAGCCGGAGATTCCGCCGTACGCGTCGCCGCCGAGTGCGGCGTCGCCGGTCAGGGAACCGGTGGCGGGGAGGAGGTCGACAACGATCGGCGGTACGGAGATCGGGACGGCGGCGTGGCGGACGGTTGTGTTCAGGAAGTCCGGCAGGGTCAGTCCGGCTGCGGGGTCTGCGGTCAACTCGACGCCGTTTCCGACAACGTCGATGGCGATTCCGCGAACGAGATCCGCGACGGCAGGTGGCTGCGACTCGAGCCAGGTGTTGAGTGCGGACACCTCGTTCTGCAAAGCCGATTCACTTTGTGCCACGTCATTGACCTGGAAACCGGCCTTTTCGGCGGCCGCGCGAGCTGCGTCGGTGCTCTGCCCGGAGGCCAGTGCAACAACGGCCTTTCCGAGGTCGTCCAGCCAGACTCCGGCAAAACTGTCGGGGAACTGCACCCGAGCGATGTCGGCGAACTCGGCAAGTTTCTGCGCGAGTTCGGAACGCGTCAGGTACTGATCAGGCGTCAACGCCAGATCGTGCTGGAGTGCCTCGGCGAGTTCGACGGGCAGATGTGCGGCCTGGTCGGACACACCGGGCGTCGATGGTTCGGCGCTCGCAACAGCGGCAATCGGTCCGAGGAGCAGCAGCATCGTCGAGCCGAACACTGCGGCGCGACGTGCGGTGGAGCTTCGCATGTGGGCCTTTCCGCTTCATTGACCGCGTGCGGCCCCCCTGGGTGCACGCGGATACGGCCCGCCTTTCGGCGAGCCGTATCGCAGTCGCACACGACTATAACGGGTTCTTCCCCACGAATCCCACCCGTTACAACGAGTGAGTTTCAGTGATCAGCCGATTGTGCGAACCCGGATTCCGGATCCGACGCCACCGCCGGAGGCTGCGTCTGCGGCCTGTGTGATGTTGTCGACGGGGATTCCGATGTTCGTGGTCCCACCCGACATGGCGAGGACAAGATTCGCTTCGGTGCAGTTGGGTGCGCCGGTGCTGTTGGAACCGCTCGTGATTCCCAAAGCCAGAGTTCCGGTGACGATGGCTCCGCCGCTATCGCCCGCAAGCGTGCATGCTGTTCCGGCAAAGCCGCGAACGGTGCGCGATTCGCCGCCGGGCCGGACAAGCTGGATTTCGACCTGATCGGCTGCGACCACGCCACACGTGAACGAGCTGGCCTGACCGGACTTGCACATCGGTGCTCCGATGACGGGGCGTGCGGTGCCCGTGATCTCGAGTGTCGTGCCACCGGCGCCGCGCACCGATGCGCGGTCGAGTCCGGCGTCGACGCCCGCTTGGTTGAGCTTGATGACGGAGTAGTCGAGTTCTTCGCCGGCCTTGCCTACCGCGGACTGGGCGAAGTTGCCGACCTGGAGGCTGTCGTCGATGTTCTGCGGGTTGGGCAGATAGACGGGTGCAGCGGTTCCCTCGGCCTTATTGCAGTGTCCCGCACTGATATTGAGCGCATTGTCGTGACTGTCGACTGCATTGAATCCGAACGAGCAGACGGAGATGTCCTCGGTCGGTGTCTCGCGGATCGGACCCGGTGACGTGACATAGATGTCGCCGCCGAGTGCGCGAGCGTCGATCGCGCCGCCGCCATCCGGGCTGAGCCGAATTTTGGTGTTCTCGAGCATCGTGGGCAGGTTGAGTGCCTTGCCGACGGGGCTGTTGGCAACGTCGACGACAACCTGGTTGTTCAGTACGTCGATGGAGGTGGAGCTGACTGCCGTCGCGATATCGCCGGGCAGTTTCGCGATCCATCCGTTGACGTCGGCAAGGCTCTGTTCCAGACTGCCTGCGGAGACCGGTGCCACATGCGTGACGAATCCGTCGGCTGCCGCGACGCGTGCTGCATCGGCGCTGGTAACTGCCACAACCGGTTGACCGTCGAGGTTCATCCACGAGCCCGCGTAATCGCCGGGGCGCGAGGACCGGAAGCTTTCCGCGTACGCACCCAACTCCTGGGCCTTGGCGGCGCGATCGAGATATTCCTGTGGGGAAATCTTCAGATCTCGGCTGATCGCCTCGACCAGTTCGGCGGGTAGCTGATCCGCGGAGAGCTGTTCGACTGATGATTCGGATGTGGGTTCTGCCGGCTGCGCCAAAGCTGTAGCTGAGAACGATGTTGCGAGCAGAAGTGCCGAGGCGCCGACCAGAACGGTCCGGATCGCCGACGAGTTACGCATGAAATCCCTTCGAGTCTTTCGGCCGTAACGCCGGAAGGTACCGCCCCACCATAGGGGAAGGCTCCGATGTGAGATCGGGCGCCTAGGTCGAGGGAAGTCGATATGTGCAGCTAGGGAGTTGTTTCTGGTGCCTGTTCGGGATCGACGGGCTGCGGGTCGACGGGCTGCGGGTCGACCGGTTCGGGATCGACAGGCTGCGGATCGACCGGTTCCGGATCAGTTGTGCCAGGGTCGACGGGATCGGTCTGTTCGCCGCCAACGTCGTAGTCGTCCACGGCGGGGATCTCGGATGCGAGCGGTTCGACGCTCTCGTCTTCGGTCGGAACGTCGTCGAACTCGTCGACCAGAAGGGCGTCCTGGGTGGGAGCCTGATATCGCGGGGTCGGCGTGCGGTTCTGTGGGACGACGGCCACGGGCGCGGCAGTGGGGAATTGGATCGGAACCTCGCGAAGGGGCGCGGGATCGGTGGGCGGCGCTATTTCGGCATACGCCGGGACGGCGGCGTCACGAATTTCCGGCACCTGCGTTGTGGGGGCGTTACCGATCAACACCGCGAGCGCGCATGCCGCGGCAGTCAAGAGACCGGCGACGGCGGCTGCGAGGTAGACGGGCCGCCGACTCGGTGCGGCATCTGTGCTGAGGATGTCTTCCGTCTCCGGCGCCTGCTCGATGTCGGGGACGGAAGCACTCGCCGCGCGGGGAACAGCCAGAATCGCGGCTCCCCGTGCCGAGCGTTCACCCGTGGTGATGTCGGAATCGAGGTTGTAGGCGCCGAGGGTCGCGGAGTAGGGCGCAAGTTCGATGTAGTCGAGATCCATGCTGTCGAGCGCGGTTCGCAGCGTGTCCACAGATCGAGCCGAGAAGTTGGGAGGGATGGCGGGGACAATGCGCAGCGGCTGATCGGTGAGGCTGTGCACTTCCGCAACGAGGCAGTACAGCGCGGTTGCGACCAGTTCTTCACCGCGCGTCCGCTGGGTGGGAGCCGCTTCGTTGTCGGTAGTGACTCGGTCGAGGAACCGTCGTACGCCCGGTGAATGTGTGTGGGCAGTACCCAGTGCGATAGTGCCGTCCGGCGCGTGGTGCAGCACGGATTCGTGGTCGATGATCACCGGTTCGGCGGCGGGCACGGCGAGCACCGCAGTGCAACGTGTGTTGCCGACATCAAGTCCGACTCCCCAGGTCACCGCGTCCCCCTAATATGGCTATCGCATCGCATCGCACAAAAAACATGCACTGGCTGTGGAAACTACCACTCGAAAGCTCGTTTGTGCCAGAAGGGTGAATATTCAGTTAATTCCGGTTCTGGGTCGTGAGGCTGCGCAGGACTACCAGGAGTTCTGAACGGGACTGCGCTCCGACTTTCCGCTTGATGCGCGCGACATGATGTTCGACGGTTTTCGCGGAGATGTAGAGGCGCTCACCGATTTCGCGGTAGGTGAGCCCGAGTACGACAAGTTCGGAGATCTGGTGTTCGCGCTCGGTCAAGGGCGAGTCGGGGAGTGCGTTGGCATCTTCTCTCGAGGAACCAGGCTCAGGTGTGTTGACCCGAAAGGAGCGCGCGAGCTGAAGCAACGTTGTTGCGGACTTGGTGTCGGGTGCCCGAAGCGCGGCCTCTCCCGCAAGGCGCGCGGCGTCCCACGAGTGACCGATTCGATTCAGAGTTCGTGCAGCGGTCTCGATTTCGTCGCCGCTCACCGTTCCTTGAAGGACAAGCAGCCATTGGCGGCCGGCTTCGGCGAGACCCGCGGAATACGAGTGGATCTTGGCTGATTCCGCGAGCGCACGCGCGTGCGGCAGCAGATCAGCCGGGGATTGTCCCAAAATCGCGGCCTGGACGCCGTACCAGTGAAACAGCGACGACCACAGCGGCGGATCGCCGAGCAGCCGTAGCAGATCCTGAGCCTCGTCGATGAGATGGTCGACGTGTTCCGTATCGCCGAGACGAACTGCGGCCAGCCACAATTCGCAGATCGGCAACAGATCGAGCAGATTGACGCTGCATTCGAAGAGGGTTCCCGACGCCCGAGACCACGTGCGACGCACGTCCTCGAGGTCCCCGAATCTCCGGGCGACACCCACTTCCAACGCTAGGAGAAACAATGTGTCGCGCTGGCCGAGGGAATCCGTGAGCGCTGATTCGGGGATGTCGGCGACGGGGTTTTCACTGCCGGCGAGCAGTGCTGCCCACGCGGCGAGAATCTGATGACGGGCCCACAGATGGCTGGATGTGTCGTGCGCTGGGGTTGCTTTCGCCAGAACGTCTCTAGCCCGATCATGTGCTCCGGTGTGCATGAGTGCAGTGGCGACGATGGCAGCAGGGGAGTCGGCCTGAAAGCGCGAAGCCCCAGGAGATCGAGGCAGTGTCAGCGCCCGGGACATCGTGTTGAGCGCAAGCGGAGGCGGTCCCGTCAGCGACTGCATGAGTCCGCGGGCGAGCAGGCCGGTACCGGTACTGCCTGGCGATGGTGCGCCGCTGGTTCCGGCGAGCATCGCCGTGGCGTCGTCGATGCGGCCGGACGCGACGAGGAGGATCGCTCCGAATGCCGATTCCGCGTCTGCTCGCGCGGGGCCGAGCCACGCGTAGAGTTCTGCGCCGGAGGCGATCTGACCGCACACTGCGGATACCGCTGCTGAGATTCGCACTGCAACAGCTAGATCGGCGTCTTGTGCGCTCTGATCGCCGAGTATCGAATCTGTCAGGCTGACAGCGGTATCGAGGTCGCCGCGCGAGGCCGCGCACTCCGCGTGGTGCAGCATGGTTTCGGCAGAAGGGGATTCGATCACCGCAGCGCGCTGGTACAGATCGGCGGCCGTAGCGGAGGTGGCGCGCTTGGCGTGCTCGTAGAAGTGGTGTGCGATCCCCGGGTGACGTACTCCTGCATCAAAAAGTCGCACAGCGGTGTCGATATCGAGAACGCCCGCTTCGATGCGCCGGTCCAGTATTCGATCCAATGTCGCGCGCTCGGAGCCGACTCCGAGAGGATGCGCCAGTGATTCGACGATCGCGGGGGATTGCGCAGCAAACAGTCCCGTTCCCAGCGCGCGATCGAATGCGTCGCTCGGACCGCCGAGTTCCAGTTCGTCGGGCGCGAGATTGTGCACGATACTCGAGATGTGCAGAATCTCGCGTTGCCAGGCATCGAGCGCACCCACGGTGCGGGCGAAGTACCCCCGAAGTGCATCGTCGACGGTCTGACGCCCCCGAACCGGCGACCGAAGGGCCGCGTCGAGGGCACCGAAATGTCCACCCGACAAGAACTCGAGATCGCTGGCTTCGTCCGGCGCGAGTGAATGCCCGTACCCGTTCGCGAGTGCCTGAATATCCGAGCAGCGCAAGCGGTCCAGGTGGAGTACCGAACCTGACGCGGAGAAGTCGGCCGCAGTGTCGGCCAGACGCGGATCGACCATGTCCGTCGCCACGACGGCTGAGATGTCGGTGCGTCGCAGCGTTTCGAGGACCTTCGCAAGCTCGGCCGCGTCGAGGTCCAGCGCGTTGTCGATCAAGAGAACGGTATCGGGCCCACGGTCGTCTCCGGTGAAATCGGCTGTCACGACGACGGCTTCGCGGCCGATCAAGCGTCGGTGCACCGCTGCGACAAGCTGTGGCCGAGCACTTGCACCGGAACCGGTGACAAACAACCTCAGCGGTTCGGCCTCCAGGTCGATAGTGCTCAGAAGGTCACGGATATAAGGAGATTCACTGTTCACGACGCAGCCTCGGCTATCCGACGGGGAAGCGTGGGATGGCCGTTGGCAGTGTCAGTTGGTCCGGGAATTGCGGCGCGACAACAACGGGAAGCTCCGGAACCTCGAACGCGGGGACCTGTGGAATCTGAAATGGCGAACCGGAGTCGACGTTCTGCTGGGCGGTCGTGGGATCGGAGTTCGGCTGCGCGGCAGCAGGTGAGTCTGTGGCTACTGGTGCGGCGGGCGCACCCGTTCCGGCAGCCCCCGTCGTCGCGACGCCCACAGATCGGGTGCCGGGGGCGGGCGACCCGGTGACGGCGACAGCTGCGCCTGTCGACGGCGCGGCGTCGGCCACCGGTTCGGAGCCCGATGGCGCGCTCGGGTTGGACACTGTTGCGGAAGTAGGGGATTCGATACTCGGGTCGGCGGAACTCGAAGCGGGTTTGATCTTGTCCACGGCGGTACCGATTCCGAGCCCACCAGCCGCGAGGATCGCACACGCGCCGACAACAGCTGCGACGATGCCAACTCGGGACGAGCGCCGTGCCGCGGATGTGGCCTCGGGGTCCGAAGTAACAACAATCGGTGTCGAGAATGCCGGAACGGGAATCGGTTTCGGCTGCGAATGTTCGACGGCAGCAGCGGTATTTCCTATTGCGGTTGCGCGAGTTGCAGCTCCGGCCGCCGCGCAGGATCGTGGATCCGGTGCGGCGATCATCGGTACTCGGAGTTCGGACGACAACAGTTCCGCGACCAGTGGGATGGACGAGCTACCGCCCGCGAGAACAACATGACTGACGTCGTTCGACTCGACACCGGCTGATCGCATCGCCTCGTGTACCAAGGCAACCGATCGTGTGATCGCGGGACGGAGTAAGTCTTCGAGTTCGGACCG
This sequence comes from Rhodococcus sp. AD45-ID, assembly GCF_003023755.1. NCBI lineage: Bacteria > Bacillati > Actinomycetota > Actinomycetes > Mycobacteriales > Nocardiaceae > Rhodococcus > Rhodococcus sp. AD45-ID. The sequence continues at coordinate 1,411,631 of NZ_PYHL01000001.1, read as the reverse complement.
GACAAGGCGTAGGTTGTGGGAGCCGCCGGGAAGATCAACGTGGACAACCGTTTCGGTATCGAACGACAGAGCTTCCTTGGCCTCGCGAGCGTGGACACGAAGCGCTGTCAAGGCTTCGAGAGTCTCCGGCACGGACGTGTCGATGTGTGTATCGCGGTCGAATTCGGTGAGTAGATGCATGGTGACAAGCTGATCGAACTCGTCGCCGCCGATGTCGTCGGAGTGCAGGGGCTTGCCGACGATCGTGGTATTCCCACCAGTGGTGGTCACGGCAGTGACGTCGAGCGATCGGGCACCCAGATCGAAGACAACGGTGAGCCCTTCCGAATCGGGATGACCGGAAGTGCGCAACCAGTCCACCACGGCGATCGGCTCCGCGACCAGCGTCGTATCTACCGGGGTGGCGTCGTGAATCATCCTGGCGGACAGGGCGTTTTCCAATGCCGAAACCGCATGGCGGCTCCACCAGGCGGGATGGGCGATGACAACGTGGCTCGGCTGGTCGTGATCAGCAAGAGCGTCGCGCATCAGCGTCGTAATCGCTACCGCGGTGAGGTCCTCGCCCCGATGTGGGGTCCCGTCGGCGGAGAACAGCGGAACCGGGTCACCCACGCGTTCCACGAAATCGGTGAAGACGCTGCTCGGGTCCAGTTGAACGACACTGTCGCTCCGCACGGTACGTCGGGAGCTTGCGGGGGCGTCGTCGAGTTTGTCGACGACGGCCACCAGAGTTGTCGAGCCGATACCGATGCCGAGCCCTGCCTCCATGAAAGTGAACTCCTCGGTAGTGGATGGTCGAACGCCCGTCGCAGTTGTCTGCAATGTCGGGATGAAGGACGGGTTTGTTACTCCCCGGAGGCTCCTCGATGCGAAGTAGGGGAGCGATCCCCTATCGGGGGCAAATCCCCTAACGCCGATACCGGGGGATTCTCTCTGCGATCTGGAGCAGGAGTGGGGGCGTTCCCCGTTGGGGTCGGCGCTCGATCGACTTAGCGTTGACGGCAGTCGATTCGCATGCAGCGAAGCACCATCCGCTCGAACCGCGATACTCACCAAGATTTCAGGAGAACCCATCATGGCTACCAATGCCGTACTCGAATTCATTCTCGGTCTGTTGCGTGACGACGAGGCCGCCGCTCAGTACTGCGCAAATCCCGTCGCAGCACTCAATGCAGCCGGCCTGTGCGAGGTGAGTCCTGCCGACATCGTCGCCGTTGCACCTCTTGTTGCCGAGTCCGGACTTTTTGCCGGAGCGGGCGCTGACCTGTCCGCGATCGTCAACGCCGGAACCCAGGCGGCCGGAGCACTCGGCGGCACCCTGGGCGGCGGACTGGGCGGCGGACTGGGCGCGGGCCTCGGTTTGGGAGGCAGCGTCGGTCTCGGCGCGGGAGCCGGATTGGGTCTCGGCGGCGCGCTCGGTGGTGAGTTCGGTGGTGGCATCGACGTCGCCGGTGATTTTGCCGCGGCACTGAGCGCTGCCCTCGCAATCGGTGGTGACATCAGTGCGCAGCTCGGAGCCGCTTTTGGTGGCGTCATCGAAGCTGGTCTGGGGCTGGGCTCGGCTGTTGATCTGGAGGGCGTTCTCGATATCGGAGCTCAGCTCAGTGCGGCTCTGAGTGGGGCGCTCGGCGTGGGTGGCTCTCTCACCGCTGAGTTGGGTGCGGCGCTGGATGCTGCGATTGCAGCGGCCGGTGGACTGGACCTGGCGGCCGGGCTTTCCGGAGCGTTGGCGCCGGTGTTCGCTGTCGGTGGGGATATCGGTGCGGGCCTCGGTCTGGCGCTCGGTGGGGTGCTCGACGGCGCCGCTAGCCTCGACGGACTCCTCGCTCTCGGCGGTGGGTTGGGTGCCGGCCTGTCAGGCGCACTCGAATCGGCGTTGGCACTCGGTGGTGGCATCGACGTCGCCGGTGATCTTGCCGGTGCTCTGGGCGCGGCGCTCGGATTCGGTGGGGACATTAGCTCGCAGCTCGGAGCTGCTTTTGGCGGAGTCCTCGAAGCTGGTCTCGGTCTCGGTTCCGTGGTTGATCTGGGGGGAGCTCTCGACGTCGGAGCTCAGCTCAGTGCGGCTCTGAGTGGGGCACTCGGCGTGGGTGGCTCTCTCACCGCCGAGTTGGGTGCGGCCCTGGACGCTGCGATCGCTGCGGCCGGTGGGCTGGACCTGGCGGCCGGGCTTTCCGGAGCATTGGCGCCGGTGTTCGCGGTCGGTGGAGATATCGGTGCGGACCTCGGCCTGGCACTCGGCGGAGTGCTCGACGGCGCCGGGAGTCTTGACGGGCTCCTCGCTCTCGGCGGTGGGTTGGGCGCAGAGTTGTCGGGCGCACTGGAATCGGCGTTGGCACTTGGCGGTGGAATCGATCTCGGCGGCGATCTGAGCGCTGCCTTGTCCACTGCACTCGCGGCCGGCGGATCGATCGGCACCGATCTCGGAGCGTCTCTCGGCGGCACGCTGGGGGCCTTGACGGACGTCAGCGCATTGACCGGGCTGGCCGGCGATCTGGATCTCGGCACCGTGCTCAGTGGGGCGCTGACAAGCGCACTGGGAGTGGGCGGCAGTCTCGACACCGGGGTGGAAGCTGCATTGGCAGGCGCTCTGGATTCAGCTCTGGCTCTCGGCGGCGGACTCGACCTCGACGCCGTGCTTGGCGGGAGCGCGGATCTCGGAACCGAGCTTTCCACGGTGTTGTCCGGCGCTCTGGGCGGCGGAGGATCGGTCGGAGCAGACCTCGGCGGCGCACTCGGCGGCGTGTTGAACGGATCCACAGGCTCGGCAATCGGCGGCGACGCCGTCGCAGGGCTTGGTGCGTCATTGGATGCAGCATTGAACGCCGGCGGATTCGATACCGGTTCGATCGGCGCAACCCTGCCCAGCCTCGACCTGGGGGCCGTGAACCTCGGTTCCGTCAGCGCGGATCTGCCGGAACTCGATCTCGGCGGCTTCTCCGCTGAAGGGCTGGACATCGGCGGGGTCAGCGCCGGGCTGAACTCGACGGTTGGCGGTGTGCTTGACGCAGGTGCCGGTCTCGATGCAGCAGCCGGCCTCGACGCGGTCACTGATGCGGCGACGCAGATCGGTGGCTCGCTCGAGGGCGCACTTGGCGGTTCAGGTGCACTCGGTGGATCGTTCGATGGTGGTCTTGGCGGTTCATTCGATGGCGGTCTTGGTAGCTCGACCAACCCCTGGTCGTCGATCGACGCCAGTGACGCATTCGGAACCGGATCAAGCGGCTCCCTGGCTGCTGATTCCTCGGAGTCGTTGTTCGCGCCGGACTCGGTTGCCGACGTTGTCGAGCAGGTCGATCCGCTGGCAGTACTCGACAACCTGCACCCCTGAGTCAGCGGGTACGGAAACGGACTGATGTAACAATTCCGGCCCTGCGTGCGCTAAGCGTGCAGGGCCGGAATTGCCGAATCGGAAGAACTGCGAGTCGACGGAACACATGGAAACTGCAGCGGATCAGGTCAGCAGTCGTAAGGCACGCGTCGCGTCGGCGGCCGCGTCGTTGCTCGATCGAACGGCGGTACTTGCGAGAGATATCGATCGATCCGATCTGGTCGCACGCGCCGAGAGCGCGCTGGTGCGCGTCACCGATCCCCGGATTCGCATCGTTGTCGTAGGCCCGCTCAATCAGGGCAAGAGCCAGTTCGTGAATTCGCTGCTCGGTTGCGACGTGTGTTCCGTCGGAGACGACGAGACAACGGCCGTTGCGACGGTAGTTCAGTACGGGGAAACCGCTGGCGCAGAGCTGGTTCTGGCCGAACCTGGTAGTGAACCTCGGAGAGTTCCGCTCCCGCTCGACGAGTTGCTCGGCATAACGCCCGCAACACCACGGGCCGACGGACGGGAAGTCCTCCGCATCGACGTTTCCGTTCCGAGCCCGCTGTTGGCCGACGGGCTGGTCTTCATCGACACACCGGGCGTCGGAGGGCACGGAAATCCGCATGCTGCTGGAACTTTGGGATTGATTACGTCGGCAGATGCGGTGCTGGTGCTCTCGGATTCGAGTGCGGAGTTCACCGAGCCTGAAGTCGCGTTCATCCGGCAGGTCCTGAATCTGTGCCCCGTTGTTGCCGGTCTTGTCAGCAAGACGGATCTGTACCCTCACTGGCGTCGGATTGTCGACGCAAATCATGGTCACCTGCAACGCGCCGGCCTCGAGCTTCCGCTGATTCCGATATCTTCCGTCCTGCGATCGCATGCGCTGCGCTTGGACGACCGGGAACTCGATGCGGAATCCGGATTTCCCGACCTCTATCAGTTCTTGCGGGACAAGGTTGTTGCGCGCGGCGAGGCAAATACGCGGCGAGCGGTGGTGATGGACGTGCAGTCCATTGCCGCCCACTTGTCGCTGGAAATGGGCAGTGAGCTTGCGGCGCTGCGTGATCCGTCGACGGCGCAAGCAGCAGTGGCCGGGTTGCATCGGGCCAGGGAGGTCGCAGAAGAACTGCACAAGAAAACATCCCGCTGGCAGCAGAGCCTTGGCGACGGAATTGCCGATCTCGCGGCAGATATCGATCACGACCTGCGTGATCGCCTGCGCCGCGTCACCCGAGCTGCCGAGGAAACCGTCGACGAGTGTGACCCGGGCAAGGACTGGGATGCCGTCGGGACCTGGCTCGAGCAAGAGATCGCCACAGCCATCGGCGACAACTTCGTCTGGGCGCACGATCGTGCGCAGTGGTTGGCTGAGGTAGTGGCCGAACACTTCGCCGAAACCGGTGACGTGGCACTGCCGCAGATCGACCTTGCCGACACCGACGCTTTCCTCGAACCTGTTGCGGCGCTGTCGGATCTCGAATCCGGCCGTATCGGCATTACGCAGAAAGTTCTGGTGGGCATGCGCGGTTCCTACGGTGGCGTCCTGATGTTCGGGCTGATCACCACGATGATGGGTATGGCGTTGGTGAATCCGATCTCGATCGGTGCCGGAGTTCTGCTTGGCACCAAGGCTTATCGTGAAGACAAGCAGACACAGGTGCTGAAGCGCCGGGCCGATGCAAAGTCGGCGATCAGGCGCTACGCGGACGACGTGAGTTTCCAGGTGGGCAAGGAATCGAAAGACCGGCTCCGCCTGGTGCAGCGGCTCCTGCGTGATCATTTCACGGACATCGCCGAGCAGGCTTTGCGCTCGATCAACGAATCGTTGCGAGCGACGCAGGAGGCGGCCAAACTGGAATCGAGCGAGCGGGCAGGACGCATCGCGCAACTCGAGGAGAATCTGCGTGTGGCAGAGGAATTGACCACGCGTGCCGGATCGTTGGTCGGCGAGCGAGTGCAAGCGGGCAGGTCTCGGAAGGCTGAGGTCGGAGCATGAACGTCACCGCCACGGAGTCGGCGCGCACGTTGATCGAGCAGGCGCGAGGATTTTACGTCGACAGCCCGGAACTCTGTGCTCAATTGGACGAGTGCGCGGCGCGGTTGGACGAGCCGCTGCGGGTAGCTCTGGCAGGTTCGCTCAAGGCCGGTAAATCGACACTTCTCAATTCTCTTGTCGGGCAAGATATTGCACCGACAGATGCAACCGAATGCACACGAGTTGTCACCTGGTATCGAAACGGCACGACGCCGAAGGTAAGCGCTACGGATTCCAGCGGCACCGAGTTCCATATACCGGTGGCACGCAACAGCGGCCGGCTGACGTTCGATCTGGGTGTGCGCACATCCGAGATCGTCGATCGAATCGACGTGGAGTGGCCGTCGTCGGCGCTGGCACGCATGACGATCATCGATACACCAGGCACGTCGTCACTGTCCACCGACGTGTCGGCCCGGACATGGAAAGCCCTTGTTCCCGACGACGGGGTGCCGGGCGCTGATGCCGTCGTGTATTTGCTGCGGGCGCTGAATGCGACTGACCTGCAGTTCTTGACGAGGGTTGCCGAACACGTCGGTGGTGAATCAGGTCCGCTCGGTGTGATCGGGGTGCTCTCGCGCGCGGACGAAGTGGGCGCGGGCCGAATGGACGCGATGGCGTCGGCCGACGATGTGGCGGGACGGTTTGCCGAGGAACTCGGCCGCTCGGGCCTGTGCCAGTCGGTGGTGCCGGTCGCCGGACTGTTGGCACTGGCTGCCCGAACTTTGCGGCAGAGCGAGTTTGCCGCGTTCGCGGCGCTTGCCGAGGTGCCTGCAGCCGATCTGAGCTCGGCGATGCTGTCGGCGGATCGTTTTGTCCGCGAAGACAGTTCGCTGCCGGTCGATGCGGCGATGCGGGCTCAGTTGGTGGAACGGTTCGGGCTGTTCGGGATTCGGCTGGCGGTGACGTCGGTCAAGTTGGGCGTCGGCGATTCTCCCACGCTGGCAGCGGAATTGCTCCGCCGCAGTGGATTGGACGAGTTGCGCCGCGTGATCGATGTTCAGTTCGGCCAGCGCGCCGACCAACTCAAATCCCATACAGCGCTGGTAACGCTGAGCCGACTGCTCGAACGCAATCCGCGCGAGAACACTGCACCGATCGCAGCGTCGGCGGCGCGACTCCTCGCCGACGTGCACGGTTTTCGCGAACTTCGACTGCTCGGGCGGCTCGGATCGGTTCACACCGATCTCTTGCCGGACGATCTAGCAGCGCTGCAGCGATTGATCGGCGGCCACGGAATCAGAACGCACGAGCGCTTGGGGGCGACAGAAGGGGAGAGCCTCGATGCTCAGCGCGCCCAGGCCGCGGACGCAGCGCAGCGGTGGCGCACATTGTCGTCGCACCCACTGTTCGATCAGTTCACAGCGAGAGCGTGTCAGGTCGCAGCGCGCAGCGCGGAAGGTGTACTCGCGGAAATCGTGGCCGAATAGGGATGTCATTAGTCCTGCGCGAGCGAGCCGACGGATCTATGTTGAGTTCGGAATGATCCGGACAAAACGCCTGGTTCGGATTCGGCCTCGTTGGGAGCAGCCCTATGTCGAACGACATCACGTCGAAGTCTCCGGATCGTGCCACGTACGTACTCGGCACACTCATTCTGGTTGCGGCGGTGGCAAACCTCAATCTGTCGGTGGCCAATGTTGCCCTGCCTGACATCGGCAAGGCGTTCGACGCGAGTCAGACGCAACTCAATCTGATAGCCGTCGGGTATTCACTGGGATTGGCAGGCACAGTCCTGTATCTCGGTGCGGTCGGTGACCGGTACGGCCGCAAGATGCTCCTGGTGACGGGTATGGCGTTGTCGATTCCGGCGTCACTCGTCGCGGGGTTTGCAGGCGGCTTCGAAGTATTGTTCGCGGCCCGCATCGTCGGTGGTATCTCGGCGGGCTTGGCGTTCCCGACAACGCTGGCGATCATCACGGCACTGTGGGCGGGGCCGGCGAGGACCAAGGCGATCGCGATGTGGTCTGCGATCGGTGGCGCGATTTCGGCTCTCGGTCCGATCGTTTCCGGGGCCTTGCTCGAGAAATTCGATTGGGGCTCGGTCTTTTTCGTGACCCTCCCGTTGGCTCTCCTGGCCTTGGTGTGCGCGGTGATTCTGGTTCCCGCCCATGTCAACGAGACCACCGATCCGGTTGATCATCTCGGCGGAATCGTGTCCGTCGTTTTCATCGGGGCGCTGGTGTTGTCCATCAACTTCGCACCGGTCAAGGGCTCCGGAACAATGGCGTTGGTCCTGGGCGCGATCGCACTGGTCGCAGGTATCGGGTTCTTCCTGCAACAACGACGCGCAGTCAATCCACTGTTCGACCTTCACGTAGCCGCTCGTCCCACCTTCTGGGTAGCGGCCGTTGGCGGCTTGGTGGTGTTCGGTTCGCTCATGGGCGCAATGTTCATCGGCCAGCAGTTCCTGCAGAACGTACTGAGTTACTCGACGCTGGCGGCGGGTGCGGCCATCATTCCGGCCGCTCTGGCGATGGTGATCGTTGCGCCGCAGTCGGCGACGATGATCGAAAGGTACGGCGCCCGCGTCACTCTGCTCTCCGGTTACCTGTTTGTGGTTCTCGGATTGTTTGTCGCGCTGTTCATGTGGAACGAAAGCACACAGTACTGGCAGGTCGCGCTCGCCTACGCGCTTGTCGGTATCGGCGTCGGCCTGGCCGGCACACCGGCATCGCGTTCCCTCACCGGGTCAGTTCCCGTACACCGCGCAGGTATGGCGTCGGGTACCTCGGATCTGCAACGCGACCTGGGCGGCGCCATCATGCAGTCCATTCTCGGTGGAATACTCACGGCCGGGTACGCAAAATCGTTGGGGAATGCGATCTCGTCATCGCCGGAAGCATCCCAGGTAACCCCCGAAACTCAGGCCGCACTCACCAAATCGTTCTCCAGCGCCGAAGTTCTGGCAGAGCGCTACCCGCAATACGCGGATCAGATCATGACCGCCGCCAAAAGCGCCTTCCTGGACGGCGATACCAAGGCCTACATTGCGGCAATCATCATCGTGTGCGTCGGCGGTCTTGTCGTGACGTTCTTCTATCCGCACCGCGAGCGCGAGCGTGTACTGCTGGCGCAGTACGCGGCGGAATCCGATCTCGCAGAGGAGAAGAGTTGAGCGCGCTCTGGTACTGATGGAAGGATGCCACAGCTACTGCACATCGATTCGTCAGCCGACCTTCACACATCGACGTCCCGTGAACTCACCGCGTTGTTCGCTCAGACGTGGGCCGAGATCAGCCCTGACCATGAGGTAGTCGGGTTGGATCTGCACCGGGATCCGCTGCCACACCTCTCGGACGCGGCCCTGCACTACGCACAGCGGCTGCGAGTGGCTGGAGAGCAGCCGGATGCCGACGCAGAAGCGCTGCAGGGTCGGGTCATCGAGCAACTCGCTGCTGCGGATGTTGTCGTGATCGGTGCACCGATGTACAACTGGTCGATCCCGTCCACGTTGAAGGCGTGGATCGACTACGTGCATGTCCTGGGAACGACTGTGCCTTTCGATACGCCGCCTGCTGGAACTTCTGCTCAGCCCATGGCGGGTAAGCCGGTGGTGATCGTGTCCAGTCGCGGAAACACCTATGCGCCGGGTTCCGGGAACGAAGGCGATGACCATACCGTGCCGCCGCTCGTTCAGGTGTTGGGTGTTTCGATGGGTATGAACGTCAGTGTTGTCACCGCGGAACTGACTTTGGCGCAGCGTATTCCGCCCATGGCACCGCTGATCGAGCAGGGGAAGATCAGCCTGAGCGCTGCCCGTGATTCGTTGATCGATCTTGCCCGCACGCTGGGGGCGTGATCAGGACCGGGCGAGCGCCGAGATCATCGACGCCACATCTGCCGGATCCGCGTCGTAACCCGGGAAATAGCAACATACTTCGGTGGCATGATTTCCGAATCGTCGCCGGATTTCGGTAGCGCATTCTTCCGGTGTGCCGACGACGGCAAGAGTTGTCAGCATGGGATCGGTTATCAGTGACGCCATTTCGGCGTACCCGCCTCGTTTGGACAGCGCGTTGAGCTGGGGCTGTACGTCGCCCCAACCTTCGATGTCGAGCACGGGCCGGTAGGCAGGGGTCGAGCCGTAGAACGAGAGCAGGCTGCGGACTCCGCGGGCCGCTGCATCCAGTTGCTCGCCGCCACGTCCGACGCCCACGATCACCTGCGGGATGATCGTGAATTCCTCTCGGGTTCGGCCGGATTCGTGGAGGCCGGCGTCGACGGCCGGCAGGGTCCGCTCGAGGAAATGGCGCTCGGAGTGGAACGGCATGACCAGCAGGCCGTCGGCCACTGCGGCCGCGGTTCGCGTCATGATCGGCCCGAGTGCGCCCATCAGAATCTGCGGGCGACCGAATGGGTTGGGGCCGGGGTTGAAGGTGGGCGGCATCAGGGTGTGGGTGAAGAACTCGCCGCGGAAGTTCAAGGGAGTTCCGTGTTCCCACGCGTCGAAAATGGCGGTGATCGCGCTGACGGTTTCTCGCATGCGCGCCGCCGGCCGCGACCACGTTGCGCTGTAGCGCTTCTCGATGTGCGGTTTGATCTGCGAACCGAGGCCCAAGCGGAACCGTCCCCGGCTGAGAAGTTGGAGATCGTTCGCGGAATGCGCCAGGTGCATCGGGCTGCGGGGGAGCGCGATGGCGACATTGGTCATGAGGTCCAACTCCACCGACGACGCGGCTTCCACGAGCGGGAAGAAGACATCGTGTGGGCCTTCGAACGTGAAAAGCCCACCGGCGCCGGTCTGGGCAAGTTCGCGACTGCGGGCGGCCCCGTCGCCGGGTGCGGAGTCGAGCTGAATGTGAACTTTCATCGGCGCACGCCGGTGATCGCCGCCACCGCTACAACCGTGCAGTACAGGAGTGGTCCCCAGTCGAGTACGGCGCTCACCTGGTCGGCACCCGAGACCAATGACCGGAATCCCAGACCTGCGGCAATCCCGAGTACGCCCACCACCGCGCCCACGATCCGCGCGGAAGACTTCCGGGCAGACAACAGTTGCACTGTCAGAAGCGTGAACAGAAGTAGAAGGACAGCAGCGGCGCCACTGCAGATCAGGACGACGGTGACCGCGTCGGAGATGTCGGTTGCCGAGTAATCGGGATTGTCCCGCGCGATCGACGCCTCTAGTGCGCTACGGATCTCGGTCAGGTTCACGATCATGATCGCGGCGATTGCCAGGAGTACAACGACGGACCCCGCCCAGGCTGCCATCGAGACTTTTGGTGTTCGATGAGGCGAGTGCTGGTGCAGCGGACGGATCGTGACTGCGGGCCTTGCGGGACTGGGGCGCGTATCGGCGCTGGGAGAATTGTCGGGATCCGTCACGGGCCGATCGTAACCAGTCCGGGTGATCCGGAGCACATTTCGGAAATTTCTCGGAGGCTGGGAACAAATTTACCGGTGTTGTAGTTGACCATTTCGACAAGCTTGAGCGCCCCCGGCTCAACTTCGAGTTGACTCTCAGCCTCGGTTGAGGGCAAACTTGAGCGGAGGACGCTCACCAAGCGAAAAACGCGCGGTCATGGCCGAGATCAAGCACTCGGACAGAGCACCGCAGAACGAAAGGTAGGAACACTATGGCTCGTGCAGTCGGTATCGACCTCGGTACGACCAACTCGGTAGTAGCAGTGCTGGAGGGCGGCGAGCCCGTAGTGGTCGCCAACTCCGAAGGCTCGCGTACCACGCCGTCCGTCGTCGCATTCGCAAAGAACGGCGAGGTCCTCGTCGGCCAGCCTGCGAAGAACCAGGCGGTCACCAACGTCGATCGCACCCTCCGCTCCGTCAAGCGCCACATCGGCACCGACTGGAATGTCGAGATTGACGGCAAGAAGTACACGCCGCAGGAAATCAGCGCTCGCACGCTCATGAAGCTCAAGCGTGACGCAGAGGCTTACCTCGGCGAAGAAATCACGGATGCCGTGATTACCGTCCCCGCATACTTCGAGGACGCACAGCGTCAGGCCACCAAGGAAGCCGGCCAGATCGCCGGCCTCAACGTTCTCCGTATCGTCAACGAGCCCACCGCGGCTGCACTGGCATACGGCCTGGACAAGGGTGACACCGAGCAGACCATTCTGGTCTTCGACCTCGGTGGCGGCACCTTCGACGTCTCCCTGCTGGAAATCGGCGACGGCGTCGTCGAGGTTCGCGCAACCTCCGGTGACAACCACCTCGGTGGCGACGACTGGGACGAGCGCATCGTCTCCTGGCTCGTCGACAAGTTCAAGGCTCAGAACGGCATCGATCTGACCAAGGACAAGATGGCCCTGCAGCGTCTGCGTGAGGCTGCGGAGAAGGCGAAGATCGAGCTCTCCAGCTCGCAGAGCACCTCCATCAACCTCCCGTACATCACGGTCGACGCGGACAAGAACCCCTTGTTCCTCGACGAGCAGCTCACGCGTAGCGAGTTCCAGAAGATCACCTCTGATCTCCTCGACCGCACCCGCGCGCCGTTCCAGGCCGTGATCAAGGACAGTGGCATCTCCGTCAAGGACATCGACCACGTTGTTCTCGTCGGTGGCTCCACCCGTATGCCGGCTGTCTCCGACCTGGTTCGCGAGATGACCGGTGGCCGTGAGCCCAACAAGGGCGTCAACCCGGACGAGGTTGTGGCCGTCGGTGCTGCTCTGCAGGCCGGTGTCCTCAAGGGTGAGGTCAAGGACGTTCTGCTCCTCGACGTCACACCGCTCTCGCTCGGTATCGAGACCAAGGGTGGCGTGATGACCAAGCTCATCGAGCGCAACACCACCATCCCGACCAAGCGCAGTGAAACCTTCACCACGGCTGACGACAACCAGCCTTCGGTGCAGATCCAGGTGTTCCAGGGTGAGCGCGAGATCGCTTCGCACAACAAGCTTCTCGGCTCCTTCGAGCTCACGGATCTGCCGCCCGCACCGCGTGGCGTCCCGCAGATCGAGGTCACCTTCGACATCGATGCCAACGGCATCGTGCACGTGACCGCGAAGGACAAGGGCACCGGCAAGGAAAACACGATCAAGATCCAGGACGGCTCCGGTCTGTCCAAGGAAGAGATCGAGCGCATGGTCAAGGACGCCGAGGCTCACGCCGAGGAAGACAAGGCCCGCCGCGAAGAGGCAGAGGTCCGCAACCAGGCCGAGTCGCTGGTCCATCAGACGGAGAAGTTCGTCAAGGAACAGCGTGACGGCGAGAACGCGGGCAAGGTCTCCGAGGAGATCCTGACCAAGGTCGAGGCAGCGATCAAGGACGTCAACGACGCCCTCGCAGGCACCGACATCTCGGCAGTGAAGACCGCCGTGGAGAAGCTGGGCACCGAGTCGCAGGCTCTTGGCCAGGCAATCTACGAGGCCTCCGCAGCCAGCGAAGCCGGAAACACCGACGGCGCAGGCAATGACGACGACGTCGTCGACGCCGAGGTTGTCGACGAGCCTTCCGACTCGGACAAGAAGTGACCTCGGACAACTCCGAGAACAACCCGGTCGACCCCGAGACCGGTGCACAGGGAGAGGCGGCCGGCGAAGGCCGGCCGCCGCTCGACTCGGAAGACACAGGGGTAGTGCAGGAAGCCGAGGCCATCGTGGAAGAAGCGACGCTGGCTGACCAGTTGGCAGAACGCACTGCAGACCTGCAGAGCTTGCAGGCACAGTTCATGAACTACAAGCGCCGCGTCGACCGCGACAAGCAGGTCGACATCGCCAACGCGAAGGCTTCCGTGGTGGGAGTGCTCGTCCCGATCCTCGACGATCTGGATCGCGCACGCGCACACGGAGACCTCGAAGAGGGTCCGCTGCGAGCCCTCGCGGACAAGCTCAACACCACCCTCACGGGTCTCGGTTTGAGCGAGTTCGGCGCCGTGGGAGACGCTTTCGATCCCGAACTGCACGAAGCTGTGCAGCACGAAGGTGAAGGAGCCGACCCGGTCCTGAGTGTGGTCATGCGTAAGGGCTACAAGTTCGGTGACCGCGTCCTGCGACACGCGATGGTAGGCGTTGCCGATCGAGTGGGCGAGCAGCCGACCGACGGCAGCGCAGGCGCAGAAGAAGAATCAAAGTAACAGCGAGAGGAGGAGACGCCCAGTGAGTCAACGGGAGTGGATCGAGAAGGACTTCTACAAGGAGCTGGGCGTCTCGTCCTCAGCTTCGGCCGACGAGATCAAGAAGGCGTATCGCAAGCTGGCTCGGGATCTGCATCCCGATGCCAACCCTGACGATCCCAAGGCCGAAGAGCGCTTCAAGGCTGTCAGTGAAGCGAACACGATCCTGTCGGATCCGGAGAAGCGCAAGGAATACGACGAAGCCCGAAGGCTCTTTGCCAGTGGCGGATTCGGCCCCCGGGCGCAAGGCGGCGGTGGCGGATTCAACCCCGGCGCCGGCGGCTTCGACATCAACGACCTGTTCGGCGGCGGTGCCGGCGGTCAGGATTCAGGTCTCGGCGACATCTTCGGTGGATTGTTCAACCGCGGCGGCGCCGGTCAGCGAACCTCGTCCGCTAATCGTCCGCGTCGGGGCAAGGATCTCGAAACCGAAACCACGCTCGGGTTCCGCGAAGCGGCGCTCGGTGTCACGGTTCCGCTGAGGATCACGAGCCCGGCATCGTGCACCACGTGCCACGGCAGCGGCGCAAAGCCGGGCACCAGCCCGCGAGTGTGCCCGCACTGCAACGGAACCGGTGTCATCAACCGTAACCAGGGTGCTTTCGGATTCAGCGAGCCGTGTGACGATTGCCGGGGAACCGGTTCCATCATCGACTCGCCCTGTGAGGACTGCCACGGCAGCGGCGTCACCAACCGCACCCGCACCATCACGGTGCGCGTGCCGTCCGGCGTCAGTGACGGTCAGAAGATCAGGCTCAAGGGCAAGGGTGAAGCGGGACTCCGCGGCGCTCCCGCCGGCGACCTGTTCGTCAACATCCGGGTGCGTCCCGACTCCGTGTTCGGACGCAACGGCGACGACCTCACGGTCACCGTGCCGGTGAGCTACGGCGAACTGGTTCTCGGTACCACACTGTCGGTACCGACGCTGGAAGGCCGTGTCGGCGTCAAGGTTCCACCAGGAACTGTGGACGGGCGTGTTCTGCGGGTTCGCGGACGCGGCATCCCGAAGCGGCCTGAAGGAGCCGGCGATCTGCTGGTCACTGTCAAAGTGTCTGTCCCGCAGAAGCTGGACGACGCGGCGATCGAAGCGCTCGAGACCTATCTCGAAGCAGAGAAGGCGAGCGGATTTGATCCACGGGCCGGGTGGGCCGGTGTGTGATGACCGAGCAGCCGAAGAATCAGAGAGACGTATCGCTTGACCCCGATGCTCAGATCTTCGTAATTTCCGTGGCCGCCGAACTGGCGGGCATGCATGCGCAGACCTTGCGCAACTACGACCGTCTCGGATTGGTGACCCCGCATCGCACCACCGGTGGCGGGCGCCGTTACTCCCCGCGAGATGTTGCGCTTCTTCGTGAGGTGCAACGTCTCTCTCAGGACGAAGGCGTCAACCTCGCCGGGATCAAGCGGATCATCGAGCTGACAAATCAGGTCGAGGCTCTGCAGCATCGAGTTCGGGAAATGGCTGAAGAGATCGCCAAGGTCCATGCCGGCTACCGCCGGGAACTGGTGCCGATACCGCGCAACAATGCGTTGGTGGTGTGGAAACCGCGTAATCAGCGGTAGCGCGTAGCAGCACGAACTGACGGCCCGGTGGCCTTTCGAATCACAGGATTCGCAAAGGTCACCGGGCCGTTTTGCTGTGTTCTTTCAAAGGTTTTCGTGTACTTCCACCCAGCGGGAATTGCCCTGTCGAGGCGGCCTGAATGTGCATAGCGTTCGCCTGGATGGCCCGTTTGACGTTAGCCAGATCACATCCTATGCTTCGAACCCAAGCAACCGCTTGCTGGATTATCAAGCGGGTGCTTGGTCGACTGATGCCTAAAACGGGGTGTGTCCATCGGTCGGGCTAATTCCACGTCAGGTATTCGCCTGACGTTCGATACAAATGGGTTCTAGGAGTGCGGACATGAAACGTCGGCCTATTCTTGTGGCGGCAGTTGCTGCGACGGCGGCTCTGACTCTCGCGGGTTGCAGTGGCTCCACTGATTCGGAAGGCGGAGCAGACTCGCCTTACCGGGTTCTGCTGACCGGCGGCATCAGCGCCCAGGGCGTTCTCGCGGCGAACTCGCAGACGTCGCTGCTCGCGACCAAAGCCGGCGTTCAGGTCCAGAACGCGGCCGGCGGTATCGATGGTCGTCAGATCGAGTTGACGACGGTGGACGATGCAGGCGACGCCACCATCGCGGTGACCAAGCTGCGCGAAGCGATCAACTCGGGCAACAAGCCGGACCTCTACCTGAACTCCGGTCCGTCATCCATCGCTGCTGCAGTTCTGCCGATCCTCAAGCAGAACAACATCCTGTCGATGAGCATGGCGCCCTCGCCCGATTCGACGGACCCCGCGAAGTTCCCGCTCAACTTCGACCTCGCCCCTGGCGCGACGGATACCGCTCGCGGAATCTCCGAGTACGCAAAGACCAAGGGCTACACCAGTGTCGGAGTTCTGCACGGCAGCACCGCGTACGGTGAGCTCTTCGGCGAGGAGATGACAACCGAACTCGGCAATGTCGGGCTGAAGGCGGCCGGCAACGAAGAGTACGACGCCGCTGCCCTGGACATGACGGCGCAGTTGCAGTCGCTCAAGAACTCCGGGGCCACGGCCATTGCGTTGGACGCGTACGGCGCCCCGCTCGGATACGTACTCCAGAGCCTCGAGCGTCTGGGCTGGGACGTACCACTGATCGGCAACACGTCGGTCTCCGCGACCAACCTCATCGCCAATGATCCGCCTGCCGGCGTCCTGGGCACTCCGCAGGTGAAGAACCTGGTGACGCAGGTGTTCACCAGCACGGTGTTCGATCCGAACAACGAACTGGTCAACACGATGGTGGACACGATGGCATCGCTGGGTTCCATCCCGTCCACGCTGATCCTCGCGGACAACTACGACGCATTCCCGTTGGTGGCGGCCGCAGCGGAGAAGGCCGGCAGCTCGACCGACCCGAAGAAGCTTGCCGAAGCACTGGAAACCTCTGAGGTCCAGGAGAATGCCAAGACGGCGTTCCTCTCTCGCTACAACTTCAGTGCCGACAGCCACGGTCCGAACCCGAATACCAGTGAGCTGCAGTTCATCAGCCCCACGAAGATCCTCAACGGCCAGTTCGGAAACCCGGCCGCCTCATGACAATTCTGTGGTCCGGGTTGGCGCTCGGCGCGGTCTACGTGCTCGTCGCCATCGGATACAACATCGTTTTTGTTTCCTCCAACACGTTCAACTTCGCTCAGGCTCAGCTGATGATGGTGGGCACCTTTGTCGCCTACACCGGGTTGGTCACTCTGAAACTCCCCGTTCTGGTCGTGGCGGTCATGGCCACCGTGACGGTCATGCTGTTGGCAGCGGTGGAGGAGATCATCGCGATCAGACCGGTCGCCGATCATCAGAATCAATTGGTGACAACACTCGGCGTTGCCACCCTGCTCAACGGTGCGACGCAGTTGATCTGGGGCAGTGAGCCTCTCACGGTTCCGTTCTTCGGCTCCAACGATCCCATCACCTTGCTCGGCGGCCGAACCTACCCGGTGGAGATCGCCCTGCTGGTTGCGGCGATCGCACTGGTCATCGGGTTGAGCTACGTCTCGAAGAAGACGATGACGGGTCTGGCGCTGATCGGAATCTCCGAAGACCGTGAAGCGGCGATGCTGCGCGGAGTCAACGTACGACGGCTGGCACTGGGAGCGTTTGCCTTCTCCGGTGCCTTGGCCGGAGTCCTCGGACTCCTGGTCGGTCCCAAGACGTTTGCGGTCGCGACGTTGGGTGCCGCGCTGGCACTGAAGGGGTTCGTGGCGTTGGCGATCGGCGGATTCGGTTCTCTGCCAGGTGCATTGATCGGCGGGCTGACCGTCGGTCTGGTGGAATCGTTCACCGCGCTGTGGGCGGGCAGCCAGTACAGCAATATCGCCGTCTTCACGGTGCTGATCGTCATTCTGATGGTCAAACCAGCCGGATTGTTCGGCAACGTCCGAGAACGGGTGGTGTGAAATGGTAAGCGCGTGGCGGACTTTCCGTTCCCTTCCGAGTTGGATCCTCCCGCTGGTCCTGGCCGTGGTGATCTTGCTGCTGCCCGTGATGGGGCTCGACCTGTCGACGTCGCGGCAGATTCAGTTGGCGTGCATCCTGGCGCTTGTCGTCAGTGGCTTGAACCTGAGCCTCGGCTTTGCCGGTGAACTGGCACTCGGGCAGGCCGCGATGTACGCGGCCGGCGCCTACACCGCGGGTCTGATGTCGCAAGCCGGTCACACCGACATCCTGGTCCAGCTCGCCGCGTCCGGTGCGGTGGCTCTGGGCGTCGGCATTCTGACCGGTGTTCCCGGTCTGCGCCTGGGCAATTGGTCACTCGCCATGACGTCGTTCTTCCTGGTACTGCTCGTGCCCGACGTACTGGCGATCTTCGGCGGCAAGACCGGTGGCCGAAACGGCCTCACCGGCATGGAGCCGCCGACGCTCTTCGGTTCCGAACTCGACACCCAGCAGTACTACATGGTGGTCGTCGTCGTGACCGTTCTCTGGTTCGCGGTGATGCGCAACCTCGTGGTCTCACGCCACGGCATCGCGTTCCGCACCCTCAAGCAGTCGCCGGTGTTGGCGTCCTCGCAGGGTGTGTCGGTGTTCCGGATGAAACTGCTCGGCTATGCGATCGGCGCGTTCCCGGCCGGTCTGGCGGGTGCGTTGTTCGCCAACACCGACCTGTTCATCTCCCCGGAAGCGTTCGGGTTCACCTTTGCCACAGCAGTTCTGGCGGCATCGATCCTGGGCGGCGCGGCAAGCGTGTACGGCGCTGTAGTCGGTGCTGCGATCATGCAGCTCGGGCCCAATCAGTCGACGGCGTTCCAGGAGTACTCGCTGATCTTCTACGGCGGCTTCCTGATCATCGGTGGTGTTCTGCTCTCGGGTGGATTGACGAAGGTCGGCCGCTCGCTGGTCTCGAAACTCGATCGCAAGGCGGGGCTGGGCGCCGTACTTCCGAAGGAGGATGGCAGCGCCGCAGTCGAACTGGCGCCGATCAACGGCGCTCGGTTGGTGGTCGACGGGGTATCGAAGGCGTTCGGTGGCAACCAGGCACTCAACGCCGCGACCCTGAGCGCGGAGGCCGGTAAGGTCACCGCGTTGATCGGGCCCAACGGTTCGGGTAAGACGACCATGCTCAACATGATCTGCGGGTTCTACACCGCAGATGCCGGCGTGATCACGATCGGCGACACGGTGGTCTCCCAATCCTCACCGCACACGGTGGCGCGTGTCGGTGTCGCTCGGACCTTCCAGACTCCGACGATTCCCGAGAACATCACGGTCCTGGAAGCTGTTGCCTCCGGACGCTATTCGGTGCACCGCGCGTCCATGGCGTCGGCTGTGCTGCGGTTGCCGAGCTTCCGTAAGGTCGCGAAAGCCGACATCGTCGAAGCCGAGCGGGTGCTCGAGTTGGTCGGGATGTCGCACCTGCGCAACGAGATCGCGACGTCGCTGCCACTGGGGATGCGTCGTATGCTCGAAGTTGCCCGCGCCGTCATCGCCGAACCGCGAGTCGTTCTCTTCGACGAGGTGGCATCGGGACTCGACGAGGACGAACTCGAACGTCTGGCAGATCTGATCCGGGTACTGCGCGATGCCGGGGCCACAGTGGTGTTGGTGGAGCACAACTTCCGGCTCGTACTCTCACTCGCGGACGAGATCGTGGTGTTGGCGCAGGGGCAGGTGATCGCCACCGGTGACGCGGCGGCCATCGAACACCACCCACGCGTGCTCAGTGAGTACCTCGGGGTGAAATCCGGTGACGAACAAGCGCTTCTCGAAGAAATCGGTGCCGTCGACCATCAGAGCAGTGAGGTGAAGTGATGGAACCGATTCTCAAGGTCCGCAACCTGCAGACCGGGTACGGCGATCTACGCGTCGTCTGGGATGTCTCCTTCGACGTCTATCCCGGCCAGGTCACGGCTCTGCTCGGCCGCAACGGCGCCGGCAAGACCAGCACGTTGCGTGCTCTGTCGGGGCTGAACAAGGTGGCGTCTGGGACTGTCGAGATGGACGGCGCCGACATCACCGGAGTTCCCGCGCACAAACGGGTGCGCCAGGGGATGGCGTACGTGCAGGAGGGCAAGCGGGTCTTCCACAAGCAGACCGTGGAGCAGAACCTTCTTCTCGGCGGGTACACCCGCAAAGTGAAACGCGGCGAACTCATGGAATCCGTGGAATCCATGTACGAGATGTTCCCGATCCTGGGGGAGAAGCGTGCGCTTCCCGCCGGTTCCATGTCGGGCGGCCAGCAGCAGATGCTCGCGATCGGCGCGGCGCTGATGGCGCAGCCGAGGTTGCTCCTGCTCGACGAACCTTCGGGCGGTCTCGCTCCCGTGATCGTCGGTGAGGTGATGGACCGCGTCCAGCAACTCAAGGAAACCGGGTTGGCGGTCCTGCTGGTGGAGCAGGCAGTCGAGGCGGCGATGAGCGTCGCCGATCACGTGACGGTCCTCGACATCGGCAAGGTGGTTCTCGACGCCGACGCCAAGGACATCGACGACCTGGCAGTGCTCAAGGACGCGTACTTCGGACGCGTCTGAACAGCAGCGAAAAGGACTTCAGCCCGGCCACCACGGCCGGGCTGAAGTTGTCTCCCGCTCCGTGGCACGGCCCGTAGCCAGCCGTCGAGCATGCGCCTACCGTCGTCGAACAACTCCTGTGAGAGGCAAACTCGATGACTGCTCCTGATGTGCTCGCTCCGGCAAAGCTCGGTCCGGTGACCCTGCGAAACCGCATCATCAAGTCCGCAACGTTTGAAGGCAAAACTCCCGATGCACTGGTCACTGACGACCTGATCGAATTTCATCGGCGCCCGGCAGCAGGCGGCGTTGGAATGTCTACCGTCGCGTACTGCGCAGTTGCGCCCGAGGGACGCACCGAATACGGCCAACTATGGATGCGGCCCGATGCCCTGCCCGGACTGCGACGGCTCACCGACGCGATTCACAGCGAAGGTGCGGCCGCGTCCGCTCAGCTCGGACACGCCGGCCCGGTCGCGAATCAGAAGTCGACCGGACTGCCCGCACTTGCACCGTCGAGCTCATTTAATCCGTTGAGCATGAGAATGATTCGCACCGCAACCACCGCGGACATCACCCGCATTGCTGCCGCACACGGCAGCGCCGCACAACTTGCTGTCGAGGCAGGATTCGACGCAGTCGAAATCCACTTCGGCCACAATTACTTCGCGAGCTCGTTCCTGAGCCCGAAACTGAACCGTCGCAAAGATTCCTACGGTGGATCGCTCGAGAACAGGGCCCGGGTTGTTCTCGAGACCGCACGCAGCGTTCGTGACGCTGTCGGCGACAAGATTGCGATCTTGGCCAAGCTCAACATGGATGACGGTGTGCCAGGCGGATTCTGGGTGGACGAAGCGATTCAGGTGGCGCAGTGGCTGGAGGCGTCCGGCAGTGTCGACGCGTTGGAATTGACGATGGGCAGTTCGCTGCTCAATCCGATGTACCTGTTCAAGGGCGACGCGCCGATCCGTGAGTTCGCTGCCGCGATGCCGCAACCGGTTCGACTGGGTGTGCATCTCGTGGGTAAGAGCATGTTGCATGCGTATCCCTACAAGCCGCTGTTCATGCTGGAAGAGGCTCGGCAGATCCGTGCTGCGGTGAAGTTGCCGTTGGTGCTGCTCGGCGGTGTCACAGACAAAGCCGGCATGGACACTGCAATGGCGGAAGGATTCGAGTTCGTCGCGATGGCTCGTGCCTTGCTCCGCGAACCCGACCTGGTGAATCGGATTGCGGCAGAATCCGATACCCGATCGCTGTGCATCCACTGCAACAAGTGCATGCCGACTATCTTCAGCGGTGCGCGCTGCGTGCTGGTCGAGCGCGCCTGAATGCTCCAGAACGGTTGCGGCCCGACATCTTCGTGATGTCGGGCCGCAGCCGTCCGAAGGGTGAATTTACTCGGCTTGCTTGATCCAGTCCGTGGCATACATCGTCATGGGACCGAAGAACTCGTGAACGACGTCGTTGACCGCTTCGAGTCCGCTTTCGCTGTTTGTCATGATCACAACACTGCGACCTGTCTCGGGGTAAGCGATGAAGAAGGCTTTGAACGCGCCGTTGTCGCCCCAGTGCCAAATCGCCTTTCCGAGTTCATTTTCCTGCAGTCCGATGCCGAGGCCCCACTTGATGTGGTCGATCGCGTCTTTGTTGCTGCCACCGTGGTCAGCGCTGCCGGCAGCGGTGAACATCATGTCCCGAGTTGCAGGTTCGAGTCCTTCGCCCGCGAGAAGTGCTCCGCGCAGGAACTTCGAGTAGTCGCCGGCCGTCGTCTTCAGGGTGTACGCGACGTTTGCCCGGGGAAAGTTGCGCAGGGCCTTTGCCGTGCCGTCGGCGGTATGACCGACCGCGGTGACGGCCTCGAAGGCCGGGTTGGTCAGTAAGTCGCTGCTTGTCATTCCGAAACGCTGGAAGACGCGCTGCGAGGCAAGTTCCGCAAACGGTGTGCCGGTGAGCGACTCGACGGTCTTCTGCAGGTAATAGAAGCCTTCACCCGAGTATGACCACTGGGTCCCGGGTTCGAAAGTAGTACTGACCGGCGTGGTCTCGAACTCTGCACTCGATGGGCCGGTCGCCCAGTTGGGCAGGCCTGTGGTGTGCGTCAGCGCCATTCTGGCGGTGATCTTGTGGGCCGCAGGATCGGCCGCGATGCGTGAGTATTCAAAATACTCGGACAGTGGCCGATCGAGATCGATGACACCCTCGTCCACCAGTTGGAGGACAACGTACGACGCCACCACTTTGGTCAGCGAGGCGGCCTCGAAGACGGTATCCGACGTGACGGCGTTGCCGGTCTCGACGCTCGAGACACCGTAGTTGAACTCCTGTCGTCCCTTGCCGTCCGTGTACACGACCTGTGCTCCGGGAATGCCATGCGCGGCAAATGCTGCGTTGATTCGCTGCGCTAGCGCGGGATCCGTGCTTCCGCTCAGGGAACCGGTATCGAGAAAGGCAGATCCGGTGGTAGGGAAATTGATCGGCTGAGCCCCGGCGCCGACTGCGGTCGAGATAACGATTGCTATGGAAAATGTTGCGGAAAGTGCAGGTATTAAAACCTTGCGTTGAGCGGACTTCACAAAGACCTTCTTCGAATACAGGGCTGATGGGACTCCCGAATGTTAGGAGACCCGTTTGCCCGTTTCCCCAGGTGTAACTGCGGGGTCATTAACTCTCAACGCGATTGAAACGAGTCAGGCGTGATCATGACTGCCCATCCACCGGGAGAAGCCGTTCCGGAACCGATGGAGCAACTCGTACCGTTTTCAGCATGACCGATCCTGATATCTCCACCGCACCACTCGACGTCGTAGTCATCGGCGCCGGCGTCGCAGGCCTGTACGCCATGTACCGACTCCGCAAGCAGGGACTGCGTGTCCACGGCTTCGAAGCCGGCTCCGGAGTTGGTGGAACGTGGTACTTCAACCGCTACCCGGGGGCTCGCTGCGACGTCGAGAGCTTTGATTACTCATTCTCATTCTCCGAAGAGCTGCAACAGGATTGGGACTGGAGTGAGAAGTACGCTGCGCAGCCCGAGATTCTCGAATACCTGGACCACGTGGCGGATCGGTTCGACCTGCGGAGCGGTTTCACCTTCGACACGCGGGTGAAGAGCGCGCACTTCGAAGAGGAATCGGCGCTCTGGCGAGTGCAGACCACCACCGGGCATGACGTCACGTCCCGCTTTGTGGTGTGCGCCACTGGCAGTCTCTCGACGGCGAACATGCCGAACATCGACGGGCGAGATTCCTTCGCGGGGGATGTTTTTCACACCGGGTTCTGGCCGCACGAAGGCGTCGACTTCACTGGAAAGCGAGTGGGTGTCATCGGCACCGGATCGTCGGGAATCCAGTCGGTGCCTCTGATCGCCGAGCAAGCCGATCATCTGTATGTGTTCCAGCGATCGGCGAATTACAGTGTCCCGGCAGGAAACACACCTCTTGACGACGCACGCCGCGCCGAGATCAAGGCAAGCTATGCCGAGCGTCGTGCGCTCAGCAAGCGCAGCGGCGGCGGCTCACCGTTCATCTCGGACTCGCGAAGCGCGCTGGAGGTTCCCGAAGACGAGCGGACCGCAGCGTACGAGGAACGTTGGCGCCTCGGGGGAGTGCTGTTCGGCAAGACATTTGCCGATCAGACCAGCAACCTCGAAGCCAATGACACGGCACGAGAGTTCGCCGAGACCAAGATCCGTTCCGTTGTGGAAGACCAGTCGATCGCGGATCTCCTGATCCCGAACGACCAT
Organism: Rhodococcus sp. AD45-ID; assembly: GCF_003023755.1. NCBI lineage: Bacteria > Bacillati > Actinomycetota > Actinomycetes > Mycobacteriales > Nocardiaceae > Rhodococcus > Rhodococcus sp. AD45-ID. Next base: position 1,387,936 of record NZ_PYHL01000001.1, on the reverse strand, counting down.
CCGATCGGAACCAAGCGCATTGTGACGGACACGAACTACTACCAGACGTACAACCGGGACAACGTCACCTTGGTCAACCTGAAGAAGGCTCCGATCGAAGCGATCGACGCGACCGGGATCAAGACCACCGAATCTCACTACGACCTGGATGCGCTGGTGTTTGCCACCGGATTCGACGCGATGACCGGTGCACTCGACCGAATCGACATCCGTGGACGCGGCGGGGAAACCCTGCGTGAGAACTGGCATGCCGGGCCGAGAACGTATCTGGGACTCGGGGTCAACGGATTCCCGAACCTCTTTGTCGTGACCGGACCAGGCAGCCCGAGCGTTCTGTCGAACATGATCCTCGCGGCAGAACAGCACGTCGACTGGATTGCGGACGCAATTGCCCATCTCGACGCGAATAATCTGACCACCATCGAACCCAGCGTCGAAGCAGTCGACGGATGGCTCGAGGAGTGCTCACGACGAGCGTCGGCCACACTGTTTCCTTCGGCCAACTCCTGGTACATGGGTGCAAACATTCCCGGCAAGACGCGGATCTTCATGCCCTTCATCGGCGGGTTCGGCGTCTACAGCGACATCTGCGCGGACGTCGCAGCGCAGGGATATCGAGGCTTCGAACTGAACAGCGCGGTCCACGCATGAGGCGGCTCGCGGGCGCGCGCGTATTGGTGACCGGGGCGGCCGGCGGCATGGGGCGTGCGCATTGCATTCGGCTCGCCGAGGAGGGTGCGTCGGTGATCGCGTTGGATATGGCGGCGTCCGGACTGGATGAAACCGCCTCGGCCGTGCGTGATCTCGGCGGCGCGGCGGTCACGGGCATTGCTGACATCCGCAACTACGAGGAACTCGCAGCAGTGGTGGCGGACTGCGTCGCCGAAATCGGCGGGCTGGACGTCGTTGTTGCCAACGCAGGCGTCTACGACACGCCCGGACCTACGTGGACCATCGACCCGTCCGTGTGGAACCGTTCGCTCGACGTCAATCTGACCGGAACCTGGCACACCGTGAAAGCGTGTGTTCCGCACTTCGGCAACGGCGGATCTGTTGTTCTGGTCAGTTCGACGGCAGGAATCAAAGGCATTGCCGGAGCGGGTCATTACAGTTCCGCCAAGCACGCCGTCGTCGGACTGGCTCGAACCCTGGCCAACGAGTTGGGAGCGCAGAGTATTCGCGTCAACTCAGTGCATCCGGGTTCGGTGCGAACACCGATGATCATCAACGAACGGGTATTTGCGAACCTGTGCCCAGGCATCGAGAATCCTACGGAATCCGACGCCGCGGCCGTCCTGAGTGCTCGAAACTTGTTGCCAGTGCCTTGGGTTGATCCGGTGGACGTGAGCAACGCCGTGCTGTTTCTTGCGTCCGAGGAGTCCCGCTACATGACCGGCTGTCAGTTGGTGGTCGACGCCGGCCTGACCCAGAAGGTGTGAATTGATGAGACTCGAGGGAAAGATCGCACTGGTCACCGGTGCGGCACGGGGAATCGGACGGGCTCAGGCCGTGCGTTTTGCCGAAGAGGGCGCAGACATCGTCGCGATTGACGTGTGTGCCTCGGTGGACACGACGCTCACGCCGCCGTCGACCGAAGCCGATCTTGCGGATACCGTCGCGCAGGTAAGGGCTCTGGGACGGCGCATCGAATCAGCGGTGGTGGACGTTCGGGATCTCGAGGCGCTGCGAAGTGCTGTCGATTCGGCGGTCGGATCACTCGGTGGACTCGACATCGTCTGCGCAACAGCGGGTATCACGTCCTCGGACAGTGCCTTGTCGATGTCGGAAGACATGTGGCAGACGATGCTGGACGTGAACCTGACCGGCGTGTGGCACACCACTGTCGTCGCTGCGCCGCATCTGATCGCGCGTGGTGGGGGATCGATGACGCTCACCAGTTCCATCGCCGGGCTCAGAGGGCTCGTCGGTGTTGCGCACTACACGGCAGCCAAGCACGGCGTCGTGGGCTTGATGCGGTCACTGGCAAAGGAATTGGCGCCGCACAACGTGCGGGTCAATACCGTGCACCCCACCAACGTGGATACACCGATGATTCAGAACCCCGCGGTGAGCAGTAAGTTTCGCCCCGATCTGGAAAATCCGACGCGCGAAGAGTTCGCCGAAGCGGCGATGACGATGAACATGCTCGCGATACCGTGGATCGAGCCGGTAGACGTGGCAAACGCGGCACTGTTCCTCTCCTCCGACGAGGCCCGCTACATCACGTCCGTCGCATTGCCCGTGGACGCGGGTAGCTCGTCCCGTTGAGATCCGTCACGGTGTGTAGCGTCGGTTCCACCTAACCGAAAGGCGCACACCGTGACGGAACGACGCTATCTCGAAGTGACAGTCGGCCCGAACATCATCCTGGTGCTCGACCACCGCACCGTCGAGGTGTTCGACCGGACCGCGGCGAGCACCAGTGAGGTATGCCGCTGGCACGTCGAACACATTGGGGTGAAAGCAAAGCCGACGAAGTCAGGCCTGAAACTGACGATCGGCAATCGGCTTGCCGACGACTCCATTGCCGTCGCCGGAGCGCGTGCTTCTCTGACGGTTCCACCGGACGACGAGGCGGCCGTGATCGCGTTCTTCGACGCGGTCAAAGCCGCCCGCTCCTAGCTCAGGCGTCGGCGCTGACCCGGGTGGCCGCATGGGCACCGGCAACACGACCGAACGCGAGGGCGTCGGCGATGTGGAATCCGCCGTCTTTGGCTGCGCTGTACGTGGAACTGACGGTGCCTGCCGCGTAGAGTCCGGAAATCGGATTACCGGCGGTGTCGAGTACACGCGAGTGGCCGTCGCGGCGAGGGCCACCGTTGCTCCACCCCAGGAGCGGCGGCCCGGATACGGCGTAGAACGGTGCAGTGACAACGGGAGCCAACGTCGCGGGGTCCCGACCGAATGACTCGTCGACACCGGCAGTGCATGCCTCGTTGTAGCGTCGCACACTCGTTTCCGCGACGGCGGGGTCCAGGCCCAGCTTGTCGGCGAGTTCGGCGAGTGTGTCCGCCTTGACGATCCACCCCTTGTCGATCTCGGTTTGGTTGTCTGCGCTCCACTCGTAGCCCTCGTCGAGAACTAGACGCCCGACAGCCAGTACGTCGCGGCCGGGGCTCAGTGGCCCGGCCAACCTCATGGTTTCGTCGAACACGATGTTCATCGACCGGACCGGAAAGTGTTGGTAGGAACCTTCTTTGAACACATGGCCGTGGCGCATTTCGGCCGACTCGCAGGTGAATCGGCGTCCCTCCTGGCTGAGGAACACGTAGTTGTGTGCGTTCCACAATGCGAGGTAGTGCCCGGACGGATCGTCTGTGTCGCCGGAGATTCCGGTAATGGTCATCATGTTGTTCATGTGCCACAGGTCGGCACCAACTGCCTGGGCCATGCGATGGCCGTCGCCGGTTGCCGACGGTGATCCCCAGATTTTCGGGTTCTCGAGGCGGAGGTAGTCGCGGACCATGGCCGGGTTGGCCTCGAAGCCGCCGGTCGCCAGGATGACACCCCGACGAGCGTACATCTGCGAAGTTGTTCCACCCGAGACGGTTTCGACTCCGATCACTGCTCCGGACTCGTCCGTCAGCAGTGCGGTCGCCTCGGTGTCGAATAGTGTTGTGATGCCGCGTTCCGCGAGGGCCGAGACGAGGAAGCGGTAGAGCAGTTCGTTGCCCATGGCCCCACCGATGGTGTCCATCCCTGCGTAGCAAGAACTTCCGTCGAGCTCGGCGTACTCCGCCGTGGAATGGAACTCACCGGACATCGACACCGGTGCATCCAGCTCGCGCAGCCAGTCCGAAAGCCCGTGTGTGTTCTCGGCCCACGCGTCGATCACGTCGTCGACGACGGTGAACGAGCCGTTCAAGGCGCGCAGGAACGTTCGGGCCGCAGCGGGATCCTGGTTGACGAACCATCCACCGCCGGACAATCGGGTGTTACCGCCGGCGTTGTCAGGTCCGCACTTCTCCAGGATCACCACTGATGCGCCGTCAGCGTGTGCTTGCAAAGCTGCAGCCGATCCTGCAGCTCCCGAACCGATGACAATTACGTCGACATTGTTATCCATGTCACAAAGCTATGGCGCCGCAATTGCGTCGTACATGTAGCTTCCCAGTGAGCGAGAGAAGTCCTGTTCAGTACAGGGAACCGGGAACGGGATAGCTGCGCTCGCTCATTTCGACGGCTCCGGCGTCGGCAAGGTCGTTGATGGTCTGACGCAACGACGAGCACGAACGCTGTGCATACGGATTATCCGACGGGCGCGCAAGTTCCGGGCAGACCTGCTCGGAATCCTCGAGCCACTGCACGCTGGTGTGCGCGTTGCTGTACTTCTCGATGAGTACTCGGTTGCCGCAATTGCGGCAGCTGACCTGCCGCATCAGCGTACGGCCATGTCCGACATCGCCCAGAACGCGCGCGTGCTGGTGATCTTGGCGTTCTCGTCGAAGGTCATCACGTCGATGGGGGAGACCTCGTAGATCTTGTCACCCATCGGTGTCACGACGCGGAAATGGAACGCCGCGCTGGAACCGCTGACACGCAGGGTCAGGAGTTCGATCTCCTGCGTGCGACCTTCGAGGGCACCGAAGAATGCGGCAATCGCCTCGCGGCCGACAACGGGTTCGCTGCCCACGGGATCCTCGAGAGTTCCGTTCTCCGCGTACAGGGCTGCGATGTCTGCGCTCGATCCGCGGGAAACCGCGTCGAGGTACGCGGTGACGGTCGCGGTGATCGCAGCGGTGATATCTGGTTCGACAGTAGTCATCGTCGTAATCCGATCAGTTGTGTCCCGGTGAGGTCGGCGGTGGGCGCCGACCTCACCGGACGTTATCGCTTCTGATCGTCCCTATCGTCGATGTCTCCCACGCAGCGGGACGCCCAGTTCAAACGTCGGCGGCTTGTCGGAGGCTTAGGCGTCGAAGCGACCGAAACCGCCACGGTAGAAGAGCAGCGGGCCGTCGTGGCGCAGCACGGTCAGATCCGTGATGCGTGCAACGACGATGGTGTGATCGCCTGCATCGTGCTCGTTTTCGATGGTGGCTTCGATACGGGCCAGGGCGCCGTCGAGGGCAGGCGCGCCGTTGGAGCCTGCTTCCCAGTCGACACCACTGAACTTGTCAGTGCCGCCGCGAGCGAAAGCCGAGCACATGTCCTTCTGATCGTGCGCAAGAACGTTGATGCAGATAGATCCGGCTTCACGCAGTTTCGGCCAACTCGTCGACGTCTTGGCCGGGCAGAACGACAGCAACGGAGGATCGAGAGAAACCGAGACCAAGGACTGGCACGTGAATCCGAGTGGGGAATCACCGTCGTGAGCGGTGATCACCGTGACGCCGGTGCAGAAGTTGCTCATCACGTCGCGCAGTGTGCGCCCGTCCAGCGCCGGCGGTGCGGCATTTTCTACGGACATGTGTCTCTCCTCGATCAAAGCTCTGCAAACAGGGTGTGAGTCCCTACGATGTGGGGCAACGGCGAGGTAATCCAGCGCCAGTCCCACTCAATGGCAGCGAACACACTTCTGCCCAGGATCCCGATCCACCCGGTCGCCTCTGCACTCCCGGTCAGTAGAAGCGCTGCCCTACGGGTTCGGGATGAACCCGTCGAGTCCGCCGGACGGTGCAATCAGTTCGAGTCCGTCCGGCAGCGTCGGGTTGATCATCGGCGCGAGTGGCGCAACAGCCGTCGACGTCATGACGCCCAAGGTCGAGAAGATTCGTCCGTCCGGAGTGACCGCCAGAATCCCTTCTGTGGTGTCGGTGGCGAAGCCGATGTTGCGCATGCCCTTTCCGGTGGCCGGATCGATGTCGACGATGGCGGACTTCACCGGCACCGAGACGGGGTAGCCCTGGATCGGGACGTCGTAGCCGTAGAAGACTTCGATCAGAATTGAGCCGTTCACAACCGTCGGGTTGCCGTTGCCGCGCACGATGGGCGCGCCGTACACGTCGCTGACCGGGAGCGTTGCGTTTGTCAGCTCGCTGAGATCGGCGTCCCAGAGCTTTGCGCCTGCGGCACTGTATGCGGAGAGGACGCCGGGATTGGTGAGTGCGTAGATAGATCCTTGCGCGTCCACGGCTACCGCGGCGGCAGCAGCGCCGGACGGAGCGTTCCAGAGTTCCTTGCCGGATGCAGCATCGAATGCATAGAGGAGTCCCTCGTCGTCACACGTGTAGACGGTTTTGCCGTCGGGCGAGATAACGGGGCTCGAACCGCTACCTGGGCCCATCTGCGCCGCAAAGGCAATGGAAATCGAGCCGGGGGCACCGTTCTTCGGTGGGGTGATGTCGAGGCCGTAGAGCGCGCCCTTGTCTTGTTCCTTGTCGGTTGCCGCGACGTAGACGCGTCCGGTCACCGAGTCCACTGCGGGAGTGTTTGCGCTCTGGACTATGCCGCCCATGATGATCTGGAAGATGGGATCCTTGATGGCAGGGTCCATCATTCCGCCGGCCCACATGTTCGGTGACATCGGAGTTTTTGTGTGCCGCTTGGCTATTGAGCCGGGAAGCTGGAACACGGGTGCGCGCAGCTCTCCGGTGGCCCGGTCGACCACCATCACCTGACCGAATACGGTGGTGCCGAAAACTGCACCGTCCTTGGTGAAAGCGGCTGTGACAAAGGGATTGATCGCCCGCGATCCGTCGGCAAAGGGGTTGGGGCTGGGCGCTGCCGGTAGGTCGATGACCCAACGCAGGGCGCCGCCACTGGTGTACGACCACAGTTGATCGGCGTCGCTGACAAAGATGTTGCCGTCGGCGTCGATGATGGGGGAGGAGATGATCGCGGCCGAGTCGACGCCGGTCTTGCCGCTCCACGCCGGCGTTTCCCAGACGATGGTGCCGAACTTGTCGAGCACGTGGAGGTTGGCGCTGCCCTCGGCCTTGCCTGTGGTGATGGCCAGGTTTCCGTTGGGCAGCATTGTGGGAGCGGTGAGAATCGAGGCACCCTGCAGAGCTGTCCACCGGGTGTAACTCTGCGCGGGTTGAACCCCCAGTTGCTGACGGCGATTGCCCGAATCGCCGTGCAGGGTAACCCAACCTGTGTCTGCATAGACAGATGTGTCGGGTTCGAGGCTTCCGTCGATACTTCCGGTGCTGCTTCCGAACCCTGTCGCGAGCACCGTCGTAGCGGCAACGAGTAGGGATCCGAACCTGGCCGGGGTCATTGATCTCAAGGGGCTCATTAATACTCCTTATTAGTAGTAATCGGAAAGGTACACTAAGCGCCATGAGTACGGGAGAGCTCTCGACCAAACAAAAACTTCTCGAAGTCGCGGAAGAACTCTTTGCCACGAAGGGGATTGAGGCGACCCTGGTCGGTGACATCGTTTCGGGTGCGGGCCAACGCAATCCGTCGGCGTTGCGGTATCACTTCGGCTCCCGCGAAGGCATACTCCAGGCGATTCGGGAGAAGTATCTGGTGCAGTTGGAGTCTCGACGAACCGTGATGCTGGCAAACTGGCAAGGCGATGTCACCCCGCGCGAGTGCGTCGAACTGATCGTGGCGCCGCTGGGGGAGATGCTCACCAGCGAAGCGGGCCGCAGGTACCTGCGCATTCTCGGCCAGACCATCTATCAGCTCGAACCCGAGCAGATAGATCAGGTACCGCCGAAGTATCCCAGCCTCGTCAGATCCATCGAGTTGCTGCGCGAATCCATCGGCCACCTGCCCGGCCCGCTGGTGGACGAGCGTGTGCGCGGCGCAATTCTGCTTGCCACCGCAATGCTTGCCGTCCGGGCACGTGATCTGACCGGGCGCCGCCGATTGCCGCTCTCGGCGGCGGACTTTCAAGCGAACGTCATCGACATGACGACAGCAGCCTTGACCGCCAATTCGTGAAACTCTCCCGCTAAGCGGGCACCTCGGTTTGTGATGCACCTCACCTGGTCGTTCGATTGTTAGACTCCTGTCCGTGTCCGCAACCGAAGACGTGTCCAGAGGACTTCCCGCAACGAGTTGGGCGGTCCTCGGAACGCTCACGTTCGGTGAGGAGCTGACAGGCAACGATCTCAAGAAATGGGCCGACTGGAGTGTCGGGTTCTTCTACTGGAGTCCGTCCATCAGTCAGGTGTATGCCGAGCTCAAGAAACTCGAGAAAATCGGGTTCGTGGAATCGCGGGTCGTGTCCGAACCGGGAGTGCGGGGTCGGCGCCTGTACGCGATTACCGAATCCGGAACCGAGGCAGTGCGCACCTGGTCGCGCGAAGCTCCTGTGGAGGTTCCCGTACTCAAACACGGTGTCATGCTTCGACTTTGGATGGGGCATCTCAATGACCCGCCACGGCTCAAGGCACTTGTCGGTGCGCATATCGCCAATGTCGAGGAGCAACTACGACGCGCGGAACTTCACGCAGACCACGCAGAAAACGAGCCCGCCTGGGCGTACTCCGTCATGACATTGCGTTGGTCGGTACGCTACTTCCGGGCTGAAATCGACCTTGCGCGTGAACTACTCGACGATATCGACCGGGCGTCGGCAGAATTTGCCAAGGTCGCCGAATATGATCCCCTCGGGTCACCGATCCCGGTGTCGCCTGGCCGATGGAAGGACATCGAAGATCATGTCCTCTCACTCACCCAGGATCAGCGCGATATCTGAGTAACCAGCTGCCCTCGGTCATGACCAACGTGTTGCTCACGCCCTGGCAGCGGTGGGCAGGTTTCGCAGCAGCTGCCGACGCTGCAAAGTCGGTGTGACAGTGTGAGATCCACCGTCGATGGCACGCCAGATCGCAGACGCGGCCATGCGGACGGGTGCTGCACTGATGTGATCGTTACGTAGCGCCTTCGTCGGCCCACAAATCGACACTGCGGCAACTGCCCGTCCGGGCAGTCCGATCGGTGCCGCCAGACAGCTGAAGCCGGCCAACCCACTCCCACTTTCGAAGGCCACACCGGCCTCCCGAATCCGGGCACGCTGGGGATGCGTTGTGGATTGCGACTCGAATGCGAGCAGCGCCTGCCCCAAGGCAGTCGTGGGAGCATGACGCCGTTCCCCGACGCGCGTCGGGACAGCGGCGGCCAGGCGCCCGCCGATCTTCTCGAGATACACCACATCGGAGCCGTCGAGAATGCCGAGGTGAACAACAAATCCAGTGACGCGATACAGCTCGTGCAGCAGTGGCAACGCAGCTGTGTGCAGGCGATCCTGGTGTACGGCGAGAGAGCCCAACTCGACCAGGCGCATACCGAGCTCGTAGTCGCGGCCGTCGCGCCGTAGCCAGCGCATCGAGACCAGCCGCTCGAGTAGGCGGTGGGCGGACGACCGAGGAAGGCCGGTGCGGCGAACAATCTGGGCGAGTGTGAGGCGGCCAGGACCGTCGAAGGTGTCGAGGACGAGTGAGACGCGGTCGAGAACGGCAGTGGGTGTCGAGTCAACCCCCAGGTCAGCGGAATCTAGCTTCACGGTCGCTACTTGGGACTCCAGTGCCATAGTCATCGCGTCCACTACTCCTCTTCGATGAAAATCTGTGAGCTGGCTATTTCAATTAGAAATAGTGTCATATGACTCGCGATTTGTGAAGTGAATCACGTAAACGTCCTGCATCTGGGCGTAGGGGCGTGGCGCGTTCGGGTTTTTGTGGGCGCCATTCCTGTCGACTGGGCGATCCGGCGCGCATGCGTGTCGCTTCGGTTTCAGATGTGCCCGATATGTCTCTTGATTCGAATAAGTGTTCGAGTATCATTGTGGTCAAGGGTGGGGAGGCTCTGATGACCACAGTCAGCGATTTTGTTTCGGTGGGGGATGTTGTAGCTGGCTCCGCTGCGGGTGTGCGTGGCAGGTTGTGGCAATTGCGCCCGGCGGAGGTTCGGGACGTTGCCGTGAGTGCGTCTGCGGAGATTCTTCGGTTGGAAGCGATTCGGGTTGCCGCGGTTGATGAGTTGGCGCTCAATCCTGATGAGCAGGTGCTGTGTTACCGGGGTGTTGGTCGGTGGTTGGCGGCGAACACGATGCTGCAGAATGCGGCCGGTAACAAGATCGCGGCTCTCGGTGCCGCGTTGCGGGTATTCCCGGATGTTGCCGCGCAGTTCGAGGCCGGCGACCTCTCGCTCGATCATGCGGCAATGATCGTCGCGTTCTGTGAATCTCCGCCAAAAGGAATGCCGGACAGGGCGTTACCGTCTTGCATGAAGACCCTTCTCGCTGCCGCATCCGGGGTGGAGGCGACCACCGTCAAACTCCGCTACGCGATTGCGGTTTTGGAGCGGATGTTCGAATCCGACGATGTCCCGCCGGGTGAGGACGATGACCTCAATGTCTTGCGGATTTCGCCGACGCTCAACGGTCGGGTGGCGATCAAGGGTGATTTCGACGCGCTCACTGGTGAAATGTTGTTGTCGGCTCCCTCGGGTTTGTCGATGCCGAAGCCAGCAGCGGAAGGAACCCCGGATCAGCGGTCCGCTGCCAAACGAACCGCCGACGCCTTCACGGAACTGATCCGCCGCTATCTCGACAACGCCATGACCGGTGTCGACGGCGGTCAGCGTCCGCACGTGAATGTGCACATCACCGCGAAAGACCTTGCCGAGCATCGGGAATGCGCCACCATGCGCAGCGATGTCGCAGCGGATTTCGATGAGCCTGATGTCGAAGATCTGGACGTCGGGTACATGCCGTGGATGGGACCACTCAGTGTGAGCCTGACCCGGATGCTCGCCTGTGACTGCATGCTCTCCACAGTGTTGATGGACGGCAACGGCGCACCGCTGGATGCGACCCCGCACAAACGCCTCGTCACACCCGAGCAACGCACGGCGTTGATTGCCCGGGACAAAGGCTGCGCCTTCCCCAACTGTGATGCCGTACCGGCCTGGTGCGATGCCCACCATATAAAACCCTGGTCAACCGGAGGCTTGACGGTGATGGACAACCTCACCCTCCTCTGCCGAACTCACCATCGATTGATCCACAGCACCAGCGGATTCCGCGGCATCTGGGAAATCAAAATGGGCGATGATCACAAACCCTGGTTTATCCCACCAGCTACGATCGACCCGAAACAACGACGCCGACGCTCCACCACCCGCCAAGGCCCAGTCCACCGAGACTGAATTCGGCTCTGCCGGAACTGAATACCGTGTGAGAGCTTCGCATCACCAGTCAAGACGATGCGAAGCCCACACGCATGCCTACGGGGTCCGAACACAGGAAAAGGGCTTGCGCACAAATGTGCGCAAGCCCTTCCCGGTAAAAATTTACATCGCTTAAAATTTACATCGCTGCCAGCGGTTCGCTGCCCGACCAGTCATGGCCCCAGTAACTGTCGGCGGTGATCTCCTCTGCCGAGTAGGAGTCCTGATCCACCTTCGATCCCTCGGTGCCGAACTCGATGTCCCAGCCGCCGGGTGCCCGGACGTAGAACGAGACCATCTTGTCGTTGGTGTGTCGACCCAGGGTCGAGGACACCGAGAATCCGTCCTTCACCACCCGGTCGAGTGCCTGGCCGACGGCGTCGAGTGTGTCGACCTCGACCATGATGTGAATCAGGCCGGGCGCGCCGCCGTGCGGGGCAGGGCACAGCGCCAAGCTGTGGTGGCGTTCGTTGACCCCGAGGAAGCGGATGCGCAGGGGGCCGAACTCCGGCGGCGCGGGCAGGCGGAATGCGCCACGCGGATAGAAGCCGAGAACATCGGTGTAGAAATCGAAGCTCGCAGCACTGTCCATGACCGGGAGAACAACGTGGCCAAGGCCCTGTGAGCCGGTGACAAATCGAGAGCCGAACGGCGTGACGACCGGGCTGTGATCGAGGATCGCGCCGTGGAAGATTTCCACATTTGCGCCGCCGGGATCGGTGAAGGTGATGACCTCTTCGACTCGGCGTGCGTCGGCCTCGGCCAGGGGAAGTTGGTCGACCGCGGTGCCGAACTTCTCCAGCGCGGCCTGAACGCGTCGTAGCGCGTTGCGATCGGCCACCTCCCAGCCGATGCTGACGATCTCGTCGCGCTCGCCCTCGACGATGACGATGCGGGCGGCGCGCTCGTCGAGACGCAGGTACAGCGCGTTCTCGTCCGGTCCGCTGCCCTTGGCGAAGCCAAGAACGTCGAATGCAAAAGTGCGCCAACGGTCCATGTCGTTGGTGGAGATCTTGACGTAGCCAAGTCCCTTGATGTCGGTGTGCGTCATCGTGTGTTGTTCCTTATGTCAGATCATCGCCCGCAGCGGGCCCTGCGGATCGGCGCCGAGGCGGCTGAGGGAGGCAGCGTGGAATACGGTGCCGGGGACGTGGATTGCGTGATGCTGGCCGGCATGGGCGTCGCGCCAGAAGCGCTGCAGTGGCTTGTCCATGCGAAGGGCGTTGCCGCCGCACCGCGGGTAGACCTGGTCGATGGCATTGATGGCACGCCATGCAGCCTGAACCTGTGTCTGTCGACCTTCTGCGCGCTGCTCGAACGTCACTTCCTTGCCTGCGTCGACGCGATCCCACATGCGATCGACATTGGCCAGCAAGGTGTCTCGCGCCGCGCGAATATCGGCCGTTGCCTGGCCGATGGCGAAGAGCGTGTACGGATCATCCTTGATCGCGGTGCCCTGGGCATTGATGCGATCAGCCTGGTATTCGTTGGCGTGGAACAGCATTCCCTCGCAAATGCCGATGGTCGCGGCTGTGATCCCGAGTGGGAACATGTTCGACCAGGGCATCAGGTACAGCGTCTCGGTGCGTCCGTACTTGCGTACAGCGGTACCGTCGATGACCTCGTCGCAATCCATGACGCGGTAATCGGGAACGTACGCGTCCTTGACCACAAGATCTTTCGACCCCGTGCCGCGCAAACCCATGACGTCCCACGAGTCTTCGATGATCTCGTAGTCGGTGCGCGGAATGATCACGTGCAGCATGCGGGGCGGCATTTCCATGTTGCCGTCCTTGTCGCAGGCCATAGCGCCGAGGAACGCCCAATCACAATGGTCCGTACCGGAGGAAAACTGCCAGCGGCCGGAGAACTTGTACCCACCGTCGGTGGGAATACACATGCCGCCGGGCATATAGGGAGAGGCCATCCAGGTATCAGGATCGGAACCCCAGATTTCCTGCTGAACCTTCGGATCGGCAAACGCCAACTGCCACGGGTGAACTCCGACAATCCCGTGGACCCAACCAGCCGACGGATTCAGTGACGCCATCCGCATTACAGTTTCCGCGAACTCGCGCGGATGCGCCTCCATGCCGCCGTATTCCTTGGGCTGCAACATCCGGATCGACCCGGCGGCCTTCATCTTCTTGGCGGTATCGTCTGCCAACCGTCCGATTTTCTCGGCCTCGATACCTTCTTGGAAAATGTCGTCGGCCATCAAGTTGATCTGTTCGAGCACTTCGTAACTCATGGTCACCCTATGTTGTGTTGTGTCGTGTGGTCTCGGTCAGCACGGGCTCTGATCAGGACGTGGTCTGAGGTGCCTGGGCTTCCCGGGCTGCGACGTTCTCGGCAACTTCCTGCTTCCAGCTCGCCACCGCGCGGGTGGTGTCGATCTCGAACTCGAAGCGCTTGGTCATGTCTTCGGTGACGTCCTCGACATCGGTGTAGAACTGGTTGTACCAACGCCGCAACTGATATACCGGGCCGTCTTCTTCGGAGAGAAGTGGATTGTCGATGGGAGCCTTGTTCTTCCAGATCTCCACGTCCTGAAGGAATCCCGTCTCGACGCCCTCGGTGAACTGCGCGGCCATAGCCGCAGTGTCCTCGTCGCTCATTCCGGGAAGCTTCTTCACCATGGCGCCGTACTGCAGCACGAAGGCGTTGTTCGAGATCGGGTAGTGGCAGTTGATCAGAACGGTCTCGATGATCTGACCGTTGGCCTCGCTCTTGAGCCAGTCGATCATGTACGACGGACCGAAATACGACGCGTCCGAACGAAGAACAGCGTTGGGATCGCCGTAGTTCGTACCGCTGATGACATCCTCACGTCCCACCGACTCCATGTACTGGCTCGCGACATGACCTTCGAAGATGTTCTTGAAATACCGGGGGAAGGAGTAATGGATGTAGAAGAAGTGCGCCATGTCCACGACGTTGTCCACGATCTCGCGGCAATGCGAGCCTTCGATGGTGAGCGTGTTCCAGCTCCAGTCGCTCCACTCGCTGCTTCCGAAGCCTTCGATCTCGGGGATGGTGACTTCTGCGGGTGGGGGGTTGCCCTGGGGATCGTTCCAGACGAACAGCTGGCCGTTGCGCTCGAGTGTCGTCCATGCACGGGTCTTGGCCAGCGGCGGAACGCGTCGTGCGTACGGAATATCCGTACATTTTCCGTTACCGCCCCAACGCCAGTCGTGGAACGGGCACGCGATCGAATCGCCCTTGACCGTGCCCTGCGCCAGGTTGCCGCCCATGTGACGGCAGTAGGCGTCGAGGATCTTGATGTCGCCCTTACTGTCGGCGAAAACAACCAGGCTGGTGCCGAAGATTTCGATCTGGTGTGGCGTTCCGTCGCGATACGTCTTGCTGAGTCCGAGGCAATGCCACCCCCGAGCAAATCGCGCCGGGGGAGCCGCCGCCTCGATTTCGCGAATTTCCTCGTCTGCCGTTGTGGGTGAGTCCGTGCTGAGCGACATGTCTTCCTCCGAGCCGCGTCCGACGACGCTGTCAGTGATGTGATCCACCCCATAGAACCGTTGGCGTGGTTGCCTCGGATACGGGCATTCCCGCTGGATGGAACACTTACTCTTGGGACCGGAAACTCGCCCCGCGTCGCATCATGTGGGAGCGATCGAGTTCGGCGATGTCACGTACGCCCATGAGCGTCAGAGTCCGAGCGATCTCCTCGCGGAAAATCTCGAGAACGTGCGCGACGCCGTCCTCACCGCCAACCGCCAGTCCATAGACGTACGGTCGGCCGATTCCGACCGCGGTCGCGCCGAGTGCAAGTGCCTTCACCACATCGCTGCCACGACGAATGCCGCCGTCCAGGTAGACGGGAACACCGCCGGATCCGCCCACTCGATCAACCACCGCAGGCAGTGCTTCGATGCTCGAGAGCGCGCTGTCGAGTTGGCGTCCACCGTGATTCGACACGACAATTCCGTCGGCACCCAGTCGGACAGCAGCAGCGGCATCATCCGGATCGAGAATGCCTTTGACGTACATCGGGCCGTCCCACAGATCGCGGATCTTCGCCAAGTCGTCCCAGCACAGTTCCGGTCGCAGGAGACTGACCTGCTTCTGCGCCGATCGCACTGCGGCGGCGGCGCCTCGCTCGTCGACCAACATGCGCGACGAGATTCGCTGGTGTTTGAGGAAGTTGTAGGCCCAGCGGGGTTTGCGGGCCGCGTCGAGGACGCGGGATGGCGAGAGAGTGGGCGGAATCCCCATGCCTCGCTTACGCTCCCCCTCCCGGTTTCCGGTCACCGGAACGTCAACCGTCACGAACAACGCGCTGTACCCGGCGTGGTGTGCGCGGTCGATGAATTTCTTCGCCAACGATTCCCCGGTGCGGACGCTGGTCCACGGGTAAAGCTGGAAGAAATGGTTCTCGGAGGTCGCGTCCGCGATCTCCTCCACGGTGTAACTGGATGCCGTCGAGATAACCGCGCGCGTGCCAACGCGTTCGGCTGCCCGAGCGGCAGCTCGTTCACCGGTCCACTGGATAAGTCCGGTCATTCCGGTGGGAGAGAGGAAAACCGGGAGATCGAGCGCTGTGTTCCCCACTTTGGCGGACAGCCCTTGACCTTCGTTTCCGGTCAAAACCCGGGAGCGAAGCGCCCACTTGTCGAAATCATCGACGTTGGCGCGCAGCGTCAGCTCGTCCTCGGCGCCGCCGTCGACGTACGCCCAGATCATCGCGGGCAGTGCCTTGCGGGCACGTTCGCGGTAGTCAGCGACGGTTATCGGTGACGTACGTGAGGACAGAGTGAATGCAATGGCCGACATGGAGCCACTCAATCACCGGAGAATCGCCCGGTTGCTGCCTGATCCCGCTCGGTGGAACTTACCGATCCGAGTGAGCAGTCTCCGCCACGGTGACCCACGCCCTGCCCGCGGTTACGCCTGCGTCATCGGTTGCACTCACGATGAAATCGGAAACATACTCCGAATCCTTGAGATACCGGGCGACGGCAGTGCGGGTAAACGTGAGACGCGAGGCATCCGAGACGAAGATTCGGGTGCGGAATCGACGGACGCTGTCGGCATCGAACGAGGCGTCGACGTGCGCGGCCAGCGCGGACGAAGTGCTCGCGGCGACAGGACCTTTGATGTCGCAGGCGATTCCCGACGCGTACACCTCGGCAACCAGGTGCCCGTACACGTCGCGGTAGTCGATGGTCCGGGCGATCCGCGACGGGCCGCCGTCGGTGGACGGGATTCGTTCGAGTGAACGGATACTTCCCACAACAGTGTCAGTCGGGCGTGGCGGGCCGAAGAACACCACATCCTGTTCGTCTGTCGACGCGTCGATCAAGCCGGCGGATGCGTCGTACAGCGTCGAAAATGTCGGCAGCACCGCGTGCGCCAAGGGATTCTCGTCGACAAGCATTGCAGTCACGATAACCTCCGTTTCCCCCGGCCAGTCGGCCGTTCGAGTGGGTGATGGCAACGCTAGTGACCATCGCGGCTACCACAGCATTTGCTCCCGCTGATCGGGAATATGTGCAGAAGTGCCATGTAGTGCGGCTGGGACGTGGCCGTGGTTTCGGTGGGCGAGACATCAGTTTCTGGTGGTATTGCGCTCGTTCCACCGTGCGGGAGATCCTCTGTCGAGCGGGGTGTAGGCCGAATAGTGTCACCCGAAAATTCGACAGAGCAACGCGTCACTGCAGGTTGCGAAGGGAATGCGATGAAACTCGAAGAATTGCGCGACGGAACAGCAGTGATCACGGGAGCCGGAAGTGGAATCGGCGAGGGTCTGGCCCGCGAAGCTGTCAACCTCGGAATGAATGTCGTCCTGGCGGACATCTCCGCCGAGCGCCTCGAGGCTGTGGCGACCGATCTTCGGGCAGACGGAGCCCACGTGCTGACCGTCCCGACCGATGTCACCGTCGCCGCAGATGTGGACGCACTGGCCGACGCGACCTACGCGAAGTTCGGTGCCGTGACACTGCTGGCCAACAATGCCGGCCTCGAATCCGTCGGGTTCACGTGGGACATTCCGGCTGACGAATGGCGCCGCGTCATCGACGTCAACCTGACCGGGGTTTTTCACGGCATCCGCTCGTTCGTCCCCAGAATGGGAGCCGACCCGCGGCCTTCCCACGTCGTCAACACCGTCTCGGTCGGCGGTGTGGCGATCACACCGAAGATGACGGCGTACGCGGCCTCGAAGCACGGCGTGCAGGCGCTCACCGAAAGCCTGTATCTCGAATGTGCCGAACAGTTTCCGCAGATCCGCGTCTCGGTATTCAGTCCGGGACAGGTTGCCACCAGGATTTTCGAGGACGTCGCGGTGCGCCCGCAGTCCGGGTCGGATACCGAGTTCTGGCGCGAGAACATCAGAGAAGGTATGTCGCCCGCGGCCGCAGCCAAAATCTACTTCGACGGTGTTGCGCAGGAAGAGTTCTGGATACTCACGCACCCCGATTCGTTCGACCGTCTGGCCGCAAAGCGGGCCCAGGTTCTGACCGGAAAACTACGTCCGGACGCACTTTTCGACGGCCGGAACTGAAAGGTATTGCTATGACGAACAAGGCACCTAACGTACTGATCGTCTTGGTCGATGACATGGGATTCGGCGCCACCTCGCCGTTCGGTGGGCCGATCGACATGCCCACGGCGCAGCGGCTCGCAGATGACGGCCTGAAGTACAACAGGTTTCACACCACCGCACTATGTTCGCCGACCAGAGCGTCGCTGCTGACCGGCCGAAATCCACACGCGGTGGGGTTCGGTACCGTCACCAACTTCGAGAGCACAGACCCCGGATACAACTGCACAAGGCCAGACAGCGCCGCAACGCTCGCGATGACTCTGCGTGAGAACGGATACAACACAGCAGCATTCGGAAAATGGCACCAAACTCCGGGTGTCGAAACGGGACCGGCCGGACCGTTCGATCGTTGGCCAACCGGGGAGGGGTTCGAGCACTTCTACGGATTTCTCGGCGGATCCACCGATCAGTACTACCCGGCTCTCTACAACGGCATCACTCCCGTGGACGCCCCAGCAGGTCCGGAGGAGGGCTACCACCTCTCCGAAGATCTCGTCGATCGCCTGATCGACTGGGTGCGCCACCAGCAGGCTGCCGCGCCGGACAAACCCTTCTTCACGTATCTGGCTCTGGGAGCGACACATTCACCCCTTCAGGTGCCGGCGCAGTGGAGAGACAAATACGCCGGGAAGTTCGCGCACGGGTGGAACCGTCAGCGCGACATCACCGTGGCACGCCAGCACGAGTTGGGCGTCGTACCGGAAGACGGACAGCTGACGGCGTGGCTGGATTTCATTCCCCAGTGGGATTCGATGAGCGACGAAGACCGTCGCGCGGCGGAATTGCTCATGGAACTGTACGCAGGTTTTGCCGAGCACACCGACGCTCAGGTCGGACGGGTGATCGACGCACTCGACGACATGGCCGCGCTCGAAAACACCTTGGTTTTCTACATTCTCGGCGACAACGGTGCGGCCGGTGAAGGCGGCATGCTCGGCACCGCCAACGAGGGCATCCTGTTCAACGGCCTGAAGGACACGTCGGCACGGATCATCGACAAGAGTGCGGAATTGGGTGGACCGACCACAGCTCCGCAATATCCGATCGGGTGGGCGCTGGCGATGGATACGCCCTACCAGTGGGTGAAGCAGGTCGCGTCGCATTACGGCGGCACGCGAAACCCGTTGATCGTGCACTGGCCGTCCGGCATCGACTCGGGTGGCGAGATTCGCGAGCAATGGCACTTCGTGTCCGACGTCGTTCCCACAGTTCTCGAGGCTGCGGGAATTGCGCAGCCAGAGACTGTCGGCGGCGTGGCGCAGCAGCCGATGGACGGAGTGTCGATGCTCTACAGCTTGAACGACCCGTCGGCGCCCGATCGGCGAACCACGCAGTATTTCGAAGTATTCGGCAACCGCGGGATCTACCACGAGGGGTGGGTGGCGTGTACCGCTCACCGCGTCCCGATGCAGGCGGCATCCGGCGACAAGCCATTCGAAGACGATGTGTGGGAGCTGTACGACACGAATACCGACTGGACCGAGGCCGCCGACCTGGCGTCGACCCGGCCGGACAAACTTGCCGAGCTTCAAGCGGTGTTCGAACGCGAGGCGGTCCGAAACCAGGTCCTGCTCGACAACACTCGCATGCAGAGGATGCGCAAGGGGTCGGTGAAGCCGGCGCCGAGTTCGCACACCTATCCCGGGTCGATGCCACCCTTGCTGCCGGACGCGGCACCCAAACTGTTCAATCGTTCGCACGCGATGACGGCGAACGTCGAACTGTCGGAGGCGGGGCGAACCGGCGTTGTCGTGGCTCAGGGTGCTCGCGCCGACGGCGGATGGAGTCTGTATCTGCACGACGGTGCCCTGACGTACTGCAACAACGTCGCCGATCTGCATGTGCAGCACGTTCGTAGCCGGGTGGTGATCGAACCCGGCCATCACGACCTGCGGATGGAACTGCACTACGAGGGCGACGGATTGGGCTCCGGCGCGCAGATCGTGCTTCTGGTGGACGGCGCCGTTGTTGCGTCGGATCGGATCGAGCGGACGACACCGTTCTACATCGGCGGAACCGGCCTGCTGACAATCGGGCGATGCCACGGCGTCGCAATCAGTTCCGACTACACCGACCGAGATCGTTTTGTAGGGACGGTGCGATCCGTTCGGGTCGATCTGGATGATCTGCCGTCGCGCGAAACGGAAGCGGATCTCGCGCGGATTGCATTTGCGGTGCAGTAGGGCCTTCGGCCCTGTGCGCCTTTTTGGTAGTCGGGCCTACCAGAAAGGCGCACGGGGGACGGAGGCCCCTCTGGAACCTGTTCCAGTTTTGTGCGATTGTGGATAACGTATTCGTGACCGGGAGCACATCTCGATGACGGCAGGCCGAGCAGAAGGAAGACCAGATGACAGACGAGTTTGCTGACCTCCACCGACCGATTTACGGTCCGGACCTGCTCATCACCGCCCTCGAACGGAACCACGACAAGCCGGCGCTGTACATCGGCGACGTTGTTCTCACCGGCGGACAGATGCGCGATCAGATCAGCTGCTTCGCCCAGGCACTCGCGTCGCTCGGAATCACCCAGGGCACCAGCACGGCGATGCTCTCCAAGAATCGTCCCGAAGTACTCATCAGCATGGGCGCCACCATGATCACCGGTTGTCGCGCCAGCGCTCTCAATCCGATGGGCTCCCTCGACGACCACAAGTACATCGTCGACGACGCTGAGATCGAGACCCTCATCTTCGACCCCAACGCTTTCGAGGACAGGGCCGCCGAGTTGAAGGCGTCGTCGCCGTCGTTGACCACGATCCTGTCGATGGGCCCGTCGGAGATCGGCATCGACATTCTGGCTCTCGCGGCAACTTTCGAGCCGAAGCCGCTCAAAGCCGCGCACGTCGACGCCGAGGACGCCAGCAGCATGGTGTACACCGGCGGCACAACCGGAAAGCCGAAAGGTGTTATCGGGTCGTTCCGTTCGGGCGCGGCGCTCAACCAGATCCAGATGTCGGAATGGCAGTGGCCCGAGGAGAATCGCTTCCTCATCTGCACGCCGCTGTCCCATGCCGGTGCCGCGTTCTTCACTCCGACGCTCCTGCGCGGCGGCGCGCTGATCGTGCTGCCCGCCTTCGAGCCCGGAGCAGTTCTCGAAGCGATCGAAAAGTACAAGATCACGGCAACCATGTTGGTGCCCACCATGATCTACATGCTCATGGACCATCCGGATTTCGAGAAGCGGGACGTCTCGAGTCTGCAGACGCTCTTCTACGGTGCATCCGCGATGTCACCGGCCCGCTTGCAGGAAGGCATCAAGAAGTTCGGTCAGATCTTCTTCCAGTTCTACGGTCAGAGTGAGTGCGGCATGACCATCTCGGTGCTCCGCAAGGAAGAGCACCTCGCCGACGACCCGGTCCGACTTGCCACGTGTGGCCGCCCGGTGCCGTGGCTCGACGTCCGGCTGCTCGACGACGATCTGAACGAGGTGCCGCAGGGCGAACTCGGTGAGATCTGCGTCCGAGGTCCTTTGGTCATGAAGGGGTACTGGAAGAAGCCCGCCGAGACTGCAGAAGCCTTCCGCGGTGGCTGGCTGCACACCGGCGACATCGCGCGCAAGGACGTCGACGGGTTCCTGTCCATCGTCGATCGCAAGAAGGACATGATCGTGACCGGCGGTTTCAACGTGTTCCCGCGAGAGATCGAGGACGTGATCTCCGCGCACCCGTCCGTCGCGTCCGTGGCCGTGGTGGGTGTGCCGGACGACAAGTGGGGCGAAGCCGTCAAGGCGTGCGTGGTTTTGCGCGGCGGGCTCACCGTCAGTACCGAAGAGCTGGTCGAGCGGGTGAAGGCGGCCAAGGGATCAGTACACGCACCCAAGAGCATCGACTTCGTGGACAGCCTGCCGCTGACACCGCTCGGCAAGCTCGACAAGAAGGCTCTGCGTGCGCAGTACTGGGAGACCAGCGACCGCGCTGTGTAGTCGTAGGAGTGAGCTGGCAGTAGGAGTGAGCTGGCAGTAGAAGTGAGCTGGCAGTAGGAGTGAGCACAGTTTTCCTCGAGTGAGCAGCCCCTGCAGCAGGATGCAAGGGCTGCTCACTTCGCAAAAAGGGTGCTAGCTCGCAGCGTCTCCGGACCTCAGCGTGTCCAGGTCTCAGCGTTTCCAGACGTAGCGTCGTTCCGGGCGGCCCACCACTCCGTACTTCAGGGACGTGGTGGACTGCCCGCTCGCGCACAGGTGCTCGAGGTAGCGACGCGCGCTTGCCCGCGAGATGCCGACGCGTTCGGAAATGTCTGTCGCCGAGGCAGGTTCCGCTTCTCCGCGCAGTGCGGTCTCGACCAACTGCAGGGTCTCGGGACTCAGGCCCTTCGGCAGGGGTGCTGCCACAACGCCGGCTACACCGAACGCTTCGTCGACGGCGGTCTGCTCGGCTTCACCCGCGCTGTCGAGGTTCGCGTACGTCGATCGGTACCGCTCGAGACGGTCACGGAGAACGTCGAATGTGAACGGCTTCATCAGATAATGCACGACCCCGCTGCGTAGTGCCTTCTTCACCGAGCCTGCCTCGCGCTCGCTGGTGATCACCAGAACGTCGAGTTCGGGCACCAGTTCCCGGAACGGAGCGATCAGATCGAGCCCTGTTGTTCCGGGCAGGTGGACGTCGAGAAGCACCAGATCGGGAACCAGGTCTCCGACGGCAGCCAGCGCGGCCTCGGCGGAGTGCGCAACACCGCATACCTCGAAACCGTCTATCCGCGAAACAAATCCGCTGTGCACACGCGCGACCATGAAGTCGTCGTCGACTACCAGAACTCGGATCATGCGCTCTCTCCGTCATGTAGGACTGCGGTGAAGACGGTCCACTCGAGACCCTCCGCAGTGTGAGTGCTCACGGAGACGTCACCGCCGCGCCGCCGACATGTCAGCCGCACCAACGCCAACCCGAATCCGTGACCGTCGCTCGATTGTCCCTTGGTGCTCCAGCCCTGGCTGAACACCCGCTCTCGATTTTCGGGCGCGACACCGGGGCCGGCGTCCTCGACACGCACTTCGACGGAGGCGCCCAAACCGCGAATGGACAACCGAACCGTGCGCCGCTCCGTCTCCGACATTTCAGCGACGGCATCGACGGCATTGTCGACGAGGTTTCCGACCACCGTCGCCACATCGCGCCCGAGCGCGCGTTCGAGAGTGCCCAGATGCGAATCGGCAGACAGGTCGACGGTCACCAATCCCTGTGCCGCCGCGCCGATCTTGGCAATGACAAGAGCGGCGGTGCCCACATCGGCGATCTTGTCGGTGACAGCCGCGCTGATCTGCGCCCGCTCCATGGTCAACCCTTCGACGTAGCCGACAACTTCGTCGTATTCGCCCAGTTGGATGAGACCGGAAATGGTGTGCAGTTGATTGTCGAACTCGTGAATGTGAGCGCGCAGTGCGTCGGTGCTGGTTTTGGTGACGTCGAGTTCTTCCTCCACAGCCCGCAATTCGGTGCGATCGCGGAACGTGGTGACCGACCCGATGGTGCGGCCTTTGGACTCGATGAGCACGGTGTTGAGAACAAGCAGCCGATCGCCGACCAGAACCAACTGATCGGATTCCGTTGTCCCGGAGGTCAGAACGCTCTGCAAGCGATCGTCGAGTCCCAGGTCTCGGACGGATTTGCCCGCGCTGCCGTAAGCGATGTCGAGAAGTTGGTGGGCGCTCTCGCTCATCAGCACCACTCGTCCCTGCGCGTCGAAGGCGATGACTCCCTCCTTGAGGCCGCGCAGCATTGCCTCGCGGTGGCGGACAAGATCGAGGATCTCGCCGGGTTCCATGCCGAGCGTCTGCCGTTTGACCCTGCGGGCCAACAGGATCGAGCCGACTGCGCCGATCACCGAAGCAACTGCGAGATACACCAGGAGGTTCGGCGCCGACTGCAGTAGGCGGGTCCAGATCGACGGGTACTCGATCCCGACTACGGCGCTGCCGATGATCGAACCCTCGTTGCCGAGAATCGGAACCTGCGCTTCGACGGCCTTGCCGGAGGACGTGTCGACCAGTCCCGTCTCGGACCGGCCCTGAGTCTGCGGCACGGCAGTGCCGACATCGCCGGGACGCGTGGAGATGACAACGACGGCGTCTCCATCGGCAAGAGACACGTACGTGACACCGGAGATTGCACGCACCGAATCGACAGATCCCTGCAGCCCCGAGCGGATACGGGTCTGAGCCCCGGGGAGTAGTTCTCGCACTGCCGGATTGGCGGCAAGCGACTCTGCTGCCGAGAGCGCGCGGCGCCCCTCCTCGCGCTGGAAACTCGCCGACGACTGCGCAAGCGAGAGTGCGGTCACGCAGAGAAGAACCGCCACGACGATCAGGAGTTGCAGTTCGAGTAGCTGTGTCGCCAATGTCTGTCGTCGACGGCGGAAGCGGGCGCGCAGCGGTATGCGTTCGGCCTGCGCGTTTCCTGTGGACACCTGCCAGACCCTAGCGCGGTAGTCGGGCGCCGGGAAAGTGGCTGTTTGTGAGCACAATGAGCACAAAGCACTTTGCGTTCCCAATGGTGACTCCAGTCACAAAGTGCGCCAGTATGAAATCTGTTCACACATCGAACCAGGCAGGAAAGGACAACATCATGAGTGCATCGACGCGGTTGAGCAGGCATATCGCCCTGCTGGCTGCCTGCGCGATGGCTCTCGTGGCGGCGATCGGATGCACTCCGGTCGAGTCCTTCCTCTCTGGTGGCCAGGCAGGAGCCAGTTCCGAGGAATTGCGCATCCTGGTGCCGTCGGTTGCCGGTGGCGGTTACGACCTGACCGCACGAACCATGGTGCAAGCCCTTGCCGACGAGGGAACCGCCACCGCCGACGTCGTGGTTCTGCCCGGATCGGGTGGCATCGTCGGACTCAACCGGTTGGTTCTCGAACGGGGTAACCCCGATCTCCTCATGGTGATGGGACTCGGTGTGCTCGGATCCGTGGAGATTCTGCCGTCCCAGCACACGCTTGCCGACGCGACCCCGATCGCGCGGTTGATGGACGAACCGGAAGCTGTTCTGGTTCCGGCAGATTCACCGTTCACAACCCTGGCGGATCTGACATCGGCGTGGACCCAAGACCCGTCGTCGATCTCGATAGGCGGGGGTTCGAGCGAAGGCGGACCGGACGGGCTGTTCCGGCTTCTCCTGGCGCGGGCCGTCGGCGTCGATCCGTCGCTGTCCCCGTCGCGCACGTACGACGGCGGCGGTGAACTGCTCCCAGCGCTATTGACCGGGCAGGTCGATGTCGCGGCAACCGGTCTCGGTGAATACCTGGATCAGATTGCGGCAGGAACGGTTCGGGTTCTTGCGGTCAGTTCACCGCAGCGCTCCCCGGCGGTGGACGCGCCCACCTTGGCTGAACTGGGCGTCGACGTCACCTTCACGAACTGGCGAGGCCTCATGGCGCCGCCGGGGCTGACCGACGATCAGCGACTGCGTCTGCAGACGCTGGTGACGGACTTGACGGCCAGCCCGCGATGGAACGAGCTTTCTCGCCGAAACGGTTGGAACAGTGCAGTTCTCACCGAACCCGAGTTCTCCGAGTTCCTGCAAGATCAATCCCGGTTTGTTGCTGCGACTTTGGACCGGTAGGGCGTCAACACAGAAGTTTCGTTTCACCCTCAGTAGGACATCAGCTGGATTTGCTGTGCCTTCTTCTCCTCGTTCCGTACGCAAAGGAGCTCACCATGCTCGTCACACTCGGCTTCCTCATGGTTGCGGTGTTCATGTTCCTCATCCTCACCAAACGTGCAACACCGGTGGTGGGACTGACACTGGTTCCCGTGGCCTTCGGATTACTTGCCGGAGCGGGCCTCGGTATCGGCGACATGATCACCGACGGCATCAAATCGCTTGCCCCCACCGCGGCGCTCTTGTTCTTCGCGATCATATTCTTCGGCATCATGATCGACGTCGGGTTGTTCGATCCGCTCGTGAAGTTCATTCTCCGGTTGGTGCGTGACGATCCGATGCGCTTGGTGGTCGGCACCGCAGTTCTGGCGATGGTGGTCTCCCTCGACGGCGACGGTTCCACGACGTTCATCATCGTGACGTCCGCGATGTTGCCGCTCTACCTCAAACTCGGAGTCAGTCCGGTGGTGCTGACAGTGGTCGCCGGGCTGTCCAACGCGACGATGAACATCATTCCGTGGGGCGGTCCCACCGTCCGGGCCGCCAGCGCCTTGGGACTTTCGCCGTCCGATGTCTTTGTTCCGATGGTGCCGTCGCTGATCGTCGGATTGATCATGGTGCTCGGGTTTTCGGTTCATCTCGGGATCATGGAGCGTCGCCGGATCGGGACTTTGGTCCTCACTTCTGAACGCATCCTCGAAAAGGTCGGAAACGGAGGAACTTCCAGCGCCGGCAGCGATAACAGTGGCAATGCCGACGACAGTGACGACGGCGGCGACACCGGACGCTTCATCGACGGCCTCGACCCCAAGCGGGATACGTTGCGGCCGAAGCTCCTGTGGTTCAACGCCGCGCTGACGACTGTCCTTCTGGTTGTTCTCGTCATGGATGTTCTGCCCATCCCGGTGCTGTTCATGATCGCGTCGTCGATCGCTCTCGCGGTGAACTTCCCTGCCGTCAAGGATCAGGGTGAGGCGATTGCCCGGCACTCGGCGAGCATCGTGTCCGTTGTCGCGATGGTGTTAGCGGCAGCTGTGCTGACCGGCGTTTTTCAGGGCACCGGCATGGTCGAGGCGATGGCCGAATGGCTCCTGCAGGTCATTCCCGACGCGATGGGCTCCCACCTGGCCGTCATCACCGGCGTCCTGAGCATTCCGCTCACGTTCTTCATGACCAACGACGCCTTCTACTTCGGCGTACTGCCGGTGCTGTCGGAGACGGCGGCGCAGTACGGAATCGAGCCGGTGGAGATGGCTCGGGCGTCGATCACCGGGCAGGCAGTACACATGCAGAGCCCGCTGGTCCCCGCGATTCTGCTGCTCGTGACGTTAGCCGGTGTGTCTTTGGCGGATCACCACAAGAAGGTCCTGTGGCGAGCCGGCCTCATCTCGATCACGATGCTCGTGGTCGGAGTTGCGTTGGGGCAGATCCCGTTCTGAGCGTGATCACGTGTGGAAGGGGCATCGACCTTGGTCGGTGCCCTTTTTCTTCGTCACGAAGTTGGGGCGGATGGAGAGATCTGGCTCGTCGTAGAGGCGATGGAACGTCGGAGTGAGAGAACTGGACATCGGCGGGTTCACCCAGGACCAGTCCGTCGGGCATTTGCGGCCCGCCTTTTCTTCGCGCCCGATGTGGTCGATGAATTGTTTTGCGACAGTGTGGTGGTCGACCATGATGACGCCGGCTTTGCGGTAGCTGTGAATAACTGCGCGGTTCAATTCGACCAGAGCACGGTCCTTCCACAGAGTGCGGTCGTGGCTCGTATCGAGTTCCAAATGCGCTGCCACGGCGGGAAGCATGTTGTAGCGATCGGTGTCGCTGAAGTTGCGGGCGCCCACTTCGGTACTGACGTACCAACCGCTGAACGGTGTGCAGGGGTAGACGATTCCGCCGATATCGAGATTCATGTCCGAGACTGCCGGAACGGCGTGCCATTTAAGGCCCAGGTCAGCGAACCACGGGTAGTCGGGATGCTCGATGGGTACCTCGAGGACAAGGTCGGCAGGCACGTCGAAGTACTGCAGTGGTTCGTCCGGAACCGAAATGAGCAGGGGTAGAACGTCGAACGGCGTTCCGGCGCCCTTCCAGCCCATCGACGTAACCTGTTCTGTCAGGTCGACGTGCCACGGGTCGCCCAGAATCGTGCCGTCCGGCTGCCGGTAGCCGGCGTAGCGGATCAGTTGCGGGCTGAGGATGCGGTACTCCTGCCCGTCCTCGCGGGGAAGTGGTCCGACGGTGACGACGGACTGGAGTGCGCCGCCGTTGGTCGAGAGCCGCAGGTGTTCCCAACAGGCTTCCGCCAGTGCGGATGCGGTGACGGCGTCGCGTGCGTCGATGAGTTTGAGGGTGCGCCAATGTGCGCGTCCGACGCACCGTGCGTGGTTGCGCCACGCGAGCTTGGCTCCGACCAGAAGTTCTTCGGCGGTGTGGGTGTACGTTCCGGTCCGATGCAGTTCCCGTAGCGCTTCGTGCCTTCTCGACGTCGGCAGGTGGCTCAGTTCCGGGGAGTCGAAGAACTCCACGCACTCGAGTTCGCGGCGTTGAAGATCGGTAGGCACCGGGGGATGTGATACGAGCGGAGTTGAAGGAGCGCTACCTTTTGGCAATGCATCCGGTCGAACAATATCCACGGCACGACTCCTGTTTGGCTGGTTCGGATTTCGCTGGACGTTAGCTCAACTGTCGAGCGTGTCGAAACCCTTGCTTATTTTGCACCCCCCAGCGAAAAAGGGACGGGCGTACCGAAAAAATCGGCGTGACGTGTGACATATACGGCCAAACATTTACGAGTGGGACATTTGTGACATAAGCTCCCCTCGGAAAGTTTGCGGCTGGTCTGCCGCGAAAAATCGGGACGAGGATTAAGCGTGGATTCGCAAGCAATTTCTCTGGTCCGGTCGAGCTTCAAGTCCATCGTCGCTGAAGAAGGCGGCCCGGAGCGGCTTGCCCGGACCTTCTATTCGCTGCTGTTCGCGCGCTCACCGGAGACACGCGAGTTCTTTCCGGCTGCAATGGACGTGCAGCGTGACCGTCTGTTCACGGCGATAGCTTACGTTGTCGAACGACTCGACGAGACCGACGAAATTCTTGAATATCTCGCGCAATTGGGTCGCGATCATCGCAAATACGGTGTAACGGACGAGCATTACCAAGCCGTCGGCAATTCGATGATCGAAGCCTTCGAGCTGTTCGGCGGCGCCGAGATGTGGACCGACGAGGTCGACAGCGCCTGGCGCAACGCCTTGGCTGTCATCTCCGCAGCCATGATGGACGCGGCAAACGCAGAAGACGGACCGCCCGCCTGGAGCGCCACGGTAATCGAGACGCGCACCGCGATCAGAGGAGTCGCGATCGTGCGACTCCAACTCGATCAGCCCATGGACTACCGGCCCGGTCAATACGTCAGTGTGCAGGTTGGCGCGCGGCCCCGGATGTGGCGATACCTTTCCCCGGCCAATCCGCCGGACGGATCGGGAATCATCGAGTTCCACATCCGTCAGGTAACCGGCGGCTGGGTCAGCCCCGCAATGGTCACGCAGACCACCGTCGGAGACATCTGGGTGATCGGGTCACCGATCGGCGGCCTCGGAATTCCGGAGAACACCAAAGACCTCCTGATGATCGCGTCGGGAACCGGCGTTGCACCGCTGCGCGCACAGATCCTGGAACTGATCCGTCGCGGCAATACTCGCAAGGTTCACTTGTTCTACTCCGGTGCGCATCCGTGCGATCTGTACGACCTCCCACATCTGTGGGCCCTCGCCGAGCGACATCCCTGGCTCACCATCGTCCCGGTCTCGGAAGACGACACCAATCCGTGGTGGCACACCGAGACCGAACCGCTGTCACCGATCGGAATGCCGAAGCGGATGACCGGAAAAGTCGGCAAGGTTGTCACATCGTTCGGGAACTGGGCGGGATGCGACATTCAAGTCGTCGGCAACGAATCCGTCGTGAACAGCACCAAATTCCGGCTCCGGGCCGTCGGCATCGACGCCGCGACCGTCCGCAGTGATCCCACGTACTGACCGTCAGTAAGGGTCGAAGCTTATGGCCTCGGCCGGCGTGCCCGTCGCAATCAGCCGATCTCGCGTCGAACGCACCATCGCAGCCGACCCACACACCAACACCTGGTGCTCGGTGAAGGCCCCGTACGACGAGACGACGTCGGCAAGCGTTCCCTCCACCAGATGATCCTCGCCGAAACCGATGTCGACGCCGAGCCTTTCGGCCCAGCCGTCGGGTGGGCCGGCGTCCGTGAGATCTTCGACGACGGGAATCGGTTGCAGCCACGGCAGTTCGTGGGCGAGTATCCACAGCATGTCCGCCGCGTACAGATCGCGAAGCGTTCGACCGCCGAAAAACAGGTAGACCAGCGGCGGATTCGGCGACTGGGCCAGATCGAGGATGATCGACCGCATCGGCGCCAAACCGGTTCCGCCCGCGATCATGATGACGGGCGGACCGTTCTCGTCGACGGCAAGATTGCCGCGCGGATCGATGATCGTCCAGATGTCGCCGGGTTGAGTGTCCTTGACTATCGCACCGCTCACCCAACCGCCGGGAACCGTCTTGACGTGGAACTCGAGCTTCCCGTCCTGCGACGGTGGCAGCGCGGGGGACAGCCGGCGAAGCAAGCGGGCATTCTGCGGCACGCTCACATCCACGTATTGACCCGGCCGGAACGGCACGACGTCGCCGATCAGGCGAACCACGGCCAGATCCTCACGCAGGCGGTGATGTTCGACGACAGTGCTGGTCCAGGATCGTGAAGTCATGGATGTCTCCTGAAAGTCAGTAGAGCGGGTCGTGCAGGATCTGGTCGATCGGAGTGCCACCGGCCCGCAACGCGTAGATCGTGGTCTTGATCATCGACGGTGACCCCGAGATCTGGATCTGACGGTCCGCCCACGAACCGAACCGCGCAACGACCCGACCGATAGGGCCGGTCAGGCGTGAATGCATACCGAATGGCGGCTCGAGTGCCGGCCCGCTGTGCCACCACGGATTATCGGCTTCCTCGGACACCGGTACGACGGTCAGCCACGGGTTGCTGAGCGAAATGTGCCACAAGGTCTCGAGATCGTAGAGATCACACGGGTAGCGTCCGCCGACAAAAAGATGAACACGCGGATTCTGCGCTCGCTGAGACATTTCCATCACCTGAGCGCGCAGCGGCGCGATCCCGGTGCCCGAACCGATCATCAGGACGTCGCGGTCGTGTGTGAAGTCCACTTCCAGGCCGCCGAGCGGAGTGGACATGACCCATTGGTCGCCGACATTGGTCTCAGTGACGATTGCCGGGCTCACCCAGCCGCCCGAGACCTTGCGGACGTGGAACTCGAGTTGGCCGAAGGGATTGGTCGGAATGGCGGGGGAGTAGTACCGCCACATTCGGGGGCGTTGGGGTACCTGCACCCCGACGTACTGACCAGCGCCGTACGGAATGGGCGGGTCGGTTTCGAGGCGCACTATCGCAAGATCGTCGAGCACGCGTTCGTGGCTGACGACGGTTCCGCCCCACAGCGCCGGGGTGGTATCGGACTCGGCGCCTTCCGCCATCGTGCTCACGACGAACTCGGTGAACTCGGACCAGGCTTCTTCGAGTTCGGGTGTCCACTTGTACCGGCTGTGGGCGCTGGTCCCGTGCATCGACTTCACGGCGCGCCTCATCGCAACTCCGGCAGCCCGGTAGTGCTCGCGTTCGACACCGTAGCGACGATGGTCGAGGCCGAGTTGAGTCAGGAATTTCCGGATCCTGCGCTGCTGCGGCAGGTTCTTCACGACAAATTCGATAGCGGTGACAAACCTGTGGCCTTGGGATTCCATCCCGGCCGGGAACAATGAGCGGTACAGAGGATGTTCGGCAAAAAGGGCCGTGTAGAACAGAGCTGAAAAGTGGGCGCGAGAGTCGTCGTCGTCGGCCAGAGCGTCGAGGCTGGATTGCAGGCGGGCGATCACCGTCGGATCCAATCGACACCCCTTTCGCAACAGCTGCAACTCTCGTCCCAATTCTAGTA
Source organism: Rhodococcus sp. AD45-ID (assembly GCF_003023755.1). NCBI lineage: Bacteria > Bacillati > Actinomycetota > Actinomycetes > Mycobacteriales > Nocardiaceae > Rhodococcus > Rhodococcus sp. AD45-ID. The sequence goes on along the minus strand of NZ_PYHL01000001.1, from coordinate 1,356,689 downwards.
CGGCTCGAATTGTTACAAACGATGGCGAACCCGCCTGGCCAAATAAAACTTGAGCGGAATAGACTCAAGTTTGTCCGCGTTGAGCATATTGACACGGCCGCACCACCACCCGGAGCGGCCCACAACTTCGACTTCGACGCGCTTGTGGCGACCGGAGCCCGGCCAGAAAGGTGACAAGTGGACTCGTTCACACCAACAACCAAGACCCAGGCTGCGATGACGGCTGCACTGCAGTCGGCGTCGTCGGCGGGTAACCCCGACATTCGACCGGCACACCTGCTGGTCGCACTCCTCGACCAAACCGACGGCATCGCCGGCCCGCTGCTCAAAGCAGTGGGCGTCGATCCCACCGTCGTGCATCGCGAAGCTCAGAGCATGGTGGATCGCCTGCCGAAAACCACCGGTGCGAGCTCGACGCCCCAGCTCGGGCGTGAAGCACTCGCGGCGCTGACCTCCGCGCAGCACCTCGCCACCGAGATGGACGACGAGTACGTCTCCACCGAGCATGTGCTGTACGGACTTGCCGACGGTGATTCCGACGTCGCGACCCTGCTGAAGAATCACGGTGCGACACCAATCGCGCTGCGTGAGGCGTTCACCACAGTTCGCGGGAGCGCGCGTGTCACCAGCCCGGAGCCGGAAGGCACCTACCAAGCGCTGGAAAAGTACTCCACCGACCTCACCGAGGCCGCACGCAGCGGCAAGCTCGACCCGGTGATCGGCCGCGACACCGAGATTCGACGTGTCGTGCAGGTGCTCTCGCGTCGCACCAAGAACAACCCGGTACTCATCGGTGAGCCAGGCGTCGGCAAAACCGCGATCGTGGAGGGCCTTGCCCAACGCATCGTCGCGGGTGACGTCCCGGAATCGCTGCGCGGAAAGACCGTCATCTCCCTGGACCTCGGGTCCATGGTGGCCGGTGCCAAGTATCGCGGTGAGTTCGAGGAGCGCCTCAAGGCAGTTCTCGACGACATCAAGAACAGCGCCGGACAGGTCATCACCTTCATCGACGAGCTGCACACCATCGTCGGCGCCGGAGCCACCGGTGAATCCGCGATGGACGCAGGCAACATGATCAAGCCGATGCTTGCCCGTGGTGAGCTGCGGCTGGTCGGTGCCACCACGCTCGAGGAATACCGCAAGTACATCGAGAAGGACGCCGCACTCGAGCGTCGCTTCCAGCAGGTACTCGTCGGTGAGCCCTCGGTCGAGGACACCGTCGGCATCCTGCGCGGCCTCAAGGAGCGCTACGAAGTGCACCACGGCGTGCGCATCACCGACTCCGCGCTGGTAGCAGCAGCTTCGCTGTCCGACCGCTACATCACGTCGCGGTTCCTGCCGGACAAGGCCATCGACCTCGTCGACGAAGCCGCATCGCGTCTGCGTATGGAAATCGACTCGCGTCCCGTCGAGATCGACGAGGTGGAACGTACCGTCCGCCGACTCGAGATCGAGGAAGTGGCACTCGAGAAGGAAACCGACGACGCGTCGAAGGCGCGGCTCGAAAAGTTGCGCCAAGAACTTGCCGACGACCGCGAGAAGCTCAGTCAGCTCAGTACTCGCTGGCAGAACGAGAAGCAGGCCATCGACTCGGTGCGCGTGCTCAAGGAACAGCTCGAATCCCTGCGAGGAGAGTCCGAACGCGCTGAGCGTGACGGCGATCTGGGCAAGGCAGCCGAGCTGCGCTACGGCCGCATCCCCGCGTTGGAGAAGGAACTGGAAGCCGCAGCAGAGGCTTCCGGCGCCGCCTCCGACGGCGACGTGATGCTCAAGGAAGAGGTCGGGCCGGACGACGTCGCAGACGTTGTCGCAGCCTGGACCGGCATTCCGGCCGGCCGAATGCTGGAAGGCGAAACCGAGAAGCTGCTCCGAATGGAGTCCGAACTCGGCAAGCGCGTCGTCGGACAGACTGATGCCGTCGTCGCCGTCTCGGATGCGGTTCGCCGTGCCCGAGCAGGTGTTGCCGACCCCAATCGGCCCACCGGTTCGTTCCTGTTCCTCGGCCCGACCGGCGTCGGTAAGACGGAGCTCGCCAAAGCCTTGGCGGACTTCCTCTTCGACGACGAGCGCGCGATGATCCGCATCGACATGAGCGAATACGGTGAGAAGCACTCGGTGGCCCGACTCGTCGGTGCCCCTCCGGGATATGTCGGTTACGAAGCCGGCGGCCAGCTCACCGAAGCAGTTCGGCGACGCCCGTACTCGGTGGTCCTCTTCGACGAGGTTGAAAAGGCACACCCCGACGTGTTCGACGTCCTGCTTGCAGTGCTCGACGAAGGCCGACTCACCGACGGTCAAGGCCGCACGGTGGACTTCCGCAACACCATCCTGATCCTGACCTCAAACCTGGGATCCGGTGGAACACGCGAGCAGGTCATGGACGCGGTACGCCACGCGTTCAAACCCGAGTTCATCAACCGTCTCGACGACGTGGTCATCTTCGACTCGCTCTCCGAAGAGCAGTTGGAGCACATCGTGGACATCCAGCTCGAGCAGCTGCAGAAGCGTCTGGCTGCGCGTCGACTCACCCTCGAGGTGAACGGGGCGGCTCGGATGTGGCTCGCGGTGCGCGGCTACGACCCGCTGTACGGCGCTCGGCCACTGCGTCGACTCGTCCAGCAGTCGATCGGCGACCAGCTCGCCAAACTGCTCCTGGCCGGCAAAGTCCAGGACGGAGACACCGTGAACGTCGGTGTCAGCGAGGACGCGGACCAGTTGGTTCTGTCCTGATTCGGTAAGCGGAATGCCCCGTCGATCCACGTGGATCGGCGGGGCATTCGCGTTTTCTCTACCCTGGTTTTGTCGACGCTGGTTTTTGTCGACGTTGTTTTGTCTACGCTGAACGGCTGGATGCTCGTACGGCAGATGTGGTCCGCACCCGTAGGTCCGAAATGAAGGTGGCCAGGAATGACTGATCAGAACGATCCGCGTAAGTCGGACCAGCCGACCGAGCATTTCGAGATTCCCGAGCAGTACCAGAACCCACAGCAGTACCAGAACCAGGGGCAGCAGCAGTATCCCTACGGCGGGCCGGATCAGAACACCGAGTATCTGGGCCAGCCGAACCAGCAGGGCCAGCCCAACCCGACGCAGGCGTTTCCGCCCTACAACCCGCAGTTCGATCCGCAGGCCCCGCCGCCCGGCGCGACGCAGGCGTACCCGACATACAACGCGCAGCAGTACGGACAGACGCAGCAGTACGGACAGACGCAGCAGTATCCGGTTGGCGGCGGAAGTGGCGGCGGGGTGCCGCCGGAGCAACCATTCTTGGACAGTGGGTCGCCGGATGGTGGGAAGCGACGCAAGCTCGGGACCTGGATCGCCGCGGGAGTCGTCGGCATCCTGGTTGCCGTCGTCGCGATCATCGGGATTTCGTTGTTCGGTTCCTCGGGTGAATCGGGAACGCAGACGGCATTTGTTCCGCCAACCAGCACGGTGGCGCCGACGACGCCCAAACCCACGACCACCGCACCTGCGCCATCGCCTACACCCTCGCCGCTCGAAAACCTGCCTGGCGGACTCGGTGATGTCATCGGCCAAGCCGGCGGAGCTGTCGGCACAGTGGTGTCCAATGACGGCGGCACCCTGGTCATCAACTCGATCGGTGGATCTCAGACCACCATTCTCACCACATCTGAGACGACGCTGATCGCGTTCAACCGATCATCTGTCGCTGACCTGCAACCGGGTGACAACGTCGTCGTCGACGGCACCCCGGTGGAGAACGGCACGATGACCGCAAAGACGATTCTCGATACTTCATTGCCGTCGTTCGGCAACTGAGCCAGCGTGTCGTCGCGCTTATGAGACTTGGATCGAGGGGTTTCGCCGCACCGAAGATAACGCCGCCACACCGATCAGGTGACAGTTCTCGGGGTGTTGCGGGAGGTTGTCGTCGGAAGTCGCTAGGCTGGCTGTGATGACTGGAATGTGGTTCGGACTCGCATTAGTGGCACTCGCAGGCGCGGGTGCGCTTCTGTACGTCGATAGAACAAGACGTGATCAATCCGGCCGCGTACGTCAGATTTGGGCAAAGGCGCAGGGCTACACGTACACCGGTGCTGATGATCAGCTTGCCGGCGAGTGGCATCGCGCAGCGATGGCCAAGCAGGACTACCTGACCGCAACCGATGTTGTGCGTGGCACAAGACGAGGTGAGCAGTTTGTGCTCTTCGACCTCGAGGAAACAGCAACCATCGTGGCAGTTCGACGCGAAGTCGGGTCTGACGTCGACATTGATCTACGGCTCAAATCGACGGCACCGCCCAAGGACGGCGACCTCAATCTCCTGGGCGCAATCGGTCCGCGCGTCGTGTTTGCCACCGACCTCGAAATCGCTCGCCGGGTCTGTGACCAGCGTATGGTCGCCTTCACCGAATCAGTACCCCCGGCAATCAGCATGCTGTGGAGCGAAGGTCGCTGGACCCTCGGCTCCCTTCCGGTCTCGAGCACCGGCCGCGATTGGGATGCTGCCATCGAAGCTGTCGCACGGCTGTCCGGCATCCTGCACGTACTCCCTCCCGTCACGGATCCGCGTGAACTCGAAGTCGATCACGACCCGACCCGGCCCCGCCCCCGCAGCGACAAATCCGATGCACCGCTGAACCGCGAAGCGCCGCAGGCCGTTCGTAGTGCACCGCAGGCACCGCCGGTCGTTCGTGGCGCACAGCAGACACCACGCCGGGAGGCTCCGGAGTCGCAGCGTCGCGAGGAGTCGGACGTGCCCCGTCGAACCGCTCCGGAATTGCCCCGCCGCGAGTTTCCCGCCCCGTCGACCGCGCCGAAACCCAACCCCGGCACACAGCGCTCAGGAACCGTACGCCCCGTCGATTGAGCCGCGTGTAAGCCTCACCTTTCGAGGCGCGACGCACTAGCGTGGCCGGTATGTCGTCATCGAACTCGGATCGCCCCGCGCGTCCTGTAGCCCTGGTCACCGGTCCCACCTCAGGTCTGGGTGCCGGGTTTGCCAAGAAATATGCGTCGCTCGGCTACGACCTGGTGCTTGTCGCCCGAGATGAAGTGAGATTGCGTGATCTTGCCTCCGAGCTGTCCGCGATGTTCGGTACCGAATCCGAAATTCTGGTGTCCGACCTCGCCACGGAACCTGGCCGTGACGCAGTCGCCGACCGATTGGCCCGCGGCGTCGACGTTCTGGTCAACAACGCCGGGTTCGGTACCTCCGGTGAATTCTGGACCGCTGATCCAGCACTTCTGCAAGCTCAACTCGACGTCAACGTCACCGCCGTCATGCGCCTGACCCGTGCGGCGTTGCCCAGCATGATCGCGTCGGCGAACGGGACGATCGTCAATGTCGCAAGTGTGGCGGGATTGCTGTCCGGGCGCGGTTCGACGTATTCGGCCAGCAAGGCGTACGTGATTTCGTTCACCGAAGGATTGTCCGGCGGGCTGGCCGGAACCGGTGTTCGAGTTCAAGCGCTGTGCCCGGGGTTCATCCGCACCGAGTTTCACGAGCGAGCCGGAATCGAGATGTCGTCGATCCCGAAGCCGATGTGGTTGAGCGTCGATCAGGTGGTCGCGACGTCGATGAAGGACCTCGGCGACAACAAGGTCATCAGCATTCCCGGGATTCAGTACAAGATCCTCACCACTGCCGGACGTCTGGTACCGAAGGGCTTGGTTCGCAAGATGACCAACCTTGTCGGACGTGGGCGGGGTAGGACGTAGTGCACCTCGCACGGAGATTATTGCCTCGGCGCTGTGGTCGGTAGGCTGAGCACTCATGAGCGATCGTGAGGATTTGGCTGCGCTGGTGCGCGAACTGGCTGTTGTGCACGGAAAGGTGACGTTGTCTTCGGGCAAGGAAGCCGACTACTACGTGGATCTTCGCCGCGCGACGCTTCACCACAAGGCAGGGCCGTTGATCGGCTCACTGCTGCGTGAACTTGTTGCAGACTGGGATTTCGACGCCGTGGGCGGTTTGACGATGGGTGCAGACCCGGTCGCGATGGCAGTGATGCACGCGCCCGGCCGTCCGATCGACGCGTTTGTCGTCCGCAAGGCTGCCAAGGCCCACGGAATGCAGCGTCAGATCGAGGGACCCGATGTGGTTGGCAAGCGTGTTCTGGTTGTCGAGGACACCACGACCACGGGCAACTCTCCGCTCACCGCGGTGAAGGCACTTCGTGAAGCGGGCGCCATCGTGGTCGGTGTGGCAACCGTGGTGGATCGCGCGACCGGCGCCGACGCCGTAATCGGTGCAGAGGGCGTGGAATACCGCTCGCTTCTGGGCCTGGACGATCTCAACTTGGGCTAGCGCCCCCGTGCGCCTTTCTGGTAGTTCGCGCTACCGGAAAGGCTCACAGGGCCGAAGGCCTTGCCGACGTGATCATCGATCGCAGCTCGGCCAACCCCACGGTCAGGCGTTCGATCTGCTCGGGTTCGAGGTCCGCAAAATGCGGAATCAGGGCATCAGCGATGGCATGTCGACCGTCGGCTAGGGTCTTTCGTCCCACATCGGTCATCGCGACCAGTACGGCGCGGGCGTCGTCCGGATCCGGGCGCCGCTCGACCAACCCGCGCTCACCGAGTGTGCGCATCACCGCAGTTGCGGAGGGTTGTGAGCAGTGATCGATCTTGGCGAAGTCGCTGATCCGCATTTCGCCGTATTCCTCGAGCAACGCCAACGCGCGGAGCCAGGTCCGGGGGTAACGGTCGGCAGCAAGTGACGTCGCCATTTTTGTGAAGCGATGGGTATTGCTCACCAAGTCGACCAGTAGGTCGTGCAATCTCTGTTCCTGATCGGGCACGTTCGAATCCTTCCATAAGGTAATGATTGTGTAAACGAGTCTTTGGCGACAGTTGGCATTCGTTCAGGGGAGATGTGCAACCACAGTCGACCTGACCAATTCTTCGATGACGAGGTCAGGGGTCACGAGGCTCAGACTGCGGTTCGCGGCCAACACTGCAATTCCGTGCGTTCCCGTCCAGATCTTCAGTGCAGTCGCGTTCGGATCCGAGGCTTGGTCTGCTTCGGCCAGAGTCCGCAGAGCCTCGAAGAGTGGAAGCGACGTTGCCCGGAGGTTCGCGCCGGCGCCTTCGAGTAAATCGTGGCGGAACATCAGCTCGAACATCGCCGGTCGCTCCTGCGCAAAAGCGACGTATTCGATTGCGGCAGAGATCAATCGGTGTCGCGCGGACGTGGGTGCATCGAGTATCGGTGCGAGCCTTGCCCCCAAGTCACGTAGGCCCTGTGAGGCAATTGCCGCAAGTAGGCTGTTGTGTGTCGGGAAATAGCGTCTGGGCGCCCCGTGTGAAACGCCGGCTCGACGGGTTATCTCTCGTAACGTCAGGGCGGCGAGGCCGTCGGTGTCGAGAATGTCGACGCCAGTGGCGACGAGGGTGTCGCGGAGTGTGGTGGCAGACATGGGAGACAGTGTCTACCATCTAGGTGCGTAGACAGTGTCTACTCTCACTGATTGGGGTGTTGGCGTGCTGTATCGACTGTTCAAGTACATCTTGATAGGACCGGTTCTGTGGGTCTTCGGACGCCCCACGATCGAGGGGCACCGCAACATCCCGAGAAAGGGGCCGGTGATACTTGCCGGTAATCACCGGGCTGTTGTCGACTCGTTCTTCCTGGTTCTGAAAGTGCGCCGACGGATCACCTTTGTCGCCAAGAGCGAGTACTTCACCGGTTCCGGCATCAAGGGCGCGTTGCAGCGCTGGTTCTTCGGCGGCGCAGGTCAAGTTCCCATCGACCGCAGTGGCGCCGACGCCTCGCGGGCCGCACTGGACACTGCCGTCGGAATCCTCGAACGGGGTGGTGTGTGGGCGATCTATCCCGAGGGAACACGATCGCCGGACGGTCGCCTGCACAAAGGCAAAACGGGGGTGATCCGGGTTGCGTTGGAAACGGGTGTCCCCGTTATCCCGGTTGTTGTTCACGGAGGCGACGCGGTGAACCCGCCTGGCACCAGGATGTGGCGATTCAGCAAGGTGCACGTCAGTGTGGGCAAGCCGATCGACTTCTCCCGCTACCGAGAACTGCGGACCCATCAGGCTGTTGTGCGCGCGGCAACCGACGAGTTGATGGCGGCACTGTGCGAGCAGTCCGGGCAGGAATACGTCGACCTGTACGGGGCTGACGTCAAATCTCGTGATTCCCTCTGAATTACCCAGTACGGTCGTCTTGGACGCGTAACCAACTGCGCGCAACCAACAGGAGGACTGGGCATGGCAGGCAAGTGGGGCATCGAGCACGCGGTTTTTGCGGCGGCAACGGCGGCAACGGTGGCTGGGGCGGTGCTCGGCAACGAGCGTGTTCAGCAGATTGCCAAGCCGTTGATTGCGCCGTCGCTCGCGGTCAGGGTGCTGCGCAAGCGATCCGAGACCGATACCGCCGATACTGCGCTGCTCTTGGCAGGTCTTGCTGCGGCAACGATCGGTGATGTGTTCATGATCGACCCGGATAACGATGCTCGCCTGGTGAAGGGTGCGTCTTCGTTTGCCGTCATGCAGTCGAGCTATTCGGCGCTCCTGTTGCGTCGTGGTGCCAGGCCGACGAGGGCTGCGCTCAAGCCTCGGATGAGCGGGTGGTCCACGGCTTCCGGGTTGCTGCGTGCAAAAGCTCCCGAGGTCTCGATGCCGTTGACCGCGTACGGATTGCTGCTGGGAACCACGTCGACGTTGTCCGCAGATCCGGCTTTGTCGCCGGGGGCGAAGACGGTGCTGGACGTGGTGGTGCCTGGCGAGGAGCGGCGATCCTGGCTGGGTGTGGGCGGCGTGCTGTTCACCGCATCCGACGGTCTGATTGTGGTGCGACGCTTGTTCATTCGCGGCAAGGCCGGCCGTGCGGCCGCTGAGGGCGTGATTCTGGCGTCGTATGCGGCTGCTCAGTTGATGCTTGTCGAGGGAATGCTTGCTCTCGGTCGCAAAAATGCCTGAGCGGAGCATCTTCATCACCGGGGCGGCGTCGGGAATCGGCCGTGAGGCCGCGTTGTTGTTTGCGCGCAAGGGTTATCGGGTTGGCTGCTATGACATCGACGAGTCCGGGTTGACGGCTCTGGCCGCCGAGATCAACGAATTCGGGGGTGTGGCCGTGACCGGCGCACTCGACGTGACGGACCCGGAGCAGTGGTCGACGCAGTTGGCTCACTTTGTCGGTGCGTCGGGTCGACTCGACATCCTGGTCAACAACGCCGGTGTTCTGTCGTCGGGGAAGTTCGAGAGTATTTCCCTTGCTGCGCATCGCCGCATGGTCGATATCAACGTCACCGGCGTTCTCAATGGGACACACACGGCGTTTCCGTATCTGCGTGAAACACCGGGTGCTCAGGTTGTGAATATGTGCTCGGCGTCGGCCATTTACGGACAGCCTGAACTGGCGACATACGGGGCCACGAAGTTCGCGGTCCGAGGACTGACGGAGGCACTCGACCTCGAATGGGCCGAACACGACATCCGAGTGATTGCACTGTGGCCTCTCTTCGTGCAGACGGCCATGGTCACCGGAATGGATACCGGTTCGACGCGATCGCTTGGAATCAAGCTCACTGCAACGGAAGTCGCGCAGGAACTCTGGGATGCGACGCGCGGCGCCGGACGCATGCCCAAGGTTCACTATCCGGTGGGAGGGCAAGCGAAAGTGCTTCTTGCCGCGTCGCGATTCTCGCCTGCGTGGTTGTCGAGGTTGACGAACAAACGTTTAACCGGAACGTAATCGAACTCGCGATATAGTTCGGAATCGTTTTGTGGGCCGGGTTGAGGCAGAAGACATGGGTGGAGGTAGTCGCGGTGGTTCGTGTCCGGGTGGGATTGCTGTGTCTGAGTGTGGGTTCGGCGGTACTGCTCACTGGTTGTGGCGGTGACGCGCAGTCTGCGCCGACGCCGACTACGCAATCCAGTACGGCAGTCTCGACCACGCCCCAGGTGACGACGACCGTTCCGGTACCTGTCACAACGACGACGATCCCGCCCACAACTGTGTCGCCGACAACCACATTGACGGACGTGCACTTCGAGCGCAACGAGTCCTACTACTTCACCACTCCGGACGGGAACTTCCAGTGTGGCATCATCAGATTGCCCACCCGCATCGAAGCGGGGTGTGAGGGAACGACAACTCCGGTGCCGCCGCGCCCGGACAGTTGCATGGTGAACTGGGGCAACGGAATTCGTGTTCAAGATGAGGGTGAAGGTGCCTTCATGTGCTCTGGTGGCCCGGTGTACATGTCCGGCGGACCCGAAGCTGATCCGGTGCTTCCACCCGGAACGCCACTGTCTAAGCTGGGCTTCACATGTACTACCACGGCGACGGATGTCTCGTGTGTCAACGAGCAGACCACACACGGATTCACCGTGGCTGCCGATTCCAACGAGGTGTTCTGATGTCCGACGTGAGCGTAGAACCGGCCGACGAGGTCGGTCCGACAGAATGGGGCGAAAACCCGAACGGCGTCGGCCCGTGGGCGGAGTTTCACGGGACGGACCTCCCAACCGACGAGCGTTACGACCCGCTGCTTCTGCTGGAGGGTGACCGTCGAAACGTGTTGGACGAGTACAGGTACTGGACACGCGAGGCGATTGTCGAGGACATCGACTCGCGGCGTCATCCGATGCACGTGGCCATCGAGAATTTTGCGCACGACGCCAATATCGGCACCGTGGTTCGTACTGCCAACGCGTTTGCCGCAGCGGCCGTGCATATCGTGGGCCGGCGACGGTGGAACCGCCGCGGCGCCATGGTCACCGATCGGTACCAACACATCGTTCACCATGCTGACATCGGCGAGTTGGTCGAGTACGCACGTGAGAATTCGCTCACTATCGTTGCCGTCGACAACACCCCCGGATCGGTACCACTCGAAACCGCGAGCCTGCCGAGAGACTGCATTCTGCTGTTCGGCCAGGAGGGTCCAGGAGTGACCGAACTGGCGAAAGAGGTTGCGTCCATGACGGTATCGATTGCACAATTCGGCTCGACCCGCAGCATCAACGCCGGCGTCGCGGCAGGTATCGCGATGCATGCCTGGGTACGGGAGCACGCGGATCTTCGTAACTCCCGCTGACCTTGCCGGAGTCTGTTAGCTGGGTAGGCGCTAGCGCCGCAGGCTCCGAGGGGACAGGATATGTCTTATGCAGCAAGTGTGGGCGGAACGCGCAGATGCGGCCGAAGGAGCCATTGTCAGTCGGCATCTGCGACGGTTGTGGGCAATGCCGAGAACAGCGCTGGGTGTCGTGGCGTGGCCGGCGGTGCGCCGCGAGCGCATGTTCCGCCCGTGGCATTACTGGTGGCAGGCGCATCTGCTCGATACTGCCGTCGACGCGCTCGAACGTGACCCGACGCCCAAGCGTCGTCGTCGGATTGCCAAGGTTGCCCGCAGCGTCCGGGTCCGCAACGTCAGGTCCTGGACCAACAGCTACTACGACGACATGGCCTGGCTTGGGTTGTCGCTCGAACGCGCCCAACGGCTGTTTGCACTGGACCATCGCAGCGCCGTACAAGCTCTCGAATCTCAACTCTTCGACTCGTGGTCGCCGGAGGACGGTGGCGGAATTCCCTGGTGCAAGGGTTCCGATTTCTACAACACCCCGGCCAACGGCCCCGCCGGGATCATGCTTGCTCGGACTGGCAAGCTGTGGCGAGCTCAGGCGCACGCCGACTGGATCGAGGAGACTCTGCGTGATCCCGAATCAGGCCTGATCTTCGACGGTATCCGCCGCGACGGAACGCTCGAACGGGCCATTTACTCGTATTGCCAAGGAGTCACTCTCGGCCTGGAGACGGAACTGGCGACACGGTTGGGTGAACCGAGGCACCGCGAGCGGGTTCATGCCCTCGTCAACGCGGTCTACGACGGTTTGACCGATCGCGGCGTCATCATCGGAGGCGGCGGCGGCGACGGTGGCCTGTTCAACGCGATCCTGGTGCGGTATCTGGCGTTTGTCGTGGTCAACCTGACCTGGGAGAGCAACGAGGACATTCGGGCGAAGGAGATCGCCGCGCAGATCGTGCTGGCGTCGGCGGAAGCCGCCTGGAAGAACCGCCTCGAGGTGGAGGGGTTACCGCTGTTCGGTCACGACTGGACCCGCGACGCCACGCTGCCGAGGCTTTCGGGGGAACTGGCGACATTCACGGGAGGTTCGGTGCGATCGTCGAGCGTCCCGGAGCGTGACCTGTCAGTGCAGTTGGGCGGCTGGATGCTGATGGAAGCGGCGTACGTCGTCTCAGCGGCGGGGTATCCGCGTAAACGCTGAGCGCCAGAGCCTCAGCCGCGTAAACGCTGAGCGCCAGAGCCTCAGCCGGGCAAACGCTAAAGGCGTCAGTCCAGAACTTCCTCGACCTCGACGTCCTCGGCGGGGCGGGCCATTTCCTTGCGGTACTGCCAGATGCCGAGACCGGTGCCGACGACCAGGCTCACGGTCATCACGATCAGGACCGCCGGCAGGAGCCAGGGGACACGATCGAGGAACGAGCCGCCGTAGAAGCCGATCAGCAGCAGTACCGGCGCCCAGATGATTGCGCCGATGGTGCTGGCCACGGTGTACCGCGTGTGGTTCATCTTGGCTGCGCCCGCGACCATGGGGCACAGGGTGCGTATCCAGGGGATCCACCGGGCGATCAGGACAGCCCAGAAGCCGTGTCTCTCCAGCAGGATGTTGACTCGGTGCAGGTTTTTCTCGGTGAAGTATTTGCCACCTTTGCGGGCCTTGATGTGGTTGCCCGTTCGGTGACCGATGACGTACCCGACCTGATTGCCGGCAATGGCGGCGATCATGGCGCCCACCGAGAGAGCCCACACGTGTCCGGCGCCGGATTCGTGGCCGGCCAGCACAATTCCTGCGGTGATGAGGAGAGAATCGCCGGGAAGGAACAACCCCAGAATGATCGCGCATTCGATGAAGACGAATGTCACGACGATGATCCACACCAGCGCAGGACCAGCGGTTTCGAGGGGACCGAAACTGCCGGACGCGAGTGTCATGGTGGTCAGTTTCTTGCCTCGGTTCTGGTGATCAGTGAGTCGGTTCCTCGGTCACGGATTCCGTATTGTCCGTAGTTGAAGTATTCGCCGTTTCACCGCGTCGTGACGCGAGAAGGCGCTTTCCGATTTCGAAAACGATCGGCAGGACAGACACCAGGACGATCAAGATGAAGATGTAGTCGACGTTGTCGCGGATGAACTCGATCTGACCGAGGAGGTAGCCGAGCAACGTGACGCCCGCGCCCCACAGAATGCCACCGACGATGTTGTAGGTGAGGAAGAGTGAGTACTTCATCTTCGATGCGCCGGCGACAACCGGCGCGAAGGTACGCACGATCGGCACGAAGCGGGCCAGGATGATGGTGACCGGGCCGTGCTTCTCGAAGAACGCGTGCGACTCGTCGATGTACTTCTTCTTGAAGAACTTCGCGTCGTCGTTCTTGAACAGCGCAGTTCCACCCTTGGCGCCGATGTAGAAACCGACCTGGTCACCGAGGATCGCGGCAATCGGAATGGTCACCAACAGCACCCACAACGGTGCGAACGGTTCGATCTCGGTGGACTTGGACGCCGCGATCAACCCTGCGGTGAAGAGGAGGGAATCGCCGGGCAGGAGCGGAAACAGTAGGCCGGATTCGATGAAGACCACCAGAAGCAATCCCACCAGAACCCACGTTCCGAAGGAGTTCAAGAGGTTCACGGGATCGAGGAAGCCGGGCAGCAAGGCCAGGTTCGTCACGGATTCAGTTGCTGCCTGCACATTCACGGAGGCCAGACTACCGGGAGCGTCTGAGTGTTTCCCACCGCTGCAGGTCACCGCGTCGTCCACGTCACGGCGAGACCGCAAAGAGACGTGGCGACCACGACTTGCCATACTGCTAGGACCACACGAAGCGCTTTATACATCGTCGAGCGCTCCGAACGACACGTAAATGGAGGACTCCCGCCGTGCCTATCGCAACTCCCGAGGTCTATGCCGAGATGCTGAGTCGGGCCAAGGAGCATTCCTTTGCCTTCCCCGCTATCAACTGTGTCGGCTCCGAATCCATCAACGCAGCCATCAAGGGCTTTGCAGACGCCGGCAGTGACGGCATCATCCAGTTCTCGACCGGCGGTGCCGAGTTCGGTTCCGGTCTGGGCATCAAGGACATGGTTACCGGTGCTGCTGCACTCGCCGAGTTCGCGCACGTGATTGCCGCCAAGTACGACGTCACCATCGCGCTGCACACCGATCACTGCCCGAAGGACAAGCTGGACACGTTTGTGCGTCCACTGCTCGCCATCTCGCAGGAACGCGTCAACGCCGGCCGTAACCCGCTCTTCCAGTCCCACATGTGGGACGGATCGGCTGTCCCGATCGACGAGAACCTGGCGATCGCCAAGGAACTGCTTGCACTGTCGAAAGCTGCAAACATCATCCTCGAGGTCGAGATCGGTGTTGTCGGCGGCGAAGAAGACGGCGTCGAAGCCGAGATCAACGACAAGCTGTACACCTCGAAGGAAGACTTCGAGAAGACGGTCGACGCTCTGGGCGTCGGCGAGCAGGGCAAGTACCTCCTCGCTGCCACCTTCGGCAACGTGCACGGTGTGTACAAGCCGGGCAACGTCAAGCTCAAGCCTGAGGTTCTCGACGAGGGCCAGCGCGTTGCCGCAGCGAAGCTCGGCCTCGCTGCCGGCTCGCAGCCGTTCGACTTCGTGTTCCACGGTGGATCGGGCTCGCTGAAGTCCGAGATCGAGGATTCGCTGAACTTCGGCGTCGTGAAGATGAACGTCGACACCGACACGCAGTACGCGTTCTCGCGTCCGATCGCGGGTCACTTCTTCACCAACTACGACGGCGTCCTCAAGGTCGACGGCGAGGTCGGAAACAAGAAGGCTTACGACCCGCGCAGCTACCTCAAGAAGGCCGAAGCAGGCATGACTGCTCGTGTCATCGAGGCGTGCAACGACCTGAAGTCGGCCGGCCGCTCGGTGTCCGGAGGCTAGAACTGCTCGATCGAAAAACTGTGCGCGCCCACGAAGTCGACGACTTCGTGGGCGCGCACAGTTGGTTATGGTTCGAGTGTTTAACCGGTCTGGCTCGGGTCGCAGACCTTCCAGGTTCCGTCCTGGCGTTCCAGATCGAAGGTTCGCCACGACCGTTCCCCGGTTGCCGGGATGCTCGCCTCAACTTGGGCGATAGCGGTGTCGTCGGTGATTCGGACGGCGTCGACGGCGCTGACCTGGGGAATCGTCTTCTGCGTTACCGCATTCTGGTGGACCTGGGCAAAAGCGTCGTCCGGGACGGACTGGTAGTAGTCGGCGAGAGAACCACACGTTGCGGTGCGCAGAGCGGCAATGTCACCGGACGCGAGAGCGTCGACGTACGTGCTGATCGCCGTTTGGACCTGAGCTTCCGGTGAGTTTCCCCCGCTGCTGCTCTCGGACGAGACATACAGTGCGACGGCGATCGCGGCCACGATGGCGACAGCTGCTGCTCCCGCGGCGATGTACCACCCCTTGCCACCGCGCTTCGCCTGCTCCGGCGCGGCCGGCTCGATTCGAGTGGGAAGAGGCTGCTGCGGCGGAATTCCGGCTGCTACTCCGACGCGTTGCGGCGCGGCGCGGACCGGCTGTGGTGCCTTGGGCTGCGGCGACGGACGTTGCGGCGACTGACGTTGCGGTGCCTGGGGCGGCGGCATCTGGGGCTGCGGTGCCTTGGGAATGGCTACGGTTGCGGGCTCAGGCGCCGGGGGTTTCGGAGACGCCTTGGGGATCGCGACGGTGGCGGGTTCAGTCGGCGTCGAACTTTCCGGCGCGCCCTGTTTTTCCGGCGCGCCCTTTGTCGAGTTGTCGTCTTTCGAGTCCGGCACCGGTCATCCTTCGGTCTGGGGCAATTGACGTCCCCAGCGTAACGATCGGTCGAATCCGGTCGTAACGGCGACCACGGGTGAGGCGGTCCGGTGCCCACGGACCGCAGCGGGCACAATAAGCCCATGACCCAATTCGGTGACCTGCTCGGACCCAAGCCCACTCTGCTTCCCGGCGACGACGACGCGGAATCGGCCCTGCTCAACCACGCTGATCCGGCTCAGGTAGCGGCTGATCATCCCACTGCGTCCATCGCGTGGGCTTATCTGGCCGAGGCCGCATTCGAGAGCGGCGCAACCATCACCGCGTACGCCTACGCGCGTACCGGCTACCACCGCGGACTCGATCAGCTTCGTCGCAATGGTTGGAAGGGCTTCGGGCCCGTCCCGTACAGCCATGAGCCCAATCGCGGTTTCCTCCGTTGTGTAGCAGTGCTGGCCAAGGCCGCGCAATCGATCGGTGAGACAGACGAGTACGCCCGCTGCCTGGACCTGCTCGAGGATTGCGACCCCAACGCTGCCGAAGCGCTTGGCGTCGGTTAGCAGTTTCCGTCCGAGCGCGTCGAGCATCAAGGACCGCGCTCGCAAGTCGGGGCGCCGGCTGAGAACGTCGGCGCTACCGATTCTTCAATGCGCACTGGCCGCAGGGTTGGCGTGGTGGGTTGCCACCACGGTGATCGGGCACCACGCGCCGTTCTTTGCGCCCATTGCCGCTGTCGTGTCGCTCGGGCTGTCGTTGGGTGCTCGCCTGCGTCGCTCGTTCGAGTTGGTGGCCGGTGTGACGGTCGGCATCGGTATCGGCGATCTGATCATTTCCGGTATCGGCAGCGGCGCGTGGCAGATCAGCCTGGTGGTGGTGCTGGCGATGTCGGTGGCGGTCTTGCTGAACAGCGGCCCCATCTTCTCGATGCAGGCCGGTAACTCGGCTGTGCTGGTGGCGACGTTGATTCCGCCAGGGGGTACCGGCGGAATCGACCGCATGATCGACGCACTGGTCGGTGGTTTGGTGGGCATCGCGGTGGTCGCCATCATCCCCACACATCCCGTGCGACGCGCTCGTAAGGATGCAGCGGCGATTCTCGCGACGTCGTCGGAGGTGTTGGCGTTGGTGGCCGACGGATTGCGAGCCAACGATCCGGAGCCGATAGTGAAGGCTCTCCGTAAGGCCCGCGCGACGCAGTCGGCGATCGACGGATTGCGCACCAATCTCAAAGGCGGGCAGGAGATCAGTCGGATCTCGCCGCTGTACTGGAACACTCGCCCGCGGCTCGAACGACTCATGGCGACAGCCGATCCGATCGACAACGCGATGCGCAACATTCGAGTTCTGTCGCGGCGTTCCCTGACGTTGGTCAGGGACGACGAAATTCTTGATCCACGTCTGGTGACCCAGGTGGAGAAATTGTCCAAGGCCGTCGACGTCTTGAGGGAAATGATCCTGGCGGAACCGGGGGAGCAGCCTGATCAGGCGGAGGCCGCTCGGGTGCTACGTTCGGTGGCCAAAGAACTGAAGCCGGCAATTGTGGAGACGGCCGGCCTGTCTGCGACGGTGGTGTTCGCGCAGATCCGCTCGCTGGTTGTCGACTTACTGCAGGTGGCGGGGATGAAGCGTATTTCGGCAATCGCTACGTTGCCGCCCACTGTGGAGAAACCGGCGTACCAGCCTGAACACTGACCTTTGTCCCGCTCACCGAGCAACCCGTTGTATATATGCGAATGTATGCATATGATCGGGAGAACTCAGGAGGTAAGCGGTCATATGGGGTCAGGGCACGGTCATTCTCACGGTCACACGGCGGCAGATTCGGTCGGAGTAGGACCGAGTCCGACGCGCATCCGGAAGATGGTGATCGCACTTGCGATCCTGGTTGCCTTCCTCGTTCTCGAGGCGACCGTCGGCTTGCTCATCGGCTCACTGGCTCTGCTCGCCGACGCCGGCCACATGCTCACCGATGTTGTCGGCATGGCCATGGGGTTGACAGCGCTTCTGCTCGCCAAGAAGGGGAGCAGCACCGCTGCACGGACTTTCGGCTGGCATCGCGCCGAGGTCCTCACAGCGATGGCCAACGCGGCCATGCTCTTGGCCGTGGCGGCGTGGGTGATGTACGAGGCCATCGGCCGCATCGGTGACGAACCCGAGATTCCCGGCGGTGCCCTCATCATCACTGCCGCAGCGGGTCTGCTCGCCAATATCGTGGTCATGCTCATGTTGCGTGGCGACTCCAAGGACAGCCTCGCCGTGCGCGGCGCCTACCTCGAAGTGCTCGCGGATGCCGTTGGCAGCGTTGGCGTTCTGATCGCCGGCGCTGTGGTCCTACTGTTCGGCTGGACGTGGGCAGACATCGTTGTCGGTGTGCTCATCTCGCTGTGGGTGGTTCCCCGCGCACTCAAGTTGGCGGCCGCGTCGCTGCGCATTCTGACGCAAGCGTCGCCGGCCGATGTCGATGTCGAAACCGTCGAAGCCGATCTGGCCGCGCTACCCAATGTCAAGGGCGTGCATGATCTGCACATCTGGACCCTGACGACGGGGATGGATGTTGCCACAGTGCATTTGACCAGCGACGCCGATTCTTCGCACGTTCTCGAATCCGCCCGCGCGGTCTTGGAAAGTCACGGGCTTTCACACGCGACAGTGCAGGTGGAATCGTGCGCCAACGGCGAGCATTGCGAGAAGAACGTCACTTGGTGAACCGGGTGATCTCCTTTCCCGGCTTCCAGAGGTCCACGTACATATGTTCGTCGTCGACGGTCGTGTGAACCACCTCCTCGATGTCGAGGACAAAGAGGTGCAGGGGTTTCGGAACGTCGTAGGTGTAACTGGCAAGAACGGCCTCGAACTCGTCACCGGTCACCTCTCGTGCGGTTCCGGCGATCTTCGCGTCGCCGCCCTCCATCGTGTGCTCGCCGGGATTGCTGTGGAGGGCGTAGCGCCCGTCGCGGATGAGGTCCTTCGCCTTGAGAGCGCCGAACATCGATCCGAGCACCAGACGCCCGTCCAGCATTTCCACTTCGGTGCCACTGACCCGCGGTGAACCGTCCTTGCGCAGCGTTGCGAGCACGTGATGCTTGTGGGCCTTGAATCGAGCTTCGACGGCTGTGGCTAGGGCGGGAACTTCTTCGGAGAACTGCTTCCAGGTGACCATGACGGTCATTCTGCACCCCTATTCCTGACAACTTCTGTCAGTGATTCTCGGTAATGTTCGCTCCATGAGATCCGCGCGCCTGCTTCAGCTCATGTTGCGATTGCAGGGCAGTCGAGGAGTTGTAGCCGAGCAGTTGGCCGGCGAGTTCGGGGTGTCGGTACGGACGATCTACCGCGATGTGGCCTCGTTGTCCGCTGCCGGTGTGCCGATCTGGACCGGAAGTGGCCCGGGCGGCGGTATCCGCTTGCTCGACGGCTGGCAATCCAAGCTCTCGGGAATGACAGACGACGAGACGTCGGCGCTGATGCTGCTGGGCGTGCCGTCCATCGCCGCCGATCTGGGCCGGACGGATTCCGCGGACGCCGCGGCCGCAAAACTGCTGGATACGATGCCGCCGAGCCTGCGGAAAGGCGCGCGGTTGTGGCAGGACCGCATTCTTGTGGACGTCCCCGGATGGTTCGGTGGCAGCGACGATATCTCGGCACTGCCGACTATTGCGTCCGCGGTGCTGGATTCACGCCGACTACGTTTCACCTACCGTGACAACCAACGGACGGTTGATCCGCTCGGTCTCGTGATCAAGGCCGGGGTCTGGTATCTGGTGGCACGTCTGGGCGGTCGAACTCTGTCGTTTCGGGTCGGCCGAATCACCGGCCCCGTGGTGTGTGACGAATTATCCGACAGGCCTGCGGATTTCGATTTGGCGACATGGTGGGCGGCATCCATGGCGGAGTTCGACCGTTCGCTGTTGCGTTTCAGCTGTCGGATTCGATTGTCGCCCAACGGTCGGCGAAGACTCCCCGATGCGGTGGGAGTCGAGGCGTCGCGAGTGGTGCCAGGTCCGCCTGATTCGGCCGGATGGATGGACGTCGAATTGAGATTGGAAAGCCCTGAAGTTGCGCTCTCTCAGTTGATCGGTTTGGGTGCGGACGTCGAAGTGCTGGAACCGTTGTCGCTGCGCGATGCAGTGTGCGCGGTGGCGGAGCAGATGGCGGCGCGCCACAGGCACATCGACTAGGCCGTCGCCGATCGCTTTGCCAGCACGCTCGTAATACCCAACTGCGCTGCGACGATCACCGCACCGACCACCAGGCCGAGAGCTGCAGATGCAAGAGTGTTGACGATCCATGCCAGGACGCCGCCGACACCGGCAATATCCTTGACCGCTTCTTCGCCGTGATGAACGGCGTCGTAGAGGGGATGGAAGCCGAGTTCGTCGATGCCGACCAGAAGAATGTGGCCACCCACCCACAGCATTGCGGCGGTGCCCACCACGGAGAGCACCGACATCACGTGCGGCATGCCGCGAACGAGCCCGCGCCCGACCTTGTGAGTGAAACCGGACGACGACTCGGCGATGCGCAAACCGATGTCGTCCATCTTCACGATCAATCCGACAACGCCGTAGACGACAACGGTGATCACCACAGCGACGACGGCAAGAATGATCAGTCGGCTCCAGAAACCTTCACCCGCGATGGTGTTGAGTGCGATCACCATGATCTCGGCCGACAGAATCAGATCGGTACGCACGGCGCCGGAGACAACGGCCTCTTCGTCACGAGGATGCTCGTCTGCGCTCTCGTGATGGTCGCCGTGGCCGAAAATCGCTCCCCAGATTTTGTGGACAGCTTCGTAGCTGAGGTAACAGCCACCCACCATCAGCAGGGGAGTCAGTAGCCCGGGGAGGAACTGGCTGAGCAGCAGCGCGATCGGCAGAATGATCAGCAGCTTGTTGCGCAACGACCCGATCGCGATGCGCTTGATGATCGGCAGTTCGCGTTCAGCCGCCAAGCCGCGCACGTACTGCGGAGTGACAGCCGCGTCGTCGATCACCACGCCGGCAGCCTTGGCCGTTGCCTTACCGGTCGCGGCAGCTACGTCGTCGATCGACGCTGCTGCCATCCGAGCCAGAGCGGCGACGTCGTCGAGCAGGGCAAACAGTCCGCCGGCCATCACAAACCTCCAGTGGAATCAGTGGAAAGGGGTGGCCGGACGGATCCGGTAACGCAGTTGCTTGATCGCACGAAGTCTCTATCCCATGAACGTCGGAGGCGGCGGCAGGTCACCTCGAACGATACCGGCGACTTCGCAGCGTGAGTAGCGCAGACCCGACGTCAACTCTGCAGAGATCGTTGCGTTAAGGGCTTCCGGGCTAGTTGTTCGCGTGCGAGACTGCACAGGGGATCGACCGAATGGGATCGACCGAATGGGGCATCATGCGCGAACCGGACACAGCACAGGTCGCCAAGAGTTTCGACGCGATGGCGACTCACTATGACCGACAGATCGGACGCTTCGAGCGCTTTGCACTCGGTGACGCACGTAGATGGGCAGTCGACAAAGCGCGCGGCCGCGTCGTCGAGATTGCCGTGGGTACCGGCCTGAACTTGCCGCTCTACGGTAAGGACGTCGACTATGTCATCGGAGTGGACATCTCGAAAGCGATGCTCGATCAGGCCCGCGCCAGGGTCTCCGAGGGTGTGAGCACCAGCGTCGACCTCCGGTACGGAGACGTGCAGGAACTGGATATCCCCGACGAGTGCGTCGATACGCTGCTGTCCACCTACGCGTTCTGCACGATTCCTGATCCGGGCCGAGCTGCAGTCGAGGCCTTCCGCGTTTTGGTGCCCGGCGGTCGATTTGTACTGGCGGAACACGGGCCGAGCACCAATGTTTTTGCACGGGCCGTGATGAAGGTGGTCGAACCGCTTTTTGTGCGTTTCGGTTCCGACCACCTCACTCGCGATCCCATCGGATACCTCGAGGACGCGGGTTTCCTGATCGACGAAGTGCAGCGCAGCGGACGGGGCGGGGTCGTGTTCCGGGTAGTGGCGAGCAAGCCGGATCCCGAATGGACGGCGTTGGGTCACTGACTGACGGGCCGGACCTTGCCGGACTACTCGACGGGTATGCCTTGCCGCGGCACCGACTTCGTGCCGGCGGTCTCCGAGCTGGCGGTCTCCGTTCTGGAGGTGGGAGTCATCCCGAGTGATGCGACTGCGGATGCAACAGCAATTGCGACGATGACCCACCAGGCTTGTCGGAAGGTGTTGTAGTCGACCGCGGTTCCGAGGACTGCGATCAGGATGCTCACGCCAAGCACAGTGCCGATCTGACGGCTCATGCTGATGACGGCACTGCCGGTGGCCGATCGCGCAGCGGGCAGGTCGGCCGTTGCCTGCGAGAGGATGGTGGGCAGAGCGAGGCCGACGCCGATTCCGGTGATG
Source organism: Rhodococcus sp. AD45-ID (assembly GCF_003023755.1). NCBI lineage: Bacteria > Bacillati > Actinomycetota > Actinomycetes > Mycobacteriales > Nocardiaceae > Rhodococcus > Rhodococcus sp. AD45-ID. Next base: position 1,334,523 of record NZ_PYHL01000001.1, on the reverse strand, counting down.
ATCCACCCCGGCAGCAGTTGGGCGGCGTAGTGAGGTGTCGTGTCCACCGACAGCAGGACAAAAAGTGTGCCGGCAGCCCAGAGCGCACTACCAAGAGCGGCTACTCGGCCGGCGGAGTATCTGCGCGTGAGGGCTCCGCCCACGATGGCAAACAACGGAACCATCATCGGACCGGGAGCGACGGCAAATCCGGTTCGCAGTGCCGAGTATCCCCAGACTTCTTGCAACCACAGGATATTCGCGAGAAGTCCGGCCGCGAATGTGGCGCTGAACAAGATGGCGGTGATATTCGACCAGGCAAACGAGCGGACTTTCAGGAGGTCCGGCGCGATCAGCGGAGCGGAGTGGCGGGAGTTGCTCCACCAGAACGCAATCAGAGTGACCGCGGCGAGTGCACAGGCAATAACGATGCGCGGGTCTGTCCATCCCCAGTCAGGACCCTGAACCAGGGCGAGAGCAAGAGCGCCGATACCGACGGTGAGGAGTGCGGCGCCGGCCAGGTCCATTCCTGCATCCGGGTCCTTCTCCGCGGCATCCGGGACAAGTCGAACGGCGAAGTAGAGCAGCACGATCCCGATGGGGACGTTGATCAGGAACACCCAATGCCAAGACGCTTCCACGAGCATGCCGCCGACAACGGGACCGAACGCCGCTGCCGCAGCACCGGAAGCAGCCCAGATGCGAACGCCGGATTGGCGTTTCGCGACCGGGAGTGCGTTGATCAGAAGTCCGAGGCTGGCCGGGGTGAGTGCTGCAGCGCCCACGGCCTGGACGATGCGGAATGTCACGAGCATCCACAGTGACGGGCTGAAAGCGCAAGCGGCACTGGCGAGAGTGAAGAGTGCGAGACCGGCGATGAACGCTCGTTTGGGGCCGATGCGGTCAGCCCAACGCCCGAGTGGGATGAGCAGTGCGGCGTAGACGATTGCGTATCCGTTGAGGATCCAGCTGAACTCGCCGAGTGAATGTCCGGGAAAGCTCTTCGCGATGTCGCCGAAGGCCACATTGACGACAAAGAGATCGAGGCTCGCAACAAATGGTGCTCCCGACAGGATTGCCAGAAGTGGGCCCGTCCTGACGGGCTGACTGTTGAGTTCCATAGTCAGGAACCTAAACCCTGGCTATGGCAATGGCAAGTCAGGGAGTAAGGTGATGAGTATGGACGCAGTGCGACTGACCGGAGTCTTGGCGGATCGGGACGCGTGGCAAGCCACGCATTGCTCGATTGGCCGCGCAATGGAAGTGGTCGGCACGAGGTCGGCGATGCTGATCCTGCGTGAGGCTTATTACGGCACAACCCGTTTCGATGATTTTGCGTCGCGGGTCGGTATCACCGAAGCGGTAGCGTCGGCGCGTCTGAAGGATCTCACTGCCGCCGGCATTTTCGAGCGTCAGCCGTACAAGGAGCCCGGGAAGCGCACCAGGCACGAGTATGTGCTCACCGAGATGGGCCGGGATTTACTGCCGGCGGTGTTGGCGCTCATGCAGTGGGGCGACAAGTACCTGCACGGGGGCAGGGGTGGGCCGCTCAACGTTGCCGACGACAGCACTGGTGAACCCGTGACGGTCGACGTGCGCAACCAATCCGGCCACGTTGTGCCACTGGGGGAGTTGCGGGTGTCCGTGAACGGCGCTCGGGTGCGCGGCAACAGCTAATCGTCGAATATCGATTGGCGATCCTGTTGAGCAAGGTGGTCATCGGAGGATTCGGTCGAGATACGCGCGGCGCTGGGTGTCGTCGTAATCCCCGGGTGGCCGGTTGCGGGTGACGACACGCTTAGCGACTTGCAAGAGACGTTCAGGTGCAGCTTCCTCGAGCGTTCCTATCGGTGCCAGCCAGCGCGGGACTGTGACCTCGCGACCTGGTCGGCGTGCAGTGTCGGCGATGGCGCGACCTACCTGTTCGGGTTGCAGCGTGGGTTGCAGATCGAGCGAAACACCAGAGGTGAGTTCGGTGTTGACTGCCGCAGGCATGATCGTAGTGACCGTGACTGCGGTGTGGGCAATTTCGGCGCGCACAGCCCGCGACAGGGCGGCAACGGCGAACTTGGTGGCGCAGTACACCGCGATTCCTGGTGTGGTCACCTTGGCGGCCATTGATGCGACGTTGACGATGTGGCCGCAGTTGCGGGCCAACATGTCGGGGAGGAAGACGTGCATGCCGTTGATGACGCCGCCGAGGTTGACCGCCACCTCCTGATGATGGCCTTCGAGGCTTTGGTCCACGAACGGACCTAGCCGCATGATTCCGGCATTGTTGACGAGCATCCGAACCGGGCCGTCGGCGCTGGCGGCAGCCCAGAACTTTCGCAGACTTTCCCCTTTGGTGACATCGAGATGCATTGACTTGGCATCGATTTCAGCAGCGGTGCGGGCGGCCTCCTCAGCGTCGAGGTCACCGATCCACACTAGTGCTCCCCTGCGAGAAAGTTCAGCAGCAGTGGCACGTCCGATGCCTCGGGCTGCGCCGGTGACACAGACGACGGCCCCGTCGAGTTCGATCATGACCGAACCTCCTCGTTCTCGAAGTGGCGCAACGCAAAGTGGGCGATAGTACGAATCTCACCGGTGTGCATCGTGAGCAACGCTCTACCGAGGTACAGCCCTGGTAGCAACTCGACGATCTCGTCACGGGTGCGTTTGATCGGGAAGGTCCGCACACTCGGATTGCAGTACTCCTCGATGCCGTAGTCCAGCGCGATCACGGGAATCTTGGGAGTGACCAGTCCGACATCGGCGCTGTAGCGAAAGTTGAAGCCCACAATCTCCGGGCCGGCCCGACGCAGGCCGCGATAGAGCGGCGCGATCACCCGCATCGCATAGCGCGCCAACGGGATCAGTCGATTGAACCCCGTACCTGACTCGGCGTTGAACGTCTTGCCCCGCCATGTCGGGTTGATCGCGAGCGGCGGATTGGCCAACGCGGCCTCGGGAACATTGAAGAGTTTGCCCACGATCAAGCCTTCGTAGGCACCGTCGAGCTGCTCAGGCCGTGATCCGGCGGCAAACAACGCGCCGATCTGGTCGCGGCGGTCGGCCCTACTCAGCTCACGCAGGTACCGCCATCCCTCTACTCGCGCTCGACCCGGCGCGTGTTTGGAGAGCTCACGCAACTCGGCCAGTATCGGCCCGATCACCGCTGTGACGGTGGAGGGAAGTTGGGTGGCAGCGGTAGCAGCAGGCGGTGTGGGTGACATCGATGAACGTCCTCTCGGTAGCCGATGAACTATTCTGGTACCAAACTGTGCCAAATATTATCGACAGGTGTCAAGGCCCCTACGCAGCGAACGAGACGAGGCGAATGCCACTATGGCTGTCATGAGTGCCCAGCCTGCGCGGAGCTACGGCGGAATCGATGCCGGCGAGCGGGTGCGGGTTCGCCGCAACCAGCTCATCGACGCCGCGCTGGGAATCATGGCCACTGACCAGTGGCGCACCGCGACGGTCGCCAGGGTGTGCTCGACCGCTGGGCTGAACAAACGCTATTTCTACGAAAGCTTCGACACCCTCGATGCGCTGGCGGCGGCCGTAGTCGAGGAAACCGCACGTCACGTAAGCGAGAGTGCCGTCCTCGCGTTCGCAATGTCAGCAAAGAAGTCCCTGCAGGAGAGGGCCTTTCAGAGCATCGACGCTGCGGTGCGAGCCCTGGTCGAGGACCCTCGTCGCGCCAGGGTGCTCTTCGACGCGGTTTCCGCGTCCCCTGCGGTATTGGCCCACCGGGCCGCGGTCGTTCAAGGCCTCGCGACGATCCTGGTTCAACACGCCCGCGAAGTTCACGATGTAAAACTCGAACGAGACAGCCTGGCCCGAGTTACGCCGGCGTTCCTCGTCGGCGGCACCGCCGAGGCGATCATGAGCTGGCTCAACGGCACTGTCGATATCACCCTTGAGCAACTGATCGATGACCTGAGCACGCTGTGGCTGATCACCGGCAACGGCGCCGCCGACCACGCCCGCCGGCGACTGCCCGAGGAAAAGCCGTGAGCATTGCAGAGGCGATCCGCGTCATTTTCTTACCCAAGGGTGGTTTGCCTGTGATGTGACGGTTGATCCGGCCACCTACGGTGTCCCAAATTGAACTCCGCTGCGCTCCGCTCTGGAAAAGCATTGATTTGTTTAAGGGATGGCCGCCGCGGCGTTCTCGACAGTCGACTGCTTATTGAGAAGTGCGACTTGATCGCTGTTTAAGGACACGATGGAGAGGTCGCCTACCCAGGTGTCAGCCCGATCCGTGCCGAAGCGAGTGCGCCTTCTGGCACGGAAACGTAAGTGCCGAAACGTATCCGATGAATCACCCGTGCAGCCTGCATTGTGGTGAGGCTCGATCAAAAGTTCCATGACCACCCGAAAATTCTGGTGGAGGATGACCGCTCGAGGCAATCTTGTTTGTAAATGGCTGCCGCGCCGCCGCTTCGCGCTGGCTTGCCAGCGGATATACAGTCGACTGTCTCGACGACCGAGTTCGCGTTCGCGCTCAATACCACCGAAAACCCTTGACGCTGGTGGTTAGCCCCATTGGGTGTTCATCTTGTTCGCGAGCCATTCTGTGTCCGTCTGGACCATCGGTCCGTGCAGGCAGTAGTGGCCGCCGTTGTCTTGGACGTAATGGGTGTAGCACTTGTTTTCGTATCCACCGTGTCCTGCGATGCGGGGCACTGTAATGAATCAGGCGGTGTTGGTCTCGGTCATGGTGGTTCCTTCCGGAGAGTCCGTAGAGTCGCTCCCCTCGACACGGTGTTCGGGGCGACTTGTGCGACGACTTTCTTGGCCGCTCGGGGAGTGAAACACCCCTGAAACACCTTAAGCAGTTTGGGGAGGAACCTGGCTTGATCAGTTCGTGGCGGCGAGTTGGTCGGTGTCGAATCTTTCGTGGCGGCGCTATGCGGTCGAGGTGACGACGGGTGGCGTCGAGTTTTGGGCGATCGTTTCCCAGCTGAGGGTGGGGTCGGCGAGTTTGCGTCGGGCGGTGTCTTTGACGTTGTGGGGGAGATCGGAGGTTGCGATGAACTGTTCGAGTTCGGCAAAGAGGTCCGGCTCGAGTGAATATTCTTGGAACCTGTCCGAAATGCCTCTTGAATCGAACGAACGTTCGAGTATCATTGTGGTCAAGGGTGGGGAGGCTCTGATGACCACGGTCAGCGATTTTGTTTCGGTGGGGGATGTTGTAGCCGGTTCGGCTGCGGGTGTGCGTGGCAGGTTGTGGCGGTTGCGACCGGCCGAGGTTCGGGACGTTGCCGTCTGTGCATCGGCGGAAATTCTTCGGCTGGAAGCGATTCGGGTTGCCGCAGTAGATGAGTTGGCGCTCAACCCGGACGAGCAGGTGCTGTGCTACCGCGGTGTTGGTCGCTGGTTGGCGGCGAACACGATGCTGCAGAATGCGGCCGGTAACAAGATCGCTGCCCTCGGTGCCGCGTTGCGGGGGTTCCCGGACATTGCTGCGCAGTTCGAGGCCGGTGATCTCTCGCTCGATCATGCGGCAATAATCGTCGCGTTCTGCGAATCACCACCAAAAGGAATGCCCGACAGGGCGTTGCCTTCCTGCATGAAGACTCTGTTGGCTGCTGCATCCGGGGTGGAGGCGACCACCATCAAACTCCGCTATGCGATTGCGGTCCTGGAGCGGATATTCGAATCCGACGACACCCCGCCCGGTGAGGACGATGATCTCAATGTCTTGCGGATTTCGCCGACGTTGAACGGTCGGGTCGCGATCAAGGGCGATTTCGACGCGTTGACCGGCGAAATGTTGTTGTCGGCTCTCTCGGGGTTGTCGATGCCGAAACCGGCTGCGGACGGAACCCCGGATCAGCGGTCGGCTGCCAAACGAACCGCGGATGCCTTCACTGAACTGATTCGCCGGTACCTCGACAATGCCGTCACCGGTGTTGACGGTGGTCAGCGTCCGCATGTGAATGTGCATATCACCGCGAAAGATCTTGCCGAGCATCGGGAATGCGCGACCATGCGCAGCGATGTCGCGGCGGATTTCGATGAGCCTGATGTCGAGGATCTCGATGTCGGGTACATGCCGTGGATGGGACCACTCAGTGTGAGCCTGACCCGGATGCTCGCCTGCGACTGCATGCTCTCCACCGTCCTGATGGACGGCAACGGCGCACCGCTCGATGCGACCCCGCACAAACGTCTCGTCACACCCGAGCAGCGCACCGCGTTGATCGCTCGGGACAAAGGCTGCGCCTTCCCCAACTGCGACGCCGTACCGGCTTGGTGCGACGCCCACCACATAAAACCCTGGTCGGTGGGCGGTCCGACGGTAATGGACAACCTCACCCTCCTCTGCCGAAATCACCACCGATTGATCCACAGCACCAGCGGGTTCCGCGGGATCTGGGAAATCAAGATGGGCGATGATCACAAACCGTGGTTCATCCCACCGGCCGCGATCGACCCGAAACAACGACGCCGCCGCTCCACCACCCGCCAAGGCCCAGTGCACCGAGACTGAAACCGGCCCTGCCGGAACTGAACACTGCGCGTTTGCTTCGCATCACCAGTAAGACGATGCGAAGCCAACAGGCATGCGCAGGTTCGGAAATTCCGTGGCGATATTCAGCCGTGCGTTAGCTCAAGGACTTCTTGAACCCGATGTGTGAGGCGACAAATCCGAGGCGTTCGTAGAACTCGTGGGCTTCTGTCCTCGTCTGGTCGGAGGTGAGCTGAGCGAGGAATGCGCCGCGGCGTGCCCCCTCGTCGCATGCCCAACGCAGCATTGCGCTCCCGATTCCCTGGCTGCGGTGATCCTCGTGCACCCGAACGGCCTCGATCTGCATCCGGGTTGCACCCATCCGGCTCAGTCCGGGGATGAAGGTGAGTTGCACGGTGCCGATCACGTTGTCGTCGGCGGTGGTGACAACAACAAGCAGGTGTGCGTCGTCGGCGTCGATCTTCTCGAAAGCCTTCTCGTAGATCGTCCGGGCGTCGGGATTTGTGGTTTCACGAGTGGACCCGATGGGGTCGTCGGCTAGAAGGTCCACCAGGGTGCCTACGTCGTGAAGCTCTGCCTTTCGGATGGTGTACACCGAATTGCCGCACTCTATCGACGCCGAAATCATCAGTGGTGCTCCTGTTGAAAAGTTAATAGACCGAAATGTCAGGTTCTCATGTCGGCGTTCAGCGTTGTTCGGAAGGGTGCGATCTCCGTCACGTCCAGAAGCGCATCAACGAATTGCCGGCCGCCGCGTAGTTCCCGGGTACCCCACTGAGTTCGAAGATCCAATAGATCGCGTCGAAAAAGATCACGTTGACCTGAGGGACAAAGAGAACTGCGACCAGAAGGAGTAATCCATACGGTTTGAACTGGTCGAGTTGCGCTCGGGTCGTTGGCTTCAGGAACGGTTCGAGCGCGCCGTAGCCGTCGAGTCCGGGAACCGGCAACAGGTTGAGGACGGTCGCCATCACCTGCAGGAACGCGAGGAAACTCAGCCCCGCCCAGAACGTCACATGCTCTGGTCCGGATCCGTAAATGCGTATGACGACAAGCAAGACTATGGCGGCGATGGCGTTGGTTGCCGGACCGGCCAGGGAGATGCGGGCCTGGACTTTGGGCGAGAACATCCCGGTGCGCAGATAAACCGCACCGCCGGGCAAGCCGATACCGCCAAGAGCTATGAACAGCACCGGGAGCCCGATCGAGAGCAAAGGATGGCTGTATTTCAACGGGTTGAGCGTCAGATATCCACGGGCTGCGACGTCGGTGTCGCCGTGACGCCACGCAATAAAAGCGTGCGCAAACTCGTGGAGACAGAGAGTCACCACCCAACCGGCGACAACAAGAACAAAAACCCCGGCTCCGCCGGCCACCGAACCTCGTTCGGAACTCCAGGCAACAACGCCGCCGAGGACAGCGACGGCCACGACCCCGAGGAAGACGGGGCTAGGCCGCACGGCTGACCTCGCAGCGCCCGTTCTCACCGGACCAACAGCCAGGTCTTGTCGTGGCGGTAGAACGTCGAGCGTTTGAGGTCTCTGGGGTTCGGAACACCGTCGCGCACGAGGTGGGCTGCGGGCGCTCCCAGTTGGACGGCTCGACCTTCCAGCCACCGTCGCCCAGCCCAGCGACTGCGGCGATCAACGGACGCCCGGATGCCTGGCAGCTTGGGGCTCGGAACAATCCGGACACCCTGCACAGTGCCCGAGAAGAGTTTGTTGTCGTCGACATACGCCTCACCGATCAATTCCTCGGTTCCACCTGGGCCGGTGACCGTGGCAGCGCCGACCAGCGCTATTCCGGCGTCGTCGCGAATCAGTGGCACGACGTGCGCGGTGCCTTTGAGTGCTGCGCGGGCAGCTTTTGCGCCCGTGGACAGTCTGTACGCATCGGTGGCGTCCGACCGATCCTCCGTGACGTAGGCGAGTTCGACGTCCAATAGCTCGAGACGCATCAGTCGCGTCAGCACCGCGGCAAACGCCGCGTCCGTGCCGACCACAATCAAGCGGGGTTCGGAGACGACCTTCAGTTGTGCCAGGGCCTCACTGAAGTCGTCTTTCTCGGGCACCTCCGGCAGCGCGAACGACGTGACCTCGCCCAACGGGAGAGGCACGGGTGAATCGCCACATCTGAGTACCACTGGGGTCAACGCGCGCTCCTAGCTCGATCATGACTTTGTCGGCGGTGGTTGCACCACCGACACCGCTCACCTGGCTGGGGAACAGTCGTCGGAATTGCAGACCACGATCCTAATGCGACGTCGGGTACAGACCGACAACTGCGACAACAACGAGCCGATTTCTGGACCGAAGGGTTTGATCGTGTGCTCTGGGCTAGACTTCTCCTTCGGTCACTGCAACAGCTCGGCTGCACAAGAGTGCGCGGATTCAGGCAGTACCAATGCGGCGGGACAACTGCTGCACGTCGACCGTAGGAGACAACGTCATGCCGGCAATCGTCCTGATCGGCGCCCAGTGGGGCGACGAAGGTAAGGGCAAAGCTACAGATCTACTGGGCGAGCAGCTTCAGTGGGTCGTGCGATACCAGGGCGGCAACAATGCCGGACACACCGTAGTTCTGCCGAACGGTGAAAAATTCGCACTGCACCTCATCCCGTCCGGAATCCTCACACCGGCCGTCACCAATGTCATCGGAAACGGCGTCGTGGTGGACCCGGGAGTGCTGCTCACCGAACTCGCGGGCCTGGAATCGCGCGGCGTGGACACGTCCCGCCTGCTGCTTTCCGCCGATGCGCACCTGATCATGCCGTACCACGTGGCCATCGACAAGGTCACCGAACGCTTCCTCGGTGCCAAGAAGATCGGCACCACCGGTCGCGGAATCGGCCCGTGCTACCAGGACAAGATCGCTCGCGTCGGCGTACGCGCAGCGGATGTCCTGGACGAGAAGATCCTGACCCAGAAGGTCGAGGCGGCACTCGAATTCAAGAACCAGGTGCTGGTCAAGATCTACAACCGCAAGGCTCTTGATCCCCAGCAGGTTGTCGAAGAAGTTCTGACGCAGGCGGAGGGCTTCAAGCACCGCATCTCGGACACGCGACTCGAACTCAACCTCGCTCTCGAGCGCGGCGAGACCGTCCTGCTCGAGGGTTCACAGGGAACGCTGCTCGACGTCGACCACGGCACGTACCCGTACGTGACGTCGTCCAACCCCACTTCCGGTGGCGCAGCGGTTGGTTCGGGCATCGGCCCCACCAAGATCACCACTGTTCTCGGAATCCTGAAGGCGTACACCACACGCGTCGGCTCGGGCCCGTTCCCGACGGAACTGTTCGACGAGTTCGGTGTGTACCTGGCCGACAAGGGCGGTGAGGTCGGTGTCACCACCGGTCGTGGCCGCCGCACCGGTTGGTTCGACGCCGTAATCGCCCGCTACGCAACGCGCGTCAACGGCATCACCGATTACTTCCTGACCAAGCTCGACGTGCTCAGCAGCCTCGAGACGGTACCGATTTGTGTTGCATACGACGTCGACGGTGTGCGTCACGACGAAATGCCGATGTCGCAGACCGACATTCACCACGCCAAGCCTATCTACGAAGAGATGCCGGGTTGGTCCGAGGACATCTCGAAGGCTCGCACGTTCGAGGAGCTTCCGCAGGCCGCGCAGAATTACGTGCTTCGACTCGAAGAACTGTCGGGTGCGTTCATGTCCTGCATCGGTGTCGGCCCCGGCCGTGACGAGACGATCGTCCGCCGCGAGGTCATCCGCTAGGAATTGTTTGTCGAAATCCCCGTTCCTTTCAAGTAGGAGCGGGGATTTCGTGTTTCAGGCTCGCTTCGACAAGTATTCGGTGACCGTCGTCCAATCGGGAAACTTGGTGGTGCCGAACTTGATCCACTCGCCCTCGAACCTGTCTGCGCCGTTGGCTCCGCGATCGTCGACGAGGAAGTCGCCTCGGTTGAGGTGCTTGTGGTGCGAGAGGATCAACCGCTTGTACGCGACGCTGCCTTCTTCCAGTCCGAGGTGTTCCTGGACCCACAAGACCTTGTCGTGCCACGCGGTTGCGTTCTTCCAGGGCGCAGTCGACAGGATGTAGGTGTCGAACTGCCGCGCAAGTTGGTGGTACGCGTCGATCGCGCCGTCGAGGGGATCCATACGCGAGAAGATGTGTGGGGCTTCGTCGAGGTCGTTTTCGAATTTCTTTCGCACATTGTCGGTCAGGCGATCGATGCCGGACTGGAAGTTGACGAGGGTGTTGTCGAGGTCGATGTAAAGAATCTTCTTGGATTCGGACATCTTGGATTCAGGCATCTGCGCCTTTCTTCGAGCAGAAAGAGTCCAGTTTTATCGAACTGGACTGAGATCAGTGAATTCTTCCCCCTCATCACAATGGCACGGGGGTCCGACAGAGTTGTTCTCGGACCGTTCGCCGACCTCGCCGAAGATGCCGCCGAGCGGTGCTGCCAGGCGAAACTGTTCCACTCGAATGTATGTACCTTCACCTTCTGCGGGCGCAAAAAAGTACACGACGGCCACAAAGAGTCCGATGCCGATAAGCGTTGCGAAGGTAGTCATAAGCTCATCATCAGGTCCACTGGTATTGAATTACATAGCCAAGTACTCGATACTGGACCGCATGATGACTCGAGTTCTCGGTGCCCGTTCCCTTGCGCGTGATCTCGGGTCCTGGCAGGAGGAATCGGGACGACGGCCCGCCTACCGCGCACTGGCCGACGGTATTCGCTTACTCGTGCACGACGGGCGCGTTCCGTTGGGCGTGGCTCTGCCGAGCGAGCGTGAACTCGCAACCGTGCTCGAACTGAGCCGCACAACGATCACGTCGTCGTACTCGGTTCTGCGGGACGAGGGCTATCTGATCAGCCGTCAGGGTTCGCGCAGCACCGTGGCGTTGCCTGCCGGTGCGCGGCCGAACGGCTTGATGTTCCGCCAGCACCAACCCGGCCCGAGCGGTGCCGTCGTCGATCTCAGTTATGCCGCGATGGCTGCCCCGGCCGAGCAGGTGCAGCAGGCGTATGCGTCTGCGCTGGAGTCACTTCCGCAGTTCCTGCCCACTCACGGCATGGAGCCGATCGGCATCGCAGAACTGCGGGACGTCATCGCGCGTCGTTACACCGCACGCGGCTTGCCTACGACGCCCGAGCAGATCATGGTGACCTCCGGCGCCCAGCACGCTTTGCGGTTGTTGTTGTCGGTGCTCACCTCTCCCGGCGAACGGGTACTGGTGGATCACCCCACGTATCCCAATGCGCTGGAAGCGATTCGGCGCAACGGGGCCAGGCCCGTTCCGGTTCCGGTGCGCCCGGAGTTTGCCGCCGCCGGAGCCTGGGATCTCGACGGAATCCGCAGTGCCGCAAGGCAAACCGCTGCCCGCATGGCCTACCTGATTCCGGACTTCCACAATCCGACGGGTCTGTGCATGGATTCCGCCGGGCGCGCGGAGCTTGCCAAGATCGCCCACGAGACCCGGATGACGCTTGTCGTCGACGAGACCATGGTGGACCTGTGGCTCGATGCGCCGCCGCCCGCTCCGGTGGCAGCGCACGGACGCGGCGCCGCCAAGACGGATGTCGTAACCCTCGGTTCCACCGCGAAGTCACTGTGGGGCGGCTTGCGCGTCGGCTGGATTCGGGCCGACCCCGCACTGATCACCCAGCTGGTGGGCGCTCGCGCGGCTGTCGACCTCGGTACCCCGGTCATGGATCAGCTTGCCGCGGCATACCTCCTCGCCGACGACCACTCGCTGCTCGACGAGCGTCGCGCGGTCCTGCGCGAGCAACGATCGGTTCTGCTCGACGCGGTAGCCGAGCGACTCCCGGACTGGAGCCCCACGATCGGCTCGGGCGGAATGTCGGTATGGATGCGCATGTCGGCACCCGTGTCGACTGCCTTGGCGGCGGTGGCGCCCAACTTCGGAGTGCTCCTCGCAGCCGGCCCGAGATTTGGCGTCGAAGGTGCTTTCGAGCGGTTCATCCGTGTGCCCTACGCACGTTCGTCGGAAGATCTGATCCGCGGAGTTGCGTCCATCGCCGCTGCATACGACACCCTTGCGACCGATCGGGACGCTGCAGACCAACGCCTCGTCGTCGTCTGAGCGGCTAGCCTGCGCTCGCGCGGGTACCCACCTGGAAACCAAGGTGAATCCAGGAGGTTTCGATGGCAACCGTCGAAGGGGTCAGTGCAGAGGGAGCTGGGGCAGGGGGCGCCGGGGCAGAAGGCGTCAGCGAATCGGAGGCATTGGCGGAACGGATGTTCGCGGCCGCGATCGGCGCGGCAGAACTGCAAGCGGTCTACCTCGGAGATCGGCTGGGCTGGTATCGCGCGTTGGCTGACTTCGGGCCCCTCACGTCGACGGAACTGGCTGACCGGACGGCAACCGTGGAACGGTATGCCCGCGAATGGCTGGAACAGCAGGCTGTGGCCGGGTACTTGGACGTCAATACGGATGCCGACCGTCGATATACGTTGTCCGCAGCACACGCCGCAGTACTCGTAGATCCAGAGAGTCTGCTGTATGTGGCGCCGATGGCCCGATTGTTCGTGGCGACGACAACGTCGATGCCCAGACTGCTCGACGCGTATCGCCACGGCGGCGGGGTGACCTGGGAGTCCATGGGCGTTGACGCGCGCGAGGGGCAGGCGTTGCTGAACCGCCCGATGTTCCTGCGCCAGTTGTGCCAGGAATTCTTGCCGATCATTCCGGATCTGCACACCACGTTGACCGACGGGGCGAAGGTCGCGGATCTCGGAATGGGGGAGGGATGGTCTTCGGTGGCACTGGCTATCGGATACCCGAAAGTCGAGGTTCACGGCTTCGACGTGGACGCGGCGTCTGTGGCTGCGGCGCGCCGGCATGCGAGCGACTACGGCGTCGACGACCGTGTGCATTTCTCGTTGGTCGATGTGGCCGGCCAAGCCCCTGAGCAGGAGCGGGTGGAATCGGGTACCTACGACGCTGTTTTTGCGTTCGAATGTCTGCACGACGTGCCGGACCCGGTCGGGTTTTTGTCCACCGCCCGGTCGATCGCGCGGCCCGGCGCACCGGTGATCGTCATGGACGAGCGCACAGCGAGTTCTTTCGATCCCAATGCCGGGCAGGTGGAGCAACTGCTCTACGGGTATTCGCTGACTTGCTGCCTGCCGGACAGTCTCTCCCACCCCGGAAGCGTCGGGACGGGAACGGTCATGCGTAAGTCGACACTCGAAAGTTTTGCCCTGGCAGCAGGTTTCGAGCGAGTGGATGTGCTGCCGATCGAGCACGAGTTCTTGCGGTTCTACCGATTGGGCTGACGCCCTGTGCGCCTTTGTGGTAGCCGGAACTACCAGAAAGGCGCGCGGGGCCGAAGGCCCTAGGTCAACACAGGGCCGAAGGCCCTAGGTCCAGACCGTGTCGATATCCGTCGCCTCGCGCGCCGGCGGCGACGGAACGCTCGCCGGGGTGCGGGAGAAACGCGGTGCCGGTGCGTGCTGGGTGACGCCGTCGAGTTCGATGAGCGAGCCGCGCGCTGCGATGTGCTCGTTCGACGGTGCTTCCGCGAAGGTCAGTACCGGCGAGACGCACGCGTCGGTGCCGAGGAAGATCTTGGCCCACTCGTCGCGAGTCTTGGACAGGAACTTCTCCGTGAAGAGTGCCTTCATGTCGTCCCATTTGCTGGAATCCATCTGATGCGGAAGCGTCGAGGGATCCAGTTCGAGGCCTTCGAGCAGCAGGGCGTAGAACTGCGGCTCGATGGAACCGACGGCCATGTACTTGCCGTCGGAGGTCTCGTAGGTGTCGTAGAACGGCGCACCGGTGTCGAGGAGGTTGACACCGCGCTCGTCGGACCAGACGCCGCGGCCACGGAACGCCCACATCATGTGGGACAAAGCGAGGGTGCCGTCGACCATGGCCGCGTCGACTACCTGGCCTTTACCGGAGATCGAACGCTCGACCAGGGCGGACAGGATGCCGAAGATCAGGAACATGGAACCGCCACCGAAGTCGCCGACCATGTTGAGCGGCGGAACGGGACGCTCACCCTTGCGACCGATGGCGTTGAGGACGCCGGTGAGGGAGATGTAGTTGATGTCGTGGCCGGCGGCGCTCGCGAGGGGGCCTTCCTGGCCCCAGCCCGTCATACGCCCGAAGACGAGACGAGGGTTGCGCTCCAACAGCACGTCGGGTCCGAGCCCCATACGTTCCATGACGCCGGGACGGAAGCCTTCGATGACAACGTCGGCGCGATCGACCAGGTTCAGGACCTTCGCGACATCCTCGGGATCCTTGAGGTTGGCTTCGACGACACGACGGCCTCGCTTGATCTGGTCGGAGGCGTTGGCGTCCTGAGGAATCTGGCCTGCGCGTTGCACGATGACGATGTCGGCGCCCATGTCGGCGAGCAGAGTCGCTGCGTGCGGTCCCGGTCCCAATCCAGCGAATTCCACGATCCGAATGCCCGCGAGCGGGCCCTTCTTCTCCACAGTTTCTGCAGACACACGAACTCCCAATTCAGACGGCGACAACACTTCTGACCCGACGGTAACCTGTCGGATCGATCAGGTGTGCTCCGGGGCACGGTGTCTACGCAGGGAGGCGTCGGTCACTAGACGGCGGCGCCTTCGAACTGAGCGTTGTAGAGGCGGAAGTACGCTCCGCCGTGGGCGATGAGTTGATCGTGTGTGCCTTGCTCGACGATCTGGCCGGCCTCCATGACCACGATCAGATCCGCATTGCGAATCGTGGACAGACGGTGCGCGATGATGAAGCTCGTGCGACCGGCTCGCAGTGCCGACATAGCGTGCTGGACAAGCTGTTCCGTGCGAGTGTCGACCGAGCTGGTCGCCTCGTCGAGAATCAGCAGCGACGGCTCGGACAGGAAGGCGCGGGCGATGGTGATGAGCTGCTTCTCGCCCGAACTGATGTTGGACGCTTCCTCGTCGAGCACGGTGTCGTAGCCGTCGGGCAGGGTGTGGATGAAGCGGTCCGCGAACGCCGCCCGGGCTGCCGCTTGGATCTCGGCTTCGCTGGCACCGATGCGTCCGTATGCGATGTTTTCGCGGATGGTGCCGCCGAACAACCACGTGTCCTGCAGGACCATGCCGACGTGCGAGCGGAGGTCGGCGCGCCGCATGTGTGCGATGTCGACGTCGTCGATGGTGATCCGGCCGGAGTCGACTTCGTAGAACCTCATGATGAGGTTCACCAACGTGGTCTTGCCTGCGCCGGTGGGACCGACGATGGCGACGGTCTGTCCGGACTCGGCAGTGAGGTTGACGTTCTCGATGAGCGGGACGTCCTTGTCGTACCGGAACGAGACGTTCTCGAACACGACGGTGCCGACGGTGCGGTGACGGCCGGCCTGCTCGGGGAGGACGGGGTTCGCGATGTCCGGAGTCTGCTCGGGTTCGTCGAGCAGTTCGAAGACGCGTTCCGCCGACGCGGCCCCGGACTGCAGACTCGACGACATCGAGGCGATCTGGGTGAGCGGTGAGCTGAACTGGCGGGAGTAGACGATGAACGCCTGGACGTCGCCGAGGGACATGTTGCCGCTGGCCACCTTCAGGGCACCCACCACTGCGAGCAGTACGTAGGTGATGTTTCCGACGAAGTTCATGACGGGCATGATCAGGCTGGACAGGAACTGTGCGCCGAACGATGCGTCGAGAAGTTTCTTGTTCTGTACCGCGAATTCGCGCTCGGCCTCGATCTGATGCCCGTAGACGCGCACCAGATCGCGGCCGCTGTAGGTCTCTTCGATCTGCGCGTTGATCTTGCCGGTTTCTTCCCATTGCGCTTTGAACAGAACCTGCGCGCGCTTGGCGACACGGGCAACCAACACGACCGACACGGGAACAGCGATGAGTGCGATCAGCGAGAGCATCGGCGAGATGACGAACATCATGGTGAGGACGCCGACGACCGTCAGCACCGAGGTCAGCAGCGACGTCAGAGTTTGGGACAGGGTCGACGAGACGTTGTCGATGTCGTTGGTGACGCGGCTGAGAACTTCACCGCGAGGCGTCCTGTCGAAGTACGGCAACGGAAGTCGGTGAATCTTCGCTTCGACCTCCGCACGCAACTTGTAGATCGTTTTCTGCACGATGATGTTGAGCAGGAACGCCTCCACCCAGGCGAGCAGCGACGCCATCACGTACACACCGATGGCGACGAGGATGACCTTGCCGATGGCGTCGAAGTTCAGCCCGACGCCGGGGACGACGTCGGCTGAGTTCTGAACCAGATCAGCGAACGTCGAATTACCGGATGCGCGAATCGCTTCCGCGGCCTCGTCACGGCTGATACCGGCCGGCAGGCTCTTGCCGATGAATCCGGCGAAGATGAGGTCGGTGACGTGACCGAGGATCTTGGGTACCGCGACGGAGAGCGAGATACTGCCGATCGTGGAGAGCACCACGACGAATACCGCGATCTTGTGCGGCTTCAACAGGCCCAACAGCCGTTTCATCGTGGCTTTGAACTGCTTGGGTTTGGTCGCCGGTGTGGTGGACGCGGGCTTCGGCGCCGGGGCATCGGGCTTGGGCTCGTCGCCGGGTGGCGGTTCGACAGGCGGTGGTCCGGATTGTTGCGGATCGTCCTGGGGCGGACCGTACTGGGGTGGACCGTACAGGGGCTGACCGTACTGTGGCGCAGGTTCGGCAGGCGGCGCTGTGTCCGGCTCCGCGGGGATCTTGGCAAATACGACGGTAGGAGCGTCGTCGAAATACTGACGATTGCCCGGACCGAAATTTGGGCCTTGCGGAATGGTCATGCGCTCATCTCCGCGGGAATCTGGGAGGCCACGATCTCTTGGTACGTCGGGCAGTTGGCCAGCAGGAAGTTGTGGTCGCCGAGTCCGACGGGAGCGCCGTCTTCGAGGACCATGATCTGGTCGGCGTCGATGATCGAAGACACGCGTTGCGCGACGACGATGACGGTGCTGTTCGTCGTAATCGCGCGCAGCGCTGCGCGAACGGCCGCGTCGGTGTGCATGTCCAGGGCGGAGAAGGAATCGTCGAAAATGTAGATCCGCGGTCGGCGGACGACGGCTCGGGCGATGGCCAGGCGCTGCCGCTGGCCACCGGAGAGATTCGATCCACCTTGCGCTATCGGGGATTCCAGACCCTGCGGAAGTTCCCGGACGAAGCCGTCGGCTTGCGCGACGGCGAGTGCAGCCCAGATGTCGTCGTCGGTGGCTGACGGATTTCCGTACCGGATGTTGGTGGCGACCGTGCCGGCGAACAGGTAGGTCTTTTGTGGGACGTACCCGAAGTTGGTGAACAGTTCGTCCTGATCCCAGCCGCGGACGTCGAGGCCGTCGATCAGAACCGCGCCGGCTGTGACGTCGAAGAGCCGGGGGATGAGGGAGACGAGGGTGGATTTTCCGCTGCCGGTGCTGCCGACGATCGCGGTGACGGTCCCAGGTAGACAGCGCATCGTCACACCGCTCAGAACCGGAGTCTCGGCACCGGGGTAGCTGAATCCGGCTCCGCCGAACTCCACGACGCCGTAAGGGTTGGTGGGGCGCAGCGGTTGGGACGGTGCCGGGACCGATGGCTTCGTGTCGATCACTTCGGTGATGCGGTCGGCGCAGACGGCGGCCCGTGGAATCACGACGGCCAACATTGTTGCCATCACGACGGACATCAGAATTTGCATGACGTACGCGAGGAACGCGCTGATCTGACCGATCTGCATGTCACCGGTGTTCACGAGGTGGGCACCGAACCACATGACCGCAACGCCGGTCAGGTTCGCGATCAGCATGACCGTCGGCAGGAGAACGGCTTGGTATCGACCGATGAGCAGGGCCGTGTCCGCCAGTTCCTTGTTGGCCTGATCGAAGCGCATGGTTTCGTCGGGTTCGCGAACGAACGCGCGAATCACGCGCATACCGGTGAGCTGTTCACGCAGTGCGCGGTTGATCTTGTCGATGCGGGCCTGCATGGTCCGGAAGTGCGGAATGAGGCGGGCGACGACCACTGCGACGGTGATGCCGAGTAGTGGCACCGAAATGGTCAGGAGCCACGACATCTGCAGATTCTCGCGTAGCGCCATGACTATGCCGCCGATGCACATGAGTGGTGCGCTGACGAGCATCGACGACGTCAGCATCACCAGCGTCTGGATCTGGAGGACGTCGTTGGTATTTCTGGTGATCAGTGTCGGGGCGCCGAAACCGGAGAATTCACGGTCGGAGAAACTGCCGACGGCCTTGTAGACGGCGGCCCGGACGTCGTGACCGAATCCCATCGAGGACTTTGCCGCCAGATACGTCGACGCGACCGAGGCGATGATCGACGCCAACGAGACCATCAGCATGATTCCGCCGGTCGACATGATGAATCCGGTATCACCGCGGGCGACGCCGTCGTCGATGATTCGGGCATTCAGGGTCGGCAGGATCAGCGACGCAATGGCACCGAAAAGTTGCAGCGCCAATACTCCTGCGAGCAACCAGCGGTACGGCGGCAGGTACGCCTTGAGCAGTTTTGCTAACACGGCGATCCCGATCTGGTTGCCACGCGTTCAGGATTGATCACATGCACACGGTATGACAGATCGCGGTCGGTGCGGGCACCGACTCTTACCTTTGCGGCCTTTTGTCCCAATCAATTGTGATGTCGATCACATTTGAATTTGAAGTTGAGTTCGAGTCACATGTCTTGATCTGGGGCTTTACAGATCACCGCGAACTGTCACGCGAGTCTTTGTCCTTAAACAAACTGGACGTATGTATTTCTCCTGACTACAAAGGCTCTCGGCGGTTCAAATGTGCGCCACGTCATAAATCTCACGCAAGGAGTTCAGTTATGGGTTCGGTCGAAAACCTTCTCGAGGCAAACGGTATGGGCTGGAGTCTGCTCAAGCTCCTTCCGCTGGTGAACATGCTCAAGACCATCCAGGGCCTCGATTCCGCCAGCTCGAACTCCTGACGTTCGCGCGCACGGCAATCTTTCGTAACGACACAGGAGTAGTCACATGACCTCGATCCGGAATCTCGACGCCTTCCTCAAAAGCGTTCTCGCTTTGGTGACCAAGCTGAACGCCGGATCGGCAGATTCTTCGGGTTCGACCGGTTCGGCTGCCGAGTAATTTCTCCAGCCTTTCCGATTCATCAACTGCATTTCTGAGAAAAGAGGAACCGACATGGGTTCGCAAGAAGAATTCAGCGCCGTTATCAAGAACCTCTTCCCGGTTCTCAAGGACCTGCTCACGGCTATCGGCGGTGGCTCGCTCACTCCGGGAACCGGCTCGGCCGCTGAGAAGTAGGTCTGAGAAGTAAGTCCCGTTTGCCCGAAAGTGTGGCTCGCAATTGACTGCGAGCCGCACTTTCTGCATTTCTGCTGTGATGCACATCACAATCTCTACTCTAATTGGCACTGGATTGCCGTCTTGATCTGCGGTTTTGATGACAGGTGTTACTTCGAGTCTTTGGTAGTAGCCACACGGTAGCTAGACAAGTACGTTTCTGCGGTCTATAAATGCTGTCAGCGCTAATTAGTGCGCTGCATCACAGCACGGGATGTCGCAGGGGGGCGACCGCATATTTCACCCCTGTGGCATGAGTTCCCAGACTGTTCGGTCACCGCCTGCGGCCGAAACGTCGCTGAACATTTCACATCACCTCTACGCACCAGGAGAACTCCTATGTTCGGATCACTCAGCGCACTCGGACCTCTGCTCACAGCACTCGGCGTTTTCCTCAAGTCGGTAGACACCTCTTCGCTCGAGGGCGACTCGGGATCCTCGGGATCCAGCGGATCTGCTGAATAAGACCAACCGCTAACAAGACCTATCAGGTGCCGAGTCCTCGGTACTGTGATGGTCGGTCACTTCGCATTGCCCTCTGACCGCGTCATCGGTCAGAGGGCAATGTGGTCTGAACGTGACGATAAGATTTGGCAGTCGCCCGATACGCCTTTTCTGGAGCGACGGTGAGGTGACGAATGACAAGGATGGGCCGAGTAACGCGGCTGCTGGTTGTCTTTGTCGTTGTCCTGCTTGCCGCGCTCATCGGAATTCTCACGCGGCCGCCCGGACTGCTCGCCACGTTCTGGTGCGCCAATGCGTTGCTGCTGGGAATGATGGTGCGGTGGCCGATTCTGATCGAGTGGCCCACGTGGATTGCCGCCGCCGTCGCTTATGTGAGCGCTGATCTGCTGACCGGCAACACGCTCTCGATGGCAATTCAGTTGAACGGTGCAAACCTGGTCGGGGTCACCGTTGGTGTGTTGCTGCTCGACTACCTCAAACGCACCCCGTTCCGCTTGGTCGATTCAACGTCTCTGATGTGGATGGTTGTCGTCGCCGGACTCAGTGCCTGCGCTACCGCGGCAACAGCTGGGCTGATGGATTGGGTCTTTCGAGGTGAGTCGTTTGCCGACACGCTTGTTCACTGGGGCAGTACGGAGTTCATGGCTTATCTGCTGGTGTTACCTCTGATTCTGTCCATGACCATTCCGTCCAGCATTGCGGAGATCCGCAGCAAGACGACTGTACGGGCAGTTCTCGCCATGACAGTCCCGTTGCTCGCTACCGCCGCCTGCATGCCGATCGCGCTCAGCATCGAGGGGCCGATTGCCCTTCTCCTGCCCATCCCCGCGCTGTTGTGGTGCGCTACCCGGATTTCGGTTCCGAGTACTGCGTTGGTTTCGGCAGTGTGGTCGGTGTGGTCGCTCATGATGGCCGACGCCGGCAGGCTGGCTCTCGGGGAACAGAGTGGCGCAAACGTGAACGAGGCGGTGATCACGTCGATAGCGGTCACTCTGGTTGCGTTGGGCCCCATCGCTGTGGCGTGTGCGACGCAGGAGCGTCGGGCTGCCGAGCGTGAGCTGTTCCGCGCAGTCGAATACGACTCTCTCACCGGAGTCCTCTCGCGCGGGCCTTTCCTGCGTCAGGCCGAAGAACGACTCCAACAGGCAACGCAGACGGCGTTGCCTATCGGATTGCTGATGCTCGATCTCGACCACTTCAAAGCCGTCAACGACACATACGGGCACATGGTCGGCGACAGTGTTCTCGCCGATTTCGGTGCCCGGATGGCAGAACGCGTCTCCGATACCGATCTGGTCGGTCGACTCGGCGGTGAGGAGTTCGCGGTCTTGCTCACCGGTTCCAGTTTCGCCCGTGCGACCGAAGTCGCCGAAGAGATCCGACATGCTCAGGTCCACGACTCGGCACGATCCGGGCATGACAGCACCGTCAGTATCGGACTCGCTTGGACAGATGACGCGACACCCACCTTGGCGTCGCTGATGGTCGCCGCCGACGCAGCCCTGTACGAAGCCAAGCATGCAGGCCGAAATGTCGTGAAAGCCCAGAACGTTAGTGACATCGTGAGTGGCGTCGTGTCTGAGCGGATCACCAGAACCGCGTGAGTTCCGCCATCGCGTCCTCTGGACACGCTGACCTGCATCGGGATTGGCATATAGTCGCAGCCATGCAGCCTGATTCAACGCCGTCGGACCTTTCGGCGCCCTCGGACCCTTCCTCGCTTCCACTCCGATTCGGCACTCCGCTCGCCGAGAACGCGATCAGAGTGATGATGTTGGGATCGGGTGAACTGGGCAAGGAAGTTGTCATCGCGTTGCAGCGATTGGGCGTCGAGGTTATTGCAGTGGATCGGTACCCGGACGCACCCGGGCACCAGGTTGCGCACCGGGCTCACACCGTCGACATGACCGATCCCGATGCACTGCTGGCCGTGATCGAACTGGAGAAGCCGCATTTTGTGGTGCCCGAGATCGAGGCAATCGCGACCGACGCGCTGGCCGTCGTCGAAGCGCGGGGTGAGACCGTAGTCATTCCGACGGCCAGGGCAACACAGCTGACCATGAACCGCGAAGGTATCCGGCGGCTTGCAGCCGAGGAACTGGGCTTGCCCACCTCGCCGTATGCATTCGCGAATTCACTCGACGAGGTTCGGGCTGCCACCGAACTCACCGGATTTCCGTGCGTGATCAAGCCCGTCATGTCGTCCTCCGGCAAAGGGCAGTCGACAGTGCGCACTGCCGACGAACTCGAGTCAGCGTGGGATTACGCGATGGCCGGTGGGCGCGTCAATCACGGCCGGGTCATCGTAGAGGGCTTTGTCGATTTCGATTACGAGATAACACAATTGACGGTCCGGGCCGTGGGCAGTGGCGGCGAGGTCGAGACGTCGTTCTGTGAACCGATCGGTCACCTGCAGCAGTCGGGCGATTACGTCGAATCCTGGCAACCGCAGCAGATGTCGGCGCTCGCCCTCGCGGCCGCTCGCGAGGTCTCCGAGAAGGTCACGTCCGCGCTTGGCGGTCGCGGAATCTTCGGTGTCGAGTTGTTCGTCAAGGGCGACAACGTGTACTTCTCCGAGGTGAGCCCACGTCCACATGACACCGGACTGGTCACGCTGCGCACACAGCGGCTCTCCGAATTCGAATTGCACGCCCGCGCCATCCTGGGGCTCCCCGTCGACACGACGCTCACCTCACCTGGTGCTTCAGCCGTCATCTACGGCGGCGTCGAAGCGCAGGCAATCGGATTCGACGGCGTCGCAGAGGCTCTCGCGGTGCCCGAGACCGACATTCGGTTGTTCGGCAAGCCGGAAAGTTTCACGCGTCGACGGATGGGCGTTGCCGTCTCCACTGCCGCAGATGTCGAGACGGCTCGCTCCCGTGCACGCGAGGCGGCGTCGAAGGTTCGCCCCGTCGGATGAGTCCGGCTGCGGAAGTTGTTGTCGGGCTGGCAATTCTGATCGGCTTGATCGGGGTGGTTGTGCCGATCATTCCGGGAACGCTGCTCATCTTGGCAGCAATTCTGGTGTGGGCGTTGATGACCGGTGGCGCGACCGCGTGGACGGTGTTCGCGCTGGCCGCGCTGGCTCTCGTGATCACGGGCGTCGTGAAGTACACGTGGCCCGGTCAGCGAATGCGTGCCGGGGGAGTGCCAAACCGCTCTGTCATGGTGGGCGGGCTTGTCGGCATCATCGGATTTTTTGTCGTTCCGGTGGTGGGGCTGTTTCTGGGATTCATCGTGGGAACGTATGTCGCAGAACTCGTGCGCTTGCGCAACGTCAACATCGCGTGGGCGTCGACGCTTCACGCGGTGAAAGCTGTGGGGTTGTCCATGGTGGTGGAGTTGTTCGGTGCGTTGATCGCGGCCGGGCTCTGGTTGGGCGCAGTCGTTTTCGTGTGAGCAGATTTCAGGAGTGAGCAGCATTTCGGGCGTGAGCACTGGCTCGTTCACACCGATACCAGGCGCGGGCGTTGCCACCCATCACGGCCGGAAGATCGTCCCCGACGGCGTCGGCGATCACATCGAGATCGTGGATCTCGAAGGCCCGGCGGGCGCGGGTGCCTGGCAGGTCGGTGCCGAACATCAGTGCCTGGGGATTGACAGCGTGGATTTGACGGAGCACGTCGCCGACGTCGGAGATGGTCGTGCGTCCGAATCCGGTGGCTTTGACTCGGACTCCGCGGTCCACGAGGTTGAGGAGATACGGCAGGCCGCGCGTCGACATGCCCAGGTGGTCGATCGACACGGCCGGAAGCTTCGCGAAAACTGGTTCGAGCGAGAGAAGTAGCGTCGCGTCGACGTAGAACTCGGCGTGCCAGCCGGCCAAATCGAAAGCCCGGTTTGCCAGGTCCGCGAGTTGACGCAGATCTGTTGCGCCGCGTCGGAGATTGAATCGGACTGCGCGAACACCGAGTGCGTCGAGGTCGACTATCTCTTTGTCGGTGACGTCGTCACCGAGTGCCGTGACGCCAACCCAGCCGGGGCCGAGTTCCGCGAGTGCCGTTTTGAGGTACTCCTGATCAGTGCCCTGATACGACGCCGTCACCACTGCTCCACCGTCCACACTCAGCCCCTCGAGAGTCGCCACCCTGGACCGGTAATCGGGGACGGTGAACGGCTCGGGCAGGTAACCGTGATTCTCGACCAGCGGAAAGCGCGGGTCGATGATGTGAACATGGGCGTCAAACACGTCATTCATTTTGCACGCTGTCAATATGACCTCGAACAGAAGACCGGCCCGATGTGACCTGAATCGCTACGTGGCGAATTTCGGTCATATCGGGCCGGTCTGTCTGTGATGCCTGTGGTTATGCCTTCTCGGGCTCCGAGGCTTTCAGCATGTCGTGACGCTCGACGACCTTGATGCGCTCGCGGCCTTCGGGTTCGCCGAGGCTGCGCTCGTGTGCGTCGAGGCGGTACCAGCCCTGCCACGTCGTGTACGGCACCTGCTTGCCTTCGAGGAATTCGATGACGGCGTTCTCGTCGGGGTGTGCGGCGCCGGTGAAGTTGGCCGAGTCCTCGAGGAGGTTCGCGACGGTTTCGTTGGCGTCACCCTTGGTGTGGCCGATGAGGCCGACGGGGCCGCGCTTGATCCAGCCGGTGACGTAGGTGGCCGGCATGAACCGGGCTGCGCCTTCGGCGGTGTCGTCGGCGACGACGCGTCCGGCGTCGTTGGGGACGGTGCCGGCCTGGTCGTCGAACGGCAGCTGCGTGACGTTCTGTGACAGGTAGCCGACGGCGCGGTACACGGCCTGAACATCCCAGTCCTTGTAGGTGCCGGTGCCCTTGACGTTGCCGGTGCCGTCGAGTGCGGTGCGCTCGGTGCGCAGGCCCACTACCTTGCCGTCTTCACCGAGAACCTCGGTGGGGGATTCGAAGAAGTGCAGGAACAGCTTGTGCGGGCGGTTTCCGACGTCGCGGATTGCCCAGTCCTGCAGCGTGTTCGCGACCATGTCGACCTGCTTGGAGTTGCGGCGAGCCTGCTCGGAGCCCTCGTCGTAGTCGATGTCCTCGGGGTCGACGATGACCTCGATGGTCGGGGAATGGTCGAGCTCACGCAGTTCGAGAGGGGTGAACTTGGCCTGCGCGGGGCCGCGTCGTCCGAAGACGTGTACCTCGATGGCCTTGTTGTTCTTGAGACCCTCGTAGACGTTGGCGGGGATCTCCGTTGGGAGCAGTTCGTCGCCGGTCTTCGCGAGGACGCGGGCGATGTCGAGGGCGACGTTGCCGACGCCGAGGACGGCGACCTTCTCTGCGGTGAGGGGCCATTCGCGGGGGACGTCGGGGTGGCCGTCGTACCAGGAGACGAAGTCGGCGGCGCCGTAGCTGCCGTCGAGGTCGATGCCCGGGATGCCGAGGGCGCGGTCGGCATTGGCGCCGGTGGAGAAGATGACGGCGTCGTAGAACGACTGGAGGTCGTCGAGGGTGATGTCGGTGCCGTAGTCGATGTTGCCGAGGAGGCGGACCTGCGGCTTGTCGAGGACCTTGTGCAGGGCGGTGATGATGCCCTTGATGCGCGGGTGATCAGGTGCGACGCCGTAGCGGATGAGACCGAAGGGCGCTGGCATGCGCTCGAAGAGGTCGATGCTGACACCGCGGCCGGAGACTGCGGTATCGGACTTCATGAGGGCATCGGCGGCGTAGATGCCGGCGGGGCCGGCGCCGACGATCGCGACCCGGAGTGGGCGGTTGGAGTCAGTCATCGTAAAGACAGCTACCTTCTTCGAAGTTCGGACAACGTATCGACAAGTATCCAATTTAGCCGAACCTAAGCACCGTGGAGTGTTTGCGGTTCGACCCGGTTCACACTTTCACCCCAACGGGCGTCGGTAAACCGTTTCTTTCTTTCAATTCTCCTGCAAGTGCGGTTCGAAGCGGTAGGGGTCCGCTACTTGACGGGCCACAAGCTGAGCTTGTGGGGGAGTATTGGTTTCATGAATGACCAGCGCGACGATTCCGGCAATTCCGAAAGCAAGACAGCATCGGCCGGGCCGTTCATCCTGGCAGTGGCAATTGTCGCGCTGATCCTCGGCGGAATCTTCATTTCGTCCTGGATGTCCCCGGCTGAGGAAAACGTCAGCGAAGAGGACCGCATCAGCCGTGTGGTCGCGGACTACGTCGCAGCTCACAACGAGAACGACACCAAGACGCTCCAGAGCCTTACCTGCACAAACTTCGATCCGGAGACCGGACCACTCGCCGATACCGAAGGTGACGTCGAGATGCAGGGCATCAACGAATCTGTGGTCAGCGGCGACCGCGCGACTGTCGATGTTCGGCTCTCCGGTGGCGGCCAGGATCAGCGCGTCGAGGTCTGGACACTCACGCGCGACGGTGAAGGCTGGGATATCTGCACCTGATCGCCCACACAATCCGGTCTTGTGAAAACATGGACAACGTGAGTTACGCAGGCGATCTGACGCCGGAGCAAGCCTGGGAGCTGCTCCGCGAAAACCCCGAGGCAGTGCTCGTCGACGTGCGCACCGACGCAGAGTGGAAGTACGTCGGTATCCCCGACGTCACGTCCCTCGGCAACTCGGCTGTGCAGATCGAATGGGTGAGCTACCCCAACGGTGCACGCAACGACAACTTCGTCGACGAGTTGAAGGAATCCGGTGTTGTTCCCGGCTCCGGGAAACCCGTGATCTTCCTGTGTCGATCCGGTCAGCGATCGATCGGGGCCGCAGAAAGTGCGACAGCGGCGGGCATCGGTCCGTCGTACAACGTGCTCGACGGGTTCGAAGGCGGTTTGGATGCCGACGGACATCGTGGAGTTGTAGGTTGGCGGGCCATCGGCCTGCCGTGGAGGCAGCAGTGAGCGGAATTCCCCAGGGCGGCGCATTTCAACGAGCGTTGCCGGACGACGTAGGTCTTGGCACGCTCGGTGTCCGCGGCGGATTGATGCGAACGGGCTTCGAGGAAACCTCCGAAGCACTGTTCCTCAACTCCGGATTTGTCTACGAGAGTGCAGAAGCCGCCGAACAAGCCTTTACCGGCGAAGTAGACCATTTTGTCTACTCCCGCTACGGCAACCCGACGGTCAAGATGTTCGAAGAGCGTCTGCGCCTCATCGAAGGCGCAGAGGCGTGCTTTGCGACGGCCAGCGGAATGTCCGCCGTATTCACGGCGTTGGGAGCACTGCTGGGCAACGGTGACCGATTGGTCGCTGCTCGCAGCCTCTTCGGTTCCTGCTTTGTCGTCTGCAACGAAATCCTCCCGCGCTGGGGAGTCGAGGTTGTTTTTGTCGACGGTGAAGACAATGCGCAGTGGGAAGAAGCGCTGTCGGTACCGACCACGGCAGTATTCTTCGAGACACCGTCCAACCCCATGCAATCTTTGGTGGACGTACGACGCGTATCCGAACTCGCTCATGCCGCCGGTGCAAAGGTAGTCCTGGACAACGTCTTTGCGACGCCGCTCCTGCAGCGAAGCTTGGACTTGGGCGCCGACGTCGTGGTGTACTCCGGCACCAAGCACATCGACGGTCAGGGCCGCGTCCTCGGTGGTGCGATCCTCGGAACCGAGGAGTACATCAGCGGTCCCGTTCGGGAACTGATGCGGCACACCGGACCTGCGCTCAGCCCGTTCAACGCCTGGACGTTGCTCAAGGGCCTCGAGACCATGCCGGTT
The DNA here is from genome assembly GCF_003023755.1 of Rhodococcus sp. AD45-ID. Taxonomy (NCBI): domain Bacteria; kingdom Bacillati; phylum Actinomycetota; class Actinomycetes; order Mycobacteriales; family Nocardiaceae; genus Rhodococcus; species Rhodococcus sp. AD45-ID. Next base: position 1,306,711 of record NZ_PYHL01000001.1, on the reverse strand, counting down.
CGTATCCGGCACTCTGTGGCGTCGGCCCTCGAGATCGCCGAATTCCTCGAAGCGCACCCGGGCGTCAAGTGGGTCAAGTATCCGTACCTGACTTCGCACCCGCAGCATGAACTCGCGAAGGCTCAAATGAGCGGCGGCGGAACAGTTGTCACGTTCGAGCTCAATGCGCCTGACGGCGAGGGCAAGAAGCGGGCGTTCGAGGTTCTCAACGGCCTGCGCGTCATCGACATCTCGAACAACCTCGGTGACTCCAAGTCCTTGATCACCCACCCCGCGACCACGACGCACCGGGCCATGGGTCCGGAAGGCCGTGCAGCAGTGGGTCTTACAGACGGCGTTGTGCGTCTGTCCGTCGGGCTCGAAGACACTGTCGATTTGTTGGCTGATCTGAAGCGAGCCCTCGGCTAGTTGTCGACGCAAGACCAAATCGCTCTGTTCGTGCACTCAGACGAACAGAGCGATTTTGTGTTATCCGATCGGTTGTTGTTGCGTGACCAGCTTGAACGACGGAATCGAAACGCTCTGATTCTGACCACCGTTGTCATTGCTCCGCATGAACTGGAACAGAACGATGACGTTGATGACCTGTCCGTTGTAGTCGCTCGTGAAGTCTGTGATGTCCGCGTTGGCGCTGTCGGACAGGAAGACGTTCACGTCCAAGTACGGCGCCAGGGCGCCGCCGATTGTTCCGGTCTGTGCGACTACGTCGGCCCGCAGGCGAGGACCGGTGGCGGATACTTTTGAATTGCAGGAGTAATAGACGTCCTGGCCGGGAAAGGTTCGGAAGGTCGAGATGTCTGGGATCGCTGTATAGGGGGCAGTATCGTAGTTGCGATAGAACCACCCCGTTGCAGTGGGTCCGCCAGGTCCCACGGTGCATGGTCCGAGGGAAAGGGTGCCGGCAGTAACCGTCTTGGAGAGCACAGTTGCGGAATCGTTCCACGAAGCAAGCGTGCCACTTCCGCCGAGAAGAACCGCAATCGCCGCGGTGGCCGCCAGGGCGCCTTTCCACTGTTTCTTCATTTGCTCACCAGCGCAGCAATTTCAGCGGGGAGTTCACCTGTGGGCGAGGTGGACGTCCACTGCCCTGCGATCTTACTGACCTTACGAGGTCCGCTGGATCCGAGTATCCACAATTCGTCAGCGCCAGTGAGCCAATGCAATTCGTCGTCGAGGCCAACTGCGGTGCGGAAGATCTCGGTTCCCGACGAGTCGGTGATCGAAGCAAACCGGCCTGATTCGCCAGTCACTATTGCAGCGAAATAGGTGCCCGAGTCACTGGGATCCCCAACTGGGACAACTGCAGTCGTTGTCGAAGTAGTTGGCAGGGTGGTTGTGGTTGTGGTCGGCAAGGTCGTGGTCTGTGTTGCTGTTGTTTCGGTGGTTGTGGTTGTGGTTGCGGTAGTTGTCGTTTGAGGAGGGGTCGTCGGTGTCGGAGATGATTCTGTTGCGGAGGTCGACGTGCTTGTTGTCGTTTCTCCGGCAGACGACGTTGTGGGTGCGGCCGTAGTCGTCGACGTTGTTTCGGGAGCCGCGGCGGGCGCCAGGCGGGCGGCAAACCCTGCCGGAACGGTCTGTGCGCCCTCTTTGACACATTTGGTTCCGACAAGCGAAGCAACGGAGATAGGAACAGGGAAGAATGCGGTCGATATCTGCGTGCCGACCTTGGTATAGATCTCAGCCGTATATGCACCGTCAGCAAGCAAACCGAAGAGTCCGACGGCTATCGTCGTGGTGAGGCTGCTGATATTGTCCACGGTGACGGTCGAGGTCGGCGTATCGTTCTTTCGAACGATGACTTTGTATGTGTATGGGCCGGTACCACTAGGCGCGGTCCAAGTGAGAGTGACAGTCGTTAACAGACCAAAGAGACCGCCAGTGGTGGCACAGGTTGCGCTCGGGACCCGCGGAGCTATGACGCTTGCGGCGGTGAATGTCGACTGGGCGCGTGCCGTGTCCTGAAATGCCGCAGCGGTTCCCGTCGTCTGTGCAATACCGAGTGACAGTGACACCAGAGTTGCTCCGGCAATCGTGGTTTTCACGAGCGTGCCCGATCGGGTTGCACGCGAAGGGGTATCCGATGGTGAAGAGATAACGGGTCTGTTTGTCGTCTCGATGCTTTCGCCAGTCGGAGGCTCCGGGCGGTTCGGTCGAGGCCCACCGGGCCTGAACGCGATCATCAGCAGGATTCCGGCGAGAACACCGCCGAGGAAGACGCCGATCGGTCCGGATGCCCAGGACACGAGGTAGCCAAGTTTGTTCATGCTGAACAGAACTCGATCAACGGTTGTGACGTAGTACGTCTCGATGTCAGCCTCGGCGTTCGCGTCACCTTTCAGAGTCAGTACTACGCCCGCAGCCTGCGGAGCAATGCTGTCGACGCGGTGGGTAATCCGAGTGCCCTGAGTATTGGTCACGCTGACAACGTCACCGACGGCGATCTCATCGGCAGGTGTTGATCGAGAGAAAGCCAGTGCACCTGTGCTGATTTCAGGTTCCATGGAGCCCGATCGGAAGACGAGCGGCTTGATCCCCAGAAACAGGCCCGCCGCCGCGATCACGATGCACAGAACTCCGGCGCATGCGCCGATCGTGAGCGCGAGATCCCGAACGCGACCGCGTCGATGTGAATGCTTCTCTCGGGTCATGGCGCGCTCACACCGACGTTGCAGTGAAGTTGAATGTAACTGTCACAGTGGTGCCTTGGACTGTCGTCGGCGCTGCCGCGTCCAAAGTCACGAGAAAGCAGATGTCGTCGACGCCGGAGGTGGCGGGCAGTGAACGAGTGCCGATGATGTTTGCGCTTGTACCCCCGTTCACGAGGGACGTATTTGCGATGATCGACGTTCCACTGCAGGTTCCGACATTGCTGGCATTGGCTGCGGTCCCTCCCGAGTACGTCGAGACTTTCAGGTACGGAGCGAGGGTAGACGTCGTCGATGTTGTATTGGCGGTGTAGGTGAAGGCTACAGACCCTTTGTTCTGAACTGGCAGCATGGCTGCAATGCTCTGTCCCGGAGACATATTGGCTTTGGTGAGCGCTGTGAATGCGTATGCGGTGGGGTTTCCTTGGTTTCCGTTCAGTTGGAGATCGATGGTTCCCGTACTGAAAGCGCCCGAGGTTGCCGTGGCTGTGTCGGTCCACGCAGCCATGGTTCCGACCGCACCTGTTCCCAGAACCATCCCGAGTGCGAGTAGTGCGCGAACCCGCGCACTACTGAGCATCATTCGAACTCTGCTGGGCGTGTTTTCAGAGTGTCGTGACATGTCCGGCGCTTTCGTTGTGTGACGCGGTGGCTGTTTCGGATAGCTGGATATCGTCAGACATCTGAACGTCGTCGACATTCGCGGCGCGATTGCGTCGGTCTCTGCGGCCCTCACGCGTTCCACTGACAAACATATAGACGGCATAAGCGGCGAGAGCGGTGACAACAATGCTCAGGATGATCTTGCGTTGCTCCCCGGTCAGCCAGCTGTGCACGTATCCGAGATACGGAAAGCTGTACCAGACCTTCCCTCTGATCTGTTCCGGGATTACCGGTTTTTCATCCGGAATGGAGTTGGCGTCTCCCTGCGTGGTGAAAACTCGTTCGCCGCGGGTGTTCTCACTGATGGCGACGATGCGATGTGTCACGACAGTCGGCTTTCCGGACTCCAACTGAAACGTGATGGGAGTTCCGATCGCGAGATCGTTTGCGTCTGCTTCCTTGACGACAATCAGGGAACCAGGCTTGTAGGTCGGCGACATCGAGCCTGTCAGAACCGTATATCGCTGCGCCCCAGCAAGGTACGGCACCACGATTGTTGCAATGATCAGCGCGCTGAGGACAAGCAGAAGCAGCCAGCTGGCAATGGAAGTGATCCACCAGATAGGTCCGCTTCGTTGTGCGCGGTGCTGTGCGTCCATCAAAATCCTCACTACGGCTGCGTGCGTGGGGGAACGAATTGTGTGCCCTTGAAGTTCAAGGTTGCGGTAGTCGACTGACCTTGTGCGGCACTTGCATTGACGGTCGCTCGCAGACACCACGTTGACGACGTGTTCGGTGAAAGAGTGGGCCTGGGTGTCGGTAGCGGAGTCGCAGGGTACTTGGCCGCAGTCAGGGTCCCGGTGTAGAGCTGCGTGCCGGTGGGCGTTCCGGTTGTGGGGCAATCGGCATTGCTGCCTACCTGCCACACCGTGAGATTGAGTTTCGGTTCCGGCTGCGACTGGCTTGCCGAGGTCAATTCGTATTGCACGATCATCGGAGTGCGGTTCGCGATGGTGATGGGTTTCTGGGAGTAGGCGCCAAGACTCATGGCGGTACCTCCGAAACCAGTCATCGTGTAACTCTCGGTAGCACTCGCGTAATCTGCGCCCAGGCGTAGGACCAACGTGTCTGCTGTCATTTGCAGCCCGGACACTGGAGTCTCGGCACGCCACAGGGCGCCGGTCTGTTGTGCTGATGCAAACATCACCACGATGACCGACGCACCTGCGAGTGCCCCCCAGGCTTTAGCTCTCACGGTTTCGCAGCCTCAGGGATTGATGGCTGTTTGCTCGATCTTGAGCGCGAGATCCGTCAAGTTGATCGACGCACCCTGAGCAACAAGGTCGTTCACGTTGGCGAATGTGATGACAACTGTGACGGCCACCGCGTCGCCGTTGTTGGCTTCTGTCAGGGGGCTCGCAGCGGTCACGACATTGCCGTCGACGGTGACAGTGGTCTCGACATCGATGTTGGCGAGGAGCTCCCCGGCAGTGGCGCCGGTTGCCGCTGTCGTGCCAGCTGTGATCGAAGCGGGATCCGCCTCGATGACGGCGTTCAATCGATCGCCGATTGCGGTGATCGATGTGGTGCAGTTGTACTCGAGCACCTCGGTCGGGACGATTCTGTATGCAGCAAGGTCTGCGGTGGGAATGGCAATGGTCGTCGGGTTCGTCGACGCCCATCCACTGGTGCCTGCAGCTGCGACGCAATCTGCGATTTGCAGCTCGCCGGCGGTGATGGTGTTTCCGCCGATCGTCGAACTGTCGCTCCAGTACGCGAGTGAACCTGCGCCGCCGAGGAGTAGTGCGCCCGCGGCTGCTGCCGCAATTGCACCCTTTGTCTGTTTCTTCATGGAGAGCTCATTTCTGGGGAGTCCGAATTGGGTCGTTCAGAAATGAGTATCAGCCATGGCAAACGATTCGTTACCGGTTTTGAAAAGAATATTTCGCCCAAATTGAAATTTTACGTTTGAGCTGGGAAAAGCCGCCTACCTGCGACTAGTCACCAATCCGTTAGTTCAACCTTGAAGAATTCTCCCGTTTGTCCAACTCGACAAAGGTTTTACGTTTCCTTTGTTTTGCGTTATTCATTCGGCTGGTTAACTACCCGTTCTATTTAGGCGATATGTCCGAATTATCTTTACTTAGTGCTACGAAAAGGGTCCGTTGTATTTCCGACAAGGGAGGCGACGGATTCCAGAACAATGGTGGGGCGGTAGGGATACAGCTCCACGGACGCCGGTGTCGAGATCCCGGTCATGACAAGGATGGTCTGCAAGCCCGCCTCCAGGCCGCACACGATGTCGGTGTCCATCCGGTCGCCGATCATCAAGGTGTTGGCGGAATGAGCGCCGATGGACCGCAATGCTGATCGCATCATGAGGGCATTCGGCTTGCCGACGTAGTACGGGTCGCGCCCTGTGGCTTTGGTGATCAAGGCGGCAACGGAACCGGTGGCAGGTAGCGAGCCGTCCCGCGACGGTCCGGTGGCGTCAGGGTTGGTGGCGATGAACCGCGAGCCTCGCTCGACCAATCTGATCGCGGTGGTAATCGCCTCGAACGAGTAGGTGCGGGTCTCTCCCAGGACGACGTAATCGGGATCGCTGTCCGTCAGGACGTATCCGATGTCGTGCAGCGCCGTGGTCAGGCCCGATTCGCCGACCACATACGCGCTGCCTCCCGGTCGCTGATTTGCGAGGAAGGTGGCGGTCGCCAGCGCTGACGTCCAGATGGACTTCTCCGGAATGTCGAGACCGGAGTTGAGTAGGCGTGCCCGCAAGTCTCGCGGAGTTCTGATCGAGTTGTTGGTCAGCACCATGTACGGGATGTTGTTCGATGCCAGTTCGGCGAGGAACGTGTCCGCTCCCGGCACCAAGTGCTCTTCGTGAACGAGGACTCCGTCCATGTCCATGAGGTAGGTCCACTGGGGTTCATTCGCGGTTGTGGTCATGTCTCAAGTATGTGGGAACCGCGCCCGACGTGGGCGATCAAGCGAGCAGACGCCACAGTCCGATCAGGCCGACGACGACAATCGTGTACCGCAGCGCGGTGGGGGACAGGCGTCGCCCGTAGCGGGCACCGAGTACCCCTCCGCCGAGCGAGCCGACTGCGATCAAACCGGCTGCTGCCCAATTGATCTGGTCGAAAGCCAAGCTGATGTACATCGCCGCCGCGACGATGTTGACGAGCAGTGAGAGCAGGTTCTTCGCGCCGTTCATTCGCTGCAGGGTTTCGGGAAGGATGGCACCCATCACACCGATCAGGAGGATGCCCTGGGCGGCGGTGAAATAGCCGCCGTAGATACCGACTGCAAACGTGCCGGCGGTCAGGAGCATCAACCTCGAGGTCGACAACGTTGTCTCTTCGGTGGAGCGCTTCTTCGCCCAGGCCTGGATGCGTGGTTGGAGAAGGACAAGAGCGAGCGCCAGGATCAGCAATACCGGAACGATCGTCTCGAATAACTTCTCAGGTAGGTGCATCAGCAACCACGAGCCGAGTAGCGCCCCGGACAGCGACGCCGGAATCTGCCACCGAAGCCGGTCCCATTGTCCCGACAATTCGCGTCGGTAACCCCAGGTGCCCGAAACGCCGCCGGCGACGAGGCCGACGGCATTGGACATCGTCGCAGTGACCGGAGGCATGCCGAAAGCCACGAGTGTGGGGAACGTGATCAGGGTTCCACTGCCCACCACGGCGTTGATCGCCCCGGCACCGATACCTGCCACGAGAATAAAAAATGCGTCCAGTCCGCTCACTCCGCAGACGGTACTGCAGGGTGATTCGGGGACGAGCGGTGGCTCGGGGCATCGGATACGGCTCATCCATCCAACACTGCATTCGCCGCTTTCGGGAGTCTTGCGATCAGCCTGATTTCAACGCGCATGGACCACTATTTCCCTTGTCTCGCAGGGAAATACAACATTTGACGACCGTGGATTCAGCGTCTAGTCTTTGCTCACCATCTCGAGCGACCGAGAGACCTGGCTCATCGACGTCGCAGCAACCCCCCGAGTGATCGGGAGCGGGTGCTTTCTGCCAGGACCGATGGAAGGCATCGCATGGGTATCACTCGCTGCGCCGGTATTGCTTCGTGCGCCGGTTCGAACGCGTACGCACCGCACCGTCGACGTCACATCGACCTGCGTCGTACCGCGTCGTGTCACTGTCGCTGACCGAAATTCTCGGCACCAGAAATTCGTCGCGCAGCATTCCCATTTTCCGAAAGGTCTATTTTGTGATGTCCACTCCGTCAGGCAGTGCGCTGTGAGCGCGCCGACCGAGATTCGTCCCGAGAAGTCGGTAGCCGAGCCGCAGCTTCCCGACTCGGAGCTTGTTGTTGCCCGCACCTGGCATCCGTTCCAATGGGTGGTCAGTGCGATAGTGCTGATCTTGCTGGCCCAGTTCATCCACGGTCTTGTGGTGAATCCCGGCTGGGACTGGCCGACGTTCGCGCAGTACTTCACCGCGAAATCGGTGCTTGCCGCCTTGTGGGTGACGATCAAACTGACCTTGTGGGGAACGATCCTGGGGTTCGGTCTCGGAGTCGTGCTGGCACTTGGCCGACTGTCGAATAATCCGGTTCTGCAGGTGATCGCCTGGACCTATATCTGGGCGTTCCGCTCGATCCCACTGATCGTGCAGTTGCTCTTCTGGTTCAACATCACCTACCTCTACCAAACGCTCTCTCTCGGAATACCGTTCGGGCCGGAGTTCTTCACGTTCCAGACCAGTGGCGTCATCGGCGGATTCACCGCAGCTGTCATCGGTTTGGCGCTGCATCAGGCTGCGTACTCCGCGGAGATCATCCGCTCGGGCATCATCTCGGTGGATCACGGTCAGATCGAAGCCGCTCATTCGCTGGGGATTCCGCGCCGGCGCCAGTTCTTCAAGATCATTCTGCCGCAAGCGATGCGGGCAATTCTTCCCAACGCCGCGAACGAGGTGATCGGACTGTTCAAGGGAACGTCCATCGTCTCGACCATGGCAATCGCCGAACTGTTCTACCAAGTACAGGTCATCTTCGGGCGCAACGGACGAGTGGTGCCGCTCCTGATGGTTGCAACACTGTGGTACATCATTCTCACGACGTTGCTCTCCATCGGCCAGTACTACGTCGAACGTCATTACGCTCGCGGCTCCGCTAGGGCTCTCCCGCTGACGCCTCTGCAGAAGGCGCGCAACAAATTCAACGAGATTCGTGATGCGCGTCTCGACATTCCGAGAGGCGTGACCCGATGACCGCGGAATTGCTCGAAGACAACGTCTATGCCGTCGAGGCGCGTGGCATCCACAAGTCGTTCGGCGCGCTGGAAGTACTTGCCGGCGTTGATCTCCTGGTCCGCAAGGGCGAGGTGACCGTTATTCTCGGGCCGTCAGGTTCGGGAAAGTCCACGCTGCTGCGCACCCTCAATCATCTCGAGAAGGTCGACCGGGGAACAGTACGGATCGACGGGGAACTGATCGGATACCGGCGCAAGGGAAATCGGCTACACGAACTGCGCGATCGCGAAATCCTGAAGCAGCGCTCGCACATCGGTTTTGTGTTCCAGAACTTCAACCTGTTTCCCCATCTCACTGCTCTGGAAAATGTAGTGGAAGCCCCGCTGTCGGCACAGAAGCGTGATCGCGACGACGTGTACCGAGAGGCGCGGGCTCTGCTCGAACGAGTGGGTGTGGGAGACAAAGCTGATGAGTATCCGCGTCAACTTTCCGGTGGCCAACAGCAGCGTGTTGCCATTGCCCGAGCCCTGGCACTGCGACCGGCTGTGATTCTCTTCGACGAACCGACGTCGGCACTGGACCCGGAACTGGTTGGTGAAGTTCTCGAAGTTCTTGCCCAGCTTGCCCGTGACGGTGCGACGTTGATCATCGTCACGCACGAAGTCGGGTTCGCCCGCGAGGTGGCGGACACCGCAGTCTTCATGGACGGCGGCGTCATCGTCGAACAGGGCCCGCCCTCGCAGGTGATCGACAATCCCGTCCACGAACGGACCAAAGCTTTTCTCTCCCGCGTTCTCTGACGCTCAGACACATTTTCCGAAAGGCACACACTGATGTTCTCCCGATCCCGCCGCGCGACTTTCCTGATCTCGGCTCTCGCCACAGTCGGACTGCTCAGCGCCGCGTGCAGCAGTGCGGACGCAGAGTCCGAGGGTAGCCAGGGCACCGCCGCCGCGGGTTACAACCTCACGGCCGAGCAGAATCGCATCACCACAGCGAAAGTCGATTCCATCGCTGCCGAGCTTCCTGCGGAAATCCGTGACAGCGGCACGCTGCGAGTGACCGGTAGCGCCGGATCCGCTCCGCCGCTTCGCTTCTACGCCGACGATGACAAAACCCTCATCGGTTCCGAAACGGACTTCGCCTACCTGATCGGTGATGTACTCGGGTTGAAGATAGACCTGCAGACGGCTGACTGGGCACAGAACTTCGTCCGGATCGACTCCGGTGAAGCCGACGCGTTCCTCTCCAATGTGACTGTCACAGAGGAGCGTAAGGAGAAGTACGACTTTGCCACCTATCGCCTGGACACCCTCGCATTCGAGGCCAAGAAGGGCGCCGGGGTATCCATCACCGAGCCCAAGGACATTGCCGGTCTGAAGATCGCGGTGGGTTCCGGCACCAATCAGGAAGCGCTGCTGGTCAAGTGGAACGAGCAGAATGTCGCGGCCGGCCTGGCACCAACCGACATCTCGTACTACCAGAACACAACCGACTACTACCTCCCGCTGCAGTCCGGTCGCATCGACGCCTACTTCGGACCGAACCCGTCGTCGCAGTTCCATGCCAAGCAGTCGGGTGAAACCGAGGTGGTCGGTGAGTTCTCCGGTGCGGGTGACACCCTGCAAGGTCAGATCGCTGTGCTGGTGAAGAAGGACAACGGACTGATCAAGGCTATTAACGACGCCATCAACCACACCATCGAGAACGGTACGTACCAGCAGATTCTCGAACGCTGGAACATTACCGGTGAAGCCGTCGACACGTCGCTGATCAACCCGCCCGGTCTTCCGAAGACCAAGTGAGTATCCGTCGATGAGTGAGATAGTCGATGTGATCGTCATCGGCGGAGGGCTTGTCGGGTCCTCCGCCGCGTGGCGGCTCGCGGCGCGCGGGCACAGCGTCGTACAGCTCGAGCAGTTCGCGCCGGGGCACAAGCACGGTGCGTCACACGGCACGTCACGTATTTACCGGCAGGCCTACGACAATCACCTGTACACCGGGCTGGCAGCGTCGGCTCTTCCGCTGTGGCGGGAGTTGGAAACCACAACGGACATCGGGTTTCTGGAACTGACGGGCGCCGTTGATCACGGGCTGCCCGCTGCGGTACTGACCAAGTCGCGGGTACTTGTCGAAGCGGGCATCAAGGGTGAGATCCTCACTCCTGCGCAAGCGTCGGCCCGCTGGCCGGGGCTGCGATTCGACACGACAGTCCTCCATCACCCCGACGCGGGCAGGCTGCACGCGGACCGCGCTGTCGTCGCCCTCGAAGCGGGTTCGCGACTCGAGGGAGCTGACGTCCGCCACGACACGCGCGTTCTGGCAGTTGCCGAGGCGTCGTACGGCGTCGACGTGATCACGGAGGGCGGGACGCTGCGAGGGCGGCACGTCGTTATTGCCGCCGGCGCGTGGACCGCGGAATTGATCGGGCGAAGCGACCTCGGCGCATCGGTCGTGTTGCCGACTTTGCGTACGACGCAAGAACAACCGGCACACTTTGCGCCACTCGATCCGGGAACGGCGTGGCCGAGCTTTGTCCATCATCCCGGTGCAGAGCTGGACACAGCCGGGATCTACGGGCTCGGTTCCGAAGACGGCATCAAGATCGGCGAGCATGCGACGGGGCCCGAGGTGACTCCGCAGACTCGCAGCTACACGCCCGACATCGCAGGCGAACAGCGTCTGGTCGACTATGCCGAAGCGTGGTTGCCGGGTGTCGATTCGACGCAGGTCGAGTCCCTGACCTGCCTGTACACCAGCACACCTGACAGCAATTTTGTGATCGACAGGGTCGGTGCGATCACCGTCGCCGCAGGTTTCTCCGGACACGGATTCAAATTCGGGCCGGCGTTGGGTGAGCTGGTGGCTGATCTGGTGGAAGGAAATGCTCTGTCGCCGCAGCAATTCCAGTTAGGGGTGCGGTGAATGCGGCGCAAGGAAACCGAAAGGAAGATCACATGAGTGTCGAGATTGCGGGAATCGGCGGCGTAGAGGTGCGGTCGGTGTCGCAGAACGATCCGCTGGCAGCGCCGCTCATCGCGGAATTGGCGCTGGAATACAGTTCGCGATACGGCGGTACGCGTGACGAGATATTCGAGGATCTCACCACCTATCCGGCCGAGGAATTTGCGCCTCCGCACGGAGCGCTGCTGGTTCTCACGCTCGGCGATCAAGCCATCGCCGGTGGCGCGTTTCGCCAATTCGATTCCACCACTGCCGAACTGAAAAGAATCTGGACGTCAGCGTCCTTTCGTCAGCGTGGCCTCGGAAAGATCGTTGTCCGAGAGTTGGAGTCCGAGATAGCAGCTCGGGGATACCGCAGGGTCTATCTCACAACCGGTCCGCGCCAACCCGAAGCGGTCGCGCTCTACTTGTCCTGTGGCTACGCACCGCTGTACGACACTGCACTATCACCGCTCGAGGTGGGGATTCATCCATTCGAGAAGAAGCTGCAGGTACGGCATGACTACGACCGGCGGGTATCGGCATGAGCGCGGCGGGGTTCCCGAAAATGTGGCGTAGCCTGCAATTCCTACTGGACGGGTTGACAACTCGCGATCATCTCGTAGACTTGCGAAAGACCATCTCGAGCGACAGAGAGACCTGGCTCAATGAAGTCGCAGCAACCCTTCGCGTCATCGCGTGAGGGTGCTACCGCCAGGATCGATGGAGGAATGAAGTAATGAAGGCAGTTGAAGGCGGTTTCGATACCGCGTGGTCGCGTCGTCACGTAGACCTGTGCCGCACAGCAGGATCGTTCTGTACTCACTGACCATGGCCGCGATGTTTGCCGTCGTAGTTGACCCTGGTCAGTCTCTCGAGGCTCCCGTACGTGGGTAAGCCTGTTTTCTCTTCTCTTCGTAGCTGATTCGTGCTTGCTTGCCCCGTTCTCCGGTGGTGACAAGCGCGCTTTTCCGCATGCCTCTTTAGGAGTTCTTGGTGTCTTCACGCTCAATCGGTGCGCGCTCACGCGTCACCGTCGCCGCTGGTATCGGCGCTATTTCGGTTCTCGGCACCGTACTTGCCGGTTGCAGCACCAGCAGCGGCGACACCAGCGCCGACGCCGGGCCGGCCCAGTCAGGTGGAACCCTGCGCTACGGACTCTCGACGGCGCCTACCTGCGCCGACCCCGCACAGGCGGGCACGAATCAGACCGTGTATGTCACTCGTACCGTGGTTGATTCGCTGACCGACCAGGATCCGGAGACGGGTGAGATCACACCGTGGCTGGCAAAGAGTTGGGACATCAGCCCCGATGCGGCAAGCTTCACGTTCACGTTGCGCGACGATGTCACGTTCAGTGACGGTACGCCGGTGACGGCCGAGTCGGTCAAGAAGAACTTCGACGTGGTCAAGGATCTGGGCCCGAACGCCTCACTGGCAAAGAGCTACCTGTCCTCGTACACGGGCACCGAGGTCGTCGACGCCCACACCGCCAAGATCAATTTCTCCGGTCCCAATGTTCAGTTCCTGCAGGCAACTTCGACCCCGCAGCTCGGCATTCTGGCGGACTCGACCACGGCACTACCGTCGGAGCAGCGTTGCGCCGGGACAGCCGTTGTCGGATCCGGCCCGTTTGTCTACACGGATTGGCAGCAGGATCGCTCGGTCGCGATCGAGAAGCGCGCCGGGTACAACTGGGCCTCGGATGTGACCGGCCACCAGGGGGAGGCGTATCTGGACGGCGTCAACTTCACGGTTGTGCCGGAGTCGGGAGTGCGTGCGGGCAGCGTCGCATCCGGCCAACTGGACGCGGTCAGTGACGCGTTGACGCAGGACGCTCCGCAGATCGAAGCGGCAGGCGGGCGAATTCTCACCCGGCCCAATCCTGGTGTGAGCTTCTTCTTCCAGCCCAACGTGAGCCGCGGTGTTCTTGCCGATCAGGCTGTGCGCCAGGCGATCATCCCCGCCATCAATCGGCAGGAACTTGTCGACACAGTGCTGGATCCGTCGTTCTTCCCGGCGACGAGCCCACTTGCGCACACCACTCCACTCTATGCCGATCAATCAGGTGTCGTGACCTATGACGCTGACAAAGCGGAAAAGCTACTCGATGCGGCAGGGTGGAAGGCCGGTTCAGACGGAGTGCGTGAGAAGGACGGCCAGAAACTGACTTTCGCGATTTCCTTCAGCCCGGCGTTCGCCGGAAACCAGGCAATCCTCGAGCTGGTTCAGCAGCAGCTGCGGAAGGTGGGTGTGGATGCGAAGCTCAACCTGCTGTCCAACGGGGAACTCACCGAGAAGCAGACTTCGGGTGACTACGATGCTGTGTACTACAACGCCACTCGTGCAGATGCGGACATTCTTCGGGCGTCATTCGGCATCGACGGTCGAAACCTCAACAAGCGCACCGCCGATCCGGAACTCGACAAGGTATTGACGGAGCAGCTCGCAACCACCGACACGGCGGCACGCGGTGAATTGGTCGCTCAGGCACAGGAACTGATCATCGATCGTGGACTCTCGATTCCGACGATCGAACTGTCGCAGGCAGTCGGCGCCGGAGCCTCGGTGCAGGATCTGAAGTTCGAGGCCTCCTCACGTCTGCAGTTCTACGACGCATGGTTGTCGGGTAAGTAAGTCATGACGCGATACGTACTCGCCCGACTGGGGCAGGCTGCGCTGGTCCTCTGGGCAGCGTTCACCATCTCGTTCGTGATCTTGTTCCTCCTGCCGAGTGATCCGGTCAGCATGGCTGCGGAGTCGGCAGGACAGGGTGTGGCGGTGGATCAGGCTGCACTCGAACAGCTTCGAGCGCGATACGGCCTGGACCAGTCGGTGTGGGCGCAGTACTGGACTTCGTTGACCAATGCGCTGCGCGGTGATTTCGGCACGTCGATCTCCACCGGTCAGTCGGTGACGGATGCGATCTTCTCGGCGCTGCCGAGCACGTTGGTGCTGGCAACCACGGGTTTGGTTCTTGCTGTGTTGTTCGGAGTGTCGATCGCGTTCTTTGCTACCTACACCCGTAAGCGCTGGCTCGCGAACCTGCTGTTCTCGCTGCCTCCTCTCGGGGTGGCGGTGCCTACCTTCTGGGTGGGTCTGATTCTGCTGCAGCTTTTCTCGTTCCGGTTGCACATCTTCCCCGCATTTGGAGACAAGGGATTCGCGACGGTTATTCTCCCGGCGATCACCCTGGCGATCCCGACTGGCGCCGTGATCGCGCAGGTGCTCACGACCAGCCTGCAGTCGACGCTGCGTTCGCCACACGTGGAGACCGCGTACGCCAAGGGTGCAAGCCGGTGGCGCGTGCAGACTCGTCATGCGTTGCGACTCGCGAGCATTCCGGCGTTCACCATTGCCGGTGTGCTGGTCGGAACTCTGCTGGCCGGTTCGGTGGTCGTCGAAACGGTGTTCTCCCGCGCCGGAGTCGGGCGTCTGACTCAGACGTCGGTGATGGCGCAGGACACTCCGGTAGTCCAAGGCGTGGTTGTCTTTGCATCCTTGGCATTTGTGCTCGTCAACCTGGCGGTCGATCTCTTCTATCCGTTGATCGACCCACGCATTATCTCGGCCAAGACGTCCGACACCGGGAAGTCACAGTCCGAAAGCTCGACAGATCTGGAGCCGGCGCATGTCTGACACGTTGATCGAACCACTCTTGCTCGATCCGATACCGGAGGCGAAGTCACCGGCTACCACGCGTCGGACAACTTCGGTGATCCGACGGATCAGTAAGCCGGGTCTGCTGATTCCGGTGCTGATCGTGGCTCTGGCCATAGGCTTTGCCGTGGCCCCTGGCGTATTTGCCAGTGGCGACCCGTTATCCGGCGTGCCGGCCGACAAGTTGCAGGGACCGAGCCTGGCACACTGGTTCGGAACGGACAACCTGGGACGAGATCTCTACACACGATTTGTGCACGGCGCTGCGCTGTCCCTGACCGCGACTCTCGTGGCCGTCGGTCTCGCGTTGATCGTCGGATCGTTGATCGGGCTGATTGCAGGATTTGTCGGTGGGGTTGTCGACGCAGTGCTGATGCGCATCGTCGATGTTCTGCTCTCGATTCCAGCCTTGCTGTTGTCGCTGGCACTGGTCACGGCGCTGGGTTTCGGCACCATCAACGTCGCGATCGCAGTGGGTGTGGCGATGGTCGCGAACTTTGCCAGGGTGATGCGTGCCGAGGTGATGCGGGTACG
This sequence comes from Rhodococcus sp. AD45-ID, assembly GCF_003023755.1. Classification (NCBI taxonomy): domain Bacteria; kingdom Bacillati; phylum Actinomycetota; class Actinomycetes; order Mycobacteriales; family Nocardiaceae; genus Rhodococcus; species Rhodococcus sp. AD45-ID. Next base: position 1,291,107 of record NZ_PYHL01000001.1, on the reverse strand, counting down.
CAGCGCTGCGTACGTCGAGGCGGCTTTCGGCTCGGGAGTGCAGTGGCTCGGAGTTCTGCGCCGCCATATCCTGCCCAATTCGTATGCGCCCGTGATCGCATTGTCTGCGGTCGAATTCGGGCAGGCAGTACTTGCGGTGTCCGCGTTGAGTTTCCTGGGCTTCGGAGCCGTACCGCCCACCCCGGAATGGGGATCGCTGGTATCCGAGGGACGGAACTTCCTCGCCAATGCCTGGTGGATGACAACACTTCCCGGCCTCGCCATTGTTGCCGTGGTCATCTCGGCGCATCGCATCGGACACGAGATCGAAAGGAGCAACCGGCGATGAGGACAACGCAGGATCAGTTGCTTTCCGTTACCGACCTACAGATCTCCTACGGAGCCGCACCCGCGGTACACGGCGTGAGTTTCACGGTCGGCCGAGGTGAAGTTGTTGCAGTGGTGGGTGAATCGGGCTCCGGAAAGTCCACAACAGCCCATGCGATTCTTGGACTGCTCTCCGGCAGCGGACACGTCACCGGGGGCAACGTCGAGTTCGAGGGCGAACGGATCGACGACTACTCGGACCGGGCCTGGCAGAAAATCCGCGGTGCGCGTATCGGTTTGGTGCCGCAGGACCCCACAACGTCACTCAACCCGGTAACCCGAATCGGTGATCAGGTTGCCGAAGTACTCCGCATTCACGGTCTGGCCGACCGACGGAAAGCTCGGTTCGACGCCATCGAGGTGCTCGAGCGCGCGGGAATCGATCGTCCGGAGATCCGAGCACGGCAGTACCCACACGAACTCTCCGGCGGTATGCGGCAACGAGTTCTGATCGGCATCGCGCTGGTCGCGAACCCGGCACTGATCATCGCCGACGAACCCACCAGCGCCCTGGACGTCACGGTCCAACGACGGATCCTCGACCACTTGGACGAGCGGATCGCCGAATCCGGTGCCGCAGTTCTCCTCATCACACACGACCTGGGAGTGGCCGCCGATCGCGCGGATCGGATTCTGGTGATGCACGACGGTCGGATCGTCGAATCCGGGCCCACCGAAACGATTCTGGGAAATCCTCGACACGACTACACGAAGAAATTGCTGAGTTCGGCGCCGAGCCTGTCATCGGGACCCATCGATCGTCCGGTCCGAGCGCACGCAACTCCGTTGCTGACTCTGGCGGGGATCACCAAGCGCTTCACCGTCGGACGAGGCAGTGCTATCACCGCGGTCAACGATGTGTCGCTGACCGTACCGCGTGGACAGACAGTGTCGTTGGTGGGGGAGTCCGGGTCCGGGAAATCCACGACGGCGCGCATCGCAGTGCGGTTGGAGCAGGCGGATTCGGGAACCATCACCTTCGACGGCGCGGATATCAGCAAGGTCAAGGGCAGCGATCTGCGTGAACTACGCCGCAAGATCCAACTCGTCTACCAGAACCCGTACGCATCCCTCGATCCCAAGCTCTCGATAGTCGACATCGTGGCGGAACCGTTGCGTGCCTTCAAAGTCGGCACTCGAATTCAGCAGCAGGCCCGCGCCGCGGAACTACTCGACCAGGTTGCCCTGCCCGGGCAGTTCGGCAGCCGCAGACCTGCCGAACTGTCCGGCGGGCAGCGGCAGCGTGTGGCGATTGCGCGAGCACTCGCACTGAAGCCCGATCTGCTTGTCCTCGACGAACCGGTATCCGCCCTGGACGTTTCGGTGCAGGCACAGATTCTGGCGCTCCTCGACGAGTTGCAACGCGAACTCGGATTGACGTACCTCTTCATCTCGCACGATCTGGCAGTAGTGCGGCAGATCAGCGACATCGTCGGTGTCATGCAATCCGGCCAGCTGGTCGAAATCGGCACTACCGCAGAAATATTCGACAATCCCCGCCACGACTACACCCGAACACTGCTCGGTGCCATCCCCGGGCGGGACCACGCAGCCGGAAAGGCCGAACATGTCCGAGCATAATTCCGCAGCATTTCTGATCGGCCTCGAATTCGAGGGCACCGGTGTGCACCCCTATTCGTGGCGCCGCGAGGATTCGCGGGCCGAAGAAGTGTTCACCTCGTCCTACTGGGTGGACCTGGTGACCGCCGCCGACCGGGCAGGCGTAGACCTGGCCTTCTTCCCGGATTCGTTTGCCCTGCAGACCCAGGGGCAGCATGCAACGCGTGGTCGACTGGAAGCAGTTGCCACAGCTGCCCGATTGAGCGGCGTGACCTCGCGGATCGGGTTGGTTCCCACCGCGACCGTCACCCACACCGAACCGTTCCACATCTCGAAAGCGATCGCGAGTATCGACTTCTCGTCTTCGGGCCGGGCGGGTTGGCAGGTAGATGTATCCGACACTGACGCGGCTGCATCACTGTTCGGCCGAAAGGCCGTGCAGAGCGAACACTCGCTGTGGGAGGAAGCATCGGAGGCCGTCGAGGTGGTCAGCCGGCTGTGGGACAGCTGGGAGGACGACGCCGAGATCAGAGATGTGCCGACCGGACGATTCATCGATCGAGACAAGCTGCACTACATAGATTTCGAGGGCAAGAATTTTTCGGTCAAGGGGCCGTCCATCACGCCGCGCTCACCGCAGGGGCAACCGCTGATCGTGGTGGACGCGAGCAAGCCGCAGGCGCGGCAGTTGGCAACCGAGCGAGCCGATCTCATCCGCATCTCCGCCGCCGACCTGGGTGAGGCGCAGGCCACCGCCCGGCTGGTCCACGACAAAGCCGCGGAGAACGGCCGTACCGTTCGTGTTCTGCTCGACGTCGATGTTCTGCTCGGTGCCGATCGCGGGGCAGCGGACGACGCCCTCGCCGAACTCGAAGAGTGGGCAGGAGCGCCGTACACGCCGCACTCGGTGTTCTACCGCGGCGACGCCGGCGGACTGACCACGCTGCTTCGCGAGATCAGTGGTTCGGCCGGGCTGGACGGAGTGGTGCTGCGACCGTTGGCCCTGGCAGCCGGGGCAGCGAAGATCACCGCCGATGTACTGCCCGCGTTCAATCCGAGGCCGAACCTCGCCCCGACGCTGCGGGAGCGGCTGGGTCTGGGACTCCCCGTCAATCAGTTTGCGTAGCGGCGAGAAAAGAACAGGAAATTCGATGACACAGAACAAGATTCGTAAGCAAGTTCATCTGGGTGCTCACTTCCCCGGTGTGAACAACACCACCGTATGGGCTGATCCGGCCTCGAAGAGTCAGATCGAGTTCAGCTCGTTCGAGCATCTTGCACGCAGTGCCGAACGCGGCCTGTTCGACTTCTTCTTCCTCGCCGAGGGGCTGCGACTGCGCGAACATCAGGGCAAAATTCACGATCTCGACGTGGTCGGCCGCCCGGACACCTTCAGCATTCTCAACGCGATTGCCGGTGTGACAACACATCTCGGATTGGCCGGAACAATCAACACCACCTTCAACGAACCGTACGAGTTGGCCAAACAGTTCTCCACGCTCGATCATCTCTCGGACGGCCGGGCAGCCTGGAATCTGGTCACCTCGTCGGACGCTTTCACCGGTGAGAACTTCCGCCGCGGTGGATATCTGGAACACTCGCAGCGATACGCCCGCGCCAACGAATTGGTCGACGCGGTGCGGACACTGTGGGACAGTTGGAGTGTCACTCGCCCGCTCGTCGACCGTGAGCGCGGAATCTTTGCCACCGACCAGCAGGTCGGCCAGTTCTCGCACACCGGCGAACAATTCGACATCTCCGGACGATTCGAAGTACCTCGAAGCCCGCAAGGTCACCCAGTTCTCCTGCAGGCAGGTGACTCCGATGAAGGCCGAGAATTCGGGGCAGCCAAAGCCGACGCCATCTTCACCGGCCACGGAACGCTCGAAGCCGGAAAGGCTTTCTACGCGGACGTGAAGGGGCGCCTCGCCAAGTACGGACGGACGCACGCCGACCTCAAAATTCTCCCCGCCGCCACCTTTGTCCTCGGTGACAACGCGGCTGACGCCCAGGAGAAGGCGTATCATATTCGGAGGCAGCAGGTCGGACCGCAGACCGCTATCGCCTTCCTCGAACAAGTCTGGGGCCGAGACCTTTCCGAGTACGACGCCGACGGCCCGCTGCCGAAGGAAGACCCGACGGACGACGTCAACATCACCCGTGGACGCGTCCGTCACGTCAAGGATCCCCGCGCCGTTGCGGACCAGTGGCGAGCAAAGGCCGAAGCGGAAAACCTCAGCATCCGTGAACTGATCATCGATGTGACGGCCCGTCAACAGTTTGTGGGCAGCGCAGCGGAGGTGGCTGCCGAGATCGACAGCTACGTCCAGGGTGACGCGAGTGACGGATTCATCCTCGTCCCTCATCTCACGCCGGCGGGTCTCGACGAGTTCATCGACACCGTTGTACCCGAGTTGCAGGACCGCGGCAGTTTCCGCACGGAGTACGAAGGAACAACTCTGCGCAGCCACCTCGGGTTGCGTCATCCCCACGAGCAGGCCGAAGGAGTTCGCGCATCATGACCGTCACCGAGACCGGAGACACCACCTTTGTCGACGAATGGACTGCGTGGCATGCGTTGCGCGACGCCACCTTTGCCGAGCCGCTCGGTTGGCTGAGCCTGACCGCCCTGCACTGGCTGGTGGACACCGATTCCACTTTCTCGGACCTACCGGGTGCATGGCGGGCCGACGCAGATGCTGTTGTCGTCACCGCGAGGCCGGCAGACGACCTCTCGATCGACGGTGTTGCCGTGGACGGTTCGGTCACCCTGACACCCGTCGAAGGCGCGCCGGGATTGATCGTGAATCAGGGGCCCCGTCGAGTCGAGGTCATCCGCCGCACCGGTGAGGTCGCTCTGCGCATTCACGATCCGCTTGCACCGGCTCTGGCGCAGTTCAACGGTATCCCGACCTTCGATCCGAATCCGCAGTGGCGCATCGACGCTGTCTTCACCGCTTTCAACGAGGCTCGAACAGTGACGACGGGCGCTGTCGTCGAGAGACTCGAACATCACCACGATGCGCGCGGAACAATCAGTTTCGAGTACGACGGTGAAACTCGGACTCTGATTGCGTTCGCCGGCAAAGACGACGGCTTTCACATTCTGTTCACCGATGCGACCAGCGGGGTGACCACCTATCCGGGAGCGCGTTCGCTGCACGTAAGCCCACCAGTGCCCGGTGGTGCGGTAGTCCTCGATTTCAATCGTGCGTCGAATCTGCCGTGCGCCTTCACCGATTACGCGACGTGCCCCGTAGCCCCCGCGGAGAATCGCCTTCCGTTTGCGGTCGAAGCCGGCGAGAAGATTCCGGAAGTGCATTGACATGACGGTGCCGCTGTCAGTTCTGGACCTGTCGCCGATCAGCGAGGGCAGTACGGCGCGAGACGCGCTGCGAAACTCGCTGGACCTCGCGCGATCTGCCGAATCCTGGGGGTACAAGAGGTACTGGGTTGCCGAGCACCATTTTGTCGGCGTCGCGAGCTCGTCCCCGGCAGTACTCGTCGGGCTGATTGCTGCTGCCACCAACACTATTCGCGTCGGGTCCGCTGCCGTGCTGCTGGGTAACAACACGGCAGCCGAGGTGGTGGAGGCATTCGGTACCGTCGACGCGTTGTACCCGGGCCGGATCGATCTGGGTATCGGCCGCAGCGGCCAACGGCGGGTGGAAGCGCTTCGAGCCGTTGCCGCCGGCAAGACCGTGCCTGGTGCACCCAGGGAGACAGTGGTGCGTGAGGGTGTTGTGATCCCGGCGCCGTTCGATATTTCCGGACTGCTCACGTCACCGCGTCTGCAGGCGTCGCTGGAGGCCTTGGCATTTCCCGGCGCACAGGCCCCCGAGTTCGAGGATCACGTCGGCGAGATCCTGGCCCTGTTGAACGGCACCCACCGCACCCGTGACGGCATCGAATTGCACGCGAGTCCTGGCGAAGGCGCCGACGTCGAGGTGTGGGTGTTCGGCAGCAGTGCCGGGCCGAGTGCGGAGCTCGCGGGCAAGCTGGGGTTGCCCTTCGGCGCGAATTACCATGTGGCGCCGTCGAGCACACTCGAAGCGGTGCAGGCTTACCGCGCCGCGTTCCGCCCCTCGGACACGCTGGCGGAGCCGTATGTCGTGGTCTCTGCGGATGTCGTTGCGGCGGAGGACGACGCCACAGCGCGGGAGTTGGCGTCCACCTTCGGGCATTGGGCACACAGTATTCGCAGCGGTGCCGGAGCAATTCCGTACCCGGATCCCGCGACTGCGCTCCCGTTGCCCGAGCGCGAGCGCGCCTTGGTGGAGGACAGGCTGATCACTCAGTTCGTCGGCTCGCCCAGCACTGTTGCGGACCGGCTCGAGCATCTGCAGAAGCTGACCGGTGCAGACGAATTGGTGATCACCGGCGTTACTCATAGTCATGAGGACCGACTGCGCTCGTACCAGTTGTTGGCCAGGGAGTGGGGACTGCCTGCGCTGCTGGCGGCGTGAGTGCGGCGAGTGAGCATAGGTTTCGGCAAGTGAGCAGCCCCTCCTGCAGGCGGGAAGGGCTGCTCACTGCGCAGAACCTATGTCAGCTCTTCAGCAAACCCGACTCCTACGCTCCGATCGCCCCCGCGATCATCGGCCAGGACGCGCGCATGTCCGCTTCGAAGAGCCCCCACGTGTGGGTGCCCTCGGGGCGGTAGCTGAATGTGGCCGGTATGCCGAGTTGTGCGAACCGCCCCTGCAGCGCAGCGGTACACAGTTGAGTGATCCCTTCGAGCACGCTGCCGGGAATGACTCCGGCGATCGCGGGGATCGAGTTGATGCCGTCCACCGGTCCGGGGATACCGTTACCCGTGGCGATGAAGAGCTGTGTGCCGCGGAGCTTTTCGGCGTTGACCAACGGGTCGTGGGCAGCCCACTGCGGTCCGCCCGGCCGGCCCCACATGTTGTGGACGTTGCCGCGTCCGAGAACTTCCACCATGGATCGAACCGCCATCTGCCCCAGCCCGTCGACGGTTCGAGGACAACCACTGTACGAACCGACAGCGCGGTACAGTCCCGGCGCCTGAATGGCGAGGTCCAGTACCGGCCCGCCGGCCATCGAAACTCCGCCGAGAGCGTTCACCCCGGTTGTGTTGTAGCGAGAGTTCACCGCCGCGGGGAGTTCCTGCGTCAGGTACGTCTGCCATTTGTTGCGGCCGAGCGCCGGGTCGTCGGCATTCCAGTCGGTGTACATGCTGTACTTGCCGCCGATCGGCATCACCACGTTGACGTGTTTGTCGTCGAAGAAATCGCGAACCCCGGTGTTGTTGAACCACGAGATCCCGTCTTCGCCGCCGCCGACCCCGGTCAAGAGGTAGAACGTGGGCGCTGGGCCCCCGCCGGCGGGGGAGATGACATCGTTGCTGATCCACCGGTCCATGGACGGTGAATAGACGTCGAACCTCGTGACCGTGGACTGTGCCGACGCAGTAGGGGCGGTCAGGCTCAGAAAGCCTGCGACCATTACCGCCGCCATCGTGAGATGGATACCGAAGTGTTTCCCGAATCGCGTCACGATCACGTCTCCCCACGTTTGATGCTGACGGTTGCTGCTCGTCCCGGCGAATTGTGTATACCAACAGTGGCACAATGCGAAGCAGAGTAACGAATGTCCGTTATTCAGCTGGGTGAGTGGTGGAGGGCGGTCTCGTGGGTGCACAACCGGATCGACCTGCGCCCGATCTTGTGCGTCTGGGCTTCGGATTGGCGTCGATCACGCTTGCCACGGCCCGGCGAGCGGCGACTGCCGTGTTGGACTCCGTTCCGCGGATTCCGATCGTCGGAGAGCCGCTGGACCACGCAATTGCTCAGGTGAGTGCCCTCGGCAACGACGCAATCGCCTCTACCGCCGCGTTTGCCGACACAACCTTGCGGACGGTGATCAAGGCCGTGGTGGCAGCGGCGCTGGACGAAGTCGACATCACCAAGATCGTCATCGACAACGTCGACCTCGACACTATTGCCGAAACCATCGACGTCGACAGGATCGCCGAACGTGTGTCGCTGGAACCGATCATCGATCGCATCGACGTGGACGACATTGCGCGGCGATTGGATGTCGAAGCAGTGATCAATCGGCTCGACCTCGACGGCATCGTCGATTCCGTCGACATCGAACGGCAGATCTACCGGGTTGATCTGGTGAAGATCGCGGACCAGGTCATCGAGGGCGTGGATCTGCCACAGATCATCCGCGAGTCCACTGGGTCGTTGTCCACCGAAGCGGTCCAGGGTGCCCGCGTGCAGGGGATGCAGGCAGACGACGCCGTTGCGGATTTTGTCGGTCGACTCTTCGGACGCGACAAGACCGACAGGACCGACAAGACCGACAAGAACAACGAGAACGCAGGGCAGGAGTAGTGGCGACATCCCAGAATTCGGGTCCCGCCGGAATTGTGACCCGCGGTATCGCCGGAGCGATCGACCTGGGTGTTGTACTCGTTCTGATGGGCGGTGGATACCTCGCGGTGGCCTTTGTGCGACTGCTGTTCTCGCCGCAGACGTTCACGTTCTCCCAGCCCGGGATCTTCCTGTCCACGACGGCATTCATCACGGTCTCGACTGTGTATCTGACGGTGTGCTGGGCGACCACCGGCCGAACTGTCGGCAATGTGGTCATGGGCTTGCGGGTCATCACGTCGGGGCATCGGCTGGTTCGCTGGCCGCTGGCACTTGTTCGGGCCGTGCTGTGTGTGCTTTTTGCCTTCGGGCTCGGCTGGGCGGTCATCGATCGGCGTCGACGCTCGTTGCAGGACATCGTGCTGCGGACGGCGGTGGTGTACGACTGGCGTCAAGATCCGGACATCGTCGTTACCCACGGAGTGGAGCACTCGTGACCGAACCCAATAGACCGGACGAACGATTCACCCTCGCCAGCGAGCGAACCTTCCTGGCGTGGATGCGAAGTTCGTTGGCGCTGTTGGCCGGTGGGATCGCGATAGTGCAGTTGGTTCCGGGGTGGAGTACCGGGTGGGTGCGCACCACGCTCGGTCTTGTCCTGATTGTGTTGGCGGCGGCAGCCGCACTGGTGGGGATGCGTCGGTGGTTGCAGGTGAAGAAGGCGCTCGAAGACGGAGCCCCGATGCCGGAACCGCACGCGCTCTGGCTGTTTGCCCTGGCACTGGCCGCCGTGGCGGTTGCGGCCGGAGTGGCAACGGTGGTTACGAGCCTCGCCCGCTGATCCACACGTAGAAGTCCTGGAGTGGCCTGGATAGTGTGCAGAGAAGGCGATTTACACGTCATAGCAAAACAAAGACGAAGAGGAGCACACAGTGGCGCAGGAGCTCAAGCTCGGATACAAGGCCTCGGCGGAGCAGTTCGGGCCTCGGGAGCTGGTGGAGCTGGCAGTTCTCGCCGAACAGCACGGCATGGATTCCGTTGCGGTCAGTGACCATTTCCAGCCGTGGCGACACAACGGCGGCCACGCACCGTTCTCACTGGCCTGGATGACGGCAGTGGGCGAGCGGACCGAGCGCGTGCAGATCGGCACGTCGGTGATGACTCCGACGTTCCGCTACAACCCGGCCGTTATCGCGCAGGCTTTTGCGACCATGGGTTGCCTGTACCCGGGACGCATCATGCTCGGTGTGGGCAGTGGTGAGGCGCTCAACGAGATCGCCACCGGATTCCAGGGCGAGTGGCCGGAGTTCAAGGAACGCTTTGCGCGGCTGCGCGAGTCGGTTCGGCTGATGCGCGAACTGTGGCTCGGTGACCGCGTCGACTTCGAGGGTGAGTACTTCACGACTCGCGGCGCCTCGATCTACGACGTTCCCGAGGGTGGTATCCCCGTGTACATCGCAGCCGGTGGACCGGTTGTGGCTCGGTACGCGGGCCGCGCCGGTGACGGCTTCATCTGCACGTCCGGCAAGGGCATGGATCTCTACACCGAGAAGCTGCTGCCCGCAGTGGCGGAAGGCGCTGCCAAGGCCGAGCGTGACGTCGCCGAGATCGACAAGATGATCGAGATCAAGATCAGCTACGACACCGATCCCGAAGCCGCGCTCGAGAACACCCGATTCTGGGCGCCGCTTTCGCTCACTCCGGAGCAGAAGCACAGCATCGAAGACCCCATCGAAATGGAAGCAGCAGCCGACGCGCTGCCCATCGAGCAGGTCGCGAAGCGCTGGATCGTCGCGTCCGATCCCGACGACGCCGTCGAACAGGTCAAGGCCTATGTCGACGCCGGACTCAACCACCTCGTGTTCCACGCACCCGGACACGATCAGCGCCGGTTCCTCGAACTGTTCGAGCGCGATCTCGCACCGCGGTTGCGCGCACTGGGCTGACGGACAAGCACATCCTTGACGGTGCCTGCCACTCGCCGCGTGGCAGGCACCGTTCGTCTGTCTCGGTGCCACCGGTGGGCTGATTCTCGGTGACGGTCACCACTCATTCGAGCAAGCTGGATAGGTGGCCCCACTAAGCTGTGGGGCATGTCCAGCGCGCCTGCACCCGTGTCGAGTGTCTACATTGCTTCTCCCGAAGGTGATACCGGGAAGTCCACCATTGCATTGGGCGTGATGCAGATGTTGTGCGCGACGGTCGCCCGCGTCGGCGTTTTCCGCCCCATCGCGCGGTCGACTGCCGAGACTGACTACATCCTCGAATTGTTGCTCGAGCACACCACAGCCGATTTGTCGTACGAGGATGCTCTCGGTGTCACGTACGAGCAGGTGCACGAAGATCCGGAGGCGGCGCTCGCGGACATTGTCGCGAAATACCATGAGGTGGCCGAGCGCAGCGACGCCGTGGTGATCATCGGCAGCGATTACACGGATGTCGCGAGTCCCAGCGAGTTGGGTTTCAACGCCCGAATTGCCGCGAATCTGGGTGCCCCGGTGTTGTTGGCGCTGAAGGGCGCTCGTCGCACCACACCGGAAATACTTCAGCTGGCGCAACTGTGCGCGTCCGAATTGTCCTCGAACCACGCGCATTTGCTGGCAGTGGTTGCCAATCGCTGTGATCCAGCCACGCTCGACGACGTGAATGCGGCATTGGCCGGCTTGGGTGTTCCGACCTGGAGCCTGCCGGAGATTCCGCTTCTCATCTCGCCCACGATGGCAGAGTTGATGGAGGCCACCGGTGGCGAATTCTATTCGGGCGATTCCGAATTGCTGCACCGCGAGGCATTGAAGGTGATGGTGGGCGGGATGACCGCCGAGCATATTCTCGAACGGCTCACCGAGGGAATGGTGGTGATCGCTCCCGGTGATCGCTCCGACGTTCTGTTGGCATTGATGAATGCGCATGAAGCAGAAGGGTTTCCCTCGCTGGCCGGCATCATCATGAACGGTGGAATTACCCCGCACCCGGCGATCGCCGCACTGATGGCCGGGCTCAAGCAGCGTCTGCCGATCCTGACGACAAAGCTCGGAACCTTCGACACCGCCAGTGCCGCAGCGCAAACGCGCGGCCGCGTCGCCGTCGGATCGCAGCGTAAGGTCGACACCGCGTTGAGTTTGATGGAACAGCACGTCGACGCCGCAACCTTGTTGGGCCGGATGGCATTACCGATTCCGTCGGTCATGACGCCGCAGATGTTCGAGTACAAGTTGATCGACCGCGCTCGCGAGAACCGCAAGCACATCGTCCTGCCGGAAGGTGGCGACGACCGTATCCTTCGGGCCGCCGGCCGAGTTCTGCAGCGTCAGGTTGCCGATCTGACCATTCTCGGTGACGAGGCAAGCGTGCGCCGACGGGCCGGTGAACTGGGCGTCGACATCAGTGCCGCTCGGATCCTGGCGCCGGCGCAGTCCGAGTACACGGAACGATTTGCGCAGGAGTACGCCGCGATTCGCGCCCACAAGGGCATGACCGTCGAACGGGCCCGCGACGTGATCGCGGACATCTCGTACTTCGGAACCATGATGGTGCACTTGGGAATTGCCGACGGGATGGTCTCCGGTGCCGCGCACACCACCGCGCATACGATCCGGCCGTCGTTCGAGATCATCAAGACGGCGCCGGGTGTGTCGACGGTTTCCAGCATCTTCCTGATGTGCCTGGCGGACCGTGTTCTCGCGTACGGTGATTGCGCTGTCGTCCCGGATCCGAGTGCGCAGCAGTTGGCGGACATCGCTATCTCGTCCGCGCAGACTGCGAGCCAGTTCGGTATCGATCCGCGCGTTGCGATGCTCTCGTACTCCACCGGGGATTCGGGTTCCGGCGCCGACGTCGACAAGGTTCGTGCCGCAACCGCCCTGGTGCGCGAGCGACGCCCTGACCTGCTGGTGGAAGGACCCATTCAGTACGATGCCGCGGTCGAGCAAAGCGTCGCCGACCAGAAGTTGCCGGATTCACTGGTGGCAGGCAAGGCGACCGTGTTCATATTCCCCGACCTCAACACGGGCAACAACACGTACAAGGCTGTGCAACGCAGTGCCGGGGCGATTGCCGTCGGCCCCGTTCTGCAGGGGTTGAACAAACCCGTCAACGATCTTTCGCGCGGCGCGCTGGTTCAGGACATTGTCAACACGGTGGCCATCACGGCCATTCAGGCGCAGGGAGCGTAAGCATGAGTGACGGCACCGTACTGGTCATCAATTCCGGCTCCTCGTCCATCAAATTTCAACTCGTACACCCGGATACGGCGGAGTTGGTGGCACACGGACTCATCGAGCGCATCGGTGAATCGGACGGCCACATCGTCTACAACCACCGCACCGGAACCTCGGACCGCAACCTGCTCATTGCCGATCATCGCGCTGGACTGAAGATGGTTCTCGAGATTGTCGCCGAAGTGGGGCGTCCACTGAGCGAGGCCGGCGTCATCGCTGTCGGGCACCGGGTAGTACACGGCGGGAACATCTTCTACGCGCCGACGCTGATCGACGATTCTGTTGTCAAGGCCATCGCCGACCTGTCGACCCTTGCACCACTGCACAATCCGGCAAACGTGATCGGCATCGAGGTGGCCCGCGAGGAATTGCCCGACGTACCGCACGTCGCCGTATTCGACACCGCGTTCTTCCACACACTGCCGGCGGCCGCGTCGACGTACGCGATCGATCGGGACGTCGCCGAAGCCAACCAGATTCGGCGGTACGGATTCCACGGTACGTCCCACGAGTACGTGTCCGGCCGGGTCGCCGCATTCCTGGGTAAGGATCCGGCTGAGCTGAATCAGATTGTCCTGCACCTGGGCAACGGTGCGTCGGCGTCGGCGATCAAGGGTGGCAAGGCAATCGACACCACGATGGGCCTCACTCCGCTCGAGGGCCTGGTCATGGGTACCCGCAGCGGAGATATCGACCCCGGCATCATCTTGCACCTCAACCGGAACTCGGGCATGAAGGTAGACGAGATCGACGACCTTCTCAACCGCCGCTCCGGGCTGAAGGGACTCTCGGGTGTCAACGACTTCCGGGCACTGCTCGAGCTGATCGCAGCCGGAGACCAGCACGCGATGCTCGCCTACGACGTCTACATCCACATGCTGCGAAAGTACATCGGCGCCTTCATCGTTCAACTGGGCGGCGTCGACGTCATCACTTTCACCGGAGGAGTTGGGGAGAACAACATCGACGTCCGCCGTGACAGCCTCGCGGGCCTGAGGCGTCTGGGCATCGAGGTCGACGCAGTACTCAACGAGACGAAGTTTCGCGACGAGCGTCGTATCTCTGCATCCTCGTCGGCCGTGGAGGTGCTGGTGATCCCCACCAACGAGGAATTGGCGATCGCGCGCGCGGCGCAGGCGCTGGTTTCCGAACTCCGGTAAATCTCGCACTGCCCGCTTCGTGATCAGAAATTACTGTGCGGCCGAACGCTGTTCGCGAGGTCGACCAGAGCATAGCGATGCGTTCGGGAGACGGTGGTACGGGCCAGCGTCCGAAGACACATTTCGGCACCCGTGCGCAAACCGCGCTCGGTGAAGGGCAGATCGAGGATGGGTTCGAGTTCGTCGTGCGCTCGGTTTCCGGCCCTGATCCAGTCCAGTGCCGTGCCCAGTACCAGGGTCCGCATCTGCAGGCAGCGACCCTCGTCGGCCGGCAGGGCGCGGACGCGTCTGGCAGCCTCTCGGAGAGTTGCCTCGTCGAGGTTTGCTATCTCGGTGCGTGAGAGCATCGTCAGCACGCTGGTCATGCGGGCAACGTTGTAATGGCGTGAGCTGGTGGGGACCTCGTCCAGCGCCGTGACCGCGGCACCGGTGTCGCCGCGTTCGGCAAGTTGGCGTGCCAACCCGAATGCCGCGCTGACGTAGTTGTGGTCGGTCCGCCACACCGTGCGGTAGTACTTACCGGCGAAGCGGCACCATTGATCAGGATCCTCGGAATCCCATTGTTGCAGTACCAATTCGGCAGTTGCGGCCAGTGCGAGTTTAGGCGCCAACTCGCCGGGCAAAGCCGTGAGAACCGATTCGAAATGGGTGAAAGCCGATTCGAATGCGCTCTGCTGCAATCCCACCAGCCCGCGGTACCACTCGATCTTCCAATGGTCGCCGATGGTGGAATGCAGGTCGTCGAGTATCTTCTGCGCGGCTTCGGAATCACTCAGGTCCAGGTGCGCTTTGGCTTCGGCCAGTCGGAACTCCCCGGAAAACGCCGCCTCGGTTGCTGAGGCAACCCGATCGATCCCACCCTCACGGGCGCGTCGGAGTGCGTCGAGGGTCTGGGACGGCTCACTGTGGACGGCCGCGGCCAGCAACGGTGCACTCGGATCGGTGGGGTCGACCAAGGGGATGGGGAGTGCATGCGCAACCTCGAGTGGATCGAGACCGCTGTCGCGGGAATTGCCGTCGACGTACACGTCGGTCTGCGCAACCAGATCGTCGGTGCCGAAAGAGGTTCGTTGTCTACTGAATACGAGTGAGAGTCCCGGGTTTTCCTGGCCGCTCTGGTGCGCCAGTACCTCATGGAGAACACCGACAAGTTGGCCGCCGATCTCGTCCGCAGACTGGAATCGTTTCTTCGGATCCGGATCGGTGGCGCGCAGAAGCAACCGGTGGAAGAACTCGTACTCGCTCAGCACCGGCTCGTCGGCAGGGTCGGGAAGACCGTCGAGGTAACGGCCGTGTTTTGAAGGCATGTCGAGAGTGAGCACGGCAAGTGTACGGCCGACGGTGTAGATGTCGGACGCAACCGTCGGCCCGGTCTCGATGATCTCGGGGGCCTGGTAGCCCGCTGTGCCGTACAGGTATCCGAAATCTTCGATTCCCGACACGGCGCCAAGGTCGATGAGTTTCAACTGGTCCTCGGTGACCATGACGTTCTCGGGTTTGAGGTCGTTGTACGCCAGGCCGGTGGAGTGCAGATAACTCAGGGCGGGAAGAATTTCCAATACATACCCGATGGCCTGCTCGATCGGCATGTGACGGCCGTCGGGGAACGTGGCGAGTACTTCTCGGAGCGATCGCCCACCGACGTATTCCATGACGATGTAGCCCATGGGGGTGCCGTCGGGGCGAGGGTGCTCGACGAAGTTGAAGATCTTGACGATGCTGGGATGCGCTACTTCTGCGAGGAACTGCCGTTCGGCAACCGCGACGGCCTGTGCCTCGGAATCACCGAAGTGTAAGAGTCCCTTCAGAACTACCCAGCGGTCGCTGACATTGCGGTCGATCGCGAGATAGATCCACCCGAGGCCACCGTGAGCTATCGGCCCCTGCACCTCGTACTGACCGGAAACCAGTTCGCCTTCTTCGAGCAGCGGACGGAAGTCGAAAGTCGAACCGCACTTGGGGCACACACCACTCTGGCGCGCGGACGTGCCTGCCGCCTTGCGGCCCACCGGTTCTCCGCACTTCCAACAGAAACGTTTGCGTTCGGGAACCGTCGCATCGCTCATCACCGCCGACGCCGGGTCTACGTGGGGAACCGGGGGAACCTCGACCAGACCGCCGCCCAGACGGAGTTTGCGTGTCGAGCGCGAGCGGCGGGAACGAGTGGACCGGCCCGTCGGCGTCGACACGGAGGATGGCACGGACTCACGTAACTGTGCGGATGTCTGCTCGGGGCGGGCAGTGGCCGCGGTGAAATCCGGCTCGAATCGTGGCGCCGCCTGTGTGGCAGCATGATCGGGCTCGGTGGTGCCTTGATCGGTGGTGCCCTGATCCTCGTCCTTCGGATCTCGAGATTCTGTCATGACCGCCTCAATCCCGATACGCGGCAGGTGGGGGACCAGGAGTCGGTCCGAGCATGGTGAGCCAACGGTCGTAGAGAGAGTTCCAGGTGCCGTCGGTGCGGATCCGGTCCAGGGTGCCGTTCACGAATCGGACCAGATCGGTGTTGCCCGCGTTGATGCCGATCCCGTACGGTTCGGTGCCCAACGAACTTCCGACCATGTCGAGATACGGGTCCTGCGAGGCAAGTCCGGCAAGAATGGTGTCGTCGGTGCTGATGGCGTCGACCTGCCCTTGTTGAAGTACCACAAGGCAATCCGACCACATCGGCACAGTGACAACCGTGGCCGCGGGTTGTAGTTTCTGGATGCGGCTCAGTGACGTCGTCCCGTTCGCGACACAGACCCGTTTATCGGCCAGGTCGTCGATACTGCGAATATCGGATCCCCGTACGACCAGAATGCGTTGGCGCGCAGTGAAGTATTCACTGGAGAACTCGATCTTCTCCCGCCGCTCGCACGTGATGGACATGGTCTTGACGACGATGTCCACGGTGGAATCCTGCAGGGCTTCGATCCGCTCGTCGGATGTCAGGATTCGGTATTCGATCTTCTCGGGATCGCCGAGGACATCGCGGGCAACTTCACGGGCGATGTCGACGTCGAAACCCTCAAGGCGTCCGGTTGCGGGATCCCGGAAGCTCATGAGGTTGCTGCCGGTATCGAGTCCGACGATGAGGCGGCCACGTTCGCGAATCTTGTCGACACTCGGCTGCGGCGGGCGAGGATTTGCGTCGGCCGGGACCGGACGCAGGCTGGCCGTCGGATCTCCACAGTCGGCCGACGTTGTCGGCGTAGGGCTGGGCGCGATGGTCGCTTCAGCAGGTAGCGGCGGCTGCGTGTATGGCGTGGTGGTGGACGAGATGAGCTCCTCGCCGGGTTGGCCGCCGCACGCCACCAGGAACAGCGCGGCCGCACCTGCCGCAACCAGCGCACGCGCTTTTCCTCTGCCGCTCACTGATACTCCCGCAGCCGTGGCCAGAATCCGGCGGCGATACCGACAACGCCAAGTACGGCCAGCATCGTCACTCCCGGAGCCGACGCTGACAACACCCGCGAGGCGTGTGAGATGTCGGCGCGAAGGCTCTCACGGGAATCCGTTATCGCTTCCCACAAGGCGTCGTCGAGCGCGCGGTACTCGGCAGCGGAATCTTCCGCACCCGATCCGACGGCGATGTTCGCAGCTCCCGTGAAATCTCCGACGCCGAGGCGCAGAGCCATCCGATCGTGCGCCGCCACCCATTGATCGCGGGCGTCGATCGCCTGCGTGAGCACGGCGGTATCAACTCCCGACCGCCCATTGCCTTGCAGCTCACGGAGAATGGCGTCGACGTTGCTCACCTTGTTGATGAAGATGTCGGTCTCGTCGCCGTCGGAATCACGCTGGGCCAAACCCAGAGTCTCAACTGTTCGCGCTTGCTGGGCCATGATGCGGGCCTCGGTCAACTCGTGCAGCGGACCCGCTCCCGCGTCGAGCGCGCGGGTGGTGGTGATCGCCGAAATCAACCCGACCGTCAACAGCCAGATCAGCGCTGCAGCAACAGCTATCGAGGCGAGGATCAATCCGAGATTGAAGCGTCGACGGCTGTGTTGCGCGATGCGGATCTGGACTGCGATGAGCATGGACAATGCCAGTGCAAATGCGATGATCGGCCACCACGGTGGGCGGACAAAATCATTCTGAACCTTGGTGACCTGCGCTTCTTGTGCGGAATGCAGATGCTGAGCCGTGGGAAGCAAGGACGTTTGCATCAGATTCGACGCCTCGCCGAGATACGCGGCGCCCACAGGGTTTCCGACGCGATTGTTGGCACGCGCCGTCTCGATCAGCCCGGTGTACACAGTGAGGTCGGTCGAGATGGAGGTGAGGGCGGCTTGGCCGGCCATGTCCACAGTGTCGAGTCCGGCGGACGCGTTCACTATTTCTGCCGACGCCTCGCCGATCGACTGTGTATAGCGGTCGCGCACCGCCGGCGGTTCCAGTCCACCCCAGATGAACGCGGTGGCTGCGGCCGCGTCGGCAACCGACAGTGCGCTGTAGAGATTCTGAGCGGAGTTGGCAAGCGGTTCGGTTTCCGTCAGGACGTTGCCCAGGCGCGCTTGACGGTTCTCGATAGTCGCGGCGGCCAGGAATCCCGCCGCCAGGGTGAGCAAGATCAGGACTATCCCGACAGCGGTCAGGCGCCCGGGGGTCGACGTCATGAAATCGCGAAGTTCGCTCTGGATCATCGGCCTGGAGGCGGCTGTATCCACCGGGTCCTCGTCAGGCGGAGCGGGTGCGGTGCGAGGCTCGAGGGAGGGTGTCACGCGGCTGACCATCGAACACCTCTCACTCTCTGCACTCGGGCTGGAGGATCACTGGATTGCGGCCTCTTCGCGAGCATATAAGTATGGTCCGCACCGAGGGCAGATTGAACGGGTTAGTGTGGGGCAGGATAGTGGCGAATTTAAAGGCAGGGCGAGGTAGTCGATGCGTGGTGACGGTGACGGTTGGTCGGTCGGATCGGACGGAACTCGGCATTGGGGGCGTCACGGCGCCGCCGGATTGTTGTTGCGTGCCCCTGACGTAGACGGAACTCCGATGGTGCTGCTCCAGCATCGTGCGGCGTGGAGCCATCAGGGCGGAACCTGGGCTTTGCCGGGTGGCGCGCGTGACTCGCACGAAAACACAACGCATGCGGCAGTTCGCGAAGCACACGAAGAAGCCGGAATCGACGAGTCGTCGGTGCGGGTGCGGGGAGACGTCGTCACCATGCGCGCAGAGAGCGGATGGACCTATACGACGGTGGTTGCAGACGTCGAAAGTCCACTCGAGACGGTCGCGAACGGTGAGAGCACCGAATTGCGGTGGGTGCGCGAGGACGACGTCGAGAGCCTGCCGCTACATCCAGGATTTCATTCGGCCTGGCCGAGTTTGCGAACGTCCGTGGTTCCGGCGGACGAGGGAACGGATCAGGGCGGTGCCCGGACTGTTGTATTGCCGGACGGACGATTCGGTTGGACGTCGGGTAGTGCGGATTCTCTACAAGACGCCTCGGAGGCATCTCGCGCCCAGGCGTAGGACGGCTTCTCGCGCTCAGGCGTAAGACACTCCCGAGAAATACAAGAAGGGTCGGACTCGGCAGAGCCCGACCCTTTTCGTTGTAGTTTCGGCGGGGGCGGCAACGCGAACGAAGGGTCCGCAGCCAGCCGAAACGGCGCTCAGCTGAGCGTGTTCAGCGCGGTGATGAAGGAAACGGCGGTGATGCCGAGCTTGAGCAGTTCGCTGATCTTGCCGAGGTTCAAGTCTTCGAGTGAAGCGGTGCTCAGCGAGGCGGTGTCGATCGATCCCATGAAAACTCCTAAATTCGAATTGTTAGCTGAAGGTAAGCTATATCAGGAGAGTGTTGAACGCGGGACCAATGGACAGATCTGTGACCAAAATCACTAATTGGGATCATTCGGGCTGGTTAACGGACAATCGTGCAGCTTGTTTCTTGTCGAACTGGACAAGTTGACCAGTCCGGAACTTGCAGCTGGCCGCGAGCTGAACTGGAAGGTAACTAGAACACCATCATGTCGGCGAGGCGGCGCGCGGCTGCCTGCGGATCCGCGGCTTCCGTGATCGCACGAACGACGACAATTCGGGTGGCTCCGGCTTCGATGACCTCCGGAACGCGCGCCTCGTCGATGCCGCCGATCGCAAACCAGGGACGCGTCGGCGTTGCATCGGCAGTCGAGCGGACCAGATCCAAGCCGGCCGCGCTGCGGTTCGGCTTGGTCGGTGTCGCCCAGACGGGGCCGGTGCAGAAGTAGTCGACGCCCTCTTCGATTGCAGCCAAACTTGCCTGCGCGCGTGAGCTCGTGGAACGGCCGATGACAACGTCGTCGCCGACAACCGTCCGCGCGTAGGGGACGGGGATGTCGTTCTGACCCAGGTGCAACACATCGGCGCCTGACGCCATGGCCAGGTCGGCGCGGTCGTTGACGGCCAGGAGTGCGCCGTGACGCCTCGCGGCAGCCGAGAGAACGCCAAGCGCGATCAGCTCGTCCTTGGCTTCGAGCGGCCCGAACTCGCGCTCGCCCGCGGAGCCCTTGTCTCGGAGCTGAATGATGTCGACGCCACCGGACAACGCGGCTTCCGCGAACTGTGCAAGGTCGCCTTTGTCGCGACGTGCGTCGGTGCACAGGTACAGCCGTGCTGCTGCCAGGCGCTCGCGCCGGTCGAAGAGGTTACTGGGATGTGTGGGGTGCACGAAGCAAACGGTAGCCTCTAGGAAGCAAGGTTCGACACGGGAGTCCCGAAACTGTGCTGTCGCATTTGTCGCGAAGGCAAAGTTCGTGGGGCTGAGAGGGGATCGCGGCAAAGATCCCGACCGTCAGACCTGACCCGGATCATGCCGGCGCAGGAAGAAAAGGGTGGAATTTGTCATGAGTACGCACGCACGCTCGGTTGCGGTGGTCGGCGGGGGAGTCATCGGACTGTCCATTGCCTGGTACGCAGCGCGCGACGGATGGGCAGTACAGCTGTACGACCCGGCGATCGGAACCGGCGCATCCTGGGTCGCCGGTGGAATGCTCGCCCCGCTGTCCGAAGGATGGCCAGGTGAGGAAACGGCATTGACCGTCGGCGCAGCCTCGTTGGAGCGGTGGCCGGATTTCGGCGCGCACCTGCAGAAGTTCGGACCGTCGGTGTTCACCACCGACAGTTCACTCACCGTCGCTCTCGACAGCGCCGACGCCCAGGACCTGGCGACCATCGCGGAATGGGTCAGCGCGCAGGGGCACGAACTACAGATCCTCGGCCGAGCGCAGATCCGTGAACTCGAACCGATGCTCGGCCGCGGTATTCGCTCGGGGCTCATGGCTGTCGGTGAATCCGCTGTCGACAATCGTGTGTTGCTGGCCGCTCTGCGGGCCGCGTGCGTGGCGTCGGGCGTCGAATTGATCAACCGCGCTGTCCACGATCTCGCGGAACTCGCTACCGATCAGATCGTGCTGAGCGCGGGAATCACCTCACCGAAGCTGTGGCCAGGATTACCCGTTCGGCCGGTCAAAGGTGAGATCCTGCGTTTGCGCAGCCGGCCGGGAGTGACGCCGGCGCCCAGTCGAACCATCCGCGGCAGCGTCCACGGCCGACCCGCGTACCTCGTGCCGCGCGGCGACGGAATCGTGGTCGGTGCAACACAATACGAATCGGGCGAGGACACGCAGGTCACCATGGCCGGTGTGCGAGACCTGATCAACGACGCCGAAGCACTCATGCCGGCGATCGGTGAATACGAACTCTACGAGTGCGCGGCCGGCTTGCGTCCGATGACGCCGGACAATCTACCGCTGATCGGGCGGGTCTCGGAGCGTGTTGTCATCTCTACCGGGCACGGCAGGAACGGTGTGCTCCTGACTCCGGTCACCGCAGACGCGACACTCGCGTTGTTGAACGGCACATCATTGGTCGAGGTCAAAGGAACCGAACCCCAGCGGTTCGCAGCAGTGAAGGAAAATTCATGAGTGAGCAGGTCCCGATCGGGATCACCGTCAACGGCGAAGAACTCGAATTCGATCGAGCCGTCACGGTGACCGAACTTCTGACACACCTCGAACTGCCACGCAAGGGAATTGCCGTCGCCGTCGACGGTGCGCTCTTCCCGCGTGGGCGCTGGGACGAATCCGTCTCGCGTGGTTGGGAAATCGAGATCCTCACGGCGGTGCAGGGTGGCTGAACACGATCTCCTGACTATCGCGGGCCGTACGTTCGGCTCGCGGCTCATCACCGGCACCGGCGGCGCTGCCAACCTCGCAGTTCTCGAGGAAGCGCTGGTCGCGTCCGGCACCGAACTGACCACTGTCGCGATGCGACGCGTCGACGCTGCCGGCGGTACCGGCGTGCTGGATCTGCTTCGGCGCCTCGGAATCGAACCACTACCGAACACGGCCGGATGCCGCGGCGCGGCCGAAGCGGTGTTGACGGCGCAGTTGGCACGTGAAGCGCTCGAGACCAGTTGGGTGAAACTCGAAGTCATCGCCGACGAGCGAACCCTGCTGCCCGACGCCATCGAACTTGTCTCCGCTGCAGAACAATTGGTCGACGACGGATTTACCGTGCTGCCGTACACGACGGACGATCCGGTTCTGGCGCTTCGGCTCGAAGAGGTCGGTTGCGCGGCGGTCATGCCGCTCGGTTCGCCCATCGGGACCGGGCTGGGCATCGCGAACCCGCACAACATCGAGATGATCGTCGAGCGCGCAGGCGTGCCGGTCATTCTCGACGCCGGAATCGGAACGGCCAGCGACGCAACACTTGCCATGGAGCTGGGCTGCGACGCAGTGCTTCTCGCAACGGCGGTCACCAGGGCCAAGAATCCCGCGCTCATGGCGTCGGCGATGCGTCATGCCGTCGTTGCCGGTTTCGAGGCCAGGCACGCCGGCCGGATCCCGAAACGATTCTGGGCGCAGGCATCCTCCTAGGGGTCTTCTCGGGGTGGTTCCCGGGGTCCACGTCCTACCTGGGTACCACGTCGAACTAGACCTGCGACCGATGTGCAGGCGGTGCCGGATCAGGCAGAGTTCTGCTCATGATTGAACTGAGGGGATTGACCAAGGTTTACGGACCGACCAAGGCGGTGGACGATCTGACGTTCACCGTCCGCCCCGGCATCGTCACCGGGTTCCTCGGACCCAACGGCGCCGGCAAGTCGACGACGATGCGGATGATCCTGGGGTTGGATCGCCCGACGTCGGGTGAGGCGCTGATCGAAGGCAAGTCGTACCGCGAGCTCAAGGATCCGTTGCGTACCGTCGGCGCTTTGCTCGACGCGAAGTGGGTTCATCCGAACCGCAGCGCCAGGGCGCACCTGCAGTGGATGGCCGCGTCGAACGGGATTCCGAAGTCTCGGGTGGATGAGGTTCTCGGCCTCGTGGGGCTGTCCGAGGTTGCGGGCAAGAAGGCCGGCGGGTTCTCGCTCGGTATGTCTCAGCGTCTCGGCCTGGCCGGTGCGCTGCTGGGTGACCCGAAGGTGCTCCTGTTCGACGAGCCCGTCAACGGTCTCGATCCGGAGGGCATCGTCTGGATCCGTAAGTTCATGCAGCGACTGGCTGCCGAGGGACGCACCGTGCTGGTGTCGAGCCACTTGCTGTCGGAAATGGCTTTGACCGCGGAACAATTGGTTGTCATCGGTCGAGGTCGACTGATCTCGGACTCGACTGTCGCCGAGTTCGTCGATCGTTCGTCCGAGTCGACGGTTCGAGTGCGTAGTCCTCAGCTCGATGCATTGCGCAGCGTGTTGACGTCGCAGGGATTGACGGTGCGCGAAGACGGTTCGAGTGTTGTTCCCGCTCTGGTCGTTGTCGATTCCACCACCGAAATCGTGGGTAACTTGGCTGGTGCGCAGGGAATTGTGCTGCACGAGTTGGCTTCTCAGCGTGGTTCGCTCGAGGATGCCTTCATGAAGCTCACCGGCGACGATGTCCAGTACCACGCGACCGGGGTCACAGGCCCCGCCGTCGCGCAACCGAACGCTCACCAGAATGTCATGGGAGGTGCACTGTAATGGCTGTTCTCAGTGCTGAACGCATCAAGATCACCACGACCAAATCGCCACTCTGGTGCTCGGTCATCATCGTTGTTCTCGCTCTCGGATTTGCCGCCATCATGGGCACGGTAGCCAAGTCTGCGCTGACGTCGGACGCCCAAGGCGCCCCCGAACTCGACGCGGCACTTGCCACCGCCGGAATCTCGGGCTTCGGAATCATGGTCCTCATGATCATGGCGGCACTCGCGATCACCAGTGAGTACCGCTTCGGAACGATTCGCACCACATTCCAGGCAGTGCCCAATCGGGCATCGGTTCTCGCCGCCAAAGCCGGCCTGATCGGTGGATTCGGGGCAGTCCTGACCTTCGTTCTGGCATTCGGTGCCTACGCGATGGCCAAGGTCTTGGCCGGTGCCGACGCCAGCGTCGGCTTGACGCTGTCGAGCAGCTCTGACTGGCGCGCGATGTACGGCATCCCGATCTACGCGTTCTTCTGCGTCGTACTAGCCGTGGGTGTCGGTGCGATCATTCGTCAGTCGGCCGGCGCGATCGCCTTGCTGCTGCTGTGGCCACTGCTCATCGAGAGCCTCTTTTCACTGTTCGGCAGCTTCGGCGAGAAGATCATGCCGTTCCTGCCCTTCAACAACGCAAACCACTTCCTCAGCCCTGAAATGACGACCGGCGATTTCCACTGGGGACCGTGGGGCAGCCTGATCTACTTCGCGGTGTTCGTGCTGGTCATCTTCGGCATCAGCATTGTCCTGGTGAATCGCCGCGACGCCTGACCTCGACGCCTGACCTCGACGCCTGACACTGTGCGCCCTTGTCGACCGCCCGCGGTTGATAAGGGCGCACTGCCGTTTCCTTATCGGCTCCCGCGGTTACTCTTTCGCGCATGAGACTCCATCACGCGTTGGCAATCGGCATAGCCGGGGTTCTGGTGCTTGGTGGATGTTCGGCCGGGGCCAGGCCCGCAGACACGGCGCTGATCGAACCGCAGGCCTTCTCGGGGACGGTCACCGTCGACGCGGTCATGGGCCATCTCGATCAGTTCGGCAAGATCGCAGCTGCCAACGGCAATACTCGGTCCACGGAAACCCCGGGGTACGACGCCAGCGTCGACTACGTCGCAAACCTGCTCGAAGACAATGGTTTCGACGTGGAAACCCCGGAGTTCGCGTTCAGCTCCTTCGACCCGGGAACCGAGCTGTTGACCTCCTCAGGCGGAGTCGACTTTCCGGTCCGCGCATTGACCTACTCGACGTCCACCGGACCGGACGGGATCACCGCACGCGTCGTGTCGGTACCCGCAGACGAGACACCAGGTTGTGAAGCCTCCGACTACGACGGGCTCGATGCTGCGGGAGCTATCGTCCTCGTCACCCGCGGGGTGTGCCAGTTCGGCGCCAAGCAGACCATCGCAGCAGATCAGGGCGCCGCTGCACTGTTGGTGGTCAACAACGAAGACGCGATGTTGGGCGGCGGAACCCTGGGCGATCCGGATATTGCGCGGATTCCCACGGGAGGCATCAGCCTGTCGTCGGGGCAACAGCTTGCCTCAGAGGGCGGTGACGTCACTCTGGTGCTGGACACGGTCACCACCACAACACGCTCGCGCAACGTCATCGCGCAGACGAAGACCGGATCAAGCAGCGACGTTGTCATGGTGGGCGCTCACCTGGACAGCGTTCCCGAGGGGCCCGGTATCAACGACAACGGCAGTGGCAGCGCGGCCATTCTGGAGACGGCGCTGCAGCTCGGTAGTTCGCCGGACATCACCAACGCGGTGCGGTTTGCGTTCTGGGGCGCCGAGGAACTTGGCCTCGTCGGCTCGACCGAGTACGTTGCCGGGCTCAGCCCGGAGGAACAAGCGGCCATCGCGCTGTATCTGAATTTCGACATGCTCGGCTCACCCAACCCCGGATATCTGGTCTATGACGGTGACAATTCGGATGGTCTCGGCGAAGGTCCTGGCCCGGAAGGCTCCGCCGGTATCGAACGCACCTTTGTCGACTATCTCGGCGGTCGCGGAATTCCGGCAGAGGGAACCGACTTCGACGGACGATCTGACTACGGCCCGTTCATCGAGATCGGAATTCCGGCAGGCGGCGTGTTCAGCGGAGCCGAGGAGCTGAAAACCGTCGAGCAGGCACTGAAATGGGGCGGCGAGCCCGGCGTGAGTTTCGATCCGAATTATCACACCGCCTTGGACAATCTCGACAACATCGATCGGGACGCACTCGCCGCGAATTCCGCTGCGGTGGCGTTTGCGGTGGCAACGTACGCGCAGGATATCGGGGGCCTCAACGGAGTTCCGGTAGGCGAGGCCAGAAGCTTGGCTCGAACCCGGTGATCATGAGGCGCGCGGTGAGCAGCTCTAGGTTACTCTCGAGTAATGAGCGATCCGATCCCGAGCGAAGTACCCGGTGACGTGCGCGATGCCGCTCCTTCCGGCGTCCGCTCGGTCATCGGATCGGTGCTCAACACCGCGTCGGATCTGAACGGACACCAGCAGATCGTCGAGGCGCTACGACGTGTACGTCGGTTGCTTCCGGGCGACCCGGGGTTCGGCGACCCGCTCTCCCTGTCGGGGCCTGGCGGCGCACGGGCGGTGGCACGCGTCGCCGATCGTTTTCTCGACCACAAACCGGCCGCTACCAGGGAAATGAGCCTCGGCGCGTTGCAGGTGTGGCAGGCGGCCCTCGAGAAGATGGGCCGAGGCCGTGGTGATCAGGAACTGACTATCGTCTTCACGGACCTCGTCGGTTTCTCCACGTGGTCGCTCCACGCCGGCGACGGGGCGACGCTAGCGCTCCTGCGGGCGGTCGCGCAAGCTGTCGAAACACCCATCACGGATCGCTACGGTCACGTCGTGAAACGGATGGGCGACGGACTCATGGCAGTGTTCACCAGCCCAGACGCGGCAGTGGCCGCGGTCTTCGCGGCGCAGGAAGCCCTGGCGCAGGTCAACCTCGACGGCTATCGGCCCAAGATGCGCGTCGGCCTCCACACCGGAACACCCCGGCAACTGGGCGACGACTGGTTGGGTGTCGACGTCACCATCGCCGCCCGGATGATGGGATTGGGCGGCGACGGCAACGTCATGATGTCTGCGGCAACTCTCGAAGAACTTGCGCCGGGAACCCTCGAAGAGCTGAACCTGGAGATCCGTCCGTGGCGCCGCGGATTCTTTGCGACGACGCCGAACGGAGTACCGCAGGATCTGGGTATCTGGCGCGTGTGGCAGGCCTGATACTCCTACATTTCGAGCCGCCACAACGGTGACACGGGGCCGTGACCGGCTCCGAGGTCGTACGACGCCTCGAGGCATTTGGTCACCCATTCCTTGCCGAATGCGACGGCGTCGGGAACCGAATAACCGTGTGCCAGAGCGCACGTGATGGCAGCAGCCAGGGTGTCGCCGCCGCCGTGATCGTTGCCGGTCGCGATGCGGGGACTGCTGAACTCGAGGAAAGTGTCACCGTCGAACAACAGGTCGGTGCTCATGTCCGAGGTGCGCAGATGTCCACCCTTCACGATGGACCACTGAGCGCCCAAACCGTGAAGGGCCTCGGCTGCGCGACGTGCGGTGGCGTCGTCCTGGACGTCGATGCCGGTGATCAACCGAATTTCGTCGAGGTTCGGTGTCACAACAGTTGCGGCGGGGATAAGGACGTTGCGGACGGCGTCGAGCGCTTCCGCGTGCAGGAGAGGATCGCCGTGCATCGACGCACACACGGGGTCGACGACAAGCGGGATCGGCCGGTCGCGGCCGATCCCCACCTCCGCGGCAACCGCAGCTACCGCTTCGATGATGGTTGTCGACGCCAGCATGCCGGTCTTGGCGGCGCCGATGCCGATATCCGACACCACCGTCCGCACCTGATCGGCGACAACCTGCGGTGGAATCTCGTGGAAACCGCTGACGCCCACCGAATTCTGCACGGTGACGGCCGCAACGGCCACGCACGCGTGGACGCCGCACATTGCCATCGTGCGGGAGTCGGCTTGGATGCCGGCGCCGCCGCCGGAATCGGTGCCGGCGATGGTGAGGGCACGAATCGGCGTCTGGCCGGAGGGCGTCAGGGGAAGCAGGTTCACGTCGGAGAGCCTACCGATCGGACCTGGGGAAACCCCAGTTCGGTCCGGGCAGGTTCGGTTTCGAGGAGGTCCGCGTACTGACGGACGTCCGCCGAGATCCGCATCGAGCAGAACTTCGGACCGCACATCGAACAGAAATGCGCGGTCTTGGCGGGCTCGGCCGGAAGCGTCTCGTCGTGGAATTCTCGTGCCGTATCCGGATCGAGCGACAACGCGAACTGATCCAGCCAACGAAACTCGAAGCGCGCCTTGGACAGTGCGTCGTCCCGGGCCTGAGCGTTGGGGTGTCCCTTGGCGAGGTCCGCAGCGTGCGCGGCAATCTTGTACGTGATCACCCCGGTTTTCACGTCGTCGCGGTTGGGCAGGCCGAGGTGCTCCTTGGGGGTGACGTAACAGAGCATCGCGGTTCCGGCCCGCGCGATCATCGCCGCTCCGATGGCCGACGTTATGTGGTCATAGGCAGGCGCGATGTCCGTCGCGAGCGGTCCGAGTGTGTAGAACGGCGCCTCGTCGCACAGTTCTTCCTCGAGGCGGACGTTCTCTTCGATCTTGTCCATGGGAACGTGTCCCGGACCCTCGATCATGACCTGGACGCCCGCGGCTTTCGCGATCTGGGTGAGCTCGCCCAGCGTGCGCAACTCCGCGAATTGCGCGGCGTCGTTCGCGTCGGCGATCGAACCGGGGCGAAGGCCGTCACCGAGGGAGAACGTGACGTCGTAACGCCGCAGGATCTCGCACAGTTCGTCGAAGTGGGTGTACAGGAACGACTCCTGGCGATGGTGCATGCACCACGCGGCCATGATCGCGCCGCCGCGAGAAACGATTCCCGTCACTCGGTTGGCGGTCAGAGCGATGTAGCCGATTCGCACACCCGCGTGGACGGTCATGTAGTCCACACCCTGCTCACACTGCTCGATTACCGTGTCGCGGTAGATCTCCCACGTCAGGGCGGTGGGGTCGCCGTTGACCTTCTCCAGTGCCTGATAGATCGGAACCGTGCCAACCGGAACGGGTGAGTTGCGCAGAATCCACTCACGGGTGAGATGGATGTCCTTGCCGGTCGACAGGTCCATGATGGTGTCGGCGCCCCACCGGATCGCCCACACCATCTTCTCGACTTCCTCTGCCACAGAAGATGTTACGGCGGAGTTGCCGATGTTTGCATTGATCTTCACGGCAAACTTCTTGCCGATGATCATCGGTTCCAGTTCTCCGTGTCGATGGTTGGCCGGGATCACGGCCCGGCCTCTGGCCACCTCGGATCGAATGAGTTCCGCGGAAACACCCTCTCGGACAGCGCAATACCGCATCTCCGGAGTGATCACGCCGGCTCTGGCGCATTCCAATTGTGTCGAATCTCGTGCACTCCGCTCCCACGCGTCGCGCGTTCTGGGGAGGCCGCGGTCGAGATCGATCGTCGCGGCGGTATCGGTGTACGGACCTGACGTGTCGTACAGATCCAGATGCTCACCAGTGGTGAGGGTGACGCGTCTAAGCGGGATCCGGAGTGAATCCGATTCGAGATAGTGCTTGCTGCTGCCCTCGATCGGGCCGGTAGTCACGGCTGCCACGCCGTGGACAGCCTTGTTGAGGACAGTCTTGTTGACAGACTTCTCGTGCATTAATGCGCTCCCTACGCCGGCATTACCCGGTCAGGTTCATCCGGTCGACGGCCCTAGCCGTCCTCTCAGCCCGCTGGTGCGAGCCCCCGTGGTGGTTGTATGAAATTTTGTGCGCGTGCGCTCACAACGGCACCGGGCGACTGTATCTCAGTACCGAAAGAAAATCTCGGTGCGATTGCGGTCGGGTCGTTCTCGGTGCGAAAATTGGGCGATCCCGGGACAGCGTCGTCGGCAACTGTTTCTATGAGTGTCATGGATCACAGTTTGGGTACCGTGCGTGCAGCAGTGGAGGTTTCCACCATGAACAACTCCGCCATGAATAACACCGACATCACGCTGATCGACAACCCGTCACATGAACGGTTCGAATTGCTCGCGGGCGACGAACTGGTCGGCATCCTCGGCTATCGCGACGAAGACGAGATCCTCGGGTGCGGCGCCGAAGCCGGCGATGTGGTGGCGTACATGCACACCGTCGTCAAGGAAGAGTACGGCGGCCAGGGAATGGCAGCCGTATTGGTGCAGTTCTCGATGGATTGCGCCCGCGAACGTGAGTGGTCGGTTCGCCCGGTGTGCTCGTACGTGCAGCGATACCTCGGCGAGCATCCCGAATATCTCGATCTGCTCGTCGAGGACTGACCGCGCCGTTCCCGCTTTTCAGGAACCCAGCTGTGCGATCACAGGGGCGTGATCGCTGGCGCCCTTGCCTTTACGCTCGTTCCGATCGATTTCGGCGGACTCGACGCGAGCCGCCAGTGCGGGCGAGCCGAGAATGAAGTCGATGCGCATTCCCTGCTTCTTGGGGAAGCGGAGCTGCGTGTAGTCCCAATACGTGTACACGCCGGGACCGGGAGTGTGGGGGCGGACGACGTCCGTGAAACCGGACGAGATGAACGCGTCGAAAGCAGCGCGCTCGGCCGGCGACGTATGAGTCTTGCCTTCGAAGACAGCGGGATCCCAGACGTCCTCGTCGGTTGGTGCGACATTCCAGTCGCCGACGAGGGCGATCTGCTCGTCCGGGTTCTGCTTCAGCCAGCCTTCGGCGTCGTCGCGCAGCTTGGCGAGCCAGTCCAGCTTGTACGCGTAATGGGGATCGTCGAGTTCACGGCCGTTGGGAACATACAGGCTCCACACCCGCACCCCGCCACACGTCGCGCCGATCGCGCGGGCCTCGCGCACCTGCTCCGCTTCGGGGTCCTTGGTGAAGCCCGGCTGATCCTCGAAGCCGATCTGCACGTCGTCGAGACCGACACGCGAGGCGATGGCAACGCCGTTCCACTGGCTGAGTCCGACGTGAGCGACCTTGTAGCCGATCTCCTCGAAACGTTCGTACGGGAACTGCTCGTCCTTGCACTTGGTTTCCTGCATCGCCAGGACATCGACGTCGGATCGGTCGAGCCAATCGATGATCCGGTCGGTACGGGCACGGACGGAGTTGACGTTCCAGGTAGCTATGCGCACGCGGGCAAGCCTAGCGTCAGGCACCGACAGGCGCGGTGGCGTACCGGTAGCGATGATGTTCGACGAAGCCGAGCGAGCGGGCTGTCGCGACTGCCGCGGTGTTGTCTTCGGGAACGGCCAGGTAAGCATGGGTTGCGCCCTGGATTCGACTCCACCCGAGCAAGTCAGTGCAGATCAGAGTGCCGATTCCGTGCCGTCGGTGCGCATCCGCCACCGCGAGATCGAGCAGACCTGCCCACCGACGGCCGTCGGGGGCGTCGCTGACGGCGGCTCGTGCCGAAGCCAGAATCATCGTGTCGGCGCTGCCGATCGTTCCGGTGGCCACGCGCGTGAGGGAGTCCCCGGCGTGAGCGTCGTCGATGGTGGTCGTGAACTGTGGCGGCGTCGGGGCTACGTTGTCGAGGTCGGCGGCAAATATGATGCCCTCGCCGCCGGAAATCCACGTGGGCGGGGCAATTCCGAGGCGGTCGGGCAGCATCAGAGTGGTCGGACGTCCCCGATCTGCGAACCAGGAGCGGATGGCCGCCAGCGTTTCCGGGGTTCGCGACGCACTGCCGCCGGGTTCGCCGAGGGGGAGTGCCGAGTCCATGTCATGGGGCGAGTGCCCGATGCGCAGCAGCCAACCGTCGATCCGAGCCTGCTCGGTTCCCGGTGAACCGGCGGCCGCCGCGATCTCGAGGTTGCGGATGTCGCCCACTCGAATGGGCCGCGCTGCAAGAACTTTGAGCGCGATTACCTGATCCGCCGATACGGTGACAACGCGCCCGTCGTTGCCGCGAACCGTGATCGGGTCCGCGGATTCGAGGGTGCCGATCACGTCGGTCATCGGATGCGAGTAGCCGGGTGGGAGCTTGTACCGCAGCACCACCCGGCTACCGATCGAGATGGGCAAATGTCTCAGTCTTCGTCGTCGTGGCCGAACGGATCGTCGACCGTACCCGGAGTCCAGGTCAATCCGGGCTTACCCCAACCGGACTGCTTGATGGCCTTCTTCGCGGCGCGCGCATTCCGGCCGATCAGAACGTCGGTGTACAGGAAGCCGTCGAGGTGGCCGGTTTCGTGCTGGAGCATCCGGGCGAAGAATCCGGTGCCTTCGTACTCGACAGGGTTGCCGTCGGCGTCGGTTCCGGTGACCTTGGCCCAGTCGGCGCGGCCGGTGGGGAACTGCTCGCCGGGAACGGAAAGGCAGCCTTCGAAGTCGTCCTCGGGATCGGGCATCGTCTCGGGGATTTCCGACGTCTCGAGGACGGGGTTGACCACAACTCCGCGTCGGCGGGTGTCGCTACGATCGTCACCTGGGCAGTCGAACACGAAAAGACGCAGCGAAACACCGACCTGATTGGCCGCGAGGCCGACGCCGTTGGCGGCGTCCATCGTCTCGTACATGTCGGCGATCAGTTCGGCGATTTCCGCCGGAGACTGCGTGACCGGCTTTGTGGGCTCGTGCAGTACCGGGTCGCCGACGATTCGGATGGGGAGGATAGCCATGGCGTCAAGGATAGTGCGGCGCGCCCGCGTGGTTATCGCGGCCCGCCCGATACCTCGTGGTTCAATGGTTGCTGAAGAACAACGATGTGATTTGTTGCTCGGTCGGGCCACGTACCCGGGGGAACGCGGGCAACAGGGGGACACAGTCTCACTGACGGCGAATACAGCAGTCGAGGAGTGACATGGACAGCGCAGTTGCGCGTAGTCGAAGCCGGACCGATGGCGCCGAGGTCGAAGATGCTGCGGGCGTCAGCTCTGCCGGAATCAACGATGTCGGCGAAGACGGGCTTACTCGCCGAGAACACGACATTCTTTCCTTCGAACGCCAATGGTGGAAGTACGCCGGCGCGAAGGAAGTAGCGATCAAAGAGTTGTTCGACATGTCGGCAACCCGCTACTACCAGGTGCTCAATGCACTCGTTGATCGCCCCGAATCGTTGGCGGCCGATCCGATGCTGGTCAAACGCCTGCGCCGGTTGCGTGCCAGCCGGCAGAAGGCCCGGGCGGCTCGTCGCCTCGGCTTCGAAGTGACCTGAAGCCGCAAAACCTACACACAAACCTCTGTCGATGAACGGTCGAACCGCCCACTGGCGATAGGGTCGAGAGTGTGAGTACCCCGAAAGAGCAGCCGTCCGGACCACCACTACGCGCTATCGCCATGGTGCTGATCGCCCTCGCGATCGTGTTCATCGGGCTCGGTGCGGCGTCGCTCGGCGGTTCCGATTCCGACACCACGGCGGCCGAGCAGACCGAGACGAGCGCGCCGGCCGCGACCACAACAGCGGTTGCCCCCGTGACAACAGCGCCGGCTGCCAAAACCGGCACCGACTCCGCGGAAACCACGACGACACGCCCGTCCGCGACCACGACATCAGCCGGCGCGTCGGTGAGTGTCGATCCGTCGACTGTCAGTGTCCGGGTGCTCAACAACAGCACGGTATCCGGGCTCGCAGCAGGAACCGCGGAAGAATTGACCGCTGCGGGTTGGAACGTCGAGGAGACGGGTAACTACAGCGAAGGAACGGTGAGCACCACCACGGTGTACTACGGATCTTCCGCGGCAGAGAAGGCAGCGGCGCAGCAGATTGCCGCCGAACTCGGTGTGACGGCAGAGCCGCGATTTGCCGGTATCGCAAGCGCGTCGCCCGGTGTGATCGTCATCGTCACGTCCAACTGACCCGTCGGTTCGGACCACCCGTCGGGTCTGTGTACTACTCACGCCGTTATGATCAGTTGCACTTCCTCGCCACCCAAAGGAGCGGTTCGATGGCCCCCAGCAGCACCCGGCGTATGTCCTGGCGCGTCGTTGCCCCCGTAGTCGCACTAGCCGCTTTCGGCTTGACTGCCTGCAGTAACAACGAAGAGCCCAGCAACGTCCCCGGTACAACTCCGCCTGTGTGGACGGGTGCGGCCGACCCGAGCGCACACGAGAGCGAAAGCCACGGAGCGTCGTCGACTGCTCATGCCGGTAGCTCCGCAACCGAGACGGTTACCGCAACGTTGAACGGCGCAGACGGCAGCAAGGTCGGCACTGTCACGTTCACGCAGGAAGGTAGTGACGTCAAGGTCACCCTCGATGCAAAGGGTCTGACGCCGGGCTTCCACGGCTTCCACGTTCACCAGATTGCCAAGTGCGAGACCAACTCGGTTGCGCCCAGCGGCGGCGAGCCGGGCAACTTCCTCTCGGCCGGCGGACACTTCCAGGCAGAGGGCCACACCGGCCATCCCGCCAGCGGCGACCTGACGTCCGTACAGGTTCTCGAGGACGGCTCGGCCACCCTCGTGACCACCACCGACGCGTTCACGGTCGATCAGCTGGTGGCAAACGGCGGCACGTCCGTCATGATCCACGCAGGTGCCGACAACTTCGGCAACATCCCGACGCGTTACGCGCCGGCGCCGGATCAGCAGACCCTCGACACCGGTGACGCCGGCGCACGCGTTGCGTGTGGTGTCATCACCGAGAGCTGATCCTGCTCTGAGTTCTGTATCACTTCGGCAACTACCACGCAGTAGCCAGCACGGTGTTCTCGCGATCATTGTGGTTGGATTCTCTGCGTGGTAGTTCCATTTCCGGGTTCGCCGCGTCCGACGCTGGGCGTGGAGTGGGAGATCGCCTTGGTCGATCGTGTGACCAGAGATCTCTCCAATACAGCTGCCGAGGTGTTTTCGGCGGTCGAGGAGCTTGCAGGCTCCGAGACTCCGCACATCACCAAGGAGTTGCTGCGCAACACTGTCGAGTTGGTGACGGGCATTCACGACACGGTCGGCGAAGCCATGAGCGATCTCGATGCGTCCCTCGACCTGTTGCGCCGGGCCGCGGATCCGCTGGCCGTCGACCTCATCTGTGCGGGTACCCATCCGTTTGCCCAGTGGTCCACTCAGTTGGTCACGCGCACGCCTGATTACGACGAGCTGATCGAGCGCACGCAGTGGTGGGGCCGGCAGATGTTGATCTGGGGTGTGCACGTCCACGTCGGAGTGTCTTCGGCGGATCGGGTGTTCCCCATCATCAATGCGCTGTTGCAGCGGTACCCGCATCTGTTGGCACTGTCGGCGTCGTCGCCGATGTGGGCCGGCGTCGATACCGGCTATGCGTCCAACCGGGCACTGATGTTCCAGCAGTTGCCGACGGCGGGTCTGCCGTACCAATTCGAGAGCTGGGCCGAGTACGAGTCGTTCATCGACGACCAGATGAAGACCGGCGTGATCACCAAGATCGGTGGCATGCATTGGGACATTCGTCCGGCGCCCAAGTGGGGAACCATCGAAGTCCGGGTGTTCGACGGGGTGTCGACGCGCGCGGAACTGGGCGCGCTGGTCGCATTGGTTCACTGCCTCATCGTTGATCTCGACCGCCGCCTCAGCGCGGGGGAGACGTTGCCGAACATGCAGCCGTGGCACGTGAAGGAAAACAAGTGGCGCGCAGCCAGATACGGTCTCGACGCCGAGATCATTCTGGACTCGGCCGCAAACGAATGTCTGGTCACCGACGACTTGGAGCGACTGCTCGAAGATCTCACGCCGATCGCGGTGTCGCTCGGGTGCGCGGACGAGTTGGCATCCGTCGCCGATATTCCGCGCCGCGGAGCGTCGTACCAGCGTCAACGACGCGTGGCGGAAGCTCACGGTGGAGATCTGGTGGCAGTGGTCGACGCGTTGGTTGCAGAGTTGGGTACGTGACGCGCCGCTGAGCAGTTCGGACAAACAGTCCATTTGTCTAGACGCCGTCCAAGCACCGTTCACTCGCCGTTTACTATTATCCGGTGTTGACAGACAGTGTGTCCCGAAGTGGGGCTTCGACGGGACAGACGGGCCAGTCCTGGGCGGCTTCGCACAAGGTCCTGATTCTCGGTAGTGCCGCAGTGCTTGCCCTCGTTCTGGGCGTGCAAGCTTTTGCGTCCTACAAGGGATATCTCGGTCCGGTGGAAAGCCTGTTCGGTGACTACTTCCTGGTTCCTCGTTCGGCAACGATGCCGTGGGTGGGGCTGGCATTGGCCCTGGTCGGGCTCAATACCCGGGAGCGTGTGTACGCGATCTCCGCGGCTGTTGCCATCGACCTGGTGGTCGGAGTTATCCGCTGGTCCGCCGGCGGTCCGATCACGATGGGCACCGGCGGCACCTGGGTGCTCACTGCTATTGCGGTGTACGCGTTCTGGAAACTCACCGGTGAGCGTCGGTCCGGCGTGCTTCGCGGAGTGGTGTTGGGTGCGTTGCTGATCCTCGCCGCGAAGGTGGCCGAGACCTGGCTTTCGATCACCATCCTCCTCGGCACCGACGTGTGGGACGAGTACGTCTTCCTGGCCGATCAGGCGCTGGGCAACCCGTCGTGGGTCATGGGTCAGTTCGTCGACGCGCTCGGCCCGGTGGGAGCGGCGATCCTCGACTGGATCTACGTCGAATTGCCGGTCGCGATCATCGTTGTCGCGCTGTACCAATGCCGTAAGGGCTGGCCTTCGCATCACCTTCTCCAGACGTTTCTGCTGATCGGTTTGATCGGGCCGATCTTCTACATTCTGTTCCCCGTGGTGGGTCCGGTATTTGCGTTCGGCCCCCGCGGGTTCGGATTCCAGATCGGCGACTTCTGGCCGAATATCGTTCCGAACGTGGATTTCTCGGCGCCGGCGTCGCTGCCGTTCGACGACGCAGCACCACGTAACTGCATGCCGAGTCTTCATACGGCGTGGGCTGTTGCGCTGTTCACCCACTCGCGCCGCGGCCCGTGGTGGCTGCGGACCTTGGGTACGTTCTGGCTTCTCGCGACGTTGACGGCAACCCTGGGTTTCGGGTTCCACTACGGCGTCGACCTCATCGCCGGCGCGGTTCTGTGCCTGACTCTCGATGCCGCACTGCACGATCCGGAACGTGGTTGGGGTTGGTTCCGCATCAGGCTGGTGCTCGGCGGAAGCGCGATACTCGTCGGACTACTGCTGTCGTACCGGTTCGCGTCCGTGCAGATGGCGGCGTACCCGGAACTGTTCGGGCCGCTGCTCGTCGGAGTTCTGACCGCGATGTCGGTGGCCTTCTTCGCGACGTTCTACGCCAAGCCTGGCACTGCGCTTGCGCAGTGGGGCGGCCGGAGCGAAGACGTCGCGGACCCTACGGATTCAGCTACGGACTCTGCGGCGGGTCTTCCAATTCGTTGATCTTCATGACGGCGTCCTGCTCGCGCTGCTCGCGGTAGGCCACACGGCCGACGCTGTGTGCGATCACCGGCGCCGTCAGCATGGTGAAGATTCCGACCAGGACGAGCATCCAGATGTCGACGCTTCCGCGCAGCAGGAACACCGCGCCCATGAGAACAAGAACAAGTCCGACGACCTGAGGTTTCGTGGCCGCGTGCATCCGGCGCAATGTGTCGGGGAATCGCACGATGCCGACAGCTGCGGTCAGGGCGAGCACCGAGCCGAGGAAGATGGCGAGGACGCCGATGACGTCGAGGATGTTGCCGATCATCGGTCACTCACCCGGAATCGTGCAACCGAGACGGATCCGATGAATCCGACCAGAGCGAGTGCAACGATCGCGGGAACGATCGTGGTGTCTCCGCTGTACGCGGCCCATACTGCGAGTCCACACATGGCAACGGCGACAATCGTGTCCAGCGCGACCAGACGGTCGAGTGAGCTCGGCCCGTCGATGAGCCGGAAAGTGGTCAGGACTGCGGCGACCGCGAGCATCACTCCGGAGATGATCAGGATGGTGGTGATGAATCCGTTCATTATTGATCCTCCGCTCGTGGCGCATCGAATTCGTAGTCACGTTGGTGCCACGGGCTTGGTTGCCAGTCGGAGTCACGCTCGAACGACGCGATGAACAGTCGCTCCAAATCTTCGACCGAGCGATAGAACGCGCTCACCGCTTTCTGTGAACCTACGTCGAGGACGTGAACGTAGACGATCCGGCGGTTCTGGTCGATCTCGAGAACCATCGTTCCCGGGATCAGGTTCAGCACGTCGATGCACAGCGTGAGTACCAGGTCGGACTTGATACCCAGTTGGTAGCGCAGAACACCGGTGACGGGCGGCGGCGACGGCCGGATGGCAAGCCACGCCACCTGGATGCTGGAGACGGCCGCGTAGTACACGATCACGCCGATCAGACGCAGGATCGAGAGCACGTGCACTCGACCTTCCACGGGAACCGGCGGCAGCGGTAGAAGGACCATGATGACCAGGCCGACAGCAAGTCCACCGAAGATATTGCCCCAGCTGACGTTGCCCCACAGCAGAATCCACACGATCATGAGCCACAGGAGGACTCCGATGCGGAGTACGAGTGAGCGTTTCATCGCGGCGCCTCCTCGGTGTCAGTCACAGGCGTGTCAGTCACAGGCGTGTCGGCTACAGGGGCGTCGGCTACAGGTATCGGTCGGTGATCGCCGAGAACCGCGTCGATGTAGATGGACCGATCCTGTAGATCCTTCGCGGCTCGGTCGCTGATGTCGATGATCTGCCCGGCAAACACCGTCAACGCGAGGCCGACGCCCACGAGTGCGACTGTCGGGATCAGCATGAAGGCGGGAATCTTGCCGACGTCCTCGCGGTCGTCGAACGCGATGTCCTCTTCGGATTCGTCGATCAGAGCCGACGGGCTGACATCGGCGAGGTCGCCTTCGGGTGCGTCGGCGCGGGCGCGCCAGAAGGCCTTGGTCCACACACGGGCCACGGCGTAGAGCGTCAGGAGGCTGGTGACGGTACCGCCCGCGACGAGTACCCAGGCGAGTGCGCTGGCGTCGGAGGCTCCGGCTTGCAGCAGCGCAACCTTGCCGATGAAGCCGGAGAACGGCGGAATACCACCAAGATTGAGAGCGGGAACGAGGAACACGATAGCCAGAATCGGGCTGGCAGCGGCCAAACCGCCGAGGCGTCGTAGTGACGAGCTTCCGGCTTGTCGTTCGATGAGACCCACCACGAGGAAGAGCGTCGTCTGCACGATGATGTGGTGCGCGACGTAGTAGATGGCGCCCGACAATCCCGAGGTCGTGGAGAGCGCGATACCGAAGATCATGTAGCCGATATGGCTGACCAGGGTGAAGGACAGTAATCGTTTGATGTCGCTCTGGGCGATGGCACCCATGATGCCGACCACCATGGTCAACAGACCGCACACCATCAGGACATTGTCGAGTTCACCTTGCGGGAACAGCAGTGAGTGCGCGCGGATGATCGCATACACGCCAACTTTGGTGAGCAGGCCGGCAAAGACGGCGGTGATGGGCGCCGGTGCCGTCGGGTAGGAGTCAGGAAGCCACGCCGACAGTGGGAAGACCGCAGCCTTGATCCCGAACGCCACGAGTAGGACGCCGAAGATCGCGGTGCGGGTGCCGGCGGGGATGTTGTCGAACCGCAGGGCCATGTCGGCCATGTTGAGTGTGCCAGTCGCGGCGTATGCAAAGGCGATGCCGGCCAGGAAGATCAGCGAAGACACCATCGACACCATGACGTACGAGACACCCGCTCGAACGCGGTCGGCACTCGCTCCCAAGGTCAGCAAGACGAAGCTCGCGGACAGCAGCACCTCGAACCCGACGTACAGGTTGAAGAGGTCACCGGCGAGGAAGGCGTTGGAAATACCCGCGGTCAGAGCCAGATATGTCGGCAGGAAGATCGACACCGGCTGCGCTTCGTTACCGTCGCGGATACCCTGACCGATCGCGTACACCATGACGGTGAGCAGGACGATCGAGGAGACGACCAGCATCATCGCCGACAGTCGGTCGACGACGAGAGTGATGCCGATCGGCGAATCCCAGCCGCCCACCTGAACTGCGGTGGTGCCGTCGCGGTCTGCCAGATACAGCAGCATGCCGGACACAGCCACGACGGCGACCAGTGCGATCAGGGTGATGACTCGCTGGAACCGGGGACGTCGGCCGACAACAAGTGTGGCGGCAGCGCCCAGCATCGGAATCAAGACGGGCAGGGGCGCCAGTGCGCCCATGAGGTTGGACGAAATGGTCACGTGCGCGCACCTCCCTTACCGTCTTTCTGGCGCTTCTCAGGTTCTTTCTTGCGGGCGAGGTCAGTGGCCCAGTCGGGCACGGGTTCGTCCTCGAAATCGCCGTCGCGAAGATCTTCGTAGCACTCGATGTCCTCGAGGTTGACCAGTTGTTCCAGGGGGATGGGGTTGCCGTCCTTGTCGAATGCGTCGCCGCCGATGCTCGGCGCACCGGTGACGGGGTCGTCGGATCGGTCGTGGTCGGGAGCGTCGGCGGGCAACCGGCGCAGCAAGACCTTGGTGTCCTCGGGATCGTCTTCCACGGCGTCGGCGGTGTTGATCTTGTAAGACCGGTACGCCAGTGCCAGAACAAAGCCGGCCATGCCCATCGTGATGACGATCGCGGTCAGGATCATGCCCTGCGCCAGAGGATCGGCGATCTCTTCGTGCACGGAGTCGCGGCCGACGATCGGCGGATTGCCGTCACTGCCGCCGACGGTGAGGATCAGCAGGTTGATGCCGTTTCCGAGCAGAAGCATTCCCAGCAACATGCGGGTGATACTGCGCTCGATCAGCAGGTACACGCCCGTCGACGTCAGGACGGCGATCAGGAGGAGCATTCCGATATTTGCGCTCATGATGCTTTCACCTCGATTTCTGCGTCGAGGCGTGCGCCGAGACTTCGGAGTACGTCCAGCACCAGGCCGACCACGATGAGGTAGACGCCCAGGTCGAAGAACAGTGCGGTGACCAGTTTGACGTGGCCGATCAGCGGGAGGGTGAACTCGAAGACCGCCGACGAGAGAGCCGGGGCACCGAGGAACAGCGAGATGATCGCGGTGCCGGCCGAGAGAGCCAAGCCCAGGCCGAGGATCTTTCCGGCGTCGATGGGAACGGCTTCACCGAGTTCGTAGCGTCCACCGGCGAGGTAGCGCAACACGAGCGCAAGCCCGGCCGTCAAGCCGCCGGCAAAGCCGCCACCTGGCGCGTTGTGGCCGGAGAAGAAGAAGTAGATCGACAGCACCATGATCGTCGGGAAGACCAATCGGGTGGTGACCTCGAGGACCAGGGAGCGGTGACGCGGATCGATCAGGTCGCCGCCGCGCAGCCAGGTCGTGTCGGTGCTTGCGGCCGCTTTGTCGACGATCACCGAAGGCGCGTCGGACACTCGGGGCGCGATACCGAAGCGGCGGTTGCGGAACACAAGGCTGGCGACGCCCGTCGCGGCAACCAGCAGCACCGAGATCTCGCCGAGAGTGTCCCAGGCGCGGATATCGACGAGCAGGACGTTGACCACGTTCTTGCCGTTGCCGATGGTGTACGCGGCGTCGGGAAGCAGTTCGTAGATCGGACGCGTATTGCGAGCGTTGACTGCGTACGCCGCGATGGCGGTGATCGTGATTCCGACGGCACCGGCCAGAAGGGCGCGCGGCAACTTGAACCCGATGGCCTTACTCTCGTCGATCTCGGCCGGGAACTTTCGAAGCACGAGCACAAAGATGACCAAAGTCAGTGTTTCGACCAGGAATTGGGTAAGAGCCAGGTCGGGGGCACCATGCAGCGCGAACAACACACCGGAGCCGTAGCCGGTGAGTCCGACCAGGATCACGGCGGCCAGACGGTTGCGCATCACGGTCGCAGCGATGGCTGCGGCGATCATCATCAGCGCGATCGTCAACTGGATGGGGGAATCCCACAACCGGAGATCGACGCCCGTGTCGGTGTCGATGATCAGCAGGACCAGGGGAACGACAACCAGCGTCGCGAGGATGGTCGACTGCGTCCGGGGCAGTGAACCACGCTGCGTGACTCCGGTCAGACGCATGGAGATGGTGTCCATGCCGCGCAGGGTCGCGTCGTAGATACGGTCGGCGTTGCCGAGCGGAGGGTGCTCGAAGTGCAGGCGGCTGATCTGGCGTTGCGCGATGTAGAGCGCAAAACCTCCGGCGATGACCACACAGGTGAGCAGCAGCGGCGTATTGACGCCGTGCCACAACGCCAGGTGATAGTCGGCGTGCGGACCGGCGGGCAGGGTGGTGGAATACGGCGTCAGTAGCTTCTCGAGCTGCGGCGACAGTATTCCGGCAGCCAGTCCGGCAACGGCGAGCAGACCAGGGGAGAACAAGAACAGAGCGCTGGGCGCATGCATCTTGCTCACGGCGGGGCTGGGCTTGCTCAGGGTCTTGCGTCCGAACGCGCCCCAGATGAAGCGAATGCTGTATCCGACGGTCAGAATCGAACCCATCACGATGACAGTGATGACGGCGATGGACGACCAGTGGCCGAGGACGTCGGTTTCGAGCACCGATTCGAGGGCAGCTTCCTTGCCGACAAATCCGAGAAGCGGCGGTAGCCCGGCCATGCTGGCGGCGGCTAGGGCCGCGATGATCGCCAGCGCGGGGGCCGTCTTACCCAGATGGGCAAGTTTGCGCAGGTCACGGGTGCCGGTGGTGTGGTCGATGATACCGACCACCATGAAGAGCGCAGCCTTGAACATGGCGTGCGCCACCACCATCGTCATGCCGGCGAGGGCCGCGTCGCGGGTTCCCAGACCGACTAGAACCATCATGAAACCGAGTTGGCTGACGGTGCCGAACGCAAGGACGAGCTTGAGGTCGTATGCCCGCATGGCTCGCCAACCGGCCAGGATCATCGACAGCAAGCCGAGGCTGATGATGGTGATGCGCCACGGCGGTGAATCCGCGTATCCGGGGGCGAGACGGGCAACGAGGTAAATACCGGCCTTGACCATCGCGGCGGCGTGGAGATAACCGCTGACCGGGGTGGGCGCGGCCATGGCGCCGGGAAGCCAGAAGTGCAGCGGGACAATTGCGGATTTCGACAGTGCGCCGATCAGGATCAGGACAATCGCGACGGACGGCAACCATCCCGTCGGCGGGTTGGCGACCAGGTCGGACAGGTTGTAGCTGCCACCGGCTTGGCCGAGGATGATCATGCCGACCAACATCGCGAGACCACCAGCGGTGGTGACCAACAGTGCCTGGGTTGCGGCGCGGCGACTGGTAGCGCGCTCGGCGTAGTGGCCGACCAACAGGAACGACAGAACCGTGGTCAGTTCCCAGAACATGTAGAGCAGCAACATGTTATCGCTGGTCACGAGGCCGAACATGGCGCCGGCAAATGCCACCATTTCGGCAGCGAAGATGCCGAGGCGGGGTTCGTCGTCGTTGAAATATCGTGCGCAGTAGATCAGAATCAGCGTGCCGACACCCAGGACCAGGACGGCCATGATCGCGGAGAGCGCGTCGAATCTGAAGTCGATGTCCATCGACAGGCCAGGAGCCCACGTGATGTGGAGTGTCTCGACTGTGCCCCATTTGTCGATGACCCAACCGAGGCTGATCAGCGGAACCAGTGAGAGCGGGAAAAATCCATTTCGCCCGAACCTGCGCACCACAAGCGGAGCCAAGAGGGCGGCAACGGCATGGGCAAGCAGAATACTGAGCAAAAGGCACTCCGTCGTGTTGTGTTCAGCGGGCGGCGGGGTGTCCGAACAAATCGAACCTATCGGTAATTTCGGGACGTAGCCCCTTCACAAGGACACCGTCTGGGTGTATATATTACCGGCCCGTCTTCATTTGCCGTGCAGTGCGTCGCTTCGAACTACAACCGTGTGAACTGATACACGTATGTTGGACCGGGTGAAACCGCAGATCATCCGCACCGCTGCCCTTGCACATATTCGCGATCGCCGACTGATTCAGACCCGGTCGGTCGGGAAGACAGCGTTCTACATGGCCGGCGGCAAAATCGATCCGGGTGAGACCACCGAACAAGCATTGCATCGCGAGATTCGTGAGGAACTCGATGTCGGACTTGTCCCCGGCACCGTCGAGTTTCTCGACGTGTTCGAAGCTCAGGCGTTCGGGCATTCGGTAGGGACGGCGCTGCACATGAGTTGCTATCGCGCCGAGATGGACGGCGAACCCCGCCCGACGAGCGAGATCGCCGAGTTCCGGTACTTCACGTGCGCAGAGTACGAAGCCATGGACGACGTGGCACCAGGTTCGCTCAAAGTGTTTCGACGCTTGGTGTCGATGGACCTGATTGACTGATCAGACGCAGTCGGCGGCTCGCGTAGGCGCAGACGACCACGATCACGAGGGCTGTGCCGTTGAGGATCAGGACGTCGTCGGACGGTTCGAACCGACTGGCCGTGGTAGCTCCGGTGATGGGCGTGTAATCGGTCCACCCGTAGGAGAACTGCGGATATACCAGTAAGGCCAATGCCGTGGGTCCGAAGATCACACTGAGACCGACGAGCAGTCGCGACGCCCCGGTCCGCGCCGGTTCGGACTGCATGGCGCTGACAATCGTGTACGCCGCGCCGGCGCCGCAGATGCGGATCAGGACGTCGCTGACCGAAAGCGCGTTCTCCGAAGAGAACGTGGTTGTTGCGACGTAACTCGCAATTCCGGCAACGGACAGGACACCGAGCACGATGTAGCCGCCCACGAGTGAGGGACGAAACGCTGCGAGCGTTGCTGCCGCGATGATGAGGACCGTGAGAAAAATCGCAGTCGGAACGGGCGCCGATGCCCCGGTGCTCACGGACGCCGACAGGCTGTTTGCCACCGCGGATGCCAGCATGGCCGCGGCGGCCGTCGACATCAGCAGGATCTGGCCGCCCTTCTCCAAAACACGCGCGGCGATGACGGTGACCAAAATGGCACCGGCGACGACGGGAATCGCCGCCCACACCGTGTTGATGGTGATCCACCAGTTCACGGCCACGCCCATGAGCGTCAGCACTGCCGAGATCACCACAGGCCGCACTGCCATCCGTTCCGGTGGCTCGTCGCGATGTCGGTCGGCGTTGCTGCGCCACCAAACGAGCGCCGTAAGTGCAGTCAGTCCGAGGGCGATGAGTGTGGCGGCCACGATCGGCGGCTGAAACTGGGTGGTGTCTTGCGCGAGGTAGTCCGCATAGCGACGTGGAACTGCCGTGGGGTCGAGCAGTGCATCCGAAACGAACACGGCAACAAGCACACCCGCTACGGTGGCAGCCCGCACCATGCGGGGAATCGTGACCGTTATTGCTCCGAGCGCCACGCCGGCACCAACCGGGGACAGCGCCTCGAAGGCTTGGTAATACAGGCCTGGCAGTTCCAGCAGGAGCCCACCACATGCGACCAGCGCGGCCGTCCGAATCCGGGTACGAGCGAGACCAGCCGCGGTGCCGACGGCAACAACGGCCAGGACACCCGCCCCGATCGTGCCGAT
This sequence comes from Rhodococcus sp. AD45-ID, assembly GCF_003023755.1. Classification (NCBI taxonomy): domain Bacteria; kingdom Bacillati; phylum Actinomycetota; class Actinomycetes; order Mycobacteriales; family Nocardiaceae; genus Rhodococcus; species Rhodococcus sp. AD45-ID. The sequence goes on along the minus strand of NZ_PYHL01000001.1, from coordinate 1,246,194 downwards.
GGACCAGAACCGATCGCCCGACCAGATCGACCTGGACTGGCTTTCCAGGAAGGGAGCCAAGCCGACCACGGTGACCACGAATGCCGTCACGCCGCCGAGTATCAGACGGGGCGTCCTACTTATGACGGGCACCACTTCACGGTAGTCAATGAGCGTCGGATACGCCGGATTCTGCTGAATTGGAGTTGTGTGGAACTCGTCTGATGGCGGCGCAGCACACTGCGATGATCGCGACAAAGAGGAGAGCAGTTCCGATTGTCCGGGCGTTGACGTAGTCGACTGGAATCGTCGTGGTGCTTGTTGCGGATTCCACAAAAGCGAAGTTCAGTCGCACAGGGGGCCACGAAAGTTGATAGGCCAGAACAGCGATCGAGGTGAACGTCATTGCCGCGAACAGGATCGCGAGTCCGAGGGTGGCGTCGACCAGGCTGGCCGGAGCAAGCGCACCGAGCAACGCCGCTCCGCCGAACCCCAGGGCGGCGATTTTCACCACGATCGAAACGGCTCCGTGTGCAGTGGTGAAAGGGAGAAGCTCGGACAGGGGCACCGCGGCGAGGATGACCACTGCGACGGTGGCAGGGATGCGCTTGCTCAGTCGCAACCCCAGCGCGACCGCCACGCTCGAGGCGAGCACCACAACCCAAGGAGATTCCAGCGATGCCCATTGGCCGTATTCACCGTTGACAAGCATCAGGGTCGGGGCCGACGCCGCTGCGAGTGCTGTTGCGGCCCAGAGAAACTTGCCGCCCGCGCCGGACTGCTCGCCGAGTTGGCGGGCAGCAATCGCCGTGAGGACCAATGCCGCTGCGGCGCAGAGAATCATGACCACCCAGGCGGTGCCTTTACTCGCGAATTCCTGTCGGTCGACGATGGATCCGAGTATCCGGTGCCCGATTGCCAAGGCGATCACGGCAATGAGCGCGACGCGGATTTCGCCGGCGTCGGGGCGTCTGATGCGGAATCCGGACTGAGCGCTTATTGCGCAGGCGACTGCCAGTGCTGCAGTTGCCGCCAGCAACAACCACGCTGGTTCGCCCACAGCTGAGGTGCTCATCCGGCCGGCTCCGGTACCGAAGGCGTGCGCGGACAGATATCCTGCGATCACACCCAGTAGCACGCCGTTCCTTGCGGCGGTCCGATCCCAGCTTGCGGCAACTGCGCAGCCCAGAATGACGCCTGCCGCAACACTTTTGAGTACCACGAGTGTGATCAGCAGGTCGAGGACGGCAACGTCCGGAACGGCAACCCGGATCAGTGCGATGATCGCTGTTGCCGCGGTGACAACGATCCACGCTGCTCGGCGGGAACCGCTCCGCTGCGACAGTGCGCACGCGAGGACGGCTACGACGGAGCCCAGTGCAACGGAGGTGGGACCGCTGCTGATCCAGCGGTCGATTTCGGACTGCGAGGCGACAATCGCCCAGTCCTGCAGCGGGGGATTGGTCAAGGCGAAGGCGGCAAGTGCCCCCGACGCGAGTGCCGCGAGGGTGGTGAGGATCGCTCGGAAATCGACTGGCATCGAACCAACCTATCGCGGGCTCGCTCTCAGGCCGGTGGGGTCAGCGCGGGAAACCAGATGTCGGTCAGGACGTCGGCGGCCACGTCGGCGCCGGCGGTGATGGCGCCTTGCTCGGCCCAGCGGATGAAAAAGCGCTCGATCTGGGTGAGTAGCAGTTCAACTCGGAGTTTTGCCTCGTCGTGTCGCTCCTGCGGCCAGCGGGCAAGGTACGACGTCATCGCATTGGGGAGCGCCGAGATGCCGTCGCGCGCGAGGGTGCGAAATTCGGGTTCGAGAACCATGGCCTCGTCCCACGCGCGCATCAGGTGGTGGTGATCGCGGCACCAGTCGAGTGTCCGGTTGATCCACCCGGCAAATTCTGCGCGTGAACCGGAATCGAGGACGTGGTCGAGGTCCTGGAAGATCGCGAGCGTGCTGATGACGACGGAATTGGACCCGAGGGCCTTGAGTATGTCGAGTTTGCCGGGGAAGTGGAGATAGAACGTGGCGCGGCTGCACCCGACCGCGGCGGCGATGTCTTCCACGGTGACGGCGGCGTAGCCCCGTTCGGTGAACAGTGCGTCGGCTGCGGCCACCAGGTCGGCACGGGTCTGCTGCTTCTGCTTTTCGCGCAGAGTCGGTTTGGCGGCAGTGTCTGTCATTGGAGGAATCTTACGGCTGCCGACGAATTTGCACGAGACTATCCGTCTGTCACTTGACAGGCCGTTAGTGAAAGCTACTCTGTGGTGCAGGGCACAATCGACCGATCAGAGGACGCCATGACTATCTCGGATACAACGCGCACACCTGACCTGCCAGCCGGATTCGACGTCACGGACCCCGCGATTCTCGGCGAGCGGATTCCGTTCGAGGAATTTGCCGAACTTCGCCGAAGCGCACCGGTGTGGTGGTGCGAGCAGCCGCCTACCGTCGGCGGATTTCAGGACGAGGGTTACTGGGTTGTTTCTCGGCACGCAGATGTCAAAGAGGTCAGTCAGCGCAGCGATATCTTCTCGAGCTGGGAGAACACCGCCATTGCGCGCTTCGCGGACGACATGCCGCGCGAGGCCGTCGAGATGCTGCGGCACCTGCTCCTCAACAAGGATGCGCCGGAGCACACCAAACTTCGCAAGCTGATTTCCAAGCTGTTCACCCCGCGGGCCATCAACGGGATGCGCGACGAGTTGGACCGGCGCGCACGCAGCATCGTCGACACCGCTGTCGGTGAAGGACCGGGCGATTTTGTGAAGCAGATTGCCAGTGAGCTGCCGCTGCAGGCGATCGCAGATCTGATCGGCGTCCCGCAAGACGATCGCGACAAGCTGTTCAAGTGGTCCAACGAGATGATGGGCTACGACGACCCCGAGTACGTGGGTGATCCGGCGGTCGCGTCCACCGAGGTGCTCGGATACGCATACCAAATGGCCGACGCGCGTCGTACCTGCCCGGCCGACGACATCGTCACCACTCTCGTCCAGGCCGACATCGACGGCGACGCATTGAGCCCCGAAGAGTTCGGATTCTTCGTGCTGATCCTCGCGGTGGCGGGCAACGAGACAACCCGAAATGCCATCACCCACGGCATGATTGCGTTCCTCGAGAATCCCGAGCAGTGGGAGCTGTACAAGAAGGAACGGCCCAAGACGACGGCCGACGAGATCGTCCGCTGGGCAACACCGGTCACCGCGTTCCAGCGCACCGCCCTCGAAGACACCGAACTGGCCGGCGTCTCCATCAAGAAGGGACAGCGGGTGGTCATGCTCTACAGTTCCGCGAACTTCGACGAGGATGTCTTCGAGGATCCGATGACCTTCGACATCACCCGTAACCCCAATCCGCACTTGGGTTTCGGTGGAACTGGCGCGCACTTCTGTATCGGGGCGAATCTTGCCCGGATGGAGATCGACCTGATGTTCAATGCACTCGCCGACAATGTCCCCGACATCACCAAGATCGGTGATCCCCGTCGTCTGCGCTCGGGTTGGATCAACGGCATCAAGGAGTTCCAGGTTGATTACAAGAGCACAGGCTGCCCGGTAGCTCACTAGGGGCTACGCCCCTGTGCGCCTTTCTGGTAGCCAGCGCTACCAAAAAGGCGCACAGTAAGGTGACGTATCGCCTACTTTCAGGAGCCACCGTATGCCATCGATCAACGACAAGGCCACCGCTCTACTGGCGCTGCACCAGCCAGGAAACCCCGTCATTCTCCCCACCGTCTGGGATGCCTGGTCCGCAAATCTTGCTGTTGCGGCCGGTTTTGCAGCTCTGACCGTTGGCAGCCACCCGGTATCGGATTCCATCGGAAAGCCCGATAACGAGGGAATCACGTTCGGCGAGTTGGTACGCCGGATCAAGCAGATCACCGGCGCCGTCGACGCTCCGGTTTCCGTGGACATCGAGAGTGGATACGGACTCGAGCCCGCTGTGCTCATCGAAGGGCTGATCGATGCCGGCGCGGTCGGTCTCAACATCGAGGACACCGTGCACAGTGAGGGTGGCCGTCTTCGGGAGGCACAGGAGCACGCCGATTTTGTGGGTGGGCTTCGCCAGGCCGCCGACGCCGCAGGTGTCCACGTTGTTGTCAACGCGCGCACCGACCTGTTCGTGAAGCAGGTGGGCGACGAGGCTGACCGTGTTGACCGGGCCATTGCTCGCCTGAAACTGGCCGCCGATGCGGGAGCCGATGTTCTCTACCCCGTCGGACGGCACGACGACGCGGTCCAGCGGCGTCTGACGTCGGAGCTTCCGTTGCCGGTCAATGCAATCGGGATCCCGGATCAGGACGACCCGGCTAGTTTCGGCCCGCTCGGCGTCGCCCGCGTGAGCTTCGGGCCGTTCTTCCAAATGGCGTTGTCGACTCGGGCCAACGAGATTTTGGGGCGCTGGAAATAACAATGCAGAACGTGATGTCGCCAGGCCCGCTTCTCGATGCGCGTGGGCACCTCGTAGAGGCGGGCTGGGCGCCGTCGGAGGTCAAGACTTATCGGCGGTCGGCCGTCAAGGCGCCGAAGTTCAGGCTCAAGGAGTGGGACTACTACTGCGTGCTCACACCGGAATACGGGATTGCGCTGACCGTCGCGGACAACGGCTACATGGGGTTGCTCGGGGTGTCGTGGCTGGATTTCACCACTCCGGGTGAGGTCACGGAAAACGTGATGCTGCCCTTCCCAATGGGCAAACTTGGGTTGCCTTCCAGTGCCGATTCCGGCGACGTCGTTGTGTCGAAAGGTAAGGCGCGCTTCGAGTTCAGGCATATCGACGGTGGTCGTCGCCTGATCGTGGACTACCCGGCATTCGACCATGGCAAGGGATTGCACGCCGATCTGCTTCTCGAAAGCCCCGCCGATGACCGCATCGCGATCGCCACACCCTTTCCGAAAGCTCCGCGGTCGTTCTACTACAACCAGAAAGTCAACTGCCTGCCCGCAACCGGAACGGTTCGGGTCGGATCACAGGAATTTGCGTTTGCTCCGGAAGATGCCTTCGGAGTGCTGGATTGGGGCCGCGGAGTCTGGACCTACGACAACACTTGGTACTGGGGCTCGTCATCGGGATTGGTGAACGGCGAGCGCTTCGGCTTCAACATCGGTTACGGATTCGGAGACACCACAGCGGCCAGCGAGAACATCGTCTTCGTGAACGGTGTTGCGCACAAACTGGATCGCCTGGCGTTCGAGATTCCACGAACCTACGACGGTGCGCCGTGGAACTTCACGAGCAACGACGGCCGGTTCGAGATGAAGTTCGAGCCCATCATCGATCGCGCCGCGAAATTCGACGTGGGTGTCCTGCGGTCCATTCAGCACCAGGTGTTCGGCAGGTTCACCGGCACGGTTGGTCTCGACGACGGCACATCGGTGGAAGTTCGCGACCTCCTCGGGTTTGCGGAGGAAGTTCGGAACCGCTGGTAGGGGTGCTGGCTAGCCGGCGGCGTTCAGGTCTCCGTACACCGTTCGCCCCTCGAGGACGGTGGCGCGCACCTCGATGTCGGCCAATTCGGTGGGCGCCACATCGAGGGGATTGGCCGACAGCACAACAAGATCCGCGTAGGCGCCCGGGAAGATTGCGCCGATGCTCGCCTCGCTGAAGAGCTGCCATGCGGCGTTGACGGTATGAGCGCGCAGCGCAGCGTCGACGGGGATACGTTCCTCCGGCGCACGCACCTGGCCACTCGGCGAGAGTCGGGTGACCGCGTCCTGCATGTTCCGCAGCGGGTTGGCCGGGGTGACCGGGCCGTCGTTGTGGAATGTGAAGCGCTGCCCGGCGGCAAGGGCAGAACCTGCTGCCGCCCATGCTCCGCCGTGCTCGGGACCGAACAGATCGTCGACCAACACGTCGCCCCAGTAGTGCAGGTGATCGATGAAGATACTGACGGTGACGCCCAGTTCAGCTGCCCGGCGGAACTGATCCGCGCGCATGGCGCCGACATGTTCGAGGCGCAAGCGGTGATCGGACCGCGGAAACTCCTGCAGCAGTTGCTCCCACGCGTCGAGAACCATCGTGATTGCGTTGTCGCCGTGGGCGTGGCACGCGATCTGCCACCCCTGCTCGAAGTAGGCTGCGCTGATGTCGTGGATCTGCTCACCGGTGTAGTTGGCATGACCGTGGGTGCAGGCGATGCCGAGTCCGCGAGTGGCGGCTGTGTCGAGGTACGGGAAACTGGTCGCGATGTTGCCGACCCACGGTGAACCGTCCGACCACACTTTGATGCCGATCTGCTTGACCAGATCATCGCCCTCGCCGGGGGTGGCGTCCGTGGCGCGTTCCGGTGTCGACATTTCGTAGAGGCGGAACCTGGTGGTGAGCCCGCCCGCGTCGGCAATTGCCTTCAATGCCGGGCGCATTCGTGGGTCGAACGACATTTCGGCGACGGTGGTGATGCCGGCCGCATTGAGTCGGGCGCACTCGGCGGCCAACAGTTGGGGGTAGTCGCTCCCGATGGTCATCGCGTGGCCGGCAACGGCAAACACGGCCGGTGTCTCGTACGCCGCGCCGTCGAGTTCGCCCGAGGAATCGTGGCCGTACGATCCGCCGATCGGATCGGGGGTGTCGCGGGTGATCCCGGCCTGCGCTGCTGCTGCGGAGTTGAAGTATGCAACGTGGCCGGAGTTGTGCATGATCACGAGCGGGTGGTCCGGTGCGATCATGTCGAGCCACTCGCGCGTGGGCTCGGGTAAACCCGTCTGCAGCAGAGGATCCCAACCGTTGAGCGATGCACCGGCCGCGCCGCGTGCTGCAACGGTGTCGATGACCGTGGCAACAACGGTATCCGCGTCGGCGATCGTGACGGGGCGGATGTCGACCACTGCCGGGCCGAGCACGATCGCCTCTTCGAGTGGGTGCCCGTGCGGTTCGATGAATCCGGGGAGCACGCAGGCAGTTCCGACGTCCACCACCCGCGTACCTTCGCCGATGAGCGAGTCGATCTCGGTCCGCTCGCCGACTGCCGTGATCCGGCCACCGGTCACCGCCAGAGCGTTCGCGCGCGGAGCGTCCTCGTGCATCGTGACGATGTCGCCGTACAGAACCAGATCAGCATCCATGACAGTCCTCATCGGTTGTCGGCGTATGCCTGCAGGTGGGCTACCTGCTCGGGATCGAGTGACGGGCGGACCTTGTCGCGCGCGGTGGCAACGTCGGCGGCGGTCACGTCGGCGGCGTCCATGCTGCGGCGCATGGCTGCCAGGGCGGCTTCGCGCAACAGCGCTGAGCAGTCGGCTGCCGAGTAACCTTCCAGATCGACTGCCAGCGCGTCGAGGTCGACATCTTCCGCCAGCGGCACAGACTTACCCGACGCCTTGAGAATTGCCTTGCGCGCGTCCGCATCCGGCGGCGGAACAAATACAAGGCGTTCCAGTCGGCCTGGCCGCAGCAGTGCGGGGTCGATCAGATCAGGGCGGTTGGTGGCGCCCAATACCACGACATCACGCAGTGGCTCGACGCCGTCCATCTCCGTCAGCAGGGCTGCGACGACGCGATCCGACACCCCGGAGTCCGAGCTCTGCCCGCGTCGCGGTGCGAGGGCGTCGATTTCGTCGAGGAAGATCAGCGAGGGTGCGGAATCGCGGGCGCGCTGGAACAATTCGCGCACCGCTTTTTCGGATGCGCCCACCCACTTGTCCATCAGCTCGGCGCCCTTGACGGCGTGCACGCTCAGGTGGCCCGAGCTGGCAAGGGCGCGAACAAGATACGTCTTACCGCAGCCGGGAGGGCCGTAGAGGAGGACGCCGCGGGGCGGGTCGACGCCAAGGCGGGCAAAGGAATCGGGGTGCTGCAGTGGCCAGAGCACAGCCTCGGTGAGGGCCTGCTTGGTTTCGACCATGTCGCCGACGTCGTCGAGAGTGACGCTGCCGATGGACAGTTCTTCGGTACTGGACCGGGACAGTGGCCGAATCACCTCGAGTGCTCCGACGAGGTCGTCCTGCGTGATCTCCGGCGCTTCGGCGGATTTGGACGCTCTGGTCGCGGCTCGCAGCGCGGCTTCGCGGCACAACGCGGCGAGGTCGGCAACCACAAAGCCGGGTGCGCGGGAGGCGATGGCGTCGAGTTCGAGTGTGCCGGTGGGAACTCTGCGGAGCAACAGTTCGAGGAGTGCCTTGCGGGTGGCACCGTCGGGCAGGCTCAGGGAGAGTTCACGGTCGCACAGATCTTGACCGCGCAGGCGGGCGTCGACGGCTTCGGGGTGCGCGGACGTGGCGACAAACGCGATGCCGGGGGTGGCGACGGCGCTTCGCAGCTGTTCGAGGATGAGCGCGGAGACGGGTTCGGGTGTGGCGGGCAGTAATGCGTCGATATCGGTGATCAGGAGAACCCCACCGCCGCGCACACCGGCTACGGCGTCGACGATGCGCTGGAGTCGGGTATTCGCTTCGGTTGCACCGACTCCGGGGCCGTCGAGTTCCACCAGCTTTCGCGCCGAGAGAACTGATCGGGCGAGTGTGGCTTTTCCGACGCCTGCCGGTCCGGTGATCAGAACACCGAGGTGCGGGGACGCGCCGAGTGTGCGCAGCAGTTCCGGTTCGTCGAGCGCCAGGCCGAGCCACTCGGTGAGTTTGGCGGCCTGGGCCTGTGCGCCCACGAGGTGGTCGAGGGGAACGGCAGGGGTGGGCTCGGCAGGGACAGACACAGTGGCACTGGAAACAACACGGGCAACGCCGGCGGGACTGGCTGTTCCCCAGTCCACCGCCGAATTCGGCTGCACACTCACCGGCCCACCGGCCGGGTCGACGCCGGTGACGGTGAGCAGTTCCGACGTCCAGGCGACACCGAAGGTGCGGGAAAGAGCTTGAGTGGCTTCGGAAGTGCTGGTGCCCGGGCCCAAGTCGCGGGGGAGAAGCGAGACGGTATCGCCGACGCTCACCACCTTGCCGAGTAGGGCTTGGCGTAGAACGGTGGGGCTGATCGAGCGGGTTGCCATGGTGGAACCGGTGACGGAGACGGATCGTGCTCCGTACACCGTCACCGGACCCACCACGACGGACGAGTTCTCGGTGAGCCCCACGTTGGACATCGTGACGTCGTCCAACAGGATCGTGCCCGCCGGTGTGCCGGTGGGGGCCCGCCCCACCACGGCAGCAGTTCCGCGTGCGCCCATCAAGGCGATGGCATCCCACTCACGGATACCCAACGCTGCCAAGGCTTCGGGATGCAGGCGCACGACACCGCGTCGTAAATCTGCTGCGGAGGTGTTGAGTCGGACAGTCAGGGCGAGTTCCGGCGAAGTCACTCCCCGAGACTACGTCCTGAGCTAGCGAGGCCGACGCAAGCCGAGGCGCACCATCGAGCGTCGTCCACCCGCTGTGGGTTGACGACGGATCGCCCGGCGCTCCGACGGCTTGATGTCCCACGTTTCCGGCCGCGCCGCCACCCAGCGCTTGGAGCGGACGGCAAAGGGAATGTGAACCAGGTAGATCGCAATGAGAACGATCAACAGCACGTACGGGAAGGTGATCAGTGCGGCCGCGGTCAAGGCCACGAGGACCAGCAGCGCGGCAGCCATGTGCGGCGGCACGGATACCGATTTCATGGCCAGGGTCGGGATGCGGCTGACGATCAGAGCTGCCGAGAACAACATCCAGATGACTACAACTACCTGCGACGACCACCACCCGTCACCCCATTGGATGGTTGCAGCCAGGGGGGTGAGGGCGATCAGGGCGCCTGCGGGCGCTGGCACTCCGACAAAGTACTCACGGGCATATGCGGGGACGTCGTCTTCGTCGAGCAGGGTATTGAACCGGGCCAGGCGCAACACGATGCTGACGGCGTAGACCAACGCGATGATCCAGCCGAAGTTGGTGTCGTCCAACAACGTCACGTACAGGACCAATGCCGGGGCAACGCCGAAGGAGATGGCATCGGACAGCGAATCGAGCTCTGCACCGATCTTGCTGGTCGCGTCGAGAAGGCGGGCGATCCGGCCGTCGAGTGAATCGAGGACCGCCGCAGCACCGACCATCGCGAGCGAGATGCCAGGCTCGCCGTCGAGTGCGAACTTGACGGCGGACAGGCCCGCACACAGCGCGAGGATGGTGATGACGGACGGCAACAACCGCACGGCTTGCGTGCGTTTGGGCACCTTCATGGCCGGGCTGGTTGTCACCACCGGTCTCTTCACGGCTGGCTTCATTCTCGGTGTCTTCACGGCAGTTGCGCGATGACGGTTTCAGCGCCAATTGTGCGCTGACCTGGTTCGACCAGCAAGGTCGTTCCGGCCGGAAAGTACGTGTCGACGCGCGATCCGAAGCGGATCAGACCGTAGGTGTCACCGATGGGAAGGGCATCGCCGACACCGGCGTAGCAGACGATACGACGCGCGAGCAGGCCGGCGATCTGCACGACGGCAACGTCGTGTCCGCTCGCGGTCTCGATGAGCATGCTGTTGCGCTCGTTGACCTCGCTGGCGTCGGCCAGGTCTGCGGAGAGGAACTTGCCCGGCTGGTGAACAACCGTTTTGACGGTGCCTCCGACGGGAGCGCGCTGGACGTGTACGTCCAGAACCGACAGGAAGATGCTCACGCGGGGTCGAGGTTCGCTGCCGAGGTTCAGTTCGGCCGGCGGGACGGCATTGTCGACCAGTGCGACCTCGCCGTCGGCCGGGGCCACGACGACGCCGATGCGGTTGGGCGGTACCCGGTGCGGGTGACGGAAGAACGTGGCGCAGGCAGCTGCGGACACAAGGCCGGCTCGCCGCACCCACTTACGGTTGCGTCCCAGGGCTGCAACACCCAGCGGAGCGAGCACAAACGGAAGACCGGCGGGATGAAGCGGCGGAATCGCATGCCGAACCAGATCGACGATATGTCCGATTCCGGTGGGTTGCGGGGTTCCGGGGGGTGTGGGTCGGCGTGCCACAGGCTCCTCTAACTACTCGGTCGGTGTACTGCTGGCCGCACAGACACTACGGGGCGTCGTGCATCACTAGATTACGTGAGGCATCCGTTACTGCGGCATCTGTTGTTGCGGCACCCGGTATCGTCCGCCCCAGATCATGTAGGCGCAGTAGCCGAGCACACCGACCAGATAGAGAACGGTTGGGGCGACGAGGAGCCAGGTATTGACGGAACCATCCGTCGACGTGCCCGCGACCGCTGCCATCGCGGCAAGTAACAGTGCGGTGGCAGCGCCGAGCCATTCGAGGTCTTCGGAAATTCTTCGATCGAACTCGGCGCGATTGACCGGGTCCGTCCAGTATCGATGGTTCGCGATGCTGATCGCGTGCCCAGGAACACGGGGGATCAGGAACCTCGCTGACCCGAACTCGAGAGTGAGACCGAGGCAGATTCCGCCGATCGGACCGAGGAACGACCACTTCGAATCCCACCGGGTTACCGCACCGGACGCGTCGAAGTGACCGGGAATCTCGTAGGCAACTCTATTACGTGTGCGCAGCCTGTAGCGGCATCAAGTACGAGAAGTACCCGGCGTAGTCGGTGGTGCGGATAGCAAGAGGCAGTGCCGCGCCGCTCGCCCGAATCACCAGTGCCCGACCGGGTTGCGCTGCCGCGGCCTCGCGAAGTCGCTGCCGATCGACCAGCACTCGGAACCTCTCTGCGGGAACCACGTCAGCCGGATCGATCAGAGCGCTTCCGTCGGCGTCGACGCTCACGATCGCTGTTTCCGTGGAGCCGTTGAGCAGGGCCGCCAGTTGGTCACCTCTCAGTTCGGTTGCGCCACGGTCTTCGCGCAGGATGCGATGGTCCGGAAATTCACCGTCCTCGATGAGTGGGCTCGACACCGATCCACCGGGATAGGACGCGGTCACCGATCGGGTGGCGAAGGTGAGCGTCACGACTCCGACGATGTCTCGCATCCTTCGCGCAAAGGCGAGCGGAACGACTGCCGAGACGGTCAAATTGGATCGCACGCTCACTTCTGCGACCGCTAGCCGGTACCGATCAGTGGTGATAAACGCCGCGACACCGTCGTGAATGTCGATATGTACTCCGCGAAGGATCGGGAACTCCGAGTCGGCGTCCACCGCAAAAAGCACGGCGTCGAGTGCGCGTCGTACATCCCACGAATCGAGGGTGACGCCGGTAGCGGTCGGCCGTGAATCGATGAGCCGATGGATTCGATCGAGTTCGGCGCGGGCGTCGGCGAGCCCGTCTTCGAGATTGCGCAAGTGCGCGTCCAACCGGGAGTGTGGGTCCGGCCCGGTCAGGACGGCTGTCATCTCCCGAACCGGGACACCGACGCGGCGCATCCCCGCGATCAGGCGAGCATCACGAAGTTGGTCGTCGGTGTACCAGCGATAACCGGTGTGAGGGTCGACGGAGTGCGGAACCAGCACGCCTTCCTTGTCGTAGAAGCGCAGCGCACTGATCGGTAGCGCCGACGCCCTCGCCATCTCGCCGATTGTCAGGAGCGCAGGGGTCAGGAGCGCTGGGCTAGTGGTCACGATCGAATTCTGCCCGCAATCGCGCGATGGCGCCCCGAATCATCCGGCCGTATCCGTCGTCGGTCAGTGTTCCGGCCGCGTCTTCGGCCTTGGTCAGATGCTCGTGAGCTTCAGCGACTCGACCGAGTTTGTTGTAGTCGGCGGCCAGGTTGAGATGCAACGACGGGTAGAAGCCTGCAACCTGCAGCGTCGAATGATGTTCTCGAGCTCGGGTATCGGTCAGTGAATCAGCCGCCTGGAGCGCGCGTAGATCCCACCGGAGTTCGTCGGCGGGATCGTCCTGAACGTCGGCCATGTAGTGCGCGAGGGTGGCAACGTGCAGCGGATCAGTGCCGACGTCGCGCCATACGTTTTCGAAGGCAGAGCGAGCCCCGGCCCGATCGCCGGAGCTCGCCAATTCTTGTGCCTGCATTATTCGGTTCATCACGGGATCCATGAAAGGGATCCTGGAGTCTCGACCTGGTCGAGGGTCAAGCGAGAACGCTGGCTGCTTCCGCTTCCTTCTTCACACGCTCGAGAGTGGCGTTCATGCCCTTGACGAGTTCGACCTCGAAGCTGTCGTTGCCACCGAAGACCGTCTTGACCAGGAACTGCGAGACCTGGGACGTTCCGGTGGGAGCTTCACGGCGCTCGGTGAGCTTGGTTCCGGTTTCGGTCGCTTCGATGTTGTACGACCAGATGGTGCGGTTCTCGGCGATGCGGAACGCGACGGACTTGTTGGGCTCGAACCGAACAACCTTCGCTGTTGTCGGCCAGACGAGAAGGCCCTTGCGGTTGATGTTCAGGGTCTTGGCACCCTCACGGACGGTTCCGCCGATGACCTTCATCTTCTTGCACTGGGGGCTCCATTCGCCCATCCGCTGCAGGTCGGCGACGATCGCCCACACATCCTGCGGGGATGCATTGATGTCGATGCTGGCTTCGAGGGTGTTGGACAATGGTTTCTCCAGTCAATTTGATGATACGGCGAGTTACAAACACTTTTGCCGACGGTACGCGATACGTCAATACCCGATGTGCCTCAGGTCACCTTACGGCCAGGTCGCAGGGGTGGGCGGGAGGCTGGCGGCCGGTAGCGGACAATAGACGGCGCACGCATGCCTGCCATCCGACTGGAGTACCGAGTGAACACCGACGCCTTGCCCGACGAACGGGCCGGACTCAAGAGGGGGCTGACGGCGCGACACATTCGTTTCATTGCTCTGGGCTCGGCAATCGGAACGGGACTTTTCTACGGCAGTGCCGAAGCGATCAAGCGCGCCGGGCCGTCGGTTCTGCTGGCTTACCTGATCGGTGGCCTCGCGGTGTACCTGGTGCTGCGCGCTCTCGGTGAGATGGCGGTACGCAACCCCGTCTCCGGTTCGTTCAGCGAATACGCCAACCAGCATCTGGGTCCGCTCGCCGGATTCATGACGGGGTGGACGTACACATTCGAGATGGTGATCGTCTGTCTTGCCGACGTCACAGCGTTCGGCCTGTACATGCAGTTCTGGTTCCCGGACGTGCCACGCTGGATCTGGGTTCTGGCCGTCGTCTTCTTCATCGGCGCTCTGAACCTGTTGAGCGTCAAGGTGTTCGGTGAGCTCGAGTTCTGGTTCACGCTCGTCAAGATTACCGCCATCATCGCGATGATCGTGGGTGGCATCGCGATCATCGTGTTCGGATTCGGCGTGCACGACACCGACGCGGGAGTCAGCAACCTGTGGTCGGACGGCGGATTCTTCGCTACGGGAATCGGCGGGTTCCTCGCGTGCTTTGCAATCGTCATGTTTGCGTTCGGCGGCACCGAAATCATCGGAATCACTGCCGGTGAGGCGGAAGACCCGGCGCGGACCATCCGAAAAGCGGTCAACACCGTTCCGGTACGCATCATTCTCTTCTACGTCTGCACCCTCGCAGTCATCATGATCATCATTCCGTGGCAGACCATCACCAGCGACAACAGTCCCTTTGTGCAGATCTTCGAGAACCTCGGATTGGGCACCGCTGCTTCGATACTCAACATCGTGGTCATCACCGCGGCGCTCTCCGCCATCAACAGCGACGTGTTCGGCGCCGGCCGCATGATGTTCGGAATGTCCCACGCCGGTCAAGCACCGCAGGTCATGAAGAAGGTGTCCCGCAACGGAGTTCCGTGGATGACCGTTGTCATCATGACTGTCGCCTTGTTGGTCGGCGTGGTGCTCAACTACCTGATCCCGGACCAGGTTTTCCTCGTGATCGCGTCACTCGCGACCTTCGCCACCATCTTTGTGTGGGTCATGATTCTGCTGTCGCAGTTCCGTTCACGCCGCCAGATGAGTGCCGACGAAACAGTGGCACTGAAGTTTCCAGTGCCGCTGTGGCCGTACGGTCAGATCTTCGCGATCGGTTTCCTGGTGTTTGTCATCATCCTGTTGGGCGTCATTTCCGACACCCGTGTTGCTCTACTGGTGGGCGCCGGATGGCTTGTCCTGCTGGCCGGCGCGTACTACAAATGGGTGAAACCAGCCGTCAGCGCAGCGGATCGAAGTGGCGCATCACAGTAGGCATCGTGCCTGCCGTCATCGACTCCGCCATCATCTTTCCGGTCAACGGACCCAACGCGATTCCCCACATCCCGTGACCACCCGCGACATGGACACGCGGCGACTTCGTAGCACCGATCAACGGCAACCCGTCAGTGGTGCAGGGACGTGATCCGACCCATTCTTCGTCACGCGCAGTCCAGTCGATGCCGCGGAGCATGGGCTTTGCGGCGTCGATGATCGCCTGCACGCGACGCGGATCCAACGGTGCGTCTGGGCTGCGGAATTCCATCATTCCGGCGACTCGGAAGCGGTCGTGCAGCGGCGTGCACGCCACGCGCTGAGTGGGGAAGTACACCGGGTTCTTGGGCAGGTGATCGGGTGTGACGCTGAAGCTGTATCCGCGTCCCGCCTGCACCAGTTTGCGCACACCGAACGGCGCTGCCAGCTTGTTCAAGCGAGCGCCACTGGAAATCACGACGGCATCTGCTGCACGCGAATCACCGTTGGCGGAGCGAACACTCACGCCGTCGGCGCGGTCGTCGATTGACGCCACATCGAAGCCGGTGATGATCTCGGCGCCACGTTCACGGACGGCGTCGGCCAACGAGTTCACAAATTGCGGGGGATCGATGAAACGCTGACCACGCAGCCGGATTCCGGCCTTCACACCGGTGCCGAGGGTTGGCTCGAGCGAGTGGATCGCATCGTGGTCGAGGAGATCGAAGTCGACCTCGCCGCCGGCGGCCTCCACATGACGGAACTCCTCGACCAGGTTCTCGCGATCCTGCTCCGACGCAAACGCCGCGAGAAACGGATCAGCCAGTCGGGTGTGCTCCTTGACGCCACCGTCGGCAAGTTCGTCGAATGCGCCCAGCGCGGTTCGGTTGACCTCCGTGTAGACGGACATCGCTTCCTGCCACTTCGAGGGCGTGCAGTGGCGAGCAAATCCGACCAGGAACCGGATCAGTTTCAGATCGGTTGTCAGCGGAACATACACCGGCGACGACGGACTGAGCATCGCGCGCAGGCCGTACTGAAGGACAGCGGGTTCGGGGAGCGGAAGCGTGAGAGCGGGGGCTAACCAGCCGGCATTTCCCCAGCTGGCATCAGCGGCGACGCCATCACGATCGACGACAGTGACGTCGACTCCACGTTCCTGGAGGAACCAGGCCGTCGACAATCCGACCATGCCTGCGCCGACCACGACCACACGATCGGGGCTCTGACGAGTTCCCATGACCTGCTCCTTTAGCTCCGTTGACATGCGAGACGCCGGTCACACCGGCTCTGTTTCAAGCATGGGCTGAGGGGAGGGCAAAAGGAGTGGCCGTTCGGCCACAGGTAGAGATCAGGCGTTGTGCATATGCACAACGGGCGTTCAATTCCGCAGTTTGAACTGGAGCATCAGGATCAGTCGAGTGTCCGCGTCGGTCAGGTCAACACCACACATGTCCTTGCAGCGGCGTAGCCGATTGCGCAGGGTGTTGGGGTGAACGTGCAGTGCTGCGGAAGAATTCGCGACATCACCGCCCTTGTCGAGGAAGGTGCGGGCCGTGGCGACAAGTTCGCTGCCGTGCCGACGGTCGTGCTCGTCCAACGCGCCAAGGGGTGTGGCATCGCCCAGTCCGTCGAAGATGTCGGCGACATGCAATGCCAGTACCGACGCCAAGGTGTCGTTCATTCCCGCGACAATCCCGCCGGACCGGTTGTGCCGCAGCGCGCCCAGAACATGGTCGGCGTCGGCGCGCGATAGATGGCATTCGCTGGCGGATTTCACAGTTCGGCCCACCGCCACGGCAAGTTGTGCGCGTTCGCGGGCGCGACCGAGGAAGTCCTCCAGCAATCGGCGGGTGTTCGCTTCTTCAGCGGAGACAACAAGATACGTCGCGTCGATCAACTGCGCGATCACTGCGTCGACGGCCAGTGTGTCGAGATACAGACCCAACGACGCCGCGACGGTGCTCGGCATGAAACCGGCTGTCGCGCCAACCGCTACGACGGTCAGCGGTCCGCGCAGTCGCAAGTCCTCGGCGGCGCGGAATGCCTGCTCGCCGCCGCCGATCAGTGCTTTGACTCGCTCGGTCTGGCGGCGTCTGGTGCTGTTGATCCGGTCCCGCTCGGACGCGATGTGCTCCGCAACCACGGGCACAGCAGCGCGAAGTGTCGATTCCTGGGACGGCGTCGGCTCGCCGGCGAGTGCCACCCAGATAGACCCGACGGCAATGTTGTTCTCTCGCACGGCGATGACAAGCCGGGGAGTGATCGCCGGATCGTCGAGGTTGACGTAGATAGGGTCCGTCTCGCGGTGGAGGCGTTCGAAAACACCTGCATTCGAGAGTAGTTCGCGAATTCTGCCGGGTACCTGCCGGCCGAGGATGGTTCCGATCCGAGCCTCGTCCACGGCTTGTTCACCACCGGAGTAGGCAAGGACGGTCGAGTTCTCGTCCTCGATGGTGACGGGGGCTCCGAGTAATTCCGCCAAGGATCCCGCGACGCTGAAGAGATCGTCGTCGCGCAGGTCCATGAGGCTGAGCCTACTGAGCCGGTTCGTTTCTTGTGGTGCGACGCGTCGGGGTTGCAACTATAGGCTGGTGCAATGGCTGACATCGAAGGTGTTCTGTTCGACATCGACGGAGTCCTGCTCACGTCATGGCAGCCCATCGAGGGTGCCGGCGAGGCGGTCCGCGATGTGCGTAGTCGGGGCTTGGCGTGTGGGTTTCTCACCAACACCACCTCCCGCAGTTCGACCCTGATTGCGGAGGGACTGTGCGATGCGGGAATTGCCGTCGAGCCCAGCCAGATTGTCACTGCAGCAAGGCTCACCGCAGAGTACGTGCGCGCCACGTATCCCGAAGCGAAGGCCTGGGTGCTCAACAGCGGCGATGTGTCCAGCGACCTCGAGGGGATCGAACTGGTCGACAAGAACCCGGATGTCGTCATCCTCGGCGGCGCCGGCCCCGAATTCACACACGAGGCACTGAGTCAGGTGCTCGAATATTTGCTCGACGGTGTCCCGGTGGTCGCGATGCACCGCGGAATGATGTGGGAGACAGATACGGGCTTGAAGATCGACACCGGAACGTACCTACCGGGTTTCGAGGAAGTTGCCGGCGTCAATATCGCGGCCGTCGGCAAGCCGTCGCTCACGGGCTTTCTCGCGGCCACCGAATTGATGGACGTCGACGCCGAAGCGACGGTCATGGTGGGAGACGATCTGATCGGTGACATCCTTTCGTCGCAAAGGGTCGGGTTGACCGGAGTTCTGGTGCGTACCGGCAAGTTTCGGCAGGCAGTGCTCGAATTGGCGACGCAACAGCCGGACTATGTCATCGATTCCGTGGCGGATCTACCGGGCTTGTTGGAAACCTTGCTCGAGTCGTGACCTGCAAAGCGTGACGGACGTCATGTGAGCGGGTACTCTCGCGCCCGAATCCATGAACGTGTTCCAAGAAGGAGTTTTCTATGCCCTTGATCTCGTCAGTCTGGTTCCGCCGCTCGTCCTCACGAGTTAACGGAAGTACCAGTAGTCGGTTGGGGGGCCGCCTGGCGAGAACAGGGGCTGTGGTGACTGCGGGGATGGGCTTGGTTGCGGGGCTGGCGCTGGCAGGCGGGGGAGTCGCTTCGGCTGCACCCGTTACGTGTGTGTCGCCGCCGTTGGTCAACGACATCCAGGTGTCGGACACCGCGAGCTGTGGCGCACAGGCTGTTGGTGCGGGACGCTCGCAGGCCGGTGCCATGGAGAGCGGAACAGCTGTCAGCGTCTCGGCTGACAACAGCTACACCAACACTTACGCCAACGGTTTCGGAACGGCTCTCGGTGCTTCGCGCGGCAACGGTCAGGCGCACGCCTATGCACTCGGTGGCGGCATCGCCCGTGCCGGTGCGGCCGACGGAAACTTCACCGTCGCCATCGCCGGTTGGGGAGCGGGAGCGACGGCTGACGCCAACGGAGTCAACTGCATGGGCAACTTGTCCTTCGCTGTGAACTTCACCAACGGGCAGTTCTGCATCGCCGGCTGAGTCTTGACCTTGCACTCGGCACGCTCGAGTGCTAAAAATGCAATTGGCACTCGCGAGCTGTGAGTGCCAGGTCGAGTCAGTGAGACCGGGATCCATCGACACCCCCGGTCGTCCGTCGCGGGCACTGACTTAAGACCGCAGGCTAGATGGGTGACCTAAGCAAAATTCGGTCGCCCTGTGCCGATGAGGTGACCCGACGAGCGGTCACCTTGTGTGTCACCCCCTATCCGGAGGATCACTTCGCAATGGCAAAGATCATCGCGTTCGACGAAGAGGCACGTCGCGGCCTCGAGCGAGGCCTCAATGCCCTCGCCGACGCTGTCAAGGTGACGTTGGGCCCCAAGGGTCGCAACGTCGTTCTCGAAAAGAAGTGGGGCGCCCCCACGATCACCAACGATGGTGTTTCCATCGCCAAGGAGATCGAACTCGACGACCCGTACGAGAAGATCGGCGCGGAGCTCGTCAAGGAGGTCGCCAAGAAGACTGACGACGTCGCTGGCGACGGCACCACCACCGCCACCGTCCTCGCACAGGCATTGGTCCGCGAAGGCCTGCGTAACGTCGCAGCCGGCGCGAACCCGCTCGGCCTCAAGCGCGGCATCGAGAAGGCTGTCGAGGCTGTCACAGCTCGCCTGCTCGAAACCGCCAAGGAGATCGACACCAAGGAGCAGATCGCTGCTACCGCCGGTATTTCCGCAGGCGACCCGTCCATCGGCGAGCTCATCGCCGAGGCAATGGACAAGGTCGGCAAGGAAGGCGTCATCACGGTCGAGGAGTCCAACACCTTCGGCCTGCAGCTCGAGCTCACCGAGGGCATGCGCTTCGACAAGGGCTACATCTCGGCGTACTTCGCCACCGATGCAGAGCGTCAGGAAGCCGTCCTCGAGGACGTCTACATCCTGCTCGTCAGCTCCAAGATCTCCACGGTCAAGGACCTGCTGCCCCTGCTGGAGAAGGTTATCCAGTCCGGCAAGCCGCTCCTGATCATCGCCGAGGACGTCGAGGGCGAAGCTCTCTCCACCCTCGTCGTCAACAAGATCCGTGGCACCTTCAAGTCTGTTGCCGTCAAGGCTCCCGGCTTCGGTGACCGTCGTAAGGCTCAGCTCGCCGACATCGCCATCCTCACGGGTGGCGAGGTCATCAGCGAAGAGGTCGGACTCTCCTTGGAGACCGCAGGCCTCGAGCTCCTCGGCCAGGCACGCAAGGTTGTCATCACCAAGGACGAGACCACCATCGTCGAAGGTGCCGGCGACGCCGACGCCATCGCAGGTCGCGTCAGCCAGATCCGCGCTGAGATCGAGAACAGCGACTCGGATTACGACCGCGAGAAGCTGCAGGAACGTCTGGCCAAGCTGGCCGGTGGCGTTGCAGTCATCAAGGCAGGCGCAGCAACCGAGGTTGAGCTCAAGGAGCGCAAGCACCGCATCGAAGATGCAGTGCGCAACGCAAAGGCAGCTGTCGAAGAGGGCATCGTCGCCGGTGGCGGCGTAGCACTCATCCAGGCAGCTCCCGCCCTGGACGACCTCAAGCTCGAAGGTGACGAGGCAACCGGCGCGAACATCGTTCGCGTTGCACTGTCCGCTCCGCTCAAGCAGATCGCATTCAACGCAGGCCTCGAGCCCGGCGTTGTTGCGGACAAGGTCTCCAACCTGCCCGCAGGTCACGGCCTCAACGCTGCGACCAACGAGTACGAAGACCTGCTCGCTGCAGGCATCAACGACCCGGTCAAGGTCACCCGCTCGGCACTGCAGAACGCAGCGTCCATCGCGGCTCTGTTCCTGACGACCGAAGCTGTTGTCGCTGACAAGCCGGAGAAGTCTGCTCCCGCAGGCGATCCCACCGGCGGCATGGGCGGCATGGACTTCTGAGTCCATCCCCTTAGCTCCTAGAGGCCCGGTCCACCATTTGGTGGGCCGGGCTTTTACGTGAGTGAGGGTGTGGTGGGGCTCGACTTCACAAGTTTCTTCGCATGGCGCACGGCTTCGATCAGTCTGTTGATCGGAGGTTGTTTCTGTCAGGAAGTGACCTTGTTTCTGTCAAGATCGCGGGATCTCTCATCGGATGCCATCTTGAGCTGCTCGAAACTCGCGCGAAGAAGCCCAATGTAGTGATGGAGATCCGGCATTGCCACTGTGTCCGCTATGACATTGAGAGTTAACCCGCCGCCGGATGCGGCGACCATAAAGTGCCGCAGCCCATCCCCGTCCACTGGTGGTTGTGTCGCGAGCACAGCTGCGCCCGGTGCCCCGTTCAAAGTTAGCCCGTCGACCGAGAGCGGAATATTGCTCACCATTGTGTGCTGGTAGCAGGGGTGGTTCAGGTCGTACGGGTTCTTCCTACGTGTATATGCAATCAACCGCAGCAATGGTGCCGGCGCTGTTTCGATCGCAGCGCTTACACGGCGGATCGCGAGGTGGGAAGTGCGAGCTTTCTCCAAACGGGCAGACTCTGCAATGAGCGCCACCCGTTTCAACGGATCTTCGACGTGGGTGTGCATATCAATTGCCAGGATTACTAACTGATTTGCAGACTCCCAGTCTTCTATCTTGCGCATAGACCGTGGCACCATCGCAACGAGTGATCCCTTCGGCTCCTCACCCATCTCCGTCAGATACCTCATCAGAGCACCGCCGACGACTGCTAGCAGAACATCGTTGATGGTTGCCCCGGAGACTGCATCCTTGATCTGGCGAACAGCTGCACCGGGCAGCGTGATCTGCTCGAGTGTCCCAGACCCGCTCACCTTGCCGTTGAAACGGGTTGTTGGATGATCGCGGAAACTCTCGACCCAGTCGCCAGCAGCCTGTGCTTCGGCAACGGCCCTGTGAGCCGCACGATTGGCGGGCACGTGTCTGGCGAATCGTAGAACCTGGTTTGGCATACTCAGCACAGCATTGAGGAGCATGCGCGCCTTCAAAAACGGTATCGCAGGCTCGAACTCCGCCGGCCGCAACGTATCCGAAAAGATGGCTTCACCCAACATTCGGATCGCAATTCCGTCCGCGCCGCTGTGGTGCGACTTGAGGACTACAGCAGTCAGTCGGCCGGGCAGATCGTCCAGTCCCTCTACTCCATTGAAAAAGTGCAGTTCCCAAGGTGGACGTGTCAAGTCCATCCGGGAGGTCAACAACTTGCTAAGCGGATCCTGCAGTGCGGCCCAACCAGGCTCGGTGATATTGGTGACTTGCACGTGGTCACTCACGTCGAAGTTGCTGGCTGGGACCCAATGCGGATGCTCGAGGCTCAGTGGTGTTCGCTGAATGCGTTGCGTAAACATCCGGTTGTGGCCGAGGCGCGCAGTGACCCACTCGACGGCTTGTTCCTGTGAGAATTCCGAATCGGGGTGTCGCGAGGTCTCGAAGAAATAGACGCCAATGAGGTGTCCCAGATGCCCATCGGCTTCGTTGTAGATGTAATCGGCATCGCGTGGGCTCAATTGCGTAACCCTCATTGCCAATGGATTGGACAATCTCATGGGTGCTCCTCGTGTGGGGGTGCAGAGCTATATGCTGGCGCTGCTGAAGTCGAAAATCCCCGAGGCTTATGTCAGCCTCGGGGATTCTCTGAGTTCCATGGATGATGGCCAGAAGACCATGATCATTTGGTAGATCGACGGCTACCATCCGTCCACCCCAGACCGTTCACTTGGGGTTCTTGATCACCATGCTTCCGATGGCCGTGTACTCGGTAACGAGCCCAACCCAGTTCAGCATGTGGATAAGGTACCTCTCAATCATTGTAAATTCCTCTCATTTCAGACTGGTTGGGTGAAGGAAGACAAGGTGTCGAGGTACTTCGCAAATGTACCTACCAGGTCAACAGAACCGAACGCGACCATGTCGGACAAGTAGGCCAGAAGAATATTGAACATTGTTGTTTTATCTCCTAATTACGTGCCGGCGATGGAGCCGAGGCCCGATTGGATGAGTCCGGAGGATCCCGCAGAACCGGTAACCCCAAGATTGATGGCCGCGGACACGGTTGCGAATATTCCGCCAACTATGCCCTTCATCGACTCCAATACCGGCAGCAATAGTGCTGCATCGATGCTCCCGAGCGCGCCCATAAGGCTCGAAGTATCCACGATTTATTTGCTCCTCAACGATTGATTATTATTGAACGGGATTGAAATTCATATCGATGGACCCCATGACGGGAATCACGAATATGAACCCAATAATCATCTTGACCAGTTCACCGTACGGCGGGTCGAACATATCGGCGATTGATCCGAGTTTCATCATTCACTCCTGTCGTCAGAAATTATTCGGAAAAGAACTGCATTGCCATCAGCTGTTGCTGACGGCCTCGGCCAATGACCCCGTGCCAGCATCGACTCCGGGAATTATTGATCCGGAATACAGAACTCCCATGAGGTCGCTGAACATCGTCGCGGTCGTCGCAAAAAACAGTGCGAGCATACAGAGTTCCACCCTTTCGGTAGATCGGTAAACGATAGTTGCGCATTCATAAACGCCGGCTTGTGTAAGTCCACAAAGAGTAAAAACGTGGGAAGAGCTCAGGAAACACTGGTGTTCCAAACACTCAGATTTTCGTTGACCTGCTTACTCTTTGTGGATGCTTCTGGCATCACGCTAATGCAGGATAGCTCGATTCGGTCACTTTTTGTCAAAGAAATTTTCCGCAATCTGCAACATGTTTCAGTTTTTGCTGGTCACGCCCCTAGTTTGCGAACAATCGTCCTTGTGTCGGCCGATCGATGTGGCAACGGATCGGCCCTCCTGTGTGCTGGCCGGCGTGGATGCGGCCGATCATCTGTCGAATCCTGTGCCTGTATAGGTTACTTAGGCTGTCTACCAATAATTTTCGACGCATTGGCCGCTTGTCGACCGGTAATTCGTTCGATCCAAGTGAATCGACCAGAGCGGCTCGCGCACCTGGCGTATCCATCGAAAGTACTAGTGTCCGAAGGGAGTTCAGTGGAACTGTATCCGTCGAAAGTACTAGCGGGTGGCTAGTTTCGGCGCACCGCATCCTCTGAAAGTACTAGTTTCGGTGTACTGAACCCACTGAAAGTACTAGTCCAAGTGGATAATTCGGATGCGTCTAGGTTGGAGGGTGTCGCCACACTGATCGTCAGCGGGTGGGTGCTGTGGTCAGTGCTGTCGGGGATTTGTAGTCGGCTTATTGCTGCATGTTGCGTGCTACGTCATCTCGTTTCTTAAGCTCAGAATTTTCGGCCAATGACCTGGCCCTCGATCCCGTGTGGGTGACCAAACTCCATCAGGGAGCCGCGCGATAGTTAGTCGTGAGACTGCAATTTTTGCATCGAATTGCGCTTCTTGATCGGAAATACGGTTTCGGTCGGGGTGTTGTTAGACGTTGATCTTGTCGCTAATTTGCGGACGGGAATCGGATGTTGATCTGTTGTCGTCACCATGGGTAAGAGTGGTCTGTGACCGGTGCTAGTGCGAACCCGGCGCGACTAGTAGTTGTTAGAAGTCGTTTGTCGAGAGCCTGTTCGCGAAGTTTGATGCGATTGTGTCGGTCGGACGATCACAGACATCGTGTGGACGCGGTCGGATACTCATGGCTGAAGCAGTGCGTATGTTTGTCGGATTGGCTCGTTCGTTCGCGAGCTTGCTAGTGACGTTGACACAATTTCAGGAACACTGAGTACTGGGTCCAAGCCTTGCGTTGGGAGAGCCCGACCTGAGCGCCGCAGCGAATTCAGTTTAAGCTGCTGAGTGTCCGAGGCAGTAGCGGAAATCCACAGGTTGCGGAGGAAGCTCTTGCGCATTACCTCGCTGCCACGCGTCATCGACGTCGCAGGATAAGCAAAGGGAATGTGTGCGATGACCGACCTGAGTTTGCCGGAGGTACGAGAGTAATGGCTATTCGAAGCCTGAACCATGCGGTGCTGTTCGTTTCCGACGTCGAGCGGAGTGCGTCGTTTTACTGCGATGTACTGGGATTCGAGAAGCTTCCCGTGAATTTCCCCGGCGGCGCGTTCCTTCGCGGAGCGAACTCGGCAAACGATCACGACCTGGGACTCTTTCAGGCCAGCGCGCCACGGGCGCGAGATGGCGCGGTAGGTCTCTACCACCTGGCCTGGGAGGTTGAGACGCTGAGCGAACTCGCGCAATGCCGCGATCGCATGCTGGCCGCAAATGCTCTCGGCGGAGCGTCCAATCACGCTGCGACCAAGGCCCTGTACGGTCGCGACCCGGACGGAATCGAATTCGAAGTCACCTGGCTGGTACCGGACGGGCTACTCGACGGTGAACTTGTGCCTGGTGTTGCGCACACGCGACCGCTGGATATCGCTGCCGAGATCGAACGATACGGCGCTTCGACGCCTGGTGGTCCGCGAACGGATCGTGCGATTTACGCGCAACTCATGGGGCGCATGGAGGAACAGAATCAGGACGCTTCGAATTGATTCTTGGAGCGAAGATCGTTTGCGACGCAGGTATCCCAGATATCGCGCGCTGCGATACGCACCGTTGATACGAGTTGGTTCATTTTCATGTCGTCGATCGGTCCGCAGACAGAGAGTGCTGCGCGGTTGCCGTAGTAGTGATCGCGCGGACCGATTGACGTTGCCACGCAGGCAATTCCGAGCACTGATTCTTCGCGGTCCATCGCTACCCCGCGGTCGCGGACGCGATCCAATTCTGTGTAGAGGTGTTCTTGCGACGCGATGCTGTACTGGGTTGTCTTGCGAAGCGGAGCGCGTGTAATGCTCTGCATCTTGTCTGGTTCGAGATTGGCCAGAATTGCCTTGCCGACGGCGGTGACGTGTGCGGGAAGTCGCGAGCCCACACGGCTGGGGAGTGCTAGTGGCGTTCGCCCAGGGACGCGGTCCAAGTACAAGACGTCACTGTTGTTCAGTGCCGCCAGATGGACCGTCAGCCCGGTCGAACGAGCCAGCCGGTTCAAGACTGGCACGGCACCGTGGCGTAGCCGGTTCTGATTGAGTGCCCACTGGCCGAGTTCGTACGACTTGCTGCCGAGTTCGTATCGGTGTTCTTGCCGAGTGATCCACCGCTTGGTCACGAGTTGCTCGAGCAGGCGGTGAGCGGTGGAGCGAGGGATCCCCGTTCGCTGAGTTACCTCGGCGAGCGTGAGTGGCCCTGTGTTTTCGAAGGTTTCGAGGATGGCCGAAATTCGATCGACTACCGACACCGGATCGTCCACCTTGCGAGTGGTTCTCACCATGAACTCCTGTCCTCGCCGCGAATCTGTGATCGCAGTCACCTTAGTGTTGCCCGATTCGCGTCGGCAATTGTTCGGCCCAGCCAGCGGGAGTGAGTGCGGCGGCTCGGCCTCATGTTGTGTGCGCCGTTGCCCACAACTCATCGGGTGGACGGAGGGCTGTGCCTGCCGCCAGGAACTTGTGTGCACTCAGGTCCGGGGGAGAAGCCTGGGCAATCCCCGGATATTTGGACACCTGACCGATAGAATCCGGACAGTCTTCCAGCGTCGGATGTGAGGGGCACACATGATCTTTCGGAACTCGTTGCCAACCGGGGTAGCTCAGTTGGGTCCGCGGGATGCGGAGTTCATCTACAACGAGTCCGAGGGCCACCTCAGTCATATGGTGTGCGCGTACTTCTTCGACACTGCGGGCCACCCGCTGGCCGACATGACACACGCCGACGCGGTCGAATGGATTTCGGAACGGTTCGGGTACTGGCCGCTGTTCACGAGCCGAGTGCAGCGAGTTCCCCTCGACCTGGACTATCCGTACTGGGTGCCGGCAACTGATTTCGATGTCGACGATCATGTGCGGGTGCACAAGGCGTCGGGGCCCGGGTGGGCACCGGTGCGAGCGTTGCTGGGCAAGTCTCTGAGCTCGCCGATGGATCTGACGCGTCCGCCCTGGGAGTTGGAAGTCATGACCGGAATCAGCGGAATCGACGATCTACCCGGCGACCTGACGCTCATCATGCTCAAGACACATCACAGCGCGGGCGACGGTTTGGAGATCAGGAACCTCACCAACCGATTGTTCTCGGGGCCGGCAAAACCCAAGGCACCCGCACGGGAATCGGGTTTGCCGCTCGTGGAGATGATGGGGCGCAGTGTCCTCGGGTTCCCGGGACAACTGATCCGGTTCGGGAAGGGGCTCTCGGCGACAAAGGTAGCCGCAGAAGAGATCACACAGGCAGAGGAATCCGGTGAGTTGGCGAAGTACGTCGCAGACCGCCCGCCGACGCGTTTCAACCACGTGCTGGAGGGTGATCTGGCCCTGGAGTTCGTGACGCTCGACGGTGCTGACATCAAGGCGATCAGAGCCGCCGTGCCCGGGGTGACGGTGAACGATATCTTCCTGACGGTGGTGGCTGGGGCGCTCGAGAAGTATCTCGAGGAGAAAGACGAGCGGCCGGAACGCCCTCTGGCGGCAATGGTTCCGCGCTCGATGCGGCAGATTGCGGAATGGGAGTCGGCCAATCAGCTCGCGCTCCTGACCGTCGATCTGCACTCCGACGTTGCGGATCCGGTCGAGAAACTGACCCGGATCCGGGATTCTGCGCAAGTGGCCAAGGAGCGTAGCTCGCACCTCGCTGTCCGGAAATTCAGCACACGTATCGAGACGTCACCTGCGCCGTTACTACGTTTGACGGGGCTGGCCAGGCGCCTCAACAAGCTGAATACGGATCGTGAGGTCATGCAGCACACCACGATCAGTAATGTCCCGGTGACGATCGACGGAAACGTGTTCGACGGTGCGCCCGCAGTTGCCGTGTTGGGTGGGCAGGCGCCGGTTGACGGAGATGTTTTGCGCCACTTCCTGATTGCCGCGGCCGGCGGCGCGTTGACGCTCAACGTCATCGTCGCTCGCGGAGCGATGCCCGATCCGGAGCACTATGTCGTGCTGCTGCGCGAGAGTTTCGACGAACTGCGCCAGGCAGTGGAGTGCGACGTCCCCGCCGTCGAATGATTTTCCGGTCAGGTGCCCGCCGGGCCGGAATTGTTGTGGATCGCAATGAATTTTGTCCGGTAAATTGTTTCGAGAATGGGAAAATCGAGTTAATCGTTCATTTCGGACACAGGTTCTAGGATTAACACTAAGGTCGTAGACGACACATCAACGGTGAACCTTCGCCGGAACCGATTCTTTGGCGGTCGGGTGGGGATCCTTCTAGATAGGGAGTTCAGTCATGGGTTCTTTGATGGACATTCTTCTTGGGCCAGACGGGATGGGCACTCAGCTGGGGAGTCTTCTCAACATGCTGATGGGATTGGATAACTTGGGGGCTAATCTCTTTGGCTCGCTGAGTGACACCTTCGGAGGGATCTCCGGATCTCTCGATACGATTAGTTTTCTTCCTGAAGTTATCCCGCCAGCTTGATCCTGCAATCTGAGCAGTTGGCACATCCACTTCACTGAACAGATATAGAGGAGTACAACATGATTGAAGGATCCGTCATGGATGCTGCGGGTTCCGTTGGCACCATTATCGGCCAGGGGCTAGGCAGTGTCAGCGAAATCGCGGTCAAGGGCCTCACCGCCCTTGCCGAGCTGAGCGGCGGAACGCTGAAAGCCGCTAAGTAGCACAAAAGAGCTTGGTTTTGGGGCCTGAGCGCACTGCGCGCGGGCCCCAAAATGCTCCGTACCTGCGTGTTTACCCTTGATTATTGAGATTGAAAAACAATTTTCCATTTTGCTGCTGGATTTCGGTATTGCCGCTAGCGTACTGATTGACAATGTTCGTAAGTTTTCTGTTGAGGAGTTAAAAATGGGGTCGCTGGCAAACATCCTCGGTTATGTTATGGAGAATGGCGAAACCGCAACTCAGGCACTGGTGAATGTGCTGTTAGGGTTGGATAACTTGGGTGCCAACTTGTTCGGCTCGTTGGGTGATACCTTCGGTGGGATCTCCGGATCTTTTGATGCAATCAGTTTCGCACCCGCCGTTGTCGCTCCGTAGTCTTGCAGCTCTGAATTATCTGACCATCCCGTAACTGTGCGGATAGAAGGAGAACAAACATGATTGAAGGCTCCGTAATGGATGCTGCGGGTTCCGTCGGAACTCTTATCGGCCAGGGGCTAGGCAGCGTCAGCGAAATCGCTGTCAAAGGCCTGACCGCCCTTGCCGAACTCAGTGGTGGAACGCTCAAAGCCGCGAAATAGGTCAAGAGTTTTTATTGTGGGGTCCACGCGAGAAATGCGTGGGCCCCGCAATACTTTTCACGGGCGCGCTATCCCAATGGCATGAGCATCCAGGCTGCAAGATAAACCAAGGCTGCAGTTCCACCGGTGCAGACGGCAGCAATTACTGCCAGAACGCGAACCAGATTGACGTCGGCGCCAAAATATTCTGCAATCCCGCCGCACACTCCGGCGAGCATTTTGTTGTCGGTGGATCGGGTGAACGGGCGGGGTGTGTTGCTCTCGAATGTCATGGTTCAAGTCTGGCCTGACCAGGCCACTTCGACCATCGGGAATCACCCCCATCTATCCCTGATCTTCACCGAGCATCGAATTCGCCCGTTCATCAGGGCGTCACCAACTGGTTGCTGTTGACGGCTAGCCTGTCGGGAATGACCGAGATAGCAGAGCGCCGTCCTTTTCTCAGTGCCTTCGCCGACCTGTCGAGTGCGGTGGACCTGACTGACACGACGGCATTCACCGTCGACGACAGTGACGACGACGATCCCGTGTTGCTCACGGCACCAGGCGGTTTCGAGGTCGACACGTGGCGCGAGGGATACCCGTACGACTCTCGGATGTCACGCGAAGAGTACGAGATCGCCAAGCGTCTGCTGCAGATCGAACTCCTGAAGCTGCAGAACTGGTCCAAAGAAACCGGTGCCCGCCACGCGATCGTGTTCGAAGGCCGCGACGCAGCAGGCAAAGGCGGCACCATCAAGCGCTTCATGGAACACCTCAACCCGCGAGGCGCACGCGTCGTTGCATTGGAAAAGCCGTCGGCGCGAGAGTCGACGCAGTGGTACTTCCAGCGCTATGTGCAGCATCTTCCCGCTGCGGGCGAACTCGTGATGTTCGATCGCTCCTGGTACAACCGGGCCGGAGTCGAGCGTGTCATGGGGTTCTGCACGGACGAGGAGCACGAGCGTTTTCTGCGGCAGGTTCCGTTGTTCGAGCAGATGCTTGTCGACGACGGCATCAGCCTCATCAAGTTCTGGTTCTCCGTCTCACCGCTCGAGCAGCGGACGCGGTTCGCGATTCGGCAGGTGGATCCTGTTCGGCAGTGGAAGCTTTCGCCGATGGACATCGCCTCCCTCGACAAGTGGGATGCGTACACCGCCGCGAAGGAAGAAATGATCCGCTTCACCGATACGGAGACCGCTCCGTGGACCGTCATCAAGAGCAACGACAAGAAGCGTGCGCGGATCAACGCGATGCGGCATGTCCTCAGCCAGTTCGATTACGACAACAAGGATCACGACATCGTCGGAACGCCTGATCCGCTGGTTGTGGGCAGCCTGGAATAGCAAGACTGCTGACCGATGCCGTCGCGGTCGTTAGTGTGAGACGAATGGAGACCGTGCCGATCCAACTTCCCGATGGAACCGTCACTCCGATCCGCCTGTTTCCGGGACCGGTCGACGACGCTCCCGTCGTCGTGATGTTTCCCGGTCTCGGTGTGCCTGCTGGGTTCTACGATCCGGTGGCCGAAGCGTTGGTCACCGCGGGGTTCAACGCGGCGATCGGGGAATTGCGTGGCCAAGGCGACAGCCGGCCGCGACCAAGTGCGTCGTCGAGTTTCGGGTATCAGGAGTTGGTGTCGGTAGATTTCCCCGCCACCTTCGAAGTGGTGCGCGAAAGGTTCCCGGCGAGTACACCATTCCTGCTCGGTCACAGCATGGGCGGCCAGTTGGGGACGATGTACGCGGCGAGGATTCGCGGACGCCTCGGTGGGTTGATCCTGGTGGCGTCCGGTTCGCCGTACCACCGGGGCTTCCCGGGCATTCGCGCTCCGGGGTTGTATCTGGGTTCGTCGGCGATGTCGGTGACAGCCAACATCGCCGGGTTCTGGCCCGGTGATCGCCTGAGTGTCGGCGGCTTCGGGCGGCAGTCGAAAGTGTTGATCACCGACTGGGCCAGATTTGCGCGCACCGGCACCATCGAACCCGTCGGCGCGGACATCGATTACGAGGAGCGGATCGCCCGCCTGAACCTGCCGGTCCTGTCCGTCACCATCGACGGCGACGACCTTGCTCCGCGTCGATCCGCAAAGAACTTGGTGGACAAGCTCACCGGCTCACAGGTGACGATGGTGCACGTCGACGAACCACTCGGTCACAACGGCTGGATCCGGAAACCGGATGCTGTGACCGAGTGCATCGTCGCCTGGCTGCGCGACCGCTGATCGCTCAGCCGAATTTCTGCCACAGGAATTCGTAGGTCAGCGCGGTCTTGTAGGCCAACTGCGCGTTGTCCGCGGCGCCGCCGTGCCCGCCTTCGATGTTCTCGAAGTACAGCACCGGCTTGCCCAGTTCCTCCAGGCGCGCGGCCATCTTGCGAGCGTGCGCTGGGTGGACGCGGTCGTCGCGAGTGGACGTCGCGATGAGGATCGGCGGGTACGAGCCGTCCGCGTCGATGTTCTGATACGGGCTGTACTGCGAGATGAAGGACCACTCGTCAGCGTTGTCGGGGTCGCCGTACTCCGCCATCCAGGATGCGCCGGCCAGGAGGAGATGGAACCGTCGCATGTCGAGGAGTGGAACCT
This sequence comes from Rhodococcus sp. AD45-ID, assembly GCF_003023755.1. Taxonomy (NCBI): domain Bacteria; kingdom Bacillati; phylum Actinomycetota; class Actinomycetes; order Mycobacteriales; family Nocardiaceae; genus Rhodococcus; species Rhodococcus sp. AD45-ID. Next base: position 1,214,601 of record NZ_PYHL01000001.1, on the reverse strand, counting down.
GGCAGACTATGGCGCCGAACAGCTCTGGGTACTTGGTGAGCATGATGCCCATGAGCAGTCCGCCGTTGCTACCACCCTGGGCGGCCAACAATTCCGGTGTGGTGATGCCGCGGTCGACCAGATCGCGAGCGACAGCCGCAAAATCCTCGTGCACCTTGTGGCGTCCGGACTTGAGAACCTGTGTGTGCCAACCTGGCCCGTACTCGCCGCCGCCGCGGATGTTGGCCACGACATACGTGCCGCCGCGAGTGAGCCAGGCCCGCCCGATGGAACCGCTGTACGACGGCGTCAGCGACACCTCGAATCCGCCGTAGCCGTAAAGAAGAGTGGGTCCGGGTGTGCTGTCTTCGGTGCCGACCACGAAGTAGGGGACCTGGGTACCGTCGGCCGAGGTTGCGAAGAACTGTTGCGTCACAATGTCTGTGGCATCAAAAAATGCGGGCGCAGCCTTGACGACCGTGGGTTCGGATTCCCCGATGACTCCGTGCAGAAGCGTTGCCGGCGAGGTGTATCCGCTGGCGTTGAGGAAGTACTCGTTGCCGGAATCGGGATCGGTGTCCAGGATTTCGATGGTGGTGAGCTCGGGCAGGCCCTCGAAAGGCCTTTCTTCCCAAGTGTTGTCGGCGGGAGTCAGAATGCGCAGGGTGGTCCGGACGTCGGTCAGAACGACGAGAATCAGATGATCGCGGGTCCAGCTGTAGTGGTCGAGCGACGAATGATCGTCGGGCTCGAACAGGACCGTGAGTTCGCGAGCGCCCGCGAGGTAATCCTCGTACCGAGCCGCCAGCAAGGTGCCCGTCGCGTACTCGGTGTTCTCGACCGTCCACGGCGATTTGGTGCGAATCAGCAACCACTCGTGGTGAATCGAGATGCCGGCGTCTTCGGGTGTGTCGATCAGAACGAGTTCGTCGTCGAGCGTGAGCTGGAACCGTCGTGAGTTGTAGAAATCGACGGAGCGGGTGACGAAGTCCCGCTCGAAGCCAGGCGTCGGATCATGTGATGCGGAAATCGCAACGTCGGTGCTTTCGCCCTCGTACAGCGTTTCGGCGCTGGAGAGGGGTGTGCCGCGCTTCCATCGCTGTGCGAGACGGGGGTAACCGGAATCGGTGAGTGATCCCGGCCCGGTATCGGTTCCGAGATACACGGTGTCGATGTCGATCCAGTCGATGTCGGTCTTGGCCTCGGGAAGGTAGAAACCTGCATCGGGTCCGTCAGGAGAGAGGAATTGTCGTGTCTCCATGTCGAATTCGCGAACCACTGCGGCGTCGGCTCCGCCGCGCGACAAACTGATCAAGGCGCGATCGCGGTGGGGGCGCAGCAACTGCGTGCCCTTCCAGACCCAGTTCTCGCCCTCGGCTTCGGCCAACGCGTCGAGGTCGACCAACACGTCCCACTCGGGGTTGTCGCTTTGATACTGCTCGAGCGTGGTCCGTCGCCACAATCCACGAATATTGGTGCCGTCGCGCCAGAAGTTGTACAGATACTCGCCGCGGCGACGCACGTACGGAATGCGGGCGTCGGTGTCGAGGACCTCGCGGACATCCGATTGCATCTGCTCGAAGCGCTCACCGGTTGCGAGTTGCGCTTCGGTGACGGCGTTGTGCGCACGCACCCAATCAAGAGCAGCGTCACCCGTGACGTCTTCGAGCCAGAGGTACGGATCGCTGTCGACGGGGGAGTTCTGATCGGATGTCATGGCTCCATTCTTACTGCTCCCCGCCGACAGCATTCGACCCCGCTCCCGAAAGGCAGTGGGAGCGGGGTCGAAAGTGCGGACTCAGACGTTCAACGAACGCGCGATCATCGGCCACGAGTTGTGGAGATCGTCCTGCCAGTAGCCCCACGAGTGGGTACCTGTGGGCTTGAAGTCGAACTGCGCGGGGATCTGCAGCTGATTCAGACGGTAGGCCAGATTGTGGGTGCAGTAGTTGACCGCTGCCTCGATGAGGCCGCCCACGATGATCTGGTTGGCCAGATTGGCGGGTTCACCGTTCATCGCAGGGTTGGCGAGGGTGTCGTGCGGGCCGGGCAGACCCGACCCGGTGGAAACGTACAGCTCGGTGCCGCGGAGCTTCTCGGCGTTGACAACAGGGTCGTTGTCGATCCAACCCTGACTGCCCACCGGGCCCCACATGTTCGCGATATCAGCACCACCACGGATGCCGGTGACCAGCTGAATAGCACCCTGGCCGACAGGAGTGCTGGTCTCGGCGCAACCGCTGTACGCGCCGACGCTCTTGTACAGGCCGGGGGCCGCGATTGCGAGATTGAGAACCGAGGTGGCGGTCATGGAGATCGCGGAGATCGACTGGACCTTGTTGGTGTTGAATTCGGCGTCGATGACGGGAGGGAGTTCCTGTGTCAGGAACGTCTGCCACTTCTGACGGCCGAGTTCGGGATCGTCGTTGACCCAGTCGGTGTAGTAGCTGAACGCGCCTTCTAGTGGCGTCACGACGTTGAGGTTCTTGTCCTGGAAGAAGTTCATGACGTCGGTCTTGCGCTGCCACGTCGCAGAGTCTTCGCCGCCGCCTGCGCCGTTGAGGAGGTAGAGCGTCGGGCGCGGTGCGCTGTTGTCTGCGGGGAGGATGACCTCGAGCGGAATGTTGCGACCCATCGACGCCGAGTACACGGAGATCGTGGACTTGCGGCCATTGTCGCTACGGCTCGCGAGGTACGAACCGGAGGTACCCGATGTGGCTTGTGCCGTTGTGCCGGATGAGTCGCCGCCCGCGGAGGCGATGGTGGGACTGATCAGCATCGGGATCACGGACAGTGCTGCTGCTACTGCAGCGACCAAACGTCCCCGCGTGAATGTACGAGCGCCCATACGATCTGAAACCTCCACTACGTGTGCCCCGGCGTGTGTCCGGGGTCGATGTCACTGGTCAGTAAACCAGAATTGCCATGGTCAGGGGAGCGTTTGATGGTTCCAGCATCCATGTAGCACACAACCCCGCTCTCCAAGTCGAGGAGAGCGGGGTCGAGTGCTTGAAGCTGGTGGTGTCAGACGCCCATGGAGTTGGCGATCATCGGCCACGAGTTGTGGAGATCGTCCTGCCAGTAGCCCCACGAGTGGGTGCCGGTGGGCTTGAAGTCGAACGTTGCCGGGATCTGCAGTTCGTTCAAGCGGTACGCGAGGTTGTGGGTGCAGTAGTTGACCGCTGCCTCGATGATGCCGCCGACGATGATCTGGTTGGCCAACACGCCGACCTGGCCGTCGACTGCCTCGTTGGCGAGGGTGTCGTGCGGGCCGGGCAGACCGGAGCCGGTGGAGACGTACAGCTCGGTGCCGCGGAGCTTCTCGGCGTTGACAACCGGGTCGTTGTCGATCCAGCCCTGTCCGTCGAGCGGGCCCCACATGTTGGTGACATCCGCGTCGCCGCGCATGCCGACAACCAGTTCGATGGAGCTCTGGCCGACCGGGGTGCTGGTCTCGGCGCAACCGCTGTACGCGCCGACGCTCTTGTAGAGGCCGGGGGCTGCGATCGCGAGGTTGAGCACCGAGGTGGCGGTCATGGAGATCGCGGAGATCGACTGCACCTTGTTGGTGTTGAACTCTGCGTCGATGACTGGCGGGAGTTCCTGTGTCAGGAACGTCTGCCACTTCTGAACACCGAGAGCCGGATCTTCGTTAACCCAGTCGGTGTAGTAGCTGAATGCGCCCTCGATCGGGGTGACGACGTTGACGTTCTTGTCATTGAAGAAGTCCATGACATCGGTCTGACGCTGCCAGGTCGCGCGGTCTTCGCCGCCGCCTGCTCCGTTGAGGAGGTAGAGCGTGGGACGCGGTTCGCTCGTGTCAGCCGGAAGGATGACCTCGAGGGGAATGTCGCGACCCATCGACGGCGAGTACACGGTGATCGTGGACTTGCGACCGTTGTCGGTGCGGCTCGCGAGGTACGAATCCGTCGAATACGTTGCGGGAGCGGTACGAGTTCCAGCGGTGTCACCACCGGCAGAAGCCATGGCCGGACTGACAAGCATCGGCAGCACGGACACCGCTGCAATCGCGGCGACCACACGGCCGCGCTTGAATGTACGAGAACGCATAGGCTTAAGAACCCTCCACCTGAATTACCTTGTAGATCCGCCCCGGGTGGAACGATCCTTCGTCGACACTTCTCCGTATGGGTTTTTGCATCCCGACGCATATAGAGCGTGCAAGTCTTGATCTTTCTACAGCATCGGCGCGCTATTCGCCAGTGAACCGAAGATTTGCTGAACGATTGACCAGTTTCGGATTGACCTGGCTGTTTACCTATATGCTCAACGGGTGAACCGGACATATCCGATCTGGGAACAGCACTGCTGCTTGCCGTTGCAGTCCAATGCCTCTATTGCGGAGCTATTGCGGTACCGGCGGCCTGAGGGCAGTTACGTTTCGGTCAATGTCGGCTACGCGCCGCACACACGTGCGGATTCAACCGCGCTGGTCAAGAGTTTTGCCTGGCAGGCGCGCGTCGAGTATCCGGAAATCACACCGGTCTCGACGATTCTCGATGTTGCCGACGTGCAGCGATCCGGCGGAATCGCGCTGGCATTCGACCTCGAGGATTCCAACCCACTCGACGGCGATCCCGACAACATCGCGTACTTCTACGATCTGGGCGTGCGGTCGATGTTGCCGACGTACAACCACGTCAACGCCGCCGGCTGTGGGTGCCTCGACTCCGTCGACACAGGCTTGACTGCGTACGGCCGCGAACTCGTGGCCGAGATGAACCGCGTCGGCATGATGGTGGACGGCTCGCACTGCTCGACCCGGACCGGTCTGGATCTGGCCGCTGCCACGACACGTCCCATGATCTACAGCCATTCGAATCTCCGCAGATTGTGGGAGCACCCCCGAAACATCACCGACGATCAGGCCAAGGCGTGTGCCGACACCGGCGGAGTTATCGGGATCAACGGCGTGGGAATCTTCCTCGGCGTCAACGGCCCCGACGACAACAAAGCCAGGCTCGAGGCGATGGCCGATCACATCGAGGAAGCCGTCGGACTCGTCGGTGTCGATCACGTCGGGATCGGTTCGGACTATTCGTTCGACGCGGAGGACTTCCTCGACGAGATACACAATCACGCGGCGTCGTTCTCCGAGGCGTACACCGCGTGGGGACCACTGCAGTGGGTTCCGCCGGAAGACACCCTCACCTTGGACGTCGTTCTGCGTCGGCGCGGTTTCGACGAGTCCTCGATCGAAGCGATCTACGGCGGAAATTTCGCCCGAGTTGCCGCAGAAGTTTGGTCTACTGGCCGGTAAGGCGACCATCCGGGGACAGGAAAACGATGCAGGACTACCCTGTTACATCGTGACCTCACACTATGACGTCGTTGTCCTCGGAGCCGGCCCCGGTGGGTACGTCGCTGCTATCCGCGCGGCACAACTGGGCCTGAGCACTGCCATCATCGAGCAGAAGTACTGGGGCGGTGTGTGCCTGAACGTGGGCTGCATCCCGTCCAAGGCGCTTCTCCGCAATGCCGAACTCGCGCACATCTTCACAAAAGAAGCGAAGACGTTCGGCATGTCCGGAGACGTGTCCTTCGATTTCGGCTCCGCCTTCGATCGCAGCCGCAAGGTTGCCGACGGGCGAGTCAAGGGCATCCACTTCTTGATGAAGAAGAACAAGATCGCCGAATTCGACGGCAAAGGCACGTTCGCCGACGCCAACACCATCAACGTCGAGCTCAGCAAGGGAGGCACCGAGACGATCACGTTCGACAACGCGATCATCGCCACCGGTTCCTACACCAAGCTGCTGCCGGGCACCTCGCTGAGCGAGAACGTGGTGACCTACGAAGAGCAGATCCTCACCCGCGACCTGCCGGGCTCGATCCTCATCGTCGGCGCCGGCGCCATCGGCATGGAGTTCGGTTACGTCCTCAAGAACTACGGCGTCGACGTGACGATCGTGGAGTTCCTCGACCGGGCACTGCCCAACGAGGACGCCGACGTCTCGAAGGAAATCGCGAAGCAGTACAAGAAGCTCGGCGTCACCATCAAGACCGGCGCCGCTGTCCAGTCCATCAGTGACGACGGCAGCAAGGTCAGCGTTTCGATCAAGGACAACAAGTCCGGCGAGATCGAAACCGTGGTCGTGGACAAGGTTCTGCAGTCCGTCGGCTTCGCACCGCGCGTGGAGGGCTTCGGCCTCGAGAACACCGGTGTCGCCCTCACCGACCGCGGCGCCATCGCGATCGACGACTACATGCGCACCAACGTCGAGAACATCTTCGCCATCGGTGACGTGACCGCCAAGCTGCAGCTTGCACACGTCGCGGAGGCGCAGGCCGTCGTTGCAGCCGAGACCATCGGCGGCGCAGACACGCAGACGCTCGGTGACTACCGGATGATGCCGCGTGCGACGTTCTGCCAGCCGCAGGTCGCGTCCTTCGGGTTGACCGAAGAGCAGGCCAAGGCCGAGGGCTACGACATCAAGGTCGCGAACTTCCCGTTCGCTGCCAACGGCAAGGCACACGGCCTCGGTGACCCGACCGGTTTCGTCAAGCTGATCGCCGACACCACACACGGCGAACTGCTCGGTGGACACCTCATCGGACCGGACGTCTCGGAACTGCTGCCCGAGCTGACCCTGGCCCAGAAGTGGGACCTCACGGTCAACGAGTTGGCACGCAACGTCCACACCCACCCCACACTCAGTGAGGCGCTGCAGGAAGCGATCCACGGCCTCGCCGGCCACATGATCAACTTCTAGGTAGGGCCTGCGGCCCCCGTGCGTCTTTCTGGTAGCTCACGCAACCAGAAAGGCGCACGGGCCTTTTTGTATTGCCAACACGCCAGATCGCGACTTCGAGTCCAGGTCTGAGCTGACGGCGCACTAGCGTCCCGATTCATGAAAACTCGTTGTGTACTGCTCGCGGCCGCTCTGGCTCTCGGTCTCACCGCGTGTGGAAACTCGGCCGGTACCGAGTCGACCGCGGCTTCGACGGCATCCGCCGAAGCCGGCGCCTTTCCGGTGACAGTCGACCACGCCTACGGTTCGACCACGATCGATGCCGAACCCATGCGGATCGTGACCATCGGATGGAGCAGCCAAGATTCGGTGCTTGCCCTGAACAAGGTGCCCGTCGCGATGGAGAGCTTCTCGGGCGACGGTGTCGAGAACAACATATTGCCTTGGGACGCTTCACTGTTGAACGGCGCGACGCCGGTTCTGATGACCACCAATCCAGATGTGCCGTTCGAGCAGATCCTTGCCCTCGATCCCGACCTGATCCTTGCCGTGTATTCGGGGATCACCGCGGAGAAATATCAGCGACTGAGTGACATCGCGCCCACCGTCGCATTTCCCGATCAGCCCTGGGACACCGCCTGGGACAAGCAGATGAGCATGATCGGTGCAGCGCTCGGGCAGCCCGCACGCGCACAGGAGTTGATCGACGACACCGGAGCGTATTTCAAGCGGCAAGCCGCCGAACATCCGCAGTTCGAGGGCAAGACGGCAACATACGCGATGCGCACCGACGAGGGCCTGATCGTGTTCTGCAACACCGATCCTCGCATCCGTCTGCTGGGTCAGCTCGGGCTGAAGACCTCGCCCGGGGTCGACGCGGTGTGCACGTCCGGCGACAGTTCGGTGTCCGTGGGGATGGAGTCCATCGAAACCCTCGACGCGGACGTCTTCATTCTGGTTGACGCCGACGGCACCAATCTCGACAAGCTGATGGCCTTCGGTCCGTTTGCCAACATGACCTCGGTGTCGAACGGCCGGATTGTTCGCCTCGTCGGAATGGACTACGCGATGGCAACGTCAGCGCCGACGGTCTTGAGCGTCCCGTATGCGTTCGACGAGTTCATCGCTCAGCTTTCGGGGGCGCTCGACTGACTCTCAGGCTTTACCCTCTGAGGCTTTACCGATTGCGGGCCTCACTGATTGCGGGCGTCGTAAGACTCTTGTGACGCAATGATTGTCGGCACGCGGGATTCGAGCAATTCGATCAGGGCGGTGATCTTGCCGGCCACGTCTGCGCCGAGTTCGGTCAGGCTGTATTCCACTTTGGGCGGGATGGTTTCGAGCACTTCACGGTGCACGAGACCATCCCGCTCCAGTGTCTGCAGGGTCTGCGAGAGCATGCGCTCGCTGACGCCGTCGACGCGTCGACGTAGTGCGCTGAACCGGTACGGGCCTTCGTGGAGGGCTGCCAATGCAAGTGCGCCCCAGCGGCCGGTTGCGTTCTGGAGCGCTGCCCGAGAATTGCATCCGCGAGCGAACACATCGGCCTCGAGGGTGGGATCCTGATCTGTTTCGGCAGCACAGGCAGGGGTATCGGTGCTGGTCATGTCCCCAGGTTACTACTAAACATACCGATAGCGCTAACTTCCAGGGTTGCACTTACGAATAATTAGTGCATGATGGTTGCAGAGCACATTTACGCTTCAACCTAAAACGGGAGTTCGCATGAGCATCGCAGTCACCGGAGCAACGGGAAACCTCGGACAACTTGTTGTCGAGGCACTGATCACGCGGGGCACACCCGCGTCGGACATCGTCGCCGTGGTTCGTAATCCGGAGAAGGCGGCGGATCTCGCAGCCCGCGGCGTGGTGGTTCGCAAGGCCGATTACACCGACGCCACGGCATTGGAAGCAGCCTTTGCCGGCGTCGACAAAGTGGTGCTGATCTCGGGCAGTGAGGTGGGCCAGCGGCTTGCGCAGCACACAAACATCATCAACGCGGCAAAGGCTGCAGGCGTCGGATTCATCGCGTACACAAGCATTTTGGACGCCCAGGATACGCCGATGAAGCTCGCAGCCGAGCACAAGGCGACCGAGGATGTGCTTGCCGCGAGTGGAATTCCGTTCGCACTCTTGCGCAACGGTTGGTACTGGGAGAACTTCCTCAATGACCTGGCCGGCGTTATCGAGCGCGGCGCAGTGGCCGGAGCGGGCGCTGACGGAAAGATCGCCGCTGCATCGCGGGCCGACTACGCCGACGCTGCCGCAGTTGTCGTCACCACGGACGGCCACGAAGGCGCAGTCTACGAATTGGGTGGTGACGAGCGTCTGACGTATGCCCAGTTCGCGGAGAAGGTCAGCGAATTTGCCGGCAAGCCTGTCGTGTATCAGTTTGTGCCGGAGGAGGCATACAAAGGCATTCTCGAGAGCGTCGGCCTGCCCGCCCCTGTTGCAGAGATTCTCGCGGATTCCGACGCTGCAATCGCCAAGGGAGCGCTGGACACCGAGTCCGGTGATCTGCAGAAGTTGATCGGCCGCGCCAGCACGCCGGTGGCTGAGGTTCTGAAGAAGGCGTAACCGCCGGTGCGCCTTTCTGGTAGCGGGAACTACCAGAAAGGCGCACAGGGGTTTACCCCATATGGACTGCGCCCTCAGCGGGGAGGTCGCCCTTCTTGGCGCGGACGAGCACTACGACAACGGGTGCGATGATCGCCAACAGGATTGCCGCCCAACCGAATGCGGCGGTGTATCCGGAGACCTCGGCGCCGAAGACGTAGTCGGTCATCGAGGCGATGAAGTCCTGCACCGGCTGGGGGAGCAGAGCCAATTCGTCGCCGGTCGGAACGGTCGCGTTCGACATGTCGACTGGAATGCCTTCCGGGGGGATCGGCGCCGCGTTGTCGGTGGTGAATGCGGACTTGGCCGACGCGTAGATCGTGGTGAAGAGTGCGGTTCCCAGTGCGCCGCCGATCTGCAGCGTTGCGTTGACGAGGGCGCTGGCTGCGCCGGCGTCGTGGTCGGGAACACCGATCAGTGCAAGGTTCTGCATGGGCACCATCAGCAGGCCCAAACCGAAACCGAAGATGGCAAGACCCGGGAACACGTGGGTCCAGTAGGAGCTGTGGACCTCGATCTGGGTGAGCATGAGCAGTCCGACTGCGGCAACCAGGGGGCCGGCAACCATGAGCGGCTTGGGGCCGATCTTGGTGGACAGCTGGGCGGCGGCGGTGGATGCAAGCACGATGAAGAAGGCCATCGGCAGTGAGCCGACGCCGGCCATGACGGGGCTGAATCCGAGCACGATCTGCAGGTAGAACGTCAGGTACAACGTGCCGCCGAGAAGCGCTGCGCCGACGAGCATGGACCCGATCAGTGCGGCGCCGCGGTCGCGGTGCCACGGAACGCTCAGTGGCAGAAGCGGATTCTTGCTACGGCTCTCGACGACCACGAACAGTGCCAGGAAGACCAAGCCCAAAGCGATGAACAGGAGGGTATCGGTCTGACCCCACCCGTGCTCGGCGCGCGTGAATCCGTAGACCAGGGATCCGAGTCCGAGTGCGATGAGGACGGCGCCGGGAAGGTCGTAGCTCGTGTCGCCGTGTGCCTTGGTTTCCTTGACGATCGGGACGGCAGCAGCAATCGCGATGAGCGCGATCGGAATGTTCACGAGCAGGCACCAGCGCCAGTCGACGTACTGAGTCAGGACGCCGCCGAGCAGCAGGCCGATCGCTGCGCCACCACCGGAAATCGCGCCGTAGACGGCAAAAGCCTTGGCGCGCTCCTTTTCTCCGATGAAGGTGGTGGTGAGCATCGAGAGCGCGGCGGGCGCGAGCAGTGCCGCGAAGACACCCTGCCCGGCGCGGGCGATGAAGAGTTCGATACCGGTCTGGGCGATCCCGCCGATGCCTGACGCCACGGCAAAGCCGGCCATGCCGACGATGAAGGAACGCTTACGTCCCCAGTAGTCGGCGATGCGGCCACCGAGCAGAAGCAGTGCGCCGAATGCCAGCGCGTACGAGGTGACAACCCAGGCGCGATCGAGGTCGCTGATTCCGAGTTCTGCCTGCGCGGCGGGCAGGGCGATGGAGACGATGGTGCCGTCGAGCACCACCATGAGTTGTGCAAACGCGACGATGCAGAGCACCAGCCAACGTCGTTGATGATTCGGGTTTTCGGAGATCGCCGGAGACGGCGGCGTTGCGCCGCTTTCGACGTCAGTGGTGGTCATCATTACAAGGTAAGTGAGCGCTTCTTCGAGAGTCAAACGAAATAGTTCGTTCGGTTACGATAATCACTATGGCTCCCACAGATGTGACCGCAACGAAGCAGCGAATCCTTGACGCAGCGCTAGAAGAATTCGGCACCTACGGACTCGCCGGCGCACGGATCGATCGCATCGCGAAGAACGGCAACGCCAGCAAGGAACGGCTTTATGCGTACTTCGGTGACAAGGTGGCGCTCTTTCACGCCGTGCTCGACGCGGATTTTGTCGAAGCCATGGAATGCGTGGAGTGGGTGGGCGGGGACATACCGCAGCATGCTGTCGAATTGTTCGATGCCATGACCCGAAAGCCGCACATCCAGCGCATGATGATCTGGGGCCAACTGCAAGGTGAAGGCCCGCGGATGCGTAAGCAAGCCGAAGAGCACTCCAGTTGGCTCCCGCGGATGGCTGCGATCCGCAAGGCTCAGGACGACGGCGGCATCGCAGCGCACTGGAATCCGGAAGACCTCATTACCTTGATCTTCGGCCTCGTCTTTGCTTGGGTGGTCGCACCCGGCATTATCGACAATCAATCCGTGGACGCGCAGGAACTCGCGCGCCGCCGTGAAGTGGTGCGGGAAGCGACAATTCGTATTTGCAAACCCTGATGGCCGGCTACGAAAAATCGCGTTGGACGCGCAACGTCGCGATAGTGGTAGCCAAGCCGTCGTATTGGGTGACCAGCAACGTGAATTCGATGAGCCGACGGTCGTCGAGGTGCTGGGACAACATGTTCCAGGTCACGTCGGTGACGTCTTTGGTGGTGACCAACTCGTCGACCGCGGTCAAGATCGCGTGGTGACGAGAACTCAACCCGGAAGCGTTGGGGCCCTCGATAATTCGGGCAAGCTCCTGGGCGTCGATTCCAGCCTTTCGGCCGAGCCTGATGTGGTGATCCATTTCGTAGTCGCACTGCCTCAGGTGTGCGACGCGCAGGATGATCAATTCGGTGTCGTGGCGTGAGATCCTGCCGCCGGGCATCAGTGACCCGGAGTAGTGCAGCCAACCTCGGAACAGGCCGCCGGTCCGACCTAACGTGCTGAACAGGTGTGCGTCCGGTGCGCCCGCGGCTTTCGAGAGGACACGCCAGATTCCCCAGTTGATCGGGCCAAGTTCTTTGAATCGGCCTGGCTGGATGCGTGCGTTCATGACGCGTACTCCTCGAGTGTCGTGGGTTGATACGACGCTAACACTGCCCGGAATCGGATTACGGCAACCAGCGCGGCAAGTGCGGCGAGAACGAGCATCGGTATCGACGGTCCCAGGCTCGGTTCGAGGACAACCAGCAAGACCGGCAGTCCGAAGCCGAGGTACGTGCCGACGTAGAAGATGCCCGTCAATGTTCCGCGTGACGCCGGTGGCGCAAGGGTTTCGAGGTCGAGGAGACCACTACGCAGGCACAGGCCATATGCGGTTCCGAGCGTGAGGGCGCACACGACAAACAGGGCAAGCGGCGGGTGGGCTCCGCCGGCTGCGACGAGGCAGTATCCGAGCGCGGCTAGTCCGGCACCGGCGCTTCCGGCCTGCCTGCCCCAATCGCGATGACGGGCAATGGTTTGAACGATGATGCCCGCGCCGAGTGTGAGTGCTGCGGCTATTCCGGGGAGTAGTGGTCCGGAGTATCGATCGCCGAGTCGCGCGGACATCGTCACGAATGAGACTGTCGCACTGGCAAACACCCAGGGCGCGAGCGGTAGCGCCCAGATCAAGGCCGAGCGGACGGATCGTTCCCCGTCGGCCGGTAACGGGAGCGCTGCCGAAGGTGAGGTCCGTGTTCGACTCCACATCGCCGCGGCGGCAACGGAACAGACGGACAGCAGCGCCGAGACGACAAAGGGCGTGGCCAAAGGAAAGGCCGCGAACTGGGCCATCAGGCCGGAGAACAAGGGACCCAAGGCAAAACCGGAAGTGAGGACAACGCCGGCCATCACGGTTCCGGCTTTGCCGCGCAGATCAGCGGCCCAGGCTGTGCCGGCGCCGATTGCCAGACCGGCGCCGACGCCGACCACAAGACGGCCAACCAGGAGGCCGGAAGTGTTGTGCCACAGCAAGAGAAATACCGTGCCCAGCGACGCCACCAGAGCTCCTGGCAGGACAACGGCTGCTCGTCCGACACGATCGGACAGCGCACCACCGGTCAACAGTCCGGGCAGCAGACCCAGCGCGTAGATGCCGAACACGCCGTCGAGAACGGCGTGCGAGAGTCCCTCGTGCTCCCGCAGTACCGGGATGAGGGAGGCAAAGTGGTTGGCGGCCCACCCCGTCGACAGAAGTACGGCAAGTACCGAGATGAACCCGCGACGGGATGGATCGCCCATGCCCGGCAGCTTAGGCGGGCACCAGGTTGCTGACGTCGGCGAGTAGTTCGAACGTGCGCAGCCACGCGGCGCGGTTGGTGCCGGTGGAGACGGTGATCAACTCGTCGGCCTGCGCGTGCTCGGTGAATTCGTCCAGGTACGTGCGGACTTCTGCGGGTGTGCCGACGGCGCTGTACCTGGCCATTTGCAGAACCTGTTGACCGGCGGGGGAGTCGAGCAACATGTCGGCCTCGTCGTCGGTGAACGTGCGGCCGCGGCCGAGGAGCAAGCTGACGCGGTTGCGCTTGGATTCGAGGAACTCTTGCTGAGCCTGCTCGGTGGTATCGGCTGCGATGACATTGACGCCCGCGATCACGTACGGCTCCGCCAACTGTTCCGACGGCTTGAACTCACGGCGGTAGATGGTCACGGCGTCGCGAAGAGCGTTGGGCGCGAAGTGTGACGCAAACGCGTAGGGAAGGCCGAGCATCGCGGCCAGTTTTGCGCCGAACAGTGACGAACCGAGGATGTAGAGGGGGACATGGGTGCCCTTGCCTGGCACCGCGCTGATGCCCGGAATGCGCGAGGTGTCGCCAAGATATCCCTGAAGTTCGAGGACATCCTGCGGGAAGCTGTCGGACGAACTGGGGTCGCGGCGCAGGGCCTGCATCGTCTTCTGATCGCTGCCGGGTGCGCGGCCGAGGCCAAGATCTATGCGTCCAGGGTGCAGTGTCTCGAGCGTGCCGAACTGTTCGGCAATGGTGAGCGGTGCGTGGTTGGGGAGCATGATGCCACCGGCGCCAAGTCGGATCTTGGTGGTGTGAGCTGCAACGTGGCCGATCAGGACACTGGTCGCGGACGACGCGATGGAGCCCATGTTGTGGTGCTCGGCGTACCAGATTCGCTGGTAGCCCCACTCCTCGGCTCGCTGCGCCAGCGTGACACTGGCGTCGAAGCTGTCTTTGGCGGTCTCGTTCTGGCCGATGTGCGCAAGATCGAGGATGGAGAGTGGAACCGACATGAAGTGGGCACCTTTCGAGGCGGCAGAAAACAGTTGTTGTGAGGTGCAACCGCCGCGAGTGCATTCCTATTTCCTCACCACCCGAAAAATCGAAACGCGCCCTTCAGTATCGAACCGCACTTGCCAGTGCCGCCAACGACAACGCCTGCCGCGCGTGCTCGACAACCACGAGCCTGCCGTCGTCGATGTGCGTCCGCAACGACTCGAACGCTTGTGGCAACTTGTTGTCGAGAACAAGTTCAGCTATCGCGATGTGCTCGTCGATCGTCGCTTCGATCCCGGCCGGTGTCAGGTAGTCGAACATCCGTACCGGCCGGATTTTGGCATTGACGGTTGCCAAGGCCTCCGTCAGTGCGGGGTTTCCGGCCGATACAAGTAGTGCCGTGTGGAACTCCTCGTCGAGGGTGACAAAGCTGGAGTCCGGTTCGAGTGAATGGGTGCGCAACGCATACCACTTTTCGAGTTCAGCGCCCAGAATATCTGCGTCGTGCCGGGCGTACTCCGTGTCGATGACTCGGCGAATTCCCTGCAGTTCGAGCAATATTCGTAGCTCGTACAATCCGTTGAGATCTTCCAGGCGTGGCCGGTACGGATACAGCCCATGCTCGCCGCGTTGAACCAAACCGTCGGATTGCAAGCGGGCCAGAGCTTCTCGAACCGGAGTTCTCGAAACTCCGTAGATCTGCGCGAGCCGCTCCTCGCTAAGTCGTTCCGTCGGCGTGATCTTCCCGGCCATCAGATCGGCCCGGATCGACTGATACACCTGATCCCGCAGCGATCCGGTCGAATGTTCGACGGCGGACATGTCAGATGGCCATCGCTCGTCGGACGGCATCGGTGGATGTGGTGCCTCCCTCTCCGGTCGACGTCACATGACCGGCCGCGAGAACGCTGTAGTGCTGCGCTGACTGGAGCGCGAACCCGATGTGCTGTTCGACCAGGAGGACTCCGAGATCGCCGCGATTGGTGAGGTCGATGATGGTGCGTTCGATCTCGGCGACGACGTTGGGTTGGATGCCTTCGGTGGGTTCGTCGAGGATCAGAATTTTCGGTTCGGTGATGAGGGCGCGGGCGATGGCGAGTTGCTGTCGCTGCCCACCCGACAGCAAGCCGGCTCGGCGGTCGAGCAGTGTGGTCAGCGCGGGAAACATATCCAATGCTTCTGCAATCAGCGCCTTTCCGCGTTTGCGGCCGTCCGCGACAACCTGAAGGTTCTCGGCCGTGGTGAGTTGGCCGAAGGATTGTTGTCCTTGGGGGACATAGGCGAGGCCGCGGGTAACGCGGGCGCTCGGGCGCAGTGTCGTGATGTCTTCGCCGTTCAGGAGGATCGTTCCACTGGTCGGTTTGATCAACCCGACAGCGGCTCGGAGCAACGTCGTCTTTCCGGCGCCGTTGTGGCCCATGACGGCGGCGACACCGTTGCCCGGAACGGTGAGCGAGATTCCGTGGATGACCTCGGTGCGTCCGTATCCGGCGCGGACGTCCTTGATTTCAAGCATGATTCACTCCTCGCCGTGAGGCACAGCCGCAGCGGTGCCGAGGTAGACCTCTTGGACTTTGGGATCGGCCTGAACCTGCGCGACAGTTCCTTCCGCAAGAACCTTGCCTGCTGCGAGGACGGTGACCGAGGTGGCAAATGCTCGCATGAAGTCCATGTCGTGCTCGACGACAACCACGGTGCGCGCACCACCGATACGACGCAGGAGGTTGCCGGTTTCCTCGCGTTCTTCCAGGCTCATTCCGGCGACGGGTTCGTCGAGCAGAAGTACCGAACAGTTCTGTACCAGAAGCATTCCGATCTCGAGCCACTGCTTCTGCCCGTGCGCGAGGATGCCGGCGGGTGTATCGCGTAGAGCTTCGAGTCCGGTGGTTTCGAGGGCTTCCTCGATCTCGGGGAGAACGGATTTGCGGGTGCGCAGCAACTCCCACGGGGAGCGGCCCGCACCGGCAGCGATGTCCAGGTTTTGCAGAACGGAGAGTTCTTCGAAGACGCTGGCGGTCTGGAAGGTGCGCCCGACCCCGAGGCGGGCGATCTTGTGAACCTTCTTGCCCAGCAACTGTTCACCGGACTTGGTGATCGAACCCGTCGCCGGTACCAGTCCGGTGATGGCGTCGACAAGGGTGGTCTTTCCGGCGCCGTTGGGGCCGATCAGAAAGCGAAGGTCACCCTGCATCAGTGTCAGGTCCACACTGTCGACGGCCTTGAACCCGTCGAAGCTGACACTCAAGTTCCGCACTTCCAGGTATTCGGAAGACATTCCGGCATTGCCGCCCAATACGGGGTTCGGTGCGCTTGTGTCGGTTGTACCGGTGCTGGTCATACGGACACCTCCACAGTTTCCGGTTCGCTGATTTTCGGTGTTTCGGGGGTGGTCTTTTCACGCTTGCGGCGGTGGCGCAGGAGCGCAAAGAGTCCGGCGACTCCGGCGGGGAAGAACCCGACGACGACGATGAACATCAGACCCTGGGCATAGATCCAGCCGGACGGCATCTTCTCGGAGAAGGCCGACTGAGCCCAGGCAACACCGATGGCACCGAGCACGGGGCCGAGAAGCGTTGCGCGGCCGCCGATCGCCACGCCGATGAGGAAGGCGATGGAGGGAACGATTCCGACGTCGGCGGGGGAGATGATGCCGACGATGGGCACGAACAACGCTCCGGCGATACCGGCCAGGAATGCGGCGGTGACGTAGGCGACCAGCTTGATGTTGGCAGGGTCGTATCCGAGGAAGCGCACGCGCTCTTCCTGATCTCGCACTGCGACAAGCAGTTCACCGTAGCGCGAGTTCATCAGCTGCCGGATCAGGGCGACGGAGGCGAGGAGCACTCCGGAGGCGATGAAGAACAGCATCTGCTTGTTGGCGGGGTCGTTGAGGTTGAAGCCGAAGAACGTGCGGAAACGGTTGAGTCCGTTGCTGCCGCCGATGGTCTGCTGACCGATCAGCAGGATGGCGAATGCCGCTGCGAGAGCTTGCGAGAGGATCGCGAAGTATGCACCCTTGACGCGTCGTTTGAACACGCCGAGTCCGAGGAGAAACGCGACGGTCGCGGGCAGGAACAGTACCGCGAAGATCGCAACGAACGGGGAGGCAAACGGCTGCCAGTAACCGGGCAGTTCGGTCTTGCCGGCGATCGCCATGAAATCGGGTACCGCGTCACCTTTGAGTTCGGCGTCGGCGATCTTGAGGTGCATTGCCATGACGTAGGCGCCGATGCCGAAGAACACACCTTGGCCGAGGGTGAGCATTCCGCCTCTGCCCCAGGCGAGTCCGATGCCTACTGCGACGATCGCGAAGCACAGGAACTTTCCCAGCAGGGAGAGTCGGAAGTCGGAGAGCACGGCTGGGGCCAGTCCGAACAGGATGATCGCGGCGACGGCGAATCCGCCCCAGACCCGGATTCGGGGATTGGTCAGGACGCTCATACGAGGCTCCTTGTCTTGACTGCAAACAGTCCCTGGGGACGCACTTGGAGGAAGACGACGATGATGACGAACAAGATGACCTTGGCAATCGATGCGGTGGTGGAGTACTCGATGAAGGAGTTCAGGATGCCGAGTGCAAACGCGGCGATCACTGCGCCCTTCATCTGTCCGAGTCCGCCGACGACCACAACCAGGAACGCGTCGATCAGATACGACTGCCCGATGGTCGGGCTGGTGGAACCGATCAGGGTCAGGGCGACACCGGCAACGCCGGCGAGTCCGGATCCGAGGAAGAAGGTGGTGATATCGGTACGGCGGGAAGATATTCCGCTGGTCTCGGCCAGATCTCGGTTCTGGACTACGGCGCGGATGCGCCTACCCATCGACGACTGCTTGAGTGCCAGCGACAATGCGATCACTGCCGCGATTGCCAGCACCAGAATGAAGATGCGGGTTTTCGGAACTACGGCGCCGAGGATGTCGACACCGCCCGAAAGCCAGGACGGTGCGGTGGTGTTGACGGCAGGCGCACCGAAGATGTCGCGCGCCAACTGCTGAAGGATCAGTCCGACGCCGAACGTCACCAACAACGTGTCGAGCGGGCGGTGGTACATCCGTGACACCAGAAGCACTTCCAGGGCCACACCCATCAATCCGCCGACGATGAAACCGACCAGTAGAGAGATGATCAACGAACCGGTTGCATTGGAGATTACCTGCTGTACAACGTAGGCCGTGTACGAGCCGGCCATGATGAACTCGCCGTGGGCCATGTTGATGACACCCATTTGGCCGAACGTGAGCGATAGTCCCAATGCAGCCAACAACAGAATCGAGCCGATGCTCAAACCTGTGAACAGCTGTCCGATCACAACATCCATGACAGACGTTCCACCTCTCTACCAGTCGGTTTCATTGCGGTCAGGTTGTTACTTGCTGGCGCCGAGACCCGAGGCCCACGGGTAGCTCTCGAGGTACGGGTCGGGCTCGATCGGCTGACCGGAATCCCAGACGGTGTAGATCAGTCCGTCGCTTCGGATTTCGCCGATGCGGGCGGTCTTGGTGATGTGATGGTTGTCGCCGTCGATGGTGACGAGGCCTTCGGGGGCTTCGAAGGTGACGCCGTCGGCGTTGTCCTGAATATCCTTGACAGCAAAGGAATTAGCCTTCTCGGCTGTGTTCTTCCACAGGTACACCGAGGTGTATGCAGCTTCCATGGGGTCGGACGTCGGCTTGTTCTGGCCGTACTTCGCCTTGTATGCCGCGACGAACTTGTTGTTTTCCGGGGTGTCGATGGTCTGGTAGTAGTTCCAGGCCGTCAGCTGTCCTTCGACGTTCTGCACGCCGATGCCGCCGACCTCTTCCTCTGCGATGGACACCGAGACAACCGGCATGTCGGCCGGCTTCAGCCCCACATTGGTGTACTCGCGGAAGAACGCGACGTTCGAATCGCCGTTGAGCGTGTTGAATACGGCGTCGGCGTCAGCCGTGCGGACCTTGTTGACGATGGTGGAGAAGTCGGTCGAACCGAGCGGCGTGTAGTCCTCGCCCTTGATCTCGATGCCGTTTGCTTCCGCGTACGCCTTGATGATGCGATTGGCGGTCTGTGGGAAGACGTAGTCACTTCCGACCAGGTAGAGGGACTTGACGCCCTTTTCCTTCAGGTAGTCCAGTGCCGGGATGATCTGCTGATTGGTCGTAGCGCCGGTGTAGAAGATGTTCTTGGAATCCTCGAGGCCCTCGTACTGAACGGGGTAGTAGAGGAGCGAATTATTGTCTTCGAAGACCGGGAGCATGGCCTTACGGCTCGACGACGTCCAACCGCCGAAAACGGCTGCGACACAGTCGCTGCTGATGAGCTTCTCCGCCTTTTCTGCGAATACCGTCGGCTCGGATGCGCCGTCCTCGGCGACGATCTGAACCTTTTTGCCCAAAACGCCACCGGCGTCGTTGATCTCCTGAACTGCGAGTGCAATCGAATCGCGCACTGTCACTTCACTGATGGCCATGGTGCCGGACAACGAGTTGAGTGAACCGACCTTGATCGTGTCGCCGGAGGTGTCGACGCACGATGCTGCCGTGGTGTCACCCGACGTCGTATCAGAGGCTTTGCTTCCGCAACCGGTGAGTACCAAACCCAGAGCTGCAAGAGCTGCCGGAGCGGCGAGGGTGCGCTTCGAGAAGGTTCGCATAGACGGGCCTTTCGTCTTCATGACTTCAGTACCTGGCTTTTCACCTACGTGAAAACAGGCGCGTGGCTACAGGTACATGGCTTCGGGGAACGGACTACCGGATGTGATGTATCCGGCTCGCGTATACGGCGTTGTATTCGTCGATGCGGATGAGCGTAGGGAGAACTTGTTTCTGAAAGAAATAGACTCGATCACCATCGTGTGTCCGATATGACGGTTTGATGAACGAGTGCTCACTCCGCAGGTCAGAGCAGGCTCGGTGTTAGCATCCTCGATATTCGATCAAGCATTCGCTTGACGATTGATGAGGGGATTAGACCAGTGCGTTCGACCCGACGGGAAGAGATACTCACTCACGCGGCAAAATTGTTCAGCGAGCGTGGTATCGCGGCAACGACGGTGCGAGATATCGCCGACGAGGTCGGAATTCTGTCCGGAAGCCTCTATCACTACTTCGAATCCAAGGATGCGATGGCGCACGAAATAGTCGTGCGTTTCCTCGAAGATCTCAACATCAGATACGAGGACTCGATCGAACCTGGTGGATCAGCTCGCGACCGGTTGGCCTCCATGGTCGAGGTGTCGTTCAATACCGCGCTCGACCACCCATACGCCACCGAGGTCTATCAAGGCGAAGCGATCCTGTCGTCCCAGCCTTCCGACGCGCCGATCACCGTTGCGGTCCATCAGGCGCACAGCTACTGGCGCACGGCAATTGCGAGTGGGATTGCAGACGGGGAGTTTCGCGAAGACATCGATCCTGAACAGTTTCATCGGTTGATGCGGGAGTCGGTGTGGTCGACGGTGGCTCAATACCGTTCACAGTTGGCCGAGTTGGCGCCGGAACTGCAGCGGAATTTGATCCTTGTGTTTCTCGACGGTTTTGCCCGCCGCGGAGACGGTTCCACAGCGCTCGCTCGGGTGAAGGCCAAGACTGACAATGTCGACGTTGCACCGCCGGTCGGCGAGGTTGCCGAACTGCGTTCGGACGTGGACGAGTTGAAGTCGGTGATCCGCGATCTGAGCACCGCAATTCGTGATCTGCAGGCCGAACAACGGGGCTGATCGCTCTCTGTTACGGCGGTTTTGACTATCTATGTGACCCAGTGCATACTTCTGCCCAGCGTCGTGAATCAAGCGCTTGTTTGATTTACCAAATATCGTTTGGACAGGAGTGGGATGTGAGACTCGCGAAGGCAATAGCCTTAGCCGCGGCAGTCGTGCTCGGGGCAGGTGCGTGTGCATCTGCTGGAGTCATTCCGGACAACGAGATCGTGATCGGGCTGGACGAGGATTCGACGGGCCCCGGTGCGTCGTACAGCACCATCGCGGGCAAGACGGTCCGCCTCAGCGTCGACTTGATCAACCAGGCAGGTGGGATCAACGGCAAGCCCGTCCGCCTGGTTGTCGAGAATGACGAGAGCAGTCCCACCAAGACGCCGTCGATCATTCGTAAGTTGGTCGATCAGGGCGCAAGTGCCGTCATTCTGGCGACCGGCAGCGGCTCGGTCCTGCAGGCGAAGTCGATTCTCGAGCAGTCGAAGATCCCGGCGATTGCACCCGTTGTCCTCAGCGACGCGTTTGCTTCGCCTCCTGGCAACGACTATTCGTTCATGATTCCCAACTCGCTCAAGCAATACGCCGAGGTGTATTGCGGAGCGTTCGAGAAGCTGGGCTACCGCTCACTCGGAATCCTCGGTGATGCAAGCGCTTCCATCGACGGCATCATCAAGACGCTGCGTCCGGCGCTGGAGAAGTGCGCAACGGTCACTGCCGTCGAGAAGGCTCCGGTAGACGCCGCGGACCTCACGGCGCAGGTGTCGCGACTCGCGGAGACGAAGCCTGACGCCATTCTTGTGGCCAGCATCGGTGGGCACTTCGAGATTCTGGCGCACAACACACTTTCGAAGATCGTTCCCGAGACGCAACGTTTCTCACTGGCCTCCATCGGAAACCAGCCGGCGTCGTGGGCTTTGGCCGATCCGAAGGCCCTGAGTGGCATGGTCTACATGGGATCGCTCAGTGCCGACAATGCGCGAACTGCGGAGTTGACCGAGAAGGTCCGGGCGGTCAAGGGCGCCGACTATCAGTTGACCGCCTACGACGCGCAATCGTACGACGCGGTCATGATGCTGGCGAAGGCCATCGAGATTGCCGGTGATCATCAGGACCGGACCGCCGTTCGTGATGCACTCCAGCAGGTTTCGGGTCTTCCCTCCAGTTTCGGCCAGGACGATTTGACACTGTCCTTCAGCCCGGGCGACCACTTGGCCCCGGACAGCCTGTGCGGACTGGTGCTCATCGAATTCGGTGACGACAACAAGCCCGCCCATCCGTGGGATTCCTATCAGCCCCCGTGCGGATAACCGAGGAGCTTTGACATGACAGACGCACAACTCTGGCTTGCAGCCATCGAGATCGGTGCTTTCTTCTCGTTGATCGCCCTGGGGATGTACCTCGTGGTGGTCGGCGCGGATTTCTTCAACTTCGCGATGGGTCCGTACGCCATGGCAGCGGCTATGGCGAGCAGTTGGATCGCGGTCAATCACGGGCTGGCGCTGTGGTTGGCCATGCCACTGGGAATTGCTGTTGCAGTGGCGCTTTCGGTGCTGACCGAAAAGCTGGTGGTGAAGCAGGTTCAGAAGCGTTCGGGGCGCGGTGAGCTGCCGGCCTTGGTAGCCGTGACGGCGGTGCTCTTCGGTATTCAGCAGCTTGCGGGAACCGTATTCGGGCGTACGCCGTTGCCGGGGCAGAAGATCTTCGACTTCGATCCGATCACCGTTGGCGGCGCAACGCTCGACAGCGCGACTGTAGTTCTGATCGTGGCGACTGCGCTGGTGTTCATCGGAATCGGACTGTGGCTGAACAGGTCTACCGCCGGCCGGTTGCTGCGCGCCGTGGGCGACAACCCTGAGGCAGCACGGGTACTTGGCTTGCCGGTCGACCGTGTTCGACTGATTGCCTTCACACTCGCGGGCGTCATCGCCGCGATCGCCGGACTGTTGTTCGCTCCCAAAGCCGGCGTGCAGTTCACCAGTGGATTGTCCTGGACGCTCACCGCATTCATCGCGCTGGTCATCGGCGGTACCGGGCGTAGCTGGGCACCGCTGATCGGCGGAATGTTGCTGGGCATCGTCCAGGTGTTCGCGCCGTACTACTTCGGTGCCAGCGCCGCACAGACCGCGATCCTCCTGATCGCACTGGTCTTCTTCGCCTTCCGCCCGGAAGGTCTGCTCTCGAGAAAGGTGCGCGTCTGATGGGTGCGATAACCACACCTCGCGCGATCAGGTCGCGAGCGCGGCTCGGCAACGTGTCGCGAGAAGCCCTGATTACGGTGACAGTTGTTGCCGTACTTCTCCTGTGGATGGGGCCCAGCCTGTACCGCCAGGACCTTATCTTCCTGGCCGCGACGTACTCGCTGATCGCACTGGGGATGTATGTTCCCTTCGTTCTGGCAGGTTCCCTGTCGATGGCCTACAGCGCCTACGCGGCGATCGGGGCTTACGCGGTTGCCTTGATGTCGGTGAAGACCGGGATGTCGATGTGGTGGGGGTGGCTCATCGGCGCTCTGGTCGCGGCGTGTGTGGCAGTGCTGCTCAGTCTTGCCACGCAGAAGCTTTCCGGGTTCTACCTCGCCGCTGTGACTCTACTGTTCGGAATTGCCTTCGAGCACTGGCTCATCGACGGACCGAGTTTCACCGGCGGTTCGGCGGGAATCTCGGGCGTCGCGGCTCTCACGATGTTCGGCTGGGAACCACCTCGTTATGCGTTGGTCGTTTTCGCGATTCTGTTCGTCTGCGTCATCGCCGTTGCGGTCGATCGACTACGGAAGTCCGTGTGGGGCCTGATGTTGCAAGCTTCGCGGGACAATCGGAACGTCGCCAGGGCATCCGGTGTCAACCCGATGCATCTGACCGTCGTGGCACTGGCTATCGGCGCGGCAATCGCGTCGACCGGGGGATCGCTCTTCACCGTCTCGGTTCAAGCGGTGACGCCGGAAACCTTCACCCTCAGCATCGTCTTCCTTGCCATCTTCATGCCGATCATCGGTGGCCGCGGTTCCGCGTGGGGTGCACCGCTCGGCGCTCTCATCGTGGTGATCGTGACACTCAACATGCCCGGCTATCAGGGCAGTGGTGAACTCTTGCTGGCGGGTGCGGTTCTGGTCATCCTGATCGTCGCGCCTGGCGGCGTGATCGGTTGGTCTCGCGCGTTGATCAACCGTCTGACTGCTACCTACCAGGAGCGTGATTCCCGATGACCGATTCGTTGCTCGAGGTTCGTGGGCTCCACAAGTCCTACGGCGGTGTGCGTGCCGTCGACGACGTGTCGTTCAGTGTCGGTCGCGGTGAGGTGATCGGTCTGGTCGGACCGAACGGCGCCGGCAAGACAACACTCGTCGACTGCATCTTCGGTACCCAACAAGCCGATTCCGGAACGGTCACGCTGGCCGGTAAGTCCCTGAGCGGCCCGTCGGAACGTCGTGCCAGGCAGGGGCTCTCGCGTACGTTCCAGCACCCGCAGTTGGCACTCGAACTCAATGCCGTCGACAACATCATCCCGGGACTCTACGGGCACCGGATCTCGTCGCCGCTGCACTCGCTGTGGTGGGCGATCAAGGGCCCGTTCGAGAACTGGGACAAAGCGTCGGACCAGGCTTCGGCGCTCGCGCGGGAGTATTCGATCAGCGACACCGAAAGCGCGTGCGGGGATCTGAGTCTGGGAGCGCAGCGGTTGGTCGAGGTTGCGCGTGCGATGGCCACCGGTCCGGAAGTGCTGCTCCTGGACGAACCGTTTGCAGGCGCGGATCACGACGGCATCGACGCTATTTCGGGCGCTGTCCGTTCCATTGCCGCGCAGGGCAAGGGTGTTGTTCTCGTCGATCACAACGTCGACCTCATCGCAGAACTTGCGACAACGGTTGTCCTGCTGAACTTCGGCGGCGTCGCGTTTTACGGTCCGCCGCAGGACTGCCTGTCCAGCGACGCGATGCGTGAGGTGTATTTCGGTTCCGACGACGAAGAGGGTGTGAGCAATGCTCGAGGTCGATAAGGTCACTGTCCGTTACGGATCGGCCATCGCGGTACGCGACGTCAGCTTCGTCGCTGCCCCCGGTCAGGTCACCGCGCTGGTCGGACCCAACGGTGCGGGCAAGACTTCTCTGATGGGCGCGATCTACGGTTCCGTACCGGCGTCCGGCCGGATAACCGTCGATGGCCGCAGTGTCGAGAAGATGTCGGCACTCGAACGCGCACGCAGCGGTTTTGCTTATGTTCCGCAGGGACGGCAGTTGTTCATGCGCATGTCGGTCCGCGAAAATCTACGCGTGGGTGCCGATCTTCTAGGTCTGAACGCGGACGCAGCGGATTCGGCTTTTGCGCGCTTTCCCATTCTGAAGGACCGCGCCGAAAGCTTTGCCGGGGTACTCAGTGGTGGTGAGCAGCAGATGCTGGTTCTGGGCCGGGCGTTGCTGGCAAAACCGTCGTTGCTGCTACTCGACGAGATGATGACCGGCCTCGCGCCCAAGATCGTGGCTGAATTACGCACGCTTGTAGGACAACTGGCATCGGAAGGGGTTACGGTGATTGTGGCCGAGCCCGCTTTGTCAGCATTGAAGGCGGTCGTGGACCGTGGGTACGTGATGCAACGCGGCGAGATTGTGCGCGAATGCGATTCCGCCGCTTCGCTGGATGCTGCTTACAAATTGTCGATGGGCGTGCACAGCGCCGAGGGGAGATGAACGACGATCATGCAGGAACCCACAACGTTGGACGTGGCAATCGGCGAGTTTGCCCTCGATCCGGATCGATTTTCCGGCGTCAGTATCAGTGAAATAGTCCGTCACTGGTCGGAGACCATTCCGGACCGCACGGCCTTCATCACCCCGACTTCGCGAATTTCGTGGGCGCAGTACGACGCGGCCGCGGACGCCATTGCGTCGGCACTCGAACTTTCCAGTGAGGGATACGGGCATGTAGCGGTGCTGCTTCCGGACACCATGGTCTTCCACGCCGCGCTGTGTGCCGCGTACCGGACCGGCCGGGTGGCCGTGGGAATCGGGTCGCGATCCGGGCTCCGCGAGATCTCGCATCTGATCGAACGTTCCGACGCCACAGTTCTGGTGACGACGCGATCTTTGCGCGGCGTCGACACCACGGAGTTGATCTCACAACTGCGACAGGCGCATCCCGCCCTCGACGTGGTGTTTGCCGACGACACCGGAGCCGTGAGTTTCGAACGGGCCGCCGCGGTGGGAGGTGTTGTCTCTCTTCCCGTGCCGAAGCGGGTTTTCGAGGCCTCGAGCCCGACCTTCTCGACGGCTGCCGTGTCCATGCTTAACTCGACGTCCGGTACGACCGGACTTCCGAAGCTGGTAACTCAGACGGAAGATCGGTGGGTTGCATTCTCCGAGATCGGCGCAGAGGCAGCCGATGTCGGACCGGAAGAAGTCTTCCTCGGGGCGGTTCCGGCTCCCTTCGGTTTCGGCCTGTGGACGTCGCATTTCCTGCCCGCGTTGCTTGGCGCCCCCAACGTGGTCATGGAGCGATTCGACGTCGCGGTGATGATCGATCTCATCGAACGTGAAGGCGTCACCGTGTTGAACTGTGTGAGTACACAATTCAAGATGCTGTTGCGATCCGACGCCGCTGCGAGCGCAAACCTCGATACGTTGCGCGTCATGTTTACAGGGGGAGAGGCGGTTCCGTACTCGGAGGCGCTGGCATTCGAGGAACGAACCGGAGCAGCAGTGCTGCAATTCTACGGTTCCAACGAAACCGGAGCCGTCTCCGTCACCACCGTCGACGACGACTCCGACACCAGGCTGCGTACCTGTGGTCACGTCATCGACCGGATGCAGGTTCGGGTATTCGACGACGCCGCAAAAGAAGTGGTCGGATCCATGCGCCGCGGGCAACCGGCGGTCAACGGACCGTTGATGTGTCAGGGCTACTGGGGCGACGTCGACGCCAACAACGAGCTGTACACCGAAGACGGCTGGATGCTGCTCGGCGACATCGTCGAAATCGACGAGGACGGTCGCGTCCGCGTTGTGGGTCGTAAGGCCGACATCATCATTCGCGGTGGCAAGAACATCTCCGCCGTCGAAGTCGAGGAATACGTCCGTGCGCACCCGCTGGTGGATTTGGTTGCCGCGGTCGGCGTCGACGACGCTCTGTTCGGGGAAAAGGTGTGCGCCGTTGTCGTGACCACGGACAGTGAGGCACTGTCCGCGGCAGAGCTCACCGAGTGGATGCGTGAGCAGGGCATCACTCGCGAATACATTCCGGAGTATGTGATGACGCTGGCGGAGTTGCCTATGGCAGCCGGCGGAAAGGTTGCCAAAGGCGCTGTCAAGGAACTTGTGCGCGAGAAACTGGCTGAGGCGATCTGTTGATCCGGCGGCTTCGACGGTGTCGGGTTAGTCTGATTCGGACCTAGCGCCGAGCTGTCAGGACTCCGATGCCATATCGACTCAGGACACCGATGTCCCATCGACTCAGGACACCGATGTCCCATCGACTCAGGACTCTGCTTCGCAGCCCGAAGCCCGGCGCGCTGATTGTGCGCTGGGTCTTCGGCCGTGACGCAGCAAAGGTCACCGACAAGCTGCGCAAACACGCGCCGGGAGGCGTCGACGCCATTCGGGATCAGTACTATCGCACCGATGATTCCGACGCCCGACTGGACGTGTATTTCCCGGCTGGTACGCAGACCGCGCTCCCCACCGTGGTGTGGACACACGGCGGTGCCTGGATTTCCGGCAACAAGTCCAACAACGCCACGTACTACGAGTTACTTGCCTCGCGCGGTTTCACCGTGGTGTCGCTGGACTACTCCATCGGACCGGAGCATCGGTATCCGACGGCGATCGGTCAGCTCAACGACGCGCACGCATATATCCTCGCGAACGCCGAGAGGTTGCACGTCGATCCGTCGAAGATATTTCTGGCCGGTGATTCGGCAGGTGCTCAGTTGTCGAGCCAATTGGCAACGATCATCACCAATCCGGAGTACGCGGACCTTGTCTGTGTGAAGCCGGCCTTGCATCCGGATCAACTGCGCGGAGTTGTGCTGAACTGCGGAATCTACGATGTTGCGAACATGGTAGGTGGCCCCGGCATCATCGGCTGGGGTGTCGATCGTTCGCTGTGGGCCTATACCGGTGATCGCCTTTTTGTCGATAGCACAGCGGCGCAACAGATGTCGACGCTCCATCACGTCACGGCCGATTTCCCGCCCGCCTACATCAGTGGCGGCAATGCCGACCCGCTGACAGATCGTCAGTCGAAACCTTTGGCCGACAAGCTGACTGGATTCGGCGTCAAGGTGGACACGTTGTTCTTTCCGGAAGATCACGAGCCGCCGCTCGGACATGAGTACCAGTTCAACCTCGATGGTGCAGACGGTGTGGTGGCGTTCGAGCGCACCGTGGATTTCCTGTCGGCGCGGGTTGATTGATCGTATCCCCTTGTTCTGCTTGAGAATTTGACAATCCCGGCAATCTGGTCGTCGATAATTGACAGGCAATTCCCAGGAACCGCATCTCCGCTAGCCTTGTGCCCGATGCTGTTTCCGACGCCCAGGAGTTGCCGTGCCCAAGTCGTCCACACGTCGATCGCCCAGGTGGGCGCTCGGCCTGTTGAGCGCGGTGTTCACGCTGATGATTATCGGCGGATTGGCGACGTACTTCAGCCCATGGCCGGGGACGTTGGCAATGCGGTGGATGGCGGAAGGAAGTGCAGATTCGGTTTCTGCGACGCTGTCGGAGTTGGCTCCGTCCGGCGTCGAGACGCGTACCGATGTGACCTACCGCGACGGCGATCCGGATGCCCTACTCGACGTCTACTTCCCGGATTCGGCGTTGGCAGCGCTGCCAACACTCATCTGGACTCATGGTGGTAGTTGGATCTACGGCGACAAGGAAGATTACTCGGGCTACTACAAGAGTCTTGCCGGCCAAGGGTTCACGGTCATCTCCCTGGACTACTCTCTGGGCCCGGACGCGACGTACCCGACAGTGCTCCATCAACTGAACGACGCCTATCGGTACATCACCGACAATGCGGAGCAGTTGCACGTGGATCCGAACGCACTCTTCCTCGGCGGCGATTCTGCGGGCGGCCAGATCTCGAGCCAGATTGCTGCAATGATCACCGACCCGGTCTACGCCGCCGAAGTCGGAGTCACGCCGAGCCTGTCGCCGCAGCAGGTCCGGGGCGTCGTCCTGGACTGTGGCGTCTTCGATATGTACGAATTCCTCGATCCCGACGGCAGATTCGGGTGGACGGCAGACCGCGAATCCGTTTGGGCCTACACCGGGACCAAGGACTTCGAGAACTCACCGGCGGTCAGGCAGATGTCGACGATAAACATCGTCACATCGGCTTTCCCCCCGACCTTCATCACCGGCGGCAATGCTGACGAACTGACCGCCGGCCAGTCGAAACCTTTCGCTGACAGACTCCTTCGTCTGGGTGTCGACGTCGACGCGCTCTTCTACCCGGATGACTACGAACCGGCGCTCGAACACGAGTACCAGTTCGATCTGGATACTCCCGACGGGCAGATCGCGTTCGATCGCACGGTTGCATTCCTGCGTGCGCATTCGCAGTAGCGTCGAGCCTCTACCGAATTACGTACGGCGAGATCGAGCTTCGATGCTCGCTGATGTCCAAGGCCTTGCCCAATGGAGGGAAAGCGCGCTGGGGGCAGTTCAAGCGTTCGCACACCCGGCAACCCGAACCGATCGGTGTGCCGGGATTGGACTCGTCCAAGTCCAAGCCGTCGCCGTAGACGAGACGGTGGGCATGGCGGATCTCGCAGCCCAACCCGATGGCAAAGATCTTCTGGGGCTGACCGTATCTCGCGGCCCGACGCTCCACTGTGCGTGCCACCCACAGGTACCGTCTGCCGTCAGGCATCTGGGCAATCTGCGGCATGATCTTGCCCGGGTAGGAGAAGGTTTCGTACACATTCCACAGGGGGCACGTGCCGCCGCTGGTGGAGAAGTGAAAACCGGTGGCGGACTGACGCTTCGACATGTTTCCGGCGCGGTCGACGCGGACGAACATGAACGGGACACCGCGCAGTTTCGGTCTCTGCAACGTCGACAGTCGGTGGCAGATCGTTTCGTAGCTGGCAGAGTAGAACGCTGACATACGTTCGATGTCGTACCGGAAATCTTCGGCCACATCGTGAAACTGTCCGTAAGGGAGGACGGTAGCCGCGGCGAAGTAGTTGGCCAGCCCGAGGCGAGCCAGCGACACCGATTCCTCGCTGGTGAAGTTGCCTTCGGCGACGAGGGAGTCGAGTAGGTCGTTGTGTTCGAGGTAAGCGAGCTCGGTGGCGAACTTGAATACCTGCTGACCACCGGAGAGGTGCGACGAGATCTCGAGGACCCGGTTCACGGGGTCGTACCGATGCAGAATGTTCTCGCCGAGGTCGATTCGGCGAACGATCTGCACGTCGTGAATCGTTTCCAGACGGCGGGCGATTTCGCCCGCGATGTCGCCACGGTGGAAACGCAGGCGTGACGTCAGTTCTTCCGCGGCAGTATCAAGATCGTGGATGTAGTTCTGCCGTTGGTAGAAGTAGTCGCGGACTTCCTCGTGGGGCATCGTGATGGAACCACTGCCGCTGCCGTCCGAAAAGCGATCCTCGGTGGCCGCGGCCAGCTGCGCCGTGGTGTTGCGGAAGCGGCGGTGCATGTTGACCATGGCCTTCGCCAACCCCGGATGGCTCGACACCATCTCGGCGATCTCGTGCGCGTCGGCGTCGATCCCCATTTCCTGATCGAGAGCCACCTCGCGCATCTCGGCGATCAGTCGAGTGTCGTCCTGCGACGAGAAGAAGGTGGTGTCGACACCGAACACCTCGCTGATCCGCAGCAGGACCGGCACCGTCAGCGGGCGGACGTCGTGCTCGATCTGGTTGAGGTAACTTGCCGATATTTCGAGCGTCTTTGCCAACGACGCCTGGCTCAGCCCACGCTCGGTACGCAGTTGGCGGAGCCGGACACCGACGAAGGTTTTCGACATTCAGCCAGGATACGAGGGGTGTAGGAAGTTCGCAAACTTGTGTTTGCAGACTTAACCTAGGCTTTGTTCTCGGCACGCGGAGCACCCATGCCGGGATCGATCTGGAACGGACCGTTCGCAGACGGGGCAAGTGGGAAGTCGAAGATCGCGGTCGGGAGATACACCGTCGAGCAGGAGTTCGGAATATCGACGACGCCGGAGAGCCGGCCTTCGATCGGCGCGGCGCCGAGTAGCAGATATGCCTGCTCCGGTGCGTAGCCGAACTTCGTGAGGTATTCGATCGCGTGCAGGCAGGCGCGCTGGTAAGACAGATGGGAGTCGAGATACTTCTGCTCACCGTCCAGCGTCACGGATGTGCCCGAGAATGCCAGCCACTCGGAGTACTGCGGATCTGTGTTGCCCGGCATGAAGATCGCATTCTCGGATACCCCGTAGGTGTCCATGCCGCCTTTGATGATGTCGACGCGCAGATCGATGAAGCCGCCCATCTCGATGGCGCCGCAGAAGGTGATCTCACCGTCGCCTTGGGAGAAGTGCAGGTCGCCGACGGACAGGTTCGCTCCGTCGACAAATACGGGGTAGAAGATTCGGCTGCCCTTGGTCAGGTTCTTGATGTCCTGGTTGCCGCCGTTCTCGCGCGGGGGAGCTGTGCGGGCAGCCTCGCCGGCAACACGCGTGTAGTCGTCGCCGGTGAGGGTGCCGAGTACGGCGTCACGGGGCTCGGGTGGAAGTGCCAGCGGGGGAACGCGATTGGGATCGGTGGCAATCAATGCACCTTCGCGGGCATTCCACTTGGCGAGCAAGGCCGCTGACGGCGCAGTGCCCATGAGTCCCGGGTGCACGATGCCGGTGAACGACACGTGTGGGATATGGCGCGACGTAGCGGTCTGTCCCGAGAAATCCCATACCGCTTTGTATGCGTCGGGGAACTGCTCGGTGAGGAATCCGCCGCCGTTGTTACGTGGGAAGATGCCGGTGTACCCCCAGCCCTGGCCGGCCAACGGTCCCGAATCTTCTTGGGGGATAGGGCCGATGTCGAGAATGTCGACGATCAGGAGGTCGCCGGGCTTTGCCCCTTCGACGGCAAACGGGCCGGAAAGCGTGTGCACGGTGGTGAGGGGCGCATTGAGGATGTCGTCCGCGGAGTCGTCGTTGTGAATGGCACCGTCGAACCACTCGCGGCAGTGAACACGGAACGCATCGCCCGGCTTCACCGTTACTGCGGCCGGAATATCAGGGTGCCAGCGGTTATGGCCGACGATGGCCTGCTCGGTGAACTTCTTGGTGGAATCGAGGGGGAACAGCAACTCCGGCATGTGAACTCCTCATCATCGAAGGTGATACTCAGGGGCGAGGTAGCTTGCGGTGCAACGGATTAGACGTAGTCGGGGTGACGGTGCGGCGAGTGCCCGGTAGTGAGCCGTTGACCACTGCCGGCTCATGGGCGGATCGCGCAGTGGCGTCGAGTAGTCCCATCGCGGCAGAGGATGCGTGACTCAATCTCGGTGTGGACATCACGCGTCGGGAATCAGCGGAGCATTGTGGGCACACAATCGACGAGGGAACCTCGGCCATCGCAAACGACCGTTCGAGCGGTCCGCAGCCGGTGCAGCGAAACTCGTACAGGGGCATGGCCGTCACGCTAGTGGAGGTTGGCGTCGGCGGCAGCGGAACGGCGAGCCCAGGTGCACACAAGTGTGCGAAATCAGGCCGAAGCGCACGTTTCGAGGCAACTTGTGTGCAATAAATCCCGCCTGCGCACGGTGAATCTGCGAATTCCACCCAGACGGGCGTGATTGCGGTCACTTCGAGTCACAAAATGTTGCTGGGAGTGATGCTGGAGTTGCCCATCGGCGGCGCGCTTGCGTCGTCGCAGTAGGTTGCGTGCATTTCGTTCACAGCCTGCAGTTTCTTGCTACCGGCCAGTAGGAAACCTGCCCGATTGGCGAGGTTTGAACCCCTCTCGATCTTCACAGTCTTAGCAAAGTGTGTTGAAAAGCTAGCGAAGATTGGCATTAGCAACAGGTAGACGGCACTTTTTCGATGTGTCATTCTCGATGAGTACACAAAAAGGGCCTGGCAAGGATGTGAAGCAGTACGCACGTACCGCTCACAACGGGCCGGACCAGTAGATCAAAGAGATGGAGTCTTGATGTCGACCACCGGCACCCCGAAGACCGCAGCAGAGCTTCAGCAGGATTGGGACACCAACCCTCGCTGGAAGGGCGTAACTCGTAACTACACGGCCGATCAGGTCGTCAAGCTCCAGGGCACCGTCGTCGAGGAGCAGACCCTCGCTCGCCGCGGATCCGAGATCCTCTGGGATCTCGTGAACAACGAGGACTACATCAACTCCCTCGGTGCACTTACCGGCAACATGGCTGTGCAGCAGGTTCGCGCCGGCCTCAAGGCCATCTACCTCTCCGGCTGGCAGGTTGCCGGCGACGCTAACCTCTCGGGCCACACGTACCCGGACCAGAGCCTCTACCCGGCCAACTCGGTTCCGACCGTCGTTCGTCGCATCAACAACGCACTGCTGCGCGCCGACGAGATCGCCAAGACCGAGGGTGACACCTCCGTCAGCAACTGGCTCGCTCCGATCGTTGCCGACGCCGAAGCCGGCTTCGGTGGCGCTCTCAACGCTTACGAGCTGCAGAAGGCCATGATCGGCGCCGGCGCAGCCGGCGTTCACTGGGAGGATCAGCTCGCTTCGGAGAAGAAGTGCGGCCACCTCGGCGGCAAGGTGCTCATCCCCACGCAGCAGCACATCCGCACCCTGACCTCGGCTCGTCTGGCTTCCGATGTCGCGGACGTTCCGTCCGTCATCATCGCCCGCACCGACGCTGAGGCCGCAACCCTCATCACCTCCGACGTGGACGAGCGCGACCGCCCGTTCCTCGACGGAACCCGTACGGCTGAAGGCTTCTACGGCGTCAAGAACGGCATCGAGCCCTGCATCGCTCGCGCCAAGGCTTACGCACCGTACGCAGACCTCATCTGGATGGAGACCGGCGTGCCGGACCTCGAGGTTGCAAAGAAGTTCGCCGAGTCTGTTCGCAGCGAATTCCCGGACCAGCTCCTGGCCTACAACTGCTCCCCGTCCTTCAACTGGAAGGCACACCTGGACGACGCGACCATCGCGAAGTTCCAGAAGGAGCTCGGCGCGATGGGCTTCAAGTTCCAGTTCATCACGCTCGCAGGCTTCCACTCGCTCAACTACGGCATGTTCGACCTGGCCTACGGCTACGCCCGTGAAGGTATGACGGCATTCGTCGACCTGCAGGAGCGCGAGTTCAAGGCTGCCGAAGAGCGTGGCTTCACCGCCATCAAGCACCAGCGTGAGGTTGGCGCCGGCTACTTCGACACCATCGCCACCACGGTTGACCCCAACACCTCGACGGCAGCTCTCAAGGGCTCCACCGAAGAGGGACAGTTCCACTAAGAACTGACATCGGGTGGGGGAGAGGCTCGGCTTCGGGTCTCTCCCCTGCTTGTATCACCGCACTACTTCTCTTTCGTCTTCAAAGCAGTTCCGATTGCGCCGGCCATCAGCGTCGACGCGGTTCGAAGTGCTTCCACAGCTACACCTCCACCAGACAAACTCCACGAGACAAACAAGGAGCTGACGTGACCAGCGAAAAAATTCAGCGCGTCGGCGTTATCGGCGCCGGAATCATGGGTGCCGGAATCGCCGAGGTGTGCGCCCGCGCACATGTCGATGTTCTGGTCTTCGAGCAGACTCGCGAGCTTGCAGCAGCCGGGCGTTCACGCATCCTGCGTTCGCTCGACCGCGGCGTGAGCAGCGGAAAGATCACAGAACGTGAGCGTGAGCAGGCCGCATGGCGTCTGCGTTTCACCTCCGATCTGGGAGATTTCGCGGACCGCCAGCTCGTTGTGGAGGCCGTCGTCGAAGACGAGAAGATCAAGAGCGAAATCTTTGCCGAGCTCGACGCGGTCGTGACGGATCCGGATGCGGTTCTCGCGTCCAACACGTCGTCGATCCCGATCATGAAGCTGGGTATCTCGACCAAGCGTCCCGAGCGAGTCATCGGTATGCACTTCTTCAACCCGGTGCCGGTTCTGCCGCTCGTCGAACTGGTGACGACGCTCAAGACCAGCTCCACGGTGTCGCAGCGCGCCGAGGCTTTTGCCAGTGACGTCCTTGGCAAGCAGGTTGTCCGCAGTGCCGACCGCTCCGGCTTTGTCGTCAACGCCCTCCTGGTGCCGTACCTGCTCTCGGCCATCCGCATGGTCGAGTCGGGCTTCGCCACCAAGGAAGACATCGACAAGGCAACGGTTCTCGGCCTCGCGCACCCCATGGGTCCGCTGGCTCTGACGGACCTGGTCGGACTCGACACCGTCAAGTCCATCGCCGACTCCATGTACGAAGAGTTCAAGGAGCCGCTGTACTCCGCCCCGCCGCTGCTCCTCCGTATGGTCGAGGCCGGTCTGACGGGTAAGAAGTCCGGCGCAGGGTTCTACGAGTACACCGACAACGGTCGTTCCGCCAAGCAGGCAAGCTAAGGCCAATGGCCCTGTGCGCCTTTCTGGTAGTTCCGGCTACCACAAAGGCGCACAGGGCGCTTGCGCCCCTCGGTTAGAAAGGTCGACCGCATGTCCAGCAGCACTGCAGCATTCGGCTCCAGCGTCCTGGGGTACCCGCGCATCGGGCCGCGGCGGGAGCTCAAGCGTGCCCTCGAGTCCTACTGGCACGGCAATTCCGACAAGGACGCACTTCTCGCGGTTGCCAAGGAACTTCAGGAATCGACCTGGAGCGAATTGGCTGCAACGGGATTGAGCCAGGTTCCCGGCAATACCTTCTCGTTCTACGATCACGTTCTCGACAACGCCTTGCTGTTCGGCGCCGTGCCCGAGCGGTTCAAGCCGCTCGAAAGCGCTTTGGACCCACTCGATTTCTACTTCACGATGGCGCGTGGACGTCCCGACTTCCCGCCCCTGGAGTTGGTCCGGTTCTTCGGCACCAACTACTACTACCGTCAGCCCGAGATCGACGCCGCCACCGAGTTCTCACTCCACTCGGAGGCGTTGCTCGACGAATTCGAGCGCGCCAAGGAACGAGGCATCGAACTGCGTCCCGTGATCATGGGACCGGTGTCGTTGCTTCTGCTCTCCAAGGTGGGGCCGGCAACCGAAGCGGTCGACGCCGATTTCGCGCCGCTCGATCGACTCGACGATCTACTTCCCGTGTACGAGAAGCTGTTCGAGCAGTTGGCCAAGGCCGGCGCAACATGCGTTCAGCTGGACGAGCCTTCGGTGACGGAGGATCGCTCGGCAGAAGAGCTCGATGCGCTCAAGCGGGCGTACGAGAAGCTGTCCACCGCGCCGCTGCGTCCGCGTCTGCTGGTCACAGGACCGTACGGCAAGTTCGGCGAGGCTCTGAACATCCTGGCTGCCACCAAGATCGAGGCATTCGGGCTGGACCTCGTGCACGGCCGGATCACGGCCGAAGAACTGGCTGCGGTTCCCCATATCAAGCGCAAGCGGATCTACGCCGGTGTGGTCGACGGCCGAAACGTCTGGCGAGTCGATCGTTTCAACACCTTGACGTACCTCAACGAGCTCAAGGACGTTGTCCCGGATCTTGTTGTCTCCACGTCGTCTTCGCTGCTGCACGTGCCGTACGACGTGCTCTCCGAGTACGACATCCCGGGAGACGTCGCGGATCGTCTGGCCTTTGCCAAGCAGAAGGTCGGCGAGGTCGTGACACTTGCGAAGGCCCTCACCGAAGGTCCGTCGGACAAGTGGCGCAAGCGTCCGACAAAGGTGCACTTCAAGCTCAAGCACGCCGTGCGAGCTCGGGTCAACGCAGTCAAGCCCGAAGATCGTATCCGCGCTCCGTACGAAGAGCGTCGTAAGGCTCAGCAGGAACGGTTGAACCTGCCCTTGGTGCCGGCTCAGACATTGGGCTCGTTCCCGCAGACCAACGAAATCCGCCAGGCACGTTACGAACTCGGCGAGGGTCGGTTGGAGTGGGACGACTACTACAAGCGCATCCAGGAAGAGATCGAACGCACCATCCGCCTGCAGGAGGACATCGGACTCGACGTCCTCGTGCACGGTGAGCACGAGCGCAACGACATGGTCCAGTACTTCGCCGAACTGCTCGAAGGGTATGCCTTCACGCACAACGGTTGGGTGCAGGCATACGGATCTCGTTGCACGCGTCCGCCGATTCTCTACGGAGACATCGCGCGTCCGAAGCCGATGACGGTCGAATGGATTGCGTACGCGCAGTCGCTGACCGACAAGCCGGTCAAGGGCATGCTCACCGGACCGGTCACCATGATCGCCCGTTCTTTCGTCCGTCAGGATCAGCCGCTCTACGAAACGGCAGAGCAACTGGCCCTTGTCATTCGGGACGAAATTGCAGATCTCGAAGCGGCCGGCATCGCCATCATCCAGGTGGACGAGCCTGCAATTCGTGAACTGCTGCCGCTACGTGAGGACGGCCGGGAGGCCTACCTGGAGTGGGCCGTCGACGCGTTCCGTCTGGCAACAGGTGGAGCGAAGCCGGAAACACAGATCCACACGCATCTGACGTACTCCGCTCGGTCGTCGGTGGTCGACGCCATCGAACGGTTGGACGCCGATGTGACGGCGATCGTCGCGACCCGCTCCATCACGTGGGTGCTCGACGCACTGAAGGAAGGCGCGCTCACACACGGCGTCGGACCCGGTGTGTACGAGTCCCGTTCGGCGAGGATCCCGGATATCGACGAACTCGACGAATTGCTCACGGAGGCAAGCGAATCGATTTCTCTCGATCGTTTGTGGGCAAACCCGGACGGTGGGCTCAAGACCCGCCATCCGTGGCAGCTCGAGCCGTCACTGCGCAACTTGGTTGCGGCGGCGAGACGACTGCGTCGCCGGGCCGAGAACGCTCAGGATACCGACAACTAGACAAATCGGTACAAGAAGGGACCTGCAATTTGCAGGTCCCTTCTTGCGCGAGTAGGCATGTACCCATGGTTACTGCTGCTGCTGCTTACGCCGCTATGTCCGCTGACGGTCCTCTGGAGAAGACCACCATCGAACGACGCGAGCTCGGTCCACTGGACATTCTCATCGACATCAAGTTTGCCGGAATCTGCCACTCCGACATCCACTCCGCCCGAAATGAGTGGGGCGGAACAAAATACCCGGTTGTCCCGGGCCACGAAATCGCGGGTGTAGTTGCCGCGATCGGCTCCGAGGTGACGACGCACAAGGTCGGCGACCGCGTGGGTGTCGGTTGTTTTGTCGACTCCTGCGGGGAATGTGACATGTGCGTCGCCGGTGAGGAGCAGTACTGCCGCACCGGAGTGACCGGCACTTACAACGCCAAGGGTCGCGACGGCGAGCGCACCCAAGGTGGGTATGCGACGTCCATCGTCGTCAACGAACACTTTGTTCTTTCGATCCCCGACGGCATCGAACTCGATGTCGCGGCGCCACTTCTGTGTGCAGGTATCACGTTGTACTCGCCGCTACGGCACTGGAAAACCGGACCGGGCACGAAGGTTGCGATCATCGGCTTCGGTGGTCTCGGCCATGTCGGTGTGAAGATCGCCAAAGCGATGGGGGCCGAGGTCACCGTCCTGAGTCAATCACTGAGCAAGCAGGACGACGGTCTGCGTTTCGGTGCGGATCACTACTACGCCACCAAGGACCCCGGAACGTTCAAGGAACTGCGTGGACAGTTCGATCTGATTCTCAACACCGTGTCGGTCAACCTCGACATCGACGCGTACATGTCGTTGCTCGCACTCAATGGAACCTTGGTCGAATTGGGATTGCCGGAGAAGCCGATCGAGGTGCGCGCGTTCTCGCTTGCCGCGAACCGTCGTAGCCTGGCCGGCAGCATGGTCGGCGGCATTCCGCAGACGCAGGAGATGCTGAACTTCTGCGCCGAACACGGAATCGGAGCCGAGATCGAACTCATTCCGGCAAGTGAGATCAACGTCGCTTACGATCGCGTGGTCGCAAGCGACGTCCGTTACAGATTTGTCATCGACACGGCCACAATCTGACCGCGGTCGCTACTGCGGGTTAGTCGAGTTGCTCGCGAAGGCTACTGAGAGTCTTCGCGAGCAACCGCGACACATGCATCTGCGATACCCCGACCTTCTCGGCGATCTGCGTCTGCGTGAGATTGCCGAAGAACCGCAGCATCAACACGGTCCTTTCCCGGTCAGGTAGCTTCTCGAGCAGTGGCCGCAGAGCTTCGTGATTCTCGACATTTTCGAGAGCTGCGTCGTAATCGCCGAGAGTTTTCCACCAGGGGTAGATCGTCGGTGTGGTTGGACGCAGCGCCGTCGACCGACACTGTTTGATAAGCGTTTCCGGCGATGAGCGCTTGGGCTACTTCTTCGCGTTCGACACCCAGCGTCGCCGCAAGTTCGTCGACGGTCGGAGCGTGCCCCAACTGCTGTGACAGCTCGCTGATCGCCTGGCCGAGTTGGAAGTGCAATTCCTTCATGCGGCGAGGAACGCGGACCGCCCAGCCGGTGTCCCGGAAGTGTCGACGGACTTCTCCCATGACAGTGGGGACGGCAAACGATACGAAGTCCGATCCACGACTGACATCGAACCGGTCGACCGCATTGACCAGACCCAGCCGTGCGACCTGAACAAGGTCGTCATGTGCCTCGCCGCGGCCGTCGAAGCGCCGGGCAATGTGCTCGGCCAGGGGCAGGCAGCGCGTGATGAGCGCGGCCCGCACTCGCTCGTACTCAACTCCGTGACGATCGAGGGTGTCCAACTTCTCGAAAACGGCTATGACGTCTCGATACTCGTCTGTCGACCGACGACGCGGCCGCGGTGGGCCATGCTCGGGCGATGCCCCGCGAGCGGACGATGTCACTGGCGCCTGCCGTCGGCTTTGGTGAACTTCATAGTCGTGATGTACCCGGCGCCATTCGGATCTTCTTCTTGATCAAGGGAAATCGAGTCGGTGAGGGCGGTGAGGACGTGCCACCCGAAGGATCGCTGGTCGGCACCGTCGGACTCAGCTGTCGTGGTCGCGACCGAAATATGTAATTGGGACGCCGCGTAGACAAATCGGCACACCAGTACAGAATCGGGGAGAGCTCGGACGATGAGATGCGTACAGATCTCATCCATGGCCAGCCTGATGTCGGCGATGGCGTCGAGGTCGAAGCTCTCCTGAATCGCGACGGTCGCAGCGAGCGCCCGCAATATCGACAGTTGGTCAAGGGTTGCCCGGATTCTCAACTCGACGACGGGTTGAGTGCGATCCTGATCGGGTTCGATTGCGCTGAGATGTGGCATGAGTTCTCCGGATCGTCGTACCAGGTGCCGGCCCCGGACGCTGGTGCGGTGAACCATACCGACCGATACGATCACAGACACCCCTATACAGAAAATATCTACGCCGGTGCGCAGACGCTTAATGGGGATTACCTCCAAAGGGTGCAGTTCAAACCACAACTCTGCGCAACCTCGACCACCAGCTCGTGACGTGCGACCGAACCGAACGCTCACACCGCGCTTGTGACCTCCGTCATCTCGGGGTACTGTTCCTAACCGAGGTTGAGCACACAGCCGATGAGGGATTATCCATTATTTATGGGGCCCGATATCGCGTGCGCCCCTGGTGGATGTCCCCCGTTTCTTTGCACAGTGTATGCCGTTGCGGGATGGGAGAACCATGACTGTTGTTCCAAAATCATCTGTTCCAGGATCGCCTCTTTCCGGGCCGTCCGTCTCTGGATCGTCTGTCCCTGGGAAGGCGAACGTAGGTTCGAAACCGGGCTTTTCGTACGCAGGTCGAGGTTCGCTCGACTACGGTCCGCCGCCATCGGCGACGTCGACCGCCTCGTTTCGCGCGAACAAGGTCAGTGCCTCTACGGTCGTGATTTCGGTTCGCGGTGAAATCGACTTGTTGAGCGTCAACGCATTCCGTGATTATCTGTCCAGCCAGGTTGTGCCGGGTCGGACCCTGGTTGTCGACATGTCGGATCTCGAATTCATGGGTATGTGCGGGTTGTCGTCGTTGTCGATCCTTGCCACGCTCACCCGGGATGCCGGCGGTGCTCTTGCCTTGATCTGTGGTCGACCCGTTCAGCGTCTCCTCAGAGCCGCCGGCCAGGAATCCATGTTCGACTGCTACACCTCGTTGGAGCACGCAGTCGGCCTCGGCGAAACCAAACGTTTCCTTGCCTGAAAGCGCTGAGTCATACGGCGTCAAGGAGTATCGGAGATACAGCGTCAAGGCGAATCGAACTTAAGGAGAATCGGGTCGCTCACCGAGCTACTTCGCTTCGGTGAGCGACTCTGTGCGCCCGCGTGCGGGGCGGCGCGGTGACGCAGCGACCATAGGTCCGCACAACTTCGCCGGCCACGTGTTCCCACGAATACGATTCGCACATCCTGGCTCTGCCCGCGCGTGAGAACAAGGCTCCTTCCTCAGCGTTGTCGAGCAAGTGCCGAACCACCCTCGCGGTCTGCTTCGGATTGTCGACCGGAACGCGGTGCCCGGTCAGTCCGTCCACCACGGTGTCGCGCAGCCCGCCGACCGGTGTTGCAACAACGGGAACACCGCAAGCCATAGCTTCGAGCGCGACGATGCCAAACGGTTCGTAGCGGGCCGTGCAGAGCAGTGCGTCCGCCGACCGCATCAACTTCGGCAGCGACTGGTGGGGAACGCGGCCGAGAAGTTTCACTCGATCCGCGACGCCCAGTCGTTCGGCGAGCTTCTGCAACTGCGTGGCGATCTCGTCGGTAGGCAGACCTGACGACGGTGGACCGCCGGCCACCACCAACTCGGTGTCGGGCAGCGACGCCAGAGCCGCTATCGCGACGTCGAATCCCTTCTGCTCTACCAACCTTCCGACGCACAACAATCGGTGCGGCGCGTTTCGTTTTGCCCGCGGCCCCTCCGGAGTGAAGTGGTCGATGTCGACGCCGGACGGAACCATGGTCGTCCGCGAGCGAGGCGAGCCGAGCCGGACGAGATCGAACACCTCGTCCGAGCTCGTCGCGATTACATGCGTCGCACCCTTCGCAACCAACTGCTCCAGATGGGAACGCTCCGAGGGGTTTTCGTCAGACAAGCCGAGATGGCGCCGTTCCGTGATACCGAGCGAATGGAATGTTTGCAAAACCGGGATGCCGAGAATCCTCGTTGCCAGTTCCGTGGCTATACCCGACATCCAAAAATGCGCGTGCACTACGTCGGGCCGGTCCAGAGTCCACAAATTCCGTAGTTCACTACCGAATTCGCCGAGATACTGCAGTAGTTCCTTGTCACTCAGCGCATGCAGCGGACCGGCTTCGGCATACACGACGGTATAACCACCACGTGCGCGAACACGGTCGGGACCGTGCGCACTCTGCCGCCGCGTGTACACCGTAACGTCATGGCCCGCGCGAACGAGCGCCGAGGACAACTCGTCGACGTGCAGATGCTGGCGTCCGGCAACGGAATTGCCCACCTGAGCCAGTGGGTCCGCATTGACCGACACCATGGAGATATTGAGCATTCGTCCGGGTGCGATGGCGGGCGAATAAGTCATCTGGGCGCCTCTCGGTTGACTGTTTCGTCTTCGGATACCCCCAGTGCATGATCTGAACCGGGTTTCGCTGCGCCCCGGGATGGGCACATTTCAAACACGCAAGGTGAGGAGTGGATCGATGACCGAACAGGTACTAGTCGACGCGAGTGTGGGGCTCGGATTCCAGCGGTACATCCAGTCGGTGGCCGAGGGCGTCGGCGCAGGAATCGAGCAATGGTGCTGCCGGGGTGAGCATCCGATGGAGGCGTACATCGCCCTCGATCGAGAGGTGCCACGTTTCCCCGGCCGGGAAGTTGCATTGCTGTGGGAGGAAACATGTGGTTGGGCGTTGGCAGTGGAAACCCGATCGGGTGAGGATCTGA
Organism: Rhodococcus sp. AD45-ID; assembly: GCF_003023755.1. Taxonomy (NCBI): domain Bacteria; kingdom Bacillati; phylum Actinomycetota; class Actinomycetes; order Mycobacteriales; family Nocardiaceae; genus Rhodococcus; species Rhodococcus sp. AD45-ID. The sequence continues at coordinate 1,171,773 of NZ_PYHL01000001.1, read as the reverse complement.
TCGTTCTCGGATACTTCGGGGACGACGCAGTGCCCACTGCGGACGTGGTCGCGGCATTCGGCGCGAGCGTCGGCACTCCTGACGCCCGGATGCGTCGACGCGCCTCGTGGACCAACGATCGTCCGCTGGCAGATTCCGATCGGACTGCGCGCCTGCTCCGTCAGTACGGTCACGACGCGAACTGATCGAATCCGCCAACTCACTACGTTCAGATCAACTAGTTCACTACGTTCAGATCAACTAGTTCACTACGTTCAGCGCCGGATCCAGGACCGGCGCTGACGCCGCCTCTGTGTCCAGATCATCCATCAGCCGGAACACGATGTGCCCGCCGATTGCGCCGCCGACACCGATGGCGCTCAGCCCGACCAGTGAAAGCAACCGCGCGAGTAACGGCGGCGGGGAATCGTTGCTGCGCAAGAAGTACGACACCAGGAAAGCGTCGATGCCTACCGCATTGCTCGCGGCGTGGACGAGCCCGACCCGGCGCGCGATCGTGTCGCGTTCAGACCAATCGAGCCAGCCCGTGATGAGGGCGGGCGGTGTTGTGACCAGTCCGAGAAGGATCAGGTTGCGCACTGTTTTCGGGTCCCGCACAACATAATCGAACACAACGGATGCAGTCCACGCTCCGATGGGGACAGCCACCAGTGCGGGATGTAGCGGGTGCTCGACTGGTGATCCACGAAGGATCGACGCAACTTTGCGCGTAGCCGGTGAGCGTGAGGTTGCGTCGAGGATTCTGCGTTGAAGCCCTGTGGACGGACCGTCCAGTTGGTCGGCGGATTCGATTCTGCGGAAAAGGTTTCCGATATTCATGTAATTCGGCTACCCCAGGTGCCGCCGGGGAAACCCGCTTGTCGGGGCTGTGTGCTCAGGCGTACGGTCGAATCGAAAGAGATCCGATCCGAGGAGCCAACATGAAGCTCAATCTCTTTGCGGCCTGGGCGTCGTACTTCCTGGTTCTAGTCACTGTGGTCTGTCTGGGCGGATTCCTCTTCGCGGCCGGATCAGGCAACGCCGGCTGGGCGCTGGTTTCGGGGTTGGCGGCAGCGGTGTCCATAGGCCTCATGATCGCGCTGTACAGCGGAACCGTTCGGCACGATCACAAGGTGCATCGGGAAACGCCCCACTTGTTCTGACTCTCCATCAGGCTGTTCTGAATATCATCAGGACTCGGCGAGTCGAGCCTTCTCGATCTCGACGTCGAAATCGGCTGGCGGCCATGACAGGTCGAGGCTCTCGAATGCGTCGATCAACAGTTCGGTGACGGCGATGCGGCTGTACCACTTGCGATCACACGGCACGACGTACCACGGGGCGTGCTCGGTGGACGTCTTGTCGAGCATCGCCTGATAGGCCTCTTGATATGCGGGCCACAGTTTCCGTTCGGTCACGTCGCCCGGGTTGTACTTCCAGTACTTCTCCGGCCGGTCGAGTCGCTCCTGCAGACGTTTCTTCTGCTCGTCGAGCGACACGAACATCGCGACCTTGACGATGGTGGTGCCGGCGTCGACCAGTTCCTTCTCGAACTGATTGATCTCGTCGTATCGTGCTCCCCAGACATCCGGCGGCACCAGATCGTGAACTCGCACCACAAGAACGTCCTCGTAGTGGGAGCGGTCGAACACCCCGAGATAACCGCCGCGGGGGAGTTGCTTCTTGATCCGCCACAGGTAGTGGTGCTGCTTTTCCTCGTCTGTCGGAACACCGAAGGACGCGTGGTCGACACCCTGTGGATCGACGTGCCCCACGACGTGGCGGACCATTCCGCCCTTGCCCGAGGTGTCCATTCCCTGCAGGACGAGGAGGACTGACCGCGAGTCACCCGAGCGACCGTTGGCATACAACAGTTCCTGCAAGCCAGACAGCACGGCGCCGCGTTCTTCGAGGAGACGCTCGCCGTCAGCTTTCTTCCCGGTGAATCCCGGAGTGCTGTTGCGGTCGAGACCTTCGAGATCGAAGCCAGGCTGTGATCGAAGGATCGTCACGGCCGGTGTTTCCCACAGCGAGTCGTCTGTCATACCCGGAGACTGTGCCACAGCCGAGGTGGCCTCCGTGGGAACTTCAGGCTCAGTCGTTTTCGGGAGCGATCAGCGGATGGGGCATGGATTTGAACTTGGCCGGCGAACCCTTGACGGCGGCGATACCGGTGATGCCGCCCCACGTCATCATCGTCAAGTAGTCGATCAAGGATTCAGCGGACATCGACTTGTTGGAGATCCACCAGTGCGTCGCCAACTGAATACCGCCGACGATGCCGTACGCCCACGGCAGAGATCCGCCGGAATCCATTTCCATCTCGCGCAGACGATTGCCCAGCACCGTGGACAGGAGTTCGGCGATCATTCGCTCCGACTCGGCGACGACGTCACGACTTGCGCCGGCTCCGTTTGCCATGACATAGAGGTAGATCGCCGGGTCCGACGCAACAGTCTCGACATACGCGGTGATCGTTGCGTGTGTCAGTTCGAAATCGTCGAGTTCGTCGCTGATGGCCTGATAGATGCGCGGCGCGAGAATTGTCTCGACGTACCGCATCATCGTGGCCGTCGTCAGGTCGCTCTTATCGGTGAAGTAGCGATAGAGAACAGTCTTGGACACGCCGATTTCGGACGCGATCTCATCCATACCGATTTCACGGCCACGCGCCCGGATCGCTGCGATGGTGCCGTCGACAAGCTCCTCACGTCTGGCGATCTTGTGTTCGCGCCAGCGTCGTTTGCGTCCGTCGGACTTCTCGGGCTTCGTGTCAGCGACAACTGGGCCGTCTACCTGCTCGTTGTCCTGCACAGCGTTCTTAGCCACGGGGTATCTCATATCTGTGGTGCGATCCACGTCCGAGCGGTCTCATTCCGTTTCAGCTTAGTGTCCGGGGAATTACGGTGGGCACGCACCTGCGGCTTCGACGCACCAGCGACAAGCTTTCGGCACAATGGCAAGGGTGCAGCAATTGAGCCCTAACGCTTTCGACTCGACTTTCGGCGACGACGCCAAGCGTCGGGACCTCCGCAAGATGAAGTTCTTCGCGACCGGTCTCCTCGGTTTCGCGACGGTCGTCTATCTGTTCTGTCGATGGCAGGAATCACGCGGCGCGGGCGAGTGGGTCGGGTACGTGAGGGCTGCGTCCGAGGCGGGAATGGTCGGCGCGCTGGCGGACTGGTTTGCCGTCACGGCGCTGTTCCGTCACCCGATGGGCATACCGATTCCGCACACGGCGATCATCAAACGCAAGAAAGACCAGCTCGGGGCCAGTTTGAGTTCGTTTGTCGGTCAGAACTTCCTGGCCCCGGACGTTGTGTCCGCGAAGGTGCAGCAGGCACAGATCCCGCTGCGGCTCGGGACGTGGATGGCAGAGCGAGACAACGCTGCGCGTGTTGCCGCGGAGACGTCGACGATCTTGCGGGGACTGGTAGAAGTGCTGCGCGACGAGGACATCGCGCAGGTCATCGACCACACGATCGTCAAGCGGTTGGCAGAACCGATGTGGGGCCCGCCGATCGGCCGGGTACTCGGTGAGCTTCTGAAGGAGAACAAGCAACTGCCGATCATCGAACTGCTGGCCGAACGCGCTCATCAGTGGGCGCTCGGCAGTCAGGAGACCATCGACCGGGTGATCGTCCGGGACTCTCCCGCGTGGTCGCCGAAATTTGTCGACGCGATGCTCGGCGAGAAGATCTACAAGGAACTGGTCGAGTTCACGTGGAAGGTGCGGGCAAATCCCGAGCACGAGGTTCGGCTGGCGGCCAATCGCTTCCTGATCGATTTTGCGGACGATCTCCAGAACGATCCCGAGACGATCAAAAAAGCCGAGGGCATCAAGGCCGAGATCATGGGGCGAGAGGAAGTCACCGGACTCGCGTCGGCGACGTGGAAGGTCGCGAAGCGGCTGATCATGGAATCGGTCGACGATCCCAACAGCACCCTGCGGACCAAGGTTGCCGAGAACGTCGTCGGATTGGGCATCCGCCTGCGCGACGACGAGTCGATGCGAGGGAAGGTCGACGGGTGGTTGGCCGCCGGTACGACGTACATCGCGGAGAACTACACCGACGAGATCACCGGTGTCATCAGCGACACCGTCGAGCGCTGGGACGCCGAAGAAGCAAGTCGCAAGATCGAGCTTCAGGTCGGTCGTGATCTTCAGTTCATCCGCATCAACGGCACGGTGGTCGGCGCGATAGCCGGTCTGTTCATCTACACGGTGTCGACGCTGATCTTCGGCTAGTAATCGGCCCTCGAATGTGACGTGCACCCCAGTGCTAGCAGTAGTGCTTGCAATAGTTAGCACCCTCTCCTACTCTGGGAAATGTCCACAGGAAAGGGAAGACGCAATGTCTGCGAAGTCGACGAACTCCGATGAAGGAGAACGTGAATCATCCGGTGCCGCAGCCGGAGCCAGCGACTTGGCAGCGCGCGTCGTCAGCTCTGCGGCACACGACATCGGGGGATTCATTCGTGCGCAGCGCGAAGCCGCACAAGTCTCGATGCGCCAACTTGCACAGCTCGCCGGTGTAAGCAATCCGTACCTCAGCCAGATCGAACGAGGCCTACGGAAACCGTCAGCCGACGTGCTCGCGCAAATAGCAAAAGGGCTCCGAGTGTCTTCGGAAGTCCTCTACGTCCAGGCCGGATATCTCGAACAACGGCCACATAGTCCGATCCGTGACGCCGTACTCGCAGATACCTCCATCAGCGAGCGACAGAAACAAGTGCTGCTCGAGATCTACGACTCGTTCTGTCGGGAGAACGATTCGACGCGGCCCGCTGCAGTAGCCCAGAGCGCAGCCCCCACCACAATTCCGGACTCAGACCTCCCAGAAGGAGAACAACATGACCGATAAGACCGCCATCGACAACGTCAAGACCTCGATCTACGCCGCAGTCGGCGCCGGCGACCTCGTCGTCCAGGCCGTTGCCGACGTTGTTGCCCAGGTTCGTGAGCGCGCCGAGACCAGCCAGGACGAGGTCACCGGCCGCGTCGACGGTGCACGCGAAAAGTTCGCCGCAGTGCAGGGCGACGTCGTGGAAAGCGTTGAGGCTCTTCGTGAGCGTCTCGCCGGCCTGCCGTCCGAGCTGCCCGAGGAGCTTGCCGAGCTGCGCGAGAAGTTTGCACCCGACGAGCTCCGCAAGGTCGCCGAGGCATACCTCAAGGTTGCAGGCGATCTGTACAACTCGCTGGCAGAACGCGGCGAAGATGCAGTTGAGCGCATCCGCAAGCAGCCGGCCGTCGAAGAGGGCATCGCCGCTGCGGAGTCCGCTCTCGGTGACGCCGTCGAGCTGACCGAAGACGCACTCGGAACCGTTGCCCGTCAGACGCGCGCCGTGGGCGAGCAGGCTGCCAAGCTGGCCGGCCGCGCTGCCGGACGCATCTCCGACACCGCCGAAGAGGTTGGCGAGAAGATCTCCGACGCCGGCGAGAAGATCGCCGATGTGGGCGACGAAGCTGCGCTCAAGGTCCTCGACCTCGGCGACCAGGCAGACGAGGCTTCCAAGGAAGCTGCAGCTCGCGTGACCGCTGCCGCATCCGACGTCCAGGAGCGCGCAACAGCCGCTGCCAAGAAGGCTGAACCCGCCAAGGCTGCACCGGCCAAGGCTGCGCCGGCGAAGGCTGCTCCCGCGAAGGCTGCTGCCGCACCGGTGAAGGCTGCTCCGGCCAAGACCGCTGCACCAACGAAGGCTGCACCGACCAAGAAGGCTTGATCGGCAGGCTCGACAAGTGAGAAGGCTCCTGCGCTCTCGGGTGCAGGAGCCTTCTGTTCGTGATGTCGGACTACGGAAACTAGGATGTAAGACGTGGTAGCTGTGGATGGCATTATCGGCCTGATTTTTCTCGCACTGAAGTTGCTTGCCTTGGCAGGTGCTGTCTTCGCGATCGTGCATGCCGTGCGGCAGCGCCCTGACGCGTTCACCGCAGTCAACAAGCTGACCAAGCCGATCTGGCTTGGCATCCTTGTCGTCGCGGCTTTGGTGTTGTTGGTGACGTCTCCGGTGGGAATGCTGGGCATCATCGCGGTAGTCGCAATCTGCGTCTATCTCGTTGACGTGCGGCCTCGCGTGGACGACATCCAGCGCGGTCCGCGCTGGTAGCGCGTCTTTCGCAGTTCGTCCCCACCGGGGTGGCACTATGCGGTGCTATTGTGGGTTAACGGCAGTCACACATAGATTGCCGGTCCTCGTGGGGAGTGAACTGCGATGTCTGTCGAGCATGACCGATCTACGAACGATCGGCGCCCATCCCGACTGACGCGTGCCGGTGACCGCCAGGAAACAGCGTCCAAGCTCCTTGCCTCGGCTGCCCGCACGTCCTACGACCCGTTGATCGAAATCGACTGGGAAGCTCCCGTCCCCGACGACCTGTACGGGATGAGCCCCGAGTGGTGCAGCCTCTACGGCACGCCGATGTGGGACGAGATGACGCAGCAACAACGCATCACGCTCACCATCCACGAGGCCGCCAGCATCGCCGGCACCGGCATCTGGTTCGAAATGATCCTCATGCAGATGCTCGTCCGCGACATCTACTTCCACGATCCTTCCACGGCGCACGTGCAATTTGCGCTCACCGAAATCGCCGACGAATGCCGGCACTCCACGATGTTTGCGCGCTCCGCAGCCAAATTCGGCGTCCCGTCCTACCGCCCGAATACCTGGATCCGCACCGCCGCGCGCCCGTTCAAGGCCACGGCCACCGGATCCCTGGCCTACGGCGGAACACTCTTCGCCGAAGAAATCCTCGACATGATGCAACGCGAATTCATGCGAGACACCCGAGTACAACCGCTCACCCGAACCGTCAGCAGAATCCACGTGGTCGAAGAAGCCCGCCACATCAGATTCGCCCGCGAGGAAACCGTCCGACGAGCAGCCAACATCACCCGGTTCCAGCAAGCCCGCGTCCGGTTCGTCCTTGCCGTCACCGCTTACTTCGTGGTCACCAGCCTCGTGAACAAGAACGTTTACGCAGCCGCCGGACTCGACGCCGAAGCGGCAATCCACGCCGCGAAAAACAATGTCCACTACCACGACATGGTGCGTCGAGGATGCGCGAATACCGTCGAGTTTCTTACCGAGGTCGGCCTGATCGGCGGCCCGTCAACGATGTTGCTGCGCCGAGCGCACATCATCTGACACCCATCATCCGTATCGATTTTCTTTCGAATTCAGTCAGGAGTACATGCATGTCCAGCAGTTCGCGAACCACCACACTCCGGGTATTGGCCGGAGTTGCCGGAGCCGGAGCGTTTGCGGCAGCCGTCGCCGCTATCCGTCGTCGTAGCTCCACCAGAGGGCTCACTCTCGTTGCCGACGTCGAACCGAACGCACTCTTGCAGACCCCGACGTTCAAAGCGGACATCAGCGAACTGACCACCGAAGACGGCGCGATCATCAACATCCGGGCATACGGCCCCGTCGACGGTGATCCCATTGTTCTCAGTCACGGCTGGACCTGCTCAACCGAATTCTGGTACCCACAGGTCAACGCGCTGGCCGGCGAGTACCGGGTCATCACGTACGACCAGCGCGGACACGGACGCAGTACTGTCGGCACTCTTCCGCTTGGGCCCGACGTACTCGCCGACGACCTCTCGGCAGTGCTCGGAGCGACCGTCCGTGAAGACAAGAAAGCCGTCATCGTCGGACACAGCATGGGCGGCATGAGCATCATCGCGTGGGCCGGAAAGCACCCCGGCGACGTCAAGAAGTACGCGTCGGCGGTAATGCTGGCCAGCACGGCAAGTGACCGTCTGATTGCCGAAACCATCGTGATTCCGCTGCCGGAACGCTTCCCGCGGGTGCCGGTTCCGGTCGGCCGCGCCATCCTCAGCTCGCCCGTGCCATTCGTGTCCTCGGGCGCGATGACCAAGGCGATCCAGTACGTCTCGATGTCGCCTAACGCCACCAAAGCCGAAGTTCAGTTCTGCGAGAACATCGTTCGAGAGTGCAAGCCGCGCATCCGCGGCGGTTGGGGAGCGGCCCTGAGCACTCTCGACATTCACGAGGGACTCGACAATCTCGAAGTGCCGACCACCGTGCTCGTCGGATCACTCGACCGACTCACGCCACCCGTCCACGCACGCAAACTCGCGCAGGTGCTCGACGAAGCAGGCAACCTCGAACGGCTGATCGTGATTCCCGGTGTCGGTCACATGTCGTCCATCGAGAGCATCGACGAATTCGACCGCGAGATCGTGCGGTTGCGCAATCTCTAGCTGAACACCACAGTCTTGCGGCCGTGCACCAACACCCGATCTTCGAGGTGCCAGCGCAAACCGCGGGAAAGAACAAGCTTTTCGATATCGCGACCCTGGCGGACCATGTCGGCAACATCGTCGGCATGGTCGACGCGGATCACGTCCTGCTCGATGATCGGGCCGGCATCCAGTTCCGCGGTGACGTAGTGGCACGTCGCACCGATCAGCTTCACACCCCGAGCAAAAGCCTGGTGGTACGGGCGGGCCCCGATGAACGACGGCAAGAAGCTGTGATGGATGTTGATCGCGCGGCCCGCCCAGTGCTCGCACAGTGACTGCGGCAGAACCTGCATGAACCGAGCCAGGACAACCGCGTCCGGGTCATGGGCGTCGACCAGGGCGCGCACCTTCTCGAAGGACGGTCCGCGTTCCGCCGGGTCCTTGGGAAAGGGAACGTGGTGGAAGTCGATCCCGTGACGCTCGGTCACGCTGCGCAAATCCTCGTGGTTTCCGATGACGGCGCTGATTTCGGCTGGGAGTTCGCCGCCGGCCGCGCGTCCGAGGAGGTCGTGAAGGCAGTGACCTTCCTTGCTCACCAGCAGGACGATTTTCTTGGGAGCCCCCGAATCGTGCAGCGTCCACTCGGTTTCGGGTCCGATCTCGGCGGCAACGGCCTTGAAACGCTCACGCAGTTCCTCGATGCTGATACTCACCGACGATGCCCGCACTGCCTGACGAGTGAAGAACCAACCGGTGTCCGCGTCAGCGTGATACGCCGCTTCGACGATCCAGCCACCGACATCGGTGAGGAAAGACGAAATGCGCGCGACGATGCCCGTCGTGTCCGGGCAGCCGAGGGAGAGTACGTAGCGTCGATCATCAGTCGAGGGTGCAGCGGTCATACCGCCTAGTCTCTCAGGTGTCGCAGTGCCGCTCGACGCATGGTCGTATGCCAAGCTTTCTTTCATGGCCCACGCTGCGCTCACTCGTTCACAGGTTGCCGCAATGGTCGACCACACCCTGCTCAAACCCGAAGCCACGGCCGCTGACGTCACGGCGTTGATCGACGAGGCCCGGGAATTGGGCGTTCTCGCTGTGTGCGTCTCACCGTCGATGCTGCCGATCCGGGCCGACGGTCTGATCACCGCCGCTGTGGTCGGCTTTCCGTCCGGCAAGCATCACTCCTTGGTGAAGGGTGCCGAGGCTCGTCTTGCCGTTGATCAAGGTGCCCGCGAGATCGACATGGTCATCGATGTCGGGGCAGCACTCGCCGGTGACTACAACGCTGTGCTTGCCGATGTACTCACCGTCCGTGAAGCCATGGGCGAGCACGCGGTGCTGAAGGTGATCCTCGAGACTGCGGCACTGCCCGACGAAGCGATAGTCGAATGCTGCCGCGCGGCAGTACATGCGGGCGCGAACTTCGTGAAAACTTCCACAGGTTTCCATCCCGCCGGCGGGGCAAGCGTCGAGGCTGTTGCGTTGATGGCCAAAACCGTCGGGCCGTCGGTGGGAGTCAAAGCCAGCGGTGGAATCCGCACGACGCAGGCAGCACTCGACATGATCGCTGCCGGTGCCACCCGCCTCGGGCTTTCGGGAACCCGTGCTGTGCTCGACGGTCTGGGGGAGTAGCACTGGATTACCCGATCGGAAGTGATTCAGACCTGATTCAAAACGGTGGCGGGTCGTTGCCGTAGTCGACGGGTTTGTGGGGCACCTGCTTTCGGGGCACATGTTTTCGGGGTGTGGAGATCGGGAAGGTTTGCCGCCGTTTGCGTTCCGCATTCTTCGCCGCCCGGTTTTGAATCTTGACGCGGCGATGTTTGCGTTCACTTCGGATGTGGGCGGCTTTGTTTTCCAGTCGTGTTCGTCGCGGTTTGCCGCCTTCCGGTGGCGGTGGTTCCTGCATCCCCGCGAGTAGTCCGGCAGCCCTGGTGCGGTAGCAACGCCCGGTCTGTGAGGTCAGGGTGATGCTGCGATCCGGATTCGGGTCCAGTTGCCACTTCCCGGAGTGCTTGAGGCGGTGGTGGTTGCGGCAGAACGCGCTCAGATTCGACGCGACCGTCTTCCCGCCCTTCGCGGGGTTGGTGTGGTTGAACGGATCGTTGTGGTCGAGGTCGCAGTTCCAGGCCGGGACATCACAGTGCGGCCATTGGCAGCTGCCCGCGATGACCCGCAGCCAGGTGTCGAGTGCGGCCCGGGGGCGGTACACAAACGCCGACGCAGGCACAGGTGTCGGTTCGGGTTCAGCATCTGCCGGGACTCGCACTTCCCGAACGTCTGCGTCTTTCGCGATGTCGCGGGCATGCTCAGCACTGATCACCCCGTACCCGTCGAGATGCGCAGGTTCATCCGATCCTGCGCGCAGGGCGGAATCGTGTATCACCACATGCACCAACGGCCTACGAACAATAACGAGACCGCTACGGTCCTGCGGGCAATCACCGCGCTCGCAGTCGCACATCAACACCGTCGAACCACTCACCAAAGCGCCCAACGCGTCGGCTCGGCGCTGCTCATACGTACGGGAATCATGGCGGCACACCGACATCGCCAATTCCCGCAATCGGCCGTCGAAGGCGCGGGCTTGTTCGGCCGGGATGCTGCCGAGGATGCGGGCCATGCCGTCTTCGGCGGCGCTGACCCCCACGAACCTGTCCGCCAGGGCTCGGCGGCGTCGTTCTCGCATTCCTTCCGGATCGACGCGGGCGACGATCCGGTCGATCGCCGCCGTCAACCGCCGACCCGTCAAACCGGTACCGCCGTCCACGGGTGGAGCCAACACCTGCTCGAGCAGCAAGCGTTCGACCTCGTCGATCAGCTCGTCACCGACATTCGCGGTCGCGGACTCGATCAACCCCACCCGGTAGAAATCGAGTTCGCCGCGGGCCATCGCCGCCCGCGTGCGATGCAACCGCGTCTTCAACGCAAAACCCAAACCGATGAGCTTCCCGGCAGCAGCACGGCCCATCGTCAGGACTGCGCCGACCTCGGATTCGGCCAACTCGTGCGCCGACGACGTCCACGTTCCGCCGTCGACATGCTCAGCGCTGCGGCGGGTGAAGAACTCCGCCACCACCGCCAGTTTCCGCTCGACCAACATCGCTTCACACGAATGCAACTGGGCCATCAAATCAACCAGGGCGCAATCGGTTTCGGTACCACTCAGCTGTGCCGAGATACCGAAACTCCCCACCCCCGGATCGAACATTCCCCAACCGTAATCGAAATTCTGTTCGAATAGAACGGTTATTCGAAATCAGTCGGAAAAGTCCGATAACAGGTAGAGATCAGGTGAGAATTCCGCAGCTGTCAGGGACTGCGGATGCATTCTGGGCCGAGGCATTGGCAACGGGCATCGCGTAGGCGCCGCCCTCGAGTGAAATCTCGATCGCGTCATCGGTAACGGTGAGCTCGGTGGGCTTCATGTCCAACGGGTAGGTCTGCAGGCTGTCGGTCAGAGTCTGGACGATGCCGTCGACCAGGTCGGTCGGAAGTCCGAATCCCAGGATCTCGGCGCCGACGGTTTGTACGTCGACAACTCCGTTCGAGATAGTCGGCTTGACCGTGAGCTTCGCGAGACCTGCCGGTCCGACGTCGAAGGCCAAAGTTCCCGCGGCGGAATCAGCCGTGACACCGGTGACAAGTCCGCCGAAGGTCTGTTCCTGGAGGGTGGCCAGGATTCCGGCAGTGGACCAGGTGACATCGGCGCTCGAGCTTCCGATGGTTCCGCTGTTTCCGTCGGACGGTTGGAGATTGATGTCGTTGACCTTTGCGTGGACCTGCATTCCCGTTGCCGGCCCGAATGACGAATCGTCACTGTCGATGGTGATGTACGGGACCTTCTTGTCGATGGCCTGAAGCAGGACAGGCTTCCAGCTCAAGCCCACGTCTACCTGCGAGCCGAGTTCACTCTGAAACTGGTCGGCCATGCAGCTTTTGACTTGATTGCGAACGTAGAGTTCTCCGCCGACAAGCGCTGCGACCAGTACAGCGATCACGACGAGCAGGATGATGAGCACACGATTGCGCGGGGGCGCGTTGTTTGCTGCGACAGTCATCTCAGGGATTCTTCCCGACGACTCTGAACGAACTCTGTGAATACGCGCCCATCCGATACTGTGATCTGAAACACAGAATGCCGTAGCCTGGCGGAAAAGCGCTCCAGACGGTCACCGGAGGTGGTCATGGCTCCAGACTATGAAGCACTCGAATCGTTGGCACTGCGCCAATGTGGGTTTGTTGCGACTGATCAGGCCGCCGCCCTGGGTTTTTCCGGCAGTGACTGGGACTGGCTCTTGGAATCCGGAACCTGGATTTCGGAGTGTCCGGGGCTGTTCCGGCTGGATCGGGTGCGCCGCACCGCGATGGACGAGTTTGCCAAATGGTGTACGTGGTTTGCCGGCCGAGCAACCGTTTCGCACTACAGCGCTGCCGAACTTCACGGTCTCGGCCACTTACAACCACGGTTCCTGCACTTGTCCGTCGGAGTGCCCGTTTCGGCGCCGACTCGTCAGCTTGCTCTGCACCGATGCTTGCTCGCGGAATCGGAATGCGAGCAGTTCGGAGCCATTCGAATTACGACGCCGGTGCGTACTGTCCTCGACATTGCGTCGGGTGGCATTTCCCAGGACCTGCTCAACGAAGTGGTGTCCGACGGCGTCGCGATCGGTCGACTCGACGCCCATGAGTTGTACCGCTCGTGCGAGAACGCCGCCGTCGACGTGGCTGTTCGCGTGGAATTGGCACTCACCGCAAGCCTGTAGTGGTAACCGACCTTGTGCCAAATGCACCAATTTGGCGAAAAGGGTAGTTGCGTTACAGGCAAAGGGATAACGTCACGGCATCAAAGCAGATGGACACTTGTCCTAGACACCTGTACTGGACGCCTGTCTGCTCCGTCGTCGAGAGGGATGTCTGTGAGTGGTGTTCGCCGTGTTGTCGGTGGTCTGAGTGTGTTTGCTGTTGCTGCGGGTTTCGTGGCGGTTGCGGGTGTCGGGGTTGCGGGGGCTGCTCCGGTGACGGCTGAGTTCAATTCGAGTGGTTACAAAATCACTCGAACAATCAGTGACGGGACGCCGTCCGAAGGTGATGTGATCACCTCCACCACGGTATTCAAGCGGACCGACTTTGTGGTCAATTATCTGTACGCGGTTCGGGATTTTCATCCGTCGTGCATGACGTATGTCGCGGGTTCGGCGAAGGTGAACGGGAAGGCGTACGCGCCGGAGACTCCGGTGAGCACTGACTCGGTGCGCGTGAGCGCGAGCATCACCGATTGGCCGTTGTATCAGAACAATACGAAGTCGTTCGAGTTTCAGTATCGGGTCGGCGCAGGGTGTGAGCGCGGTAATGATTTGGCGAGCACAGTGCATTTCGACGGTTCGGCTTGGGTGAATGACACGACAAGCGGTCGTGGTCCGTCGATCAATGTTCGGAAGAACGTCTCGACGACCACCGTGTCGCCGGTCAGCAGTGCCCAGGTGGGGCAACCGGTGACGTTGAGCGCGACGGTGACCGGTGGCGCCGACGGTGATCCGGTGGAGTTCTTCGACGCCGGTTCCAAGATCGGCGCCGGCACGCTCGCCAATGGTGTTGCCACACTTGACTGGACACCGACCACTCGTGGGAATCACTCGATTACCGCGAAGTTCGCCGGCACCGCGAGAGCTGTCGAGTCGACATCGGCGGCGCTGAACGTGAACGTCTCGCAGGCTGATTCTCCGTCGACTACCGCGCTGGCACCGATCTCGGGCGCTCAGGTGGGTAAGTCGACCACCCTCAAGGCGACGGTGTCTGCGCCGGGAACGGGTGGGACGGTGACATTCAAGGTCGGCGCCACGGTTCTGGCTTCGGTGCCGGTCGCAGGCAATGGCGAAGCCACTTACGCCTGGGTTCCGACGGTTGCGGGCGCGCAGACGGTTGAAGCTGTGTTCGCGGGCCGATCCGGTGTCACCGGGTCGAGCGCCACAGCGAGTACGACAGTTGCCGAGCAACCAGTCGGAACGACAAATTCCACAACAGTTCTCAGCGCCGGAGCGGGTCAAGTCGGTGTTGCGCAGACCGTTTCGGCTCAGATCAACCCGGCAAACGCCGGTGGCACAGTCACCTTCAAGGACGGTGAGTCGGTCATCGGCACTGCAACGGTCGATTCTTCCGGTAAGGCCGGCATTTCGTGGACGCCGGCAACTCAGGGCCAGCGCGTCGTAACGGCCGAGTACTCGGGCGCCGGAACAGTGACGGCTTCGGCCGATCAGGTCTCCGTTCAGATCGCAGCACCCGTCGACGGCGGAGGGCCCGGTACCGGCGGAACAGGTTCGCTCGGCAACCTCGGAAACATCTTCGGCTCCTAAGGCATTCGACACCTGGTGATGCCCCGTCCGCGTGAAGCGGTGGGGCATCACCCATATCGCTCGATTCTCGAGAAGGAAAATCTATGTCTGTTGGTTTTGCACGCCGTGTTGTCGGTGGTGTGAGTGTGTTTGCTGTTGCTGCGGGCTTCGTCGCGGCTGCGGGTGTCAGTGTCGCGGGTGCTGCTCCGGTGACGGCGGAGGGAAATGTGCACGGTTACCAGGTTGTGCGCACTATTTCGAACGGAACGCCCAGTGTGGGTGAGACGATTACCGTGAAGTCGGTACTGACTCGAACTGGTTCCCTCGAATACTTGCAGCAGGTCAAGGATGTTCATCCGGATTGTCTTACCTATGTGACGGATTCGGCCAAGGTTGACGGTTCGGCGATCGGCCGTGACAAGGTCGAGGTTGCTGCCGACTACGCGAAGATCTCTGGCAGTTGGGCGGTTTACTGGGATGGTGGTCTGATCAATCCGAAGTACCGAACGGTTGAGTTCAGTTATACGGTCGGTGCGGGTTGTGCTCGTGGTGTGGATTTGACGACTGAGTTGCATGTGAGTGGGACTTTGGGGTCGGGGCAGCTCAAGGGTGTCGGTCCGTCGATCAGCGTCGCGAAGAACGTGTCGACGACGACGTTGTCCCCGGCCAATGGCGTGCAGTTGGGGCAGTCAGTTCCGCTGAAGGCGACGGTTACCGGTGGCGCCGACGGTGATTCGGTGGAGTTCCTGGACGGTGGCACCACGATCGGCGCCGGCACGCTGGCCAATGGTGTTGCCACACTTACCTGGACACCGACCGGCGTCCGCACACACACCGTGACGGCCAAGTACCTCGGCAACACGAAGGTGGCAACCTCGACGTCGTCGGCAGTCGACGTCGTTGTGTCCGAAGCGGACAAGTCCACGGCAACCACGATCACCGGCCCAACGACTGCGGACGCAGGTGAGTCCGTGACTCTCGAGGCTTCGGTCTCGCCTGTTCCGGTGGGCGACACGGTGCAGTTCAAGGACGGCACAACCGATCTCGGTAGCGCAACGACCGTCGACGCCAACGGCAAGGCCTGGCTGACGGGTTCCTATGCAGCCGGTGAGCATTCGATCGTGGCGGTGTACTCCGGTTCCGGTCTTTACCAGACCTCGACGTCGACGCCGCATACCTTGACGGTCGCTCCCGTCGTGGTCGAGCAGAGCACCACGACCACCCTCGTCGGTCCGTCGAGCGCTTCGACAGGAGAGGAATTGTCGTTTACTGCCACGGTGTCGACCGGCGCTGCGGGCGGCACGGTGCAGTTCAGGGAAGGGGCCAGAGATATGAGCTCGCCGATTCCCGTAGACGCCTTGGGTAAAGCCACGATCACACCGACGTTCAACGACGCCGGTGAATACAACATCACCGCAGTGTTCTCCGGTTCGGGGAACTTCCTGGGTTCGACCTCGAGCGTTCAGACTGTGAAGGTCGCCGCGCCGGCTCCCGTCGATCAGCAGACCCAGACGGTCTTGACTGTTCCCGCGAACGCAAAAACCGGTACGGCAGTGGGTCTTTCCGTGACGGTCACGCCGGCTCCGTCAGGTGGCACGGTGCAGTTCAAGGACGGTTCGGGCACTCTCGGTTCGCCGGTGGTGGTTGTCGACGGCAAGGCGTCGATGATGCATGAGTTCGGCAGCGTCGGTACTCACGACATCACGGCGGTGTACTCGGGTGCGAGCGGATTCCTCACCTCTACCTCGGTCGTGCAGACGATTTCGGTCACGGCTCCGGCCGCAGAAGATCAGGAAACGTCCATCACAGTGAGCGCTCCGGCGTCCGCCACGAAGGGCGCAAAGGTAGATCTGGCTGCTGCCGTTGTACCCACGCTCAACGGCGGGACGGTTCAGTTCATGGACGGCGCCACCCCGATCGGCGGACCGGTTGCGGTAGTGAACGGTAAGGCGACACTCTCGCATGCCTTCACCGAGGTCGGCGATCGTCGGATCACCGCGGTGTTCAGCGGAACTGACGGATACCTCGGTTCCGAGACGCAGGCCGGCGTCACCGTCAAAGTAACGGCAGAGCCTGGCACCGGCGCTCCGACCGGTTCGCTCGGAGACCTGGGCGCCATCTTCGGTTCCTAGCTCGAAGCAGCATTGACGAAAGGCCCCGCCGCGGAGAACATCTCCGCGGCGGGGCGCTTCGTGTCTGTGAGGTCAGGGGTTCGGGGCTACAACGTGCCATGGCACGGTCAGGATGCAGTCACGCACGCGTCGCCGCGCCGGTTGAACCGGAATGCCCTGCCCACGAAGTATTTCCAGTGCCGCAGCCCAGCGGTGTCTGGGGCCGAACGACGCATGGGGCGCCGCAGTGGCCCACGCGCGATCCGCGGCCGTGAGTAGCGCGTGAATCGGTTCTCCCGGAACATTGCGGTGAATGAGGGCCTTGGGTAACCGTTCTGCGATGTCCGACGGTTTCTCGATGTCGAAGGGATCCCACGCCAAGGTGAGAGTCAGGGGTCGGTGCGCATCGAGCAGCACCCAGGCGCACCGACGCCCCAGCTCGTCGCACGTCCCGTCGAGGATCAAACCGCCAGGCGCCAAACCGGACTGAATGTGCGACCACGCCGATTCCACCGCGTCTTCGGGGTACTGGCGCAAAACGTTGAAAGCGCGAACGAAAATCGGTGACAGGCCGGCCAATTCGAACCCGCCGCGCGCGAAACTGACTCCGTTGCGGCTTTCCACCACGCGGGCGGGGTCGATTTCGAGTCCGATGACCCGGCGGTCGCGTCGTACTGCGGTGAGGCGGTCGGCCATCTCGAACGTCGTGTCGGGGCGGGCGCCGTAGCCGAGGTCGACGATCAATGGGTCGGCAGCGTCGTGCAGTGCCCGTTGAACGGCCCGGTTGTGCACGAGCCAGCGGTCGCTGCGCCGCAGACGGTTGATGCCGGTTGTGCCGCGTGTGATGACACCCTCGATCTTCGGGGGTGGAGCAGTCCTCACCGGGGGTCAGCGAGCGGCGAGCCAGGTCGCGGTGACCTGAGCTTCGGTGCGGAACAGGTCGACAAGATTGGTGAGCATCAGCTCTTCCAACTTCCCGCCGACAAAGGGGATGTGCACTTTGGCTTCCGACGACGTCCGCAAGGTGCATCCTGTTTCGGTGCCGAACAGTTCCATGGTTCCGGTGAGACTGCCCGGTCCGGCCGGGATGGAGGCCTCGTAGGTTCCGGTTACCGTGTCACCGAACGGGCTGTACGACTCGGTGCGCGTGATGATCAGATCGTTGCGCATGACGGTCTGCGCGATATCGGGTAGATCGGTGCGGGGCAGGACGTGGTGCAGGACGAGTTCGATTCCGGAATCGCTGACCTCGAAATGTTCCACCCGATTTTCGGAATGCTTGCGCATCTCCTCGACCCGGGCGTCCCAGTATCCGCGATCGGTCAGTGCTTCGTAGACCTGTTCGGGGGAGTGCTGGTAGCGGGCGGAGTAGTCGATGCGTCGAGCCATGATCGCAAACGATACCGGCTACCTGCTGTTACAGAAAAAACCTACCCCGCCCGCAATGCCCTATTTTGCGATCCAGTCCCGCGTGAAGTCCTGCTCCGCCTCGATCAGACGGGTGACCTCGTCGACGATCGCGCTTTCGATCTTGCCGCCGAAAATCGGGATCTTGACCTCGACCTCACCGGTGGCACTCAAGGTGCAACCCGTGTCGTCTCCGCTGAGCACCTGGGTGCCCTCGATGCGGGCAGGGACGCCGTCGACGTGCGCCGAGAAGGTTCCCGTCGCGGTTCCGCCGTTGAGCGGTGCGATGGTCTCGCTGCGCTTGATGACGATGTCACCCTTGATGAAGTTGGAGACCATGGAGGGAAGGTGCTCGGCCGGAATGACCTGCGACATGGTGACTGCGACGGTTTCGTCCCGGACAGTCAGTTCGTCGATGGTGGCGCCAGGGCCACCTACTGCGGCGATACGGTCACGCCAGTACTGCTCCGACGTCACCGCCTCATGGACCTTGGCGACGGGGACGGTGTACTTCGATGAATGCTCGATGCGACGGCTCACGATTGTGGAGGCTACCGTTTACCGATGTGTGGGACGTAACCATTGGCCAACGCGTCGTAGATTCCGGCGCTTTCGTGTCCGAGAACATTGACCTGTCCGGATTGACGACGCTCCGGGTAGGAGGACCTGCGCGGCTGCTCGCGGAATGCCCGACGACGCAGTCTCTGGTCGACGTCGTTCGGCTTCTCGATCGTGAAAACGTGCCGACGCTGATCTTGGCGGGCGGGTCGAATCTCGTCATTTCGGACGAGGGTTTCGACGGAGTTGTGGTTCGTGTGGCGAACACCACGGTGACCCTCGACACGGATCGTGTTGTCGCAGAGGCAGGCGCCGTGTGGGACGAGGTGGTCGGTCAATCCGTCGCCGCGGAATTGGGCGGACTCGAAGCCCTGTCGGGGATCCCTGGTTCGACGGGCGCAACCCCGGTGCAGAATGTCGGCGCATACGGCGTCGAGGTGGGCTCGCGACTTCGGCGGGTCCAGTTGCTCGATCGCCGCACCGGAGAGGTGTCCTGGGTCGATCCGTCGACTCTGCAACTCGGCTACCGCTCGAGCGTCCTCAAGCATTCGGACGCAGCGCTGGTTCTGGCGGTCGAACTCGACGCGACAACGGATGGACTGAGCGCGCCCCTGGCTTACCGGGAACTGTTCACGGCACTCGATGCTCAGGAAGGTGATCGATTGCCGTCGTCGCAGGTCCGCGAAGCTGTTCTGGGTTTGCGCGCCGGTAAGGCGATGGTGCTCGACCCTTACGATCACGACACGTGGAGCGCGGGTTCCTTCTTCACCAATCCGGTTGTGCCCGAGGATCGGTTGCCCGCAGTTCTTTCCGCTATTACGACGCAGCTCGGGGATGTGACTGTCCCGCAGTATCCGGGGGTCGGCGGAACCAAGCTGTCGGCGGGGTGGCTGATCGAACGAGCCGGCTTTTCCAAGGGATACCCGGGCGAGGACGCGCCGGCTCGGTTGTCGACTCGTCACACACTCGCCCTGACAAACCGCGGCGACGCGAAGTGCTCGGACATCGTGGCTCTCGCCCGCACCGTGCGAGACGGCGTGGACGCCGCGTTCGGTGTGCGTCTCGAGCCGGAACCGGTCACCGTGGGTTGCCGGATATGAGCTGACAATCGTTAGCGCGGGTAGCCTGTTGAGGTGCATCAGCTGGGTATTCGGAGAAAACGTTCGCGTCTTGCTGCTTTGGTAGCTGTTCTGCTTGCGGCGATGCTCGCTGTTGCGGGATGCACCATCGGTGGCGCCGAGACGGCCGGCGAGGCATCACCAGCTGACAAGGCACCCGTTGCGCAGGTTGTCGAGACGCCGGTTGTCGGTGCCAGGGACGTCAGCCCGATCGCCCCGGTATCCGTCACAGTCACCGGCGGCACTCTCGACGAGGTTGCGCTGAACAACTCGGCGGGTACCCCCGTCGCAGGTCAGCTGTCTGCGGACCGGACGTCTTACGTCGTCAGCGAGGCTCTCGGGTACGCGGCCACGTATTCGTGGTCTGGTTCCGCCACCGGCACGGACGGAAAAACCGTTCCCGTCGAGGGCAGTTTCACAACGTTGGCACCCGATTCGCAGACCGGCGGCACCCTCAACATCGCCGACGGTCAGGAAGTCGGAATAGCAGCGCCGATCACCCTCCAGTTCGACAACTCCGTCGTCGACAAAGCAGCAGTGGAGAAGGCGCTTGTTGTCACGAGCGTTCCGGCGACCGCAGGTTCATGGGCGTGGCTGCCGGACGATAACGGGGGCTCGCGCGCGCATTGGCGTCCCGCCGAGTACTGGGTCCCGGGAACCGTCGTTCATCTGGACGCGAAGCTGTACGGACTGAACTACGGCGGCGGCGCTTACGGCGATCAGGACCTCACTCTCGATTTCACTATCGGTCGTAGTCAGATCGTGAAGGCAAACGCGCCCAGCCACCGTATGCAGGTCGTCCGCGACGGCCAGACGATCATGGACATCCCCGTCAGCTACGGCGAAGGCAACGAGGCCCGCAACGTCACGCGCAGCGGCATCCACATGGTGACCGAGAAGTACGAAGATTTCCTCATGTCCAATCCGCCGTTCTACGAGAACGTCCGCGAACGGTGGGCCGTTCGCATTTCCAACAACGGTGAGTTCATCCACGCAAACCCGCAAACCACGGGAGTTCAAGGTTCGTCGAACGTCACCAACGGATGTATCAATCTCTCGATGTCGGATGCGCAGGAGTATTTCGGAACCGCGCTGTACGGCGACCCCGTCGAGGTGACCGGGACGTCGATCGACCTCTCCGCCGCCGACGGCGACATCTACGACTGGGCGATCGATCTCCCGACCTGGAAGTCCATGTCCGCGTTCGCCTGAGCCGCAAGAATCTTTTCTGTCGGCGGAACCCCTGGCATCACCGATGCGTCTATCCAGGTAGACACGGATGAATTCGGGGGATAGTCGTGAGTCTTCATGATGTTGTGGCGGATGGTCTCGCCCTTGTGGCATCGGTGCCCGGTCGTGTCGCCGATGTGGCATTGGCCCCGACCGCTGTGCTCCAACATTTCACCGACGATCGCGGCGAGTTCGACGACACAATCGCCGAAGCATCGAAGGTCGCCGACCTGGAACGCGAAGTGAACTGGGCAATCCGCGATGCACTGACTCCGCGGGCGACGGCGTTGGAGTACAGCGAACACGCCATTCTTGAAGACGATCCCTTCGACGCGATGTCTCATGCTCAGATTTTTGCGCATGTCGACGAGATGAAGCCCGACATTCTTGTCGCGATCAGTAAGGCCTGGACCGAGATATCGGAGCGGGTTGTGAATGGAATCTCGGCCTTCAACCTCGCCGTCGGATCGGCAATCGGTGACGGCTGGCAGGGCAAGGGTGGATCTGCGGCCTTGGAGGCTGTTCTTGCGTACTCAGCTGACGGCCAGGAACTTCAGACACGAGTGCAACTGGTAGCCAACAAAGTCGAAGAAGCAAAGATCGCACTGGGACAGGCAAAACAGTCGATACCGCGTCCAAGCGACGCATCGCTTGGGGAACAGCTCATCAGCATGATTCCAGGGGAGTCGTGGCGTCAGGCGCAACATGAAGCCGAAGAAGCGGAGCGACTGGCGCGCCAGGTCATGAAGGAGATGTACCTGCCGTACATGAAGCGCGCCGATGATCAGGTTCCCGTCCTGCCGCCCGCATTCAATCCCATCACCTCCGGCGGCGGAACCTCCGGCGGCCGTAGTCCGTTCCAGACCGGTACCGATCAGATGTCGTACGAGCAAGCGGCATCCGCCGCGGGCAACTACCAAACATCTGGCGGTGGTAGCGGATTGGAACAGCGCACAGCTGATTCGCCAGGTGGCGCCGGGACTGACCCGACGGTCGGCGGCGCGGGTAACGGTGCTTCGGCTGGTGGATCAGGTGCGACGCCAGGCGCTGCGCTCGGCGACAGCGGACGGGTATCCGGGTCGGGAATCGGCCGGAGTGAAAGTGGTTCCGGGCCGGCGACTACCTCGGCGGCGTCCGCTGTGCCGCAGTCTGTCGGCGGTGGGTCCATCCCTGGTGTCGGACATGGCTCCGGACTTGGTGGAGGTACCGGTCTCACCGGCGGACCTGGGAGTGGCGGATTTGGCGGTGGCGGATCTGCAGGTGGGGCAGGTGGCGGCATCGCGGGCGGTGGATCAGGCGCCAATGGATTGGGCGGCAGTGGTTTGGGCGGCAGTGTGGCAGGCGGCGGTCTGGGCAGTGCCGGCGGCAGCGGTGCCCGCGGCGGTGCGGCAGGCAGTCTCGGAGCAGCCGGTAGCCGGGGCATGATGGCCGGCGGAATGGGAGGCATGGCAGGCGGCCGCGGACAAGGCGACGACGACAAGATGCACGAGACGCCGGGCTACCTCATCACTCTCGACAACGGAAACGAACTGATCGGGGACCTGCCGATGGTCACGCCGCCGGTGCTGGGGCAGTGAACACTGGTGCTGAAGCAGTGAACACACAGTCACAGTGGCGCTTCACCGGAATGGAATTCCAAATTCTGTGGGAAGCCGTAGGTCGGGACAGATTGCCGTACCCATTGAAATTCCGTCCTACGGCCGAAACCATGACCGAACTGACTATGCAGCGGAAAAACGCGGCACTGCGGATCCGGCAGATTCTCGACGAGAGTATGACCGACGCGTTGCAGATACTGGCGGAGCCCACTGTACGCATCGAAGTGTCTGGATTTCACGGCGCCCGGATGAACATGGTGACACGGCTGCACGGTGCGATCGCCGGCGAGTGGGGAGTGCTGGTTGAGCAGTTGCCAGGTGCGGCAGCTGATTCCGGCTCCGATGTTGTTCTTTCGGTGCAACGGGCGTCGGTGCTGGTGTCCGCGATGGTGACGCACCTGCCGCAATGCCCGGCGGGGAAGGTTCGGGTCGCGTCGGCTCGGAACACGAAACATATTCCGGGAGAGTCGATCCTGAGTCGAGCCGACGATCCGCGACCAGCGCAGGAGCTGGGGAGGTTCTTTCGTCGGCCGCGCACGTCGATCGGTGAAATCACTATCTCGTCGGGCAGTGCCATAGACAGCAGACCGAACCGGGGTGACGTTGTCTTTCAATGGAACGACTTTGCCGACGACGGTAGGTACATCGTGAGAGGTGGTGAAACGCTCAGCGCTGTTGCGGCTTCCGCCCTCGACGTGGAAACGGCGATCATGGCCGCCGTTTCCACGAAGAGGCAACAACGCTAGGTGGTTGGGCTGTGCTAGGTCGTAGTGCGGTGGAAGCGTCCAGCACCTGCCTGATCGCGAGGACGCACGACGATCTGATCCAGGTTCACATGTGACGGACGTGCCGCGACAAAGCCGATGATCTCGGCGATGTCCTGAGCCACAAGCGGAGTGATGCCTTCGTACACCTTGTCGGCCTTCTCCTGATCGCCCTCGAAACGGACCAGGGAGAATTCGGTTTCGACGGCGCCGGGAGCGATCTCCGTCAACCGAACGGGCTTGCCCAACAATTCGCCGCGCAGGGTCCGATGCAGAACGGCCTGAGCATGTTTGGCGGTGGTGTACCCGGAACCGTTGTCGTATGCCTCGAGTGCGGCGATCGAGGTGATGGTGACCACCAAACCGTCGCCGGAGTCGATGAGCTTGGGCAGCAACGCTTTTGTGACCCGCAAAGTGCCCAGCACATTGGTTTCCCACATCCAGCGCCAGTCGTCGAGATCGGCCTCCATGACTGTCGCCAGGCCCTTGGCGCCGCCCGCATTGTTCACCAGGACGTCGACGCGGGGCAGGACCGCGGCAAATGCGTCGACGGAATCCTCGTCGGTGACGTCGAGTTCGAGCGCAGTGCCGCCGATCTCCTCGGCGATCTTCTCGAGGCGATCGAGGCGCCGGGCCCCGATCACCACGTGAAATCCCTGATCGGCAAGCGTGCGGGCAGTGGCCTCGCCGATTCCGGAGCTGGCTCCGGTGACAACAGCGACGCGGGCATCGGAAGAAATGGTCATGACGCAATCGTAGGGCTAGTCGGCCGCGTACTCTGCCTCCCGCTCGATGGATTCGATGTGACGGGCCGGGACCTGGACGGTTCCCGGGGTGTACGTGACGGCTCGGAGCGCGCCGCTGTAGCGGAAGCTGCCGCGTCGACCATGCAGGTCCCAGGACACCGGTCCACGCGCATCGACGCCGACCGAGATGCCGGTCCACGGCGCCATGCCCACAAGTTGGACCTGATCGCGGAGGTAGCCGGCCGGAACGCCGTCGACGCTGACGTCGAGGTTCCAGCGCAGGCGCGGCGCGACTCTCACCGCAACGTCGATGCGGGTGCTGCCCACCGCGAGCGGCCCGGTGTCGATGCTTCGGTAGTCCCCGAACGCGTTGTATCCGAGATGGAGATGGCCGTCTTCGACGTACAGGATGTACCCGCCTTGGGGGTCGCCGTGCGCTACGAGGACGCCGGAGTCGCCGCCCTGGTAACCGCTCAGTTCTACGGTGATGTCGAAGTCGCGGAAGGCGATGAGCCGAGACGATCGGTATCGCTCGAGGGTTGGGGTGCCTGCCAGGATTCGCACCGGCCGCGACAGCACTTGTTCCTCGGGCCGACGCACCGCTCCGACGCCGTTGCCCAACAGCGGGAAGACGGTGTTCGCCCACGCCGAGTTGTCCCAGGCGTCGGCAAGTTCGCGGACCTTGTCCGGGTACTGCGCGGCGAGATTGTTCAGTTCGGTGGGGTCTGCGGTGACGTCGAACAGTTGCCAGTCGGGTTCGTCGATGTTGTCGGGTGCCAGCGCCAGCAGTTTCCAGCCGTCCTTGTAGTACCCGCGGTTGCCGGTCATTTCGGTGTATTGCTCGGTGTGGGAGCTCGGTGCCACCGGTGAATGTAGAACGTGGGCAGCCGAGACTCCGTCGAACTCCTTGGCGGGAAGGCCATGACGCACGGTCGGAACGTCGATGCCCGCAAGATCGAGGAGGGTGGGGGTCAGATCGGTGACGTAGGCAAACTGGTCTCGAATGCCGTTGTCGGCCGCAGCCGGTTTGATACCGGCCGGCCAGGACAGGACAAACGGCACTCGGACGCCACCGGCAAACGATTGGCCCTTGTAGAACCGGAACGGGGTGTTGGACGTCTGTCCCCATCCGCGAGGGTAGTGAACCCCCAACTGCGGACCACCGATCAACGATTCGTCGTGCGGGACATCGCCCACCCACTCGGGATCCTGCACGTGCGCGAACTGCGCGAAGTAGCTGCGCGTGCCGTCCGAACCACCCTCGGCCGTGCCACCGTTGTCGGAGGTGAAGACGATGATGGTGTTGTCCAACTCTCCGAGTTCTTCGAGCGTCTCGACAATGCGGCCAACGCTTTGATCAACCGAATCCACCATGCCTGCATAGACTTCCATGTAACGGGCAAACCGCGACTGTTGCTCCGATGTCAGGGAATCCCATTCGGGAACGTCGAAGCCAGGCTCGGAATTACGCGGTGCTTGCCGCGTACCTTCGGGGAACAGTCCCGCCGCGAGCTGAGCAGCAAAGCGGGATTCACGGATTCGGTCCCAGCCTTCGTTGTAGCGGCCCCGGTACTTGGCTTGATCTTCGGGTTTGGCTTGCAACGGCCCGTGCATGGCGACGTGCGCAAAGTAGAGGAAGAACGGCTTCTCCGCATCGTGTGCCCGAAGGTCCTTGATGTAGCTGACAGCTTTGTCGGTGAGATCGTCTGTCAGATAGTAATTCTCGGGATACTCGTCGACGTCGACGACGGAGTTGTCGGAGATCAATTGATTGGGGTAGTAGAAGGAATTGAGGCCTTCGAGTGATCCGTAGTAGCGGTCGAATCCGCGCTGCGTCGGCCAGGAGTCGCGGCTGCGACCCGGCGCGAGGTTGGCATCACGCACGAGGTGCCATTTACCGACGGCGTATGTGGCGTAACCGGATTCGCGAAGGATCTCAGGCAGGGTCAGGATGTCGTCACCAAGCTCGAGCCGTAAGCCCGGGTAGCCGGGGTCGGCGTTTGCCACGAACCCGTATCCCGCGCGATGTGGATTGACTCCGGTCAGGAGCGCTGCCCGAGAGGGTGAGCACAGCGGCGTCGTGTGATAGTTGGTGAGCCGAACACCTTGTGCAGCAAGTCGGTCCAGGGTCGGTGTCTCGATCTCCGATCCGAACGGGCCGATGTCGCTGTATCCCATGTCGTCGATCAAGACGACCACGATGTTGGGGGCATCCGACGCCGGTGACGCTGTCGACGGCCAAGACGGGATCGAGTCGGCTGCGGTACGGCCGATCCGGCCACCGAACCCCTCGTAGCCGCGTGCGTGTGGTGGGGGAGTGGTGTCTGCGCCGGTCATGTCAGCACTAAAACAGCTGTATTTGCGGTTGGCCATAGTTGCATTCACTGTGATCGTTACCGCACCCGATTTGTGAAACTGGGCAGAGCTGCTATTTTTGGATCTATGTCGACCGACCAGCCTGCCGCTTTGCGCGTCACCTATGTGACCGCTGCGTTGGGGTCGCGTCTGCCTCTGGCACGCGAACTGTGTTGTTGCCGCCGTTCTTTCTGCAGCTAATTTTCTGCGCCGCTCTCCACCCTTTCTTCCTTGACCAGCATTGATGCCGGTCCGAGGGCTGAAGTGTGCGCTTTCTCCTCCTTCTGCAAGGGACTGCCATGTCGACCCCCACACTTACTGCCCCGCAACTTCGATCACGAACCGTCCTCTCCGGACCGCGGCCTCAGGTTGTTGCACCTGAGCTGCGCATCGCCGACGGACCGGCGGCAACGGTCCTCCGCATCGCTCGGCTGAGAGGCCCGATTTCGCGGGACACTGCTGCCAAGGCCTCCGGGTTGAGCATTGCAACCGTCAATCGGCAGGTCACGAGCCTGCTCGACCTCGGAGTGGTCCGTGAGCGAGCAGATCTGATTGCCTCAGGTGCCATCGGTCGCCCCAAGGTTCCGTTCGAGGTGAATCACGAGCCGTATCTGACGGTCGGCATCCACATCGGTGCAGCCGTCACCAGCATCATTGCCAGCGATATTCGGGGCCGGGTGCTCGGCGCCGTCGAAATCCCGACGCCCACCACCAATTCATCTGTTGCACTCGCGACTATCGCGCGATCGGCAAAATCGTTCACTTCCCGGTGGCACAAACGTCGACCGCTGGCTGTCGGCGTTGCGATCGGTGGACGCGTCGACTCTGCTACCGGCGTGGTCGACCACCCCCGATTGGGATGGAAGGGAGCAAAGGTCGGCGCCGTCATCGGAGCCGGATTGGGCTTGCCGGTTTCGGTTGCCGCGCACGTCGAGGCCATGGCCGCATCGGAATTGCTGCTGAGCGCCGATCGCACCGAGACACCGGCTACCGGGACCACTGCGCTGTACTTCTATGCGCGCGAAACATCAGGCATTGCGATCACTTTCGAGGGTCGCGTGCACACCCCGTCCAGCGGACCGGGCTCGATCGCGCACCTGCCGACGGGGTCGTCGGCTCGGTGCGCCTGCGGTTCCGTGGGGTGCTTGGAGGCGACCATCAGCGATCGAGCGATTGTGACGCAGGCGCTGTCGAGCGGCGCGGTGATTCAGGGTAGCGAGCGCATCACCATCGCCGACGTGTACGCGGCGGCCTCTGCCGGTTCGGCTGCGGCACATGAACTCCTGGTCGAACGAGCACGGGTGCTGGGTCGCACGGTGGCGCTGTTGCGTGATCTGTTCAACCCGGATCGTGTGATCCTCGGTGGCCAGGCTTTCACCGACTACCCGGCCGGCGCGCCGTATGTCGCCGAGGCTTTCTCGACGACATCGTCCCTGGAGCGTAAGGACATTCGGATCACCGGCTTCGGGAATCGGGTGCAGGAATACGCGTCGACCGTGGTGTCGCTGAGCTCGCTGTTCGCTGATCCGGCCGCAGCGATGCGCCGGGCCGCCGTAATCTGACTTCGTCTGTGCCGGTTACAGCTCCGGCCGGTCGAGTACCCGCAACCACCGTCCGTCGGGCTGGCGGCGCGCAACCTGAGTGCGTCCGCCGGTACCGTCGGCCGGCGCAGTGGAGGTCATCGCGAGATCACCGCTGACGACCGTCGGCAGCGCCTTCTCGACGGTGAACGTGGGTGCGGCAGCGAGCATCTGTGCGATCACGTCGCGGATGGCCGAACGCCCGACGGTAAGCGAACCGGGCGGAAATGCCATCACGGCGCCCTCTTCGTAGAGTCCCGCTACTGCGTCGGCGTCACCGGCGTTGGCGAACTCGACAAAGAGGCGAGCGAGGTCTTCCGGGGTCCGGGCTTCTCGAGTTGTGTCTGTTGTTGTCATGCCTCCATCGTGCTGCGATGCTGATGATAAGTCCAAGATCTGGTTTGTCTCGTAGCTAGAATCAACAGTTATGGAACTTCGGCAACTCGAGTACTTCGTCGCAGTGGTCGACGAAGCGAATTTCACCCGCGCGTCCGAGCGTCTCCACGTAGCTCAACCAGGTGTGAGTGCGCAGATCAAACGCCTCGAGCGGGAGCTGGGGCAGGAACTGCTCGATCGAAGCGGTCGGACCGTACGTCCCACCGAAGCGGGGCGCGCTGTGCTGCCCCACGCTCGCGCTGCCCTGGCCTCCGTGGCCAGCGTCCGCGACGTCGTGGACGCGCTGAAAGGTTTGGTCCGAGGCTCGGTTTCCGTCGGGATGGTGACGGCCTGTGCTTCGGCTGACCTGACAGATCTCCTGGCTCGGCTGCACCTCCGACATCCGGGTCTGGATATCTCTCTGGCCGAAGATGATTCACGCAACCTTCTTGCCGGTGTCGCGGACGGAACCTTCGACATAGCGGTTGTCGGGGTGGCGGGGGAGCTGCCCGAGGGCCTCGAATCCCGCGTGATCACCGATGAGCGACTGTTGGCGGGAGTGGCCGCGAATCATCCACTTGCCGAACGGGATACTCTGCCGTTCGCGGAACTCGGGACGCGGTCCGTGATCTGCCTTCCGTCGGGAACCGGTATCAGGACGTGCCTCGACGCGGCCTGCGTGGCGGTAGGCGTCGCCCCCACAGTTGCGCTCGAGGCCAGCAATCTCGGGATTATCGTCTCGCTGGCAGCGCAGGGGTTGGGGATGGCGGTTATCCCGGAATCCGCAGTGGGACAGTTGCATCGGATCAACCTCGAACCTGAGGCCCGGTCCCGCTTGGAACTGGTGTGGCGCGCCCGCGGCGGCAAGAATCCGGCGGCGTCGGCGCTCATAGATCTGGCGCGATCTGCTCCCGTCTCGTGACTTCCGATTGGGCGCGGTCCAACCCGCCGTGCTCGAGGGCCGCGAGGTGAGAAGTGTCGGTCCAGTACACAGCGCCTCGCCGACGTACGGTCACAGTCAACGTGGCACCCAGATGTTCCAGTGCGCCAGGAACGTTGCGGCGCTGCGCGGGAAGAGGTACCGGGAGGATATGGGCGTCCGACAGGGGAGCGCTGCCCTCGATCTCGACACTCCAGAGGTGATTGCGGCCGCGTAGTGTCCAGCGGTCGTCGGCAACCACTGTGGTCACGGGCGAGGTGACCGGGTTTCCCAGCCGGAATACGGTTCCGTCGGGCAGTGCGACAACAACGGCGGTGACTTCGGTGCGAAGCGGCCCCGCGCTGATCTGCCCGCCTGCGAAGGCGATACACGCATTCGGGTCGGTGAACCCCTGAGCCTGGCCCCACCACCAGGATTCGGGGAAACCACCCTTGCCCCAGTTCTTCTCGCCGTACACCTGTGCTCCGGTGAGATCCCAGGTCTCGCCGTCGATGATCGCGGCGCCCTCGGCTCTGCCACCGAGAAGCCACGGATGCCAGTACTGATTGAGAGCGGGAACAGACTGGAAATAGCTGGAACCGCCGAAGCGTCGACGCGGCCAGAATCGCTGGTTCGAGATGCGAACGTCCAGACGCGCGGTCTCGAGATCGGCGTGTACCTGATCCGTCGTGCCGCGAAAAGCGTTGTCCGCATAGGCCCCTAGCCGGTCAGGATCGGCATATCCGCCGGGATGCTCTGTGTCGCTGAGGAAACCGCCGGGATGCGCGGCTATCGCGAGCGTCGACCAATGGCCGTCGGCCGCTCGATTGATTCCGGCCAGTGCAATGACAACGCGGCCGCTTTCCGGCAGCGTGAACCGCCAGAAATAGCCTTCCATCGCAACATCGTGCGAGGCAAGTAGATTGCCGTACGGCGCGGTGGCGCCGGATGACCGGTACCCGGGAAGGTTCACGGCCCCAACACTGCCTGGGATGCCGTGACCTGAGCGACCAGACGGCCCTCGTCGTCCCGGAGTTCGGTGACTATCGCGATGGTGCTGCGGCCGGCATGCAGTGGCCGGGCAGTTGCAGTGACGGTGCCCTTGCGGACACCCCGAGTGAAGACCGTCGACGAACTGGTAGTCGAGGTGCCGGCGCCGGGTGGCAGGTTGAGGAATGCACAGACGGCGCCGACGCTGTCTGCCAGCGTCATCAAGGCGCCGCCGTGCATCCCGTTACCGGCGGTGGTGCGGTGGTTGTCCCAATCGAGGTGCCCGACAACCTCTTCGGAGGTTGCACTGTCCAACTGCACTCCGGTATGAACGGCAAAAGGCATGCTCGCGACAAGCTGTTCGAGGTCCATGCCTACCGATGCTAACCAGAAGTCGAAGCCGATGTGGAGCTTCGGCTACAGCGGAAGCGCAGTTTCCGACAGGCCGTCCGGGGCGTTGCGTCGACGGAACCACTCGGTACCGAATGCCGCGGTGAGCTGCTCGGTGGGCATTTCGAGGAACGGCCCGAAATCCCCGACCTGTGTGGCGTGCGCGTACATGGCCGCACGCTTCGAGCTGATCACCGAACTGACGTCGACGGCCGTGGTGAGCTGTTCGGCTGGAAGGCCGAACGTCTCGATGTCCGGTGGCTGCGCTTCTTCCGTCCACTCCGGATTGGCCAGCATCAGCATCTTCATGTGATCGCGGTTGGTGGACGCCTCGTAGACGAGCGGTGTGCCCGCGAGCTCAGCCGCCCGAATGCCGACGTAGTGCACCTGAATGTGGTCCGGGTGACCGTAACCACCATTGGCGTCGTAGATCGTCAGGATGTCGGCGTTCTCCTCGCGAAGAACTTCTGCCAGACGCTCGGCCGCCTCGTCTACTTCGGCATTGCAGAAAGCGTCGGGGTTCTCGTTCTCGGGGGTGCCGACCATTCCGGAATCCGGATAGTGCAACGACACGACACGGCTGGCACCGAGGGCATCGGTGGACGCCTCGAGTTCGCGGCTGCGACGCTCCGCCAATGATTCGTGCTCGTCCAACAGGCCGTCGGGATACTCACCCAGCGCACCGTCGGTGGCCGTGACGACAACAACGCGATGACCCGCGTCGGCAGCCATTCTCATGACGCCACCCGTGATGAATACTTCGTCGTCGGGATGGGCGTGGAAACACACCAGGACACTCATTCGCGCAATCGTAGGGCAAGCTACCGACAGGTCAACTCGAGCCGGGATTTGTGGTGGCTGCACATATTCTGTGAACCTTGTGGGGTGCACGAGAATCAGTCATGACCAGTTCCGACGATAAAGGCCTGATGGGGGCATATCGCGAAATATTCGCCGCCCCTGGCGCCATTGCCTTCTCCGCCGCCGGTTTCATCGCGCGGTTGCCGATCGCGATGATCGGCATCGGAATCGTGACGATGATCTCGCAACTTCGTGGTGACTACGGGCTGGCCGGCGCGCTCGCAGCAGTATTTGCGCTGTCCTGCGCCGTCATAGCGCCGTTGGTGTCCCGCACGGTGGATCGATTCGGGCAGCGCGCGGTTCTGCCCCTGGCCGCTGCGGTGAGCGCCATCTCGATCGGTGCGCTGCTGCTGTCCGTGAGATTCGAAGCGCCGGACTGGCTGCTGTTCGCTCTGGTGATCCCGGCCGGTGCGACCCCGACGATCGGTGCGATGGTTCGCGCCAGGTGGGTTGCGATCTACGTCGGAAAACCTGAGTTGCGCACAGCTTTTGCGTTCGAATCCGTCGTCGACGAACTCTGTTTCGTGGTGGGGCCGGTGCTCTCGGTCGGTCTGAGCATCGGGCTGTTTCCCGAAGCCGGTCCGCTCGCGGGAGTAATTCTTCTTGTGGTCGGCACGCTCCTACTGGTGGCGCAGCGATCGACGGAACCCAAGATTCATCCGCGCATACCGGGCCGGGGACGCTCGGTTCTCGCGAACCCGGCGATGTGGATCGTCATCATCGTGATGGTGATGCTGGGAACCATGTTCGGCGTCATCGACGTCGGTGCCATCGCGTTCACCCAGGAACAGAACTCGCCCGGGTCGGCGACCGTCGTCCTCGCCCTGTTTGCCGGCGGATCGGGAATCGTGGGCTTGGTGTTCGGGTCCCGGCACCCGACGCGCTCGCTACGCGGACAGCTGATGATCGCGTCCATTGCCGTCACCGTGCTGAGTATTCCGCTCCTGCTGGTCGGCAGCGTCGCGGGACTGGCAGCGGCCTACATCCTGGCCGGCGCGACAATCGCGCCGACGCTCATCATCGCCACAGCTCTTGTCGAGCAGATCGTTCCGCCCGAGAAACTCACCGAAGGCATGACGCTGACGGTGACCGGCCTGGGTGTCGGCGTGGCGCTCGGATCCGCGCTGGCGGGGCAACTGATCGACCGCTACGGAGTCTCGTCGGCGTACACGCTTGCCGTCGGTGCCGCGGTCACAGCCTCTATCGTGACGGCATGTCTATTCGTGAAGCCGTCAGCGTCGACGGCACGTCCATCGTCTACCGAGTAACCGGAAACCCGGAAGCAACCCCGCTGGTCCTGCTGCACGGCTGGGCACAGTCCTCGCAGTGCTGGGGTGAGCAGGTTCTGAGCGAACTGGCATCCTCGCACCGGTTGATCGCCGTTGATCTACGCGGCCACGGATACTCCGACGCCCCCGAAGACGGTTACGACAACAGCGCGAACTGGGCCGGCGATGTTGCCGCTGTCCTGGCAGCCGAGGGCATCACCGAGAAAGCCGTGTTGCTCGGGTGGTCGTACGGCGGGCTCGTGATCTGCGATTACCTGGCAGCGCACGGAACGCACGCTGTGGCCGGCGTTGTCCTGGTCGGCGCGATCACGAGCATCGGGCGCGGTGAGAAGGGCGGCAAGGTGGGTGCGGCGATGCGCAGCGCTGTTCCCGGTGCCATGTCGGAAGATCCCCGCGAGGCGATTCGGGCACTCGGCGCGTTCGGCAACGCGCTCACCGGCCCGCCGGAAGGCAAAGGGGCCCAGTCGCAGGCCCTGTTCGGTGCGAGCCTCGCGACCCGCCCGCGCGTGCGGGCCGCACTGTTCAACCGTGCGGTCGGTCACGACGAACTGCTCCGTTCCCTCGACATCCCGGCGCTGGTTCTGCACGGCACCGAAGACTCCGTTGTCGACGTGAGTGCAGGTAAGCACGCCGAAGAGCTGATTCCGAAGTCGCAGGCGTCGTACTGGGACGGCTGCGATCACGGGCCGTTCGTGGAGGATCCGACCCGATTCGTGTCCGAAGTGAGAACGTTCGTCTCCAGCCTCGGTTAGAGTTCGCGCCCGGTGAGGGGGCACTATGGAGTCGTGACACCCACGCACACTTCGCGCCCTCGCCGGGTGGCCGTACTGTCGGTCCACACCTCGCCCTTGGCGCAACCAGGCACCGGTGATGCAGGTGGGATGAACGTCTACGTCCTGCAATCCGCGATTCAGTTGGCAAAACGTGGTGTCGAGGTGGAGATTTTCACCCGCGCGACGTCATCGGCAGACGCTCCCGTCGTCGAAGCCGCACCGGGGGTTCGGGTGCGCAACGTCGCCGCCGGTCCGTTCGAGGGCCTCGACAAGGCAGATCTCCCGACGCAA
Organism: Rhodococcus sp. AD45-ID; assembly: GCF_003023755.1. Taxonomy (NCBI): domain Bacteria; kingdom Bacillati; phylum Actinomycetota; class Actinomycetes; order Mycobacteriales; family Nocardiaceae; genus Rhodococcus; species Rhodococcus sp. AD45-ID. The sequence continues at coordinate 1,137,891 of NZ_PYHL01000001.1, read as the reverse complement.
CTCTGCGCGTTTGTCGCCGGAGTCCTGCGAGAGGAAGCGCGTCGTGAACCGGGCTATTACAGCCTGATTCACTCGCACTACTGGCTGTCCGGGCAGGTCGGCTGGTTGGCTCGGGACCGCTGGGGCGTTCCGCTCGTCCACACCGCGCACACTCTTGCCGCCGTCAAGAACCTGTCGATGGCAGAGGGGGACACGCCCGAACCTGCCGCTCGGCAGATCGGGGAGCAACAGGTTGTGGCCGAGTCCGATCGGCTTGTTGCAAACACCACCGACGAAGCCAAAGCTCTCCACGAGTTGTACGGGGCCGACCCGACGCGCATCGACGTCGTCGCGCCTGGTGCGGATCTGACGCTCTATCGTCCGGGCGATCGTGATCGGGCCAGGGCGTCGTTCGGCCTGAATCCCAACGAAGTGATCGTGACGTTTGTCGGTCGCATTCAGCCCCTCAAGGCGCCGGACGTCCTTCTGCGTGCAGCTGCGGAAGTCATCAGCCGCCATCCCGGATTGCCGCTGCGGATCCTGGTCGTCGGTGGTCCCTCCGGCACCGGGTTGGCTCAGCCGGACGTCTTGATCGAGCTGGCACGCGCCCTCGGCATCACAGCGCAGGTGACCTTCCTGCCGCCGCAGGCGCCGACGCGGCTGGCCGATGTGTATCGGGCGTCGGATCTTGTTGCGGTACCGAGCTATTCGGAATCATTCGGCCTGGTGGCCATCGAGGCTCAAGCCTGTGGGACTCCGGTGATTGCCGCTGACGTCGGTGGTTTGGGTGTTGCCGTTCGCAACGGTGAGACGGGCCTACTGGTGCAGGGGCACAAGACTCAGGATTGGGCAGGCGCTCTCGAAGCGCTGGTCACCGAACCCGCGCGTCTGGAAACTCTTGCCGAGCGCGCTCCGCGTCACGCGGAGAACTTCTCGTGGGAACACACCGCGGACGGACTTCTCGAGAGCTACCGCAAAGCCGGCGTCAACTACAACAACGGAACCGGTCCCAGTGACTTCTCGCCCCGCCGCGCGCGGGGACTGTGGCGTCTGCGGCGGACCGGAGGAGTGCGTACATGAGCAGTGTTTCCGACATCATCGAGCAGGCCCTCACCGAGCGTGAACTCGAATTCACGAAGCGCGACGGCACTCATTTCATCGTCGAACTTCCCGGTGAGCACAAACTCAAGACGTCGACTTTGCTGACCGTCGGGAACCACGGTGTGCGGGTCGAAGCCTTTGTGTGCCGCAAGGTCGACGAGAACTTCGAGGGTGTCTACAAGTTCCTGCTCAAGCGGAACCGTCGCCTGTACGGGGTGGCGTACACGCTCGACAAGGTCGGGGACATCTACCTCGTCGGCAAGATCTCCGAACATGCGGTGACCGGTGACGAACTCGATCGGGTTCTCGGCCAGGTCCTCGAGGCTGCGGACGGCGATTTCAACGTCATCCTCGAACTCGGATTCTTCTCGTCCATCAAGCGTGAATGGGCGTGGCGCGTCTCGCGTGGGGAGTCGCTGGCGAACCTGCAACCGTTCAAGCATCTGATCGAAGAAGCGGACGCAGAGAACGCGGATGCCGAAGAATTGGACACTGCCGCCGAGAAGTGATGCGTGAGACATGTCGGCGATGTGTCCCGTAGGGTGTTCTTTACTTTGTGACTACCATCACGGAATAATGCTGTTTCCGTAAGTCACAGTAAATTGTTCGTCACCTTGCCGCGCAACCTTCACGAGGAGCACCGTTGAGCTTCAAGAGTCCGTTCCCCGACGTCGACATCCCCAACGTCAGTGTCTACGACTTCCTGTTCGGAAACATCGAACCCGCTGATCTCGACAAGACTGCGTTTGTCGAGGGCGCTTCGGGCACCGTCACCACGTACGCCTCGCTGATCGCGCAGATCAACGGCGTCGCTGGAGCCCTCGCTGCGCGCGGACTCGCTGTGGGGGACGTCGTCGCTCTGCATTCACCGAACGTCCCGGCGTTCGGATCCGTCTTCCACGGCATCTTGCGTGCCGGTGGCGTTGCGACCACCATCAACGCTCTCTACACCGCCGAGGACATCGCCAAGCAACTCACCGACTCGAAGGCCACGTTCCTCTTCACGGTCTCGCCGCTGCTTCCGCAAGCCAAGGCGGCGGCCGACGAGGTCGGCATCCCCGCCGAGAACGTGATCGTCCTCGACGGCGCCGAAGGTCACCTCTCGCTGCGCGATCTGCTCGGTGAAGGTGCGACGCCGCCCGAGGTTTCCTTCGATCCGGCCACCCAACTCGCGGTGCTGCCGTACTCGTCAGGCACTACCGGTCGACCCAAGGGGGTCATGCTCACCCATCGCAACCTTGTCGCGAATGTCTGCCAGATCATGCCGCGAATGGGTATCGGCTCCGACGACAAGATTCTCGCAGTCCTGCCGTTCTTCCACATCTACGGCATGACGGTGCTGCTCAACGCCGCGCTCTTCGCCCGCGCGAGCCTGATTACGATGCCGAAGTTCGATCTCGTCGAATTTCTGCGGATCGTCGCAGAGCAGAAATCGACGTACATCTTCGTCGCGCCGCCAGTCGCGGTCGCGTTGGCGAAGCATCCACTGGTCGACCAGTACGACCTGTCGAGTGTGCACACGATTTTCTCCGGCGCCGCCCCGCTCGATGCCGCCCTCGGCAAGGCCGTCGCCGATCGCCTGAACTGCCGGGTCCGTCAGGGCTACGGCATGTCCGAGATGAGCCCGGTCAGCCATGCAATTCCGTTCGACCGGGACGACATGCCGCTCGACTCGTGCGGTCCGACCATCGCGAACATGGAATGCAAGCTCGTCGATCCGGGTACCGGTGAAGAGGTTGCATACCCGGCGGCCGGTTCCGGTGAGGTCAGTGCGCCCGGTGAGCTGTGGTGCAAGGGCCCGAACATCATGGCCGGGTACCTCGGGAACGAGCAGGCAACCAAAGACACCCTCGACGCCGACGGTTACCTGCGTACCGGCGACATTGCGACCGTCGACGCCGAAGGTGTCGTCACCATCGTCGACCGTCTCAAGGAACTGATCAAGTACAAGGGCTACCAGGTTCCGCCGGCCGAACTCGAAGCGTTGCTGCTCACCCACCCTCAGATCGCCGACGCCGCCGTCATCGGAGTACTCGACGAGGAGGGCGAGGAAGTGCCGAAGGCGTTTGTCGTCCTGCAGGACGGTGCCGCGTTGTCCGAGGCCGACGTCATCGCTTTTGTCGCCGAGCGCGTCTCACCGCACAAGAAGGTTCGCAAGGTCGCCTTCATCAGCACGGTCCCCAAGTCCGCGGCCGGAAAGATTCTCCGCAAGGATCTGCGCACCGCAGAAGCAGCGCAAAGCTGATTTCGCGGCAGGGTTGATCAAGACGTGTTCCGGTACTCATGCCAGGATGAACGGCATGAGTATCGGAACACTGGTCCTGCTTCGCCACGGCGAGAGCGAATGGAATGCACTCAATCTGTTCACCGGCTGGGTGGACGTACACCTGACCGACAAGGGCATGGCCGAAGGCAAGCGCGCCGGCGAACTGCTCGCCGAGCACGGCCTGCTGCCCGATGTCCTCTACACCTCGCTGCTTCGCCGCGCGATCAGCACAGCCAACCTCGCACTCGATGCGGCCGATCGCCACTGGATCCCCGTCGTCCGCGACTGGCGCCTCAACGAGCGCCATTACGGCGCCCTGCAGGGCAAGAACAAGGCTCAGACCAAAGAGGAGTACGGCAACGATCAGTTCATGCTGTGGCGTCGTAGCTACGACACGCCGCCGCCGGCCATCGAAGCGGGCAGCGAATACAGCCAGGACACCGATCCGCGTTACGCAAACCTCGACGAGGTGCCGCTGACCGAGTGCCTGCTCGACGTCGTCAAGCGGTTGATCCCGTACTGGGAAGACACGATCTCCCAGGAACTGCTCGCAGGTAAGAACGTTCTGGTCACCGCTCACGGCAATTCGCTGCGCGCCTTGGTCAAGCACCTCGACGGTATTTCCGACGAGGACATCGCCGGTCTCAACATCCCGACGGGCATTCCGCTGCGTTACGACCTCGACGAGAACCTGCAGCCGCTCAACCCGGGCGGCACCTACCTCGATCCCGAGGCGGCCGCCGCAGGCGCTGCCGCAGTGGCGAATCAGGGCGCGAAGTAGCGCCATCATGATGACTTCCGAAGCCCCTCGAACTGACTGTTCGGGGGGCTTCGGCGAACAGCAGATGAACGGCGCGCCAACGCCGCCCACCGGGCGGATGACGTGGGCGGAAATGCTCGAACCCGCCGTAACCCACTCGACGCGCGAACGTACGATTGCGCCGTGAGTGTCGCAACTGCAGTGCTGCTGATCGTGGTTGGCGGCTTGATCGGATACCTCGTCGGAGGTGTGCTGATTCCGAGGCTGAGCTCACGGCACCGCGAACGTGCTGCAGAACAGACCGGGTTGACAATGTCGCAGGTCCTGGACCTGATCGTGCTGGCGTCCGAGAGCGGTATCGCCGTTGTCGACGGCTATCACGACGTGGTGCTGTTCAATCCCCGCGCGGAAGAGTTGGGGCTTGTCAAGAATCGCCGCGTCGACGAGCGGGCGTGGCAGGCAGCCCTGAAGGTGCTCGAGACCGGGCAACCCGTCGAAGTGGATCTGACGGCCACAACCGTCCAACGCGGACGCGACAAGATCGCGGTTCGCGGGGTGGCGCGTCTGCTCAGCAAGGACGAGCGCAATTTCGTGGTCCTGTTCGCGGACGACGATTCTGAGCAGGTTCGCATGGAGGCGACGAGACGCGACTTCGTTGCGAACGTCAGTCACGAACTCAAAACCCCGGTCGGAGCGATGAGTTTGCTGGCAGAAGCATTGCTGGAATCCGCCGACGATCCGGAGTCGGTGCGGCACTTCGGCGAACGAGTGCACAGCGAGTCGATTCGCCTCGGCAAGATGGTGACGGAACTGATCGCGCTTTCACGATTGCAGGGAGCCGAGAAACTTCCCGACCTCGATGTCGTGGACGTGGATACCGTTGTCTCCGAAGCGTTGTCGAGGTCGAGGTTGTCGGCCGAGGCAGCCGAGATCACCGTCACCACCGATCATCCGAGTGGACTCGAAGTTCTCGGCGATCAGACGTTGCTCGTTACCGCACTGTCCAATCTCATCGAGAATGCGATTGCATACTCGCCCAAGGGCTCTCCGGTGTCGGTCAGTCGCTCGATGCGCGGTGGCAACGTCGCCATCGCCGTGACCGATCGCGGCGAGGGAATCGCAAAAGCCGACCAGGAACGCGTATTCGAGCGATTCTTCCGGGTCGACAAAGCACGATCGCGCCAGACCGGAGGCACCGGACTGGGGCTCGCGATCGTCAAGCACGTAGCGGCCAATCACAACGGCTCCATCGACGTATGGAGCAAACCAGGAACCGGGTCCACCTTCACCTTGCAGATACCAGCGCATGTGGAGGAGACCGACGACCTCGACGACGGCGACGCGGGAGCACTCGGTTCCGGGCGAAGCGGTAGACGAGACTCAGGCAGTAAAGACACAGGCATGGAGGCCAAACGATGACGAGGGTGCTGATCGTGGAGGACGAGGAGTCGTTGGCGGATCCGCTGGCGTTCCTGCTCCGCAAGGAAGGGTTCGAGACCACCATCGTCAACGACGGCCCGTCGGCCTTGGCGGAATTCGATCGTTCCGGCGCAGACATCGTGCTGCTGGACCTCATGCTGCCCGGTATGAGCGGTACCGACGTGTGCAAGGCGCTGCGCACTCGTTCCGGTGTGCCCGTCATCATGGTGACGGCCCGCGACAGCGAGATCGACAAGGTTGTCGGCCTCGAACTCGGTGCGGACGATTACGTGACCAAGCCGTATTCGGCCCGCGAACTCATTGCCCGTATCCGGGCCGTGCTGCGCCGCGGCGTCGAGAACGAGGCAGACCTGGGTTCGGAAAACGGTGTCCTCGAAGCCGGACCGGTCCGGATGGACGTCGAACGCCACGTCGTCCAGGTGGGTGGGAATCCGATCACGTTGCCGCTCAAGGAGTTCGATCTCCTCGAGTACCTGCTCCGCAATTCCGGACGCGTGCTCACCCGCGGCCAGTTGATCGATCGTGTGTGGGGAGCGGACTACGTCGGCGACACCAAAACCCTTGACGTGCACGTGAAGCGGCTGCGTTCCAAGATCGAAGCGGACCCGGCCAAGCCGGAGCATCTCGTGACCGTACGTGGTCTGGGATACAAGCTCGAAGCCTGAAAGAACGACGAAAAAGTTCAGCCGCCCCACACGTCGTGTGGGGCGGCTGAAGTTGTTTTTACGCCTGAGCTTTGTTCTGAGCGATCGTGGTTGCCGGGTGGACTGCGATAAGGCCGAGCCCGGCCCGGCGCCTGCAGAGGCGAGCCAGCTCGTCGTAAACGGCCTTCCCGAGTAACTCGGTCAACTCCGGGGCGTACGACTGCCACACCTGCTTCTGGCCGACATGAGCGTCGGGCGAGCCCGAGCAGTACCAGGACAGGTCGTCGCCGCCCTCGCCCCAGCCGCGGCGGTCGTACTCGGTGATCGTGGTCTTGAGGATCTGAACCCCGTCCGGGCGGTCCACCCAGTCCTGGGTACGACGGATCGGAAGCTGCCAGCACACGTCCGGCTTCACCTCGAGCGGCTCGATGCCCTTCTTGAGCGCCATCGAGTGAAGCGCGCACCCCTGGCCGCCCGCAAAACCCGGCCGATTCAGGAAAATGCACGCGCCCTTGTAGCGGCGGGTGCGCAGCGCCGGCTCGTCCTCGAGGTCGTCTTCCTCGACGTAGCCCTTCTTGCCGAGACCCTTCTCCATGAACTGCCAGTCCTCGGCTGTGAGCAGTTTCACTGACGCATCGAGCTTGTCCTGATCCTCCTGATCGGAGAGAAACGCGCCGTGCGAGCAACATCCGTCGTCGGGACGATCGCCGAGAATTCCCTGGCATGCCGGAGTACCGAACACGCAGGTCCAGTGCGAGAGCAGCCACGTCATATCGGCGGCAATGAGGTGTTCGGAGTTGTCGGGGTCGACAAATTCGACCCACTCGCGCGGGAAATCGAGGTCGACCTCGGGGCTTGGAGTCATCTTGTGGGACCGGTCTGGGTTACCTGCTGTCACAAGGGCAGACCGTAGACCCAGTAACGTGGCGATGTGCGACTAGGGGTACTCGACGTCGGAAGCAACACCGTTCATCTACTGGTAGTGGACGCCCACCGTGGCGGCCACCCAACACCCATGAGCTCCACCAAGGCGACTTTGCGGCTGGCGGAAAACACCGACGACCGGGGCGACATCACCGTCGTCGGGGCTGATCGGCTGGTCTCCACGGTCGGGGAATTCGCCGGTATCGCCAAAATGTCCGGATGTGAGGAAATGATGGCGTTTGCCACCTCCGCCGTGCGCGACGCCAACAATTCCGAAGCCGTGCTCGCCCGCGTGCGCGCCGAGACGGGCGTAGGACTCGAGGTGCTCTCCGGTGTCGACGAAGCCCGATTGACTTTCCTTGCGGTCCGCCGTTGGTACGGCTGGAGCGCCGGACGCATCCTGAACCTCGATATCGGTGGAGGTTCACTCGAGCTCACCGCAGGCGGCGACGAGGATCCGGACGTCGCGTTCTCACTCCAACTCGGCGCAGGCCGGCTCACCAGGGACTGGCTCCACGCCGACCCGCCCGGCAAGCGCCGCGTCGCCGTGCTTCGGGACTGGTTGGACGCAGAACTGCTCGGACCAGCCAAGGAACTCCGCAGCGCCGGCGACTGGGACCGGACCGTCGGCACCTCGAAGACCTTCCGTTCCTTGGCCAGGCTCACCGGCGCGGCACCGTCCGCAGCCGGGCCGCGTGCCAAACGGACCCTGACCGCCAGCGGACTCAGGCAACTCATAGCCTTCATATCCAGGATGACGGCGTCAGACCGTGCAGAATTGGAAGGAGTGAGTGCAGATCGGTCACAGCAGATTGTGGCGGGCGCACTCATCGCAGAAGCAACCATGCGAGCGCTCGGAGTGGACGAACTCGAAATTTGTCCGTGGGCATTGCGCGAGGGTCTGATTCTGCGGAAGCTCGACACAGAAATGGGCGGTGAATTGGTGGTGAGTGCTTGATGACCGAGGACAGTCAGCAGATTTCCGTAGCGGAACTGCTCAAGCGGAACGGTCAGACGGTCGAGTCCCGCGGTGGGCGTCGTCGTCGGGGCGTGGCCGGAGGTATCTCCGTAGCTGAACTCACCGGCGAAATTCCGATCGTTCGGCCTGCCGGTTCACGTTCGGCAGCCGAATCGGACGCACCCACGGCGCAGCCTGAAACCAAGCCTGCCGAGACCGAGATCGTCGAGACCAAGACCGTCGAGACCAAGCCTGAGTCCACTCAGGCTCCGGTGACCGAGTTCACGCAGTCGGTCGAGAACGACGATTCGGACGACACCAAGATCGACCTTCACAAGCCGATCTCCAAGAGCGCGCCGGGGCAGTGGGTCAGCCGGGCACCCGTCGAGCCGAAGAAGGCTGCGCCTCTCGCGCCGACCCAGGCTGTACCGGTTGTGTCGACCCAGGCTGTACCGGTTGTGTCGACCCAGGCTGTGCCGGTTGTGTCTCAGCAGGCTGTGCCCGAGACCACGACCAGGAAGCCGGTGCCGGCTGGGCCACCGAAGGTGACGCAGGAGCCTGCTCTGCTGTCCGGTCAGACGTTGGCAGGTGACCTGATGCGGCAAGAACGCGAGGTTTCCCAGAATCCGTCGATGCGCTCGCCGATCCTGCCTCCGCGAGTCGCGCCAAGCCCGGCTGACGCTGATGTCAGCACCGAGATGATGGCCTCGATCAGCGACGAACCCGCCGAGAATGCCGGTTCGACGGAACCAGCCGCCGCAGCGCCGGAGCCCTCGCCTGCTTCCGTGGAAGAGGTTGCACCGGCCGAGCCTGCCACTGCAGAAGACACCGGCGATCGGAACTCGATCCGTGAATGGGCGATCCTGGCCGGACAGGTTGTTGTTGCGCTCATCATCGGCGGCGCGATGTTCAAGGGTTTCGAGAAGCTCTGGGACATGCTGCCGTGGGTGGCGCTGGTACTTGCCCTGATCGTTATCGTCGGTCTGGTGGCGGTTGTTCGAGTTCTGCGGAAAACGGACGACATCACGAGTTTTGTGATTGCGGTCGTTGTCGGCATGATCGTGACCTTGGGTCCGCTGGCGTTCTTGTTGACCTCGGGTTGATCCGACGATGATCGCTGTGGGCTTGTCGACGGCCTCGGTTTATCCCGAGAACACCGAAGCCGCGTTCCGCTACGCGGCCGATTTGGGATACGACGGCATCGAATTGATGGTGTGGGCCGAGTCGGTCAGCCAGGACGTCGGTGGCGTTGCGGCGTTGGTGCGCAAATACGGAATTCCGGTGCAGGCAGTTCATGCGCCGTGTCTGCTGATTTCGCAGCGTGTGTGGGGAGCCGATCCGATCGAGAAGCTCGAGCGGTCCGTCCGCACTGCGGAGACGTTGGGCGCCACCACTGTGGTTGTGCACCCGCCGTTTCGGTGGCAACGCAAATATGCCGACGGATTTGCGGATCAGGTCGTCGACCTGGAATCGCGAAGCAGCGTCGTCGTAGCTGTCGAGAATATGTTCCCCATGCGTGCCGACAGCTTTTTCGGCGGCAAGGACCGCTCGGCCGAGCGACTGCGTAAGCGCGGCGGTCCCGGTGCGGCGTTGTCGGCGTTCAGTCCGTCGTACGATCCCACCGATTCCGATCATTCCCACTACACACTCGACTTGTCGCACACCGCAACTGCCGGCATGGACGCGTTCGAACTGGCTGCGAGAATGGGCAAGGGACTCCAGCATCTGCATCTCGCGGACGGACGAGGTGCGTCGATGGACGAGCACCTGATTCCCGGCCACGGATCACAACCCTGCGCCGAGATATGCCGACACCTGGCCGCAACAGGTTTCACCGGTCAGGCCGTCCTCGAGATCAATACCCAGAATGCTCGCACGCGGCGGGAAAGATCCTCGATGCTGGCGCAGGCACTCGCGTTTGCACGCGAGCACCTGGCCTGAATCTTTGGTGGCTGTCAGCGATGTCCGATATTCAGCGATGCCCGGCAGTGAGCGCTGCGTCGAACTGTGAGCGCACTTCCTCGATGTGAGAATCGAGGTCGTCGAGTTGCCATCCTGTAGTGGAGATGGGGTCGAGAACCGAAACGTAGACCGGGCCCGGATGGGCGACAAGGGAATTACGCCACATGCGTTCACCGGCATTGTGGATCACAACCGGCACGATGGGAACTCCCGCTTGCATGGCCAGGTGGAACGCGCCCTTCTTGAATGCCCCGAGTTTTGGTGTGGCGGAACGTGTTCCCTCGGGCGCGATGACTATCGAGACGCCGTTTTTCAGCTTGTCGACGGCCGGTTGCAATGCCGCCTTGGCCTTGGCGGTGTTGGACCGATCGATGTACGCGACGTCCAACAGGGCGCCGATCGGAATGAAGCGAGGATCGTTTGCCGCTTCCTTCTTCGCCACTCCGGTCACGTCGCGTTTGATGACGGTGCCCAGTACCAGCAGGTCCAGCGAGCTTTGATGATTGAACATGAAGACGGCTGGGCGGTGATCCCATATATTGTGCTCACCGTCGATGTCGACGTCGATGCCCAGTAGCGACAGGGAGATGTCGGGGCCGTAGGTGCCCACGAGGTTGGCTCCCAATTGCCGGTTGCCGGTGACCAAGCCGGCCGAGAAGCCCACCACAGCAGTGGCAGCCAATGCGCCCATCGCGGTGGCGGTGCGCACCGTCGAGAGGGGAGTTGCTCCGCGTTGTGGTTTACGCAGCGTGACGGAGGGCCAGCCCTTGCGCCTCGCGACACTCGCCAGGGTGCGATCCGGATTCAAGGCGACGGGGCGGCCGACGGATTCGAGCATCGGAACATCTTCGGCACCATTGGAATACGCAAAGGCATTCCGCAGATCGACGCCGCGCTTCTCGGCGTAGGCCGCGAGTGCGTCGGCCTTCGCGGGACCCCATAGTGCCGGCGCCGACAGGTCGCCGGTGAGCATGCCGTCGATCACTTCGATTTCCGTGCACAGCACGTCTTCGATGTCGAGATCCGCGGCAACCCCTCGGGCCTGGAACGGCGTGGCCGATGTGGCCATCACAACGGTGTGACCGGCCTTTCGATGCGCCGCGAGAATCTCGCGAGCGTCGGGGTAGATCATCGCGGCGATTTCCTGCCTGAACAGCCGCTCGCCCCAGTCGTTCAGTTCTTCCTCGGTGCGGCCGGTAAGCGCGCGGACTGCGATGTCCATGAGCGCGCCGACGTCGGCACCGCGAAACTGGGTGTCGATGGCGGCGCCGGTGGTCCGCAGCAGTTCGCCGAGGCTGATATCGAAGCGCCGCAGTCGATCACGGTAGACAACGCTGGCGGAGTACCCGCTGATGAGGGTGCCGTCCAGGTCGAACGCGGCAATGGTGTCGGGTCCGGCTGGGGCCGCTTTGATCGCGGCGTGCAGACGCTCGAGTCCGGTCACGGTCCTGCTTCCTCGTGAGGGGTGGGATTGGGAGTGGCTGCGGCGCCATAGGATCTGGTTGCCGCGTCGAGGCGGGAGTGGGCGAGTTCGCGGATCCGCCGCAACCGGTCGACCAGAACCCGCAGTTCCTCGGCGAAGGCAATCCGACGCGCGGTGACCTCGTCGTCCACGGCTTCCACGAGATTGCGATTGCGGGCCAAATTGAGTGCGGTGGCAAACAATTCGCCGGATACCGATTCGCTGCTGGCAATCTGCTGACGCAACCGACGTTCGTGGGCAACGTCGATGCAGTTGCGGGTGAACGACTTTTCGTCGAAGGACTTCGACACCGGTGCGAGGACCAACTGATCGGCGACCACCTGGTACGCCTCGAGGAACGGTTGCAGTACACGGTGGGCTAGGTAAGGGCGAACGCCCTCGATGATGTGCGCGGTGCGGTTCGGGTCGGCGGTGACCGAGCTCCAACTGGGGTCGATCAGGTCCAGTTCGGTACGCATCTCTTCTTCGAAGGTGTCCCGGTCGCTGAAGAAGAACTCGAACTTCATCAGGTCCCGAATGCGTTTGGCCTCGTTCCAGCCGTCGAGGATCGGGTCAGTGAACTGCTCGTCTACCGCCGCTTGTAGGACCAGTTCTGCGATTGCCCGGGCGACGAGGAAATGAATGGTGTTGTTGCGGTAGAACGCCGCAACAAGACCCTGATCCTTGCCCAGGTAGAAGACCTTTTCGCCGCCCTTGTCGAAATGCATCAGCACGCCCGACTCGACATGCGTCTGCAGTGCCTTGTCGATGACGTGCGGATCGTCGAGTTCCACATCGCCGGCGAGCGGTAGTTTGCGCGCCGTGATGTATTGGAACAGGGGCGTGAGGATGAGGGTGAGTTCAGTGACGGTGAGCGCGCGATCCTCGATTCCGAGGAAGGGGAGCATCGCGAGAGAGGACACCGTAATCGGCGTCACCTCGTTGATGCGGTGGCACACTTCGATCGCAGCCTTCTGAATGGCCAGGCGCTGGTCGGGTTCTTGCCGGAGTGCTTCGGCAAAGGAAAGTGGCCGCCCGATCGTGACGTGCGCGACGCCGTTCCTCTTGCCTTGCGCTCGAACGTATCCGAACATCCAGCGCAAGCCTTCGGGCTTCTTCTCAGCGCCGAGGGCTTCGGCGGCCATGGCACCGACTTCGTAGAGTTGGTCGTAGCTCAGCGCTACCGGCACCAGGTAGACGTCGGAGGCGCCGCTGACGTGAAAAGCCTTGGCCAGATACGTCATCAACCCGAAACGCGGCGGACGAAGTTTGCCGGTGCGTCCACGACCGCCTTCGATGTACCACTCGAGATTGAATCGTTTGGTGAGCAGGTACCGCATGTACTCGTGCATCGACCACTTGTAGACCTCGTCGTCGCCGATGCTACGACGGATGAAGACGGTGCCACTGCGCTTGAGGATGGACCCCATTGGCCAGAAACTGATGTTGAGTCCGCCCATCACGTGATTGAGCGGAAGGCCGTTGTTGATCAGTGCGGGGCGGAGCACCAGCGGATCGAGATACGAGCGGTGGCTGGGAAGGAAGACAAGTGAATGTTCCTTGTTGAGCTCCCGCAGTTCGTCGAATCGGCTGGTGTCGACATCGATCGTGTACGCGCGAGCGAAGTAGCGTCCCAAACGATCCCACACCGCGATTGCCTGGCGGCTCTGGGTGGCAACCATTTCCTCGAGTGCTTCGCGCGCACGCCGGTCCACTTCGGCAACGGCGATGCCGAGACGGTCGGAGAGGGCCATGGTCTCGGTGGTGAAGCGCCGGGTGTCGGTGATTTCGTCGACGACAAATCGCGACACCTTGTACTGCCCGCCGATCAATTCGAGTTCTGCTCGCTCGAGGGCGAGGGCAGCCTGACGGCGGATGAACTCGGGCAAAGATCCGCCGCCGCTTTCGTCGAGGCGGCGTGACAGGTCGCTGAGCGGGGCGGGCCGGCCCTCGATGACCTGGCACCGGTCGGGGTCGGTACGCAGTGTGCGGCGCTGCGCGCTCCGGCCGGGGTGCAACGGATCTCGCGGGGCGAGCGCATTGCGAACGCGCCCTGCTACGTTCTGTTCGGTTCGGTTGCTGGGTAGCCACACCACTCGCAACGGAGCGAGCATCGGGTCGTCGGTTCGGCGGGACAGTTCGCCGAGCGTGCGATCGGTGATCGCGACGGTAGTCGACGGCTGCGCTGTGCCGCGAGCTTTGTCGGCCAACCACTTTCGCAGCACGCCTGCTTCGGCCTCGGTCATCGGCTCGGTCAGGTATACATTCTGTCGGGTCACGTCTGCGGTCATGACTCACGCACCTTCCGCAGCGGTTCCGAGGGCCACGATCTCATCGAGGCTGTCTTGGATGCACTGCATGAGTAATGCAGGTTTGGTGACGGCTGCGGTGTCGATATTGATTCCGATGCAGCAGATTCCGACGTGCGAGACCAGCGTTGCCATCACGGCGCAGCCAGGGGCGGGACCGAACGGGAACATCCGCTCGATCTTCGCGCCGGCAAGATAGACCGGGACGGGAACGCCCGCAACGTTGCTCGCTTGCAGATCGAGTCCGGTGGACTGGGACAGGTACCAGCTCGCGAGGAGCTGATTTGGCAGGCGCGCGAGGACGGGCGCAGCCAAGTCGAGGGCGTCGAGCGCCGGCTCTTCGCGAAGGTTCAGAACGATTTCGCGGACCTGCCGGATTCGTTTGGCCGGGTCCGTCTCGGAGATCGGGCCGCTGAAGCGAACGGCGGCAAATCTGTTGCCGCCGGACGGATCCGAGCCGGTGCGCATGCTGACCGGCATCCCCATGGGAACACTGTCGACCGATTGACCGAACGCGTCGTGATAGCGACGGAATCCGCCGAGCAGAGCTGCGACGTACGCGTCGTTGAGTGAGCCGCCGGCCGCTTTTGCGCCCGCTTTCAGTTCGGGCACACCAACTTCCAAGGTTCCGAACCAGCGACCGAGACCGCGTTCACGTAGGAGTGGAGAACCGGAACTGGCGGGCGGAGTGACAATTCGGCGCAGCGAGTTGGCGTAGTCCAGGACCTCGGTGGTTGTGGTGATCGGTTGTGTGATCGCGGTGGCCGCGATGTTGGTGACGCCGCGCAGCAGTCGTGCCACTCGCGACGGCGCCCGACGGATCTCGCCGATAACTTCTTCGCCGAAAGCACCGATCGAGGACAGATGCTCTGCCGGCGGCGGGGTGCGATCGGGCTTGTCCGGCGTGGGATCGGCGCGCCTGCTGTGCAGGAGCGTCATCATCTGGATTCCGCCCATGCCGTCCGTGATGGAGTGGTGGGTTTTGACGACAAAAACCGCGCGGCCGTCGTCCAGTCCCTCGATGAGCAGTGCGCTCCACGGCGGGCGAGCCTTGTCGAACGGTTCGGTGGCGAGGTGGCGGCACATACGCAGTGCGTGATCGAAATCGGCAGGCGCGGGTAGACGGACGCGTCGCAAGTGGTACCCGATGTCGAATTCGGGATCTACCGACCAGACCGGGTTACCCAGGTTCAGGGTGGGTTCGACAGCGCGCATCCGGATGCGGGGTACGACGTGCGACGCCCATTCGACAGCCCCGCGAAGACGATCCCAATCGGGCGCCTGGTCGAGGACTTCTACCGCGACGATCGGCGAGCGCAATTGTGGTTGCGCTTCTTCCATCCGCCACATCCCGGTCTCGAAATCGGACATCGTCCGGTTCGCGCCCCACGCGACCGCAGAGAGGTCGACGTCGACCGCACTAGGAGGAACAAATGGATTGTTGTCGGCCATACTTCAAGAACTCCCTCGGTCTTCGGGTCCACCCCGTCGTTCTGTATCTAAGTGTGGACCCGAGACCGTCGGCGCGTCCCGGTTTCGGTGGCAGTGAACAGATGTGACGTTCGACTGGACCGGTCAAATCAGACAGTGGCGACGGCGCCCACTGCGTTGAGTGCGATTTCTCGATAGAAGACACTGACTTCGTGCGGTGTCTGCGGACCGTCCGGCCGGAACCAGAGCGCCACCGATTGGCACATACCCAGCATGGCGCGCCCGGTGCCGGCGATGTCGGTGACGGTGAACTCGCCCTGTTCGACACCGGCGCTCAGTACGTCGGCCAGAAGGTTCTCGAGATGCTTTCGCTTGGCCGCATAGGCTTTTCGCTCTGTGTCTTCGAGGTAGCGCAGTTCGGAATCGAGGAAAGCGATGTCCGTTCGGCTGGTCATGTGCAATACAACGGCCTCGACAAGGTTTCCGAATTGTCGGGTAGGGGAGGGTCCGGCAGCGTCGACCGCTTCGCGTGCCCGGACGGTGACCGCTTCGATGCCGGTCATCATCAAGGCGACAAGAATGCCCTGCTTGTTTTCGTGGTGGTAGTACAGCGTCGGAACGGTGACGCCGGCGCGTTTGGCGATATCGCGGACGGAGGCGCCGTGGTACCCGAATTCGTGGAAGGTGGCCAGGGCTGCTGTGAGGAGCGGCGTCAGTGTCAGTGGTTCGACGGTGCGCCACCCTTCGTCCTGGGGCAGTGCAGCGTCCTGGGGCGGTGCAGAAGGTTTTCTTGCCATTGTGCCTGTGAGCTCCGCTCGACAATCGTTTCTTAGTGTTCGCTAGAACGTCCGAGGATAGTCCACGCAGGGGTGGGATCACGGGCGCATTTCGGTTGGATAGTATTGGTATCTAGTGAGGGGGCGAGGAGCGCGATGAAGATTTCCGAACTGTCGGCCAGATCCGGCGTGGCACTGCCCACTGTGAAGTACTACCTGCGTGAGGGTCTGCTGATGGCGGGCGAACCCACCAGTGCGACCGGCGCACAGTACGGCGACGATCACATTCGTCGCCTCGGGCTGATCAGAGCGCTCTCCGGGGCGGGCCTCTCCATTCCGCGCATACGTGCGATTCTCGATCTCGTCTCGGCGACGGACCTCTCCGAATTCGAGCGGATCGGACGCGCCATCGCCCAGCTGCCACCCCACGTCGAAAACGATCCGGTGCACGAATTTCCGCGGGCGCAGAAGGTGCTGGAGTTTCTCGGGCAGGTGTACGACCCGCGGTACGTCGCCGTCGCTCATCTGGAACAAGCGCTGATCGGTCTCGAAGGAGCAGGTCTGACGTTGAGCGAGGAACGACTGCGGGCTTACGGAGAACACATTCGAGGAATTGCCGAAGTGGAAATCGATCTGATGCCGCTCGGTTCGACGGAAGAGGCAGTTCGGTACGCGGTCCTCGGGACCGCGATGTACGAACCGGTCCTGACAGCACTACGACGCTTGGCGCATCAAGACCTAGGATCCGCAAAGTTCACGTCACCTGCGGAGCACACGACAAACCGGATGAAGGAAAATTGATGAGCACCAGCCCTTTTCGTGATCTGAACCGACTGGAATCGCTCGGTGGCGGCCGTTTCCGCGCAACGATCGACCCGATCTGGACCATCGGACCCAAGGTTCACGGCGGGTCGATGATGGCAGTGTGCGCGGCGGCTGCGAGAGCGGCGTTGCGCGACGGCGCTTCCGACAACGACGGTGTGCGGGCGATGCAACCTATCGCCGTGAGCGCGAATTACCTTGCCGCACCCGATCCGGGTGACGTGGAATTGGCAGTGACAGTGCAGAAGCAGGGGCGCCAGGTGTCGCTGGTGGACGTCGAGTTGAGTCAGGCGGGAAGGGTTGCCGTCCGCGCCGCGGTCACACTCGGCATTCCCGACGGCGACGTGCCTGCCTTCGTGAGCACCTCGTCGATCGACGACATGCCTGCGGAACCGTCGGAGCACGCCGCCGCGGTAGAGGGTGATCATCCGATGGCGCAGATCGTGCATGTCGGTCAAGGTTGCGACATGCGGATCGACACGACGTCCGCGCACTTTCTCACCGGCGCTCAGGGGGAGCCGGAGGTGCGGATGTGGGTGCGCGCTCGGCCCGATGACGAAGCGGATGTCGACACCGCGGTGTTGTTCGCGATCATGGCGGGAGACATCAGCGCTCCGGTCACGATGAACCGTGGACTGTTCGGCTGGGCGCCGACCGTGCAGTTGACGACGTACCTGCGCAGGCTGCCTGCACCGGGCTGGCTGCGGGTTCGGGCGAGTTCGGATGTGTTGGGCAGCACGTGGTTCGAAGAGGATCACGACATTCTCGATTCCACCGGGGCCGTGGTGGTGCAGAGTAGGCAGTTGGCCATGATGCCCCGGTAATTCCCCTCGATGTCGTCGTGGCAGGCTTGACGGCATGACAAGAATTGCGATTATCGGTGGCGGCAAGATCGGCGAGGCGCTGATCTCCGGGTTGCTGCACGCAGGCCATGCGATCAAGGATCTGGTTGTTGCCGAGCAGTATCAGCCGCGCGTGGAGGAACTGATTGCCGAGTACTCCATCCGCGTCACCACGATCGAGGACGCGGCCGACGGTGCTGACGTTATCGTGATCGCCGTCAAGCCGAACGACGTCGAGGCAGCTCTGACAGCGCTGTCGAAGGTGGATCTCGACGGTGATCTCGAGCAGTTGATCGTCTCGCTCGCCGCCGGTATCCCCATCGGGTTCTACGAAACGCGGCTTCCTGCAGGGTTCCCGGTGATTCGGGTCATGCCGAATACACCGATGCTGGTCGGCGAAGGCGTCAGCGTTCTGGCGCCGGGCCGACACGTCAAGCCGGAGCACCTGGAATTGGTGCGCGGAATTCTGGGCAGCGTCGGCAAGGTCGTCACGGTGCCCGAATCGCAGATCGATGCTGTCACGGCCGTATCCGGTTCTGGTCCGGCATACATGTTCCTGGTGGCCGAAGCGATGATCGATGCCGGTGTCAGTCTCGGTCTCACTCGTGCAGTGGCGTCTGAATTGGTTGTTCAGACGATGGTCGGTTCGGCCGCGATGCTCGATCGCACCGGAGACAGCGCCGGCGATCTTCGGGCTGCCGTGACCTCGCCAGGTGGCACGACAGCCGCAGCGCTTCGCGAACTCGAGGCAGGCGGTCTTCGAACCGCGTTCTACAACGCTCTCGAGGCCGCTAAGACGCGTTCAGTCGCAATGGGTGCCGCTGTCGAATAGTCGCCCATTACGCCACACCCGTCGCTTTAACCCCACAAGTACAGCTAAGCTCGGGGTTAGTACGTACGTGTCTGTTCCGCCGGAGGGGAAGCCGGCGGCGCGAGTCGTACTGGAGGTATGTGGATTTATGGTGTCTGCAAACAAGCCGTCCATGGGTTCGTCCCACGACGGGAAGCCGGCCGTGGCCGGAACACAATTCCTCACGGTTGCCGAGGTGGCAACGTTGATGAGGGTGTCGAAGATGACTGTGTACCGTTTGGTACACAGCGGCGAATTGCCCGCTGTTCGAGTGGGACGTTCGTTCCGTGTACATGCGAAAGCGGTGCACGATTATCTCGAAACCTCGTACTTCGACGCAGGCTGACCAGCCGATTCGGAGAGGACGACCTCGGCGTAAGCCCTGTCGCGGGCACAGCAGAAGCTGTGCCGGAGGCTCGGTTTATGTCGAGTGAGTCCGCACCGGTACGATAATCAACTGTCGTACCAGCAAGCTGGTGTCGTAAGGCGCTGAGCTAGTTAAAACGAGGGCCAGGCGCCAGTTGCTTGGCGCAGGCGTACGTGACCGGCGTGCGCAGGAACGCTATAGAAGAACGTGAGGGACACCCGCTATGGGTTCAGTGATCAAGAAGCGTCGCAAGCGCATGTCCAAGAAGAAGCACCGCAAGTTGCTTCGTCGTACCCGAGTGCAGCGCAGGAAACTCGGTAAATAAGCAATACTGTGCACTAAGCGTCGATGCCCGCCACTTCTTCGGAAGCGGCGGGCATCGTTGTCTGTTCGGGGCCTGTTCGGGGGGTTATGGACACGCCGTCCCACTCCGTGGGAGATATGTCTTGAATGAGTGTGATGCGGGTAAACAGCGCGAGACCCCGACTGGCCGTATGGTGGGGGAAACTTGTCACAAAAGTGATTCGGGAACGATCGTTCGTCCTGGATAGGGGGGTACTTGGTGGTAGTTCGTGACACAGCAGCCGACGAAAAATCAGCAGGCGACACGAAATCGGACAATGTAGTTCCCCGCGTGGTTCTCGTGACCGGCACAAGCCGATTTCTGGGCGGTTACCTGGTAACCCGACTGGCGCAGAATCCGGCAATCGAGCGAGTGATCGCCGTTGACTCCGTGAGCCCGAGCAAAGACATGTTGCGCCGAATGGGCCGTGCCGAATTCGTGCGCGCCGATATCCGCAACCCCCTCATCGGCAAGGTCATCCGAGGCGCCGAAGTTGATACCGTCGTACACGCGTCGACCCTGCAGAAGGCCCCCAAATCAGGTTCACGCGCAGCGATGAAGGACATGAACGTCATCGGCGCAATGCAGTTGTTCGCCGTGTGCCAGAAGGCCCCTACCGTTCGCAAAGTCGTTCTCCGCTCCGCGTCGGTTGTGTACGGGTGCAGTGCCAAAGATCCCGCCCAGTTCACGGAAGAGATGAGTGCGCGTCGGCGCCCGCCCGGAGGCTACGCCAGGGACACCCTCGAAATCGAGGGGTATCTCCGAGGCATGGGACGTCGCCGGCCCGACATCGACGTGGCAATTCTGAGACTTGCTCCGCTGATCGGCCCCCAACTCACCGCAACGGTCGGGCACTACATCAGTGCACCGGTGGTTCCCACCATTGCCGGACGTAACGCACGTCTGCAGTTGCTGCACGCCGAGGACGCGCTTGCCGCGCTCGAATGCGCCACCGTTACCCCGGTGGCGGGAACGTACAACATCGCAGCAGACGGGGTTGTGATGATGTCGCAGGCCATCAGGCGAGCCGGACGCATCGAAGTTCCGATGCCGCTGGCGCTGTTCCGCAGCGTCGGCAACGCCTTGGTGGGTTCGTCCATGCGGTTGTACACCGACGAACAACTCGAGTACTTCCGGTTCGGGTGCGGTCTGGACACCACACGAATGCGCAGCGAGATGGGATTCGAGCCGAGGTGGACGACGATGCAGGCGCTCGACGACTTCGTCCGGGCCATGCAGACGCGGCGGATCATCGGGTCCGAGTGGATCGACCGGGCGGAGAAAACGTTGACCGCGATAGTCGGCGGCAACGGAGCCGTGGCGTCACCGAGCGCCGACGTGATGTCGATGACGACCCCGGACCGAGGTGTGGTGGAGCGATGAGTGACGTGGCAAAGGTAATTCCGTTGCGGCCGCACCCAGCCCGAAGCGAAGCAAGCTCACGTGAATCGGTAACCGGCGCACAACGATTGGTGCGAGAGCAGAGCGAGCGCCGGCATCCCTCGAGTGGGGCGTTGCCACCCAAGACTCCGAACGACGGGTCGTTTGTCGACACCGTCCGCTCGGGACTGGTCGATCAGATCGCGTCGACGGCGGAGTTCCTACGGCGCCGGATGGCCGGTGACTACGAGGTCGACGAGTTCGGGTTCGATCCGCACTTCGCGGACCACATCGTCATGCCGGTGCTGCGGCCACTGTTCGAGAAGTGGTTTCGTGTCGAGGTCAGCGGAATCGAGAACATCCCCCTTACCGGCGGCGCTCTGGTGGTCGCGAATCATGCCGGCGTGATTCCGATCGACGGGTTGATGACGTCCGTTGCCGTACACGATCACCATCCGGCGCACCGGCCACTGCGAATGTTGGCTGCGGACATGGCATTCGAGATGCCGCTGGTCGGCGGACTCGCGCGCAAAGCGGGGCACACACTGGCCTGCAACCCGGACGCCGAGCGACTTCTGCGTGAGGGTGAAGTGGCGGCGGTCTTCCCCGAAGGGTTCAAGGGAATCGGAAAACCGTTCAGTGAGCGCTACAAGTTGCAGAGGTTCGGGCGCGGCGGATTCGTTTCGGCCGCAATGCGTACCGGAGTTCCGATCATCCCGTGCTCGATAGTCGGCTCGGAAGAGATCTACCCGAAAATCGGCGACTTGACGACGCTGTCGCGGTTGTTGGGCCTTCCGTATTTCCCGGTCACTCCGTTGTTTCCGCATCTGGGACCGCTCGGGCTGGTTCCGCTGCCGTCGAAATGGCACATCGAATTCGGGACGCCGATCGTCACGGACACGTACGACGCAGGTGCAGAAGAGGATCCGATGGTTCTCTTCGAAGTGACCGACCACGTGCGCGAGACCATCCAGCAGACGCTCTACCGGCAGCTGGCCAAGCGCCGCAACATTTTCCTGGGCTGAAAGCTGGGCTGAACTGAAAGTCCGGATCGGATTCGATCCGGACTTTCGATTCCGTCAGGCGTTCTGTTCTTTCCGACGCGCAAGGATGACGGCGAGTGCACCACTGATCGCCCCGAGCACCAGCGCCGTGGGAACACCGATCTTGGCCGCTTTGCGCGCGGTGCGGAAATCACGCACTTCCCAGCCGCGGTTCTTTGCGAGTTCGCGAAGATCGGCGTCGGGATTGATCGCAACTGCGGTACCGACCAGGGACAGCATCGGGACGTCGTTGTGAGAGTCGGAGTACGCGGAGCACCGCTTGAGGTTGAGGCCCTCGCGAACCGCCAGCGTGCGGACGGCATGCGCCTTGCCCATTCCGTGCAGGATGTCACCGACAAGACGGCCGGTGAAGACGCCGTCCTCACTCTCCGCGACTGTGCCCAAGGCTCCGGTCAGACCCAACTTCTCGGCGATGACCTGCGCGAGTTCGACAGGGGTAGCCGTCACCAACCAGACCTGCTGGCCCGCGTCCAAGTGCATCTGAGCCAACGCACGGGTGCCAGGCCAGATCTTGTCCGCGATCACCTCGTCGTAGATTTCCTCACCGAGTCGGGCGAGTTCGGCCGTTGACCGGCCGGCGACAAACGAGAGAGCCTTCTCGCGGCCCTCGGCAACATCGTCACTGCTCTCGCGTCCGGTTACCCGGAATTTGACCTGTTTCCAGGCGAAATCCACCAGGTCCGACGTTTTCAGGTATTTCCGGGCGGCCAACCCACGTGCGAAGTGAATGATGGACGCACCTTGGACCATGGTGTTGTCGACGTCGAAGAATGCCGCAGCAGTGAGGTCTCGCGGCACCGCCGGTACAGCGTCGTCGGCCGTGGGCTCTTCCGCTTGGGCGGCCGCGGTGAGTGCCAGGGCCGCGTCCGCACTGGCCTCACCGGCGAGGTTGGCTCGAACTTCCGATTCGCTCGGTCCCAGCGGATTCTTGACCCGGCGACGGCCAGGGAGAATGACCCCGGCCAGCCCCGACCCGAATCCGGAACCGTTCGGTAGTGATCGCGCAGGCACCCGCACCTCCCGTGTTGCACCGTTGAGCAGAGAACTCTTGAAGTCAGCCTATCCTCCGCGGTGAGGCTCCAAGGCGTGGATGGCGATGAGTGTCCGTGTGTGTGACCTTCCTCTCGGGCGATTTGGTATCGGGGTGGGCACAAAAGGCACACTTGACCGACTGATAGATGAACATCGCGCCTGAGGAAGGGTCCTTACTCGATGACTGTGAACACCCATGAAGTGACCTTGTTGACCCGTGCGGGATGTGCTTCCTGTGTAGGCGCGGCGGAGGTGCTGGCGCGGGTCTGCAGCGAGTTCGAGCTTGAAGTGACGTGCATCGACGTGGACGAAGCCGCAGCAAGCGACCCGGAACTGAGGGCCGAGTACGGAGACCGGCTACCGGTCATTCTTCTCGATGGGCGCGAGCACGGTTACTGGGAAGTCGACGAAGAGAGACTTCGAGCCGATTTACGCAAGTAAGGCAATGCTAAATATGGGGAAATCTGCCGCTCTGCAGGTTAAAGGCACATCGAACCCGTTCCAAGCAACTTTGTGCATGGGTTCACAAGCGGTTACCGTGGTGTGAACATTCCCCCCGGAGCATCGTGGAGGTCGACAACTGTGTCGGTCGGACGAGGAGCCAACGACGTGACCGAACCGCACCAGACGCACGAGCCATCGGCTCAGAGCGTCACCGGCGCTGCGGGCCGTCCTGTCACCACTGCTGCTCCAGTCGCTGCTGAGGTCGATTCCGCAACTACGCAGGATCGCGTCATCCCCCAGGCTACGGTGACCCGGTTGGCGGCATACCTGCGGGTCCTCGGAGTCATGTCCGATCGCGGTACGTCCATCGTCTCCAGCGAAGAACTGGCGCAGGCATCAGGCGTCGGATCAGCGAAGTTGCGCAAGGATCTTTCGTTCCTCGGTCCCAACGGTGTTCGCGGCGTCGGGTACGACGTCACCAAACTTCGCATCCGCATCGAGCGTGCGCTCGGGCTGGACCGCGGACACAAGGTTGTTCTGGTGGGCGTCGGAAACCTCGGGAAAGCACTGGTCGGCTACGGCGGGTTCAGCCGTCGTGGATTCGAGATGGTCGGACTCTTCGACAGCGACGCCGCTCGCGTCGGAACCCAGGTGGGGGATCTGACCGTGCGGGACACCGCCGAACTCGAATTCGCGTGCCGCGAACTGAAGGCCACCATCGGCGTCATCTCCACTCCGGACGAGGCCGCGCAGGACGTATGCGATCAGTTCGTTCGCGCCGGCCTCCTCTGCATCATGAGTTTCTCGCCGATCGCTCTCGACGTTCCGGATCACGTGGAACTGCGACGGGTCGACTTGGCAGTCGAAATGCAGGTTCTCTCGTTCAACAGTGCACGCAACGCAGATCAGGCGTCAGCTGCACCAAGAGTGCGCGTCGCTCATGCGGCACCCGCTTCGTCCCGTCCCTCCACAAGTTCACCCGCTCCGGTCGGAGCAGGTTCGACAAGAAACGGATCAGTGATCGCGCCGTGAGTGTTTTGCTTGTCGGGGTTTCGCATAGAACTGCGCCCGTGCCGGTTCTCGAGCGAGTGGCGGTGACCGACACCGACCGTCCGAAGTTGATCGACAAGCTTCTGGCGTCGTCGCACATCACCGAGGCGATGATCGTCTCCACCTGCAACCGGGTAGAGGTATATGCAGTCGTGGACGCATTCCACGGCGCTCTCACCGAGGTCGGCGAGATCCTCTCCGACCATTCCGGTCTGGACCTGACGGCCCTGCATGCCCACGCCTACGTGCGGTACAGCGAAGCTGCCGTCGAGCATCTCTTTGCCGTCGCGAGCGGACTCGACTCGATGGTGATCGGCGAGCAGCAGATCCTCGGCCAGATTCGTACTGCCTACGCGTCGTCCGACGCGCAGCAGGCGGCAGGGCGGGTTGTGCACGAGCTTGCCCAGCAGGCACTGCGTGTCGGCAAGCGGGTGCACTCCGAAACCGGAATAGATTCTGCCGGAGCATCAGTGGTGTCGGTGGCGCTCGACCGCGCTGCCGGAATCCTCGGTGACGGTGGATTGGTCGGACGCACCGCAGTGGTTGTCGGCGCAGGTGCGATGGGCGGACTGTCGGTCGCGCACCTGACCCGCGCCGGAATCGATCGCATCATTGTGGTCAACCGCACCCGCGAGCGTGCCGAGCACTTGGCGGACACCGCTCGTTCCAACGGCGTCATCGCCGAAGCTGTTGATTTCGAGCAGCTTTCAGCGGTCATGGCGCAGGCGGACGTGTTGGTGACCTGTACCGGTGCGGTCGGAGCAGTAGTCACATTGGCCGACGCGCACCGCGCGCTCGCCGAACCCGATCGCAACCCGAACAAGCATCTTGTCATCTGCGACCTCGGTCTGCCCCGCGACATCGACCCTGCAGTATCGGGTCTGCCTGGCGTCACGGTCCTGGACATGGAAGCGCTGCAACGGGATCCGGCTGCCGGGGCCGCGGCATCCGACGCCGACGCTGCCCGCGCCATCGTTGCCGGTGAGTTGGCGATGTACCTGGCCGGTCAACGACTCGCCGAGGTCACACCCACGGTAACGGCTCTGCGGCAGCGCGCCGCAGATGTCGTCGAATCCGAACTGATGCGCCTCGATTCGCGGTTGCCCGATCTCGACGATCCGCAACGCGACGAAGTAGCACGCACCGTACGACGCGTCGTGGACAAACTGCTTCACGCACCTACCGTGCGCGTCAAGCAACTGGCGTCGGCGCCTGGCGGAGATTCATACGCGGCCGCGCTGCGTGAACTATTCGAACTCAGCCCGGCATTGCCCGCGGCAGTGGCCGCACCCACCGATCGGGTGGACGGCGATCGCGGTGGAAGGGACAAGCAGGTATGAGCACCACACCACTGCACTCCGAGGGCACCCTGCGGATCGGTACTCGCGGAAGCCTTCTCGCCACCACACAAGCCGGAACCGTGCGCGACGCACTCATTGCGGCCGGGCACCCGGCTGAACTGGTCATCATCAAGACCAAGGGCGATCAGTCCACCGATCCAGTGCAGAAGATCGGCGTCGGCGTGTTCACTGCGGAGCTTCGAGAAGCGTTGGCAGACAACCGCGTCGACGTTGCCGTGCATTCGTACAAGGACTTGCCCACTGCGCAGGACGAGCGTTTCGTGATCGCCGCGATCCCGCCTCGCGAAGATCCGCGTGATGCGCTGGTTGCCCGTGACGGCCTGGTGCTCGGTGAACTTCCGGCGGGATCCAAGGTCGGAACCTCTGCGCCACGACGAGTGTCACAGCTCGCGGCCCTCGGTCTCGGGCTCGACATCGTGCCGCTGCGCGGAAACCTGCAGCGCCGGCTCGGCAAGGTCGAATCCGGTGAACTCGATGCCGTGATCCTCGCTCGCGCCGGTCTGTCCCGCATCGGCCTCCTTGATCTCATCACCGAGAACATCGAGCCCGTTCAGATGCTTCCGGCGCCGGCGCAGGGTGCGCTGGCAGTCGAATGTCTCTCTGCCAATGAAGAATTGGTGGCGATACTCGCAGAGCTCGATCACGCGGACACACGTGCGGCGGTCATCGCCGAACGCGCCCTGCTGGCCGAACTCGAAGCGGGATGTACTGCCCCCGTAGGGGCACTCGCCGAAGTTGTCGAATCAATCGACGACAACGGCATAATTTTCGACGAACTGTCGATCCGCGGCTGCGCAGCCGCATTCGACGGTTCGGACGTCATCCGTACCGGTGCAGTCGGTGCACCGGACAACGCCGAGGAACTCGGCAGAGCGGTGGCCCGAGAGTTACTCGAACTCGGCGCCCGAGAGTTGATGAACGTGACCACAGGCGAGGCCGCCGATGTTTGACACAACCTATTGCACTTGCACCAAGTTCCCATTTCGATACAGCGCACTGGAGAATCACCGATGACCCGAGTCCGAAAGAACACTCCCGGACGGATCCTGTTCGTGGGATCGGGACCGGGCGACCCCGCCCTGCTCACCGTTCGCGCACGCGACGTCCTCACCGGCGCAGCCTTGGCATTCACCGATCCTGATGTGGACAAGGGCGTCGTCGCTCTCGTGGGCATCGACATGGGTCGCGACGAGGAAACCGGCGAACTGATCGCCGACGTGCGTCCCGCACTCGGGGAACCGGCCGAGGTCGCCAAAACTCTTGTGCACGAAGCCAAGAACGGCCACGACGTCGTCCGTCTCGTCTCGGGTGATCCGCTTACCACGGATTCCGTGATCGCCGAGGTCACCGCGGTGGCACGCACCCAGGTTCAGTTCGAGGTCCTGCCAGGACTGCCCTCCGGCTCAGCGGTTCCCAGCTATGCCGGCATGGCACTGGGATCGGGACACACCGAAGCCGACGTGCGCGGCGAGGTCGACTGGGCCGCACTGGCCGCAGCACCGGGACCGCTGGTCCTGCACGCAACCTCCGGACACCTCGCCGAGACCGCCAGCGCGCTGGTCGAGAACGGCATGGCTCCGCAGACCCCCGCAGCGATCACCGTGCGCGGCACCACCCGGCAGCAGCGCACCGTCGAAGCAACGTTGGCGACGCTCAACGAGGCCGGCTCCGAACTGGTCGGCTCCTTGGTCATCACGGTCGGCAAGGTTGTCGCCCAACGCAACAAGATGTCCTGGTGGGAATCACGCGCACTGTACGGCTGGACCGTCCTCGTGCCGCGCACCAAGGATCAGGCCGGCGAGATGAGTGACCGTCTGGTCACCCACGGCGCCATCCCGATCGAGGTTCCGACCATTGCCGTCGAACCGCCGCGCAGCCCCGCTCAGATGGAACGCTCCGTCAAGGGACTCGTCGACGGTCGTTACCAGTGGGTCGTCTTCACTTCCACCAATGCTGTTCGCGCAGTGTGGGAGAAGTTCGAAGAGTTCGGCCTCGATGCCCGCGCGTTCTCCGGCGTGAAGATCGCCTGCATCGGCGAAGCCACCGCAGCCAAGGTCCGCTCGTTCGGTATCAACCCCGAACTGGTGCCGAAGGGTGATCAGTCCAGTGAAGGGCTGCTGGCCGAATTCGCGCCGTACGACGACGTTTTCGACCCGGTCAACCGAGTTCTGTTGCCCCGCGCCGACATCGCAACCGAAACCCTCGCCGAAGGCCTGCGCGAACGTGGCTGGGAAATCGACGACGTCACCGCGTACCGCACTGTGCGCGCCGCACCGCCTGCCGCCGAGACCCGCGAGATGATCAAGACCGGCGGATTCGACGCCGTGTGCTTCACCTCGTCCTCGACGGTGCGCAACCTTGTCGGTATCGCCGGCAAGCCGCACGCTCGCACTCTGGTTGCGTGCATCGGCCCGAAGACCGCCGAAACTGCCATCGAGTTCGGACTGCGCGTCGACGTGCAGCCCGAAACCTCGCAGGTAGGGCCGCTGGTCGAGGCACTGGCCGAGCACGCCGCTCGCCTGCGCGCCGAGGGTGCATTGCCGCCTCCGCGCAAGAAGTCACGTAGGCGCTAAAGCGCCTGTGCGCCTTTCTGGTAGTGCCCACTACCGGAAAGGCGCACAGCAACGTCCGACGAAGGAGAACCCGTCTCGTGTTTCCCACCCATCGTCCGCGCCGACTCCGGCGAACCCCTGCGCTTCGGCGACTGGTAGCGGAGACGACCCTCGAACCGCGGCACCTCGTGCTGCCGATGTTCGTTGCGGACGGTATCGCCGCCCCGCGTGAGATCTCCTCCATGCCTGGCGTGTACCAGCACACTCTCGACTCGTTGCGAGCAGCGGCTACCGAGGCGGTGAGCGCCGGCGTCGGCGGTCTGATGCTGTTCGGTGTGCCCAAGCCCGAGGACAAGGACGCACAGGGATCGGGCGCTATCGACCCCGACGGAATTCTCAACGTCGGATTGCGGGCTCTCGCAGACGAACTCGGTGATTCGACGGTCATCATGGCTGACACGTGTCTCGACGAGTTCACCGATCACGGGCACTGCGGAGTGCTGACACCGGCCGGCGCCGTCGACAACGACGCGACCTTGATTCGATACGTCGAGATGGCGTTGGCCCAAGCAGATTCGGGTGCTCATCTCCTCGGACCGAGCGGAATGATGGACGGGCAGGTCGGGGCGATTCGCGGCGCACTCGACGCGGCGGGGTACACCGAGGTCGGTCAGTTGGCGTACGCAGCGAAATACGCGTCGGCGTTCTACGGGCCGTTCCGCGAAGCAGTCGGATCCTCGCTGCAGGGTGACCGTCGTACCTATCAGCAGGACGCGGCCAACCGTCGTGAGTCGTTGCGCGAAGTTGATCTCGACATTGCCGAGGGCGCGGACATGGTGATGGTGAAGCCCGCCATGTCGTATCTCGACATCCTGCGCGAGACTGCGGACCGTTCACCGGTGCCGGTGGCTGCGTATCAGATCTCGGGGGAGTACTCGATGATCACAGCGGCTGCGCAAAACGGCTGGATCGATCGCGACGCCGCAGTTCTCGAATCGCTGACCAGCATCCGACGTGCCGGTGCCGACGTCGTTCTCACGTACTGGGCGTCCGAGGTCGCCGGTTGGTTGTGAGCTCGGACCAAGCCGGATGATCATGAAGTGCCGGACAGATAGGCTGTCATCATGACCGAGCCGTGGCAGCCTCCTCGCCAGGAACCGCCGTACGACAACCAACCGTCGTACGACAATCAGCAATATCAGAACCAGCAGTTCCAGAATCAGTTCCATCCGCTGGGCCCGATGCCGACCAATCCGTCGTCGCATCCTTCGGGCACGCAGAAGTCCGAGCCGCCGACGGACGTGGTGACGGCGATTCAGCTGTGGTGGGCAGTGGCTGTGCTCGGTGTGGTGCAGGGCGGCGCGATGATCGCGATGATGCTCGGTCAGAAGTCGTCGTTCATCGACGAGATGATGAGCAATCCCGCCGCCGCCGACGCGGGTCTCACCCGCTCGGACATCGAGAGTGTTTTCCCGATGGCTGTGGTGGTGTCGGTGATCATGATTTTGGTGTTCACCGCGCTTTTCCTGCTGGTCGTGCGATCGATGAGCCGCGGCAAGAACTGGGCACGCATGCTGTTGACCTTTGGTGGGGTCTTCATGGTCGTCTCTGCGATTCCGGTGATTCTCGGTCTCGGTGGGGGCGGTGACGGTGCCACCCTGCTGTTCGGCGGCGCGCAGATCCTGCAAGCTGTCGCGGCCGTCGGTGCGATCGTGATGATGCATCGCAAGGAGTCGAATCCGTACTTTCTGAGGTTCCCCCCACAGTCCCGGTGAGGCGCCATGCGGGGTAGTGTGAATCAGGTCACGACGGTAGTTGGGAGAGGCAAGCGCAGTGCATTCTCGAGACGCTTTGAACGCCGAGGGCACACATGACGCCCCACGACCGCGACGCAGCTCGCGAACCGAAATGATCGTATTTCTGCTGTTGGGTATATCCGTGATCGCCACTGCACTCCTGGTTGTCGTGCCAGGAGTCGTGAGTGGCTAGCGCGGACTCGGCACCTGTGACGACGTCGAAGAAAGTCCGGCCCCCCACCGCTGTCAACGCTGCCTTCTGGTTGTGGATAGCAAGTGCATTCCTCCTGATCCTGTTCGGCTTGATCAACCTCTCCAGCGCGTCGTACGAGCTCCGGGAGCAGTTCGCTGATCAGGGCGTACCGACGGACAACATCGATACGTATGTCACGTTCGTTCGCGTGTCCGGCGTGGCGTTGCTGGTCAGCGGCTTGGTTGTCGGCGGCTTGGCCGGCCCGACGCGGCTCGGCCGGAGGTTGTGTCGACGGATACTCGTCATCTATTCGGGAGTCTTTGTGTGGCTCCAGCTGGCACTGGTGATTACCGGTATCAGCACCGCTCTGGCGTTGGTTGTTCCGGTGATGCTGATCAGCGCGGGGGTGTCGATTTATCGGGGCTCGACGCGCAGCTGGTTTGCTCATGGCTGACAACGCGTCCGAGGTTCTGTTCTACGAGCCTGGTTCGCGGATGTCGGCTGTTGCCCTCGGTCCGGCGTTCTGCCTGGTGGCTCTGGTGATCGAATTGTTCACCGGGCCGGTGGTGCACTGGTTCGGATTGGCAATGTTCGCGGTGATTCTGACGGGCTTGGTCTACGTGCAGGTCACCGCCGCGCGCCGGCATGTGAGCGTCGAGTTGACCGACGCGATGCTTCGTCAGGGCACCGAGGAGGTTCCGGTCGACGAAATCGCCGAGGTGTTTCCCGAATCGGACGACTCCGCCTACGAAGACGAAATGGAGCCGTGGGAAACCGCCCGAGCGCTCGGCGAACTGTCCGGAGTGCCACGTCGTCGTCACAGCATCGGCTTGCGGCTGACGACGGGTGGTCTGGTCCGGGCCTGGGCGAAGGACGACATCGCGTTGCGTGAGGCGTTGAATCAGGTAATGGCGCGCCGCGGCGAAGCGGAAAGTGCGCGAGATTCCGAGAGGGTGTCCGATGACTAGAAAAGTCGATGCCAAGACCTTGGTTGGTGTTCTCGGTATGGTCGCGGCGCTGACGCTGGCGCTCGTGTGCTGGCGATCAGGGCTGACCACGTCGACCTTCGGTCCGATTATCGAGGGCGCACCGTCGTTCGAGGGCACCCACTACGACGGACTGTGGATCTCCGGTGCCGGTCTGGCTCTCTTGCTGGCCGGGCTCATGGCGATCGATGTGACGCGTCGGCTCCGTATGGCCTACGTCGCATCCGACTAAGCACTATACGGGTAGGGGGTATAGTGGCCTTATGAGTGGTTACAGCCCCGAGCAGGACGATCTGCTCAAACGTCTTCGCCGCATCGAAGGTCAGGTCGCGGGTATCTCGCGCATGGTTGCCGACGATCGGTACTGCATCGACGTCCTGACGCAGGTTTCGGCCGCAACCAGCGCGTTGCAGTCCGTGTCCCTGAAGCTTCTCGACGCGCATCTTGCCGGCTGTGTTGTCGAAGCCGCCAAGCAGGGCGGTCCGGAAGCCGACGCCAAGATCAAGGAAGCTCAGGCAGCGATCGCTCGCCTCGTTCGTTCCTGAGTAGCTGTTCGGTTCACTCCGTGATGGCCCGCGCGAGCGCGCGGGCGGAGAAGTTCACGAAATGCTCGGGTGTGATTTCTTTGGCGACGTTGATGACGATGGTGTCCGACAGGCCTTTGAGTCCGGAGAGCACAAGATGGATGAGCGCGGGGTCTTCGATCAACCGGCTGCCTTCGGCTGCAGCAGATTCGGTGAGCGCTCGAATCAATGCCGAGTTGAAGACCGCAACTGATGCGTGAAGTTCCCGCATACTGTCGCGGTCGGATCCGGCCATTCCCTCGATGTCGCGCCACGTGGTGGTGAGTCTGCCGACTCGCGCCCAATGCCGCGCAAATTCGGGAATCATGGACTCGAGTAGCGGCGTCAGTCCTTGCTCGCGGGGGAGCGAGCTCACAAAGTCCGCCATTTCCAGTTGGCTCTCGCTGAGCAGGGCGGCGAAGATGTCCTGCTTGTCGACGAAGTACTGGTAGATCAGGCCGGTGCTGGTTCCCGATCGTTTTGCCACCGCGCGAATAGTGAGCGCGGAGTAGCCGCCTTCGTCGAGGAGTGCGATCGCCGCGTCCAAGGTACGGCGTCGGCGCGCTTCGGCGTCGCCGTAGATCGAGTTAGTGCTGGTACTGCTCATTTGATCACCGTAGTCGGGACAGGCCGCAACCTCAATTGCAAATGAACGTCGTTCATTCTTGACCAAAGGGTTTGCTGTTCAGTGATACCAATCACAGAAAGAACATTGTTCGAAATAGAATGAACATCGTTCATTCTGGTGCTACGCTATGGCGCAGACCACATCGAGACCAGTGCGTAGCGCTGGACACTCTGCGGTCGGCCTGACGTTTCTTCCCGTATCCATCGGGAGGTCTACACAGTTGTGGAGTACCTATGACACGCACCAACGATGAACGCGCGGCGATCGAGATCGCCGCTGCGGCTGGAGAACTTCTGCTCGAACACCGGAAATCCCTCGGTGCGAACGACGTCGATGCCGCGACCTTCAAGGACGCTGCCGATCGGCTCAGTCACGACTTCATCGTCGCCGAACTTGCCCGACGCTTCCCTGCGGATGCGGTGCTGTCGGAGGAAGGCGCTGACGACCTCGCGAGGTTGAATGCGGATCGGGTGTGGATCGTCGACCCGCTCGACGGCACCCGTGAATACGGAGAAGCCGGCCGATCGGATTGGGCCGTGCATGTCGCACTGACCGAAAACGGTGTCCTCACAACAGGTGCGGTCGCGATGCCTGCCCTCGGCGTCACCTATGCAAGTAGTGATGATCGAACCGATCGCGGCGCTACGACGCCGGTACGCGTCGTCGTGTCGCGGACGCGGCGTCCGGAACCGGTCATGCGAATGGCTGACTCGATGGGCGCGGAGCTGATCGAGATGGGCTCTGCCGGCGCCAAAGCGATGGCGGTTGTATCCGGAGAAGCAGATATCTATGCACATGCGGGTGGGCAGTACGAGTGGGATTCGGCGGCCCCTGTTGCCGTCGCACGCGCTGCGGGACTGCATGTTTCGCGTATCGACGGCAGCGAACTTCGCTACAACCAGGAAAACCCGTGGCTGCCGGATCTGCTGATCTGCCGACCTGAACTCGCCCCGAAAGCACTGGAGGAACTGGGCCGATGACCACGACACTGACGCACCTCGAACGGCTCGAAGCCGAGAGCATCCACATCATGCGTGAAGCCGCCTCGCAGAGCGAGAACCCGGTGATGCTGTACTCGGTGGGCAAGGACTCCGCCGTGATGCTGCATCTGGCACGCAAGGCCTTCTACCCGTCGAAGCTGCCGTTTCCGCTGCTGCACGTCGACACCACGTGGAAGTTCCGCGAAATGTACAAACTTCGTGACAGTACCGCTGCTGCGGGCGATCTCGATCTGATCGTCTACACCAATCCGGACTGCGTGAAGCAGGGGATCAACCCGTTCACTCACGGCTCGGCCGTCCATACCGACATGTGGAAAACCGAAGGCCTCAAACAAGCCCTCGATCACTACAAGTTCGACGCGGCATTCGGCGGCGCCCGCCGTGACGAAGAAAAATCCCGGGCCAAGGAACGGATCTTCTCGATCCGATCGGCAGCGCACCGCTGGGATCCGAAGCAGCAGCGACCGGAGCTGTGGCGGATGTACAACGTCCGCAAGGCGCCGGGTGAAAGCCTGCGCGTCTTCCCGCTCTCGAACTGGACCGAGCTCGATGTGTGGGAATACATACGCCAGGAAGAGATTCCGATCGTTCCGCTGTATTTTGCCGACAAGCGTCCCGTCGTCGAACGTGACGGCGCACTGATCATGGTCGACGACGACCGGATGCCCTTGTTGCCGGGAGAAACTCCGGAACTCAAGAGTGTTCGGTTCCGCACCCTCGGCTGCTACCCGCTGACCGGTGCCGTCGAATCGACCGCCACCAGCTTGACCGAGATCATCTCGGAAATGTTGCTCACCACCACCTCCGAACGCCAGGGACGGGTCATCGACCACGACTCGAGTGCGTCGATGGAAAAGAAGAAGCAAGAAGGGTACTTCTGATGACTGTTTCCTCGGATCTGATCGCCGACGACATCGAGGCATACCTCGAGCGCCACGCGAACAAGAGCATGCTGCGATTCATCACGTGCGGCAGCGTCGACGACGGCAAGAGCACCTTGATCGGCCGTCTGCTCTACGAATCGAAACTCGTCTTCGACGATCAGCTGACGGCACTCGAAGCGGATTCGCGCAAGAGCGGCACCCAGGGTGAAGGGCTCGATTTTGCGCTCCTCGTCGACGGTCTCGCAGCCGAACGTGAGCAGGGCATCACGATCGACGTCGCCTATCGCTACTTCACGACAGAACGTCGCAAGTTCGTTGTTGCCGATACTCCCGGGCACGAGCAGTACACCCGAAACATGGTGACCGGCGCATCGACAGCCGATCTCGCGGTGATCCTTGTCGACTCACGCAAAGGCATCCTGACGCAGACGCGTCGGCACTCGTATCTTGTGTCGTTACTCGGGATCAAGCACGTGGTGCTCGCGGTCAACAAACTCGACCTCGTCGACTACTCGCAGGAGGTTTTCGATGCCATCATTGCGGACTACACGAGCTTCGCTCACGAGATCGGTCTCGACGGGTTTGTCGCCATTCCGATGTCGGCGTACAAGGGCGACAATCTCACCGAGCGCAGCGCGAATACCCCGTGGTACTCCGGGCCCAGCCTGATCGAACATCTCGAATCCGTGGACATCGACGATGCCGCCGCCTCGGCTCCGTTCCGGATGCCGGTGCAGTGGGTCAACCGGCCGGACCTCGACTTTCGGGGATTCTCGGGCCAGATCGTCTCCGGGACAGTCTCTCCCGGTGATCCGATCCGCGTGCTCCCCAGTGGAAAGACGTCCACTGTCGAGCGCATCGTGACGATGGGCGGCGACCTCGATGTGGCCGGTGCGGGCCGCTCGGTCACCATCACACTCACCGACGAGATCGACATCAGCCGCGGCGACGTGCTGTCCATCGGTGACAATCCGCCGGCCGTCGCAGACCAGTTCGAGGCCCATATCGTGTGGATGGGCGAGGCGCCCATGCTGCCCGAACGGCCGTTCCTGTGCCAGATCGGTACCGTCACGGTCACTGCGCGCATCACGAAACCGAAACACAAGATCAACGTCAACACACTCGAAAAGACCGCAACGACAACCCTCGAGCTCAACGAAATCGGTGTGTGCAACATCAGTTTCGATCGCGCGGTCCCGTTCGACCCCTACACGGGAAACCGTGACACCGGCAGCTTCATCCTCATCGATCGCCTCACCAACGGCACGGTCGGTGCCGGCATGATCACGCACTCGCTGCGCCGATCCGACAACATTCACTGGCAATCCGTCGACGTGGACGAGGCCGCGCACACCAGGCTCAAGGGACATAAACCCGCCGTTCTGTGGTTCACCGGGCTCTCCGGTTCGGGGAAGTCGACCATCGCCAACGACGTCGAGCGCCAACTGCACGCTCTCGGCGCACACACCTATCTCCTCGACGGAGACAATGTCCGTCACGGTTTGAATCGAGACCTCGGGTTCACCGAAGCCGACCGCGTCGAGAACATCCGCCGCGTCACCGAAGTGACCCGCCTGATGGCGGACGCCGGCCTGATCGTTCTCGCGTCGTTCATTTCGCCGTTCGAGGCCGAGCGTCATGCGGCCCGTGAGTTGATCGGGGACAGCCAGTTCGTCGAGATCTTCATCGATACCGCTCTTGCCGTCGCAGAGGAGCGAGATCCCAAGGGGCTGTACAAGAAGGCTCGACGTGGGGAGTTGGTGAACTTCACCGGCATCGACTCACCGTACGAAGCGCCGCAGAGTCCCGATATTCACATCGACACCAGTGTCACGACGACCGAGGATGCTGCGAGCGTCATTGTCGACTATCTCCGCGCCCGCGGAACCATTTCTTGACCCGCCTGAACATGAGGAGCCTTCATGCCTGACAGGGCTGACATCATTTCTGTCGTAGAAGATTACGTCAAGTATCTCGGAAGCCACGATGTTGACAATCTGGTTGCGCTGTTTGCCGCCGACGCCGTTCAACACGAACCGTTGGGTGTCAAGACCTATCGCGGGGTCGACGAGATTCGCGCATTCGACACGGCAAACGCGCAGGTCGACTTCACAGTCAGCCTGCTCGGTCCGATTTCGGTGACGGGAAAGTACGCAGCAATGCAGCTTCGGGTGCAGCGCGCCGGTATGGCCGACTTCGCTGCCTCCGACCTGTTCGAATTCGACGACAACTGCAAGATTGTCTCGTTGAGTGTGGTTCTCGATCCGCAGGCACTGTGTTGAGCGCTCAGGGCCTGCTGGCCGGCAAAGTAGTCGTGGTGTCGGGAGTCGGCCCGGCGCTTGGTCGTTCGATCGCAGTGCAGAGTGCGGCGGCCGGTGCGAAGGTTGTTCTGGCCGCCCGCACGTCCGAGCGTTTGGAATCGGTGGCAACCGAGATCCGTGATCGCGGCGGAATCGCTTTGGCGGTACCGACGGATCTCACCGACGTCGATTCGATTGCGTCGCTGGCGCAGACTGCCGTTGCTGAGTTCGGTGCCGTGGATTGCCTTGTGAACAATGCCTTTGTCCAACCGGCGCAGGTCCCATTGCTTGAAGCCGACATGGCTTCCATCCAGTCGGGCATCGACATCAACTTGCTTGCGGCGTTGAACGTCACACGCGCATTGGTGCCGGCATTGACCGAGGCGCAGGGGTCCGTCGTGATGGTCACGTCCATGGTGCTGCGCAATCAGCTTCCCGGGTTCGGGGCATACCGCGTGATGAAAGCCGGACTTCTGGCAATGGCCCGCAGTCTGTCGATCGACCTCGGTCCAAAGGGGATTCGAGTCAACTCCGTTGCCCCCGGCTATATCTGGGCGGACTCGGTCAAGAACATGTTCGAGAAGAAGGCTGCGGCCACCGGAGTCGACCCCAAGGTCATTTACGACGAGATCGCAGCGGGCGCCGATCTGCGCCGGCTACCAGAACCCGATGACATTGCCAACGCTGTCGTCTTCCTCCTGTCCGATTCGGCCAGGGCCATCGCCGGGCAATGTCTCGACGTCAACTGCGGTCACACGCACCACTGATCAACACACAAGACCGATCAATTCTCAAAGGACGTGTCATGACACAGGATTACGACGGCATTGGTTCCATCGAGGACTTGCACCAGGCAGCGTGCGAAGAAGCCGGGTACGACGACTTCGGTAGCGACGGCTATCTCGAAGGGCTTCGGGTTCTGCTCGAGTCGTTCCAGCAGGAAGCCGACCTCACTCCGCACGGCAAGGTGATTGCTCGCAAGATGATCATCGGAGCGCTCGCGGGACGACTGACCAGCGAGGCCGGATTCGCGAAACACCCCGAGCACGTCGATGTTCCGATCGAGCGTCCGATCTTCGTAGTCGGGTTGACTCGGACCGGCAGCACCGCGCTACACCGGTTGCTGGGCGCTGACCCGGCGCATCAGGGTGCCGAGATGTGGCTTGCCGAGACGCCGCAGCCGCGCCCGGAGCGCGACAAGTGGTCGGAGAACGAAGATTACGTTCGCTCAGACGCCTTCTACCGAGCCCGTCAGCGCAACGAGGCTGACCTGATGAAGGTGCATTTCATGGGGGCGGAGGAGGTCGAGGAATGTTGGCGGCTACTGCAGCAGACGATGCTCTCGACCGCGTTCGAGACCGTTGCGTACGTACCGAGTTACACCCGGTGGCTGGCGAAGCAGGACTGGACCGAAACGTATGCGCGGCACAAGAAGAACCTGCAGTTGATCGGGCTGCACGATTCGGATCGACGATGGGTGCTCAAGAGTCCGAGCCACGTCTTCGCGATCGACGAGATCATGTCGGTCTATCCGGATGCGTTGTTCGTTCGCACATTCCGGGACCCCCTGACATCGATGGCGTCCACTTTCAGCCTTGCGGAGCAGGGCGGACACGACATGTCGAAGGCCTTCGACCGTCCGGCCATCGGACGCACCCAACTCGACCTGTGGGCGCGCGGTAACGCGAACTTCAACAATGCCCGTACCCGTTACAACTCCGATCAGTTCATCGACGTCGACTACAAGGACTTCATCTCCGACGCGGTCGGCACTGTCGAGAAGATCTACGCGCAGTTCGACCTGCCCTTCACGGACGAGGCTCGGGCCGCGGTGGATGCGTCGCATCAGGCGAGCCTCGCAGAGCACCGTCGTCCGTCACACCGCTATTCGCTCGAGGAGTTCGGCGTGAGCGCCGCCGACGTCGAAGCGAAGTTCGCCGCCAGCTGATTGCTCGAAAAATCCACTAGAACAAGGAGACTCATATGAACGCTACTTGGGAAAAGTTCTGCGCAGATCTGCTCGAGGTCGGGAAGGTCCTCGAAGACGAGATCGTTCCTCAGGATCCGCTGACGCAGGCCGAGGGCGTCCGCTACCTGAGTCGGTTGCTTCGATACGGCACAATCAACTGTGTCGAGTACACCGATCCGCGGTGGCCGCAGTTCACGTCCGCACCGAACCCGAACATGATGACGAAGATCGGTGCCGACAACCCGGACAACGTCTACATGCGCGCCAACATTTCCGGTAAATACAGCTACCGGATCATCGGCAGCCGGGGCACGGTCCCGCTGATCACGTTCGGTTCACGCATCAATCGGTACCACATCGACGGCACGATGCTGCAGACCGGCGATCTGCACATCCACGACCTGGAGGTTGACGAGAACGGCCGTTTCGAGTTCATCGCGAGCGTGGACAAGCCTGCTGAGGGTGCCTGGCTGCCGCTGGCAGCCGACAGCAATCTCATCTCCGTTCGACAGACGTATCGGGATCGACGCAACGAGGTACCCGGTGAGCTGAGTATCGAGTGCCTGAACCCGGACGGCGACTTCGAGCCGCTGAGTCCGGAAGAGTTGGGCGTGCGCCTGGGCAAGTCGGTCGGGATCGTGAAGGGGATGGCGGAGACCTTCCTCGAATGGTCGCGCAAATTCCAACCGCACACCAACGAGATCTTCGACTGGGGACAGGACTACTTCCAGAACGCCGGCGGCGATCCGACGATCTTCTACTTGCACGGGTACTGGAAGCTCGCCGAGGACGAGGCGTGGGTCATCGAGACCGAAGTTCCGAACTGCGAGTACTTCAACTTCGTGCTGCAGAACTTCTGGGTGGAGTCGCTCGACTACAACCGGACGAACATCTACATCAACAACCACACTGCAAAGCTCAACGACGACGGAACCCTGACAATCGTGGTGGCGGCAAAGGATCCGGGTTACGGCAACTGGATCAACACCGATTCGCACGCGGAGGGGACCTGGGCGATGCGCTGGATCAAGGCGGACTCCCACCCGATTCCGACGTCGAAGGTAATCAAGCTCTAAGGCAGGCAGACTCACTCGGTCCTGTGTGAATCGTCGTACTACGTGGTCATATTGGCCGCGTAGTACGACGTTCGCCGCGCGGGATAATGTCACTGGTTCATCTTCAGCAGGGGAATCGTATGCACACCACAGTAATTCGGTCCACTTCCCGCCTGGTTGCGCTCGGTATTGCCGGCGCACTTCTGTTGACCGGCTGCGCGTCGAGTAGCGGCGACTCCTCGGATGCGAATCCCCAGACGCGCAGTGGTGCAGCTGGGTACGTCGGCGCACAGGACGCCGGGGAGCCGATCGGCGGAGGTGCTCTCACCTTCGGGTCCTATTCGTTCCCTTCCTCGCTGGATCCCACCAAAACTCAGGCTGCCGGCTCGACCGGCGGGACCGAAATGGCCGCAATCTACGACACGCTTGTGCGCAGCGACTCCGCAAGCGGGAGCTTCGTGCCACAGCTGGCGAAGTCGCTGACGAATAATGCCGACTTCACCGCGTACACGGTCACCCTGCCCGAGGGCTTGACCTTCAGCGACGGAAGCCCGCTCAACGCGGAAGCGGTGAAGTGGAGCATCGATCGATTCGTGGCGGGCAAGGGGGATGTATCGCAGTCTTGGTTGAACATTGTGGACCGCGTCGAATTGCCGACTGAGACCACTGTCGAGTTTGTGCTCAAACGGCCGTGGCGTCAATTTCCGGCACTGTTGTCGCTCGGCCCCGGAATGATCGTTGCGCGAAGCTCCGACGCAGGGGGAGCGTTCACTCCGATCGGGGCCGGGCCGTTCACCTTGGCCAAGTTCGCGCCGCACGAAGAGTTGATACTCGCAGCGCGCACGGACTACCAGGGAGGTAAACCCCCGCTGGACACGGTGCGGTTTGTTCCCACCGCTGGCGCCCAGGCTCAGTACGAATCGCTGAAGAGCGGTCAGATCGACATGACGTACATCCTTCGCGACGAGGCCGTAATCAAACGTGCTCTCGACGACGGATACTCCGGCTACCTCAGTCCCACCGGTCAGAACGGGATCGGCACGATCAACAACCGCGAGGGCAGGCCAGGAGCCGACGTTCGCGTCCGCCAGGCAATCGCGTACGGGGTGGACCCGGAAGCCGTCAATACACGTGCGAACAACGGATTAGGCACTGCCAGTTCCGAACTGGTACCGGTGTCGTCGCGGTGGTTCAACAACACCGAAGG
Source organism: Rhodococcus sp. AD45-ID (assembly GCF_003023755.1). Lineage (NCBI taxonomy): Bacteria > Bacillati > Actinomycetota > Actinomycetes > Mycobacteriales > Nocardiaceae > Rhodococcus > Rhodococcus sp. AD45-ID. Next base: position 1,097,190 of record NZ_PYHL01000001.1, on the reverse strand, counting down.
CGTACCGTTCGATTCGTCGAAGGCAAAGACCTTGCTCGATCAGGCGAAGGCGGACGGATACGACGGCAAGCTCCGCTACCTCACGACCTCGGAACCCGGCCAACAGGCCACCGCATTGACGGTCCAGGCGTCGCTGAACGCCATCGGTTTCGACGTCACCATCGACTACGCAACCGACGTCACGGATCTTGTTCGCCGGGTGTACAAAGACCACGATTTTGACATGACCAGGGGCGGCGCTCCGGTCGGGGAGGAAGCGCCGTACATCAATTTGTACAACAGTATGGCCAGTGATTCGAAGAACAATCCTTCCGGTTTCGCAGATCCGGAAATGGACACGCTGCTCACAGCCGTGCAGACTGCGCCCACCGACGACGCTGTCCGCGACGCCATCAGCAAGGTGCAGGAGTACGCCAACGCGGCTGTGCCCTACGTAATCTGGGGCCCGGCAGCGGTATTGACGGCGTGGGACGACAACATTCACGGCGTCACACGCAACATCACGGACATCATGTTCTTCGACGAAGCCTGGATCTCACCGAAGTGAGTTGACTGTGCGAGACGATCCGGATGGCCGTCCCGGTCATCAGGATCAGTCGAGTGATTGCCTGCTGCAAGGCATTACGGTCGGGTCTGACATGTCAGTCGAGTAGCGATGAAAATGGTGGAACGATGAAGTGGTCGTTGGCGGGCGCGATGATCGACGCTCTGGAACTGTGCGAGTTGGCTCAGGTTACCGAAGAGGCGGGCTTCGACGGTATCGCAATGCCGGATTCCGTGTTCTATCCGGAGCAGGTGTCGGCGCCGTATCCGTACACCGCTGACGGCAAGCGGATGTGGGCCCCCGAGACGCCGATGCCCGATCCTTTCATAGCGATGGCGGCAATGGCTGCGGTGACGTCTCGAATTCAGTTTTACACCAATGTATTCAAGCTTCCGCTTCGTGATCCGTTGTTGACGGCCAAGCAGGTTTCGACCATGGCGGTGATGTCGGGAAACCGCATCGCGATCGGCGTCGGGTTGTCGTGGATTCCCGAGGAGTTCACCTTCACCGGTACGGAGATGCGTACCCGTGGCGCGCGGACCGACGAAGCGATCGAGATCATCAAGGCCGTATGTGCCGGTCGTGGTCCGGAATGGGTTGAATACCACGGCAAACACTACGATTTCGATGCTCTGATGATCAGTCCGGCTCCGGAGATTCCCGTACCGATCTACATCGGCGGGCACAGCGAACCGGGATTGCGCCGCGCCGCGAGGCTGGCTGACGGGTGGATGTCGGTGAACACCACCAAAGCTGAATTAGCCTCTGCCATCGACCGTCTGACGAAGTTGCGGGCCGAGTTCGGCCGTGCCGACGTCCCCTTCGAGATCAACGTCTCGCCCACCGACGTACGCGACATCGATGGATACCGCGAACTCGAGGAGTTGGGCGTCACGGAAATCAGAGTGTCGCCGTGGTATCGCTACGGCGTAGACCCCGGAGATCGTCAGGGAAGACTCGACTCGATTCGACAATTTGCCGACGAGGTCATTTCTCAATACTGATCTATCAGCGTCTGCATCGCCCGGCCGTAGAGTTTTGCCACCTTGTCCCGATCTGCGGTCGGCGCGATGCTCTCGGTGCTGAGCGCGCTCAGCAACCCCGACACCTGGGCGGAGACGAGCAGTGCCCGGGTGTAGGCGTCGTCGCCCGGTAAACGGGCGGCGAGGTTGGTGGCAAATGTGCTTGTCATTTCCCTCAATCGTCCGCGGATGCGGGGACTGTCGGATGCGCGTGTCAGCGCCGTGAACACCGACAGCATTCGGGCGTCTGCCTTGCCGAGGAGAAACGATGCGATCTGCTCGCCGAGCGTGTCGAGCGGGCCGTCGAACTGACCCTCGAAGTAATCCTCGACCGGTGTGGTTTCGAGGAACAGTGCTTCCTTGGATCCGAAATGCCGGATGACCAGAGCCGGATCGATACCGGCAACCTTCGCGATTGCCCGAACGGATGTGCCGCCGAACCCGTGCTCGCCGAACAGTTGGAATGCTGCGGCGCGAATCGCCTCGGGCGTCGAGGGATGATCCGCCTCTGGCGTCTGTCCACTGGGTGTCACGCTATCGACCTCTGTGCTCGCTCTCCCGCCGACCCCGTTGTCAACGCTGTTGACTCTATCGTGTCAACGGTGTTGACTGTTGAGTCTGTCAACGGTGTTGACAGCTAGATGCGGTTAGCGAAAAGAGTGTGAAATATGACAGATACCGACGTCAGGGTCCCGAGCGAAGCGGCGAAGACGACTGATCCACCCACAAACTGGAAGATGGTGGGCGGCGGACTGGCGTTTCCGCTTTTCTTCGTCATCATGTTCTGCCTGTGCTACGTCAGCGCCTTCCACTCGCCGACGCCGAACAACGCGCCGATCGTGGTGGTGGGACCAGCGTCGGTGACCGCGCCCTTGATCGACGGAATCGAAGAAACGTCTGGCGGCAAATTCGACATCGTTGCCACGGATAACGCAGCCGATGCGATCGCTCGGATCGGCAACCGTGACGCCATCGGCGCCATCGAAATCGGTGACACCGTGACCGCGCACATTGCAACCGGTGCCGGTGCCTCCACGGTGTCGGTAGTGACGGGGCTGGCCCATTCCATCGCGGATCAGACGGGGCAGCAGGTGACCTCGGTGGACTCGGCTCCGGTCACCGCGCGTGATTCCTCGACCGTCGGACTGTTCTACTTCCTGATCGTCTGCACCCTCGGTGGTTACCTGACCATGACTGTGCTCAGTCAGGTCGCGCCGAGAATGCGACTGAGAGAGCAATATTCGATTCTCGCCGGCGCGGCAATCCTCACCCCGCTCATCGCCTTCGGAATCACCAGCATCTTCATGCATGCATTTGGCGCGTCGTTCGGTGAGATCCTGCAATTGCTGGGGATTTCGATGGTCTACACCTTCACCGTGGGTGCAGTGTGCATTCTGCTCAACAAACTGCTGGGTCAAGCCGCGATCTTTGCGGTGTTGACGGTACTGGTCTTCATCAACTTCCCGAGTTCGGGCGGCGCTATTCCGGTGTCGTTCCTGCCGGGGTTCTGGCAGCACATTCATTCGTTCTGGCTCGGATCGGCGGCTATGGAGCCCATTCGGTCCGTCATCTACTTCGACGGCAACGGCGCCGGCCCGCACCTGATCGTTCTGGGTGTCTGGTTGGTTGCGGCTCTCGGGTTGACCGGCCTGGTCGCTGCCCGTCAGTCGAAGAAGGCGGCAGCGCAATAAAATTGGTGGGGCCGGGTGCTCCCGGCCCCACCAGATTTCTACTTCAGTCGTACTGCGTCCGTGCCGTCTCCGTCGAGCATCGCCGAACCCAGCAGAGATTCCGGGATTCCGAACCCGTCGATCAAGGTTGCGACATGCGGGCGCAGGGTGCGGCAGCGTTCGTTGATGCCGCGCGTGACGGCCTTCGAGCGCTCGACCGACAGATGCCGGTGCTCCATGAACCAGGCTTTGTCTGCTTCGATGACGGAGAGCGCGTAAAGGTCGCACACCTCGCCGAGAAGATCTTTTGCTGTCTCGTCCTCACATGAATCGATGCCGGCAACAAAGGCTTCCAGGATGACGCGCTCGATGTGCGCCTGCGCGGCTTTCAGCACGTGGTCCTGCACGAAGTTGAAGGCGTCGAACGGATTCTCCTCCCTCTTCTGTGCGGCCTGCAATCTCCGTGCGGCAGTGGAAAGCAGGTACTCTTCGCGGTCCTCGAACATCTTCATCTGAGTGCCGCGATTGAAGAGGCTGCCATCCTCCTCGTTGTCCTGCCGAGTGTCGACAATCGTCTGCAGGATCTGTTGGGCCGCAGTACGTTTCTTGACCACATCGGAGACCGTCGTGGCGGCGAAACGCATCCAGTCGACCGGGCTCATGCCGCGAACTTCGTCGGCGTAGGAGGTGAGCAGTTCCTTGGCGACCAACTGTGTCAGCACATGGTTGTCGCCTTCGAAAGTCGTGAAGACGTCGGTGTCCGCTTTCAATGCCGTGAGACGGTTCTCCGCGAGATAGCCTGCGCCGCCGCAGGCTTCGCGTGCCTCCTGAATAGCGCGAGTGGCATGCCACGTGTTGGCGGCCTTGAGTCCGGCGGCGCGACCCTCGAGTTCGCGCTGCTCCTGAGGATCAGGGTTCTCGCTGCTCTGGATGTCATGCATCGCGGCAACAAGTTCGTTCTGCGCGAACTGCAATGCGTACGAGCGGGCGATCAACGGCAGCAGGCGCTTCTGATGGACGAGGTAGTCCATGATCAGGACTTCATTGTCACTCTTGGGGGCGCTGAATTGCCTGCGCTGCAGGGCGTACCGACCCGCGATGGCCAAGCCGACACGTGCTGCCGCTGCTGCGGAACCGCCAACAGTGACGCGTCCGCGAACCAACGTGCCCACCATCGTGAAGAAGCGGCGGTTCGGGTTGTCGATTGCGGAACTGTACGTGCCATCCTCGGCAACGTCGGCGTATCGATTGAGCAGGTTGTCGCGAGGGATACGCACGTGATCGAACATGATGCGCCCGTTGTCGACTCCGGGCAGTCCGCCCTTGAAGCCGCAATCCGACGTCGTGACGCCAGGAAGGTCGTTTCCGGCGGCATCGCGGATCGGAACGACGAAGCAGTGCACGCCCTGGCTTTCGCCTCCGGTGATGAGTTGCGCGAACACTGCTGCGACGGTGGCATGTTCAGCGGCCCCGCCGATGTAGTCCTTACGCGAGGACGGAGTGGGGGAGTCGATGACGAATTCGCCGGTGGCCGCGTCGTAGGTCGCGGTGGTCTCGAGTTCCTGGACATCGCTGCCATGACCGGTTTCGGTCATGGCAAAACACCCGAGAAGTTCCAGGTCGATGAGGGGTTTGACGTAAGCCTGGTGGTGGCGTTCGGTGCCGAGGTTCTCGATGGCTCCGCCGAACAGTCCCCACTGGACGCCGGCCTTGACCATGAGAGACAAGTCGGACATTGCGAGCATTTCGATACTGGTTACGGCGCCGCCCGCATCTCCGGTTCCGCCGTGCGCTACCGCGAAACCGTTTGCGGCATAACCGAGATCGGCAAGAACTCGCATCTGTTCGAGGGTCTTGGCGCGGGCGATGGCGAGATTCGGAGTGAAATGCGGAGCAAAACGCTCGTCGGACAGTTCGCCGCGAACTCGCTCCCGCACCTCCCGCCAGCGTCCGTCGAGAGTATTCCTGAGGTGGTCCGCTGTGGTGGCCATGGGATCGACCCTAGCGCGAGGGTGCGACCTGTCAGCAGTTTCCTCAGCAGTTTCCAGCGGCGCCGGCTTCGATTCCTTCTCGGAACAGTTGTTTGTCGGCTTCCGGCATCGCTTGATACGACGGGTCGTTCTCCACGATTTTCAGGAAGTCCGCCGCAGCGTCCGCCGGGGCTCCGCCGCTCTGCGTCTGCTGCGTGACGTAGACCGACACAGCCGAGCAACCACCGAGAAAGGCAGGCTCGGTCCGGGGCACGGCGGGGACCGAACTGACGGACGAATTGGCAGCGGAAGTCACCGTCGTAGCGCTCGGGGCCTCGGTTTCCCCGTCGGAGCTGCAGGATGTGACAAGAATCGCAACTGGAATCAACAGCGTGGTCAGCAGTCGCCTCATAGCCCAAATAGTCCCATAATTGGCCTGTTGGGGCCGGAAAACGCACTTCGGCGCCGTAACTCCTACACCCTGTCGTTGTCAGATTCGACAGAACTGGGACACTGGAGGTCGTGACTGTGTCTTCCGGTGATTTCGACGTGCATGCAACGAACTCGGCTCGGCTCTTCGAGCGTGCCGGCAAGGTTATTCCAGGCGGCGTCAATTCGCCGGTCCGAGCGTTCGGTTCGGTGGGTGGAACACCCCGATTCATCCGTGAGGCGTCCGGCTACACGCTGACCGACGTCGACGACAACAAGTACGTCGATCTCGTGTCGTCGTGGGGGCCGATGATCCTCGGACACGCCCATCCCGCAGTCGTGGAAGCCGTCCGCGAGGCAGCCCTCGGCGGACTGTCCTTCGGTGCTCCCACCGAAGGTGAAATCGCGCTGGCCGAAGAAATCGTTGCCAGGGTCGCCCCCGTCGAGAAGGTTCGCCTCGTCAACTCCGGCACCGAGGCCACCATGAGCGCCGTGCGCCTGGCTCGCGGATTCACCGGTCGCACCAAGATCATCAAGTTCTCCGGCTGCTATCACGGTCACGTCGACGCATTGCTTGCCGACGCCGGATCGGGTCTTGCCACCTTCGGACTGCCCACATCACCCGGTGTGACCGGCGCACAGGCCGAAGACACCATCGTGGTCCGCTACAACGATCTCGACGCCGTCGCCGCGGCATTCGCAGCCAACCCGGACGCCGTCGCGTGTGTCATCACCGAGGCCGCTGCCGGAAACATGGGTGCCGTCGCGCCGCTGCCCGGTTTCAACGAGGGACTGCGCGCGCTCACCCGCGAGCACGGCGCTCTGCTGATCATGGACGAGGTGATGACGGGATTCCGCGTCAGCGCGTCCGGTTGGTACGGCATCGACAACGTCGCCGGCGACCTCTACACCTTCGGCAAGGTCATGAGCGGCGGTCTTCCGGCCGCGGCATTCGGCGGTCGCGCCGACATCATGGGCCATCTCGCACCGGACGGCCCGGTCTACCAGGCAGGCACCCTCTCCGGTAACCCGGTTGCCGTCGCTGCCGGTCTCGCCAATCTTCGCGCTGCCGACGCCGAGGTGTACGCCAAGCTCGGAAAGAACGCCACCACCCTCGGCACGCTCATGTCCAATGCGCTCACCGCAGAAGGCGTCGTCCACCAGGTGCAGTACGCGGGCACACTGGTCAGCGTGTTCTTCTCCGAAAACACCGTCACGAACTACGACGAGGCGAAGGCCGCGCAGACGTGGCGGTTCCCCGCGTTCTTCCACGAACTGCTCGCTCGCGGTGTGTACGCGCCGCCGAGTGCGTTCGAAGCGTGGTTCGTCTCGGCCGCGCTCGACGATCGGGCATTCTCGATCATCGCCGACGCTCTGCCGCACGCAGCAAAGGCTGCCGCAGCAGCCGTCAAGCCCTGAGACATGCACGATCCCGCTATTCCTTCAGCCCGCACCTACTTCAGCTAGGACTCTCGACTGTGACCGACGTCGACCATCCAGACCACACGTCCACCCGCACGATCGTGCATGTGCTTCGCCATGGTGAAGTGCACAACCCGCGCGGGATCCTGTACGGACGGCTACCGGGATTCCGGTTGTCGGTGGCGGGTGAGGCGCAGGCACGGGCGGTCGCGGCTGTTCTTGCCGATCACGACATCACCCATGTTGTCGCGTCGCCGTTGCAGCGGGCACAGGAAACCGCGACTCCGATCGCCGAGGCTCACGGCGTCGACATCACGACCGACGACAACGTCATCGAAGCCGGCAACGAGTTCGAAGGCCTCAAGGTTGCCGTCGGTGACGGCGCACTCTCGCGCCCGCGGCACTGGTGGAAGTTGCGCGATCCGTTCACTCCGTCATGGGGCGAGCCCTACCTGCAGATTGCGCATCGCATGCTCGCTGCCGTGAATGCCGCTCGCGTTGCTGCCGTCGGACACGAAGCTGTCATCGTCAGCCATCAGTTGCCGGTGTGGACTTTGCGACGGTTCCTGCAGGGCGAGCGCCTGTGGCACGACCCGCGTCACCGCCAGTGCGGCCTGGCGTCGCTCACATCGCTCGTCTACGAAGGCGACACTCTCGTCGACATCATCTACTCCGAGCCGGCAGGCGCATCCGATCCGAGAGTGACTGGAGCATGATTTTCCGCAAGGTCGCAGTAGCAGTCGCCACGGCTGCTGCAGCGATGCTCGTTCTCTCGTCCTGCGCGACCGGCGACGACGCCGTCGCAACGGGCGGCACGTTCGACTTCGTCTCGCCGGGTGGCCAGACGAAGATCTTCTACGATCCGCCGTCCGATCGCGGCACCATCGGAAAGCTCACCGGGCCGGATCTGATGACTGAAGACGCAACTGTCGCCCTCAGCGATTTCGAGGACAAAGTTGTCGTCCTCAATGTCTGGGGCCAGTGGTGTGGCCCGTGCCGCGCCGAAGCCGACGACTTGGAGCAGGTCTACGAGCAGACGCGTGATTCCGGAGTGCAGTTCCTCGGCATCAACGTTCGCGACGACACCAAGAACAAGGCACAGGACTTTGTCGTCGACAACAAGGTCTCGTACCCGTCGATCTACGACCCGTCGATGCGATCGCTGATCGCACTCGGCAAGGGATACCCGACATCGGTCATCCCGACCACCATCGTCCTCGACCGCCAGCACCGCGTTGCCGCTGTGTTCCTGCAGGAATTGCTTGCCGAGGATCTTCTGCCCGTGGTCGAACGAGTGGCAGCGGAAGAGCCTGCGCAGCAATGACACTCGCAAGTACTGAAACACTCGGCGCCGGCGTCGGTGAAGCATTTCAAAATGCCGCCTCGTCCGGGCCGCTATTTCTTGCACTGGGCGCGTGCCTGCTCGCCGGTCTGGTCTCGTTTGCCTCACCGTGCGTAGTGCCGCTCGTTCCCGGTTACCTGTCCTACCTGGCCGGGGTGGTCGGTGCGGACGCTCCGGCAATCACGGCAGACGAAGCCAGGACGCGAACTATTGCCCGCAGTAGCCGTCTGCGAGTGGCAGGCGCCGCCGGACTTTTCGTGGCCGGCTTCACCGTCGTCTTCGTGTTGGCGACGGCTTCCGTGTTCGGGGTCATCTCCACCCTGCTGATCAACCGCGACGTGCTGATGCGCGTCGGCGGCGTAGTGACTATCGCGATGGGTCTCGTGTTCATCGGCTTGGTGCCCGCGCTGCAGAAAGACGTCCGCTTCGAGCCGCGTCGAGTGTCCTCCCTGGTGGGCGCTCCGCTACTCGGGGGTGTTTTTGCGCTCGGCTGGACGCCCTGCCTTGGCCCGACGCTTGCCGGTGTGATGTCCGTGGCCGCCGGAACCGAAGGTATGACCGCGGCTCGCGGTGTCACGTTGATCGTGGCGTACTGCATCGGGCTCGGCTTGCCGTTCATCATTCTGGCTCTCGGGTCGGCTCGCGCCTTGAACGGTGTCGGTTGGCTGCGCCGCAACGCGCGAACAATTCAGATTTTCGGCGGAATCATGTTGGTGGCGGTGGGTATTGCCCTCGTCACGGGCGCGTGGGACCAGTTCGTCGGCTGGGTTCGTGACGCATTTATCTCGGAGGTGACGCTGCCGATATGACAGCTGACGACAATCACGACAACTCGACTTCGGCATTGCCTCGGCAGTCGACGATCGGCCGAGTCATCGCGCTCGGACGCAACACGTGGCGCGGTCTCACCTCGATGAAGACGGCGCTCGTGCTGCTGTTCCTCCTCGCAATCGCCGCTATTCCAGGCGCGCTGTTGCCACAGCGTTCCCTCAACGAGGGCAAGGTAGCCGAATACATCGCCGCGCGGCCCACCTTGGGTCCGTGGATGGACAAGCTCGAACTGTTCGACGTGTTCAGCAGCTTCTGGTTCACCGCGATCTACGCCCTGCTGTTCATCTCACTCGTCGGCTGCATCTTGCCGCGCTGCGTCGAACACGCAAAGGCTCTGCGTACCCGCCCGGTGGCGGCGCCGCGCAACCTCTCCCGCTTGCCGCACCACACGTCGGCCGTCGTCCCTGGCGAGACGCCCGAACAGTTGGCGGCGCGTCTGTCCAAGGAACTCAAAGGATGGCGCGTCGAAACCCGCACCGACGACGCGCGGTCGAAGCGCGACGGTGAAATCACGATCTCGGCGGAGAAGGGGTACCTCCGTGAATTCGGTAACCTCGTTTTCCACCTCTCGCTCGTCGGGCTCCTGATTGCCATCGCCGCCGGAAAGCTGTTCGGCTACGAGGGCAACCGCATCGTGATCGCCAACGACGGACCGGGATTCTGCACGACGTCGCCTGCCGCCTTCGACTCCTTCATCGCCGGACTCGAGCTCGACGGCACCGGGATGACGCCGCTGTGTTTACGGGTCAAGAACTTCGAGGCCGACTACCTCGAAACCGGACAGGCCGAGATGTTCACCTCGGACATCGCGTACCAGTCGGGCGATGACATCGACTCCGACACTTGGCGCGACACGACCATCGCGGTGAACCACCCACTGCGCATTGCCGGTGATCGCGTGTACCTGCAGGGCCACGGTTACGCACCGACCTTCACGGTCACTTTCCCCAACGGGGAGACCCGCACCGAGACTCTGCAGTGGCGACCCGACGATGCCGTCACCTTCCTGAGCAGTGGTGCGATGCGCTTCGACCCGCCAGGCGGCATGTACCCGGATGCCGACGAGCGACGCAAGAATCAGATCGCCATCGAAGGATTGTTCGCGCCGACGGCACTGTTCCACGGAAATCTGCTGTCGTCGAGCTTCCCGGCGATGAACGATCCGGCCGTTGCCATCGACATCTACAAGGGTGACACCGGACTGGACACCGGTAATCCGCAGTCGCTGTTCGAGCTCAACACCGAACTAATCAATCAGGGCCGACTGGTCAAGCAGGAACGTGTCAACCTGATGCCCGGCGAGAGCGCAACATTGGCGGACGGCACGCAGGTACGATTCGACGGCGCCGTCGACTTCGTCAACCTGCAGGTTTCGCACGACCCGGCTCAGCAGTGGGTCCTGGTCTCGGCACTGACGATGATGGCGGGGCTACTGGTTTCGCTGCTGATCAAGCGTCGCAGAATCTGGGCCCGTATCTATCTCGACGACGAACGACGTACGGTAGTAGAGCTCGGCGGACTTGCCCGTACCGACCACGCCGGCTGGGGCGACGAGTTCGATCGTCTCGCAGATCGACTACTAGACAGCCACTCGACTAACTCGGTGACCACACCGCACGTGCAGGAGAATGCCCGATGACAACCAACGAGACTCTCGCTCAGTACAGCGACTGGGCCTTCAAATCAGCCTTCACGGTGCTGGTTCTGGCGTTTGTGCTGCTGATCGTCGAGTACGCGTCGGCTCGCGCCAAATCCGTTCAGGAGAAGGAACTGGTTGCCGCAGGTGGTGGGGACGCCCTCACTCCGGGGCGCGTGACCGAGCAGCCGGTCAAGCCGCTCTCCGAGCGCTTCGGCGGGATGGGCCGCGCAGTCCTGGTTGTCGGCACCGTTCTGATCATCGCGTCGATCGTGCTCCGTGGATTTGCCACCTCGCGATTCCCGCTCGGCAACATGTACGAGTTTGTTGCCATGGCGTGTGCTGCAGCGTTGTTGGTCGGTCACGTTCTGCTGGCCAAGGCAACGTACCGATCGATGTGGGTCTTCCTGCTCGTACCGGTGCTGATTCTGATGTTCCTTGCCGGAACAATCCTCTACGCCGACGCCGCTCCCGTGGTTCCCGCACTGCGGTCCTACTGGCTGCCGATTCACGTGACCATCGTGAGCGTCGGATCCGGCATCTTCATGATCGGTGGCATCGCCAGCATCCTGTTCCTGCTGCGCCTCAAGTTCCCGCCCGGTGAAGAAGGTTCTGGCATCGGTGGCCGGATCGCCGAGCGGCTTCCCGACGCACAGACACTCGACCGCCTGGCGTACAAGAGCACCATCATCGCCTTCCCGCTGTTCGGTGCCGGAGTCATCCTGGGTGCTATCTGGGCGGAAGCGGCCTGGGGCCGGTTCTGGGGCTGGGATCCCAAGGAAACGGTGTCCTTCATCGCCTGGGTGATTTACGCCGCGTACCTGCACGCCCGCGCAACATCCGGATGGCGTGAGACGAAAGCCGCCTGGATCAACATCGCAGGTTTTGTGGCAATGCTCTTCAATCTGTTCATCATCAACATGGTTGTGTCCGGCTTGCATTCCTACGCGGGGCTGACCTGAGTCGATCCGGTACGGTGGGTTGTCGCCGACCGGTCGGGTTTTGTGCCCGCCCAGTGCAGCTGCGGCGGGGTACACGGTAGCCGGGTACCAGCCACGAAACTAGCTACGCGATAGCTGTATGGTCGTGTCTGTATCGGGCTGGGTGATCGACACGGAACAGATTTCGACAGGGGCGGACATGGCTGACAAGAAGGACGACGCGGGAGCGGGGATCTGGGAACCGGTGCGTCCGGCGCCTGCTCCGCATCAGCAGGCCGCACCGAAGCCTGTTCATGCACCGACTCCTGCATCGCCGAAGGATGTCGATCCGGGAATGCGAAGCTTGTTCGTCGCGCCGACGGACAACACAGCGCCGGGCCCCAACGGCCATGACTCCGTACCGATGTACCCGGCGCCGCCGACGCCCCCGCCTGCTACTACTGCCCCGACTGCAGCGTCGAATCCGATGCCGGCCCCGAACTCGATGCCTGTCCCAAATTCGACGCCTGCCCCCAACGCGGGGCGTGTGCCTGCTATTCAGTACCCCGGTGGGCCTCCCGGGCCGGCAAATGGACACTTTGCGTCCGGGCCATTCGCGGCCTCACTGCCGCCGCAAACCTATGAACCGTCGCCTGGGGTCGGCCGGACGAATGGTGCAGGCAATCCGGGTGCGGTGAATCCTGTTGCGGCGCAACAAGCTCCGGCGCCCCGACCGCAGTTTCCGGCTGCGCCCGCACCTTTGGGGCAGATGCCGCCTGCTGCTCGGGTTCCTGTTTCGCCACCCGTGCCCAACCCTCAGATGCCCAACCCGCAGATGCACGTCCCGCGTCCGCCTGCTGCGGGGCCGGCGTCGATCGTGGGAACGCAGCCCGCGCCCGGTCGGCCGGAATCATCGCTGCCGATGTCGGCGCAAGATCTCTCCAACGCGCTGTTGCTCAAGCCTGTGAAGCCCGCTCCGGTCGGCGGGTGGCGCAAGGCGGTGTACACGTTGTCGGGACGGAGTCTCAACCTCGGTAACGGCGCCAAAGATCAGCAGATGCTCGAGTTGACTCACAAGATCAATCAGCCCATGCAGGGCTGCTACAAAGTTGCGGTACTCAGCCTCAAAGGCGGAGTTGGGAAGACAACGACAACAGCGACTCTCGGCTCGACGTTTGCATCCGTGCGCGGTGATCGCGTCATCGCAATCGACGCGAATCCGGATCGTGGAACGCTCAGTCAGAAAGTTCCTCTCGAAACCCCGGCCACAGTCCGTAACCTTCTGCGTGACGAAGCGACCATCGAGAAGTACAGCGACGTTCGTGGTTACACGTCACAGAGTCGGCACCGTCTGGAAGTGCTTGCCTCCGACAGTGATCCGGCGGTTTCCGAAGCATTCAGCGGGGAGGACTACACCCGCACGGTCACCATGCTCGAAAAGTTCTACAGCATTGTTCTCACCGATTGCGGAACCGGATTGATGCACTCGGCAATGACAGCGGTTCTCGAACAGGCAGATTCGTTGATCGTCGTCAGTTCCGGTTCGGTCGACGGCGCTCGTAGTGCCTCAGCCACCTTGGACTGGCTCGACGCACATGGACACAGCGCGCTGGTCTCGAACGCCGTCGCCGTCATCAATGCGGTACGGCCTGGTTCGGGAAAGGTTGATCTACCCCGGGTAGTCGAGCATTTCGAACAGCGGTGCCGCACCGTTCGGCTGATTCCGTTCGATCCGCACCTCGAAGAAGGCGCCGAGGTTGACCTCGATCGACTTCGGTCCGGAACCCGTGACGCTCTCTTCGAGCTTGCTGCCGCGGTTGCCGACGACTTCCCGCGTTCGCACTACGGACGTCCGCTGCAGCGCTGAAACTTGCACAGGGCGATGACCCTGCAATCTGCACAGGGCGGTGACCCTACAATCTGCACAGGGCGGTGACCCTACAATCTGCACAGGGCGGTGACCCTACAATCTGCACAGGGCGACCGCCCTACTGCTGTAGGGGCGATCGCCCTGGCATGGGACCTACTGCGACGAATCAGTCGGAGCGCCGTCCTGGCCTCCCTGCTGCTTGCGTCGAGTTTGCTGATTTACGTTCCACAGGAACTCGGGATCGTCGTCAGGCCCCTTCACGCCGCCACCCGAGGCTCGGGAAGTGGGGGACGGTCCGAATGCTTTCCACATCAGGACGACCAATGTCACCAAACCTACTAACGCCAACAGATACAGCACGGCGCACCTCCTTCAAGTACAAGGAAGAGCCTACTCAGTCTCGGGTCTGGATCACCAGAATCCCTGGGACGTGGGTGCGGCTTGGTGCGCCGTGCTGTATTCGGGTAGAGCATTTGGGTAGAGCGCGAGCTCCGGTATTCAGTTGGCTTCGGTGGTCAGCGAGCGCAGAAGCTGCATGACCTCGGTCTCGCGGAAGCGACGGTGTCCGCCCGGAGTGCGAAGTGATCCGAGTCGGCCGGCGTGCGCCCAGCGGGTCACGGTCTTGGGATCTACGTGAAACAGAGCCGCGACCTGGCCGGGTGTCATGAGTGCGTCTGCGGCTACGTTGTATGTTGGTGCGCTCATCTGATGTTCCTCCGTCTTGGCGTCGAACATGTGTTTCGAAACAGTAGCTCAAAACCTACGCCGAGTTTGTTTCGGCGGCCCCTGTCCACGTTCGACCTTTTTTGGATTGGTAGCGCAATGTTTGCACAGAGTTGCCCAGTTAGTCGATCCTTAATATTTGGGTAAAGAAAAAGTAAAGGACAAACCGGATAAAGCGGGCCGATTATTTTAGTCGCCCGGAGTAGGTAACCTTGCAGTGTGAGTAAGTTGCCTGAACGTCCGGAAAACCAGCCTTCTACGCCCGACCTGGCCAAGTCGGAGCCCGTTAACTCTGGGCAAGCAATTGCCTCTGGTGGGGTTGTCACGAAGGGGCAATTGGCGAGAGATGTCGTGCTGTACTCGGTTGCCCGACTCGTGCTGGTAGTCGTAATCGGTGCCGTCATCATGTTCGGTGGAAAGGCTGTCGGTGCAGAGGTTCCCCTGCTCGTAGCTGCCTTGTTTGCCGTGTTGATCGCGCTTCCGCTCTCGCTTCTGCTGTTTGCCAAGTTGCGTAAGCGCGTCAATGTCGGCATTGCCGCAGTTGACGCTCAGCGTCGCGAAGATCGCGACGATTTGCGCGCCAAACTGCGTGGTGACCAGCGGTGACCTCGGAGGTGGTCGACGTCTCGCGCCGTAGTGCGAGAAGTTGGGTCGACAACGCGGTCCGACTGATCGAAGCCGACGCTCAGCGCAGCGCCGACACCCACCTCCTGCGGTACCCGCTACCGAACGACTGGCCCGTCCAGCTCTATCTCAAAGACGAGTCGACGCATATCACCGGCAGCCTCAAGCACCGTCTCGCGCGCTCGTTGTTCCTGTATTCCATCTGCAACGGTTGGGTTACCGAACACACGCCCGTTATCGAGGCTTCGTCCGGATCGACGGCCGTCAGTGAGGCGTACTTCGCGAAGTTGCTGGGGCTCGAATTCGTGGCTGTGATGCCCGCTCACACCAGTCCCGCGAAGATCGCCCTGATCGAAGCGCACGGCGGACGTTGCCACTTCGTCACCGACCCGTCGTCGATCTACTCCGAATCCCAGCGGCTCGCGCGCGAGTCGGGTGGGCACTACATGGATCAGTTCACTCATGCCGAGCGCGCAACGGACTGGCGTGGAAACAACAACATCGCCGCGTCGATCTTCACTCAGCTCGAACGTGAGGAAAACCCGGTCCCGGAGTGGGTTGTCGTCGGCGCAGGCACCGGTGGAACGGGCGCGACCATCGGTCGCTTCCTGCGCTACGGCAAATTCGACACCGGGCTGTGTGTTGTCGATCCCGAACACTCGGTGTTCTTCGACGCCTGGCGGGCCGGTGATCCGTCCATAGTCGGTACTCGCGGCTCGCGAATCGAAGGCATCGGTCGACCTCGCGTCGAGCCTTCGTTTGTCGGTCAGGTCGTCGATCGGATGATCAAGGTGCCCGACGCCGGCTCCATTGCTGCCGCACGCCACGCCAGTGACGCGTTGGGGCGCAAGGTCGGTGGTTCCACCGGAACAAATCTGTGGGGCTCCTTTGCCTTGATTGCGGAGATGATGGCGGCAGGACGAAGCGGCAGCGTCGTCACGCTGCTCTGTGACGGTGGAGAACGCTATTCGGGGACGTACTACAACGATGATTGGGTTGCGTCCGAGGGTATTTCACTCGAGACGCCGACAGCGGTTCTGGACGAGTTCATCCGATCCGGGGCGTGGACGGCCGGCGCCTGAGCGTTGGACGGCTCATCGTGATCCTGGGCCATGAATCGAGTCCGGCCGCTTGCTCGTGCGTGCGGATCCGGATGAGATCCGGGGACATCGTGCTCTCGGGTATGCGCTCGAATCCGAGTCGCTCGTAGTAGGGCGCGTTCCAGGGGACGTCGGCAAACGTAGTCAGGGTCACCACGTGATGATGGTGTGCTCCAGCCCAGTCGGCGATGGAGTCGATCAACTGCGCGCCGAAGCCTTTGCGTGAGTGCAGGGGGTGCACTGATACCTGCTCGATATGAACCCCGACGTCGATGATGTCGACAAGGGCGTATCCGAGAATTGTGTTCGCGGCATCGGTCATCACCCAGATGTGATCGGCTTCGAGGTACTTCGTGAGTTCGTCGAGAGTCGGGGGCGGATCGTCGGCAATGGCGTCCATTCCAACGTCTCGGAAGGGCTCACCCGCGGCTGTTTCGATCAGTTGCAGTGCAGGTAGGTCATCGGGGACAGCCAAGCGAATCACAGAATCCGTTGTACCTCGAGTGTCGAATTTCGCCCAACCGAGTCGCCCGGAATCCCAAACCTACGCAACCGTAGGTTGTGTATCGTTTGGCCTATGGACGCTCCCGAGGTTTCGCTCGACAACTACGAGGCTGTGTACGAGTACTACCGCGGTCACCAGCAGAATCGGTTCGTGGCCAAGCTTGCCTATGCCGCGCTGGCAATGAAATATCGTCCGCGAATTGCTTATGCACCTGGCGCGGAAGCCGCGTTGGCGGCTCTACTCGGGCGTGGGACGCAACTGGTGGTTGCGGTCAATCACCTTACGGAGAGTGACCAATTCACGCTTGCGGCGACGGCGTGGCGCACCCCACTGCGGCGTGTGATCGGGCGGACTCGCGTGCTGGCGAAGGATGAGCTCTTCGTTGATCCAGCTCAGCGCAAGAAGGTCGACATGATGGGCAGCATTCCGGTGTTCCGCAGCAAGAATCACGGACTGCGGGCCGTGTCGGACGCGGGCCGCGTGATGATGGACGTTGCGGCGCAGCGCTTGAGCGAGGGGGACTGTCTGGCGATTTTCCCCGAGGGAACCTGCAATACCGAGGATCCCCGGACGCTGCAGCACGTCAACAGCGGAATCGGCCACATCGTTTCGCGCGCAGAGAAATTGGGATGCTCGGCTGCGCTCCTGTCGGTTGGAATCAGCTACGGGCCGGATGCGGGTCAGGTCAAGAGCGCCCGGGTTTTCATCGGCACTCCGGTAGTCGACCTGGGTGGAAAACCGATGGACATCGCTCGCGTCGTACAAGGCGATCTGCAGCGTGCGGTGGACGGCGCCGTGGCGAGTTACTGATCACTGGCTGCCATTCGCCCCAATGTGTCAACTTTGGTTGACGCCCGCCGGTTGTCAACCTATATTGACAACATGACCGAAGCGACCTCACTCGCCACCGCCGCAGGCAGTCCCGATCCAGCGGAGGGCTTGCGGGCCGTTCGGGCGCTGCGACGACTGCTCGAACGACTCGAAGCCATCCAGGTTGCCAACGCGCGCAAGCAAGGATGGTCCTGGCAAGCGATTGCCGAGACTCTCGAGGTGAGCCGTCAGGCCGTCCACAAGAAGCATGCAAGCGCAGAGTCGCAACGAGGGAAAGGCAGGTAGGGAAATGTTCGAGAGGTTTACCGCAGACGCACGCGCGGTTGTCGTCGACGCGGTCGGCAGTGCCGATCAGGTGACTCCCCAGGAATTGTTGGAAGCACTTCTGGCCACCGACCGTGGCATCGCCACAGCGACCCTGCGCGAGTGCGGTGTCACCGCCGAATCGCTGCACAGCGAGACTCCGACGAACGATCTTGATCAAGACGCCGATGTGCTGGCGTCGATAGGCATCGACCTGGCCGCCATTCGGGAGAGCCTCGAGCAAGCGTTCGGGAAGGGAGCGCTCGACGAGCCTGCCGGGATCGGTTCGCGTCGTGGCAGATTCGCCTTCCCGCGCTCGAGATTCGAGAAGGACGCGAAGAAGGTTCTCGAACTGTCACTGCGGGAAGCGGTTGCGCACAAGAGCAACCACATCGGCGCCGAACACATACTCCTCGGCATTCTGCGTGTCGCCGACGGTCCGACGCGCGTGGCACTCGAAGCGCAGGTCAGCATCCCCGAGATTCGTAGCCGGCTGGAATCGGCGATGCGCCCAGCGGCCTAGACGCCACGACATGACGGGATCATGTGCCAGCATTCAGACATGACATTTCTGGCACGTCTCATAGTCAACGGAATAGCTATCTGGCTCGCCTCCATGTGGGTCACCGGAATCACCATCGACAGCAATCAAGACGATACGTGGGGAAACATCCTGGTCATCGCCATAATTGCGCTGATCTTCACCGTCGTCAACGCGTTCATCAAGCCGTTGCTGAAGCTACTGTCCCTCCCGCTGTTGATTCTCACGCTCGGGTTGTTCACGCTCGTCATCAACGCGCTCATGCTGATGTTGACGGCCTGGATCTCGACGTCGCTGGACGCCGGCTTGACCGTCGACGGATTCTGGACCGCTGTTTGGGGCGCACTGATCATCTCCGTCGTGAACTTCGTCCTCAGTGCGTTTGTGCCCGAGAATCGCTGATCGGGCTTTCGCTGATCAAGCTTTCGCTGATCAGGCCAGGCTGAGCGCAACTGCCGTCGCGGCACCCCAGACAAGCATTGCGAGTCCGGTGTCGCGCAGGGCAGGAATGAGAGCCATGCCCTGACCGCCCGAGCGCAGTGGTGCGTTGGCTCGGACTGCAAGTGGCAACGCGAGCAGTCCGAGCAGCGCCCACGGTGTTCGTAGAACAAGCAGCAGTGTTGCGATGAACGGAACAGCCAGCAGGACGACGTGCAACGTGCGGGTCTTCGCGTCGCCGAGGCGGACGGCGAGTGTGATCTTGCCGGATTCGGAGTCCGTCGGGATGTCTCGCAAGTTGTTGGCCACAAGAACCGCGCTAGAGAAGGAACCGATGGCAACGGCGCCGGCAAGTCCGGCAAGATCAATGCGTTCCGCCTGCACGAATTGAGTTCCCAGAACCGCGACCAGGCCGAAGAACACAAAGACGGCGATCTCGCCGAATCCGCTGTACCCGTACGGCTTCTTGCCGCCCGTGTAGTACCAGGCGCCGATGATGCAGAACACGCCAACCGCGACCAGCCACCACGCCGTCGTAGCGGCCAGGGCAAATCCGGCAACAGCCGCGACGGAGAAGCAACCGATGGCTGCGGCCTTGACGGTGCCGGGGCTGACCAGCTTCGATCCGACCAGGCGAATCGGCCCGACGCGATCGTCGTCCGTCCCGCGAATTCCGTCGGAGTAATCGTTTGCGAAGTTCACCCCGATGATCAAAGCCAGGGAAACGATCAGCGCGAGGAGCGCCTTCCACCACACCGCGTGATCCAGTGACGCTGCTGCTCCGGTGCCGACCAGCACCGGGGCAATCGCATTCGGGAGGGTGCGCGGTCTCGCGCCTTCGATCCATTGAGCAGCTGTAGCCATACAACGATCTTTGCACTGTGCAATACCATCGAACGCGGTGGATCAGGACAAGACTCGAGACGTGACTGGCATAACTCTGCTCGGCCCCGTGTCGATCGGGGCGGTAGATCGGTGGGTCGGAGTGCCCGGGCCGCGAGCGCGCGCCCTGCTCACCGCGTTGGCGCTCGATCCGGGGCATCCATGTTCGCCGCAGAGCCTGATCTCCGACATCTGGGGGTCGGAGCCGCCGCGCTCACCGACCAATGCTCTACACACTCAGGTGTCCAGGCTGCGATCCGCGCTCCCGGAAGGCGCCCTGGAGGTGACGTCGGCGGGCTATCGGCTCACGGTGCCACGAGATCAGGTTGATCTCGCGCGAGCCGAAGACGAGGTTCGAGCGCTTCGGGGTGCTGACGTGCACCCGCGCGAGTTGCTGACGAGAGTCACTGCAGCTCTGAATCTCTGGCGGGGGAGCCCGGGCGACGATGTTGTCGGGCCGGCGGGTGAGCAGTTGGCTTCGCGTGCCAAGAGCCTGCGCCGCGAACTTGTCACACTGCGACTGCGCTCGCTGCTCGAGCTCGGGGATTTCTCCGAGGCACTTCCTCTTGCGCGAGAAGCTCACGCCGACAATCCTTTCGACGACACCGCTGCCGGGAACCTGATGCGATCGCTCGCAGGTTCGGATCGTGTCAACGAGGCGCTCGAGATGTTCGCGGTGCACCGCGAGCGCCTGGCTGACCGGTTGGGCGTTGATCCGTCGCCGGCTCTGGTGGCGCTGAACGCGGACTTGCTCGCTGCGCCGACTGCGTCGACTGCGGCGGTCCGGAGTTCCCGCGCGATCGGTGTGCGCGCGGCACCCAACGCCATGTTCGGCCGCCGAGACGATATCGAGAGAATCGAGGCACTCCTCGAACGGTCTCGCGTCGTCACGATCCTCGGACCCGGCGGCGCGGGAAAAACCCGTCTGGCACACGAATTGGGGTCGCGGGCCTCGGCCCGCACGTCCGTTGTTCTGGTCGAACTGGCGTCGTTGCGAAGCAGCGACGACGTGATCGCGGCGATCGGTAGCACCCTCGGAATCAGTGAAGCCGATCTGGCACCAGGTCGCCTGACAGTCGGGCGAACGCACTCCGCCCGCGAGCGGTTGGTCGAGGTTCTTTCGGCCGGTCCGATGACGTTGATTCTCGACAACTGTGAACATGTACTCGGGGCCTGCTCGGACATCGTTGCCGAGATGATCGCAGCCAGTGCTCAGTTGACCGTTCTGACGACAAGTCGATCACCGCTCATGCTCAGTGCAGAGGTCGTCTTTCCGTTGCCTCCGTTGGAGATTCACGGTGATTCCGGGTCTGCGGTGGAATTGTTCACGGCTCGGGCCAGAGCCGTGCGACCGTCCGTACATCTCGATTTGGTGGCCGTCGGAAAGCTGTGCGCGACGCTCGACGGCTTGCCGTTGGCCATCGAACTCGCGGCGGCCCGCGTGCGGACGATGAGCGTCGAGGAAATCTCGGCGCGCCTGAGTGATCGCTTCGCGCTCTTGCGATCCGGTGACCCCACGTCGCCGGATCGCCATCGCACTCTGCACGCGGTGATCGACTGGAGTTGGAATCTGCTCGGCCCCGAGTATCGAGTGGCACTAGCTCGATTGTGCCGATTCCCGGCAGGTTTCACATTGTCTTCGGCGCGAGCGGTCGCCGAGTGGGACGGCGTGGATGACATAGCCGACGCGATCGAGGCTCTGGTCAACCAGTCGTTGCTTACCGTCGTCGACGGGCCGGACGGGTTGCGCTACCACATGCTCGAGACGGTTCGCGAATACGGCGAGGAGAAACTCGGCGATCTCGGTGAGGGGACGGAAGTTCTTCGGAGACTTAGTGGCTGGGCCGTCGCGATCGCCGGGGACGCTCGCCGACGGGCTCGTTCCGATCAGCTGCGCCTTGTGGGCGAGATCGACGCCGAACATGACAATCTCCTTGCTGTGCTGCGTTGGGCAGTCGACGGCAAAGACGGCGTGACCACAGCGAGTGTCTTCCCGGTTCTCGGAGTGCTCTGGTCGATTCGGGGTGCACACACGGAAGTAGCGAACTGGGCACCGAAGGTGATCGAAGCAACTCGAGATCACGACCTACGTGACGTAGACGGCGACTTGGCGGCCACGACGTTCATGTTGGTGGCGATGCATCTACTGTTCGCCGAACTCAGTCGCGATCACGTTCGAGCAAGGGTTCGCCTCCGAAAGATGCTGCGCGAGCGCGGCGATCTGCGGCCGATGCTCGTGTTTTTCATCCGACTGCTGAATAGTCCCCGCTCCGGGTACGGCGTTGCGCGGTTGTTGGCGGAAGGAGTCCGCAGCGCTGACACCGAGACCCGGACGGCCGCGTTGTTCGCGCGGTCGAACCTGCGCGAGAACATCGGCGACGTGCGGGGTGCACGTAGTGATGCCGAGGATCTTCTGCGGTACGCCCGAGAGATCGGAGACGAGTGGGGCGTCGCGATGGCCGCTCAACACGTCGGCTCGGTCCACAGTCAATCGACGAGGTATGCCGAAGCTGCCGAGTACTACGCGCTGGCAGCGGCGGCCAGCGAAAGTCTGGGAGCTCACGAAGAAGCGGTGCAGCTCATCGGGTTTCAGGCAAGCGCGTTGATCGCCGACGGCAATTCCACGGGCGGGCGCGCGTTGCTGGATCAACTGCGGCCCGCGCTGGCGCAAGTCGGCGCCAGCTCTGCGATCGAAAATCATCAGCGGCGGTCGGCGATGTCGGCCAATCTTGCCGAGGCAGACCTGGCGGAAGGCCATGTCGAACTCGGTCTACGCCAGTACCGAGAGGCGCTGGATCTGCTCGGCGACGCGATGGGCAATGTGTACGGAGATCCGTTTGTCATCCTGCTCAGCGCTGCCGCGGTATGCGCACACGCGCTGGCAGGGCAGTCGCCGAAGGTCGCGGATCACGTGCACCGGATGGTCGAGTCGAGTCTGATCAAGTTGCATCCCAACGGATATACCGATCTGCCACTGACGGGTTCGGTCGCAGCGGCCGTCGGTGCCTACGATCTGTCGACCGGGAATGTCGGGCCCGGCATCGAACTGTTGGCCCTGGCCGTCGTGATGCGGGGACGGCAGGATTTTGCCTCGCTGCAGCATGAACGGCTCATCGCATTCGCGCGCGGAATTGTCGGTGACCAGCAGTGGTTTGACGCGGTGAACACGGTTTCGAGATACCCACGCGCCACGACCCGCGAAGCAGTTCTTGCCGCGCTTCGCGGGTCGCGTGGGTAATCGTCTCGCTTTACGTCTTGCGCATGTACATCCGTACGGTCAGTGGTGCCATCACGGCCACGATGACTGCCGCTCCGACGAGCGACCACACAACGTGAATACCGAAGTGGCCTTCGTTCGCGAGTTCGCGGACTGCGGTCACCAATTGTGAGACCGGATTGACGTTCACGAACTTCTGCAGCCAGCTCGGCATGGTGGCGGGATCGACGAACGCATTCGACATGAACGTCAGGGGGAACAGCACGAGCATCGAAACACCCTGCACCGTAGACGCTTTGTTCATCATCACGCCCATGAGCGCAAAGATCCAACTGATCGAGAACGCGCACACCATCACCAGAATCGCGGCAGACAGGATGCCGATCGCACCGCCGGCCGGGCGGTATCCCATGGCAAAACCGACGATGAACGTAATCGTGGTGGCGATGCCGTACCGAACGACGTCGGCGAGCAAGGCGCCGGACAGCGGAGCGATACGGGCGATCGGCAACGACTTGAAGCGGTCGAACACACCCTTGTCCATGTCTTCACGAAGCTGAGTGCCGGTAACGATGGAACCGGTGATGACCGTCTGGACGAGGATGCCGGGGATGATCGTCGGCAAGTACGCCGTGACGTCGCCGGCGATGGCGCCGCCGAAGATGTACGTGAACATCAGAGTGAAGATGATCGGCTGGATGACAACGTCGAACAGTTGCTCGGGATTGTGCTTGATCTTGAGAATGCCGCGGTACGCCATCGTGAACGTATTCGCGAAACTCTGCTCGAGACTGATCCGCCGCGGAGCCGAAGTGAGATCGGCGACTGGCGATTTGGTAGTGGTGAGAGTAGTGGTCATGCGGGAATCCGATCGGAGTTGTTGTCGGAATCGGCGTCGTTGCGTCCATGGTCTTCGGGTTGATGCCCGGTGATGGTGAGGAACACTTCATCCAGACTGGGCTTCTGCACGTTGATCTCGTCGACGGCGATGCCGCGCTCCCGCAAACGGATCAGGAGATCGGCGGTTACGGATGGGTCGCTCAGCGGGGCGGTGATCCGGCCGACCTCGGGAGTGACACCTACCTCGACACCGAGCATCGACGCGATAATGGATCGGGCTTCGTCGGTTCGATCGCGCTCGACGAGTTTGAGATGCAACGACGAAATGCCCACCGACGCCTTGAGCTCGTCGGCTGTGCCGTTCGCGATCACTCGGCCACGGTCGATCACCGCGATCCGATCGGCCAACTGATCGGCCTCGTCCAGGTATTGCGTGGTCAGCATGACCGTCGAACCCTCGGCGACCAGTCGCCTGATCGTCTCCCACATCTGGGCGCGGGTACGCGGATCGAGGCCGGTCGTGGGTTCGTCGAGGAACAACAGTGGCGGGCGGGCGATCAGGCTGGCCGCGAGGTCGAGGCGTCGACGCATTCCGCCGGAGAAGTTCTTGAGAGGTTTGGCTGCGGCTTCGGTGAGGTCGAATTCCTCGAGAAGCTCGAGTGATTTCTTGCGGGAGTCCTTGCGGCTCAGACCGAGCAGACGGGAGAAGATCACCAGGTTCTCGGTAGCCGTGAGGTCCTCGTCGACGGACGCGTATTGCCCGGTCACGCCGATCAGGGATCGCACTGCCACGGGTTCGCGGCTGACATCGCGGCCGAAGATGCGGGCCTCACCGCCGTCGGGGCGCAGGAGGGTGGCGAGCATGCGAACGGTGGTGGTCTTGCCCGCGCCGTTGGGGCCGAGCACGCCGAACACCGATCCAGTGGGCACGGTGAGGCTGACTCCGTCGACAGCGCGTTGCTCACCGAACATCTTGACTAGGCCCTCGGCCTCGATGGCAAGAGGTGAAGCTGTGTGGTTCATGGGATCAAGCGTGACAGAGTGCGCTTGCATTTGCCTTGCGTGGAACTTGCGCAGCCGTGCGAGGGGTGACAGCGGGGAGCGCCGCAGGGCGATTATGCAGCCGCAGGCGCGATCGAGCGCGCGTGTGCTGATTCTGCGCGCGGCAGTGTTATCCATAGCGGCAGGCTTCTCCACAGTGGCAGCGTTATCCCCAGCCGAACATTTGTTGCTGACGTACGCCGATAGAGGCGGCACGCTCGCCACATGGGAATTCTCACGCGGGCACAGGCCCATCGGGACGGCATCAGCGACGCGCAGTTGCAGCGGGCCGTCAGGTGCGGAGAGCTGCACCGAATCGCAGCGGGAATCTACATGCGGGCCGATCACTACCGCGAACTCGATGCGCGAGCCCGTCACCGCCACACCGCCCTCGCCACCGCTGCAGCCTGCGGACCGGGCGCAATCGTCAGCCATGTGTCCGCGGCAGTGATGCACGGTCTGGACTGCGGCGGGTTAGGCCTGAATGTTGTGCACGTGACGCGGAACAGAAGCTCGGGTGGGCGAAAGAGTGCCACCTTCCACCTTCATCCGGTACCGCTGGTTCCGGAGGAGATCGTGCTTGTCGACGGTGTGGCAACGACGTCGCTGGCGCGCACGATTGTCGATATCGCGCGCACGACGTCGTTTGAGAATGCCGTGGTGATCGGCGACTGTGCACTGCGCCGGGGGATGAGACGTGACGATCTTGCATCCGTGCTCGAACGTTTGCACGGCCGCCGCGGAATGAGCCGGGCGCGGGTGGTTGCCGAGTTCATCGAACCCGGTGCCGAGAGCCCAGGGGAGTCCATCAGCCGGGTGCGCATGCGCGCCGACGGATGGCCGATGCCGACCTTGCAGCAGGAGATCCGCCTCGGCGGACGGTTCATCGGGAGGGTCGACTTCTTCTGGGAAGAATTCGGGGTGGTGGGCGAGTTCGACGGCATGGTGAAGTACCGCAGCGAGAATCCGGGTGCGGTGGTGGAGCGCGAGAAACTGCGCGAGGACGCAATCCGAGATGCGGGGTTCGAGGTATTCCGCTGGGTGTGGGCGGATCTGCGGGACTTCGAACGGGTGCGGGAGCGCTTCGATCGGGCGTGCGTGCGCGGCGTCGCGCGCTGAATGTTCGGCCGCGCGGGTGATCAGGCCTGCGGCTGAACATTCGGCCTGCGGGAGCTAGTCGAGCCGTGCGCGAACCAGGCAAAACGTAACATTGCATAGCGCTCCGTAACGAAATTTCGCGAAACCGCCCTTACGGAGCGACTCGCTCTAATACGCTGCTGCCAAGTCGGACGGACTGGCGCTTCCTCGGCTGAGTAGTCGCAGCTCAGTGGATCAGACCAGGGCAGGGCGTCCGAAACATCGCTGTCTACACACAAAAGGACGCGCACGTGAACTTGAAGAGAATTACCCCAGCAATCGCCGCGCTCGCGGCTGTAGGACTGCTCGTGTCGAGCTGTAGCAGCGATAGTGGTTCGGACCCGTCCGAGAACGCCGCGACCGGAGATCCGATCAAGGTAGGTCAGATCGCTCCGATCGAGGCGCCGGGGCTCGGCTCCGCCGCTTACGCCGCCGGCATGGTCGCATCGGTCGACGCTTTCAACGATCGGGGCGGCGTGAACGGACGCCCCCTCGAGCTGATTCAGTGCGACTCCATGGGTGATCCGAACAAGGAGGTCGACTGCGCGAACAAGATGGTCTCCGAGGGGGCCGTCGCGACGCTCGCGGACTTCACTCCGGTTTCGTCGGAGGCGTCGTCGAAGATCCTGCTGGACGCCGGAATCGCCCGCATCGGGCTGAACCCGGTGAACATGGCCGACTTCACCGCGACCAACGTCTACACGCCGTTCTCCGGTTCACTGCTCAACCTGTACGGAATGATCGACATGCTGGTGGCACAGGGCAAGACCAAGCTTTCCTTGATGCGCCCCGACCTTCCGGTGACCGCACAGCTGGTCGGCTTGCTGACCCCTGCGGTGCAGGCCAAGGGGGCGGAGATCGTCAACGACGTCGCAGTGGGTACCGGTGCGACCGATTACACCCAGTTCATCGCGGCGGCGGAGCGCAACGGCGCGCAGGGCGTGATCATGGCGCTGGGTGCGGCCGACGCGAACCCGATCGCGCAGTCGTTCGAGCAGCTCGGATCGAAGCTGACTTTCGCGTTGGGGTCGGCGGGCTTCTCCCAGGCGGACCTGCAGGATCTCGGCACCTTCGCCACGTCCTCGACGTACACCGGCCCGACTCCCGCAGCGTCGTCGAGCACCGACGACTTTCCCGGTCTGAAGGATTTCCTGGCAGACATGGAGAAGTCCGGTAAGGACGAACTGGGGCGCGAGAACCTCAACGGCGACGCGATGAACCCGTGGTTGACGGTGCGCGCATTCGGTGAGGTCGCAAAGGATCTCAAGGATGTCAACAAGAACACGGTCATGCAGGGATTCGAGAATGCCAAGGCACTTGACATGGCGGGCCTTGTGCCCGCTTGGACGCCGAGTGCGGTCGAGCCTTTCGGGATCTTCCAGCGCGTCTCGAACTCGATGATGTACCGGATGACGTTCGACGGTGACGTTGTCATCACCGATCCGGTTCAGTACGACCTGCGCAACCCTACTGCCTGAGCTGAATTCACCCTGGAGATTGACGAATGACTGAGTTCCTACAGTTTGCGATTCTCGGCCTGGGGGCTGGCTCTGCCTATGCGCTCCTGGCGCAGGGCATCGTGCTGGTTTATCGCGGTTCCGGGGTGGTGAACTTCGCGCAAGGCGCGATCGCCATGGTGGGGGCCTACTTCAGTTTGGAAACCCTTCAGCGAGATCATGATTGGGGCCTGGTTCCGGCTTTCCTCGTGGCAACGGTAGTGGCTGGACTGATCGGACTGGCATTTCAGCTGCTGGTGTTGCGGTGGCTCACCAATGCCGCGCCGATCGTCCGGCTGGCCGCCACCCTCGGCTTGATGGTGATCCTGCAGGCCGGGGTGCAGCAGTACTACGGCAGCACCCCGATCCGGGTGCGTGCCTTCCTGCCCGACGACGCGTATCACTGGGGAGGTGTTGTGGTACAGCAGGATCGGATGATCCTGCTGGGTATCGCGGTGGTGTCGACGGCGGCGCTGTGGGCCTGGACTACGTTCACCCGGGTGGGCTTGGCCATTACCGCGGCCGCCGAGCACGAACGAGCGGCCGCTGCGCTCGGCTGGTCTCCGCAGCGTCTGGCAACGTTGACCTGGACCGTTGGCGGAGCGCTCGCCGGTGCCGCGGGAATCCTGGTGGCGCCCTTGACCGGGCTCACTCCGTCGGCGTTTGTGGTGATCGTGACGGTCTCGGCGCTTGCCGCGGCTTTGCTCGGTGGTTTCCGCTCCTTCCCACTCACCCTGCTCGGCGGATTGTTGCTGGGTGTGGGTGAGAGCCTGATCGTCCTGTATCAGGACGGCCTGCGGGATCTCCTCGGGATGGAGACGCTCACCGGCGTCAATCGGGCTGTGCCGTTCGCGGTGATCCTGGTGGTGCTCGTTGTGCGGGGGAAGGGGTTGCCGCTGCGCAGTCATGTTTCCGAGCGGCTGCCCAAACTCGGATCAGGCGAGATCCGTTGGGCAGGTGTCATACTCGGAGTTCTGGTGACTGTCGGCATCATTGCGGCCGGTGGCGACTGGCTTCGGTCCTTGACGCTGACTCTGGCTGCGGCGGTGTTCCTGCTCTCGATCGTGGTCCTGACGGGTTTTGCCGGCCAGCTCTCGCTCGCCCAGTACACCGTCGGTGGCCTTGGTGCGCTGTTCGCCGCGCGGCTCGTCGGGCAGGCCGGTTGGCCACTGGTGCCGGCGGCGCTGGTGAGCGTGGTGGCGGTGATTGTGATCGGGGTGGTGTTCGCGCTGCCGGCGTTGCGAACGCGGGGTGTGAATCTGGCGGTTGTCACACTGGGGCTCGGGTTCACCATCCAGGAGATGGTGTTCAACAATCCGACCTTCACCGGCGACAAGCTCGAGGGTTCGGTGAAGATCAACCAGCTGAGTCTGTTCGGGCTGGAGGTGACGCCAACGCGTTACCCCGAGCGGTGGGCTCTGCTGTGCCTCGTAGCGCTGGTGCTGTGTGCACTGATGGTCGCGAATTTGCGACGCTCGCGCACCGGCAGACGGCTGATCGCTGTGCGGACCAACGAGCGAGCGGCGGCGTCGCTCGGGATCAGCGTGTTTGCCGTCAAGATCTACGCGTTTGCGTTTGCGGCCGGTTTGGCTGCTGTGGCAGGCATTCTCCTCGGTCTACGCAACACCGCGGTCACCTATCTCGAGTTCAACGTGTTCGCGTCGATCAATGCCGTAGTCCAGACGGTGACCGGCGGCCTCGGCTTTGTACTGGGTAGCGTCATCGGTGCGCTGATGGCGCCGGGAGCGCTGTTCAGCCGACTGCTCTCGGGCCTGGCTCTGGCCTCACTGCTCGGCGGTGTGATCCTCATTGTCACTCTGCTCACCAACCAGAACGGTATCGCCGACATGATTTCGCGCGGGCTTCGGTCGGTTCCAGGGCTGAGCACGCTCGGCACCCGCAAAAAGGGCCGTGGTCATCAACTTTCGGATGAATCGCCAACCGGTTCGGTAACCCCGACGCCATTGATCGTACGGGGATTGACGGTGCGATTCGGCGGCGTGGTCGCTGTCGACGGTGTCGACCTCGATGTTGCGCCGGGGCAAGTGGTAGGTCTGATCGGACCCAACGGGGCCGGGAAGACCACCGTGATCGACGCGATCACCGGATTTGTCAGCCCAGCGGCGGGGCGGCTCACCCTGGGGGACGACAACATCACCGGGTGGTCCACTGCGCGCAGGTCCAAAGGTGGGCTCCGCCGCTCCTTCCAGTCGCTCGAGCTGTTCGAGGACGTCACCGTCGGGGAGAACATCCATGCCGGCGCCGACGAATCGACTTGGCGCACATGGGTTACCGATCTGATTCGCCCCGGCCGTCATCCACTCTCGCCGAGTGCGTCGACGGTTGTGCGGGACTTCGAGTTGGAGAACGATCTGGACAAGTTACCGGGCGAACTGTCGTACGGTCGGCGACGGCTGGTGGGCATCGCCCGAGCGGTTGCCTCCGCACCGTCCGTCATCCTGCTCGACGAGCCGGCAGCCGGACTGGACGACGCCGAGAGCCGTGAACTCGCAGTTGCCATCCGGCACTTGGCCGTACAACGCGGCGCGGGGGTGCTTCTCGTCGAACATGACATGGGACTCGTGATGTCCACGTGCGATCGGATCGTGGTGCTCGAAGCCGGCCGGGTGATCGCGTCCGGAACACCGGACGCGATTGCCTCCAGCCCGGCTGTCCGCGACGCCTATCTGGGTTCCGACATCGAGACGACAACGGAGGCAACACGATGACAAGCACCAGTGAGAAGACGGTGGCGGCGGACATTGTCCTCGAATGCCGTGGCCTGAGTGCGGGTTACGCGGGGGCGGTGGTCTGCCGTGACCTCGACATCACGGTGCGATCGGGGGAGGTGGTGGCACTTATCGGCGCCAACGGCGCCGGCAAGTCCACCACCATGCTCACCGTGGCCGGAGAACTTGCCCCGATATCGGGCGAGATCTCGGTACTCGGCTCCAGTCGGCGTTCGTCCCTGTCGTCGTTGGCGCGTCGCGGTCTGAGCTACGTGACCGAGGAACGGTCCGTGATCATGGGCCTGACCGGGGCCGAGAACCTCCGCCTGGCAGGTGTATCCGCAGACGCCGCCTGCGCGATATTCCCCGAGTTGCGCGCTCTCCTGAAGCGTCCGGCAGGCCTACTGTCAGGTGGTGAACAACAGATGCTGACGCTGGCCAGAGCGCTGGCCCGGGAACCTCGTCTCCTGCTGGCCGACGAACTGTCGCTTGGGCTTGCGCCGCAGATCGTGCAACGCCTACTCGCCGTGGTGCGGGAGGCCGCGGACCGCCAGGGTCTCGGTGTACTCCTCGTCGAACAACACGTGCGGCAGGTGCTCGCGGTAGCGGATCGGGTGTACGTCCTGCGCCGAGGCGCAGTGATGATGGAAGGCACCGCAGCAGAGATCGGTGCGGACCTCGACGCCGTGCAACGTGCCTATCTGGCGCAGGGTCCAACGAGCACAGAGCAATAGGCTCCAGTGCGCAGAGCTCTAGCCGAACCTGGCCACCAGAGCCGCCCGGTCGAGTTTGCCTGGGCCACGGAGGGGGAGTGCGTCCACGACGAACAGCTCGCGCGGCGCTGCGGTCACATCGAGCGTGCGCTGAGCGTGGGCGCGCAATTCCTCGAGCGTCGGGGGTGCGCCTTCGGGCACAACGCACACCACGACCCGTTGGCCGAGGCGCGGATCGGCGACGCCGATGACAGCGCACTCCCGAACAGCGGGATGATCAGCGAGTGCGGCTTCGACGACCTGCGGCACCACAGTCAGCCCGCCGGTGGAAATCGCTTCGTCGAGGCGCCCGCTGATGCGCAGAACGCCGTCGACCACCGACCCGGCGTCGTCGGTGCGAAACCAGCCGGGCTCGGCAAAGGCCGGGTGATCCGGGAGTCCACGATACCCGGACGCGAGCATCGGCCCACCCAGCAGAACTCGGCCGTTGTCGATTCGAATCTTTGCCCCGGACAACGGGATTCCGTCGTACACGCATCCGCCGGCGGTTTCGCTCATGCCGTAGGTTCGCACAACTTCGATGCCCGCCGCGGTGGCTTGCTCGAGAACCGGTACGGGAGTTGCGGCTCCACCGAGCAGTACGGCGTCGAGGGAGGCAAGCGCGTCGACAGCACTGGGATCTGACAGCGCTTTGACCAACTGTGTCGGGACCATCGACGTGTACTTTCGCGGGCCACTCATCGCGGCAACCGCAGCGGGAAGCGCGGCGGGATCAAAACCCGAGCTGACGTCGACGACAACGGGTTCGGTTCCGGCGAGAGCGCTGCGCAGCAGAACCTGCATGCCCGCGATGTGGTGCGGCGGAAGGACAAGTAGCCAGGAACCGGGCCCGCCGAGGTACTCGTGGGTGGCCTCGCCGCTCGCGCGTAGTGCGTCGGCGCGCAGCATCGCTCCCTTCGGAGTCCCGGTGGTTCCCGATGTCGCCACAACCAGGGCAATGCCGTCGTCGATGGGTTCGCCGGGATGCAGAGCGTCGGAGAGCCTGGCTCTCTCGCGCGAATCAGCGGCCGGGACAGGGAGAACGGCGGGGCCTGTGCCGTCGAGTATCCGGGCGATGTGCGGCAAGACTTCGAGGACGGACGCGCCCTGCGGAATCGGTAGTGCTTCGAGGGTATTCATCGTCGAACGTCCGGTCCGGCCAGCGGCCAGCCGCCGGCAGCAAGATGACTGCGGACACGATCGACGTCGGTCTCCAGCGGCATCTCGTTGGTGATCTTGGTGATCAGGACCTGGATGTCGGTCTTCTCGATCGGGAGATCACCGTCTTCGATCAACGCGTCGGCAACCGCGTCGACTTCCGTTTCCGAGAGTCGACGCGTCAGCAGAGCAAACAACGGAATGTAGTCCTGTTCGGGAACGCCGTTGGGATAGCCGGCCCGCAACCAACCGACTATCGAGGTGAGGAAGGGCGGAAGGGCCATGACGTCAGCTCACATCTCGAACTTCATGTTCGGCGTTGTCGTCGAAGACGGGCCACCCGCCTGCGCGCAGACGCGCAGTCACACGTTCGACGTCCTCTTCGGAGGATTCCTCGTGGAGGATCCCCTCGATGATCGCCCGGAGCGTGTCGTAGTCGACGTGCCGATCCGGAACTTCGTGCGCGGATTCGATGGACATCGCGACGACCTGTTCGATTTCCTCGTCGGTCAGTCGTCGACGCAATACGGCGAGCAGCGCAAAATGATCTTTGTCCGGGATTCCTTCGGGGTATCCCGCCCGCAGCCAGTCGAGCACGCTGCGCAATGAATACTTGCTCAAATCCTCGGCCTCTTTTTCGTTTCGGTGGTGGAGTCGGATCGCCCTTGCGCCGGATTCAGAAGACGTTGATTCCGAACGTGCTGGCCAGGAAGTTCTTCATCAGCAGCAGTATCCCAGCGAAGATCGTGATCAGCACGACGGCAAAGCACAGATAGGCTCCGGCTTTGCCGAGTGGAGTGGGCCCGTCGGAGCCGTCGGCGTTCTGCAGACTCAGCGATTTGAGGCCGAGCGCAAAGATCGCGGGCAATCCGGCGCCGAAGAGCAGGCCGACGGCAACTACCTGCCAGAGTGATTCGAGAGTGTCGGTGAGGAGATGCATTCTCGTCTGCCCTTTCAGGAGTTGTGGGTGGTCTCGGGGGTCGGTGTCGGATCTGCGACGGGCACAGCTTGATTCTCGTCCCACTCAGCGGTCACGTTTGCTGCGTCGACAGGTTCTTTACGCGAACGCACGTACATGAAGATCGCAAACGCGATCAGGGCGGCGAAGACGACCAGAACACCGGCGAGTCCGCCGATGAAATGTGCGATGGCCCAGCAGATCGCGCCGACGATTGCGGCCGACGGGAGAGTGATCAGCCACGCGGCACCCATGCGTCCGGCGACGCCCCAGCGAACTTCGGCGCCCTTGCGGCCGAGGCCGGTGCCGAGGATGGATCCGGTGGCAACGTGAGTCGTGGACAGCGGGAGTCCGAGGTGGCTCGACGTAAGAATGATTGCGGCCGAGGATGCTTCGGCAGCTAATCCCTGAGGTGCGGAAATCTCGACGAGACCCTTGCCGAGTGTGCGAATGATTCGCCATCCGCCGAGGTAGGTACCCAACGCAATTGCGACGGCACACGTGAACTTGACCCAGAACGGCATCTCCGTCTCGGCGGTGATGGATCCGTGAGCCACCAAGGCCAAAAAGATGACGCCCATTGTCTTCTGGGCGTCATTGGTGCCGTGCGCAAGGGAGATCAGTGAAGCGGTGCCGATCTGACCGAAACGGAATCCCCGCTCACGCTCGTCTTCCTTGACGGACGCGGTGATCCGGTAGACGAGCTTGGTGCCGACGCCGGCAACCAGTGCCGCCACGACGGGGGCCAGGAGTGCCGGAACGACAACCTTGGTGAGTACGCCACCCCACTCGACGCCGCCCATTCCGATGGACGCGATCGCCGCGCCGATCAGACCGCCGAACAGCGCGTGGGACGAACTCGACGGGAGGCCGAGCAACCACGTCGCCAAGTTCCAGATGATGCCGCCGACCAGACCGGCAAAAACGATCAGCAGAAGGTCCTGTCCGCTGACCGCGCCCAGGTTGACGACGCCTTTGGCGACCGTCGCCGCAACCTCGACGGACAGGAAGGCACCAACCAAGTTCAGGATTGCGGAGAGTGTGACCGCGACCTTCGGTTTGAGTGCGCCGGTGGCAATGGATGTGGCCATTGCATTGCCTGTGTCGTGAAATCCGTTCGTGAAATCGAACGCGAGGGCGGTGACAACTACCACCAGGAGGATTACGAGCTCTGCGGTCACAACGTGAATTGTGCGTATCGAACGCGTAAATGTACAGCCAACGAGATGTGACCTTCCGTGACATGAGGTAGAGGCGGGCGCGTGGGCTGCGCTACCGCAGCTGAGGGCGTGTTCAGTGACACTGCTCCGAACTCTTGTGTTGCGTTTCACTTTTCCGTCTCACTGACCGGGAAAGCACATTCGTCGCGTTTTGATCGCTGATTACCTACGGCACTGAGCGCGCTGTTCGGCAGCGCACGTGTGTGAGAAGGAGAGTTTCGAAGTGAAGCCCAACAAGACCGCGAAGCTGGTTGTGGCACTGGCCGCAACTGCTGCATTGGTCTCTGCCTGTGCAGGCGACCGCGGTGACGACCCGTCGGCAACGTCGAACGGTGCATCCGTTGCGACGGCCGACGTTGCGTCGAAGAGTTCCGATGCCAAGTTCGGAACCCTGGATTCGCCGTGCGGCGACGGAGATGCGAAGGGCGCGACGGATCAGGGTGTCAGCGACACCGAGATCAAGATCGGTTTCGGCGACGACCGCGGCTACGTGAAGTCGCCAGGCCTCAACAAGGAGATGAGTGACGCGGTCAACGCCCTCATCTCGTGGTGCAACGATCAGGGCGGCATCAACGGCCGCAAGGTTGTCGGTACCGACTACGACGCGGCGATGACGCAGGCCAATTCGGTCATGCAGGAAGCCTGCGCCAGCCAGTTCATGTTGGTCGGCCACGGATTTGCAATGGACCAGACAGCAGAGCAGACCCGTGTGGCCTGCAACATGGTTGCCGTTCCCGGATTCACGGTGTCGCCCGACGCCGCCAACGGACCGATGACGTTCCAGGGTGTCCCGTTCCCCGTCGACTACGCCAACGGTTCGCAGTGGTTCCAGATGGCCGAGATGCATCCGGACCTGCTGAACGACTTCGACGTCGTCAACAGCACGATGCCGACGATCATCACCTCCACCAACAAGATTCGGTCCATCGCCCAGGCTGCGGGCTTCAAGCTCAAGGACTGCGGCGTCACGCTGAATTACGAGGGCGAATCCAGCTACGTGCCGTTTGCCGAGAAGTTCAAGGAATGCGGTGCCAAAGGCATCTGGACCTCGCGTTCGGCCAGCCCGGCCGAGCTGAACTTCGTCAAGTCTCTCGATCAGGTCGGCATCGATCCGATCTTCTTCGGTGAGGCCACCTGGTACGGCGAGTCCATCGCCTCCTGGAACAAGGACACCGGCCTGCTCGACAACCTGAACGCCGGCATGACCTTCCAGATGCTCGAGAACGCGGACAAGGTTCCCGCTGTCAAGAAGTACGTCGACCTGGTCAACGAGCAGGGCGGCAAGACGGCACTTCTCGGTATGCAGGCTGCATCGTCGTTCCTGCTGTGGGCCACCGCTGCGGATGAGTGCGGCAGCGACCTGACGCGCCAGTGCATGGTCAACGAACTGTCGAAGATCGACGACTGGGACGGCGGCGGATTGCATGCCGCTACCGATCCGGGCAAGAACATGCCGGCCACCTGCGGCCTCATGACGTCACTGAAGGGCGCCGAGTACTCACAGGCGTTCCCGACGACGGCAGGCGAGTTCAAGTGCGACCCGAAGTACATGGTTGCCACGGACAAGAGCACGTGGGGCACCGATCTGGATGCCGATCGCATCTCCACGAAGTACCAGAACGCGAATGTGATCAAGCCGCAGTCCTGATTCACCTGAGGAAGGTGGCGCGCTCCGCGTATGCGCGCAGCGCGCCACCTTTCCTCCCCTAACGAGGGTTCAGTTATGAACACTTTTGTCACTTTCACGATCCTGGGTTTGGTCCTGGGATCGGTGTACGCGATCGCCGCTTCCGGGTTGGTGCTCACGTACAACACGTCCGGAATTTTCAATTTCGCGCACGGCGCTCAGGCGATGCTCGGCGCGTTCATCTACTGGCAGTTGCGGTACGGCTGGGAACTCCCGACCGTGGTTGCGCTGTTGATTTCTTTGGTTGTGGTCGGCCCGTTGATGGGGCTGGGCCTGTATGTGTTCATCATGAAGGGCCTGCGCGATACGGCGGAGGTCACCAAAATTGTTGTCACGGTGTCGATCCTGCTGGGTATGCTCTCGATCTCGCACTGGTTCTGGCATCCGGAGACCGCGCGCACGATGCAGATGTTCTTCGGTGATCAGTCCAAGATCACGGTGTTCGGTGCGAGCATCCGCTACCACGAGTTGATCTGCATCCTCGTCGCGATCGGTATCGCGGTGGGCCTGCGGATCCTGTTCACCAAAACCCGCGCCGGTGTCGCGATGCGCGGTGTCGTCGACGATCCGGATTTGTTGCGCCTGAACGGCCATAACCCGGAACGCTTGGCGGCGTTGTCGTGGGCGATGGGATCGACGTTGGCGGTGTTGGCGGGTATCTTGATCACCCCGATCAGCGGCGGCACCCTCGAAGCGAACATGTTGACGCTGTTGGTGATCGACGCGTTTGCCGCCGCGATGTTCGGTCGGTTGCGCAGTATTCCGCGCACGTTTGTCGGCGCCGTGGTTCTCGGTCTCGCCGGTACGTACGTGTTGGCGTACTTCCCGACGAGTTGGAGTTGGACGTCGAATTTCCGTGTCTCCCTGCCGATGATCGCGTTGTTCGTGGTGCTGATCGTGCTGCCGCAGGACCGTCTGCGCGGCGCCGTCACTCGTACTCGCGAGCGGTATCACGTCCCGTCGGTCCGCAAGGCCGTCATCTGGGGTGTCGCGCTCATTGTCATCGTGTACCTGCTGCGTCTGCTGATGGTGACGTCGGCGATCACGACGTTGACGATCGGGATGACGTTCGCGATCATCGCGCTCTCGCTGACGTTGCTGACCGGGTATGCCGGTGAATTGAACTTGGCGCCGGTCTCTTTCGGTGCCATCGCTACCATCGTGGCGTTCCATTTCGGTATCTCCGGTAGCGGGTTGGCGGCGCATCTGAACCTGTGGGGCATCGTCGTCGGTGTGCTTGTCACCGCCGTCATCGGTGGTCTCGTCGCGTTGCCGGCGCTGCGTCTGCGCGGGTTGTATCTGGCTTTGGCGACGATGGCGTTCGGTGTGTTCCTCTCCAACATGGTCCTGCGTGATACCACCGAACACGAGATGTTCGGCATCCGGTACTCGCTGTTCAAGGACGGCAACATCGCGATCCCGCCACTGAAGGTGGGGCCGCTCGATCTCAGTAACGACACGGTGTTCCTGATGACCGTCACGGCACTGTTCTCCGTGCTCGGTGTCGGAGTGATCGCGTTGCGCAACAGCGGTTACGGGCGTCGACTCGCCGCGATGAAGGACAGCCCCGCCGGATCGGCGATGCTCGGCCAATCCCTGGTTCGGCTCAAGCTGAGCGTGTTCATGATCTCCTCCGGCATCGCCGGATTGGGCGGCATCCTGATGTCGAGCGCGATGGGCTCGGTCTCGGGTGAGAGTTTCGCGATCATGGTCTCGTTGTCGTTGCTGATGCTCACCGTCGTCGCCGGAATCGGTTATGTCAGTGGCGCCCTGTTCGGTGGTTTGATGGCGGGCATCGGTTTTGCCGTCATCATGGTCTCGTTCACCAACCTCGCGTCGGCGCAGCCCGAACTCGAGGGAATGTGGCTGCTGCTGGGCAACATCGCGGCAGTGAGCCCGGCGTTGATCGGTATCGGTGTCGGCGCGAACCCCAGCGGCACCATCCACCAGGTCGTCGAAGGGTACCGCCGTTTGATGAACGCCACACCGGTCCTCTACGGCGGCGCCGCCGTGATCGCGGTGACGTATCTGCTCGCCCTGGGTGGGGTACTCGGGAACTGGTGGTTTGCCTCCATCACCATCGCCGTGGTGTTCCTGTTGCCGGTGATCGGTGAAATGGTCATGCCGGCAGCAGTTCTCACCCCCGAGGAGTTGGCGGCGAAGAAGACACTGGTCCCGGAAGAGGTCGGGATCGACGTCCCGTACAGCGACGACGTCCGCGACGAACTCGACCGTGAACTCGGCATCGACCTCGTCAAATCCGAAAAGGAGTTGGCCGCTCATGTCTGAGACACCTTTGCTCGAAACCCGCGGTGTCACGGTACGTTTCGGTGGCCACGTAGCCGTCAAGGATGTGTCCCTGACGGTGGCCCCGGGAACGGTGACCGGGTTGATCGGCCCGAACGGCGCCGGGAAGACCACCCTGTTCAACACCATCACCGGGTTGCAGAAACCGACGTCGGGACAGGTCTTCCTCGATGGCGTGGACGTGACGAAGTTGGCGCCGCACAAGCGCGCCAACAAAGGTTTGGCGCGCACGTTCCAGCGCCTCGAGTTGTTCGTCTCGTTGTCGGTGCGCGACAACCTGCGCGTCGCCGGCGACATCCACAAAGCGAACAGCGGCAACAAGATCGACGTCGACGCCGAAACGGATCGACTGCTCGAGCTGACCGGCCTGAGCGATGTAGCGGCCAAGGATGTTTCCGACATCCCCACCGGCCGCGCCCGAGTCGTCGAGGTCGCGCGGGCCTTGATGACGAACCCGCGGATTCTGCTTCTCGACGAGCCGGCATCGGGTCAGACCGAGCAGGAAACGGAGGTGTTCGCGCAGATGCTCACCGACCTCGCAGCCGGGGGTCTGGGAATTTGTCTGGTCGAGCACGATATTCCGTTGGTGATGAAGGTGTGCTCGACGATTCACGTACTCGACTACGGAGCGGTGTTGGCCTCGGGTGATCCGGAGAAGATCCGCACCGACCCGGACGTGATCGCCGCGTACATCGGCACCGAGGAGGAAGCAGTATGACCGCAGCAACGATCGACCCGGCAGCGGCCGAAACACCGCGTCCGGAGCCGTTGCTCGAATTATCGGGTGTGCGTGCCGGTTACGGGGCCATCGAAGTCCTCCACGGCGTGGACCTCGTCCTGCAGCCCGGCGCCGTTGTCGCGTTGCTCGGGCCGAACGGCGGCGGAAAAACCTCCACGTTGAAGGTGTGCTCCGGTGTCCTACCGGTCACACGCGGGGAGTTCAAACTCGCCGGACGGGTCGTCAACGGAATCGAAGCGTCCGAACTCGCCCGGTTGGGTGTGTGTTCCATCCCGGAAGGCCGCGGGATCTTCGCGAACCTGTCGGTGCGGGAGAACCTGTGGATCGCCACCGGAACCGGAGCCTCGCTCGCGGACCTGGAAGAGGTTGCGTACACACGTTTCCCGATTTTGGGGGAGCGTCGGGGCCAGTTGGCGGGTTCGATGTCGGGCGGTGAGCAGCAGATGCTCGCTCTCTCGCGGGCATTGGGAACTCATCCGACGGTGTTGCTGCTCGACGAGTTGTCGATGGGTCTGGCACCACGGATTGTCTCGCAAATGTACGACGTGGTGGGTTCACTTGCCGCGGAAGGTATTTCCATCCTCGTGGCGGAGCAGTTCGCGCGGGCGGTGTTGCCGATCGCGACGTCGGCGGCGTTGATGTTGCAGGGTCGCGTTACTCGGGTCGGTGACCCGCATGAGATCGAAGAAGAACTTTCTACCAGTTATCTAGGAGGATGACGATGACGACAGTTGAAGATCGCCGTGATGAGTTCAAGAAGAACATCACCGACCTCAAACTCGACAAGGGACAGTCCGGCGGCGACGCGAAAACACTGTTCGGCGGCCTGATCCTGATGATCGTGGGGGTAGTCGGCGCATTCGTCCTCTACATCTCCTCGCTCACCGAATCGGACCTGCGCAACATCGCGTCGTACCAGATCTTGGCGATCGCGTTCCTGGCGTTGACGGTCATCGGAGCCGCGATGTTCATCGCCGCGTCCGTCGCCAAGGTCCTGCGGTTGTGGCTGGTGCGTCAGCTGCTCGAAGGCCAGGCCCAGACCGATCAGATCGCACAGGCACTGAACACCCGCATCTGAACCCGGCTCAACTGAAAATGCCCGCCACGGAAACTGTGGCGGGCATTTTCGTGCGCTCGGAGACTACTGCGGCGTTCGGGAGTCGCGTCGGATCGGATGATCGTCCGGAATCTGCACCATGACGATCGGCGTCCCGTCGGGATCGGCGATCCACATCTCGTGCAGACCCCACGGTTCCTGACGTGCCTCTCGGGCAATCTTGACTCCGGCGAGCACCAGTTCCGTTTGCACGGCCGTGAGATCGCGAACCTGCAGCCAGATCGCGCCCCGGAACCCACCGTTGCCTGTGGCGCCGTGTGCGGCGATCTCGATCAACCCCTGGCCGGCGAAGAACACTGTGCCGCCGGGGTATTCACGGGCGATAGCCAGGCCGAGGGTGTCTCGGTAGAAGCTCAGCGTCATCTCGTAGTCATCGGGGCGCAATATGGTTCGGCTGCTCAGAATCTCCACGGAACCATCCTTCCACGTCTCGCTCGGCGATATCAGAAATGCTCGGCAATCAGAAATACCAGGGATACGGCGACCAGTCGGGATCACGCTTCTCGAGGAAGGAATCGCGGCCCTCGACGGCTTCGTCGGTCATGTATGCCAAACGTGTTGCCTCACCGGCAAATAGCTGCTGGCCGACCAGGCCGTCGTCCTGCAGGTTGAACGCGTACTTGAGCATGCGCTGAGCTTGCGGGGACTTGCCGTTGATCTTGCCTGCCCACTCGATGGCAACGTTCTCGAGTTCGGCGTGATCGACAACCTTGTTGACCGCGCCCATCTGGTGCATTTCCTCAGCGGAATAGGTGTCGCCGAGGAAGAAGATTTCGCGAGCGAACTTCTGGCCCACCATCTTTGCGAGGTAAGCGCTGCCGTACCCGCCGTCGAAGCTGCCGACGTCGGCATCGGTTTGCTTGAAGCGGGCATGTTCACGACTCGCGAGGGTGAGGTCGCAGACGACGTGCAGGCTGTGTCCGCCGCCGGCGGCCCAACCGTTGACCAGGCAGATGACCACCTTGGGCATGAAACGAATCAATCGCTGCACTTCCAGGATGTGGAGGCGTCCGGCACGAGCCTTGTCGACGGTGTCGGCCGTTTCGCCTTCCGCATACTGGTAGCCGCTGCGGCCACGGATGCGCTGATCGCCGCCGGAGCAGAAGGCCCAGCCGCCGTCCTTCTTGCTCGGTCCGTTGCCGGTGAGCAGCACGGCGCCGACGTCGGACGTCATCCGGGCATGGTCGAGTGCCCGGTACAGCTCGTCGACGGTGTGTGGGCGGAAGGCATTACGTACTTCGGGGCGGTCGAAGGCGATACGAACGGTGCCTTGACTGACATGCCGGTGATACGTGATGTCGGTGAGATTCTCGAATCCGGGAACGGGGCGCCAAAGCTGCGGGTTGAAGGTCACGTAGGTCACGATAGAGGCAGGCATCGTAACCCCGACGAGTACCTGGAGTAGAACATGTTCCCCCACGCGCTAACGTGCAGGTCATGAGCGAACCCACCGTAGAAGGCAAGGAGACCGTCGTTCCCGACGAGCGTCGAGGCGGTTTCCCGGTCTTCCGCCACACACCTGCAGGTCCCGACTTCGGTCGTTTCGTCGAGGCGATGCGCAGGTTGCAGGACCTGGCGGTGTCGACGCACGTCCCTGACGAAGTTCTCGCGGAGATCGCCACGCAAGCGGAGGAACTTGCCGATCGACTGGCCCCGCACGAGGTGCCCGAAGGGGCGTCGCCTGCAGGCTCGAATATTCAGTTGCCTGGTCGCGGCAGTCTCCTCATGCCGCCCTGGACAATCGAGAGATTCGACGCCGAAGGTGTGCGCAGCACCGGCATGTTCCGGCGCTACCACCTCGGTGGCAACGGCGCGGCGCACGGCGGAATCGTGCCGTTGCTGTTCGACGACATCTTCGGCATGACCACCCACGCGGGTGGCCGCCCGATGTCGCGAACCGGTTACCTGCACATCAACTACCGCGCGATCACCCCGCTGAACACGCAATTGGTGATCGAAGGAAAAGTGGATCGGGTGGAGGGCCGTAAGACGTTTGTCAGTGCACGGCTGACCGACCTCGACGGAAAGCTACTTGTCGACGGTGACGCGCTCATGATCGAGCTACTCCCCGGTCAGCCCTGACATGTCTCCCATCTTCGAGTTGCCGTCGTTCGACGATCTGATCGCCGACGCAGTTGTGGTGAGTTTGCCGATGCGGGTGCGTTTTCGCGGGATCACGACGCGTGAGGCGCTGCTTCTGCGCGGCCCGGCAGGATGGGGGGAGTTCGCTCCGTTTGTCGAGTACGACGACGAGGAAGCCGCGCACTGGCTGCGCGCCGGCATCGAAGCCGCGTGGCTCGGCCCCCCGCCTGCGATTCGGGCCACGGTGCCGGTCAACGCCACGGTTCCCGCGATCGACGCGTCGGCGGTGCCGGAATTGTTGGAGCGTTTTCCCGGATCGCGAACAGCCAAGATCAAGGTCGCCGAAAAAGGACAGTCGTTGGCGGATGACGTTGCCCGGGTGAACGAGGTCCGTCGGCACATCCCCAATGTGCGTGTCGACGCAAACGGTGGGTGGAGCGTCGACGAGGCCGTTGTGGCGCTGCGGGCGCTGACCGAAGGCGGTGAACTCGAGTACGCGGAGCAGCCGTGCGCAAGCGTCGAGGAACTGGTGCGGGTGCGCGCAGCGGGGACGGGTGTGCGGATTGCCGCGGACGAGAGCATCAGGCGCGCGGAAGATCCGCTGCGAGTGGTGCGCGCTGGGGGAGCAGACGTCGCGATAGTGAAGGTGCCCCCACTCGGCGGTATGCGCGCGGTGGTCGCGTTGAGTACTCAACTTGCCGAGTACGGCGTGCCGGTGGTGGTGTCCAGTGCGCTCGATACGGCAGTCGGGATGGCGTCGGGGCTCGCGGCCGCAGCTGCGTTGCCCGAGTTGCCGTTTGCGTGCGGATTGGGCACTGGCGGGCTGTTCGTCCGGGATATCGCAGTTGTCGATCCGGCAATCTCGGGTGCTCTGTCAGTCGGCGCGGTCGAGCCTGATCCGTCGATCCTCACGCAGCTGACGGCCACGCCCGAACGCACCGCGTGGTGGCTGGGCCGCGTCCGCCGCTGTCATCGGATACTCGATCAACGAGGCGCGCTGAATTTCGTATAGTGTCGGGCCCGACCTGATGAACATCAGTCAAGAATGAAGGGATCGAAAGTGGTTGCAGCTCTGAACGAAACCCTGCTCGAGGATTCACGGCTTCCCGCGGTAGTCGCGGACGTGCAGACCTTGATCGACGCAGAGGTTTCGGATAAGTCGGGGGCCTCAGGGCTAGCTCTCAAGGGCGGCTACGGCGCAGTCAAGAAGGTGAGCCCGTCCATCGTGCCGGACGCAGTCACCGCACTTCTGCCCGAATTCGTGGCAAAGCTCGAGCCGTACTGGCAGGAATTCTCCGCCTCGGGCGGCGGAAGCTTCGCGGAGTTCATCACGGCTCGCGGCGACGCCGTTGCCAACTCACTGCTCCAGGTGACGGACGAGCGCATCGAAGGCAGCGACAAGGCCGTCGTCAAGTCGATGTACTCCAAGCTGCGTGGTTCGGCGCAGAAGCACGTAACGGCCGCACTGCCGCGTCTGGGTGATCTGATCCAGAAGCACGCCGCATAAGTTCGACCAGCACGACACAGAGCGGCCCGGGAGGTTTCACTCCCGGGCCGCTCTTCGTTGTGCCAGATCAGTTCGCTGCGTGGCCGTCGCGCCAGAACCCGGTGAACGTGATGTCGGTTTTCGGGAACTTGCGGTCGTTCACGAGGTGGCGTCGTAGCCCGGTGGTGAGGGCCTGCTCGCCGGCGACAAACGTGTACGACGGGCCTTCGGGAAGTTCGGCCGCGCGAACAGCCTCGAGGGCAAGTGCTCCGGGCTTGGTGTCTGTGTCTTCCCGGATGATCCAATGCACGTTCACGTGAGCGAGCTGCGGGAGGTCCTGCTTGTCCTCGACGTTCGGGATCTCGATGAAGACCTCTGCCCGCAGATCGGCGTCTGCGGTCTCGAGAATTCCGGCGATTGCCGGTAGGGCACTTTCGTCTCCGACCAGGAGTTGCCAGGTGCAGTCGGCGGTCGGGTTGTAGATGCAGCCCTCGTCGAGAAGCGCTACCTTGTCGCCGCTCGAGGCCGTGTCAGCCCACGCGGATGCCGGACCGATATCGCCGTGAAAGGCGAAGTCGATGTCGATTTCCGCTGTGTCGCCGAAGAGCCCGGATCCGGCGGGCCGGTACTCGCGGATCGTGTAATTACGCACCACGGGACGGGTGTCCTTGGACATCACCAGGTACTGCGCATACCAGAGGTTGTTTGCCGCGGACGGCAGTCGCAGCTCACTCTGGCCGGCTTGCGGGATGAAGAGGCGGAACCAGTGATCGGCGCCCATCGGGGTGATGGTGCCCAGCTCCTCGCCGGCAATCGTGATGCGGATGAAGGTGGGACTGATCCGTTTGTTCGCGACAACTTCGGCTGACGTGATGCTGCGTGACACCGGTTTCACGAACTTGGAGCGCTTGGCCATGACGGAACCCTCGATCGACGACAGTAGGTCAGGCAATCCTAACTTATCGTTTCGGTCTGCTGGGCCGCTCTTTGACGACAACCTCCGGCGGCAGGCCCCATTCCGAGCGGCCCAACCGACTCAACGGTGCCAACGCCGCGAACTCCGGCAAGCCGTCGTCGGCCAACGCGTCCGGGCGAACCGCGACGGCAACAACGTCGCCCATCACCA
Source organism: Rhodococcus sp. AD45-ID (assembly GCF_003023755.1). Taxonomy (NCBI): domain Bacteria; kingdom Bacillati; phylum Actinomycetota; class Actinomycetes; order Mycobacteriales; family Nocardiaceae; genus Rhodococcus; species Rhodococcus sp. AD45-ID. The sequence continues at coordinate 1,052,495 of NZ_PYHL01000001.1, read as the reverse complement.
CAAACGAATCACCGACCTCGATGACCTGGCGCAACGTGCATTCGATCGCAACCGGCGATTCCGCGACCCGAAGCGGGCGCACGCGTTCACTCGGCTCACTGCGAATACCCAACTCGAGAAACTCGTCGGCGCCGGGAGCGTAGGGGGCCGAACTGTCGTTGATCATGTCGAACAGCGACGCCGTTGCCACGTTGATCACGAACTCGCCGGTCGCCTCGATGTTGCGCAAACTGTCCTTGCGGCCAACCGAGGTGAACTGCACCACCGGCGGGGCCGCACTGGCCACGGTGAAGAAGCTGTGCGGCGCCAGATTGCCGACGCCGTCGGCCGAGAGCGTCGACACCCAGGCGATCGGCCGCGGAACCACCGTCGCCGTGAGCAACTGATAGAACCGGCGGGGTGAGGTGTCGGAGGGATCGAAGAGTGTGCGCACTCACACATGGTGCCGCAGACTCGCCCCTCGGAACGGCCCGGCCCGAACATCTGACACTCTTGAAGGCGTGAATCCGTCCACAGCACAAGCCACAGCCGTCGTCGACGAACTGGTTCGTGGTGGCGTGCGTGAAGTCGTGCTCTGCCCAGGCTCACGCAACGCGCCGCTCGCATTTGCCCTTCAGTCCGCAGACATCGAGGGACGCCTGCGTCTGCACATGCGGATCGACGAGCGGACAGCCGGCTTCCTCGCGCTCGGACTGGCAATCGCAGGCAAGCGTCCGGTGCCGATCGTCATGACGTCCGGAACGGCCGTCGCGAACCTCGGACCCGCAGTGCTCGAAGCGAACTACGCACGAGTGCCTCTGGTAGTCCTGAGCGCCAACCGGCCGTACGAAATGCTCGGAACCGGCGCCAACCAGACCGTCGAGCAACTCGGATTGTTCGGCAGCCAGGTGCGCGCCACCATCAGCCTCGGGCTGGCCGAAGACGATACGACGCAGAACAGCCAGTGGCGTTCCGCGGTGTGCCGGGTACTCGCCGCTGCCCGTGGAACCCGGTCAGGCAACGCCGGGCCCGTGCACTTCGACATACCGTTGCGCGAACCGCTGGTTCCCGACGTGCATCTGCAGGGGCCGGTTCCGGAAGGTCGGCCAGGCGGCGCAGCGTGGACCACCACGCAGAACGCAACACTCGACGTCCCCCTCGACCTGGATCTGACCGCAGACACCGTTGTCGTCTCCGGCCACGGCAGCGCGCTGCGACCCGAACTCGCCGGACTGCCGACCGTCGCCGAACCCACCGCGCCGCTGCACGGAATTGCGTTGCATCCACTGGCTTTGGCACAACTCAAACCCCGGCAGGTAGTCATCACCGGCCGTCCCACGCTGCATCGTCAGGTGTCCAAGGTGCTGGCCGACCCGAGCGTCGACGTCTATGCGCTCACTACCGGGCCGCGCTGGCCCGACGTGTCGGGCAACGTCCTTGCCACCGGAACCAGGGCCGTCGTGAGCGGAACACCGGACCCGGCGTGGATCGCGCGATGCATGTCGCTGACCGAGCACGCCGACGCGGCCGTCGCCAAGCAGCTGGCTGCCCACCCCAAGGCCACCGGCCTGCACGTAGCCGCAGCGGTGATGGGTTCTCTGGGCGACGGTGACCAGTTGCTTCTCGGAGCTTCCAACCCGGTGCGCGACGCGGCGCTGGTGAGTTACCCGAAGTCGTCGGTGCGAGTGCTGTCCAACCGCGGCGTCGCCGGGATCGACGGCACAGTTTCGGCCGCCGTCGGCGCTGCTCTGGCCTACGACGAGGGACGAACAATCGCCCTGATGGGCGACCTCACCTTCCTGCACGATGCCTCCGGGCTCCTGATCGGGACCGGGGAACCGCGGCCTCGCGACCTCACGATCATCGTCGCCAACGACGACGGCGGCGGAATATTCGAACTGCTCGAGCAAGGCGATCCGCAGTACGCCGGAGTGTTCGAGCGTGTCTTCGGCACGCCACACGGCATGGACCTGGCAGCACTGTGCGCCGCCTACCGCGTTCCGCACACCGCCGTGAGCGTCGACAAGCTCACGGAAGCGCTGGCACAACCCGCTGCAGGTATCCGGGTTCTCGAGGTTCCCACCGACCGCAGCGGTTTGCGGGAACTGCACGCATCAGTGCGAGCGCAACTGTGAGCGACGTGGTTCTGCGCCGTTTCCGCATCGGAATCCTCGTCGTTGCGATCGGCATTTCGGTTCTCGCGGTCATCCTCGTACTCGGTGCCTGGCGGAACGACCGGACCATCGAATCGAACATGGGGACCGCAACCGCCGAGGTGCTCTCCGCCGGTTCGCTGCGGTCCGCTATCAGCTTCGTGACGCCGGACGGCGCGAACCACAATCCCGAACTCGGCGTGCTCTATCCCACCAATCTGACTGTCGGACAACGCATCGAGGTCGAGTACTACAAGACCGACCCCGACCTGGTCCGGGTGGCCGGCCGCAGCGCGAGTGTCGCGCTGATTCCCGCCGGATCGGTCATCGTCGTGACGTGGCTCCTGGCCGGACCCGCCGTCTGGTACCTGCGCAAACGTGAGGCCCTGGTGCGCACGTCAGAGCCCGTCACCTCGAATTAGCCTGCGCTTCACACGAACACGGCACGGACTTTCCCTCGCACTGTCACCGTGATCGGTGTGAGAGTAGCCATCGTTGCGGAGTCATTCCTGCCCAACATGAACGGCGTCACCAACTCGGTCCTACGCGTGCTCGAACATCTCGACCGAACCGGCCATGACGCGATGGTCATCGCGCCGGACACCGTGGGAAATGGGCACGCCCCCACCCAGCACGACGGCGTCGCCGTGCACCGAGTGCCCGCCGTCATGGTTCCGAAAGTCAGTTCGCTACCGGTCGGACTGCCACAACCACGATTGACCGCCGCCGTTCGCGCCTTTGCGCCTGACGTCATGCACCTCGCGTCGCCCTTCCTCCTCGGCGCCGGGGGAGTAGGCATCGCCAAACGACTCCACGTTCCTACCGTCGCCGTCTATCAAACCGATGTCGCGGGCTTTGCCGAAAGCTACGGACTCGGCCTCACCAGCAGGGCAGCGTGGGCGTGGACCCGGCGAATTCACAAGAGCTGCAACAGAACCCTCGCGCCGTCCACCTCCGCCGTCGACGCCCTCGAAGAACACGGAATTCCCCGGGTCCACAAGTGGGCGAGGGGCGTCGACGCAGCAAGATTCGCGCCGTCGCGTCGTAGCTCCGCTCTGCGCCGAACCTGGAGCGGGGACAGTGATCGCCTGGTTGTCGGCTTTGTGGGACGGCTGGCACCGGAGAAACACGTCGAACGATTGTCCGCGTTGGCCGGAGATCGCAGCCTGCAACTCGTGATCGTCGGCGACGGGCCGGACCGAGAGCGCTTGCGCGCGCTGTTGCCCGACGCGGTCTTCACCGGCGCGCTCGGCGGAACCGATCTTGCCGAGGCCTACGCCAGCTTGGACGTTTTCGTGCACCCGGGAGAGCACGAGACGTTCTGCCAAGCCGTCCAGGAAGCGCTGGCGAGCGGTATACCCGTCGTCGGGCCGGACGCGGGCGGCCCGCGGGATCTCGTCTCGCATTGCCGCAACGGCTACCTCCTGCCGGTGGACAGATTCGGTGAACTTCTCCCCAGCGCAATCGACGCCCTCCGTCAGCGCGATCTGCGAGTGCAGTTCGGTTCGGCCGCTCGGCGGTCGGTCCTGCACCGGACGTGGCCGGCCATCTGCGACGAGTTGCTGAATCACTACGAGGACGTGCAAGGTCTTGGCCGGCGAACAGGCGCCCGAGCAGCCTGAACCAGCCCACTTCGCGAGTGTTGGTAGCGTTTGACGTGTGGCGACTACACACGGAACCCGGGCAACTCTCGACAAACAACCGCGCGAGGTCGCGTCGATGTTCGACGACGTCGCCGAGCGATACGACCTGACCAACACCGTGCTGTCCTTCGGCCAGGACAAAGGCTGGCGCAAGGCAACGCGAGAGGCCCTCGATCTCAAGCCGGGCGAGAAGGTTCTCGACCTCGCCGCAGGCACCGGAGTCTCGACCGTTGAACTGGGCCGGTCGGGCGCGTGGTGCGTCGCCACCGACTTCTCCAAGGGCATGCTGCAGGCAGGTCGCTCCCGCAAAGTCCCGATGGTGGCCGGTGACGCCATGTTCCTGCCATACGCCGACGACGTATTCGACGCAGCGACCATCTCCTTCGGTCTGCGCAATGTCTCCGACTTCGAGGCCGGCTTGCGGGAGATCGCCCGCGTCACCAAACCAGGTGGACGCCTTGTCGTCAGTGAATTCTCGACGCCCGTCTTCGGGCCCTTCCGCACCGTCTACATGGAGTACCTCATGAAGGCACTCCCACAGGTGGCCCGCGCCGTCAGCAGCAACCCCGACGCGTACGTCTACCTCGCCGAATCCATTCGCGCCTGGCCGACGCAGGAAGAACTGGCACGCAAGATCGAGGCAGCCGGGTGGAAGAACGTCAAGTGGCGCAACCTCACCGGCGGCGTCGTGGCGCTACATCACGCGACGCGCTGAAACCTGCTGTAATCAGCCGAACAGCGGACGGGAGTCGATCCTTCGGGATGCGGCTCCCGACGCTCGCCAGGCCCGCGCCGTCAGATCAGCGTCGGCGTCGGTGACGAGGTTGCCCATCACCCTGACCGCGACGGTCATCATTGCCTTCGACCGCATCGCGATCGGGCCGGACGCGGGGAGGAACCGCGGAACCGTGAGCAGCCCGGCAAGACGCCGCGCGACGGAGAACGCCTGCCCGTAATGCTCGCGTAGGACGCTCGGCCACAGTTCGGTCAGATCGCCGTCGCCGAGGTGTTCGACGATCAACCGTCCACCCTCGAGGCCGTAGTCGATACCCTCGCCGTTGAGTGGATTCACACACGCCGCGGCATCGCCGATGATCGCCCAGTTACGGCCGGCGATATTGGATACCGCGCCGCCCATCGGTAGCAAAGCTGAAGCAACGGAATGGATTTCACTGTTCCACTGCCATTCGCCGCGGCGCTGATCGGTGTACAGATCCAGCAGCGGGCGCAACGCTCCGGGGGCCGGCCGCTTGGCTGTCGCAAGGGTGCCGACGCCGATGTTCACCTCGCCGGTGCCCAGCGGGAAAATCCAGCCGTATCCCGCCTGTAGGGTGCCGTCGCCGTCACGCAGTTCCAGGTGCGACGTAATCCAGGGATCGGCGCTGCGGGGAGTTCCGACATAAGCGCGCGCGGCCACTCCGTACGCGGTGTCCCGATGCCACTGCCGCCCCAGCTTCTTGCCGAGCGTCGAACGAACACCGTCGGCGACGATGAGGGTCTGGCACCGCAGAGTGCTGGTTCCCGAGGGGCCGGACAGCACAACTGCACTGACCCGATCACCGTCACGGTCGACGTCGACGGCTTTGGTGCCTTCCAGCATCACCGCACCGGACTCGATCGCGCATCGTCGGATCCGATCGTCCAGCTCGGCGCGGGGGACAGCGCTGCCGATAGAGGGGAACGCTGTGGACGGCCACTCCATTTCCAGCTCTTGGCCGAAGCCTGATAGCCGGAGCCCCTTGTTCGTCGTGTGTGACCTAACCCACTCTCCGAGGCCTAGTCGATCAAGCTCGGCGACGGCCCGCGGAGTGAGTCCATCACCACATGTCTTGTCTCGGGGGAACACGGCCGCATCGATCAGGACGACGTCGCGGCCACTGCGCGCGGCCCATGCAGCGGCCGAAGAACCCGCAGGACCTGCACCGATGACCACAATGTCAGTTTCGGTCGGCTGGGAATTCACGGCGGGGGACTGCTCTTCGGCGGACACACTCACATCTTCCCAGGCTCGTGATCGAGACCGTGGCGAGGCCGTGCCAAGTGCGAACCGCTAGGTTCACTACCGTGGGAACCGAGCCGTCACTGACGACAGGAATGGGTACTGACATCGTGAGCACCGAAAAAACTGCTGCCGACACAACGGCAGTGAGCACCGTCGTAGCGGGCATAGACCTGGGCGACGAGAAGCTTGCTGATGTTGTCCGTAGTGGACTCGCCGATGTCGAAGAGTTGTTGGTCAGCGAGCTGTCCGACGGGGAGGACTTCCTCACCGAAGCCGCCCTGCACCTCGCGCGCGCAGGTGGCAAGCGGTTCCGGCCGCTGTTCACGATCCTGACGGCCCAACTCGGACCCAATCCGACCGATCCGTCCATCGTCACCGCTGCCACGGTCACCGAACTCGTGCACCTCGCGACGCTCTATCACGACGACGTCATGGACGAGGCGGAGATGCGCCGCGGCGCACCCAGTGCAAATGCTCGCTGGGGCAACAGTATTGCCATCCTCGCCGGTGACTACCTGTTCGCTCACGCGTCAAGACTGGTGTCGACGCTCGGGCCCGAAGCCGTTCGCATCATCGCGGAAACGTTTGCCGAGTTGGTCACCGGACAGATGCGCGAGACGATCGGTGCCAGGCAGGAACAGGATCCGATCGAGCATTACCTCAAGGTCGTGTGGGAGAAAACCGGTTCGCTGATCGCCGCTTCCGGTCGATTCGGTGGAACTTTCTCGGGATCCGACGCCACCCAGATCGAACGACTCGAGCGACTCGGCGACGCCGTCGGCACCGCATTTCAAATCGTCGACGACATCATCGACATCTCCTCCGTTTCGGAACAGTCGGGTAAAACCCCTGGCACCGACCTGCGCGAGGGGGTCCACACGCTTCCTGTGCTGTATGCCTTCGAGGAAGAGGGCGCCGATGCGGATCGTCTTCGCGAGCTGCTTGCCGGCCCGGTCACCGAGGATGCTGACGTCGAGGAGGCCCTCGCCTTGCTCGAACGTTCACCGGGAATGACCAAAGCCAAAGCAAAGCTGGGCGAATATGTCGATGCAGCCCTGGCTCAGCTGGCAGAGTTGCCGCAAGGCCCGGCCAACGAGGCCCTCGTTCGCTTGATCGACTACACGGTTCGACGGGTTGGCTGACGTTTAACCGCGTACACCGTTCGCGTTGCCCCGGGAACCCGAACACCCTTGCTCTTCGTTGTGCTAACGGGTCGGCTGCAAAAGCCGCGAAGTTACACGCGAGCAGTCGAGCTCGTTACGGGTAAGGGGTTGAGCGCTGTGCACGGCTACGCAAACGGAGCCAAGACTTTCGGGCTGCTGCTGGGCATGTCTGCCCTGATCGTGTTCATCGGATCGTTGTTCGGCAACCCGACCATCTTGTGGTTATCCGTACTTTTTGCCGTCGGAATGAACGCCTACGTCTATTTCAACAGCGACAAGCTGGCGTTGCGGTCGATGCATGCCCAGCCCATCACCGAGGTCGAAGCGCCCGTGATCTATCGCATCGTGCGCGAACTGGCGACTACAGCGCATCAGCCGATGCCCAGGCTCTACATCAGCCCGACAAACGCACCGAATGCCTTCGCAACCGGCCGTAATCCGCGCCACGCTGCGGTATGTGTGACCAGCGGAATCATGGGTTTGTTGAACGAACGAGAACTGCGAGCAGTACTCGGGCACGAACTCTCGCACGTCTACAACCGGGACATCCTGATCTCTTCGGTCGCCGGGGCCATGGCTGCCGTCATTTCCGGCCTGGCGAACTTCGCGATGTACGCCAGCATGTTCGGCGGACGAGGCAACGGTCAGGGAAGCAACCCGATTGCATTGCTGCTGGTCTCGCTTCTGGGGCCGATCGCAGCCACCGTGGTCAAACTGGCGGTCTCGCGCTCACGGGAGTATCAGGCCGATCAATCGGGAGCCGAGCTCACCGGTGACCCACTGGCGCTGGCGTCGGCGCTACGAAAGCTGGAGGCAGGTGTAGCGGCGGCTCCGTTGCCCCCTGAGCCTCGATTGGCGGCGCAGTCGCATCTGATGATCGCAAACCCGTTCCGGGCGGGGGAGAAGATGAGCAGGCTCTTTTCCACGCATCCGCCGATGGCGGAGCGGATCGAGCGTTTGGAGAAGATGGCGGGGATGTAGGGGCCTTCGGCCCCGGTGCGCCTTTCTGGTCGTCGGAACTACCAAAAAGGCGCACAGGGGCGCAGCCCCTACTACCGGTAGTTCACGAACTGCAGGGCGATCCCGAAGTCCTCACCCTTGAGCAGGGAGATGACGCCCTGAAGGTCGTCGCGCTTCTTGCTGCTGACGCGCAGCTCCTCACCCTGGATCTGTGCTTTGACGCCCTTGGGGCCCTCGTCACGGATCTTCTTGGTGATCTTCTTCGCGTTCTCACTGGAGATGCCCTGGACCAACGTTCCGGACAGTTTGTAGATCTTTCCGGACTGTGCCGGCTCTCCCGCATCGAATGCCTTCAGGGAGATGTCCCGGCGAATCAACTTTTCCTTGAACACCTCGAGGGCCGCCAGCAAGCGCTCCTCGGTGTCGGCGTTCAACGTGATCGTTTCTTCACCCGACCACTCGATCGACGCACCGGTGTTCCGGAAGTCGAAGCGTGTGGTCAGCTCCTTGGCAGCTTGATGCAGGGCGTTGTCCACCTCTTGACGGTCTACTTTGCTCACCACGTCGAAGGACGAATCAGCCACTTCTACACTCCCGCTTTCCGGTAGTCACAACATCGAGGTCTGCCCACCTTCCGTGCCGGTGGACACCTCGACGTTATCGGGTCGGCACCGCCGCTCACCACCCGGTTTGCAAAATGGGGGTGGGTTCGTTGTATTCTTCTTTCCGCACCAAGGAAGCCGTTCTTGGCCGCTGCGCGCCGCGATATACTTGCGAGTGCATCGGATCAAGACCTGGTGCAGCACGGCAGATTGCCCGAGCGGCCAATGGGAGCGGACTGTAAATCCGTCGGCTTATGCCTACGTAGGTTCGAATCCTACATCTGCCACAACAAGTCAGCCCCGATCCTGAATCAGGATCGGGGCTGACTTGTTTGTGTTCGGCCCCGGCTGCTCCAGCTCAGGCTGTTCCGGCTCCGATCGCGTCGAGTAGTCGAAGGCGCAGCAGTAGGTAGATACAGAGTTGTAGATACAGCGATGCAGTGCGCTGTCGGCCGAGACGCGGTGTGGCCGTTCTCAGTGTCGTCGTTCTCAGCGTCGTCGTTCTCGGGCACGAACGGCCGTAATTAGGCACGAGCGGCCGTCAATGGGCCGATATCCGTTGCGTCAAAGGCCTCGCCATGGGCTCGGATCGGTGCAACAATGGGCTGCGGCACTGATTTTGCCCCGATGACCTGGCGATTTGGTGCTGGAGCGCGTTCGTGTGTAATCTTTCGGAGGCTTCAAGAGAGCGGCAACGCACTCCGGAAGCCACGCCCCCTTAGCTCAGTCGGTAGAGCGTTTCCATGGTAAGGAAAAGGTCAACGGTTCGATTCCGTTAGGGGGCTCGCTGGATTGTGGTGCCGCGCTTTTTGCGCGACACTCGACACCGAGGCGGTGTAGCTCAGTTGGTAGAGCAAACGACTCATAATCGTTGCGTCGCCGGTTCAAGTCCGGTCACCGCTACACAATATGCATGATCCACCCTGATTGTTCGTAATCAGATACACCCGAAAGAAGGCATCCCGTGGCCTCCTCGACCGACGTTCGGCCCAAGATCACCTTGGCCTGCGAGGTATGCAAGCACCGTAACTACATCACCAAGAAGAATCGGCGCAACGACCCCGATCGCCTGGAGCTCAAGAAGTTCTGCCCCAACTGCGGAACTCACCAGTCGCATCGCGAGTCGAAGTAGCAAGTCCTTAACGGGACGACGATTTTCGCGGAAGACCCTCTTGGGGCCTGCGTCTTCGGGTCCTAGCTAGAAGAGAGTTTCTCCGCGTGACTGATTTGCAAGAGAACAAGGCAGCGGCCGAGGTCCCTACGGACCCGGCCGCTCATGCCGTCCAGATGGTCGGTCACCATTATCGTGTCGAAGACTTCTACGAGGTCGGGCGCGAGAAGGTGCGCGAGTTCGCTCGCTCCGTCCAGGATTCGCATCCTGCGCATTACGACGAAACCGCTGCAAAGGGCCTCGGATACGACGGCCTGATTGCTCCGGTGACGTTTGTTGCGATCGTCGGCGGCATTGCCCAACGTCGACTCTTCGAAGAAGTTGTCACCGGCTACGACTTGAGTCAGATTCTCCATACGGATCAACGGATCGTGCTTCACGAACCGATTCAGGTGGGGGATCGACTGTTCTGCGACGTCTATCTGGATTCGTTCAGGCAGGCTGCAGGTAGTGACATCATCGTGACCAAGAACATCATCATCAACCAGCACGGTCGAGAGACCGTCACAATGTGGACAACTCTGGTTGCCCGCACCGGTGGTGAGGTGGACGAGAACATCGCCCACGCAGTCAAGGATGTGATGATGCATGTCGCTCCGTAAATTTTCCGACGTGAATGTCGGCGATCTTCTTCCTGAGAAGACCGTCACCGTCACGCGTGGAAACCTCGTCAATTACACGGGCGTATCGGGAGATCCAAACCCGATTCACTTCAGTGACGAGGTTGCTCGACTTGCCGGCCTGCCCGATGTGGTGGCGCACGGCATGCTCTCCATGGGCATGGGTGCCGGATACGTCACCGAATGGCTAGGGGACCCGGGTGCGGTAACCGAATACAATGTACGGTTTACTAGTCCGGTAATCGTGGCAGCCGACAAGGCTGCCGAGATCGAGTTCACCGCCAAGGTGAAGTCGATCGACGAAGACAGCAAGACTGCAGTACTGGCAATTGTGGCAAAATCCGAAGGTAGAAAAATCTTCGGCCGCGCCACGGCCACAGTCCGTCTGGCCTGATAGCCGGGTAGATTGTGTTTGTTCCGGGGCTTTGAAGTACACTGAGATTTCTGGGATTCCTCAGCGCTGCGCGCTGCCCTGAACGTCGCAAGATGTTCACATCGGGTAGCGCGTATGTTGTGTGATCGCAGAGCGGTTAACCGAACCAGCAGGGCATGAAAGTGCCCGGCTGCGGACGTCAACCAAAGGGGCGTAGCTCAACTGGCAGAGCAGCGGTCTCCAAAACCGCAGGTTGCAGGTTCAAGTCCTGTCGCCCCTGCCCCCGGATGCCAGCGACTGAGAGGAACGACGTGAGCGAGGATCGCGACAAGCGCGACGCCGACGCTTCGGACGCGGAGACTTCACCGTCTTCCGCTTCGAAGGCTGTCGACGACACTGCAGCTGACGCGGCCACGCGTTCCGATCTTTCGCTGGACAAGGGAGACGCCGTAGAGGCGGCTTCCGCATCAAGTGGGGTTTCCAACAAGCCGACCGGCAAGCGCGCTGCACGCGGCGCCTCGGTTGCAGCGTCCACCGTGAAGACTCCGGCTCGGACGGCGTCGCCGAAGGCGACTGCAAAGAACCCCGGTAAGAACCCCAAGGCGAAGAAAGACAACCTCTTCAAGCGCCTTCGCAAGTTCTTCCGCGAGGTCATCGCAGAACTCCGCAAGGTCATCTGGCCGAACCGTAAGCAGATGGTCACCTATACCAGCGTCGTGCTGGCGTTCGTGGTCTTCATGGTCGCTTTCATCAGCGGCGTCGATATCGCTGTGATCAAGGGCGTTACCTGGCTGTTCGGCTGATTGTCGAATCGTCGGGCGTCCTTGCCTGCGAGCGCGAGAAAGACCCGCACGGGTCCGAGTAACGAGAGGAAGCGAGTGCCCCAGTGAGCACCCCCGAGAACGACACGAATGAGGCCTTGGCCGAAGAGCGTGTTTCTGCCGAGGCGGCAGCCGAAGTAGACGTCGAGGCTGGCGAAGGCACCGATACCGACGCTGCCGAAGACGCTGCAGACGGCACCGAAGCCGCGCAGACCGAGGCAACCGAGGACATCATCTCCGAGGACGCCGAGAACTCCGACGACGCTGCTCCGGCAGCCGACATCGAAGTAGAAGATCCGGTTGCGGAACTGAAGGCTGCTCTGCGCCGCGCACCAGGCGACTGGTACGTCATCCACTCGTACGCCGGTTACGAGAACAAGGTCAAGACCAACCTCGAGACCCGCGTTCAGAACCTCGACGTCGGCGACTACATCTTCCAGGTGGAAGTTCCCACCGAAGAGGTCACCGAGATCAAGAACGGCCAGCGCAAGCAGGTCAACCGCAAGGTTCTCCCCGGCTACATCCTGGTCCGCATGGAACTCAACGACGAATCGTGGGGCGCAGTGCGCAACACGCCCGGCGTCACCGGATTTGTCGGTGCCACCTCGCGTCCGTCGCCGCTGTCTCTCAACGACGTCGTCAAGTTCCTGCTTCCTCAGCAAGAGCAGAAGAAGCAGCAGGCTGCAGCAGCTGCCGTCGCAGCAGGCGAGGCGCCGGTCGAGTCCTTCGGCAAGCCCCTCATCGAGGTGGACTTCGAGATCGGCGAATCCGTCACGGTCATGGACGGCCCGTTCGCGACATTGCCTGCCAGCATCAGCGAGGTCAACGGAGAGCAGCAGAAGCTCAAGGTCCTCGTATCGATCTTCGGACGTGAAACTCCGGTTGAGTTGAACTTCAACCAGGTCGCGAAGATCTAACCCCCACACTTGCACTGTTAGACGCAAGACACACACCCAAGCTAGAAACTAGGAACTAGAGATGCCCCCAAAGAAGAAGAAGCTCGCCGGGCTCATCAAGCTGCAGATCCAGGCAGGTCAGGCTAACCCTGCACCTCCCGTGGGTCCCGCGCTCGGTCAGCATGGCGTGAACATCATGGAGTTCTGCAAGGCCTACAACGCGGCGACTGAGTCCCAGCGCGGCAACGTTGTGCCGGTCGAGATCTCGGTCTACGAAGACCGGACCTTCGATTTCAAGCTGAAGACCCCTCCCGCTGCTCGACTGCTCCTCAAGGCAGCCGGCGTAGCCAAGGGCTCCGGCGAACCGCACAAGACCAAGGTTGCCTCGGTAACCATGGATCAGGTGCGCGAAATCGCGAAGACCAAGGCTGAAGACCTCAATGCCAATGACATCGAGCAGGCCGCGAAGATCATCGCCGGCACCGCTCGTTCCATGGGCATCACGGTCCAGGGCTAATTCAGCAGCTCCACAGCATCACGTGGGAGGGCCGGCCAGGCCCTGACCACAACTGAACCATTCACCACTGCACCAAGTAACTCTCTGCAGTGATAAGTAAGGACAGAAGAAATGGCAAAGCGCAGCAAGGCGTACCTCGCCGCCGCTGAGAAGATCGACGCAGACAAGCTCTACAGCCCGCTTCAGGCTGCAAAGCTCGCCAAGGAGACGTCGTCCACCAAGATGGATGCAACCGTAGAGGTTGCAGTTCGTCTGGGCGTCGACCCCCGTAAGGCTGACCAGATGGTCCGCGGAACGGTCAACCTGCCCCACGGCACCGGTAAGACCGCTCGCGTCATCGTGTTCGCCGTTGGCGAGAAGGCAGCAGAAGCCGAGGCTGCAGGCGCTGACGTAGTCGGTGCAGAAGACCTGATCGAGCGCATCCAGGGTGGATGGGTCGATTTCGACGCCGCAATCGCGACTCCTGATCAGATGGCCAAGGTCGGCCGCATCGCCCGTGTCCTCGGACCCCGTGGCCTGATGCCGAACCCCAAGACGGGCACCGTTACCGCGGATGTCACGAAGGCTGTCAACGACATCAAGGGCGGAAAGATCAACTTCCGCGTCGACAAGCAGGCCAACCTGCACTTCGTCATCGGCAAGGCATCGTTCGACGATGAGAAGCTGGTGGAGAACTACGGCGCAGCGCTGGACGAGATCCTGCGTGCGAAGCCCTCGTCGGCCAAGGGCCGCTACGTGAAGAAGATCACGGTTTCGACCACCACCGGTCCGGGCATCCCGGTGGATCCGAACCGTACCCGCAACCTCCTCGAGGATGCTGCAGACGCGTAAGCAGTCCGCTGAACTGAAAGAAGGCCGATAGGGATTACCTCCCTATCGGCCTTCTTTTTTGCATTCAGGGAGAGGGCCCAGGGGCGATTTGGTGATGTGTTGCCCGGTGAGGTAGTCTTCAACGCGGAGTTCAGTGCTGGATATGAACTTCACCCCAAAATCATGTTCTACCCAAGACCGTTGGTTATTGCGCTTAGCGATGAGTGCAGTTAAAAGTCCGGAAATGTCCGGCGACCCACGCAGGAGGACGAGGTAAGGGGGAACGCATTCTGTGGTGGTTCTTTTCGCTTCCGTTTGTCTCCTCTGTACGCCCCGTGCGCCCTGCGCCGGGGCGTTTTGCATGTCTAGGACTTGTGGCTTGTCAGGTTCTCCTGGTGAGCCGCGGCGGTTCCGAAGTGGGATAACGACTGTCACGAGAGGAGGCGAAGTATGGCAAAGCCTGAGAAGGTTTCCGCAGTTGCGGAAATCACCGAGCAGTTCAAGGGTTCGACCGCTGCTGTGATCACGGAATACCGTGGTCTTTCAGTGGGCAACATCACGACACTGCGACGCGCTCTCGGAGAAGGTGCCACCTACTCCGTCGCCAAGAACACCCTGGTTAAGCGTGCCGCCGCTGAGGCTGGCATCGAGGGCCTTGATGACCTGTTCGTCGGACCGACCGCCATTGCATTCATCAAGGGCGAACCGGTCGACGCTGCGAAGGCACTGAAGAACTTCGCAAAGGAAAACAAGGCGCTCATCATCAAGGGCGGCTACATGGACGGCGCTGCGCTGTCCGTGGACGAGGTCAACAAGATCGCGGATCTCGAATCCCGCGAAATCCTGTTGGCAAAGCTTGCCGGCGCGATGAAGGGCAACTTGGCAAAGGCCGCAGGCCTGTTCAATGCTCCCGCTTCGCAGATGGCCCGTTTGGCCGCTGCACTGCAGGAGAAGAAGGCCGCAGAAGGCGGAGCTGCAGAAGCTCCGGCTGCTGCCGCAGAGGCTGCTACCGAGGCTCCGGCCGAGGCCGAAGCCGAAAGCTGATCCGCACCCGCGCATCACTGCTATATCCCCGCCCGGTCGCGGATCAGCGACATGGGACTTACAGGAAGGACCGCCACAATGGCGAAGCTCAGCACCGAAGAGTTGTTGGACCAGTTCAAGGAGCTCACCCTCCTCGAGCTCTCGGAGTTCGTTAAGGCATTCGAGGAGACCTTCGAGGTCACCGCTGCTGCTCCCGTCGCCGTCGCCGCTGCAGGCGCACCGGCTGCCGGCGCAGAAGCTGCTGAAGAGCAGGACGAGTTCGACGTCGTCCTCGAGTCGGCTGGCGACAAGAAGATCCAGGTCATCAAGGTCGTCCGTGAGGTCGTTTCCGGCCTCGGCCTGAAGGAAGCCAAGGATCTCGTCGAGAGCGCTCCGAAGGCAATCCTGGAGAAGGTTTCGAAGGAAGCAGCTGAAGCTGCAAAGGAAAAGCTCGAAGGCGCCGGCGCAAAGATCTCCGTCAAGTAAGACGGTTTTCTCCGCTGCTCACCTCGAGTAGTCGAAAGAGGGTCACTTCCTACGGGAAGTGGCCCTCTTTTTTATTGGGCGCATCCGGCGGGAATGTCCGGATCGGCGCAGGTCGGATGCGTGTCCGATTCAGGGTGCGTGTTAGTTTGTGCTTCGTACTTACTCGTTAGTAGTATTCGCAGTCACGGGTAACACTTCCATGCGATAGAGTGACCCAACCCACATCGGGTGGATGCATCGGACGGCGCGGAGGTAGTGGTGGGAGTAGAGGTAGCGGTAGACGGGCTGACTAAGTCTTTCGGGTCGCAGAGGATTTGGCAGGACGTGTCGTTGACGCTTCCCGCTGGTGAGGTGAGCGCATTGCTGGGGCCCTCGGGTACCGGCAAGTCGGTGTTCTTGAAGTCTTTGATCGGTTTGCTCCGCCCCGAGCAGGGTTCCATCGTGATCGACGGCACGGATATTTTGCAGTGTTCCTCGAAGGAGCTCTACGAGATTCGTAAGTTGTTCGGTGTGCTGTTCCAGGACGGTGCGTTGTTCGGTTCGATGAATTTGTACGACAACATCGCGTTTCCGCTCCGTGAGCATACGAAGAAGTCGGAATCCGATATCCGCAAGATCGTGATGGAGAAGCTCGATCTGACGGGTCTGGTCGGTGCGGAGGACAAGCTTCCGGGCGAGATTTCCGGTGGTATGCGTAAGCGTGCCGGTCTGGCTCGCGCGTTGGTGCTCGATCCGGAGATCATCTTGGTCGACGAGCCGGACTCGGGTCTCGATCCGGTGCGTACGACGTACATCAGTCAGACGTTGATCGATATCAATGCTCAGTCCGATGCCACGATTTTGATTGTCTCGCACAACATCAACCTTGCTCGTACGGTGCCGGACAACATCGGGATGCTGTTCCGCCGTCAGTTGGTGATGTTCGGTCCTCGTGAGGTGTTGCTCACCTCGGATGAGCCGGTGGTCAAGCAGTTCCTCAACGGCACGATGATCGGTCCGATCGGTATGTCGGAGGAGAAGGACGAGGCTCAGATGGCGCACGAGCAGGCGCTCGTGGATGCCGGTCACCATGCCGGCGGTGTCGACGACGTCGAGGGCATTGTGCCGCAGATGAAGGCGACGCCCGGTAATCCGGAGCGTCAGGCTGTTCGTCGTCGTCAGGAACGCGTCCGTCAGATCATGCACACACTGCCGGTGAACGCGCAGGCGGCAATCCAGGACAGCCTCAACGAGGAGGCGGGTCAGTTCAACCACGCCTACGCGGACGCGAGCGAGTACCAGGGGGAGTGGGACGGAAGCTCGCAGGATACACAGGTAATTCCAGCTTATGAGGGTGATCCCTACGGAAACACGACTCACGGACAAGGGTAGGCATAACGAATGGCGGGTACCCGCAACTCGGTTCTGAGTCCTGTACACGGGGCACTGACTCAGGCCGGCAACATCGTCGAACTCTTCGTCGAGGTCGTGAAGAATACGTTCCGGCGGCCGTTTCAGTTTCGCGAGTTCATCGAGCAAGCATGGTTCATCGCCAGCGTCACGATTTTGCCGACTGCGCTGGTCGCGATTCCGTTCGGCGCTGTCGTTTCGCTGCAGACCGGTTCGCTGATCAAGCAGTTGGGCGCTGAATCGTTCACCGGCGCTGCCAGCGTTCTTGCGGTGATTCAGCAGGGAAGTCCACTGGTGACTGCTCTGCTTGTCGCTGGTGCTGCCGGTTCAGCGGTCACCGCTGACCTCGGTTCGCGGACAATCCGTGAAGAGATCGACGCCATGGAAGTCCTTGGCATCAATCCCATTCAGCGACTTGTTGTTCCACGTGTGTTGGCGATGGTGCTCATTGCCGTATTGCTCAACGGGCTGGTATCCGTCGTTGGTATCGCGGGTGGCTACTTCTTCAACGTGATCCTGCAGGGCGGTAACCCCGGCGCCTACATCGCATCGTTCTCGGCGTTTGCGCAGCTGCCGGATATCTGGAGTGGCGAGATCAAGGCTGCGGTCTTCGGTGTCATCGCCGGAGTCATCTCGGCTTACAAGGGACTACACCCCTCGGGTGGGCCCAAAGGCGTTGGTGAGGCGGTCAACCAGGCCGTTGTCATCACGTTCCTGTTGTTGTTCTTCGCCAATCTGATTCTGACGATGGTGTACCTCCAGATCGTGCCGGCGAAGGGATCCTGACCTACATGACCATCGCACGAGGCCGCGGCGATCAGTTTCTGCTGAAGAGCCGCAAAGTAGCCAGAATGCCGCTCAACGTGCTTGATCGCGCGGGTGAGCAGATGTCGTTCTACGCGCGAGCCATTGCCTGGACACCGCGCACACTGCACCGCTACCGCAAGGAAACTCTGCGTCTACTCGCTGAAGTGACCTTCGGCAGTGGCGCATTGGCCGTCATCGGCGGAACTATCGGCGTCATCGCGATGATGTCCGGATTCACCGGCGTCGTTGTGGGATTGCAGGGGTTCGCGGCGCTGGAACAGTTGGGTAGCTCGGTCCTGACCGGCTTCCTGTCTGCCTACGTCAATACTCGCGAGATCGCGCCGATTGTTGCCGCGCTGGCCCTTTCGGCGACGGTCGGGTGTGGTTTCACCGCACAACTCGGTGCTATGCGTATCTCCGAGGAGATCGACGCGCTCGAGGTCATGGCAGTCCCGTCGGTTCCCTTCCTGGTGACGACTCGCATGATCGCCGGCTTTGTGGCCGTCATCCCGCTGTATATCGTCGGCTTGCTTGCCGCCTATCTGGCCTCGCGCGTGATCAGTACGGTATTCAACGGCCAGTCGACAGGGTCTTACGACCATTACTTCAACTTGTTCCTGCCACCGCAGGACGTGTTGTATTCGTTTGCCAAGGTCCTGGTCTTTGCTTTTGTTCTGATTTTGATCCACTGCTACTACGGATTTCACGCGTCGGGTGGCCCGGCAGGCGTCGGCGTGGCCGTCGGTCGCGCCGTTCGTGCGGCAATCGTGACTATCGCAGTGCTTGACTTCTTCCTCAGCCTCGCAATCTGGGGCACCACGACAACAGTGAGGGTGGCCGGATGATCGAGGCTCCGTCCGTTCTGCGCCGCCGTGTGCTGGGAATTGTGTTCTTCGTTGTGTTGGCGCTGTTTCTCACCTTCACGATCGGGGCCTTCAACAAGTCGTTCACCGACGTCGTGAAGGTCGATCTCCTGTCCGATTCCGTGGGAAATGCGTTACCTCCCAACGCGGATGTCAAGGTTCGTGGAATGTTGGTCGGTGAGGTGCGATCCGCGTCGACAACCGATGGTGTCGTCACATCGGTTCTCGCGATCGAACCGGACAAAGCCGAGTTGATTCCCTCCGACGCGACAGCTCGTTTGCTCCCGAAGACACTGTTCGGTGAGCGGTACGTCTCGCTGATCATCCCGGAGGGGACAACGGCTCCGCCTCTTTCGGCCGGAACCGTGCTTCATCAGGACAAGAGCGGCAACGCGATCGAGGTTGGCGAGGTCTTGGACGGTTTGCTCCCGTTGCTGCAGGCAATTCCGCCGCAGGATCTCGCGAACACCCTCGGTTCGCTGGCACAAGGCTTGACCGGCCGCGGCGCTGAGTTGGGGCTCACCGTTGACCGTCTCGAGGAGATTTTCCGCGAGGTCAATACTGAACTCCCCGCCGTGCAGGAGGATCTGCGCAAGTTCGCTGACTTCTCACAGACCTATTCGGAGGCCGCGCCGGATCTGGTGAATGCACTCGACACTCTGCGCACCACCGGAAACACGGTGGTGGAGAAGCAGAATCAGGTCAACACCCTGTTGGCTTCGTTGACGGCGACGTCGTCGACCACCGCTGCGTTCCTCGAGACAAACGCGCAGTCCATCATCACGCTGTCCGCAGACTCACGAGAAGCGCTGCAGTTGTTGGCTCAGTACTCTCCGACGTTCGGGTGCACCTTCAAGGGATTCGCTGAAACTACGCCGAAGGCCGCCAAGATTCTCTCGGCTGACGCGCCTGATCCCGGTGTTCGGGCAAACATTCAGATCGTCAACCCGAAGGGGCGTTACATCCCCAACCAGGACGAGCCTCGACTCGTCGACAATCGTGGACCGGTTTGCTACGACAATGTCACCGAGCCCGGTCGACCCTTCCCACAGTATCCCGGCGGTTCGTACGGTGACGGCTCGTACCAGGTTCCTTCCCGCAACGGTGGCCCCGAAACGATGGAGTTCTTGCAGGCTCCGGAAGGTTCGGGACCGCAGATGTTCTCGACCAACACCACCGGTCCGGTGCAGCAAGCCGGATATGCGGGCTCGCAACTCGAAGAGGATACGTTGAAGGTCATCTACGGCCAGGCTAATGGTGTTGCACCGGAGAATGTTCCGTCGTGGACCACTATGGTCAGCGCTCCCGCATTTACCGGTGCGGAGGTGAGCTTCCAATGAGAGGTCTCGCAGCACCGCTGACAAAGCTCATCATATTTGTCGTGGTCACGATTCTGGCAACAGGATTGCTGGCGGCGAGTATCGCAAACCTCGGAGGGGGAGGCGGGACCAAGTTCAACGCCGTGTTCTCCGACGTGACCTCACTGAACGAGGGCGACGAGGTTCGGATTGCAGGTGTGCGTGTCGGTCAGGTCGAGAAGATCGCCATCGTCAACGACAACCAAGCCGAAGTGCAGTTCTCGGTCTCCGATCGAGATTGGTTGCCGGCCAGTTCCATTGCCACGATCCGTTTCCGGAACCTGGTCGGGCAGCGTTACATCTCGCTGTCTCAGGGCGAAGGCAGCCAGGGTAAGAAGCTGACCGCAGGCGAAACGCTCCCTCTCGAGCAGACCCGACCGGCCGTCAATCTCACGACCCTGTTCAACGGCTTCAAGCCGTTGTTCACGACTTTGAGTGCCGAGGATGTCAACAAGCTGTCGTACCAGATCATCCAGGTTTTCCAGGGAGAGTCGGGAACGATCAGCGAACTCGTCCGCAACACGGCCAGCCTGACAAACACGGTGGCGGACAAGGACGTTGTCATCGGCGCGGTGATCAAGAACCTCAACGAAGTGCTGTCGACAGTAAATGCGAACGACAAGAATCTGGATTCGCTCATCGTCAACACGCAGCAGTTGGTAACGGGACTTGCCAACGAGCGCGGAGTTGTCGGGTCAGCAGTCACGTCGCTCGCCGGATTGACAGATGCAACGGCGGATCTGCTGGAGCCCACGCGACCGTCTATCCAGGGATCGATCACGGCGCTGGACACTTTGGCCACAACGCTGAACCGCCGTAGCGACGACGTGAATGCAGTGCTCGAGACCTTGCCCGTGAAGCTGGACAAGTTGACCCGTGTCGCCAGTTACGGATCGTGGTTCCAGTTCTACCTGTGCGGAATCGACATCATTGCAGGTCCTGGTCAGTCGGCAACATTGAACTTGCCGACCGGGTTGCCGACGGTCAATATGCCGATCTACACCAATGCGGCCAAGCGATGCACTCAAGACGGAATGAAGGAGTTGCAGGGCCGATGAAAAAGCGTCGTAGTCCGGCAATGGCCGGCGCCATAGGCATCGTCGTGGTGCTCCTGGCAACGTTGTCTGCCTTCTTCATGGATTCACTTCCCTTTGTCGGCGCAGGGTCTTCGTACGCGGCGGAATTCTCGGAAGCTGCTGGGCTCAAGCCCGGTAACGAGGTCCGCATCGCGGGTGTGAAGGTCGGCAAGGTGACATCGGTCGACCTCGACGGTGACCGCGTTCTGGTCGACTTCAAAGTCAAGGATGCGTGGGTCGGCGATCAGACGTCGGCGTCCATCCAGATCAAGACGATTCTGGGGCAGAAGTACCTGGCTCTGGATCCGCGTGGCACCGAAAATCTGGATCCGAAGGACCGAATTCCATTGGAGCGCACGACTGCTCCGTACGACGTTGTCGAGGCTTTCTCGTCGGCCGCGGACACTGTCGGTGACATCGACACGGAGCAGTTGGCGCAGAGCATGGAAACGCTGTCGGAGGCCTTCTCCGAGACGCCAGAGGACGTCCGAGCATCATTGGACGGTGTGAGTCGGTTGTCGCAGACTATCGCGAGCCGTGATCAGGACCTGCAGAAACTATTCGAGGCAACGGGCAAGACGTCGCAAATCTTGGCGGACCGGAACAAGGAGTTCACTCAACTGATCAGCGACGGCGCTCTGCTGGTGCAGGAGTTGAACAACCGCCAGCAGGCGATCTCCCAGTTGCTCACCGGAACTCAGCGGGTGTCACAGCAACTCACCGGATTGGTCCGCGACAACGAGGCGGCAATCGGGCCTGCGTTGACCCAACTCAACGGTGTCATCGACATCCTCGAAGCCAACAACGAGAACTTGGACAAGGCTCTGAAGCTCTACGAACCCTTTATTCGCCTGTACGCCAACGTCGTCGGCAACGGCCGCTGGTTCGACCAGGTCGTTGTCAACCTCCTTCCACCTGGTCTGCCACTGATTCCGGGCCCTCGTGATCCGATTCGTACGTTGGGAGGTAACTGATGGCTGATATCACTGAAGCCGAAAGTGGCTCCAAGAAGCGAACTCTGGCGATCATTGCCGCAGCGTTGATTGGCGTGTTGGTGGTTGGCGGCGCCTTGTGGTGGGTGTTCACCCGCGCGGGCACAACAACGATCACGGCGTACTTCGACAAGTCCATCGGTATTTACGACGGTTCCGACGTGCGAGTTCTGGGCGTGAAGGTCGGCACTGTCACCTCGGTGGAACCGCAGGGCGATCAGGTCAAGGTCGACCTCCGCGTGGATCGCGGAATCGATATTCCGGTGGATGCCAATGCGGCGCAGGTGACTCCGTCAGTAGTGGCGGACCGCTACATTCAGTTGACGCCGGTGTTCACGGGCGGCGACAAGATGGCCAGCGGTTCGGTGATTCCGATCGAGCGCACCGCCACCCCGGTCGAGGTCGATCAGTTGTACGCGAGCATCAACGACCTCGCGTCGGCGCTCGGACCCGAAGGTGCGAACAAGGACGGTGCGCTGTCCAAGTTCGTCGAGACCGGTGCCGCGAACCTCGACGGCAACGGAGCAGCGTTGGGGGAGAGCATTACCCAGCTGTCCGACGCGGCTCGTACGTTGAACGACTCGAGTGACAACATCGCGGTGACCATCAAGAATCTCAATACTTTTGTCGGAGCGTTGGCGACCAACGATCAACAGGTGCGCCAGTTCAACACTCAATTGTCCGACCTCACCGGATTTCTGGCGGGCGAACGCGATGATCTGGGTGCCGCTCTGAATCAGTTGTCCTTGACTCTCGGTGATGTCGCTAAGTTCGTGGCAGACAACCGCGATCAGTTGGCAACCACCGCAGAAGGCCTGATTGCGCCGACGCAGACGCTGGCGAACAACAAGGAAGCGCTCGCCAACACCCTGACCTTGTTGCCTCTCGCCATTTCCAATCTGGTGAACTCGTATGACGCCGAATCCGGAGTTCTCGCTTCACGTCTGGCCTTCCCGGACTTGCAGAACCCGGCCGAGGTGCTGTGCAAGTTGATGGATCTCGGCAAACTGGTGCCGGGTAATCCTCAGTTCGAGGAGTTGGGACGACAGATGCAACCCGCCATCGATCAGTGTGTGGCGGTGGCCGCTATGACGGATGCGGCCGACCAGGCCAAGAACATGAATCTCCCGTTCGGAATCCTCGCCGGCCCGGAGCGTGAGATGCAGGTTGTTCCTGGCACGGTGCCGGGTGTCGTGTCACCGCGACTGAGCAGCGGGGAGGGCGAGTGAAGCGCACAGTGATTGCCGGTGCGGGACTTGTGGTTCTGCTCGGTGCGAGTGCCTGCTCGTCGGAGGGCATCTATGCGGTGCCCCTTCCGGGTGGGCCTGACGTGGGATCGAATCCCATGAATCTGACCATTGAATTCGACGACGTTCTCGATCTGGTTCCACAGTCCGCGGTCAAGGTGGACGGTGTTCCGGTCGGGCGAGTAGAGAAGATCGGAGTCGGCCCGGACGGGTGGACCGCCGACGTGCGGATCATATTGGATTCCTCGGTGGATTTGCCGGCCAATGCCGTTGCCGCCGTGGAGCAGACCAATTTGCTCGGTGAGAAATTCATTCAGCTGTCAGCGCCTCCTAGTGGCGCGGACACTACGGCCCAGTTGTCGGACGGCGACTTGATTCCGTTGGATCGCACTCGCCACGCCACCGAGATCGAGCAGGTTCTCGGTGCATTGTCGCTGCTGCTCAACGGGGGCGGTGTCGGCCAGTTGCAGCCCATCGTCAAGGAGCTCGGCGCGGCGTTCGACGGGCGCGAGGGAACAACCAGAAGTCTTCTGGAACAGGCGAATACTCTCATCGGAGGCTTGAACGAACAGCGTGAGGACATCACTCGCGCGCTCGACGGTCTCGACGTGTTGTCCAGCCGGGTGAACGAGCAGAACGAGAAGATCGCCAAGGTCCTCGACGAACTGCCGGTGGCAATATCGGTACTCAACGAGCAGCGCCCGCAGTTGACGCAGATGCTCGCTCAAGTGGACCGGCTCGGAACCGTCGGTACCGACGTCCTGACACAGTCCAAGGACGATCTGATCGCAGATCTTCAGGCACTTCGTCCGACATTGCAGGCACTCGCTGCATCCGGTGACGACCTCGTCGGCGCGCTCCCGCTGCTTCCGACGTTCCCGTTCCCGGACGGAGTCGAGAAGATCACGCAAGGTGGGTCGGTCAATTTGTTCCTCGCTGTCGACCTGCAAATCGGTAATACGCTCTCCGGGCTTGGTGTCGGACAGGGAGATCCCGAGTATCGCCAGCCCAAGTTCGGTGATCCCAAGCCGGTGGTGGATCCGTCCAATCCGTATTACAACGGAAACGGACCGCGACCGGGCTGGCCCACAGTGTCACTGCTCCCGATCGCGCCGATCCTGCCGCAGTTGCCGATGGCACCTGCAGTCGGTGCCCCGCTCAACCCCATTCAGGGAATGCTGGATCAGTTCGGAATCGGTGGTGGACAATGAGATCGGCTCTGGTCAAGTGGCAGCTAGTGGGCTTCGTATTGGTCGCGCTCCTAGGACTTGTCTATGTGGGAGGCAAGTATGTGCGCCTCGACAACCTCCTGGGTTTCGGGCAGTACACGGTCAAGACGGAACTGCAGACGTCGGGCGGCATCTTCACCAATGCCGAGGTGACGTATCGCGGTGTGCCGGTGGGACGGGTTGGTGATTTGTCACTGACGGACGACGGGATCGAGGTCGATCTGAAGATCGACAACAATGCACCGCCGATCCCGGCGTCGACGAGGGCTGTTGTCGCCAACCGTTCTGCAATCGGCGAACAGTTCGTCGATCTGATCCCCGATACCGATCAGGGTCCGTTCCTCGAGGACGGTTCTGTGATTGCAGTGGGTGACACAGCGACGCCGGTTCCGGTCGAAGAAGTGTTGACCAGTGCGAACGGCTTGGTCCATTCGGTGCCCGTCGATGCACTGCACACCGTCGCGGTCGAACTCGGTGCAGCCTTCAACGGCAAGGGTGAGGACATCCAGGTTCTGGCCGACTCGTTGTCCGGACTCTCGCAGTCCGGCCTCGACACCTTGCCTCAGACGCTCGGATTGATCCGTGACAGCCAGACGGTGCTCACGACCCAGTCCGACCAGTCGTCGTCGATCAAGCAGTTCAGTGCCGACCTCGATGTCATTGCCGCACAACTGCGGACCAGTGACCCCGACATCAGGCGTCTGATCGACAACGGCATCCCGGCCAGCGAGCAGATCGGGGCCCTCGTCAACGAGACCGGTCCGGCACTGACCACGGACCTGACAAATCTGGCGTCGTTCGGCAGGACGTTTGCGCCTCGTGCCATTGCGCTGCAGCCGTTTCTGATCTTTCTGCCGGGGCTGGCTGCGGCGGGGCCGACAGTGGCTCCTGGTGACGGAACCGTGCATCAAGGGTTGGTGCTGGAGACAAACAATCCGTTGTCGTGCACCGTCGGGTACGAAGGCACCATGGCGATTCTCGATGACATGAAGCGTCAGGATCCCAACTTCGACGACACGCAGCAGGACTTCCCGTTGAACACAGCGGCGTCCTGTGAGGTCCCGCTGGGCAGCGAGACGGGTGTTCGCAGTGCCAACCGGGTTATCTACGCCGATCCCGGCACGATTCAACCGTGGGACTTCAAGCCGAAGGTCGATCCTGACAAGTTGAATCTCAATCCGATTGCTACCCAGTTGGCGCCGATTCTCGGAGTGACGCCGAAGTAGATGTGCCCCAGGGTGTGCTATTGGGTTGGGGCAGTTGAGGATTCGAGGCAACGGAATTGGTGCTGCCAGGATCCGGACATAACAGGTAAGTAGGGTAGTGAGCGTGATTCAGAAAAGCAGTCCGAAGGGGGTGACGGCGCCGCTTGTTGCGGTCGGCGTTCTCCTCGTAGCCGCACTAGTTGCGCTAGGTGTGTTCGGCGTCCCGTACGTGAAGGCGTTGACCACTGACCGCAACACCGCAGAGATTCGCGACGAGGCGTTGATCGGCGCCCAGCAGGTTGCGATCAATCTCAACAACGCCGACTCGGCGAATCTCGACGCGTCGATCGAGACCATGCGGTCTTCGGTTACCGGCGACGAGATGACGGTGTACCTCCAAAGTGTTCAAGACTCCATCACGGACGAACTGCGGAACTCCGGATCCAAGGCCGACGCCGAGGTGATGTCTGCTGCGCTCACCGAACTCAACACGGACGACAGGACTGCGACGGCACTTGTGGTCGTGAAGGTCACTACCACCCAGGGCAACCAGTACGTGAAGAACCAGGTCGGTATGCGATTGGGCATGGTCGAGGTGGACGGTATCTGGAAGGCCAGTTCGGCCGAACCCGTCGGAAACCGGATCGATCTGGAGTCGGGCACATTGCCGGGCGCCGACGGCACCGGCAGTTCCGATGGGTCGACGCCGGCAACCGAATCACCAGCGCCCACCGAGGCGCCCGCACCGAGCGTAGGAGGCGATTCAGGTGGCCAGTAGTCAGCCTCGATCAGCCATCCGAAGGAGAAGCGCGTAATGCCACCGAAGCGCAGAGTCGGGATGCCGCAGGCAAACCAGAACCGTCGGCCGAAGATAGCCGGATCAGCCCGCTCGTTGAACGTCCCCGCGGGGACGCCGGCCGAGGAACCAGCGAACGTCGAGGCCGTCGAGGCCGAGGTAGCCGCAACAGAGGCCGTCGAGACCGAGGCCGTCGAGACCGAGGCAGCCCCGAAGGCAAGCCTTCGGAAAGCCCCGAAGCCGAGTCCCGAGACGGCAGCCAAGCCGAGTCCCGAGACGGCAGCCGAGCCCAGCCTCGCGGAGGAACCGCCAGCACCAGAGCCTGCTCTGTCGAAGGAAGCGAGTCGCACTTCGTGGCCGCTGGTCATCGGCTTAGGCGCAGCAGCGGTGGTAGTCGCGGTGCTTGCGGGTCTGGCTTTTTTCAAGGTCGGCGCCCAGATGGACGATGTGGCATGGGTCGACGCGGGGGCGACGGCTGAGGTGCTGCGGGTGACTCCACCGGCGCTCGAGGCGGTGTTCACCTTTGCGCCCGGCACCTTCGACGCCGATTTCGACAAGGGCTTGCAGGGTCTGAACCAGGCCATGCGTGATCAGCTGACCGGGTACAAGGACACACAGAAGGCCGGCGTCGAACAAACCCAGACGGCGACTACGGCGGATGTCACGGAGATCGGTGTCACCAGGCTCGAGGAGGACCGAGCGCAACTACTCGCGCAGTTGAACGTGAGTTCGACGCAGAGTGGTGTGGCTGCCGGTTCCCGTTCCGGGATGGTTGTCGTCAGCTTGGAGAAGCAGGACGGTAATTGGCTGATCTCGGAGATCCGCGACCGCTGACAAATGTGTACGACGAGCTGGACCGGAAATAGATTCCGGTCCAGTTTTTCGTATCCGGGTCAGTGACTGGCTACACTACCGACAACGGTGTTCGAACCGAGTCGGTCGACTGTTCGAATGCCACGACTTACCTCGGCGCTCTTGACGGGGCGGTTCCGAAGGTCCAGTCTGAGCGGTGAACATGCACGGACGAGTGATCGGCAGTCTCACGTCAGCACCTGAATCAGACCCTCAGCTACACCCGACTCGACATTTCCTGAGTAAGGGTGTACTTTTGGACGTTGCGCTGGCTGCCTCCTGTCCACCCCTCGTCTCAACCGCTGCGAAGTCAAGTACTTCTTGCTTTCTGCGACGGGTTTCGTTCGGGTTGTAACCAGCGAAATTCGAAGCAGATACAGCGGCGGTCGCAACAGTACGGAGCGGCCCGCGTGAGGTGCTGGAAGGACGCATCTTGGCAGTCTCTAGCCAGACCAAGGCAGTTTCCGGAATCCCCGGAGCCCCGAAGAGGGTTTCGTTCGCGAAAGTTCGCGAACCCCTCGAAGTTCCCGGGCTTCTTGATGTTCAAACCGATTCGTTCGAGTGGTTGATCGGCGCGCAGAGTTGGCGCGAACGAGCAGCAGCTCTCGGCGACAATGCAGTGTCCGGCGGTCTCGAAGACATCCTCGCGGAGCTTTCTCCGATCGAGGATTTCTCCGGCTCTATGTCACTCTCCTTCTCTGATCCTCGATTCGACGAGGTCAAGGCCTCGACGGACGAGTGCAAAGACAAGGACATGACCTACGCGGCGCCGTTGTTCGTCACCGCGGAGTTCATCAACAACAACACTGGTGAGATCAAGAGCCAGACGGTCTTCATGGGTGATTTCCCGATGATGACCGACAAGGGCACCTTCATCATCAACGGCACGGAGCGCGTGGTTGTCTCGCAGCTCGTGCGTTCCCCCGGTGTGTACTTCGACAAGAGCGTCGACAAGAGCACCGAGAAGGACCTGCACAGCGTCAAGGTGATCCCGGGTCGCGGCGCATGGCTCGAGTTCGACGTCGACAAGCGCGACACCGTTGGTGTCCGCATCGACCGTAAGCGTCGTCAGCCCGTCACCGTCCTGCTCAAGGCACTCGGCTGGACCACGGAGCAGATCACGGAGCGCTTCGGCTTCTCCGAGATCCTCATGGCCACGCTGGAGAAGGACAACACCGCCGGTACCGACGAGGCTTTGCTCGACATCTACCGCAAGCTGCGTCCGGGCGAGCCCCCCACCAAGGAGAGCGCGCAGACCCTTCTGGAGAACCTGTTCTTCAAGGACAAGCGTTACGACCTCGCTCGCGTCGGTCGTTACAAGATCAACAAGAAGCTCGGCCTCAACGCAGGTCAGCCGATTGTTGCTTCGACGCTGACCGAAGAAGACATCGTCGCCACCGTCGAGTACCTCGTGCGTTTGCACGCTGGTGACACCTCGATGACGGCACCGGACGGCGTCGAGGTTCCCGTTGAGGTCGACGACATCGACCACTTCGGTAACCGTCGTCTGCGCACCGTTGGTGAGCTCATCCAGAACCAGATCCGCGTGGGCCTGTCCCGCATGGAGCGTGTTGTTCGTGAGCGCATGACCACGCAGGACGTCGAGGCAATTACGCCTCAGACCCTGATCAACATCCGCCCGGTCGTCGCTGCGATCAAGGAGTTCTTCGGAACGTCCCAGCTGTCGCAGTTCATGGACCAGAACAACCCGCTGTCGGGGCTGACGCACAAGCGTCGTCTGTCTGCCCTCGGCCCGGGTGGTCTGTCCCGTGAGCGCGCCGGCCTCGAGGTTCGTGACGTTCACGCGTCGCACTACGGCCGCATGTGCCCGATCGAGACCCCGGAAGGCCCGAACATCGGCCTGATCGGTTCGCTGTCGGTGTACGCACGCGTCAACCCGTTCGGCTTCATCGAGACGCCGTACCGCCGGGTTGTCGACGGCCAGGTCACCGATCAGGTTGATTACCTGACCGCTGACGAAGAGGATCGCCACGTCGTCGCACAGGCCAACTCGGCCATCGACCGTGACGGCCGCTTCACCGACGCGAAGATTCTCGTTCGTCGTAAGGGTGGCGAGGTCGAGTTCGTCTCGTCCTCCGACATCGACTACATGGACGTCTCGCCGCGCCAGATGGTGTCCGTCGCTACCGCGATGATCCCGTTCCTCGAGCACGACGACGCAAACCGCGCCCTGATGGGTGCGAACATGCAGCGTCAGGCTGTTCCGCTGGTTCGCAGCGAAGCGCCTCTCGTCGGTACCGGTATGGAGCTGCGTGCAGCTGTCGACGCCGGTGACGTCGTCATCACCGAGAAGACCGGTGTTGTCGAAGAGGTCTCAGCGGACTACATCACGGTCATGGCCGATGACGGAAGCCGCAAGACCTACCGGATGCGCAAGTTCGCGCGTTCCAACCAGGGCACGTGCGCCAACCAGCGTCCGATCGTGGACGAGGGACAGCGCGTCGATGCCGGCCAGGTCCTCGCTGACGGCCCTTGCACCGAAAACGGTGAAATGGCTCTCGGTAAGAACCTGCTCCTGGCGATCATGCCGTGGGAAGGCCACAACTACGAGGACGCGATCATTCTGTCGCAGCGCCTGGTGGAAGAGGACGTCCTGACCTCGATTCACATCGAGGAGCACGAGATCGATGCCCGCGACACCAAGCTCGGTGCCGAGGAAATCACTCGCGACATCCCGAACGTCTCCGACGAGGTCCTCGCTGACCTCGACGAGCGCGGCATCATCCGTATCGGTGCCGAGGTTCGTGACGGCGACGTGCTGGTCGGAAAGGTCACGCCGAAGGGCGAGACCGAGCTGACCCCCGAAGAGCGCCTCCTTCGCGCCATCTTCGGTGAGAAGGCCCGCGAGGTTCGTGACACGTCCCTCAAGGTTCCTCACGGTGAGACCGGCAAGGTCATCGGCATCCGCGTCTTCTCGCGCGATGACGACGACGATCTGCCTCCCGGTGTCAACGAGCTCGTTCGCGTGTACGTGGCCCAGAAGCGCAAGATCCAGGACGGCGACAAGCTCGCCGGCCGCCACGGCAACAAGGGTGTTATCGGCAAGATCCTCCCGCAGGAAGACATGCCGTTCCTTTCGGACGGCACGCCTGTCGACATCATCCTGAACACGCACGGCGTCCCGCGTCGTATGAACATCGGTCAGGTCCTGGAGACCCACCTCGGGTGGATCGGCAAGACCGGCTGGAACGTTCAGATCGCCGCTGACGGCACTCGTCCGGATTGGGCTGCGACCCTTCCGGAAGAGATGCTCGCCGCTCCTGCCGACTCGAACATCGCCACCCCGGTGTTCGACGGCGCGAAGGAAGACGAGCTCACTGGTCTCCTCGAGTCCACGTTGCCGAACCGCGACGGCGAGCAGATGGTCGGCCCCGACGGAAAGGCCACGTTGTTCGACGGCCGCTCCGGCGAGCCGTTCCCGTACCCGGTCTCGGTCGGTTACATGTACATCATCAAGCTGCACCACTTGGTCGACGACAAGATCCACGCTCGTTCGACCGGTCCGTACTCGATGATCACGCAGCAGCCTCTCGGCGGTAAGGCCCAGTTCGGTGGCCAGCGCTTCGGTGAGATGGAGTGCTGGGCTATGCAGGCCTACGGCGCGGCTTACACGCTGCAGGAACTGCTGACCATCAAGTCGGACGACGTGGTTGGTCGCGTGAAGGTGTACGAAGCCATCGTCAAGGGCGAGAACATCCCGGAACCCGGCATCCCCGAGTCGTTCAAGGTGCTCCTCAAGGAGCTCCAGTCGCTCTGCCTCAACGTGGAGGTGCTGTCCTCGGACGGCGCTGCCATCACGATGGCGGACGGCGACGACGAGGACTTGGAGCGCGCTGCGGCGAACTTGGGCATCAACCTGTCCAGGAACGAAGCGGCAACGGTCGACGACCTCGCGAACTAGGTTTCGGTCCCCGGGTTGCTCTGTGAAAGAGCGGCCCGGGGGCGTAGTTCACATTTGAATTGGCAGTCAGGTTGCCGGGTGACCGGCAACCGTAACCCCAACGGGGAAAGGAAGTTACGTGCTCGACGTCAACTTCTTCGATGAACTCCGCATTGGCTTGGCCAGCGCAGAGGACATCCGCAATTGGTCCTACGGCGAGGTCAAGAAGCCGGAGACCATCAACTACCGCACGCTCAAGCCCGAGAAGGACGGCCTCTTCTGCGAGAAGATCTTCGGCCCCACCCGGGACTGGGAGTGCTACTGCGGTAAGTACAAGCGTGTCCGCTTCAAGGGCATCATCTGTGAGCGCTGTGGCGTCGAGGTCACTCGCGCCAAGGTTCGCCGTGAGCGCATGGGTCACATCGAACTGGCCGCACCGGTCACGCACATCTGGTACTTCAAGGGTGTGCCGAGCCGCCTCGGTTACCTGCTCGACCTGGCTCCGAAGGATCTCGAAAAGATCATCTACTTCGCGGCTTACGTCATCGTCGGTGTCGACGAGGAGCTCCGTCACAACGAGCTGTCCACCCTCGAAGCCGAGATGCAGGTCGAGAAGAAGGCTGTCGCAGATCAGCGCGACGCCGATCTCGAGGCACGCGCACAGAAGCTCGAAGCCGATATCGCCGAGCTCGAGGCAGAGGGCGCCAAGTCCGATGTCCGCCGCAAGGTCAAGGACGGCGGCGAGCGCGAAATGCGTCAGCTCCGTGACCGCGCGCAGCGTGAGCTGGATCGTCTCGACGAGATCTGGAGCACCTTCACCAAGCTGAGCGTCAAGCAGCTCATCATCGACGAGCTGCTGTACCGCGAGCTGGTCGACCGTTACGGCGAGTACTTCACGGGTGCGATGGGCGCAGAGTCCATCCAGATCCTGATGCAGAACTTCGACCTCGACGCCGAGGCGGAGTCTCTTCGCGAGACCATCCGCAGCGGCAAGGGCCAGAAGAAGCTCCGTGCTCTCAAGCGCCTCAAGGTGGTTGCGGCTTTCCAGACCAACGGCAACTCGCCGATGGGCATGGTCCTCAACGCTGTTCCGGTGATCCCGCCGGAGCTTCGCCCGATGGTTCAGCTCGACGGTGGACGTTTCGCGACGTCCGACCTCAACGATCTGTACCGCCGCGTCATCAACCGCAACAACCGCCTCAAGCGACTGATCGACCTCGGTGCTCCCGAGATCATCGTCAACAACGAGAAGCGGATGCTGCAGGAGTCTGTCGACGCCCTGTTCGACAACGGTCGTCGTGGACGTCCGGTCACCGGACCGGGTAACCGCCCGCTGAAGTCCCTGAGCGATCTGCTCAAGGGCAAGCAGGGTCGTTTCCGTCAGAACCTCCTCGGAAAGCGCGTCGACTACTCGGGTCGTTCCGTGATCGTCGTCGGTCCTCAGCTCAAGCTGCACCAGTGTGGTCTGCCGAAGCTGATGGCTCTCGAGCTGTTCAAGCCGTTCGTGATGAAGCGTCTGGTGGATCTGAACCACGCGCAGAACATCAAGTCGGCCAAGCGCATGGTCGAGCGCAAGCGCGTCCAGGTGTGGGATGTCCTCGAAGAGGTCATCGCCGAGCACCCCGTGCTGCTCAACCGTGCACCTACGCTGCACCGTCTGGGTATCCAGGCATTCGAGCCGCAGCTCGTCGAGGGCAAGGCCATTCAGCTCCACCCGCTGGTGTGTGAGGCCTTCAACGCCGACTTCGACGGTGACCAGATGGCTGTTCACCTTCCGCTGTCGGCAGAGGCTCAGGCCGAGGCACGCATCCTGATGCTGTCCTCGAACAACATCCTCTCGCCCGCTTCGGGTCGCCCGCTCGCTATGCCGCGTCTTGACATGGTGACCGGTCTGTTCCACCTGACGCGTCTCGACGACGGTGTCGTCGGTGAGCTCGCTGCAGCTACGTCCGAGGGTCCGGAGCAGGGCGTGTACTCCAGCCCCGCCGAGGCTCAGATGGCCGTGGATCGTGGCGCGCTGACGGTTCAGTCGCAGATCAAGGTGCGTCTGACCAACCAGCGTCCGCCGCGCGATCGCGAAGCGGAACTGTTCCCCGAGGGCTGGAACTACGGCGACGGCTGGACCGCTGTCACCACATTGGGTCGCGTGCTCTTCAACGAGCTGCTTCCGGCGGACTACCCGTTCGTCAACGAGCAGATGCCGAAGAAGCGTCAGGCAACGATCATCAACGATCTTGCCGAGCGTTACCCGATGATCGTGGTCGCTCAGACCGTCGACAAGCTCAAGGATGTCGGCTTCCACTGGGCAACGCGTTCCGGTGTCACGATCTCCATCTCGGACGTTCTGGTTCCGCCGGAGAAGCCTGCCATCATCGAGGACTTCGAGGCTCAGGCCGACAAGATCGAGAAGCAGTACCAGCGTGGTGCTTTGGACAAGAAGGAGCGCAACAGCGCTCTGGTCACCATTTGGCAGGAAGCGACCGAAAAGGTCGGCAAGGCCATGGAGGCTCACTTCCCCGACAACAACCCGATCCCGATGATCGTGAAGTCCGGCGCAGCCGGCAACATGACTCAGGTTCGTTCGCTTGCCGGTATGAAGGGCCTGGTGACAAACCCGAAGGGTGAGTTCATCCCGCGTCCGATCAAGTCTTCCTTCAAGGAAGGCCTGACCGTTCTCGAGTACTTCATCAACACGCACGGTGCTCGTAAGGGTCTGGCCGATACCGCTCTGCGTACCGCCGACTCGGGCTACCTGACCCGTCGTCTGGTGGACGTGTCGCAGGACGTCATCGTTCGCGAGACCGACTGTGGCACCGAGCGCGGCATCGTCACCACGATCTCGGAGAAGCAGGCCAACGGCTCGATCATCCGCGATGCTCACGTGGAGACCAGC
This sequence comes from Rhodococcus sp. AD45-ID, assembly GCF_003023755.1. Lineage (NCBI taxonomy): Bacteria > Bacillati > Actinomycetota > Actinomycetes > Mycobacteriales > Nocardiaceae > Rhodococcus > Rhodococcus sp. AD45-ID. The sequence goes on along the minus strand of NZ_PYHL01000001.1, from coordinate 1,018,668 downwards.
ACGTACGCCCGCACGTTGGCTGCTGACGCAGTCGACGAGAACGGCAAGGTCATCGTCGAGCGTGGACACGATCTCGGTGACCCCGCGATCGACGCCCTGCTCGAGGCCGGTATCACGCAGGTCAAGGTCCGTTCGGTCCTGACGTGCACCACCGGCACCGGCGTTTGCGCCACTTGCTACGGCCGCTCCATGGCCACCGGCAAGCTGGTCGACATCGGTGAGGCTGTCGGTATTGTCGCCGCACAGTCGATCGGTGAGCCCGGTACCCAGCTGACCATGCGTACCTTCCACCAGGGTGGTGTGGCCGGCGCCGACATCACCGGTGGTTTGCCGCGTGTCCAGGAACTGTTCGAGGCACGTGTGCCGAAGGGCAAGGCTCCTATCGCGGACGTCACCGGTCGGGTGCAGCTCGAAGACGGCGATCGTTTCTACAAGATCACGATCGTGCCGGACGACGGCGGCGAAGAGGTTGTCTACGACAAGCTCTCCAAGCGTCAGCGTCTGCGTAGCTTCAAGCACAGCGACGGCGAAGACCGCCTTCTGGCAGACGGTGACCACGTCGAGGTCGGACAGCAGCTCATGGAAGGTGCTGCCGATCCCCACGAGGTCCTGCGAGTCATGGGTCCGCGTCAGGTTCAGATCCACTTGGTCAACGAGGTCCAGGAGGTGTACCGGAGCCAGGGTGTGTCGATCCACGACAAGCACATCGAGGTCATCGTGCGCCAGATGCTTCGTCGCGTGACGATCATCGATTCCGGTGCCACCGAGTTCCTGCCCGGTTCGCTCACGGAGCGCGCCGAGTTCGAATCGGCCAACCGCCGCGTTGTCGCTGAGGGCCGCGAGCCCGCAGCAGGTCGTCCGGTGCTCATGGGTATCACGAAGGCGTCGCTTGCGACGGATTCGTGGCTGTCCGCGGCATCGTTCCAGGAGACCACTCGTGTCTTGACCGACGCGGCAATCAACTGCCGCTCGGACAAGCTGATCGGTCTGAAGGAAAATGTCATCATCGGCAAGCTGATCCCTGCCGGTACCGGTATCAACCGTTACCGCAACATCCAGGTTCAGCCCACCGAAGAGGCCCGCGCCGCTGCGTACGCAGTGCCCGCGTACGACGACCAGTACTACAGCCCGGACGGCTTCGGCCAGAACACCGGTGCTGCAGTTCCGCTGGACGACTACGGCTTCAGCAACGACTACCGCTAGCGGTTAGTTCGTGAGAAATCCCCCGCCTCTGATGAGGCGGGGGATTTTTCGTTTCAGGAGTTACTGCCGCTGAGGTCCGGGATGACGATCTCTTGGACGGCCCACTTGTTGCCGTCGGGGTCGGCGAAGTAGATGAATCGTCCCCAAGCCTGGTCGTCGATCGGGCTGATATCGATCCCGCGGCTCTTGAACTCGCGCTCGGCCTCTTCGATGTCCTTGACTACCACCTGCATGCCGACGACCGAACCGGGTTCGGCGTCGGTGATTCCCTTGCCGATGCAGATGGAGCAGGCGGAACCGGGTGGGGTCAGCTGGACGAACCGCAGGTTCTCGTTGACGGTGTGATCGTGGTCGGCGTTGAAGCCGAGTCGGACGTAGAAGTCCTTGGCGCGGTCGATGTCGGTGACGGGAATGGCGACCAGTTCGAGCTTGATGTCCATGACGTGCCCTTCATGTGATGGTGAATTCCGGCGACAGGTCCAGTGTTGCGGGTATTGCGGTCAGAAACGGTCCTCGATTGCGAATCGGATGAAACTTTCCGAATTCCTTGTTGCTTCGAGAGTGCTTCTCTCACTGCTCGACCGATCCCGAACCCGGAGCGGATACCCCGACTCCGCCGCTCTAACTCATACTCTCGAGCGAGCCGAAGGTGCCGACGCTCTCGGCTACCACCGGTTCTGGGTCGCCGAGCATCACGCGGTTCCGGGTATCGCGAGTGGGTCGCCGGCTGTGCTTCTTGCAGCCATTGGCGCTCACACGCGCGACATTCGACTGGGCAGCGGCGGCGTCATGCTGCCGAATCATCAACCGTTGGTTGTCGCCGAACAGTTCCTGATGTTGGATGCCCTGTATCCGGGTCGGATCGATCTGGGTCTCGGCCGGTCATTGGGCTTCACGGAACCGGTTCGCCAGGCGCTACGACGGAGCAAGGACGCGCCGGACACGTTTGCCGCTGATATCGAGGAGCTGCGACGCTATCTGGACGGAACTGCCGTCGTCACGGCTCGTCCGGCGTCGCGCGGCGGGGTGCCGATCTTTGTGCTTGCCACGCGCACCGGGTTGAAAGTGGCAGCGCAGCTGGGGCTTCCGGTAGTCGTGGGTGGGCCCATGCTCGAGATCGGTGGTACCAACAGGGTGGAGGCGCTGGACCAGTATCGCCGGACTTTCCAGCCCAGCGACGCGCACCCCGATCCTTATGTCGTGGTCTCGCTCGAAGTCATGGTTGCCGATACCACCGAGGCGGCCCGTGAGCTGTTGATTCCGGAGGCGTACGCGCTCGCGGAATCGTCACGGACAGGGGAGTTTCCGCCGCTCGTGTCGGCGGAACAGATCAGGGGCGCAGCGCTCAGCGATCGAACCACCAGGCGTATCGACTCGTTCGTGGCTTCGGCCATGTACGGGACCGCAATCGAGGTGAAGCAGCACTCGAGTGATCTGGCCGAGCGGACGGGCGCGGACGAGTTGCTGGCGTCGACATCGACATACGACCGCGCCGCCCTGGAACACTCGGATCACGTACTGCGCGAGGTGATCTAGCGGGGAACGTGGAACTCCAGCAGCGTGGCCGCAGCGTCGTCGAGTTCTGACCACGGGACGGGCACGGACAACACGGCGATTGCCGAAGTCGGAAACTTGTCTCGAATCCGTTGGGCTGCTTCGGAATTCTCGTTCGATGCCAGATCCAGTGCAGTCCAGGGAATTCCCGGTTCATGGCCGATGACCAGGAGCGTGCTGACATTGGCGGACGTGGTCCGGATTGCGTTGATGACGTCGGCCTGGGATCCGCCGTAGATCGACTTGTCGAAGCCTGTCGGGGCGTCGACGGCGGTCGCGGCCAGGGTGTCGACGGTGCGCCGCGACGTCGAGCACAATACGGCGTCGATGGGTGGGACGTTCTCGCGGATCCATTCGCCGCCGAGGCGGGCTTCGCGCAGTCCCCGTTCGGCGAGTGGCCGCTCGTGATCGCGAATGCCTTCGGGATAGCTGGACTTTCCGTGTCTCATGAGAACGAGGGTGCGGTGGTCTGCCATGCGTTCACGTTATCCGCTTTGTCGCTACCAGTGACGGTTACTCTGGATGGTCAGGACCTTGAAGGAGGCTTCCATGGCAGGCAAGAAGCTCGATCGCACGCATGCTCGAACGGCTCTCGAGGTGGTACGGGAAAGCCCTACCATTGCACTCATCACTGTGGCGCCGGCTGTAGTCGTCTTCGGTGTCGTGTGGTGGCTCTTCGGTTTCTGGGCCGCGATCCTTCTCGCTCTGGTGTTCGGCGTTGCGGCAGTAGCTACTCGCAAGCTGCGTTAGAGCGCACTCACCTGTGCAACGGCGCGCAGTGCATCGCCCACCAGGAACCAGACGGTGAGGCGCGAACCTTCGACGTGGCTCCGTAGGACCACGTCGTCGCCGGCGACAAGGGGTGAGAGGTATTCGATCACCGCCCGGTGAGGCGTGCTGCGCAGTGCAGTTCGGGTACTGATCACCTCTTCGACGGCTTGCCAGTAAACGGCGTTGTTGACGTGATCGAACGGGTCGATATCAGTCACACGCAGGGTGAACGGAGTGTCGATGACGCCCGGTGCTTCGACGTCCGGTGCGTTGTCGGCGATCACACGTTTCCATTTGAGGCGATGTTCGTCGGTGGATTCCTCGAGTGGTTTCATGAAGTCGTCACTCATCCGGGTGGGCATACCGGACTCTGCACTGATGTGGATCCAGAACCCTTCCGTCTCGATCAGCGCACCGTTGCTGCCGTCGAAGCGGACACGCATGTTCGCCCACCTCGTCGAGAATGCGGAGCACCACCGGGTCATGGTCAGATATTCGGGCCAGATCGCCGGACGGATGACGTCGATGACGGTTCGACGCACGATCCAGAACGGGTGAGTGTCGACGGCCTCGATGGCCTCGATGTTGTCGGTGGCGATGTCTTGCAGGTATCGGGCGACGCCGTCCAGTCGGAGCGCTTTGGCCGCGTTGATGTCGCCGGTGCGCACCGGGCGTGTTTTCACGAAAATCGGTCCGCGATCGGGCTGCGGCGCGAGTGTGAGGTCTGAGTTCACGAAAGTGATTCCTGTTCGCCGAGGGGTTGCTTGAATTCTGCCAGGTGGTCGGTCGACGCAGAGATTCGAGCATCGGTGCCGATTTCTTGCGACAATAAGATTCTCTCCTCGCGCTTCGACTACGCACCTTCTGGTGTGGACGGGACTGTCATGACTCGAGCGGCGAGCACAACCTCTGTTACTGCGGTACGCACGACTACAGCACCCACGACTACGGCATCGGAATGTGGCTATTTCGACGCTACGTCCCGGTGCTGGTTCCTTGTTGCAACACCAGCGTCGCATCCGCGATTATGGCGCGAGTATCTAGACGGTGCGCGGGAGAACTATCGACATCACGGAGTCGAGAGTGTCGTCGAATACGACGACATAGTGGACGGGCTCTCGACAACGCTGTTCTTCGTGGCTCTCGACGACGTGGGACGTGTTGTCGGCGGCGTGCGCGTGCAGGGGCCGTACATGTGCGCGGACCAGGCACACGCTGTCCAGGAATGGACCGACCACCCCGGTATCGCACAGGTTTACGCCATGATCGACGGGCGTATCCCAAGTGGTGTGATCGAACTCAAGACTGCCTGGTGCGGGGCGCAAGCGGAGAGACGTGGTGAGCTGACGTCGGCATTGTCGCGCATCGCACCGCATGCGCTGTCGCTGCTCGGAGTCAGGTTCGCATTCGCGACGGCCGCGGGGTACGTACTCGACCGTTGGGCTACCTGTGGCGGCGTCATGGAGGATTCGATTCCCGGGGTTCCGTATCCGGACGAGCGGTATCTGACCCGCATGATGTGGTGGGACAAGCACACCTACGTGGACAAGACGCACCATACTCAGTTGCCGGCACTCCTGGCGGAGGCAGCCCAACTCGAGGGGGCGCAAGTGCCGTCTGACAGCTTCGCGGAAGATGGACTCGGCGATGGTGTCGGCCGGGAATGAGGCGCTCTGGCGAGCGAGAGTGTTCGACGAGCGAGTCGCCGCCGACGCTGCCTCGTTGGAAGAGGTGAGGCGACAACCGGATACGTTGGCACTCGACCATCGGGCTCGGTTCCGCGACGAGTTGTCGGGACTTCGCGACCTTCCTGATCGCCGGGTTGTCGACGAACCTTGTCGATGGGTGTACTACCCGTGGCGGCGCGAGCTGGTGGGAATTGTTGGTCCGCAATCATTTTCACTTCTCCGGTTGGACCGGAACCGGAACAAGATCACCCGTGACGAACAGGCGCGACTGAGACGGTTGCGTGTAGGAATCGTCGGGTTGAGTGTCGGGAATGTCATCGCGCAGGCTCTGGCGCTCGAAGGGTTGTGCGGCGAGCTGAGATTGGCAGATTTCGACAGTATCGACCTCTCGAACCTGAACCGAATCCCGGTGGGAATCACTGACGTGGGTGTCAACAAGGCGGTGGTCGCAGCGCGGCGTGTTGCCGAACTCGACCCGTATCTTGCTGTGTCGGTGTTTACGGCCGGGGTGACGGACGCGAGCGTCGAGAAGATTGTCGACGGTCTGGATCTGGTTGTCGAGGAATGTGATTCGCTCGACGCCAAGATGTCGATACGACGGGTGGCGCGTGGTCGTGGAATCCCGGTGATCATGGAGACAACCGATCGTGGGCTGCTGGACATCGAGCGTTTTGATCTCGAGCCGCAGCGGCCGTTGTTTCACGGGCTTCTCGGGAATGTCGACACAGCAACCTTGGCCGGACTAACGGCCCAGGAGAAGATCCCCCATGCGTTGGCGCTCCTGTCGGCCGCAGAACTGTCGGCGAAAATGGCTGCGTCACTGGTCGAAGTCGGGTCGACACTGTCGACGTGGCCGCAGCTCGGAAGTGAATGCTTCGCGGGGGCATCCGCCGTGGCGACGGCGGTGCGCCGGTTCGGCTTGGGGGAGTCGCTGCCGTCCGGCCGGGTCCGGATCGACTCGGGTGCCCGACTGAATTGCCTGCATGATCCGCTGGTCGACGAGGATGGCTCGCAGAGCAATGTTCCTGAAACGAGTGTGGCGGCTGGCGCGGCACCGACAATGCCGGCCGACGGCGTCGAGGCTGTTCTCGAGGCGATCAGGTGGGCGCCGTCGGGCGGAAATGCCCAACCCTGGGCCGTCGAGGTCGATGGGCCGGTGATCCACGTTCATGCGGATCGTGATCGAACGTCGTTGATGGATCTAGAGGGCCGGGCAACCCATGTGGCGATCGGTGCTGCCGTCTACAACGCGAAGGTCGCAGCAGCGGCACACGGAATTCTTGGTGACACCGTTCTACTTCCCGATCCGGATTCGGCAGATTTGGTGGCAAGCGTTAAGCTGGGAGAAACGACGAATCAGCTTCTGGCGCAGCACTACCCGGCGATGATGGAGCGAAGTACCAATCGAGGGGTAGGTGTGCAAGCACCGATCGGCCGTGAGCTCGAGGATGCACTGCGGGGCGCCGCGCGTGATGAAGGCGGCAACCTTCATCTGTACACGGACCCGCGTGATCTTGGTGTGTTCGGGGACGTCGTGGGTGCCGCTGACCGTATCCGATACCTGACGCCGATGCTGCACGAGCAGATGATCGGCGAATTGCGTTGGCCGGGATCGGAAACAGCGAATACAGGGATCGATATCCGCACACTGGGGCTCGCCGACAGCGAGGTGGCATTCCTCGACGTCGTCAGGCGTAGTGACGTGGTGACCCGGCTGGCGCGATGGGGCGCGGGAGAAGTATTGGGGATCAGTGCTCGTGACCGCATCACGTCGAGTTCGGCATTTGGTGTGGTGACTGTGGACGGTTCCTGTCTCGACGACTATGTTCGCGGCGGTTCGGCTGCCGAAGCGGTGTGGGTGTGCGCACAGGAGCACGGATTGGGTGTGCAACCCATGTCACCAGTGTTCCTGTACGCCCGCGACGGTAGCGACTGCGCGCGATTGTCCGACCCGTTTGCGAGCGAACTCGATGCATTGCGCCTGCGCATGCGAGTGCTACTCGATCTCGGTAGCGAGGAGTCCATTGCCTTGGTGCTGCGCCTGAGTCATTGTCCACCGGAAACAGTGCGCAGTGCGCGACTGCCCGCGAACAGTATTCGACGCTGAGGCACCGTAGAGAAAGTTGCAGGAGAAATCATGGACGGACGTAGCCTCGAACAGTTGGTGACCGACGTTGCCGGTCGACTGATGCCGGCCGATTCGACGACGTCGGTCGCAGCGGCCACCGAGGTCCTTCGCGACCTGGTCGAGTACTTCGGCGTCGACGTCAGCTTCCTGCGGCGCAACGATCACACGATCGGGGCGACGGTTCTGGTGGCGGAATGGCCGCAGCGCCAGGATGTTCCCGAACCCGATCCCTTGGGAGTGGTGTATTTCCGGGACGCGGACCCGGTTTTTGCGGCCGCCGAGAATGCGCGCGAAGCAGTGATCATCCGTCCCGAACCGAGCGGGTATCAAGACAGGATCCGAAGCGGCGCAGGTGTCGTCGAGACGTCGATGGCCGCCGTGCCCTTGCTGTCCGGTCCCGTCACCACGGGGGTCCTGGGATTCATCAAGTTCGGCGACCGGGAGTGGTCAACTCGAGAAATCAATGCACTCAACGCTATTGCCACTCTGTTTGCCCAATTGCAGGCGAGGGTGGCTGCGGAGGGGCGTCTGCGCTACCTGGCGGATCACGACGAGCTGACCGGACTGTCCAATCGGAGGATGCTTCTCGGTGAACTCGAACGACGTCTGCAGCCGGGGGAGTCCGGGCCCGTTGCGCTTCTGTTCCTGGACGTCGACCGGCTGAAGGTGGTCAACGATCTACTGGGACACAATGCGGGCGATGCGTTCATTCACGAACTCGGAAACCGCCTCGAAGGCAGATTTCCGGATGACGTCGTGGTCCGGCTCGGCGGTGACGAGTTTGTCATTGTCATGTCGGAACCGATGGACGCGAATGAGGCCGAAGTGGTTGCGCGCGAAGCGCAGTTGGTTGCGTCCACGCCGATCTCGCTGGGGACCGAAGAGGTGGGCAGAAGCGTGAGTATCGGTATCGCGGTGGCAAAACCGGGAGAGTGCAGCGTTGGCGAATTGCTCAGGTGCGCCGACGAGGCCGTGCTTACCGCAAAATCCGACGGAGGAAATGCGGTAGTGGTGTGCAGCGACGAGATGCGGGCAGCCAACGACGATCATGCGGAGATGGAGATGCACCTGCGCGCGGCAATTCGCGACGGCCAGTTGGAGGTGTACTACCAACCTGTTGTCGACCTGGAATCGGGTGCGATATCGGGTGTCGAAGCGCTGGTGCGGTGGAACCACCCGGTACGTGGTGTGCTTCAACCGGATTCGTTCATCGACATCGCCGAGGCTGCCAACCTGTCAGGGGAACTCGGCCGGCAGGTTCTGCGCGAAGCCTGCCGCCAACTTGCGCAGTGGAATGCGATGATTTCAGGGACGCCACTGTTCATGTGCGTGAATGTATCACCGGCGCAGTTGATTACCAGTGACTTTGTGGATTCCGTTGCAATCGAGTTGGAAACGCATGGCCTCTTGGGTAGCAGCTTGTGTATTGAAATCACGGAGCGGGCGGTGATGCACGATCTGGCTCACGTGTTGGTGACATTGCGTGGACTGGAGGAACTCGGCGTTCGCATCGCTCTCGATGATTTCGGAACCGGGTACAGTTCTTTGGCTCAGTTGAAGGTGTTGCCGGTCGACACGGTCAAGATCGATCGGGGATTCGTTCATGAACTGGGAATCGATCACGACGATCTGGCGATAGTCCACTCGATTGTCGGACTTGCAGATTCCTTCGGGCTGGACGTGGTCGCCGAAGGCGTCGACTCCGGTCGGGCGGCGCAAATACTGCTCGATCTCGGATGCCGATATGCGCAAGGATTTCTCTTCAGTCCACCGGTGAAATCCGACCGTATCGCGGCGATGCTGCGGGCCGGGCGCAGGTCGTCGCCGCCCCTACGAGTTACAACTCTGACGCCTTCACACCCGTAGTCCGACATCGACTATTGCGCGTGCGACGGCTGATACCGAAGCGTTGCACAACTGTGCGTGAGCTTGGATCAGCGCGTACGCCTCGTCGATTCCGGTGCGCCGCGCATCGGCAGTGATGCCTTTGGCTTGTTCGAGAATGATGCGCACTTTCAACGATTCCTGTAGCTGAGAACGAATCTGCTGCAGTTGATGGCGTTTCGACGCGTTGACGCAGTACCCCGTTGCCATGTTCGCCACCAGGTACGTGAAGACGATGTCGTCGGCGGACCACGGTCGTGGCTCGTGCGCGTACAGACTTACAACGCCGATCGTTTCGCCGTTGATCGACATCGGGACACTCGCAGTAGCTGCGATGTTCAACCGTCTGGCGTTCTCGGCAAATTCAGGCCAGAGATCGTGCCGTTGACGGATATCGGTGACAGCGATCCTCTCGCCCTTCTCGTATGCCGTCCGTCCGGGGCCGGATTGAAGTCCTTCCTGGCATCGTTCGATATCGGCAGCGGAATCGGCAATCGACGTGATGCATCTCAGTTCGCCCCCACTGACCAGGCTGATGCTGCCACCCGACACCCCGAGGACGTCGACGCTGTTTTCCAGCAACTCCGTCATCACGTCGTCCACCACATAGACGGTCGGCAGCAGCTGCACAAAATGTGCAAGAAGATCGGCGAATTCGAGATTCATCGTGGCTACCTACTCGTCAGCGCAGCGAGGACGAGCTGCCGGGAATCAGGGGTAGCTCTGGAGAGGGCCTGCAGCGCTGCCGGGTGTGGAAGGGCAGACTGCCGCCTAGTCGAAAGCTACACCGATCCGGGCCGGTGTGCCATGGAAAGACATCTAGCCATCGACCCGGCAGTGACATCTAGCCATCGACCCGGCAGTGGAGTAACTTTCAATTCAGAGCCGTTCCACCCCTGATTCCTGGTGGCGCGGTGCGTGGAGCTACCCCTGATTCCTGGTGGCTCGTCCGATCTGATGGACGAGTAGGCAGGCCCTCATGAATCACATTCAGCGTCACCTTCACTCTCATTTACCTGACGATTCCGTCGTGCGGCAGATCGCGCGAGTTGTGGAATCCGCGCCCCGCAGCGTCGCCGTTGCCTCAGTGGAAGAAGAGCTCGACTACGGCCAACTACATTCTCGCGCAAGCGCACTCGCCCAAGCGCTTAGATCTGCCGGGGTGGTTCCTGGTGATCTTGTGGCTCTCTGTGTGCCGCGTTCGACGGACTGTGTCGTCGGTGCGTTGGGGATCCTCTCGGCGGGTGCCGGGTACGTAGCACTCGATCCGCGGCAGCCCGATGCGCGACTTCGGTTTGCCGTCCAGGATAGTTCTGCTCGCGCGTTAGTTGCTTTTCCGGACGTTGCTGCCAGGCTCGATTGGGTCGACCCGATCGTTCCGCCGCGCACTGGGTGCGCACCGGTCGACGGCGAGGCTGTCATTGCCGAGACCTTCAGCACCCGACCGACAGATGCCGCTTACGTCGTCTACACGTCGGGTTCGACCGGTGAGCCGAAAGGCGTTGTCGCCGGGCACGGCGGATTGCTCAACCTGATCGACTGGCACCAACGATCATTCGAGCTGACCTCGAATGATCGATGCACGTTGATCGCGAGTCCGGGTTTCGACGCAGCAGTGTGGGAACTGTGGCCGGCTTTGACGGCGGGCGCGTCGTTGCACGTAGTTCCATCGGGATTGGAAAACGATCCGGTGCGGTTGCGTGATTGGCTGGTCTCCGAACGCGTGAGCGTGTGCTTTGTGCCCACCCCCCTCGCAGAATCGTTGATTGCCATGACCTGGCCGGAAAATACCGCCCTGCGGATTCTGTTGACAGGAGGCGACGTGTTGTACCACCGTCCGCCGCCTGGCTTGCCGTTCACTCTCGTCAACAATTACGGACTGTCCGAGGCGAGTGTCGTCTCCGTGTCGGGGGTTGTCGATCCGCTCGCCGGTGACACCCCAGCAGACGCGTTGCCCGCACTCGGTCGCGCGATCGACGGTGTCGACCTCGAGGTAGTCGGTGAGGACGGTTCCCCGGTCCGTGCCGGTGAGGTCGGAGAATTGGTGATACGGGGTGTATCGGTAGCCCGCGGATATCTCGGTCTGCCGGAGTTGACCGCGCAGAAGTTCTCACAGCACGGCGACGACCCCGCACAACGCGAGTACCGGACCGGTGATCTGGTTCGGCTCAACAGATTCGGCGATGTCGAGTTCTCCAGCCGACGCGACGATCAGGTGCAGATCCGAGGTAACCGGGTCGAAGTCGGTGAGATCGCCGGGGTACTCGATCGACACCCGGCGGTGCAGGCCAGCGTGGTGATCGTTCGCGGGGATCGGCAGAATCCATCTCTGGCTGCGTTTGTCGTTCGGGATGACAAGACGGCGGACATATCGGGGCTGCAGACGTATCTCTCGGCCCACCTTCCCGATCACATGTTGCCTCGTTCCATCATCGAACTTGACGAGTTCCCCACCACCGCACACGGAAAAATTGATCGCGCGGCGTTGGAGCGCGCGGCGCACTCGACCATCAGTGTCGACCGAGGCTCCTTGATCGCGCCTCGAAACGAGGTCGAGGCAGCGCTCGCCGAGATCGTCGCCATACGACTGGATCTGCCGGCGGTGGGGATCGACGAAAACTTCTTCGTTCTCGGCGGCCATTCGATGTTGGGCGCTCAGTTGATCATTCGGATAGCGGAGATGTACGGCGTCGAAATGACGTTGCTCGAGCTTTTCGACAATCCCACGGTTCGTGACATGGCCGCCAAGGTGGAACAACTGGTCGTGGAGCAGATATCCGGCATGAGCGATCAGGAGCTTCTCGACGCAGGACGGAGTGAATGATGACCACGGCACCGACCAAGGCTCCCAGTCTGATTCGACTACTCGACCCCGAAGTGCTGGCAGATCCCTACCAGCTCTATCAATCCTTGCGCGACGAGGCGCCGGTGATGTGGGATCCGTACCTACACGCGTGGGTGGTGACTCGTTACGCGGATGTCGCCGACGTACTCACCCGGTTCAAGGCTGATCGCACGCCCACCCCGGCAAAGCTGGCTGAGTTGGGGATGGAGCAATTGGCTCCGGTGGCGCAAGTGATGGTGCGTCAGATGCTGTTCCTCGATCCACCACAACACGGCCGGGTTCGCGGATTGGCGGCTGCGGCTTTCACACCGCGCCGCATTGCGGCCCTGCGCGGTCACATCCAGGAGATCACCGATTCGCTGATCGACGCGGTCATCGACGACGGGGGCATGGAGGTGATGGACACCCTGGCCAACCCGCTGCCCGCTATCGTGACGGCGGAGATGTTGGGAGTGCCCACCGAAGACCATGAACTGCTGAAGAACTGGTCAAGTGACTTTGCCGAGATGCTCGGCAATTTCCAGCACAATCCCGGCCGCGTTGCCGGTGTCCTGCGCAGCGTGGAGCAGATGACGGAATATTTCCAGGCTGCGGTGCGGAATGAGGCCACGCACCCCACCGACGGTTTGATCGGTGCGCTGTGCGCCGCGGAGATCGACGGAGACAGTCTCAGCGAAGACGAGATAGTGGCCAACGTCGTGGTGACCATGGTCGGTGGGCAGGAGACAACCACCAATCTGATCGGCAACGGCTTGCTCACGTTGCTCCGCCACCGCGATCAGTTCGAGGAATTGATCGACGATCCCTCGGGTCTGAGCGCAGCCATCGAGGAACTGCTGCGTTTCGAGAGCCCGAGCCAACACACGGCACGGATTGCTCCGGACGCGGTGGAGATTGCCGGACAACCGATTCCGGCAGGCCAAGCGGTGATCGCCGTGATGGGGTCCGCGAATCGGGACCCCTCGAAGTTCACCGATCCTGGTCGGCTCGACTTGCATCGCGCACCCAACCGTCACCTCGCATTCGGTTGGGCGGGGCACTTCTGCTTCGGTGCGCCGTTGGCCCGGATGGAGGCGCAGGCGGCATTCGGGACGGTGCTGGCCCGGTTGCCAGGACTGGAACTGGAACCGGGACCGATCCGGTGGCGCCCCAATTTGGGATTACGTGGCCTTGCGTCGCTGAACGTGCGGTGGTCGTTATGACCACCCTCGACAACGAGCGCCGGATCGCGGCGCGGAAAGCACTGCTCGAGAATCGATTGCGGGGAGCACAAGCGAACGGCGCATCACCTTCCGTGCCGCGCAGACGGGGGAGTGAGACCGGTGTGCACTACGCGCCGCTGTCGGCCGCACAGTTGCAACTGTGGTACCTCAATCGGTTGGCGCCGAAAGCGCTTGCGTACAACGAACTTGCCATTGTGACCAAGGACGGGGCTTTCGACGTCGAAGCCCTCAGCTGGGCCTTCAACGAATTCATCCGCAGGCATGAAGCGTGGCGCACCACGTTTGCGATGGTGGGAGACGAGCCGCGGCAGGTGATCCATCCGCCGGCGGTGACGGAGCTGCCAGTCTTGGATGTGAGCCACCTACCGTTCGACGAAGCGGTCGGCGTGGCAACAGACCTTGCCGTCGAGCAGACACGTCAGCCGTACGACACGAGCGCGGGTCCACTGATCCGGCCGCAGTTGGTGCGTGTGTCCGACTCATGTCATCGGTTGTACCTCGGACTGCATCACTTGATCTTCGACGGCGTCACGCTGTACCGGATATTTCTTCCGGAGCTGGTGTCGTTGTACAACTCTCGGATCGCAGGCACTTTGCCTGCGCTTCGTGAGTCGCCCGTTCAACACGGCGACTACTCCTCCTGGGAGCGGAAGTGGGTGGAGGGCGATGAGGTGGCGAACAGGATCGAATGCTACCGACGGCACTTCGAGGGGGCGCCGGCCTTGGACCTTTCGCTCGACCGGCCGCGTCCGCCGCGTCAACGGTTTGTCGGGTCTGTTGAGCCGGTTTCGGTTGACGCCGACACGGTGGCGAGATTGCGTTCCTCGGCGGGCCTGCAAGGGGCAACGCTATTCCATGCCTTGGCCGCGGTGTACGGGTACTGGCTCCAGTGTTACACGGGCAGTAGCGATGTCACGTTCGCAACACCGACAGACCTCCGTCAAAGGTCCGAACTTGAGTCAATGGTGGGGTACTGCCTCACTCCGACCGTGTTGCGCGCGCGGCTCAGCGCGCACTGGACATTTGCCGAGGCCGTCGCCGCCATGCGCACCGAAGTACTGGATGCGCTCGGGCGTGTGGTGCCCTTCGAACGGTTGGTCCGGGGACTGGACGTGCCGCGAGATCCGCGTATGAACCCGCTCTTCCAGTCGGTCCTGGTTCTCGAACCCCCGGCGGTTCCCGTCGACGACGAGTGGTCGATGCAGCTGATGGAGAACGCCGTCGGCTCCGGAGTTGGGCAGGTGAAGTTCGATCTGAGCCTCGAGTTGGACGAGCGCGACGACGGCCGGTTGGTGGGCAGAATCAGCTACAACACAGACCTTTTCGATTCAGGAACGGTCGCGTTGATGGGGCGTCATCTGCACCTGTTGCTGCGGCGGTGTGCGGAAAACCCCACCGCCGTCCTGAGCGAGCTGTCACTTGCGGATCCCGAAGACGTGACTCGGCAGCTGAATCTCAATCCTGCCCCTGCCCCTGCCTCTGCCGAGTCGGGACTGATCGGACAAAGCCCTCCGCGAACGATCCACGAGGCAATCGTGAATCGGGCGATCACGTCGCCGAATGCACCAGCGGTGACGGTGGGTGCGATCTGCTTGACCTACGGCGAGCTGGTGAACCGGGCCCGTTCGATTGCCGGACGTCTTACCCGCGTGGGTATCGGTCCGGGAACTGTTGTGGCGGTGTCGATGCCACGCACGATTGATCTCGTGCCGGCGATTCTGGCCGCCTTGATGGTGGGCGCTGCCTATCTGCCGATCGAGCCCAGGCAACCGGTGCGGCGGGCCCGGTTCATGCTCGAGGACGCGCATGCGTCGGTAGTGCTGACTGCCGAATCCTTGGCGGAGGAATTGACGTGGGTCGACTGCCCAGTGGTGACGGTGGACGGCCAGGAGCCCTCTGATCCAAGCACAGAACGGTTGGTCGACGCTCGGTACACGGGGGCAGTTCGGCCTGACGATTTGGCCTACATCATCTACACGTCGGGTTCGACCGGGACGCCCAAAGGTGTTCAGGTGGAACACCGCAATGTGCTGGATCTGATGTCGGCGTTGCCGGTGGCGCTGGGTCTCGATTCCGGCGACGTTGTGCTTTCGGTGGCCTCATACACGTTCGACATGTCGGTTGGCGACTACTTCGTGACTCTCGGGATCGGGGCCGGTCTTGTGGTCGCTACCACCGAGGAGATGCACGACCCGCGCCGGCTTGCGCACGTGATCGAGCAGTGCGGCGCCACGCGGATGAGCGCAACCCCCACCAGTTGGGCAGCGCTGCTCGAATCGGGCTGGGCAGGAAGCCCCGGGTTGATCGCGGGTGCGGTTGGTGAACCGCTACCGCAGTCGGTGGCAATGTCGCTGTCCGGTCTCTGCGCCGGGGTGTGGAACGGGTGGGGCCCAACCGAGACGACAGTGTTTGCCGGCGGCGGATCGGTCTCCCCGGATGAACCGGTGACAGTGGGCCGACCGATGCCGGGAACACGTCTGTACGTCACGGATTCGAGTGGGCGGATCCTTCCGATGGGTGTGCCGGGAGAGATTGTGATCGGCGGACCAGGGGTGTCGAGAGGGTATCTCCACCGCACGGGTGAGACGGCGCAACGGTTCGTACCGGATCCGTGTGTGCCCGGAGAGCGCGCCTACCGCAGCGGTGATCGCGGGCGGTACATCGCCGACGGACGGCTGCGGCACCTCGGGAGACTCGATGGTCAGGTCAAGATCCGCGGGTTCAGGATCGAACTGGGCGAGATCGAAGCGACGCTGAGAGAACATCCGGGCGTGGCAACGGTGTCCGTCGACGTCGGCACCGACCACCGCGGACAACCGCAGTTGCTTGCCTACATCGTCCCGGCCGAGAATTACTCCCGGCAGAACCAACCGGATGACGACGCGAATCTGCGCGCGTGGACACGGCAACGACTGCCGGAGTACATGGTGCCGGCCGTGATCATTCGAGTGCCGGCGCTTCCCACCTCGGTAAGTGGGAAACTCGATCGCCGGGCGTTGCGCGACCTGGCCGCTCGAATGCAGCGCGAAGGCGCAGATGAACATCGCAGCGCGGCAATCGCTTCCGAGAGGTCTTCTGCACGGGTGCTCACGCCGACGGAGCAGAAGGTAGCCTCTCTGTGGTCGATGCTGCTCGCCACCGAGGTGTCGGATCTGGATCGGAACTTCTTCGATCTCGGCGGGCATTCGATTCTGGCCGCGAATCTTGTTGCGCAGATCGAATATCGGATGGGTGCGCAGGTGTCGCTGGTCGATTTCCTCGACAAGGGCACTACCGTTGCTGGGCTTGCGCGCCTCGTGGACGGTGCGTCGTCGCCGGCCGAATCGCACGCGCCGGCTGTGACGGACCGGCCGCCCGCCTTCTTCGTGTTTCCCGATCTCCCGAGCGCGATGAGTCTGCGGCATCTGCGTACGCTGTGGGGCGACGAGCAGGGTGTGTATCCGCTGCTGCCGCTTGCCGCGTCGATGCGCCCGGAACGCTCGGATACCGTCGAGCAGCTCGTGGAGCCCATGATGTCGGCGATGCGGGCCGTTCAACCGGAAGGGCCATATGCACTGGCCGGCTTCTCGTTCGGCGGGCTTGTGGCGTACGAGCTTGCCCGGCAGTTGGATCGCGATGGGCAGCAGGTCGCATGGCTGGGGATACTTGACACTCCGACGCCGGAAACCGCAGGGCGAGTGATGAAGCGATGGAAGTCGTCGTCGGGACGACTCGAGCGACTGCGCCAGCCCGGCAGGATCAAGCTGGTGACCGAATATGCCCGCAACCTCCGATGGTCGGGCCGGGAGAAACTGATTTCCGCGGGAGTCATTCGGCGTTCGGCGACGGAGGATTTCGATCTCCGGGGTGTCTGGGACATCATGGCGCGCTACGAACAACGCGGGCACAGCGTGCCACTCGAACTATTTGTCACGTCGACGACGGCGGCGGAAGTGCGAACACCGATTCTGGGGTGGGATACCTTCCACGAAGGTCGGGTGCGCACGCACTTTCTGTGTGGAAGCCACGACTCGATTCTCGACAGCCCACAAATCGAAGAACTGGCAGAAATCATGCTGGCAGGTCTTCACGATGCAAGGGTGGACCTACCGTGATGTGGAATCGAATCGTTGCGTGTGCCTGCGCGGCTGTGCTCATGACGGGTTCGAGTTGTTGTGCGGCGGGTGCGCGAGACGACCTGGCTACTCTGCAGCAGGTCGCGTCCGGAGGTTTCTACGTCGACCCGAATTCGAGTGCGGCGCGCGCGATGGTCGACTACCCGGAAACCGCTTCGACCGTTGCCACGTTGGCCGACACGCCACAGGCATTCTGGCTCAGTGCAACATCTCCGCCGTCAGCGGTTGCCAACCAGGTGAGGCGCTACGTCGACGGCGCGGCGAGTGCGGATGCTGTTGCGGTGTTGGTCACCTATGCGATTCCCCAGCGCGACTGCGGTTCCTTCTCTGCCGGCGGGTACAGCAACGGCGCGGACTACCGGACCTGGTCGGACAATGTCGCGGCCGGAATCGGTAACCGTGAAGCCGTCGTGATCGTGGAACCGGACGCGCTCACCGACCGATCGTGCCTGTCTTCGGAACAGGTCGCGGAACGAATGGATCTACTTCGCTATTCGGTGAATGCTCTTTCTGCGGAACCGAATACGGCGGTGTACATCGACGGTGGTCATTCTCGATGGCTGGATGCACCCGAGCTGGCGAGTCGACTGGGATCGGCCGGCGTTGATCGAGCCAGGGGGTTCAGTCTCAATGTCGCCAACTTCTACACGACAGCGGAGCAGGAAGCATACGGCGAGTCCGTATCGGCGCTGACCGGAGGAAAGGGCTACGTTGTCGATACGTCACGCAACGGCGCCGGACCGCCACCCGAAGGGCCGCTCAACTGGTGCAATCCGCCGGATCGCGCATTGGGGTCGGCGCCGACAACACAAACCCAGGCAGCGCACGCGGACGCGTATTTGTGGGTCAAACATCCCGGCGAATCGGATGGTACGTGCAATCGCGGTGATCCGCCGTCGAGTGTGTGGTGGAATGCGTATGCTGTTGCGATTGTGCAGAATTCGGGACGACGCCGAAGTATTCATACGGCACGCCGTGAAATTGCTCTAGCGTAGGCGCGTCGAACCTGCGGCAGGACAGTCGATTCGGTGTAGGCGCGGGCCCTGGTCCTTCCACCGTCAGCCAAACGTGTGTGGAGGGCCTGATCGTCGAGCAGCAGTTCCAGTGCCCGGGCGAGTTCGGCGGCATTGCCGGGAGGAACAAGCAGTCCGGAACGATTGTGGTCGATCACGTCCCGTAGACCGCCGATGTCGGATGCGACAACCGGGGTTCCCGCGCTCATCGCTTCGATGGCAACGAGTCCTTGTGGTTCCGCCCATCTCGAGGGGACGCAGACCACGCGAGCCCTTCGCATGGCAGCCATGACCTGTTGGTGTCCGGCGTTGGTGCGCACGATCACTCGGCGTTCGGAGTCGCCGATCATCGATGGGGTGTCGGGGCGTTGCATTCCGATCACGACCAGTGGAATCGGCGTGGGCATGAGCCGCTGCGCGTCCAGCAGTGTCGTGATTCCCTTGTGCGGGCCGATGGCACCGATGAAGAGGAGGTAGTCGGTGGACGGGAGGAAATCGGCTGTGCCATTCCCCAGCCCCTCGTCACCCTGCCCCTCGTCACCGACATCGTCGGGTACAAACGACGGTATTACGGCTACCCGATCGCGGTCGACTCCCTTCAGACATGATTCCGCCACTGCTGTGCTGATCGGCAGAAAGAGCCCGACACGATCGAGGAGGTGCTGGCTCTCGGCCAGTCCGAGGACAAGTGGCACGGCCTTCGGTGCCCCGTAGAACTCGCTTGCACACCGAAGACACCGCTTGATTCCTGGACCCGGGCATACGGTGTCCAGCGCGTTTGCGGGTACCAGAGTTTTCTTGGCACAGTTCAGTCCGTAGTCGTGGAGAGTGACTACCAGTGCGGTTTGCCGAGGTAAGCGCAATCGCAGGCACGAGTGCAGGATCCATCCGTGGGCGTGCACTACATCGGGTTGTAGCCGATCGACAAGGCGCTGGAGGTGCCTCGTCAGTGCGGGATCGGGTGCGGTGGGATGAAATTGGTGGGTGGGGTCGGAGGTGAACGGTCGCAGGAATCGCGTCCAGCCAGGTAGGTGGTGGACCATGACCAGGCCTTCGAGCGAATGCGAGGCTGTGCCGCCTCGGCTGAGTGTGGCGACTGTGACTACGGTTCCGTCGCCGGCCAATCCGGTGGCCAGTGCATGCACGGCACGTTCGAGTCCACCGGCCGCCGGTGGGTAGCTGTCGGAGACCACGAGGACCTTCACCGGCGAACCCCCTTCACCGAAGAACCCTCTGCTGTGCGGGCACGATGATGTAACGCCACCGCGCCAACGCCCAGAGTGCGCCGAGGCTCTGCGCTGCGAGCCAGCTGATTCCGACAGCAACAATCCCCATGGAGGGCAACAGGATCCAGGAGAGCGCCAGGCACATCAGCAGCATCGACACGTTGAGCGTCATTGCCTCGCGCAGCCTGCCGACTGCACGCAGAACTGCCACCGCGATGTTGGTAACGGCGTCCGGGATGGCAGAGAGGGTGAGCACGATCAGCAGCATTTTCCCGTGGGCACTGTACGACTCGCCGAATACCCGCAAGGCCCAACCCCCGCCGATGAGGTAGACGAGGATCAGCGGGCCGAGCAACGCGGCGATGATCCGACTGCAGCGCCGCGCGAGAGCCGGGATGTCTTCGGGATCCGTTGCGGTCTCGGCGAACAGCGACATCGCGATGCATGGACTGATCATGAAGAACACCGCGCCGAGCATCCACGTCGCGTAGAAGTAGGCGCCGTCGGATTCGGACAGTCTGGCGAGCACGATGATCGGCAGCACGAATGACGTGACACTCGCAGCCACAGTCACGACGTGTTGCCCCAGAAGTGACGCACTCATATCCCGGACGTCGGAGACGAGGTGTCCGAACAGTGGCCGCATGCTGTGCTCACCGCGAATTCGTCTGCACCAGAAAGTCGAGAACACTACCGATATCACCGCGGACGCGCTCCAGGCCGTCAGAATCTGGTTGTGAGTGCCATTGATGAGCACGGGAAGGAACAGCAACGGAATCCGTAAGCCGGTGAACAGCATGTTGCGCGCGAGGAGCAGTCCGCTGCGGCGTAGCGCAACTGCCACGCAGTCGGCCAGCGTGCCGAGCGCGAAGAATGTGGCTCCCATCGTGAATGCCGCTGCGGCAACGGCGGTGCTCAGCGACGGGAGGGTGTGCAGAACGTATCCCAAGATGAGAACCACGACTGCGGACCCGGACACCGCAGTCACGATCACGACTGTCACTGCGGCGGTGAGTATTCGCCGCCAGCGATCAACCGTGAGGGTGCGCGGTAGCCACTCGACCATCGCGGTGGCAGCGCCGACGCTGGCGATCAATGCCGTCGCCTGCATGGCGCTGGTGGTGGCCGCCCCGACTCCGATGTCCGCTGTTGATGTCGTGTGAGCAACAACAAGCCAGAACACATAGCCCATGAGGGAGGTGAGAACGGTGCTCGCCATCATGTAAGAACTGTTGCGCAGCATCGAGTCTTCCGCTATTCGGGTCCGCGCGATCTGGGGGAGAGAGCCGAGTGTCACCTTCATCAGGGCGCCACGGAGAGATAGAGCACGAGGGATGTCGGTCCGACACCGACGGTGTCGGGGGTCTGGGCTATCACGATGTCGATCGCGACTCGGTACCGGCCGGGCTCGTTCGGTGCGAGGAACGACACCGTTCCGACCTGGGCACTGCGGGCATTTGTGTTGGTGTCGAAGGGCGCGGTCGGTGGTGTCGTGACAAACCGCGGATCGGTCGGTGAGACGCCGCCGATGGTTGCGGACACGTCCGGCGGCAGGGTGGGAAAGAGGAATCCGTAGCTGTACGAAGTCCATTCGATGTCGACCGGAGAACCGGGTGCCACTGCGAGTTGGCCCGCGATGGCAGTGTCGGGGCCGGTGAGAATCGTGTTGACATACCGTTCGGGCTGCGTTGTCTGCATCGCGAGCGCTCCGATCAACGCGCCGACGCACAGGGTCGTCAACGCGAGCGAGACCAGTGCGGTTTTCCCGACTCGGCGCCACGGTACGTCGGGGGCTGCGCGCGATTCAGGTTTCCGCGGAGACCGCCGGATGTGAATGGCCAACAGGGATAACATCACCGCCGATACGGCAAAGAGTGCCAGTGCGATGGTTGACGTGGTCAGTTGAAATCCCAATGGGCCAAGTGCCAGAACGGTTTCGAGCAGGATGATGAGGGTGAACAGGGCTGGAAGAAGTACGCGCAGCGGTTTTTCGAGTCCGTCGAAGCGGGTGTCGGTACTACCGGGCATCTTGCCGAGGATCAGCGCCGCGGCCGCCCACGCCGGTATGACGAGGAGTGCGGCCACTGCACACACCCGAAGTTCCACGGGAGCCCGGAGCAGTACCGCGGCGAGAGACACGGCCGCGACCACGGCGGAAACCCTCACTCCGGTAAGGAGATCGGAGGTCAGGACCACGTCCAGGACTTGGCGACTCCGAGTGGCAATGTCAGTGCGTTTCATGGCGTTCCTGTCAGATCGGTCAGTTCGGTGCCGACGCTGGCCGAATCGAGGCGGTAGACCCGGAGATGCTCGGTCGACATGATCAGCGACGCCCATGGCGCGTGGTCGAGTCGGTCGAGGTACGACGGCGGTGTCGGCAGGCCGGCCAGGGGATCTCCGCTGCCGTAGTTGTCCCCGTTGAAGGGTGGGGAATCCGCCATTCGGGTATCGACGACAAGGTAGTCGTAGGTTGCCCCGGCCAGGTCGGTAGCGAGCTTCGTATCGGGGTCGGTGTCGGTCTGGGTCAGCTCCCACACCGGAAAGTCGGATGACGGTTCGGAGACGTAGAGTTCGCCGTACGCCGCCAGCGCCAGCGTTGTGTATCGGTCGGTCACGACGCGCACGCGACCTTCTCTCAGTCGAATGTGTTCGGCCACCGTCCGAGCTTCGGAGCTCGCGGATCTGGTGTCCGAGCCCCAGAGAAACGGGCCGGGAAAGCGGTACGGATCGTTGAGACCGGCGCCGACATTGCCGATCAGCAAGACGATCAGGACGGCGAGCGAGATCAGCTTCCGGAACCGGATCACGATGCGTGGCAACCGATCCTGGAACGCGACGACGAGGGCGCACATCACTGCCACCCCGACATAACTGAACGCCCACGAGCGCCTGGCCCCCTCCGCACCCGATGGGGCCAGCACAAACAGAACGGACGGGAAGTAGACGGCCCCGATGGCGATGAATGCGAGGGTTGCGGACGTGACTTTGCCCCGCACGCGCGCGATGACCAACAGGCCCAACGCAAATATCGCGGCCACCGCTGCCGGGGCGGCGGCGGTGAAGGCTCGTTCCCAGAGTGGTTGGACATTGGCGGCGAGCAGTTCGCGGCCACTCGATTGTGACGTTGCGATGCTGCTCAACTGAGTCACCGAGTTGGCGAGATACGGCGAGAGGTAGCTCACGGTCGGTGATGCGACAAAGACAAGCCAGGCGGCTCCGACGGCCGCGGTGCCGCTCAGCAGAACCCACCATGCGTATGGCCTTTGGTGTGCGCGTACAAACCCGAATGCGGTGACAGTGACGGCGATTGCACCCGAGATCAGGAGCAAGGCGATGGTGGTCAGATGGTGGGTCACGACGCATACGGCGCCGCACGTGACCGCGATCGACAGAAAAGCGATTCGACGACGACGATCGTCCGACCGTGCGGCAATCGAGGTCAAAGCCAACGCCCACATGAAGAATGTGATGGCAACACCCTCGTACGCGAATTGAGTGTCGAAATAGATGGCAGACGGATTGAGGGCGTAGATCAGCGCTGCCACGGCACCTGCACGGGCGGAGCGCAGTA
This sequence comes from Rhodococcus sp. AD45-ID, assembly GCF_003023755.1. NCBI lineage: Bacteria > Bacillati > Actinomycetota > Actinomycetes > Mycobacteriales > Nocardiaceae > Rhodococcus > Rhodococcus sp. AD45-ID. Next base: position 995,447 of record NZ_PYHL01000001.1, on the reverse strand, counting down.
GCGACGTTCCAAGGACGTACGCACCGAGAATTGTCATCACGTGGGTGACGACCATCAACACTTCGCCGGCGGACCAGGCCGAAAGTCCGGTCAGCTGAGCGATAGAGGCGGACAGGGCTGACGTACCCGGGAAGTATTCGACGATCGGGATGATCGAATTGGGTGGGAACAGTTGGCCGCTCGACATGACGTCGACGGATTCACGCCAGTGCGCATACTCGTCGTGATACGACGGACCGAAAGGGTTTCGGAGATACTTCGGGACTGCCGTGAAGAGTCCGAGCAACGCTATCGCGCCGATGCGTTGATTGACTGTTGTCCCGAAAGCCGCCAGTTTGGCTGCCAGCGGAATAACCCCGAGCAGCATACCGACCCAGAAGGTTGCGTAGTAGACATTCGGCGGTGAACCGTCGGACGACATCCGGTACGACACACCGATCAGGAGTATTCCGAGTGCAAGGAGGATGCCTGTCGATGTCCACGACCGCAGCGCCGAGCGTGAAGTGTCGGAGAACCGGTGCCGCGGAGCTTGTTCGGCATCGACCGGGGCGAGTGCGATCATGATCGCGCCAACCGTTCGATCGCACGCAGGGTGGTCGACCACGACGTGTGGTCGGTGAATCGTCGATGGCGGTCCGGCGGAATCGACATCAAGGTGCGACGGAGTGCATCGACGTTGTCGGGTTCGACCAGATGGGCGCCTTCGTAGGTGCGAGTTGCTTCGACCAGTCCGCCCACCGCGTAGAGCACGACGTGTAGTCCGGAGTGCATTGCGATCTGCAGCGGACCGCTTGCCGACGCGCGCCGATAGGGAAGCACCACTACGTCTGTATCGCGGAAGAATTGGCCTGCCTCGGCGTCGCTGACGTAGCGATTCACGAAGGTAATGCGCCGACGGTGTGGACTGGCGGATATCAGTGCTGCCGGAGTCTGCCAGTTCTCCCAGGTTTCACCCACGATCGTGAGATGAAACTGTGCTGCCTGCTCGGCGCTGAGTTGGTTGAAGGCCACCAGGAGATCGTCGAGCCCCTTGTACGGTCTGATGAGGCCGAAAAAGAGCAGTCGGGTTGGCCCACTGCGGGAATCGTGAGAAGCCGGGGAATCGGCGGGGGAATCGGCGATGTGTGTGTACGGTCCGTGGGGTGCTGTTTCGATGTCGAGCCGGTCGAACGGACGCGAGCCGAATGTTCTGCGCAGTAACTCTAAATCATGGTTGTTGTGGACGAGCGCGCCGTGGGCGAGCGACAGCAGAAGGGGCATACCGCGTCGACAGTACATATCGACGCCCAAGACCAAAGCCTCACTGGTGTCCTGAGTCTCGTGAAACTCGACAACCACACGAATGCCGAGTACCCGGGCAAACAACGCGACGAGGATATAGGTGTGGAGTGTCGCGGTAGTCCACCATTGCAGTACAACCAGATTCGGCTTTGTCGCGCGAAGCCGAGCCAGGGCCCCCAATAAGCCAGGGAACCAGTACCAGTCGAGTTCGCCGATGCGAGTGACATTGTTGCCGTAGCGAAGCGCGGTTCCGGTATTCGGTGAGCGACGAGTAGTCGGATACAACCGCCGCGGGATGACCCGCCGTAGCAGGAGCACCGACACATCGTGCTCCCGACTCAGTTCGTTCGCAAGTGTGCAGGTGTAGGCCGACAACCCACTGAGGAAGTGAAAGCCCGGACCCACGAGCACTACCTCGAGTCTGCCTTCCGCGTTCACGCTGCTCACCCCGCAGCCTTCGGCAGATGCAGAACCTTGGGCGGACTGTTGGGTGGATTGTTGGGCGGATCACCCTGTGCTGCTGCGACTACCGAGATCCGGTGCACAACGGGTGCGATGTCCGGTCGGTGCTGCACCCGAATCCGAGTCAGGACGGCAAGGCAGGCAACACCATCTCGCCAGGTGATTTTCTTGCCCTCCGACACGGATCGTCCGTGATACGACACAGGCACCTCGAGAGGCCGGATACCGCACCGCAGTAATCGCGCTGTCATTTCCGTGTCGAGGCCGAAACCGCCCTCCGTCAATGTCAGGGAGCGCAGGTGATCGGTCGGGATGAGTTTGAGGCAAGTGTGCATGTCCGTCAGGCAAGCGTCGTACAACACGTTGGCAAACAAGGTTGTTGCGCGGCCTCCGATGGCAAACCGAAATGACGGAAAGCAGGCGTTGACTCCGCGGACCCTCGCGCCGAACACGTGATCGGAGTATCCGGCCAGTACCGGTGCGATCAGCGACGGAATATCGCTCGGCAGATATTCGAGATCTGCGTCGAGGATGACGAGGTGACTTCCGGCGGCGTAGTCCAACCCGGTTCGAATTGCCGCGCCCTTGCCGCGATTGACCGGATGGGTCACTACGACAATGTCTTTCGATGTCCGAGCGTCTGATCGCTGAGCTTCTAGAATTCGTGCGGTGCGATCGGTGCTGCCGTCGTCGACGACTATCAGTTCCATCCGGCACGGATAATGTACGGCGAATACGCGGTCTATCGCTGCCTTCAGCGTGCGTTCCTCGTTGAAGACCGGCATCAGTATCGAGAGGCTGACCAGCGGCTGGCTGTGCGGAAACGAAGGCTGATTCATTGCGGGTGCCACCTGACTCGTCCGTGCGGGGAGGGACGAGCTACCGGGAATCAGGGGCAGCTCCGAATATCGGTGCGGAAGTACCAGGGAACAAGGGCATGCCGACTAATTCGAACTTACTCCTCGGCGACTCTCCACGCTACGGCTCCCCTCGGAGTACATGTCGGTACACCTGGGCTGTTGCGGTCGCCACGCCGGCCCAGTCAGGTAATACCACGTCGTCGCCGGTACCGGCACTCAATTGAAGTGCGATCGCACGGGCTATGGACGTGGCGCCTGCAGTCGGTGGGATCAGGACTGCTCCGGTACCGAGGAATCGCCGAACAATCTCACGATGAGCTGGTATGTCGCTCAGGACGATTCGTGATCCTGCCGCGGCCGACTCGAGTGGGGCGATGCCAAAGGCTTCATGCTCGGACAACGAGACGGACACGTCCGCCGTCCGGAGCCAGCGATGCATGCCAGGAGTGTCCAGCCGTCCCGTGAACCGCACCCGGTCGCCGAGTCCGAGGCGGGCGGAACTGGCGGCCAGTGCATTTCGAGCAGAACCGTCGCCGACGACAACAAGCTGGACGGTGTCGGGCAATTCGACCATGGCCTCGATGATCCGATCCACCCGCTTGTATGGTTCCAATCGCCCGTGAAACAACAGCGTGGCGGTTTCGTCGGGATACGGCGTGGCGGCGCGTACTGCAGCTGCGTCGACGCCGTTGGGAATGACAGTTGTGTAGGTTTCGAGGCCCGGGAAATACGAATGCACCAACTCGAGTTCTGCATCGGAGACACAGACAACGGCCGAGCTCGAGGTGAAGAGCGCTCGGGAGAATTTCCGATAGAGCGAATGCAGCATGCGGGTGGATCGAGTGTGTCCGGTGCCGTGAAAATGTGGGGTGAAGACGACCGGCCGACGGAACCCGGTCAATGCGGCCAACGCGGAGGATGCGTGATAGCTGTGGACGTGGACGATGTCAAAAGTATTGTCGAGGTGCATGGTTCGCACCAAAAGTCGGGGTGAGACTGACATGACGGTGGTTGTCCAGGCGGGGTAGCGGTGAACAATCGAATCGCTTTTTTGCGGGGTCGCCGGCGTTTCCGCTCGACGGCTACCGGTGAAAACTTCGACATCGATCCCGGTCGAGCTCAGATGTGTGGCCAACTGCGCGACGTGGTCTTCGACTCCGCCGATGGACGGCGGGAATGCCGGTGTCACCAAAGCGACGCGCATCGATCACACCTTCAGTCCCAGTTCGACAATCGCCCGCGCGACGGACAGCACGGTCGCGTTGTGGCTGCGTGCGCGTCGGCGGATGAGTTGGTATGCCGAGTCGATGGTGGTGTTGTGGTCCTTCGAGATGATCCCCTTGGCCTGTTCGACAACGATTCGGGTTTCGAGTGCATGTTGCAGCTGCGTGGATTCCCGTTCGCGCTCGTGTAGTTCGAGCGACATGAGTATGAACCCCATCGCGACGGTGGTCAGTGCCTGGGCTGCGCTCACATCGTCGTCGTCCCAGATGATCATCTCGTGCGAGAAGACGGTCAGCGTCCCGATCGAGGTTCGGGCGGGGGCCGCGGAGCCACTCGAGATTCTCGCCTCCCGGTAAAACGGAAGCGCCGCCACGGCTTTGACGCCCAGGTGGCTCGCTTGGGCAGCAAAGGCAGGCCAGGCGTATGCGGCGCTCGGCACATCGGTGATCTGCACGCTGTCGAGTCGGGGTAACCTCCCTGGCCCTATCCGAAACTCTCGTTCGCATCGATCGAATTCGGGTGAGCTGACCGACGTGATGTCCGGTTGATCGGGAAGGGTGACGGTGATGCTTGCCGCTGCGGTATCGAATATGTCGGCGATGTAGCACACGAGTTCGTGAAGTGTTTGCGTTGCCGAGTTACCTTCGCGCGGCGGCGACGCGAAATGGGTCAGGGCACAGAGGTATAGGGCGTCATCATGCATGGGTATCCCACCGTAGGTCGTTACCGGTGCCGTGAATTGTCCCCGCAGAAGTGGAGTCTGCGCAGACGTGGCAGATGTTCCGTATCTTGTTCCAGTGCACAAGGTTCGGACATATTTGAATTCAGATGCTCTGAAATCCAGTTCCGAGGACGGAACCTGAGGTCAGAAACAAACTGAAATCCCGATATGACCCAAGCGTACAGACCCAGGGAATGAATGGGAACCCATATGGCCCGTGGTCGACGGCGAATTTCCTTGCGACCCTTGCGAAGCGAGTTTCCATACCTTGCGTCCGGTTCTATCGGCCGGGATGGTCGGACGGCAGGCTAAGGTCGGGAACAGATGATGTCCGATTGCTTTCTCGATGAGGAGTTGCTGTGCGTGCGATGGTTGTTACCGAGTTGTCCGGCCCGCAAGGACTCGACCTCGAGGAGATCCCCGAGCCTGATGCGTCCGGCAAAGTTCTCATCGACGTCAAGGCCAGTGGAGTCTGTTTTCCGGACTTGTTGATCACCTACGGCAAGTATCAGATCCGGCCGGAGCCCCCGTTTGTCCCCGGTGCGGAAATCTCGGGTGTCGTGATCACGGCGCCGGAGGAATCGGGATTCACTGCGGGCGACCGGGTCCTTGCGGCGACCTATCTCGGGGGATATGCGGAACGAATAGCAGTCGACCCTTCGCAGGTGTTGCGAATCCCGGACGCTTTGGATTTCGACGAAGCCGCGTCTTTGATCATCAATTACCAGACGATGGAGTTTGCGCTGGCTCGTCGCGCCAAGATCGTGGCCGGCGAAACCGTAGTTGTTCTCGGCGCGGCCGGCGGTGTGGGCACCGCGACCATTCAGTTGGCCAAGGCGCACGGTGCTCGGGTAATCGCCGTTGTTCGACGCGCCGGCGTCGAGGAGTTCCTCCGCGAGTTGGGAGCTGACGAGGTGGTGGCACTGGCGCCGGGGTGGGGTGAGCGGGTTCGCGAGCTGACCGGCGGCAAGGGGGCGCAGATAGTGGTGGATCCCGTCGGCGGTGACGCCTTCGACGAGGCGGTCCGCGTTCTGGCCCCTGAAGGCCGCCTTGTCGTGATCGGATTTGCCGGCGGCGGGATTCCCGAGGTGAAGTTGAACCGGGTGCTGTTCCGCAACATCAGCATTGTCGGGGCGGCGTGGGGTGAGTTCACACGTTCTGATCGCGACGCAGTTGCTGAGGTGCATGCATCGCTGGTGCGCCATGTCGAAAACGGGTTGCGTCCCATCGTCAAGGCTCGATACCTTCTGGAGGATGCGGCCTTGGCGCTCACCGATTTGGAAACGGGCAAAGTTCTCGGAAAGGCCATTTTGGTGCAGGAATGAGTTTCCGAGGGTGATGTTGCTCACCGGAAATCGGGTTGCGCGTTAGTTACGGTTGGGCAATAGTTGCATCCGCACTACTATTCGCCAGGTGATCGCCTCGGATTCTGATGACCTGTTCGGAGCACTCGACGAGTTGTTCACTCGCCTGATGAGCGCCGGTGATTCGGAGTCGATCGATGCACTGATCGAGTTGGATCTCTCGTTCAGTCAGGTTCGTGTGCTGTTTGCTCTCGGCCAGTGCGATGCGCCCGTCCCGATCAACGAGGTTGCCGACGAGCTTCGGCTCTCGGTGGCGGCGACGGGTCGCAATATCGACCACCTCGTGCAGATGGGGTTGGTCGTGCGGCGTGAGGACGAACGTGACCGGCGCGTCAAACGGGTTTCCCTGTCGGAGGCCGGCGTTAAGGTCACGTCCAATCACATCGAATGCAAGCGTGGACAGCTTCGTGATTTTGCGTCGCGCGTGCCCGCGCCGGAACGGCTTCGACTTGTCGAGGCGCTAGAGCCCATTCTCGCGGGTGACTACCTGCGAGCATCTACCCAGGAGACTTCGCGATGACATCGCCGAACGCGCCGGCACCGGCGTCCGACAAGTTAGACGGTGCGGTACTCAAAATCGCATCCGTGGTGGTGCTCGGTGCCATCATGTCGATTCTCGACGTGACCGTGGTGAGCGTCGCGCTGACTACATTTGCCGAGGAATTCGATACGTCCTACGCCACAGTGGCATGGACGATGACGGCGTACACGCTTGCTCTCGCAACAGTTATCCCGGTGACGGGTTGGGCGGCGGACCGATTCGGTACCAAACGGCTGTACATGACCGCGCTCGTGCTGTTCGTGCTGGGTTCGGTTGCCTGTGCGATGGCGTGGGACATCACGTCGTTGATCGGTTTCCGAGTTCTGCAGGGTCTTGGCGGCGGCATGTTGATGCCGCTCGGTATGACGATCATGACCAAGGCTGCTGGTCCGGAACGGATCGGTCGTGTCATGGCTGTGCTCGGTATTCCGATGCTGCTCGGCCCCATCGGTGGACCGATCCTCGGTGGTTGGCTGATCGAGGTCGCAAGCTGGCACTGGATCTTCCTGATCAACCTGCCGATCGGTGCCATTGCGTTGGCGGCAGCGTTCAAGATTCTGCCTTCGGACAAGCCCCAGCCTTCGGAGTCGTTCGACTTCCTCGGCATGGTGCTGCTGTCGCCGGGCCTGGCGCTGTTCCTCTTCGGTGTGTCGTCGATCCCCGAGGTCGGGACCGTCGCGTCGGCCAGGGTCTTGGTCTCCGCCGGTATCGGCTTGGTTCTGATCATCGCGTTTGTGTTCCATGCGCTGCGTAAGGATCATCCGCTGATCGACCTGCGCTTGTTCAAGAACCGGCAGTTGTCGGTCGCCGTGATCACGACGTCACTGTTCATCGTGGCGTTCATGGGCGCGGGTCTGTTGTTCCCGAGTTTCTTCATCCAGGTGGGTGGCCACACGACCCTCGAGGCCGGCCTCCTCATGGCTCCGCAGGGGCTTGGCGCAATGCTGACCATGCCGATCGCCGGCCGACTCGTGGACAAGATGGGCGCAGGCAAGATCGTGTTGACGGGTCTGCCGTTGATCCTGATCGGCATGGGTGTCTTTACGCAGGTCGCTTCCGATTCCCCGACCTGGATGCTGATGGCTGCCCTGTTCGTGATGGGTATGGGTATGGGCTGCACGATGATGCCGCTGATGACGGCCGCGATCGTGACGCTGTCCAACGAGCAGATCGCTCGCGGTTCGACACTCATGAATATCGTTCAGCAGACCGCCGGCTCTATCGGTACCGCTGTGATGTCCGTGGTTCTCACCAACCAGTTGCTCAATCGCGATCTGACAAGCAATGAAGTCGGCATGGCGCACCTTCCGCCGCCGGTGGGACCGGATCCGTCGACGGTCGATTCGATTCTGAGTTCTGCCGCCGACGCATTCGGCAACACGTTCCTTGTTGCTACCGTCTTGATTGCTTTGACCTTCATCCCGGCATTCTTCCTGCCGCGTAGCAAGACGACGCGAGTTGTAGCCGAGGGTGATTCAGCGGCGCCGATCATGATGCACTGACACGTATTCTTTTGCGCTGAGGGCGGTAAGCACATGGTGTGCCTACCGCCCTCAGTGCTGTTCAGGGTGCGGGAATAGCCCCAGATGGTTGAATGTTAAATTATCTACACGCAGTCGTAGGGATCAACGCCCTGAACAGGAGTAGCCATGCAGTTCGGAATCTTCACAGTCGGTGACGTCACCACAGACCCCACGACAGGGGTCACGCCCACCGAGCACGAGCGCATCAAGGCGATGACCACTATCGCCAAGCATGCCGAAGACGTGGGACTCGACGTCTTCGCAACAGGCGAGCACCACAACAAGCCGTTTGTGCCGTCGTCACCCACCACGATGCTCGGCTACATCGCTGCACAGACCGAGAAGATCACGCTGTCCACGTCAACGACGCTGATCACCACCAACGATCCGGTGAAGATCGCCGAAGACTACGCGATGCTCCAGCATCTCGCGGAGGGTCGCGTCGACCTCATGATGGGGCGTGGCAACACGGCGCCCGTGTACCCGTGGTTCGGCAAGGACATTCGCGCGGGTATTCCGTTGGCCCTCGAGAACTATCAGCTCTTGCGCCGGCTTTGGGACGAGGAAGTGGTGAACTGGCAAGGGGAGTACCGCACTCCGCTGCAAGGTTTCACGTCCACACCACGTCCGCTCGACGGCATCGCACCCTTTGTGTGGCACGGCTCGATTCGCAGTCCTGAGATCGCGGAAATCGCGGCGTATCACGGTGACGGGTTCTTCGCGAACAACATCTTCTGGCCCAAGGAGCACTACATCGAGCTCATCAACCTCTACCGTCAGCGCTACGAGCATTACGGACACGGCACCGCCGATCAGGCGATCGTCGGGCTGGGCGGTCAGGTCTTCATGCGTAAGAACAGTCAGGACGCCGTCAAGGAATTCCGCCCGTACTTCGACAATGCGCCGGTGTACGGTCACGGACCGTCGCTCGAAGAGTTCACCGAGCAGACGCCGCTGACAGTCGGTTCGCCGGAGCAGGTCATCGAGAAGACCCTCGCGTTCGCGGATTTCTTCGGCGACTACCAGCGCCAGCTGTTCCTCATGGATCACGCGGGTCTTCCGCTGAAGACGGTGCTCGAGCAGCTCGATCTTCTCGGCGAGGAAGTTGTACCGGTTCTGCGTCGTGAATTCGCAGCCCGTCGTCCGGCGCATGTCCCGGACAACCCGCCCACCCACGCGTCGATGAAGGCCGTCCGTGACAACAGCACGGTTTCGGCATAGGTCCTAGGCGCCCCGGAGTTACCCGAGGCAGGATGAAGAGATGAGCAACCTCGACATGCATCCCGTAGAGCAGGAATGTGAAGGCAAACCTGACAACAGCGAGATTCAGATCCTCACCCCGCGGGATGTTCCGCTCGGTGGCCCACGGGCAATGCGGGTGCGGCGCACATTGCCGCAGCGTGATCGTTCGCTGATCGGGGCGTGGTGCTTCGCCGATCACTACGGGCCGGACGACGTCGGCTCGGGGCCCGGCATGCATGTGCCGCCGCATCCACACACCGGTTTGCAGACGGTCAGTTGGTTGTTCACGGGGGAGATCGAGCATCGTGACAGCATCGGCTCTCACGCGATGGTGCGCCCGGGCGAACTTAACTTGATGACTGCCGGTAGCGGGATCGCGCATTCGGAGGTCTCGACGCCGAACACGAAGGTTCTGCACGGCATGCAGCTGTGGGTGGCTCTCCCGGACGCGGCTCGCGATACTGCCCCCGCGTTTGTTCACTATCGACCGGAACCGGTGACCATTGGGGGCGCCAGGCTCAGCGTGTTCCTCGGCTCGTTGGCCGGCGAGAAATCGCCGGTATCCACCTTCACCGAACTGCTCGGTGCCGAGATAGTTCTCGATCCGGGCGCTGACATTGCGCTCGACGTCGATCGTTCGCACGAACACGGTGTGATCGTCGATCAAGGATCGGTAGTGCTGCGTGGCACCACCGTCGGCTGGGCCGAGTTGGGTTATCAAGCACCGGGTTTCGGGAAGCTGACATTGCGCAATTCGGGTTCCGAACCGGCTCGGGTCCTGCTGCTCGGCGGCAAGCCCTTGGGCGAGCAGGTCATCATGTGGTGGAACTTCATGGGCCGCACGCACGAAGAGATCGTCGAGTATCGACGCAAGTGGCAGGCCGAACTGGCCTCTGGATTCGACGGCAGCGTCCCTGATCAACGTTTCGGCGTAGTGCCGGGATACGACGGTCCGGCGCTCCCGGCACCCGAGTTGCCGAACAGTACGTTGCGGCCCCGAGGTTAGCCGCGTCTCTTGCTGCTTCCGGCCGCAAGCGTCGTGTCGGTCAGGCCTGTTCGATGTCCTGATGGGCCTTGGCGAGCATGATGTAACCGGCGCCGTTGGCGCTGATCCCGGCCTTTTCGCCTTCGGAGAGTTCGCGTTTGACCTTGGCCGGTACGCCGGCGACCAGTGATCCGGGCGGGATCTGCATCCCCTGCGAGACGACGGCGCCGGCCGCGATCAGCGATCCCGAACCGATGTGTGCGCCGTTGAGCACCACTGCGCCCATGCCGACCAACACGTCGTCTTCGACGGTGCACCCGTGCAACACCGCGTTGTGGCCGACCGAGATTCGCTCGCCCAGGACCGCGGGGAACGTCGGGTCTGCATGCACCGTGCAGTTGTCCTGGATGTTGGTGTCCGCGCCGATGGAGATCGATTCCGCGTCGCCGCGAATGACCGCGCCGTACCAGATGCTGGCGCCGGCAGCGATGGTCACTGCGCCGACAACGGTGGCATTGGGTGCGATGAACGCACTCTCGTCGATCTGCGGGGTGCGTCCGAGAACAGTGGCGATGATCGGGTTGGTCATGGTTCTCCTGTGCGTTGGAATGAACGTGCTCTGACGGTACCTGGACTATTTCGGGGTGGGCTTTCGATTCATGACAACGGTGCCGATGCCCGCCACGACCACAAGTCCGATGGCAACAAGGGTCATGGAGTCGAGTGTCTGCCCGATGATGACTACGCCGGCCAACGCTGCTGCTGCCGGTTCGAGCGCAATGAGGACGGCAAAGACCTTCTTGGCCAAGGATCGCAGCGCCCACATTTCCAGGCTGTACGGGATGACGGACGAGAGGATGGCTACCGCCGCGCCGGCGGCAAGCATTTTCGGATCGAGCAGTTCGGATCCTCCGGAGACCACACCGAACGGCAGGGTGAGGACGGCTGCCACAATCGTGGCACCGGCCAGACCGTCGGCACTCGGAAGTGTTGCGGCGAGGTGTGAACCGGCGATGATGTATCCCGCCCAGGCTGCGGCCGCAACGAGTGCGTAGATCACGCCGACGACGTCGAGTCCCGATTCCCCGTGATCACCTAATCCGAGGAGAAGTACTCCGCCGAAGGCAAGCAGCACCCAGGCAAAGTCGGCCCAGCGCTTCGACAGCACCGCGGCAAGTGTGAGTGGCCCGAGAAATTCGATGGTGACGGCCGTTCCGATGGGCACCGTGTCGAGGGCCATGTAGAAGGCCCCGTTCATGACGGCCAGAGAAACGCCGAGCGCAAATATGCCCTTGCGCTGCCGGTTCGACCACCTGCTCCATCGTGGGCGGACGATGACTCCGAGGATGATCGCGGCGATCGTCAGCCGAAGCGTCGTGGCACCGGCCGGCCCGATCTGCGAGAACAGGGTCGTCGCGAATGCCGCTCCGAACTGGAGCGAAAGTATCGAGGTGAGGACTGCGCCGACCGGCAGTAGCTGACTGCCGGCCTTCATTCTCCGGTGAACTCAGGACTTCGACGCTCGAGCATCGCGGCGACGGCTTCGTGGTGATCGCGAGTGTGATGGGCGATCGACTGCATGGCGGCCGAGAGTTCGAGCAAACTCTCGAGGCTTTGGTGCTGGCCCTCGCGGAGCAGTTTCTTGGTCATGCGGAGCACCTGCGGGGGATTGGCGGCTACTCGCGCTGCCAAAGCGTGCGCTGCGGGAAGCAATTCCTCGGGCTCGGTGACCTGCGAGACCAGACCCCAGTCGAGTGCCTTGGTCGCGTCGATCGGTTCGCCGGTGAACGCCATCTCGGCGGCGCGGGCGTTGCCGATCGCGCGGGGGAGCAGCCAGGCTCCGCCGTCGCCCGGGATGAGTCCCACCTTGACGAAGCTCTCGGCGAAGACCGCCGCCGTCGACCCGATGCGGAGGTCACACATGAGGGAGAGATCGCAGCCCGCTCCGATGGCAGGGCCGTTGACGGCTGCGACGGTCGGCACCTCACACGTGTACAGCGCGAGCGGGATGCGTTGGATGCCGTGCCGGTAGCCCTGGCGGATCTCGCCGGGAGCACCACCGAACATGCCCTCCTTGTCCCGCATGTGCTTGACGTTGCCGCCGGAGGAGAAGGCCGACCCTGCTCCGGTGAGGATGACCGCGCGCACGCTCTGATCTCGGTTGACCGCGGTGACCGCGTCTTCGAGGGCTTCGATCACGTCTATCTCGGAGATGGCGTTGCGGGTGTCCGGGCGATTGAGGGTCCACGTGACCACATCGCCGGTTCGCGAGATCAGTACGGCGTCGCTCATGGGTGCTCCTGGTAGTCGATGGCAGTTGAGCTCAGTCTCTCACCACGAGATTTCTCAATAACAATCATTCGTGCTTGATTTTTATGACTACGAGTGTGATGCTGATCGCATGGCCGAACTTCAGACGTTCATCGATGACTTGCGGGCCGAAGGCGAGAGCCTCGACGCGCTGGTTGCGGATCTGCCCGAGGCGAAGTGGGCGACAATGACGCCCGCGGAAGGGTGGACCATCGCGCATCAGATCGGGCACCTGCACTGGACGGACAGTGCTGCGATCCTGGCTGTCACCGACCCGGACGGGTTCGCGGAGCAGTTGAAGGCGGCGTTCGTGAATCCGGCGGGATTTGTCGACGACGGTGCTGCCGAGCAGGCAGCCCGCCCGCCCGCAGAGTTGCTCGCCGATTGGCGGGCGGGGCGCATTGCTCTCGTCGAGGCGCTCACCGCTGCCCCGGCCGGTACCAAGTTTCCTTGGTACGGCCCGCCCATGGGCGGAGTGTCCATGGCAACTGCGCGATTGATGGAGACGTGGGCGCACGGGCAGGACGTTGCCGACGCGCTCGGCGTCGAGCGAGCCCCGACGGCGCGCATCAAGAACATCGCTCATCTGGGTGTCCGCACGCGGAACTTTGCGTACTCGGTCAACGAGAAGACGCCGCCCGCCGACGATTTCCGGGTGGAGTTGACGGCGCCGGACGGTTCGCTCTGGACCTGGGGGCCGGAAGATGCGCGGCAGAAGGTGACCGGGCCGGCGTTGGACTTCTGCTTGCTGGTCACTCAGCGTGCCAATCGCGCCGATCTCGATCTGGTCGCCGTTGGCGCCGACGCAGACGAGTGGTTGGGGTTTGCGCAGGCATTTGCCGGTCCCAGCGGCGAGGGACGAGCCGCCATCGGATCCAGCGGTGAGGGACGAGAAGCGAAGGTGGGCAAATGAGTTCGGTACGGATCGGTAACTGCTCCGGGTTCTACGGCGACCGCGTCTCGGCGATGCGCGAGATGCTCGAGGGCGGCGAACTCGACTACCTGACCGGCGACTATCTGGCCGAACTGACGATGCTGATCCTCGGCCGGGACCGGATGAAGGACCCGTCGCTCGGCTACGCGAAGACGTTCCTGCGACAGGTCGAGGACACCCTCGGCCTCGCGCTCGACAAGGGCGTGAAGATCGTTGCGAATGCCGGCGGCCTCAACCCGGCCGGACTGGCGGACGCGCTGCGCGAGGTCAACACCAAGCTGGGGTTGAACGCGAAGATCGCCCACGTCGAGGGTGACGATTTGATCTCTCGGGCAGACGAACTCGGACTCGGCTCCCCGTTGACGGCCAATGCGTACCTCGGCGCCTGGGGCATAGTCGAAGCCTTGTCGGCCGACGCCGATGTCGTGGTCACCGGTCGTGTCACCGATGCGTCGGTGATCGTCGGTCCCGCCGCTCATCACTTCGCTTGGAAGCGAGATGATTTCGATCAATTGGCCGGTGCTGTCGCGGCGGGCCACGTCATCGAGTGCGGAACCCAGGCCACCGGCGGCAACTATGCGTTCTTCACCGAGATTCCCAATCTGGGCCGTCCTGGCTTCCCGATCGCCGAGATCAACGCGGACGGATCCTCGGTCATCACCAAGCATTCCGGAACGGACGGCGAGGTGAGCGTCGGCACGGTGACGGCGCAGCTGTTGTACGAGATCACGGGCGGACGCTACGCAGGCCCGGACGTGACCACCCGTATCGACAACGCGGTGCTCACCCAGGAAGGCCCGGATCGGGTGCTGATCAGCGGAGTCACGGGCGAGGCTCCGCCGCCGCAGTACAAGGTCTCACTCAACACGCTGGCCGGGTTCCGCAACGAGGCCACGTTCATCCTCACGGGTCTCGACATCGAGGCCAAGGCCGATCTGGCGAAGACTCAACTCGAATCCTGGCTGACGAAGAAGCCCGCCGAACTGGTCTGGACTCTCGCTCGCACAGATCACCCGGATTCCGACACCGAGGAAACAGCGAGTGCGTTGCTGCGCTGCGTGGTTCGTGACTCCGACCCCAAGGTGATCGGTCGCCCCTTCTCCGCGGTTGCGGTGGAAATGGCACTCGCCAGTTACCCAGGCTTCTCGCTGACCGCGCCGCCGAGCAACGGACAACCGTACGGAGTGTTCACCCCCGGCTACGTCGACGCGGGATCGGTGCCTCACGTGGCCTTACTGCCAGACGGCACTCGCGTGGACATCGCTCCGTCGACGCTGACGCAGGACCTCGAACCGGTCGACGAACCTGAGCGTCCGGAGCCGTTGCCGCCACAGTCTTCGCTCTCGGTGCCGCTCGGCACGATCGCCGGTGCACGTAGTGGCGACAAGGGTGGAAACGCCAACGTCGGCGTCTGGGTTCGCGCGGACGATCAGTGGAAGTGGTTGGTGCACACTCTGACCGTCGAGAAACTCAAGGAACTACTGCCCGAGGCAGCGGAGCTTACCGTCACTCGCTACCAGCTTCCGCACCTTCGTGCCGTCAACTTCGTGATCGAGGGAATCCTCGGTCAGGGTGTTGCCTCGCAGGCGCGGTTCGATCCGCAGGCCAAGGGAATTGGTGAATGGCTGCGCTCGCGCCACATCGACATCCCGATTTCGCTACTCCCCACAACTGACGAGAAAGAGGATTCACGGTGACCGTGTGGACCACACCGGAAAGGCTTGCGCTTCGCGAGACCGTACGCGGATTCGTGAACCAGGAGATTCTGCCGCATCTGACGCAGTGGGAGCGCGACGGCGAGATTCCGCGCGAATTGCACCGCAAGGCAGGCGCTCTCGGGCTGCTCGGCGCCAGTGCTCCCGAATCGGCGGGCGGTGAGGGCGGCGACGCCGTCGACTCCATCGTGATCTGTGAGGAGATGCATCAGGCAGGTGCGTCGGGCGGGCTGTTCGCTTCGCTCTTCACCTGCGGCATCGCGGTGCCGCACCTGATTGCGGCCGGCGACGAGGCGCAGATCGAGAAGTGGGTCAAGCCGACCCTGCGCGGCGACAAGATCGGCTCGCTCGCCATCACCGAGCCCGGCGGAGGCAGCGACGTCGGGCACCTGACAACCACAGCCAAGCGCGACGGCGATCATTACGTCGTGAACGGCGCCAAGACATTCATCACCTCCGGCGTTCGAGCGGACTTCGTCGTCACCGCGGTGCGCACCGGTGGTCCCGGCGCGGGTGGTGTCTCACTGCTCGTGATCGAGAAGGGCACACCGGGTTTCACCGTCTCGCGCAAACTCGAGAAGATGGGCTGGCGCGCATCCGATACCGCGGAACTGTCCTTTGTCGATGCCCGGGTTCCGGTGGAGAATCTGGTCGGCGCAGAGAACAGCGGCTTCGCGCAGATCGCCCAGGCATTTGTTTCCGAACGTGTCGCGCTCGCCGCGCAGGCGTATGCCAGTGCAGAACGTTGCCTGGAGCTGACCCTCGAATGGTGCCGCGCCCGCGAAACTTTCGGTCGACCCCTCATCAGTCGGCAGGCCGTGCAGAACACCGTCACCGAGATGGCCCGCAAGATCGACGTCGCCAAGGTGTACACGCACTCGGTGATCGAACGGCACATGGCCGGTGACGGCGATCTGATCGCCGAGGTGTGCTTCGCCAAGAACACGGCAGTCGAGACGGGCGAATGGGTTGCGAACCAAGCCGTTCAGCTGTTCGGCGGCCTCGGATACATGCAGGAAAGTGAAGTGGAGAGGCAGTACCGGGACATGCGAATTCTGGGAATCGGTGGCGGAACCACCGAAATCCTCACCGGCCTCGCGGCCAAGCGATTGGGGTATCAGTCATGAGTGTCATCCGGTCAACACTGGACACCAATTCCGAGGTGTACCAGACCGCAACATCGACCATGAACACCAAGCTCGCCGAGATCGAGGTCGAGCACGCCAAGGCGCTGGCCGGTGGCGGCGAGAAGTACACCGAGCGGCACCACAAGCGGGGAAAGCTTCTGGCGCGCGAGCGGATCGAACTCCTGCTCGATCAGGATTCGCCGTTCCTCGAGCTGTGTCCCCTCGCTGCGTGGGGGAGTGACTTCCCGGTCGGCGCCAGCACCGTGGTCGGTATCGGCGTCGTCGAAGGCGTCGAATGCCTGATCGTTGCCAACGATCCCACCGTGCGCGGCGGCACCAGCAATCCGTGGACGCTGCGTAAGGGGTTCCGCGCCAACGACATCGCCATGCAGAACCGCCTCCCGGTGATCTCCCTCGTAGAGTCCGGTGGAGCAGACTTGCCGACGCAGAAGGAGGTGTTCATTCCCGGTGGCCGCATGTTCCGCGATCTCACTCAGCTCTCCGCCGCCGGAATCCCGACCATCGCACTGGTTTTCGGTAATTCCACTGCCGGAGGGGCGTACATCCCCGGCATGTCCGACCACGTCGTGATGATCAAGGAACGCTCCAAGGTGTTCCTCGCAGGCCCGCCGCTGGTCAAGATGGCCACCGGTGAGGAATCCGATGACGAGGCACTCGGCGGCGCCGAAATGCACGCCCGCAAGTCGGGACTGGCCGACTACTTCGCAGCCGACGAGCAGGACGCGATCCGCATCGGGCGCTCGATCGTCAAGCGCCTCAACTGGACCAAGAAGGGGCCGGCGCCTCGTGCCGAAATCATCGAACCACTCGAGGATCCGGAAGAGTTGCTCGGCATCGTTCCGGCCGACCTGAAGATTCCGTTCGATCCGCGTGAGGTCATAGCCCGTATCGTCGACGGTTCCGACTTCGACGAGTTCAAGCCGCTCTACGGTTCCTCCCTCGTGACCGGCTGGGCCGAGCTCAACGGTTACCCGATCGGCATCCTGGCCAACGCACGTGGAGTTCTCTTCAGCGAAGAGTCCCAGAAGGCCACGCAGTTCATCCAGCTTGCCAACCGCTCCAACACGCCGTTGCTGTTCCTGCACAACACCACCGGCTACATGGTGGGTAAGGAATACGAGGAGGGCGGCATGATCAAGCACGGATCGATGATGATCAATGCAGTAGCCAACTCCAAGGTTCCGCACATCTCCATCCTGCTCGGAGCGTCGTACGGCGCCGGTCACTACGGCATGTGCGGACGGGCATTCGATCCGAGATTCCTCTTTGCCTGGCCCAGTTCCAAGTCCGCCGTCATGGGCGGTGCGCAGCTTGCCGGCGTCATCTCCATCGTGGGACGCGCTGCTGCCGAGGCCCGCGGCCAGGTCTTCGACGAGCAGGCTGATGCCGGCATGCGAGCGATGATCGAGAACCAGATCGAGGCCGAGTCACTTCCGATGTTCTTGTCCGGGCGTCTCTATGACGACGGCGTCATCGATCCCCGAGACACCCGCACCGTGGTGGGAATGTGCCTGTCGGCCATTGCCACCGCCCCGATCGAAGGCACCGAGAACTTCGGCGTCTTCCGTATGTGAGGCACGCCGTGACAATCACTTCAGTACTGGTCGCCAATCGTGGCGAAATCGCCCGCCGTGTCTTCGCAACGTGCCGCAAGAACGGAATCGGCACGGTCGCGGTATTTTCCGACGCAGATGCCGACAGCCCGCACGTCGCCGAAGCCGATGCTTCGGTTCGCCTGCCGGGTAACACGCCTGCCGAGACCTACCTGCGGGGTGAGCTCATCATCGCCGCCGCCAAGGCTTCGGGCGCCGACGCGATTCACCCCGGATACGGATTCCTCTCCGAGAACGCGGAGTTCGCGCGCAGCGTCATCGACGCGGGGCTGACGTGGATCGGTCCGCCCGTCGAATCCATCGAGCTCATGGGGTCGAAGGTCGAGTCCAAGAAGATCATGGACGCCGCCGGAGTGCCGGTGCTGTCCGAACTCGATCCTGCCGCGGTGACCGACGCTCATCTGCCGGTGCTCATCAAGGCGTCGGCGGGCGGCGGCGGACGCGGAATGCGTGTCGTTCGTGAATTGTCGGCGCTGGACGGCGAACTGGAAGCGGCGCGGCGGGAAGCGCAGTCCGCCTTCGGCGACCCGACGGTCTTCTGCGAGCGCTACCTCGAGACCGGTCGGCACATCGAGGTTCAGGTCATGGCCGACCGCCACGGTGGGGTGTGGGCGGTGGGGGAGCGCGAGTGCTCGATCCAGCGTCGGCATCAGAAGGTGGTCGAAGAGGCACCGTCGCCGCTCGTGCAACGCATCCCCGCCATGCGCGACAAGCTGTTCGACGCTTCACGGCTCGCAGCCAACGCCATCGGTTACGAAGGCGCAGGAACCGTTGAATTCCTGGCTGACGAAAAGGGCGACTTCTTCTTCCTGGAAATGAACACGCGTTTGCAGGTGGAGCATCCCGTCACCGAGTGCACCACCGGACTCGATCTGGTGGAACTGCAATTGCAGGTCGCTTCAGGTGAAGTACTTCCGGACGAGCAGCCGGAGATCCGTGGGCATTCGATCGAGGTGCGCCTGTACGCCGAGGACCCCGCCAAGAACTGGCAGCCGCAGAGTGGAACCGTTCACCACATCGAGTTGCCCGGTGACCCGCAAGAATTCAGTGTTCTGCGTGAGCAGGGCGTTCGCCTCGACTCCGGCGTCGTCGACGGCAGTGTTGTCGGCGTCCACTACGACCCGATGTTGGCCAAGGTCATCTCGTACGCGCCGACGCGGACCGCAGCTGCCCGGCTGCTCGCGTCGACGCTGGCGCGCACCAGGATTCACGGTCTGCGGACCAACCGCGATCTGCTCGTCAATGTCCTGGCTCACCCGGCCTTCATTGCCGGGGACACCGACACGGCGTTCTTCGAGACCCATGATCTCGAGAAGTTGTCAACGCCTCTGGCCGATACCGACGCCGAAAGGCTTTCGGCGTTGGCGGCGGCACTTGCCGATGCCGCGCACAACCGGTCGTCGGCCCGCGTCATCGGCCGCTTGCCCAGCGGGTGGCGCAACCTGCCGTCGCAGCCGCAGAGCAAGAGTTACTCCACTGCGTCGGGCGACTACGACGTCCGCTACTCCCTCAGTCGAAGCGGCGTGCTGAGTGCAGAAGGCTTCGACGACGTGAGCCTGGTATCGGCAACTGAGACCCGGGTAGTGCTCGAGCAGAGCGGAGTTCGGCGTTCGTTCGACGTGGCGGCATACGGGAGTGAGATTTTTGTCGACTCCTCGCTGGGGCCGGTCGCGTTGACGGCGGCACCGCGCTTCGTCGATCCGTCGGCGGAAGTCGCCGCCGGTTCGTTGCTCGCTCCGATGCCGGGATCAGTTATTCGCCTCGGCGCCGCACTCGGTGACACCGTCACTGCCGGCCAGCCGATTCTGTGGCTAGAGGCCATGAAGATGGAACACACAGTCACCGCGCCGACTGCCGGTGTCCTGGTAGAACTTCCGGTCGCCGTCGGCCAGCAGGTCGAGGTCGGATCGGTACTCGCACGTGTGGAAGAACCCGCTACAGAAGAGGACGCATGATGAGTTTCATCGAAACCGAAGAGCAGAAGGAACTGCGGGCATCCGTTTCCAAACTGGGTGAGCGCTTCAACTACGTCGACTACGTGCTGCCCAAGGCACGCAAGGGTGAGCCGCTCACCGAATTATGGAACGAGGCGGGCAAACTCGGATTCCTGGGCGTCAACCTGCCCGAGGAATACGGCGGCGGCGGTGCCGGCATCTACGAACTCGCGCTGGTGCAGGAGGAATTGGCGGCACAGGGTGCCGGTCTGCTCCTGGTTGTCGTCTCGCCGGCCATCTGCGGCACCATCATCGGCAAGTACGGCACTGCGGAGCAGAAGCAGCAGTGGCTACCCAGCCTCGCCGACGGCTCCAAGATCATGGCGTTCGGAATCACCGAGGCCGACGCGGGTTCCAACTCGCATCAGATCACCACGACGGCACGCAGGGATGGCGACGACTGGATCCTGAGCGGCAACAAGATCTACATCTCGGGTGTCGATCAGGCTGACGCCGTCCTCATCGTTGCGCGCACCGAGGACTCCAAGACCGGCAAGCTCAAGCCCGCTCTGTTCATCGTCCCCACGGATTCTCCCGGATTCGTGAAGACGCAGATGGAGATGGACATCATCGAACCGGACCACCAGTTTATCCTCTTCCTCGACGACGTCCGTCTGCCGGCCGACGCTCTGGTCGGCGAAGCCGATGCCGCGCTGATGCAGTTGTTCGCCGGCCTCAACCCCGAGCGCATCCTGGGTGCGTCGATGGCCATCGGAATGGGCCGTTACGCCCTGAACGCCGCGGTGAAGTTCGCCAACGAGCGCACGGTGTGGAAGACGCCGATCGGTGCCCACCAAGGTATTTCGCATCCCCTCGCGCAGGTGAAGATCGAACTCGAGCTCGCCAAGCTGATGATGCAGAAGGCCGCGGTCCTCTACGACAGTGGTGACGATTTCGGTGCTGCCGAAGCCGCGAACATGGCGAAGTACGCGGCTGCCGAGGCCAGCATCAAGGCACTCGATCAGGCGATCCAGACGCACGGCGGGGCCGGTCTGACGAAGGAATACGGACTGGCCGCCATGCTCGGCGCGGCTCGTATCGCCCGTGTCGCGCCGGTGAGCCGCGAGATGATCCTCAACTTCGTCTCGCAGCACTCTCTCGGTCTGCCTCGGTCTTACTAGACGGTCTCACTGGAAAGGGCGAAGCATGACGGACGAGGACAAGCCATACGTACGGTACGAAGTATCCGGTGGTGCGGCCACGATCACTCTCGACTCACCACACAACCGCAACGCGATTTCGACGCGGTTGGTCACGGAGTTGCAGGCTGGACTGACGTCGGCGGCCGCTGATCCGGCAGTTCGAGCAGTGGTGCTCACCCACACCGGTGGAACATTCTGTGCGGGAGCCGATCTCAGCGAAGCATCCGGGTCGTCCGTATCTCCGGAGGAGGCAGTCAAAGAACGAGGGCGGGGAATGCTGACGCTCTTGCGCAGCATTCTCGAGCTGCCCAAGCCCGTGATCGGACGCATCGACGGTCACGTCCGGGCCGGGGGTATGGGTCTTGTCGGGGCGTGCGACATCGTCGTCGCCGGACCGGCGAGCACCTTCGCGGTGACGGAATCACGATTGGGGTTGGCCGCGTCCATCATCTCGCTCACGGTCCTACCGAGGCTCGACCAGCGATCTGCGAGCCGGTACCTGCTCACCGGAGAGAAGTTCGGACCGAACGAGGCCCACGCTATCGGGCTGGTGACGGAAGCGTCGCAGGGCACCGCCGAGTCGATCACTGAACTCTTGGTCACATTGCGTCAGTGCTCGCCACAGGGGCTGGCCGAATCGAAATGGCTCACGACCAGGCAGGTCCTGGCCGGATTCGACCGAGACGGCGAGGAGATGATCGCGCAGTCGGCGCGGCTGTTTTCCTCTGACGAGGCTCGTGAGGGCATGATGTCTTTCTTGCAGAAGCGTCCAGCAGCCTGGGCACAACAGAACGCACAGTAGAAGGGATGGCGGCGCGATGACTCGAGAACCCAAGCAGGACCGAAGTCGAGTCACGCGCTCCCACCTGCTCGAAGTGACGGTGGAGTGTCTCGCCGAACTCGGATGGGGTGCAACGACGATGAGTGTCGTCGCGCAGCGGGCCGGGGTATCCCGTGGTGCCATGCAGCACCACTTCCCGACGCGTGAGGACCTGATCACCGCGGCACTCGAGGTGATGTTCGACGCCCGAATGGATCAGGCACGCAAAGAGTCCACCGGCCTTCCCGCGGGTGCCGGTCGAACCGAGGCGATCATCTCCCGATTGGTCGAGTACTACACCGGCACTCTGTTCAAGGCAGCACTTCAGGTGTGGACGGCGGCAGCTTCCGACCCGGACTTGCGAGCGCGAGTGTTGCCACTCGAGGAACGGTTCGGGCGCATCGCGCACCGCATGGCCGTCGAGAGTCTTGGCGCCGACGACGCAGATCCGACGACGCACCGTCTGGTGCAGGCGACCCTTGACCTTGCCCGAGGGCTGGGGTTGGCAGATGTCTTGACCGACGACTCGCGTCGACGGTCCGAGGTGGTCAGAACGTGGGCGGCGCAACTCGACTCGACTCTCGTGCGTGTGTCAGCGCCGGTGTCGTGATCGCGCAGCTCTGATCCCGGAAGTACAGTCACCTGCATGCCGCGCTGCAGAGCCCTGTCCTTCAGTACCCCGTTGGTGGTCGCTGCTGCGGTGCTGGTGTCGGCTACCGGCTGTGGGGCCGACGACGGCACAGCGGAACAGTCCACAGGTTCAGCGCCCACCGCCCAGGCAGCAACCGATCCCGGTCCGATGTTCGCAGAATGCGGATCGGTGACGGATGAGGAGGTGGTCGCGGCTTTCGGGCTCACGTTCACCGATGTCACCAGAAACGGTGTCGGCTGTGAATGGACGGTTGCCGGTTCGTTGGGACCAAGCATCGCGTTCTCCTGGTACCGCGGCAGCCCGATCGGCCGCGAGCGCGCCGGTTCCGACCTTCTCGGTCGACCTGCCGCCGACATCACGATCGAGGGCCACTCCGGTTTCATCGCGTCGCGAGAAGGCGTTCTGTGCGAGTTGGGTATTTCCTTCGGGGGCGATTTCGTCCATTGGTCGGTGAACTACGGCTCCGCGAACGCCGGGCTTGTCGCCCCGCCTGCCGATCCGTGTGTTGTCGGGAAGAGCCTGATGGAACTCACTGTCTCGAGGGCACAGTGAGTCGCGCACGGGCGGCGGCGCTTGGCGCGTCGTTGATCCTGCTGACGGGGTGCGGTTCGACAGTGACGGGAACGCCGCTGGCCGAGGGCGGCTATCAGGGCAGTAGCAGCGAGAAGTTCGCCAACATCCTGCAGGAATGTGAAGCGGTGTCCGACCCGCAGATCGCGGCGGCAATCGGCGCCGACGGCGTCGACCGTGGTTTCTACGGGGCAATCTGTCGGTGGGACGGGGTTGGCGGCGCAGGTCCGGTCCATGTCACGTTCAACTGGTTCGAGACCGGCACCACCGATCACGAGGTCGCCGCATTCGAGGATCTCGGATATGTGGTCGAGAAGATCACCGTCAAGGGCAGTGACGCCTACCTCGTGCGGCAACCGGCGGATCCACAAAGCTGTGGCATCACCGCCGGCGCTCCGGCCGGGGGAGTGTTCGGTTGGTGGGTGCGCCAGCCGGCCGGCGGCATGGATGCGTGCGCGGGAGTCACTAAACTCGGAGAACTGACGCTCAACGTCAGTATTTGAACCTGCTGTCGAACCTGGTCGTTGCTGTGAGTTCCGTATCACTTCAGGCTCATTTTGACCACATAGCACGCTGGCAGGTATCGTTATGGGTCGTGTCCGGCATGCCCGGGCCGATCTGTGTGCCTAGCTAGGTATTGCCGTGCGCACGTTCGAGCAGTTATTGCTTCAGAACGAGCATCCGGCTGCCTGTGTGGGGGTATGCGACACGCCCGACCTCGGGTGCAGAGCGAGGCGCATTTGCGCAGCGCAGCAGTATCAGAGGTGGGTGAGGAGCAGCAGCTATCTTGCTCCAACTGCTAGATCCCTAATTTCAGAACAGCCAAGGTTGCTTCGAGCAGTCTGTTCCGACGTAGAAAGCCGGTAAATGCCAACCATCAACCAGCTGGTCCGCAAGGGTCGCCGCGACAAGACCGCCAAGGTCAAGACGGCAGCCCTCAAGGGCAGCCCGCAGCGTCGTGGCGTGTGCACTCGCGTGTACACCACCACCCCCAAGAAGCCGAACTCCGCTCTCCGTAAGGTCGCTCGCGTTCGCCTGACGACTTCGGTCGAGGTCACCGCGTACATCCCCGGTGAAGGCCACAACCTTCAGGAGCACTCCATGGTGCTCGTCCGTGGCGGTCGTGTGAAGGACCTCCCGGGTGTCCGTTACAAGATCATCCGCGGCTCCCTCGACACCCAGGGTGTCAAGGGTCGCAAGCAGGCACGCAGCCGCTACGGCGCCAAGAAGGAGAAGAGCTAATGCCACGTAAGGGCCCCGCTCCGAAGCGCCCGCTCATCAACGACCCGGTTTACGGTTCCCCGTTGGTGACGCAGCTCGTCAACAAGATCCTGCTGGACGGCAAGAAGTCCACCGCAGAGCGAATCGTGTACCAGGCTCTCGAGCAGGCACGCGAGAAGACCGGCACCGATCCGGTCGTCACGCTCAAGCGCGCCCTGGACAACGTCAAGCCTGCACTCGAGGTTCGTAGCCGCCGCGTTGGTGGCGCTACCTACCAGGTGCCGGTCGAGGTTCGTCCCGGTCGTTCCACCACGCTGGCACTGCGCTGGCTGGTCACCTTCTCGCGTGCACGTCGTGAGAAGACCATGGTCGAGCGTCTCGCCAACGAGCTCCTCGATGCCAGCAATGGCCTCGGTGCAGCTGTGAAGCGTCGCGAAGACACTCACAAGATGGCCGAAGCCAACAAGGCATTCGCCCACTACCGCTGGTGATGTAAGCGTCGGAGCAACTGCCATCGGGTGGGTGCTCCGACGCTGTCGCCGTTGGCGACCTGATCACATCGGCCGGTTAATTCCGGACAGAGGTGGTCGGGTTGCCGCGGCAGAGACATAATTGAAAGACCATGGCCTTGACGGTGGAACACACCGGATACGGCCGACACCCGAAAAACCAAGCAACGAGCGGGGAAGAAACCTGTGGCACAGGAAGTGCTGACTGACCTGAACAAGGTCCGCAACATCGGCATCATGGCGCACATCGATGCCGGCAAAACCACCACCACCGAGCGCATCCTGTTCTACACCGGTGTCAATTACAAGATCGGTGAGACGCACGACGGTGCGTCGACGACGGACTGGATGGAGCAGGAGAAGGAACGCGGCATCACGATCACGTCTGCCGCCGTGACTTGCTTCTGGAACAACAACCAGATCAACATCATCGATACCCCCGGCCACGTCGACTTCACGGTCGAGGTGGAGCGGTCGCTGCGCGTGCTCGACGGCGCAGTTGCTGTGTTCGACGGTAAAGAGGGTGTCGAGCCGCAGTCCGAGCAGGTGTGGCGTCAGGCTGCCAAGTACGACGTTCCGCGTATCTGCTTCGTCAACAAGATGGACAAGATGGGCGCGGATTTCTACTTCACCGTGCAGACCATCATCGACCGTCTCGGCGCGAAGCCGCTCGTTCTCCAGCTGCCCATCGGCGCTGAGGACGACTTCGACGGCGTCGTCGACCTGGTCGAGATGCGTGCCATCACGTGGCGCGGCGTAGTTCCGACCGGTGCACTGCCGACCATCGAAGAGATCCCCGCGGATCTCGTCGAGAAGGCTGCAGAGTACCGCGAGAAGCTGCTCGAAACCGTTGCCGAGTCCGACGAAGCTCTCATGGAGAAGTACTTCGGCGGCGAAGAGCTCACGGTCGAGGAAATCAAGGGCGCCATCCGCAAGATGACGGTCGCTTCCGAGCTGTACCCGGTTATCTGTGGCTCCGCGTTCAAGAACAAGGGCGTTCAGCCCATGCTCGACGCAGTCATCGACTACCTGCCCAACCCGCTGGATATCGGCGAGGTTGTCGGACACAAGCTCAATGACGAAGAAGTAGAGATCACTCGCAAGCCGAGCAAGGAAGAGCCGTTCTCGGCTCTCGCCTTCAAGATCGCTGCTCACCCGTTCTTCGGCAAGCTGACCTTCGTCCGCGTGTACTCGGGTCGTATCGATCCGGGCGCACAGGTGCTCAACGCAACCAAGGGCAAGAAGGAGCGCATCGGAAAGCTCTTCCAGATGCACGCCAACAAGGAGAACCCGGTAGAAGAGGCCGTAGCCGGCCACATCTACGCGATGATCGGCCTCAAGGACACCACCACCGGTGACACCTTGTGCGATCAGGCGAACCCCATCGTCCTCGAGTCGATGTCGTTCCCCGCACCGGTCATCCAGGTCTCCATCGAGCCCAAGACCAAGTCCGACCAGGAAAAGCTGGGCGTCGCGATCCAGAAGCTCGCCGAAGAGGATCCGACCTTCTCGGTCGAACTCGACGACGAGACCGGTCAGACCGTCATCGGCGGCATGGGCGAGCTCCACCTCGACATCCTCGTCGACCGCATGCGTCGCGAGTTCAAGGTCGAGGCCAACGTCGGCAAGCCGCAGGTTGCGTACCGCGAGACCATCACCAAGACGGTCGAGAAGCACGACTACACCCACAAGAAGCAGACGGGTGGCTCGGGCCAGTTCGCAAAGGTCATCATCGCTCTGGAGCCTTTCGTGGGCGAAGACGGTGCTACCTACGCATTCGAGAACAAGGTCTCCGGCGGACGTATCCCGCGCGAGTACATCCCCTCCGTGGATGCAGGCGCACAGGACGCGATGCAGTACGGTGTTCTCGCCGGCTACCCGCTCGTGAACCTGAAGCTGTCGCTGCTCGATGGTGCTTACCACGACGTCGACTCCTCGGAAATGGCGTTCAAGGTTGCCGGTTCGCAGGCGCTGAAGGAAGCCGCCCGCAAGGCCGGCCCCGTCATTCTCGAACCCCTTATGGCTGTCGAGGTCACAACGCCCGAGGAGTACATGGGCGACGTGATCGGCGATATCAACTCCCGCCGTGGCCAGATTCAGGCCATGGAGGAACGCAGTGGTGCCCGTGTCGTGAAGGCGCTGGTTCCGCTCTCGGAGATGTTCGGTTACATCGGTGACCTGCGGTCCAGGACCCAGGGCCGGGCGAACTTCTCCATGGTGTTCGATTCCTACGCAGAGGTTCCCGCGAACGTCTCGAAGGAAATCATCGCCAAGGCGACGGGCGAGTAAGTAGTAAGTACTGCGAGCTCCCCAGCCCGCGCCGGTAAGTAACCTCGGTTGCTTTCGGCACGAAGCACGACCAAGTAATAACCAACCGCACTGCTGCATACGGCAAGCAATTATCAGTCCAGGAGGACAAAAGTGGCGAAGGCGAAGTTCGAGCGGACGAAGCCGCACGTGAACATCGGCACCATCGGTCACGTCGACCACGGCAAGACCACGACGACGGCGGCCATCACCAAGGTGCTTGCGGATGCTTTCCCCGACCTGAACGAGGCTTCGGCCTTCGATCAGATCGACAAGGCTCCCGAGGAAAAGGCTCGTGGCATCACGATCAACATCTCGCATGTTGAGTACCAGACGGACAAGCGCCACTACGCGCACGTCGATGCACCGGGTCACGCCGACTACATCAAGAACATGATCACCGGCGCGGCTCAGATGGACGGCGCTATCCTCGTCGTTGCAGCCACCGATGGCCCGATGCCCCAGACGCGCGAGCATGTCCTGCTCGCTCGCCAGGTTGGCGTTCCGTACATCCTCGTCGCCCTGAACAAGGCCGACATGGTTGACGACGAAGAGATCCTCGAGCTCGTCGAGATGGAGGTCCGCGAACTGCTGGCCGCTCAGGAATTCGACGAGGACGCCCCGGTCATCCCGATCTCGGCACTCAAGGCACTCGAGGGCGACGAGAAGTGGACCCAGTCCATCCTCGACCTCATGGCTGCAGTCGACGAGTCCATCCCGACTCCGGTTCGTGAGACCGAGAAGCCCTTCCTCATGCCTGTCGAGGATGTCTTCACGATCACCGGCCGTGGCACCGTTGTCACCGGTCGTATCGAGCGTGGCGTTGTCAACGTGAACGAGGAGGTGGAGATCGTCGGCATCAAGGAGACCTCCACCAAGACCACCGTCACGGGCATCGAAATGTTCCGCAAGCTGCTCGACTCGGGCCAGGCCGGCGACAACGTCGGACTGCTCGTTCGTGGCATCAAGCGCGAAGATGTCGAGCGTGGACAGGTTGTCGTCAAGCCGGGCACCACGACTCCCCACACGGAGTTCGAGGGCCAGGCATACATCCTGTCGAAGGACGAGGGCGGCCGCCACACCCCGTTCTTCAACAACTACCGCCCGCAGTTCTACTTCCGTACCACGGACGTTACGGGCGTCGTGACGCTGCCTGAGGGCACCGAGATGGTCATGCCCGGTGACAACACCGAGATGTCCGTCAAGCTCATCCAGCCTGTCGCCATGGACGAGGGCCTGCGCTTCGCAATTCGCGAAGGCGGCCGTACGGTCGGCGCCGGCAAGGTTTCCAAGATCATCAAGTGAGACTCTTGTCTTGCTAGTTGATTCATAGCTCCGCACAGAAAGGCGCTCATTCCCTTCGGGGAGTGAGCGCCTTTCTTGTTGTTGTACTTGATTTCCGATGGTGCGGTTCCGGTCGGGAAACCCGAGCCAGACCTACTGCGCGGCGTCCACTCGATCTAGGTGCAGTAGTACCTGCACCGCAACATCAGAACCGTCGAGGTTGCGGCGCGTTGTCGACGCGATGTCCTCGGCGCGGGTGGTGAAGTCGACGACGTTGATTCCGGGATCGGCGTTGACCACTACGGAGAGTGTCGGGAGCCCACGGTCTACGGTGGCTCGTCCCTTAGCGGCACGGACACCGGGCAAATGTGCGAGTTCAGCTGCAACACCATCGGCGATCGGACCGAGATCAACACTGATTTCGGTGCCGGACTGTGCATGTCGGAGTGTTATTGCTCGGGCGCGGCGCAGCCGAAGATTGAGGAATAGCAAGCCGAATCCGGCAACAACGCAGAAGACAAAAGTTCCGGTAAGAACCCAGTGCCACCACGGTTGCTCGGGAATTCCGAGGAGCGTCGGTCGATCCAGCCGTGACACCCACGTCCGGATCAGACGGACGCCGGCAT
This sequence comes from Rhodococcus sp. AD45-ID, assembly GCF_003023755.1. NCBI lineage: Bacteria > Bacillati > Actinomycetota > Actinomycetes > Mycobacteriales > Nocardiaceae > Rhodococcus > Rhodococcus sp. AD45-ID. Next base: position 966,399 of record NZ_PYHL01000001.1, on the reverse strand, counting down.
CCCAGGCGATGACGTACGCACCGGCGACGACGAGAGCAATGCCGATGATCAGCACAACGATTCGATCGAGCGCGGCTATGTAGCGGTTCACGATTCGACCTTCTGCTTTGCTGCGATTTCTCGGGCGAGAACGGTCAGACGGACGGGGCGCTGTAGGACGTCGAGGTGCGGTTGAACTGCTGTTTCGACGGCCGTGATCAGTGCGTCGCGATCCCCGCCGACGGTATCGATATGGACCTTGGCGTGTTTGCGGTCGACGGTGGTGTGGGCGCGTTCGACGCCGGGCACCGTTGCGGCTTGTCCGCTGCACATGCGGGCAATGTCGGTCGGGCGCATCCAGACGGTACCGGCATTCGGGTTCCCTAGTGGCACATGGGTTTTAGCACGTCGCTTCATCGCCGTCATGATCAGGACGACCCCGGCGACGACTGCTGCGATTGCCGTCGGTAGTAGCCACGTCTGCCAGTGCAATCGTGATGCCCATTCAACGGAGTTCGCGATCCACGGCGCAGATTCGAAGGTGCCGCGATTGATGAACCATTCACGCGAGACCACAAAAGCAAGCGCGAGTAGTCCGAACGCGATCACTACTGCCGATACCGCTGCGGCGGGTGCAGCGGCAGGCGTTCGAGGGGGAGTCCACTGCGAAACCGGTTGCTCGGCAGTGTCTTCGGGAATGCTGATGCCCGGTACGGCCCCGTCATCGGGGACCGTGGTTGCCGCGATCAGAACGTTCATTTCGTGCAGCGGGTAGCCGGTGAGGGATTCGACACTCGTGGCGACCTCGTTGTGCACGCGACCTGTCAGTTCGACAACAGAGCACGGCCAGTTGACCGCAAGAAAGAGATTGACGGATACGGCGTCGGACCCCATCGCGATGTCTGCCCGCGGCAGTTCCCGTCCGGTCAACTTGCTGAGTCCGCCGGTTTGCCGGACAACTCCGGGGACCGTGATCGCGGCGGCTGTGGCGATTTTCGACATCGCGCGGTCCTTGATGACCAGTACGCCGCGAAGGCCGGGGTCAACGGGGTCCGGTGTTGATGTGCCCGCCGTGGGGGTGGGTGTGGTGGACTCAGCCACGGCCACGGCTTCGGAGGATGGCGCCGAGGTCGAGGTGACCGTCGCGATGCGCGCCGATCGCCATACCGGCTGCTCCGAGTAGGACGGCAAAAAGGAATCCGCTGAACCCGCCCAGAATTCCGGCGAGGGCGAGGAGCAGACCGACCAGCAGGCCGACTGTCGTGCTGTTCACATCAGTTCCTTTCTTCGATGAGGGGTGCGAGCTGATCGTCAGGGTGGCTGACGTCGCCGACGGTGACGGTGATCGGTACGTCGACGACCTGCCCGACCGCGTCGCGGACGTGTTGAGCGACAGTCACGACGTTTGCCGGGTAAGCGACGGATATGTGTACGTTGCAACCGTTTTCGTCGATGACCACGCCGGTGACGCGCTTGCCCGGGAGGTAGGTTCCGACTTCGCCGAACTCGCCGCCGTGCAGTGCGGCGACACCGTGAACCGCCAGCGCGGCGTCGGCGACGGTTTCGGCTGCCAAACCGAGATCGATCCGTTCGGGACCGCTCACTGAACTCTCGGCTTCGCTTCCGCTTCGGTGCCCGGGTTCTCGGATTCGCCGAAGAGCATGACGTCGAAGACGGTGATGTTGACTTCGGTGACTTCGAGGCCGGTCATTCTTTCGACGGCCGCGATGACGTTGCGCCTGATTCCGAGCGCCAATTCGTGGAGGGCGACGCCGTATTCGGCGACGATTCCGATGTCGATCGCGGCCTGCTTCTCGCCGACCTCGACGGCCACGCCCTGCGCGTGATTGACGCGCGCACCAGGGATGCGGTCGCGGAGTGCGCCGACGGCGCGTGCGGTACCGCCGCCGACGTCGTACACGCCGTTGATCTCGCGGGTGGCTATGCCGGCGATCTTGGCGACCACGGCGTCCGCAATGATCGTTTTGCCCTGCGTGCTGTGGAGCGCGGCGCCGCCGTCCGCGCCGAACTGGACGCTGCTGCTTCCACTGGAATCGCTGGTCATGCGGTGCTCCCTGCTCGAGTTTCAGTGTGTGCGTCTCACCTGTCATTAACTCTAGTGACAACCGCTGCTTCCCAGCGGGTGCACCACACCTCCGTCCGAATTTGGTATGACAGAGTCTGACGTGAATACGTGACGGCTCTCATAGTGGGCGCCGATAGTGACGCAAGATCAGACGGGTGGGTGTGTGGTGGCACGGATAGTGATCGTGGGCGCAGGTTTGTCGGGGCTACGAGCCGCGGAGGAGCTGCGGCGCGCCGGTTTCGAGGGCGAGATAGTCCTAGCGGGCGGTGAGGCGCATCTGCCGTACGACCGTCCGCCGCTGTCGAAGGAAGTCATCCGGGGAGACAAGGACGAGACGACTCTGCGCCCGGCGGAGTTCTTCACCGAGAACGCGATCGACCTGAAGCTCGGTTCACCAGCACTCTCGGTGGATACCGCATCCAAGACCGTCGCGTTTGCCGACGGTTCGGAGCTGACGTACGACGATCTGATCATCGCCACGGGACTGACCCCAAGGCGCATCGGCGGTCTGCCTGAGCTTTCAGGCGTGCACGTCCTGCGTTCCATCGAGGAAGCACTCGCTCTGCGCGCGGACCTTGCGCCGGGCAAGCGAGCGCTGATCGTCGGTGCCGGTTTCATCGGCTGTGAGTTGGCGTCGAGCATGAAGTCGCACGGAGTTGACGTCGTTCTGCTCGAACCGCAGCCGACGCCGCTTGCATCGGTACTGGGCACGACGGTCGGTGCTCTGGTGGAGCGACTGCACCGAGACGCGGGCATCGACGTCCGGGTTGGCGTCGGGCTCGAGACTTTGTCCGGCGACGGCGTCGTAGACACCGCTGTTCTCGGTGACGGTTCCGAAATTTCCGTCGACGTGGTCGCCATCGGCGTCGGATCATTGCCGGTGACGGATTGGCTTGCAGATTCCGGGATCGAACTCGGCAACGGAGTGCTGTGCGACGCGGTGGGCCGGACAAGTGTCGAGAACGTGTGGGCGATCGGTGACGTGGCCGCATGGACGATCGGGGAAGCGCGCAAGCGCGTCGAACACTGGAGCAACGCCGGGGATCAGGCAAAGATTCTTGCCGGGGCGTTGACCGGTACCGGTGACGCGAATGCGCCCGCGCAGGTTCCGTATTTCTGGAGCGATCAATACGACGTGAAGATTCAGGCGCTGGGAACGGTGTCGTCCACTGATCAGGTGCATATCGTCAAGGACGACGGCCGCAAGTTTGTCGCCTACTACGAGCGTGATGGAGTGTTGGCAGCAGTAGTCGGCTGTGGCAGTCCTGCGGCTGTGATGAAGATGCGCGCGAAGATCGCTGCGGGTACTCCGATCGCCGAAGTGCTGGAAGCCGCAGCAGTGTGAGTTGCCCCAGCAGTGTGAGTTGATGGACAGGCGGGCGAGCTGATGCGGCTCGGTCGGGTTCGGGACGCTAGATTTGTTCGGTGATCGTTGCGCTCATCGACTCGGGTCTAGGTTTGCTCCCGACTTCCGCTTGGCTTCGCCGCCTGCGTCCCGAATTGGATCTGGTGTTGTCCCTGGATCCTGACGGCGCACCATGGGGGCCGAAGCCTGCGCCGTGGGTGATCGACCGGGTGCTCGGTGCTGCGGCGCGAAGTCTCGACCGGGGCGCGGAGGTCATCGTGCTGCCATGCAATACGGCGAGTGTGACGGCGCTCGAGCATGTCCGCGAGCTGGTCGGGCCTGGTATTCCCGTAATCGGGACGGTACCGGCAATCAAACCAGCGGCTGCCGTGTGTGAGTCGGTGGCGATCTGGGCTACGGCGGCAACCACGGCCAGCCGCTATCAAGCAGATCTGATCGCGGAATTCGCGGATGGAACCGAGGTAGTCGGCGTCGCGTGCCACGGCCTCGCCGACGCCATCGACCGAGGCGACCGAGCGGGCGCCTTGGCCGCGATCAGCGACGCCGCGGCCCGGACACCAGACGGTGTGCAAGGTGTTGTTCTAGGCTGCACCCATTACCCGTTGTTGCGGGACGAGATTGTTGCCGCGCTGCCCGAAGGAGTCTTGCTCTTCGACAGCGCCGAGGCCGTCGCAAGGCAGACACTGCGCCGTATCGACGCAGCTGAGATGGACACTTCAGTTGGTTCCGGGACGGTCGAGGTGTTTGTGAGCGGACGCCCAGGCAGCCTTCCGTCCAGCGCCGAAGCATTCGACGCCGGACGGTTGTTGGGAGCAATCAGGGCCTGAGTACTCAGTGGGCGGCCACTCCGTGGTCGCTGCTCTAATGGGCGGCCACTCCGTGGTCGCCGTGATGCATTCTGGCGGCCATCATCGGCATCGCACTCACTGCCACCACTACGGTGAGGACTCCGACAACCCAGGCTGTCCAGGCTGCGCCTTCGAGGGCGTGGAAGTTCATGACCCAGGGGGAGATGAACATCAGAACGCCGAAGACACCCATCGCGTAGTCGGCGACGGCCATGTCCGGTCGTGCCATGTGAGCCAGGCCGGCGAGTGCAACGAGCACACCCAGGACGATCAGTGACCACATAGCCCGGTCGTTGGTGGTCAACCAGATCGGCGACAGTGCGGCAAAGACACCGAGAACCACGGCTACGGCATCCTGCATTCGATTCCACGACTTCATGGCGAAACCTCCTCGAGCGAAAAGATTCTTTCACTCTCGAGTAGACGCCTTCCTGAGGTCCAGTTCAACTCTCCGACAATTGCATTCGGGTTGCAGTTACCCGCAGGCAGAGCCGGTTTGTATCAAGATTTGTGATCATAGGTGCGACTCGGGTGCGAGCCGTGCGATCTTTCGAAACCGGGGTGCACGGTGTGGGATAGCATCCGATCGCGATGCTGGGCCGGCAGGCACAAGTTCGGGGTCGTAGACGATTCGTGGTGTCGGCAATGGAGCAGTCAAGTCCCACACATCGAGCAACGCACGTGCGAGATCGGCATTCCAGTACGACAAATCTCCTTCGATGTACAGGTCGTCAGGGAGGAGTCGTTGGTAGTTTGACGAATCGAGTGCCTCCTCCAGTTCGTCCCACGATTTCCAGTCGAGATCAGTGCGGTACCGGTATGCCTGGTACCGGCTTCCGTCAGCCTGATCTCTTGGTATGTCTATGAAGACAACAGGGGCTTCGAGGCCGTCATCGTCCCAGAGGAAAAGCACGTCATCGATCCGGAACTCGTCTCCGTCCTCCAAGACGAGCCAGTCCGTGCCGAAATTTGTCGAGCGATGCGCGCGCCGGACAATCCGGTTCATTTCCTTGCTGGCGACTTCGTCGACATCGACCTCGCCGTAGTTGCATACGAAAAACCGTGCATCCGACGTGGTGACCAGTTCGTCGGCGGAGGTGTTGATTCCCGGAACGCCAAAACGGTCGTTGTCTTGATCTGCCCCGTCAGCCCACAGAGCGTTCAGGCGAGGCAGATCCTGCGCAGTGACCTGTTCTGATTCCGATTTCTCAGCAATGACGAAGGCACGTGTCCAGGCGATCATCGCGTCGGTACCGGAGATGACCGAAGCCTCGTTCGTTCGCCGCGAGGAGCGAGCAGAAGCATTCGCCGATCCGATCACTGCGCGCTCTGCGGTGGCAATCACCTTGGCGTGCAATGCCCCTGAGGACCACACCTCTACGCCCGCCGCGAGGTACGTTTCGATGGCCTGGGGGCTGGTGGAGTGCGAGCGGACGGCAGAATCCGATGCATTTGTCACCAGCACGTCCCCGAGTGTCAGTGGCATCAGTTTGGGCGCATCGCTGCCCAGAAATGCCACCGCCGCATACCGCGGACCTGCAGTCTGGATCGCTTTGGTGATCGCGCGCCACGCCTTCGGCCCGACAAACTTGTATTCCATCCCGGTATCCAACCAGACAGGATCAGATCTCACGCGGTGTCGGCAAGTTCGACTTTGTTTCAAGATTTGTGATCAGGGGTGCGGGCCGCGACCAGGCCGCGCGGGGCGGTGGCTGCGATGTGGCCGGAGAGCGCCATGAGCGTGAGTGTGGTGAAGGCCAGTGCGGTTGTGAGCATGGTTTCAGTGTTGCCGACCAGGCTGTGCCTATCTGGGGCGTTCGATGTGAGGACGCTGTGAGTTGTGAGATCGTGTCGGCATGGGTGATCTGAGTGCTCGTGTGGTGTGCGAGGCGTTGGCCGACCTGTCCGATCCGAAGGATGCTGTTCACCTTCAGCGGTTCTTCAAGACCGGGCCGGGGGAGTACGGCGAAGGCGACGTCTTCATCGGCGTTCGGGTGCCCAAGACACGGACTGTGGTCAAGCGGTTCGGCGGTCTCGAGTTGAGCGAAGTGCGTGTGCTGCTCGACAGCGAAGTTCACGAGTATCGTCTCGCCGGCCTGTTGATTCTGGTGGCGCAGTTCGAAAAGGCAAGCAGGCAGAGGTCTTTCGACGCCGAAGCTCGACGCACGATCGCCGAGTTCTACCTCGACGCGGTGGAGCGTGGGCGGGTGAACAACTGGGACCTGGTCGATTCGTCGGCCGGTCAGATTCTCGGCGGATGGTTGTTCGATCGGAACCGAAGCTTGGTGTTCGAGCTCTCGGATTCGGGCGACCTGTGGCGTCGGCGAGTGGCGCTGTTGACCACGTACGGCTTCATCACGCGGGGCGACGCGTCGACAACTCTCGAGCTCGCGGCGTCCGTCCTCGACGATCGTCGTGATCTGACGCAGAAAGCGATGGGCTGGATGCTGCGTGAGGTGGGCAAACGCGTCGACCGGGGTTTGTTGACCGGGTTCCTGGAGTTGCATGCGCACGACATGGGTCGTACCGCATTGAGCTATGCGTGTGAGCACCTCAGTGCGGAGGAGCGGACGCATTTTCGGTCGCTCCGTGCGCCGGTGTGAGACTTTGCCGTAACGGTCTGTGACACGATCGAGAGGTGCAGGCCTCCTCAGCTCGACTAGTTACAGCGACAACCATCGCGTCGATGCTCGCGGCAGCATGCGTGGTGCTGGCATATCTGGTGTACGTCGTGCGAGCCGTCGAACCTGTCGATTTCCTCGTCTATCGCTACGCTGTCGAGAAGTTTGCCAGTGGCGGTGACATCTATTCCGGGAACTTGTTCGGTCCGATGATCGAGCCTGAGGGAATGCCGTTCACCTACACGCCGTTTGCAGTGTTGTTGTTGTGGCCGACAGCGTTTTTCGACTGGTGGACTGCGTACCTTCTGTGGTCGCTTCTGTGCATTCTGCTGGTGGCGTGGACGGTTGCGCGCTTCACTCCGAGGTGGGTTCGCTTGCGGCCGTTGGTGATGGCGGCACTTCTGATCGGGGTGTCGGTGACACCGACGGTCAGCGCGCACATCTCGTTCGGTCAGGTAAATCTGCTGTTGATGGCACTGGTGCTGTTCGACATCACCCGAGATGACAATTCGATTCTCGGCCGGTACTTCCCGCGGGGACTGTTGATCGGCGTTGCGACCGCGATCAAGCTGACTCCGGGGTTGTTCGTCGTCTACTTCGTGGTGACACGGCAATGGCGACTGGCGATCTGGAGTTCTGTGGGTGCGGCCGCTGCCACTGTTGCTGCCGCACTGGTTGATCCGGCGCTGAGCAGAACCTTCTGGACCGAAGTCGTGTGGAGTTTGAGTGGCCGCGTGGATCTTACGGGCGAGGCGATTGCCAGTTCGGGTAACGGCTCGCTGCAGGGCACTCTGGCTGCGCTGGGTTCCTGGACGGATGCGGTGGTGATGCCGTTGATCGTGCTGGTCGGCGCAGCGGCACTGTGGATTGCGAGGCGGATATACCTCGACGGCCGTAGCGTCGACGCGGCACTGGTGATCGGGTTGAGCGCGCCGATTCTGTCGCCGATCAGCTGGATTCATCACTGGGTGTACCTGATCCCGGCGGCGGTCACGATACTGTTCCGGCTGCGTTCGCGTCGTGGTGTCGCGGTTTTTGTTGCAGCTCTGGTGGTGGTCTATTGCGGACCGAGTATGGGACAGCAGTTGATGGACGCGTCGGCGCTGCTCGTGCCGGTCGGAGCGATCTTGCGGGAGGGTTTCATCCTGGTCAGCGCAGCGGCAATTGTTGCTTTGTGGCAGATGCGGCCACGGCCGGACACTGTGTTCGGGCAGAATTCGGCGTTCGGGGAAAACGCTTCGGCCCCCGAATCCGAAGGGAATCAGGGGCCGAACAGTATCGAAGAATCCGGTGTCAGAACTCGATCTTGAGGCTGTCGGATACAGGCTTTGCCTGGCATCCGAGAATGTATCCGTTTGCGATGTCCTCGGCGTCGAGGATCTCGGAGTTGTCCATCTGCACTTCGCCTTCGGTGACGGTGCAGGCGCAGGAGCCGCATTCGCCTTCCTGGCAGGAGTACGGCACGTCGAGGCCCTTGGCGAGCATGATGTCGACGAGGGTCTGCTTGCGGGGCCAGACGAGTGTGTGGGTTTCGCCATCCAGTTCGACCTCGACCGTGGCGGCGTCTGCTGCTTCTTCGTCGGTGACCTCGGCGAGTTCGACGTCCTTGAACGGGTCACCGGCGAGTGAATTGAAGACCTCGGCGTGGACCTGTGTGCGGGGCATGCCGGCTTCGGCGAGTGCGTTGTGCACGGCGTCCATGAAGGGGCCGGGGCCACACATGAAGGCTTCGTAGGCGACAAACGGCTTGGCCAGCGTTGCCAGCTGCGATACAGCCGGGAGTCCCTGGACCGATTCGATCCAGTGAACGACGGTCAGCCGACCGGCGTACTTGGCCGCGAGTTCGCGGAGTTCTGCACCGAAGATGACGGACTTCTCGTCACGGTTGGCGTACACGAGGACAACGTTGCCGCTGCCCTGGGTGAGAGCGGACTTGAGGATCGAGATCACCGGGGTGATGCCGCTGCCCGCGCCGAAGAGCAGGAAATCGTGATCGAGCGACTTGGGGGTGAACACACCGGAGGGCGGCAGCACTTCGATGGTGTCGCCGACCTGAACCTTGTCGCACAGCCAGTTGGAGCCATAGCCGTCGACGGTTCGCTTGACGGTCACCTTGGGGGCGTCGTCGGTGAACGGTGAGCTGGCCAGGGAGTAGCACCGGGCAACAGAACCGGTCTGGTCGCTGGGGATGCGCAGGGTGAGGAACTGTCCGGGCTTGTAGTCGAACTTGCCCTTCAGGTCTGCGGGGATCTCGAATACCAGCGACCGGGCGTCCGAAGTCTCTTCCACGACTCCGGACACGGTGAGTACCGCCGATCGCGAGCTGTGCGGTACCTCGACTGTCGTCATCGCGAAGCAAGTCCTCTCGTGAAGCTGGGTAATGCGCAGGTCAGTGAAATGCTGCAGGTAGAACATGTTCTAGTTCAATGCTAGCAGTGATGAAAAGCTACTGGGGATCCTAGTCGCGCGGCAAAACGTTCCCGATCAGCGGGAATCAGACCGATCGTGATGGGGGCGCCTGGCGGGCCGGGGCGGTCACAACCTGCCCGAATGGGCGGTTCGGGGGCGGCGTCCGGGCGGTAATCGCAGCGAACTGTGGGTTCGGGCTGTCGGCCGGTCCACAGTGGAGTGCAGATGAGATGCCGATCACAAACAAGCGGCTTTCAATCACTCCCACCGTCACAGTCACGCATTCGCGAGGAGCAAAGAAGATGGCAATCGAGCTCAATCAGATCTGGGACTTCCCGATCAAGGAATTTCATCCGTTCCCCCGCGCACTCATGGGTGTGGGTGCTCACGACATCATCGGCGTCGAAGCCAAGAACCTCGGGTTCAAGCGCACCTTGTTGATGACGACGGGTCTGCGCGGCTCGGGAATCATCGAAGAACTGATCGGCAAGATCGAGTACCAGGGCGTCGAGGTGGTTCTCTACGACAAGGTGGAGTCCAACCCCAAGGACTACAACGTCATGGAGGCCGCGGCGCTCTACCAGAAGGAGAAGTGCGACTCGATCATCTCGATCGGTGGTGGCTCGAGCCACGACGCCGCCAAGGGTGCCCGCGTCGTGATCGCGCACGACGGTCGCAACATCAACGAGTTCGAGGGATTTGCCAAGTCCACGAACAAGGAGAACCCTCCGCACATCGCCGTTTCCACCACAGCCGGTACGGGTTCCGAGACGTCATGGGCGTACGTCATCACCGACACGTCTGACATGAACAACCCGCACAAGTGGGTGGGCTTCGACGAGGCGACCATCGTGACCCTCGCGGTCGACGACCCGCTGCTCTACTACACCTGCCCTCAGCACTTCACCGCGTACTGCGGCTTCGACGTACTTGCCCACGGCAGTGAGCCTTTCGTGTCTCGCCTGGATTTTGCGCCGTCGCTCGGCAACGCGATCTACTCGGTCGAGTTGGTCGCGAAGAACCTGCGCGAGGCTGTCTTCGAGCCGCGGAACCTCAAGGCCCGCGAGGGAATGATGAACGCGCAGTACATTGCCGGCCAGGCCTTCAACTCCGGCGGACTCGGAATCGTTCACTCGATCTCCCACGCGGTGAGCGCTTTCTTCGACAGCCACCACGGTCTGAACAATGCCATCGCGCTGCCTCGGGTGTGGGAGTACAACCTGCCCTCGCGCTACGAGCGTTACGCCCAGTTGGCGGGAGCTCTCGGTGTCGACACCCGCAACCTCACGACGGTGCAGGCCGCCGACGCTGCCGTCGAGGCCGCGATCCGTCTGGCCAAGGATGTCGGTATCCCTGACAACTTCGGTCAGGTGCGCACCGATTCGTACGCGAAGAACCAGATGAACACCAAGAAGTACGAGGGTCGTGGTGATGTCATCAAGGGTGACGAGAAGACTGTGCGCGCCATCTCCGAGCACATTCAGGACGACTGGTGCACCCCGGGCAATCCCCGTGAGGTCACCGTGGAGTCGATGATCCCGGTTGTCGATCACGCGATCAACAAGTCCTACTTCTAACGGGCCTTCGGCCCCGTGCGCCTTTCTGGTAGCCCGCGCTACCAGAAAGGCGCACGTGGGGCTTGCCCCCCATTGAAAGGTGTTCCATGTCCAATCGCACTTTCTCCACCGGCGTCGAAGTGAAAGATGCGCTGCGCGAGCAGGACTACATCGCGGACGACGAGTTTGCGGTGGTAGTTCACCTTGCGACGGCGTTGGGGCGTCCACTCCTGCTCGAAGGACCGGCCGGGGTCGGCAAGACGGAACTCGCGAAATCGCTGGCCGCGATCGGTGGACGAAAGCTCGTGCGATTGCAGTGCTACGAGGGTTTGGATGACAATCGGGCGCTCTACGAATGGGACTACGCAAAGCAACTCCTGCACGTGCAGATGCTCCGTGACCGGATCAGCGATCAGGTGGCCGAGTTCGACAGCGTCGCTGACGCGTCGAAGTTTCTGGCAGATCAGGATTTCGGTTTGTACTCAGAGAATTTCCTGTCGGTCCGGCCGTTGCTCGAGGCGATATTGTCACCGGAACCGGTCGTGCTTCTGGTCGATGAAGTGGACCGCACCGAGGAGTCCATGGAGGCGCTTCTCCTGGAAATTCTGGCCGAGCAGCAGATCACGATTCCCGAGGTCGGTACATTCGTGGCCCGGTCGCAGCCCTGGGTCATCTTGACGTCCAACGATACTCGTGAACTCTCGCCGGCGCTCAAGCGTCGGTGCCTGCACTACCATCTCGGCTACCCGACGTCCGAGCGCGAGCGTGAAATCGTCACCGCCCGTGCGCCGGAGGTTGATCAAGCCACCGCCTCCGAAGTAGTCGAACTGGCTCGAATCCTGCGTGACCTTCCGCTGCGCAAGAGCCCGTCGATCTCCGAGGTGATCGATGCGGCAAGGGCGGCAACGGTTCTCGCAGCCAGCGGCCTGGGGGTGTCGTCGGACGCCACGGTGCGCGACATCTTGCTGGCAGCGCTACTCAAGTACTCGTCGGATGTGACGCTTGCGAAGGAACGATTCGACGGAACAGCGCTGGAGTCACAGTCCCACAACGGCGGGGAGTCAGTCGAACGTGCCACTGTCGCAAGCAAGCCCGCGAACACGACGACAGCGGTGTTCCGGGGGACCGGCGGGCGGGATTCGCATCAACAAGGGATCCGCGGTGGCAGCGGACTCCGCTCGTCGCGATGACAATGCTCAGCTCTACCGCAAAGCCGTCGTTTGTCCTCGACGTGGTGTCGGCGAGCTTCGGCCGATTGCTGAGGGCGGCCGGAGTATCGGCGTCGCCCGCTGAGGTCATCGAGGTCCGGCGGGTCCTGGCGATGGTCGGGGCGTCGGATCGTGATGTCTTGCGTGCCTGCCTGCGGTCGGTGTGCGCCAAGTACTCTCACGAGCAACCGGGCTTCGATCGGGCATTCGACGCGTTGTTCCGTCCGATTCGAGACGGCAAGACGGCAGATCGCATTGCGTCCAGAACGGAAGTGGCCGACGGTCTGCCGACCGCACTCGGTATCGACGAGGATCAGGAAGTCGGCCGCTACGCGGAGTACAACGAGCGTGCCGCCGAGGTGGGTGACTACTTCGATACTCCGGAGGCGGAGAAGGGATTCAACCCGCACAAGGACGACGACGATGTGTCGATGACGTCAAGTGATGCTGAACTGTCGGTGGATACCGGTTCCGAAACGGGGCGACGGGGGGTCAGCTACACCGTGGACGTGGACAGAGCGTCGTCGGCTGTAGTCGGTGATCTCAGTACGAGTGTTGCTGCCGCTGTGGTGGGTTCGTTGTCCTGGGACGATCCGACGTCCATTCTCGCGTGGCTCGACGCGTACGATCCCAGCAAGGCCTATGCGGACGTCTCCGATGACGGACCGCTGACGCAGGCGCAGCTGAACCGCCTGGTCGAAGCTGTCGAAGCATTTGTTCAGGCGCTCTCCGCCGCTGCCCTGGCGGAGTCCGCTCCCGATGCCCCTGACAGTGAGGCGGCCGCAGGCCCCTCACATAACGACGTCGAACTTGCGTGCCACGAAGTGTTGCGCCGGATGCGAGGCCCCGCGAGACCGCGACCGCGCGAACGCTCCCGTGGGCGTTTGGACATGCGGCGGACGGTACGGTCGAGTTTGCGGACTGACGGCATTCCCTTCCATCTGGTGGTGAAAGCTCCTCGCCCCGATCGGGTTCGGTTGTTGCTGATCGCCGACGTCTCGCTGTCGGTCCGGCCCGTTACCGCGTTCACCTTGAGGCTGGCCCAGGCGATGCACCGGCGCGCCGACCGCTGTGAGGTGCTGGCCTTTGTCGATCGACCCGTCGACGTCACGGACACCCTGCTCGCCAGCAGTGGTGACGGCGCTCTGGCAGCGGTCCTGGCGCATCCAGGTCTGGACCTGGAAGCCAGCAGTGATTACGGGCGAGTACTCACCGAATTGCTGGACGAGCACGGCAACGCCTTGAACTCACGAACGTCCGTCATCATCGTCGGTGACGGGCGGTGCAACGGATTACCTCCGCAAGTGGAGAAGCTCGAGGAACTACGACGCAAGGTTCATCGATTGGCCTGGATCACGCCGGAACCACAGCGATATTGGAACCAGGCGTCGTGTGCGATGCCGGAGTACTCGAAGATCTGTGACGAGGTGGTGGTGGCTCGCGATGCCGCGCAGCTGATGGCCAAGGCGGCGGAACTGGGTCACGCACTTCGCTGAGGTGTGAAAAGCAATCCGAGAGTAGTGATGTACTGATATCCATGACGGTGACGAAGGCCGAGAAGTCGGCGCTGCGCTGGAAACCGATACTGCTGCTGACGGTAGTCGGTGCGGTATGCGGCCTTGTTGCTCTGGGAGTCTTCCAGTGGTGGTGGCAATCGTTGGCATCGCCGCACATCCTCACTGGCGGCGCATACTTCGATCCCGAGCCTGGTTTCACCGGAGCCAGCTTTATGGACCTGTACCCCGCAGAGCCTGCGCCGTGGTTGTATTCCGGATTGGTCCTCGGACCGACCGTGGTCGGCTTGCTCGCCGGCATCGTGTTCGTGCTGTTCGGCGGGCGGGATCGTCGTCGTCAGGAGTAAGGGTCTCCCTGGACGCACGGTCGAGGCATAAAGACAGTACCTACCCGATCGGGTAGGTATTCACCTCTCCTTGGGCGGGTGTGTGTCCGTCGATGCCCGCGTAGTCTCGGAACCGGCGCTTGTTAAGTGGATCACAGACTCGGCGCCGGGCGAGAGGAGAGTGGGAGCCGTGTCGGTGGATGTTCCGGACGCTGTTGACGCAGGTGAACACCGCCGTGACGCAGGTGAACACCGCCGTGACGCAGGTGAACACCGCCGTGACGCAGGTGAACACCGCCATGACGCAGGTGAACACCGCCGTGGCACCGCTGCCAGATTGGTGAAGTTCCATGCTCCGGAAATTGTGTTCGGCATCGGTTCCCTGGTCGAAGCCGCTCACGCAACCCTCCGATTCGGCGGTTTTCGCCCCTTTCTCGTCACCGACCCGGGCCTGGTCGAATCGGGATGGGTCAGTGAACTCGAGGCGCACTTGGCCGAGCAGGGGCTGCAGCCGACGGTCTGGGCTGGGCTGACTCCCAATCCCAAGGACTACGAGATTGCGGCCGGCTTCGGGGTGTACCAGGAGGGCGAGTGCGACGTCATCATCGCGCTCGGCGGTGGGTCTGTCATCGATGCGGCCAAGGGCGTCGCGGTTCTGGCCGCAAACGGCGGAAACATACTCGACTACGAGGGGGTCGATCAGGCGACCAAGCCGATTCCGCCCCTGGTGATGGTCCCGACCACGTCGGGTACCGGAGCAGATGTTTCTCAGTTCTGCATAGTCACGGACACCGCTCGGGGTACGAAGATCACGATCATCGGGCGAGCGTTGGTTCCGGATGTCACCGTCATCGATCCACGTTTGCTCACAACGATGCCCGAGTGGCTCAATGCGGCAACCGGATTGGATGCGTTGACGCACGGCATCGAGGCTTTCGTATCGCTTGCCCACAATCCGCTCACTGATCATCACGCACTCCGAGCGGTCGGCTTGGTCACCGAGAATCTGGTGCGCACAATTCATGAGCCGATGGAAATGGAAGCGCGATCCGTCATGGCTCAGGCGAGTCTCGAGGCCGGTCTTGCCTTCACCAACGCGATTCTCGGCGCGGCTCATGCGATGAGTCATCAAGTCGGAGGCATGCTGGATCTCCCACATGGCGTCATCAACGGGATCTTGCTTCCGCACGTCATTCGTTTCAATTCCACGACCGACGCGGCGCCGTTCGTGGCAATTGCTGCGGCGCTGAACCTTCCGGAGCAACGTGGCAGTGCGCAAGAAGCCGCGTTGGCGGTGGCGGATCGCGTCGAGCGGCTTGCCCGTGAGGTCGGTGTCCCGAAGGGTTTGGCGGAGTTGGGTGTTCGGGAGCAGGACTTGAGCCGCCTGGCAAGTTTTGCACTGCGTGATGCGTGCATGTCCACCAATCCGCGTGAAGCCACTCAGGAACAGATGGTGGCCTTGTTCCGGAGCGCGCTGTGAATCGGGCGAGATCATGACCGCAGACCTGTCGAGGCTCACCGGATTACGTTCGGGGAAGAGCACTTTCTATCCGCAGTACCGCGGCGCGGCTGAACGACTCGAGCGCGTCGTGCATGCATTGGAGTTGATTTCGCGGGCGCTGGTGAGAACAGTCGACGGCCCGGAGACGTTGGTCTGTGCTGTTGCCGAGGCCGCGCGTGCACATTTGAGTGCGCAGTGGGTGGTCTTTGCGCTCGCCGACGGCACCTTGCCTGACGCGGGGCCGCGACGGTTGGTTCTCGGACCGGACGCGACTCCGTTCCTGGTCGACAACGTCGAGGGTCCACCGCTGCCGGACGACGTCGTGGATTGTCTCAACGACATTCGGTGCGGCAGTATCGAATCGAATTCCGTGGTCGATCCGCACTACGCGTTTGTGCCGATCGTGCTCGGGGGTGGTGTTGTGGGCGCATTTGCGGCCTGGACTCCGCAGAATCGCACGCTCGATTCCACCGACGGCGCAGTTCTCAGCATCTTGGCCAGTCAAACGGCTGTTGCGCTGCAGAATTCGGCTCTGTATCAGCGCGGACAACTCTTGTTGTCGCGTGCCGAAGAGGCATTTGCCGAGGCCAATCGAACTGCCGCCGATCTGGCGGTGCGAAACAGTGAGCTGGAATCGACGCAACGTCAACTCGGGGTGGCGCACCGGCACCAGGTCGTCGACGACGAACGCCATCGTATCGCCCGTGAACTCCACGACAGCGTGACCCAGGCGGTGCTGTCAGCGGGTATGCAGATCGAAGTGTGCCGCAGTGACATTCCCGACGCCGAGCGAAGTGAAAGACTGGATCTGGCAAAGGATCTGACGAGGCGGGCCGTGGAGCAACTGCGCTCGGCGATCTACGCGCTCAACCACTCGTCGGATGAAGGCCGGACCTCGTTACCGGAGATGCTCGAGCAACTCAGCGTGGTCCACATGCCCGACGAGTTGGCCGTAAGTCTTCGTGTCGGCGGCACACCGGCCGAGCTTCCCGGTGAAACCGAACATGCATTGCTGCGGATCGCGGGCGAAGCACTCTTCAACGCCGCCGTTCACGCCCACGCCACTCGGGCGGTTCTCCGGTTGACGTATCGCACCGATACCGTGGTCTTGTCCATCTCGGACGACGGTGACGGAGACCCCGCGCGGATGCGATTGATCCTCAAACTGGCGGCGAGCAACGATCTCGACGGGCGGCACAGGGGCTTGGCCAACATGCAGTCCCGGGCACGCGAATTGGGTGGCACGCTCGATGTTCGTCGCGCGAGGATCGGGGGAGTCCAAGTGTTGGTTCGGGTGCCGCTCGCCGACAAGCCTGACAGTGATACTGAGACCGGCGCCGAAGATGCCTGTCCCACAACCGAGATCGAGGAATGATGACCACAGCACGCCCCGTCTCCGCCGGCCACGTCGGGCACAGAGATCCTGTCCGGCCCACCGAGAGTCGCGTAGTTCGGATCGTGCTCGTCGACGACCACGCGATACTGCGGCAAGGGCTGCGATCGGTGCTCGAGAGGGAAAACGATCTGCGCATTGTCGGCGAGGCATCGTCGTTGCCGGAGGCATTGTCGGTTGTCGATCGGGTGAGTCCCGACATCGTCCTCATGGACCTCAAACTCTCGGCGAGTTCGGACTACGAGGGATTGACGCTGTGCTCGCAGTTGTCCGTGGCGCATCCGAAACTCGGGTTACTGGTTCTCACCACATTTCTCGACGACCAACTGGTGGTTCGCGCTGTGCACGCCGGGGCGCGTGGATACGTTGTCAAAGACGTCGACACCACCGAACTGGTCCGGGCAATCCGGGCGGTATCTCGCGGCGAGAGTGCATTCGACTCGCGTAGTGCTTCCGCTGTGGTGCGCTCGTTGAACGGCCAGTCCACAACCAAGGACCGGTTGACGGATCGCGAACTCGAGGTCCTGCGGCTGCTCGCAAATGGATTGTCCAACATCAGGATCGGTGAGAGATTGTTCATCTCACCGACGACGGTGAAGTTCCATGTCAGCAATATCATGCGCAAACTCGAGGTGAGTCGGCGTGCCGAGGCAGTCTATGCGGCCAGCAAACAGGGATTGATCTAGACGCGCGTTGCTCGCCAGTCGGCCAGCATCCGCGGCATCTCCGCGGCCATGAAGTCGAAGAAGTCGCGAAGGTCGGCCATCCGGTCGCCGCCGCGTGTGCCTTCGCCAAGGACGCGAATGCCCTCTGCTGCTACCTCCGATACCTGGTACAGCGCAGACTGTTTGGTGACAAACGCGTCGGCCCACAGGTCTACACTGACGCGGTAGTGCTGACGCCTTGATCCCGGAACGGCGTCGCGTTCGATCAGGCTGACCTGTAGCAGGTATCGCACCGCGCCGGAAATGGCTGCCGCGCTCACGCCGAGCACCTCACCGAGATCGCCGGGAGTCGACGACGGCTGATTGCTGGTCATCAAAGCTGCCCAGACGCGTGCCGGCATGGGCGGGAAGCCCATGTCGATCAGCACCAGCGAGAGGCGCTCGACCAAGTGCCGGCTCTTGTCGGGATGGTCGGGCGGTTCATGTCGGGCGGTCATGTCGGTCATCGGGGAGTGTCCGATCTTTACGTTTTTCTATCTTCACACATTTGTGAAATCAGCGTACGGTCGAATTCATGGGTGCCGCAGTTTCGGTGAAAGACCTGGTCAAGACGTTCGGACCAACCCGAGCGTTGGACGGCTTGGATCTCGAGGTTTCCGAAGGCGAGATTCACGGATTTCTCGGGCCGAACGGTTCAGGCAAGTCGACCACCATTCGGGTACTGCTCGGCCTGCTGCGTTCGGATTCCGGCGAAGCAACGGTCCTCGGCGGCGATCCGTGGCGTGATTCCGTCGCCCTGCATCGGCGTCTGGCATACGTGCCGGGCGAGGTGAATCTGTGGCCGAATTTGACCGGAGGTGAGGCCATCGACCTACTCGCCGGCCTGCGAGGCGGGATCGATGTGTCTACGCGCGCAGAGTTACTCGATCGTTTCGAACTCGATCCCAGAAAGAAGGCGAGAACATACTCGAAAGGCAACCGGCAGAAAGTGGCACTCGTTGCCGCGTTCGCTTCGGACGTCGAACTCTATGTTCTCGACGAACCGACGTCCGGTCTCGATCCGTTGATGGAGGCGGTTTTCCAGGACTGCGTTCACGAGTTGGCCCATGCCGGGAAGACGGTTTTGCTGTCGAGCCACATTCTGGCAGAGGTGGAAGCGCTGTGCGATCGTGTCAGCATCATCCGTGAAGGGCAAACGGTGGAGTCCGGAACGCTGTCGGAACTGCGGCATCTGACCCGTACATCGGTATCGGTCACGACGCGCACACCGGTCGCCGGACTCGACGCCTTCGAGGGCACGTACGACGTGCTCGTCGATGGTGATCACGCGAAGTGTGAGGTCGACAGTGTTCGGCTCGGCGCACTGATGGAACACCTTGTCGGCTTCGGGATCGTGGCGCTGACGTCCACACCGCCAACTCTCGAAGAACTGTTCCTTCGTCATTACGGGGACGAACGAGCGAAGGAGAGTTCGGAGCATCTGCGAGCGGAATCGGGGGCGCGGCCGTGACTGCCACGATCAGCCCGGTCGACGTTCACCAAGGTACCCAGTTCACCGGTACATCACGGTTGGTTCGGCTTGCCTTGCGACGCGATCGAATTCAGCTCCCGGTCTGGCTGATTTCGCTGACCGTGTTTCTGATTTTTGTCGCTGCCAGCGTGGGTGGACTGTACAGCACTCCGGAGGAATTGCGTTCCGTTGCAGTCGGATCCGCAGTCTCACCCGTGGCGTTGGCCACCAACGGCATCGTGTCGGGATACTCCGAGGGCGCGATAGTTGCCAGCCAGGGCGTTCTGGTGTTTGCGTTGGCAGCGGCATTGATGAGCACGCTGGCGGTGGTGCGCCACACTCGGCAGAACGAGGAGACCGGGCGCGCCGAGATGATCGGTGCGGCGGTTGTCGGTAGGCGTGCGCTACTGACGTCGGCACTTGTTGTCACGATCGGTGCGAATATCGTTCTGGCTCTTGCCAGTGCAATCGGTCTGGTGGCCATCGGGCTTCCGGCGGACGGCTCGCTGGCGCTGGGAGCGGCGATCGGCGGCACCGGTATCGCGTTTGCCGGCGTTGCGGCTGTTGCGGCTCAAATCACGGACGGTGCTCGCACGGCCAACGGTATCGCGGGCGCGGCCATCGGAATTGCGTTCATGCTACGGGCGATCGGCGACGTCGACAGCACCGTGGTCGACGACGGTACCCGCGTGGTCAGTGGGTGGATGTCGTGGCTCTCGCCGATCGGGTGGGCGCAGCAGATACGACCGTACGACGACAACGCCTGGTGGATACTGCTGCTGCTCTTCGGTTTTGCCGTAGTTCACATCGGGATTGCCTTTGTGCTCATCGGTCATCGTGACCAGGGAGCGGGACTGGTCCAGCCGAGGCCGGGGCCACCGGTCGCGGCGCGCTGGTTGCCGTCGGCGTGGGGTCTGGCGTGGCGCATGCAGAGAGTGACGATGTTCTGGTGGCTATTCTCGGTAGTCATTCTCGGATTCTCGTACGGGGCAGTCGGAAACGAGATCGACCAGTTGGTGGGTTCGTCGCAGCAGACTGCTGACCTTTTCGAGCAGCTCGGTGGGGGATCAGCCGCATTGGTCGATTCCTACCTGGCGACCGCGTTGGGTTTCCTGTCGATAGTCATTGCGGCATATGCGGTTCAGAGCATTCTCCGCATGCATGGCGAAGAATCCTCGGGAAGGTTGGAACCGCTGTTGTCCACGGCACTTCCGCGCTGGAAGTGGATGCTTTCGCACGTAAGCACCGTTGTCGGCGGGGTGGTGCTCGCGCACATTCTTGCGGGCGTGTTCACCGGGTTCGCGTTCGGTCTGGTTACCGACGATATCGCGGGCAACACTGTGCGGATGGCAGGCGCGGCGCTGGCCTATCTGCCGGCAGTGCTGGTCGTTCTTGCAGTCGTGGCTTTGGTTTTCGGACTGTTTCCGGCGATTGCGTCGTCGCTGTCGTGGGGTATTTTTGCGGCCTGCATCGTTCTCGGGCAATTCGGCGTGCTGTTCAAGCTTCCCCAAGTAGTCCTGGACCTTTCACCGTTCACTCACGTTCCCACCGCACCCGCCGAAGCCGTGACCGCTTTGCCGCTGGTTGTGTTGACCGCTCTGGCACTAGCTCTCGGTGCGTCGGCGATTGCTGCGTTTGCACGCCGAGACATCCGAATGTAGCGGCTCGGTCACGATGTCGGTCGACAGTGGAGATACGCGTCTGTGACAACCTGGAACATGCGATTACCCTGCGCATCAACCAATTCGGCGGTTGTAGTCACCAGTCCACGCGAGCGCGTGTCGAGTACTACGTCGTCAACGGTGAGCGTGCCGCTCAAGGTGTCGCCGGGACGGAGTGGGCGCAGGAACTGTACGTCGCGCATGGACTTGCCGGCAATGACGTTCCATCGGTCGTAAATGCTTGCGACCACAAGTCTCTGACAAATTGCCAAAGTGTGTACTCCGCTGCCGATCAAGCCGCCGAACACGCCGGATTCGGCGGCCTCTTTGTCGGTGTGGAACCACTGAGGGTCCCATTGCGTCGCAAAGTCGACAATTTCCTGCTCCGAGACCGTGTATGAACTCAACTCCATGATCTGGCCGATCCGAAGATCTTCGGCGTAGACGGAGCGATGGTGAAGGGCGGCAGAATCGTTCATGTTCTTCTGGATCTCCTGCGGGTAGGCCTGTACTCGGAACATACGCCACCTACCGAGCCACTAGAATCGGGAGATGGTCAACGACAGGCACCTCGATCCAAACGCACTGGTAGGGGAGTGGAACTTCGAACGAAGGATCGTCGACCGCCGTGCAGAAGTTACAAAACGCGTCACGGGAACAACCACCATCGAAGATGCCGGTGACGGCCGACTGCGCTGGTTCGAAAGCGGGACATTGTTCGACGGCGACCTGGAGTTGCCGGTTTTCCGCACTCTGTTCATCGAGCAGCATGACGGCGAGTGGGCAGTCACCTTCGAGGACGGTCGAGAGTTTCACGACTGGGCGCCGGGAGACGACGTCGAGCATCTGTGCGGCGCAGATACATACCGGGGCCGCATCGACATCGATGTCGAGGAAGCCACAACAGACGCGCAGGCTGCGTGGTCCGTCGAGTGGACGGTGACCGGGCCGAGCAAGGACTACACGATGACGACGCACCTCGCGAGATCGTCGTAAATGACGCGCGACGCACGCATGGCGGCTGTAGATTCCGGGTCATGACTGAACCGGTGAAAGGCCCAGCGTCGTATTTTCCGTCGATCGAGAAGAAATACGGACGGCCGATCAGCGAGTGGCAGGAGCTGATTCGCAGTTCCGACCTGACAAAGCACATGGAACTGGTCACCTGGCTGAAGTCCGAGCACGGGCTGGGGCACGGACATGCCAATGCTCTAGTGGCGCATACCCTGAAGGAAGATGCCGGCTAGCACTTACCGCGCATCGAGTATCAGCCATCCACCGTGATGTTCGAACACCTCGAACGCCGCGCCGGTCTTCTCGCCAACGGCGCGCAGTGATTCGAGGTCGAAGGTCCGGATGTGCCCGTGGCATGCAGTTGCCTCGTCCTCGAACGGGACGGCGATGACAACACGCTCTCGGGCGATCCGCAGGGCCTGCGCGATCACCTTCTCTCCCACGGCATTGTCGACATGTTCGAGCAGATGAATTGCCGTGACGGTATCCGCACTCTTGTCGGGTGTTGGTACCTCACCGGCGTCGCAGATCAGTGTGTTGATCGTGATACCCAGTTCTGGGGCAACCGCGTCGAGCAGGATCATGGTTCCGGGCAGGATATCCGTCGCAGTGACGTCCATTCCGGCGCCGGCGAGGCGCAACGGCAGGAATCCGAAACACGACCCGAGGTCGAGGACGGAGCCGCGCACGAGTTCGTGTGCTTTCTCGTGGATGGGCGCAAAATCGGCGCTGCCGTCCAGGAGTTCGCGCAGTGAGTTCCGGTAGTAGGTGGTCCATGATTCGAGGGCTCCGTCGACGGTGGAGCGAACCAGTCCCACCATCGTGAGTTCGAATTCGTCCTGCCCGAAGTCGGCGTCCTGGATCGAGGCGGTCACGCCAGCGACGAGCCGTTCGCTGAGGTCGTCCGCAGTCAGGGAATGCCGCACCAGCAGCGTGCCGTCACTGCGATCGAGAGTGAGGGGACCTGACGCCACCCGCTCGACCGTGACGTGGCCGAACGACCATCGCCCGGGTGTCGAGGGCGCAAGTGAATCCATGACCGGTGCGGCGGGTGCTGACATGGTGGGCCTTCCTAGATGCTGATACCGGTGCGCAAGGACTGTGTTCCGGTTCGCAGAAGTTCGGGTAGTTCAAGTGCGTCGTCGGTGAGCCACTGTTCGTAGGCGGCCATCGCGACACCGAGCAGAAGGTAGCCCACAGTCCGCGGACCGTGATCGGTCGGTTCGAGGTTCATTCGCTTGGCAGCGTACTCGGCGACAACCTGGCGCCAGCCTTCGTACATCACCACCGAGTATGCCTGAAGCGTGGGCACGGTGAGGATGAGTTCCATCCGGTTACGGTGCACAGCAGTCTCTTCCGGGGGAAACGTGTTGAACGTCAGTAGTGCGGATTCGAGGGCGTCGACAAGCGGCATGTCCTCGGGCAGCGAATTGAAGTGTTCACGCATCTGAGCCAGATGACCGTCGAAGTCGCCCCATGGCACAGCGTTCTTGGACGGAAAGTAGCGGAAGAACGTCCGGCGAGCGATTCCGGCGGCGTCGGCGATCTGATCGACACTGACCTCGTTGAAGCCGAGCGTGGAAAAGAGTTCGATGCCGACCGTGCTGATTCCCTCCCTGGTAGTGGAGGGGCGACGACCTATCCGAGCGGACGGGTTTTTGCGGCTTCGCATACTTTTTCTGCTCCCAGTCTGTCATTCTGCACTCGATGCCATTACAGTGGTGAACCGAGTCACAGTGAAGTCCCACTCGTGACCACAGATTCAGGAGGAATCCATGTCCGATCGTGACAATAAGGCACTCGACAACGACCTCATCGAAGAATCGCTGGTCGAAGAGGTTTCGATCGACGGCATGTGCGGCGTGTACTGACCGTGCCTGCTTTGAATCTCGATGCGGGGTGGAAACTCCACCCGCAGGTAGCGCTTCGCCCCGAACCTTTCGGGGCGTTGCTCTACCACTTCGGAACGCGCAAGCTCTCGTTCCTGAAGAACACGACCATCGTTGCGGTGGTCAAGGCGTTGCCAGACCATCCTGATGTCCGGTCCGCACTACGTGCGCAAGGCATCGAAGATGACGCGGCTCCCCAATATGCCCGCGCGCTGAGCACTCTCGCCGACTCGCACATGATTGTGCCTGTCTGAGTCGCTCGCTCGCTCCCACGTGCGGAACAGCCCTCTGCACGTTCGCCCGCTTCATTTCTTTGCGAGGACACAGCCATGACCTCAGTTCTTGAACATCCCTCCACACCGGCACCGGTGGGTCGCCTCGTCGATCAGTTCGAACTCGGACTCGACGCCCCCATCTGCCTGACGTGGGAACTTACCTACGCCTGCAACCTGTCCTGCGTGCACTGCCTGTCGTCGTCGGGTCGCCGCGACCCCAACGAGCTGAGCACCGAGCAGTGCAAGGCCATCATCGACGAGCTGCAGCGTATGCAGGTTTTCTACGTCAACATCGGTGGCGGTGAGCCGACCGTGCGTTCCGATTTCTGGGAGCTCGTCGACTACGCGACGGACCACCAGGTCGGCGTGAAGTTCTCCACCAACGGCGTGAAGATCGACAAGAAGGTTGCTGCGCGCCTTGCGGCCAGTGACTACGTCGACGTGCAGATTTCCATCGACGGCGCCACCGCTGAGGTCAATGATGCTGTGCGCGGGCCTGGTTCGTTCGCGATGGCCGAGCGTGCGCTTGCCAACCTGAAGGAAGCCGGCTTCAAGGACGCCAAGATCTCCGTAGTCGTCACGCGGCACAACGTCAGCCAGCTCGACGAGTTCAAGGCTCTCGCGGACAAGTACGACGCGACCCTGCGCATCACTCGCCTGCGTCCTTCAGGCCGCGGCGCCGATGTGTGGGACGATCTGCATCCGCGTCCCGAGCAGCAGCGTGAGCTCTACAACTGGCTGGTCGCCAACGGTGAGGGCGTCCTGACGGGCGACTCCTTCTTCCATCTCTCTGCGTTCGGCGATGCACTGCCCGGTTTGAACCTGTGCGGCGCGGGCCGAGTTGTGTGCCTGATCGACCCGGTCGGTGACGTCTACGCATGCCCGTTCGCGATTCACGATCAGTTCCTCGCCGGCAACATCGTGAAAGACGGTGGCTTCCAGCACGTCTGGCAGCATTCGGACCTGTTCCAGGAACTGCGTTCGCCGCAGACCGGTGGCGCGTGCAGCAAGTGCAACCACTACGACTCCTGCCGCGGCGGCTGCATGGCAGCCAAGTTCTTCACCGGCCTGCCGATGGACGGACCCGATCCCGAATGCGTCATCGGAAACGGTGAAATGGCGTTGGCCGGCGCGGGAGAGATCCCCAAGTCCAGCGTCGACCACTCACGATCAGGTCAACGTAAAACCCCGCGCGCATCGGTGCCCTTGACACTGATGATGCGTCCCCCCGCCAAGATTTGTGACGAAAACCCGCTAGCGGGAATGTAAGTAGCTTTTCTGGCTACTTGCGATACGAGAGGTTTGATTGATGGCAAAGAACGCATTCTTCGAGACCGTCGCTGAAGCACAGCGACGTGCGCAGAAGAGGTTGCCCAAGTCCGTGTATGCAGCGCTGGTGGCTGGATCCGAAAAGGGTCTGACCGTCGACGACAATGTCGCGGCATACAGCGAACTGGGTTTCGCTCCGCACGCGGCCGGATTGCCGAACGAGCGGAACATGGCCACCACCATTATGGGGCAGGACATTTCGCTTCCGGTGATGATCTCGCCGACCGGTGTGCAGGCAGTGCACCCCGACGGTGAGGTGGCGGTTGCACGGGCCGCTGCGGCGCGGGGAACGGCCATCGGCCTGAGTTCTTTTGCCAGCAAGTCCATCGAAGAGGTCGCTGCGGCCAACCCGCAGGTGTTCTTCCAGATGTACTGGGTCGGTAGCCGCGACGTGCTCCTACAGCGTATGGAGCGCGCTCGCGCTGCCGGCGCCAAGGGCCTGATCATCACCACCGACTGGTCCTTCTCGTACGGCCGCGACTGGGGCAGCCCGTCCATCCCCGAAAAGATGGACCTCAAGGCCATGTTCCAGTTCGCGCCCGAAGGCATCATGCGCCCGAAGTGGTTGTTGGAGTTCGCCAAGACCGGCAAGATCCCGGACCTGACAACACCCAACCTCGCGGCTCCCGGCCAGCCGGCACCGACGTTCTTCGGCGCGTACGGCGAGTGGATGCAGACTCCGCTTCCGACGTGGGAAGACATCGCGTGGCTGCGTGAGCAGTGGGGTGGCCCGTTCATGCTCAAGGGCATCATGCGTATCGACGACGCCAAGCGTGCAGTCGACGCCGGTGTCTCCGCGATCTCCGTCTCCAACCACGGTGGCAACAACCTCGACGGCACCCCGGCGCCGATCCGTGTGCTCCCGGGGATCGCCGAAGCTGTGGGCGATCAGGTGGAAGTTGTTCTCGACGGCGGCATCCGACGCGGCGGCGACGTCGTCAAGGCTCTTGCGCTCGGAGCCAAGGCAGTCATGCTCGGCCGCGCGTACCTGTGGGGCCTTTCGGCAAACGGTCAGGCCGGTGTCGAGAACGTGCTCGACCTCATGCGTATGGGCATCGACTCGGGACTCATGGGTCTCGGCCACTCGTCCATCACCGAGCTCAGCAAAGATGACCTGGTCATTCCGGAGGGCTTCACCCGCACGCTGGGCGCGAGCTGAACCTCTGGCTCTGATCGAGCTGTGAGTTGAGCCTTCAGGAACACACAACCCTGGCCGGACACCTTGTCCGGTCCAGGGTTGTTTTCGGTCCGCACGAGACCAATCTTGCTGTGGGAAGAGGTTTCTCGGATCGGCACCGCGCGTACTACCAGCGCCGCGCCGAGGGCGGAGCCGGGATCGTAGTCACCGAAACGGCGTCGGTTCTGGAGAACGACTGGCCATACGAGCGTGCGCCGCTGGCATCTCGGTGTGGGCCGGGTTGGCGAGCGATCTCATCGGCATGCGCGGCGCACGGCTCCCTGGTCCTCGCGAGCCTGGGGCACACCGGGATGCAGGGATCGAGCGCCTACTCGCAGTCGGTTCTGTGGGGGCCGTCGAGGGTCGCTGATCCGGTGACACGCGAGCTGCCGATGATGATGGAACAGAACGACATCGACGCTGTGGTCGAGGGTTTCCGTACATCGGCAGCGCTTGCGGTGAACTCCGGGATGGACGGCATCGAGATAGATGCCGGCCCGCGAAGCATTCTGCGGCAGTTCCTTTCGGGGTTGACCAATACGCGCGGGGACAGGTACGGACGTGATCGGCTGACGCTGCTGCGGGAAGTCCTGCACGCAGTTCGCGGCTCTGTCGGTGCGAACCGTGTGGTTTCCCTCCGGATGTCGTGCGACGAGCAGGCGCCGTGGGCGGGCGTCACGCCGGAGCTCGCGGTCGGGTATGCCAGTGAACTGGAACGGTATCTCGATCTGCTGGTTGTGGTGCGCGGCGGTCTCTACTCGACCGCGGGGTATCGCCCGGACTTTCACGCAGAACCGAACTTCAATCGTGAACTGTGCCGATCCGTCAAGGCCGCAGTTTCGATTCCGGTTGTGTTGCAGGGGAGCGTCGTCGACATCGCGGACGCCCATGACGCGCTCGAGCATGTGGATTTTGTGGAAATGACCCGAGCGCAGATCGCCGACCCGGACCTGGTGGTGAAGTCAGCCCGCGGAGATCAGCCGCGTCCGTGCGTTCTGTGCAATCAAACGTGCCTCGTGCGCGATCCGCGTAATCCGGTGGTGACGTGCGTCGGAAATCCGACTGCCGGATTCGAGACGATCGATCCTGATGAGCGCGAGCAGGATTCGATTACCGGCCCGGTGCTTGTGGTCGGGGGCGGACCTGCGGGATTGGAAGCTGCACGAATCCTGGCCGGGCGCGGCGCTGCCGTCACCGTTGCAGAACAATCGTCACGGTTCGGCGGGATGATCCGAACCTTTGCGCAGGGGAAGGGGCGCAGTCGATTTTCCTTGCTTGCACAGTGGCTCGAAGACGAATGCCGTCGCAGCGGCGTCACCATGCTGACCGAGCACACAGTCAGCCCACCGGAGATCGACGACGCACGAGGCCGTGGAGGCGTGGTGATCGCGTCGGGCAGTATTCCCAGGCCGCCGACGTACTCCGTCGACACATCCGTTCTCTGGATGGACGCGGCGCAGGCGCAGAGGCTTGGCGGCGATTCGATCAAAGGCCCTGTTGTTCTTGTGGATCCGTTGGGTGGGCCGGTAGCCGTTGCGCTTGCGGAGGAGTTGGCAGAGTGCGGACTCGACGTCTCGATCGTCACACCTGACACAATCGTCGGTTCGCGGTTGGGTATGAGTGGCGACCTTGTCGGAGCGAACACCAGACTTCAGCAGGCTGGGGTGAACCGAGTGTGTTCCTCGCGGGTACGTGCGGTTGTCGACGGCTGTGTGCACGTCGAGAACGTCTACACGGATGTCGCTGCAGAAATCCGGTGCGCGACCGTGATCGACTGCTCGCCTCGATTGCCTGACAACTCCCTGCAGTATTCGGCAGGCGATTATTCGGTGTGGGCCGGCGTCGGCGACACGATTGCTCCGAGAACTGTTCTCGAATCCATCCACGAAGGGCGCCGCGCAGGGTTTACTACTGGAACAGGTTTCAATTCCGTGGAGAGGATCGATTCATGACCCAGGTACGTTCACTCGAAGGCCGTGTTGCATTCATTACCGGCGCGGCGCGTGGTCAGGGCCGCTCACACGCAATTCGCTTGGCCAGGGAGGGCGCGTCGATCATTGCGATCGACGTCTGCAGTGCTGTTGCCGAGCACAACACCTACGACGCAGCGACCCCGGAAGACTTCACTGAGACCGTCCGCCTGGTCGAGGCCGAGGGTGGCAAGATCCTCGCGCGTGAGGCTGACGTTCGAGACAGTGCCGCGCTCGCTGCTGTGGTGAAGGACGGAGTCGAGCAGTTCGGTCGACTCGACATCGTGGTGGCCAATGCGGGCGTCTGCAACTGGAATCGATTCTGGGAGATGTCGGACGAGCAGTGGGAAACCCTCATCGACATCAACCTCACCGGTGTGTGGAAAACGCTCAAAGCGGCCGTGCCGTCCATCATCGAGGGTGGGCGTGGTGGTTCGATCGTCGTGATCAGTTCGGTCGCCGGACTGAAGGCGATGCCCGGTCAGGCGCACTACGGAAGCGCAAAGTTCGGTTTGGTCGGTCTCACTCAGGCAGCGGCAAAGGAACTGGGGGAGTACAGGATTCGCGTCAACTCCATCCATCCGTACGGGGTCAATACCCCGATGGGTGTTGATCAGGGCGCTCTCGCCGTGTTCCAGAACTACCCGCAATACCTCCCGAACTTCACCCCCATTCTCACGGAGACGGCTTTTGCCGAGCCCGACGAGATCTCCGATACCGTCGTGTGGTTGGCCGGTGACGGTTCACGCACCGTGACGGCAAGCCACATCGCTCTTGATCAAGGTAACTCCAAGGTCTGATGACGCCATATCCTCGCCTCTTCGAGCCGCTGCGCCTGCGCGATTTCACCCTGCGTAACCGGGTGGTGTTCTCTGCGCACCTGACCAACTATGCAGAGAACGGGTTGCCGACGGCGCAGCATGCCGCGTATTACGAGGCGAGGGCGCGAGGTGGCGCCGGCTTGATCATCAGTGAGGAACATTCGACTCATCCGTCGGATCGACCGTACGAGAAGATGATCGCCGGATACAGGCCCGAGGTGGTCGAGGGCTATCGCCGGATCACCGATGCCGTGCATGCGCACGGGTCGGTGATCCTCGCTCAGATCAATCACAATGGAGGACAGGGCGCCGGAACGTATTCGAGGCTCCCGCTCTGGGCGCCCAGTGCTATAGCCGATCCACTGTTCCGGGAAGTCCCCAAAGCTGTTGACGACGGCGATATCGCGGAGATCCTCGACGGTTTTTCGCTGGTCGCGCGCAACTGTATCTCCGGCGGGTTCGACGGCGTGGAATTGCAGGCGTCGCAGTCGTCGATTGTCCGAGCATTTCTGGCGCGGTCGACAAACCAGCGAACGGATCGGTACGGCGGTGCTACTGAGAACCGTGCCCAGTTCCTCCTGGAAGTGTTGCGAGTTCTTCGCCGCGCCATCGGCCCTGATCGAATTCTCGGAGTTCGTCTGAGCGGTTACGAAGGAACCAGCGGTGGTATCGAGTTGCCTGACGCGGTCCTGACTGCGCAGCTGGTGGAAGCCGACGGTCAGGTCGACTACATCAACACCGCTATCGGCATGGCCACAGAGACTTTGCATTTGATCGAGGCATCGATGGCGGTGCCGAAAGGTTACGCGAACTTCATTCCATCGGCGATCAAGGAAGTGGTGTCACTTCCCGTGATCGGTGTCGGCCGATTCAAGTCACCGGAACAGGCTGAGCAGGCGTTGGACGAGGGGCTGTGCGATCTAGTGGGGGTAGTGCGTGGTCAGATCGCAGACCCTGATTTTGTGAACAAGGCACGCGCGGGCCAGCCCTCGCAGGTGCGAACCTGCCTCTCCTGCAACCAAGAATGCGTCGGACGGATGGGGCTCAACCGTTGGTTGGGCTGCACGGAGAACCCACGGGCCGGACGAGAGTCCGTTGCTTTACCCCGGCCGCGGTTGCAGGGCCGCAGCGTAGTTGTTGTCGGCGGCGGGCCGGCTGGTCTGCAGGCAGCGGCTACCGCCGCGCAGCGTGGGCATCGGGTGACGCTGTTCGAGCGCGACGCCGTTCTTGGTGGCCAGATCCGTACTGCCTGCGTGATGCCTGCTCGCCGGGAACTGGGTGATCTGATCCGAAACCTCGAATCCGAATGCCGCAGAGACGGAGTCGCCATCGAACTCGATACTGAAGTGACAGCGCAGAGGCTGATCGAGTTGGCCCCCGATGTGGTGGTGGTGGCGACGGGAGCAAAGCCGGTGCGCCCGGTGTGGGCGGGCGACCTGCGCAGAGTTGTGGGTGTTCGCGACGTGCTCGACGGGAAGGTGCTGCCGAGCGGTTCCGTATTGGTGTTCGACGAACTGGGATTCCACCAGGGCGCGTCGGTGGCGGAGTTCCTCGCAGATCGCGGGTGCGCCGTCACGATCGCCACCAACGGGATGGTTGTGGCCCAAGATTTGAGTATCACTTTGGATTTCGAAGGCTGGAACCGTCGGGCGCATGAGAAGTCGATAGTTCAGCGTACGGATCTGATGGTGACCGCCGTGCACGGCGAAGGTCCAGTGACTGTCGAACTGGTGCACCATCCCACGGGAGTCTCCGAGTCTGTTGCTGCGGACTGGGTGGTGTTTGCGACGCAGCAGGAACCGGTGGATGAACTGTGGAATGCGCTGCATGGCAGTTCCTTCGAGGTCTACCGAATTGGTGATGCTCTGTCGCCGAGGCGTTCGCACAGTGCCGTCATTGAAGGTCACAGGGTTGCAGTGAGCCTCTAATCGCACGCAGGCGTGTGCACCGGGGCGTGTTTGATCCCCGGTGCACATGGTGGTTGCTCAGGCTGCTGTTGGTGGTGTGTTCCCGGGAACGGGAACTTGGTACGGATCCACGGACATTGGTGGATAGAACCGGGTTTTTCGGTCGTCTCCGATGTCGACTCGCCACTCGGTGTGATGCATCATCCGATGGTGGTGACCGCACAGCAGGATCAGGTTGTCGAGGTCCGTGGGGCCGTCATCGAGCCAGTGGATCAGATGGTGGGCATCGCACCAGCCCGGTGGAGTGCCGCAACCGGGGAAGGCACATCCACCATCTCGCACCGTCAAGGCCCGCCGCTGCGGGACGCTGGCAAGGCGTGCCTTCATGCCGTGATTGAGCGGAACACCGTTGCCGTCGAGGAGGATTCGGGTGACCTCGCAGTCGCAGGCCAGCATTCGGGCGGTGTCGAGGCTGATGGGGCCGGCCCAGTTGGTGATCGCGTACCCGAGTTCCTCGGTGGAAGGCAACATGTCTTTGAGGGCCTGAAGATCGGTCATGTCTTTTGCGGTGGCGGTGATCGTCAGGTGCGGTTTCACGCCGCCTTCGACGGGACCGAGGCCCGCGGCTTCGTAGCGGCGCAGCATTTCGCAGAACCCGTCGGCGCGTCGAAGTGCCGGGGTGCGTCCGTCTTTCACACCGTCCTTCTCCGGTGTGGGCGCCGAGAGGGCGGACAGTAATGCGATGAGACGGGCACCGTTGACGGCGTCGAGGTCACCTTTCACGCTGACTCGCCCGTACAGTCCGCGGGAGGCGTAGAACTCGTTGAGCTCGGAATCTTCACCGGCCGGCACTCCGTCGGCACGGTTGCCGTACTGCTTCTGGATCCGTCTAATGGCCGCGCGGACGGAATCGCAGTCGGTGACCTTCTTCGAGGCGAGGGCCAGGAGGATCTCGCGGGCTTTCTCGACGTCGGCGAGGCTCATGTTCTTGGGCGGGCGCTGGCAGAAGTGGGCGACCTGACGCGCTTTCAACGCGTCGATGTCGCCGTCGTGAAAAGATTGTCCGACAACAGGTTCGAGCATGAACAACCGCGCCAGGCCGACAAGTTGGCTGCATTCACCGATCTCGAGATTGGTGGACAGGTGCAGCCACTGCGCGATGGCGCGGAATCCTTGGCCGCCGAGGGTGTCGCGGGTGAACATTTCCGTGATCATCACAACCATGCGGGACTGCATCTCGTGCCGGGCGCGAGCGAGGTCGAGAACCTCGCTCTTGAGGCCCTCGCCGTCGTATTGCCACGCTTCCCGACTGTCCATGCACTAATTTTAGTCGAACAGGATTTCGATTCCTAGGGACATATCGGACAGGTTTCTTGAATCTAGATCCGATAGTTGTTGATATGCAGTAATTTTCGTCTTTCTGGTGACGCGACTCGGTGATCTCCTGGTGTCGCCAGGGTTGCAGTCGCGAGCAGCACGCCGTGTGCAAGAAGTAACCCTGCTGTAGCAATTAGGTGCCGAATACTTCTGGGTACCAGAGGTATTGGTGCTTCGTCATGCGACGCTTTCGTGCTGTTATCCGCCCTTGATTGAAATGGCAGACTTTGACTTCTGGTCACTGTAGGGGGATCTTTGTGCCGGGGCATGTGCGCTGCCCATGCGCGAACGGCCGACGAATATGATCTCATCATGACCGAAACCCGTGAACTGTCCGCTATCCCGAGCCCAGGACTCGAGGGGTCTGCGCACACCGTCGTGGTTCCGGTCGGTTCTTTCGAGCAGCATGGCCCGCACTTGCCGCTGGACACCGATACCCGAATTGCGAGGGCGGTGTCGAACGAGCTTCCCGGCGTCGTGGTTGCCCCGGCCCTCGAGTACGGAGCGAGCGGGGAGCACGAGGGTTTTGCCGGGACGATTTCCATCGGCGCCGAGGTCATGGAAATGGTGGTTGTCGAGTACGGACGGTCGGCATTCCGGTGGGCGAAGAGGGTGCTGTTTGTCAACGGTCATGGTGGAAACGGTCCGGCGTTGGCAAAGGCTGTGGCGCTGTTGCGATACGAAGGCCGGGATGCAGCTTGGGTGCCTTGTGCGGTTCCGGGGGCGGACGCCCACGCGGGCAGGACAGAAACCAGCCTCTTACTGCACCTTTCGCCGGAATGTGTAGATATGAACCTGGCGGAGGTAGGAAATATTTCTCCTATCTCAGACCTGATGCCAGGATTGCGTTCGGGCGGTATGGTCGCTGTGTCGGATAACGGTGTTCTGGGTGATCCAGTTCAGGCAAGTGCCGTGGACGGCGCGCACATTTTCGACGAGTTGGTGCAACGTGTGACGGATGGACTGGCCCGGTGGAGTCCGGGCCCGGATGGGAGGCTTCGGTGATGGTTGTTACCGATGGGGGGCGGGCGATCTACCCGAACCGATTCGCGGTGTTTTCCCTGACGATCGCCTGATGCGACCCGCACGACTCCCCGACGGCTTCGGCATTCGGTTGGATCCCAAAGTTCGCACGTACTCGGGTGGCCGCGTGCTCATCGGCGGTTCGCCTACGCGCATGCTCAAACTGGCTCCGACAGCAGCGGCGATGATCGGCGACGGCTTCCTCGAGGTTGTCGACCACCAGAGCGCCGCGGTGGCGCGCCATTTGCTCGATTCGGGCGTCGCGAATCCTCGGCCCATGTCGACGCCGTCGGCGGCTGACGTCACTGTCGTGATTCCGGTCAAGGACAACGTTGCCGGCATCGAGCGGTTGTTGCCGGTGCTCAAGGATCTGGCGGTGATCGTTGTCGACGACGGGTCCGACGTTCCTCTCGATCCGCGGCGGGACTACCCGGGTACGGGAACTGTCACTGTTGTCCGGCACGAGTATGCGCGTGGTCCCTCGTCGGCCCGTAATACGGGATTGCGTTCGGCACAAACATGTTTCGTGGCGTTCCTCGACTCCGACGTCATTCCGCGAGCAGGCTGGCTCGAGCTGATGCTAGGGCACTTCAGTGATCCTGGTGTGGCGCTGGTAGCGCCGCGAATTGTGGCCCTCGATCCTTACGGGACGTCACTGGCTCGGTATGAAAGTATGCGTTCCTCCCTGGATCTCGGGCGGAAGGAAGCCGCCGTCAAGTCCGGCAGTCCGGTGTCGTACGTACCCAGTGCGGCCATGATCGTGCGGCGCGACGTGGCTCTGGACTGCGAGGGATTCGACGAAAACCTCGAGGTGGCCGAGGACGTCGATTTCTGCTGGCGCCTGCAGTCAGCCGGTTGGCGACTGCGCTACGAACCGGTTGCCAATGTCGCCCATGACCATCGGGTTCAGTTCGGCAAATGGTTCAGCAGACGAGCTTTCTACGGAA
This sequence comes from Rhodococcus sp. AD45-ID, assembly GCF_003023755.1. NCBI lineage: Bacteria > Bacillati > Actinomycetota > Actinomycetes > Mycobacteriales > Nocardiaceae > Rhodococcus > Rhodococcus sp. AD45-ID. The sequence goes on along the minus strand of NZ_PYHL01000001.1, from coordinate 932,027 downwards.
CCGGCGCTGCGCCGTTGGCTGCACGCCATCCGGGTTCGGTGCCGCCCATGGCGATGTCGGTCTCGACGCTGTTCGCGTGTGTTGCGGCAGCAACGCTCACCAAGTCGGGGTTGGCCGGAGCGCTCGGCGCTTTGCTGTTCACCGTGTTCCGGTTGCGGAAGATGTTCACTGGTCTGACGCAGCCGACGCGCATCGCGGCGATTCTCACTGCCCAAGGATTTGTGGGCGGGTTCTGGCAATTGGCGTCGGCGATGTGCCGTCACTATTGGCCGGTGACGCTGTTGGCGGTGATCAGCTCACGCAAGATCCGGCGATTGGCGATTGCCGCGGCCGTCAGTGAAGGGCTGGTGGACTGGTATCGGCACCGCGAGCCAGGTGGTTTGGGTCCGGTTCGGTACGTGTTGTTCAAACGGGCCGACGACGTCGCGTACGGATTCGGCCTGTGGCGTGGTGCGATCGAGGCGCGCGACCTGGCGGCATTGAAGCCCCGAATCACCAAGTGAGCGTTCCGGATCGCGCAGACTTCGTGGTGGTCGGTGGCGGCACCACGGGCTGTGTGGTCGCGGCGAGACTCAGCGAGGACCCGGCCGCACAGGTGCTTCTTCTCGAGGCAGGAAGTGGATATCGTTCGACGGTTGATCTTCCGGGTGTCCTCGATGATCCGTATTTGCTCCCGGTGGGACCGGCTAGTGAACACACCTGGACGTATCCGGTCGAATTGACGCCAAGTCGACGCGCCACCGTCTCGCGTGGGCGAACTCTCGGTGGGAGCGGCGCGGTAAATGGTGCGTACTTCGCGAGGGCCACGCGCACAGATTTTGACCTCTGGCCCGATTCCTGGAGTTACGAGAAGGTGCTGCCGTACTTCCGGAAGTCGGAGACCGATCACGATTTCGGCGGGCCGTATCACGGTGACAATGGTCCAATTCCGGTGCGTCGGCGCCAACTCGACGACATGCATCCATTCAGCAGTCGGTTCCATGACGCGGCACGTGCAGCGGGTTTCCCCGAGGACGCCGACAAGAATGCGCCGGATTCGAACGGCGTCGGCCCGGTCCCGTTGAATATCTCGGACCATCGTCGTATCAGTACTGCGGTCGGCTACCTGTTGCCGGCGATGGGGCGTCGTAATCTCACCGTCGATGTCGGTGTCACCGTGCTGCGGATCGTGTTCTCCGGGACGCGGGCGGTGGGCGTCGATGTCCTCGACGGCACAGCGTTGCGGCGCATCCGCGGGCGCCACATCGTGGTGTGCTCCGGCGCGGTTGCGACGCCGCTCCTGCTCCTCACTTCCGGCGTCGGATCGGCTGATCAGCTTGTGGCTCATGATGTTCCGGTGGTGGTCAACCTTCCGGGCGTGGGGCAGGGTTTTGTCGATCACCCGGAAGTGCTGCTGCCTTACCGGTATTCGGTTCCGGAGGCATTGCGGCCGCAGACCCCGGTGCTGGAAATGGCTCTGAACGACGCGGACCTCGAAATACGTCCGTACACAGCGTCGTTCACAGATTTGGTACCCGGAATTCCGCAGATGGATCATGGGATCGGAGTGGTGCTGATGGCTCCGCGCAGCCGCGGAACCGTCGAGCTCGATCCGAAGGCGCCCGGTGGATCGCCGCGGATTCGATACAACTACGTCGACTCAGCGCACGATCGTCGAGTCCTCCGGCGGGGAATGCAGATCGCGGAGGACCTGCTCGAAACCATTGCGAAGACCGGGATGATCCGGCGGCCCGAGATCGAATATTCGGACGAGTGGATCGAATCGCGGTTGGGCACGTCGCTGCACATGTCGGGAAGTTGCGTCATGGGTTCGGAGTTCGATCCGGATGCGGTTGTCAACGATCGATGCAGTGTCCTCGGCGTCGAGGCACTCAGTATTGTCGACACATCGATCATGCCGGTGATTCCCACTCGCGGTCCCCATGCAACTGCGGTGATGCTGGCTGAACGAGCAAGTGAACTGGTGCGTGACGCTGCGCGGGCGTGAAGAGCAACCGACCATCTTCACCATTGTGATGTGATCGGCACTACAGTGGCAGGGGAGCGGAGGAACGCAGAATATGGCACGTGAACAGGCTGTGTACGGCAACCCGTGGGTAGCAGTGCGGCCCGGAGATGACGTAGCGGTGTTGGCACGTCGACTGTCGAGTGCCCATCAATCCTTTATCGACGCCCACGACGGGGCTGCAATAGCGGACGATTCGCGCGTGCGGTCCGTCGTGCTCGAATCCTGGATGCGTAGTCGAAACAAGGGCGTCGATCCTGACGTCGTCGGTGCTCCGGAGATGCTCGAGGGGCTGGATCTCGAGAGTTATCGCTCGTCCCATCCCATGTCTCTCATCCGGCCGGTGGTTCGAAAACTGCTGGTAGAGGATGCAGCGGATACAGGCCTGCTGATCGCGATCAGCGACGCACACGGTCGGTTGCTCTGGGTGGAGGGCGACAGCGCCGCCAAGGACCGGGCACTGTCGATGAATTTTGTCGAAGGCGCCGACTGGAGTGAAGACCGCGTCGGCACCAATGCTCCGGGGACGGCACTCGCGCTCGATCATTCGGTACAGATTTTCGGTTCGGAGCATTTCAACCGCACCGTGCACGACTGGAGTTGTTCGGCCGCGCCTGTCCACGACCCCACGACCGGACAGATTCTCGGCGCCATCGACATCACCGGTGGACCTCGGGTTGCCGTCCCGGAAGTGTTGTCGTTGATTCGTGCAACGGTGGCCGCCGCCGAATCGGAACTGCGGTTCCACCTGATCAACTCGCCGATCCCGCTCACTGCCTCAGCTCCGAGGCTGGAGACGTTCGGCGGCGGACGGCCGACTCTCGTACGCGGCGGTGAGCGGATTCCGGTCTCACAACGTCACGCCGAGATCCTGCTTCTGCTCGCGGAACATCCGGAAGGGCTCAGCGCCGATCACCTTGCGGTTCTCCTCGACGAAGGTGAATTGGACGGTGTCACTGTTCGCGCCGAGATGTCTCGCCTTCGTAAGGTTTTCGGCGCCGATCGGTTGGCGTCGAGGCCCTATCGCATCATTACCGAGTTCGCCACCGACGTCGACGACGTCCGCAAGGCTCTGGATCGCGGTGACGCAGCGACGGCCTTGCGCTTGTATTCCGGCCCGGTCCTGAGTGGATCCACCGCTCCGGGCATCGACGCAATCCGGGACGAACTGCGCACTCGGGTTCAGGCCGCGCTTCTTCGCGGCGGCGACGCCAACCTTCTCGCCAAGTGGACCACGTCGGTACATGGCCGGGAGGATTCGGTCGTCTGGGAGGCGTACCTGTCGACACTAGACCCGAAATCTGCACTGTATTCGCAGGTCAAGGCAAAAATTGATCTTCTGGACCGGCAACTCGGCCTCTGAGGAACGGGCGCGTTGCACCGACCGAACGGGCGCGTTGCACCGACGCAACGTAGTTGCAACGTTGCAACTCCTAGTGTTGTGAATCACACCCCACCGCGGGGTGGGACTGCAGTCACCGATCTCGTGACTGTGCCCAGGAAGATCACGTTTACATAGGAGCTTGCAATGACCGTGTACGCCCGCCCAGGTACCGCCGACGCGATCATGTCCTTCCAGTCTCGATACGACAACTGGATCGGCAACGAATGGGTTGCTCCGGTCAAGGGTCAGTACTTCGAGAATCCGACGCCGGTGACCGGACAGAACTTCTGCGACGTGGCACGTTCCACCGCGGAAGACATCGAGCTCGCTCTCGACGCAGCACACGCGGCGGCACCGGCCTGGGGCAAGACCTCTGTTGCCGAGCGCGCCATCATCTTGAACAAGATCGCCGATCGCATGGAGGAGAACCTCGAATCCATCGCGCTTGCCGAGTCCTGGGACAACGGCAAGCCGATTCGTGAAACCCTCAACGCGGACATCCCGCTTGCCATCGACCACTTCCGCTACTTCGCGGGAGCGATTCGCGCACAGGAAGGTTCGCTCTCGGAGATCAACTCCGACACCGTGGCGTACCACTTCCACGAGCCGCTCGGTGTAGTCGGTCAGATCATTCCGTGGAACTTCCCGATCCTCATGGCCGTGTGGAAGCTGGCTCCCGCACTTGCTGCCGGAAATGCCATCGTCCTCAAGCCTGCCGAGCAGACGCCCGTCTCGATCCTGCACCTCATCGGCATCATCGGTGACCTGCTGCCTGCCGGTGTTCTCAACATCGTCAACGGATTCGGCGTCGAGGCCGGCAAGCCGCTCGCATCGAGCCCGCGCATCAAGAAGATCGCGTTCACCGGTGAAACCACCACCGGACGCCTGATCATGCAGTACGCGTCGCAGAACCTGATCCCGGTCACCCTCGAACTCGGTGGCAAGAGCCCCAACATCTTCTTCTCCGACGTGCTCGCCGCTAACGACGACTACCAGGACAAGGCGCTCGAAGGCTTCACGATGTTCGCGCTCAACCAGGGCGAGGTCTGCACGTGCCCGTCGCGTTCGTTGATCCAGGAAGATATTTTCGACGACTTCCTCGCAATGGCTGCAATCCGCACCAAGGCTGTGCGCCAAGGTGATCCGCTCGATACCGACACCATGATCGGCGCGCAGGCCAGCAACGATCAGCTCGAGAAGATCCTGTCCTACATCGAGATCGGCAAGGCCGAAGGCGCCAAGGTCATCACCGGCGGCGAGCGGGCTCAGCTGGGCGGCGACCTCTCCGGCGGCTACTACGTGCAGCCGACGGTCTTCACCGGCAACAACAAGATGCGCATCTTCCAGGAAGAGATCTTCGGCCCGGTCGTATCCGTCACGTCCTTCAAGGATTACGACGAGGCCATCGAACTTGCCAACGACACTCTCTACGGTCTCGGCGCCGGCGTCTGGTCGCGTGATGGTGGAGTTGCCTACCGTGCGGGCCGTGACATCCAGGCCGGCCGAGTGTGGACCAACACGTACCACCAGTACCCGGCACATGCCGCCTTCGGTGGATACAAGCAGTCCGGTATCGGTCGCGAGAACCACCTGATGATGCTCTCGCACTACCAGCAGACCAAGAACCTCCTGGTCAGCTACGCGCAGAAGGCTCAGGGATTCTTCTGATCCTCGCTTCGCGCACCAGGTAAAGACAACACGAGAATACGAACACACGGAGGCTGGAATGGACGCTACTGATGTCACCGCAACTGATGACACGGCAGGCGTCGTTCCACCCCGTCTCGTGACTACCGCTGGGGCGGCTGATCTTCTGCGCCGCCTCAGCGGAAACCACGGCGAACTGATGATGCACCAATCCGGTGGATGCTGCGACGGCAGCGCACCGATGTGTTATCCCGCAGGCGAGTTCATCGTCGGTGACCGTGACGTACTGCTCGGCGTCATCGATCTGCGACTTGGGGTCGGTGAGGTTCCGGTCGACCTGCCCGCGGGTACGGATGCCGTTCAGGTCTGGATTTCCGGATCCCAATTCGAAGCGTGGAAGCATACCCAGCTGGTTCTGGACGTTGTGCCCGGTCGTGGCAGCGGTTTCAGTCTGGAGTCTCCTGAAGGGTTCCGATTCCTCAGTCGAGCACGGGCTTTCACGCAGCAAGAGAACGATGTGCTCAACTCGTCCGCAATCTTGGTCGGCGCGCAGTGGGAGGCCGGGGTGCGTCCCCTTCCGCCAACAGTTCCTCAGGTTGTGGCCGAAGCGGTGGACGCTTGCCCGGTTCCGGGCATGGCCGGCCGAGCCTGAGCGTTTTACAGTCCCGTCATCGCCGCGGCGATTGCCAATTACTTCTCACCCATACTGTTGAGCCACGCGGCGCCGGGCACTGGCGTCGTTGAATTCTTGACCGATTCAGAGGATGGACATGTCTCTTTCCGAGCACGTGCCGGACAAGTCGACGGGCGCGCACCACGACGGCGCCGATTTTCATGCAGAAGACAATTCGTATCTCGAAAAACGAACACTCCGCAAAGGCACGGCAGGATGGGTGCTGCTGGCCGGATTGGGAGTCAGCTATGTGATTTCCGGCGACTATGCCGGATGGAACAACGGACTGGCCGAGGGCGGATTCGGCGGTCTGTTGATTGCTGCCGTTGTCATCGCCGGCATGTACTTGGCGATGGTGCTGGGCATGGCCGAGATGTCGTCGGCTCTCCCGGCTGCTGGTGGCGGGTACACATTCGCCCGTCGTGCCTTGGGTCCATGGGGTGGATTTGCCACCGGCACTGCGATTCTCATCGAGTATTCCATCGCACCGGCCGCCATCGCGACGTTCATCGGTGCGTACGTCGAGTCGCTCAATCTGTTCGGAATCACCGACGGTTGGTGGGTCTACCTCGCGGTGTACGCGATCTTCATCGGCATTCACCTCACCGGTGCCGGTGAGGCGCTCAAGGCGATGTTCGTGATTACCGCCATTGCTCTCGTCGGCCTTGTCGTCTTTGCGGTTTCCGCTGTGGGACTGTTCGATTCGTCGAATCTCACCGACATCGCCGTCGATACTTCCGCGGCCGGGTCGTCGTCGTTCCTGCCCTTCGGTTTGATCGGAATCTGGGCGGCAGTTCCCTTCGCGATCTGGTTCTTCCTTGCGGTGGAAGGTGTTCCGCTCGCAGCCGAGGAAGCGCGCGAGCCGGAGAAGAACGTCCCGCGCGGCATCATCATCAGCATGCTGATACTGATCGTCACGGGCGCAGCAGTTCTGTTCCTGGCGACCGGCGCATTGGGTGCCGACGCGTTGTCCACGTCCGGAAACCCGCTGGTCGAAGCGCTCGGTGACAGTGGCGCCGCCAAGGTTGTCAACTACATCGGGCTCGCCGGCCTGGTCGCGAGTTTCTTCTCGATCATGTACGCGTACTCCCGTCAGACCTTTGCGCTCTCGCGTGCCGGATACCTGCCCAAGAATCTGTCGGTGACAAACAAACGCAAGGCCCCGACACTTGCGCTCGTAGTCCCCGGAGTCATCGGGTTTGCCCTGTCGCTCACCGGAGAAGGCGCGATGCTGCTGAACATGGCGGTGTTCGGCGCGGCTGTCAGCTACGTGCTGATGATGGTGAGCCACATCGTGCTTCGCAAGCGGGAGCCGAACATGCCCCGTCCGTATCGGACTCCCGGCGGAATTGCCACCACTTCATTTGCTCTTGTCGTCGCAGCGATATCCGTGGTCGCCACGTTCCTGGTCGATCCGATCGCAGCACTTCTCACGCTCGTCGCGTTCGGTGTTCTCATGGCCTATTTTGGTCTCTACAGTCGACATCATCTTGTTGCCAACTCGCCGGACGAGGAGTTTGCTGTACTTGCACAGGCGGAAGAAGAACTGGAATGAGCATGTACCACCAACAGGTTTCGGGCACGACTTACTCGTTCGAGAGTCTCGTCGACCTCATGGCCAAGGCGACACCACTTCGATCAGGTGACGAACTGGCCGGTTGCGCGGCGCACTCCGACGCGGAACGCGCTGCTGCCCAGTGGGTTCTGGCAGATCTTCCGTTGAAAGTATTTCTGGAAGATCTCCTCGTTCCGTACGAGGACGACGAGGTCACTCGGCTCATCATCGACAGTCACAACCGTCTGGCCTTTCAACCGATCGCGCACCTGACCGTCGGCGGCTTGCGGGACTGGCTCCTCGAGACTGCGTCGGCGCCAGGTGCCGCGGCACAACTTGCGGCGGTGAGTCCTGGCTTGACCCCGGAGATGGTAGCGGCGGTCAGCAAGATCATGCGTAATCAGGATCTGATTGCGGTCGCGAAGGCGATCAACGTCACCGCAGGTTTCCGGACCACCATCGGTCTGCCTGGTCGGCTGAGCACCCGGCTACAACCCAACCATCCCACCGACGACCCGCGGGGAATCGCCGCGGCCACGCTCGACGGTCTCCTCCTGGGTTGCGGCGACGCCGTCATCGGGATCAACCCGGCAACGGACTCTCCGCAGGCCACATCGGATCTGTTGCACCTCCTCGACGACATCCGGCAGCGATTCGAGATTCCGACACAATCCTGCGTGCTCTCCCACGTGACCACGACGATCGGACTGATCGAATCCGGTGTACCGGTCGATCTCGTCTTCCAGTCGATTGCCGGCACCGAAGGCGCCAATTCCGGCTTCGGAGTGAGTATTCCGCTGCTCCGAGAAGGCAACGAAGCCGGTCGGTCCTTGAACCGGGGGACTGTCGGGAACAACGTCATGTATCTCGAGACCGGGCAGGGTTCGGCGCTCAGTTCCGGCGCTCACCTCGGCACCGGCGGCGCTCCCGTCGATCAACAAACTCTCGAAACGCGCGCGTACGCGGTGGCCCGCGACCTCGAACCACTCCTGGTCAACACCGTCGTCGGATTCATCGGGCCTGAGTACCTGTACGACGGTAAACAGATCATCCGAGCGGGCCTCGAGGATCATTTCTGCGGCAAACTGCTGGGACTGCCGATGGGCGTTGACGTGTGTTACACCAACCACGCCGAGGCCGACCAGGATGACATGGACAACCTGTTGACCCTGCTCGGCGTGGCGGGTGCGGCATTTGTGATCGCGGTTCCCGGGGCGGACGACGTGATGCTCGGGTATCAGAGTCTGGCATTCCACGACGCGTTGTACGTGCGCCGGGTGTTGGGGCTGCAACCTGCCCCGGAGTTCGAGGCATGGCTGCACGGATTGGGGATGACGGACGGCGATGGACGATTATTGCCCGTAGACGCCTCCCTCTCACCGCTGCGAGCACTGACGGTGAACCGATGAGCGACGACTCGGCACCGGTTGTCGATTTCTGGAGTCCGCTCCGTTCGACAACGCAGTCTCGAATCGGCTTGGGCCGCACTGGAGATTCGTTGCCTACCACGCGAGTGCTCGAGTTCAAAGCCGCTCACGCTGCCGCGCGGGATGCCGTTCACGTTCCGCTCGATTCTGAGATTCTCGCTCGACGGGTCGAAGCCGTCGGAATCGGAGCGCCCGTGGTGGTGACCAGCGGCGCGTCCACCCGGAGCGAGTACTTACGCCGACCCGATTTGGGACGCCGGCCGGCTGATCTGCGTGCGATCGAAACGTCGGACCAGGACATTGGATTCATTCTCGCGGACGGACTCTCACCGCGCGCCCTCATGGATCACGGTGAGCAGTTGCTCACAGCGCTTGTTGCCGTGCTGGGAACGACGTATTCGATTGCGCCGCCCGTCATCGCGACCAATGCGAGGGTTGCGTTGGGTGATCACATCGCGGCGGCGATGGGTGTGCAGACTGCAGTGGTCCTGATCGGCGAACGGCCTGGACTCTCGGTTGCCGACAGCGTCGGGATCTATCTGACCCATCTTCCTCGAGTCGGACGCACGGACGCGGACAGAAACTGCATCTCCAACATCCATCCACCGGAAGGTCTGGGCTACGAGCAGGCAGCCCGCGTTGTCGCGGGTTTGGTGGCCGGTGCCCGGAAGCTGGGGCGTTCCGGTGTAGACCTCAAAGACACGTCGCGGGCAGACCAGTTGGCATCGGGTGAGGTGCTGACCCTCGAGTAGTGCCCAGAACAGTGCTCAGATGAAGAGCACTCGATATCTGATGCTTCCCTGAACCTTCCCCACCAGATTGCCGGCGTGGACGAACCACCTACCGCGGGGCATCGGGCAGATCCGTTGGGGTACAAGTGGGTTGAAGAGAAGCAAGGCAAGGAGGGTCGCGGCGACGATACGAGGAGCAGTCCGGCGCTGACCGTGTTGACGGAACCGTGAGTACAACTGCGCCGTGGCGATTCCGTAGGCGCGGGTTTGATTCCAGGTTCCGCGATACGTGTCACGAAGGCGGTAGGCAACCACGGCATCGGGTGCGTGTGCCAGCGTCATGCCGGCCAACTGCAGGCGCCAGCAGAGGTCGATATCCTCGCCGGAATTGACGTATCGGAGATCAAATCCGTCGACCTTGTCGAATGCTGTGCGCCAGATGCCGAAGGTGCAGGTAATGCCGTAGGGGAGGAAATCCTCACTGCCGAACTGCGTTCCGGTGAAAGTGCGCCACGTGGCAACCTCGCTCGAGTTGATCGACGCGGTTTCCACCACTCCGCCAACGGCATCCGAGTTTTCGGCGGCGCGGACGATCGCACTGAGCCACGACGGGTGGACGCGATCGTCTGCGTCACAGAATGCGATGAAATCGCCACTGGATGCGGCAACCCCGACGTTGCGTGCGTAGCCGCCGCCCCGTCCGGCCGACGCATCCACCAGGCGGAGGGAAAGGGCATCGGTAGACGGATGGGTCGCGATGTACGCGGCGAGTCCGTCGGTGGAACCGTTGTCGGCAACGACGACTTCGAGTGCTCCCTCGTAATCCTGCGAGGAAAGCGCGGTCAGCTGTTCGCCGATGTGGTCCATGGCGTTATACGCAGGGATTACCACGGACACAAGGTGCGGTTTCACGCGCCAAAGATACCGTATGCCTGGTAAAGCCGCTGCGTCGGATTTGCCGCTGGTCGCAGGTAGCAGCGCTGGTGTGGCCGCTCCTGTGATGTGATTGCTGTCGAGCCCGTCAGGGCTTGCGATTCTGTTTCGGTATGTCGCACCAGTGTGAGAGCCGCCAAGGCGGCACGTGATGAGGAGAGAACGATGGCCTTTGCCGGCAACGTGGACGAATTGGCGCTGCTTCAGTCGGTGCGGCTCAAGGAACGCGTCGGATCGGGTGTTCTTGCCGAGCACCTGGGAGTGAGTGCGGCATCCGGACAGGCCGCGTACGACGCCCTGGTCGAACAGGGTAAGGCCGTGGAGAGCGACAATGAGATCAGTCTGACGGACAAGGGTCTCGCCGAGCTGAACGATCAGCTCGATGCCGAGCGCGTGTCCATCGACGAGGATTCGATTCTCGAGGTCCTCGAAGCCTTCCTGCCGTTGGACGAGGAATTCTCAGCTCTCCTCGCCAGTGCTGACGCCGCGTCGCTGGCAGAGCTGGATCGCCGCGCGTCCAACGTGTTCGACGATCTGTCCGCGTTTGTTCCGCGCCTGTCGCGGTATCAGGACTTGTTCTCCGACGCGCTTGCGAAAGTTCAAGCGGGGGAGTCGAAGTGGATTGCGGAACAGGGAATCGACTCGTACGCCACGGTGTGGGTGGAGATCCGCCAGGAGTTGTGCGAGGCGGCTGGCAAGTCGGAGAACTGAGCGTAGTTTCTCGCAGTTGGCCGTCCGTCTCCCCCGGGAGTCGGACGGCCTTCGTCGTGTCACAGCGAAGTGAAACTCGTTACTTCAGGACATGAAGCGTGATGCGCATCACCCCCCACCCCCTTTCGGGGGTAGTGCGGGGGTGAGCCGGATCACTACCTTTCCTCTTATCGACGGTGAAGCCCACAGGGCAACACCACCGGACCACGGAGGAATCGAGTGACCACAGTCTCTCCCGCAGGGGGATCGAGTGCCGCAGGCACTGCGGCAGCCCCCGCGAAGACAACGAGTGTGCGGCGAGTTGCCATCGCCAGTTGTATCGGCACGACCATTGAGTTCTACGACTTCTTCATCTACGGAACCGCTGCGGCGCTTGTCTTTCCGACGGTCTTCTTTCCGGCGCTCGGGGCCACTGCCGGCACAGTGGCGTCGTTCGCGACCTTTGCCGTTGCCTTCATCGCACGGCCGGTCGGCGCAATGTTGTTCGGGCACTTCGGAGATCGCATCGGTCGCAAGAAGACGCTCATCTCCACTCTGTTGCTGATGGGTATTTCGACGCTGCTCATCGGTTTGCTGCCCGGCGCCGACACAATCGGTGTTGCAGCTCCGATCATCTTGGTGCTCTTGCGCTTCGGTCAAGGATTTGCAGTCGGTGGTGAATGGGCGGGCGCAACCCTGCTCACCGCGGAATACGCCCCGCCCGGCAAACGCGGCCTCTACGCCATGTTCCCGCAACTCGGCCCGGCCATTGCTTTTGTTCTCTCGAGCAGCACGTTCCTCATCACCGGCGCAGTTCTCGGCGACACCAACCAGGCATTCCTCGATTACGGCTGGCGAATCCCGTTCCTGTTCTCCATCGTGCTCGTCGGTATCGGCCTCTACATGCGCCTCGCTATCGAAGAAACTCCGGTCTTCAAGGCGGAGCAAGCTGATCGCGTCGCAGCGGAGAAGAACGAAGCCCCCCGCACCCTCCCGTTCCTGGATGCATGGCGTTTTCAGACCAAGGAAATTCTCCTCTCGGCCGGTGCGCTGGCCTGCCTGTTTGCCTTCTTCTATATGGGTACGGCATTCCTCACGAGCTACGGCACCAAGACGCTCGGATTCTCCCGCCCGTTCGTCCTGTCCGTCGGTATTGCGTCCGCCTTTGTCTTCGGCGCCGCGATCATCGTCTCCGCGCTGTACTCGGACCGGATCGGACGTCGCAAGGTCATCATGATCTCGTGTGGTCTGGCTGTGGTGTGGGCACTTATTCTGTTCCCGCTCCTCGATACCGGAACCCCTCTTGCATTCATCCTCGGAATGTTCGGCACTCTGATGATCTTCGGAATCGCCTACGGCCCGTGTGGCGCACTGCTCCCGGAAATGTTCCAGACCCGCTACCGCTACACCGGTGCCGGCCTCGGCTACAACCTCGCCGGTGTTCTGGGCGGCGCGGTGCCCCCGCTGATCGCAGCCCCGCTGGCCTCGGCCTACGGGAGCATGGCCATCGGAATCATGCTCGCAATCCTCGGTGTGGTGAGTCTCGTCTGCACCTGGGCGCTCGTCGAGACCAAGGACCACGCACTGTAAGGACAGTTGTCGGGCGGGGTGTCCGGACTTCAGACAGTTACGGACACCCCGCACCGGGAAGTATGTCGTGCATCACACCGAATCGAGTAAATTCGTAGATGAGAGGGTCCGCTGCGGCGGCCCCTCTCATAGGTGCCTGAACAGGTAACCGGAGAGGACAGAACACATGAGTACGCCGCTGCCCAGCTATACGTCCGGAGTATGGGACGGTCCGATGCTGGGCGACACCATCGGAGACAATCTCGATCGCACGGTTGCCGCGCACGGCGACCGTGATGCGTTGATCGACCATGCCAGCGGTCGACGATGGACGTACCGGGAGTTCGCCGAACAAGTGAACGGACTCGCTGCCGGACTTCTTTCCCGTGGTGTGGGGAAGGGCGACCGGGTGGGGATGTGGGCTCCCAACTGTCCGGAATGGACGTTCACGCAGTATGCGACGGCAAAGATCGGCGCGATCCTGGTCAACATCAATCCGGCGTATCGCTCGCATGAGTTGCAGTACGTGCTCGAGCAGGCCGGAATCTCGACACTGGTGTCTGCGGCCAGCTTCAAAACTTCGGACTACGCGTCGATGATCGAGACGGTGCGGCCGCAGTGCCCTGATCTGACGTCGGTGATCCTGCTCGGTTCACCCGAGTGGGACGGCGTGCTGGCGGACGGGTTGGCGGCGCAGGCAAGCGATCCGGCTCCTCTCGCCGCTGCGCAGGCTGCCTTGTCTGCGGACGATGCGATCAACATCCAATACACCTCGGGCACTACCGGTTTCCCGAAGGGCGCGACGCTCAGTCATCACAACATTCTCAACAACGGCTACTTCGTCGGCGAGTTGTGCCACTACACCGAAATCGACCGCGTGTGCATTCCGGTGCCCTTCTATCACTGCTTCGGCATGGTGATGGGCAACCTTGCATGCACCAGTCACGGTGCCGCGATGGTTATTCCGGGTCCGGCATTCGATCCGCGTGCGGCACTCGAGGCTGTGCAAGCGGAGAAATGCACGTCCCTCTACGGTGTGCCGACGATGTTCATCGCAGAGTTGGCGTTGCCGGAGTTCGATACATTCGACCTGTCGAGCCTGCGAACCGGAATCATGGCCGGCTCACCCTGCCCGGTCGAGGTGATGAAGCAGGTCATCGATCGCATGGGGATGGCCGAGGTATCCATCTGCTACGGCATGACAGAGACGTCTCCCGTGTCACTCCAGACCCGCTCGGATGATTCCATCGAGCAGCGCACCGAAACGGTCGGACGCGTCGGACCGCACCTCGAGATCAAGATCGTGGACCCGGCAACAGGATTGACGGTGCCGCGCGGAGAACCGGGCGAGCTGTGCACGCGCGGGTACTCGGTCATGCTCGGGTACTGGGAGAACGCGGAAAAGACTGCGGAGGCGATCGACGCTGCCCGGTGGATGCATACCGGCGACATCGGTGTCATGGACGAGGCCGGGTACGTCGCGATCACCGGACGGATCAAGGACATGGTCATCCGCGGCGGCGAAAACGTCTACCCCCGCGAGATCGAGGAGTTCCTCTACACCCACCCCGACATCCTCGACGCGCAGGTGATCGGCGTGCCCGACGCCAAGTACGGCGAGGAGTTGATGGTGTGGATTCAGATGCGCGAGGGCGCACGCGAACTGGACGCCGACGCCGTACGTGCCTACTGCACAGGTAAATTGGCGCACTACAAGATTCCGCGGTACGTGCATGTCGTCGACGAATTCCCCATGACCGTCACCGGAAAGGTGCGCAAGATCGCGATGCGCGAACAGGCAATGGAACTGATCGGGCAGGGCTGAGTCGTGTTCGATTCTTCAGGAACTCGCGATCCGGTTCGGCCCGAGATCGCGCTTTCCTGGAAACGCTCGCGGCTCAGCGGAGTCGACCCGTCCGCGGCAATCGCAGTGGATACCGCCGACCAGGATGCCGAGAGCCGGTTGCTGCGCGCGGCTACTCCGGTGCTCGACGAAGTTGCGCAGCAGCTCGCGGGCACCGGATTCTGTGTCCTGCTGGCAGATCGGGAGTGCCGCGTTGTCGCGTCGGTGTACTCGGACCGTCTGGTCGAGCGGACGATCGAGCGTTTGGGTGTAGTCAACGGTTCACGATTCGGTGAAGAACATGCCGGCACCAACGCCCTCGGTACGCCGCTCGAGGTGGGGAGAGCCGTGGTGATCCACGGCGAGGAGCATTTTCTCGACAGCCTCAAAGGTCTCAGTTGCTACGGACAGCCGATTCTGCACCCGGTGACTCGCCGGGTCGAAGGCATTCTCGACATGACCGGTATTGTCTCGCAAGCTAACCCACTGTTCGCGCCGTTCCTTGCGCGGGCAGCGGCGGACATCGAGAAGCGACTACTCGAGGGATCGAAAGCGTCGGAGCAGCGATTGGTCGACGCATTCCAGAGAGTGTCGCATCAGCGCAACATTGCCGTCGCGGCCATCGGCGACGACATTTTGCTGAGCAACCGAACGGCGTTGGATCTGCTGGACACCGCAGACCACGTATCGCTCCGGTCTTTGATCGCCGACCTCAACCCGGACCAATCGAGATTGGTAACAGTCGAATTGGCGTCCGGTGCACTCGCGCGAGTTCAAGCCGACAGAATTTCCGGCGCCGACGGTGGAGCGCTTTTCCTGGTCGAACCACTCCAGCGTGAGCGGGCGCCAATTCGTCGAACGCACGAGCGGACTCCGTCTCCGGGGGAACGACTGCGCCGCGATCTGATGCGGGCGCGGGCGTCGTCGTCCGCAGTTGCCATCTCGGGTGAAGCAGGTTCCGGTCGAACTTCGGCAGCATCGGACGTGGTCGGGAGCGTCGACGCCAGTTGGCACGATGCCACGCGAATCGCCTTCGACGGCCGTGAGCAATGGGTCACCGATCTCGTGCGAGCTGCCCGAAGGCGCTCGGGTGTTGTCGTGATCGAACAGGTGCAGCTGCTTCCCGATTCGGTGTTGCCCATGATCGCGGACTTGATCGACGCCAGCGCTGAGGGGCCGAGGATCGTTATGACCAGTGGAGCAGTAGCAGACCTACCGCCGACCATCGCGGCGTTGCTCTCGCGTTGCGCTTCCAGAGTTGTCATCACCCCACTGCGCGAGCGGCAAGCCGAGATTGCCGAGTTGGCGCAGGCGATGCTGGAAGGGATCTCGCCCGAACTGAGGTTGACCGCCAGTGCTGCCGAGGCGCTCACAGCGGCCAGTTGGCCGGGCAATCTCGCCGAATTGAGAGTTGTGCTGCATCGCGCCGCGGGCGATCGCGCGAGCAATCGCATCGACGTCACCGACCTGCCTGAGGACTATCGCACGACCACCAAGGTGTCGCGGTTGGCAGGACGGGAAAAAGCGGAGCGTCAGGCGATCATCGGAGCGTTGAAAGACTGCGGCGGCAACAAGGTTCACGCGTCGGCGCAGCTCGGTATCAGCCGAAGCACCCTGTACACGCGGATGCGGGCACTCGACATCACTGTCTAAGTTGCTGTCCGAACTCAGTTGTACAAAGTTCGGACAGTTAGCACCCGCGGAAGCGCGGAAGTATGGCGTGCATCACATTCGCACCTCACTACTTCAGGGAGTTTCCGATGACGGCAGTAGCCGAGCACACCATCAGTTCCGCGGTACAGGGATTCCTGAACGGCCCGAAAAAGCTATACATAGGCGGCGAATTCGTCGACGCGGCCTCCGGCAAGACCTTCTCGACGTACAACCCGGCTGACGGGCAGAAGCTCACCGACGTGGCGCACGGCCAGGCCGAAGACATCGACCGAGCGGTACGCGCTGCCCGCACAGCTTTCGAAGACGGACCGTGGTCGCGCATGAAGGCAAACGAGCGCGAGCGGATGATCTGGCGCGTCGGCGACATCCTCAGTGCCCGCGCCGAAGAATTCGGCCAGCTCGAAGCTCTCGACAACGGCAAGTCCGTCGCCATCGCCACAGCAGTCGACGTGGCCTGGGCCGCAGACGTTTTCCGCTACTACGCGGGATGGGCCACCAAGATCGAAGGCAGCACGGTCAACGTGTCCATGCCCTTCTCTCCCGGCGGCGAGTTCCACGCATACACACTGCGTGAGGCGATCGGCGTCTGCGGACTGATCGTGCCGTGGAACTTCCCGCTGCTCATGTCGTCGTGGAAGCTTGCCCCAGCACTTGCCGCAGGCAACACCGTTATCCTCAAGCCGGCCGAGCAGACTCCGCTCACCGCTCTGCTTCTTGCCGAGGTCTTCGAGGAAGCCGGCTTCCCGCCCGGCGTTGTCAACATTGTTCCCGGCTTCGGCGATGCAGGTGCTGCACTGTCCGGCCACGACGACGTGGACAAGATCGCGTTCACCGGTTCCACCGAGGTGGGTAAGAAGATCGTCGACGCCGCCAAAGGCAACCTGAAGAAGGTCACGCTCGAGCTCGGTGGCAAGAGCCCCAACATCGTATTCGCCGACGCGGATTTCGATTCCGCGGTGGAGGGTTCACTCAACGCCTGGCTGTTCAACCACGGTCAGTGCTGCGTTGCGGGTACTCGTCTGTACGTCGAGGACACCATCTTCGAGAAGTTCACCGAAGCCGTCGCGCACGCTGCGAGCCAGGTCAAGATCGGTCCGGGCCTCGATCCCACCACCCAGCTCGGGCCGCTGGTGTCGCAGGAGCAGTTCGACAAGGTCACCGGATACCTTCGCGAGGGAATCGCCGACGGCGCACGCGCACTCACCGGCGGCAACCGCTGGGGCGATCAGGGCTACTTCGTCGAGCCGACGGTTTTTGTCGACGTCAAGCCTGAGTTCTCGATCGTCCAGGAGGAGATCTTCGGACCCGTCGTGGCGGCACTGCCGTTCAACGCGGACGACGGACCCATCACTGCCGCAAACGATTCCATCTACGGCCTGGCCGCCGGCATCTGGACTCGTGACATTTCCAAGGCCCATCGCACGGCCAAGCGTCTCAAGGCCGGCTCGGTGTGGATCAACCAGTACAACGGCTTCGACACCGCGATGCCTTTCGGCGGATACAAGCAGTCCGGCTGGGGCCGCGAACTCGGCGCATCCGCCATCGACCTCTACACCCAGACCAAGGCCGTCAACATCGCTCTCTGATCGACCCCATCGCACATTCTCTCGTCCGACAATCAAGGAGATCACCAGTGAAGACCAAAGCTGCTGTACTGCTCGAGCCCGGAAAGCCTTTCGAGATCATGGAACTCGACCTCGACGGCCCGGGGGTGGGTGAGGTACTGATCAAGTACACCGCTGCCGGACTGTGCCATTCGGATCTGCACCTTACCGACGGTGATCTCCCACCGCGCTACCCGATTGTCGGTGGGCACGAAGGTTCGGGCATCATCGAAGAGGTCGGACCCGGTGTCACGAAGGTCAAGCCGGGCGATCACGTCGTGTGTAGCTTCATCCCGAACTGCGGCACGTGCCGCTACTGCTCGACCGGTCGTCAGAACCTGTGTGACATGGGCGCCACCATCCTCGAAGGTTCCATGCCGGACGGGTCCTTCCGGTTCCATGGCAACGGCCTGGACTTCGGCGGAATGTGCATGCTCGGAACATTTTCCGAGCGGGCCACCATCTCGCAGCACTCGGTCGTCAAGATCGACGACTGGCTTCCCTTGGAGACCGCAGTGGTCGTCGGTTGCGGCGTGCCGTCGGGCTGGGGAACCGCCGTCAACGCCGGTAACCTCCGCGCCGGTGACACCGCGGTGATCTACGGCATCGGTGGCCTCGGTATCAACGCGGTCCAGGGCGCCGTTTCGGCCGGCTGCAAGTACGTCGTTGTGGTCGATCCGGTTGCGCTCAAGCGGGAGACCGCACTGAAATTCGGTGCAACCCATGCCTTTGCGGACGCCGAGAGCGCTGCCGTCAAGGTCAACGAATTGACGTGGGGCCAGGGCGCAGACGCCGCACTGATCCTGGTCGGCACCGTCGACGAGGACGTCGTCAGTGCAGCGACGGCCGTAATCGGCAAGGGCGGCACCGTGGTGATCACGGGACTCGCCGATCCTGCCAAGCTGACCGTTCACGTGTCGGGTACCGACCTGACGCTGAACCAGAAGACGATCAAGGGCACGCTGTTCGGATCCATGAATCCGCAGTACGACATCGTGCGCCTGCTGCGTCTCTACGATGCGGGTCAGCTCAAGCTCGACGAACTGATCACCAACACGTACAGCCTCGAAGACGTCAACCAGGGCTACCAGGATCTGCGTGACGGTAAGAACATCCGTGGCGTGATCATTCACGACAAGTAGGACAAACTGCTGTGCGCCTTTGTTAACCGCGGTCGGTTAATAAAGGCGCACAGCGGTTTTTGCTTTTTTCAGGATCTGCATCAGCTTCAACAATGCCGAGAATTTCGCGAACACCGTCCGCCCGACTACCGAGCCGAACGCTGCGGAGTCCGTTGCGTCGAGGGCGTCGAGTAGATCGCGGAAGCTCTGGACTTGTTGCGCCATAACGTCGATGTCCACGTGTGTGGCTGTGTCCGGTTCGCGCAACGCCAGCAGGTATTGCGGCGCTGTCACCAATGCGACGGCCGGAATCTTGCGCTCGAACAGCGGTTCACCCTCACCGAAATGAATGACGGGGCAGGGGGCGACGATTCGACGGTCGCCGCTACCGATGTCGCGCCACAGCGGTGCGACGATATCGTGGACTTCCCGACTCGTCGCGTACAGCAGTTCCGGTTCCGGGGTCGCGTCCAACGTATAGGTGCCGAGTACGGTGTCCTCGGTGTCGCCGAGAGCGCCCAGATGCTCGATTGCTATCCCGGCCACCGCGCGTGACTGGCCCGCTTCGCCTTTCCACATGTCGGGGTGGGCCTCCAGCCACGTCGACGTTGCCTGTCCGTGTTCGGACACCGCGGGAATACGCAGGTGACCGGTGGTCAGAACAAACACGTACGACCGTCGATGTGGCTGTGCAACAGCATGGCGAGCCAACTCCATCATGCCGAGGTGGCCGTTCTCCTCGACCCCGTTCGTCCCGTCGCTGTGTGTGATGACCAGAATCGTTTCCGATGGTGAAGTGCCGGGGGAGACGGCCCAGACGGTGTCGGTTGTTGTTCCGGGATGCAAGGTTGCGTCCAATACGAGAGTCGCCTGCTGACCGGAATGGGCGGCAGCAACGACCTGTGCGCCCTCGTCACCCGCCACCCACACTGCCGGAATATCGTGATACGGCTGAGTGAACGGAAGATACTGTCCCAGAGCGTTGTCCGGTGCAATGCCACGCCACACCGCGATCACGCCGAGGACACCGGATTTGCGGGCCTTCTCGAGTTTCGGCCCCAACAGCGTCGCGGAGAGCACCGGATTGCGCAGGGTCTCGTCCGTCACCATCGGTCCCCACTCACTCACCAGCAGCGAGCGCGGGAGGTCGACGTGGGGAACCTCGATCACAGCGATAGCACCTTTGGCCTTCGACCACGAGGGGCGCTTGGCATTCAGATAGACCAGACGTGCGGTGATCCCAGCCGGTCCGGTGAGTCCGGAGTAGGGGAATGCGGACGAGACTCGCACCGGTCCGGTCGGCAGTTCGATGCGCAGTCCGTCGGCACGCTGAGGTAGATCCCAACGCTCGAAGGTGTGCGAATCACGGTGTACCTCTAGTCCGAGATCCACGAACTCACGGGCGACTTCCTCGACCACCGCATGATGCGCGTCAGTGCCGGTCAATCGAGGTCCCAGGGCGTCGAGGCGTTGTTGCCCGGACTGAAGTAGGTCGCGGTCGACGCTCTGGCCGTGTGTCATGCGGATGCCTTTCGTGGGGGCTTCTTGGCAAATATCTAGTGCCATAACGCGAATCGGACCGTACCGTATGACGTGGCACCGAGAGTCCACGGCGAGAGAGGCTTACGTTGGCTACCTATTTGTACAGGCTTGGGAAGTTTGCATTCCGTCACAAGTACCTTGTGTTGGCAACGTGGGTGATCGTCATCGCGATTGTCGGCGGCGCGATCGGCGCTACCAGCCCGACGTTCTCGAAAGAATTCAATCTTCCCGGCACGGATTCCCAGCGTGCCACCGAGCTGATGAACGAGAATTTTGCGGCTGCGGCAGAGCAACAAAGTAAGGCATCCACCAGCATTCTTGTCGCGGCCGACGACGGACTTGCTGCGCACAGTGATCAGATCGACCAATTGATCGCGCAGGCAAAGACTCTCCCGGACATCGTTGATCCCGAAACGATCGTCAATCCGGTCGCCCTCGCGGCGGCTGAACCGGCGCTTGCCAGTGCCGTACTGGGCGACGACGGCAAGGTGGGGTTGATCCAGCTCAACCAGTCGATCCGCATCGAGGATCAGACGCAGGCCAACAAGACGGCTTTCCTCGATCTGATGGCCAAGTTCCGTACCGGCGGTTTGCAAGTCGAGGGCACCGGTTCGTTGATGCAGGTCCAGACTGCTGGCGGATTGTCGGAGATGCTTGGCTTCGCGGTGGCGTTCATCGTCATGATCGTGGCCTTCGGTGCACTGATCGCGGCGTTCATTCCGCTGTTCACCGCGATACTCGGCATCGCACTCGCAACGCTGACCGTGACGCTCGGGGCGGGATTCTTCGACATCAACGAGGGTGTCACGGGCATCGTGACGATGATCGGCATTGCCGTCTCGATCGACTACGCGCTGTTCATCGTCTCGCGGTACCGCAGTGAACTCAATCTGGGTGGTAGTAGGGAGGCAGCAGTCGGTCGTGCGGTGGGCACTGCCGGCTCCTCCGTCGTTTTTGCCGGCCTGACCGTTGTGGTTGCCTTGGCAGCGCTGGCCGTGGTGGGTGTACCGATGATCACCCAGATGGGAATCTCGGCTGCGATCGCCGTGATTATCGCGGTGTTGGGCGCGATCACGTTGATCCCGGCTGTTCTCGGGGTGTTCGGCCGCTTTGCCTTCTCGCCGCGCATCCCCGGCCTGCGTCACGGAGACGAGCCCGAATCGATGGAATCGAACGGGCACCGGTGGGCGAAAGTGGTCACCAAGTACCCGTGGCCTATCGCCGGCATTGCGTTGGTTCTGCTGGTGATCGCCGCGATTCCGATGACAAAACTCGAGCTCGGGCTGTCCTTCACTCAGGACGAGGAGCAACCGGCACTCGCGCTGATGCAGCGAGGTTTCGGTGAGGGTGTCAACGGCAAGTTGTTCGTTGTGCTCGACTCTCCCGAAGGGACAGACATCACGCCCGTCGCAGCCAAGACGATTGCGTACATCAAGGGTCTGGACAACGTCGCCACGCCGGATCTCCTGATGTGGACCGGCAACGGCCCGGACGCGGCCAACCCAACCGTTGGGGCAAACTCCGCCCTGATCGCCGTAACTCCGCAGCTATCGCCGAGCGGTCCCGAAACACACGAGTTGATGGATCAGATCCGCGAATACGGGTCGACGGTGAAAGCCGAGGGCGCTGAACTTGGCGTCGCGGGTCAGACGGCGATTGTTGCCGACATGTCGTCGAAACTCAGTTCCGCCCTCATTCCGTATCTGATTGTGGTCGTCGGGCTGGCGTTCATCATCATGATGGTCGTCTTCCGTTCGATCCTGGTTCCGCTGACTGCAACTCTCGGATTCCTGTTCTCCATCTGCGCCACGTTCGGTGCCACGGTGGCGATCTTCCAAGAGGGCGCATTCGGGTTGATCCAGCACACCCAACCGATCATCTCTTTCCTGCCGATCTTCATGATCGGTGTGGTCTTCGGTCTGGCGATGGATTACCAGGTATTCCTCGTGACTCGAATGCGTGAGGAGTACGTACACGGATTGTCGGCAAAGGACGCCATCATCTCGGGGTACACCCACGGTGCGCGAGTGGTCGCGTCAGCGGCGATCATCATGATCTCGGTGTTCGGCGCGTTCATGTTGTCGTCGGAAACCACCAGCAAGATGATGGGCTTCGGACTTGCTGCTGCAGTCTTCTTCGACGCCTTCATCATTCGCATGATCGTGATTCCCGCGGTCATGTCGATTCTCGGAGACTCGGCGTGGAAGCTGCCGGCCTGGCTCGACAAGATCCTGCCCAACGTCGATATCGAGGGCGAAGCGATCCGGCTCATCCCGATCGAACAGGATCCAGACGCAGATCCGGTGCCTGTCGGGGTGTAATGACTTCTCCAATGGAAACCATCCGGTTGGTAACAAAAGTCGGTGCCGCCGCGACAGGTCCGGGGAGAGGCAACGCCTGCCTGGCGTGCCCTGAGGAAACTGCGAGGGCTGGTGGCCGACAAGAATTCCGGTTCCGATCGGACCGAAAAGTGGACGGTCGCGCTCACGGTGGTCTCGTTGATGGCCGGCGGCATCGTCTTTGCCGGAGTAGTCGATCGATGGAGCGGTTCGGACTCCGGTGAACTGACTGCGTCGTCCGTCGGAACGACGCAGTCGACCGAGGAGACGCAGGCCGAGGAGAATTCGGAGTACACCTACGTAACACCAACGGTGGTGTACCCGACGAGTATCCCGGGATGCACCAGCGTCGAGTCGCCTGGCGACGGCTTGTCATCGATCTCGTACTGGTCGACCGGGGCACAAACCTACGACGATCCACGGTTCCCGTGGTTCTCCGCGCCCAAGGCAACGGTGATGTCCGAAGCCGTCCAGCGGTCGCTGCCGGCTGTCGCCGAGATCGAGTTCGCAAGCCCGGAACGATCGTTGAACTTCGGGCCCCTCCACGTTCCGTCGGAGTCGTCCGAACTGCCAGAGGGGTTCTCACTCGAGGAGATGGCGGATACGACGGCATCCGCGACGCTGGTACGGGACGGAAAGGCCGGAGCACTCGACATCCGGGTGACGTCCCATACGGGCCCGGTTCCCCCGTGTATTGCCGGCTCGCTCGTCGAGCGCCGCACCCTCGCTGACGGTTCTGTCGTGGACGCGCAGGACACGTGGAGCGAAACCAACGGCGTTCGCACCCTGTCGCGTTCAGCGCTTCTGTACGGCGCGGATAAAACCTTCATCCAGGCGAGCGCGACCGACGGGGTCTATGCCGGTAGCCCCGGGGTCGAGATCAGTGGAGTCGTTCCGTTGACCGTCGAAGAACTGATCGCTTTGGTCAGCCTTCCGCAACTGCGCATTACGGCGCCGGTTCCAACCGGTACGGCACCTATCCAGCCCGGTTGCCAAGGATCGACACTCGACCCGTCCGGGCGGAAGCTGGATCGTGGCACCGTCGACGAGCTGGGAAGAGCTCTCCAATCAGGTTGGCGTGCGGCACCTCCCGGAATGCCAGTTCTCGAACCTGCGCTCGGGAGATTGGTTCTGGCCGAGAGCGACACCACGACTGCCTGTCAGGATCTTGTAGCGCGATCGGGCGGCAACGAGTCGGATCTGACTATTTCGATCACCAGCGGGCAGCCACTTCCCAAGGCGCCGAACAAGTACGACCCTTCGTACGACGGGCATCCGAAATCGGTGGTGACCGCCGAGGACGGCGCTGTGATCGTGCGCGACGAGCGTCATTACTCGGTCATGCCGATGGTGAATGGTGAAAGCACTCGCGAGGCAACGAGTGAACAGAGTCGGTCGGTAACTCTGACACAGCCCAATGGAACGCGGGTGTCGGTTCGTTCGTCGGCAGCGTCGCCGAACATGCCGATGACATATGAGCAATTGGAATTTCTCGCAACGATCGACGGGCTGGAGATTCGATGACCGAGGGGCTTTCCTCGCGGGCACGTCTGCGCATCGCGGCAGCTGCCGCGATAGTCACCGTTGCCGCAGCAGTGGTTACCGTGATCGATGCCGGGAACCGCGCCCATTCCGTTGACGTCGGGGCGCCGCTGTGGACCGTCGACGCCGCCGACGTTCTCGGACGGGAGTTCGCAGTCTTTCGCAGCCCGCTCGGCGGAACCGAATTCAACATGGAGATGGGCGGATTCATCGACGCGGGCTCGATAGTGGTGACAATGGCAGGTATGCCGGACCGGCAGTCGTACTCCCTCGACGACGCGGAACTCGTTGCGCTCGATGCCGAAGACGGCTCGGTGCGCTGGCGCGCGTCGGCCGTCGATATCGGTGGGTGTTCTCCGGCATTGCTGGACGGTTCGCTGCTCTGCTACTCCGGGCCGTATGTCTCTGCCGCCGCGTACTCGGTTTTCGACATCGAGAGCGGCGAGCGTCGAGACGTTGTCACGCCGTGGTCACCGATCATCGCGGTTGTCTCGGGCGATGACGTCCTGGCCCTCGAAGGTGATATCGAGAGCAACGACGTTCGTGTCCACAGTGGAAGTGTCGACGATCCGGAAGCCAACTGGTCCAAGGCATTCGACGTCGGCGGATCGTGGGAATCCGGCTACGTCGAGCCGGTGATGTCGGTGCGCGGCGATCTGGGCCTGATTTCCCTCGACGAGACTCTGGGTTTCGATCCGGAGACCGGCGATCAACGGTGGTTGTACGGCTACACCACGTGCTCGACCACGCACACATCCTCTGACGGTGTCACTTTGGTTTTAGAACGTGATTGCCAGAACGATGGGCAGGTGACAAGAGCGTACGCAATTGATCAGTACGGGCACGAATTTGCCAGTACGGATTTCGTGTCTTCCGGATCGGGATCGTATTTCAGTTTGCGTTACAGCCGTGACCAACTTGCCGGGGATTCGACTCCGATTATTCTGGGGGACAGCGGTTTCGACAGAAAGACCGGAGAGAAGCTGTGGACCAACCAGGAGGTGCTCGGTTCTGCGCAATCCTTGGCGGTGATCGGAGATGTGGTTGCTGTGACGAGCGCCGACGGTACGATCCGGTTCGTTGATCTGTCCAACGGGGAGGTCCTGTGGGATACCCGTACCGAACGTACCGGCGAGATTCTGTGGGACGGTGATCTCGTCGTAGACGAAGGAATTGTGTACGGAGTGAATCCGCGAACGGGTCAGCGCACCTGGGAGGTTCGCGTGGAACCGGATGGAGACGATGGTGTTGGCACCTGGGTGCAACCGCGCGAGTTGTGGGGAGGAGAGCGGGTGCTGTTGCGCTCGAGTGAGGACCGCATCACTGCGTTGAAGCGCTCGTAAGTGCACCGGCCTGCGGCGCCGGAAATGCTCTTTCCGGTGAAGGGATCAATCTCCTCCTCCTAGAGCGGTGGAATTCCTGGCGGCGCTCACACCGGTGACGGTGGATTGCGACAAGATAACTGCAGAGTGTACGGCAGGGTGGGAATCGAACTTCTTCAGTGTTCCAGGGCATCGTAGTGTGTATTGCTGATGAGTCGCCACGTGTAGTGCGCTGTGTGTCGGTCGCATCTGGCGGCCGTGTATTTCAGGTTGCATCTCGGACAATAATTTGGACAACAGGCGACTGTTACCTGTGACTGTGGTTATTGTTCGACTGGGCGGAGATTTTTCGGCCGCACGCATGCACGACATGTGAGAGGGGCTGTCATGGGACAGATCATCGGGACCATTATTTTCGGTGCAGTAATCGGAATCCTTGCGCGCCTGGTGCTGCCAGGTAAGCAGCAGTACGGGATGATCATCACCATCGTCCTCGGTGTCGCCGGTGCATTGATCGGATACTGGGTTTGGGGCGCCATCTCGGACAAGGGTGATACCGACGGAATCGACTGGATTCGCTGGATCATCAGCATCGCGGCAGCTGCAGTTCTGTCCCTCGGCTACAGCGCCGTGACGGGCAAGAAATAGGCATATCGCTTGGTCTGAAAAGTGCGCCCTCCCCATAGAGGAGGGCGCACTTTTGCCTGGGCAGAAATCTGTCTAGGCAGTGATCAGAGCCCGCGCTGTAGACGCAGGGCATTGAGAAACTGAGTCGGTAGTTCGAGTTCGACGCTCTCGTCGTCGGGATGGGGGAGAGCTTTGATCTTGGCGAACTCGTCGTTGAGTCGCTCCATCTTGACGTCCAGACGGTGTGCGGCGGCTGCGGCTTCGGTGAGCTCGTCGAGCAGTTCGGCCGGCACGTCCCGGTTGTACTTGTAATAGATCTTGTGCTCGAGACTGGCCCAGAAATCCATTGCAATGGTACGGATCTGGAGTTCGATCGGCACGTAAGAGACGCGGTCGCTCATGAAGACGGGCACTTCGACTATGAGGTGCAGACTCTTGTAGCCGTTCGGCTTGGGGTTGGCGATGTAGTCCTCGCGCTCGATCACCCTCAGGTCCGACTGGCTGGTGAGCATTTCGGCGATCCGATAGGTGTCGGAAATGAAGCTGCAGGTAATGCGCACGCCGGCGATGTCGAAGATGTTCTTCGAGATGTCCTCGATGGTGATCGGGATGCCGAGTCGCTCGGCCTTGCGCATGATGCTCTCCGGTGTCTTCACCCGAGATGCGACGTGTTCGATGGGACTGTACTGATTGATGTGGGTGAACTCGTCCTTGAGGATATTCACCTTGGTCATCAGTTCGGCGATACCGAATTGGTACAGCATCATGAATCGGGAGAACTCGGTTCGCAGTTCGGCGAAATCTGTTCGACTGATTCCACTACTGTCTTCCACGTTCGGCACGGCACCCTCATCTGTTAGCTGGTGTAACCAGTCTGCCACTGATTTTGCGGTGTCCGGTTCAGGGCGTGCGTAGTGCGGCGAGCGTCATAGCGCGCAGAACGCGGCGCGTTCGGGCAGGCGACGCCGGGTTGGCGCTGTGCGGAGTTGAGTTGATCAGGCCGAATGTGGCGTGGGCCTTGATTCGCGCATCGGCTTCGTCGAGTGTCGGATCGAGCTGTTCGAGGACTCCGACCCACAGTTCCACGTATTTGCGCTGCGTCTGGCGGACTTGCCGTCTCGCGTCGGCCGGCAGGCTTTCGAGGTCGCGATCCTGGATGCGGATCAGGTCCGGTTCACCGAGTGCGAAGTCGAGATGGAACTCGACGAGGGCGTCGAGCGCTGACGTCGGGGAGTCGGCTGTCTCGGTTGCGGCCGAACCGCCCTCGTACAACCGGGTGCTGATCCCGACGAGTAGTTCGACCAGGACGGCATCCTTGTTGGGGAAGTGCCGGTAGACGGCAGGTCCGCTGATTCCGGCGGCGGCGCCGAGATCTTCGAGTCGAACGCTCACGAATCCACGTTCGGCGATCAGGCGTGCGGCGGCGCCGAGGAGTTGACGTCTGCGATCTGCCTTCATCTGATCGCGCCGGGTCGGAGCCGTTACCTGCTCAGAGGGCATTCTTTTGATCTTTCTTCGCGTGTGACCTGGACAACTCAGTTAATCATAGTTAATCTAGTTTCAGTTATCGAGCATTAACTCATGGCGAAGGCGGCGGGATGACTCCCAGTGGAATCACGCAAGGGTCGGGATACCGATCCGATCACACCGTTCTGGTGGATGAACTGAAGAAGAAACTGGCTCAAGCCGCCCTCGGCGGCAACCAGAAATCGAGGGATCGGCACGTCAGTCGAGGGAAACTGCTTCCCCGGGATCGGGTGGATTCACTGCTCGATCCGGGCAGTCCCTTCCTGGAGTTGTCCCCGCTGGCCGCAAACGGCCTGTACGACGACGAGTGCCCCGGTGCCGGCGTGATCACGGGAATCGGCCGGGTGTCGGGGCGCGAATGTGTCATCGTGGCCAACGACGCAACGGTCAAGGGTGGCACGTACTACCCGATGACGGTGAAGAAGCATCTGCGTGCGCAGGAAGTGGCGTTGCAGAACAACCTTCCTTGCATCTACCTGGTCGACTCCGGTGGCGCCTTCCTGCCGCGTCAGGACGAAGTCTTTCCGGACCGTGAACACTTCGGCCGGATCTTCTACAACCAGGCGACTATGAGCGCCAAGGGGATTCCCCAGATCGCTGCAGTTCTCGGTTCGTGCACCGCCGGCGGCGCCTACGTACCGGCAATGAGCGACGAGGCAGTCATCGTTCGTAATCAGGGCACCATCTTCCTCGGTGGACCGCCGCTGGTGAAGGCTGCGACCGGCGAGATCGTGACAGCCGAGGAGCTTGGCGGCGGCGACCTGCACTCCAAGGTCTCGGGCGTCACCGACCATCTTGCCGAGGACGACCGCGACGCACTTCGGATCGTGCGCAACATCATTGCCACACTTGGCCCCCGCTCCGAGCGCCCGTGGGACGTGATCTCGACAGTTCCGCCCGTCGCCGACCAGAGCGAACTCTACGATGTTGTCCCGACCGATCCCCGTACACCGTACGACGTTCACGAGGTGATCACCAAGCTCGTCGACGGTGGCGCGTTCCAGGAGTTCAAGGCTGAATACGGCAAGACGCTCGTGACCGGTTTCGCCCACATCGAGGGCCATCCGGTCGGAATCATCGCCAACAACGGCGTGCTCTTCGGCGAATCCGCCATGAAGGGTGCACATTTCATCGAACTGTGCGACAAGCGCAGTGTTCCGCTGTTGTTCCTGCAGAACATCGCCGGCTTCATGGTGGGACGCGATTACGAGGCCGGCGGCATCGCCAAGCACGGCGCCAAGATGGTCACGGCCGTCGCGTGTGCACGGGTTCCGAAGCTGACGGTGGTCATCGGCGGTTCGTACGGCGCGGGCAACTACTCCATGTGTGGACGCGCGTATTCGCCTCGGTTCCTGTGGATGTGGCCCAACGCGCGCATCTCGGTCATGGGCGGCGAGCAAGCCGCGTCGGTGCTCTCGACAGTTCGCAGCGAACAGCTCGACAGCGCTGGTAACCCGTGGTCGGCTGACGACGAAGAAGCGTTCAAGGCGCCGATCCGTGAGCAGTACGAGGCGCAGGGCAATCCGTACTACTCCACTGCTCGACTCTGGGACGACGGCGTGATCGACCCGGCAGATACCAGAACTGTTCTCGGCCTGGCTCTTTCGGTGTGTGCAAACGCGCCGATCGAGCCGGTCTCCTACGGCGTCTTCAGGATGTGAGAGATGACTGAGCTTCGCACCATAGATACCGTCCTCGTTGCCAACCGTGGTGAGATCGCTGTTCGTGTGATTCGCACGTTGCGGGAGTTGGGAATTCGCAGCGTTGCCGTCTACAGCGACGCCGACGCCAATGCGCGCCACGTCCGAGAAGCCGATACTGCCGTCAACATCGGGCCTGCACCGGCACGCGAGAGCTACCTCGTCATCGACAAGGTGATCGACGCCGCCAAGGCCACCGGTGCCCAGGGTATTCACCCGGGTTACGGCTTCCTGTCGGAGAATTCGGCTTTCTCGGCAGCCTGCGCTGCGGCCGGAATCGCGTTCCTCGGGCCAAACGAGCGTGCCATCGAGGTGATGGGCGACAAGATCACCGCAAAAAACGCGGTGGCAGCCTTCGACGTGCCGGTGGTTCCGGGTATCGCGCGACCGAATCTGACCGACGAAGAACTGATCGCGGCAGCCGAGGACATCGGTTACCCGGTACTCGTCAAGCCGTCGGCCGGCGGCGGCGGTAAGGGGATGCGGTTGGTCGAAGATCCGGCCAATCTGGCGGAAGCGCTGCGCAGCGCTCGGCGCGAGGCCGCGTCGTCGTTCGGTGACGACACGCTGTTCCTCGAACGATTTGTCCTGCGGCCCCGGCACATCGAGGTCCAGGTTCTCGCCGATCAGCACGGCAACGTCGTTCACCTCGGTGAGCGTGAGTGCAGCCTGCAGCGGCGTCACCAGAAGGTCATCGAAGAGGCGCCGTCACCCCTGCTGGATCAGGTGACGCGCGACCGCATCGGCGCAGCAGCGTGCAATACCGCTCGCAGCGTCGACTACACCGGTGCCGGCACCGTCGAGTTCATCGTTTCGGCCGACAAGCCGGACGAGTTCTTCTTCATGGAGATGAACACCCGACTGCAGGTCGAGCACCCGGTCACCGAAATGGTCACCGGACTCGACCTGGTCGAGTGGCAGGTACGCGTCGCGGCCGGGGAGAAGCTGGCTTTCGAGCAGAGCGACATCACCTTGACCGGGCACGCCATCGAAGCCCGCGTGTACGCCGAAGATCCGGGACGCGGATTCCTACCGACCGGTGGCAGCGTCGTCGGTCTCGTCGAGCCGTCGGGATCGGGTGTACGCGTCGATTCGGGCCTGCTCGAGGGAACCGTCGTCGGCAGCGACTACGACCCGATGCTCAGCAAGGTCATCGCACACGCTTCCGACCGCGCCGGTGCTTTGCGCAAGCTCGATCGTGCGCTCGGCGACACCGCGGTTCTCGGCGTGGTCACCAACATCGAATTTGCACGCTTCCTCCTTGCCGATCCGGATGTGATCGCGGGCAACCTCGACACCGGCCTGCTCGATCGTCGGGTTGAAGACTTTGTCGCGGCAGACGCCACGGACGAGGTCCTCATTGCCGCTGCGGCCTATCGCTGGCTGGCACGGTGGACGGCTGCAGCATCGGTAGACCCTTGGGACGTTCCCAGCGGATGGCGCGTGGGGACTCCGGCTCCGACCAGCATCCGCCTGTCGGCCGGAACCCGGATTGCGCATGTGTCGATAGTCGGGACTCCCACAGACGCAAAGGTCGAGGTCGAAGGTTCGCAGCCGCAGGCTTTCAGTGCCGGCTTGACGGGATCGGAACTGGCTGTGGTGATCGACGGGCGTCGGCGCACGTTTGTCGTGGCCGAGACCGAGGGTGGGCTGTGGCTGGCCGGCGGCGGAACCTGGCATGTCCGCGAAGTTGCCGAGGTCAGCGTTCGAGGCGACGACGCGCACGCCGGTGACGCCGAAATCGCAAGTCCGATGCCGGGTGCGGTGATCGCGGTCAACGTCGAGAACGGCGCAGCCGTGTCGGCGGGGCAGTCACTGGTGGTCGTCGAGGCCATGAAGATGGAGCACTCGCTGACCTCGCCCATCGACGGAACCGTGGAAGTGCTTGTCCGTCAGGGCGATCAGGTGATGGTGGATCAGATTCTGGCCCGCGTCGTACCCGCCGCCGAAGCAGACACTGCAGAAGAAGACACCGAGAACACGACTCAGAAGGAAGAAGCCTGATGTCCGATTACCTTGCCACCGGAGCGCTTCCGGACGAGTACCAGCAGTTGGCCAAGACCGTTGCGGACTTCGCCAAGACAGTTGTGGCGCCGGTAGCCGCCGAGCACGACGCCAATCACACCTTCCCGTACGAGGTTGTTGCCGGGATGGCGGAGATGGGCCTGTTCGGTCTGCCGTTCCCCGAGGAGTACGGCGGAATGGGCGGCGACTACTTTGCCCTGTGCCTCGCGCTCGAGGAATTGGGCAAGGTGGATCAGAGTGTCGCGATCACTCTCGAAGCCGGAGTGTCCCTCGGCGCCATGCCGATCTACCGATTTGGCAACGACGCGCAGAAGGAAGAGTGGCTGCCGCAGCTCACCAGCGGAAAGTCGCTAGCCGCCTTCGGATTGACCGAGCCTGGCGCCGGTAGCGACGCCGGTGGAACCAAGACCACCGCCAAGTTCGACAGCGGCGAGTGGATCATCAACGGCAACAAGCAGTTCATCACCAACTCGGGCACCGACATCACGAAGCTCGTGACGGTCACCGCGGTTACGGGTGTCAAGGACGGCGGCAAGAAGGAAATCTCGACGATTCTGGTGCCGACCACGACGCCGGGATTCACGGCTGAGCCTGCATACAACAAGGTCGGCTGGAATGCGTCCGACACCCACCCGCTCACCTTCGCGGATGTCCGTGTCCCCGAAGAGAATCTGCTCGGTGAGCGTGGCCGCGGTTACGCGAACTTCCTGCGCATTCTCGACGAAGGTCGCATCGCCATTTCGGCGTTGAGCGTCGGTGCCGCCCAGGGTTGCGTCGACGAGTCGATCAAGTACGCGAAGGAGCGCGAGGCATTCGGGCGCCCCATCGGTCAGAACCAGGCCATCGCGTTCAAGATCGCGCGCATGGAAGCTCGCGCCCACGTGGCCCGCACCGCGTACTACGACGCGGCCGCATTGATGCTGTCCGGCAAGCCGTTCAAGAAGCAGGCATCCATCGCCAAGCTCATCTCCTCCGAAGCTGCCATGGATAACGCCCGCGACGCCACCCAGATCCACGGCGGATACGGATTCATGAACGAATACGCAGTCGCGCGGCACTACCGTGACAGTAAGATTCTGGAGATCGGCGAAGGCACTACCGAGGTGCAGTTGATGCTCATCGCACGTGAGGCGGGGTTGTGACGAACTCTCAAATGAACAGCGCAGAGACCAAGAAGATCACTCAGCGCGGACTCTGGTTCGAGGAGTTCGAACTTGGCGCAATCTACGAACACCGCCCAGGCCGCACGGTCACCGAGGCTGACAACGTGCTGTTCACGACGTTGACAATGAACACGCAGGCACTGCATCTCGACGCCGCGTACAGCGAGGACACACAGTTCGGTGTGCGCCTGGTCAATTCGATGTTCACGCTGTCGACGATCGTGGGACTTTCGGTTGCACAATTGACGCAGGGAACCATCGTGGCAAATCTCGGGTTCTCGGACATCAGTTTCCCGAAGCCGCTCTTCCACGGCGATACCCTGTATGCGGAGACGTTGATCGCCGACAAGCGTGAATCGAAGAGCCGCCCGGGTGAAGGCATCGTGACGTTGGTCCACACCGGTCGTAATCAGCACGGCGACGTCGTGGCCGTGGCAACTCGTAAAACGTTGGTGCAGTTGAGGCCGCAAGGAGAATCGTCGTGACGTGGATTCCGCCGGGGCCGGCGTGGTTGTTCTGCCCGGCAGATCGCCCGGAGCGCTATGCAAAAGCTGCGGCGGCAGCCGACGTTGTCATTCTCGACCTCGAGGACGGCGTTGCCGCTGACGACAAGGAGGCAGCGCGCACCGCGCTGATCGACACACCGCTCGACCCGGAACGCACGGTGGTGCGCGTCAATCCCGTCGGCACTCGCGAGCACGAACTCGACCTGCTTGCCCTCGACGGCACGCATTACACGCGTTTGATGCTCTCCAAGTGCGAATCGGCCGACGACGTTCTCTCGCTGGCCCCCGCCGAGGTCGTTGCGTTGGTCGAGTCGCCGCTCGGCGCACTGGCCGTGCAGGAAATCGCTCTGGCGGCCAACACCATCGGCGTGATGTGGGGCGCTGAGGACCTGATCGCCGGTCTCGGAGGCAATGCCAGTCGTCATCTGGACGGTTCGTACCGCGACGTTGCGAGGCACGTTCGCTCGAATACCTTGCTGGCAGCGAAGAGTTACGGCCGACTGGCTGTCGATTCGGTGTACCTCGATATCAAGGACCTGGTCGGACTTGGCGTCGAATCCGCCGACGCCGTTGCCGTCGGATTCGATGTCAAGGTCGCGATTCATCCCAGCCAGGTTGATGTCATCCGAGCGGCCTTCGCGCCGTCGGAGTCGGAAATCGACTGGGCACAAAGGGTTCTTGCGGCAGTGGCCCACGAACGTGGTGTGTTTGCCTTCGAAGGCAAGATGGTGGACGCGCCCGTTCTGCGTCACGCCGAGAAACTGCTGCATCGCGCCGGTATCCTCCCCGAGTAAGGAGAACAACGCATGAGCAAAGTTGTGAGTTCGGCACTCGACGCGGTTGCCGACATCGCCAGCGGGTCCACGCTTGCCGTCGGTGGGTTCGGACTGTGCGGAATTCCCGACGCCTTGATCGCGGCTATCGCCGAGGGCACCGCCACCGATCTGGAAGTGTTCTCCAACAACTGTGGTGTCGACGATTACGGTCTCGGAATTCTCCTGAGTGCTCATCGCATTGCCCGGGTGACGGCGTCGTACGTGGGGGAGAACAAAGAGTTTGCACGCCAGTACCTTTCGGGTGAGCTCGAAGTGGAGCTGACGCCGCAGGGGACTCTGGCAGAGCGTCTGCGTGCGGGCGGCGCCGGCATCCCGGCGTTCTACACGCCGGCCGGCGTGGGCACGCCCATCGAAGAGGGCGGGTTGCCCTGGCGTTACAACTCCGACGGATCCATTGCCGTCGCTTCTCCGCCCAAAGCGACCGCCGTTTTCGGGGATCGCCGCTATGTGTTGGAAGAATCGATTACCGCGGATTTTGCATTGGTGCATGCCGACTACGGCGATACCGAAGGCAACCTCGTCTTCAACAAGACCGCGATGAACTTCAATCCTCTTGCCGCAATGGCTGGTCGGATCACCATCGCACAGGTGGAACATCTGGTCGAGCCCGGCGAAATCGACCCGGCACACGTTCACCTTCCCGGTGTGTTCGTCCAGCGGGTCGTACATACGGGTGTGCAAGACAAGAGGATCGAGAAGCGAACCGTCTCAGGAGGCACCAAGTGACCAGTTCGGAGGAAGCTCGTGTCGGTTGGACTCGCCACGAGATGGCCGCACGTGCGGCTGCGGAGATGCGGCCGGGCGAATACGTCAATTTGGGAATCGGACTGCCGACACTGATCCCGAGCTATCTTCCTGAGGGCGTGAGGGTCGTACTGCACAGCGAGAACGGCATCCTTGGCACCGGGCCGTACCCGACCGAGGATCAGGTCGACGCCGACCTCATCAACGCGGGCAAGGAAACCGTCACCGTCAATCCAGGCGCCGCGTTCTTCGACTCTGCACTGTCCTTCGGCATGATTCGTGGCGGCCACATCGATACGGCGGTCCTCGGGGGAATGCAGGTGTCGAGTACCGGTGATCTTGCGAACTGGATGGTGCCCGGCAAGATGGTCAAGGGCATGGGCGGCGCGATGGACCTTGTCCATGGCGCTCGCCGCGTGATCGTGGTGATGGAGCATACCGACCGGGAGGGAAACCCGAAGATCCTCGAGCGGTGTACTTTGCCGTTGACGGGCCAAGGTGTGGTACATCGCATCATCACCGATCTGGCCGTGCTGGATGTCACACCGGAGGGCATTGCGCTGGTGGAGCTGGCACCGGGCGTCAGCGCTGAGTACCTGCAGAATGTGACGGGCGTTACGCTCGTGTGAATGAGTTGTGAGGTACGGAGAACGCGTCGGCGCATAGCCGGCGCGTTTCTTCGTGAGTAGGACCCGACCGAAGTCCGAACCGGCTGACGGCGGTCGATTTGTCTGGATAAAAAGGCCCGTGAACAGCGCGATTCCTCGCGAATTGCCGAGCCTGTACATTTATCGGGCGGTTACGCGGGGATTCGCGCGCGCGATAGGCCCGTGCGCGGAACTGCTTCGATCGTGCCCGTCGGAACGGTAGTGAGGGAGGGGGTTGTCCGCTGCGATTGTCGGATCCTGAGACGAGCCTTCGCGGTGGGCGAATTGTGGCTTGTTGCTGTAACGAACCTTCACTTCAAACTCGATATGTCTGGGTGTGGCTTTGTCATGCCTGCGGCCCATCGGAGATGATGGATCGTTCTGGCTCATTGAGGGTAGATGAGATCGGTACAAGTTGTGGCGGCGAGATGTGCGTCACAGCGTGTGCGTAATGGTGTGGAAGAGAGGCTGTGGGCGTGAAGTCGCTGGGAAACGGAAAACTGGAGAGCGGTAAGTCGGAGGTCGGCAGCTCGCCGGAAGAAGTTCAGCGATCTGGCGCATTCCCACTCTCGGCCGCACAGCTCGGTATGTGGTTCGCGCAGCACCTCGATCCCAGCGTCCCTGTCAACATCGCGCAGTACGTCGAACTTCGTGGCGCGTTGCAGCTGAACGTGCTCCGGGCGGCGTGCGCCGACGCCGGCCGCGAAATCGGTTCGGCCTTCGTTCGGATCATCGAAGTCGATGCACAGCCTTTCCAGATCATCGACGACACGCTCGACGACTCGGTCGGCTATGTCGACGTCCGCAGTGAGGCCGACCCGCACGACGCGGCAATGCGGTGGATGCGCGCAGACCGAAGCCGTCCCGTGGACATGCTCGCAGACCGATTGATCTCGGCAACCATCCTGCGCCTCGAACAGGACCGCTACTACTGGTACACCCGGGTCCATCACACGATCCTCGACGGATTCGGCGCGTCCACATTTGTCACTCGAGTCGCCGAGTTGTACTCGGCCCGCGTCGAAGGCCGTGAGCCCACGCCCAACGAGGCATCCGACCTGCGCGACGTGTACGAGGTCGACAACACCTACCGCAATTCCCATCGGTTCGACACCGACCGCACTTTCTGGGCCGAGAAGATCGCCGACCTCGACGAGATCTCGAGCCTGGCCGGTCGCAGCGCCCCGCCGACACCGGTCAGCCGCATCAACAGTGCGGCGCTGTCCAACCATGTGGAAGCGTTGCTCGCGCGATTCCTCGAACGCGTCGAGAAGACGACGGTCGCCGGCACGGTGGTCGCAGCGTTTGCCGCGTACCTGGCCCAGATGACCGGAAGCGAGGACGTGTCGCTGTCGCTGCCCGTCTCGGGCCGCACCACGGCAGTGCTCCGCCGATCCGGCGGAATGGTGTCCAACGTGGTGCCATTGCGCTTGAGGATTACCTCGACGACAACCGTCCAGGAACTTCTCGACGCTGTTGGCAGTGAGATGTCGGGCGCCCTGCGCCATCAGCGATACCGGCACGAAGACATGGTCCGCGACGGTGACGGCCCCGGTCAGGGCGGATTCTTCGGCCCGTGGATCAACATCATGATGTTCTCCACCGAACTTGCCTTCGGGCCACTGGTCGGTGAATTACACATCCTGTCAACGGGTTTGATCGAAGACCTCGGTGTCAACCTGTACCAGAGCGTCGGCGACACCCGGACGCACATCGACTTCGAGTCGAATCCCAACCTCTATTCCGCGTCGGTCGCCGAGCGTAACCACTCGCGCTTTGTCGAGTTCCTCGAAAAGTTCATCTCCGCCGAAACATCTCGCCGAGTCTGGGACCTGCCCATTGCGTCCGAAGAGGAGCGCAAGAAAGTCGCGCTCTGGAATCGCACCGGGTACCACGTACTTTCGCAGTCCATCACCGAGCCGTTCGAGCGTCAGGTCGATCGAACCCCGGACGCCACCGCGCTGATCTTCGAGGGGAGCTCACTCACCTACGCGGAGTTCGACGCGAAGGTCAACGGCCTCGCTCGCAAGCTCATCGACATGGGTGTTGGTCCGGAATCCCTTGTGGGATTGGCTATTCGGCGTTCCCTCGACCTCATGGTCGGACTGTATGCGATTGCAAAGGCCGGGGGCGCTTGGGTGCCGGTCGATCCAGACCATCCGGCGGATCGAACGGCGTACATCCTCGATTCCGCACGGCCGGTGTGTGTTCTGACCACCGCTCGGGATCAGGTGGACCTGCCGCTCGGAACCCGAGTTCTCGAAATCGACCAACTCGACGACGCGGAACTCGACACCAGTCCAGTCACGGATTCGGATCGGGTGTCGCCCCTGCGGTATTCGAATACGGCCTATGTCATCTACACGTCGGGTTCGACCGGTCGCCCGAAGGGCGTTGCGGTCACACATGCGGCGATCAACAACCAGCTCCAGTGGATGAACTCCGAGTACCACCTCGGCGCATCGGACGTATACCTGCAGAAGACAGCTACTACGTTCGACGTGTCTCTGTGGGGATTCTTCATGCCGTTGCGGGTCGGTGCGACCCTCGTGGTCGCGACCCCCGACGGTCATCGTGACCCGATGTACGTGGCTGCCAAGATTGCCGAGCATCGTGTCACCGTGACGGACTTCGTCCCGTCGATGCTCACCTTGTTCACCGCGAATGCCCCTGCCGGGTCATGTGATTCACTGCGCCACGTCTTTGTCATCGGTGAGGCGTTGCCGCCCGAGACGGCTACGGCCTTCCGTGAACTGTGCAGCGCGGATCTGCACAACCTGTACGGCCCCACCGAAGCTGCGGTCTCGGTAACCTACTACGAGGCTCGCAGGTCCGACACTACGTCGGTCCCGATCGGCTTGCCGCAGTGGAATACTCAGGCCTACGTCCTCGATTCGCACCTCCGCGCAACGCCGATCGGCCAGCCGGGCGAGCTGTACCTCGCCGGAGTGCAGTTGGCCCGCGGATACGTCGGTCGACCTGACCTCAGCTCCGATCGTTTTGTGGCAAACCCCTACGGTCCCGCCGGGGAACGTATGTACCGAACCGGCGACCTCGTGCGTCGACGTGACGACGGAAACCTCGACTACATCGGACGCACCGACTTCCAGGTGAAGTTCCGCGGCCAGCGCATCGAGCTCGGCGAGATCGAGACCGTGCTGCTCGCGCATCCCGACGTCTCGCAGGCCGTCGTGTTGGTGGTGCAGACACCGACCGGCGACCAGTTGGTCGGCTACATCGTGCCGGGTCCTGGCCGTTCCGTTGATTCGGCTGCTTTGAGCGAATTCGCCGGTCGAAGCCTACCGTCGTACATGGTTCCGGCTGCACTGATGGTCTTGGAAGCGTTGCCGCTCAACACGAGTGGCAAGCTCGATCGCGCAGCGCTCCCGGAGCCTGTCTTCGCCAGCGCCAAGCAGTACCGGGAACCGCGCACCGATACCGAGCGAGTTGTCGCCGACGTCTTTGCCGATGTCCTCGGTGTGGAGCAAGTCGGTCTCGACGACGATTTCTTCGAACTCGGTGGAAACTCCTTGGTGGCAACGCAAGTGGTCACCAGAGTCGGCTCCGCGATGGGTGTCCAACTCGGTGTGCGCGAGCTCTTCGAATCGACCACAGTAGCGACGCTTGCCGCGCGGGCCGAATTGCTGGCGGGAAATGTTCGGCCGCTGGCGCCACTCGTCGCAAAACCGCGTCCCGACGTCATTCCGGTGTCCTTGGCGCAGCAGCGAATGTGGTTCCTCAACAAGCTCGACCCGTCGACGCCGGTTTACAACCTTCCGTTCACGGTGCGATTGACCGGCACGGTCGATCCTGCGGCCTTGCACGCCTCGGTGATGGATCTTCTCGAGCGGCACGAGTCGCTGCGCACGCTCTATCCCGACACCGACGGCACCGCGCAGCAGGTGATTCTGCCGATCGACCAGGTGTCCATCGATCTCACTCCGCAGCGGATTTCCAAGCGTGAGGTGCAGGCCGCCGCTGTCGAGATCGCCGGACGCGGATTCGACGTGGCAACCGAGATCCCGTTGCGCGTCACGTTGTTCGAGGTCACAGCCACCGATTTTGTCCTTGTCATGGTGCTGCACCACATTGCGGCAGACGGCTTGTCCTTCCGCCCGTTGGCCCGTGATCTCCTGGTCGCGTACTCCGCACGTAGCGAGCACACCGCACCGGCATGGACGCCGCTGCCTGTGCAGTACGCGGATTATGCGCTCTGGCAACGCGCGGCCCTGGGATCCGAAGATGATCCTTCGTCGGAGTCCGCACGTCAGATCGCCTTCTGGCGTGAGTCACTCGCTGGGCTTCCCGACCAGCTGGATCTTCCGACCGACCGCCCCCGCCCGGCCGTTGCCTCCAATCGCGGTGCCAAGCACCACTTCCACATCAGTGAGCGCACCACGCGCAAATTGAACGCGTTGGCACGTTCGAAGAACGCGTCGCTCTTCATGGTCCTGCAAGCGGCGTATGCGGCGCTGCTCAGCCGACTCAGCGGAACCACGGATATTGCCGTCGGCGCTCCCGTCGGCGGTCGAAGCGACGAAGCGCTGAGCGATGTCATCGGTATGTTCGTGAATACCTTGGTGTTGCGGACCGAGGTAGACGCAGGCGAAACGTTCGAAGACTTGCTTGCCCGGGTGCGCGAGTCGGGACTGAGCGCCTACGGACACGCGGACGTGCCGTTCGAGCGTCTTGTCGAGGTCCTGAATCCGGCGCGGTCCCAGTCGCGTCATCCGTTGTTCCAGGTCGCGTTGACCGCCGAGATCAGTGGACGTCGCCAGTTGCAGTTCTCGGGGATCACTGCGGTCGCCACCGAACTGGAAGTTCCGGTCGCCAAGTTCGATCTCGAGCTGATGGTGTCGGAAAATCCTGAAGGAAGCGATGATTCAGATGTCCTGGACGCTACCTTCACCTATGCCACGGATCTGTTCGATGCATCGACCGTAGCTACGTTCGCCACTCGCTTCGTCCGGATTCTCGACGCGGTCACGGCTCGGCCGGCGACCACGGTCGGAGATCTCGAACTGCTCTCGCCGACTGAATTCGTCGACCTCACTTATGTCGCGTCCGACGACGCGATGCCGCGAGCGAGCCTGGCCGACATCCTCACTGCAGGTACGGCTGATCCGGAATCGGTCGCAGTGCGATTCGAGGGACGTTCGGTTACCTACCGTGAGCTCGACGAGCAGTCGTCACGGTTGGCCCGGGCGCTCATTGCACGTGATATCGGTCCGGAAACCACTGTTGCGCTGGCATTTCCACGGTCTTATGACATGGTTCGCGCGGTGTGGGCAGTGGCAAAGACCGGCGCCGCCTACGTTCCGGTAGATCCGAACTACCCGGACGACCGTGTTCGCCACATGCTGTCGGATTCCGCGGCACGAATCGGTTTGACGTCATCGGAGTTCCTGGGACAGCTGCCTGCCGCCACCGAATGGTGGGCACTGGACGATCCGTCCACCGTGAACCTCGTCGACGCCCAATCGGGTGCCACGGTCGTCGATTCCGAACGAACCACGCCGCTGCGCGACGAACATGTTGCGTACCTGATCTACACCTCCGGTTCTACCGGAAAGCCCAAGGGTGTCAGCGTTACCCACGGCGGGCTCCGTGGTGTTCGTGATGCCGCGCAGCGTCGGTACGGGGTCGACGAGGAGTCCCGGTTCCTGCACATCTGTTCACCGAGTTTCGATCCGTCGGTTCTCGAATGGATGGTGGCATTCTCCGCCGGCGCCACCCTTGTCATCGTTCCACCGGCGATCATCGGTGGCCCCGAACTGACCACACTGTTGCGCGACGAGCATGTCACCCACGCGATCATCACGCCCGCAGTGCTCGGCACGATGGACGCAGCCGAGCTGCCGGAGTTGGCCGTAGTCTCTGTCGGCGGCGACGTGACCACACCGGAACTGCTGGCAACGTGGGCACCGGGACGCGAGTACTTCAACGGTTACGGTCCTACCGAAACCACCATCATTTCGTCGTACGGGCACCTCACGGCAGGTCTGCCAATCGACATCGGCCGCCCCGTCGAGGGAATGTCGGCGCTTGTCCTCGATGAGCGACTTCACCCCGTCCCGGTCGGCACCAGGGGTGAACTCTATTTTGCGGGTGCGGCATTGGCCCGTGGGTACCACGATCGCTACGCGCTGACATCGGAGCGGTTTGTCGCCAACCCGTACTCGTCGGACGGCTCCCGGATGTACCGCACCGGCGACGTCGTGCGGTGGACCGGCACTTCTCGCGAGGGTGAGCCGGGCGTCCTGGAGTACATGGGCCGCAGCGACTTCCAGGTCAAGGTGCGTGGTTTCCGCATCGAACTCGGCGAGATCGACGCCGCGCTGACAGCACACGAGGACGTTCGTTTCGCCGTGACTCTGGGCCGTGAAGGCATCGCGGGAGTCATGGCCCTGGTCTCTTATGTCCAACTCGAAGGCGATACGAGTTTCGACGCCGAACGCCTCGCGGGTTTTGTCGGTGAATCCCTGCCGAGTTACATGGTTCCGTCGGTCATCATGGCCTTGGACGAGGTTCCGCTGACTCCGGTCGGAAAGCTCGACCGGGAC
Organism: Rhodococcus sp. AD45-ID; assembly: GCF_003023755.1. Classification (NCBI taxonomy): domain Bacteria; kingdom Bacillati; phylum Actinomycetota; class Actinomycetes; order Mycobacteriales; family Nocardiaceae; genus Rhodococcus; species Rhodococcus sp. AD45-ID. Next base: position 890,088 of record NZ_PYHL01000001.1, on the reverse strand, counting down.
GCGCTGCCGGAGCCGGTGTTCGAGGTGCGTGAATTCCGCGCGCCCACAACGCCGGTCGAGGAAATCGTCGCACAGATCATTGCCGATGTTCTCGGGGTGGAGCGAGTCGGACTCGATGACGACTTCTTTGCTCTCGGTGGCAACTCGCTCGTCGCCACGCAGGTCACCTCGCGCTTGGGCGCTGCACTCGACACCACGGTGCCGGTCCGCACGTTGTTCGACGTGTCGAGCGTCGAGGCACTCGCCGCGCGGGTGGAGACACACGCGGGCAGCGGTGGGCGCACCGCACTCGTCGCGCAGACGCGTCCGAGCAGCATTCCGTTGTCGCTCGCCCAGCAGCGCATGTGGTTCCTCAACCGCTACGACACGGCGTCTGCGGCGTACAACATCACCTTCGCGCTTCACTTGAGTGGAAATCTCGACGTCGCCGCGATGGAAGCAGCGTTCGAGGACGTGCTGGCTCGGCACGAGGTTCTTCGCACGGTGTACCCGGATACCGAATCCGGTCCGGTGCAGTCGATTCTCGACGTCGACAATGTGTTCCAGGGTCTCGATGTGGTGTCCGTCGACACCGGTGAACTCGACGACGCCATTGCCGCAGTCGGTTCGACGGCACTCGACATCACCGTTGACGTGCCGATCCGCGTGCGTCTGTTGACGCTGAGTGACACCGAGCACGTGCTGGCGATCATGGTTCACCACATTGCCGCAGACGGGTGGTCGATGGCGCCGCTGGGCCGCGACCTGATGATTGCGTACTCGGCTCGCAAGGACGGGATTGTTCCTCAGTGGCAACCGCTTTCGGTGCAGTACGCCGACTACGCGCTGTGGCAGCGTGCGGTCCTGGGTTCCGAGGACGACGCATCGTCACTGATGTCCCAGCAGATCTCGTTCTGGAGCGAGACGCTCGCGGGTCTGCCTGACCGGATCGAACTGCCCGCCGACCGGGCTCGACCCGATGTGGCGTCGATGCGCGGCGAACGATTCGCCTTCGACATCGCGCCCGAGTTGCATGTTCGCCTCGATTCACTTGCACGGGAGCACAATGCAACGCTGTTCATGGCGCTGCATGCCGCACTTGCGCTGCTGCTCGCCCGCCTGAGTGGGACATCGGACATCTCGGTGGGTACTCCGGTCGCCGGCCGCGGCGAGGCAGCGCTCGACGATCTGGTCGGTATGTTCGTCAACACTCTGGTCCTGCGCACCGAGGTCGACACGTCGGCTCCGTTCACGGAACTGCTTGCGGCGTCGAGCGATGCCGCGCTCAGCGCATTTGCCCATGCGGACGTCCCGTTCGAGCGGTTGGTCGACGTCCTGGCTCCCGCCAGGTCCCAGGCCAGGCATCCGCTCTTCCAGGTTGTTCTCTCGTTGCAGAATCTGGCGCAGACCGAGCTGGAACTTCCCGGCCTGGCAGTCAAGGCTGCCGAGGTCGACACGACAACAGCGAAGTTCGATCTCGAACTGTCGGTATCCGAGTCCATCGGAGTGCACGGCGAACTTCAGGGAATAGCCGCGGAGTTCACCTACGCTGCTGATTTGTTCGACAGCGGCACCGTCGAGGGCTTTGCTCGCCGACTGGTGCGCATTCTGGAATCCGTGGTCGCTGCCCCCGCAGTCGCTGTGGGCGACATCAATATTCTCGAGTCTTCTGAGCGGCTCGAGCTGACCGATGTGCGCGGCGCACAGGGTATTTCGGGAACACTGGCCGGAATTCTCACCGATGCCGCAGCCGTGAACCCGGACGCGCAAGCTATCAGTTACGCCGGTGAAACGATCACCTACCGTGAGCTCGACGAGCGCTCGTCCCAGGTGGCTCGTGTCTTGATCGGCCGCGGTGTCGGCGCCGAAGATCGAGTGGCCATTGCCATTCCGCGATCGGCAGATTCCGTGCTCGCGCTGTGGGCGGTAGCCAAGACCGGCGCCGCCTTTGTTCCGGTAGACCCCACCTACCCGGTTGATCGCATCACGCACATGGTCTCGGATTCCGGTGCCACAGTCGGAATTACGACGGAAGAGTTCGTGTCAGCGCTTCCCGCCGGATCCAACTGGATCACGCTCGAAGACGCTGTCATGGCCGCGGAGTCCGGCGCACCGATTCGTGCCGAGGAGCTGCGGGGCGTCATCCGCGCGGAAAACGCGGCATACGTCATCTACACCTCCGGTACCACCGGGCTACCCAAGGGCGTTGTCGTCGACAACGCCGGAGTGGCGAACTTCTGTGCCGTACAGGTCGAACGCTACGAGTTGACCGCAGACGCACGGACCCTGCACTTCGCGTCCCCGAGCTTCGACGCGTCGGTGTTGGAACTGCTCATGGCATTTGGCGCCGCATCGACCATGGTGATCGCGCCGACCACCGTCTACGGCGGCGCCGAACTGGCAGAAATCCTGAACTCCGAGGCAGTAACTCACGCCTTCATCACGCCCGCAGCCTTGGCGTCGGTGGACCCGGCCGGCCTCGACGCCCTTCGCGTTGTTGTCGTCGGTGGCGAGGCAAGCCCGCGCGCTCTGGTCGCCAAGTGGGCCGTACCGCTGCCGGACGGCTCCGTACGCGGCTTCTTCAACGCATACGGTCCCACCGAATCCACAGTTGCCAGCAATATCAGTGACACGCTGACCGCATTCGACCGGATGAACATCGGTGGACCGGTTCGCGGAATGTCCGCTCGCATCCTCGACGACCGGATGCAGCCGGTCCCAGTCGGTGTTGCAGGAGAGCTCTACGTGTCGGGCATCCAGGTCGCCAGGGGATACCTGGGTCAGCCCGCTCTGACGGCAAGTCGATTTGTTGCCGACCCGTTCGGCGACGCCGGTGATCGGCTGTACCGCACCGGCGACGTCGTCTGCTGGATCGACGGCCGCGCAGTGGAGTACGTGGGCCGCAGCGACTTCCAGGTGAAGATTCGTGGATTCCGCATCGAGCTGGGCGAGATCGAAGCAGCACTGTCTCGTTGCGAGGGAGTTGCACAGGCTGTTGCAGTAGTCCACACCGACGAAGAATTCGGTGATCGACTTGTCGGTTACGTGGTTCCCGATGCCGGGGCTGCCATTGAACCTGCCGCAGTGATCGATTCCGTCTCGAAATTCCTCACCGGGTACATGGTTCCCGACACAGTCCTGGTGCTCGATTCCATTCCGTTGACCACGGCAGGCAAGACCGACACCAAGGCGCTCCCGGCGCCGGCCTTCGCGGCCAAGGCGTATGTCGCGCCGGTCACCGCAGCTGAATCGATCGTGGCCCAGGTGTTCTCCGAGGTATTGGGTGTTTCGCCGGTCGGCCGTGACGACGACTTCTTCGACCTCGGCGGCAACTCTCTGATTGCAACTCGGGTTGCCGCAAGGCTGGGCGAGGCCCTCGACACCACGGTACCGGTGCGGGCGCTGTTCGAGGCGTCGACCGTACAAGCCCTTTCTGCTCGGCTCGAAGTCCATGCAGGCTCCGGCGCGGTTGCGCCGCTCGTTCCGCAGACCCGGCCGGAGCGGATCCCGTTGTCGCTTGCGCAGCAACGCATGTGGTTCCTGAACCGTCTCGAACCGGAATCCGCGGTCAACAACATTCCCGTCGCGATTCGTATCGCCGGCGATCTGGACGTGGTGGCGCTGAGCGCCGCTGTGCTCGATGTGATCGATCGGCACGAGGTATTGCGGACCGTCTATCCGGACATCGATGGCGTCGGATATCAGGAGATCCTGCCGATTGCCGACGTTGCACTCGACTTGGTACCCCAGCCGTTGACGGCTGCCGAATTGCCTGCTGCCGTGACGACGTCCGCGATGGCGGGTTTCGATGTGACAGCAGATATTCCGTTGCGGGCAGCGCTGTATCGCGTCGACGAGGCCGACTACGTACTGCTGTTCGTCGTCCACCACATCTCCACCGACGGCTTCTCCATGGGACCTCTCACCCGTGACGTCATGGTCGCTTACGAGGCACGCACTCGCGGCGGCGCTCCCTCGTGGACACCGCTGCCGGTCCAGTACGCGGACTACACGCTGTGGCAGCGCGACGTACTCGGTTCCGAAGGCGATCCGCAGTCGACGATGGCACGCCAGATCGAATTCTGGACCGCTACGCTCGCCGATGCTCCGGTACAGCTCGAACTACCCACGGATCGTCCACGACCGGCGCAGGCTTCGGGTCGAGGACATGCGTATACCTTCGACATCGACGCGGCGACTCATCGTGGAATGTCCGAGCTGGGCCGTGCAAACGGCGCATCGTTGTTCATGGTCGTGCACGCGGTATTCGCGTCGCTGTTCGCTCGATTGGCCGCTACGGACGACGTGACGATCGGTACTCCGGTCGCCGGTCGCGGAGACGCCGCGCTCGACGATGTTGTCGGTATGTTCGTCAACACCCTCGTGCTTCGCACCGAGGTCCGTTCCGGCGTTACATTCGAGGACTTCCTGACCCAGGTACGCGGCACCGATCTGGCCGCGTTCGCGCATGCGGATGTGCCGTTCGAGCGGTTGGTCGAGGTGCTCGATCCGGAGCGGTCGAGGTCGCGTAATCCGTTGTTCCAGGTGATGTTGGCTTTCCAGAACCTGGATCGTGTCGACTTCACGCTGGGCGGGCTCGAGGTCACGACCTTCGAACCGGAGTCGGAGAGCGCAAAATTCGACTTGTCGATTACGGTCACCGAACGGGTCGGCGCCACGAATGGCGATGCCGGGCTGCACGTGCAGATGGTCTACGCGACTGACCTGTTCGATGAAGGAACGATGGCCGCTATGGCGACGCAGTTCATTGCGTTGGCACAGGCACTCGTTGCCGACCCGAGCGTCGTGCCGAGCGATGTCGACATTGTCGACGACGTGGAACGCAGCGTGCTGTCAGGTGTATCGGCCGGGATGACAGTGCCGGCGGACTACAAGACCTTGGTCGATGTACTCGACCGAGGAGTGGCCGCTTCATCGACAGACGTCGTAGTAGTCAGCGGCGATCTCACTCTCACCTACGCCGAATTCGATGCGCGCGTAAACCGTTTGGCGCGTCAACTGATTGATGTCGGCGTCGGCCCCGATTCGCGAGTCGCGCTCGTGATGCGCCGCTCGATCCATCAGGTGATCGGCGTGTACGCGGTACTCCGTGCCGGTGCGGCCTATGTTCCCGTTGATCCCGAGCAGCCGGCCGAACGCAATCAGTACATCGTGGAGTCGGCAGCGCCGGTCTGCGTGCTGACCACGGATTCCGAACGCGGTGACGTCCCCGCAGGGTGGCCGGTACTTGGTATCGACACCCTTGACCTGCAGAGTTACTCGCCGGCGCAGATCCGTGACGACGAGCGCCGTGCCCCGCTGCGCCCGGACAACATGGCATACGTGCTGTTCACGTCCGGATCGACGGGACGTCCGAAGGGCGTCGGAGTCACACACGCGGCCGTTGTCAACCAGTTGTCGTGGATGCAGGCCACTTACGGCCTTACTCCTTCAGACGTGGTGCTGTACAAGACACCCGCGACTTTCGACGCCTCGGTGTGGGAGCTGTTCTGGCCCTTGATGGTCGGTGCTCGAATGGTGATTGCGGAGGCCGGCGGTCACCGTGATCCCGCATACCTGAGCGGTATCATTGCAGGTGAATCGGTGACGGTGGCTCAGTTCGTGCCATCGGTGCTTGCAGCAATGGCCGACGAGTTCGAGACTGCGGCGCCCACTTCCTTGCGTGCGACGTTTGCGGGCGGCGAGCAGTTGAACAGCGCTCTCGCGGCCCGCTTCCGCGCGCTGACCGGTAGTGATGTCCACAACCTGTACGGACCGACCGAAACGACGATCCAGGTCACGAGCCATCGCAGTTCGGATCTCGACGGCGATGTTGTGCCCCTCGGTGGCCCGGCGTGGAACACCGGATTGTGGGTGCTCGACTCCAGAATGCTTCAAGTACCACTCGGTGTTACCGGTGAGTTGTACGTATCCGGCTCTCAGTTGGCCCGGGGATACTTCGGTGACGTCGTTCGCACTGCGGAGCGCTTTGTTGCGCATCCGTTCTCGGAAGCCGGCGAGCGCCTGTACCGGACCGGTGACCTCGTCCGCTGGACGCGCTCGGGTTCACTCGAATTTGTCGGACGTTCCGACTTCCAGGTGAAATTGCGTGGCCAGAGAATCGAACTCGGTGAGATCGAAACACTGCTCGCGGCACAAGACGTTGTGTCCCTGGCTGCGGTCGCGGTCATCGAGGACACGCTGGTCGCGTATGTGGAGCCGGCCAGCGGTGCCGTGATCGATGAGACGGAACTGCGCCGGCGCCTCGCCGACTCTTTGCCCGGCTACATGGTTCCGGCAGTCTTCATGGTGCTGGGCGCCCTGCCGCTCAACGCCAACGGCAAGGTGGATCGGCGAGCATTGCCGGTGCCCGCGTTCGAGGCAGCAGTGTTCCGGGCTCCGGTCAGTTCTGTGGAACAGGCTGTGGCGCAGGTATTCTCCGATGTTCTAGGAATCGAACAGGTCGGCCTGGACGACGATTTCTTTGCGCTCGGCGGTAACTCGCTGATCGCGACACGGGTGATGTCTCGTCTGGGGCAGGCGCTCGAAACCAAGATTCCGGTCCGGGTGCTGTTCGACGCGTCGACAGTGGAAGAACTTGCCGCGCGCATCGAAACACACGTCGGTGGCGACGGCACACGAGCATTGACCGCGCAGGTGCGTCCGGCGCAGGTGCCGTTGTCGCTGGCGCAGCAGCGTATGTGGTTCCTCAACCGCTTCGATACCGCGTCAGCCGTCAACAACATTCCCGTTGCGGTGCGTCTCACCGGCAACCTGGATTCAGGTGCGCTTCACTCGGCGATCGCCGATGTCATTGCGCGTCATGAGGTTCTGCGTACGCTGTATCCGGAAACCGACGGTGTCGGCTACCAGGAGATCCTCTCGCCGGAGGATGCCTCGATCGAATTCGAGACCGTACGCATTGCCGAGGGCGAGCTTCAAGCGGAGCTCTATGCATTCTTCGTCGAGGGATTCGACGTCACTGTCGAGGTTCCGTTGCGGGCCAGGCTCTTCCAGCTCGCCGACAACGAATTCGTGTTGTCCTTCGTGGTGCATCACATCTCCACCGACGGTTTCTCGATGGGCCCGTTGACCCGCGATGTGATGACCGCGTACTACGCGCGCTCACAGGGACAGACCCCGACGTGGGCTCCGCTGCCGGTGCAGTACGCCGACTACGCGTTGTGGCAGCGCGAGGTCCTCGGCTCCGAAGGCGAGCCGACGTCCGTCATCGCGCAGCAGATCAACTATTGGTCCGACGCCCTGGCTGATCTGCCCGAGCAATTGGACCTGCCGAGTGATCGCACCCGCCCCGAGATCGCAACGGGACAAGGAGCGAACCACACCTTTGTGATCGACCCGCAGTTGTGGGCCGATGTGGAAGCAACAGGTCAGACGGCGGGCGCAACCCCGTTCATGGTCGTCCACTCTGCGCTTGCCGTGCTGTTGGCACGCTTGTCCGCGACAACCGACATCGCAATCGGCGCTCCTGTCGCCGGTCGCGGTGAAGCGCAGCTCGACGATCTGATCGGCATGTTCGTCAACACTTTGGTGCTGCGCACCGAGGTTGATCCGTCGATGTCGTTCACGGATCTCTTGGCTTCTGCGCGTGAAGTGGATCTGCAGGCGTTTGCCCACGCTGACGTTCCGTTCGAGCGGATCGTCGAAGCACTCGATCCGGTGCGCTCGCAGGCACACCACCCGCTGTTCCAGGTGGCATTGACCTTCCAGAACCTTGGCCAGAGTGCTCTCGAACTGCCCGGACTCACCGCCGCTGCTGTGGCATTCGACGCAGCACTGGCCAAGTTCGATCTGCAGTTCACTCTTGAAGACGCTGCTGACGCCGGTATGTCCGGCACCCTGACTTACGCGACGGACCTGTTCGACGCGTCGACAGCGGCCGAGTTCGCTGATCGATTCGTGTCCGTCCTCCGTGGCGTTGTCGCGGACCCGACTGCCGCCGTGGGCGACGTGGATGTTCTGACTTCAGGTGAGTTGGATCGTGTTCTGGCGTGGAGTGACACGGGTATCGACAGCGGTGTGGAGTCGACGTTGCCGGCGTGGTTCGATCGTGCCGCTGCGGAGTTCGGTGATCGGATCGCGGTGCGGTTCGGTGACGAGTCGTTGACGTATGCGGAGTTGTCGGTTCGGTCGAATCGGTTGGCGCGCAGGTTGATTGCGTTGGGCTGTGGTCCGGAGACGTTGGTGGCGGTGGCGTTGCCGCGGTCGGCTGATCTTGTGGTGGCGTTGTTGGCGGTAGTGCAGTCCGGTGCCGGGTATCTGCCGGTGGATCCGTCGTACCCGAGCGACCGTATCGAGTTCATGCTCGCCGATGCTGCTCCGGTGTGCGCGATTTCGTGGTCCGAGCGTGAGTTGGTGTTGCCTGCTGGTCTGCCGGTGGTCGATATCGACGCGGTGGATCTGACCGAGTTCGATGGTTCGGTGGTGACGGATGCTGATCGTGTGTCGCCGTTGCGTACCTCGAATGTTGCGTATGTGATTTACACGTCGGGTTCGACGGGTCGCCCGAAGGGTGTGCAGGTTCCGCACATCACGGTGGCGAAATTGTTCGCGAATACCGAGAGTGTGTACGGGTTCGACGAGTCGGATGTGTGGACGATGTTCCACAGTTATGCGTTCGACTTCTCGGTGTGGGAGTTGTGGGGTCCGTTGCTCTACGGCGGCACGTTGGTCGTCGTGGACTATGTGACGTCGCGGTCGCCGGAGCAGTTCCTGGAGTTGCTTGCTGCTGAGCGGGTGACGGTGCTCAATCAGACGCCGTCGGCGTTCTATCAGTTGGCCGAGGCTGATCGGTTGGCGTCGGAATCCGGTCAGGCCGCCGAGTTGTCGTTGCGGTGGGTTGTTTTCGGTGGCGAGGCGCTCGAGCTTCGACGTTTGTCGGATTGGTACGGCCGCCGCGGTGACAGTGCGCCGACGTTGGTGAACATGTACGGCATCACGGAGACGACGGTGCATGTGAGCCATCGCGTGTTGGATGCTGCGATGGCGGCGGATGCGTCGGCGAGTGTTGTGGGTCAGGCTATTTCGGGTCTGCAGGTGTTTGTGCTGGATACGCGTTTGGCTCCGGTGCCCGTCGGTGTCGCGGGTGAGATGTATGTCGCGGGTGTGCAGTTGGCTCGCGGTTATCTGGGTCAGCAGGGTTTGACGTCGACGCGGTTTGTGGCGAATCCGTTCAATGCCGGCGAGGTGTTGTACCGCACGGGTGATGTGGCTTCGTGGAACAGCGCTGGCGATCTGGAGTATCTGGGTCGCGCTGATGATCAGGTGAAGATCCGTGGTTTCCGGATCGAGATCGGTGAGATCGAGTCTGCGGTGTTGGCGGCTGTGTCGGTGGCGCAGACGGCGGTGGTTGTTCGTGAGGATTCTCCGGGTGATCAGCGGTTGGTGGCGTATGTGGTTCCGGCTGCGGGTGTGAGCGTTTCGGTCGACGATCTTCGGGTGTCGGTGGGTTCGTTGTTGCCGGAGTACATGGTGCCGTCGGCGTTTGTGGTGTTGGATGCGATTCCGTTGACGGTGAACGGGAAGTTGGATCGTCGGGCGTTGCCGGCTCCGTCGCTGCAGGTTGCGGTGTTCCGGGCTCCGACGTCGGTGGTGGAAGAGGTTGTGGCGCAGACGTTTGCGGATGTTCTGGGTGCCGAGCGTGTCGGTTTGGATGACGATTTCTTTGCGCTCGGCGGTAATTCGTTGATTGCGACGCAGGTGACGTCGCGGTTGGGTCAGGCGCTGGATGCTGCGGTGTCGGTGCGGGAGTTGTTCGAGGCGTCGACGGTGGAGGGTTTGGCCGCTCGCCTCGGTTCTCATGTCGGTGGTGGTTCGCGTGCGGCGTTGACTGCGCAGGATCGTCCGGCGCAGGTGCCGTTGTCGTTTGCGCAGCAACGCATGTGGTTCCTCAACCAATTGGACCGCGAGTCGGCAGCCAACAACATTCCGATGGCGATCACGCTTACCGGCGAGTTGGATGAGGCGGCGTTGTACGACGCTGTCATGGACGTAGTGAAGCGTCACGAGGTCCTGCGCACGGTCTACCCCGAGGTCGACGGAATCGGCTACCAGCGGATACTGCCGGCGGCAGCAGTTCCGGTGAATCTGGCTCCCGTGCAACTCGAGGCATCCGACATCGTAGCGGCGGTGACGGAGTTCGTCTCATCAGGTTTTGACGTCACGGCTGAGGTTCCGTTGCGGGCCAAGCTCTTCCAGCTTGCCGAGGACTCGTTTGTACTGGCGATAGTGATTCACCACATCTCCACCGACGGTTTCTCGATGGGCCCGTTGATCCGCGACGTGATGACCGCGTACTACGCCCGCTCACAGGGGCAGACCCCGACGTGGGCGCCGTTGCCGGTGCAGTACGCCGACTACGCGTTGTGGCAGCGTGGTGTTCTCGGTTCCGAGAGTGACACGGAATCCGTACTCGCAGAGCAGATCGGCTACTGGGCTAAGGCTCTCGACGGAGTTCCAGACCAGATCACCTTGCCCAGTGACCGCGCGCGTCCAGCCGTGTTCACCGGACGGGGAGCCACCTACAGCTTCCCGATTTCCGCGGATGTTCACCGCGAACTGGCTGCTGTGGGTCGCGAGCACCAGGCATCGCTGTTCATGGTGATGCACTCGGCGTTGGCAACACTTCTTGCCCGGTTGTCCGGCACCACCGACATCGCAGTCGGTACCCCGGTGGCCGGTCGCGGCGAAGCAGAACTCGACGATCTGATCGGTATGTTCGTCAACACGCTCGTGCTGCGCACCGAGGTCGATCCGGGGATGCGTTTCCTCGATCTGCTTACGTCGGCGCGTGAGAGTGATCTCGCGGCTTTCGCTCACGCAGACGTGCCGTTCGAGCGGCTGGTCGAGGTTCTCGATCCGGTGCGTTCGCAGGCTCACAACCCGTTGTTCCAGGTTGCCTTGGCATTCCAGAACCTGGGGCAGAATAACCTGACGCTGCCGGGACTCGATATCACCGAATTCGATATCGCGGAAACCGTAGCGAAGTTCGACCTTCAGTTGACCCTGGTGGAAGCTGCCGATGGTCACGGAATGACTGCGACCTTCACGTATGCGACGGACCTCTTCGACGAGGGGACAGTTGTCTCCTTCGCCGAGAGGTTGACTCGAATTCTCGAAGCCGTCGCCGTGGATGCGACGCAGGCTGTCGGCGACATTAACATCCTCGAAGCGCCTGAGCGCATCGAATTGACCAGTCGCCGAGCGTCCTCGGGCATCGAGCCGAAGCCGTTGGCCGACATCCTGGCCGAGACCGCGTTGCAGTATCCCTCCAACGAAGCTCTCCGCTACCAGGATCGGTCGATGACCTACGCCGAGGTCGACGAGTGGTCGTCGCGCCTCGCCCGTGTCCTGATCGCTCGCGGTCTGGGCGCCGAAGATCTGGTCGCAGTGTCGATTCCGCGTTCCATCGAATCGGTCCTGCTGGTGTGGGCGGTATCCAAGACTGGCGCCGCGGTTGTTCCCATCGATCCGCACTACCCGGCTGACCGCATCGCGCATATGGTCTCCGACTCGGGCGTCTCGGTCGGTCTGACTCTCGAAGCTGAACTCGCAGCACTTACCGACACCGTGGAGTGGCTCGCGATCGACAGTGATGCTTGCGCGGAACTGATGGCAGCGCAGGATAAGTCACCGATTCGTGAAGATGAACGTGTGCGCCCCGTCCTTCCGGCGCATCCCGCCTGGGTGATCTACACATCAGGCACAACGGGCTTGCCCAAGGGTGTTGTTGCTACCGGTGCGGGCCTCGCGAGCTTCAGTGCAACGCAGGCACAGCACTACCTGGTGACGCCGAACTCCCGCACGCTGCACTTCGCGTCGCCGAGTTTCGACGCGTCGATGCTCGAACTGTTCCTGGCTGTCGCGACAGGCGCTGCCATGGTGATCGTCCCGACGTCGATCTTCGGCGGCGACGAGTTGACTGCGCTGTTCAAGTCCGAACGCGTCACACACGCCTTCATCACGCCGGCGGCGTTGGCTTCCATGGATCCGTCGGGCCTGAACGATCTCGAGGTGGTTGGTGTCGGCGGCGAGGCGTACTCGCCGGAGTTGATGGCCAAGTGGGCGGATCAGCCGAACCGTCGACGTACGTTCCTCAATGTCTACGGTCCCACCGAGACCACTATCGTCACCAATGTCAGTGTGCCGCTGATGCCGGGCGACCGGATGACCATCGGCGAAACCATCGGCGACATGGCCGCGTTTGTTCTCGACACGCGTCTGCAGCCCGTTCCGGTTGGTGTTGCCGGTGAGCTGTACCTGTCGGGCCCTCAGGTCACCCGCGGCTATCATCGCCGGCCGGGATTGAGTGCGGATCGGTTTGTTGCCAACCCGCACGGCCTGCCTGGTGAGCGCATGTACCGCACCGGTGACGTTGTGCGTTGGACTGACCAATATCAGGTTGAGTATGTGGGCCGCAACGACTTCCAGGTGAAGATCCGTGGCTTCCGTATCGAGCTCGGTGAGATCGACGCCGCCCTTACGGCACATTCGGACGTCGAGTTCGCTGCGACGATGGGCACCACGCTGGCGTCCGGTGCTCCGGCACTGGTGTCGTACGTGTTTGTCGGCAAGGAATCTGCTGTCAGCTCGGCAGATCTGAGTGAGTTCGTCTCACGCACCCTGCCGGCGCACATGGTGCCTGCGTCGATCATGGTTCTGACCGACATGCCGCTGACCCCGGCCGGCAAGCTGGACCGAAAGGCTCTGCCGGAGCCGGTATTCGAGGTCAAGGAGTTCCGCGCTCCCACCACCGAGATGGAACGCATCCTCAGCGAGGTCTTTGCCGACGTTCTCGGCCTCGACCAGATCGGTACCGACGACTCGTTCTTCGCTCAGGGCGGAGACTCGATCATGTCGATCCAACTGGTATCCCGGGCCAAGGCCCGCGGTGTTCTCTTCACGCCCAAGGACGTGTTCGAGAACAAGACGGTGGCAGAGTTGGCCGAGGTTGCTGTCTTCGGCTCCGACGCCGACGCGATCACTGTTCTCGCCGAGATCGAAGGCGGCGGCATCGGTTGGATGCCGCTCACTCCGATCAAGCGCTTCATGTTCGAACGGCCCGGCAGCTACCAGCGGTTCAACCAGCTGTTGACGTTGGAATTGCCGCTGGGAATCGACCGGACCGGTGTTGTCGAAACGTTGACTGCGGTCATCGATCACCACGACATGTTCCGTTCGCGTCTGGTCGATGATCAGCGTGGTCCGGGCATGGCTGTGTCCGCGCCCGGAACCGTCGACGTGGATGGTTTGGTGCGCCGGGTGCAGGTTGACCCGGCGATTGCGGATTCAGAGCTGACGGCCATCGCGTCGGGCGCTCTCGACGACGCTCTCGGCCGGTTGGATCCGGCCGCTGGTGTCATGGCTCAGTTCGTGTGGATCGACTTCGGTGACACGCGTACCGGCCGATTGATCGTGGCTGCGCATCACCTGATCGTCGACGGCGTCTCCTGGCGAATTATCGTGCCGGACTTGATTTCCGCGTGGGCCCAGCGCAGTGGCGGAAGTGTGCCCGTGCTCGAACCGACGGGCACGTCCATGCGTACCTGGGCGCACTCACTGGCTGCGGAATCACGATCCGACAAGCGACTGGCAGAACTGCCACGTTGGCGTAAGACGCTGTCGACTCCGGACCCCATTCTCGGTTCGCGTGCGTTCGACCCCTCCGTCGACGTTGCGGCAACAGTCGAGCGTGTGCGCGTCGAGGTGCCCACAGACGTCACCGAGACGCTGCTGACCACCCTGCCCGAGATGTTCCGCGGCGGAGCCAACGACGGTTTGCTGGCCGGACTAGCTTTGGCACTGGTGCGCTGGCGGCGTGACCGGGGCATCGACACCGAAGCGGCACTGCTCCAGCTCGAGGGCCACGGCCGCGAAGAGGGCGTCGTCCCGGGTGCCGATCTCTCGCGCACCGTCGGCTGGTTCACGGCGGCCTTCCCCGTCGCCCTCGACCTTGCCGGTATCGACATCGACGACGCCTTCGACGCCGGAGTTGCTGCGGGAGCGGCGATCAAGGCAGTCAAGGAGCAGTTGCTCGCCGCTCCCGACAAGGGTGTCGGCTACGGACTGCTGCGGTACGTCAACGACGACACCCGCACCGAGCTGTCGAAGCTGAGCAGCGGGCAGGTCAGCTTCAACTACCTGGGTCGCATTGTGGCGGAGGATATTCCGGCTGCAGCGCAAGGCCTCGGATGGATTCCGGCACGCGACTTCTCCGATGTCGCCGCGCCGGAAGACCCGGACATGCCGGCCAACAAGGTTGTCGACATCAATGCCATCGTCAACGACGGCCCTGACGGCGCGGTGCTCGAAGCATCGTTTGCCTTCCCGAACGGATTGCTGAGCGCCACCGAGGTGCAAGCCCTGGCCGACCTGTGGGTCGGAGCACTCACAGCGCTGGCGCAGCACGCACAGGCCGTCGGCGCAGGCGGACTCACGCCGTCGGACGTGCCGCTGGTAACGCTGACCCAGCAGGATCTCGACGGGTTCGAGCAGCGTTTCCCGGCGGTGCAGGACGTCTGGCCGCTGGCTCCGCTGCAGTCGGGTCTGCTGTTCCACGCTGTCATGGCCGAGTCGACCGTCGACCTGTACTCCGTGCAGATGGTTCTCTCGCTGTCCGGCCGCGTCGACGCGGATCGCCTCCACGCCGCAGCTCAGGCCATCATCGATCGTCACCCGAACCTGCGCACCGCATTTGTGGTCGACGGAACGGGGACGCCGGTCCAGGTAGTTCTCGGTGACATCGACGTGCCGTGGCGCGAACTGGATCTCACCACAATCGCTGACAGCGAAGAACGACGCCGCGAGTTGGATCGGATTCTTGCCGAGGACCAGGCCACGCACTTCGACATGTCGAACCCGCCGTTGATCAAGTTCACGCTGATCAAGATCGCGGCGAGCGAATACCGCCTTGTTGTGGCAAACCACCACATCATCCTCGACGGCTGGTCCATGCCGCTGCTGCTCCAGACGCTCCTCGGCCACTACGCGATGCGTGGGAACATTCTCGCTCAGACGCGGGCACTGAGCTACCGGAACTACCTCGCGTGGCTGGTCCAGCAGGATCGCAGTGTGTCCATGGATGCCTGGGCGAAAGCGCTGGGCGGCGTCGAAGAGCCGACGTTGTTGGCTCCCACCGTCGTTGGTCAGGAATTCAGTGCGCTGTCGCAGAAGTTGCAGATCTCGCTCAGCGAATCGGTGACCGCGACACTGACCGGTTTGGCATCGAGGACCGGCGTTACCGCCAACACGATCGTCCAGGCTGCCTGGGCAATTCTGCTGGGACGCATGACCGGTCGCCAGGACATCGTCTTCGGTGCCACGGTCTCCGGCCGTCCGCCACAACTCGACAGCGTCGAGAAGATGGTGGGTCTGTTCATCAACACGCTGCCCGTGCGTGTCCAACTGGATCTGGCCGAGTCCGTCGAGGCATTGCTCTCCCGGGTTCAGATCGAACAGGCGGGATTGCTCGATCACCATTACCTCGGCCTGACCGACGTGCAGAGCGCCGCGGGCGTCGGCGGACTCTTCGACACTCTGGTGATCTTCGAGTCCTACCCGGTCGACCGTGACGGTCTTGCAGCGCAAGCAGAGTTCTTGGACGGCATGGTGATCGACGACGTCGCCTCCGACGATTCCACGAACTACCCGCTCACCCTGCTGATCGGTCTCGACGACCAACTGCACTTGACCCTTCGTTACCTACCCGACTTCTTCGACGAGTCGTACGCGCAGGCCCTGCTGGGTCGCCTCGAGACTCTGCTGACAGAAATCGGTGAAACTCCGTCTACTGCAGTCGGTGACATCGAGATCATGACCGCGCCTGAGCGTGCTTTGGTGCTCGAAACCTGGAACGACACGTCTCGTCCGGTTGTGGGTGGGTTGTTGTTGGATGGTTTTGATTCTGTGGTGGGGGTTTCTTCGGGTTCGCGGGCGGTGGTGTGTGGGGATGAGGTGCTCTCGTATGGGGAGTTCGATGAGAGGGTTAATAGGTTTGCGCGTTATTTGATCGGTTTGGGTGTTGGGCCGGAGTCGTTGGTGGGGTTGGCTGTTCGGCGGTCGGTTGATCTGTTGGTTGGGTTGTATGCGATTGTGCGTGCGGGTGGGGCGTGGGTGCCGTTGGATCCTGATGCTCCGTCCTCGCGTAATGAGTATGTGTTGGATTCGGCTGATCCGGTGTGTGTGGTGTCGACGGAGCGTGATGGTTTCACGGCGTCGGGTCGTCGGGTTGTGTGTGTCGATGTTGTTGATGTGTCTGGTTTTTCGGGTGCGCGGGTGTTGGATGTGGATCGGTTGTCGCCGTTGCGGGCGTCGAATACGGCGTATGTGATTTTCACGTCGGGGTCGACGGGTCGTCCGAAGGGTGTGGCGGTCTCGCATGCGGCGATTGTGAATCAGCTCGAGTTCATGCAGGGCGAGTATGTTTTGTCGGCTGCGGATGTGTATTTGCAGAAGACGGCGACGACGTTCGATGTGTCGTTGTGGGGTTTTTTCATGCCGTTGCGGGTGGGTGCGGTGTTGGTGTTGGCGTCGGCTGATGGTCATCGGGATCCGGGGTATTTGGCGTCGGTGATTGACGAGCAGGGTGTGTCGGTGACGGATTTTGTTCCGACGATGTTGTCGACGTTTTCGTCGTTGGTGGATCCGGGGTTGTTGGGTTCGTTGCGTGATGTGTTGGTGATCGGTGAGGCGTTGCCGGTGGAGGCGGTGCGTGAGTTCGGGTTGGTGTCGTCGGCGCGGTTGCATAATTTGTATGGTCCGACTGAGGCTGCGGTGTCGTTTACGTTTGCGGATGTGACGGGTGCTGGGTCGGGGTCTGTGGTGTCGATTGGTGTGCCGGAGTGGAATTGCCGGGTGTTTGTGTTGGATTCGCGCCTTCGGCCGGTTGCGGTGGGTGTTGCGGGTGAGTTGTATTTGTCGGGTGTGCAGTTGGCTCGGGGGTATGTGGGTCGTCCGGATTTGAGTGCGGATCGGTTTGTGGCGTCGCCGTTCGGTGTGGGTGGGGAGCGGATGTATCGGACGGGTGACCTTGTGAGGTGGTCGTCTGAGGGGGATCTGGAGTACATCGGTCGTACTGATTTTCAGGTGAAGTTCCGGGGTCAGCGGATCGAGTTGGGGGAGATCGAGGCGGCGTTGGTGTCGCATTCGTCAGTGTTGTCGGCTGCGGTGGTGGTGCGTGGGTCGGCGACGGGTGATCAGTTGGTGGGGTATGTGGTGCCGGCTGTGGGCAGTGTTGTGGATGTGTCGGTGTTGCGGGGGTTTGTGGGGGAGCGGGTTCCGGGTTATATGGTTCCGGCTGCTGTGGTGGTGTTGGATGCGTTCCCACTTAATTCGTCGGGGAAGTTGGATCGGGCGTTGTTGCCGGAGCCGGTGTTCGAGGCTCGGGTGTTTCGGGCTCCGGTGTCGTCGGTGGAGTTGGTGGTGGCGTCGGCGTTTGTGGGTGTGTTGGGTGTTGATCGGGTGGGGTTGGATGATGATTTCTTCGAGTTGGGTGGCAACTCCCTCATCGCGACTCGGGTTGTCATGCGGATCGCCGAAGAACTCGAGACGGCCGTACCGGTTCGCCTTCTGTTCGAAGCGTCCACCGTTCAGGAACTCGCCGCACGTCTCGAATCGCACGTCGGCGAAGGAAGCCGCCTTGCGCTGACAGCTCAGGATCGTCCGGAAGAGATTCCGCTTTCTCTTGCGCAGCAACGTATGTGGTTCCTCAACCGGTTCGACGGCTCCGCCGGTGCCTACAACATGCCGTTTGCTCTGCGACTGAGCGGCGAACTCGATCTGAGGGCGATGCGTGCGGCTATCGGCGACGTCGTTGCCCGTCACGAAACCCTGCGCACTGTGTATCCGGAAACCGATTCGGGACCGGTCCAGGTCATCGAACCGGTAGGACATACGCCGGTGCAATTGGACGTCGAAAGCGTCACGGAAGCCGAGATTGTCGGCAAGCTGGTCGAATTGGCGTCGACGAGGTTCGACGTGACGGCCGAAATCCCGCTGCGGATTCGGTTGTTCCAGGTAGCCGAGAACGAGTACGTTCTCGCCGTCGTGGTGCACCACATCGCCGCGGACGGCTCCTCGACTACTCCGTTCGCCCGCGACCTCGTCATGGCCTACGCGGCACGGGCGCAGGGAACGGCGCCGGGTTGGGCTCCGCTGGACGTGCAGTACGCCGATTACAGCCTGTGGCAGCGCGAGGTGCTGGGCAGCGAGGACGACCCGGAATCCGTGTCGTCCGAGCAGATCGCCTACTGGAGCCAGGCTTTGGCCGGGCTGCCGGACCAGCTGGACCTGCCGACGGACCGTCTGCGTCCCGCCGCGCAGTCGTACCGCGGTGGCTACCTTCAGTTCGAGATCGACGCAGCAGTGCATCAGGGTCTGTCGGCGCTGGCCCGTGAGCACGGAACCACCTTGTTCATGGTCACGCACGCAGCGTTTGCGGTCCTGCTGGCGCGCTTGTCCGGTACCGACGACATCGCGGTGGGCACCCCGATCGCCGGTCGTGGTGAGCGTGCGCTCGACGACCTGATCGGCATGTTCGTCAATACCCTGGTGTTCCGGACACACGTCGACGGCGCAGACAGCTTCACGGAACTGCTTGCCCGCGTGCGAGAGAACGATCTGCAGGCATTCGCGCATGCCGACGTTCCGTTCGAGCGACTGGTCGAGGTTCTCAATCCCGCCCGTTCGACTGCTCGCCACCCGCTCTACCAGGTGGGCTTCCTCTTCCAGAACATGGAACAGGCAAGCCTGGAACTGCCTGGTCTCACGGTGAAGGGCCTGGAGATCGACAACGGTGTTGCCCAGTTCGATCTGCAGTTGATCGTCGGTGACAACTACGACGAGCGTGGTGTTGCCTCGGGCATCTCGGCTGTATTCAGCTACGCCCATGACCTTTTTGACGAGTCGACAGTCCAGTCCTTTGCTGATCGGTTCAACACCGTTCTGGCCGCGGTTGTTGCCGATCCGTCGATCGTGGTCGGCGACATCGACGTGCTCGATCCGCATGAGTCGAATCAGGTTCTGCAGGAATGGAATGCAACGGAGCATGTACTCGACTCCGAGGCGACCCTGGTCGATCTGTTCGATCAGCAGGTTGCCGCGCACGGTGATTCCGTTGCGTTGGTGCACGGACTCGAATCGCTGACGTACGCGGAGTTCGACAACAAGGTCAACCGGCTCGCCCGCCACCTGATCGAACTGGGTGTCGGTCCGGAATCGTTGGTGGCGTTGGGAATGCGACGCTCCATCGATCTGGTGATCGGCATGTATGCCGTTGCCAAGGCAGGCGGCGGTTACGTTCCGATCGATCCGGATCATCCGGCCGATCGAACCGGTTATGTCCTCGAGATGGCCGCTCCGGTGTGCGTGCTCAGTACCGAGGACGACGCACCGTCGCTCACGGGGATCGACAACGTTCTGGTCATCGACACCCTCGATCTGTCGGGCGTCTCCGGAGCGCCTGTACACGGCGACGAGCGGATCGCACCGCTTCGTTCGGCGAATACCGCGTACGTGATCTTCACGTCGGGATCGACCGGCAAGCCGAAGGGTGTGGCGCTGTCCCACGCCGCGATCGTCAATCAGCTTCTGTGGAAGCGTGATCGCTACGGTCTCGACCAGACCGACGCAATGTTGCTCAAGACCGCAGCAACATTCGACCTCTCGGTCTGGGAGTTCTGGTCCGCGTTGACATCCGGGTCCCGCCTGGTCATCGCCGACCCGGACGGCCACAAGGACGCCGAGTACATGCTGGCGCTCATCGCCCAGGAGAAGGTGACGACGCTGCACGCGGTGCCGTCCATGCTCTCGATGCTGACGGCCGCAGCAGACGGCACTCTTCCGCAGTCGCTCGAGCGTGTCCTTGCCATCGGTGAGGCCTTGCCCGCGGCAACGGCGGCAGAGTTCCGCAAGGTGTCCGATGCGGCACTGGTCAATCTGTACGGTCCGACTGAGGCTGCGGTGTCAGTGACGGCGCACGATGTGGACGAGAGCGACACCTCGTCGGTCTCGATCGGTGCCCCGGAATGGAATACGCAGGTCTACGTGCTCGACGAGCGACTGCATCCGGTCCCGGTCGGAGTCACCGGTGAGCTGTACCTGGCCGGAACCCAGTTGGCTCGCGGTTATCACGGCCGCGCCGACCTGACGTCGGAACGCTTTGTCGCCAACACCTTCGGAGAACCGGGCTCACGTCTGTACCGCACCGGCGACCTCGTTGTCTGGCGCAGTGGCGGTGAACTCGAGTACGTCGATCGTGCCGACTTCCAGGTGAAGATCCGTGGCTACCGCATCGAACTCGGTGAGATCGAAGCTGTTATCAGAGCTGCTGAGTCCGTGGACGCCGCGGTTGTCGTCGCGAAAACCGATCCTCGACTGGGGGATCGACTGGTCGGGTACCTCGTTCCGCAGGCCGGGGCCACCGTCGACGTCGACAGCGTGAAGGCGGAGCTCGTCCGCGAGTTGCCGAGTTACATGGTGCCGTCGGCGTTGATGGTGCTGAGCGAATTGCCGCTCAACATCAACGGCAAGATCGATCGAAAGGCGCTGCCGGAACCCGAATTCGAGGCAACGGAATTCCGTGCCCCGAGCAACCCGGTGGAGGAGATCGTGGCGTCGGTGTTTGCCGAAGTCCTGGGCGTTCCACGAGTCGGGTTGGACGACGACTTCTTCGATCTCGGCGGAAACTCGCTGATCGCCACACAGGTCGTCGCACGCTTGGGGCAGGCACTTGACGCCCAGATTCCGGTGCGGATCATCTTCGAAGCGTCGACTGTCGGACTGCTGGCGTCGCGGGTGCTCGAACATGCCGGTTCCGGTTCGCGGGCACAGTTGGTGGCGCAGGAACGACCGTCGCAGATTCCGTTGTCTCTCGCTCAGCAGCGGATGTGGGTTCTCAACCAGATCGATCGCAGGTCTGCCGCGTACAACATCCCGGTCGCGATCCGGATGTCCGGCGATCTCGACGTCGCAGCATTGCAGTCGGCCGTCTCCGACCTTGTTGCTCGCCACGAGATCCTGCGGACGTTCTATCCCGATCTCGGGGACGGCCCGACGCAGTCGATTCAGTCGAAGTCGGCAGCCGTTGTCGACATGGCCGTGCTGTATGTCGGCGAAGACACGATTGGGGCCGAGGTCGCGAAGGTTGTCGGTCAGGGCTTCGACGTCACTGCCGGTGTTCCGCTGCGCGTTCGCCTGTTCCAGATCACGCCCACCGAGCATGTCCTGATCGTGGTGGTCCACCACATCAGCGGCGACGCCTTCTCGATGGCTCCGATGATCCGAGACACAATGATCGCGTACACGGCGCGTACCGGGGGAGCGGCACCCGAATGGAGTCCGCTCGAAGTCCAGTACGCGGACTACACGTTGTGGCAGCGCGACGTACTGGGTTCCGAGGACGATCCGGACAGCGAGCTGTCGACGCAGCTTGCCTACTGGACGCAGGAACTCGCCGGCATTCCCGAACTTCTGGAACTGCCGACGGACCGTCCTCGCCCACCGACGCAGTCGATGAAGGGTGCGGACTTCCTGTTCACACTCGGCACCGACTCCACGCGTCGAATTGCGGAAATCGCGCGCGAGCAGAACTCGACCGTGTTCATGGTCGTGCACGCCGCGTTCTCGGTGCTGCTGTCCAAGCTCAGCGGCTCGAACGACATCGCGATCGGTACACCGGTGGCGGGCCGTGGTGAGCGAGTCCTCGATGACCTGGTCGGTATGTTCGTCAACACGCTGGTGTTGCGCACGCAGGTGAAACCGGCAACCACGTTTGTGGACCTGCTGCAGCAGGTGAAGGAGAAGGACCTCGCGGCGTTCGGACATGCGGATGTGCCCTTCGAGCGTCTGGTCGAGCAGATCGGGCGTGAGCGCTCACAGGCGTACTCACCGCTGTTCCAGGTGATGCTCACGTTCCAGAACATGGCACTTGGCACGTTTGCGCTGCCGGGGCTCGAACTGTCGGCGGTCGATGACGGATTCGACTCGGCGATGTTCGACCTGCAGCTCACCGGTATCGAGGAGTTCGACGAGCGCGGAGCGTTGTCCGATATCCGGATGCGGTTCACCTACGCAACCGATCTGTACGACGCCGCGACCATGGAACTGTTCGCAGCCAGGTTGCGGGCCGTGGTCGACGCCGTTGCCGCAGATCCGACAGTGGTTCTGCGGACCATCGACATCGTGACGGACTTCGAACGCGCGCTGATCGAGGCCGCCGAGCCGAAGACTGCCGCCGATCTTCCGGACCTCGCAGCAGCGGCCGCCGCAGCAGATCCGACGGCGGTTGCCTTCACACACGGCGACACCGTGGTGACCTTCACACAGCTGGCCGAGAAGTTGGCGCTGATGAGAGCGACGATGGGTGCCGCGCTGGGTGCGGATGCCTTGATCTCCGTGTCTCTGACCGGCCTGGTTCCGGGAATTCTCCCGGCGCTCGGTGCTGACGGAATTGCCTCGTTGGTGAGCTCTTTGATTGCGGATGCGCAGGCGAGCGCGGAAAAGGGTGACCGTATCGACGGGTAATATGCAGTATTTGCCCAGTGGGCGGCATCGGGACGGCACACACTGTGCCTTACCGGTGCCGCCGTGTGTTGTCAGTTCGTGCTGTTGTCGGCTCGTGCGCAGTCAGTTGGAGGAAGCCTAGATGTCCGTCGGAATACCTGGACCACAGTCGCTGACGATCGAGGATCTCCCGAGACTGATCGCAGCGGTTGCCGAGGTGGAACCGGGCCGGCGCGCACTTGCCCACGGCGATACGGATATCAGCTACGAACGTCTACACAGCGAGCTCACAACCCTCGACGCAGCGATGGGCGGCGCGTTGGGGGCCGACGCGCTCGTCCCCGTTGTCATCTCCACCGTGTTACCTGAGCTGATCGCATCCCAAGACGGCGGACTCGGTGGCGTCGTGGACGCCTTGATTGCCGATGCCACGTCTGTGGTTGCCGTCGACGAGCCGACCGTTGTCGAGACAACCCTGGTGAGTCTGTTCGACGAGCAGGTGTCGCGAACCCCGGACGCGATCGCACTCCGGTTCGGCGACACGTCGCTGACGTATGCCGAATTCGACGGCCGCGCCAATCAGCTCGCCCGCGAACTGGTCCGACGTGGGGTCGGGCCGGACACACTGGTCGGTCTCGGTATCCGGCGGTCCGTGGAACTGCTGGTGGCGATGTACGCGATCGTGAAGGCGGGCGGCGCGTATGTGCCACTCGATCCCGATCATCCAGCCGAACGCGTGGCCTACGTCCTCGATGTCGCGGCGCCGGTCCTGGTGCTGACGGTGTCCACTGACGAGCTGACCCTCCCGGATGGTGTTTCCGTCCTCGAGATGGATACGACCGATGTGTCGGTTCATTCCGCCGAGCCGCTCGCCGATACCGACCGGCGCTCACCGCTGCGCGCTGACAACCTCGCGTACGTCATCTTCACCTCCGGCTCCACCGGGCGTCCCAAGGGCGTCGGGGTTGCCCACGGTGCGATCGTCGCCAACCTCGCGTGGCGCCAGGACGAGTACGCCTTCACCGCCGCGGATGTAATCTTTCAGAAGACACCCTTCACGTTCGACGTGTCGGTGTGGGAGTTCTTCTGGCCGTTGCAGATCGGTGCATCGCTTGTCATCGCGGAGCCGGACGGACATCGTGATCCCGCGTATGTCGCCCGCACCATGATCGAGTACGGCGTCACGGTCGTTCACTTCGTGCCGTCGATGCTGGCTGTCTTTGTCGCCGAACCCACGGTTTCCGAGATCACCACTCTCCGTTACGTTTTTGCGTCCGGCGAAGCGCTTCCGGCGCAGACGGCGGCGCGTCTGCGCGACGTCAGTTCGGCTGCGCTGCACAATCTTTACGGTCCGACCGAAGCTGCCGTCGACGTCACCTACTACGCCACCGGCGAACAGGACGAGGTGGCCGTTCCGATCGGGCGCGCGGTAGCCGGCACCGAACTACTGGTGCTCGACGACGCCCTGCGGGCGGTTCCTCCCGGAGTCCCCGGCGAGTTGTACCTTGCCGGTGTCCAATTGGCGCGCGGCTATGTCGCCCGTCCTGATCTCTCGGCCGATCGGTTTGTTGCGCATCCCACCGAGGCCGGTGCTCGTATGTACCGGACCGGCGACCTCGTTCGCTGGCGCGGGCTTGGTGCTCAGCGACTCCTCGAGTACATCGGCCGCACCGACTTTCAGGTGAAACTGCGCGGGCTGCGCATCGAACTCGGCGAGATCGAATCCGCACTTCTCGACAACGCTGCAATCGCGCAGGCGGCTGTTCTCGTCCATTCCGACGCGACTCTTGGTGACAACCTCGTGGCGTACGTGGTTCCCGCGCTAGGTGTTTTACTCGACACCGACGCTCTTGCAGATGAATTGGGCGGGCGCCTGCCGGACTACATGGTCCCGTCGCTGTTTGTCGAACTCGAGGCATTTCCGCTCAACGCCAGCGGCAAGCTGGATCGCAAGGCTCTGCCGGCACCCGAGTTCACAGCGCAGGTTGTCGAATACCGCGCACCGAGCACCCCGGTCGAGAAGACGTTGGTCGCGATCTTTGCCGACTTGCTCGGCCGCGACGATCTCGGCATCGACGACGGATTCTTCGACCTCGGTGGTAACTCGCTCCTCGCAACCCGGGTCGTGGCACGCGCCAACGCCGAACTCGGCGTGGAACTCGACATGCGAGCTTTCTTCGATGCTCCGACCGTATCCGAATTAGCCTCTCTGGTAGTCGATTCTGCCGGTGGCGGTACCAGAGCTCCGCTGGTTGCTCAGGAGCGTCCGGCACAGATACCGCTGTCGCTGGCACAGCAGCGCATGTGGTTCCTCAATCGGTTCGATTCCACGTCAGCCGTCGATCACATTCCAGTGGCACTCCGGCTGACCGGCGCCCTCGACGTCGAGGCACTACGCGCCGCTATCACCGATCTGGTCGAGCGCCATGAGAGCCTGCGCACCGTCTACCCCGAAATCGACGGTGTCGGATACCAACAGGTTCTCGCCGCGTCGGACGTCGTGCTGGACGTGACACCGGTTGTAGTCCCGGAATCCGACCTGATCGGCCGTGTCACTGCCGTTGTCACCGAGGGCTTCGACGTCACGACGCAGGTTCCCTTGCGGGCCAGCCTGTTCCAGGTCGCAGACTCGGAATACGTCCTCGTCTTTGTGGTTCACCACATCAGTGGCGACGGTTTCTCGATGGGGCCGTTGGTCCGCGACGTTGTGAGTGCGTACGCAGCTCGATCGCAGGGTTCAGCGCCCGATTTTGCTCCTTTGGGGGTCCAGTACGCGGACTTCACGCTGTGGCAGCGGTCGGTTCTCGGTGACGAGAGCGACCCGGAATCGTTGATTTCGCGGCAGATCGACTACTGGACGCATCAGTTGGCAGGGATGCCGGAACTGCTCGAACTTCCGACAGACCGCCCGCGCCCTGCTGTAGCAACCAACCGTGGTGCGTCGCACCAGTTCTCGATCGAGAAGAACTTGCTCGTCCGGCTCGAATCGTTGGCGCAGCAACACAAGGCTTCGGTCTTCATGGTGCTGCACAGCGCCATTGCCGTCCTGCTTGCCCGGTTGTCCGCTACATCGGATATCGCGATCGGTACGCCGGTCGCAGGTCGTGGCGATCGCGCTCTCGACGATGTGATCGGAATGTTCGTCAACACTCTGGTCCTGCGCACCGAGATCGACTCCGCGAGTTCGTTCGCGGACGTGCTGAAAGCCGCTCGCGCGACCGATCTTGATGCCTTCGGCCATACGGACGTTCCGTTCGAGCGCCTTGTCGAGGTCCTCGATCCCGCCCGCTCCCAGGCGCACAACCCTCTCTTCCAAGTCATGCTGGCGTTTCAGAACCTCGGCCAGAGTGAACACGGCGCTACCGATATCGGCGGGTTGACGGTCACGGGCGTCGAACTCGAATCCGCGGTGGCCAAGTTCGACCTCCAGTTCACCGTCTGGGAAGACCCCGAGCACGGCGGGCTGTCGATCATGATCGATTACGCCACAGATCTTTTCGATCCGTCGACCATCGATTCTGTTGCCTCACGGTTGGCGGCGCTCCTCGGCGTCGTCGCGGAAGATCCGGCCATCGTGGTCGGTGACATCGACCTGCTCACCGTCGACGAGCGCGAATTGGTGATCGGCACCTGGAATGCGACCGGCCATGAGGTGCCGGAGAAGACACTGGTCGACATGTTTGTCGAACAAGCGCATCGGACTCCGGACGCCACGGCACTCGTCTACGAGGACGAGCTGCTGACCTATCGCGATTTCTCGGCGCGTGTGCATCGACTCGCCCGGATGCTGGTGACGATGGGCGTCGGACCTGACACCTTGGTGGGCTTGGCAATCAGGCGGTCCATCGACTTGGTTGTCGCGATGTACGCGGTGATCGAAGCAGGCGGGGCCTATCTGCCGGTCGATCCCGATCAGCCCGCCGATCGCAACGAGTACGTTCTGGGGACGGCCGGACCGGTGTGCGTGCTGACCACCGATCGTGACGGTTTCACAGCGAGCACCACGGTTGTCTCGTTGGATTCGCTGGATACTTCCCAGTTCTCGGACGCAGCGCTTGTCGATACCGATCGGCTGGCGCCGCTGCGGCAGGACAACACGGCGTACGTGATCTTTACTTCCGGTTCGACCGGTAAGCCGAAGGGTGTTGCGGTTTCGCATCGGGCGATCGTGAATCGTTTGGTGTGGATGCAGGCGGAGTACGGGCTGACCGGCGATGATGTGGTGTTGCAGAAGACCCCGTTCACGTTCGACGTGTCGGTGTGGGAGTTCTTCTGGCCGTTGCAGGTTGGTGCCCGGTTGGCTGTTGCCGAGCCGGACGGACACCGTGACCCCGCCTACCTCGCGTCCGCCATTTCGGAGTACGGCGTCACCACCGCGCACTTTGTGCCGTCGATGCTCGACGTGTTTGTCGGAGAACCCTCGGTGGCGGCGTGTACTTCTTTGACCCGGGTGTTCGCCTCCGGTGAGGCGTTGACACCACAGGTGGCGTCAACGCTGCGGACGGTTCTTCCCGCTGCGCGCTTGCATAACCTGTACGGTCCGACCGAGGCCGCGGTCGACGTGACGTACCACGAGGTCACCGAATCCGACGTCGCAAGTGTGCCGATCGGTGCGCCGGTGTGGAACACCCGGGCGCTGGTGCTCGACTCGCGGTTGCATCCGGTGCCGGTCGGAGTTGCGGGGGAGTTGTACCTCGCCGGTGTTCAGCTTGCACGCGGCTACCTGGCGCGGCCCGATCTGAGCGCCGACCGGTTTGTCGCGGATCCTTTCTCCGGTAACGGGCAGCGGCTTTATCGCACGGGTGACCTGGTGCGGTGGAACAGTTTTGGTGAGATTGAGTACATCGGTCGAACGGATTTCCAGGTCAAGCTGCGCGGACTGCGCATCGAACTCGGTGAAATCGAATCGGCTCTACGCGATCACCCCGCGGTATCCGCGGCGGTAGTACTGGTTCGCAGCGACCAGTTGGTGGCGTATCTGACGCCGGCAGCGGGCGTCAGCCTCGACTGGGACGATATCGCCGATGCGTTGTCGCAGCGGTTGCCCGCATACATGATTCCGGCCTCTCATGTGGTGCTCGACAGCTTCCCACTGGGCTCCTCGGGCAAGCTCGACCGTGCGCAGTTGCCGGATCCAGTGGCTCGTAGTGCCGAGTTCCAGGCGCCGGTCACGGGTGCCGAAATTGCTGTGGCTCAGGTCTTCTCGGACCTTCTGGCAGTCGAGAAGGTGGGATTGGGTGACAATTTCTTTGCCCTGGGGGGTAACTCCCTCATGGCGACTCAGGTTGTTGCGCGGCTGGGACAGAGGCTCGACACCACCGTCGGTGTGCGGACCCTGTTCGACGCACCGACCGTCGGGGCACTTGCTGCCCGTATCGATGCGGGAACCACCACGGCAGCGCGGCCTCCGCTCACCGCGCAGGTCCGGTCGGAGCGTGTGCCGCTCTCGCTCGCGCAGCAACGCATGTGGTTCCTGAACCGCTTCGAACCGGGATCGAATGTCGACAACATCCCAGCCGCACTTCGGCTGACCGGGACACTCGATGTCGACGCGCTCCAGGACGCTCTCGACGATCTGGTGCGTCGTCACGAGAGCTTGCGAACTATTTACCCCGAGATCGACGGCGTCGGTTACCAGCAGGTTCTCGAACCCGCTCGTCTGATCAATCTTGCCCCGATCGACGTGGACGCCGATGATGTGGTGGCTCAGGTCGCCGCTGTGGTGGCGCCCGGGTTCGACGTGACCACCGAAGTGCCCATTCGCGTTTCGCTCTTGCGGATCACCGATTCCGAGTTCGTTCTCGTATTTGTCGTCCATCACATCAGTGGTGACGGATTCTCGATGCTTCCGTTGGTTCGGGACGTCGTCGCGGCATACGGTGCGCGATCGGCCGGAGCGGCGCCGCAGTGGGAACCACTTCCGGTGCAGTTTGCCGATTTTGCTTTGTGGCAACGCGAAGTCCTGGGCAGCGAGAGCGATCCGGACTCGGTGATTTCCGGGCAGTTCGACTATTGGCGAACACAATTGGCCGGTGTTCCGGATCAACTCGAGTTGCCGACGGATCGTCCGCGGCCCCGAATTGCAACCAATCAGGGTGCCTACCACGACTTCTCCGTTGATGCGGATTTGCTCGAGCGCTTGAACGCGGTCGCCCAGGCATCGAACGCCTCGCTGTTCATGGTTGTGCATTCTGCGCTTGCGCTGCTGCTCGCAAAGCTGTCGAGTTCCACCGACATCGTGATCGGCACTCCCGTTGCCGGACGCGGTGAGCAAGTGCTCGACAACGTCATCGGAATGTTCGTCAACACGTTGGTACTGCGAACCGATATCGATCCGGCGTCGACGGTCGCCGACCTGATCCACCGCGCCCGTGAAACCGATCTCGGCGCATTCGATCACGCGGACGTCCCGTTCGAGAGCCTTGTCGAGATCATCAACCCCGAACGGTCACAGGCCCGGAACCCGCTGTTCCAGGTCATGCTGACAATGCAGAACCTCGGTGGCTCTAGTCCGGAGTCGGCAGCGATGAACGGTGTTGCGGTGTCCGCCGTGGACATCGAATCGCCCGTCGCGAAGTTCGATCTCCAGCTGACGGTGAGCGAGGCGCCACAGGGCGGCCTTCTTGCGCAGTTCAACTATGCAACAGACCTTTTCGACGCAGCAACCGTGCAACTGTTTGCGCAGCGTTACGTCACGATTCTGCGCGCCCTGGCGGATGATACTTCTGCTGTCATCGGCGACATCGACGTATCGAGTGCCGACGAGCGTCAGCGGGTGCTCGTCGAATGGAACTCGACCGAGCGTCGTGTTCCCGACTCCACCCTGGTAGATCTCTTCGACGCCCAGGTGTCGGCAACACCGGATGCGCCGGCAATCACGTTCGACGCTACGACGCTGACATACGCGGAATTCGACGCCCGGATCAATCGTCTTGCACGCCATTTGATCTCGATCGGTGTCGGTCCCGATGCCATGGTGGGATTGTCGATGCGACGATCGCTCGACCTGCTTGTCGCGATGTACGCGATAGTGAAGGCAGGCGGCGCGTACGTTCCGATCGATCCGGATCAGCCGACCGAACGTAACGAGTACGTTCTTTCGACCGCGGCTCCGATCTGTGTCCTCACGACCTCGCTGGACCAATTCGAGACGTCGGTTTGCCCGGTTGTTCAGGTCGACACGATCGACCTGTCCGCTCACTCGGACGCTGCGATCTCCGATGCCGATCGCCTGGCACCGCTGCGGCCGGACAACACGGCGTACGTGATCTTTACTTCCGGTTCGACCGGTAAGCCGAAGGGTGTTGCGGTTTCGCATCGGGCGATCGTGAATCGTCTGGTGTGGATGCAGGCCGAGTACGGGCTGACCGGCGATGACGTTGTGTTGCAGAAGACGCCTTTCACGTTCGACGTGTCGGTGTGGGAGTTCTTCTGGCCGTTGCAGGTTGGCGCTCGGTTGATCGTTGCTGCAGTGGACGGACACCGGGAACCGGCATACCTCGCAGCTGCCATCGCGGAACACGGCGTCACCACTGTCCACTTCGTGCCCTCGATGCTCGAACTGTTTGTCGCAGAACCCGCAGTTCGCGGAGCGGATGCTCTGCGTCGGGTATTTGCCTCGGGCGAAGCGCTGCCACCGCAGGTTGCGCAGGAACTGTGCACACTCCTTCCGCAGGCTCGACTGCACAATCTGTACGGGCCTACCGAAGCGGCAGTCGACGTCACATTCCACGAGGTCACGCCATCGGATTCCGAGATCGTCCCGATCGGATCGCCGGTCTGGAACACTCGTGTCCTGGTGTTGGATTCGCGTCTGCGCCCGGTGCCGGTGGGTGTCTCGGGTGAGCTGTACCTGGCGGGAATCCAGTTGGCGCGCGGCTACGTCGGTCGGCCGGACCTCACGGCAGATCGTTTTGTCGCAGATCCGTACGGACCTTCCGGCAGTCGGCTGTATCGCACGGGTGACCTGGCGCGGTGGAAACGGTCGAGCGGAGCGAGGGGGGATGTTTCCAGCGTTGGTGAGATCGAATACATCGGGCGGACCGACTTCCAGGTCAAACTCCGCGGATTGCGGATCGAACTGGGCGAGATCGAGGCAGCATTGCGCGATCAGCCGTCCGTTGCGTCGGCTGCGGTGGCAGTGCGCAACGAACAATTGGTTGCCTACGTTGTGGGACACGCCGGCGCGGTAGTGGACTGGGCATCGGTCGAGACAGCACTGGCCGCACGACTGCCCGGTTACATGGTCCCGACGGCGCACGTTGTGCTCGAGGCATTCCCGCTGGGCACGTCCGGCAAGCTGGATCGAAAGCAGTTGCCCGATCCTGTTGCTCAGATCGCTGCCTTCCGTGAGCCACGGAGCGTGGCGGAGCTTGCGGTCGCGCGGATTTTCTCCGACCTGCTCGGCATCGAGCAGGTTGGCCTCGACGATGATTTCTTCTCGCTCGGCGGCAACTCGCTCATCGCGACTCAGGTCGTTGCGCGACTCGGCGAGGCGCTCGACACGACGGTTCCTGTTCGCCTGCTGTTCGACGCGTCCAGTGTGGAATCCTTTGCCTCGCTTATCGACTCGCAATCCGGTAAGGGCGCCCGCCCGCCGCTGGTGGCGCAGGAACGACCGGATCGTGTTCCGTTGTCGATTGCGCAGCAACGCATGTGGTTCCTCAACCGGTTCGACGCGTCCTCGGGTGTGGACAACATCCCGGTGGCCATCAGGCTGACCGGAGAGCTGGACATTGCGGCGATGCAGGCTGCGCTGGTGGACGTGTTCGAACGTCATGAGATTCTGCGAACGGTGTATCCCGAGATCGACGGCGTCGGTTATCAGCAACTGGTGGATGTGGACCGGATGGTTCCGGATCTGACGCCGGTTCGCATTCACGAATCCGTGGTTATCGATCGAGTTGCAGGCGTGATCCTTCCCGGATTCGACGTCACTCACGAGGCGTCGGTTCGAGCGCAATTGTTCGATTTGAGCCAGTCCGAGTACGTCCTCGTTTTTGTGATCCATCACATCAGCGGTGACGGCTTCTCGATGGGC
Source organism: Rhodococcus sp. AD45-ID (assembly GCF_003023755.1). Classification (NCBI taxonomy): domain Bacteria; kingdom Bacillati; phylum Actinomycetota; class Actinomycetes; order Mycobacteriales; family Nocardiaceae; genus Rhodococcus; species Rhodococcus sp. AD45-ID. The sequence continues at coordinate 858,551 of NZ_PYHL01000001.1, read as the reverse complement.
CCGCTGATCCGCGACTTCGTCTCCGCGTATGTTGCACGGTCGCAAGGGCAGTCGCCGCAGTGGCAACCATTGCCGGTGCAGTACGCCGACTTTGCGTTGTGGCAGCGGCAGATCCTCGGCAGCGAGGACGATCCCGAATCGGTTATCTCCGAGCAGGTCACGTACTGGCAGGAACGCTTGGCCGGCATTCCGGACCAGTTGGATCTGCCGACGGATCGTCCGCGGCCGCGCATCGAATCGCACCGCGGAGCCGGATACGATTTCTCGATCGATGCCGAGCTCCGGGCGGGTCTCGATCGAGTGGCCCGTGAGGTCAATGCATCGCTCTTCATGGTGGTGCACAGCGCCCTGGCGGTCGTGCTCGCGAGGTTGTCCGGGACATCGGACATCGTGATCGGTACCCCGGCCGCCGGCCGTGGTGAACGTGCTCTCGACGATCTGATCGGTATGTTCGTCAATACCCTGGTGCTTCGCGCCGAGGTCGACCCCGAATCGTCGTTCGCAGACTTGGTCAGACATGTCCGGGAATCGGATCTCGGCGCGTTCTCGCACGCGGACGTCCCCTTCGAACGGCTCGTCGAGATTCTCAACCCCGAGCGATCTCAGGCCAGGCATGCGTTGTTCCAGGTCGGTCTGGCGTTCCAGAACCTGCAGCGATCGGTTCTGCAGTTGCAGGATCTGGACGTTGCCGACTTCGCGTTGCCGGACCTGCTGGCAAAGGTCGACCTGCAACTGACCTTGATCGAGTCCGAGTCGTCAGGCAACGGAGGACTGACTGCCCAGTTCACATACGCGACCGACCTGTTCGACGAGTCGACAATCGCATCCCTCGCGAACCGATTCCTCCGCGTTCTTAATGCTGCAGTAGTCGACTCGGCGCAGGTGGTCGGCGACATCGATATCATCGAAACATCCGAACACGCACAGATTCTCGACTGGTCACGGGGCAGTGACGAGGACCGGCTCGACGCGTCACCGATGACGTTGTTCGCGCAGTACGTCGACACCGATCCGTCGGCGTGCGCAGTGGTTGCCGGTGACGTCGAATTGTCCTACGGGGACCTCGATGCACTGTCCTCGGTCGCGGCCGCTCAACTCGTCGTCGCCGGCGTCCGTCCGGACGACGTTGTCGGCTTGATCCTGCCGAGGTCCTGGCAGTGGGTCGTAGCGATGGTGGCTGTGTGGAAAGCCGGTGCCGGCTATCTTCCGATCGACCCTGCTCTTCCGGAAGAACGGGTGAGCGCACTGCTCACCGATATCGCGGCACGGTGTGTGGTGGCGATCGAGACGCCCGACCTCGATCTCCCAGTGGTGCTGATCGGTGACGAGCACGTGGTCGCTGCCGACGCACCGGGTTGGGTCGATCGTTGGCGTGAGGACGGCGCGGATGCCCGAGTCGGCTACGTCATTTCGACGTCCGGTTCGACCGGGCGACCGAAGCCGACCGTCGTTCCGATGGCAGGTATAGCGAATACCGTTGCGTGGTATAACTCTTCGCTGCCAGCACGCGCCGGGGTTGCAGTGGCGTCGTCACCGAGTTTCGACCTCACGCAGAAGAACGTGTGGGGACCACTGACGAGTGGTGGAAGTGTGCACCTCGCACCCGCCGGCTTCGACCCGAGTGAGATCCTTCGTGTCATCGCAGACGAGCGAGTCACGACGGCAAACATGTCACCCAGTGCTTTCGACGCTCTGATCGATTCCGACGAAGACGACGTGCTGGCAAGCCTCGAGGTGGTGTTCCTCGGCGGAGAGCCGATACAGGTCAGCCGTCTGGGGCACCTGCTTTCGCGCGGAGTTCGAATCGTGAACAGCTACGGTCCCACCGAAGCGTCGGATGTGGTGTCGTTCCAACAGGCGACGGCAGCGGACACGCTTGGTGTTCCGATCGGCTCACCGGTGCCGAACATCGATCTCTATGTGCTGGATTCACGGTTGGGTCTCGTTCCGTCCGGAGTTGTCGGCGAGCTGTACGTCGGTGGTATCGGAGTCGGCCGTGGTTACGGCAACCGGTACGACCTGACGGCAGAACGGTTTGTTGCCAACCCCTTCGGGGCGGCCGGCGAGCGCATGTATCGAACCGGCGACCTCGTGCGCCGCAACACGGCCGGTGAGCTCGAGTACATCGGGCGCACGGATTTCCAGGTCAAGATCCGCGGTTTACGCATCGAGCTCGGTGAGATCGAATCTGCCTTGAACGCTGTGGATTCCGTCGGGACCGCCGTCGTCACAGTCCACGCTGATTCGGCGGTGGGCGACCGGTTGGTTGCCTATGTCGTTGGCGTCCCAGGCGCTGTGATCGTTCCGGAAATCCTGCGGGACGCTGTAGCGCAGCGTCTACCGGAGTACATGGTTCCGTCGGCGTTCATCGTCCTGGACTCGGTGCCGCTCAACGCGAACGGAAAGATCGACCGTCGGAGCCTGCCCGAGCCGGTGTTCGACACGGCGCAGTACCGCGAACCGCTCACCGTTGTCGAGAAGGCAGTTGCAGTTGTTTTTGCCGATCTTCTCGGCGTAGACCGAGTCGGACTCGACGACGATTTCTTTGCACTCGGCGGAAACTCGCTAATCGCGACGCGGCTCGCGGCCCGTCTCGGTCAGGCGCTCGATACCACCGTTCCGGTTCGGATGCTGTTCGACGCCACGACAGTTGAAGCACTGGCCCTGGCCATTGCGGCATCGGTAGGGTCGGGTCGACGAAAGTCGCTCGAAGCCGCCGAACGCCCGGACCGGTTGCCGCTGTCACTGGCGCAGCAACGAATGTGGCTTGTCAACCAGATGGACACGGCCGCAGGGACGTACAACATTCCGATGGCGCTGCGGTTGACCGGCGACCTCGACGTCGACGCATTGCGGGCAGCTCTGCGCGATGTCACCGACCGGCACGAGTCGCTCCGGACGTTCTATCCGGCAGACGACAACGGACCAACACAACGGATTCTCGACGTCGACGAGGCGCCGCAGTGCGCCGTCGTTGCCGTTGCCGACGCATCCGAGTTGTACTCACGCGTCGCCGCTGTGATGTCGACGGGATTCGACGTCTCCACAGAAGTACCTGTGCGGATGGAACTTCTGCACTGCGGGACCGGCGAGTACGTCTTTGCTCTTGTTGCACACCACATTGCCGCCGACGGTGAGTCGATGGCGCCGTTGGCGCGCGACATGATGATCGCGTACGAAGCCCGGACCCGAGGCAGCATTCCCGGGTGGAGTCCATTGACCGTGCAGTACGCGGACTTCGCGCTGTGGCAGCGTGACGTCGTGGGCACGGCCGACGAGATCGGTAGTGTCGCTGCCGCTCAACTCGAGTACTGGCGGGGCAAGCTTGCTGCGCTTCCCGCGATGGCCGGACTTCCGACGGATCGCCCACGTCCGAGTGCGGTGTCACCGGCAGCGGGTGCCGTCGAGTTCACCGTCAGTGAGCAGATCCACGCCCGGTTGGTAGAGATCGCCCGCGAACGGAATGCGACTGCCTTCATGGCAGTGCACGCCGCACTGGCCGTATTGGTTGCTCGCGTCGGGGCAACCAATGACTTTGCGATCGGTACCGCAGTAGGCGGGCGAGGGGAGCGTGCGCTCGACGATCTGGTCGGAATGTTCGTGAACACGCTTGCCTTGCGGACTCAGGTAGATACTGCAGCAAGTTTCGACGATCTGGTAGTTGCCGTGCGCGACGTGGATCTGGAGGCCTTCGGGAAGTCCGACCTCCCGTTCGAAGAAGTGTCCGAAGCGCTGGGTGCCTCGGCCGACGGACTCTTCCAGATCATCTTGTCGCTGGAACCCGCTGGCGGAGCCGAGTTCTCGCTGCCGGACTTGACGATCAGCGGAGTCGATTCACCTGTGGCGACCACGAAGTTCGACATGCAACTGACGCTCAGTAGCGCCGCGGACGGATACGGACTCTCCGGCGTCTGGATCTACTCGACTGATCTGTTCGACCAGGGAACCGTCGAATCGTTCGTGGAGCGGTTTGTTCGCGTACTCGAACAGGTCACCGACAACCCATCGAGGCCGGTCGGCGACATCGAATTGCTCACCGCAGCAGAGAAAGACGAGGCTCTCGGCGCTGCAGTTCAGTCCAGCGCTCCGAGTGGATCGAGCGCGGCCATCCTGCCCCAACTGCTGGCGTCGACAGTCGAGGCTGACCCCGAAGCTCCCGCCGTTGTGGTCGGCGACGAGGAAATCGACTATGCCGCAGTCGATTCACGTTCCTCGCAGCTTGCGCGTCTGCTCATCGACGGTGGCGTCGGTCCAGGAGACTTCGTGAGCCTCTCCGGCGTATCGGGAGCAGGCGAAGTAGTGGCGTGCTGGGCAATTGTCAAGACCGGGGCAGCGATTGCAGTCGGGCAGGCCGGAGAGGTTCCGGACTCTGTCGTGACGATCACGCCGGAAACACTCGACGCTGCGGTCGCAGAACCCACGCGTGCGATCAGTTACGCCGACCGCATTCGCCCGCTCACCGCTGACGACGTCGCATTCCAGGTGTTCGGAGACGGAGCCTGGGAGCAGACGTACGGGGAACTCACCGCAACCCTGTCGACCTGGAGCGAGAAGTACGCGGTTGATGTCGAGTCGCGAGTGCTGCAGACCGGCTCGATCGACGCGAGCGGACGGGTGCCCGCGATTCTGCTCGCTGCATCGGCGGGTGCTGCGTGGGTGGTGGCAGGTAGTGACATCGAATCGCTCGACGACCTGCTGGCCGACGAGTGGGTGACACACGCGGTGCTGTCGGTGGATGACGCTGCAAGCATCGATCGCAGCGAACTGCCGGATCTCGAACACGTCCTCGAGGAGCACAGCCCGCGCTCGTGGTGACCTCACGTACCGCGAGTGGTGGAACTCATATCCACTCGCGGTATGCGGCGCTCGGCAACTCCGCGGCTGTAACAATGGCACTCGGTTGCCGATGCATTGTGGGGAGCCGCAACGGGCGAGATGACCGTGAAAACAAGTATTACGCGAAGGTGAGTTGTCTGATGGCGCAAGGGGCCGACGTACATGCTGATCGATCATCGGACGTGATCGCATGAGCGCGGACGATCTGACCCCCGCAAAGACACGCGGAAGCCGCAAACCCCGTCCCACCCGTACTCGCCGCGTTCGAGTGCCCTTGCTGCCGCAGCTACTGGCGGCCGCCGTCGATATCGACCCAGGCGCCGTCGCCATCCGCTTCGACGGTCGTTCCGTCACCTACGCCGAGCTGGATGCCGCGTCATCGCAGCTGGCGCGTCTCCTCATTGCTCACGGAGTGGGACCGGAAGATCGGGTAGCGATCTCCATCCCACGCTCCGTCGAGTCGGTGTGCGCACTGTGGGCCGTCGCGAAGACCGGGGCCGCATTTGTACCGGTTGATCCCAACTACCCGGCCGACCGCGCCTTGCACATGCTTGTCGATTCCGGCGTCTCGATCGGCTTGACGGTAGCCGCTGTTGCCGAAGGACTGCCGGCGAGTCTGCAGTGGTGGGAACTCGACAACGCCGAGTTCCTGGCAAAGGCGGCCGAACTTCCTGCCGAACCGGTGTCGTACACCGAACGTGCCGGAACTCTGCGTGCGGAGCATCCCGCCTACGTGATCTACACCTCGGGTTCGACCGGTAGACCCAAGGGCGTTGTCGTCACGCATGGAGGCATTGCGAACCTGTGTGCCGAGCAGATCGAGCGCTACGGTCTCACTTCTGCATCCCGAACCCTGCACTTTGCATCGCCCAGCTTCGATGCCTCCGTTCTGGAATTGCTCCTCGCATTCGGCACCGGTTCCACGATGGTGATCGCACGCCCCGATGTGTACGGCGGCGACGAGCTCGCCGAACTGCTCACCGAAGAAAAGATCACCCACGCGTTCATGACTCCTGCTGCACTGGGATCGCTCTCTGCGGAGGGTGATTTCGACACGCTCGACGTTGTTGTCGTGGGCGGCGAAGCATGTTCGCCCGCACTGGTGACTCAGTGGGCGCCCGGACGAAAATTCTTCAACGCGTACGGCCCCACCGAAACCACCGTCGTCGCATCGATTGCCGAACTGACGGTCGACAGTCCGGTCACGATCGGCGGCCCGGTGCGCGGCGTCGGACTCTACGTTCTCGACTCCCGCCTGCAGCCGGTGGCGACCGGCACTGCCGGCGAATTGTATGTTTCCGGAACACATCTCGCCCGTGGGTACAACCAGCTTCCCACGACAACCGCAGCAAGTTTTGTGGCAAACCCGTTCGCGGACACGGGCGAACGTCTGTACCGCACCGGCGACACCGTTCGCTGGATCAAGGCCGGCGACGACCAACGCAGTCTCGAATACCTCGGCCGCGGTGACTCTCAGGTCAAGATTCGCGGATTCCGCATCGAACTCGGTGAGATCGACGCAGTTCTCGCCTCGGTGCCCGGCGTCGAATTTGTGGCGACACTTCCTCGGAGTGGGCCGACGGGTGAACCAGCATTGGTGTCGTATGTAAAGGCCGGAAACACGCTCGACGCTGAGGCATTGACAGTCCACGCACGCGGCGCACTGCCTCGGCACATGGTCCCGGCAGCAATGGTGATGCTCGAAGCTATTCCGCTGACTCCGGTCGGCAAGCTCGACGTCGACGCATTGCCGGCGCCCACATTCGAATCACGCTCGTACCAAGCGCCGTCCACGCCTGCCGAGAAGCTTGTGGCCGACGCGATTGCCGATCTCCTCGGCCTCGAACAGGTCGGCGCTTCGGATGATTTCTTCGAATTGGGTGGGAACTCCCTGATCGCCGCCAAGCTGGCCGGTCGTCTGGGCGCAGCGTTCGATACCCGCGTTCAGGTGAAGACTCTGTTCGAAGCGTCTACCGTCGAAGCGCTCGCCGCTCGCATCGAAGCCGAGACGGAAACGATCGGGCATGTGGCCTTGGCGCCGATGGTTCGTCCTGATCGTGTGCCATTGTCTCTTGCACAACAGCGCATGTGGTTCCTGAGTCGGTTCGACGCGGAATCTGCAGTGAACAATATTCCGATCGTTTTGCGACTGTCTGGTGAAGTGGACGTCAGTGCGCTTGCGCGCGCTGTCGAGGATGTTGTCGCTCGGCACGAGGTGCTGCGGACTGTGTATCCGGAGTTCGGTGGTATCGGCTATCAGGACGTTCTCGAAGTGTCCACGGCAGATATCGATCTGGATCCTCGGGATCTCGACGAGTCGGAGTTGCTTGCAGCTTTGGCGCCGCTGGTGACCGTTGGGTTCGACGTTTCCGTTGCAGTTCCACTTCGGGTTCGTCTGTTCCGTACCAGCCCAAGTGAATTCGTTCTCGCAATGGTGGTTCACCATATCTCTGCCGACGGTGTTTCGGTGGGTCCTCTGGTGCGTGATGTTGCATTGGCCTATCTTGCCCGGGCGCAGGGCGGCGCGCCGGCGTGGTCGCCGCTTGCGGTGCAATACGCAGATTTTGCGTTGTGGCAGCATGAGGTTTTGGGGGTCGATTCTGATCCGGCGTCGTTGATGTCGGAGCAATTGCGTTATTGGAGTGAGAATCTCGCGGGGTTGCCGGAGAAGATCGATCTGCCGTTCGATCGGAAGCGCCCGGCGGTTGCGTCGACGCGTGGCGCGGTGCATCGTTTCGATATCGACGGTGAGTTGCACAGGGCTCTGGAGCAATTGGCGTTGGATCGTGGTGTTTCGCTGTTCATGGTTGTGCATGCGGCGCTTGCGGTGCTGCTTGCGCGGATGGCGTCGACTGACGACGTGGTTATCGGTTCGCCGATTTCCGGTCGGGGGGAACCTGCGCTCGATGATCTGATCGGGATGTTTGTCAATACGCTGGTGTTGCGCACGCCGGTGACGTCGAACGTATCGTTTGCCGATCTTCTCGATCAGGTTCGTGAAACCGATTTGGGTGCATTTGCCAATGCGGACTTGCCTTTCGAGCGTTTGGTGGAGGTTCTCGAACCGGCCCGTTCGCAGGCGCATCATCCGTTGTTCCAGGTTGCGTTGTTCTTCCAGAACATGGCAGGTGACGCTCTGGAGTTGCCTGACCTGCGAGTCTCGGAGTTCGATGCGGGAATCGATATCGCAAAATTCGACCTTCAGCTGACGGCATCGCCGGTTGAAGACGAGGCCGGCGTCGGTACCGGCATGGTGATGTCGTGGCTCTACGCCACAGATCTTTTCGACGCCGCTACTGTTGGCGGGCTAGCCGAGCGCCTGACCACCATTCTCCGTGCGATGGTCACGAATCCGGGAACTGCTGTCGGTGACGTGGAACTGTTGTCCACCAAGGAAATACAGAACATCATCGAAGACTTCAACGACACGTCTCATCCGGTTGTGGGTGGGTTGTTGTTGGATGGTTTTGATTCTGTGGTGGGGGTTTCTTCGGGTTCGCGGGCGGTGGTGTGTGGTGATGTGGTGCTTTCGTATGGGGAGTTCGATGAGAGGGTTAATAGGTTTGCGCGTTATTTGATTGGTTTGGGTGTTGGGCCGGAGTCGTTGGTGGGGTTGGCTGTTCGGCGGTCGGTTGATTTGTTGGTTGGTTTGTATGCGATTGTGCGTGCGGGTGGGGCGTGGGTGCCGTTGGATCCTGATGCTCCGTCCTCGCGTAATGAGTATGTGTTGGATTCGGCTGATCCGGTGTGTGTGGTGTCGACGGAGCGTGATGGTTTCACGGCGTCGGGTCGTCGGGTTGTGTGTGTCGATGTTGTTGATGTGTCTGGTTTTTCGGGTGCGCGGGTTTCTGATGTGGATCGTCTTTCGCCGTTGCGGGCGTCGAATACGGCGTATGTGATTTTCACGTCGGGGTCGACGGGTCGGCCGAAGGGTGTGGCGGTCTCGCATGCGGCGATTGTGAATCAGCTCGAGTTCATGCAGGGCGAGTATGTTTTGTCGGCTGCGGATGTGTATTTGCAGAAGACGGCGACGACGTTCGATGTGTCGTTGTGGGGTTTTTTCATGCCGTTGCGGGTGGGTGCGGTGTTGGTGTTGGCGTCGGCTGATGGTCATCGGGATCCGGGGTATTTGGCGTCGGTGATTGACGAGCAGGGTGTGTCGGTGACGGATTTTGTTCCGACGATGTTGTCGACGTTTTCGTCGTTGGTGGATCCGGGGTTGTTGGGTTCGTTGCGTGATGTGTTGGTGATCGGTGAGGCGTTGCCGGTGGAGGCGGTGCGTGAGTTCGGGTTGGTGTCGTCGGCGCGGTTGCATAATTTGTATGGTCCGACTGAGGCTGCGGTGTCGTTTACGTTTGCGGATGTGACGGGTGCTGGGTCGGGGTCTGTGGTGTCGATTGGTGTGCCGGAGTGGAATTGCCGGGTGTTTGTGTTGGATTCGCGCCTTCGGCCGGTTGCGGTGGGTGTTGCGGGTGAGTTGTATTTGTCGGGTGTGCAGTTGGCTCGGGGGTATGTGGGTCGTCCGGATTTGAGTGCGGATCGGTTTGTGGCGTCGCCGTTCGGTGTGGGTGGGGAGCGGATGTATCGGACGGGGGATCTTGTTCGCTGGAGCGCTGAGGGGGATCTGGAGTACATCGGTCGTACTGATTTTCAGGTGAAGTTTCGTGGTCAGCGGATCGAGTTGGGGGAGATCGAGGCGGCGTTGGTGTCGCATGGGTCGGTGTTGTCGGCTGCGGTGGTGGTGCGTGGGTCGGTGATGGGTGATCAGTTGGTGGGGTATGTGGTGCCGGCTGTGGGCAGTGTTGTGGATGTGTCGGTGTTGCGGGGGTTTGTGGGGGAGCGGGTTCCGGGTTATATGGTTCCGGCTGCTGTGGTGGTGTTGGATGCGTTTCCGTTGAATTCGTCGGGGAAGTTGGATCGGGCGTTGTTGCCGGAGCCGGTGTTCGAGGCTCGGGTGTTTCGGGCTCCGGTGTCGTCGGTGGAGTTGGTGGTGGCGTCGGCGTTTGTGGGTGTGTTGGGTGTTGATCGGGTGGGGTTGGATGATGATTTCTTCGAGTTGGGTGGCAACTCCCTCATCGCGATGAAGTTGGCGTCCGAACTGAGTGCATCTGTTGGTGCCGACGTCCCCGTGCGCACGCTGTTCGGTGCATCGACAGTTGAATCCCTCTCCGCTCGAATCGAAGACACGCTTTGTGGCAGCGCGGCGTCGTCGAATCAGGCACTCGATGTTCTATTGCCGATCCGGGAAGCTGGATCGTCCGTACCGGTATTCTTCATCCACCCGATGAGCGGGCTGGCATGGAAGGCCTCCGGCCTGGTACCTCACCTCGACGCGCAGACGCCGCTCTACGGTCTGCAGGCACCGGTGATGGCGCAACCGTGGTCTCTGCCCACGTCGGTCGACGCATTGGCCGAACGCTACGTTCGCGAGATGCTGAGTGTGACTCCGAGCGGCCCGTTCCACATCGTCGGCTACTCGCTCGGCGGGTTCATCGGACACGCGTGTGCAGTTCTATTGCGCTCGAAGGGGTTCGACGTGAAGCTGGCAATGATCGATCCTCGCGGCACTACCGAAGTCGGGGAAAACCAGGCCCGGGACAACGTCTCCGAACTGGCCGCGGGATGGGGGGTCGACGTCGGGGACACCCTGGATCTCGGTGCGTTGGGCCGGGACGAGATTCTCGCGCTCGGCCGATCGCTCGATTCCCTGTCGTTCCTCTCCGACGAGCAACTCGGATCTCTGTACGATTTTGCGATCTCAGCTGCCTCGATAATCGACGGGTACGTACCGCGCGTCTTCGACGGTGACGCTGTACTTCTCAGCGCCACCGTGGGAGTCGGTTCGACAATCGAACTTGCCGAGGCCTGGAAGCCCTATGTCAATGGAACTTTGACTGAGACAACGGTCGAGAGTTCGCATCACTCGATGATGGAAACCGATCAGCTCGAGCTGATCGGTCCACGATTGGCGGCGTTCTTCAGGAGCTGATCGGAGCGTTAAGAGGACGTCGGCACAAATCTGAACGAGAAGCCGACGTTCTGCGTGTTTGTCGGGTCAGGTCCCGGGCCAGGTTGGGCAATAACCGACGTCGGTATCTGCCTGGCATTTTGGGTCAGAGGTGGCGCTTCCTGCCAAAAAGGCTGGGCAGCTTGGAGTTCCAACGCAATCTGAATGAGACCGGCTTCGTCCCACATACGACCACCGAGTTGGACTCCGAACGGAAGTCCGGTCTCCTTCGACCTTCCGGCCGGCGTCGTGACAACCGGAGCGCCTGTGTAGTTGGCCCAGGCGACGTCGGCGGTGACTCCGTCGAACAGTGCGATGCCCGCGACCTCAGAACGCTTACTGCCGTCCACACTGGCGCCTGGTACGAGAATGGCGTCGAGATTCTGCTCGGAGAGCATGCGGTTGTAGTCGTTTTGGTAGCGAAGCCTGTTGTGCGCCAACGTCATGTAGTCGGCGACTGGAACAGCCATCGATGCAAGGGCCTGCCCGACGAAGAGTGCTCGCTCCGGCTTGTACAGGCCGATCCGGTCGGAGAACTGCTGGTGATAATGGCCGGCCTCGGCCATATCTCCGGTCAGTAGTCCTGTCGGATAGGTCGGCATCGTCACGTCGACAAGCGTGCCTCCCAGTGCCACAACAGTGTCCGTGAACTCGGCGAACAGTGTGCCCAACGACGCCGGCAATTTGTCGACACCTTTACGGGGGATGCCGAATCGGCGGCCGGCGAGCGGTGACTGTCCACCCTGAGCTGCCAAGGGGTACCCGTCAGCCGGAACCGGGGGACCGGCAGACGTAGTTGGATCGTTGACGTCGACGCCGGCCATGTAACTGAGCAGCAAGGACGCATCGGCCGCACTTCGGGCCATAGGGCCGGTATGGTCACGCGTCCAGTTGAGGGGGATCGTTCCGTACGTGCTGCAACGTCCGAAAGTCGGCTTGACAGAGGTGATTCCCGTTGCGCTTGCCGGCAAGCGGAGCGATCCGCCAGTGTCGGTTCCAGTTGCCAGCGGACTGAAGCGGGCGGCCAGGACTGCAGCACTGCCGCCCGACGACCCACCCGGTGAGTACTCGGCATTCCAGGGGTTGCCCACTTGTGCCGTCGCCACACCGATGGCGAACTCGTCGCAGTGCGCGTGACCCATCAACACCATGCCCGCGTCACTCAGGCGGCGCCATACGGTCGAGTCACCCGCGGCGATGTTCCCTTCGAGGACGCGACTCGAGGCTGTGACCGGTAATCCCGATACCGCAAACATATCTTTCAGAGCGATCGGCAACCCACAGACCAGTGGTGGCGCTTCACCATCGCTCGTCCGCCCTGCGGTCGAGAGTCGTTGCGCTGCCTTCTCGGCGGCAGCGTACGCGACCTCCGGATAGATCCGGATCCATGAACCGATTCCACCGTCGTACTCGTGACTGCGTGTCAAGCACGCGTCGAGTAGCTCGCGTGGATGAAGGATGCCTTCCTGGAGCAGACTCGCGGCTTCGGTAGCGCTGAGCAGTGCAGGGTCGGTCGCGTCAATTGTGCTCGGAGCCGGCAATTGACTGTGTCGAGACGCCGAACGAATCGGCGTGGCTGCTGCAGGTTGTACGGCAGCGCCAACTGCAGTGGCACCGGCTACTCCGAGTGCCGTTGCGGCGCCGAGGAAACCACGTCGGGAAATGCCTGTGTTCACAAGAGATGCCTTCGAAAGTGTTGCTGGGGATGATCAGGAGATTTTGTCAGGTCAGGTAAGCGGAACCGCACCTGACGACAAAGGCCACCTGCTCGGACACTCCACAACGGGAGTGTCGCGAGCAGGTGGCCTTCGAGGTGAATCAGGTGCAAATCAGATTCCGAGCGAACCGGCGATGAACGGCCACGACTTGTGGAGATCGTCCTGCCAGTAACCCCACGAGTGGGTGCCCGTCGGGCGGAAGTCGACCACGGCGGGAATGTTCAGCTCGTACAGGCGCTTGGCCATGTTGGAGGTGCACAGGTTGGTAGCAGCTTCGATGACGCCGCCGACGATGATCTGGTTCTCCAGGTTTGCGCGTCCGTCATTCATGCGAGGGTTGAGGCTCGTGTCGTTCGGGAAGCCGGGAAGACCGTTGCCGGTGCTCATGTAGATCGGAGTTCCGCGGAGCTTTTCGGCGTTGACCAGCGGATCGTGATCGCGCCAGCCCTGACCGTCGAGCGGACCCCACATGTTGGTGACGTCGTCGACTCCACCGATCCATTCAGTGGTGATCCTGACGAACTGCTGGCCGAGCGGGTCACTGGTCTGAGCGCAGCCACTGTACGCGGCAACCGAGTTGTACAGTCCGGGATGCTCGATAGCGAGGTTCAGAACAGACGTACCGGACATCGAGATGGCGGACAATGCCTGCTCCCCGTTGCTGCCCAGTTCCTTGTTCAGGAGTGGCGGCAGTTCCTCGCCGAGGAAGGTCGACCACTTGTTGCGCCCGGCCTTCGGGTCGTCCTGCTCCCAATCGGTGTAGTAGGAGAGGCGTCCGCCCACCGGCGTCGCGACATTGACGTTCTTGTCGCTGAAGAAGTCGACGACGTCGGTCTGACGCTGCCAGGTCGCGGAGTCTTCGCCACCGCCTGCGCCGTTCAAGAGGTAGAGAATAGGACGTGGTTCGGAATTATCGGCCGGGGTGATGACCTGAATGGGCACCATCTTGTCCATCGACGCAGCGTAGACATTGACGACGAGTTGCCGATCATTGATCTTCTGCACGGACTTGACGTACGAACCGTTCGCGGCCACGTCGGATGCGGAATTGCCCGAGTTGTCGGGAGCGGCTTGTGCAATACCGGCGGTGAACAATGAGCAGGCGATTGCCAGAACTCCGACATGTGTGGCGCGACGCCAGGCTGGTTTCGTGTTTCGCGTCAAGACTTCTTACCTCTCGGTTGAAACGGTTCTCGGAAAAGCGGCGGTCTTTGCTTCCCGATTGGATATGTCGACCCGACCGTCGGATACGTTACGGGACGCCCCCGACTCGGTAGATCGATTTTCATTCAGGCGTTAGTCCGATGCAGCCCGACGGTATCCCTGAATTGCCGGATATATGAATATTGCGATCATTCCGAAGGACCAGGCAAATGTTTTGAGCACAGGTTCGAGAACTGGCCCACCAAGCGACATTCCTCGCATCGCTTCCACTGCTACCGACATCGGTTGTGCCGCGATCACCGGTTGCAACCAGACGGGATACGCCATTGTGGGGACAAAACCACTGTTGAAGAACATCAGCAGTGTGCACACGATGGAGACGATCTCGACGAGTGGAAGATTGTCCGACACTGTAGCGAGAGCCGTCACCATCACGGCAAATCCGATACCGAAGACAATCGGCAGAAGGAGCATTCCGATCGCGGCAACTGGGCCTTGGTTGAATCGGAAACCGGCGATGAAACCGACTCCGATGATCACGATCGTCGTCACGAGGACACGGATGGCCTCGGCGATCATGCGCCCGACCAACCCAGACGCACGGTGGGCCGGCAGCGTCCAGAAGCGGCTGAGTAGTCCGCTGGTCTTCTCGGTCCGTAGCCCGACAGCACTGGCAATGGAACCGAACATCGCGCCGACCAGAATGATCAGCGGAACAGTTCCGTAGATACTCGGCTGACCGGTGGCCGCGCTGATCGAGTTTCCGAGGACAACTCGGAACATGATGAGCGTCAGAGCCGGGTACAACAACGCTTGGATAGCGGTGGATGGATCCCGCGCCCAACTGACGAGCAGCCGCCGAGCTTGAATCAGGCTGTGAGTCCACAGAGCCTTCGCGGAGTTTTCCGGTAACGCGGCGTTGGGTTCCGGAAAGTTCAGCGTGCGACCGCGTCGTGGCTCGCTCTGGTCGAGTTTGCTCCTGTCGGTACTTGTCATCATGCCCGCCTTGTACTTGCCCAGTAGGCAAGGGGAGCGCAGACGACCAGCAGTCCCAACGACCACATCACAACCGGGAACATCGTGTGCGACGTGACGCCGCCGTGCGCGAGATCGCGCATCGCGAAGGAGAATTGTGAGACTGGCTGATTGCGCACGAAGGGGCGGATCCACTCGGGAAAGCCCGTCTCAGGAGCGAACCCACACGAGAGCATGCCCAGGATCAGCTGGGGAAGGGTAAGGGCCTGGCTGGTTGCCTGCGGGCTCTTCGAGAGTGAGCCGATAGCGTCGGCGCCCAGTGACAAGCATGTGCTGAACACCAAAGCCAAGCCGCAGAAGAGCGCTGCCTGGCCAAACCCTTCGGTGAATCGAAAACCGATCGCATGTCCGTAGACGAGTGCGGCCGTCAACGACACCACGGAACGGACGAATCCGCTGCTCATCCGGGACAGCAAGGGGACCGGTCCGTAGACCGGCATGGTCTGCATGCGCGAACTGAATCCGGTGATCTTCTCTTTTGCCGACATCTGTGCGGCCGAAATCGACGTGAAGGCCATCGCCTGCAACACGATGATCGGCATCAGGAACTGCGCGTAGTCGATGCCTTGGAGCTGCATCACGAACTTGAGCGGCAGGTAGAAACCCACAGTGAAGATCAGCGGAGCGATGACGGCGATAACCAGCTCGTAGCGTCGAACCATCGCCCGCAACGTGCGACCCGTGAGAACCCACCACTGCATGAGCGCCGACGGATTCGGGCGACGGTGACGTCCCACTCGCGTGGCAGCCGGAACCGAGATCTCACGGCGACCGGTCTTCTGCAGCGTCAGGTTCGGGGTTTGGTACTTGGTCGTAGTGGTCATGCAGGCTCACCGGCCTTGCCGGGTTCGGCAGCCTGAGGGCGTCCGGTCAACGAGAGGAAAACATCGTCGAGAGACGGGCGCCGCAGCGCGATGTCGGCAAGCGGAATTCTCGCGTGATCGAGGCGGCGCAAGGCCTCGGCAAGTGTCGCGGAACCGCGCGGTGCCGGGATTGCGATCTTTCCGTTGTCCTTGGCGATATCGAAACGGAAGTCCGGCGGAAGTAGGTTGCCCAGAGCGTTGGCTGCGGGGCCGAGTAACTCGGCGGACAGTGGAACGATCTCGCAGAAGCTCGCTCCAGTACGGGCCTTGAGCTGATCTGCGGTTCCCTCGGCGATGACCGAGCCCTTGTCGATCACGATGATGTTGTCGCTGAGAAGGTCGGCTTCCTCGAGGTACTGCGTAGTCAGCAGAACCGTGATGCCTTGTTCCTTCAGCGTTTGAACGAGATTCCACACGCTCTGACGGCTGCGTGGATCCAATCCGGTGGTCGGTTCGTCGAGGAATACGACCTCGGGACGAACGACGAGCCCGCAGGCGATGTCGATGCGACGACGCATACCGCCCGAGTAGTTGGCCACCGTGCGAGCGCCGGCCTCGACCAGGTCGAACTCCTCCAGGAGGTCAGCGGCCCGCTGCTTCGCCGACGCACGATCCAGGCCCATCAACTGTGCAAACAGTTCGATGTTCTCGCGGCCGGTCAGTGCATTGTCGAGTGCCGCGAACTGCCCCGTCATCATGATCGAACGACGAACTTCCGGGGCATTTCGTACCGCGTCGTATCCGGCGATCATCGCGCGTCCGCTGTCGGGACGGATCAGGGTCGACAGCACCTTGACCGTGGTGGTCTTGCCTGCACCGTTGGGTCCGAGAATGCCGAGAACCGATCCTTTGGGGGCCTGGAAGTTGATACCGCGCAGAGCGTGGACATCTTTGAAGGACTTGTGAACGTCCTCCACGACTACAGCCGCGTCCGTGGGAAAGGGCATCAATTCTCCGCTGTCTACATGGATGTGGTGGGGCTACCTTGGGTGGCCTGGTTGTGCCGATCCGGCTTGTGATGAGGCCGGAGGGCGCAGCCGCGGATGACCCACACGGATTGCGGGAACCTTGGTTGTCTATCTCCGAACGCACTGAGCATGTTACCGGAGGTGACACGTGCAACTTTGGCCTCAGACGGGGTGATTCGGTCGCTTTGCCTGGATAAGGCAAGCAAGCACGCAGTTGGGCCAGGACTAATTTGTGTGCCATCGCACACTCGGTTGCTCCGTGTCGGATACCTGACCGCATCGGTCGAATATCGTGCGTGGTGATAGCGTGCCGTCCATGGGCGTCCAGTTGTCGGTTGTTGTTCCGGTGTACAACGAAAAAGAATATCTTTCGGAATGCCTGGAATCCTTGTTGGAACAAGGCGACGATATTTCCGAGATAGTGGTTGTGGACAACAACTCGACCGACGGAACAGCTGAGATAATCAAAGAATTCGAACGGCGCTCGCCGAAGATTCGCTATTTAGTGGAAACTCGGCAAGGTGTTGTTTTTGCCCGAAATCTGGGATTCAATTCAGTGCAGGGAGAATTGATCGGCAGAGTGGATGCCGATACCCGGGTACTACCTGGCTGGGCTCGCGAAATACATGATCTGTTCACGGATCGGGAATTCGATGCCGTCACCGGATTCTCGTTGTTCTACGAATCGCCGTTCGCAACCGCGCAGCGCAACGCAGTTGCAAAGCAGGACAATCTCGGAAATCTCGGTGGCCTCAAAGATGCGCCTTCCCTGACCGGGTCGAATATGGCGATCAGAAAATCTGCTTGGCTGTCCGTGCAGGGATCGGTCAGTGATCGCAAGGATTTCCACGAAGACGTCGATCTGTCGTACTGCCTTCTCGGAAATGGCATGAAAATAGTCCAGAACCTTGCCATGCGAGCAGAAGTGTCCGGGCGCCGCGGGGAAACCGGTCCGATCGAGTTTCTGTCCTACAACAAAGCGTCGATCGCAACACTGAAACACCACGGCGCAATGAACCGTCGACTTCGCTTCATGATTTTCCGTAGTTCGATACTTCACACAGTTCTGTGGCCCGCATATCGCATGTACGACAAGAACACCGACGCAATGTCCGTGAAGCGACTGTTCTTCAGACCCGCCGCCCGTCAGATGCCGGTCGAGGCCTGAAGGAAGCTGATCCCTACGGTAGAGGGCGGTCGACACCGAGCGCGTCGTACAACTTTTTGATCCCACTGAAGTCCTGCACGAGTAAGCCGGATTCGGGAGAGTGCTCGACGTCGTCGATCATCCGGTGACCGCCGGCGATGCCCTCGGTATCCATGATCGCCCGCCACGCGCCGAAATCATTGCCGGCAAATGCTGCCATCGCGTCAGCCGCGCCGTCGACGAACCGTCGACGCTCATCCGAGTCGAGAGTGTCGAACACCGACACGGCCAGAGCGTCGGCGATCGACGCATGACAAAGTTCGTCGCGATTGTGAAGTCGGACCGTCGCACGATTGACCGGCTGAATGTCCTCACCGTCGATGATCACGTCCAGGTACGAGCTGATCGAGATCTCGGCGACGGTCATATATGCCAGTGCGACCACTGCGCGGGAACGCTCATCGGAGCATTCCGACAGTGCTTGCGCGCGAGCACGCACAGTCAGAACGTCCGGGAGAGACTTCGTGGGCAGCGACCATCCCCGTCCGCGACGGGTCGAGGAACTCGCGTTCAGATGCATCAGCGTGTGGTATTGCTCGTCGACCATGGCCTGATTGACAGCGACCGCGACGGAATCGGCGAACCCGACATCGAACGCGTCCACCGCGAGTAGCTCGAACCCGGGATTCACCACGCACCGCTCGATATCCATGACGTTCTTGTTGAAGGCAATCCAGGCCCACGCGCGGAGCCGTTCTTGCTGCTGCGGCGCGAGTGCCGTGTACACAGGGTGCTGGGCAAACGGCAGCAACGAGTCCGGATAGTCGAGTTTTGTGTGGTCGAAGAGATCGTCCAGATCAGGTTCGGGCTTCTTGACGGCGGCGCGACGAGGCCAGTTCTCGGCAAGTCGGCGCACGATTGCGCTCTCGACGGGATCCTCGGCGTCGAAGCCGGGAAGCGCAGGTGGTGCCACTCGATTGTGCATTGGTCCCTCCTACTCTCGGTTGCGCTCGGCTTCGTGGGAGCCGAGGTCCTCGAAGAGCGTCGCGGCGACCTCGTTCAGTTCCTCCGACTGATTACCCAGCGCACCGGCCGCCGACGCTACGAGATCCGAAAAGTCGTCGAAATTTCCTGTTGCCGCCTCCAACCGGGCAGCCGCAGCAGTCAACGCTTTGCGCGCAGTCGCGGCATAGGGATTGCCCGATTGAACATCCCAGTACACCTCGGGCTCGCCCGTGACGATTCGGGCAAGCAATGCGGAGAGTGTTCGATGGGGCGGCGGTCCGACATCGAGGGCGAGCTCCGGTGCCACGTCGAGTTCCGTCAACGCCAGACCGAAGGCCAACACCGAAGCATGGGTCAGGGCCTGGGTGGCAGCGGCCAGCCGATCATGACGGTCCGGATCCATGACAGGCGTCGACGCACCCCATGATCTGACCTCGTCGAGGAATTCGCGACACCGGGGGCCGTCGACGTAGGGAACCGCGATGACAGCACGACCACGCGGGCCGAGGGAAGGCCGGAACATCGGGTTGAGTCCGAGGAATTCACCGGCGCGACCGGATTCCTCGACGGCAACGGCAATGCGGGATTTGACCGACAAGGTGTCGACGATCAGCGTGTCGGCGCGTGCGGCACGCGTCAGTGTCGGCAATGCTGCGAGTGCGGTTTGCTCGGCTACGGCCAGGACAATCAGTTCCGCCTGCGCGAGTGCGCCCCGTACCGGTCCGTCGGGGCAGGAGATGTCGCCGACGAGATCGCTGCCGCGCGTCCGGTCCAGAACCGTCACGGATCTGCCGTCGTCGCGCAGGAGATCGACGAACATGGATCCCACCGCTCCGGCGCCACCCACTACGATCACATCACCCTGCGCCGGCATCGTGGGCTACCTTCCTATGCCCTTCTGGTAGCTCGGAGCTACATCGAGTGCGCGGAGCATCGTCGACGCCTTGACCGTTGTCTCGTCGAATTCCTCCTCCGCGTCCGACAGCGCGGTGATAGCGCCGCCGATACCGAAGCTCACTCCGGAAGACGTCGAAACCAGGGAGCGGATAACGATCGACAGATCGGCAGCGCCGCCGAGCGCAAAGTACCCGATCGAGCCGGAATACACTCCGCGAGGACCTGATTCGAGTCGGTCGATGATTTCCATCGTGCGCACTTTGGGTGCGCCCGTCATCGATCCGCCGGGAAACGCCGCTCGAACGCAGTCGACCGCTGACGAGTCGCCGCGCAACATTCCGCGCACCGTCGAGACCATCTGGTGAACGGATGAATACGATTCGATCCCGAACAAACGTGGCACGTGGACGCTTCCCGGGACGCAGACTTTCGCCAGGTCGTTTCGGGTGAGGTCAACGATCATCAGATTCTCGGCTCGGTCCTTCTCACTGTCGAGGAGGTCTTGCCGCAGCGCCGCGTCCCGCGCCCGAGTGACGCCACGGGGGCGAGTGCCTTTGATCGGTTTGCTCTCCACCTTGCCGTTGGAATCGACTCGTAGGAATCGTTCCGGAGACGCTGAGATGACCGCAATTCCGGTGAAATCGAGCAGTGCGCTGTAGGGAGTGGGGTTGATTGCGCGCAGATACTCGAATGTGCGCAGGGAGTCGATTGCCCCGTCGACAGCGGCCATATTGGTCAGGCACACCTCGTACGATTCACCGACGCGGATCTGTTCGAGCGCGTCCTCGATCAACGACAGGTACCGAGCCCGGTCGTGACGTAAACGTGCTTGTGCCCATACGGTTTCGCTGATCAGGGGAACCGGAATTCGCTCCTCGTCAGCGGCGCCGACTGCGGCAAGGACGTTGACGGCATGCGCGAGCCAATCGTCACAATCGTCTGCCTGCTGTGTTTCACGTACCGGGGTTTCACGTAGTCGCAAGACATGGGTTTTGCCGGCAGTGTGATCGATGACAATCGCGCGATCCGCGAAAACCATTGCCGCGTCGGGCGCCTCGGACGAGTGAGCACGGTGACCACCGGTCTGCGCCTTCAATTCGTATCCGAGGTAGCCGACATATCCGAGGTTGAAGTCCAGTTCCGGATCTGCGGGAATGTAGCGCGTCGCGAGTTGTCCGTCGAGATAGTCGAAAAACGGGACGTGAATGTGCTCGTCAGGCAGCCCCTTTCGCGTCACGGCGAGAACTCCGGCGTCTACGTCATAGGTGATGAACTCCGCCAACGGACCGGAAGAGTCGCCCATGATCGTGAACCGCGCATCGGGTTCCGACGTGGCTGCTCGATCGAGCCAGTACGGGTTTGGTCCGTCGGCAAAGAGAGCGGCGTATGCGGCGGACGGATCCACGGCAAAATCGAGCCGCACCTTGTCGACCTGGTACGACGACGCCGGCCGCAAACTTGGTGCCCGGGGAGTCGGATCCGGGCGCATCACGGACTCGAGAGTTCGGCCGACCGACAGATCGCGGAAGTTCGTGAGCAGTTCCACTCCGAATTCGGTGCTGATCGACTCGGGATGGAACTGAACTCCCCACATCGGCTTCGTCCGATGCCGCACTCCCATGATCACGCCATCCGGCGTCCATGCCGTCCGAACGAACTCGTCGGGAAGATTCTCGACGGCCAGTGAGTGGTAGCGGACTGCACGGAACGGAGAGGGCAGGCCGGCAAATACTCCGGACCCGTCGTGGTCGACAAGAGAAATCCGCCCGTGCATGGGTGCCGGCGCGAGTACGACATCTGCGCCGAACAGCTGACACAGTCCTTGATGTCCGAGGCACACACCGAGTAGGGGGAGCGGACCTTCGTCGATGAACCTGCGGCTGATCCCGAAATCCCGTTCCCGATCCGGTCGACCCGGCCCGGGGGAGATCACCACGTTGTCGAACTCGGCGAGATCGAGGGATTCCCACTCGGCGTCGTTGGTCACCACAGTGGGCACCACGCCGTTGACCTTGGTCAAGAGGGTGAAAAGGTTGTACGTGAACGAGTCGTAATTGTCCACGAGGAGCGTGCGGGAACTCATCTCGTTAATCCTGATCTCGGGCCGACTGATTCCCGCACATTTTCCACGTTTGCTTCCGGCCCGTCGATCACCAGGTCCTCGAGACGGCATGTTTCCGCGATCAGGAGCTCGTAAAGGGAGCTGAAGAACTCAGGTGACAGGTTGTGCTGGCGGGCGAATTGACGCGCGCGTTCCTGCACGACATGTACGCGAGACGGCTGCATCATCGGAACGTGACTGGTCCGCTTCCACTCGCCGATCTGCAGGCATAACAGGAGTCGTTCACGCACGGTCTCGAGCAGGGTGGCGTCGATGGCGTCGAGTTGGCGCCGGAATTTCTCCAGGTCGTCGCCGGGATTACGGTCGTGGGTCTGCGCGATCTCCCCGTGCGCGTCGGTGCCGGTCGAGTGCTGGAAGTCTGCCACGGTGCCTCCTGCTGCTGCGCTGTCGGAGGCGACGCCTACCCGTGACCGACGCGTTCAGCTGGCGCCGGCCACCGGTACCCCGACCGATCATCGCCGTTCGGGAAGGTGTTCCACCAATCCGGCGACTCGAAACCCTGGACATTCGTTCCTGCGAAGGCCACTTCTCGGTGTCGTGGACGACGTCGACGTTCGTGAATCGTCCTGTTGCCCAAATGTATTCGTACTAGTTGTTACTTCTTTGTCACCCAGGTGGTGATTTCGGCGCGGACGACTTCCTGGCCGGCGCGATCGACGATCGTGATCGGCACGACCAATTCGGTGCCGGTGGAGATAGCGCTGAAATCCGGCATGGGTGAAAGCTGTGCCACGGCGCGCAGGCCGGTCTCGGCCTTGGCCAGGTACTCGACGTTCATCGATTTCGGGATCCATCGGTGGGTGCCGGGGACGGTAGCTTCGCACAACATTCCCATCGCGACTTCGGCGAGGTTGCAGGCCGCTATCGCGTGGAAAGTGCCGAGATGGTTGTGTACGCCCCACCACTTCGGGGCGCGCACCTCGCACAGGCCTGGTTCCAGGGTTGTGACGCGGGGGAGAATGGACGCGAAGTAGGGAACGCGAACCGACATGGCAAGTGAGAAAACTGCCTGACCGAATGGGTTGTTCGGAAGCTTCTGCCAGGCGCGATAGGTGGGAGTCGTCGTACTCGAGGTCGAAGTCATGACGCGATCTTACTTGGGAGTAAGATCGTTGTCGCCCACATCACTATCGGAACGTGAGTGCCCGGAGTTGAGTAATTCGGACGCCTACGGCATACTAGTCGGGTTGCCTTGTCTGGGACTGGGTCGCTTGCGGCCAAGAGCAGTCAAGGGTGAAGACGTCACGAACAGCGTGTTGGGGTAACCCACCGATGATCGTGGCCAAGTAAGACGAGATGTAAAGCAAGACGGAAGCAGTACCTACTTTGTGTTCGACTTCGAACACGTCCGGTACACATCAAGCGCCAGATGGTCGAAAGATCATCGGCGCAGGATGAGTGAGAGAGCGACACGCCCGACCGCGTGTACCGGAGAACAATGACAAACGAACAGCGGCAGCGGATCTGGATGCGTCCCGATCGCTTAAGTGTTCGTCGTGTCATCGTCCAGGCAAGGACTGTGCAGACGAGGTAGCTCGAGCCTGACCAGGTGGGCTACGAAACGCGGCAAGAAAAGGACACTAAGCGTGGCGGGACAAAAGATCCGCATCAGGCTCAAGGCCTACGACCACGAGGCGATCGACGCGTCAGCGCGCAAGATCGTCGAGACGGTAACCCGTACGGGTGCCCGCGTCGTTGGACCTGTGCCGTTGCCGACCGAGAAGAACGTATATTGCGTCATCCGCTCGCCGCACAAGTACAAGGACTCGCGCGAGCACTTCGAGATGCGTACTCACAAGCGGCTGATCGACATTCTCGACCCGACGCCGAAGACGGTTGACGCGCTCATGCGCATCGACCTTCCGGCCAGTGTCGACGTGAACATTCAGTGACGGCGGAGACAAAAACAATGACTGATACCAAGATCAAGGGAATCCTGGGCACCAAGCTCGGCATGACCCAGGTCTTCGACGAGAACAACCGGGTTGTCCCGGTCACCGTCGTCAAGGCTGGGCCGAACGTCGTAACCCAGATTCGTACCGAAGAGCGTGACGGCTACACGGCTGTTCAGCTCGCGTTCGGCGCAATCGACCCGCGCAAGGTGAACAAGCCGATTTCCGGCCAGTTCGCCAAGGCTGGTGTGACCCCGCGTCGCCACGTCGTCGAGTTCCGCGTTGCGGATGCCTCCGACTACGAGGTCGGCCAGGAACTCACCGCTGAGGTCTTCGAGGACGGCGCATTCGTCGACGTCACCGGAACCAGCAAGGGTAAGGGATTCGCCGGAACCATGAAGCGTCACGGCTTCAAGGGACAGGGTGCATCGCACGGTACCCAGGCCGTTCACCGTCGCCCCGGCTCCATCGGCGGCTGTGCAACTCCCGGCCGCGTGTTCAAGGGCATGCGCATGTCCGGACGCATGGGTAGCGACCGCATCACGACGCAGAACCTCTCGGTCCACAAGGTGGACGCCGAGAACGGCCTGCTGCTGATCAAGGGTGCGATCCCCGGCCGCAAGGGCGGCCTCGTGATCGTCAAGAGTGCAGTGAAGGGTGGTGCACGAGCATGACCAGCACCGAGACCAAGTTGACCCTGGACGTCAAGGTCGCCGGCGGCAAGACCAACGGCACCGTCGATCTCCCCGCTGAGATCTTCGACGCTCCGGCCAACATCGCGCTTCTGCATCAGGTTGTCGTCGCGCAGCTCGCCGCTGCTCGTCAGGGAACCCACTCCACCAAGACCCGCGGTGAAGTCCGCGGCGGTGGCAAGAAGCCGTACCGCCAGAAGGGCACCGGCCGCGCACGCCAGGGCTCGACTCGCGCACCTCAGTTCGTCGGTGGCGGAACCGTTCACGGCCCGCAGCCGCGTGACTACAGCCAGCGCACCCCCAAGAAGATGAAGGCAGCCGCTCTCCGCGGAGCCCTCTCTGACCGCGCACGCAACGAGCGCATCCACGTCATCACCGAACTGGTTGCAGGGCAGACGCCTTCGACCAAGAACGCAATCGCGTTCCTCGGCGAGATCTCGGATCGCAAGAAGCTGCTGCTCGTCGTGGGTCGCCAGGATGTAGCCGCTTGGAAGAGCGTGCAGAACCTGGAAGGCGTGCATCCCATTGCACCCGACCAGCTCAACACCTACGACGTGCTCAATGCGGATGACGTCGTGTTCAGCGTCGAGGCGCTCAACGCGTTCATCCACGGGCCCGCCGAGACCGCCCAGGAAGAGAACAAGGAGGAGGCCAAGTGACGACCATCGCTGACCCCCGCGACATCCTGCTGGCACCGGTCATCTCCGAGAAGTCCTACGGACTTATCGAGGAAGGCACCTACACCTTCCTGGTGCACCCGGACTCGAACAAGACGCAGATCAAGATTGCCGTCGAGAAGGTCTTCGGTGTCACTGTGACCAGCGTCAACACCGCCAACCGTCAGGGCAAGCGTAAGCGGACGAAGTTCGGTTACGGAAAGCGCAAGAACACCAAGCGCGCTCTCGTGACTCTCGCCGCCGACAGCAAGCCCATCGAGATCTTCGGAGGACCGGTCGCGTAAGCGCCGGGACTTGACGAGACATAGAGGACGAGAAGACTCATGGCAATCCGTAAGTACAAGCCGACAACACCGGGCCGTCGTGGCTCGAGCGTCTCGGACTTCGCCGAGATCACTCGGTCGACCCCCGAGAAGTCGCTGGTTCGCCCGCTGCACGGCCGTGGTGGCCGTAACGCACACGGTCGTATCACCACCCGTCACAAGGGCGGCGGGCACAAGCGCGCCTACCGACTGATCGATTTCCGTCGCAACGACAAGGACGGAATCCCGGCCAAGGTCGCTCACATCGAGTACGACCCCAACCGCACAGCAAACATCGCACTCCTGCATTACGCAGACGGTGAGAAGCGCTACATCATCGCCCCCAAGGGCCTGGTGCAGGGTTCACCGATCGAGTCCGGTGCAGGCGCCGACATCAAGCCGGGCAACAACCTGCCGCTGCGCAACATCCCGACAGGTACCACCATCCACGGTGTGGAACTGCGTCCCGGCGGCGGAGCCAAGATGGCCCGTTCCGCAGGTGCCAGCATCCAGCTCCTCGGTAAGGAAGGCTCCTACGCCACGCTGCGTATGCCGTCCGGTGAAATCCGTCGCGTCGACGTGCGCTGCCGCGCATCCGTCGGCGAGGTCGGCAACGCCGAGCAGTCGAACATCAACTGGGGCAAGGCCGGCCGTATGCGTTGGAAGGGCAAGCGCCCGACCGTTCGTGGTGTCGTGATGAACCCGGTCGACCACCCGCATGGTGGCGGCGAGGGCAAGACCTCCGGTGGTCGCCACCCGGTCAGCCCGTGGGGTAAGCCGGAAGGCCGTACCCGCAAGAACAAGGCAAGCGACAAGATGATTGTTCGTCGCCGCCGTACCGGCAAGAACAAGCGCTAGGAGGGAGTGAAGGATGCCACGCAGCCTTAAGAAGGGCCCGTTCGTCGATGACCACCTCCTCGCGAAGGTGGATGTACAGAACGAAAAGGGAACCAAGCAGGTCATCAAGACCTGGTCCCGTCGTTCGACCATCATCCCGGACTTCATCGGCCACACGTTTGCGGTTCACGACGGCCGTAAGCATGTCCCCGTGTTCGTTTCCGACTCCATGGTCGGACACAAGCTCGGAGAGTTTGCACCGACCCGTACGTTCAAGGGTCACATCAAGGATGATCGGAAGGCGAAGAGGCGATGAGCAACACCGAAACCGCCAACCCGACTGCCAAGGCAGTAGCGCGCCACGTGCGCGTTACACCGATGAAGGCACGTCGTGTTGTGGACCTGGTCCGCGGGCGCTCGGTTGAAGACGCCCTGAACATTCTGAAGTTCGCGCCGCAGGCAGCGAGCGAGCCGGTCGCCAAGGTGATCGCCTCCGCAGCAGCCAACGCCGAGAACAACCTCGACCTCGACCCGAGCACGCTTGTCGTTGCGACGGCGTTCGTGGACGAGGGCGCGACCCTCAAGCGGTTCCAGCCGCGTGCACAGGGACGTGCGTTCCGTATTCGCAAGCGCACCAGTCACATCACCGTGATCGTGGAGAGCCTGCCGAAGTCCGGAACATCGACCCGTAATCGCCGGAAGGGAAGTGCTCAGTAGTGGGCCAGAAAATCAACCCGCACGGCTTCCGTCTCGGCATCACCACCGACTGGAAGTCTCGCTGGTACGCAGACAAGCAGTACGCGGAGTACGTCAAGGAAGACGTCGCGATCCGTAAGCTCCTCGCCACTGGCATGGAGCGCGCGGGAATCGCGAAGGTCGAGATCGAGCGCACCCGTGATCGTGTTCGCGTGGACATCCACACGGCACGTCCGGGCATCGTCATCGGCCGCCGCGGCGCCGAAGCCGATCGCATCCGTTCCGAGCTCGAGAAGCTGACCGGCAAGCAGGTTCAGCTGAACATCCTCGAGGTCAAGAACGCAGAAGCTGAAGCACAGCTCGTCGCACAGGGTGTGGCCGAGCAGCTCTCGAACCGCGTTGCTTTCCGTCGTGCAATGCGCAAGGCCATTCAGTCGGCCATGCGTCAGCCGAACGTCAAGGGAATTCGCGTTCAGTGCTCCGGTCGTCTCGGCGGCGCCGAGATGTCCCGGTCGGAGTTCTACCGCGAAGGCCGTGTGCCGCTGCACACGCTTCGTGCGGACATCGACTACGGCCTCTACGAGGCCAAGACCACCTTCGGTCGCATCGGCGTCAAGGTCTGGATCTACAAGGGCGACATCGTTGGCGGCAAGCGTGAGCTCGCAGCCACCGCCGCCGCTCCGGCCGGGGATCGCCCGCGCCGCGAGCGTCCGAGCCGTCCCCGTCGTTCCGGCGCAACCGGCACCACCGCGACTAGCACCGAGGCCGGCCGCGCAGCGACCGCAACCGCCGATGCTCCCGCAACTGATCAGAATCAGGAGGGCTGACGCATGTTGATCCCTAGGCGGGTCAAGCACCGCAAGCAGCACCACCCGAGCCGTTCGGGTGCCGCCAAGGGCGGTACCCAGGTGACATTCGGTGACTACGGCATCCAGGCTCTCGAGCCTGCCTACATCACCAACCGGCAGATCGAGTCCGCTCGTATCGCCATGACTCGGCACATCAAGCGTGGCGGCAAGATCTGGATCAACATCTTCCCGGATCGCCCCCTCACGAAGAAGCCGGCCGAAACCCGAATGGGTTCCGGTAAGGGTTCGCCCGAGTGGTGGATTGCCAACGTCAAGCCCGGACGCGTTCTGTTCGAGATGACATACCCCAACGAGGAGATCGCTCGTGAGGCCCTGCGCCGCGCGATGCACAAGCTCCCGTGCAAGTGCCGGATCGTGACCAGAGAGGAGCAGTTCTGATGGCTACTGGAACCCCAGCAGCAGAGCTCCGCGAGCTCAGTGAAGACGAGCTGGTCACCCGGCTCCGCGAAGCGAAGGAAGAACTTTTCAACCTTCGTTTCCAGATGGCCACAGGCCAGATGGACAACAACCGACGACTGCGCACCGTTCGTCACGAGATCGCGCGCATCTACACCGTCCTGCGTGAGCGTGAGCTCGGACTCGCTGTGGGTCCGGATGCAGGTGACGCGGCATGAGTGAGGAAAAAGCAGTGAGCACAGAAGAGCGCGCGAGCCGTAAGGTCCGTGTCGGATACGTAGTTTCCGACAAGATGGAAAAGACGATCGTGGTCGAGCTCGAAGACCGCGTCAAGCACAAGCTCTACGGCAAGATCATCCGCCGTACGACCAAGGTGAAGGCGCATGACGAGAACGGCGTTGCCGGCGTCGGCGACCGCGTTCAGCTGATGGAAACCCGTCCGCTGTCCGCGACGAAGCACTGGCGTCTGGTCGAGGTCCTCGAAAAGGCCAAGTAAGCCTGATCGTGATCTCGAGCTGATCGAGCACAACCGAATGGCCCGCTTCCCGTTGGGGGAGTGGGCCATTCGGCTTTCGGTCAGGAATGCAGATGGTGGGCAAGGTGCGCAGATTTGGTAATCGGTGAACCCTTCCCTACAATAGAACGGTTGCCTGTGGCAGAGGTGTGTCTTCACGTGCGCAGCTCGACCGGTGCTTGCAGTGATCGCCTTCATCGATGAACTTCGGTGGGGCAGCAGCTCAGACACGACGCAGGTGGCAACAATGACCGCGCGCACCGGGTCGGTAATCCGTTGCGCACGAAATTCCAGGTCTAGGGAGATCAAGTGATTCAGCAGGAGTCGCGAGTTCGCGTCGCTGATAACACGGGTGCCAAGGAAATCCTTTGCATCCGCGTTCTCGGCGGTTCGTCACGTCGCTACGCCGGGATCGGTGACGTCATCGTCGCCACCGTCAAGGACGCAATCCCCGGTGGAAACATCAAGAAGGGTGAGGTCGTCAAGGCCGTCATCGTTCGCACGACCAAGGAGCGCCGTCGTCCGGACGGTTCCTACATCAAGTTCGACGAGAACGCAGCAGTGCTCATCAAGGCTGACAGCGATCCCCGTGGAACCCGCATCTTCGGACCCGTCGGCCGTGAGCTGCGCGAGAAGAAGTTCATGAAGATCGTTTCGCTCGCCCCGGAGGTGCTGTGATGAAGGTGCACAAGGGTGACACCGTTCTGGTCATCGCCGGTAAGGACAAGGGCGCGAAGGGCAAGGTCATTCAGGCTTTCCCCGCGACCGACAAGGTCCTCGTCGAAGGCGTGAACCGAATCAAGAAGCACACCGCGGTTTCCGCGAACGAGCGCGGAGCATCCTCCGGCGGCATCGTCACGCAGGAAGCTCCGATCCACGTATCCAACGTTGCAGTCGTCGACTCGGACGGAAACCCCACTCGCGTGGGCTACCGCACCGATGAAGAGACCGGCAAGCGCGTTCGGGTTTCCCGGAAGAACGGGAAGGACATCTGACATGACCTCCACCGAAAACAAGGTCCAGCCGCGCCTCAAGGCACGCTACCGCGCTGAGATCAAGGACGCGCTCAACAGCGAGTTCGACTACGCCAACGTCATGCAGATCCCCGGTGTTGTCAAGGTTGTCGTCAACATGGGCGTCGGCGACGCTGCCCGTGACGCCAAGCTGATCAACGGCGCTGTCCACGACTTGTCTCTCATCACGGGCCAGAAGCCCGAGATCCGTAAGGCACGTAAGTCCATCGCGCAGTTCAAGCTTCGCGAAGGCATGCCCATCGGCGCACGCGTCACCCTCCGTGGAGACCGTATGTGGGAGTTCCTGGACCGCCTCGTGTCTGTCGCGCTGCCCCGTATCCGCGACTTCCGCGGTCTCTCGGGCAACCAGTTCGACGGCAACGGCAACTACACGTTCGGCCTCAACGAGCAGTCGATGTTCCATGAGATCGACGTGGACAAGATCGATCGCCCCCGCGGTATGGACATCACCGTCGTGACCACCGCAACCAACAACGAAGAAGGCCGTGCACTGCTCAAGCACCTCGGCTTCCCGTTCAAGGAGAACTGAGCGCATGGCTAAGAAGGCATTGGTCAACAAGGCCAACAAGAAGCCCAAGTTCGCGGTTCGCGCCTACACCCGCTGCCAGCGCTGCGGTCGCCCGCACGCTGTGTTCCGCAAGTTCGGCCTGTGCCGAATCTGCTTGCGCGAGATGGCACACGCCGGCGAGCTTCCCGGAGTTCGCAAGAGCTCCTGGTGATCTGAGACCTTCGGGTCTTGTCACTTCACGCTTGTGAATGGGCGTGGGTTCCTTCGGGAATCCACGCCCATTCGGCATTTATCGGGTATTTCCCAGATATGGGGACGCGCTGTTTGGACAGGACGGCCAAAGTTCCCTACACTAGAGCGGTTGCCGTGGCTGACGCATGCGTTCAGCTCGGTGCGGTAACTTACGCCGTCTGACATAAGTCGGACGGCCCAGCCGAATTGCTGGAGGCCCACGACCGGACTCGTCCGGTGTTGCATGGGAACCACAGCGAGAAAGGTGTCGAGGTCGACCTATGACCATGACTGACCCCATCGCAGACTTCTTGACGCGTCTGCGCAACGCCAACACGGCGTACCACGATGAGGTGAAGCTTCCCCACTCGAAGATCAAGGCGAACATTGCCGAGATCCTCAAGCGCGAGGGCTACATCTCCGACTTCCGTACCGAAGACGCCGAGGTCGGCAAGACCCTCGTCGTCGATCTGAAGTACGGCCCCAGCCGCGAGCGTAGCCTCGCCGGCGTGCGTCGCGTTTCCAAGCCCGGTCTCCGGGTTTACGCGAAGTCCACCAACCTGCCCAAGGTCCTCGGAGGCCTCGGCGTGGCGATCATCTCCACGTCGTCCGGTCTGCTCACCGATCGCCAGGCGGCCAATCAAGGAGTAGGCGGGGAAGTCCTCGCCTACGTCTGGTAGAGGGAGGCCACCACAATGTCGCGTATTGGAAAGATTCCGGTCAACGTCCCCGCGGGCGTCGACGTTACGATCGCCGGCCAGGACGTCACGGTCAAGGGGCCCAAGGGCACCCTGGCACTGACGATCGCCGAGCCCATCGAGATCGCCAAGGCTGAGGACGGCTCCCTGAGCGTCACTCGCCCCGACGACGAGCGTCGCAGCCGTGCGCTGCACGGTCTGTCGCGGACCTTGGTTGCGAACATCATCACCGGTGTCACCGAGGGTTACACCAAGAAGATGGAAATCCACGGTGTCGGTTACCGCGTGGCGCTGAAGGGCAAGGACCTCGAGTTCGCGCTCGGCTTCAGCCACCCGGTCCCGATCGAGGCTCCCGAAGGCATCACCTTCGTCGTCGAGTCGCCCACCCGGTTCTCGGTGTCCGGCATCGACAAGCAGAAGGTCGGGCAGATCTCGGCCAACATCCGTCGTCTCCGTCGTCCGGACCCGTACAAGGGTAAGGGCGTGCGTTACGAGGGTGAGCAGATCCGCCGCAAGGTCGGAAAGACGGGTAAGTGATATGAGCCAGACTGCAAACCAGAAAGCCAAGCGGATTCCGCTCGGCAAGGATGCGTCCACGAAGCGTCGTCTCTCGAAGACACGTCGTCACTTCCGTCTCCGCAAGAAGGTCTCCGGCACGCCCGAGCGTCCCCGCTTGGTCGTCAACCGGTCCTCACGCCACATCCACGTCCAGCTCGTGGACGACCTGGCAGGCCACACTCTGGCTGCTGCGTCGACCATCGAAGCCGACGTGCGCGTGGCCGAAGGCGACAAGAAGGCTGCGAGCGCGAAGGTCGGTCAGCTGATCGCCGAGCGCGCAAAGGCTGCCGGCGTGGAAGCAGTGGTCTTCGACCACGGCGGACACGGCTACCACGGTCGCATCGCGGCCTTGGCAGACGCAGCTCGCGAAGGCGGGTTGAAGTTCTGATGACCAACATTTTCAACGGAAGGACAGCCTGATGCCGGGACGTCAAAGGCGTGACGGCGGAAGCGGACCCGCCGGACAGAATGGCCCCAACAGCGGCGACAACAGCAACGCTCGTGGGGACAACCGTGGTGGCGGCCGTGACCGTCGCGACGGTGGCCGTGGCGGAAACGCTGCGGAGAAGTCACAGTTCATCGAGCGCGTTGTCACGATCAACCGCGTCTCCAAGGTCGTCAAGGGTGGTCGTCGCTTCAGCTTCACCGCTCTCGTGATCGTCGGAGACGGCAACGGACTGGTCGGCGTCGGCTACGGCAAGGCCAAGGAAGTTCCCGCGGCCATCCAGAAGGGTGTCGAGGAGGCTCGCAAGAGCTTCTTCCGCGTCCCGATGATCGGCAACACCATCACTCACCCCGTTCAGGGTGAGGCTGCTGCCGGCATCGTCATGCTTCGCCCGGCAAGCCCCGGTACCGGTGTTATCGCCGGTGGCGCGGTGCGTGCCGTGCTGGAGTGCGCTGGTATCGCGGACATCCTGTCGAAGTCGCTCGGTAGCGACAACGCCATCAACGTCGTGCACGCGACCGTTGCCGCGCTCAAGGGTCTGCAGCGTCCCGAGGAAGTTGCGGCTCGCCGCGGCCTCACCCTCGAAGAGGTTGCACCCGCCGGCATGCTGCGCGCACGCGCACAGGCTGCTGGGAGTGTGAAGTAATGGCAGATCTCAAGGTCACTCAGATCAAGAGCATCATCGGGACCAAGCAGAACCAGAAGGATTCTCTGCGCACGCTCGGTCTCAAGGGCATCCGTCAGACCGTTGTTCGTGAGGACAACGCACAGAACCGCGGTCTGATCAACGTGGTGCGCCACCTCGTAACAGTTGAGGAGGTCTAACCATGACCATCAAACTGCACCACCTGCGCCCCGCTCCCGGATCCAAGTCCAACAAGATTCGTGTTGGACGCGGCGAGGGCGGCAAGCGTGGTAAGACCGCAGGTCGCGGTACCAAGGGCACCAAGGCACGTAACACCGTGCGCGTGGGCTTCGAGGGTGGACAGATGCCGCTTCACATGCGTCTGCCCAAGCTCAAGGGCTTCAAGAACCCCTTCCGCACCGAGTACCAGGTCGTCAATGTCGGCGACATCGCCCGTCTGTTCCCCGAAGGTGGAGCAATCTCGGTCGAGGATCTCGTTGCCAAGGGCGCAGTCCGCAAGAACCAGCTCGTCAAGGTTCTGGGCGACGGCGAACTGACTGTTGCCGTTCAGGTGACCGTCGACAAGTTCACCGGTTCCGCCAAGGAAAAGATTGCTGCTGCCGGTGGTTCCGCCACCGAGCTGTGAGTAATCACGCGTAGCTAGTCCGATGGCCGCAGCGCAGCATTTGCTGTGCTGCGGCCATCGGCGTCTGTGCTGTTCGTCCCGAAAGTGTGGCCCCGTCGACCGGGTCAGGCACACTGGTTGTATCTTCGGCTTACCCGAGTTTCGTGGTCGGCTCGTTTAGTTCCCATAAATTGACTGTTAGAGTTCTGAAGTTCGGCAGGTCAAAAGATCTGCCCCCAACCGTCGTGCCAGGAGGATCTTTGCTTTCCGCCTTCGTTTCGGCCCTCAGGACACCCGACCTGAGGCGGAAGATCCTATTCACCCTCGGCCTGGTAGCCCTCTACCGGGTCGGCGCAGTGCTTCCGTCACCTGGTGTCGACTACGCCAGAGTGCGTGAGTGCATCGACATAGCTAACTCTGGTGACTCGGCGGGCATCTACTCGCTGATCAACTTGTTCTCCGGTGGTGCGCTACTCCAGTTGTCGGTGTTTGCGATCGGCATCATGCCGTACATCACCGCCAGCATTATCGTTCAGCTGCTGACCGTGGTCATCCCGAAGTTCGAGGAACTTCGCAAGGAGGGCCAGTCGGGTCAGGCCAAGATGACGCAGTACACGCGCTATCTCTCCATCGCTTTGGCTGTGCTTCAGTCGACGGGCATCGTTGCGCTCGCAGCTAGGGGACAGCTACTGCAAGGCTGTGACGACATCATCGCCGACAAGTCGATCTTCGGCTTGATCATTCTTGTCCTGGTCATGACGGCCGGCGCCGCACTCGTCATGTGGTTCGGTGAGCTCATCACCGAACGGGGCGTCGGTAACGGCATGTCGCTCCTCATCTTCGCCGGTATCGCCTCGCGTATCCCGTCCGAAGGCAAGGCCATTCTGGACAGCCGTGGTGGCCTCGTCTTTGCACTCGTCTGCTTTGCAGCGCTCTTGATCATTGCCGGCGTCGTCTTCGTCGAGCAGGGCCAGCGTCGAATTCCCGTCCAGTACGCCAAGCGCATGGTGGGACGCAAGATGTACGGCGGCTCGTCGACGTACCTGCCGCTCAAGGTCAACCAGGCCGGTGTCATCCCGGTGATCTTCGCGTCGTCGCTGCTGTACCTGCCCAACCTGATTGCGCAGCTCACGTCGGCCAGCACTGCGGTCGACCCCAGTTGGTGGCAGCGAATCATCAACACCTACTTGGTCAATCCCGCCAACCCGGTGTACATCCTGATCTACTTCGGTCTTATCGTGTTCTTCACGTACTTCTACGTCGCGATCACCTTCAATCCAGAAGAGCGCGCCGACGAGATGAAGAAGTTCGGTGGATTCATTCCAGGTATCCGTCCCGGTCAGCCGACCGCGGACTATCTCAACTACGTGCTGAGTCGCATCACCCTTCCGGGTGCGATCTACCTTGGCACCATTGCTGTTCTGCCCAATCTGTTCCTCGACATCGGGAACGGCGGCGGCGCGCAGAACCTGCCGTTCGGTGGCACCGCGGTGCTGATCATGGTCAGCGTCGGTCTGGACACCGTGAAGCAGATCGAGAGTCAGCTAATGCAGCGCAACTATGAAGGGTTCCTCAAGTGAGACTTGTCCTCCTTGGTCCTCCCGGTGCCGGCAAGGGCACCCAGGCCGCGATCCTGTCCGAGAAGTTCGGTGTTCCCCATATCTCGACGGGTGACCTCTTCCGAGCCAACATCGGTCAGTCCACCCCGCTCGGCGTGGAAGCGAAGAAGTTCATCGACGCCGGTGAGCTTGTTCCCAGCTCGATCACCAATGACATGGTGAAGGCACGCGTTGCCGAGCCGGACGCCGCCAACGGATTCCTGCTCGACGGATTCCCGCGCTCGGTCGATCAGGCGGAAGCCCTCGAAGGCATCCTGAAGGATCTCGATACGAAGCTCGACGGTGTGCTTTCCTTCGTCGTCGACGAGGACATCGTGGTGGAGCGAATGCTCGCCCGTGGCCGAGCAGACGACACCGAGGACGTGATTCGCAACCGCCTCCGGGTCTACCGCGACGAGACGTCGCCGCTGTTCGACTACTACAAGGGCAGCATCGTCTCCGTCGACGCGATCGGCGAGGTCGAAGAAGTCAACGCTCGCGCACTGGCAGCGCTGGGTAAGTAATGGTTTTCGGGCGTAAACGCAAGGTTGTTCCGTTCCGCTCCGCGGGCGAACTCGACGCAATGGCTGCGGCCGGCGCAATCGTGGGTTCGGCGTTGGTGGCGGTACGCGCTGCGGCAAAGCCCGGTGTCAGCACCCTGGAATTGGATGCGGTCGCCGAATCTGTCATCCGCGATGCGGGTGCGGTGCCGTCCTTCCTCGGCTACAACGGTTTCACCGGTTCGATCTGTTCTTCGGTCAACGACCGGGTTGTTCACGGAATCCCGTCGGCGCAGGACGTCCTCGCCGAGGGTGACCTGGTGTCCATCGACTGCGGCGCGATCCTCGAGGGTTGGCACGGAGACTCCGCGTGGACGTTCGGTGTCGGTGAGATAAGTGCAGCCGATCAGGATCTGAGCGAAGCAACTCGATTGTCCATGGAAGCCGGCATTGCGGCGATGATCGCAGGCAACCGTCTGACAGACGTTTCGCACGCCATCGAGCTCGGCACCCAGGCCGCCGAGAAGCTACACGGCCGTTCATACGGAATCGTCGACGGCTACGGCGGTCACGGTATCGGCCGTGAGATGCACATGGATCCGTTCCTGGCCAACGAAGGTGCCCCGGGCAAGGGGCCCGAGTTGGTGATCGGATCTTGCCTGGCAATCGAGCC
Organism: Rhodococcus sp. AD45-ID; assembly: GCF_003023755.1. NCBI lineage: Bacteria > Bacillati > Actinomycetota > Actinomycetes > Mycobacteriales > Nocardiaceae > Rhodococcus > Rhodococcus sp. AD45-ID. The sequence goes on along the minus strand of NZ_PYHL01000001.1, from coordinate 822,419 downwards.
GATGTTGACGCTCGGGACCACGGATACCGTGATTCTCGATGACGACTGGACTGTGGTGACCACCGACGGTTCGCGTGCTGCTCACTGGGAGCACACTGTTGCTGTCACGGCGGACGGCCCGCGAATTCTGACGCTGCGACCGGAGTAGTTTTCGGCTCCAACGCTCGACAAGTGTTGACAGCAAGAGTGATTCGCTCTTCGAGAAGTCCCGGTCCCGCAAGGGGTCGGGACTTTTTCGGTTGCTGGTTCGGTGGCCGCGGAGGCATGGATTGCCGCCCAGATGCGCTGCCGTAGGGGAGGCGCATTTGGCCTGGTCGTTCTCTTCGCGTAACATAGCTAGGCGGTGCGCCATGCGTGTCGACAGCTTGTGTGTGTAGGACTGCCGCTACGGGGAACAACGCACCGAGTCGATGTAAAAATCATGTCGATGAAGAAACCATTGCGTGCCAATGTAACGGAAGCCGATGCACGAAGCATGCCAAACCAAACGGATCGCGGAGGATATGGCTAAGAAAGACGGGGCCATCGAGGTCGAAGGACGAGTAGTCGAGCCGCTGCCCAATGCGATGTTCCGCATTGAGCTCGAGAATGGCCACAAGGTCCTCGCCCACATCAGCGGAAAGATGCGTCAGCACTACATTCGCATCCTCCCGGAAGATCGCGTTGTCGTAGAGCTCTCGCCCTACGATTTGTCGCGCGGACGCATCGTTTACCGCTACAAGTAACGAACTTCCCGGATCTGACCTGGGTCAGGGAGAAGTACGTCTGCCGGGGTTCGCTTTGGCAGGCTGCGACAAAACAGGAGATCAGAAGACGTGAAGGTTCAGCCGAGCGTCAAGAAGATCTGCGAAAAGTGCAAAGTGATCCGCCGTAACGGTCGGGTCATGGTGATCTGCGAGAACCTGCGTCACAAGCAGCGTCAGGGCTAGATCTAGCTTTTCGAAGATCTGCTTGGCAACAAGCAAAGAAGACCTTCCAGTACCAGCCATTGTTGACGAGACCCCACGCGATCGTTTACCGATCGACAGGGTCGGACAATGGTTCACCCCCGGCACGGAGGCCGGGGCCCCACTGAGTTAGTTGATGAGACCAGCCACGTTCTCGGACGTGGTTACTCGGCAAGAGGCACAGGGGATGGGCTGGGAGCAGACCTCCGCACACCGATAGGAAATGCCAACATGGCACGTCTCTCTGGTGTTGATCTTCCTCGCGAAAAGCGCATGGAGATCGCACTGACATACATCTACGGCATCGGCCGTACCCGCTCCAAGGAAATCCTTGACGCCACCGGCGTCAACCCGGATCTCCGGAGCAAGGACCTCTCGGACGAGGACCTGGCAAAGCTCCGCGAGTACATCGAGGAGTCGCTCAAGGTTGAGGGTGACCTTCGCCGCGAGGTTCAGGCCGACATCCGTCGCAAGATCGAGATCGGCTGCTACCAGGGCCTGCGCCACCGTCGTGGTCTGCCCGTGCGTGGTCAGCGCACCAAGACCAACGCCCGTACCCGTAAGGGTCCGAAGCGCACCATTGCCGGCAAGAAGAAGGCGAAGTAATGCCCCCGAAGTCACGTAGCACCGGTCCGAAGAAGACCCAGAAGACGCGTCGCAGGGATAAGAAGAACATCCCGCACGGCGCCGCTCACATCAAGAGCACCTTCAACAACACCATCGTGTCCATCACGGACCCGGCCGGAAATGTCATTTCCTGGGCGTCCTCGGGACACGTCGGCTTCAAGGGTTCGCGTAAGTCGACGCCCTTCGCCGCTCAGCTTGCTGCTGAGAGCGCTGCCCGCAAGGCGCAGGAGCATGGTGTCAAGAAGGTTGACGTCTTCGTCAAGGGACCGGGTTCGGGTCGCGAGACCGCGATTCGTTCGCTCCAGGCCGCAGGCCTCGAGGTCGGCACCATTTCCGATGTAACTCCCCAGCCGCACAACGGCTGCCGTCCGCCCAAGCGGCGTCGGGTATAAGCGGGAAGGAATAGGTAGAAAATCATGGCACGTTATACCGGACCCATCACCCGCAAGTCGCGTCGTCTGCGCGTCGACCTCGTTGGAGGCGACCAGGCATTCGAGCGTCGCCCGTACCCGCCCGGACAGCACGGCCGCGCGCGTATCAAGGAGAGCGAGTACCTGCTCCAGCTGCAGGAGAAGCAGAAGGCTCGCTTCACCTACGGCGTCATGGAGAAGCAGTTCCGTCTGTACTACAAGGAGGCGAACAACCGCCCCGGTAAGACCGGCGAGAACCTGCTCACCATCCTGGAGTCGCGTCTCGACAACGTCGTGTACCGCGCAGGCCTCGCTCGCACGCGCCGTCAGGCACGTCAGCTGGTCACGCACGGTCACCTTCTCGTGAACAACAAGAAGGTCGACATCCCGAGCTACCGCGTCTCGCAGTACGACATCATCGATGTCAAGGAGAAGTCGCTCGCAACGCTTCCGTTCCAGGTTGCCCGTGAGACCGTTGGCGATCGCCCGGTTCCCGCGTGGCTGCAGGTTGTCGGCTCGCGTCTGCGGATCCTGGTTCACCAGCTTCCCGAGCGTGCGCAGATCGACATTGCTCTGCAGGAACAGCTCATCGTCGAGTACTACTCGAAGTAAGGTGCTCCGCGCCCTGTGCGCCTTTCCGGTAGTTCCGACTACCGGAAAGGCGCACGGGGTCGCAGGCCCTTTCCCATCGTGGGCGTCAAATAGTGGACGTCCGTACAGGAGGAAATACCATGCTCATTTCTCAGCGACCCACGTTGACCGAAGAGGTCATCGCTGATAACCGCTCGAAGTTCGTCATCGAGCCCCTGGAGCCAGGTTTCGGGTACACGCTCGGCAATTCGCTGCGCCGCACGCTGCTCTCGTCGATCCCCGGCGCTGCTGTCACCAGCATCCGCATCGACGGCGTTCTCCACGAGTTCACCACGGTCCCCGGAGTGAAGGAAGACGTCACTGACATCATCCTGAACCTCAAGGGCCTCGTCGTGAGCTCCGAAGAGGACGAGCCGGTCACCATGTACGTCCGCAAGCAGGGCCCCGGCGCTGTTACCGCAGGCGACATCGTGCCCCCGGCCGGCGTCATCGTGAACAACCCTGATCTGCACATCGCCACCCTGAACGACAAGGGCAAGCTGGAGATCGAGCTCGTAGTCGAGCGCGGTCGTGGCTATGTCCCCGCCGTCCAGAACAAGGCGTCCGGCGCAGAGATCGGCCGCATTCCGGTCGACTCGATCTACTCGCCGGTGCTCAAGGTCACCTACAAGGTGGAGGCCACTCGCGTCGAACAGCGCACCGACTTCGATCGGCTCGTTCTCGACGTGGAAACGAAGAACTCCATCACCGCACGGGACGCGCTCGCTTCTGCGGGCAAGACCCTGGTTGAGCTCTTCGGCCTGGCCCGTGAGCTGAACGTCGAAGCAGAAGGCATCGAGATCGGACCCTCGCCCGCCGAGGCCGATCACATCGCTTCCTTCGGACTCCCCATCGAGGATCTGGACCTCACGGTCCGTTCCTACAACTGCCTCAAGCGCGAAGGTGTTCACACCGTCGGTGAGCTTGTCGGCCGTACCGAGTCCGATCTGCTCGACATCCGCAACTTCGGACAGAAGTCCATCGACGAGGTCAAGGTCAAGCTGCATTCGCTCGGCCTGTCCCTCAAGGACAGCCCCGCATCCTTCGATCCCACGACCGTTGCAGGCTACGACGCCGCCACCGGAACGTGGAGTGACACCGATGCCGGTTCCTTCGGCGATGCCGACGGTACCGAGGACTACGCCGAGACCGAACAGCTGTAGCAGCTCAGGTCCTTTACTAGGAGATCATCATGCCCAAGCCCAAGAAGGGTGCCCGCTTCGGCGGGTCGGCTTCCCACCAGAAGGCGATTTTCGCCAATCTGGCTACCGCGCTCTTCGAGCACGGTCGTATCACCACCACCGAGTCCAAGGCCAAGGCACTGCGCCCGTACGCCGAGAAGCTCGTCACGCACGCGAAGGCCGGCACGCTGGCTCACCGTCGTGAGGTGCTGAAGGTCATCCGTAACAAGGATGTCGTTCACACCCTGTTCGCCGAGATCGGCCCGTTCTACGCGGACCGTAACGGTGGATACACCCGCATCATCAAGACGATCCCCCGCAAGGGCGACAACGCGCCGATGGCAATCATCGAGCTCGTCAAGGAAAAGACCGTCACCTCCGAGGCTGACCGCGCACGTCGCGTCAAGGCTTCGCAGGATGCTCCCGCCGCAGAGAACGTCGTCGAGGCCGTAGAGGCCGACGCGACCGAGGCTGAGGTCGAGAACGCTGATGCAGTTGTCGAAGCTATCGAGGACGAGACCGCAACTGCGGCCGACGCCCCCGAGGCCAAGAAGGACTAGTTCCCTTGGTTTCAGCACACGCTGAATCGAACGAGCCCGCCGCCCCCCTCGGGGACGGCGGGCTCGTTCGATTGCGGCTCGATATCTCTTATGACGGCACCGACTTCTCTGGTTGGGCCAGGCAGACCGATCTACGCACGGTGTGCGGTGAGATCGAAGACAAACTGGGAACTGTTCTACGGCAACCCGTTCAGTTGACCGTCGCCGGTCGGACGGATGCCGGCGTCCATGCGAGTGGTCAGGTTGCGCACGTCGACGTGCCGGCTGATCTCCTGCCGGACGATCCGTCGCGATTGGTTCGGCGGCTCGCTCGGTTCCTGCCGAAAGATGTTCGAGTCAAGAGTATTTCCGTCGTCCCGGCTGATTTCGACGCGCGTTTCTCTGCGATGCGACGCTATTACGAGTACCGGGTGTCCAACGCGATGTTCGGTGTCGAACCGCTTCGTGTGCGTGACATGGTTTCCTACCCGAAGGCTCTTGATCTGGCCGCGATGCAGGAAGCGTCGCAGCGACTCTTGGGACTTCATGACTTTGCCGCGTTTTGCAAGCGCCGCGAAGGAGCGACGACCGTACGCGAACTTCAGCGGTTCGACTGGACACAAGAGGGCACAGTGTTCACGGCCTACGTGAATGCCGACGCGTTTTGTTGGTCGATGGTGCGGAGTCTTGTCGGCGCCGTGCTGTCCGTCGGTGAGGGGCGTCGTACGTCGGATTGGCTTGCCGGGTTGCTCGACGAATCCTCACGGTCGAGTTCCATCCTGGTGGCACCGGCCCATGGTTTGTCGTTGGTGCGAGTCGATTACCCGGATTATTCGGAGTTGGCGGCCCGCAACGCGATTACCCGTGAGACCCGCGAATTGCCGTCGGCCGGCGGTTGCTGCGGCGACTGAAGGCGCTCATGCGACATTGCCCTCCCACCATTGCCCTCCCACCACTGTGGGAGGGCAATGTCGTATCCGGCTATCCCGCCAATTGGCGCGCGATGACCAGACGCTGAATCTGGTTGGTGCCCTCGAAGATCTGAGTGATTTTGGCTTCACGCATGTACCGCTCGACCGGGAAGTCCTGGGTGTACCCGTAGCCGCCGAATACCTGCACGGCGTCGGTCGTGACCTTCATCGCGGCGTCTGTGGCAATGAGCTTGGCGACGCTGGCGTTGCGGGAGTACGGCACTCCGGCGTCGCGGCGACGGGCCGCATCGAGGTACGTGGCACGAGCGGAGTCGACGGCTGCGGCCATGTCGGCGAGCACAAAGCCGAGGCCCTGATGGTCGATGATCCGCTTGCCGAAAGCCTTGCGTTCCTTGGCGTAGGCAACCGCGTCGTCGAGTGCGCCCTGGGCGATGCCGACGGCAACGGCCGCAATTCCCAACCGACCGGAGTCGAGGGCGCTGAATGCGATGGGAAGTCCCTGACCGCGCTGGCCGATGAGGCGCTCGTCCGGGATGAAGGCGTCGTCGTAGTTCGCAGAGGCGGTGGGAACAGCGCGCAGTCCCATCTTTTCCTCGGGCTTACCGAAGCTGAGGCCCTCGGTGTCCTTGTCCACCAGGAGGCAGGAGATGCCGCGTGAGCCGTCGTCGCTGGTGCGGGCGAAGAGGTTGTAGAAGTCTGCCTTGCCGCCGTTCGTGATCCAGGCTTTGCTGCCGTTGATGCGGTATCCACCGTCGACGGGTGCAGCCTTGCAGGACAACGCTGCTGCGTCGGATCCCGCCTGGGATTCGGAGAGGCTGTAGGCGCCGATGGTGTTGCCGCCCAGCATGTCCGGCAGCCACTTGTTCTTCTGTTCGTCGGTGCCGAAGGTGAAGAGTGGGAAGCAGGAGAGGCTGTGAACGCTCACTGCGACGGCAACTGCAGCCCACCGTGAGGCGATCTCTTCGAGAACTTGCAAGTAGACCTCGTACGGCTGATCGCCGCCGCCGAACTCCTCGGGGTACGGCAAGCTCAGGAGCCCGGCTTGTCCGAGAGCGGGGAAGACTCCATCCGGGTACTTCTCGGCCTTCTCGTACTCGTTGACCTTGGGGGCGAGGACCTTGTCTGCCACGTCTCGGGTCAGTTCGATGAGATCGCGAGCTTCTTGGCTGGGCATCAGACGTTCGACCGGCACTGTCGACTCCTGTTTCTGTAGTAGTACTGACAACGATACTGCAGTACTGTTTTCAGTATGGCAAGAGTGACGGCACGCAGAGTGCAGCTATTCGATCAGTTGGTTGCGCTTTTTCTCGACGAAGGATTCGCGCATCTCACTCTCGACGAGATCGCCGCGCGCCTGCATTGCTCCAAGAGCACCCTGTACACCGTCGCAGCCGGCAAGGACGATCTCGTGCGCGCCGTCACGGTCCATTTCTTTCGTACCGCGACCGATGCCGTCGAAGACGCGGTTGCAGCTCATGCGGATCCGTTGCAGCAAGTGAGCGCGTACCTCGAGGCCGTCGGCGATCAGCTTTCCGCCGCATCGCACCAGTTCATGGAGGACCTCGCGGCGTCCACGTCGGCGCGTCAGGTGTACGAGAAGAACACGTCGATCGCTGCGAGTCGGGTACGCGAGATGATTGTTCGAGGTGTGGAGGCCGGCGCGTTTCGCGAAGTACACGCGTCGTTCGTCGCTGACGCAGCCTCGAACACGATGGTGCGCATACAGCAACGTGACGTCTACAAGGCGACCGGACTGGACGACGCGCAGGCGTACCGCGAACTTGCCGCCCTCATCACCACCGGGATTGCTGCGACGGGCGCGCCGTTACCATCAACGACATGACCGATCTGTTCGTCGAGGTAATTGTCGGTTCCGTGCGCGAGGGACGAATCGGCTTGGCTGTCGCCGATTGGTTTGTTGCGCGCGCCGTGAATCAACCGAATTGGTCTGTCTCGGTCATCGACCTCGCCGAATTGATGCTTCCAACCGATTTCTCGCCGTCGGAGGCCGCCGAGGAATTGCGTCGACGCATCGAGGGCGCCGACGCTGTTGTTGCGGTCACACCCGAATACAACCATGGATATTCTGCTGCTCTGAAGACGGCACTCGATTCGGTGAAACACGAATGGCGCGCGAAACCGATCGGTTTCGTGTCGTACGGAGGAGTGTCGGGAGGGTTGCGTGCGACGGAACAATTGCGGCAGGTTGTTGCCGAACTGCACATGGTCTCCGTGCGTCAAAGCGTGAGTATTCACCAGGCCCGCAAGCAATTCCGGTCACCAAATCCTACTGTGGACGCTATCGCAACCGATGCCGCCGACCGGATGATCGGTCAATTGGACTGGTGGGGAAGAGGACTGCGCGAGCATCGCGGCCGGAAGGCGTATCCCGGATGACTCCGCTACGGTGACACCGGGAACTCGGCCCCTGCGCGCGGTCGTCCGATGAAGGATGTTTCGGCGGCGATGGTCACCAGCGTGAGTTCGACGCTTGTCTTGTCGGTCGCGACGACAATCCTATCGCCGAGGGCATTCGGCTGGACGATCGTGAGATCGCGTTCGATCTCAGGCCACTGCGCCGGGTCGCCGTACACGTAGACCGCGGTGACACCGGCGCGCGGGGGAAGAGCTCGAACACCGTCGAAGACAACGGCATTGAAGGTTCCTTCCGGTCCTTGCCCGTGGCCGGAAACTCGGAGGCGATCGGGGACACCCATCGAGTCGATCAAGGGTGTCCAGGTCTCGGGCCGATCCGTGTGGATCAGAACCCGGGTCCCGGTGGCGACGGCACGGAAGATCAATTGTTGGGCGAGATAGAGTTCCCCGGCCACGAAGACGGTATTCACGCCGGTCCCCGCAACGAGGGCAGCAACGCCTTGGCCTCGATCGTCGGATCCGAGGAGTTGTCCGCATCCCGCCAGTGGGAGCTCGAGCGCAGTCAGGTCGGCAGCGTCCATCGTTCGGGTAGGCGAGATGGCGTCGAGCGAGGTGAGCGCGGTCGGCACGTTGGTCAGCAGGGCATCGCGTTGACGGCCACGCATGGATACCAGCCCGGCGACCGGGGCTGCTTTCGGGAGATGCCGAGTCGTGAATCGACAGGTGGCGCTCACTGCCGTCAGTCCGGTTTCGGGACGTGGCCGGAGCCGAACGGTGACCGAGGTGCCCAGTGTCGCGGCCGCCCATACCTGCGCGAGACTGCCTTTGGTAATTGCCTTCGGCTCGATTCCGTAACCGAGATTCGATACACCGGGAAGTGGTGTGGAACGCCATGTTTCGGCCACGTCTGCGACTTCCACACCGCGACTGACCTGTGCGATCGACGAGGAGATCTCGGGTGCTGTCAAGATGCGTGCCCGTGCGCCGGCAGCTTCGAGAACCCGCACCACTCGGCTTGTTGCGACGGAGATGCTGCGCGCCGCTCCGTCGCCGCCACCACCGCGGCGGTCGACGGCATCGGAGCCTGCGATTCGGTCGAATCGTAGTGCAAGCCAGACGATTCTGGTGGCCGTAGCGGGTAGCGGGCCGATCAGACGGTCGTACACCTCGGTTGCCGGTGTTCCGGACGCCACCCGAAAACCGTGGCTGACGATGTCGATCCCGGTGAGCGAAATGTCGTGTTGGTGAAGGCAATCTGCGAGTTCCGCAGTGGGAAGGGCATGGGACGCGTCGAATGACGTTCGGCCGATTCGGGTCAGATAGTCGTGCGGCGCCATGATCTCGACGACGCTCACCAGCGTCGAACCGTCGACGCGTAGGCCGATGGATTGCTCGCTGGGCGTCTGGAAGCTCACGATGGTACCGCTGGAGGTCTGGCACCGTCGCATGTATCGAACGGCGGTCCGAATCCACGTCGTGATCGATCGACCGCCGATATGCAGCAGCAGGATCACCGCGACGGCGGCTGCGATCGCGATTGCCCACCGCAATTCGAGTCCGGCAAACAGGGCGAGACACGCTGCGCTGATACCCACGGCCTGTGCACTGACGACCTCGCGCGCCGAGATCCTGTGCGACGACGGCCAGTACTTCAAACGTGATCTGTCCACGGTTCCACCCCCGGGGGAACTGTACTGTGTCATCTCAGGGGATGACAGGTACGGGGGGAAATATGGCTGCTACACCTACAACTCGGTGGCAGGTCAACGGATACCGCTTCCTGGTTCGGCGCATGGAACATGCACTGGTCAGGCGGGATGCGCGGATGCTGCACGACCCGATGCGATCGCAATCGCGGGCCTTGATCGTCGGTATCGTGCTGGCGTCGTTGGGTCTTGCGGGGTGTGGTGTGCTTGCGCTTTTCCGGCCTCAGGACAAGATTGCCGATGCAGCCATCGTGGTCGGAAAAGACTCGGGTGCAATGTTTGTCGCAATGGAGGGCACATTTCACCCGGTTCTCAACCTTGCATCTGCGAGGTTGATCATCGGTTCTCCTGACAAGCCTTCGATCGTGAAGGAATCCGAAATCGATGGCAAGCCTAGGGGAGCGCTGGTCGGGATACCAGGTGGGCCGTCGGCACTACCGGAGGCGGCAGATCCGACAAATGCGCCTTGGGCGGTGTGTGACACCGTAGGCGCCGACGGCAATCGGTCCGTGGCCTCGACGGTGCTGGTCGGCGAGCCGAAGTTGCGGGAAGTCGCGTCGTACTTGCCTTCCGATCACGCGCTTCTCGTGCGTTCGGGTGCTGATCATTTTCTCGTCTACGACGGGAGACGGGCTGCTGTCGACATCGGTGATCCGGCGATCACGCGGGCATTGGGACTTGAAGGAATCGAGCCGCGGCCGATCAGCGTCGGCATGCTCAATGCGATCCCGGAGGTTCCGCGGCTACAGGCTCCGGCCATTCGTGGTCTTGGCACAGTGCCGCAGTATCCGTTGGCGGACAAAACAGTCGGATCCGTTGTTCAAGTCTCCACGGGCTCCGAGATGATGTACTACGTCGTTCTCGAGGACGGTATACAGAAGGTCAGTTCAGCTGTGGCGCAACTGATCTACTTCTCCGACTCTCAAGGTGACTCGGGAATGGCCACTGTGACGCCGGATGCGATCAATCGCATTCCCTCGGTGAACGAATTTGCCACGGCCGCACTCCCGGCGCTGGCTCCGACCGTGGTGAACGAAGACGTAGCTCCGGTCAGTTGTCTTGTCTGGAAACCGGATCCGGCCTCGGTTGCAGCGCAGCGTAGCTCCGCGAGCGTGAGTGTGCTCGTGGGTAGCGACCTGCCGATCGCCGCTGACGCCAGGGTGGTTGCGCTGGCGCAGGCCGACGGGTCGGGGGATCGGTTGGATTTTGCCTACGTCGCGCCGGGTATGGGGGGATTTGTTCAGGCGACCGGGATCGAGACCGAGAGCACTCGGCGCGACAGCGTGTTCTATGTTGCCGATACCGGCGTGAAATACGGAGTGCCGAATGAAGATTCGGCGAAGGCGCTCGGACTCTCGAGACCTCCGGATCGCGCGCCTTGGCAAATGTTGGAGTTGTTGGCTTCGGGACCGTCACTCGACAAATCGAATGCCCTTGTTGCACATGACGGAATGACGCCAGACCCGTTTCCGGCGGCGCCGGTCAATTAGCGCTCGTGCGTGCGCTGAGAAAGTCCCCGACGCTGGTGACGGGGGCCGAAAGTATGCCAACGGCCGCGTCGATGATGAAGTAGGCCAAGCCCGTCCAGTCGGGGTCGATCGAGTCTTGCTGAACCAGTGACTCGTACCGGGCGCAGACGTCCGTGACCATGCGACCCATGATCCAGGCCCTGCCGGCCAGTACGGGTGGTGGCACGTCCGCGAGGAAAGCCCTCGTTTGCTGGATGAGGTCGTCTTCCAGCGGGTCCGACATCATGGAGATGAGTTCCATTCCGGATGGCACTGACCTCAATTGTTGGAGCAGGCGTGCCCGCCAGCTTGGCCGCGGCATCGATGCGAGCTGATCGGTCCACGGAAGGATGAGGCAGCTCAACAAGTCTCGGAGATCGGGGTTCTCGCCCAAGACGGCGACGAGTTGTGTGCGGCGCAGCTTGGTCTCGGTCGCGTGACGCTCCAACAAAGCGCGGATGAGTTCGTCGCGTCCGCCGAAGTGATAGGCCACGGCGGAGTGATTGGCGTTGCCTGCGTGTTCGGCGATGTGACGGTTCGACACCGCGTCGATGCCGTGGGTGGCAAAGAGTTCCTCTGCCGAGTCCAGCAATGACTGCCGCACCCGATCTCCGTGTTGTCCCATGCTTCCTCCGTTTGCTGGTTCCCTGACTGGTCTTCCGGCGCGACGCCGCGGAAGTGGGATCAACGTCACGACTCTACCGATTGCCATTTTAAGTCATGCGGCGTAATTTTTTTAAGACGCGCAGCGTAATTTTTGATATTTAGGAGTTCGACTATGACCACCACCGCATCGCCGGAAACCGAGCATCCGCCAGGCGAGCCCACGGAAGTCGAGGCTGCTGCTGCTCGAGCCCGAAAAGAGCAGATCGGCCGATATGTCGCGATGATTCTGCTGCCCTTCCTGATGGTCGGCATGATGATCACGGGGTATCTGGCCGCGATGCACGCGCCTTCCCCGAACAACATGCCGATTGCGGTGGCCGGGCCGATCCAGCAGGCCGATCAGTTTGCTGCTGCGCTCGAGGCGTCCGATCCGTCGGCCGTCGATGTGCGAGTAGTCAGTAGCGAGGACGAGGCACGTCAACTCCTCCTGGGCCGTGAGGTATCCGGCGTCGTGTCGTTGCCCGCTACGGGCGGCGACACAGCAACGGTCTACACCGCGAGTGCGGCCGGTGCTGCTCAAGTCTCGACAGTGACCGGACTTGTCGCCCCACAGGTGCTGGAGCAGGGGCTCAACGTGACGGTCGAGGATCTGGCTCCACTGCCTGCCCACGACACCGCTGGTCTGGCGGCGATGTTCATGGCCACAGCGCTCATGCTTGCGGGCTACATGCCGCTGAGTATCACGCTGTCCAACTCGCCGGAGCTGCTGCGATTCCGCCGAGTCGTACCACTTCTTGCCGGATGGTCTGCGCTGATCGCAGCGCTCGTGTGGTTGGTCACCGGCCCGATTCTCGGTGCAGTCGAGGGCCATACGGCGGCAGTTCTCGGAATCTCCTGGCTCGCTGTCTTTTCCGTCGGTTCCGTGCAGTTGTTCCTTACCCGGATATTCGGGCCGATGGCGGTTCTGGTCGGCATGCTGTTCATCATGGTGCTCGGCGTCCCGGCCTCGAACATGGGAATGTCGGTCTACACCCTGCCGTCGATCTACGCGACGCTGCACGGATTCCTGCCCACTGCGGCAACGGGTGAGGCGCTTCGATCAGTGCTGTACTTCGGCGGGGACGGTCTCGGCTCGCACCTGATCGTTTTGGCGCTCGGAGCAGCGCTTGCGCTTCTCGCGACCTTGGGCGTCGACGCGCTCAAGCGTCGTCGCAGTCCTGACGGTGGAGCGCCTGAGGTTTCCATGGCGTCGCTGACTGCTGGGCCACGTCCGACCAGCAACAAGGTTCGGTACGCGACTCTCGCGTTCTTCCCGTTTGCCATGGTTGTGCTGATGCTTTCGGTCATGCTCGGAGCGATGTATCAGCCGGCGCCCCGTGACATGCCGGTCGCTGTGGTTGCCGCTTCGAGCGAGCAAGCTGAGCAGGCCGTTGTGGGACTGGAACAGAACTTGGGCGGATTGTTCGATCTGCGTGCAGTCGATTCGGTGGACGAAGCCCGCCAGCTCGTTCAGGACCGCACGGTTGTCGCAGCATACGTACTGCCCTCCGCCGATTCGCCGACCGCGACTCTGATCACCAGCCAAGCTGCCGGCATGAGCCAGCAGCAAGCCGTGGCAGCTGTTTTCACGCAGGTTGCCCAGGGCCAGCAGGTGCCGCTGACCACGCAGGATCTTGCGCCGCTTGCCGATTCCGATTCCAGCGGCACGGTCAGTATGTACATTGCGATGGGCTGGATCATGTCCGGCTTCATGATCATCGTCGTCGCGAGCAGTGCTGCGCCCACGGTGATGAAGTTGCGGACTCTGCTCCCGGTGCTAGCCGGGTGGTCGGTCTTCATGTCCGCCGTGATCTGGACAATTGCCGGACCTATAGTCGGAGCGATCGACGGCCACTTCTGGCAGCTCTTCGGAACCGGAATCGTCGCGATCTTCTGTACCGCGCTGTTCACGACGGTGTTCGCACGGCTACTCGGGCTCCTCGCAGTCATCCCGGCGGTCGCAATCTTGATGTTCCTCGGGGTTCCGGCGTCTGGTGGTGCGATGTCGGTCTACATGGAACCAGAGATATTCCGAGTGCTCCACGGCATCCTGCCGATGCCTGCTGCCGTGGAATCGGTACGGTCGATTCTGTACTTCGGCGCGGACACAGTCGGGTCGCATCTGATCACGTTTGTGATCTGGGGCGTTGTCTCCTTGCTGTGCGTCATGGTCATCGACAAGGTTCGTTCCGCTCGGGCCGAAGATCTGCCCCCGGAGCACGCGGATCTGCCCCATGCTCAGCTGTCTGCTGTTTAGGGACGACGTGAACGGTGTCCTCGCTCTGCAAACACACGACGTATCGGAAACGATGACAGCAGGGCGAGGACACCGAGCGAACCTACGGCCGCGACGCCCAGGAGAGCCGCGTCGCGCGCGCGGTTGTCGGGCGGCGGCGGTACGGGCAGCGCAGCCAGAGTCGAGGTGTGGTGACCGAGCGGATAGGTTTCGACATCGCTCGGCAGCGCGGTGACGGCTGCCAACGGATCGACCACCCCATGCCCGACGTAGGGGTTCCAGCCCTCGGCCGGGGCGTGCGCCGTCGACTCGATGCGCTGAACTACCTGTGCAGCAGTGAGATCCGGGTATCGGGATCGAACCAGCGCCGCGGTTGCCGCGACGTACGGCGCCGCAAAACTTGTCCCGTTGATTGCTTGAACGGAGCCGTCCGGGCCGTACGTTCCGTTGGTCAACCCAGGTTCGGTGGGATGGAGTGACACTACTGCGGTACCGGGAGCGGCCACATCGACCCAGGGACCACCGAGGCTGAACGAGCTTGCCGCCCCGTTGGGATCGACGGATCCGACGGTCAGTACGAAGTCGTCGTACCAGGCGGGGCTGGCGAGCGTGTTGACCGAATTCCACAGGTCAGCATGGGGTGTCAGCGGGCTAGGAGTGGGATTCTGGGTCTTGCAGCCGCCGGATCCGACATTTCCTGCCGCGGCCACGACAACGATGTCCTTGACGAGCGCGGCGTATTGGATTGCGGCACCGAGGCGTTGATCGTTGATACCCTCGGCTGCCGACTTGCACGCAACTTCGGAGATGTTGATGACGGTGGCTCCCATGTCGGCGGCGTGACGGACAGCCATGGCCATCGTGTCGACATTTCCGTACCCCGACGAGTTCTCGGCGATGTTCGGGTCGCCTTGGCTGCCGGCAAGGGAGTACGCCGAACTGGACTGTCGGATCGTAATGATTGTCGCGCCGGGTGCGGCGCCGGAGAAGCCTGACCCAGTCACAGGTTGAGCGCCGATCAACCCAGCGACGACGGTACCGTGGGCGTCGCAATCCTCCGTTCCGTCGGCAGCTCCCACGTAGTCGCCACCGGGTTCCAGATTGGGAAGTCGGGGATGACGGCTGACTCCGGTATCGATCACCGCGACACGCTGCCCTGCGCCGGTCGTGATCGGCCAGACCGCATCGAATGCCAAGTCCAGCTGGGCAGGAGGGACATTGGCACCGTCGCCGCCCGACACTGCCGGGACGCACAGAGTGCGCTGTTGCGTGGCTTGCGGTGGCGCCGCGGGGCCGTCTTCGGGAAGCATCAACGGATCGACGGGTGGCGGCATCGCGCCGACAGCTACGCCTTGCCCCGCACATAGTGCGAGTGCGGCGATGGCGAGGAGTGTCGAAGTCCAGGATATTCCACGGTTCATGCGTGTATGTCCGACGCTCAGAGTCCGCGCATGACCGAAAATAGATCGGTCACCCAACAGATCAGAGGCACGATCAGCGCGATTGCAGCCAAGTCGACCAACTCTGCAACCCGTCGCATCACCGGGCTGAACACCCGGTTCGGTGCGAGGATGCCGAGCACGAGTGCCAGGATGAGAACGGCCATGGCGAGGGCAAATATGACGACGGCGTCGTCCTTGTGTGACCAGATCTGGGCGCCCAGAACAACTAGCACGATGGCAGCCCCACACGCGATGAGGGGAACCGCCTGGGCGGTACCGGCAAATGTGCGTCCGCGGAGCATCAGAACGCCTGCGGTGACTCCGGCAAGGGCAAGGCCGGACCAGACGATTCCGTCGTCGGTATGGACCGCGGCCACGCTCAGCGCACCGGTCATCGCCGTCACGGATGTCGCGACCACCAAACCGGTCAGGTAACTGCGGGCGCGTCCGGTTCGCTCGGTCAGTTCGTCGAAATTCGGCATGTCGGGTTCGGCGGCAAGATCACGAGCTTCGTCCAAGGGATTTGCCGGTACCGGCACTGGTGGCAACGGAAGCTTGGCAAGAATCATCGATAGCCGGGCCGAGTAGGCGAGGGTGATCAGCGCGAGTGCGATGGCGACTGCGCTGATCGTTTCCAGCGAAACGCGCGGCAGCAGCGTTGCTGCCGCAGTAGCTACGGTTGCGGCCAACGAGATGCCGAAAAGGGCTGTGAATGTGGCTAACCCGACGCCGCAGAGGCGCAGGCATAGTAAGGCGACCGATGCGACGAGCACGGAACCCATGAGAAGGTGTGGCGCCTCTAGGTCGTCGGGCACGGCAAGGAGACCAGCCGTGAATGCAAGTGGAACGCCGGCGCAACCGAGGACCAGTGCGCTTCCACTGTCGTGGTAGACGCGGGCTGTCACGATCGACGCAATGGTCAGTAGAAGGGACGTGATGAAAGCGCAAGTGGCACCCGATATTCCGGTTGCGCCGACAATCAGCGCGGCGGAGCCGAGCATCGATGCGAGGACAGCGATCACAGAGCCGGTGATCCGTGCGGCTAGTGGTGTCCACCGCCGGTAGGTCTGCGCGTCGGTGGCGGCGACGGTGTACATGATGTCGTCGAACAACGGCGGTGGAGCGGCAGCGTCCGCGGCTTCGAGAACGAGTAGTTCTCCGTCACGGATTCCATGCTCGTGAAGGGAGAGCGTGCCCGACAGCGGTGCGCGGCCAACCTTGGCCAGTGTCCAGTCCGTCGGTTCGAATTGTTCGGATACGGTGTCGAAATCGTTGGAGCCGCTGTGGCTTCGAATAGTGTCGACTATGCCGGGAATGACCAGTACGAGCGGAATGCGCAGCGGCACTGCGAGATCGACCTGCGAATGTGCCGACAGAACTGTCAGTCGACACAGCTCTGCCGACGGTGCGCTACGACGATCACCTGGCGCCGCCGGCGCCGTGTCGGTTGTCGACATGCTCATGAATCAACCCCACTGTTCACTGTCGAACCCCACCCTTCGACGCGATTCCCCGTTCGCGTCCCCCTTCTTTATCGGAACCATACGACACCGGACTGGGAATTGCTGCCGCCACTGCTCCAGTGGAACGGTTGCGCTCGAAGGTCTTGTCGGCCCGATGGGTTAGTGTCTTCTCGTTGCGTGGACTTTGTGCCGTGGGGGCGGTCCGGTTGATGTCGGACACATCGCAGCGCTGTAGGGGGCGAAGTGAGTACAGTCAGATTTTTGCGTCGGGCTCGGCGTGAGGCGCCGCGGGCGCCAGGCGGCGAGGTGACGTTGCAGGCGCCGCCCGAGATCCCTCGTGCGACTCCTGGCAATCTGCTGACCAAATTGCTGCCGGTGGTGATGGTGGTGGCAATGATCGGCATGGTCGCGTTGATGTTCACGTCGGGAATGGCGCGAAATCCCATGTCCCTGTTGTTTCCGATCATGATGATGGTCTCGATGCTCGGGATGCTGGCCGGTGGGGGCCGTAGTGGTGGCGCGCGGACCGCCGAGGTCAACGAGGACCGTAAGGACTATCTTCGTTATCTCGATCAGTTGCGTCGTGATGTCGACGAGACCGGGCAGGCGCAACGTCGGGCACTCGAATGGAGTAGTCCGCAGCCGTCGTTGCTGTGGACCCTGGCAGGCACGTCACGCATGTGGGAGCGTCAGATAACGGACCCCGATTATTGTCACGTGCGTGTCGGTCTCGGCAGTCAGAGGCTGGCGACTCGTCTGATCTCGCCGGAGACCGGACCGGTTGAAGACCTCGAACCGGTTGCATCCGTGTCGCTTCGACGATTTGTCCGTTCCCATTCGGTGGTCGAGGATCTTCCGACTGCGGTATCGCTGCGGGGGTTCGCCTCGATAGCGCTCGAAGGTCAGCGGGACGCGGCGCGGTCGTTGGTCAGGGCGATGTTGATGCAGTTGTGTACTTTTCACGGTCCTGACATATTGCAGATCGCTGTGGTGCGTGGCCCCGATACTCAGGTCGAATGGGAATGGGTCAAGTGGTTGCCGCACACGCAGCACCCGGAGGCATATGACGGGGCGGGCGCGGCGCGGATGGTGTACGGCTCCTATCTCGAGTTGGAAGGTGCTCTGGGTGAGCAACTTTCGATGCGAGGCCGCTTCTCGCGAAACGCGCCCGCATCGTCAGGTGTGCCGCATGTCGTCGTTGTCGTCGACGGCGGATTGCTGGAAGGCGATTCGGGTCTGTTGACGGGAGCGGGTCTGGATTCGGTGACGATCCTGGACCTGTGTGGTTTCTCGTCGTCGTTGTCGGCCAGTCGTGGTTTGCGTCTGGTGGTCGCTCCCGATCAAGTGGGCGCGGTCAGTAGTGCCGGCGTCGAGAAGTTTGCGCGCCCTGATTCCGTTTCCACGACTACCGCCCAGACCTTCGGCCGACGGATGGCGCCGTACCGTGCTGCTTCACAGAACGCTGTCGATTCGGGGGACGACGACACGGCGTCGCGCTCGTGGAGTCAGATGCTTGGCATCGGAAACGCTGCGCGGTTCAACCCGGAGCATGCGTGGTTGCCTCGCCAGGGACGTGATCGACTGCGGGTGCCGATCGGTGTCGGTGCCGACGGTCAACCTGTCGAACTCGACCTCAAGGAATCCGCTGAGAACGGAATGGGGCCGCACGGTTTGTGTATCGGGGCAACTGGTTCGGGAAAATCGGAGTTTCTTCGGACGCTTGTGCTGGGTTTGATCGCGACACACTCGCCGAACGCCCTCAATCTTGTCCTCGTGGATTTCAAGGGTGGGGCAACCTTCCTCGGTCTCGAAGAGGCACCGCACGTTGCGGCCGTCATCACCAACCTTGCCGAAGAACTGGCCATGGTGGACCGAATGCGCGACGCACTTGCCGGTGAAATGAACCGTCGTCAAGAACTCCTCCGGGCCGCGGGAAACTTCGCAAATGTGTCGGACTACGAAAAAGCCCGGATGGCGGGTGCCGCACTCGACCCGCTGCCTGCCCTGTTCGTCGTAGTGGACGAGTTCTCCGAATTGCTCAGTCAACAACCGGAATTCGCTGACCTCTTCGTGGCAATAGGCCGGCTCGGCAGATCGCTGCACATCCACCTGCTGCTTGCCAGCCAACGTCTGGACGAAGGGAAACTGCGTGGGCTCGACAGTCATCTGTCGTACCGAATCGGCTTGAAGACATTCTCCGCCAACGAGTCTCGGACCGTGTTGGGGGTCCCCGACGCATACTATCTACCCGGAAATCCAGGCGCCGGATATGTGAAAGCGGATTCTGCCGAGATCGTGCGCTTTCAAGGCGCGTACGTCTCCGGACCCTACGAGGGTGCGAGGATTGCGCCGACGCGACTTGCGACGGAACAATCCGTCGGTCTCGCTCCGGTGTTGTTCACCGCTGCGACGGTGATCAGTGATCACCTCCCGGAGGATGTGGTGGAGCCGGACTTCGTAGATATGGGGGAGGCAGGTGACGAATCACGAACGCTCATGGGAGTTCTCGTCGACAGGATCAAGGAGCACGGTCCGCGCGCGCACGAAGTGTGGCTTCCTCCGCTCTCCGAGTCTCCGACGCTCGATCAGCTTCTTCCGCGCGCCGTGTCGCGTGATCCGAATCTGCCCCGTGGAAATTTGAGTGCAGCGTTCGGAATTGTCGACAGGCCGTTCGACCAGCGGCGCGACCCACTTGTCGTCGACCTCAACGGGTCGACCGGAAATGTAGCGATCGTCGGCGGCCCGCAGTCGGGGAAATCGACGGCACTGCGGACCCTGATCATGGCGTTTGCTCTGACGCATACCGCGGAGCAGGTGCAGTTCTATTGCCTCGATTTCGGCGGCGGAACCTTGCTGGGACTGCGGGACCTTCCGCACGTCGGTTCGGTGGCAAATCGTCTCGATCAGGACAGGGTCCGGCGAACAGTGGCGGAGGTTTCGACGGTAGTGCAGCAACGGGAGCGACTCTTCCGTGAACTCGGTATCGACTCGATGGGCGAATTCCGGCGACTGCGCACTGCCGATCCCCGCGGAGTTGGTGTCGCCGCCGGCCTCGAACGCGACAGGTTCGGCGATGTCTTCCTGGTGATCGACGGGTGGCCAAGCGTTCGTTCCGACTTCGAATCTCTGGAAGGGCCGATCAGTATCCTTGCGGCGCAGGGATTGTCATTCGGGGTTCACGTCATGGTCACCGCGCCGAGGTGGGCAGATATTCGGCCGGCATTGAAGGATCAGCTCGGCACGCGGATTGAACTTCGCCTGGGTGACCCAGGAGACTCCGACGCGGGGCGCCAGAAAGCGAATCTGGTTCCGGAACGTCATGCGGGGCGCGGTATCACTCGTGAAGGCTTGCACTTGTTGACCGGGCTTCCGCGTATGGATGGCATCTCCAGCAGCGTAGAACTGAGCGCCGCGGTATCTGATTCGGTGATCCGCATCGCGGCTATGTCGACGTCCCGACCCGCTCCACCAGTTCGGATGCTCCCTGAATCATATACGCGTGCAGAGCTTCTCGCGTCTATCGGAGACAGGTGGCCGCAGGCAAGCGCGGGTGACGGTCGGTGTCTGCGGGTACCTGTCGGGCTGGGTGAAACCGACCTCGAACCTGTCTACATGGACTTCGCGGAGCATCCGCACCTCCTGATATTCGGCGATACCGCCTGCGGGAAAACGTCGCTGCTCCGCGGCATAGCCGAAGGGATCATGGCGTCGAACACACCGGCGCAGGCGAAATTGATCATCGGTGACTATCGCCATTCGATGTTGGGTGTGGTCGACGGCAATCACCTCGGTGGATACTCGGCCTCAGCGGCGACATTCGGTGAACTGATGGCGGACCTTGCTCGGATCGTCGGCGGAAGAATGCCGAATTCGGATACGACGCAACAACAACTGCGAGAACGCTCGTGGTGGTCGGGACCGGAAATCTACGTGATCATCGACGACTACGACCTGGTGGCAACATCCACCGGCAACCCGGTGGCGGCATTGCTCGAGTTCATTCCCCACTCGAAGGACGTGGGGCTGCATCTGGTGATCGCCCGACGATCCGGCGGGGCAGGGCGTGCACTGTTCGAACCGGTGATTGCCCGGATCCGCGACATGGCACCTGCCGGCGTCGTGATGAGTGGCAGCCGCGACGAGGGGAATCTGGTTGGCGCCGTGCGTGGTTCCGAGATGCCGCAGGGGCGGGGTACGTACGTGTCTCGGTCGCAGACCCAGCTGGTGCAGCTACCGTGGATGCCACCGCTGTGACATCGGGTCACACGTTGTCGGTGTCTGTTCATATAGGTTCGTCCAACGCGTGGTCGGCAACCGGGCAACGCGAATTCTGTTGCAGAGTCGACACCGAGCAGCATTCGTCGCCGGCCGCCGCGTTGCCTGCAGTCAATCCGCTCGATTTCATCGACGACAACTACATGGAGATCGGTGGACGAATCGTGCCTACCGATCTCGAACTGGTGCACTTGATTTTGCACACCGTGCAAGGTTGCGGTCTGGCAGATGCGGATGTGCTGTACCTGAGCTATCCGACCGAGTGGGGAAATACCCGAAAGGGACGGTTGCTCGACGCTGCGCGCCAGGTCGGGTACGACGTTGTCCTGGTCCCGACCGCGATTGCGATTGCGCGCGCCACCCGGGGGAGCTGGCGAGCGAGGTGCATCGTGGTGGAGATCCGCGGTGGTGACGTTGTCGTTTCGTGTGTGCGCGATTTCGACGGAGACGTCACGCTCATGAACACCCAGCGCAGAGCACTGTCGGAATTGCCGCAACTATTCGGTGAATTCGAGGAACTGACAGTTCGGGACTCTGTAGTAGTTGTCGGGCGACATTCGCATTCGATTGCGTCGTCCTTGGAGCGTGGGTCGCGAAGCATTCACGGCTATGCGAGCGTGCGTGTTCTCGACGAGAGTCGGATCGTGCGAGCGATCGTTGATCCGCGGGTGCGTCTGGAGTCGGTCACAGCAGAAAATTCGGCGGGTCGGGCTGTGGACAACTCGGCATTCGGAGATCGGTGGGTGCCGCCGTCAAGGCTGGTCACGCCAGCCGATTCGGGTGTCCGCCAGCGCCGATGGTTGCCGGCGCTGGCGGTGTCAGTCGTTGTTGTCGGACTGCTCGGGGTGGGCGTGGCGGTCGCGACCGGGCGAGCCGGCGTCGAAGGCACTGCGGTCGAAGGTACTGCGGTCGAAGCCCGAACTACTGACGGTGAGTCTGCCGATGTGGTGCCGCCGACCGCACAACCGACCACACTGGGGAGTGCCCAGCCGAGCACGCTGGTGCCTTCCACTACGTCGGCCGTGGCGACGACAACAATCCCGCTCGCCGGTGGCAACGTGAGCGTTGTCGTGCCGGCGGGGTGGGCGCCCGATCGCGGCGGATCGGCCGCAGGACGGATGGACTTGATTCCGGCGTCTGGGAATGATCGCAAAATCGTCATCGTCGAGAAGGAGCTCCGTGCAGGCGTCGAGTTCGACGCGGTCGAGATCGATCTGCGTGAGCAGCTTTCGGCGATAGAGGATCCACTCCGCTTCGGAAACCTCGAGTCCACTGTTGCCGTGGACGGACGAAAGGTTCTGTTGTACAGGGAATTTCCGGATGGATATTCCGAAGTTCGGTGGCAGGTATTTGTCGAACGTGGCAGGCAGGTGAGTATCGGGTGCCAGTACCTCGTCGGTGAATGGGACGCGTTCGAGCCGGAGTGCGTTCAGATCGTCGAATCACTGTTGTTCGTGAATTGACCGCGCGAAATTTCTTTTCGAACCGCCGGAACCGTCGGCGAGTGCGCGGCGTCCAAGTATGTGTAGCGCACATCAGGTACTTGTTGCCGGTGAAGGTCCGCCGGATGTGAGCCACCGCCGACACCGCGCATGCACATCACAACCAGGGGGAAACATGGGCTTTACCGCAACTACCGCTGAATTGATCAGTTCGGCGAATGTCATCAACGGCCATTTGGGCGACATCAGAGGACTGGTGAATGCTGTTCGATCCGAGGCGGAGGCGTCGAGCGGTTCGTGGAAGGGCAGTGCGCACACCGAATACGCCGACATCATGGTGCGCTACAACAACGCTGCCATGAAGCTCGATACGGCGCTGGGCGATATCTGTGAGCAGATCAAGCAGTCGGCCGGAACGTTCGACAGCGCAGAATCCGACAACGTGAGTTCGTTGCGCGGCGCGACCGTCAACATGTCCTGAGTGCTCTGAATCAGGCTCCGCGCAAGAACATTCGGTGAGTCGACTGAGATCGTCCCGGATGCGACAGACATACAGAGATCAGATTCGATACGGACATAAAGTGGAACGGGAGTGGTTATGAGCGAGAACATGATCAGGTACGACTTCGGCGGACTTGCCATGTTGTCTGACGAAATGAAGCGTCAGGCGCAGGCGATCAACGACAAGCAGGGCGAGATCAAGGTTGTTGTCGACAACCTGCAGGCGGGATGGGAAGGTGCGGGTTCTGAAGCCTGGAACGACGCTCAGCGTCGGTGGGGGCAGGCGTCGGAAGAGCTGAACATCGTGCTGGCTCAGATCGCCAACGCAACCGCGAGTGGTTCCGATTCGATGCGCGACGCCGATCGCGCCGCCGCGAACGGCTTCGGGCGCTGACTTCACGTCGCATGTGGCTTTCCGTTTTCTACCCCGACGAGCATCGGTCGTCGGGGTAGAAAGCTCTTGTATGAATGCTGCCAACGGTAGTCCGGACTCTCTTTGACCGGAGACGGTTGATACCGGTATCGTCTATCGGTGGCGTGCCGTAGGCCTCCGCATGTTGATGTCCGGATGTTTGATCGTGTGTTCGACTGCACGTTCGATTCCCGGAACTCGATGCGCAGGGTCCAGCGGTTCTCGGGTCTCAACTGGCCGCCGAGAATTGTCTATGCGATACGCACATGGTCAGCAGTGGAATGAATTAAGACGAGGAAGTTCTGTGTCTACGTACACCCCGAAGGCCGGAGATGTGACCCACACGTGGCACGTCATCGACGCCACCGACGTGGTGCTGGGCCGTCTTGCCGTTCAGGCAGCGACCCTGCTGCGCGGTAAGCACAAGCCCACCTACGCTCCGCACATCGATGGTGGCGACTTCGTCGTCGTCATCAACGCCGAGAAGGTTGCCATCAGCGGCAACAAGCTCGTTGGCAAGAAGGTCTACCACCACTCCGGATTCCCGGGTGGCCTGAAGTCCCGCACCGTCGGAGAGGTCCTCGACCGGACCCCCGATCGCCTCGTGGAGAAGGCCATCGTCGGCATGCTCCCGAAGACCAAGCTTGGTCGCGCGATGAGCAGCAAGCTCAAGGTCTACGCGGGCCCGAATCACCCCCACACCGCGCAGCAGCCGGTGCCGTTCGAGATCAAGCAGGTCGCACAGTGACATCGCCGGAAGAGCAGAACGTGACCGAAGAAAACATCGAGGCAGTGGAAGAATTCGCCGCCGAAGCAGTCGAGGTCGTCGAAGAGGTTGCAGCGGCTACGCTGGCACCGATCGTCATCGATCGCCCGATCCAGACCGTTGGTCGTCGTAAGGAAGCGGTCGTCCGCGTCCGCATGATCCCCGGCACCGGCCAGTTCAAGCTCAACGGCCGCACCATCGAGGATTACTTCCCGAACAAGGTGCACCAGCAGCTGATCAAGGCTCCGCTGGTTACGGTTGAGCGTCCCGAGTCTTTCGACATCGTTGCACTGCTGCACGGTGGCGGACCGTCCGGTCAGGCAGGCGCGTTGCGTCTGGCTATCGCTCGTGCGCTCATCGAGGTCACCCCCGATGATCGTCCGGCACTCAAGAAGGCCGGCTTCCTGACCCGTGACGCTCGCGCAGTCGAGCGTAAGAAGTACGGACTGAAGAAGGCTCGTAAGGCATCGCAGTACTCGAAGCGTTGATGCTTCGCCGAGGTTGACCGGCTGGTCTGCTTCGGCACCTGTTCGACTCGAGAGCAGGCGTCCATCGTTACCGGACGCCTGCTCTTGTGTTTTTCGGGAAAGATATTTCACAGAACTCGCACAAGATATTCAGGGAGTTGTTCGATGGGGCGGTTGTTCGGAACTGACGGTGTGCGCGGCTTGGCCAATGGTGATCTGACGGCGGATCTTGCGCTGCGATTGTCGATAGCGGCTGCGCATGTTCTGGCAGCTGAATCAACCGGTGGTGGCACCCGCCGCCCGACCGCGGTCGTCGGACGCGATCCTCGTGCGAGCGGTGAAATGCTCCAGGCAGCTGTCACGGCGGGGCTGACTTCGGCCGGCATCGACGTCTTGGATGTCGGCGTTCTGCCGACACCAGCGGTTGCCTATCTGACTGGTTTGTTCGATGCGAGTCTCGGCGTGATGATCTCCGCCTCTCACAATCCGATGCCGGACAACGGCATCAAGATCTTTGCCGCGGGTGGACACAAACTCGACGACGATGTCGAGGCCGCAATCGAGGCCGCCATCGACGGTGGTGTGGCGCCGAAGTTGCCGACCGGCGCGGGTATCGGGCGAGTACGCTCGGCCGGTGATGCCGCTGCGCTCTACTTGCAGCATCTCGGCACCGCTCTGACGCAGCCGCTCGACGGCCTGACCGTTGTTGTGGACTGCGCAAACGGGGCAGCCTCCGAGGTCGGCCCGGCGGCCTATCGGGCTGCGGGTGCGACGGTGATCGCGATCAGCGCCGAACCGGACGGCCTCAACATCAACGACGGTTGTGGATCCACTCACCTGGAGAATCTGCAGAAAGCAGTGGTCGAGCACGGCGCCGATCTTGGTCTTGCCCACGACGGTGACGCCGACCGTTGCCTCGCCGTCGACGAGACCGGGGCAGTGATCGACGGCGACGTGATCATGGCGGTGCTGGCGGTGGCGATGCACGAATCCGGAGAATTGGTCGACAACACACTCGTGGCGACCGTCATGAGCAACCTGGGTTTGCACCTTGCGATGCGGGCAGCGGGTATCGACGTGGTCACAGCGGCGGTCGGTGACCGCTATGTGTTGGAAGAACTTCGTACCGGCGGATACAGCTTGGGCGGCGAACAGTCCGGACACGTGGTGTTCCCCGGATTCGGAACAACCGGAGACGGCGTGCTCACCGGACTTCGATTGCTGGCCAGGATGGCGCAGACGGGTAAGTCGTCCTCGCAGCTCGCCGCAACGATGACGTCGCTTCCGCAGGTCTTGGTGAATGTGAGGGTGGAAGACAAAGCAGCAGTTGCCGCAGCGACCTCGGTAATGGCAGCGGTCGCCGATGCCGAGCGTGTGCTCGGTGACGCCGGCCGTGTTCTGCTTCGACCTTCCGGTACCGAACAATTGGTGCGAGTCATGGTCGAAGCTGCGGATCTTGGTGTGGCACGCAAGCTTGCCGACGAGCTGGCAGAAACCGTCGCAGCGGTGTAACCGCATGTAGCGTGATCGTCCGGTGGGGAACTGAATTCTGGTGGGAACGACCCACGGGGTTCGTGCGTCCAAGTAGTCATGGACCGCCGGATCTTTCGTGCGGCCGGGCGAAACGGAGTTCCGCATGGATATCGACCACACTGCTACCGATGAGCTCGAGCGTCGGACAGCGGCGCTTGCGCAACAGATGGGTGTGACTGCACGAACGTTGGAATTTCCCGAGTTCTCGGGCGCGTGTGCAGGCCGGGATTACGTCGAGTGTGGCAACACGCTAGCTGCTGCGCTGGGTGGGCTCCGGATACGGATGGTGGAACGTGCCCAGTTCGTCGAGGCTCTCGGCGCGCGTATCGGTACTTCCGCCCAAGCGATTGCGGATGTCGATCTGAGATTGGCAGACCAATTGCGAATGCACAGCCGCGAGTATACGAAATCAGGTTTCTGATGCCGATTCGCAATGCGGCCACGTCGACAGCTTCGGCAGATGCTGCGGAATCTATTATTGCGCAACGTAATTCGTTGTCGGTTCCGGACGAAATTCTCGACTCCGGTGGCGTCGGATTGGATTTCTTCGAGCGTTTTCACGACGCGGCCACTCGTCTCGGTATCGAAATGCGACCGCTGGGTAGCTACGACGAGATGTATCGTGCCGAATCGGGAATCGATCTGCAGGCTCTGCACGCTGACGTGTCGACGATGTCCCTTGCGGCGGAAGCGTCGTCGCGCGATTCGCAGGACTTCGCGGTCCTGTCCGAGTCGCTCGCGGAGATCTGGAATGTCGAGGCTGTGGACGACGTTGCCGGACGAGTGCGCGACGAGCAGCGAAGAGCGGAAGTCGATGTCGAAGCCATGCCGTTGCTGATTTCCGTCGCCGACGAGCTGGCAGGAATCGTTCGAACTGCTGTGGTGGACAAGGCTTTCAAGGTTGCGTCGCTGAATCGAGAAACGATCGGCGGTATCGATGCGCAGCGCATCGATCAGCTGGTGGACGTGAGCACGCAGCAAGGGGGCGTCGACGCAGTTGCCAAGGCTGCCACGTGGTTTGCGCCGTTGTCGGATGAGCAATTCAGAGCAGTACGATATGCCGCGCCGGTCGATCAGGTCGAAACTTGTAGAGCAGCAGCAGATCTCGTCAGACCTTGGATCGATCAGATCTTCAGGCCTGTGTACGTGGATACCCGCGACGAGTTCGACCGCGCCTGCGAGCAGGCACGGGTGGCTCTGACCGACGCTTTCGGGGTTGCCGCCGGTATCGTCTCCGAACTGTTTCCGGTCGAGAGTGAATCTACCGAAACGCGGCATTCTTCAGTTCCGGCCGACGCAGCGCAGACATCCGTGCCGCAAGCAGCCGAACCGTCGGGGGACAGGGTTGCACCTGCACTCGAGTTGGCGGTCGGTGCAAATACCTGGGGGTTCTCGCTCGCGCCGGACGGACGTGGGGTCAGTCTTGAAGTTCGTGACCTGTCAGGGGAGTCCGTCACTGTCACTGTGGAATTGGACGAGCACGGCTGGCCGAGAATCGCGGTGGAGACGGATGCCGCTCCCGTAATGTCCGAGGCGCCGGAGCCCGCGCCGCAGCCGTACCAACCCCCGAATCCAACTCCAGTAGACACTGCGCCGTCAGAAGACCCTGCACCGCCAGAACACCGTGAGTCGCTGAACGAACCGATTGTGACCGGAGCCGAATTAGCCGGGGCGGGGCCGATATGAGTTTGTCGCAGTTCGTCGCCATCAATGCGGCCATGGATTCGCAACTCGCCGAATTTCGCATGCGACGATCTGCTGCCGAACGTGACCACCAACAGCGGTGTGCACAATTCGGCGAATTGTCTACCGGTGTGAAGGAGTTCGGGCGTTTGCCCTTCGAACAGGGCGCGTTTCTGCGATCAGCGTCCGCGTCGATGCCTGGCGATACCGCGATGCCTGGCGACGCTGCGAAGTCCGGCCAGCCGGTACGAGATTCGAGTGCTGATTACCGGGAAACTGCCTGGCTCCGGCGAGCATCGGACTGAGAGTGGGTGTCGGACTGAGTATCCGCGTCGAACATGGGCGAGGTGTGCGGGAATTCGGTGTCCTGATCGGCAAATGCTTCGTAGCGCTTGTCGCCGGTCAGGTGGAATAGAAGGAATCCCGTCAGTAGGCAACGCGTCGTGGCCTGCGTTTTGCGTTCGGAGCCGCCGAGGCCCAATGCTCCCAGAAGGCGACGCCCTTCGATGAGACCAGCATCCTGGGCGTCGTCGATGGTTCGTCCGATTACGGGTCCGCCCCATTCTCGGGTGAGCGGGCGGGCGTTGCTGGTGAGTGAGTCGACGTCGTCCTCGCCGGCGAGGATCAGCCCGGGGGCTGTGATCTTGGACGCGTAGTTCTCGGCTTTGGGGGCGGTGGGTGCGGGGAAGAGTGCGGCGACGGCGGCGACGTTTCCACGTTGTGCGGCTGCGAGGACCGCGGCACCGGCACCCATCCCGTGTCCGGCAAATGCGACGTGGTCAGGATGAACGCTGATCTGCCCGGGACCGAGTCGGACACCGACGCAGATGTCGAGGGTCGAGCGCAGGTCTGCGGCCAATCCGAGGTGCGAGGGGACGGGGCCACGCTCACTTTCGGGTGCTGCGGCGACAATTCCCCAGGAAGCGAGATGCTGAAGTGTTTGTTCGTATTTGTGCGCACCGACCATCCAGCCGTGCCCGAAGGCGACGGCGGGGAGATTGAAGCCCGTTTCCGGGGTGTAGACGACTCCTGGTTGACCGGCCAGAGCGAGGTTGCCGCGCAGAACGCGGTGCGGTCCGCGCTTGGACAGCTCACGGGTCAGTGCCTTCAGTTTCGGTGCCACGGATCAAGACGTTATCCGATGTGGCCGTCGGCGTGCCCTGGCAACCGCAGAATGCGCGTGCCACGGGTGTCCAAGTACCCTGATTCACCATGTGCGGAATCGTGGGATACGTCGGCCACCGCCCAGCTCTGGGTGTCGTGGTGGAGGCTTTGCGGCGAATGGAGTATCGCGGCTACGACTCCTCGGGAATCGCGATTCTCGACGGAGTGGGTGGCGTTGAGATCGAGCGTAAGGCAGGGAAGCTGGCCAACCTCGAAGCTGAGTTGGAAGAGATCGGTGCGGACAGCTTTGTCGGCTCAACGGGCATGGGTCATACCCGGTGGGCTACACATGGTCGACCGACCGATCGGAATGCCCACCCGCATCGCGACGCGAGTGGGAAGCTTGCGGTGGTCCACAACGGCATCATCGAGAACTTCGCTCCGCTGCGTGCTGAGCTCGAGGCTGCCGGCATCGAACTGCTCAGTGACACCGATACCGAGGTAACGGTCCATCTGGTGGCGCGTGCGTACGCGGAGGGCCCGACTGCGGGTGATTTCGTCGAGAGCGCGTTGTCGGTTGTCCGTCGTCTCGAAGGCGCGTTCACGTTGCTGTTCACGCACGCCGATCATGCGGACACGATTGTCGCTGCGCGTCGTTCGACGCCGTTGGTGGTGGGTGTCGGTGAGGGCGAGATGTTCCTCGGTTCCGATGTGGCGGCGTTCATCGAGCACACACGCGACGCGGTGGAACTCGGTCAGGATCAGGCGGTGGTGATCACCGCGAACAGCTACCGGATCTCCGATTTCTCCGGCAACGAAGCGCAGGGGCGCCCGTTCCAAATCGACTGGGATCTTGCGGCTGCCGAAAAGGGCGGTCACGACTACTTCATGCTCAAGGAGATCGAGGAGCAGCCGACCGCAGTTGCGGATACGCTTCTCGGGCACTTCGAGAACGGCAAGATCGTTCTCGACGAGCAGCGGTTGTCCGACCAGGAACTGCGCGACGTCGACAAGGTTTTTGTCGTGGCCTGTGGCAGCGCGTATCACTCCGGTTTGTTGGCGAAGTATGCGATCGAACATTGGACTCGGCTTCCGGTCGAGGTGGAGCTGGCGAGCGAATTCCGTTACCGGGACCCGGTTCTGGACCGTTCGACGCTGGTTGTTGCCATCTCGCAGTCCGGCGAGACCGCCGATACGCTCGAAGCCGTCAAGCATGCCAAGGATCAGAAGGCTCGGGTTCTCGCGATCTGCAACACCAACGGCGCGCAGATCCCCCGTGAGGCGGACGCTGTTCTCTACACGCGGGCGGGACCGGAAATCGCCGTCGCGTCCACCAAGGCATTCCTGGCGCAGGTGACGGCAAATTACCTTGTCGGGTTGGCCTTGGCGCAGGCGCGCGGCACCAAGTACCCGGACGAAGTTGCCCGTGAGTACGCGGACCTCGAGGCGATGCCGGCTCTGGTGAGCAAGGTCATCGAGAACGCGGAACCGATCCGTGAGCTGGCTCGCACGTTTGCGCATGCGTCGACGGTTCTGTTCCTGGGGCGTCACGTTGGGTACCCGGTTGCGCTCGAGGGTGCGCTCAAGCTCAAGGAGCTTGCGTACATGCATGCAGAGGGCTTTGCGGCGGGCGAGCTCAAGCACGGGCCGATCGCGTTGATCGAGGAGGGCCTGCCGGTCATCATCGTCATGCCGTCGCCGAAGGGCCGTGCGGTGTTGCACTCGAAGTTGGTGTCCAACATTCAGGAGATCAAGGCGCGTGGTGCAACGACGATCGTGATCGCCGAGGAAGGTGACGACGCAGTACGTGCGCACGCGGATCACCTGATCGAGATCCCGGCGTCGCCGACCCTCTTGCAGCCGTTGCTGTCCACGGTACCGCTGCAGATCTTTGCCGCGGAGGTCGCCGCGGCACGTGGCTACGACGTCGACAAGCCGCGTAACCTGGCGAAATCGGTTACCGTCGAATAGTTTTCGGTGAAATCAGTGAGGCCCGCAACCTTCCGGTTGCGGGCCTCATTGCTGCCGACAGCTATTGAACGATCACAGTGCCTCGCATGTCGGGGTGCGGTGTGCAGGTGTAGTCGTAGGTTCCGGGTTCGTCGAAGGTGGCCGTGTAGGTGCCCGACTTCTTGAGCGGGCTTCGGAGCAGGCTTCGGGCACTGCCGATGCCTTTGACGTCGTGGGCCATGCCTCCGTCGTCGAACACCCAGGTGACCGTGTCACCCACGTTCACGGTGATGGATGCGGGGGAGTAGGCCATCCCGGTGACGGTGACGACGGGGCCACTCAGCGTGGTTTCGGGCGCACTAGGGGTGGAATCCGTGCTGGAACTGCACCCGACGAGGCCGGCGGTGAGCACGAGGCCCGCGAACATCGGGACGAGACGTGATTTCATGGTTCCGAGGGTAGCGACTGGCAAACGAAGGGTTCCGGCATGCGCGGGTACTACACGGCAGATCAGGTTCGCGAAGCGGAGGCGCCGTTGCTGGCGTCGTTGCCCGACGGAGTGTTGATGCGCCGGGCCGCGTACGGACTCGCTCGGATTGTTGCCGACGAATTGCGTTTGTACACAGGATTACTCGCTTCGAAGTCGGTGACTCTGCTGGTCGGCAGTGGCGACAACGGCGGTGACGCGCTCTGGGCCGGAGCGTTCTTACGTAAGCGCGGAGTTGCTGTGCGTGCGGTCCTACTCGACCCGGAGCGCGCGCACCGGCGGGGCCTCGAGGCCTTCCGCCGAGCGGGTGGGCGTATCGAGTCCGACCTCGGTACACCGGATCTGGTGGTCGACGGGATTGTCGGGATTTCGGGTCGTGGTTCGTTACGCCCTGCGGCGGCCGCGCTGGTGGAGCAAGTCCGCTGCCCGATCGTGGCGGTGGATCTTCCCAGTGGTGTGGACCCGAACACCGGGGGCGTCGACGGGCCTGCGGTGACAGCCGCAGTGACGGTGACGTTCGGCGCGCTCAAACCCGTGCATGTCCTGGCGCCGCAGCGGTGCGGTCGGGTGGAGCTGATCGACATCGGTCTGGATCTCGGGGAGCCGGATTTCCGCGCCCTCGATCCGGCGGAAGTGGGGGCGCGCTGGCCGGTTCCGGGCCCGAGTGACGACAAGTATTCGCAGGGCGTTGTCGGGGTGATTGCGGGGAGTGCGCAGTATCCGGGGGCTGGTGTGTTGTGCACGGGGGCAGCGGTCACGGCGACGTCGGGTCTGGTGCGTTACGCGGGTCACGGCGCGGCCGAGGTGCTCTCACGTTTCCCCGAGGTGATCGCAAGCGCGGCCTTCGAAGACGCGGGGCGCGTGCAGGCATGGGTGGTCGGTCCGGGTATGGGAACCGATGCCGACGCGGCGGCGCTGCTTGCATCTGTTCTTGCGACGGATGTCCCGGTCCTGGTCGATGCGGACGGGTTGAGCTTGCTGGCCGAGAATCTTGATCTGGCACGTCGGCGCACCGCACCGACGCTTCTGACTCCACACGCGGGTGAGTTCGCACGATTGGCGGGCACCGAGGTGGGGCTTGATCGGGTCGGTGCCGCGCGCGCTTTGGCATCGGATCTCGGTGCGACGGTGCTCCTCAAGGGTCATACGACAGTGATCGCTGATGGAGGCGGACAGGTGTTGGTCAATGATGCGGGTGGCTCGTGGGCGTCGACGGCCGGATCGGGTGACGTTTTGTCCGGTGTGATCGGGGCGCTGCTCGCTGCCGGGCTTGCACCGCTCGACGCTGCGGCCGTGGGAGCCAGAACACACTCTCTTGCCGCGAACTTGGCGGCCGCAGGCGGCCACGCCGACGTTGCCGGTGCACCGATCTCGGCATCGCCGCTGCTCGGGAGTGTGCGTGACGCAGTAAGAGTGTTGCGCAGCGTCGCGCGGAATTGAGTGATGTCAAACCCGAATTGATGTCGGAACTCGCGAGAGTGGCAGGATTGACGCCATGAAGCTTGCCGAAGGAAGAGCCCCGAAAGACCCAGAAGAAGGGGAGTCGGCAAGCGTCGCGGCAACAGGAGGTCCGCAGACCGAGGCGGTCGTGGACCTCGATGCCATCGCCCACAACGTACGGGTTCTTCGTGAGTTCGCCGGTGACGCGGCACTGATGGCAGTCATCAAAGCTGACGGGTACAACCACGGTGCCGTTGCTGTTGCGCGCACTGCACTCTCCGCCGGTGCCCGCGAACTCGGTGTCACCACGATCGGCGAGGCCTTGGTCCTGCGGGCAGCGGGGATCACCGCTCCGGTACTGGCGTGGCTGCATGGCGTCGACGCCGATTTTGCCGCCGCCATTTCCGCCGACGTGGAAATCGGGGTTTCGTCTCCGCGGCACCTGGCCGCGGTGGTGACCGCCGCGCGGGATCTCGGACGAACTGCCACGGTGACGCTGAAGGTCGACACCGGACTCAATCGCAACGGCGTCTCGCAGACCGACTGGCCGCAGATGCTGGCAGACCTCGTCGCGGCGCGAAACGAGGGCACGATCCGGTTGCGCGGAGTGTTTTCGCACCTGGCGCATTCGGACGAACCGCACCACGACGTCATCGACCACCAGAAGCAACGTCTGATCGATGCAGTTGCCGACGTCCGGGCTCACGGATTCGAACCCGAGGTTGTGCACCTTTCCAACTCGGCGGCGACGGTAACCCGTCCTGACCTGCGATTTGACATGGTTCGGCCGGGAATTGCGATATACGGGTTGTCGCCCGTACCAGAGATGGGCGATTTCGGTCTCCGACCGGCAATGACGTTGCGAGCGAAGGTGATTCTGGTGAAGAAGGTGGCCGCCGGTGAGGGGGTTTCCTACGGACACCTCTGGACCGCGCCGCGCGACACCACCCTGGCACTGCTCCCCGTCGGCTATGCCGACGGGCTTCCGCGCTCGTTGAGCGGGCGTTTCGAGGTCCAACTCGGCGGTAAGCGTCGTCAAGCCGTCGGACGGATCTGCATGGACCAGGTGATGGTCGATCTCGGACCAGATGGTGACGGTGTGCGCGAGGGCGACACCGCCATCTTCTTCGGCAACGGCGATCAGGGCGAACCCAACGCGCAAGCCTGGGCGGAAGTGCTGGACACCATTCACTACGAGATCGTGACCGGCCTGCGCGGGCGAACCGAACGTACGTACATCGGCGGGGAGGGTATCTCGTGAAGACTGCAGGACGAATGAGCATCCTCGGTGGGCTCCTCAGTGCGATTGCACTCGGTTCCATGGCCGGCGTCAACGCGTTGAAGACGGCCACTCGGCCAGGTCGAGAGATCTACGCAGACGAAGACTTCGACCTGATGACGCGGGACCGCGCGAGCGTTGTACGCACCGACGACGGGGTTGATCTGGCAGTCCGCGAAGTCGGGCCGGACGACGCTCCACTGACGGTTGTCTTTGTGCACGGATATTGTCTGAGCGCGTTTTCCTGGCATTTTCAGCGTCGTCAGCTTGCCGAGCGGTGGGGTGACGACGTTCGGATGGTGTTCTACGACCAGCGCGGGCACGGTGATTCGGGCATGCCTCGCGCAAAGAGTTGTACGGTCTCGCAACTCGGCCGTGACCTGGCGTCGGTCATCGAAGCCAAGGTGCCGATCGGTCCGGTTGTGCTTGTCGGTCATTCGATGGGCGGCATGACAGTGCTCGCGCTTGCCGGTCAGCGACCGGAATGGTTCGCCGGTGGCCGAGTTGTCGGTGTCGGGTTGGTATCGACCACCGCAGCGGGTCTCGCCGAAACCGGACTCACTCGCAATCTGCAGAATCCGATCATCGACGGTTTCCGTCTGGCTGTGCGGACGTCCCCGGGCGTCGTACAGCATGCCCGTGGCGCTGCGCGCGTGCTCATCACACCGATCCTGCGGGCCGCGTCGTACGGCACGGACGTGAGCCCTCGACTGCACGAGCTGTCGGACGGGATGCTCGATCGCACGTCGGTTGTCACCATCGTCAATTTTCTGCGGACCCTCGAATTGCATGACGAGAGTGGGTCTCTGCCTGTCCTCGCGCACACTCCGGCTGTCGTGATCTGCGGCGATCAGGACATGATGATTCCGTTTGCCAGCTCGCAACTGTTGGCGGATGCGTTGCCGGAGTCCGAATTGGTGCGAATTCGCGGCGGCGGTCACCTGATCCAGCTGGAGTTCCCGGCTATCGTCACGGATGCGATCGAGAGTCTTGTCTCACGTACACATAGTCAAGTGAGGTCCGATGTCGGCTGAAACCCTCCCTGAATCAGGAACCGTCACTCTGGAGACGACGGAAGACACGGAGGCATTCGGTCGCAGGCTGGCGGCCGGACTTGTCGCCGGTGACCTCGTGGTTCTCGACGGTCCCCTCGGCGCCGGAAAAACGGCACTGACCCGCGGTATCGGTGCGGGCCTCGGCGTGCAGGGACGCGTGACGTCACCGACATTTGTCATCGCGCGCGAGCATCGCCCCGGCATTCGCGCCGACGGCGGAACACCCGTCGGGATGATTCACGTCGACGCGTATCGCCTCGGCGACAGCGGGCCGCACGCTCTTGACGAGCTCGACGCCCTGGACCTCGATACCGACCTCACCGATGCGGTGGTCGTGGTGGAGTGGGGCGGCGACGTCGTGGAACGCCTTGTCGAGCGTCACTTGCGGGTGCAGCTTCACCGTGAACCCGAGTCGGATGTCCGGACAGCCAGTTGGGCATGGACGTCGTGACACTGCTCCCACCGTTGAAAGTAGTTCTTCACGTGCGAGTACCCTGAGTTATCGTGCTTGTTCTCGCGATTGATACCTCCACGCCGGCCGTCACCGCCGGAGTTGTCTCACTCTCGCCTCTCGGTGAGGTTTCGACGCTCGCCGTTCGGGTGACAGTGAACCCCCGCGCACACGCCGAGGTGCTTACCCCGCATGTTCTCGAATGCCTCGCCGAGGCGTCGATCACGCCGGCAGACCTGGGCGCCGTGGTGGTGGGCGTGGGACCTGGTCCGTACACCGGCCTGCGGGTGGGGATGGCGACCGGCGCCGCGTTCGGTGACGCGCTCAGTGTCCCGGTCTACGGTGTGTGCAGCCTCGACGCCATTGCCGCGGCAGTGCAGACGCCAGGCAACCTGCTTGTCGTCACCGATGCACGTCGACGTGAAATCTATTGGGCTCGTTACGATGAGGGCGTTCGAGTGGAAGGCCCCGCAGTGAATTCGCCGGGCGACGTCGACGCGTCGCCGTCGACGATTGTTGCCGGATCTGCTTCGCACGTAGACCTTTTCGATCTCCGGGTCGAGCCTGCGGAGACGCCGTCTCCGGCCGGTTTGGTCACTGTTGCAGCGCAAGACATTCTGGCCGGTGCGATTCCGGAACCGCTCGAGCCGCTGTATCTACGCCGCCCGGACGCCAAGACCTTGGCGGAACGCGGCAAATGAGCTACACCATCACGTCGATGACGGTCGACGACGCCGAGCGGTGTGCCGAGTTGGAACGTGCCCTCTTTGCGGGGGACGGGCCGTGGACCGCTCAGGCTTTTGTCTCCGAGTTGGCCGGCTCGCACAATCACTACTTCGTGGCTCGTGAGCCCGACGGTCGTGTTCTGGGGTACGCCGGAGTTGCATTGTTGGGCGCGCCGCCCAACATCGAAGCCGAAGTGCACACCATCGGAACGGATCCGGGTGCGCAGCGCCGCGGTATCGGCGGGGCTTTGCTCGATGCGCTCTTGGCTCTCGCGGACGACCGGGGAGCAGACGTGTTCCTGGAAGTGCGCACCGACAACGAACCGGCAATCGCTCTGTATCGGCGTGAGGGATTCGAGATCGTCGGAACCCGAAAGAAGTACTACCAGCCCAGCGGGGCAGATGCGTTCACGATGCGGCGGCCCGCCGTAGGTGTTCGCAAGAATGAGGAGCAGCAAGCATGATCGTCATGGGTGTCGAAAGCTCGTGCGACGAAACAGGAGTCGGCATCGTTCGTTGGAACGGTGACGGAACCTGCGATTTGTTGGCGGACGAAGTGGCGTCGAGTGTGGATCAGCACGCCCGGTACGGCGGAGTGGTGCCTGAGGTTGCGTCGCGCGCTCATCTCGAGGCAATCGTCCCGACCATGCGGCGTGCTCTCGCGGCGGCCGGTATCGAGAAGCCCGACGCTCTGGCTGTGACGATCGGACCCGGCCTGGCGGGCGCCCTGTTGGTGGGTGTGGCGGCAGCCAAAGCCTATGCGGCAGCGTGGAACATCCCGTTCTATGCGGTCAATCACCTCGGTGGCCACGTATCGGTCGACACCCTAGAGCACGGACCGTTGCCGTCGTGCGTGGCCCTTCTGGTCTCCGGTGGGCACACGCATTTGCTGCACGTCGAAGATCTCGGAAAGCCGATCGTCGAACTCGGAACTACCGTCGACGACGCTGCCGGTGAAGCATTCGACAAGGTTGCGAGGCTTCTCGGTCTCGGGTTCCCCGGTGGACCGGCCTTGGATGCGGCTGCGCAGGAAGGTGATCCGAACGCGATCCCGTTCCCGCGTGGCATGACGGGCCCGCGCGACTCGCGCCACGATTTCTCCTTCTCCGGACTCAAGACGTCCGTTGCTCGCTATGTGGAGTCGAAACAGCGTGCAGAAGAAGCTTTTTCGATTCCGGATATCGCAGCGTCGTTCCAAGAGGCAGTGGCCGACGTCCTGACGATGAAGGCGGTTCGTGCCGCCAAGGATGTCGGCGTCGGCACCGTGGTGCTCGGCGGAGGAGCAACCGCGAACTCTCGCATTCGTAGCCTCGCCGAGCAGCGGTGCGCCGAATCCGGTCTCACGCTGCGTATCCCGAAGCCGAGGTTGTGTACCGATAACGGAGTGATGATCGCGTCGCTGGCCGCGCACCTGATCGGTGCCGGAGCCGGGCCGTCGGAACTGAGCGTTGCAACCGATCCGGGATTGTCCGTCTCGATCAGCCAAGTTCTGCGCTAGGTCAGCCGACCGGTACAGGCAGGTGAGCGGTGGGGGTCGGCGCCGCGTTCTCCGTCGTCGGCTCGGGTGACGCGGACTCTGTGGGAGTCTCGGCGGTGGTTTCGGTGGAACCGGAACCACCGTTTCCGCCTTCGCCCGGAGCCAGTTCCGAAGGCCCACTCGGAATCTGTGGCAGGTTCTCCGGCCACCACGACGGTGTATCCGGCAGCGTGATGCCGGGAAGTGTCGGCCGGGCCGGGATGGTGGTCGTGGTTGTCGGCGGAAGAGTTGTCGGCGGAACGGTTGTCGTCGGTGTGGCCGACGGCGGCGCGGGCGACAACGTGAACTGATGTGTCTCGTACGGCTGTGTTCCGTACGGCTGTGTTCCGTACGGCTGTGCCCGGTACGGGACTGTTGTGTGGACAACCGTGGGCACGGGGTCATGTGACGGGATGACTGTGGAACCGGTGCTCGGAACGACGTCGGTTGTGGTGTGCGTTGTAGTCGATCCGGTGCCGGCCGGCGAAATCGGCGTGTTGTCGGTCGGGACGACTTCCTTGGCGGCATAACCCAATACGAGTCCACCGACGACTAGCGCGCCGATCAGCGCGCCCGACGCTTTGGCGGCCGGACGGATGCGCTCGGAAGTTTCCGAGCCTGCTAACGGGTAACGCAACGACGTCGCGGAATCTGCAAGTAGTGCAGCACCTTTGGCTGCGGCTGCTTCGGGCTCGTCGAATTCGACCGTCGGGACTCGTGCGGCGTCTGCGATTGCCGTACGCACAGTGGGGATATGCGCGCCGCCGCCGATGAGGACAATGGCCTCGACGGTGTGTGGTGCCGCGCTCAGGACGCTGCGGATCAGCGTGAGCGCGCGCTCGACATCCGCGGCGATAATGTCCTCGAACTCGACCCGGGTGATCGTGATGGGCCCACGTGGCAGGTCGATCGTGACGCTGCGAGTGGTGGAGAGTTGTTCCTTCGCGACGTGGCAGCGCGACATCAGTAGTTCGGTGTCGGTGTGTCGGCCGAGTGGATGAGGGTACTTGTCGGTGACAAACGCGACGAGGGCTGCGTCGATGCCTGCACCGGCAAGAGCGTCGGTGCGTTCGGAGATGAGGATCTCGCCGCTGTGATCGACCACGGACACGCTCAGGCCGCTATCGCCGAGGTCTATCTGCGCGGTGGCGCCGTAGCGTGCAGTCTTGCCTGTTTCTGCGAGATAGGCGTGCACCGCGGCCGGTTCGGGAATGAGCCGAACGCGGTTCGGCGACTTCGCGAGCGAGGATCGGATGCTCGCGAGCTGTTGGTCGGTCGAGTATGTGACCCCGATGGATCGAGGGGCAGCGGCGCGATCGGACACCTGCGTGGTCATCAGCTTGATCGACGCGCGCACCAAGTCTCCGACGTTGGTGTTGACCTGATCGGCGGAGACGAATCGTGTTTCGGCAGGCAAACTACCGGGTGTGGCTTCTGCGGAATCGGTATCGACGAGCGCGGAGTAGACGCCCGACGAACCCGTCGACATTCCCAGTGATGAACCCATCTTGCACCCCCTCGCAGGTGTTTCTGTGACCGCATATCGGTCGCCGTTACATGAACGTTACAGAACGATCGGCACGATTGCTCGGCAGTTTTCTGTGAGGAGGAGAACTTTTCGTACCGAAACGGTGGTTTTACCAGCGGGATTGCCGAATATTGAATTATGCGGAAAAAAGTCGAATCCCGGCAGATGGATACGCGTCAACGTCGTCGATTGATCGCGGGGGCGATACTGCGGCCGGTGCTGACCGTCGTCGCGTTGGGTTGTGCGTATTTCCTGTTGCCGTGGACCGACGCGCATACCGTCAGCGCATTTGCTCTGTTGGTCGCAGGCGGTGTCGCGGTACTGGGTGTCGCTGCCTGGCAGATCAAGCGAATCCTGAATTCGGATGTGCCGGCGTTGCAGGCCGTCGAGGCGGCATCTGTCGTGGTGCCGACGTATCTTCTGATCGTCTCGATGACCTATTTTGCTGTCGCAGGGGCCGACCCGACAAGTTTCACCGAACCGTTGTCGAGGATGGGTGCGCTCTATTTCTCGCTGTCCGTGTTCTCGACCGTCGGGTTCGGGGACATCGCCGCGAAAACTGATCTGGCCAGGGCATTGGTGTCGCTTCAGATCGTCTG
The DNA here is from genome assembly GCF_003023755.1 of Rhodococcus sp. AD45-ID. NCBI lineage: Bacteria > Bacillati > Actinomycetota > Actinomycetes > Mycobacteriales > Nocardiaceae > Rhodococcus > Rhodococcus sp. AD45-ID. The sequence goes on along the minus strand of NZ_PYHL01000001.1, from coordinate 782,564 downwards.
CAACCTGGTGCTGATCGGCTTTGGCGTCCGCTTTGTTATTGCTGCCGTGTCCTGGTCCAAGGAACACAGGACACGGCAGACGAAGCCAGGTGACGCTAGCGAATGACGGGAACCAGCAGCTCGACGTTCTGATCGACACCGGCGCCGGTCAGCTTGGGATCGCGGTGAATGTCGTTGAAGGACAGTTCGCGGTACAGCGATGCCAGGCCCTCGGGCGATTTGTCACTGTGATCGACCGAGTACGGACTCTCGGCTTCGAAGAGCGTCGCGAGCAGCGAGACGGTGCCGTCGCCGTTGTCCGCGATTTCGATGATCCGGCCGAGCTGCGGGAAGTCGATGTGCGAAGCGGTGTTGATCTCCCAGAACCCCTGTTCCGGCGTGACACCGGGCCACGGGGTGATCTTGTTCTCGTGTGTGTGGCCGTTGACCCAGGCAAGAACGTTGGGGAAGCGGTGCAACAGTTCGAGAAGCTGCGAACCGCGGAAGCGCGGCTCGAGGATGTTCTCGGGGTCGGGGATGAGATTGTCCATCGTGTCGCTCGTGTGGTGGCTGAACAGCACGAAGTAGGTGTCGTCGCGGGACTGTGTGATCTTGGACCCGGCAGCGTCGAAGAACGTGCTGCTGCCGGCCCGAAGGGTGTCTTCGATCCAGCGGAACTGCGCTGTGCCCAGGGAGCCGTCGACAAAGCCGGCACGGTTGGTGGAGTCCATGCTGATTCCGACGACGCCGGGAGCGATCTCGAAAGAGTAGTAACCGATGCCGGTGTGATCGGCGTCCGGTGCAAATCCGTGACCAACCGGACCCGGACCGGTATGCGCCGGATCGAGGTGCGCGGCGATGAACTGCTTCGGCGTGAAGGGAGCACGGGCCGGGTCGGGGGTGACCTGGCGCGGGGGCGTCGTGAAGGCGGACAGAATTCCCGGAATGGCGCTCGGATCGAACTTGGTGGCGATGTCGATCTGCTTGGCCTGTTCCGGTGAGCCGGGAACTTCGAACTTGAGCGATCCGGTGTACATGGCCTCTAGCGGCGGGATGCCACTGGGAACGGTGCCGGACACCGAATCGTCGTGGTTGCCGAACACGCAGTACCAGGGAGTGTTCAGGCCAGGGCTCGAGACAGGGGTGAATGCGGCTCCGAAGAAATTGGGAATCTCGGGGAAGCCCGCCTTCTTGTACATGTCGAGCATCGGCGATTCCGGGTTCCAGTACAGATCTGCTCCGGAGTTCTGGACACCTTCGTAGCGGTCCTTCGCACCGGTGTTCGCCACGATCGTGCCGCCGTTGAGTGCGGTCAGGAACCAGTCGAGTTCGGCATGTTCCTTGTTGTCCGTGTTGTCGCCGGTGGTGACAACTGCGTCGAACGGTCGTGCCGTGTGCGGACCGCATCCGATGGAATTGACGCTTCGGACAAGCGAAATCAGGCCATGCGCAGTCAGCGTTTCCTGCGGACGGAAAGCGGAACCGGTGATCTGGTGGACGTATTCGAAGCGCATCGGCGACTGCGCGTCGAGGATGTGGACGTCGGTCAACTGCACGATCGATGCCAATGCGGTGCGACGGTCTTCGCGGCCGGACTTGGGTTCCGCGAGTTCGCCGCGCACGATGTTTGCCCAGCCAGGACCGGCTCCGAGTTTGCGGTAGCCGCTGCTGCCGATCGGCGTCGCGACTGCGTCGAGTGTGGTGCCCGCGCCCGACGTGGGCAGGGGAGCGGCGCCGGCATATTGCAGTCCCCACGGCTTGGCGCTCAGACCTACGGCGCCCACGGCGCCGAGTCCGGCAAAGGTCAGGAAACTACGGCGGTTGATGTTCGTCACGAATGAACAATAGGTGAACAAATTGGACGTGGGTCTGATTTCGCTGAGGACGAAGAGAAAAAACCCGCCCAGTCCTTGAGGGTTGGCACTCTCACGTATAGAGTGCCAATTGGCGCTGATCGAGTTCCGGCACCCGCGACGACGGGACTGCAGTGACGCGCCGTAAACGTCAAACCCAATCGCGTCTCGAGCAACCCTCGGGCGCACATACCCATGGAGGGCTCATCGTGGCGAGCGTCAACATCAAGCCGCTCGAGGACAAGATCCTCGTCCAGGCCAACGAGGCTGAAACGACGACGGCTTCCGGCCTGGTCATTCCTGACACAGCCAAGGAAAAGCCCCAGGAGGGCACCGTCGTTGCAGTCGGCGAAGGCCGCGTCAACGAGCAGGGCAACCGCATCCCGGTCGACGTCAAGGAGGGTGACACGGTCATCTACTCCAAGTACGGCGGAACCGAGATCAAGTACGCCGGCCAGGAGTACCTGATTCTGTCGGCACGCGACGTGCTGGCTGTCGTCTCCAAGTAAGACACACGTGATCCGCCCCGGAGTCCACACAGGATCCCGGGGCGGAATGCGTTCACGCCCCGAAGATTCAGGAGCTGACAGAACAGATGTCCAAGCAAATTGCGTTCAACGAGACCGCGCGGCGTGCTCTCGAAGCAGGCGTCGACAAGCTCGCCGACGCCGTCAAGGTGACCTTGGGCCCGCGTGGACGCCACGTCGTGCTCGCCAAGGCATTCGGCGGCCCCACCGTCACTAACGACGGTGTGAGCATCGCCCGTGAGATCGATCTCGAAGATCCCTTCGAGAACCTCGGCGCACAGCTCGTCAAGAGTGTCGCCACCAAGACCAACGATGTTGCCGGCGACGGCACCACCACCGCTACGGTTCTCGCTCAGGCGATCGTGCGCGGCGGACTCAAGAACATTGCCGCGGGCGCAAACCCGATGGCACTCGGCGTCGGAATCAACGCTGCCGCAGACAAGGTCGTCGAGGCGCTCATCGCCGCAGCAACTCCGGTCGAGGGCAAGAAGTCCATCGCTCAGGTTGCCACCGTCTCCTCGCGTGACGAGGAAATCGGCGAAATGGTCGGCGAAGCACTCACCCGCGTCGGCACCGACGGCGTTGTCACGGTCGAGGAATCCTCCACCGTTGCAACCGAACTCGTTGTCACCGAAGGTGTTCAGTTCGACAAGGGCTACCTCTCGCCCTACTTCGTCACCGACATCGATTCGCAGAAGGCCGTCTACGAAGACGCGCTGATCCTGCTCTTCCGCGAGAAGATCAGCTCACTGCCCGACTTCCTGCCGCTGCTCGAGAAGGTTGCCGAATCCGGCAAGCCGCTCTTGATCATCGCCGAGGACGTCGAGGGTGAAGTTCTCTCCACTCTGGTGGTCAACTCGATCCGCAAGACGATCAAGGCTGTCGCCGTGAAGGCACCGTTCTTCGGTGACCGTCGCAAGGCGTTCCTCGACGATCTTGCCGTTGTCACCGCAGGCACCGTCATCAACACCGACGTCGGACTCTCCCTCAAGGAAGCCGGACTCGACCTGCTCGGCAGCGCACGCCGCGTTGTCGTCACCAAGGACGAGACCGTCATCGTCGACGGTGCAGGCACCGCTGACGACATCGCGACCCGCGTCGCGCAGCTGCGTCGCGAGATCGAGAACACCGATTCGGACTGGGATCGCGAGAAGCTCGAAGAGCGTCTGGCGAAGCTGTCCGGCGGAGTTGCGGTCATCAAGGTCGGCGCAGCCACCGAGACCGATCTCAAGGAACGTAAGTTCCGCGTCGAAGATGCCGTCAACGCAGCCAAGGCTGCTGTTGCCGAGGGCATCGTCCCCGGCGGTGGATCGGCACTCGTTCAGGCCGGCGTCGAACTCGCCGACAACCTCGGCTTCACCGGTGACGAAGCTACCGGCGTCGCAGTGGTTCGCGCAGCACTCAACGCTCCGCTGTTCTGGATCGCATCCAACGCCGGCATCGACGGTTCCGTCGTTGTCAGCAAGGTTGCGGATCTCCCCAAGGGCCATGGCTTCAACGCCGCGACCCTGACGTACGGCGACCTGCTCGCCGACGGCGTCATCGACCCCGTCAAGGTCACCCGCTCGGCAGTGGTCAACGCCGCTTCCGTTGCTCGGATGATCCTGACCACCGAGAGCGCCGTTGTCGAGAAGCCGACCGAAGAAGTAGCTGACACCGGACACGGTCACAGCCACTAGGTTTCACGCACGAAAAGCGATCCCCCACCGAAAGTTGGTGGGGGATCGCTTTTTTCGTTTTCTGCTCAGACCAGCGGAATGATGGCGAACGGATCGCCCGTCGGCTGAGTCGATCCACCAGGAGGCTCGATCGTAAATGCCAGCTTGGTGTTGGGACCGATATTGTCCAGTACAACCTGAGTGGTCGGCTTGACGTCGGCAGGTGCCATGGTGCCCTTCGGAGTCATGGTGCTACCGTCCGGCGAGACCAGCCACATCTGATAAACCTGGTCCGGGCTCGGGGGAGTCACACCGTTCATCGTCAACACCGCGGCATCCTCGGACGGCGAAAACGCCGTTGTCGCGGTGCCGCCGCCGGGTACGTCCAGCGTGGTCGAGTGCATGTCGGGCGCGGCCATAATCTCGGAAACGGTGGTCGGCGACGGAGTGTTGTCGGTGATCTGGACGCCGATTCCGATACCCCCGGCCACGATGACCACGGCCGCTGCAGCGGCTAGTGCGACGGTCCATGGGCGTCGACGCTTGCGATGACTGGCAAGGGAGACCGGCGGAGCCAATTCCGGCGATTGTGGTGTCTCGGCAATAGCGTCGAGTAGGCGAGCGCGGAGCCCTGGCGGAGGTTCGACTGCGTCGACGATGCTCAGAGCAGCCATCGTCTCGGCGGCGAGCCGGACCTGAGATTCGAATTCCGCTCGAGTGGCCGCGTCAGTGCCTTCCAGGAGAACGTCGACAGCCCGACGCTCATCGGGGTCGAGGGCATCGATCGCGTAGGGGTGTGCCCAGCCGATCAGCTCTTCGTCCATCTCAGTTCACCCCCAGACATCTGCGTAGCCGGAGTAGTCCGTCGCGGATTCGTGACTTTATCGTGGGTATCGCCACGCCGAGGTCTTCGGCTACTTCTCGGTACGTTCGCCCGCCGTAGTACGCCAATGTCAAAGCTTCTCGCTGGGTCGCCGTCACCGATTCCAAACAGTCGGTGACGGCGCGATGTTCGTCTTTGCGAGTGACTTCTTCGCTGACGACGTCGAATTCGGGAGTCGAATTCGTGGTGTCGTACAGGGCCTGTCGATCCGTACTCGACTGTTCCGACCGCACCCGGTCGACGGCTCGTCGGTGAGCAAGAGTGAGTAGCCACGATAAGGCCGACCCGCGAACCGGATCGAAGGTGTCCACCGTTTTCCAGGCCTGGAGATACACCTCTTGGACAGTTTCTTCGGAGAAACCCGGATCGCGAAGGACCCGTAGAACCATCCCGTGCACGCGTGAACTGGTCCGGTCGTAGAACTCGGCGAATGCCGATTGATCGCCCCGAGCGACATTCTCGAGGATCAGCGCGAGTTCGCGGGATTCCGTGATCCGGGCGGTGCGCGCTGCAGAATTGTCGGTCGGACAAGCGTCGGTGTGCTCTGGGGCCTCGTTCGGTTCACTCACGTCGCGTGGCTCACCCGAGCTGAGTAATCCCGCCCCGAAGGTTCGTGTTGTTTCATCGACTACAACCGTAGCGTGCATGTCCGGTTCTTTTCTGTTGGCCCGCCGCTACTGCTGTGCGCCTTTGTCAACCAACGCGGTTGACAAAGGCGCACAGCAAGGGGGATTACTGCGGCATCAGCACCGAATCGATGAGGTAGACGGTGGCATTTGCGGTCTTGACGCCACCACAGAGGACGGTTGCGTCATTGACCTTGATGTCGTCGCCCGATCCGGTGACGGTGACCGTTCCACCTTCGGCGGTGGTGTGGGTGCCGTCGATATCGGCGGGAGCGATCTGACCGGGAACCACGTGATAGGTGAGGATCTTCGTCAGCGTTGCGCTGTCGGTCTTGAGGCTGTCGATTGTGGCCGGGTCGATTTTCGCGAAAGCGGCGTCGACGGGAGCGAAGACGGTGAACTCACCACCGTTGAGGGTGTCGACCAGATTGACGTCCGGATTGAGCTGACCGGATACGGCCGCGGTCAGTGTGGTGAGGAGCGGATTGTTCGACGCGGCTGTCACGACCGGGTCCTGCGCCATTCCGCTGACCGAGCCGGCGCCGGTCGGCACTGCCGCTGCGTAGTCCGCGCAACCTGCCCCGACGAGATCCGATGCGGGGTCTGCCATTGCACTGGTCGTCGACATCGACATGCTCGACGTTGTCGTCGCAGCGCTGGACGTGGCATCTGACGAATCATCGCTGTCGGATGAACAACCGACAATGCCGACAAGTGCGAATGACGCTGCTGCCGTGACTGCCAGAACTCGAGTGGAGGTGTTCATGGGTCTGCCTTCCGTAGATGAAGTGCCGGTGTGCACGTTCCGTACAAGGCATTCGGAGTCAGCAGTGAGGTGGATGGGTCGAGACACGAAAAGACCTCGAGACACGAAAAGACCTCGAGACACGAGAAAGCCCCCGAGTTCGTCGGGGGCTCTCTGGTCTCGGTCTGCGGGGTAAGCAGGTTGTGCAGTGCAGTGCAGTGCAGTGCAGTGCAGTGAAGTGAAGGGGAGGAGGCTTGGTTCTACCTACGCGGATTTACGACGCCAGGCGGCCGTTCCGGCGGTGGCGTGCATACAGTTCGCGTTCGGTTTCCGACATCCCGCCCCAGATGCCGTACGGCTCGGAGACGGTCAGTGCGTGAGAGCGGCACTGAATGAGAACCGGGCACTGGTGGCACATTTCCTTGGCTCGCGTTTCGCGTTGCGCTCGGGCTCGTCCGCGTTCGCCGTCCGGGTGAAAGAACATCGAGGAGTCGACTCCGCGGCACAGTCCGTGCATCTGCCAGTCCCAGATGTCTGCGTTCGGCCCGGGAAGATGATTAGGTGCAGGCATGTTGACTCCTTACTGCAAGCTCGTCGTGATCAACGAGCGGACCAAGTAGCCCGAAGATTATCCGGGCTTTCTATCGTTCACGCTTGCTAACCGTAAGGGTGCTGAGTAAATCGCGTCAATAGCCTCGATGAGTGGTGAGCGGCATATCTCGCAAAGCAAGATTTAACGAGAGAAATATTTACATTTCGACCACCTCGTGTGTAAGTGATCCGTTGCCGAATGATTGACAGTGTGGAGTGATGTGTAAAGTTCTGCAGATATTCCTCGTCTGAAGTGGCAGATCAGGGGGAGTATTCGTATTATGGACAAAGCGGAATCGCTCGTGGCCGTCTGTGATTGTCGGCGTTCTAGCGCGACCTTCGAATGACTGAATTGGGACTAAGTTCCCAATTCGCACTTTGGACGTTTGTCCATTAGGTAACCCGCAGTTAACCTAATGGATATGCATTCGTTAATAATTCAAGAAAATGAAAGTTTCAATTTCAGTTGAACATTTGGTGAATGGCTCCGGAATCACGGGTGTTGCATCCTGCGGTCCCCTCGCGGCGATCTGTGGTCGAGGGCACTGCAATGATTTGACCGTGTCGACAACTCTTCAGTCCGTGGCATTCGGGACAGAGCCCGGACTTGCGCCGCTTTCCGCTCCGGCAACCATCGAGGAGTGGTGGTTGAGCGCCGTCGCACTCGGTGGTCAGGGGCGGTATGCGCAGGCGCGTGCCGCCTTGAACGTCGTGGATCGGCGCACCGCCGGCCTGGCCGCAGATGGCGACTGTGTGTATGCCTCGTTGTCCGCAAGCACGCGGGCGTCATTCCTGCGGCAAACGGGCTGGCACGCGAAGGCGTCGTACGACGACGGACGTGCTCTTGCCATTGTCGCCGGACGAGGTGACTCTCCCGAGTTGGTCGCTGCCGCTTGTGACGCGTTGACCGGCCTTGCAGCCGACGCTCTCGGTCAGGGCCGCCTGGCGCTGGGATGGCGCCTGCTCGAGCGCTGCGCGGAGCAGATCAACCGTCTGGAAGGTGAGTCGGCGCGGTTGTGGCGTCAGGTGATCAGGCTCGAGTGGGTCTCGGCTGAACTTGCGCTCGCTTCCGGTGATTTCACGCCGGCGCTTCGACACGCTGAACGCGCTGTCGAACTCGCCGCCGGTGGTGATTCGCTCAGGCACAAGGTCAAGTCGGACCTTTTGCGATGCGCTGCGCTCACAGGTTTCGATCCGGGGCAGGCGGCAATGCTTGCAGGTGAAGTGTTCGATGAGTGTCGTTCGTCTGGATTACTACCGTTGGCGTGGGCGTCGTCGATGCTGATCGAGGGTGTGAGCGGGAGCCCCACGACACCGAATTCGGCCGCACTCGGCGCTGCGGTTGCGGCACGCGGGGGAGTGTTCCGTGAACTGTCCCTGTGAGGTGCGCCACCGATATGCCTCTGTGAGGTGTGCCACGCGGTAGCCGACGAGTTGTACACGTCGAAACATTGCCGCGGCGGGCCAGGCCTGCGCGGACCAGTCGGTCTGGATGGTTACTCTTAGAGGGTTCCGCTGTTAGTGGAAGCACACCCGCTCGGGAAGTGCCACTGTAACGCCAGGATTTTCGCTGACGATGACAAATACGAGCGATGAGTTGGACTCCGCGGTCGCCGCTGCAGCGCAGGGCGACCGTACAGCTCTAGCTTTGGTTTTGGAAAACATTCGACCCATGGTGGTGCGCTATTGCCGTGGTCGGGTGGGTGCGGCGGAGAGAGGCCACTTGTCGGCCGACGATGTCGCGCAGGAGGTGTGTCTCGCCGTGATGACCGCGTTGCCGCGTTATCAAGATCAGGGACGCCCCTTCATGGCTTTTGTGTACGGCATTGCTGCACACAAGGTTGCTGACGCCCATCGAAGCTCCGCCCGTAACAAGTCGGAGCCCGTAGCCGAAGTACCGGATGTAATTGCACTTGACGATGGACCCGAGCAGCGAGCGCTCGATTCGGAATCCAGCCGGCACATGCAGGAACTGCTCGGCACCTTGCCGGAGAAGCATCGAGAGATCTTGATTCTCCGGTTGGTTGTCGGACTGTCGGCTGAAGAAACGGCCGCCGCCGTCGGGAGTACCGCCGGAGCTGTACGAGTCGCCCAGCACAGGGCGATCGCGAAACTGAAAAAAGTAGTAACGAAAGCGGGTGAGAGCTATGGCTAGAGACGAGAATCGTGATTCTTCCGATCTCGATGACCTCACAGCCGGTCTCGCCGACGACGGTGCACCGGTGGATCTGGCTGCGGTTCGGCGCGACGACGCGCTGATCGAGGCAATTTCCCATGGTGGGCCGGTAGTAACCGATAGCACTGAGCAGTACGAACTGGCGTTGATTCTGTCGAAGTGGCGCGATGACGTCGTGTCGACCCCGATGCCGGAGGGCCCACTTCTCGACGATGTGATCGCAGCGATCGAATCGGCGCCCCCCAGCATTGCCGATCGCGAACGTTCTCGTTCACGTCTTCGTCTACTGCGCCCCGTTGCCGCTGCGGCAGCTGTCGCAGCGGTGGTGATCGGTGGCGGCTCGATGCTCACGTACGGGGCTGAACCGGGCGACGCACTGTGGGGTGTGAAGCAGGTTGTCTTCACGGAAGAAGCTAATTCGACAGTCGCGAAGATCGACACCACGTCCGAGCTCGAGAAGGCTGAGCGGTTGTTGGCCGCCGGGGATATTCCCGAAGCGAAGAAGGTTCTGGACAACGCTGCCCAGCGTGCCGGTGCTGTGAAGGATTCGCAGGCGAAGACGGATCTCGTAGAACGCTGGGGCAAGTTGATGACCCAGGTTCAGGAAACAACTACTCAGGCTGCGCCGCCGCCGTTGACCACAACTGACGGGCTGACAACGCTCGAGCCCCCGCCGGTGACGTCGATTCCCGTTCTGCCTGGCCCGACCTCGGATCTGGAGTTGCCGGGTACCAATCCGACGACATCGACGCCCAACCCAGCGATAGTTGCGCCGTCGTCAACAGTCCCGAGTCCGTCGGCGAACCCGACGACGACAACAACGACAACGTTGCCGACGACAACTACCCCGTCCTCGTCGAGGACGACAACAACGTCGCCGAATGTGAACACGCCGTCCTGAGCGTCGCGAGACCTGTTAGGCAGCAACGTAAATCAGTAGCAACGTAGTTCAGTAGCAACGGAATCAAAAACAGTGGGCCGGCAAGCGTAATGCTTGCCGGCCCACTGTTGTCAGTGTGTCAGGCGTCGAATCCGTCGCCGTGCATCGCTTCGTTCATGGATGCGTCGGCGTATCCACGGCAGTAGTCCCACGTGACATATGCCTCAGGCATGGGATCGTAGGCGGGTTCGTGAGGCCGAACCGTGCCGTCGACGAGGAGTTGAAGCAGGTTTGCCCGCAACATGTCCCAGTCGTGGTAGTGGTCCTGTTGGCAGTCCTCGCAGCACACCACGAGGCCGCGGATGCCACGATGAGCGAGGAGAGCCTCGTATACGGCGAGGTCAGCGAGATCTTCCTCGACTGCCTGCCGTTCTTGGGGGTCGAGTGGTTGACCCGGCTCGATGGCATCGAGTGCCGCGGAAGGGTCAGCGGGGTCGCCGGCAAAGGGATCTGGCGGCAGACCGGGAGGCAGTTGATCACGCACAGCACCACGGTACGCAGGTCAGGGGGGTCAGCGCCACTCGTTACGCGTACTTGCAGCGTGGGTGGGATGGTTCGGACCAATGTGCGGCCCGATACCATGGTGTTCAACGCCGGGAAAAGGTGCCAGGAATATCTTTCTGTGCAGGTGCCTTCTATCCGATATCCAGCTTTCGTAATCCGCTTCGAGGCAGCTGTTACAGCGGCTACCGAAAAGGCGAATCTAGGTCCATGGAGGGTCCTGACCGCATGACTAGTTCTGCAGGGCATGTACACACCGGAGGAGACGACCCCAACAAGGTCGCGATGCTCGGGCTGACATACGACGACGTACTGCTGTTGCCTGCAGCGTCCGATGTCATTCCGAGCCAGGTCGATACGTCGAGTCAGCTGACCCGCGATATCCGTCTGCGAATCCCGTTGGTCAGTTCGGCGATGGACACGGTCACCGAGTCGCGGATGGCCATTGCCATGGCCCGCGCGGGCGGAATGGGCGTTCTGCACCGCAATTCGTCCGTGGAGGTCCAGGCCGGTCAGGTCGAGACCGTCAAGCGTTCGGAGGCCGGCATGGTCACCGATCCGGTCACGTGTAAGCCGTCGGACACGATGGGTGAGGTCGACGCGAAGTGCGCTCGCTTCCGCATCTCGGGTCTGCCGGTCACCGACGACGCCGGACAGTTGGTCGGCATCGTCACGAACCGTGACATGCGTTTCGAGGTCGACCAGAATCGTCCGGTCGCCGAGATCATGACCAAGATGCCGTTGATCACAGCGCAAGAGGGCGTCACCGCTGACGTCGCGCTTGGTCTGCTTCGCCGTCACAAGATCGAGAAGCTTCCGATCGTGGACGGGAACGGCAAGCTTACGGGCCTGATCACGGTCAAGGACTTCGTCAAGACCGAGCAGCATCCGTTTGCCACCAAGGACCGTGACGGTCGTCTGCTCGTCGGTGCTGCGGTCGGTGCGGGCGACGATGCCTTCCAGCGTGCGATGGCGCTTACCGACGCCGGTGTGGACGTACTGGTGGTGGACAGTGCACACGGGCATTCGTCCAATGTTCTCGACATGATCGTCAAGCTCAAGCACGAATTGGGCGAGCGGGTGCAGATCATCGGTGGCAACGTCGCTACGCGCTCGGGTGCATTGGCACTCGTCAACGCAGGCGTCGATGCCGTCAAGGTCGGCGTTGGTCCCGGTTCCATCTGCACGACCCGTGTCATTGCCGGCGTCGGTGCTCCCCAGGTCACGGCCATCCTCGAAGCAGTCGCGGCATGCAAGCCTCTCGGCATTCCCGTGATCGCCGACGGTGGTCTGCAGTTCTCCGGCGACATCGCCAAGGCGCTTGCCGCCGGTGCGTCGACGGCCATGCTCGGCTCGCTCCTTGCCGGTACGGCCGAATCGCCGGGTGAACTGATCCTGGTGGGCGGCAAGCAGTTCAAGAGCTATCGCGGTATGGGCTCACTGGGCGCGATGCAGTCGCGCGGTGAGGCCAAGTCGTACTCCAAGGATCGCTACTTCCAGGACGACGTTCTCTCCGAGGACAAGTTGGTTCCGGAAGGCATCGAGGGTCGTGTTCCGTTCCGCGGACCACTCTCGCAGGTGACGCATCAGCTCACCGGCGGTTTGCGTGCGGCAATGGGTTACACGGGCTCTGCCACGATCGAGCATCTCCAGAACGCTCAGTTCGTCCAGATCACGGCTGCGGGACTCAAGGAAAGCCACCCGCACGACATCACCATGACGGTCGAAGCGCCCAATTACGCTGCCCGCTAAGTTCAGTTCGCTAGTTCACCAGTCACGAGAAAGGGGCGCGCGTGCGCGACCTCGTTGAAATCGGAATGGGTCGCACGGCCCGTCGTACCTACGAACTGGACGATGTGAACATCGTTCCCTCTCGGCGGACTCGTTCGTCGAAGGAGGTATCGACGACGTGGCAGATCGACGCGTACAGGTTTGACATTCCCATCCTCGCTCACCCGACGGACGCGTTGGTCTCGCCGACCTTCGCAATCGAATTGGGCAAGCGCGGCGGGCTCGGCGTCATCAACGGCGAGGGCCTGTGGGGCCGTCATGCCGATGTCGAGGCCAAGCTGGCTCGTCTTGTCGAGATTGCCGAAACCGACGGTGGCGTCGACGCCGCGATCCGCTACCTGCAGGAACTGCATGCGGCGCCGTTGCAGGCGGAATTGCTGGCAGCAGCGGTCGCACAGGTTCGTGACGCGGGGGTCACGACGGCGGTTCGCGTCAGCCCGCAGAATGCGCGCGCCCTGACGCCGGCACTGGTCAAGGCCGGAATCGACCTGCTGGTCGTTCACGGCACGATCATCTCCGCCGAGCATGTCGTGCGCACGGAGGAAGAGCCGCTCAACCTCAAGACGTTCATCTCCGAGCTCGACGTTCCGGTTATCGCCGGTGGTGTGAGTGACCACCGCACGGCGCTGCACTTGATGCGGACCGGTGCGGCGGGCGTCATCGTCGGCTACGGCTCTTCCGAGGGTGCAACCACGACGGGTGAGGTTCTGGGTATCGGGGTGCCGATGGCTACCGCTATCGCCGATGCCGCTGCGGCTCGCCGCGACTACCTCGACGAGACGGGTGGGCGTTACGTCCACGTCATCGCCGACGGTGACATCGCTACGTCTGGTGACCTGGCAAAGGCGATCGCGTGCGGCGCGGACGCTGCTGTTCTCGGCACGCCGTTGGCTGTGTCGGCTGAAGCTGCAGGCGGCGGTTGGTACTGGCCGTCCGCTGCTGCGCACCCTTCGGTTCCTCGTGGCGCGCTCCTTCCGGTTTCCTACGGCGAGCGGCCTTCGCTGGACAAGGTTCTGGCCGGGCCGTCCGACGATCCGTACGGTTCGCTGAACTTCGTCGGCGGTTTGCGTCGTTCCATGGCAAAGGCCGGCTACTCCACTCTCAAGGAGTTCCAGAAGGTCGGACTGACAGTCCGCGCCTGATTTGTCTGCATCTGTGGCCCTGGCTTCCTATGGGAAGTCGGGGCCACAGGTCTATGTTCAGGACTTTCGCGCGTTGGTGATACTTATGGTTACGCTTAGGGCACCCTTGTGGTGGCAGTCACAGCATTCGGGTGCATACTGACGGGTAACTACGTTTTCACGGTGGAGGTGTCCTGATGGGCAAGCAACGCGCGACGGATTACGACGTCCTGATTGTCGGATCCGGATTCGGCGGAAGCGTGAGCGCGCTTCGTCTTGTGGAGAAGGGCTACAAGGTAGGTGTCATCGAAGCGGGCCGACGGTACGCCGATGCAGAGTTCGCGAAGACGAGCTGGGATCTGAAGAAGTTCTTGTGGGCGCCCAAGCTGGGTTGCTTCGGTATTCAGCGGGTTCACCTGCTGCGCGACTGCTTGATTCTGGCCGGCGCGGGAGTGGGCGGTGGTTCGCTGAACTACGCGAACACGCTCTACCAGCCGCCGGAGCCGTTCTTCCAGGACAAGCAGTGGGCGCACATCACCGATTGGCGCAGCGAACTCACGCCGTACTACGAGCAGGCGCAGAAGATGCTCGGTGTTGTGCGGAACCCGCACATGACGCCGGCCGACGAGATCATGAAATCCGTTGCGGACGACATGGGTGTCGGCGACACCTTCATTCAGACGCCGGTCGGGGTGTACTTCGGTGAGCCGGGCAAGAAAGCCGCCGACCCGTACTTCGGTGGTGTCGGTCCCGAGCGCACCGGGTGCATCGAGTGTGGCGAGTGCATGACCGGCTGCCGCCATGGCGCCAAGAACACGCTCCTCAAGAACTACCTCGGCTTGGCCGAGACCGCGGGCGCCGACATCATTCCCATGACCACCGTCTCGGGACTTCGCGAGCACCATGACGGCACGTGGGATGTGTTCACCGAGCGCACTGGTGCATACGCGCGCAAGAACCGTCGGACGTACACCGCCGCTCATGTGATTCTCGCGGCCGGAACCTGGGGAACGCAGCACCTGTTGTTCGACATGAAGGACACCGGAGCGCTACCAAAGCTGTCCGGCACACTGGGCGAACTCACGCGCACCAACTCCGAATCCATTGTCGGCGCAGGCAAATACAAGGTCGATCCCAATCTCGATCTCACGCACGGAGTTGCGATCACGTCGTCGTTCCACCCCAGCGAGGACACGCATATCGAGCCGGTTCGCTACGGCAAGGGTTCCAATGCGATGGGCCTGCTGCAGACTTTGATGACCGACGGCGGTGGAGACAAGCCACGGTGGGTCAAGTTCCTCGGTGTGGTCGCGAAGAATCCGTATCAGATGCTGCGCATGCTCACGGTCAAGGACTGGAGCGAGCGAACCATCATCGCCCTGGTCATGCAGAACCTCGACAACTCCATCACCACGTACACGAAGAAAGGCCTGTTCGGCCGTCGCAAGGTCACCAGCAAGCAGGGCCACGGTCAGCCGAATCCGACGTGGATCCCCGAGGGCAACGATGCGACGCGTCGGGTTGCCGAGAAGATCGACGGCGTTGCCGGTGGCACGTGGGGTGAGATCTTCAACGTTCCGCTGACGGCGCACTTCCTCGGCGGTTGCGCTATCGCCGAGGATGCCGACCGCGGCGTGATCGATCCGTATCACCGCGTCTTCGGCTACCCGACGCTCAGTGTCGTCGACGGTGCCGCGGTGTCCGCGAACCTCGGTGTGAACCCGTCGTTGACCATTGCGGCGCAGGCTGAGCGCGCGGCGTCGCTGTGGCCGAACAAGGGGGAGGCAGACCTTCGTCCCGCTCAGGGCAGTGGTTACGAGCGGTTGACGCCGATCGCTCCCAAGTCGCCGGTGGTTCCGGCGTCGGCACCGGCGGCACTGGTTCTTCCGATTGTGAAGATCACGGGCGGCAAGAAGACTGCAGCGCCCGGAGTGGCATAACACTGTGGCGTAGCGAGGTGATCTTCGTCGCCCCCGGACTCCGTATGCTGCGCAGAGTCCGGGGGTGCGCAGGTTCGCTAGCTGGGGCGATTAGACTGCACGTGTGGCAGATATCGAGCAGCAGAGACCAGTTCTTGTCGTCGACTTCGGTGCGCAGTACGCGCAGCTGATCGCACGTCGAGTCCGTGAGGCCAAGGTCTACTCGGAGGTGATTCCGCACACCATGACCGTCGAGGAGATCGTGGCCAAGAAACCCTTGGCTGTTGTGCTCTCCGGCGGGCCGTCCAGCGTGTATGCCGACGGCGCTCCGAAGCTCGATCCGGCACTGTTCGACCACGACATTCCGGTGTTCGGCATCTGCTACGGATTCCAGGCGATGGCCGGAGCTCTCGGCGGCACCGTGGCCGAGACCGGCACCCGTGAATACGGTCGCACCGACATCTCGGTGTCCGGTGGCCTGCTCCACGACGGACTTCCCGCGACGCAGCCGGTGTGGATGAGCCACGGCGACGCCGTCACCGAAGCGCCTTCGGGATTCGAGGTCACCGCGACCAGTGACGGCGCTCCCGTCGCAGCGTTCGAGGATCGCGCCCGCAAGCTCGCCGGCGTTCAGTACCACCCCGAGGTTCTGCATTCCCCGCACGGACAGCAGGTTTTGAGCCGCTTCCTGCACGAGATCGCCGGTATTCCGGCAGCGTGGACGGCGTCCAACATCGCCGACGCGCTCATCGAGCAGGTGCGTGAGCAGGTCGGCGACGGACACGCCATCTGTGGTCTGTCCGGTGGAGTCGACTCCGCTGTTGCGGCTGCATTGGTTCAGCGCGCTATCGGCGACCGGTTGACCTGTGTGTTCGTCGATCACGGTCTGATGCGTGCCGGTGAGCGCACCCAGGTGGAGAAGGACTTTGTTGCCGCGACGGGCGCTCGCCTGATCACGGTGGACGCCGCCGACACCTTCATCGGTGAACTGGCCGGCGTCACCGATCCCGAAACCAAGCGCAAGATCATCGGCCGCGAATTCATCCGCAGCTTCGAAGGCGCTGTCAGCGATGTCCTGGGCGAGAACGCTTCTCAGGGCGCAACCGTCGATTTCCTCGTTCAGGGCACCCTGTACCCGGACGTCGTGGAGTCCGGTGGCGGCACCGGCACCGCAAACATCAAGAGCCACCACAACGTCGGCGGCCTGCCGGAAGATCTGCAGTTCAAGCTGGTCGAACCGCTGCGCCTGTTGTTCAAGGACGAGGTCCGCGCAGTCGGCCGCGAACTCGGCTTGCCGGAAGAGATCGTCGGACGCCAGCCGTTCCCCGGACCGGGCCTTGGTATCCGCATCATCGGCGAGGTCACCCGTGACCGCCTCGAAATCCTCCGCCAGGCGGATTCCATTGCGCGTGAAGAACTCACGTCCGCAGGCCTCGACGGAACGATCTGGCAGTGCCCGGTTGTCCTCCTCGCCGACGTGCGCAGCGTGGGCGTGCAGGGCGACGGCCGGACCTACGGCCACCCGATCGTCTTGCGTCCGGTCTCGAGTGAAGACGCGATGACCGCAGACTGGACGCGCTTGCCGTACGAGACCCTCGAGCGCATTTCCACGCGCATCACCAATGAGGTTCCGGACGTCAACCGCGTTGTTCTCGACGTGACGAGCAAGCCGCCGGGAACGATCGAGTGGGAGTGAGCTGATTGCTGTGCGCCTTCGTCAACCGACCGCGGTTGATGAAGGCGCACAGTGTTATTTGTGGTTCGAGCTATTTGCGGTTCGGCAGAATCACCAGCAGTAGGCCGGCGATGACTGCTGCTCCCACGAACAGCCACCGGAATTGAATGTCTGCTGCCGGGGCAAGGGAGAAGGGTCCGAGTAGTGCCCATCCGCTGACCAGGAATGCCGCGATTCCCGCGATGAGCAGAAGTGCGGACGGACGCTTGGATTTCGAGGTTTCCTCGTGTTCTTCGGTGCTGTTGCCGATGTCGTCGTAGTCGCTCATTACTGGTGTACCTCCAAGGCTCCGAATGTGGCTTTGGCGTTGATCGTCACGGTGGGGGCATCAGGTCCGGCCGCTGCGCCGGCGTGGACTCCACCGTCGAGGCAACGGGATCCGTCACCCATCACGACTGTGCAATCGTTCTGTGCCTTGACCGTCGGCGGCAGCAATACCTTGAACTCGCCGAATGCCGCCGAGACGTCGATGGTCTTGTCCTCGGTGAAGGTGACCTCGCTCAGATCCAGTGTGAAGCTGCCGAAGCCGCCGGAGTACGAGGACTGAATCTCGGACACGCTGGCCGGTGTCCACTTCTGCTCACCTGACGCGTCGAACTCGAGCGGGTAAACCAGCGACGCGAGGATCACGAAGCCGACGAGCGGTCCGGTGACGATCAGCAGCCCGTATCCCTTGCGGAAGAACGCCCCGAAGATCAATCCGAGTGCGATCACGGCAAGTCCGACTGCCCCGACACGGCCGGGGGTGAACCAGTCGTTGCCGGTTGCTGCGCCTGCGGCACCGACTGCGGTGGCGGCGATGATCGCCAGGCCCAGGACGGTCAGGGTCCAGCGGGAGCGTCGACGGCGAGGCGGAAGCGGTAGCAGGGGAGGGTTCTTGGTCACGGGGTCGGGTAGATCCCAGGCGAAGGGAGCAACGCCGAGCGGGTCCCACGCGGGCGGCGTGATGGCGGGCTCGCTCTTCGAAAGATCAACTGCTGGTGCCGATTCCGATGACGAAGTTGCTGCGGCCGGATCCGTGGGAACGTAGCTGTCGGGAAGCTTGGTGTACGGCGTGTACGTCGGCGGCTGGTTCGGGGCGAAGTATCCCGGGGTGAATGGTCCCGGGGTGAATCCTGTTCCGGGATAGACCGTTCCGGCGCCGATGTGCTGAGTGGACGAAGGTGGCAGCACCGGTGGGACAGGTTGGCGTTGGTAGAGCAGCCACAGGCCGCCGAGCATCAGCATGACGCCGATCAGTCCGGAACCGCCCTGGCCGGCGCCGAGCGGACCGATCGTAGTCGCGGCGATAGCAAGGGCTACCACCAGGACGATGGTTTTGGTGTGCTTGTCCGAGCGGTGGCGACGACCCGGCGCCGCTGCGGTTTGGCCGATGTCGGCGCGCGGGAAAGTCAGCCAGGCCACGACGTACAGCAAGATTCCCGAGCCGCCGAAGATGGTGGAGATGACAAAGGCAACGCGCACGAGGATCGGGTCGACACCGTATCGGTATCCGATTCCTGCGCATACGCCGGCAACGTGACCCTGGTCCGGTAGACGCACGGGGCGGGTCCGCCACAGATCGTTGATCTGTTCCTGGAAGGTCGGATTACTCATGGCTCCATCGTGGTGTGTTCGAGGGTGTTGCCGCATCAGGGGTGAACCCTGATCTTTGGCGCGCTCCTGGCCTGACTTCAGGGTTGGACCCTGATGTGCTCGAGCAGGGTTCGTGCCAGTATCGACTATGTGCAATCTGTGTCTGATCCCGCGCTCGTGAGTGCGCCGCTGCCGATACGAAAGTTGGAGCGGCGCTCCGGCGGTCGAATTGTGGGTGGTGTTGCCGGCGGTATCGCGGATCACCTGGGTATCGACGCGCTGAAGGTCCGTGTCGCGTTTGCGATTCTGGCTGCGATGGCCGGTGCGGGCATCGTCGCGTACGGAATTCTCTGGGTTTTCGTGTCGGCGGGTACCGACACCGAGAAGCCGAGCGCGGCAGAGCGACAGCGTGCTTACGGTCTGGCCGTTCTCGGTCTGGGCGGCGCGGCGGCGTTGTCGTGGTTGTTCAGCGGCACGGCGGGTTCTGTACTGGCGCCGTTTTTTGTTGTTGCGGTCGGTGCGGCACTGGTGTGGCGGGAGTTCGATTCCGAAGGCCCTCGTACCGTCATCGGGTTGCCGGCGCGGCCGACCGTCCTGACGTGGACGCGCGTGGTCGGCGGCGCATCGATGATCGTGCTGGGTCTGGCGGTCGTGGTGTTGGCGCAAGTCGACATCGACGCGTTGCGGTCGTCGTTGTTGGCCGTCGTCGTGACGTTGATCGGCGCCGGTTTGCTGACGGTGCCGTTGTGGTTGCGGATGTGGCGGGCGCTCGGGGCTGAGCGGGCCGCTCGAATTCGCAACGACGAGCGTGAAGAGATCGCGTCGCACCTGCATGATTCGGTGTTGCAGACGTTGGCGTTGATTCAGAAGCAGTCCGACAATCCGGTGGAAGTGGCGCGGCTTGCCCGTGGGCAGGAGCGCGAGCTTCGGAAGTGGTTGTTCAGTGGCGGCGAGATCGACCACACGAGCCTGACCGAAGGGCTCAAGATCATCGCGGGTGAGGTGGAGGATCAGCACGGTGTGACGGTGCGTCCGGTGACGGTGGGTGACGTGCAGTTGGACGGCGAGGACGGTCTGCCGAAGGAAGCGTTCACCGCACTTCTCGGCGCTACGCGTGAGGCTCTGGTCAACGCCGCGAAGCACTCCGGCGAGAAGGAAATCAACCTGTTTGCCGAGGTGGAAGGTGATCAGGTGAGCATCTTCGTTCGAGATCGCGGTGTCGGATTCGACGTCGACGCGGTACCAGAGGACCGTCAAGGTCTGGCCAAGTCGATTCGCGGCCGGATCGAGCGTCGTGGTGGCCGCGTCGTGGTTCGCTCCACGATCGGCAAGGGGACGGAAATCCGGGTACACATGCCGCTCGGGGGCAAGACGAGCACCGACTCTGACTTACAGTGGGACGAGCCCGCCGACCTTGTCGACAACCCGGAGGAAGCGCCCCAGTGACAGTTTTGCCCACACCCCCGTATCGCGTATTCCTTGTCGACGATCACGGGGTGTTCCGCTCCGGGGTTCGGGCCGAATTGTCCCGTGAAGACGACATGGAGATTGTCGGTGAGGCCGGTGGGGTGGCCGAGGCGATCGCCGGGATCAACTCCACGAAACCCCACGTGGTCCTGCTCGACGTACACATGCCGGACGGCGGCGGGGTGGCTGTGCTGCGCGGGATAGATTCCGGTCCGGTGTGCTTGGCACTCAGCGTTTCCGATGCGGCTGAGGACGTAATCGCGGTAATCCGGGCGGGTGCTCGGGGCTACGTCACCAAGACGATTTCGGGTGCCGAACTGGCCGACGGTGTCCGCCGGGTCGCAGGCGGCGACGCCGTCTTCGGGCCAAGGCTGGCGGGTTTTGTGCTCGACTCCTTCACCGGTCGATCCGCGGCACCGGAACCACAACTCGATCCGGAACTCGATTCACTGACTCCCCGTGAACTCGAGGTCCTGCGGTTGCTCGCGCGGGGGTACACCTACCGCGAGATTGCGGAGGAGCTGGTGATCTCCGTGAAAACCGTCGAGACGCATGCGTCCAACGTCCTGCGAAAGACCCAGCAGTCCAATCGCAATGCGCTGACACGCTGGGCTCATCGCCGCCAGATCGACTGAACTCTTCCGCGAGCGTCCACGAACGCGCACCATGGACCACATGACGGAACCACTGGCGCTGGCGTCGAGACGTGGGCGTTGGGTTGTTGCCGCCACGGTTCTCGGTTCGAGCATGGCTCTTCTCGACGGCACGGTGGTCAACATCGCGCTGCCGCACATCGGCGAGGAGTTGGGTTCCGGGGTGGCGGGCCTGCAGTGGACGCTCAGCGGGTACACGTTGGCTCTGGCGTCGTTGATTCTGCTCGGCGGCGCACTGGGGGACCGGTGGGGTAGGCGCCGGGTGTTCGTGTGGGGCACGGTGTGGTTCGCGGTGGCGTCGCTGCTGTGCGGCATTGCTCCCGACATCACGTTTTTGGTGGTGGCACGAATCCTGCAAGGCGTGGGTGCGGCACTGCTGACGCCGGGAAGCTTGGCCATCATCTCGGCGTCGTTGCGTGAGGAGGATCGGGGCGCCGCCATCGGTTTGTGGTCTGGACTCGGGGGAGTTGCGGGAGCGATAGGTCCGCTGTTCGGTGGCTGGCTCGTGGAGGTCGCCGGGTGGCGGTCGGTGTTCTTCCTGAACTTGCCGTTGGCTGCTCTTGTCGTGTGGGCGAGTGTGCGGCACGTTCCGGAGAGTCGTGACCCACATCCTCCGGAACGTCTGGATGTACTCGGATCTGCCTGTGCGGTAGTCGGTCTCGGTGCGTTGACCTACGGGTTGATCGAGATGAACCTGGTCGCCGGGGTGGTTGGCGCCCTTGTGTTGTGCCTGTTTGTCGTTGTGGAGCGACGGTCGCCGAGTGCGGTGGTGCCGCCGTCGCTGTTCCGGTCGAGAATGTTTGTCGCCGCCAATCTGGTGACCCTCGCGGTATACGGGGCGCTGGGCGGTGTGTTCTTCCTGCTGGTGCTGCAGTTGCAGCTGGTCGCGGGCTATTCGCCGGTGGCAGCGGGGGTCGCTACGGTGCCGATCACGGTGGCGCTACTGCTCTTTTCCTCGCGCGCCGGTAGGTACGCGCAGATTCACGGACCCCGGTTGCCGATGACCGCCGGGCCGGCAGTGGCAGCAGTGGGACTGGTGTTGATGACGAGGATCGGGGTCGACGCGTCGTACCTCACCGACGTGCTACCCGGAGTTCTCGTGTTCGGACTGGGTTTGTCGGTGATGGTTGCGCCGCTGACCGCGGCTGTGCTGGGTTCGGTTCCGGTGGAGCAGTCGGGAATTGCGTCGGGTGTGAACAACGCCGTTGCCCGAACCAGTCAGCTCCTGGCTGTTGCCGCGTTGCCGGGAATCGCGGGGATCAACACCGAAGCTCTGGCGGATCCGGCGCTGTTCTCCGACGGATTCACGATCGCGATGTACATCTGTGTGGGACTGCTGTTGCTCGGTGCGGCTATCGCGGCGGTACTGATCCGCGCTCCGGCGGCGCCGCCGATGCCGGAAACGGATTCGGTTGCCTGCAAACCACATTGTGATCTGACGGGGCCTGCGGTACAACCGAGTCGGACCCAGGATTAGGCGCTTGACTAGACGCTGATATCTCGATCGTGGCTCGGTACCAACGGGATTGCCGCGGCGGGGAAGGCGGCGACTATCGCAAACGCGATGGGATACCCGACCACACCGATGAGTGCGCCGACCACCGGCCCCACGGCGGACGCGGCAATGAATTGTCCGGTGTTCTGAGCGCCCAACGCTTTTCCCTGCCAGGTAGGCCCGGCCGCTTCGGCGACGGACGTGAACGCCAAGCCGTTGTCCGCGACACTGACAGTGGTAGCGATCAGCAGCACCAACGCCGGGATTCCCCACGGGGCGGCGTCGGCGGCAGCCATGGCCAGCATGACAACGGCGGCAGACATCGACACCAGGCGAAGCGGGCCGACCCGGCTACCGGCGCGGTCACTCCACATCCCGACGACGATGCGTCCCAGCGCCCCGACGAACTGTGACGCTCCGATGAGCAGGCCGGCCGGGGCGGCTTCCCAGTGTTGTTCGTTGATCAGCCAGACCAGTCCGAATGTCGACAGTGTGAACTGCGGAAACACCAGGAGAGCTGACGCCAGGTGGATGCGCCACAGGAAGGAGTTCGAACGGTAGGGGTTGGCGGCCGCGACCGGTGCCTGTGCGGTGGTGGCGGGCCGCGGGGGATTGACCAGGACAAGTGCGCAGACCACTGCGAGTGCGCCGTTCAGAACCACGGACAGAGCAACCGCCGAACCGATTCCCGAGTGCGCAGCCAGCGTCGGAACGGTGACCGACGCGATGGTGACGCCCAAGGGTTGGGACATCTGCCGGATGCCCATCGCCAATCCGCGGCGGTCCTTCGGAAACCAGCCGACAACCACGCGTCCGCTGGCGGCATTGGTGCTGGCGGCCGACATGCCGCCGAACAGGAACGCGATACCGAGCAACGCGTAATTGTCGGTGGTGGTGGCAGCCAGGGCCGCAACGGCGGTCAAGGCAAGTCCGATCGAGATGACCCACTTCTCTCCGAATCTGTCGGCCAACGCTCCCCAGGCCACGAGCGTGAGGACCATACCGAAAGTGGGCGCTGCAGCCAGAGTTCCGGCCTGCGCCAGGGAGAGTCCGTGCTCGGAATGCAGGAGGGGGATCAGGAAGGCGGGAGTGCTGACGAAGACGGTTCCGGCGGCTTGGGCGGCAACACCGAGGGCAAGCATCGTCCATGCCCGCGGTGTGACTACCGATTTTTCCAACCGTGACGCCTCAGTCATGGTGAGCCTCCCAATTCTTCTTTAGCTGAGGGCTCTGACGGTACTCCGGCTGTTTCACATGCTGAAACTAGAATCCCAAAATGTGGTCACGCCTCGTGGCCGGCAGTGGGGAGGCGAACGGTGAAGACCGTGTCTCCGTCCACTTGGTCGACGCTGATGGTGCCGCCGTGCAAGTGGATGTTCTCGACTGCGAGGGAAAGTCCCAATCCGCTGCCCTCACTGCGTCCGCGTGCGGTGTCTACCTTGTA
Source organism: Rhodococcus sp. AD45-ID (assembly GCF_003023755.1). NCBI lineage: Bacteria > Bacillati > Actinomycetota > Actinomycetes > Mycobacteriales > Nocardiaceae > Rhodococcus > Rhodococcus sp. AD45-ID. The sequence continues at coordinate 758,885 of NZ_PYHL01000001.1, read as the reverse complement.
GAACCGGCGAAAGATTGCCTGCCGGTCCTGGGGCAAAATGCCGGGTCCGTGGTCGACGACGGCGATGACGGCGTAGCCGGGTTCGGCGCTGAGTTCGACGCGTACCGGGGGTGAACCGTGCCGCAGTGCGTTGCCGACGAGGTTGGCGACGACTATGTCGATCCGACGCGAATCCACTCTGCTGCTGATGCTTTCGGGCGCGTCGAGCTCGACGGTTTCGGTCCAGCCGCGGCTCTCCAGCGTGCGCTCGGTCAGTTCGACGAGATCGACGTCGTCGAGGACGAGGCGTGCCTGTTGTGAGTCGTGGCGAGACATTTCGATCAGATCCTCGACGAGTCGAGTGAGTTTGCCGATCTCACTGCTCACGATGCGTGCGGCGGCACCGGCGTCGGGCGGAAGGTTGGGGATCTCTTCGCGAAGTATTTCACTGACCGGCACCAGTGCGGCCAGTGGCGTTCGCAGCTCGTGAGAGACGTCGGCGACAAACCGTCTTGCCTGCTCTTCGGATTCTTCGAGACCTTTGATCACCGCTTCGTTGCGTGCGACCATGTTGTTGAATGTTGTTGTCACCTGGGCAAGTTCGGCTACTCCGTTTTCCGGAAGGCGGACGCTGAGATCGCCGTCGGCGGCACGGGCGGCGGCCGCGTCGAGACGCTTGAGCGGACGTACCAGCGTCGACGCGATCCAGAAGCCGAGCAGACCGCTGACCAGCACGCCGGCAGCGAGGGTGAGACCGACGACTCGGAGCAGGTCGTCGAACTTGTCCTGTACCCCCACCAGTGGCCGGACGGTGACAGCTTTCACAAGTGTCTGGTTGTCGTAGCCGTCCTCCGCGGTCGTGTCCGTGACGTTGACGGACATCCCCAGCAGGATGCGCTCGGAGTCGAGTCTCTCGAAGCGGATCAGTTTCGAACTGTCCAAACCGCTGTCGAAGCTCGGCGGGATCGTCGCGGGATCGACGGATCCTTGGCGAACTACTTCACCGTCTGTGATCAGGGTCAGATCGGATGGGAAGACCTGTGAGAGGTTGGCGGGTGTCAACCCGTCCACCGGCATGCCGTCGAGGGACTGTAGCTCGTCGCGAAATTGTGCCGATGCCACGTCCTGAGCATTGGAATAGATCCACGACCGCGCCATGAGCGATACCGCGCCGGCTGTTCCTCCGGCGATGATCAGGACGATTGCGATGAACACCAGCACGAGCCGGGTCCGCAGACCGTCGACGCGCAGCCAGGCCGGTCTCATCGACCTGAGCCGGTGTTGAAGCGATATCCGAAGCCGCGCACGGTTTCGATGACTGTCGGTACGGCCGGGTCGTCCTCGATCTTTCCACGCAGTCGCTGCACCGCTGCGTCGACGATTCGGGAATCGCCCAGGTACTCCTGGTCCCAGGCTGCGGACAACAACTGTCGACGACTGAGAACCTGTCCGGGATTCTCGGTCAGTGCCAGGATCAGCCGGAGCTCGGTCGGGGTCAGGGTCAGCAGCGTTCCGCCCTTGCGGACCTGCAATGACGATCGATCCAGTTCCAAGTCGCCGAATGTCTCTGCCGCCGGTACTGCATCTGTTCGCGTCGTTGCGGGCGCCGACCGACGCACGACGGCTTTGATGCGAGCGTCGAGGACACGCGGACTGGCCGGTTTGACGACGTAGTCGTCGGCGCCGGCCTCGAGGCCGGCAACGGTGTCGATGTCGTCGGATCGAGCGGTGAGAATGATGATCGGGATCGAACTACGCGTGCGGATGCGTCGACAGATCTCGTAACCGTCGGCACCCGGGAGTCCGAGGTCGAGCAGGACGAGGTCGGTGGTGGTGAGTACGTCGTCGAAATCACTGTTGCCGTCGGGGCGATGGCTGACGTTGTGCCCGAGTCGGTTCAGTCCCAACGTGATTGCCTCGGCCACGGCTGGATCGTCTTCGATGAAAAGGATATTCACCATGATTAGGGGCCTTCCGGGGTCGGAGCAATCTCGGTCAGCCCACGGTACAGGTGTCACACTTTCGAGAGCCGTTCGTTGCCGGAGTTTGCCAGTACCGCGTGCCGTGCGGCGGTGGTGTTCAACGGAAATGCCGACACGGCGAGGGTGTAGCAACCGACGAGGAGTAGTGCACCCAGCACGTCACTCGGCCGGTGCCATTGCAACACGACTACCGAGATCGCGGTCCCGATGGTGATCAGCGCGCCGTTGACGGCGACGACGCCCCGCCACCTGGCCGGTGTGACGAGCACTGTCGCGCAGACCAGAGCAGTGATGGCGGTGAGAGTCCCGCTGGGGAAGGAATTATGCATGACAAGACCGTTCAGGTCTGGTCGATCCAGCGACTGTTTGAGAACCCAGGCCGTCGTGATGGGGCCGAGGGTCACGACGGCGACGCGCAGTGCCAGCGCAATCGGGTTGTTGCGCAACGTGATCATGAGTACCACGAGCACTCCTCCCACTATCAGGATCGGGGTGAGCAGGCCGATGAACTCAGTGGAGAACACGCCGAGGACTTCAGACGTGGCCGCGCCCACCATGAGTTGTTGATCGACGATCTGGCCACCGGCAGTGTTGACCGCCAATTCGAATTCGATTACTCCGAGGATCAAGAGTGCCAGTGCGGCAAACAGTCTCGCTGGTTTGACTCGTGTCATGGTCAGCCTTCCGCTCTTTCATCCGAAGGGTTGTTGCGTTGGGGCGGGCATTCCCCACCAGGAGTGGTCGCCAGTTCGAAATGCCACATCTCGTTTGCATAGGTCTGGCAGAGGCCGTAATCGCTGCCGTGCTGGATAAGCCAGTCGTCGGCATCCGTCGGTCCGATGTCTACTGCCTGTCCGCTGACATGCTTGGACAGACTCGGGGAGTGCACCCACTTGGACGCTTCGTCCACGCTGCCGTACTTGGCTACGGCTTCGTCGAACAGTCGCTGTTGGTATGCGGCTGATCGCCAACCCGACGTGACATGCATGTCCACCCCGGATGCCCGCGCATCCGCTGCGGCCATCTGCAGCGCCGCGAGAAGTGCGGAATCGAGGCGGGCCAGCGCGGGCATATGGGTGTCCGCCGCGCTGAGGCCGTCCTCGATCTCGCCGCCTGAGGGTCCTGAATCAGGTTGAGTGGCAAGGTAGTGATCGCTCTTGGGTGTGGCCGCCTCGGTGTACGAACACGCGCTGAGCATGAGCGCCCCGAGTGTGACTGCTCCGAGTGCGACTGCTCGGTGTGCGACTGCTCGGTGTGCGACGGGGCCGGCGATTCCGCGGTGGCTGGGCATAGTGCAGAGACTGCTCGGTCAGTGTCACCAGGAGGTCGTCACTGTTCGTCGACGGTGTCACGGTCTGCAACAGCTCTGTAACAGGACGGAACGAGCCTGGTGGGGCGTGCGCTAAGCGGGTCGGGGAACGGATGCAAAGGTGGACAGTTCGAACCACGAAGGCAAACTGCGACGCAGGGCTTCCGGCCCGGAAATGGTGACCTCACCTGATCGAATGGCGTCGGACCACGTCAGGTCGCCGCGCCAGATCTCGGTCAACGGCCTGAGCCCGGCCGATACGGACACGGTGACCTCGAAACCCGGGTCGAGGTCACAGACGTCGACCTCGTCGGAGTTGATGACCAGCCACCAGTTTCGTGACTGCCGATCGATTTCGGAAAAGACGAAGTGCACCACTGTTTTTCCGTCGGGCACAGCGGAGTGATCCACCCGTCGATGCATGTCCCACAGCAGGAGTTTGGGATCGAGATCCTGGTCGCCGAGTTCGCCGATCCAGCGGGTGCCCCAGATCCCCAGGGCCTCGACGACGGGGCGGAGTTCGCGTCCGGCGTCGGTGAGGCGGTAAGTGACGACACCGTCGGTGTTGTCTCGGTAGGTGATTCCGGCGGCAGTGAGTTGGTGCAGACGTTTGGACAGCAACGTCGGCGACATGCGGGGAAGGCCGCGTCGCAGGTCGTTGAAATGGGTACTTCCCATCATGAGTTCGCGCAGGACCAGGAGCGTCCAGCGCTCGTCGAGTAGCTCCATCGCCTTGGCGACGGGGCAGAACTGGCGGTACGACGACCCCACTTGTCAATCGTAGGCCGATGCGTGGGGCTGGTACAGATCCAGTACTGGATCGGTGACACTCGATGGTCGTAACGTCGAGGTCAGAGTGGAAATCGGTACTGCGAAAATTGATGGAGGAGAACGATAATGACTGAAGCAGCGGAGTTGGATCGAGCCCTCAAATCCAAGCACCGGGTGATGTGGGGGTTGGGCAATTATCCTGCGGTGGCAACGGAGGTCATCCCGGAACTCGGGCCGGTTGTGGCGGCGGCAGGCGGCGTGCGCGCCGGTGATCGGGTTCTCGACATCGCGGCTGGTTCCGGCAATGTGGCTATTCCTGCGGCGGCACTCGGCGCGCAGGTGGTGGCAACGGACTTGACTCCCGAATTATTCGATGCGGGAAGGAAGATGGCATCCGACGCGGATGTCGAACTCGAGTGGCGGGAGGCTGATGCCGAGGATCTACCGTTTGAAGACGGTGAGTTCGACGTGGTGCTCTCGTGCGTCGGTGTGATGTTTGCGCCGCATCATCAGCGGGCAGCGGACGAGCTTGTTCGAGTGTGCAAGGAAGGCGGCAGGATCGCTGTACTGAGTTGGACACCAACAGGTTTCATCGGCGAGATGTTCAAAGCCATGAAACCGTACGCACCTGCACCCCCTCCTGGTTCGCAGCCACCGCCGTTGTGGGGTGAGGAGAGTCATGTTCGTGAGCTTTTCGGTGACCGAGTTCGCGACCTGACTGCGCGTCGAGAAGTGCTGCAGGTGAGCAGGTTCCGCGATCCGGAAGACTTCCGCGACTTCTTCAAGGAGAATTACGGACCGACCATCGCCGTCTACCGCAATATTGCGGGCGACGACGCCAAGGTGGAGGCCCTCGACCGGGATCTCGTCGACTTGGCTCGCAAGTACAGCGAAGGAGGAGATTCCAGCGCCGGAGGGGATTCTCCGGGCATGGACTGGGAGTATCTACTCGTCACCGGTGTCAGGAGTACGTCATGACAAGCATTGATATTGCGCCGTTGAGATCGTCCGTCACCGGCCCGGTTTTCGGCCCGGAAGATTCGGGTTACGACGACGCGCGGGCCATCTGGAACGGCTCGATCGATCACCACCCGGCTGGGATCGCCAGGTGCCTTTCGCCGTCGGATGTGGCTGCGGCACTGGGTTATGCCAGAGAACATGACTTGGAGGTGTCCGTCAGAGGTGGTGGACATTCGTATCGTGGGGCCTCGGTGTGTGAGGGCGGTCTGATGATCGATCTCAGTGCACTGAACAACGTCACTGTTGATCCGTCGGCGCGTAGGGCGCGAGTAGGCGGCGGGGCGACGTTGGCGAACCTGGACGCCGCGACGCAGGAACACGGCCTGGCTGTGACAGGTGGGGTGATCAGCGATACCGGAGTGGGCGGTCTGACACTCGGCGGCGGTATGGGGTGGCTGACGCGAACGCTCGGATTGTCGATCGACAATCTGGCGTCGGCGGAGGTTGTGCTTGCCGACGGTGAGGTCGTGCGCGCGTCGGAAGAGAACCACCCCGATTTGTTCTGGGCGTTGCGAGGCGGGGGAGGTAATTTCGGTGTGGTGACCGAGTTCGAGTACCGGCTGAGCGCGATCGGGCCGGAAGTGCATCTCGGGTTCTTCTTCTGGGGGATGGACGACGGACCGGATGCGCTGCGTCTGTGCCGCGACGTGGTGCCGGCTCTGCCCCGCAACACGGGTGCGTTGATTGCTTCGAGCCTGTCCGCGCCGCCCGCGGCGTTTGTACCGGAGCAGTTCCACTTTCATCCCGGATATGCCTTGCTGGTGGCAGGTTTCGGTTCCGCCGAGGAGCATGCGCAGGTGATTGCGCCCATCAGGGAAGGGCTGCCGCCGCTGTTCGAGTTCGTCACGCCGCTCCCGTACACGGGGTTGCAGTCGATGCTCGACGATGCCGAACCGTGGGGTGCGTACGCGTACGAGAAAGCTCTGGACCTAGGGGATCTCTCCGATGACGTGATCGGTGTTCTGACCGAACATGCGGTGAAGAAGTCTTCACCGATGTCGTTCATCCCGATCTTTCCGCTGCAGGGTGCGTTCACCGCCGTCAGCGACGACGATACGGCGTTCGGTGGTTCCCGTGCCCCGCACTACGTGTGCAACATGACGGCCACGGCAACGGATGCCGGGACTCTGGATCTGGATCGAACGTGGGTGCGCAATATCTGGGAAGCGTTGCGTCCCTTGTCGACCAATCCCGGTGGCTACGTCAATTTCATGACCGACGTCGACGAAGAGCGGGTTCGCAGTTCGTACGGATCCGGCAAGTATGCACGCCTGTCCAGGATCAAGGCACAGTACGATCCGCACAACATGTTTCATCTCAACGCCAACATCAGGCCGGCTGCGTCGGCGCTGAAGTAGCAAATATTTAAACCGTGAACACCAGTACAAGCACGATCAGTATGGCCGCGATGATGATCGCCACCATCGCGGTCATGGCCAGTGGCGCCCAGGCGACCACTTTGTCCCGGGTGCTCGCGTCGGCGGGGCCGGTGGGTATCCGAGGGGGCCACGAGAACAGGTCGAGCGGGCTGGGGACAGAGCCGAGTGGCGTATTCTGTTGCACTGCAGGCAATCCGGTGACCGTGGGGCCCACCAGGCGATTGCGTCGGTGCGGGTCGGGGAGTTGGGTGGTGCGGTGCGCCCACGCCGGAACCGCTCCGTCGGACGAGAACACGGGGATGTCGATCAACTGATCGACGGAACCGCCCCCGGTTGCTACCGCGGCGAGTGCGTCGCGGGCCTTGGCCATGGTGGGCCGACGCGTCGGGTCCGGTTCGAGAAGTTGGAGCAGCACGTCCGTGAGCGGTCCGGATTTGGTGGGACGGTAGATCTCGGCTTTGGCGACTCGGTGCAGCAATGCAATTGCGTCGGAGTCGATTCCGAAGGGTGGTTGGCCTTCGATCACCGTGAAGAGGGTCGAGCCGAGGGAGAAGACGTCGCTCGCTTCGGTGGGATCGTCGCCGCGGGCCACTTCGGGGGCGAAGTATGCGGGAGTGCCGGTGATGACTTCGTCTTGACGGTCCGATCCGTCGCCCTTGGCGCGCGCGATTCCGAAGTCGCTGATCTTGACGATGCCCAGGGAGTCGCCGCGATCGGCAATAAGAATGTTGCCTGGTTTGATGTCTCGATGCACAATTCCGGCAGCGTGCGACTCTGCGAGTGCTGCGGCGATCTGAGCGCCGATCTGAGCAACTTCGAGGGGCGGCAGAGTGTCGGCGAGGTTCATGGCCTGCGCGAGGCTGCGGGACGGGAAGTACTCCATGACCAGCCACGGTTCGCCGGCTTCGAGAGCGACGTCGTACATGCCGATGGAGTGTGGGTGCGAGAGTTTGGCGGCGTTGCGGCCTTCACGAAGTGTTCGAGCGCGGATCTCCTCGGCGCTCTCGTTGTCGAGTCCGGCGGTGGTTGTGACCTGTTTCACCGCGACATCACGGCTGAGGAGGGTATCGCGGGCCAGCCAGACGGCGCCCATGCCGCCGCCGCCGATTTTGGATCGGAGTCGGTACCGCCCTGCCAGCAGGTATTCAGGGCCGATGCCCCTCCCTGTCTGCTCTCGAGATGTCACCACTCCAGGTTAGAGGATTGATACGGGTGTGACCCTCGAGGTTTGTGTGAACTTCGGACTTTTGTCGCTGCTTGACGGGTCCTCAGGGGCAGGCTTTACTGGAAACGAATCGAAACTATGTTCGATTGTGTTGTCTGTTCGATGCGTGTCAGACCCCGACTTCCCCGTGGTTTGCCGGCTTGAAAAAGATTGCCGGAAGTATCGCAGGACGGGGATGACGAAGTGACGGTGGTAGAGAGCGTTGCCGAGGCGGCGGGCGTGTCCCGCCAGGAGCGGTTGGCGGAACTCCGCAGCCGGATGGCCTCCATCCCGGCTCGCGGTGACGGGCAGGTTGTGTCGTCGATTCCCGTCGAGGCTGCAGTAGGAGTGACCGGGGATCGGGCGGACAAGGCGGGAATCCTGCCCGTGCCGGCCGGTATCGCAGAGTTGCTGCCGCAGGGCGGGTTGGTGCGGGGAACCGTGGTGTCCGTATCCGGGGCCGCGTCGTTGCTGGTGGGGTTGGTGGCCTCGGTGACCGCGTCTGGTGGACATGTTGCCGTTGTCGGCAAGCCGCAGTTGGGAGTGTTGGCCGCGTACGAGATGGGTGCGCAGTTGGAGCGTCTTGCGTTTGTCCCGGATCCGGGGTCCGATCCGGTCGAAGTTGCCGCAGTGCTGCTCGACGGTATGGATCTGGTGATTCTGGGATTGGCGGGTGCGTCCGTGCCCCCGTCGCGGGCTCGGGCAGTGGTGGCCCGCGCCCGCAGTAAAGGTTCCACTCTTGTTGTGACGGATGGTCATTGGGATGGTGTGGAGGTGCGGCTGGAGGCGCAGGTCAACGGTTACGGCGGTTTCGGGTGCGGACGCGCGCTGGGGCGGGGACGGCTCGAATCGCTCAGCCTTGCCGTGCGTGCCCGCGGGCGCTCGTTCCAGCCGCGCACCACCCGTCTGGATATCTGCAGCGCAGCGGGACGGGTGGAATGGAAGCCTGCACTCGAGGTGGGCGCAGCGCAAGTGGTGGCCGCAGCTCAGGTGGTGGCACTGTGAGCAGGGTTCTGGCGCTCTGGTGTCCGGACTGGCCGGCAGTGGCGGCTGCCGCTGTAGCCGACCTTCCGGCTACTCACCCGGTTGCGGTGACGTCAGGCAACAGGGTGATCGCGTGCAGTGCGACGGCCAGATCGGAAGGAGTGCGCCGTGGGCTGCGCCGACGCGAGTCGCAGGCGCGGTGCCCGGAACTGTATGTGGCGGCGGCAGATCCGGAGCGGGATGCCCGATTGTTCGAGCCGGTTGCAGCGGCTGTCGATGCGGCTGCGCCCGGTGTGGAGGTGCTTCGTCCTGGCCTGCTGGTGTTGAGTTCACGCGGTGCCAGTCGCTATTTCGGCAGCGAGGAGGCCGCGGCAGAACGGTTGGTGGATCAGGTTGCTGCCGTGGGAGTCGAATGCCAGATCGGGGTGGCCGATCAGTTGTCGACCGCGGTGATAGCTGCACGACGAGCCGCGCTGGTACCGCTCGGCGAGGGCGCTCGGTTTCTTGCTCCGCTGCCGATGTCGGAGTTGGCGGCCGAGCCGAGTTTGTCCGCACCGCATCGCGGTGAGCTGGTGGATCTGCTGCGCCGGCTCGGGATCAGAACCATCGGCGCCTTTGCGGACTTGCCGGCCGTCGACGTGGCGTCGCGGTTCGGTACCGATGCGGTGTTGGCGCACCGGGCGGCGCGCGGTGAACCGGAACGACCACCGTCGGCCAGGGCGTTGCCACCGGATCTCGACGTGGAGCAGCATTACGATCCGCCTATCGAACGTGTGGACGCCGCGGCCTTCGCCGGGCGCGCCCTGGCGATTTTGCTGCATGGCACGTTGTCCGGCGCCGGCGTCGCCTGCACGCGATTGCTGATATCGGCAAGCACCGGAAACGGCGAGAACCTCTCTCGTACGTGGCGCTGCGCCGAGCCGCTGACGCCGGAAGGAACGGCTGATCGAGTGCGGTGGCAACTCGACGGGTGGCTTACCGGCCGCAGTGAGGACAAGCCAACCGCAGGAATTACCGTGCTGCGCCTCGAACCGGTGGAGGTGGTCAATGCCGGCGCCTTGCAATTGGGCCTCTGGGGCGGAGTGGGTGATGAGGACGAACGGGCCAAGCGAGCGTTGGTGCGAGTGCAGGGGCTCTTGGGCGGCGAGTCGGTCCAGGTGGGTGTCCTCAGTGGCGGGAGGGGGCCGTCGGAGCGAATTACATTGGTGCCCTTGGGTGATGAGCGGGTAGCAGCGCATGATCCGGGGGCTCCGTGGCCGGGGCTGCTACCTCAACCGTCACCGGGATCGGTGTACGTCGACAATCCGCGGGTGTGGCTGACAGACGCGTCGGGCAAAGCTGTGTACGTCACGGAACGCGGAGTGTTCAGCGCGCATCCGGCGAGGCTGAAGTGGGGGAGTAAGGAATGGGCGGTGCAAGGATGGGCAGGTCCGTGGCCGGTCGACGAGCGATGGTGGGATTCGGCCGCGGTGCGAACGGCGGCGCGGGCGCAGGTGCTGTTGGAACAATCACGCGCGTTGTTGATGATCTGTGAGGGTGGCGAGTGGTCGGTGGAAGGTGTGTACGAGTGAATACGGCTAATCTGGAACATCGTGAGTATCGCTAACGTGCGCAGTGCCGGTGGAATCGAGATCAGCTACCGCGATTCGGGGGCCGGTTCCGGGACTGCCGAACTGCCTCCTGTCGTCCTCGTGCACGGCATGGGCGGCGACAGCGGCACATGGGATCGGTTCGCCAGAGCATTGCGGTCCCGCGATCGACGGGTTGTCTCGGTGGACCTTCGTGGGCATGGGCGCAGTGCCCGGGCGTCGTCGTACCTGTTCGAGGAATTTGCCGCGGACATCATGGACGTCTGTGATCACTTGGAACTCGATCACGTCGACCTGGTGGGGCACTCGCTCGGCGGGCACGCCGCGTCGTTGATCGCGCAGCGGCGGACGACCGGTGTTCGCAAGCTGGTCATCGAGGAAGCGCCGCTCCCACTGCGTCCCGGCGATCCGGAGCAGGTATTTTCTCGCAAGCTGCCGAGCATGTCCGAACTGTGGCACGCAACAACAAGTTTGGTGAGACATCCGCGGGCTGCCCTGGCCTTCGACAAGTCGATGACGGGATCGGCGCTGACGCAGTTCCGCCAACCGGATCAACTGTGGTGGGAATCCTTGCCGCTGATCGAAGCGGACACCTTGTTCTTGCGTGGTGGCCTCGGCGGCATGGTGGATTCCGATCGGCTTCGCGAGGTAAGCGCCACGGTCAAGCGGTGTGAGGTCAGGTCATTTCGCACCGGTCACAGCGTTCATCGGGACGGCTACCGAGAATTCGAGGCCGCGGTGGTGCCTTTTATTTCGTAAACCGCGCGTCCAGATGTGTAGAGAACCCGCCGACGGTCAACTCTGTGCAGACACACTGCTCTAGCAGACACATGCTCTAGCAGACACACTGTGAGAGGACGTCATCACGTGAGCCCAGAACCCGCGAACGTCCCCCAGTGCAGTCACGGATTGCCGCGTCGGATGTTCTTGGGCGGGATGGGCGCTTTGGCTCTTGCCGGTATGACGGATATCGGGTCGGCGGGCGCCGCAGCCGCGCCGTCGCGGGCAGCGCCCAGTGATTCGTTTCCCGCTCAGCCCAACATCGTGGTCATCATCACCGATCAGGAACGACGGCCGATGTACTGGCCGCAAGGGTGGGCGGAGCGGAATCTTCCTCATCGCCAACGCATTGCGCGTCACGGACTGACTTTCGATCAAGCGGTCTGCAACACGGCGATGTGTTCGCCCAGTCGGAGCACGTTCTTTACCGGGCTGTATCCCGCGCAACACGGTGTGACCAGAACCCTGACCGAGGGCGGCACCGTATCTCCCACCGAACCGCAGTTGCAGACGTCGGAGCAGAACATGGCGAAGATGCTGGCATCCGCCGGGTACAACGTCCAGTACCGGGGGAAATGGCATCTGAGCAAGGGAGCATCCGGTGGTGATCCGTCCAGTGACGACGTTGCCGCATTCGGTTTCGGCGGGTGGACACCACCTGATGCCGGACAGGACACAAACCCAGACCATTTCGGCGGCGGATGCGCCGATCACGACCGCCGCGCTGCCGAGGAAGCCGTCGAATTTCTCACCGGACCGGATGCCAAAGGGGACAAGCCTTTTGCGCTGATCGTATCGTTCGTCAATCCGCACGACGTCCTTGCATATCCCCAGTCGTGGGATGCGATGAGTGGTACGTGCGACAACTACGGGTCGGATGCGCCGGGAGCTTTCGAGCAGGGCATCGAACTCCCACCGACCTACGACGAAATCCTTGCCTTCAACTACAAACCGAGCGCTCAGGTGCAGTCGGAATTGTTGCTCGCCGCCGGACTCGGTCCATTGCTCGGACCCGATCAGGCCAGGCGATACATCAACTTCTACGCCTACATGCACAAGGTGGTGGATGAGCGCATCGGCAGTGTTCTCGACGCCTTGGAAGCCACTCCGGGGCTGCTCGACGACACCGTCATCGTGCGCATGTCCGATCACGGTGAGATGGGAATGTCGCACGGAGGCTTGCGGCAGAAGGTGTTCAACGCGTACGAGGAAACTCTGCGCGTCCCACTCGTGATCAGCAATCCGTTGTTGTTCCCACAGCCCGTTCAGACGGACGCGTTGGCGTCGTTGATCGACGTGATGCCCACTCTGGCCAACCTCGCGCAAGTGCCGGATCGTGCGTCGTGGAACTTTCTCGGCACCGATCTCACCCCCGTGCTCGTCGATGCGGCGGCGTATCCGGACGCACCCAGCGTGCACGTTCAGGACACGATTCTCTTCACGTACGACGATCAGAACTGTGCGACGCCCGACGGCCAGAACATCGTCACGCAGCCGAACCATATTCGTTGCATTCGGGACAGCAGGTGGAAGTACACGATGTACTTCGACCCGGCGGGAACTGCTGCGCCCCAATACGAACTGTACGACCTGATTGCCGATCCCCTGGAGACGAACAACCTGGCCAACCCGTTCAATTTTGCGTCCTACCAGCCCGCCAAAGCCGCCGAGATGAACGCACAACTCTTTGCCGCGATGCAGGCAAAGGGCGTTTCGCTGGCAGAGTCGAGCAATATTCCGCAAAACTGATTCACGACGGAGTTCTGCGGGCATTCCCCTCGGACATATGTCTTCGTTTCGGGAAGAAGGAATGTCATGACCGTCACCTCGCCGGGGCGAGAAGGATTCAGTTCCCTCCGATCAGGAGGGTTGAACTGGGATTGTTTTCCACTCCGATTGTTCACCAAGGGAAATGCCAAATTTTGGAACCCGGCAGACCTCGATTTTTCGAAAGATGCTCGAGACTGGCAAGAGTTGACCAGCGAGCAGCAGCGCAGCGCAACGTATCTGTGCGCGCAGTTCATCGCCGGTGAAGAAGCAGTGACCGAGGACATCCAACCGTTCATGCAGGCGATGTCCGCTGAAGGCAGGTTCAGCGACGAGATGTACCTGACCCAATTCTGTTTCGAGGAAGCCAAGCACACACAGGTTTTCCGGCTCTGGATGGATGAGGTCGGACTCACCGACGACCTGCATTCCTACGTCGCCGATAATCCGGACTACCGACAACTGTTCTACGAGGAGTTGCCGGCGTCGCTGCGGATTCTCCAGACCGACCCCAGCCCGGTCAACCAAGTGCGGGCGAGCGTCACCTACAACCATGTCATCGAAGGCAGCCTTGCGCTGACGGGTTACTACGCCTGGCAGAAGGTATGTGCCACAAGGGGAATCCTGCCCGGGATGCAGCAGTTGATCAAAAAGATCGGCGACGACGAGCGGCGCCACATGGCGTGGGGAACCTTCACGTGCCGCCGACACGTGGCTGCGGACGACGCCCTGTGGGATGTAGTGCAGGCGCGCATGGGCGAGTTGATGCCGATGGCTCTCGGTCTCATCAACTGGGTCAACGATCAGTTCGAAGTCCAGCCTTTCGGTCTCGACAACCAGGAGTTTCTCGAGTACGCGGCTGATCGTGCTCAGCGACGGCTCTCGGCAATCGAGTCTGCGCGTGGGCGTGACGTGGCCGAGATCGACCTCGACTACTCACCCGAGACGCTCGAGGAGAAGTTCGGTGCCGAAGACGCCGCAGTGATGATTGAGGCCGGTAGCTAGGTCAAAAGCTAAGCCGCCCTGAAGTTTCCAGTCGATATTCAGACTTTTCCGACTGGTTTTCGGGAGCCCTCGTAATCGAACAGGATTTCGATTAGGGTGGGGGAATGTTCGATCCGGGGGTGGGAAGTTTCGGTATCTCAGCACAGCTGAGTGGTACCGAAACCGATTGCGCCCTCGTTGATTTGATGGCCGAATTGCATTCGTGTGAGGCGATGTTGGTCGAGCGGAAGCTGGCGGTGGTGGCGGAGTTTTTCACCCGCCGCAGCGCCGAGCATGTCGAGGGTGGTACATGGACGTCGTCGGCGCACGAGTTGGCGGAATCCGAGGTCGGTGCGGTGTTGACGATGGGCCGTGCTGCTGCCGGGAAGCTCATCGGTTTGGGTTTTGCTTTGAAGACGCGGTTGCATCGCACTCGTGCGGCGATGGCCCGCGGCGAACTCGACTTCTACCGTGTCGGTTTGATCGAGTCCGCGACCGCGAATGTCAGCGACGAGCTGATCGACGAAGTCGAACGCTTGCTGCTCGAGCAGGTGTTGGCTCCACCCGTGGACGGCGGTACCGGGTTGACGGGTCGCCGGTTGACCGCGGCGATCGACCGGATCGTGGCCCGGGTCGATCCGGAGGGGATGCGGGAACGACGCCGCCGCGCCCTCGCCGACAGGTTTGTGGGGGTCAGTGCCGCCGAGGACGGGATGGCCCGCATCCTGGGCAGTATCCCGGCGGAGCAGGCCCGCGCCTTTGACGGCCGGTTGCGGGAGTTGGCGATGTCGGTGTGCCGCCGTGATTCGCGTACGTATGAGCAGCGGCGCGCGGATGCGTTGGGCGCGTTGGTGAGTGGTTCGACGGTGTTGGTGTGTGACTGCGAGCGCGGTGATTGCCCGCAGGACCGCAGTGGTTTGGTGATCATTCGCCGGCCGTTGGTACATGTCGTAGTACACGATTCCACCCTGAGTCCAGGATCGAACGAACCTGCACATCTCGACGGCTTTGGCGTGATCAGTGCCGAGCATGCCCGTGACATCGTGAAAGACGCAGACGTTCGGGAAGTGCGGGTACCGGAATCACCTGTGCCCGCCTCGGCGACGGTGTACCGCCCCGGCGCGGCACTCGATGCGTGGCTGCGGGTCATCGCGGGCAGTTGCCAGTGGCCGCACTGCGATGTCCCGGCCTGGAATTGCGACCTCGACCACACAGTTCCGTTCAACCACACCAACCCCGCACAGGGCGGGAAGACGGTCGCGTCGAATCTGAGCGCGTTCTGCCGCAACCATCACCGCCTCAAGCATTCCGGGAAGTGGCAGCTCGCCCCGAACCCGGATCGCAGCATCACCCTGACCTCACAGACAGGCCATTGCTACCGCACCAGAGATGCCGGACTACTCGCGGGGATGCAGGAACCACCGCCACAGGAAGGCGGCAAACCGCGACGGACTCGTCTGGAAAACAAAGCTGCCCGCATCCGAGGTGAGCGGAAGCTCCGGCGTGTCAAGATTCAGCACCGCACAGCACAACACGCGGAACGCAAACGCCGGCAAACGTTCCCGATCTCCACACCGCGAAAGCGCGTGCCTCACAAAACCGTCGACTACGGCAACGACCCACCACCGTTCTGAGTGCCTGCTGTGTTGCGGCTCAACCATGCCAAGCTGTAGTCCGCAATTTCGCGCCAACCGTGATCGATGGTGAGTGAGTGACCACGGTCGTCGAATACCTTGTACTCGTTGACCGTTGGCGCTTTGTGATACATCTTGAACGAACTGTCGGTGCTGGCTTTCGGGACCGTTCGATCTTGTCCGCCGCCGATCATCAGCAGTGGGCCGCGTTCGGTGTTGAAGTCGACGTGGGCGGGGCTGTGGGGATTGAAGTTGGCGAGCGCAGCCTCGAAGAGTGGTTGCCCGGGTGCCGGAATTACGTATCGCTCGTAGAGCGCGTCTGATTCACTCTTGGTGATTGCACTGGCAAAGGATTTGTGAAAGGAATCTCTGGTGTGCGAGTAAGCCTTCCGATAGTTTGTCGGATTGGACAAGACCGGGAGAACGCTGCGGAGTTGCACGAGGGGAAGTTTCAGGACGCCTTTTGGTTGTGCGGGGTCGATTGCTATTGCAGCGGAAGCTAATTTCTGACCCAGAAGTTTCTGTGCGGTAAGCCCGCCGAAGGAATGTCCGACCACGATCGGTGGAGCATCCAAGTCGGCGATCACCTTGGCATAGTGTTCGGTGATCTCGTCGATTCCGTGTCCCGCAATGTTTTCGGGGTGTTCTCGGGATTCCCCGACGGTGGCGCCGTCGCCAGGCCAACCGGGCGACATGGTGCCGTATCCGCGTTCGGCGAAGGCCTGGGCCCAGGGGTCCCACGCGCTGGGATGCATCCACAATCCGTGGATGAAAAGTACCGTCGGTTTGGCGGCAGTGGGCATGAGGACTCCTGTGATCGATCAGTTCTGATCGTCAGGGAATGCCCATTTTTGTCCAAGTCATTCACCCGGACGCCGCCACTGACGTGAAGCCGCACACAACTGGCAAGATTGCTGACATGTTCAGAACTTCGAATCAGCGATCCATGGCTGTGTGGTCCGCGGTATTTGTTCTCTCCCAGGCGAATATCGTCAGACTTCTGGGGCCGGTGGGTCCGCGGGTTCTGGAGGTGCAGACGGCATTCTCCGCACGTCGGTACCGCGAGGTTCTGGCGAAGATGGACGGCGCGGAGACGGCGCGGTTCCGCAGTCACTACTACCCGGACTTTGTTCATCCGGCGATCTACGCGGTCGCATTGCGCGCCGCCGGCCGACGGTTGGGGGAGCGCACCCCGCTCTCGCCGACGGTTCGCAAGGCGCTTGCCGCGGCGCCGGTGTTGTCCGCTGCCGGTGACTACGTCGAGAACATCACCGGGCTGTATCTGCTCGATCATCGTGACAACATCACCGACAGGACGGTTCGGATCACCACAGCGGTGAGCATCAGCAAATGGGTGCTTGCACTGGGAAGTCTCGGATATCTGTCGCAGGGATTTGTCAGAGTATGGGTAGCTCAGTGGCCGGGTGGCCGTAGGAATCGGGTAGAGGAGTACTGATGGCGCCGGAACTGGATATCGAATACTTTGCGGACGGCGCGGAATTCCGTCGGTGGTTATCCGAGAACTACGACGTGAGTCCAGGGGTGTGGCTGAAGATGGCCAAGAAGTCATCACCCCATTCGTCGATCGACTACGACCAGGCGCTCGATGTCGCCCTGTGTTTCGGGTGGATCGACAGTCTGCCGAGGAAGGTCGACGACAACTTTTTCTTGCGGAAGTTCTCGCCGCGCACGACGCGTAGCCCGTGGTCGAAACGCAACGTGGAGATTGTCGCGAGGCTCGAGAGTGAAGGATTGCTCGAACCCGCGGGCATTGCTGCAATCGAGAAAGCCAAAGCCGACGGCAGGTGGGAGCGCGCGTACGAAGGGTCCGCGAAAGCCGAGGTGCCGCAGGATTTCCTCGACGCATTGGCCTTGAATCCCCAAGCACAGGCCTTCTACGAAACGTTGAATTCGACTAATCGGTTCGCGATCTTCTATCGCCTGTTGGAAGCGAAGCGCCCGGAGACCAGGACCCGCCGGATACAGAAGTTCATCAGCCAACTCGAGGAGGGTAAGAAGTTTCACTGACGAGGGCTGACACAATGGCACTCGTGACCGAAGCCAAGACCTGCTCAGCGTTGTCTGCCGTCGACGAACCGTTGGAAGGCACGGCGGCCGTTGTGCGTGGTTGGGTGTGCCTCGAGTTTGTCGGTGCCTGGGGTCGGGATGTTCTCGACGGCACGGCTCTCGGGGAGGAACTTGCCACCGAATTGAGTCGACGCGCGGACGCTGCGGACGTGCGTGTGATGTTCATCAGACATCCCGGTCGAAACGAGACACTGTCTGCCGGTCGCGCACTGTCTGCCGGTCACACGGTGCTTCTTGCTCGTTCCGATCCCGATGATTCGTGGTGTGAACGACTGCAGATCGATTCGCCGTTCGATCTTCTCGACATCGACTTCGCTCTGCTCAGTGGGCCGGCCCCAGGACTGGGTGTCAGGGTCGACGAACCCGTGGTGCTGGTGTGCGCGCACGGAAAACGTGATCAGTGTTGCGCAGTTCTGGGCAGGCCGATTGCGGCGGAGCTGGTTCCGGCGTTCGGTGAGAACGTGTGGGAATGCTCGCATACGGGTGGTCATCGGTTTGCGCCGTCGATGATCCTGTTGCCCAGTGGCTATACCTACGGCCGACTGTCCGGGGCGGAAAGCCTTGCGGCGGTGGAGTCTGCGGTCAGCGGTCAAGTTCATCTTCCTGGGCTGCGGGGCCGGAGTCCGTGGAACTCGGTGGGACAGGTCGCGGAAATTGCTGTCCGGCAGTATATTCCCTGCGGCATCGACGATCTGAGGGTAGACGATCTGGGCGGTCAGCTGTGCATCGTCGAGCACGTCGACGGGCGGAGTTGGGAAGTGGAAACGCAGACGTCGGAGTTGGCTCCGCGTCCACCCAGCTGTGGGGCGGATCCCAAACCTGTTCGGTCCGTTGTTGCCACGTCGGTTCGCGAACTGGGTTCGGGCCTGATTCTTAATTAGTCGCAGTCGTGATCAGTCGCAGTCGTGCATCAGTTCACCAGGATTCCGTCGTCGACGTCGAAGTCCAGTCCCGCCGTGACGATGCCTGAGAACAGGAATGCCCCGCCGACGGCGATGGCGGGGACGGTGAGAATCCACTCGAAAATTGTCATGCTTCAAGTCTGACGACCCTGGCGCCGAAGAACATCGCCCCAGAGATCCATTTACGCAATCGGGTAGTCATCCTCGAGGATGACTACCCGATCGGGGAAAACCAGGAGCGGGTCAGTGCCCGATGCCGACCTTCGCGTGGATTTTCTTCATCCACGCCGGCGCCCACCAGTTTGCTTCGCCCATGAGCTTCACCAGGGACGGAACGAGGAGCATGCGGATGATGGTTGCGTCGACGATCAGTGCCACGATCATGCCGACTCCGAGGAACTTCATTACTCCAAGACCTGACATGGCAAAAGCGCCCGTCACGACGATGAGGAGGAGTGCCGCGGCCGTCACGATGCGGCCCGTTCGCTCGGTGCCGAACTTGACGGCCTCTTCCGTTGTCGCGCCGTCGTTCTTCGCTTCGACCATGCGCGACATGAGGAAAACCTCGTAGTCGGTGGACAGTCCGAAGACAACGGCCAGGATCAGGACAACAAATGTTGCTTCGAGCGGTGTCTGGCTGACACCGAGAAGTTCGACGCCGTGGCCCTCCTGGAAGACGAAGGTGAGGACGCCGAAGGTGGTTGCCAAACTCAAGGCAGCCATCAGCACAGCCTTGATGGGCAACACAATTGATCCGAAGGCGAGGAACAGCAGAATCAGGGTCGAACCGACCATGATCAGAATCATGACCGGCAACCAGTGCAGGACAGCGTTGTTGCCGTCGTCGACGGTGGCTTGCCCGCCGCCGACCAATAATTCGGCGCCGTCGGGCGCAGGGATCTCGCGTAGGTCGGTGACAGCGTCACTTTGGGACTGCGGCGTGGATCCTTCGCTGTAGAACGCTTGGATTGCGATCAGCGAGTTGGTGCTCGCGACGACGGTTGCCTGCGCGATGCCCTCGACTTGGCTTGCGGCTTCGGCTACTGCCGTGCCTTCGGCAGGGTTGAGCACGGTATCGCCCTCCGCCTGCAGAATCAGTGTCGCGCCGTTCCCTGTCTGGGGAAATTCGTTGACCAGCGTGTCCATTGCAGTACGAGCGGGGTCGTCGGTGGGCAATGCGGTGTACGAGAGTTCGCCGAGTCGCGCGCCCAGCAGCGGCGACGCCAGTACGAGAAGCAGGGTGACAATCGTGATCGATACGGCAACAGGTCGTTTCATCACCCACGTGACGACGCGACCCCAGAACCTGCGTGAACGTTCTTCTCCGCGTTGGGCTGCGCCCTTGCGCCACGTCAACGAGTTGATGCGGTGGCCCAGAATGGCAAGCAAGGCGGGTACCGCGGTCAGCGACAGTACTGCCGCGCTCAGCACGGCGGCGATGGCGCCGAACCCGAGTGAACGAATCACAGCTTGGGGGAACACGAGCATGCCGCTGAACGCGCAGATCAGCAGCAGCCCCGAGAACATCACGGTACGACCGGCCGTCAGGACCGTGCGGGTGGCTGCGGCACCCGGTTCGGAACCGGAGTTCAGTTCCTCGCGGTATCGCCCGACGACAAACAATCCGTAGTCGATGGCAAGGCCGAGCCCCAGCAGTGAGGCCACGTTGATCGAGAACGAACTGACCTCGGTGACCGACGTCAGAACTCGCAGTACGGCCAAGGCGCTCAGCACGCTCAAAACTCCGACAAAAACCGGTACGGCTGCAGCGACAAGACCGCCGAAGATGAAGACCAACAACACGAGGGTGATCGGGATGGCTATGGCCTCCGCGACAACAAGATCCTTCTCCAGCGTGGTGTTGAAGGCGACACCCACTACCGTGTTTCCAGCGAATTGTGCTTGCGCGCCTTCCACTTCGAGCGTGGGGAGCAGATCGGAAAATGTGGCGGAGGTGACTCCGGAATCCGGTGCCAAGGTGATGGCAACCGCGCCCATCGTTCCGTCGTTGGAGACCAGATTTGCCTTGGTCGCGGCGTCGGCGGTCCAATACGACTTCACCGAGGCTGTCGGGACGTTGGCCGTGAATTCGTCGACGGTGGCTGTCACCGCCGGGCCGATGTCGTCGAGACTTCGGCCGTCGGTCGGTGTGTAGATCGCAATGATGTCCGCGGTTTGCGGTCCGAGATTTTCCTCGACGATTGCTGCGACCTTCGCGGAGTCGCTACCCGGGTCGACAAACCCGCCTTGGCTGAGCTTTCCGAATACTCCGAGACCCCACACGCCACTGATCAGCACGATGAGAACTGCGAGCGAGAGCACCCACCATTTTCGGGAAACGACGGTTTGGGCCCAGCGTGTCATTGATCAACTCCGGTGAAATTTTCGGACATGGCCGTACCGACTGTATCGGGGGGAGGGATTCTGGGCATGACACACCGTTGCCGCTGAACGTAAGTCACGTTCAGCGGCAACATCGGCTAATACCTGGTGCGTGGAGTCAGCGATTGTCCTTCTTGGCCTGACGCCGTGCACCGGCGGCGATACTGGACGCTTCGAACTTCTTCTTGCCCGGAGAACTACGAGTTTCGTCGACGCGAGCCTTGCCCGCGGACGCGACCTTTCCGTTACCCGTGTCGATGTCGCTGAAGGACGGTGCGTCCTTGCGAGCGCGGCCCAGCCGCTCGTCCTTGAGCTCTCGGGCGCTCTGGCGCGAGACCGCTGCCAGCCGGCGGCTCACTCTGCTGAGCGCGTCTTCGAAAACTTCTGCTTTGCCGGCGTTGCGCGCATTTGCCGACTTACCGGATCCGCGTCCCTTCTTCTCGGCCACTTTTGCCGAACCCGCACGTCGGTACAACTTTGTGTACTTGTTGCGGGCTCGACGAATGCGCGTGTGCAGGGCGATCAGTTCGTCTTCGTCGAGTTCGGCAATCTGATCCTTTTTGGTCTCGAGGATCAACACGTATTCGTCCTCGGAAAGGGAATTCAGAATCTTTTTCACGTCTATTCCGATCTGTCCAGAGTTTCCGAATTTCGGTGGTACCGCATGCTAATCCTTTTTCGAGGTCCGTGGCGGAATACCGTGCTCTGGAGAGAGTCCGGAATGTACGCGGCGAGGCCGCCTGCGATTCGGTTCGGATGTGTCAGGCATACTGCTGGAAGCACTTGCAAGCCATGCGTGTGGGGGAAGCCGGTCCAATTCCGGCGCTGACCCGCAACGGTAGGTTCGTTCTCGAATCATCGAGAATGAATGAGCCCGAATGCCCGCCGCGTGGTGTGCGACATCCATTCGTCGTGGTCTACGAACCGGAAGTCCAGCGAGAGCACTGCCCGCGGATTCCCTATACGTGGTGGGTGTTCTCCCAGGATTCTCATTCGTGGCTCTGAGCCCTTTTGCGAGGTCCCGTGTCACTCAAGATTTCCCCCACCCGCGCCGTTGTCGTGTTGATCGCGACTGCGTTGATGGCCGCCGGTTGTTCGAAAGGTGAGGCAACCGAAAACTCCGCGTCGACGGAGTCGTTCGCTCAGCCGGTCAGCATCACCAATTGCGACCGTGAACTGGTCTTCGATTCACCGCCGCAGAGAATTGTGTCCTTGAACGGCCATGTCACCGAAGCACTTATCGAGATCGGCGCGGGTGACCGCATTGTCGGACGGGCATACAGCGACAACCCGCCCACCGCGGAGACCGCCGAACAGTTCAACAAGATCCCCAGTCTGTCCGACACGTTCCCGAGTGCCGAGCAGATTCTTGACGTGGATCCCGACTTCGTTGTCGGCGGTATGACCAGCGCATTCAACGAGAAGCAGGGAAGATCACGCGACGCGTTTGCCGAGAAAGGGATCAATACCTTCCTCTTCTCGGAATACTGCGGCACCGGTTTCCCCGATATCGGGCTGCTCGAGAACGACTACGCCCAACTCGGCCGGGTCTTGGGAGTCGAGGATTCCGCACGCGCCGTAGCCGAACAGATCAGCTCTGGCCTTGACGCAGTCCGCGCGTCGATCGGCGATGCCGCGCCGGTATCCGCGTTCTTCTACGACAGCGGTGAGGATGTTCCGACCACGATCGGTGGCGTCGGCGTCGGGCAACTGGTTGCCGAGTACTCCGGCGTGACAAACATCTTCTCCGAAGGCGCCAAGCCCTACATCGATGCAAGCTGGGAGGCTGTTGCCGAGCGTGCGCCCCAGGCGATCGTCGTCATCGACTACGGAGACAAGACAGCGGATCAGAAGATCGACTTCCTGCGGTCGCAGCCGTTGATGGCAACCACTCCGGCCGTCGCGCAGAACCGATTTGTCGTGGTGCCTCTTGCTGATCTCTTCGAGAGTTCCCGTTTGGTGCGCTCGGCACAAACCATTGCGAGCGCTTTCCATCCGGGTGCTGTTACTGCAGGCACTGACCCGGCGAAGTGACACTTTCACGTTCCGGTTACGGCGCTCTGCTGGCTGGACTGCTGGTAGCCCTGGCAGCCATGCTGGGGTTGGCGGTGTCGTTCGGGTCGGTGCGCATTCCCGTCGGTGACGTGTGGGCGATAGTCGGAGCACGCTTGGCGCCAGGGACTTTCGAGACCTGGTGGACAGCGGCGCGGGAGTCGATAGTGATCGACTCCCGCCTGCCGCGCGCCCTCACCGCTGCCGTGGTGGGTGCGTCGTTGGCGCTCTCAGGTGCGGTGGCGCAGGCGGTCACCCGCAATCCTTTGGCCGATCCTTACCTTCTCGGCGTGTCGTCCGGCGCGGGCTTCATGGTGGTGCTGGTTTCCGTGCTGGGTATCGGTGTTGGTGTCCTGGGCGTTTTCACGATTCCCGTCGCGGCCTTTGTCGGCGCGATGATCCCGCTGTTCCTCGCCCTGGTGATCGGTGGCAGATACCCTCAGCCCACGGCGATCATCCTGGTGGGAGTTGCTCTGGCCCAGATCTTCTCGGCGCTCATCACGTTCTGCATTCTGGTTCTGGCCGACGATCGGCACGTGACGTCCGTGATGCACTGGATAGCAGGCGGATTCGGCGATTCGAGATGGTCGACGCTGATCTTCCCGACCGTCGCGCTTGTTGTCGTCGGAGTTGCGTTGCTGCTCAGCGCGCGTTGGATGGACGTCCTGCAGACCGGCGACGACGGCGCCGCAGCCTTGGGTATGAACGTGCGACGCTTCCGCGTGTTGTCACTGCTTGCGGTGTCCGTCCTGGCCGGCGCTGCGGTGAGCGTCGCAGGCGGCATCGGTTTCATCGGATTGCTGATTCCGCACCTTGCGGGATTTGTGGTGGGTACCAGAGCAATCCGTCTGCTTCCCGCCGCCGCGCTGCTGGGCGCAGTGGCGATGGTGGCTGCTGACACGGTGGCACGCTCGGTGTCGGAATCGACAGAGCTCCCGGTGGGTGTGATCACTGCCTTGGTGGGAGCGCCGATATTCGTCTGGATGCTCTACCGGCAGTACAGGAGGTTGGAGCAGTGATTCTCGAACTCGTCGACACGCGGGCCCGTCTGGGAAGTCGTGAGGTGTTGCACGGCATAGGTTTCCAGGCTTCCGCAGGTGAGATTCTCGGTTTGGTCGGTCCCAACGGTAGTGGCAAGACGACGGCGCTGCGTTGCTGTTACAACGCGCTGACCCCCAGTGGTGGTGCGGTGCTGATCGATCGGGTGGACGCGACGGCATTGTCGCGCAGGGAGATTGCCCGAACCGTCTCGGCCAGCGTTCAGGAACCAGCGGTGTCCGGTGGGCTTTCGGTGCGTGAATCCGTTGCTCTCGGACGCACACCGCACCGAAATTGGCTGGACCGCACGACGGAGCGAGACGGCAACATCGTGGATCGGTGCATCGAACAGGTCGGTCTCGAGGCACTGGCCGGTAGGGACGTCGCGACGCTCTCCGGTGGTGAGCGTCAGCGCGTATCCATTGCCCGGGCGCTGGCGCAGCAACCGAAGATCCTGTTGTTGGACGAGCCGACCAATCATCTGGATCTGCGGCATCAGCTGATCGTGATGGAGCTGCTCACGGAGTTGGCGTCGCAGGGGTTGGCCGTGGTGGTCACGATGCATGATCTTCGCCTGGCCGTCGAATATTGCGATCGACTGGCGGTGCTCGAGGCGGGAAACTTGCGGGCGTGTGGGCCCACCGCTGCGGTGCTGGAAGAATCGTTGCTGGCCGAGGTATTCGGGATCAAGGCCCGCGTGGAGCACGGGGTGCGTCCGCGGATGGAGATTGTGGGGCTGGCGTGAATGACGAGATAGGCGCGATCTACGCGCGGATGGCGGCGGCGGTTCCGTTTTTCGAAAGCCTCGATGCTTATCCGGCGACCATCCCGGCCGAGGTGATGACGGACCCGGACTGGATGGCAGCGCGCGTCGCGGATACGGCAAAGCGGTGGGGGAGTGACGAGAGCCGGGTCAACGGCACTTTGTGGTGGTATTCGGCCAGTTCCACGTTGACCGGCATCCCGCTCGGAACGGGGTTGGTCACCGGTTTTGCCGCCGATCCGTCGCTGTCCGGGGCCCGGATTTTCCTGCGTGACGACGGCTATCTCGGGGGATTTGTTGCTGCTTCTCTCATCCCGATCACTGTCGGTGTTGACGAGTTGGCTCGGGCGATGCACGAGGCATTGACGCCTGTCATCGAGGTGCTGGCCGAGGTGTCCGGAGTGCGCGCGAAGGCGTTGTGGGCGATCACCACCGATTCCATTGCCAACCGCGCGCTCGATGCGGCAGGCGTACGCCGTGAGCGCGGAAGTGCCTGCGCTGCTGGATTGATCGATGCCCTCCGTAGTGCGGGCGCGCCCATTCCGCGGCCTCGTTTTGTGGATGTGAACGCGGGGGCGAACGCCGCGCGAGTGGAGAATCCGTTGACATCGGTGCCGGCGGGTCGACGACGGTTCACCCAGCGTGCGTCGTGTTGCCTGATCTACGAGGTGCCAGGCGAAGCCAAGTGCACCAGTTGCCCCAAGCGTGCGCCCGAGGATCGTGTGGGGTTGCTTGCCGCTCTTGTTTGACGGATGGCGGGTGAGCTGCCAAACTTGGAGGCATCGAACATAAGTTCGATGCACGATGCGTCTTCCCTCCCAGCATCGCGACTGTTCGCAAAGGCACTGTTCGCAATCGGTGAGGCAAGTATGGGCTGGGGTAATGGACCGCCGACGTGGTCCGAGATGGAACGAGTTCTGTCGGGACGCGCCGGCCGAGTCGAGCACGAAGATCTGTTTCCCGGGGACGGAAACGACAGCCCGGCATGGTCACGCAAGCGTGGGGAGTACACCGCCGGTGAACTCGCTCGCGGCAACAGCACCGTGCCGTACGCCGAACTTCACGCCCATTCTGCGTTCAGTTTTCTCGACGGCGCCTCACCTCCGGAAGAGTTGGTGGAGGAAGCCGTCCGACTGGGCCTGGAAGCTATTGCCGTCACCGATCACGACGGTTTCTACGGAGTGGTGCGGTTTGCCGAGGCTGCTCGAGAATGGGGAATGCGGACGGTGTTCGGGGCGGAGTTGTCCTTGGACTCCACACCGCGAGTGGGGGCGGCCGATCCCGGTGGGACGCACCTGTTGGTTCTCGCGCGCGGGCAGGAAGGCTATCGCCGGCTCTCCCGTGAGATCGCGGCAGCTCACCTGGCCGGTGGTGAGAAAGGGAAGTTGCAGTACAACTTCGACACCTTGACCGAAGCTGCGGGTGGGCACTGGCAGATCCTGACCGGGTGCCGGAAAGGTCATGTGCGGCAAGCTCTCACCGCCGGCGGGAAAAGCAGCGCCGCTGCGGCTTTGCGGGATCTGGTCGAACGTTTCGGTGCCGACCGAGTGGCGGTGGAACTCACCCATCACGGGTTGCCGGAGGACGACGAGCGCAATGCTGTTCTGGCACAGCTTGCCGCCGAACAGGGATTGCGAACCGTGGCGACCACGGCGGCGCATTTTGCGGCGCCCCCGCGTCGCCGGTTGGCCATGGCGATGGCTGCGGTTCGCTCCCGGCAGAGTCTGGACGACGCCGCCGGATGGTTGGCTCCGACGGGTGGGGCGCACTTGCGTTCGGGTGAGGAAATGGCGTCGTTGTTCTCGCTCTACCCGGAGGCGGTCAGCGGAGCTGCCGAACTGGCCCGTGAGTGCGCTTTCGATCTGAGGCTCATCGCCCCCAAACTGCCGCCGTTCGACGTACCGCCTGGCCGCACCGAGGCGTCGTGGTTGCGTGAGCTCACGATGGCGGGGGCGTTGGATCGTTACGGGCCGCCCGAGGGTGCGGAGAAGGCGTATCGACAACTCGAACACGAGCTGGCCGTCATCACGTCCTTGGACTTCCCCGGGTATTTCCTCGTTGTCCACGACATAGTTTCGTTCTGCAAGAACAACGACATCCTGTGCCAGGGACGAGGTTCCGCGGCAAACTCGGCGGTGTGCTACGCCATCGGCATCACCAACGTCGACCCGGTTCGTAACGAGCTCTTGTTCGAGAGATTCCTCGCACCCGAGCGCGACGGTCCGCCGGACATCGACGTGGACATCGAATCCGACCGCCGCGAAGAGGCAATCCAGCACGTGTACACCAAGTACGGCCGCGAGTATGCCGCACAGGTGGCCAACGTCATCACCTATCGAGGGAAATCGTCGGTGCGGGATATGGCTCGGGCACTGGGCTTTTCGCAAGGACAGCAAGACGCGTGGAGTAAGCAGGTCGGACGGTGGGGCGGCATCGACAAGAACGCCGAGACGGATATACCGCGCCCGGTGCTGGAACTGGCCGCACAGATCGAGGGGTTTCCCCGGCACCTCGGTATCCACTCCGGCGGCATGGTCATCTGCGACCGCCCGATTGCCGACGTCTGCCCGGTGGAGTGGGCGCGCATGGCCAATCGCAGTGTCCTGCAGTGGGACAAAGACGACTGCGCTGCCGCAGGTCTGGTCAAATTCGACCTCCTGGGCCTGGGAATGCTCTCGGCCCTGCACTACATGATGGATCTGGTAGCCGAGCACAAAGGCGTCACCGTTGATCTGGCGCAGTTGGATCTGCAGGAAACTGCGGTGTACGAGATGCTCCAGCGGGCAGATTCCGTGGGAGTGTTCCAGGTGGAATCGCGTGCGCAGATGGCGACGCTGCCGCGTCTCAAACCGCGGAACTTCTACGATCTGGTCGTCGAGGTTGCCCTTATCCGGCCCGGTCCGATCCAAGGTGGGTCGGTGCACCCCTACATTCGTCGGCGCAACAAACTCGAACCTGTCACCTATGATCATCCCTCGCTCGAAAAGTCCCTGAAGCGCACACTCGGTGTTCCGTTGTTTCAGGAACAGTTGATGCAGATGGCCGTCGACGTCGCGGGATTCACGCCGTCCGAGGCAGACCAACTGCGTCGAGCCATGGGGTCGAAGCGTTCCACCGAGAAGATGGAACAACTGCGCGCGCGGTTGTATCAGGGAATGCGCGACCTTCACGGAATCGATGACGCAGTTGCCGACCGTATCTACGAGAAGTTGTACGCCTTTGCCAATTTCGGTTTCCCGGAGAGTCATTCGCAGAGTTTTGCCGCACTCGTCTTCTACTCGTCGTGGTTCAAACTGCATCATCCGGCAGCGTTCTGCGCCGGACTGCTCCGGGCTCAACCGATGGGGTTCTATTCACCGCAATCGCTTGTCGCCGACGCCCGCAGGCACGGGGTGCGAGTGCACGGTGCGGACGTCAACGTCAGTCTGGCGCATGCCACCGTCGAAGCGGCGGGGCTCGAAGTGCGATTGGGGCTGGGCGACGTGCGCAGTATCGGTGACGCACTGGCCGAGAAGATCGTAGAACAGCGCACTCTCGGCGGGCGGTTCACGTCATTTCTCGATCTGACCGGAAGAGTGGAACTCACGACGGCACAAGCGGAATCGCTGGCGACGGCTGGTGCGCTCGGTAGTTTCGGAATTTCGCGAAGAGAAGCGTTATGGGCTGCGGGCGCTGCAGCGGGGGAGCGCCCTGATCGACTACCCGGGATGGGGGCATCGGTCACTGCCCCCACCTTGCCCGGTATGAGCGACGTCGAACTGGCGGCGGCCGACGTGTGGGCTACCGGAGTATCTCCCGACACTTATCCGACGCAGTTCCTCCGCCCGCAACTCGACGCACTTGGCGTGGTCCCGGCGTCCGGGCTGCTCGACGTTGCGGACGGTGATCGAGTGTTGGTCGGGGGAGCGGTCACCCACCGTCAACGCCCGGCAACCGCGGGGGGTGTTACGTTCATCAACCTCGAAGACGAAACCGGGATGGTCAACGTGGTGTGTTCGGTGGGGTTGTGGGCCAAGTACCGAAAGCTGGCCAATACGGCGCCGGCGCTCCTCATCCGGGGGAGAGTGCAAAACGCAGAAGGCGCTGTGACAGTCGTGGCAGACCGGATGCAGCGCATGGACCTCCGTGTCACGGCGAAGTCTCGGGATTACTGCTGACAGCGCAAACGATTAGCGTATCCAGCGCATGTTTGGCAATTTAGTTGATGAAATTCACCCCCGATATCACCCTTTTGGTGATTGGCGTCGACGTGGTGTCATTCACCCCCGGTTTCATCCTTTCTTTCTCATTCTTTGCCTTGTTGTTCGAGTATCTTTTCGGTGTCCATGGACTCGTCGAGGCAACTGTGGGCGTCCGTCGGGAAATTTTCGTCGCAGCGCGCGCATGGTGAGGTTTCGGGCTTCCCGCTAGGGACCTTCGGCGATGGTCGACCGTTCGCGGTGGTGTGGTGCAGCGTGGTGTGCGGGTAAATGGTCTTCGACCGAAATGCGGTTTAGCTGGTCTTTTAAGCGAAAATGCAGGACAACCCGGCGGCGAATATCAGTCCGATGGGCAGGCCGGAGTTGATACAGAAGTGAGTGTCGCCCAAAAAATGGGACGAAAGTCACATTGAAGGCAAATAGTCCTAAATCGGGCATGGGAGGAGACGTTTCCTCTGGCAGTTGTCTGCGAGTTACCCGTGAATCTGCTGGCAGTGGGTATTTCTTGATAGCGCGTCGATTTGTGCGGAAAAGAAATACGGAACTTTTGGATTCCAAACCTCTGGAATCGAGCAATTTTCGCGCTGGTTTTTTTAATAGGAACGACGTAGCGTCCATCCGTGCAATCAATCAGCTAGTTGAGTAGTGAAGTACAGGCAAGTGAAGTACAGGGCCGGGTTCCGGACTGGGGAAGCCGGAACACGGTGCGAAGGGGCGGGATTCATCCCGCGGAGGGAAATCATGTCGGAACACAAGGGCCTGTGGGCTGACGCCTGGTCCGGGTTGGGGACCACGCACGGCGCTCGGCCTACGGTTCGGCCTACACGGCCTCGCCGCCTGAATCACGTATTCGAAGCAAGTGCGGACTCCGTTCCGGACGCAATCGCGCTCGAGTGCGATGGATTTGCGATCACCTACCGCCAACTCGAAGATCGATCGAATCAGTTGGCGCACATGTTGATCGGTGAGGGTATCGGGGTCGGCTCACGTGTAGCGATCTTCCTGAACCGCTCGGTAGATACCTATGTAAGTCTATTGGGCGTGCTCAAAACCGGCGGCACCTTCGTGCCGATCGATCCAGGCGCACCGTCCGATCGCGTTGCGTACGTGGTCGAAGATGCCGGAGTTCAGCTTGTGCTGACCTCGACAGAGTTGGAGCCGAACGCCGAGGAATGCAACGTCGCGCGGCTCACCCTCGACACGAACGTAGCGGTGTTGAACTTCCAGCCGCAGCATCGGCCCGTCCTGGACCTTGCGTCGGACCCTGACCCGGCCTGCTACATCCTGTACACGTCTGGTTCGAGTGGTCGACCCAAAGGCGTCGAAGTTGCCCAGTCGAGTATCTGCAACTTTCTCGACGTGGTTCCCGACGTCTACGATGTTCGACCGAATGATCGTGTCTACCAGGGTATGACGATTTCCTTCGACTTCTCGATCGAGGAAATCTGGCCCACCTGGGCCCGCGGCGCAACCATCGTCGCCGGACCGACGGACAGTCGGCGACTTGGCGGCGAGTTGGCGGATTTCCTCGAAGAACGCGCCATTACGACGCTGTACTGCGTACCGACTCTGCTCGCCACGATCCCGCGCGATCTGCCCAAGATTCGAAATCTGCTGGTCGGCGGTGAAGCATGCCCGCGTGAGCTGGTGGAACGGTGGGCGCGTCCGGGCCGCAAGATCCTCAACACGTACGGGCCCACCGAGGCAACGGTCACCGCAACGTGGGGTGAACTCCTGCCAGGTCGGACGGTGACGATCGGTCGCCCACTCCCGACGTACTCCGTCGTCATTCTCGACGAAGCTCGCGGGCTGGTACCCCACGGTGAGGTGGGCGAAATCTGCATCGGCGGACGCGGTGTTGCGCGTGGTTATGTCGGACGCCCCGACCTGACCGCCGACAAATTCATCGATCACTTTTCCGTGCCGGCGGGCCAGAAGCTCTACCGGACCGGCGATCTCGGACGCTGGACGGCCGACGGTGAGATCGAATACCTGGGCCGTGCCGACGCCGAGGTCAAGATTCGTGGTCACCGAGTTGATCTCGGTGAGATCGAAAGTGTTCTCCTGGAACACCCGTCGGTGTCGGAAGCCGTGGTGGCGCTGGTCGCCGCATCGGAAAACGAGACGCCGTCGGAACTGTGCGCGTACATGGTGCTGGTCGACCCGATCGAGGACGAGTACCTGGTCGGGGAACTCGCGAAAGCAGTGTCGCAACGACTTCCGGCGTACATGGCGCCCGCATTTGTCGACTTCATTCCCGCATTGCCCGTGATGCCCAGCGGCAAAGTAGATCGATCGAAGCTCCCGGAACCGACCCGGCGACGTTTCTCGGCTCCTACCGGCCCGGTAGTCGAACCCCGGAACGAGCAGGAAGCAGCGGTTCGCGATATCTGGGCGCGGGCGTTCGGCATACCCGCAGACGAGATGTCGGTCGAAGCAAACTTCTTCGAAGATCTTGGTGGCCATTCGCTGCTGGCAGCAACGGTTATCTCTGCTCTGCGCGAAAGTGGCATCGGCGCAACTCCCTCGATCCGAGATCTGTACAGTCATCCCACTGTTCGCTCGATCACGCACGCGCTGGCAGCAGTGGGCTCCCAGCATCCGATTGCCCCGAATGTTGCTGTAAAACACACGGATACGGAAGTGGCTCGCGCCGGGGGCATCCAGTTGGCAGTGATCTATGTGTTCCTGCTGATCACGACGCTTCCCGTCTCGTACGTCTACACGAAGAACGACGGTTTTGTGTCGGTGCCGGTTCTGTTCGAGATGTTGGCAGCCATCATGCTCACGTATCTCTGCGTGCGCTGGTTCCTGCCGGTCATCAGTGCGCGCCCACTTGCCGCAGGAATCAAGCCTGGGCGATACAAACTCTGGGGTCCGACGTATCTGCGGCTGTGGACACTCGACCTGCTCCTCGCGGTCGGTGCTTTGCCCGTGGTCAGCGGATCGCCGTTGATGTCGATCTATCTCCGCATTCTCGGTGCGCGCGTCGGGCATCGCACTACCATCGCGACGTCCTCGATATCGTTGCCGACACTGGTCGAGATCGGAGACGGCGCATCGATCGGTTACGGTGCGACCATCCGGCCGTGGCGCGTCGAATCCGGTTCGGTGACGGTGGGGAAGATCGTCATCGAATCAGGTGCATTTGTCGGTGCAAACGTGGTGCTCGAACCTGGATCGACCGTCGGGGTACGCGCCGCACTCGGTGATCAGTCGCTGCTTCCGTCCGGGCACATCGTGCCGCAGGAGGCCAGGTGGGCAGGATCGCCGGCAGTGCCGACCGAGTTCTTGGATCCGGCGGTCGAAACCATGATGCGAGCCGAAAGTGTCCGTGCTCGTTGGAAAGTGCGTCATATCCTGGCAGCACTCGCCGGTCTGACGGCACTCGAAGTGGGTGCCATCGCCCTGATGGTTCCCGGTATCGCACTGGTCTGGGGCGCCCTCCTGGCTTGGGGTGTTTTGGCGGGACTGGTGGCGACGTTGTTTACCGGACCGATTTTCGTGATCACTGTCTGTGTTTTTGTTGCCGTGAACAAACGACTCGTTCTTCGCAACGCACCTGCCGGAATGCATCCTGTTCGCTCGGGTCTCGGTATCCGCAAGTGGATGGTCGACAAGTTGCTCGAGTTCAGTTTGCTGTTCACGAACTCGCTGTACGCAACGCTGTACACCGCGCCGTGGTTGCGGTTGCTCGGGGCGGACATCGGTCGCGGAGCAGAAGTCTCCACCGTGTCGCATATCGACCCGGACATGCTCACTGTCGGCAAGGACAGCTTCATCGCCGACATGGCCAGCGTGGGAAGTGCGAGCTTCGCAAACGGCCGGATCATGTTCCAGCCCACTCGAATCGGCGAACGCACCTTCATCGGTAATGCCGCGGTGATCCCGTCGGGTATGGAGATCGGCGACAATGCGTTGATCGGTGTCGCGACGGTGCCGCCTGTGAACGGTGTTCCGGAAGGCACGTCGTGGCTCGGTTCGCCCGCTATCTACCTGCCGAACCGTCAGGACAGCGGAGATTACGACGACGCGCTTATCTATACGCCGCCGCAGGATGTAGTGCGTGATCGCTACGTGATCGAGTTCTTTCGCGCCACCTTGCCACCCACAGTTCTCGGCGTGAGCTTCTACCTTTATCTGTTGGTCTTGTCCTCCTTGGCATTCGGGCGAGCACTTCCCGTTCCGGCCCTCGTTGCGCCGCTGGTCGCGATGGCGTCGAGCCTTGCGGTGATCGGATTCTGCGCGGCGGTGAAGCGAAATACTGTGGGACGCTACGAACCTCGGGTTGAGCCGCTGTGGAGTAAGTTCGTCCGACGGTCCGAATTTGCGACCGGGCTCTACGAAAG
This sequence comes from Rhodococcus sp. AD45-ID, assembly GCF_003023755.1. NCBI lineage: Bacteria > Bacillati > Actinomycetota > Actinomycetes > Mycobacteriales > Nocardiaceae > Rhodococcus > Rhodococcus sp. AD45-ID. The sequence goes on along the minus strand of NZ_PYHL01000001.1, from coordinate 725,730 downwards.
TGCTGCCGTCCCGATTGGCGTCGGGATGCTGGTCGGTACCCCGTTCCTGCCGATGGTGCTGCGATGGTTCGGCACGACAATCGGCAAGCGAGTGTGGTTCGGAACCACCTATCTCACCGAGTTCGACCTCGTCCACGTCGGCGACGACGCCACTATCGGAACCGAGTCGTCGCTGCAGACACACCTGTTCGAGGACCGTGTCATGAAGATGTCCACGATCACCATCGGCGATGGCGCCAGCATCGGGACACGATCGATCATCCTCTACGACACGGTTGTCGGCGAGGAAGCCTCACTCAGTCCGCTGTCGTTGCTCATGAAGGGCGAAGAGCTTCCGGCGCGGACGAGTTGGCGCGGAATTCCCGCTGAGGGGATTCGCGCCGACGACAGCTCGACTGTTCTCCTCGAGAAAGCTGTCCTCGAGAAAGCTGTCACCGACCAAGCTGTCACCGACATCGTCGTCGCGCAAGGAGTGTCCGCATGAAATGGGTATCGCTGTCTCAGAACAAGACCCGTCGAAGCACGACCTACAGCACGCGGCCGCACCCGCGGGCACTCGTGTACCGCGGCCCCGCGTCGTTACCGGGGTGCCCGGAAGCCGTCGCAGATCTGTTGTCGTCGAGCGCCTGGAACTTCGACGTGCGCTTTGTCGGACCGGACGAGGAGTTGCAGATCGACGATTCAACGCTCCATTCGGCGGCGCTGTACGCACAACCCGGCGGCGGTGACCTGGACAGGGCGTTCACGCACCTGCGCCGCCATGTTCCGGCGATTCAGCAATTCGTCCGATCCGGTGGACGGTACTTGGGATTCTGCCTCGGTGGTTACCTCGCGGGCCGCAGCCCCGGGTTCGAACTGTTTCCCGGTGATGCAGACCAGTACGTCGCGTTGCAGAACGCCGAAGTGCACGACACAAAAGGTGCTGTACTCGAGGTGGATTGGAGCGGCCAGATCGAGGAAATGTACTTCCAGGACGGACCGTACTTCTCACTCGACCGGCATTACCGGGATTACTACGATTCCGAGGCAGCGATTCTCGCGCGGTATCAGAACGGAAGTATCGCGGCTTTGAAGATCGACTACGGCAAAGGTCGGGTCGGGGTAGTCGGGCCGCATCCTGAAGCCGACGAATCCTGGTATCAGGGTGACGGTTTGCGGGCACCCGAGCACCTCGCCACCGACCTGGGGTACCGCTTGATCAACGCGGTGATGACCCGATGACAGCCAGTCCGCTCGCGCCGACGGAGCAGATCCCGGTAGTGGAAAAACAGCGACTTCTCGGGATCGACGCCGCCCGCGGTATTGCCCTGCTTGGCATGATGGCCGTCCACTCACTGATCGCCGTGAGCGACGACGGATCGCCCACGCTGTCCTACGGCATTTCGGCAGGGCGATCGTCTGCGTTGTTCGCAGTCCTGGCCGGTGTGGGAATTGCCTTCACGACCGGGCGCGCGCGGGTGGAACGCGGTGATCGCGGTGCCACAGCAGCGTCACTGGCAGCGCGTGCAGTGGTGGTCGGCGTCATCGGATTGATCATGGGATACACGCACGCGGAGCTCGCCGTGGTGATCCTGCCGTACTACGCGATCCTTTTCCTTATCGCTATCCCGCTTGTCTTCTTGCCTACCCGTGCAGTTGCAGCGCTCGGCCTGCTGATCGCACTTGTCGTGCCGGCCGTCATCGAATTTTTCGGGACATCGCTCCCCGCACCGAGCTTGGACAACCCGACGTTGGTCGGCATTATCGAGAATCCACTCGGATGGACCGTAGAACTGCTGTTGAACGGGGAGTTCCCGGCTCTTCCGTGGACTGCGTACATGTGTGCCGGTATCGTCATCGGCCGGTTGAAGCTGACATCTGCGAACGTGGCCGGTTGCTTGTTGGTGTTCGGCGCTGCACTTGCAGTCGGCACGCGAATTCTGTCCGAGGTCTTGATCTTTCATCTCGGCGGACTGGAACACCTCATGGCGGGCAGCGAATTGTCGCGCGAGGAAATTCTCGACATCATCGCCTACGGCGCCGACGGTTCGGTGTTCGGTTCGACGTGGTGGTGGCTTGCCGTCGACGGCCCGCACAGCAGTACGCCGCTGGACCTGTTGGGGACGATAGGGTCGTCAATGGCCGTGATCGGGGCGATGCTGTTTCTCGGCCACCTGGCGGGGACAAAACTGGATACGTTGGTCAAGGTCGTGATGGTGCCCTTGGCTGCCGCCGGATCGATGACCTTGACGCTGTACGTGCTTCACATCTGGTTCATTAATTCGAACTACGACACGTACGGCGCGTGGACGGGGTACATCCTGCAGGTTCTGGCCGCTTTTGCCATCGGACTTTTTGTGAAGTTGACTACCGGGCGTGGACCGTTGGAAGCGTTTGTGACGATGGTGGCAAATCGAAGCAAGCGGGCTGTTACGGAGAGGGCGTCCACAACTTCTCCGGCGCACCACGCCTGACCGTATCGATCAGATCGTGGCCCAGGTCGAATCGGATTCCGTCCGGATTGGTGAGACCGCGTGTGTACCAGGAACGCTCGGCTTCCGGGTGTGGTCCGACAACGCCGACGCGTCCGAGGCCGAAGTCGCTGACCACGGCTGCGACCTTGCCGTTGCGGTAGCGGGCCAGTACCTCCACCGGGGCGTCGTCGCGCAGTACGAAGATAGGGCCGTCCTGGAAGAACATCGTGCGTTCCTCCTCGCGCCAGGTGACGTTCACGATCGTGTTGCCTGTTGTGTCGATCTCGGACTTGCGGGACGAGATGTATCGAGCGGTGTCTCCCGGCAGCAGTCCGAAACCCGGTGTGGCCCCGGCCAAGTAGCCGCCAAGGCAGAAGCCGAGATAGTGTCCGCCGGTTCGGACCCACTCGCGGATCGACTCCGCGTGTTGTTCCATGTGGACCCATGCCGCCGACAGTTCCCCGCCGCCGGGTTGTGCATAGAGCGATGCACTCGCCAACGCTGCTGTCGTCAACGGAACATCTTCGTCCGGACCGCAGAACGTCACGTCGTACGGATCGGACGAGGATTCGAGTAACCGACCAACCGCCTCGGGACAACCGGGTGATGATGCCGGCCCGCGGTAGACCAAGGCGCGCCGGGGACGGATTCGGGTGGAATCGGCTGACGCGACAACAGTTCCGCCGATGGTGATCAGCGCAGCGGCCGAGACGAGGAAGGTGCGGCGATTCATCGCGTGATCAGTTCAGCTTGGCCCGGCAATCATGGGTTCACTTTATCGAACTCGTGGTTCGGCCAGGTCGTCGCGTCCGCTGCCGGTGGCACCCGCGTACCGTTACGGCAGAGCTAGGTTACCGAGGAAACCGGGAACCGCCGATACGAGAGTAGGACTGCGCACAATGTTGGAAGTCGATATCACTGCACTGGAAGCGGCACTGGCGGCAGGTGAGCCGTTGATCGATGTGCGGGAGGCAGACGAGTTCGCCCAGGTGCGTGTTCCCGGTGCCGTACTGATCCCGATGAGCGAGTTCGTCTCGCGGATGGGGGAGATCCCTGATGCCGAGACGGTGTACGTGATCTGCGCAGTCGGTGGCCGCAGTCTCCAGGTTGCCGAGTACCTCCAGGGTCGCGGCATCAACGCTGTTTCCGTACGTGGCGGAACTATGGAGTGGCACCAGTCCGGGCGCGAGGTCGAAACCGGCGCCGTCTAAGCGGGCGCGGGCAACGCTCCGCTGCGGATGGAGTTCACGGTGCGCGCTGCCACTGTGGCCCAGATTGGGATGAGCGCAAGCAGCAGCGCAGCGGCAACCGCGAGGATAAGTTGTGAACCGGTGGCGATACCAAAAGCGTTGGCGCCGACGGCACAGGCTCCGATCGGGAAGGTGAAACTCCACCAGCCGAGAGAGAACGACAACCCGCCTCGCAGGGCTCGGACCGTGACCGTCGTGACGGCGATGAACGCCACCACGCCGAGTGCGCCGACTACGGTGCCGTACACAAGCCCGAAGGTATGCAGGGCGTCGGCGGTGTCTGCGGCGACGGCGTGGCGTGCTGCGTCGGCCAGGAGATTGGCGGCACCGATCGACTGGCCGATCACGCCGAGCGGGATCCACAGTGACGGAGTGGCATTGAACGGAATCGCGTCGACGCCGCGAGCACGGTTGTCGGCGAACTGCCGAGCGACGGCTGTGGCGATGACCAGTGCCGCCGAGAGCGCCAGCGCGAACATCACGTAACAGAACACGAGAACCGACGTGCGGACGGCGCCTTCAGTCAGGTGCGTCGTCACCGCCGCTCCCGTCGTCGCGGAAACCATCGGCGGTACGACGGGCATGAGCCAGAACGGCATGGCCGTCGCCATGCCGGCGTCGCGGACCAGACGGACCATCATGACGACATAAGTGCACAAGCCCAGGGTTGTGCCCAGCACCCAGAGAGTTATCGAGATTGTCACCGCCGCGCTGTGGCCGAGATAGTTGGCGCCCGTGACGCCGGTCGCGGACCCGACTGTTACCAGGGCCATTGCCACCGCGCCGTAGAACGGGAACATCGCGGGGCTACGGAGGTAGGCGAGTGCAAAATCGCGGTGGGTGATCCAATGCGCGGCAAACGCGCCGATCAAAGCGATCAGGATGGCTGCGGCGAGGAACCAGAAGAGATCCGCCACCACGTGTAGTGCCGCGACCTCATGTTGGAGAGACGCCGCTGCCACCGACACGATTCCCGTTCCCATCGCCGCCGCAAACCAGTTCGGGGTGATGTGGGCAAATGCGGACGGGGTAGCGGTGCTCATGAATTCCAGTGTGTCGGTGTCGGGTTTGCCGACGGTAGATGGCCTGTTGTTGAATGCCCACAAATGGCGCTTGTGGGTCTAATCTGAACGCATGTCGCTGTCCCCGCGAGTCCCGGAACTCAGCGCCCTCGACGTCCTTCTGTCTGTGGGCCGCCTGGGAAGCATGGGCGCTGCAGGTCGGGAGCACGGACTCAGTCAACAGGCGGTCAGCGCCCGGGTTCGATCGGTTGAACGCCAACTCGGGATCAAAGTCTTCGATCGTGCCGCAACCGGTGTTCGCCCGACGGCTGAAGGTGGGCTGATTCTCGAATGGGCTAGTCACATACTCGTTACCGCAGAAGAGATGGCATCCGGTGTTGCTGCGCTGCGCGGCGAACGTGACGCGGCTGTCACGGTTGCGGCAAGTATGACCATCGCCGAGTACCTCGTACCGGGGTGGACGGTAGCCATGCGCCACAAGTTCCCCAGCGTCGTAGCTTCGGTCAGTCTCCACAACTCTTCCGACGTCTCCGCGCAGGTTCAGGCCGGCCGAGCCGACATCGGTTTTGTCGAAGGCCCGGACGTGCCGAGCTCACTCGCGTCCTGTGAAGTGGCGCGTGACCATCTGGTTGTTGTCGTGCCGCCAAACCACGAATGGGCCAACGGCGCTCCCGTTCCGGTGGAGGAGTTGGCCCGCACGCCCCTCATTCAACGGGAATCGGGATCCGGCACTCGAATGACACTCGAAAATGCCGTACCCAATTGTGCGCCACCACTTCTCGAGCTGACGTCGTGCACTGCCGTCAAGGCTGCTGTCGTTGCGGGCAACGCGCCGGCCGTGTTGTCGTCCTTGGCTGTTGCCGCTGATCTCACCGACGGCCGGTTGGTTGCCGTGACCGTCGAAGGTCTGCGGATGCCCCGCAGATTGCAGGCAGTCTGGGATCCGGTGCGAGGATTGCGCGGCGCGGCGCGGGATTTCCTCGACATCGCACTCGGTTCCAACACTGCTGTTCACTCGCGCTGAGGCTCAGACAGCACCCTTGAATCCGTGTTGACGCCACGCTTCATAGGTGACCAACGCCGCTGCGTTGGAGAGATTGAGTGAGCGTCGGCCGGGAAGCATCGGGATACGCAGACGCTCGGTGATGTGCTCGTCAGCCAGGACTTCTTCGGACAAACCCGTCGGTTCGGGACCGAAGAGCAGAACATCACCGGGTTCGTACGCGATATCGGTATACGGGACGGTTGCATGTGCGGTGAAGGCAAACACCCGTGCCGGGGTTACGGCCTCCCACGCTGCAGTTAGGTTCTCGTGGACAGTCACGGTCGCCAAGTCGTGGTAGTCCAACCCCGCTCGCTTGAGCTTCGGTTCGGACAGGTCGAACCCGAGTGGGCCCACCAGGTGTAGTTCACAACCGGTTCCCGCGACCATGCGGATCGCGTTACCGGTATTGGGTGGGATACGGGGCTCGTGGAACATGACTCGGAACACCACAAAACCCTACCGCGCATGCCATTGGCGGCCGCGATGTCGGGGTTTTTCCCATTCAGTTACCAAACTGCAAAGTTTGTGGGAATCTAATTGCCGCATTCTTCTCAGAACGGACATTTGATGAATACTCCTGCCGGTTGGAATCCCGACCCCTTCGATCCGACGATCGACCGCTACTGGGACGGCCAGCAGTGGACGGCTCAAACCCGTCCCAAAATTGTCGACGCCCCGACGCAGGTGTTCGGAGCACCAGGCTCGCCGCGGCAGGATCCCACCGCACCGGCCGATCAGAAACGCCGCAAGTGGCCGTGGATCGCGGGCGTTGCCGCAGCCGGGGTCGCAGTGATCGGAATTGCGGCAGGGACGGGAGGCTCCGAAGAGTCGAAGACCCCGGCGGCGACTTCCTCGACGACAGTGGCAGCGACAACTACGCAGGCAACGACAACGACCACAGTCAAGCCCACAACCACGACCGTCGCGCCGGCGACCACCACGACGGTGGCTCCGACTACGACGACAACACTCGCCATAGTCCCGTTAGTTCCGCAAGTAACCACAACGACCCAGTACGTTCCACCGCCTCCCGCCTACGTGCCGCCGAAGACGACTGAGCCCGCGTACATTCCGCCGCCGGTCAAGGTGCCTGATGCCGGGGTGTATTACGCGAACTGCTCAGCGGTAAAGGCTGCTGGTGCAGCGCCGATCTACCGCGGTGACCCGGGCTATTCCTCGAAGCTCGACCGGGACAACGACGGCGTGGCCTGCGAGTAGTAGGCGGTCGAGTTGCTGTCGGTAGTGCGGGGCAGTATGTAGGTCATGCCCCTCGAAGAATCCGACAACGTAGTCGGCGAAGACTATTCCGATGCTCGATTGCCGGGAAAGGTGTGGCGCCAGCGCACGTTCACCAATTGTGTGTTCCGTGACGCAGACCTGACTGGCATGACGACGGAATCGGTGGTCTTCGACAATTGTGACTTCACCGGCGCAGATCTGGGGGAGTCGGAGCACATCGGTAGCGCGTTCCGTTCGTGCAACTTCGCGCGGACCAGCCTGTGGCACAGCACCTTCCGAAACTGCACTTTGATGGGATCGACGTTCGACGGATGTCGCATCCGGCCGTTGACGCTCGACGAGGTGGACTTCTCGCTCACCTCGTTGGGTGGCGCGGATCTGCGGAGGATCGACTTCACGTCATGCCGCTTCCGCGAAGCGAATCTCGTGCGTACGGATATGCGTGATGCGATTCTGGTGTCGGCGGATCTGTCGGGCGCTCGTACCGGTGGACTCAAACTCGACGGCGCGGACCTGCGCGGCGCGCGCGTCGATCCGGGTCTGTGGACGTCTGCAGTCGTGGCAAACGCCAAGATCGAATTGATGCAGGCGGTGGCGTATGCGTCGGCGCACGGTTTGGTTGTCGACCTGTAGATGCAACCGGTCAACAGCGGGAGTTACCGCTCCAGGCGTTCCTCCAGCCGAATCGTCACGAGGTCACCGACGTCTTTGCCGATGGCTGTGCGGATGTCGGCCTTGACCGGGAGCTTGTGAGTGCCGTCGCCCAAGGCCATGAACGAACTCTGAAACGGATGTCCGTCGATTGTTCCGCGCACCTTGACCAGTCCGCGGGTACGGAAGTATTCGGCGGACTCCGGCCAGATCACGTATGTCCAGCCACCTTTCGCGTCACTTTTGCGCAGTGTGGCGGTGAATACCTTGTCCAACAACATGGTGGCATGCCCTTTCGGTTGGTCAGCGAATGAATTCTCGGGCCAGCAGATCCATGAGCAGTCCGTCCTTCCACTCGCCGTGACGATCGCGTGAGTACTCGCGCATCACCCCGACGTCCCTGAACCCGACCGATCGATAACACGCGATTGCCGCCGTGTTCTCCACTTCTGGATCGATGATCAATCGGTGGAACTTCAGATCGTCGATCAGGTGCGCACACAGAACGCGTATCGCCTCACGACCGAATCCGCGGCCGTGGACAGCCGGATCGAGAAAGAGATCGAGACCGGCGTGGCGGAAGTCCGGGTTGTCGTCGTCGGCGTACCACTGGATGAATCCGATCAGGTTCCCGTCGTGGAAAATGCTGTAGCGAATGGTGCCGGGCTCCGGAGCGGCAGGCCAGTCGTCGGCTGGATTCTGCCACCATTCGGCCACATCGGGATGCAGATGGATGGCCCGCAGACGGGCATGATGATCGGCGGCGACGGGTGCAAGAACCACCCTCGGACCGCGTAGTTCCGGAGCCGTTGTCACGCATCGACCCTAACCTGGAACAATGGTCGCCGTGACTGCAACGATCCTGGACGGTAAAGCTACCCGCGACGAAATTTTCGAAGACCTGAAGGTGCGGGTGAACGCGCTGAAGGCAGCGGGTATCACGCCCGGACTTGGCACCATTCTCGTTGGTGACGACCCGGGATCCGCAGCGTACGTGCGCGGCAAGCACAACGACTGCGCCAAGGTCGGCATCAACTCCCTGCGCCGTGACCTGCCTGCCGACATCACACAGGAGCAGCTCAACGCCACCATTGACGAACTCAACGCCAATCCCGAGTGCACCGGATACATCGTGCAGTTGCCGCTGCCCAAGCACCTCGACGAGAACGCAGCGCTCGAGCGCATCGATCCCGACAAGGATGCCGACGGCTTGCACCCGGTGAACCTCGGCCGTCTGGTTCTCGGCAAGGAAGCTCCGCTGCCGTGTACGCCGCGCGGAATCCTGCACCTGCTCCGCCGCTACGAGGTGCCGATCGCCGGCGCTCACGTCGTTGTTGTCGGCCGCGGTGTCACCGTCGGCCGCCCTATCGGACTGTTGCTGACGCGTCGTAGCGAAAACGCCACCGTCACGCTGTGCCATACCGGTACCCGTGATCTGGCTGCCGAGGTTCGTCGTGCAGACATCGTCGTTGCTGCCGCCGGCGTTCCCGGACTCATCACCGCCGACATGGTCAAGCCGGGCGCTGCTGTGCTCGACGTCGGAGTCAGCCGCACCGACGACGGTTTGCGTGGTGACGTTGCTGCCGACGTCAACGACGTTGCGGGCTTCGTCTCGCCCAATCCCGGTGGAGTGGGCCCGCTGACCAGGGCGTTCCTGATCACCAACGTGGTGGAGCGCTCCGAGCGAGTTCTGGCCGGAGCCTGACGACATGACCTCACCGGTTGGCCTCGTGAAGAAGAATTTGCCGATGATCACGGTTCTCGCCGTGATCGCAGCCGCGGTTGTTCTTGTCCTGGCCGACCGGTGGCGTCGCGGTTCGCTGGTCTTGGGGGTGGCGGTCATTATCGGTGCAGCTGCCCGCTGGTGTTTCCCACAGAATCGCGTGGGACTGCTCGCGGTGCGCGGCAAGAAGTTCGACACGGCGGCCATGGGCGTCATGGGTGCGTTGATCGTCTCGCTTGCTCTGACCATCGATCCGCTCGGTACGGACTGAGTCAGTTGTAGAACGACCCGACGTTTATCTCGCGCAACGGAATCCACTCACCCTGTAGTTTCTTGGCGGCGGAGTTCCGCCTTTTCGCCTGCTTGGTTCGAAGCGTGACGGCAAGTGCAGGTTCTTCGTCGATCCGGCCCGCCAGGGCGTAGATCGCCGCAAGATGGTGAACGCAGGGCGTGCGCCGACTCGAACAGTCACACGTGGCCGTGCATTCGGAAAGATTCACGGCCACAGTGATATCGCGCGCCTGTAGATCCGCGACGACGCTGTCCGGTAGCTCTCCGGTCGATACGGACCGGTTCGTGGTGCCTAGCGCCCGAATCATGCGGGCCGCGGTGTCGGATTGTGTCTTGTCCCAGAGCGGTACGGTGACAACAACAGTCGAGGTCTTACCCTTGGCGGTGACCTGGGCGGAAACCGTACCGGCAGAAATGTCCGTGAAGGTGACACCACCGTTGCGGGCCAGTGTGCGTGCGGTGGGCAAGGTGGGGTTGCGTCCGGATGTCGACGTTTGCTCAACCGTCCGCAACCACACACGGCCCCATGCGGTCACTCCGAATTCGGTAGCCATCAGATGATCACCGCGCCGTCGAGTTCGAGCAGTTCACGTAGTTCGCTGTCGGGAAGGTTTGCGAGGGCTCCTTCGGAGTTTCCGGAAATCGACTCGGCTACAGCTCTTTTGGATTCGTGCATGACGGCGATGTGATCTTCGACGGTTCCTCCGGTGACCAGGGTGTGGACGTTGACGGTGCGGTGCTGGCCGATTCGGTGGGCTCGGTCGGTGGCCTGATCTTCGACGGCAGGGTTCCACCATCTGTCGTAGTGAACGACGTGACTGGCGCGGGTGAGATTGAGTCCGAACCCGGCCGCGCGCAGGCTCAGAATGAGAATGGGCGAGGACGTGTCGTCGGTTTGGAAGGCGTCGACCATGGCGTCGCGACTGGCAACGTTCAGACCACCGTGGAGGAAAGGAACATCTGCGATGCCCAGTTCGGCCGCGAGGTGTTTCGACAGTAGTTCGCCCATCGTGCGGTACTGCGTGAACACCAGGGCCCGATCACCGTCGTCGACGATCTCGGCAAGCATTTCGGTTGCGCGATCGAACTTTCCGGAACGGCCGCGGAGATCCTCGCTGTCGCCGGTGACCTGAGCGGGGTGGTTGCATACCTGCTTGAGAGTGGTGAGCAGTGCAAGGACGTTGCCGCGTCGGGCAATTCCGGTGCCCAGTCCGGTATCGAACGCGTCCGCGACCGCCGCCCGGTAGATTCGCGCCTGTTCCGACGTGAGGGTGCACGCGACGGTCGAGAACTGCTTCGGCGGAAGATCCTTGGCAACAGCATCTTTGGTTCGGCGCAGCACGTATGGCTCGATGATCGTCGCCAACCTTGTTGCGGCGGACGCCGAGCGGCCGGATTCGATCGGGACGGCAAAACGCTGCCGAAAGCGTGCACGAGTTCCCAGTACAGCCGGATTGGCGACGTGGAACAAACTCCACAACTCTTCGAGACGGTTCTCGACCGGCGTGCCGGTCATCGCAACTTTGACGGTGGCATTCAGTTGCATTGCAGCTTTGGCGGCCAGCGACGACGGATTCTTGATCTGCTGCGCTTCGTCGAAGATGGCCGACGCCCACTGCGGCGTCTCCAGTTCGGCTGTGTCCGAACGTAAGACGCTGTAACTGGTGAGTACCACGGTGCCTTTACCTAGTTCCGCAGGCAGTGTGCGGCCGGACCCGTGATGAATGTGAAGGCTCAGGTGCGGCGCAAACCGCTCGATCTCGCGTCGCCAGTTTCCGATCACCGACGTCGGGCAGACAACAAGATGCGGGCCGTCTGCGGCTCTGATCGCGATCATCGAAATGGCTTGCAGCGTTTTACCGAGCCCCATTTCGTCGGCAAGTATGCCGCCGCCGGTCTCGGTCAGCGACGTCAACCACTCCACTCCAAGAACCTGGTACGGGCGCAAAGTCGCCTGAACCTGCGCACGATCGAGTGCGTCCACCAGAGTCTGTGCGTGGGTGAAACGCTGCACCGCCGCGGCAGCACTTCTGATGACAGTGTCGTCGCGGTAGAGAGCGGCGTGCCCGGCTGGTGGCATGGTGCCGTGTTCACCGCCCTCGATCACCCGCTTCCAGGCGCGCACCGACTCTCCGATACCGGGTTGATCCACGTTCGCAACCTGCAGTGCCGTTACCGCGTCGGCGAATTCGACAGTCCGAATTTCGACGTCGACGGGTGTGATGACGCTGTCGACGGGTACAGCCATTCGGGCGACGGCGGCGCTGCCGGCAGGGAGCCCCAACTCCGCGAGATGCCCGGCTGTATCCGGCACACCCCAGAACCCGAACGCCATGTTCTCGGGAAGGTAGGTCGCCTGCAGCTGATCCGGGCACGGTTGAGTCACGAGCGCCGATGGTAGCCGTGATCGATGACCGCGGGCCACCGGATACGTCCCCAAAAACCGCAGATCAGTTGTGGTTCTCCCGACATTGACGGGAGGCGACGAGTCCGCTCTGACGGAGAACCGGGCATTTCCGTCCTCGGACGTGATAGTCATTGTCCGTAGATCCGCAGTACCTGACACTTGCGAATAAGGAACCCAATGAAGCGACGAAAAAATCTCTCAGGTAGGCACTTTCGACTGCTCGTCGCTGCTGTCGGTGTGGGAGTGCTGGCACTTGCCACCGCAACGGGTGCTGCCGCCGCGCCGGTAGGTGTTCCCGTTACGAGTCCTGGCGGCGTCACCATGTGGGGCGGGGCCGACAATAATCAGCGCGACGGCGTCCCGACTCGGGGCAGTGTCGCCGCGATTGCTGCCGGCGATCATCATTCGGTGGCGTTGACCACCGACGGTCACATCGCCGCGTGGGGACACAGCGCGTGGGGAGAGCGTGACGGAGTTCCGACCGGTGGTGGTTTCACCGCGATTGCGGCGGGTGAGGACCACGCGGTAGCGCTTACTGCCGACGGACACATTGCTGCGTGGGGAAGTTCCGAATTCGGGCAACAGGACGATCTCCCGGCACGTGGTGGGTTCACCAGGATTGCTGCCGGTACTTACCACGGGTTGGCGTTGACTCCTGAAGGAACAATCGTGGACTGGGGCAGCGAGGAGTACGGGCAGCGGGCCGATGTCCCGACCGATGGCGGTTTCACCGCGATCGCCGCCGGTAACTTCCATTCGCTGGCGCTCACGACCGACGGCCACATCACCATGTGGGGCGGCAGTGCCGAAGGGCAGCGCGACGGGCTACCGACCGAGGGTGGGTTCACCGCGATCGCTGCGGGCGAGGACCATTCCCTCGCGTTGACCGCCGACGGTCACATCGTGATCTGGGGCAGCAACGAGTACGGGCAGCGCACCGGTGCTCCGACCGGCGGTGGGTTCACCGCGATCGCCGGCGGCTTCCGCCATTCGGTGGCGCTGTCTGCCGACGGCACGATCACTGCCTGGGGTAACAACGAGAACGGGCAACTGGGCGGTGTCCCGACCGGAGACGGATATACCGCCGTCGCGGCCGGGGCCTATCACTCGATAGCCCTCGGCGCGCAGACGGCGTCGACCGGATCGCTCGGAAGTCTGACCGGAAGCTGAATGCTCAGCGCGTCGTGCGCGCCAATTCCATTGTGCGGCGCAACAGTTTTGCTACAGCGTCGGCTTCGGTGAGGAACCCGTCGTGCCCGTCCTTGGAATTCAGGATTTCGAGGCCGGTGCATGTCGGGATTCCGGCGGCGATCTCTTCCTGCAGGCGCAGCGGGTAGAGACGATCGGAATCGACTCCACCGACAACGACCGGCACGGTGATGGACGCCAAAGCCGCTGCGACACCACCGCGTCCGCGGCCGATGTCGTGACGGTTCATAGCCTCGGTCAACAGCACGTAGGTGCTGGGATCAAAACGCGACACGAGCTTGTCTGCCTGATGTTCCAGGTAGCTTTGAACCGCGTATCGTCCACCGTTCCAGGGGTTTTCATTTCCCTGGGCGGTGTTCTCGAAACGTGTGTCGAGTTCCGATTCGGCGCGGTAGGTGAGGTGCGCAATGCGCCTCGCGATACCGAGGCCGGCCCGGGGTGTGCGCCCGGTTCCGTGGTAATTGCCGCCCTGCCAATCGGGGTCGGACATGATGGCGGCGATTTGTGTTGTCTGTGTACCGATTTGATCGGCTGTCGCGCGTGAACCCGTAGCCAGTACCAATGCGGAGTTCAGATTCTCGGGGTACGACACAGTCCATTCGAGGGTGCGCATACCGCCCATGGAGCCGCCGACTACCGAAGCCAGTCGATCGATGCCGAGCAGGTCGACCAGCTTCTTCTCGGCTGCGACCTGATCGCGAATGGAGATGCCCGGAAACCGGCTACCCCACGGTTTGCCGTCCTCGGCAAGGGAACTCGGGCCGGTGGTGCCACGACAACCGCCCAGAACATTGGTCGCAATGACACACCATTCGCCCGTGTCGACAGGTTCGCCCGGGCCGACCATTCCGTTCCACCAACCGGGTGACGGCTGATTTTCGGACGCCGGACCGGTGACGTGTGAGTCCCCGGTCAGGGCATGTTCCACGAGCACGACGTTGTCGCGGTTCGGGGACAGCTCGCCCCACCGTTGAACCGCAAGCGATACCGACGGCAGCACGGCGCCGTTCTCGAGTTGCAGCGAGCCGATGTCGACGGTTCCGACTCGGCCGTCCGGCGGCGGCAGGATATCCGCGACCGCTGTCTGAGCTTCGTTGACGGTCAAGACGTTGCCGCCGCGGTGAGGCCGGTTTCGAGGTCGGCGAGGATGTCGGCGATGCCTTCGATTCCGACGGCGAGGCGAACGAGACCGGGGGTGACGCCGGCTGCGAGTTGTTCCTCGGGGGTGAGCTGGGCGTGAGTAGTGGAGGCGGGGTGGATGACGAGGGAGCGGACGTCACCGATGTTGGCGACGTGGCTGTGCAGAGTAAGGGCGTTGACAAACTTCTTGCCGGCATCGATGCCGCCGGGCAGTTCGAAGGTGACGATGGCGCCGGTTCCCTTGGGGGTCAGCTGCTTTCCGCGTTCGTACCACGGTGAGGAGGGGAGTCCGGCGTAGGAGACGGACGCGACGGCGGTGTGGCCTTCGAGGAATTCGGCCACCTGCTGGGCGTTGGAGACGTGGCGCTCGATGCGCAGGCTCAAGGTTTCGATGCCCTGGGCGATGAGGAACGCGTTGAACGGTGCGACGGCGGAGCCGAGGTCGCGCAGGAGTTGTACACGCGCCTTGAGAGCGTAGGCGGGTGCGCCGAGGTCGGCGAACGTGACGCCGTGGTAGCTCGGATCGGGGGTGGTGAAGTTGGTGTGTCTGCCTTGCGTCCAGTCGAAAGTGCCGCCGTCGACGATGACGCCGGCGATGGCCGTGCCGTGTCCGCCGAGATATTTGGTGGCGGAGTGCAGCACGATGTCGGCGCCGTGTTCAAGGGGGCGGAGCAGGTACGGCGTCGCGACGGTGTTGTCGACGATCAGGGGGAGGCCGTTCTCATGAGCCACCGCTGAGATCCCGGGGATGTCGAGGATGTGGTTCTTGGGATTGGCGATGGTTTCGCCGAAGAAGGCCTTGGTGTCGGGGCGGATGGCTTCGCGCCAGTGGTCGAGGTTGTCGGGATCCTCGACGAACGTGACTTCGATGCCGAGCTTGCGAAGCGTGTAGTGCAGGAGGTTGTACGTGCCGCCGTACAGGTAGGGGCTGGCGACGATGTGGTCTCCGGCCTCCGCGATGTTGAGGATCGCGAGGGTTTCGGCGGCCTGACCCGAGGACAGGAGGAGTGCCGCGACACCGCCTTCGAGTGCAGCAATGCGCTGCTCGACGGCGTCCTGCGTTGGATTCATGATGCGCGTGTAGATGTTGCCCGGCTCAGCAAGGCCGAACAGCGCGGCGGCGTGGTCGGTGCTGTCGAAGACGTAGCTGGTGGTCTGGTAGATCGGCAGTGCGCGCGCGTTGGTGGCGGTGTCTGCGGTTTGTCCGGCGTGGACCTGCTTGGTCTCGAAGGACCAGTTAGCTGAGATGTCGGTCATGATTTGTGTACTCCAGTGGTCTGACGGATAGCTGTCGGACGGGGGCGAATGATCGCCGCCCCGTGCTGGGGTCTATCTACAAGTGCGACACATACTGAAAAACCTCCGTGGGGCTCGGCCCGGTCTGGGGTCCGTCCCTGTCGGACCCGCGCTTGTCGCCTGGAAATCCGGTGAAGCTGCAATTGCGCAGTTTCGCCTCGAGGCGACCTGGTCATCACCCGGGGCACCCCACCGCGGTTGGAGGGTTGCCGTCCAGCGAGCCGGGGCTTGACGCTGGTACTCATGACCGAGCTGAATTCTACCGGGAGTGAAGCCGAAGGATGACGCGGGTCGAAGTGTGCGGCGTCACCAGTCGCCATTCGACGCGACGGTGCCCACTAGCAGGCAAAAGTTACCGGTGAGTAGTGACTCGGAGGAGGGGCTGCCGGTTGCGGCCCCCAGCGTTAGCAGTACGCTTGTCTTGTTTGGGACTCATCTCCCGGGATCAGTCCACACAGTCTAGGTTTGATAATCGAACCGTTCGCGGACTCACTCACAAAGTGTGACCGCAACCGTGTAACCAGGGGAAACTTCCTAGGAGGACGCGAAGCACCCATGTCCAAAATAAAGGTTGAGGGCACCGTCGTCGAACTCGACGGCGACGAGATGACACGCATTATCTGGCAGTTCATCAAAGACAAGTTGATCCACCCGTACCTCGATGTGAACCTCGAGTACTACGACCTCGGTATCGAGTACCGCGACGAGACGGATGACCAGGTCACCATCGACGCCGCACACGCGATCCAGAAGCACGGCGTGGGCGTCAAGTGCGCCACCATCACGCCGGACGAGGCTCGTGTCGAGGAATTCGGTCTCAAGAAGATGTGGCGTTCCCCGAACGGAACGATCCGCAACATTCTCGGCGGCACGATCTTCCGCGCACCGATCATCATCTCGAACGTTCCGCGACTCGTCCCGGGCTGGACCAAGCCGATCATCATCGGCCGTCACGCATTCGGTGACCAGTACCGCGCCACAGACTTCAAGGTCCCCGGCCCCGGCAAGGTGATGATCACCTACACGCCTGAGGACGGAAGCGCACCGATCGAGCACGAACTGGTCAACTTCCCCGAAGAGGGCGGCGTCGTCCAGGGGCAGTACAACTTCACCACGTCCATCCGTGACTTCGCTCGCGCGTCGCTCACCTACGGACTGCAGCAGAACTACCCGGTGTACCTGTCCACCAAGAACACCATTCTCAAGGCGTACGACGGTGCCTTCAAGGACATCTTCCAGCACGTCTACGAGACCGAGTTCAAGGCTGAGTTCGATGCCGCAGGTCTGACCTACGAGCACCGCCTCATCGACGACATGGTCGCTTCCGCACTCAAGTGGGAGGGCGGCTACGTCTGGGCATGCAAGAACTACGACGGCGACGTCCAGTCCGACACCGTGGCTCAGGGCTTCGGCTCGCTCGGCCTCATGACGTCGGTTCTCCTGACACCGGACGGAAAGACCTGTGAGGCAGAGGCCGCTCACGGCACCGTCACGCGTCACTACCGTCAGCACCAGCAGGGCAAGCCCACCTCGACCAACCCGATCGCGTCCATCTTCGCGTGGACCCGTGGGCTCGAGCACCGTGGCAAGCTCGACAACACCCCTGAGGTCATCGGCTTCGCGCAGCAGCTCGAAGACGTTGTCATCAAG
This sequence comes from Rhodococcus sp. AD45-ID, assembly GCF_003023755.1. Classification (NCBI taxonomy): domain Bacteria; kingdom Bacillati; phylum Actinomycetota; class Actinomycetes; order Mycobacteriales; family Nocardiaceae; genus Rhodococcus; species Rhodococcus sp. AD45-ID. The sequence continues at coordinate 708,354 of NZ_PYHL01000001.1, read as the reverse complement.
ACCGTCGAAAGCGGCCAGATGACCAAGGACCTCTCGATGCTGGTCGGCGGCGACCAGGGTTACCTGACCACCGAAGAATTCCTCGGTGCGCTCGACGTGAACCTGCAGAAGTCGATGGCAGCCAAGTAGTAAAAGTTCCACAGCTTCACTTTCAGATGGGACGCCCGGGCACTCCGGGCGTCCCATTTGTGTCTGCTCTGTGCCTGCGGTCTCACGTGAGCGAACTCACCTGCTCTCACTTGGAAGTTCAACCAAGGGTGCGACCACAATTGACCAGTGACTTCGTCTACCCTTTCCCGCCCTGACGCCCCGACATCCGGGGTTCGCTCTGCCAGAGGCCCGGCGATGCTCGCGTTGGCGCTCGGCGGATTCGGAATCGGCACCACCGAGTTCGTGGCGATGGGTCTCCTGCCGGAGATGGCAACCGGGCTGGGCGTATCCGAGCCCACCGCCGGTCATGTCATCTCCGCCTATGCGCTCGGCGTTGTGGTCGGTGCGCCGCTCATCGCGGCCCTGACTGCTCGGATCCCGCGGCGCACATTGTTGATCGCGCTCATGATCGCGTTCACGGTGGGCAATGCCGCGTCGGTGTTCGCGCCGTCGTACACCACGCTGATGCTCGCCCGGTTTGTCGCCGGGTTGCCGCACGGTGCCTACTTCGGTGTTGCCGCCCTCGTTGCGGCGCATCTGGCTGAACCGGGTAAACGTGCCAAAGCCGTTGCCATGGTGATGATGGGTCTTTCCGTTGCCAACGTCGTCGGTGTGCCGGCTGCCGCGTGGCTCGGGCAGACCGTGGGATGGCGGAGTGCATTCGCACTGGTCGCAGTCATCGGTGCCGTCACCGTGGCGTCGCTGCTCGTCTGGATCCCGCGCCTCGACGCTATGCCGATCACCAACCCGATCACCGAACTCAAGGCGCTGGGCCGCATCCAGGTGTGGATGACTCTGATCGTCGGCATGGTCGGATTCGGCGGCATGTTTGCCGTGTACACGTACATCAGCACGACGTTGACCGACGTGTCCGGTCTGGGTGCGTCGTTTGTTCCGCTGGCGCTCATGCTCTACGGGCTGGGCATGGTGGCCGGCAACTTCGTCGGTGGCTACCTCGCTGACCGGGCGCTCATGAAGGGCCTGTTCGTATCGATGGCGTCGCTGGCGATCATTCTCGCGATCTTTGTTCTCGCCGTTCGCAACCCGTATACGGCGTTGCTCTTCGTCTTCCTCATCGGGCTGGCCGGTGCGTCCATGGTTCCGGGGCTGCAGACCCGCTTGATGGACGTTGCCGAGGACGCCCAGACCTTGGCCGCATCGCTCAACCACGCCGCCCTCAACATCGCGAACGCGTTCGGAGCCTGGATCGGTGGGGTAGTGATCGCCGCCGGTTTCGGTTACACAGCGCCCGCCGCCGTCGGTTCGCTCCTCGCCGTCGCGGGGCTCGGTGTCCTGGTGGTTGCGGTGATCCTGCAGCGTAGAGCCGCGAACTGAGAACACGTCGGCATCATCGGCTACGGTGCTTGCCGTGCCACAAACAGCTGACTCTCATATTCTCGCGCCTCACACGATCACGTCGGTGAACGTCAACGGCATTCGTGCCGCAGCCCGCAAGGGTATGACCGAATGGCTCGAGAAGACCGACGCGGATTTCATCTGTCTTCAAGAAACCCGAGCATCCGACAAGCAGTTGCACGAGACTCTCGAACCCGCTCTGTCGAACGGCTGGTTCCTCGTTTCGGCCGAGCCGTCGGCGAAAGGCCGCAACGGCGTCGCAGTCCTGTCCCGGGTCGAAGCCGATGCCGTCCGTATCGGTTTCGGTGACGACGAATTTCAGGACGCCGGACGCTACATCGAAGCGGATTTTGCCGACCTCACGGTGGCAAGTCTCTACCTGCCGACGGGGGAGGCTCTGACCCCGAAGCAAGAGGCGAAAGAACGGTTCATGAGTTCGTTCGCGGCTCACCTCGCGGTCACCGCTGCCGCAGCCGAGACGGCCGGGCGACACGTTGTGGTCAGTGGTGACTGGAACATCGCGCACAACGAAGCCGACCTGAAGAACTGGAAGGGAAACAAGAAGTCCTCCGGCTTCCTGCCCAGCGAGCGTGAGTGGATGGACGTCCTGTTTGCGGACGAGTCCCCGTGGGTCGACGTGTTCCGGGCATTGCATCCGGGCGTCGAAGGACCGTACTCGTGGTGGTCGTACCGCGGTAAGGCATTCGACAACGACTCCGGTTGGCGCATCGACTACCAGGTGGCGACCCGAGCGTTTGCCGAGCGTGCCAAGGCCGGGTTGATCGAACGCGCGGAATCCTACGATCTGCGCTGGTCCGATCACGCTCCCGTCACCGTCTCCTACCGGTAAGGCACCCGAATGCCCGAGGGCTCGAAGATGCCGAGCGCCAAGACACTCAAGGCCGTAGGCACCGTCGTCGTTGCAGTGGTCGCGGTTGTGCTGGCGATGGTGCTGTCGTCGCAAGACTCCGACAGTTCGGCAACGGCCGGCTCGGCGACCTCGACCACGTCGAGTTCGGCGACGACATCAACTCAGGTCAAGCCCGGGGCGACCACCAAGGCGGCGCAGTCGACGTCGGCCCAGAAGCCGGTGAGCAGCGATGCGCCTGCGCGGGTACTCGCCACGTTGGTCGAGATCGATGCCGGACGGTGGCCGGACTCCGCGAATGCGGTGGGAACCAAGGGCGGCGTTACCTTCCGTAACAGCGAGGGCAGGTTGCCGGCAGTCGGCGCCGGCGGTGGCCGCGTTGTCTATCAGGAGTGGGACGTCAATCCGAAGAAGAGTGGCCAGGGCCGTGATGCCGAGCGGATCGTCACCGGAAACGACGGTTCCGCGTGGTACACCCTCGATCACTACGAGACCTTCACAAGGATTCGCTGATGGATAGTTCGCTGATGCCTGATCGCGAAACTGTCGGTGTCGATCGGTGGCTCGACCCGGAATCCGGCGTCTCGTCGGTGGCGGTGTCGGGTGAACCGGCACTTCTGGACGAGTTGGCGCGTGATCTCCGGATGCGTGATCTTGTTGTCCGCACGGTTCGCGGATCGCACATGCAGACCACGGCGCAGGTCTTCGACGAGTTTGCGGCAGCATTTCAGTTTCCGTCACACTTCGGTCGCAACAAGGACGCCTTCGACGACGTCATGCGTGACCTCGACGACGTACTCGGCCTCGGCGCCGGGTTTGTCGTTCTGGTTCGAGAGGCTGAGCTGTTGCTGCGCGGCGAACCCGATCAGTTGCCCTGGTTCCGGGAGTCGATGGATTTCTACGCCGAGGAATGGGCGCCCACCACGTTCGGTACCGCGTACCAGTTCGGCTCGGGTTCCGAAGAAACCTTTGCGTCGGAACTCACGGTGCTCCGCTACCCGGAGACCACACACACTCCCTGAATCGCCCGCGTGGAAAGATCGGAAGCATGTCGACCCCTGCAGAACAGAAGCCCACGGCAAAGCCTCGCGTGCTTTCCGGTATCCAGCCGACGTCGGATTCCTTCCACCTCGGTAACTATCTGGGCGCATTGCAGCAGTGGGTGGGGCTGCAGGACGAGTTCGACGCCTTCTACTTCGTCCCGGACTTGCATGCCATCACCGTGACGCAGGACCCCAAGGAACTGCGTCGACGCACCAAGGTTGCCGTGGCGCAGCTACTTGCAATCGGGATCGACCCCGACCGCGCAACGATCTTCGTCCAGAGCCAGGTTCCCGAGCATGCTCAGCTTGCGTGGGTCCTGAATTGCATCACCGGTTTCGGCGAGGCCAGCCGCATGACGCAGTTCAAGGACAAGTCGTCCAAGCAAGGCAGTGACAACGCCAGTGTCGGGCTGTTCACCTACCCGGTTCTGATGGCCGCCGACATCCTGCTGTACCGCCCGCAGCGCGTTCCGGTGGGTGAGGACCAGCGTCAGCACCTCGAGCTTGCCCGTGACCTCGCGAACCGCTTCAACTCGCGCTACGGCAAGTCGTTTGTCGTTCCTGAACCCCAGATCATCAAGGGCACCGCCAAGATCTACGACCTGCAGGACCCGACGTCGAAGATGAGCAAGTCCGCAGCGAGCGACGCCGGTCTGATCAATTTGCTCGACGATCCCAAGGTGTCGGCCAAGAAGATCAAGTCGGCAGTCACCGACAACGAGCGTGAGATCCGCTTCGACCCGCAGGCCAAGCCTGGTGTCAGCAACCTGCTCACCATTCAGTCGGCCCTGTCCGGTGTACCGATCGAGACTTTGGTCGCGGGCTACGAAGGCAAGGGGTACGGCGATCTCAAGACTGATACCGCGGACGTGTTGGCGCAGTTCGTGACTCCGCTCAAGGCCAAGGTCGACGGCTATCTTGCCGACGAGGCCGAACTGGATCGCATCATTGCCGCCGGCGCGCACCGGGCCCGTGAGGTCTCGTCCCGCACGCTTGCGACCGTGTACGAGAAGGTCGGGTTCCTGCCGCCCAAGGGCTGAGCACGGTGCAAGTGAACGGCTGACACGAAACAGGTCGATACAGAAATAGGGGGACATCTGTGGCTGAATCAGTTGTCGTAGAGGAGCCGAGCTTTCTCGACAAGCAGCGGGCAGCGCGGCCGTGGCTCGATCACCTTGTTCGAGCGGGTATGCGATTCCAGAACCAGAAGGGCGACTACTACGCCGCCGGGATCACGTACTTCAGCGTCCTCGCTTTGATTCCGATCATGATGGTTGCGTTCGCGGTGGCCGGTTTCGTGTTGGCCGGCCACCCCGAATACCTGACTTCGATTCAGGAAGAGATCACCAAATCCATCCCCGGCAGCCTCGGTGACACCATCAACAGCTTGATCGACTCGGCAATCGACTCTCGCGCCAGTGTTGGTGCGGTAGGCCTTCTGGTCGCGTCGTACGCGGGTCTCGGCTGGATGGCCAATGTCCGCGACGCGCTCACCGCGATGTGGGAGAGCAAGCGTGACTCCAAAGGGTTTGTCAGAACCAAAGTCGGCGATATCGGGGCACTGCTCGGTCTGGGCGCAGCCTTGGTTATTTCACTCGGCATGTCGGCGCTCAGCAGTGGGCCGGTAGCGCGTCAGGTTGTCGTGTGGCTCAACCTCGAGAACATCACCGGCGTCGGCGTCGGACTGCGAGTCTTGTCGACGGTGCTGTCGATTCTGGCAACCTGGGCGGTGTTCCTGTGGGTGATCGCACGATTGCCCCGTGAACCGGTGAATCTACGCAGCGCCGCCAGTGCGGCACTGATGGCGGCTCTCGTATTCGAAGTGTTCAAACAGGTTGGTGCGATCTATCTTTCGGCGGTCAGTAGCGGCCCGGCCGGCGTCGCATTCGGGCCGATTATCGGTTTGCTCGTATTCGTGTTCACCGCTTCGCGCATGCTGCTGTTCTGCACCGCCTGGGCTGCGACGACCAAGAAAAGCATGGCACTGGCCTACATTCCGCCGCCCGATCCGGCAATCATCGCGCCGCGGGTTGTCGTCAGCGAAGGGGTGTCACCGTCACGCGCAGCGGCATTGATCGGAACGGGCGCTTTGGCGGGTCTCGGACTGTCGGGGCTCGTGCGCAGAAAGAATCGCTAGGCACGCTTCTGGCGTAGCAGTGTTCGGGGGAGATGTGGGTGCATCGGTGGATAGATCAGGCTGAGTGTGGATGCCAGAGTGAAGTAGCTGCGTAGTAGTCGGAAACAGAGGTACGCGGGAATGTACTTCACCGAACTCGGACGCCAGATCAAACAGACGACGACGGTCATGATCATCGACATCCCCAACAATGTGGCCACGATGGGCTGCCATTGCAGGGTCGTGAACGTCGATTGGAACGCCAATCCGGCGATTGTGGCGAAGAGGAGCAGTGGCGCGAGCATCGCGCGTCGGGCAGCGTTGACCAAGTTGAACGGAAGCACGAAGGTGCCGATCATCGTTTGTCGGTCGAACAGAATCGCGCGATTGCGTGCGGTGAGGTGGTAGATACTGCGGAACCATCGTGTTCGCTGTTCACGTAAATGGGCATAAGAGGCGGGGGTTTCGCTGTAGTACACGGCGCTCGGATCGGCCACGCTGTGATAGCCGGCGGCGGCCAGTCGCATGCAGATGTCGGTGTCTTCGCCGTTCATTCCCTGCACGATGCCGCCGACTTCGAGCAGTTGACTCCGGCGGTAGATGGCGAACATGCCGGGAATGCCCATGACGCCTTGGTAGCCGTCGAGGGACACCTGGAAGAAGCCGTGGCGCATGTACACCTCGATCAATCGGCATTTGTCGATCCAGGTTCTTTCCTCGCGGGGCATCGGTATCCCGCCGACGCAGCCGACAAGCGGGTTGGCGAAGTGGCGCATCGCGGTCTCGAGGCAGCGCGGCCCGATTACCGTGTCTGCGTCGATGCGTACGACGAACTCTTCCGTGATGTGCTCGATTCCCAGGTTCAGTGCAATGGCTTCCCCGGGGTCGGGCAGTCGAGCACGGTGCCGGTGATGTTGGTGCACTCGCGGATGATCCGTTCGGCGACATCGTGTGTGGAGTCGGTGGAGGCATTGTCGACGACGTAGAGATGGATTTGTCCGGGATAGGTCTGGGCGGCTTTGTCGACGGCGACGATGGTGTCCTCGATGTCGTGGGCCTCGTTGTGGGCGGGAACGAGAATTGCTGCGGGCGGCGAGAACTCATGGCGGCGTGACTTTTTCAGTGCCCGTACGCCCAGCGCTGCAGTCGAGACTGCCAGGAGCTGTTGCATCAGGAACACACCCGCGCCGATACCGCCGAGTATCGCCCAGCTTTTCAGGACTTCGACGAGGTCGTAGAGAACGTTGAGTGCGATCGCTGCACCCGCGATCGCGAATACCAGGCAACCCGCCAGCTTGAGGAAGGCGCTCAGGGGTATTCGCGGGTCGAGGGGCAGTGGGCCTTGGGGTGGTAGTTGAGCTTGCCGCAGGATGGTGTGCGGGAAGATGCCCAGTGCGATCAGCCCCGAGATCATCTGGGCTCCGAACACGGAGATCGAGATGATCCCGGCCTCGTGGAGTAGCCACGCGAGAGTATCGATGACGATGCAGAACAGTGCGTACTTGCCCAGCAGGGACACTCCGATGAAGACTCTGCGCCAGATATTCGAGTAGGCATGGATGGCGTAGGTCAGGAAGAACATCACGAGAAACAGTCTCAGCGGGAAGACAACGGTTCCTCGCCCGTCTGACAGGATGACCAGGTCTCGTGGCAGGTGGACGAGACCGGAATGAATCAGAAGTGTTCGGATGCACATGGCGATGATCGACAGTCCTGCGAACGTGACCAGGAATCCGTTGGTTCCGCTCGGCGGACGATCGACGGCATAGTCCGCCGGCGCACTGTCGACCGACCGGAAGTGGTCGATGACCGCTCCGGCCTCGTGTGGATCGTGCTTGACGTCGGTCATCGGGGTGCGATCACCCGTGCGGGGGAGTTGGGAGCGGTGGTGCCGTCGGTATTGACCACAAAACTGCCCTGCGACGTGACGACTCGAGCGGATTCGCTGCCGAAGTCCGGCACGGGTATGGTCCCGGGCTTCCCGACGTACTCGATGACCAAGCCGCCGGCACCTGTTGTGCTGGTGGCCGTTTCGACGATCATTCCGTCGTCGAACGCAGTGATGTCCAGTGCGGGGTCGGCGGATCCCGAGCGAATGCGGCCGTCCTCGATCCGTACCGGCGGGTTCACTTCCGGGCTTTGTCCGATCAGCACGAACGGTCTGCCCGGCGCCGGAGCGGAATTCCAGAAGAACTCCGGATCGTATTGAGCCGGAATGAATTTCGTCAGAGTTGGAATGGCGGCATTGAGTTCGTCGACTGCACTTGTTTTCGCGGAGTCCGGCCAGTAGACGGCAAACCCAGGGGCCAGCGCCCGCGGGAGCGCCGTGAATCCCGTCCCGAGATCGTCACCGAGAAGGAGTGCCGAGGTGGGCTGGAGTTGTATGGGATAGGTGGTCACGCGCACGTCGCAGCCGCCGAGGTCGCGGTCGCGTTGGACGGTCAGAGTCAGGGTGTTCTCCAGCAGTTGCGCCGCCGCGGGCAAGGAGACGACGGCCTGTGTCGACTGCCCGTCGAGCCTGCGACTGTCGACCAGTTGCCCGTTGAGCTGGACGTTGAGAATCCAGGTGAGATCATCGGGCGAGGCAGGGAGCGCCATCGCTACCCGAATCGATTGCGGCAGACGGCCGCCGGGCAAGTCGGCAAGTGAGTAGCCGATCCGCCATCGGTGGGCGTCGGCAATGGTCGTGGCGGAGGTGTCTGCGCCAAGCGTATTCACGCCGACCTCGGTGCCGACAGCCGGTGAAGTGTCGAGCGCCCGTGGATCGCTCCGTTCCGAATCGGCGGTGGCTACCTCGGGGAGGGTGAGGAATCTCGAGATCAGGGCTCCGCTTGGCGCGAGCACTCCGATGACAGGGGAGTCGTCGACTGTTCCGAGCACGATACCGTCGCTTGCATCGGTCTCGCCGGACGTGGACCAACCGAGGTCGGTTACCTTGTCGGCCGGGCCGATGAGCAACGCATTCTGCGCATCGGAACTCGGAACGGCATCCGAATAGGTCACCTCGTACCCGGCGCGGGTCAACGCGATTCCCATCTGCGCCGCCGTCGTACGCCACTCGTCGTTCTGATCGGCAAGCACGATTGTGACGCGACGATCCCACGAGACGACCGCATCCCGCACGGTGTGTACACGCTCGGTGAGGGCCGCCTCCACCACGCTCGCAGGATCGAGGTGTACCTGCATTCCGGCCGAATGGTCAGGGGTACACGTCCGGTTGTCCAAGGTTCCCTCGATCTGGACCTGAACACGGACCTGACCGTCGCTCGACAGTCCTTCCGGGACATCGACAATCACGTCGAGTCCGTTGTTCCCTCGTGCCACCTCACTCTTGTAGACCTGCTGCCCATCCATTCTCACGATCAAGAAGACAACGCTGTCCTCGGCCACCTGCGTCGTTCCGGTCAAACGGAGACGAGTCTCGCGGCGCGCCGAGTCGGCGGGGAAGGTGACGGCAAAACTCGTCGACGGGGAATCGTCGGTGAGCCAGACGCCGTCCTCGTAGCCGGCGCCCGACAACGATTTTGTGTAGTGACGATCCGCCGGAACGTCCAGGCTCGTATCGTCCACGTCGCGGGTGAACCACAGCGGCCGTACCAGCACGAAGACCAGCAGAAGTGCCAATGCCACACCCAGGATCCACCACGCGGAACGTGGAACGGTCCGGCCGCGCTCACCCCGGAAGTACCCGGATTCCGGAGCAGCAGGTTGCGCTTGCCGCTCGTCGTCGGGCTCGCCTCCGCCGCTCACTCGACCTGCTCCGTAGCCACCGATCTCCGGTTCCTGTTCCAGTAGGAGGTGCACGGAATTCGGCTCACGTCGACGCGATCGGTGTATTTCTGGGCGATCTCGACCGACTCCTTCAGAAGGCCGGTGACCAATCTGGTCGGTTCGAGACCCAGCCCGATCAATGTATCGTTGCGGGCGCTGAGCTGGTTTTCGTCGGCTTCGGCCCGCGGATTGGGCACCTCACTGATGTCCGCGCCGACCGTCTGGGCAACCAGGTGGGCCAGATCTGCCACTCTATGGGTTTCGGTCACCTGGTTCATCACGCGTACCCGGCCGTCGACGGAGGCCGCGGTTTCGGCGGCCAATCGTATGCAGCGCACTGTGTCCCGGATATTGATGAAGGCTCGCGTTTGCCCTCCTGTCCCGTGCACGGTGAGCGGATGGCCGACTGCGGCCTGCACCAGAAAGCGGTTGAGCACCGTCCCGAAGTCGCCGTCGTAGTCGAAGCGGTTGATCAGTCGTGGATCGAGATTCGTCTCGTCGGTTTGAGTACCCCACACGATCCCCTGATGCAGATCGGTGATGCGCACGCCGTCGTTGCGCGCGTAGAACTGGAACACCAACTGGTCCAACGACTTGGTCAGGTGATACACGCTTCCGGGGGCAGTGGGGTAGAGGATTTCGCGGGTATGCGAGTTCCCGTTCCGGTCGGGGTAGGTCACGGTGAGATACCCCTCGGGTAGATCCACCGGTACCGACTCGTACCCGTACACACCCATCGTTCCGAGATGGACTACATGAGCGTCGATGCCCGTGTGCACGAGCGCGGCCAGCAGGTTGTGAGTCGCATTGAGATTGTTGTCGACCGTGTAACGCTTGAGGTCCGGTGATTTCATCGAATACGGTGCCGCCCGCTGCTCGGCGAAGTGCACGATCACCTCCGGACGGAATGTATTCAGCAACTCCGTCAACGCCTCGTAATCGCGGGCGAGATCGAATTCGACGACGTCGATGCGGTGCCCCGTCACGTCGGCCCATGCCCGAACTCGCTCTGACAGGGGGGGAAATGGGAGTGAGTGACTGCACTCCGAGTTCGTCGTCGATTCGTCGCCGAACGAGACTGTCGGCGATCGTCACCTGATGTCCGTGCGCCGAAAGATGAAGCGCGCTCGGCCAACCGCAGAATCCGTCACCGCCGAGGATCAGTATTCGCATTGTTCACCTTTCATGCGCGAGAGCGGGATTCGGCCGTCATGTCCGTGCGGATGCTGCGACACCGGTGAGTAACGACACAATCGCGATCCCGATCGTGAAATATATTGCTGCACTGCCGATTTTCGAGGCTGTTGTCGCCGCGACGGTGAACGGCCACAGTGTGGCGGCGATCGTCGCGAGCATGCCGATCCACCCGAAGAAGTTCGACGCGCGTGGCGTCGAGACGATGAGAACATGCAGAAGCGCGGTGGCGACGAGAGCTGCGACGGCGGCACCGACGGCGAGGGAACCTGTTTGGGAGTTCCCCAGGGTTGTCGCGGGTGTGATCACCGGAGTGTCGAGAAGTCCTCGCACGATCAGCAAACCGACAACTGCGGTCAATGCCGCAACCAGTGCCGTTGCAGCTCCACCTGCCCAGAGTCGCGTGGCATTGACCGTTGGGGCCGTTGGTCTTCCAGCTGGAATCTGGCTCATCGGGCGGCTCCTTCGCCGATACGGACGTAGGTGATCTGTCCACACTGTATGCCGCACGGACGCGCCCACTTTCATCCTCAACGGGTGAATTGCATGTGGATCCCTGGGCGAATCACCCCTCCTGGGTGAGGCCGCTCCACCGCCGCAGATGAGACGCTGCTCGGTAAGTCCGATCCGAACATGGCACGATGGAAGGGATTTTCATGAGCATTCAGGCAGATGCGAGTGCGAGTGTGCAGTCTGCGCACAAGGAAGCATTGCGGACCCTTCCGTTCGGGGACGGTCAGGATCTTGCTGATGTGGAGCGGGGCTTCATCGCGTCGTTGTCCCCTGGGGTTGTGACGGATGCGGACGGGGAAGCGGTGTGGGACAGTGACGCATTCGGGTTCCTCGAGCAGGACTGCCCACCCACGGTCCACCCCAGCCTGTGGCGTCAGTCGAAGTTGTGCGCACGTCAGGGCCTATTCGAAGTCACCGACGGCATCTACCAGATCCGTGGCCTCGACCTGTCGAACATGACTCTGATCGAAGGCGATACCGGAGTGATCGTCATCGATCCGTTGATCTCCGCCGAAACCGCCGCCGCCGGGTTGACGTTGTACCGCGAGCACCGCGGCGATCGGCCGGTGACCGGAGTGATTTACTCCCACTGCCATATCGATCATTTCGGCGGCGTCAAAGGTGTCACCACCGAAGAGGACGTTGCCGCGGGCCGTTGCCCCATCCTGGCACCGAAGGGGTTTGTCGAGCATGCCGTCGCCGAGAACGTGTACGCGGGAGCTGCCATGGCCCGCCGGTCCGCATACATGTACGGCGCAGCACTGCCTCGGGGGGATCGGGGCGCGGTAGGGGCCGGGCTCGGTCCCACCACCTCGACCGGAACTCCGACCCTCATCACGCCGACCGTCGATATCGACCACACCGGTCAGACCGCGACGGTGGACGGGGTTCGGATCGAGTTTCAGCTCACTCCAGGTACCGAGGCACCCTCGGAGATGAACTTCTTCTTTCCCGACCGCCGAGCGTTGTGCATGGCCGAAAATGCCACTCATACCTTGCACAACCTGCTTACGCTGCGAGGTGCGCTCGTCCGGGACACGCACATCTGGGCGAAGTACTTGACGGAATCGATCAATCGGTACGCCGAGGGCACCGATGTGCTATTCGCCTCGCATCATTGGCCGACATGGGGAACCGAGCGGCTCACCGAGTTCCTGTCCATCCAGCGCGACCTGTACGGGTATCTGCACGATCAGACCCTGCGGGCGATCAACAAGGGGTCCAACGGGATCGAGATTGCCGAGGAGATCGAACTCCCGCCGGCAGTGGCCAAGGCCTGGCATACCCACGGCTACTACGGTTCGGTCAGTCACAACGTCAAGGCGATCTACCAGCGCTACATGGGTTGGTTCGACGGAAACCCGGCCAAGCTGTGGGAGCACCCTCCCGTCGAATCAGCGAAACGGCATGTCGAATTCATGGGCGGCGCCGACGAAACGCTGCGCAAGGCCCGCGATTCCTACGCCGGCGGTGATTTCCGTTGGGTTGCACAGGTATTGAACTACCTGATCTTCGCCGAGCCTGATAACGCCGAGGCCAAGGCGCTGCAGGCCGACACCCTCGAACAGCTCGGGTACGGATCCGAAAACGGCACCTGGCGCAACTTCTTCCTCATGGGTGCGTACGAGCTCCGCAACGGGTCGGTCGGGACACCGATCGTCACCGCATCGCCGGATATTTCGGCTGCGCTCACCGTCGAGCAGGCCTTCGATGCGATCGCTCTCCGGGTGGACGGGCCCAGCGCCTGGTCTGCGAACATCACGATCGACTGGCACATCAGCGACGAGGGTGTCGTGCACCGCAGTCAGCTGCGCAACGGTGTCCTGGTGCATTTCGACGTCGACGGGCCTGTGTCCGACCCCGACGCCGTCTTCACTCTGACACGACCCGATCTACTCACCGCGCTGCTGGGAGGCAAAGGTCTGGACGAGATGATCGCCGACGGCACCGTCCAAACAGGCGGAAATGCGCAGAGCGTGACCGAACTGATCAGCTACCTCGACAGCCCTGACCCCGATTTTGCGATCGTCACGCCGTAATCACGGCACAGGTCAGTTACGGCGTCGACGACTCAGCACGATCGCCCCGAGAATCAGACCGATGACGACAACGGTCCCGCCGACGGCGACGGTAGTGCGCGCCGTCGAGCTGAATCCGGGGTCCGGGGAGGTGCCGGCCGCGGACACTGCGGCGGGTGCCCCCGGCGTCGTGGCGGCGGTGACCTTCGGTTGGCTGCGGTCGGTCGAGGTATCGGTCAGCGTTCCGACGGTCATGGTGGAGGACATGCCGAATCCGTAGTCGAGAAGGCGGGCTGCCTGCTCCCACGGACGGATAGGTTGTGCTTCGCCGCCCATCAACGTGACCAGTAGGGTTCGGCCGTTCCGCTCAGCCGCACCGACGTAGGTATGACGGGCGTCGTCGGTGAAGCCGGTCTTGCCGCCCAGCGCTCCGTCGTAGTTGTAGAGCAGTTGGTTGTCGTTCGCGAGGGTGAAGCCTGGCCGGTCCTGATCGTCGGGGATCGTGGGGTCCTTCGGGAAGCCCGGAAATTGAACCGTCTCGGTGTGGATCAACTCGGCGAACGTCGGATTCTGCAGTGCCGCATGGAATATCACCGCAAGGTCGTAGGGGGAGCTGCTCATTCCCGGGCCGTCCAGACCGGAGGGTGTCGCGGTGCGGGTGTCGAGTGCACCGAGTTCCAGGGCCAGGGCGTTCATCTTCTTCACGGCGGCGTCGTCACCCCCGAGCTGACGGGCCAGGGCGTGGGCGGCATCGTTGCCCGACGCCATCACCAGCCCCTGCATGAGCTGCCGGTTGGTGTAGGTGCCGTCTTTGCCGAGTCCGACGGCGCTGCCTTCGGCATTTGCGTCCTCCGCGGTGGCGGTGACGACGGTATCGAGATTCAACGTGTCGAGCGCGACGAGCGCCAGAAGCATCTTGATGGTGCTTGCGGGACGGTACCGGCCGTGCGGATCTTTAGCGGCGAGCACGTCACCGGTTTCCGCGTCGGCGACCACCCAACCGGAGGCGGCGATGTCTGCGGGCAGTGGCGGCGCGCCGGCCGGCAGGACGACCCCGCAACCGCCGAGTCGATCCCCGCCAACCGGTTCGTCCGGTACCGGCACGGGGGCGGGCACGGTTGCTCCGGGCGCGGGAACCTCCGAGAGGTCTACAGCGGGAGCCGGCAGGCTCGTGAACGGGCAACTATCGGTATTGGGCGTGGTGAACGGTGCCGACGTTGTCGGTGGTGGTACCGGTTGGGCGAGTGCAGTACCTGCAATTCCAGACATTCCTCCGATTCCGGAGATCACTGTTCCGGCAACAACCACTGCACACGCTCGACGCCACATCATCGTTATCCGAGGGTAGGCGCATTGCGCGTAACCGCCGAATCGCCGTGCCGTCTGCCACAGTGGAAGGGTCAGTTTTCGATCGGTGCATAACGTCAAGGGCAGGGGATCGGTATGGGCAAGATTGTGGTGACGGAATTCGTGTCTCTGGACATGGTCATGGAGGCGCCAGGCGGTGAACCGGGCTATGCGCACACAGGATGGGTCTTTCCGTATCAGGAGGGCGACCAGATGAAGTTCAAACTCGACGAAACCCTCGCCGCGGACGTTCTCCTGCTCGGTCGACGGACCTACGAGAGTTTTGCCGGCGCGTGGCCTGAGCGTGAAGACGACCAAGGCTTCGCCGACAAGATGAACGAGATGCCGAAGTACGTCGTCACAAGTTCGACTGAGCCGCTCGAATGGAACAACTCGACGGCGCTCGAGGGCCCCATCGAGGAGTCCGTGCCGAAGCTCAAGGAACAGATCGACGGCGAAATCCTCGTAGCGGGAAGCCGGACTCTCGTTCACGCATTGCTGTTGGCCGGCCTGGTCGACGAGCTGCGCCTGATGGTTTTCCCGGTCATCCTCGGGTCCGGTGGAAAGGTGTTCCCGGAATCGGAGGACAAGATCGTGCTCGAGTTGGTGGAGGACCGTCGCTACGAATCCGGCGTGCAAGTTCTGACCTATCACCCGAAGGTCGCTTAACCGGCAACAAAAAATGCCCCTCCCGAAGACGGGAGGGGCATTTCTCTGTTCGAAAGATCTAGCGAGCGAACAGCAGCGCGCGCTTGACTTCCTGAATCGCCTTTGTCACCTGGATGCCACGGGGGCATGCGTCGGTGCAGTTGAACGTCGTGCGGCAGCGCCACACGCCGTCCTTGTCGTTCAGGATGTCGAGACGCTCGGAAGCGGCCTCGTCACGGCTGTCGAAGATGAACCGGTGTGCGTTCACGATGGCAGCGGGACCGAAGTAGCTGCCGTCGCTCCAGTACACGGGGCACGACGTGGTGCAGCATGCGCAGAGGATGCACTTGGTGGTGTCGTCGAAACGAGCACGGTCGTGCTGGCTCTGGATGCGCTCACGAGTGGGCTCGTTGCCACTGGTGATGAGGAACGGCTTCACGGCGCGGAACGCGTCGAAGAAGGGTTCCATGTCGACAACGAGGTCCTTCTCCACCGGCAAGCCGCGAATGGGCTCGATGGTGATGGTGACCGGCTTGCCGTCCTTGGGGAGCATGTCCTTCATCAGGATCTTGCACGCCAGGCGGTTGACGCCGTTGATGCGCATGGCGTCGGAGCCGCAGACACCGTGTGCGCAGCTACGACGGAACGTGAGGGTGCCGTCGAGGTAGCCCTTCACGTACAGCAGCAGGTTGAGCATGCGGTCGGTGGGCAGAGCTGGGACCTGGAAGCTGTCCCAGTGCTGACCGTCGCCCGATTCCGGGTTCATCCGCGCGATCTTGAGGGTCACCATGACGGCGCCTTCGGGGACCGGGGGGAGGGCTGGTGCTTCTACAGCAGGCGCAGACATCAGTACTTACGCTCCATCGGCTCGTAGCGGGTCTGTACCACCGGCTTGTAGTCCAGACGGATGTCGGAGAGCAGGCCGTCGCCCTCCTTGTATGCCATCGTGTGCTTCATGTACTCGGCATCGTTGCGATCCGGGAAGTCCTCACGAGCGTGGCCGCCGCGTGATTCCTTGCGGTTGAGCGCACCGACGACGGTGACCTCTGCCATTTCGAGCAGGAAGCCTAGTTCGATGGCTTCGAGCAGGTCGCTGTTGTAGCGCTTGCCCTTGTCCTGAACCGTGATGTGGTTGTAGCGCTCCTTGAGAGCACGCACGTCCTTGAGTGCCTGGGTGAGGCGCTCTTCGGTACGGAACACGGATGCGTTGTTGTCCATCGACTGCTGGAGTTCGGAGCGGATGTCCGCAACGCGCTCGTGGCCGTGATCGGACAGGATGACGCCGACCCAGTCCTCGACCATGGTGGCCGGGGCTTCGGGCATGTCGACGAACTCGGTGGAGTTCGCGTACTCGGCGGCAGCGATGCCGGCGCGACGGCCGAACACGTTGATGTCGAGGAGCGAGTTGGTGCCGAGACGGTTTGCGCCGTGCACGGAGACGCAGGCGCATTCGCCGGCAGCGTACAGGCCCTTGACGACCTCGTCGTTGTTGCGCAGAACCTCACCGTTGATCTTGGTGGGGATACCGCCCATGACGTAGTGGCACGTCGGGTAGACGGGCACTGGCTCTTTGACGGGGTCCACGCCGAGGTAGGTGCGCGAGAACTCCATGATGTCGGGGAGCTTCTCGTCGAGAACTTCCTCGGGGATGTGCGTCACGTCGATGTAGACGTAGTCCTTGTTGGGGCCGGCGCCGCGGCCTTCGAGGACTTCGAGAACCATCGAGCGGGCGACGATGTCACGCGGCGCGAGGTCCTTGATGGTGGGGGCGTAGCGCTCCATGAAGCGCTCACCGTCGGCATTACGGAGAATGCCGCCTTCACCACGAACAGCTTCCGAGATCAGGATGCCGAGTCCGGCGAGTCCTGTCGGGTGGAACTGGTGGAACTCCATGTCCTCGAGGGGAAGTCCCTTGCGGAAGATGATGCCCATGCCGTCACCGGTGAGGGTGTGTGCGTTGGACGTCGTCTTGTACATGCGTCCCGAGCCGCCGGTCGCGAAGATGATCGACTTGGCGTGGAAGATGTGCAGTTCGCCGGTCGAGAGTTCGTAGGCGATGACGCCGGTGGCAACCGGGCCGTCCTCGGTCTCGGTGATGGCGATGTCGAGTGCGTAGAACTCGTTGTAGAACTCGACGTCGTGCTTGACGCAGTTCTGGTAGAGCGTCTGCAGGATCATGTGACCGGTGCGGTCGGCGGCGTAGCACGCGCGGCGAACCGGGGCCTTGCCGTGATCGCGGGTGTGGCCACCGAAGCGACGCTGGTCGATCTTGCCTTCGGGCGTGCGGTTGAACGGCAGGCCCATCTTCTCGAGGTCGAGCACCGCATCGATGGCTTCTTTTGCCATGATCTCGACGGCGTCCTGGTCGGCGAGGTAGTCGCCACCCTTGACGGTGTCGAAGGTGTGCCACTCCCAGTTGTCTTCCTCCACGTTCGCCAGTGCGGCGCACATGCCGCCCTGGGCCGCGCCGGTGTGGCTGCGGGTGGGGTAGAGCTTGGTCAGTACGGCCGTGCGGGCGCGGGGGCCAGCCTCGATTGCCGCACGCATGCCGGCGCCGCCGGCACCGACGATGACCACGTCATAACGATGTTCCTGCATGAAGTCTGTGCTCCCCTAGCTCGCCGAGATATTGGGGTCGAAGGTGAAGATGACGTACGTGCCCAGGGCCATGATCAGGATCATCGAGAGTACGAGGATCGTGGTCAGCCAGAAGCGCGTGGAGTCCTTGCGGGAGTAGTCCGCGATGACCGTGCGCAGACCGTTACCGCCGTGCAACTGTGCCAGCCAGAGCATCGTCAGATCCCAGATCTGCCAGAACGGGCTGGACCAGCGGCCTGCGACGAATGCGAAGTTCAGACGGTGAACACCACCGTCGAGCATCAGCATGATGAACATGTGGCCCAGGACCAGGACGATCAGGGCAACGCCGGAGAAACGCATGAACAGCCATGCGTACAGCTCGAAGTTGTTCCGCGCCTTGGCCCGCGGCGAACGCGGGTTGTCCAGGCTGGCAGGACGGTCGTATGAGGTACCGAGGCTCTTGGCTTCGGGTCCGTGAGTAGTCGCCATGTCAGTGCTCCGCAAACATGTTGATGAGGATGCGTCCGGCGCCCGGGATCATCACCAGGAACCAGATCGCCAGAATGGTCCAGAGCATGACGCGCTGGTACTTCGGGCCCTTCGACCAGAAATCCACGAGCATCACGCGCACGCCGTTGAGGGCGTGGTAAAGGACCACACCGACGAGGCCGATCTCCATGAGACCGACGACGGGGTTTTTGTACGTGTCGATGACAGCGTCATACGTGTCGGGGTTAACCCGCACGAGAGCCGTATCGAGAACGTGTACGAATAGGAAGAAGAAAGTTGCGACGCCTGTGATCCGGTGTAGAACCCAGGACCACATTCCGGGGTCGCCCCGGTAAAGCGACCTCGTGCGCTCCTTCTGAGGAGCGGCTTCAGTCGTAGTACTCATCGAGTGCTGTGCCTCCAACGTCATTGGTGGACGCGCCGAGCCTGCAGAGAGCTTCGAGGTACTCAGCCCGGGCTCGACGGGATCCTGAACCGACTTGACTCAGACTCTAAACCCTGGTGAATCCGGGAACTAATCAGATGCGGGATTCGTACACCTACCAAACTCTTTGTAAGGTTTGCCTTTCCAATCTTCATACCGGCCGTATCGTGTCGTTTCTGCATGCATTCAGTTGGCGTGATTGGATTGTGAACCATGGGTGAAATCGACTGGAAGTTGTTGCGCCACAACGCGCAAGTGGTGATGCGTCGGGCCTACGCCCCGTACTCCGGATATGCGGTAGGTGCCGCGGCACTGGTGGACGATGGTCGAATCGTCTCAGGATGCAATGTGGAAAATGTCTCATACGGTTTGAGTCTGTGTGCCGAATGTGGACTGGTGAGTAACTTAGCGGCCACCGGCGGAGGACGCTTGATTGCCTTCTCGTGCGTCGACGCGGACGGCGCAATACTGATGCCGTGCGGACGGTGCCGACAGCTCCTACTCGAGCACGGTGGCGGAGAACTTCTGGTCGACACCTCACAAGGGCCGCGCCCACTCGCGGAATTACTCCCGGACGCTTTCGGGCCGGAACAAGCGGAAGGACTTCGCCATGTTTGACGCCGTGTCGATCATCAGAGCAAAACGTGACGGTCGGGAGCTCTCGGGCACCGAGATCGATTGGATCGTGCAGGCGTTCACCGCGGGAGTTGTGCCGGACGAGCAGATGGCGGCCCTCGCGATGGCGATCTACTTCCGCGGGATGACGCGCTCGGAGACCGGCCGCTGGACGCGGGCGATGATCGAATCCGGCGGCACCATGGACTTTTCGGACTTACCGATGGCGACAGTCGACAAGCATTCGACCGGTGGTGTGGGAGACAAGATCACACTTCCGCTGGTACCTCTGGTCGCCGCGTGCGGTCTTGCTGTTCCGCAGCTGTCGGGGCGTGGACTCGGCCATGCCGGTGGAACTCTCGACAAGCTCGAGGCGATCCCGGGCTGGCGTGCCGACCTCACCGCGGCCGAGATGGTGGAGATCCTCGCGAACCCGAAGATCGGTGCGGTCATCTGTGCTGCGGGCGCGAACCTCGCGCCGGCGGACAAGAAGCTCTATGCCCTTCGCGACGTGACCGGATCGGTGGAATCCATTCCCCTGATCGCGAGTTCGATCATGAGTAAGAAAATCGCCGAAGGAACCGGTGCTCTCGTGCTGGACGTGAAGGTCGGTTCGGGTGCGTATATGAAGGAACTCGGTGACGCGCGGGAGTTGGCGCGCACCATGGTTGAACTGGGCAACGACGCCGGTGTGCGCACAACGGCATTCATCACCGAGATGGGTACGCCACTCGGCTTGACCGCTGGCAATGCACTCGAGGTGCGCGAATCCGTCGAGGTGCTGGCGGGCGGCGGACCTGCCGACGTCGTCGAGCTCACCCTCCTCTTGGCTCGGGAAATGTTGTCGGCGGCCGGAATCGACGATGTCGATCCCGCGCAGAAGCTGGCCGACGGCAGTGCGATGGATCGGTGGCGCGCCATGATCGACGCGCAGGGCGGCGATCCGGATGCGGACTTGCCCGTGGCTCGACACACCGAAGTCGTCACTGCCGACCGCGACGGCGTCCTCACTCGACTGGACGCCATGGGCGTCGGTATCGCAGCGTGGAAACTCGGAGCGGGGCGCGAGCGCCAAGGTGACGCAGTACAAGCCGGTGCGGGTGTGCAGATGCATGCAAAGCCTGGTGACGTGGTCCGTGCGGGACAGAAGCTACTGACACTGCACACGGACACACCCGAGCGATTCGACGCCGCACGCCGGAGTCTCGACGGCAGTTGGGCAATCGGGTCCGAATCCGACACAGTGTCGCGACCGCTGCTCATCGAGCGAATTGTGGGTGACTCGCGTTAGCTTATGTTGCATGAACGCACCGGTGTTGAACTCGATTCGTAGCGCGCCCAAAGTTCTACTGCACGACCACCTCGACGGTGGTCTGCGTCCGCAGACAATCCTGGAACTGGCAGAAAATTGCGGATACACGGATCTGCCGGCACATACTGCTGCCGAACTCGCCCAGTGGTTTCGAACCGCCGCAGACAGCGGGTCGCTCGAGCTGTACCTCGAGACGTTCGCGCACACCGTGGCCGTCATGCAGACTGCCGAGGGACTCTCGCGCGTGGCACAGGAATGTGCCGAGGATCTGGCCGACGACAACGTGGTTTACGCGGAGGTGCGGTTTGCACCCGAACAGCACCTCGAACAGGGCCTGACGCTCGACGAGGTAGTCGAGCACGTACTCGAAGGATTCCGGGCGGGGGAGTCCGCGGCCCAGGCCCAGGGGCGCAAGATTCAGATCGGCTGTTTGCTGACCGCCATGCGCCATGCCGCCAGGTCCCGCGAAATCGCCGAACTTGCCGTGCGATTCCGTGACCGCGGTGTCGTCGGATTCGACATCGCGGGTGCCGAGGCCGGGAATCCGCCGAGTCGCCACCTGGACGCCTTCGAGTACATGCGGGATGCTAACGCGCACTTCACCATCCATGCCGGTGAAGCGTTCGGGTTGCCGTCGATTCACGAAGCCATCGCATTTTGTGGAGCCGACAGGTTGGGGCACGGTGTGCGAATCGTGGACGACGTCACTGCCGTCGACGGTAGCCACGAGCTGGGCAGGCTCGCGAACTTCGTTCGAGACATGCGCATCCCGCTGGAGTTGTGCCCGAGTTCGAACGTCCAGACCGGCGCCGTGGCTGCCCTGGCCGATCATCCGTTCGGACTGTTGGCAGACCTACGGTTCCGGGTCACCGTCAACACCGACAATCGGCTCATGGGTGATACCAGCATGAGTCGCGAAATGGCGGCGCTCGTCGAAACATTCGGTTACGGCTGGACCGACCTCGAACGATTCACGATCAACGCCATGAAGTCTGCGTTCATCCCGTTCGACCAGCGTCTCGCGTACATCGACGACGTCATCAAGCCCGGGTATGCCGTGTTGGTCGGGTAGCAGTACTGATCGGCGGGCGCCGTTTACTCGGGACGCAGGCGTGTCTCGAACTCACGCTCGAGTTCGCGCCACCCCTCGGATTCCTTGGTGAACGGCGCACTGGGAGCCATCCGGGACGGATCGGGATTGAGCAGGTACGAGACGTACCACCCGAGCTCGTTCGACGCGGACAGCGCTTCCTCGGTGGAGTCGTCGTCCGCGAAATCGGCTGCATCGGTGAACAATTCGACAGCAAGCTCGAGTTGTTCGACGTCCACGGCGTCCGGGCCCTGGGCAAGATCGTCGGCGATGCCGGGCAGAACGTAGACATTCTCGTCGGTGACTTCGATGTCGAGTGAACCGTCGACTGCGGCATTCTGGATCACGCCGTACGTGCTGACCTGTGACAGATCGTGCTCGTGATTGTCGGCAAGGTAGCGAGCGAGCGCGCGCTCGGACCGGAAGACGGTGATCAACCCGTCCTTTCCGAGGAAGATTGCCTGGTCACCCATGTAGCAACGAAGGGTGTAGAAGGTGTCGCCGGAGGTGATGATGCGGACCGGATCGACGCCGACCTCGCCCCAGAACGTCTCGATCTCGTCGTCGTCCTCGTCGAGTTCGTCTTCGTCGAATTCCTCGTCCTCGCCTTCCTCGGCGACGTCGTCCGCATCGACGGTGTTCTCGGCGGCTGCGAGGAGTTCGGCTTCGGCGACTGCGACGGCAGCGGCATCAACCTTGGGCGATGTCACGACGGTGTCGATCGCGTCGAGAACCTTGTCCCAGTCCTTGGCGATGGCTGCGCCGACCTGGTCCCAGATCTCGAGTCCTTCACGACCCTCGAAGGCGCTCGCGCCCGTCGCGAGTGCACCCAGGATCGGGTGGCCGCTGAAGAACCGGATCACGGAATCGAGTTCGCAGACCTCGCCGATATTGCGGGCCATGTTCAGGGTGTCTTCGAGTTCGGAGACAACCAGCGGTTCCGGGTCCCCGGCAGCAAGTTCCGGTACTCCGACGAAGTCGAACGTGAAGTTCTCCTCCGGTTCGAGTTCCGCGGCGGAGAGACCGGCAACAACACTCCAGGCGGGGTGGTCGACCAAATCGTTGTCGGTATCGGTGCGGATGAATGCGGCGAGTTCCGCGACCGAGGCAAACCCGTACAGGTCTTCCTCATGACCGAGGAAGGCCTCCCATTCGTCGTCGCCCTCACGCCACCGCGGCGCCCACAACGTGACGAGGTCTCCACTTGTGAGACCGATTTCGATCGGGACGATATCTCCAGCCATGGGCGGAAGCCTATCGACCCGACCGCCCTGCGTATAGCGCGGGTTACTCACACCTCGCCGAGTGAGCGACCCAGTTGATTCATCAGACGTTCACGTTCGACGTTGCTGCGGTGAACTGCCTGGTGGATGGTGGCGATAGTCAGTGCCGCGACGGCCTTCGGTTCCATAGTGGTTACGGCGTCGGTGATGGTCAGTTCGACCAGCGCGCCCATTCCGTCGACACAGGCGACAACCGTGCCGTCGGCGCTCGCGGCGGTCGCCCGGATGGCGTCGACGTCACCGACCGCATCCTGCATGAATCCGCACTGACTCTTGGCGCGCTCCATGATTCGGTCCATTTCGTTCATATCGATCGCATCCAGGTAGTGGGGGCTGTGTCGGTGTGCTCTTCGGCAGCTTGGGCGTCGGCCAATTGCTCACGTGTTGCGAGTCCCAGGGCGTTCACGATGTCGGCCGGAACCCCATCGGCTTCCAATTCGAGGCGGTGGCGGACGCCGGCCTCCATGGCGGCCCGGGCAGAGAGGGCCATGATCTCGGTGGCCAGGCGAGCACCGCCATAGCGTAATTCGCTGTGATGGATACGGATGTCGATGGGAATGCCCTGTTCGGTGGCCCGTAAGGCGATGGTTCCGCGGCGATTTGCCGCTACGGCGGTGATGACGCTCGGCGGGCGCGGTGTGTCCTGCATATTCGTGCTCATTTCACTCTGTGGGTCGGTAGAAGCCGTGAAATCCCATGCCGATGTTGGATGTTCGGACAGGGCTGACGCTGACCGGGTCTCCGGCTTCGACCATCTGGCCGTTGCCGATCACCATGGCAACGTGGCCGTCCCAGACTGCGAGGTCGCCCGGCAGAAGTTCGGACTGATCGACGGGGCTGCCGATGCCTTGTTCCTGGGCAAGGCGCGGAATATCGACGCCCGCTTGTCCGTAGGCCCATTGCGTCAAACCACTGCAGTCGAGGCCAACCCCAGGTGAGGTGCCGCCCCACTCGTATGGCACTCCTTGCTGGGTGAGTGCGTTGCGCACTGCTGCGGCGGCTTCGGCGTTGGGCGCGGTCGCAACAGAACCGTCGGGCAGATCGATCTGCAATCCAGCGCTGCCGGTACTGGCAGCAGAACCGGTTCCCGATTCCGGGTTGGTGACCCCGGGCGCGGGATCCGGCAGCGGGACCGACGGCACCAGAGCGGACATCTTGTCGGTGGACCCGGAGAGATCGCCGCGCATTCTCTCGGCGACGGATATTGCCTGCCCAAGATGGTCGAATGCAGCTGCAACGAGCATCAATTGGCCCGGCGGCGTCAGTAGGGCCGGACCGGCTTTGGCAGCGATCCCGAGAAACGACTGCAAGATGCCGTTCAGTTCGTTGATCCCGGCGGACACCGTCATGGTGGCCTCGTCGACAATTCCGGCGATGTCGGTGCCTTTACCGGTGAGTGTTCGAGTTGCCGCTTGGGTCTGTTCGGTCATTGTTGTCGCGGCGCGCATGCCCGCGGTGGATGTTCCGCCGCCGGACAGTTCCCCCAGTGCAGCGGTACCCAGTTGGTAGGCGATCTCCAGTACGTCCGACGCGATGCGGAGTCCGACTTCGGGTCCGTTCGAGTCGGTGACGCCAGAACCAAGGGTTGCCACCAGGTCGATGATCGGCCGGGCAAGGGCCTCGACGGGGATCATGTCCGCGCCGCTTCGACGATGGTGCTGCGAATCAACTCGTCTGTGCCCACGTACAGGTCGCGGGCGCTGTGTGTGGCGGCTGCGGCACTGGACACAACGGTGGCAAGACGGCCGAGATCGTCGATGTGAGTCTGTTGGGCTTCGCCGGTGACTCGGACGAAGTCCTCCGCAATCAATCCCAGGACTGCGCCGAGCGCAGTGTGATCGTGACGGGCCGCGTCGGCCTGGGCGCGGGCCACGGTGTCGGCGACGACGGCCAAGCGTGAACCGAAGTCTGTGATGTCTTCTGTGTGAGCTAGAAAATTGTCCAACTTCTCTTCCCCCCGTTGCGCTTACTCCTTTCTTGGACGCCGCCCGGGGCCGCTCGGTTCCCGAGGAACTATCCTCATGGTCATGCAAACGCACGTAGTCGACCATCCGCTGGCAGCGGCACTCCTGACGACAATGCGTGATGCACGCAGCGACAATGCGACATTCCGGTCGGCTCTGCGTCGGCTCACGCACATGCTCGTGTACGAGGCAATGCGCGACGCCGAGATCGAAGAGTTCCCCGTCGACACGCCGGTGGCAGCGACAACGGGAATTCGTCTGGCCAAGCCTCCGTTGCTGGTCCCAGTGCTGCGCGCCGGTCTGGGCATGGTCGAGCAGGCCAGTGCGTTGATCCCGTCGGCTGGTGTCGGCTTTGTGGGAATGGCGCGCGACGAGAAGACCCACGCGCCCGTTCCGTACCTCGAATCGCTGCCGGCTGATCTCTCCGGAATCCCGGTATTCGTACTCGATCCGATGCTGGCAACCGGTGGATCGATGGTTCACACGATCGACCTGCTCGTTGCGCGCGGAGCAACCGACGTGACAGCGGTGTGTGTTGTCGCGGCACCGCGTGGTGTCGACGCGCTTGCGGAGTCCGGCCACCCGGTTCGCCTGGTTCTGGCGAGCATCGACGACGGCTTGGACGAGAACGCTTTCATCGTGCCGGGCCTCGGCGACGCGGGCGATCGGCAGTTCGGACCGCGCTAGCCTACAAATTTTCTGCGAAGGCCCGGAGTTGTCTTGTCCGGGTCTTCGCTGCTGCCTGGGCGCCGGCGAGTTCGCTGCGGTTCGTTACCGGAATCACGACCTCGAGATAACACTTGAGCTTGGGCTCGGTGCCGGACGGGCGGACGACGATGCGCGTCGTCGCGCCGGTGAAGACCACCGCGTCGGTGCGCAGTGGCGAATCGACCGTCGCCAGATCTTCGAAAGCAGCCAGATCTTCGAAAGCAACTGCCTCGCCGCAGATTTCGTGCGGTGGATTGCTCCGAATGCGGTCCATGATCGTGGCGATGTCGGCAACGTCGTCGACTCTGCGGGAAACTTGGTCCCCGTGGTGGTAGCCGAATTCGAGGGCGTAGTCGTCGAGCACATCCAGCACGGTTCGGTCGGTGTCGGCAAGAGTGGCAACCAGATCGGCGACCAGGACGGCGGCCGAGATTCCGTCCTTGTCTCGGACGGCGTCGGGGTCGACGCAGTGGCCGATCGCCTCTTCGTAGGCGTAGACAAGGCCGTCGCCCGCGCGGGTCAGCCACTTGAATCCGGTGAGGGTGCAGGCGAATCGAGCGCCGCGAGTGGGAGCCAATTTCGAGAGCAGAGTAGACGACACGATGGTGGTCGTTACGAGGGAATTCGGCCGAGCCGCGGTGAGGACGTGGTCGGCGAGCAGCACGCCCGTCTCGTCTCCGCGAAGCATTCGCCACCTGTCACCGTCGCGCACCCCGACGGCGCAGCGGTCGGCGTCCGGATCGAGAGCGATCGC
Source organism: Rhodococcus sp. AD45-ID (assembly GCF_003023755.1). NCBI lineage: Bacteria > Bacillati > Actinomycetota > Actinomycetes > Mycobacteriales > Nocardiaceae > Rhodococcus > Rhodococcus sp. AD45-ID. Next base: position 682,090 of record NZ_PYHL01000001.1, on the reverse strand, counting down.
GAGATCGGCGTTCACCGTGTCGGCCAGCTCGAGAAGCGCATCGGTGGCGCCGGGTTCTTCCGGATTGGGAAAGGCGACAGTCGGGAAATCGGGATCGGGATCGAATTGCCCGGAGACTACGTGGACGTCGGTGAAACCGGCGGCGTGCAACGCGGCCAGTGCGGTATCTCCGCCCACGCCGTGTAGCGGTGTCAGTGCGATGCGAATGTTGCGGGCTTGCCCGTGTGGAAGCGTTGCGACGCGTCGTATGTAGTTTTCGATCACGGAGTTGCCCACCGGCGTCACCCGAGTTCTGGCAATGCTCGACGCGCCGCCGACCTTCGCGATCGCGCTTTCGATCTCGCGATCCGCCGGTGAGACCAGTTGGGATCCACCGTCGAGGTACACCTTGTAGCCGTTGTCCGCGGCGGGGTTGTGCGACGCGGTGATCTGGATTCCGGCGCTGGCGCCGAGTGCGCGAACGGCAAATGCGAGCACCGGTGTCGGTAGCGGGCGGGGGAGAAGAGTGACCTCGAATCCGGCGGCGGCCAGGACCTCGGCGCCGGCAGTGGCAAATGCTTCGGAACCATGGCGGGCGTCGCGGCCGACAACGATGTGAGAGCCACTGTGGCCGTGCGCGTTCAGCCACGCTGCGAGTCCGGCGGTGGTGCGGATGACAACAGCGACGTTCATCCCGTTGGGGCCGCCTCGCACCGGTCCGCGCAACCCCGCTGTGCCGAATGTCAGTGGAGCGGAAAAACGTTCGGCCAGTTCATGTTCGGAGAGCGATTCGAGTTCGCGCCTGGTGGCCGGGTCGGGGTCGGAGTTGATCCACTCCTGCGCCGCCAGGATCACAGTTCGCGGACCAGTTGGCGCAGCAGCGTTCCCACTCGGGTCGCGGACGCCTTGCCTGCCGCGAGTACTTCCTGATGATCGAGTGGTGCGCCGGTGATGCCCGCCGCAAGATTGGTGACCATCGAGATGCCCAAAACCCGTGCGCCCAGAGCGCGAGCCGCGATGGTCTCGTGGACCGTCGACATGCCTACGAGATCGGCGCCGAGGGTGCGCAGCATCCGGATTTCGGCCGGCGTTTCGTAATGGGGCCCGGGTAGTCCGGCGTATACGCCTTCGGTGAGTTCGGGGTCGATGGAGCGGGCGAGTGCTCGAAGTTCGGGGGAGTAGGCGTCGACGAGATCGACGAATTCCGCGCCCACCAACGGCGAGCGGGCCGTCAGGTTGAGGTGGTCACTGATCAGGACCGGCTGACCGACGGCGTAGTCCTCGCGGATACCGCCGGCGGCATTGGTGAGGATCACGGTGTCCGCGCCCGCTGCGATGGCGGTGCGAACGGGATGGACCACGGAGCTGAGTTCATGGCCTTCGTACGCGTGGGTGCGTCCGAGAAGCAACAGAACCTGGGTATCGCCGACGGTGACGGTTCGGATCCTTCCGGCGTGGCCGAGAGCCGACGGCGGAGCGAAGCCAGGTAGGTCGGCCATCGACACCTCGGCGGTGGGCTCACCGAACTGGTCGGCAGCGTCGGTCCACCCTGAACCGAGGACTACGGCGACGGAGGGCGGCGCGCTTCCGGTCATGGCGGACAGAGCGGCGGCGGCGGCTTCGGCGATCGTTCCCATGTGCGTTACCTTACTGACGAGTCGGGTCGGTTCGTCGGATGACCTACCGGGCATTACGCTGCCCTTCATGCCTTATCTCGAACGCGACGGCGACGTATTCATCCTGTACCTCGGAAACGAGGGAGAAACGGACAACGAGAACCGTTTCACCCCTGATTGGATCGACTCGGTGCACAGCGCACTCGACGAGGTCGAAGCGCACGAGGGGCCGGCTGCCCTGGTCACCACGGCGACGGGCAAGTTCTACACGAACGGCCTGGACACGACGTGGATCTTTGCCAACATCGACGGTCTTCCCGGGTACCTCGACAAGGTACACACGCTGTACACCCGCTTGCTGACCTTCCCGATGGCGACGGTTGCGGCGATCGGTGGCCACGCCTTCGGAGCGGGCGCGATGCTCGCGACGTCGCACGACTTCCAGATCATGCGCGCCGACCGCGGTTTCTACTGCCTGCCAGAGGTGAGCCTGAACATGCCGTTCACCGTTGGCATGTCGGCCCTGCTGAACAGCAGACTCCCCAAGCAAGCGGCCGTGGAGGCAATGACCACCGGGCGCCGATTCGGTGGTGCCGACGCACTATCTGCCGGAATTGTCCAGGAAACCGTCGAGGGTGATTCGGTGCTCGCGACCGCGGTGGCGAAGGCTGCTGCGCTCACCGCGACACACGGACCGAACCTGGCCGGAATCAAGGCCGGGATTCACCGAGACCTGTTGGTTGATCTTGGACGGGTGACTGACAAGAGCAACTTCTCGTTCGGGTGAGACAATGATTCAGTGAATCATGAAGTCGACGGCGTAGTCAGGTCTGTGGAGACCGATCTGATTGCGCTGTCGCATTCGATTCACGGTGATCCGGAGCTTGCGTTCGAGGAATTCCGCAGCAGCGCCAAGGTGTCCGAACTGTTGGAGCAGCACGGCTTCGCGATCACTCGCGGTGTGGTCGATCTACCCACGGCGTTCGATGCGACGTACGGCAGCGGAGAGCTGGTCATCGCGATCTGCGCCGAGTACGACGCTCTTCCGGACATCGGCCACGCCTGTGGGCACAACATCATCGCTGCGGCGGCGGTAGGTGCCGGTATCGCCTTGGCGTCGGTGGCGGACCAACTCGGCATCACCGTTCGGGTGATCGGAACTCCGGCCGAGGAAACCGGTGGCGGCAAAGTGCTGATGCTCGAGCGCGGGGCGTTCGACGGCGTCGGCGCCGCGATGATGGTTCACCCTGGCCCGATCGACATCATCGGTGCGACGTCGCTGGCCTTGGCCGATATCGCCGTCAGCTACCACGGACGGGAGGCTCACGCGTCCGCCGCACCGGAGTTCGGACTCAATGCCGCCGACGCGGCCACCCTGGCTCAGGTGGCAGTGGGGTTGTTGCGCCAGCACCTGCTCCCCGGTCAGCAGATTCACGGCATCGTCAGTGACGGTGGAACCGCCCCCAACATCGTGCCGGCGCGTTCGGAGTTGTTGTATTACTTGCGGGCGGAGACCGCCGCGTCGTTGGCCAATCTGTCGGAGCGGTCGAATGCCTGTTTTGCAGCCGGCGCTCTTGGCACCGGTTGCACTCATGAGATCCGCACCGTATCGCCGACCTACACCGAATTGACGCCTGATCCGTGGCTCGCTGACGTGTACCGCGAACAGATCCTGGACCTGGGCCGGGTGCCGTTGGCACCTGAATGGGAGCGTTCTCGTCCGCTCGGAAGTACCGACATGGGTAATGTCACCAACGTGATTCCTGGAATTCATCCTGTGATCGGTTTGGATTCAGCTGGGGCAGTGACACATCAGCCGGAGTTCGCTGCTGCGTGTGTCACGGAATCTGCTGATCGCGCCGTTGTAGACGGCGCAATAGCCTTGGCTCGCACTGCTGTCCGGGTAGCGTCCGATCCTTCGGAACGCGCCCGTCTGTTGGAAGGAGTAGATCGCCGGTGAACGCGGCAATCGATACTTGGATTCACGCGCATACCGACGATCTGGTCGCGTGGCGACGGCACATTCACGCCAACCCCGAATTGGCGCGCCATGAGTACGCGACAACGGAATTTGTCGCGACGCGGCTCATCGAGGCTGGACTTTCACCGAAGGTGCTTCCCGGCGGCACGGGGTTGACGTGCGATATCGGTCCGGACGGACCCCGCATTGCCCTGCGCGCCGACATGGATGCACTGCCGATGCAGGAGGCGACGGGTGCCACGTACTCGTCCACGGTCCCTGGTGTTTCCCACGCTTGTGGGCACGACGCGCACACCACGATCCTGTTGGGCGTTGGTGTGGCCTTGGCGTCGTTGCCGGAACTTCCGGTCGGAGTTCGGTTGATCTTCCAGCCTGCCGAAGAAGTGATGCCGGGCGGTGCGCTCGACGTCATCGCGGCCGGTGCGCTCGACGGTGTTTCGAGAATCTTTGCTCTGCATTGTGATCCGCGCCTGGAAGCGGGTCAGGTCGGTGTGAGACTCGGTGCGATCACGTCCGCAGCCGATACCGTCGAAGTGGTTCTGGATTCGCCGGGAGGCCATACGTCGCGGCCTCACCTGACAACTGATCTCATCTACGCGCTCGGAACTGTTGTCACCGGTTTGCCCGGAATGCTCAGCCGCCGTATCGATCCGCGCACCGGCACCGTCATGGTGTGGGGCGCGGTCAGCGCCGGTCAAGCACCTAACGCGATCCCGCAGACCGGCATGATGACGGGCACGGTCCGAACGGGCGATCACGAAACATGGGAACTGCTCGAACCTCTTGTGGAGGAGATCGTGCACGGACTGCTCGCACCGACAGGTGTCCGCTACCAACTGAACTACCGCCGCGGTGTCCCGCCGGTCGTCAATGACGAGATCTCGACGCGTATGTTCGAGGACGCCATCGCCAGCGTTGGGCAGGATGCCTTGGCAGACACACCACAATCCGGTGGTGGAGAAGACTTTTCGTGGTACCTCGAGACTGTCCCTGGCGCTATGGCCAGGTTGGGTGTGTGGTCCGGCGAAGGTGAACAACTCGATATCCATCAACCCACATTCGATCTCGACGAGCGCGCGCTCGGTGTGGGCGTGAAAGTTCTCACAAGCCTCGTTCTCGGTTAGTTCCGGTTCCCGTCGGGGGCACCGTTTTTCGTAAGGTTCGAGTGAAGGTACGGGCATGTCCATAGGTGTGGGAGTGCGAATCGGCACAGTGGTGTCGACGGCAGTGGTCGCGTCGAACGATCCAGGTTCGGCTGATCCGGTGGTAATCGTTCGCGATACGGTTCTCAATCAGCGCAAGGACGGCACCACCGTGCTCGGCGGCGAGTCGGAGTTGGGCGGCGGCCGCGAGTTCACGGAAAGCTGGACGGGTTTTGTCGCCCGCGTCGGCGATCCGAGCGGTGTTGCCGGAACAGCTGATACCCGTTATCGCGCTGAAGATTTGGTGGCAACGTCCATCCGCTGTCTGCTACAGGAATGCGAGCCGCTGCCCGATCGTGGGGGTAAGGACGGCGGAGCGCCCGACATCGTGGCGACGTACCCGTCACGCTGGGATTCCTCGACGGCGGCGATCCTGCGCGATTCACTGGTCTACGCGGGCCTCGAACGGGTCACCTTGGTATCGGACGCCGAAGCGGTGTCGGCGTGGTTCGAATCGGAAATCGCCGCGCTGGCCGGAACGCTCATCGGGATCTATCACGTCGACGACACCGGAGCCGCTGTCACCCTGGTGCGTTCGGGTGTTGCCGCCGGCCGCGCATTCGGATTTGCCGGCGACGGCAGCTCTCCGAGTTCACGAATCGCAACGGCGCTCGGCGCCTTCGGATGGATGCCGGAAAACCTCGACGCCGTTGTCGTGACCGGCGACGGTGACATGGCGGGCGACAAGGCAGCGATGACGGCCATTGCCGTTGGGGTCGCCGAAAAGCTCAATGTCCGTTGTGAACTCGGACCTGGTCCGGAACAGTCGGCAGCGCTCGGTGCGGCAATTCTTGCAGCCGGTTTCACGTCGACGTCGCACAAGATCGTGCCGATCGGACTGCCGCCGTCACATGACGTCACCGAAGTATTCGACAACGTCCCGAAGGTTGCCGTGTCGGCCGAAGGGGCACAGGTGGCCACTGCGGAGGCAGAACCTACGTTGGTGACGGAGACCGAGACCGGCAAATCCGGTTCCACGCGCATCGTGATCGCAGTTGCCGCCGTAGCGGCGATCATCGCGCTCGCGGTGCTGGCCTACTTCTTGCTGCTCTAGTCGGTCGATCTGGATTAGTCGGTCAAACCGTTTCCGGGACCCACGTTCCGGCTGTTTCGCGTCCGCAGTTCCCGGACGTAGTCGGCCGGAGCACCCGCGATCTCGGCTGCGTCGGCCATCACCCCGATGTAGCGAGCCGACGGAAGACCACCTTCGTAGGCGTCCATGACATACAGCCAGGCCAGAACGGCGCCGTCCGCAGTGTCGACACGTACCCGGATCTTGCGGTGCAGTCCGAGTTCGGCGCCTTCCCAGCGGTCGAGGCTCACCTCGTCCTCTTCCGGTACGTCGTAGAGGACTACGAAAACGCTGGAATTCGGGTCTTCCACAACTGTGGCGAGAGCGCCTTCCCAGCCGAGGTCTTCACCGCTGAAGGTCAGGCGCCAGCCACGCAACCATCCAGTTCCCGACATGGGGGAGTGTGGGCAGCGCAACAGCATCTGCTCGGGGTGCATGTTGGAACCGTACGCAGCATAAATCGACACGGGCGCAAGCCTAAACGGTGGTGTGAGGGTGACGCGAAGCGGACCACCGGACGCTAGTAATCTGGTACAAGCACTGCGCGACCTCGATCGCTGCAATAGCGTGACCAACGCGTGCTGTACATGAGGTGTATGGACTGGCGGGAGACCCCTGCCGGTCGCCTGACGACTTGGAGGACACATGACCCGGATCGTGATCATCGGCGGCGGACCTGCCGGATATGAGGCAGCGCTGGTTGCTGCCCAGCACGGCGCAACCGTCACCCTGGTCGATTCGGACGGCGTCGGCGGCGCGTGTGTCCTGTTCGACTGTGTGCCGTCGAAGACGTTCATCGCGTCGACCGGAATCCGCACCGACATGCGTCGCGCATCCGATTTGGGAATCACGCTCGATCCCGAGCAGGCGTCGGTGTCGCTCCCCAAGATTCACGCCCGTGTGAAGGCGCTTGCGCTGTCCCAGTCCTCGGACATTCGTGCTCGACTGCAGACGGTTGGTGTCGAGGTCCTCTCCGGCACCGCAGAACTGACGGACCAGGAACTCGGATTGGCGACACACCAGGTGCGAGCGACCCTCGCCGACGGTGAGGAGCGCACTATCGCTGCCGACGTAGTCCTTATTGCGACCGGTGCCAGCCCCCGCATCATCCCGGGCGCGGAACCGGACGGTGAGCGCATCATGACGTGGCGTCAGCTCTACGACTTGGAAGAGCTGCCCTCGCACCTCGTTGTTGTCGGTTCCGGTGTGACCGGTGCCGAGTTCGTGTCCGCGTACACCGAGATGGGCGTCAAGGTGACGCTGGTGTCCAGCCGTGACCGAGTGCTCCCGGGCGAGGATGCCGACGCGGCACTCGTACTCGAAGACGCGTTGGCCGAGCGCGGCGTGATCCTGGTCAAGCATGCGCGCGCCGATGCCGTCGAGCGCACCGAGGACGGGATCATCGTCAAGCTTTCCGACGGCCGCACGGTCGAGGGCAGCCATGCCCTCATGACAGTCGGCTCGGTTCCCAACACCGACGGACTCGGTCTCGACAAGGTCGGCATCGAGCTCGACAAGGGCGGCTACCTGCGCGTCGACCGCGTCTCCCGCACCGCGGTGTCGGGTATCTACGCTGCCGGTGACTGCACTGGCCTGCTCCCGCTCGCATCCGTGGCCGCCATGCAGGGCCGCATCGCGATGTACCACGCACTCGGTGAAGGCGTGAGCCCCATCAAGTTGAAGACGGTGGCGTCGGCGGTGTTCACACGTCCCGAGATCGCAACGGTGGGTGTGACACAGGCTGCAATCGACAACGGTGAAGTTCCGGCTCGTACCGTCATGCTGCCGCTCAACACCAACCCGCGCGCCAAGATGTCCGGACTGCGTCGTGGCTTCGTGAAGATCTTCTGCCGTCCCGCAACGGGTGTCGTGATCGGCGGAGTTGTGGTCGCGCCCAATGGATCCGAGTTGATCCTGCCGCTCGCGATGGCCGTGCAGAACAACCTGAGCGTCAACGACCTGGCCCAGACGTTCTCGGTGTACCCGTCGCTGACCGGTTCGATCACCGAGGCGGCGCGTCAGCTCATGCGTCACGACGACCTCGACTGATTTTCCGTAATGTGGTTTCCCGAAATCTGAGAATTCGATTTCACATATTGGCGTGATGGTGGGATAGTCGTGGTACCGGTCGAATCATGGATCGGTACCACGGCGCTCTCCCCGCCCCGTAGACCCCTCGGCGGCTCAGGGTGTTTTTCCTCTGATCTTTCTTTTTGCGTGCCTGGGAGTTTCTATGAAACACGCCGCGCTGTCTGCTCGTATGGGTGGGCTCCGTAGTTCTGCAATCCGTGACCTGCTCACCCTGACTGCTCGCCCTGACGTGATCAGTTTGGCCGGCGGCTTGCCGGACCCGAATTTTATTCCCCGAGAGCGCATTTCACAGGCAGCTGCCGACGCTCTCGGTGATGCGTCGTCCGTTCAGTACGGTGAGACCTCGGGGTTGCGACACCTTCGTGAGGTCATTGCGGCCCGCGAATCCGTCAAGATCGGCCGCACACTCGAATCGTCCGACGTGGTGGTCACGCATGGTTCCCAACAGGGCCTGAGTTTGCTGGCTCAGGTATTGCTCGACGCCGGTGACACCGTTGTTGTGGAAGATCCGGCGTATACCGGCGCACTGCAGGTCTTTCGGACTGCGCAGGCAAGCCTGGCCGCCGTCCCGGTCGACGCGGACGGCATGGATACCGACGTTCTCGAAGCGAAGCTTGCGGGTGGACTACGTCCGAAAGTTGTTCATACCGTGAGTAACTTTCACAATCCGCGCGGGTCCGTTCTTTCGCTCGAACGTCGCGCACACCTCGCGAAACTTGCCGATACGTACGGCTTCTGGATACTCGAGGACGACCCGTACGGGGAACTGTACTTCGACGGTCCGCCGCCGCTTCCGGTCGCAGCATTGTCGGACAGGGTTATTCGGCTGTCCAGTGCGTCCAAGGTGCTGGCTCCTGCCCTGCGTGTCGGCTGGCTGCACGGTGACCGGCGCGTGTGCGAAGCGGTCGAATTGATCAAACAGGGTGCAGATCTGTGCGGGTCGTCGCTCACTCAACAGATTGCGGCCGACTTGTTCTCGGACACCGCGTGGTTCGACGCGCATCTGGACAAGTTGCGGGCGTCCTACGGCAACCGCGCGAAGACTCTTGTCAGTGCCTTGGAGGCCGGCTTCGGCGACAGCGCACGATTCTCGCCCGTGCGCGGCGGCATGTTCTGTTGGATGGAGAGCCTTGAACCCGTAGACACTGCGGCGGTTCTCGATGTTGCCGTCGAGCATGGTGTTGCCTTTGTGCCCGGTGCCGCATTCGGCTTCGACGCAGACCTGAGCCTATCGGCCCGACTGTGTTTTGCGACGTATCCGGAAACAGTGCTGGAAGACGCCGCACGGAAACTGTGCGACGCCTTCCGTGATGCTTCCGCTCAGTCTCGGGGTTGAACTCCGCGCCACAGCAATTCGATTGCGGCACGGACCCGATCGTCGGCCCCGTCGGCCGTGGACGGTCCGCGGACGACAAACTGGTAGTAGGACATTCCCACGATCAGGTCGATCAGGACATCCGTGTCCACCGAGGAGTCCAAGGTGCCTGCGGCCTGCGCTTCGGACATTGCTTCCGTCAGGTGGACGCGGCGCCGTGAGACGTGTTGCTGCCAGCTGGCTTCGCGGACCTTGTCGTTCTGCAATCCGAGAACGATGCGTTTACGAACCAGGTCACCGGACGCGCCGGTCACGTCGACCATGCCGACCGCAAAGGAATTGGCAAGGTCGACGCGGAGATCGCCGGTGAAGGTTGTCTTCACCTCGGATCGGACGCTGTCGAGCGCTGCCGCCAGGAGTTCCTCGCGGCTCGACCATCGTCGATAGATTGCGGCGCGCGAAATTCCGGACCGAGTGGTGATGGCGGCGATCGTCACCTCGTCAGCGCTGGGGAATTCCGTCAACAATTCGATGGTTGCGGTAAGGACTGCTTCTTCGACGGCGGTATCGCGGGGGCGACCGGGTCCGCGCGGCGTTTCCGGTGTTGTCACGTTCTCGAGTATCACTGTGTTGCAAGCATTTTCGTGCGCAAGAGCGCAACCATTTCCTGGCTGAGTCCGGCCGCACGCAACGGCGCCAGAACGTCCCCGTGGCGCCGCACGAGTGTGCGCTGCATGACGGTCATGGAGGTACGCTCGGCGCCCATCATGGCGCCACTGGGCATGCTGTCCGCATCGAAGTCGAACGGTAGGAAGCCGCCCATGATCATCTGGACCCGCGCATGCAGGCGGGGTAGCTCAGCCGAGGTGCGGGCGTAGTCGTCTGCGATGGCGTCGGCATCCGCGCCGACTGCACTGAGCAGCGCCGCTGCAAACACCCCCGTGCGGTCCTTGCCTGCGGCGCAGTGGAATACGGTTCCGCCGGGGCTCAGGGCGAGGACGGTCAGACCTGTCGCGAGTTGAGGTGCCGCGGATTCCAGAAGGTCCGCATACCACTGGCCGACGTGATCGGGAGTGGTTACCTGTGGCAGCGCCTGATTCATGGCGGCGGGAGCGGCGACCTCGGCGACGAGTGGAATGTGGTGATAGGCGATAGCGTGAGCAGCGAGTGGGCCGCGCCCGGTGTGTGCCGCTTCGCCAGGGGACCGTAGATCGATCACCGTGCGGATTCCCCTGTTCCACAGTGAATCGGCGTATTCCGTCGACAGGTGTGAGACGTCGTCGCTGCGGAAGGCGACAGATTCGCGAATGTATCCGCTTGCCACTGGCACCGCGGCAAGATCGCGCAGGTTCACCGGGTCGAGCAGTTCGGGGGACGAGAGTACGTTGGTCATGGTTTTTCTCAGCTCAGTCGGGCGCGGATCATCGCGCTGATTCGGTCGATGACGGTGACGAGCACGATGATGCTCAGAATGATGGTGCTCAGGTGCCCGTAGTCGTACATGCGCATGGCCGTGGTGAGTTCCAAACCGATACCACCGGCACCGACGAGACCGAGAATTGTTGCACCGCGGACATTTCCCTCGAAGAGGAGCAGGGTGTAGCTGACAAGCAGGGGTGCTGCTTGCGGCAGAACTCCGTAGGCGATGATCTGCCGTTTGTCGGCTCCCGCGGAACTCAAGGCATCGAGTGGACCTTGATCGACCGATTCCATCGCCTCGGCGTAGATCTTGCTGATCGAGCCGAGGGAGCCGACCACGATGGCAAGCACACCGGCAAACGGGCCGAGGCCCACAGCGGAGACGAACATCAGGGCGTAGATGAGTTCGGGGATCGAGCGCAAGACGTTCAGGATCGCCCGGGATATGCCGTAGAGCCACTTCGGGGCGATGTTCGATGCCGCACCGAAACTGAGGATCAGTGACAGAACCGCGCCTACCAGCGTTCCGACAATTGCCATCTGGAGCGTTTCGATCAGCAGGGTGACGATGACGTCGAACTTGTCGAAAGTCGGCGGGAACAGTCGCGAGACAAAATCAACCATGTTGGGTACACCGGAAACCAGGCGCGCGGGGTCGGCGTCTGCGCCGGCAAACGACCACGCGAGGACCACTGCAATGACGATCAGACCGACCCCGCTGCGAGGGGAGGGTAGACGCCACGGTTTGGCGAGGCGTTCGGCTTCCTTCGACATAGCCTGCGTCTGTTCGCGCTTACTGCTCGATGATGTCTGCATGTTCACCATAGATCGTGCTCACCGCCTCTTCGTTGAGTTCTTCTGCACGGCTGTTGAATACGATGCGTCCGTCCCGCAGGCCGATGACGCGATCGGTGTACTTTCTCGCGAGGCCGACGACGTGAAGGCTGACGATCGCCGGAACCTGACGTTCGCGGGCAATCTCCCTCAGCAAGGTGAGGATGGTTCCGGCAAGTCGTGGATCGAGGGAGGCGACGGGTTCGTCGGCGAGGATCAGTTTCGGGTGTTGCATCAGAGTGCGCGCGATCGCTACCCGTTGCTGCTCACCGCCGCTGAGTGTCCGGCTCTGCTGAGATGCTTTGCCTTCCAATCCGACTCGGCGCAATAGTTCGAGAGCCTCGACGCGTTGGGTGCGTCCGAATCCGCCGATCAGGTTGACCGCACCGGCGTCGTACAGACCGCCGGTCAAGACGTTGGTCAGGGCGCTCAGTCGCGGCACCAGATTGAAGTGCTGAAAGACGTAGCCGACATCCGAACGCAGAGAACGTAAGTCGGAACCGTTCTGCTGCGCGACGTCTCGGCCGGCAACTGTCAATTCGTCGGCGGTGAAGTCGGTGAGGCGGGTCAGTGTCTTCATCAATGTCGATTTGCCGGATCCCGAGTGGCCGAGCAAACCGACTACTTCACCGGGGCGAACGGTGAGGTCGACGCCGTCGAGGGCGATGTTGTCGCCGAACGTGACTCGGATGTTGCGTCCAGCGACCACCGGCGGCGAAACTATGGACGAGCGCGGCGGGCGAATTACCGGCGCTGTCATCGGATGTTGTCCAGGTCGACTCCGGCAGCTTCCGCGATCGTGACCAACGGTTCGTACACCGAGAAGTCGGGATCGGCGGTGTACGTGCCGCCAACGCCCAGGATCTTCGATGCTTCGGGATTCGCCGAGAGCATTGCCGGGAGCTTGTCCTTGATCGCGTCACGAGTCTCGGAATCGAGGCCGCTGCGGGCGACAATGGAAACACCAACCGGGATGGGTGCGCTTTGGCCGACGATCCGGACGTCGTCGGCGGTGAACATGCCACCGGTTATGAACGACGTGTAGAGCTGGCGCGCGGTGCAGGCAACGTCGACGTTCCCGTTCATCAATGCGAGAACCGCAGAGTCGTGCCCGCCGGCAAAGGTGCTCTTGTAGTCGGTTCCGTCGGTGAGGCCTGCCTCGGCCATCATTGCCTTCGGCATGAAGTAGCCAGTGGTCGATCCCGGATCGACAAAGGCGACCTGATGTCCCTTGATGTCGGTGACGGATTGAATTGTGCTGTCGGACTTGGCCAGACAGTACGACGCTGGATCGGGTGCCCCGTTCCAGGCGAGGATGGGCTCGACGCTTCCCGTCTTGAATGCGAGGGCGGCCGAGAAAGGGCTGAGGACGGCGACGTCGACAAATCCGTTCCGAACAGCCTCTACGACGCCGAGGTAGTCCGCCGGTGACTCGTGTTTGACGGTTTTGCCGGTCGCGGTTCCCACCATGTCGGCGACATCGGTCATGATGGCGAGCTCTTTGACGTCATCGGTGCCGGGAGGCGTGGCAAAAATGATCTGATTCGAATCCGCAGACGAGGCTTCGGATTCGGTGGAGCACGAGGACAGGGCGAGTGAAGCGACGGCAGTCAACGCGACGGCGATACCGACTCGAGCACGCATGATGGACCTTCCGAAAAGGCGGGGGAGTTTGACGCCTGTTACGAAACCATCGGTGTCTGTATCGGAATTACGAGAACGCTGTACTCGTAATTGCGCGCAGGTGAACAGTTGGAGCGGCCTTCGGTGGGGCGCGCGGCGCCCCACCGAACCCGACTAATCGGACCAGTTGTACGTGCGTTCGACGGCCTTGTTCCACTCCGCGTACAGGCGGGAGCGCTCGGACTCTTCCATGTCGGGCTCCCACGTCTTGCCGACGGCCCAATTGCGGCGGATGTCGTCGGTATCGGACCAGTAGCCGACGGCCAAACCGGCAGCGTAGGCCGCGCCCAACGCGGTCGTCTCGTTGACAACGGGACGGATGACCGGCACTCCGAGAATGTCGGACTGGAACTGCATCAGGGTCTCGTTGACAACCATGCCTCCGTCGACCTTGAGGGCGGAGAGTTCGACGCCGGAATCGGCGCGCATGGCGTCGATGACCTCACGGGTTTGATACGCGGTGGCTTCGAGTGCTGCCCGGGCCAGATGACCCTTGTTCACGAAGCGGGTCAGTCCGACGATGACGCCGCGAGCATCGGGACGCCAGCGCGGCGCGAAGAGACCGGAGAAGGCAGGGACGATGTAGGCGCCGCCGTTGTCGTCGACGGTGGCAGCGAGGGCCTCGATGTCCTTGGCATTCTGAATGATCCCGAGGTTGTCACGCAGCCACTGGACCAGTGATCCCGATACGGCAACAGAACCTTCCAGGGCATAGACCGCCGGGGCGTCGCCCAGTTTGTAGCAGAGAGTGGTCAGGAGGCCGTGCTTGCTGTGGACCGGAGTGGTACCGGTGTTGAGGAGAAGGAAGTTGCCGGTGCCGTAGGTGTTTTTTGCTTCACCCACCGACAGGCAGGCCTGACCGAACGTGGCTGCTTGCTGGTCTCCGAGAATGCCCGCGACCGGAACGCCGGCCAGGTTGCCCCGAGGTCGACCCTTGCCGTAGATCTCGGAAGAACTGCGGATTTCCGGAAGCATCGACATCGGAATACCGAAATCCGCGCAGATGGACTCGTCCCACTGCAAAGTCTCCAGATCCATCAGCATTGTGCGTGACGCATTGGTGACATCTGTCACGTGCTGCCCCTCGGTGAGGTGCCACAAAATCCACGTATCGATGGTGCCGAAGCACAATTCGCCGGCTTCTGCCTTCGCGCGCGCCCCGTCGACGTTGTCGAGAATCCACCGGATTTTCGGGCCCGAGAAATACGTCGACAACGGCAACCCGGTCTGGGCGCGGTACTTTTCCGGCCCGGCGTCGCCACCGAGTTCCTGGCACAGCTGATCGGTGCGCGTGTCCTGCCAGACAATGGCGTTGTAGACAGGTTTGCCGGTCTTTCGCTCCCAGACCACCGTTGTCTCACGTTGATTCGTGATTCCGACCGCCGCGATGTCCGCGCGGGTGAGGTCGGCTTTGGCAAGTGCACCTGCCACCACTTCGCGGGTGTTCATCCACAGCGCCACCGGATCGTGTTCGACCCAGCCGGCTTGCGGGAAGATCTGTTCGTGTTCCTTCTGGGCAACGCTGACAACAGCGCCGTCGTGGTCGAAGATCATGCATCGGCTCGACGTGGTGCCTTGGTCGATGGCGGCGATGTACTGGTTCACATGTCTCCTTGGTTCGTGCGCTGTCGCAGTATGAGCATGAAGCTACTAGCCTGGATGCGAATTCGTCGTCGACTTACAGGAGATACGGGTTGAGTAAGCAGCAGGGTGTGCAGTTTCTCGGCCCACAGCAGCGAGAAGCTGCCTGGGAGCAGCTTCAGAGCGAACAGTTCGACGTTATCGTCGTCGGTGGCGGCGTCGTGGGTGTCGGCACAGCGCTCGACGCCGCAACGCGTGGACTCAAAGTCGCGTTGGTCGAGGCTCGTGACTACGCGTCTGGCACGTCTTCCCGATCATCGAAGATGTTCCACGGCGGTCTGCGCTATCTGGAACAGCTGGAATTCGGGTTGGTCCGTGAGGCATTACGCGAGCGTGAGCTCTCTCTGACGACACTGGCACCGCACCTGGTCAAGCCGCTCAAGTTTCTGTTCCCGCTGGCTCACCGCGTCTGGGAACGCCCGTACATGGCAGCCGGAATCTTCCTGTACGACCGGATGGGCGGGGCCAAATCGGTGCCCTCGCAGAAGCACCTGACGCGAGCCGGGGCACTGCGTATGTCGCCGAGCCTCAAGCGGAGTTCGCTGACCGGCGGAATCCAGTACTACGACACAGTGGTCGACGACGCCCGTCACACCATGACCGTCGCGCGGACGGCGGCGCATTACGGCGCTGTGGTCCGGACGTCGACGCAGGTTGTCGGCTTCCTACGCGAAGCAGATCGAGTGTCGGGTGTCCGTGTTCGTGACTGTGAAGACGGACGGACCGCCGAGGTCAAGGGACACGTCGTCATCAACGCGACGGGCGTGTGGACCGACGAGATCCAGGCACTGTCGCGTCAGCGTGGCCGGTTCCGGGTCCGGGCGTCGAAGGGCGTGCACATCGTCGTTCCTCGTGACCGCATCGTCAGTGAAGCGGCGATCATCCTGCGCACCGAAAAATCTGTGCTGTTCGTGATTCCGTGGGGCAACCACTGGATCATCGGAACTACGGACACGGATTGGAATCTCGACCTCGCGCACCCAGCCGCAACCAAGGCCGATATCGACTACATTCTCGGACACGTCAATTCGGTGCTCGTGACGCCTTTGACGCACGCCGACATCGACGGTGTGTACGCCGGCCTTCGTCCGCTGCTGGCCGGCGAGAGCGACGAGACGTCGAAACTGTCGCGTGAGCATGCCGTTGCCCGGGTTGCTCCGGGCCTCGTTGCCATTGCGGGCGGAAAGTACACCACGTACCGCGTCATGGCGGAGGATGCGGTTGACGTTGCGTCCGAGGACATTCCGGCGCGAGTTGCGTCGTCGATCACCGAGAAGGTGCCGCTCGTGGGCGCCGACGGATACTTTGCGTTGGTCAATCAGACCATGCAGTTGGGTGAGACGTACGGTCTGCATCCGTACCGCGTCAAGCATCTCCTCGACCGGTACGGTTCCTTGATCACCGAAGTGTTGGAATTAGGCCGCACGACTCCGGAGTTGTTGCAGCCCATAACCGATGCGCCCGATTACCTTCAGGTTGAGGCAGTGTATGCCGCGGCCGCAGAAGGGGCACTGCATCTGGACGACATCTTGGCGCGGCGCACGCGCATTGCGATCGAGTACCCGCACCGCGGCGTCAACTGCGCCCAGCAAGTCGCGGAACTTGTTGCCCCCGTGCTGGGTTGGGATGCCGAGGCCGTCGATCGCGAGGTTGACACCTACCGTGCACGGGTGAAGGCCGAAGTGGAATCGCAGGCTCAGCCCGACGATGAAGCAGCGGACGCACTGAGGGCAGCGGCACCGGAATCGCGGGTGGAAATCCTCGAGCCGGTAGTCGAGGTGGCGGACCGCGTGTAGTTGTTTTAACTGTGTGCGGTTCGTGGGCATTTTTCACTTATCGGACTTTTCCGACTGATTTCGAGGAGCTCTCGAATTCGAACAGGGTTTCGATTACGGTGAGAGCATGTTCGATTCGGGGGTGGGAAGTTTCGGTATCTCAGCGCAGCTGAGTGGTACCGAAACTGATTGCGCCCTGGTTGATTTGATGGCCCAGTTGCATTCGTGTGAAGCGATGTTGGTCGAGCGGAAACTGGCCGTGGTGGCGGAGTTCTTCACCCGCCGCAGCGCCGAGCATGTCGACGGCGGTACCTGGACGTCGTCGGCGCACGAGTTGGCCGAATCCGAGGTCGGCGCGGTCTTGACGATGGGCCGTGCCGCTGCCGGGAAGCTCATCGGGTTGGGTTTTGCGTTGAAGACGCGGTTGCATCGCACTCGTGCGGCGATGGCCCGCGGTGAACTCGACTTCTATCGGGTCTCTTTGATCGAGTCCGCGACCGCGAATGTCAGTGACGAGTTGATCGACGAGGTCGAACGCTTGCTGCTCGAGCAGGTGTTGGCTCCACCCGTGGACGGCGGTATCGGGTTGACGGGTCGGCGGTTGACCGCGGCGATCGACCGGATCGTCGCCCGCGTCGATCCGGAAGGCATGCGGGAACGACGACGCCGGGCCCTGGCGGATCGGTTCGTGGGGGTCAGTGCCGCCGAAGACGGCATGGCCCGCATCCTCGGCAGTATCCCGGCGGAACAGGCCCGCGCCTTCGACGGCAGGTTGCGGGAGTTGGCGATGTCGGTGTGCCGCCACGATTCCCGTACGTATGAGCAACGCCGCGCGGATGCGCTGGGCGCTCTGGTGAGCGGTTCGACGGTGTTGGTGTGCGACTGCGACCGGAGAGATTGCCCGCAGGACCGCAGCGGCATGATCATCATTCGCCGGCCACTCGTTCATGTCGTGATGCACGATTCCGCACTGCACGCAGGGTCGGATGAACCCGCTCATCTCGACGGGTACGGCGTGATCAGTGCCGAGCATGCCCGTGACATCGCGAAAGACGCAGACGTTCGAGAAGTGCGAGTACCGGCAGATGCTGAACCTGAACCGACACCTGAGCCGGCGTCCGCATCTGTGTACCGCCCCGGCGCGGCACTCGACACGTGGCTGCGGGTCTTCGCGGGCAGCTGCCAGTGGCCGCACTGCGATGTCCCGGCCTGGAATTGCGACCTCGACCACAATGATCCGTTCAACCACACCAACCCCGCACAGGGCGGCAAGACGGTTGCGTCGAATCTGAGTGCGTTCTGCCGCAACCATCACCGCCTCAAGCACTCCGGGAAGTGGCAACTGGACCCGAACCCGGATCGCAGCATTACCTTGACCTCGCAGACCGGCCATTGCTACCGCACCAGAGCTGCCGGACTACTCGCCGGCCAACAGGAACCGCCGCCACCGGAAGACGGCAAACCTCGACGGACTCGACTGGAGAACAAAGCTGCCCGCATCCGAGGTGAGCGGAAGCTCCGGCGTGTCAAGATTCAGCACCGAACAGCAAAACACGCCGATCGCAAACGCCGGCAAACGTTCCCGATCTCCACGCCCCGAAAGCGCGTGCCCCACAAAACCGTCGACTACGGCGACGACCCACCGCCATTCTGAATTCGTCGCCTCATCTACTAAAAGAGCCTCATCTACTAAAAGAGGTAGACGATTGCGTTGTTACCACCAGTGCAGGTGACAACTTTCTTTCCGGTGCAACTCATCGAATAGCGAGTATTGGTGACGGGGCTGACAGCGTTGATCGACACTGTCGCATTTCGTTTGCCTTGACTGACGTACTGATACCGAACTTCTTCGGCGAACTCGCATGACGTGGCTTTGCTGCCGGTCGCGGAGTTCGGCAATTCGTTGTTGGAAAACACGGGTCCGCAGCGCGTTGCGTTTGCTGGGACAGCTGTGCCGGACGCCGGCGCGGAGGTAGTGGTTCGAGCAGCTGCCGACGTTGTGGTGGGAGAAGATTCTGTGGTGGGTGTAGTTGTTGTAGATGCCGTTGTGTTGAGCTGAGTCGAAGATCGTGCGGATTGATTCGTCTCTGCGTCGAAGAGCATCGGCCGCACCCAGACAAGCCCAACAACCACAACGATCGCAGCTACCCCGGCACCGAGAAGAACCCACACCCACGCCGGTGTTTGTGGTGGCGGTGGATCTTTCGGTGGCTGTGAATCCCGCTGTGGTTGGGAGTCCCACTGTGGTTGAGAATCCCACGGATCTGGCGGTTGTGGGGCGTTCATATCGGCAGGTTCTCCGGATCCGTCATGAAGAGTGAATTGTCTGCGTTATGTATATCGGATCGCGGGGGCGCAGTAGCTATTGTCGGATGGGTGCGATGACGTTCTCATAAAGCACGCGCGAAGTCAGTGAGTCAGCACGATTTTGATGGCGACGATCAACGTCGCTACCGCAGCGAGACCGAACGCCGCGACATGAGTTGCTGTGCCGACTTTTTCGCCGCGGAGATAGCTGATGACGTAACTCGTGGAACCGATACGGAGCACCAACACAAATTCCGCAATCAATTGCGCAGTCCGCGGCTCGAGAAGGTTGAACCAGGCGGTTGCCAGAATGACGATCGGAACCACGGCCGAGGTCAGGATGGGCACGGAATCACGAAGAGCTTCGATTCTCTCCGCAGTCGTGAGTTCTCGATCATTGCGAATACTCTCGCCGACGCCCTCGGCGAAAGTATGCGCGATATACGTCGACAGGGCCGTGCCGATGACGATGGCGACGCCGAGCGATTCCTGAGATTGGGTGACCGGAATCAGAGCGGCCAGAGCCAAGATATTGCCGTACACGTAGGCGGTGGTCCGGGCGGCAATGCGCTCCTGCCCGAGGTGGCGACCGCGGGCGGTAATCGGGCGATTGAGCAGGGTACGTAGGCTCCGCGGCATCGCTTGATTATGGCAGATCAGGCATTTGGGCTGTAGTGCATCGGACTGTCACGGCGCGTTGCGGGAGGCAGGTTGCGGGCCGGTGTGTGAACGAGTGGCGCATCGGGCGCCGTCCTGCCCGTGGCTCGGTCCCAGCCCGCGCGGGCGCGCGGTTGATAACGGTAGCGCCACGGGACAAGGTGGAAGACCGCGTTGACGGTCTTGCCGACAGCTGTGTGAATCCTCGTCTCGCGCGCGCTCCACGAGTATCCGAGAAGATCGCGAACCGGCTGGTCGTACATACCGACGGTTAGCCACACAAAGCCTCGTGCGACGGGAATGCGTGCGAGCTTCCAGATCGGCTCGGGTAGCCACGTCATGAATGGCGGCTTGCCCAGGCCGGAGAGGTCGAGCACATCACGCGTGGCCTTGTTGTCCTCGAGAATGCTGCGGCACATGTGATCCCAATACTCTTGGAATGCCTCCCACGTTTCGGGGACGGGCCGCATGCTCATGCCGTAGAGGCGATACCACTGGATGTGCTCGGTGAAGAGTTGCCGTTTCTGTGCTTCGGTGAGGCCGCCGGAAAAGTTCTCCGCCGTCACGATTGTGCCCATGAAGAAGGTCGCGTGTGCCCAGTAGAAGGTGTCCGGGTCGAGGGCGTGGTAGCGCCGACCCAGCTTGTCGACGCCCTTGATCGTGGTGTGGTAGCCGCGTACCTGTTCAGCGGTTTCCTGGGCTCTGTCGCCGTCGAAGACAACTCCGGCGATGGGGTAGAGCGATCGGTAGAGGCGTTCCCAGCGCTCGTCGAAGAACTGCGAATGCTCCTCGACGCCGGCCCCGAGTCCTGGATGCATGTTCTGCATAGAACCTGCCCACACGCCCTGAAGCATGCCTCGCCAATCGCCGAAATACTTCCAGGTCAAGGAATCGGGCCCAAGCGGTGTTGGTGTGGGTACGTCATCACTTTGACTACGCATGTTGTCAGATTAGGATCGACAACATCAGTAGTCAAGGAATCGGAGCAGGGTAGTGGGTATCGAGGAACGGCGTGCAGCACGGAAGGCAGCGCTGTTCGATGTCGGCGTGACACTACTGGGCGCAGTGGACGGTCCTGCCGTCAATGTCCGGGCAGTATGTAAGGCTGCGGGACTGACGGAACGGTACTTCTACGAGAGCTTCACCGATCGCGATCAGTACGTGGTGTCGGTCCACTCATATGTTTCGGAGCGCGCCCAAACCGCACTCGCGGCAGCAGTAGCTACAGAGTCCGGATCCGAAGCGATTGCCACCGCAGCGGTTGACACGTTCGTGAAGTTGATGGTCGACGATCCCGCGATGGGTAGAGTGCTGTTGATCGCTCCGCTCTCCGAACCGGTGCTCGGAGGCCGCGGAATCGAATCGATGCCGGCTTTTGTGGACCTCGTCTATGCACAGCTCTCCGAAATCACTGATCCGGTGGAGAAGCAGCTGACCGCGGTGGGATTGGTGGGTGCACTGTTCACCCTGTTCATCGGATACCTCGACGGCACAATCGACGTAAGCCGCGATCGCTTTGTCGCGCACTGCGTCCGTTTGTTGACAAAAGCTAATCGCGCGTAAGCGGTTGGCAGGAAGGGCAGAAGAATATCTGTCGTTCGGTGAGCTGGTCGGGTCCGAGCAGTTCCTCGCGGATTCGCGTTCCGCAACGCCGACATGGCTTTCCGCGGCGGCCGTACACCCACGTCTGCCTCCCGGGACGAGTATCGCCGGTGGTCACCCGAACGTGACGTGATTTGTTGGCACCGACAATGCGGTGCGACAGATCGACTACGGCCGCGAGATCCGGAACCCGGTCTGTCGGTGTGCGTGGATGAAGCCCACGGAGAAAACAGATTTCATTGCGATACACATTGCCGAGTCCAGCCATGACCCGTTGATCGAGGAGCGCAACGCCGATCGGTTCGGAGCCCGCGCCGCGCAGATTTTCCTCCGCAACAGCACTGTCCCAATCCGGGCCGAGGAGATCCGGCCCAAGATGGCCAACGACGGAGTCTTCCTGGTTGCGATCGAGGATTTCGGTGATGCCGAGCGAAAACCCCACGGCAACAGCATCTTCGGTCGCCAGGATAATGCGCGCCTGATGGGCGGGGCGATGCCACCGCTCACCTGGTGCGTAGATCTGCCACGCGCCTTCCATCTTCAGGTGGGTGTGGACGGAGGCGTCGCCGACTCGGATCAACAGGTGCTTTCCTCGGCTGACTACGGAGTCGACTCGTGTGCCGGTCAGATTGACGGTGGCATATCGCGGGACACGCACGTCGCACGTGGTGAGTACCTTGCCGTTCAGTGCCGTGCGAAGTGCATTGGCCGTCCGCCAGACGGTATCGCCTTCGGGCATCAGTGAGCACCCTTCACGATCTCAGCCTGAAGCCGCGTGGGGTGGCGGCAAAACCGGCTTCGACCAAGACCGGCGCAAAGTTGTTGCCGTGGATGGTTTCGCCGTTCACCTTCTCGACGACGATCTTCTCGACTGATCGGTTCTTCACTATCTGGGCCAGAGACGTTGCTGCCGTTCGGAGTACGCCGGGGTCGTCGGTGAACGTCAGGATGGTTCGACCACCACGTTCGACATAGAGCACCAGTTCTCCCTCGACGAGAACGACCAGCGCGCCGGCCTTCCGCCCGGGTCGGTGTCCGGGTGATTCTTCGGCGTTCGATGCCGGCCATGGGAGCGCCGCTCCATACGGATTGGCGGGGTCGCACGCAGCAAGAGTGACGGTGGCAGAAGGGGTATGGCGACCCTCGATGGATTCCCCGAACGTACGCAGACGATCCACGACCGCAGGCGTGGAGAACTGCGCGCCGCCCAACGTATCGACGAAGTATCCGCGTCTTGCCCGGCCGTTGTCCTCGAAAGTACTGAGCACCTTGTAGATCAACGCAAATCCGCCGGGGACGTTCTCGCTCACCACGCTGCCTCGGGTGACAACTCCGTAGCGTTCGAGCAGGAGGTCCGCAGTCGCGTGTGCCCGCACCGTTGGATCGGGTTCGGCAGCCGGTAGCAGAAACCAGCGTCCGGCGGCGGTGGCCGGTCCGGTGCGCGCGGGCACCGCCGGACGCATCATTCCGCGATACGGACGGGCCCGCGGAACACGCCTCGGAGCGCGGTGGCTGGTTGTGGTTCGAGTGGTGTCGGATAGCAGAGCACGAAGTGGAGCAAGGGTGTCATTGCCGATGTGTCCGAGCCACACCAATTCCCACAGTGCGGTCGTGAGCGCGCCGTCTTCCGGATTGTCGAGTGCTTCGGCCAATTGACGGAAGAAGTAGGCGCCACCAGCGGTCAGGACGTCGAGGGCTTGCTGCTGCAAGTCCGAGACATCGGTGTCAGCAGGTGGATTGAGAGTCGCCGGGGCAAGGTCCGCCGGGTGCAGGACAACCCAACCGTCCTTGGCTGAGATGGCTCCGGACCCCGACCACAGGACTTCGCCGGTCGAAGTCAGTTCGTCGAGCATGGCAGGTGAATAGTCAGGGATTCGACTCGGCAGGATCAGCGATTCGAGCGCCGACGCCGGAATGGGAACTCCGGCAAGCTGATCGACGACGGCGGCAACGCCGTCGATACCGCGGAGAGTGCCGCCGACATGCTGCCAGCTGGGGAGGAAGCGGCCCAGAGTGGCGGTGCTGACGGGTTCCACATCCGCCCGGGCAGCAGCGAGTGAGCGTCGACGCAATCGCCGGAGAACCTCGGCGTCGCACCATTCGCTGCCGGCCGATCCGGGGCGGAATTCACCCTCGAGTACCCGCTTCTCCAAGGCAAGACGGCCGAGAACATCGCGAGCCACTGAAATGCCGATGCCGAATCTGGCGGCCGCGTCGGCGAGCGTGAAAGGTCCGTGCGTGCGCGCATAGCGGCTCAACAAGTCCTCGAGCGGCTGATCCACCGGTTCGATGAATGCGGCGGGCACGCCGATGGGTAGGGGTACGCCGAGGCCGTCGCGCAAGCGGGCGGAGTCTTCGATTGCCGTCCACCATTGTTGCCCGGCAAACGAAACATGTAGGGCGCGTTTGTCCGTCACCAGGGTGTCGAGCCACGATCGCGGATCTTCGAGGGAACGCGCGTTCACCTCCGCCGTCGTGAGTGGACCGAGCATGCGCAGCAGATCAGCAACACCCTCGAGGTCTTTTGCCTTGCGCTCCGGCACCAGTCGTTGCAGCTCGCGCTCGGCTTGCTCGATGACACCGCCGTCGAGCAGTTCCCGCAATTCGACGCGGCCCAACAGTTCGGCGAGCAGTGTGGAGTCGAGAGACAGTGCAGCCGCGCGTCTTTCGGCGAGCGGGCTGTCACCCTCGTACATGAAGGCGCCGACGTAGCTGAACAGCAGCGCACTGGCAAACGGGGATGGTGATGCCGTCTCGACATCAACGATGCGGATCTGGCGTTTGGCGATCTTGCCGAGTAATTCCATGAGCGCCGGCAGGTCGTAGACGTCCTGGAGACATTCGCGCACGGTCTCGAGCAGGATGGGGAACGTGGGAAACTTGCGTGCCACGTCCAGGAGCTGGGCGCTGCGTTGACGCTGCTGCCACAGCGGCGCACGCTTGCCGGGATTTCGGCGGGGAAGAAGCAGTGCGCGAGCGGCACATTCACGAAACCGTGAGGCAAACAGTGCAGACCCGCCAACCTCCTGGGTGACCAGATCTTCGATGTCCTCGACACCGAACGCAAAGAGTTCGGCGCCGGGAGGGTCGTTCTCGGTATCAGGTAGACGGATGATGATGCCGTCGTCGGAGGCAGTGGGGCTGGAATCCACGCCGTACCGTTCCTGCAGCCGGGCGCCGATGGCAAGTGCCCACGGAGCGTGCACTCGCTGGCCGTACGGGGAGTGCAGGACCAGACGCCAATCGCCGAGTTCGTCGCGGAAGCGTTCGACCACCAACGTTCGATCCGACGGTACCTGCCCGGTCGCGTTTTTCTGCTCGCCCACCAGCTGGATCAGGTTGGTGGTGGCGTTGTGGTCCAGGCCGCCGATGCGGCAGCGCTCGATCACATCGGCCTCGTTGCCGAGCGCTGTTTCACGGACGAACTGACCGAGAGCCTGGCCGAGTTCCGCTGGGCGCCCAAGACCGTCGCCATGCCAGAACGGGAGACGCCCCGGTTGTCCGTAGGCGGGGCTGACCAGAACGCGATCGAACGTGATTTCCTCGATCCGCCAGCTGGTCGCGCCCAGGGCGAACACGTCGCCGACTCGGGATTCGTAGACCATTTCCTCGTCGAGTTCGCCGACTCGGGAGGCTTTTTCGCCGACCATGTAGACAGTGAAAAGGCCGCGGTCGGGGATTGCGCCGCCCGAAGTGACAGCCAGACGCTGAGCCCCCGGGCGTCCGGTGAGTGTGTTGGCCTCGCGATCCCACACCAGGCGTGGACGCAGTTCGGCAAACTCGTCCGAGGGGTACCGACCGGCCAGCAGATCGAGGGTGGACTCGTACGCGGAGCGGGGAAGTGTTGCAAACGAACCACTTCGGCGGACAGTGTCGAACCAGTCGTCGACGTCGATCGGTTCGAGTGCCGTTGCGGCCACCGTCTGCTGGGCCAGAATGTCGAGCGGATTGGCAGGAACGGCCATCGCTTCGATCTTGCCTTCGACCATGCGCTCGACGGTGACGGCGCAGTGAATGAGATCGGTTCGATGTTTCGGAAACACCACGCCTCGGGAGATTTCGCCGACCTGGTGTCCGGCCCGGCCGACGCGTTGGAGTCCGCTCGCAACCGATGGCGGCGCCTCGACTTGGATAACCAGATCAACTGCGCCCATGTCGATTCCGAGTTCGAGGCTGCTTGTTGCGACGACGCACCGCAGTCGCCCGGATTTCAGGTCGTCTTCGATGATGGCGCGCTGATCCTTGCTGACCGAGCCGTGGTGGGCGCGCGCGAGCAGTGGTTCGGCACCGAAATTGACTTCGGTGGGTGTGCCGATTTGTGACGGCGGCTTCGGCATTTTTTCGACCACAACACCGGTGCGTTCGGCGTGGATTTCGTTGAGCCGAGCCGTCAAACGCTCGGCGAGACGCCTGGAGTTCGCGAACACTATGGATGAGCGGTGTTCGAGAACAAGATCGACTATCTGCTCTTCGACGTGCGGCCAGATGGAGCCCGCTTGGGGCGTCGGAGATTCTGATCCGTCTGCCGGTGTTGCGATGCCCAGTTCGGTCATGTCCTCCACGGGAACGCGGACGGTGAGGTCGAAGGTCTTGGCGGCCGGCGGCGCGACGATCCTGATGGGCGCGGACCCGGAAAGGAACCGCCCGACTTCTTCGTGGGGGCGGACGGTAGCGGACAAACCGATGCGCTGCGCGGGCGACTCGAGAAGTGCGTCGAGACGCTCCAGCGAGAGTGCGAGATGCGAGCCGCGTTTGGTCCCGGCCACGGCGTGGACCTCGTCGACGATGACGGTGTCGACCCCGGCCAACGTCTCGCGGGCGGCGGAGGTGAGCATCAGGAACAGCGATTCCGGGGTAGTGATCAGGATGTCCGGCGGCCTTTTGATCAACGAGCGTCGATCGGCGGGGGAGGTGTCACCGGAGCGGACGCCGACCGTGATCTCGGGCGGAGTGAGACCGAGGCGTTTGGCGGTTTGAGTGATGCCGACAAGCGGAGCGCGGAGGTTGCGTTCGACATCCACGCCGAGTGCCTTGAGCGGTGAGATGTACAGGACCTTGGTGGTGCGGTGACTCTCGTCCCGCGAAGCCAACTGATCGAGTGCCCACAGAAAAGCGGACAGCGTCTTGCCGGAACCGGTAGGCGCAACGACGAGGGTGTGCGCGCCGCTTGCTATGGATTCCCACGCGCCGAGTTGAGCCGGTGTTGGGGCGCTGAAGGCACCGTCGAACCATTCTCGTGTCGCGGGCGAGAACTTTTCGAGGACGTCGGTCACGTATCCATAGTGCACCTGCCCACCGACAGCGTGTTCAAACCTGCTGAAGACGTCGGCGGCATTATATTTTTCTCTAATCAGGACGGTTTGGCTGTTTTTCGAGAAGGCGAGTGCCAGATGGAAGCTGTAATTATTGCTCTCGAGCTCGTAGTGGTGCTCGGGGCAATCGTCATGGGCACTCGATCGAGTGGTGTTGCACTCGGTCTGTGGGGCGGTGCCGGCGTCGCCGTCCTTGTGTTCGTGTTCGGCGAGGACGTAGGAGCGCCGCCGGTCGATGCCCTCCTGATCGTGCTGTCCGTCGTGCTTGCGTCGTCGATGATGCAGGCAGCTGGTGGCATCGACTGGATGGTCACCATCGCGGCAAAACTGATCGAATCCAGGCCCAAACAGATCACGTTGATTGCGCCGTTGGTGTCGTTCCTCTTCTCGGTCGGCGCCGGAACGTCCAACATTCTGTATCCGCTGCTGCCCGTGATTTACGACGTGTCGTACAAGAACGGGGTGCGTCCGTCACGGCCGCTGTCGCTGTCCGTCGTCTCGACCGGTGTTGCGCTGGCGTGTAGCCCGGTATCGGCGGCCATGGCGGCGATGGTGACGTTGACCGATGTGTCGCCGTACGATTTCGAGCTCATCGACATCATCAAGATCACCTTCCCGGCAGCGGTGATCGGCATCATCATCTCGTCGTTCGCTGTGAATCGCCTCGGCAAGGAACTGGCCGACGATCCCGACGTACAGGCAAAGCTGAAGTCCGGAGAGCTAGCCGGCCCCGGCGCTGCGGCCACCACCGAACTGGTCTCGACGAAGACCGGTCGCAACGCAGCGCTGATCTTCCTCGCAGGTGTTCTGGCGATCGTGATCTTCGGACTCTTCAAGGGAATTCGACCCGAGGCAGCCGACGGCTCGCCGCTGGGAATGACCCCGATCATCGAGATGCTGATGTTCCTGGTCGGCACTCTCATCCTGCTCGTGTGCAAGCCCAATGTGGCCGACGTTCCGACCTCGACGGTGTTCCGCGCCGGTATGGTCTCGGCGATTGCGCTGTTCGGTCTCGCGTGGCTCACCGATACGTTTATCAGCGCTCACTTGGAGCTGATCACCAGCACCGTCGGCGACTTGGTCAGTGCCGCGCCGTGGATCTTTGCGCTCGGTGTCTTCCTGGTGTGTGTGCTCACCACCAGCCAGTCGACCGCCACCAGAACCATCGTGCCGATCGGGCTTGCGGCCGGTATCGCCCCCGGACTGCTGACCGGTATGTGGGCCGGAGCGTTTGCCGGTATCTACCTGTTGCCGACAAACGGTTCGCAGATCGCGGCCGCGAACTTCGACCTCTCCGGCAGCACGAAGCTCGGTACCAAGCTCGTGGACCACTCGTTCTTCCTGCCGACGATAATCCTGGCCGTGACCACGATTACCGCCGGCGCGATATTCGGAGTGGTGCTCGGCTAGCTGTCTCGGTAGTGGTCCCAGCTCGCCTTGCACGCGCGGGCGAGCTGGTCCACCCGCTCCGGATCAGAGCTCGGCCAGTCGACGCCGGGTTCCATGATGTGCGCGGCGAGGGCATCGCCGAGAAGGAACTCGCGTTTGAACTCCGCCTGCACGGCGCTGAGTGTGATGCCGGCAGCATCCGCGCGTGCTGACTGCTCGGCGAATCGCGCACCCGCTGTGATGATTTCGAAGCTGCCGAGATACGGCTGGTTAAGGGCGACAGCGTCCGGATCGTCGACCTGAAATCCCTTGCGATGTGCTGCCGCGAGAGTTCGGATGAGTTCGGGGTCCATCGTCACGGGATTGTCGCCACGTCGATTGCCGTCGTGATCACCGCGATTGGACAGTGCCACGACGTCAGGCAGCCGATCCTCCTCGGGGCGAAGTACATTGACCGCACCGTCGCGTCGCGTCGTGTGGTTCATCGTGTCGTGGAACGAGAGTGTCGTGAACGATCGCCGCACCTCGAAACTCTTCTCCACCATTTTCTCGACCAGAGAATCACGCGTGCGCTCGTACACGCCGAGTCCGCGATCTGCTGTCTCGGTGAACGTGTCGGCCAGGCGCTTCCACCCGGCGTCGTCGGTTGGTTCCAGCAGCAACGGGTAGAAGGAGAACGTGACCGGGCGGACGGCGTCTACGCCCGTGAGGTCCACCTTGTTGCCCGCCCCGGCCTGGTGAACACGTGCAAATGCTTCGCGCAGTGAAGCTTCCAGGTTTTCGGGCTTGGCGCGGTTTGGATCGCGGATCATGCGCGGATGAGGATTTTCGACGTACACGATGCGCGGATCGATCTCGGCCCACCGACGCACGATCGCGCTGGTCGACATGTCGGTGAAATCGAACTGTAGGCGCCTCGTGAACTCGGGTGCCAGAAACTCGGCAAGCTCTTCCGGGATGGCTGAACCCGAATGAGGGCAGCTCACAAGAAGATCGGCGCCCGCGATCGCGTCGTCGAGTGTGCGTGATTCACGATCGGCATAGAACGTCAGATCGTCGGGAGTGAAGCTGGTTCCGGCCGGAATGAGTACAGGTGCACCGTTGTTCGTGACACTGTTCATGACACTGTTCATGGCACCGAGCGTAATC
Source organism: Rhodococcus sp. AD45-ID (assembly GCF_003023755.1). Taxonomy (NCBI): domain Bacteria; kingdom Bacillati; phylum Actinomycetota; class Actinomycetes; order Mycobacteriales; family Nocardiaceae; genus Rhodococcus; species Rhodococcus sp. AD45-ID. The sequence goes on along the minus strand of NZ_PYHL01000001.1, from coordinate 653,066 downwards.
CAGGGCAGCGGAGTGCACTCGGCTAATCGCGCAGTCGCTCGACCAGAGCAGTCTTTATTCCAGGGCGGGTGGCGGCTACCAGTGTGAACGTGGCTTCACGCATCAGACGCTCGGCCGTGTTGCTGCCCACCAGCGAGCGCGAGCCGGTAGCCGTGACGAAAGCCGCCGCAACCCGGACTGCGAGTTCGGAGGCCGCGGCGCGGGCGGCAGACATGTCGGCGTTGCCCGCCACAGCGCTGTCGAGCTGTTCACGCACCAGTTCGGCTTGGCTTTGGAACGGTTCCGTATCGACTCCGAGATCCGCCAACTCTGCCATTGCGCGCCGCGCGACCCCCATCGCCATGGCTCCGTTGAACCACAGGCCGGGCAGTTGAGTGTTCTGGAATTGCTGATCGTCGACAACTGCCGTGACCTGGGCGTCGGGGATGGCAAAACCGTCGAAAGCTATTCGGACGGTGTTGCTTCCGCGAGCAGCGATAAGGGGGAGTTCCTCGACGGACAGGCCAGGAGCGTCGGTAGCCTTGACCACCGAGTGGACGATGGAATTGTCGAATTCGTCCCGCGCCGACACGAGAAGAACGTCGACGATTCCCCAGCCGGTGACAAAGGGGGCTATCCCGTCGAGGACGTATCCGTGATCGACCCGGCGTGCCCACAGCAGGGGAGGGCGCGGGATGGCGCCGGCGTAGGCGACACCGCCCTGCAGTTCTCCGCTGACGAGGCCGTCCCAGTACTGCTCAGTCAGTGCAGTGTTGGTGGTCGATGCCAAGGCGCCGACGACGCCGTGATGCTGCATCCAGGTGAATGCAGTCGCGAGGCACCCGCCGCACAGTGTTTCGACAACCTCGACAAGTTCGGCCGCCGAAGGTCCTTCCTCGCCGAGCGCGGCCAGGCCGTAGAACCCGTCGGCGGCGAGGGCGTCGAAATGACTGCTCGGAATTTCACCGTCCGCGTCAACGCTGTCGGCAACGGGGAACAGAACGGTATCGGCGATCTCGCGCGCAAGTTCCGGCCACATGGTCACCGCTTCAGGGTATGCGGTGTGTCAGAAGGACGGGGGAGAACTCACGATCAGGAACCGGGCAATTCGATCGGTTCGGTTGAACCATCGGTGGGGAATGGTCGCCGCGTACAGCAATGTGTCCCCGACATTCAGCCGATGCCGTTCGTCCAGGCCCACTTCGACATCGACAGTTCCCTCGAGAACGTGAATGAATTCCTCGCCGGCGTGTTCAGTGTGTTCACCGGCTTCGCTGTGCGGCCCGGCCGTGATTTCGTTCGGTTCCATGGTGTGTGACCCGGTGGAACAGAACCGGATCGAGGAATCGTGGGCGAGTTCGAACTTCCGGCCCTCGTGCGCCCGCACCAGACTCGACGGCGTGCGCTCACCTTGGGCGAGTAGCGCATGAGCGGTAGTGCCAAGCGATTGTGCGAGTCTGTGCAGATTCATCACACTCGGCACTGCGCGACCGTTTTCGGTCTGACTCAGAAACGGCTGTGAGAGACCGGATTTCAGTGCAACCTCACGCATGGTCAATCCGGCTTCCTTGCGCGCATGGCGCACTGCGATACCGATTGCCGTTGCGATCGCCACTTGGTCGTCGTCCATGTGCTGAACATAGCAGTGCGGAGGCGGCGCATCCGAGCGGAGAATTTCATTACATGCGCGAAACAAAATTGACCACAGCAAGAAATTATCGACGTGCTCAATAGGGAAGTACACAAAACACTCCCAGCTACGGACGGAGATCGGCGCATGGCCATCCATCCAGTCGACGAGCGGTTGCCCTTTGCCCGCCAGTCAGCTTTTGCTCTTCAGCACGTCCTGATCATGTACACAGGCTGCATCACGGTACCGCTGGTGTTCGGTGCGGCCGTGGGCCTGGATCGTAGCACCGTTGCACTGCTGATCAGCGCCGATCTGCTTGTTGCCGGCATCATCACCATCATTCAGAGCCTGGGCGTGGGGAAGGTTGCGGGCGTACGACTTCCGATCGTCTGCGGCGCCACATTCGCCGGCCTGACACCGATGATTCTCATCGCCCAGGAATACGGATTGCAGGCGGTGTACGGCTCCATGCTGGTCGGTGGTGTGGTCGGAATCGCGCTGGCAGTGCCATTTGCCAAGATCGTCCGTTACTTCCCGCCGCTCGTGACCGGAGTGGTCCTGACCGTGATCGGTATCTCGCTGATCGGCGTCGCCGGTGGCCTGATCGTCGGAAACGACCCCACCGCACCGTCATTCGCAGATCCCAAGAACCTCGCGCTGGCCGCAGCTGTCGTTGCGATCGCAGTCGGTTTCATCTGCCTCGGGCGCGGAATGTGGACTCAGCTGGGAGTCCTGATCGCGCTGGTCATCGGTACCGTGATCGCCATTCCGATGGGCTTGATCGACCTCGGTGGTGTATCCGGTTCCGCGTGGGTCGGCATTCCCATGCCCTTCCATTTCGGAGCACCCGAGTTCCCGGTCACCGCAGTGGTGGCCATGAGCATCGTGATGGCAGTCGTGTTCGCAGAATCGACCGCCAGCATGTTGGCAGTCAGTGAGATCACCGGAAAGCCCTTGAAGAAGGCTGATTTGGCGCGTGGCCTGGTGGCCGACGGTATGTCCGGAGTGCTCGGCGGTATCTTCAACGCCTTTGTCGACACCGTGTTCTCGCAGAATGTCGGCGCCGTCGCGACTACCCGCGTGTACAGCCGATACGTCACCGCTACCAGTGGCGCCATCCTCATCGTTCTCGGACTGATCCCCCGAATGGGTGAAGTTGTTGCAGCACTGCCTGATCCGGTGGTGGGCGGCGTCGGCATCATCCTGTTCTCCACGGTTGCCGTCGTCGGCATCAACACACTCCGCAAGGTCGATCTCAGCGATCCGATCAATACGACCATTGCCGCGGTATCCGTCGGAATCGGTCTCCTTCCGGAGTTCGCGGAAGGAATGTTCGAGCGGTTCCCGTCGTCTGCGCAGATCCTGCTCGGCAGCGGAATCACCCTGGCCGCGGCGTCGGCCTTCACACTCAACCTGCTGTTCAACCACACCCGACTCGGCGAACTCGCCCGCAGTTCGCGCGAGAGCCTTCCCGAATCACCTGCAGTCGCACAATCCCCAGTCACACCGACAGGAGACGCCCATGTCACAGTTACCGCCTGAGTCCTTCGAAGTCCCCGTCATCGACATCTCCCCGTACGTTCTCGGCGGTTCGCCGCAGGAGCAGGCCAGAGTTGCCGCCGAGATCGACGATGCCTGCAGCAGAGTGGGATTCATCCAGATCCGAGGTCATGGAATTCCTGCGGAAGTGGCGGGAGGTCTCGCCGGCGCGATGGACGATTTCTTTGTACTGCCGATGGAGGCGAAGAACGAGTACCGCGTTGCCGGAGCCAACCGCGGGTACAGCCCGCCCAAGAGCGAATCGCTGAGCCTGAGTCTCGGCGTGGAATCCGCGACCCGGATGAACGATTTTTTCGAGGCGTTCAACATCGGCATCGAAGCTCGGTCGTTCACCGATCTTGATCTCTCCGAGGCGGATTACGGTATCAATGTGTGGCCGGACGTCGAGAGATTCCGGGCCAGGATCGAGTCGTACTACACACACGCAGCACGGATAGCTCGCACGCTGACCACTATCTTCGATGATGCACTGGGGCTGACGCCGGGGTTCTTCGACTCGATCACCGACCACTCGATCGACGTGCTGAGAATGAACAACTACGCGTTGCCCGAGGGAACCGTGACGTTGGACGGTGAGCTCAAGGGGATGGGTGAACACACCGATTTCGGGCTGGTCACCGTCCTGTGGGCAGATCAGGTCGAAGGGCTTCAGGTGCTCGGAAGCGACCAACGGTGGCACGACGTGTGGCCCGAAGACGATGCGCTACTGGTCAATCTCGGCGATCTGACGGCCCAGTTGACCAACGACCGCTGGATGTCGACGCTGCACCGCGTGGCACCTCCCGTGGTGAACGGCACCATCAAGCGGCGTCGTTCCGCCGCATTTTTCCACGACGGAAACGTCGATGCCGTGATCGAAACGCTGCCGAGTTTCTTCGACGAGTCCGGACTGGCGTACGAACCTGTCTCCGTCCGGGATCACATCAAAGCCAAGCTGGCCGGATCGCGGCAGGGCAAGTCCAACACCGCGGCCGGGCGCGAAGCCGAGCGGGTTCGCGTCGCAGCGCAGCTGGAGGCAACGTCGTGACTGCCGGGAATCTTGTTCTGGTCCACGGTGCCTGGGCCGGAGGCTGGGTCTGGGATTCGATGCTGGAACCACTGCGAGCGGCGGGGTTCAACCCGGTAGTCGTTGACCTTCCCGGGGCCGGCGTCCTCGATCGGGACACTGTCGTAGACCTAGGTGCCGTGACCGATCACGTTGTAGCGGTGCTCGATTCGCTGGACGGTCCGGCTGTGCTGGTAGGCCACTCGGGTGGTGGCATTGTGGTGTCGCAGGTTGCCGAGCGAGTTCCCGCTGCGGTCGCGGGAATCGTGTATGTCGCCGGGATGATGCTGCCGTCGGGTATCGACTTCGGAATGCTGTGCAACGAACTGGAATTACCGGCGCCCGTCGGGATCTCGCGATGGGTGGTCAGCTCGGATGACGGGTTTTCGACGGTTGTCCCGCCGGAGGCAGGTGCAGCGGTGTTCTTCCACGAGGCCCCGGTAGCCGACGCGATCGCTGCGGCGCGCCAACTTGTGCCACAACAGGAAACTGCACGACTGATGGCACCGACAATCACCCCCGAGCGATTCGGTACGGTTCCGCGCCTATACGTCGAATGCACCTTGGACCGTACAGTTCCGATCGAGACGCAGCGAGGAATGCAGCAGCGAGTGCCCGGGGCCAACGTGGTGAGTCTCGAGACCGATCACGCTCCGCAATTGTCCGCTCGCACCGAATTGGTCAGCGCGATCGCCGAATTTGCCGCAGATGTCCTCAGCCGAACTCGACGCCTTGAGCCAGCGGTAGTTGGTCCGAGTAGTTGATCGTGTTGGTTGCGCGGCGCATGTACGCCTTCCACGCATCGGAACCTGATTCGCGTCCGCCGCCGGTGTCCTTCTCGCCGCCGAACGCGCCGCCGATCTCTGCGCCCGACGTGCCGATGTTGACGTTGGCAATACCGCAGTCGGAACCGTCGGCTGCGAGGAACCGTTCGGCTTCCCGCTGATCGAGTGTGAAGATCGAGGATGAAAGACCCTGCGGCACAGCATTGTGGAGTGCGATGGCATCGTCGAACTCGTTGTAGGTGACAACGTAGAGGATGGGTGCAAAGGTCTCGGTGTGCATGATCTCGCTTTGTTCCGGCATCCGGACCAGCGCCGGGCGCACGTAGCAACCGGTGTCGCCGACCCGCTCACCGCCGCAGACGACGGTGCCGCCGCTCGACTGCGCGGCGGTGAGCGCGGACTGCATCGCCTCGAGTGCGGCGTCGTTGATCAGCGGACCGACCAGGACGCCGTCGTCGAACGGGTTGCCTACCTGTAGTTGTGCGTAGGCGGCAGAAATTCTTGCGACCAGCTCGTCGGCTATCGATTCGTGAACGATCAACCGGCGCAGCGATGTACACCGCTGCCCCGCAGTTCCGGCCGCTGAGAAGACAATTCCGCGAACTGCCAGATCAAGATCCGCGGACGGGGTGACAACGGCGCCGTTGTTTCCGCCCAGTTCGAGGAGGCTTCTTCCGAACCTCGCCGCCACTCGCGGCGCAACCTCGCGTCCCATGCGAACCGACCCGGTGGCACTCACCAGCGCGACCTGCGGATTGTCCACCAGTGCCGCACCCACGTCGCGTCCACCGATCACCAGTTGATGAACGCCTCGAGGGGCGTCGCAATCGGCGAGGGCGCGGCGCAGGAGGGTATGGCAGGCCAGCGCGGTCAGAGGTGTGGTCTCGGACGGCTTCCAGACCACCGTGTCTCCGCACACCAGAGCGATCGCGGTGTTCCACGACCACACCGCGACCGGGAAGTTGAAGGCCGAGATGACACCGACAACACCGATCGGATGCCACGTCTCCATCAGTCTGTGTCCTGGCCGTTCCGAAGGCATTGTCCGCCCGTAGAGTTGGCGCGAGAGACCAACCGCGAATTCGCAGATGTCGATCATTTCCTGGACCTCGCCGAGTGCTTCCGACGAGATCTTGCCGGCCTCGAGCGTGACCAGTTCCGCGAGATCCGTTTTGTGCTCGCTCAGGAGTCGGCCGAGTTGCCTCACGACGGCGCCGCGGATCGGCGCAGGAACCGTGCGCCAGTCACCGAACGCGTCGTGTGCTGCGGCAACCGCGCCGTTGACATCGTCAGCGGAATGTTGTTCCAGAGTGCGAATTTCGGTTCCGGTAATCGGTGTGCGAGCCGTCAGGTTGCCGGTCGGCCACTCGGCTCCGCAGCGAGCAAGCGCGGAGTGGGCGCGCTCGGCGAGAGCGGAAGGATCGGGAAGGTTCACGGGTGAGTCCTTTCGCGGGAGGCGTCCTGCTGCGTGCGGTACAACTCGAAAGGGTCGAGGATGGGGTGTCCGATGGCACCCTCGAGTCGATCCTGCCCGTAATCGGCGCTGTCCGCATCGGAAACGAATCCACCGGGCGAATCGAGGTTCGACGCAAAGATCCCAGCGGCGGACGCCGGCAGGAAGTCTTCGTAGACGATGGGCTCGCGAATTATCCTCGAACCGTCACGTCGGTAGGTGAAATACGCCAGGTCGGCGTCGGCAAGGCCGTCCTCCGTGGATGGAAACGCGTCTTCCCATACCGCCGTGTCCGGGGAGGAGATCAGAGCGTCGTAGATCTCGCGGCCCTTGCGGGTCAGCGCTATGCCGCGGGCCTCGACTTCACCGAAGCGCACGCGGACGGGGACATCGTGCACCGAACCATCCGGCTCGCGGAACGGGCGGTTCTCGGCCAACGCCCGAAACGAGGTCTGCCGCAGCAGGAGTGGTGGTCCACCCCATCGCGGTGGACCCTGAATCCGGTCGATCATGGTGATGCCGCGTTCGGTCATGCGGCGGTACAGATCGTCGATGTCGAGTACCCGCGGGGTGAGATGGTTGAGGTGGGTCGACCTTTGGCCTGCGATGTCCGCGGCCACCGGGGAGATGTGCGCAAGTTCTCGATACCAGGGCGCGTCGATCGGCTCGGTTCCGAGGCGGAAGGCACGGGTGGCGGCGTCGACGAAGTGTGTTGCCTGCGGCTCCGGCAACCCGTTGTCGCGCTGCGCCGCCGCGGCCAGGCGAAGCAGGTCGGGGGAGAAGAGAGATCGCGTACCCAGATATGCGGCGATTCTGCGCTGAAGATCGGCCGTGAAGAAGCGCTTGTCTGCGGTAGTGAGAACCGAAGTGAAGACGCGGAATGGGTTCAGCGCGAGTTCCCCCGGATCGGTGGGACGGAACGCGGTAGAGACCACGGGAACAGGGGGATCGGTGAGCCGCAGATCGTAGAACCCGACCGCCGACATCCCGAGGGCGCCGAAGATCGTCGCGACGTCGCGCAGTTCGCCGAGAGTGCCCAGCCGGATCGCACCGTGCCGTTCCGCACTGATCCGGCCCAGGGTTCCCCAGCGTTCCGAGCCCGGACGGGTGGCCGTGTAATCCCGATTGACCTGCAGTGTCACGTCAACCAGCGTGTTGTACGCTGGAACCTCGTTCCCGTACATCCGCGACAGTTCGGCGGCAAACCGAGAACGTAACTGCCACTTTTCAAGCATGTGTATGTCCGGTTACGTTAACCTTCGCGGGTGGGTGACGAACAGAATGACGGCGGAATTCCTCCGGTCGACGACACGGACAAGTTGTTGATTCGAGAGCTCGTTGTGGACGGGCGTGCCACTTTGGCGAGTCTTGCCGACAAGGCGGGGTTATCGATCTCGGCGGTGCAGTCGCGGGTGCGTCGGCTTGAATCGCGCAACGTGATCCGGGGGTACGCGGCCAAGATCGATCCGGAAGCTGTGGGTCAGAATCTGTCGGCATTTGTCGCGATCTCCCCTCTGGATCCTTCTCAACCCGACGATGCGCCGGCCAGGCTCCGGCACTTGCCCCAAGTGGTGTCCTGTCACTCGGTAGCCGGGGCCGAAAGCTACGTACTTCTTGTTCGAGTCGCCTCGCCCCGGGCGTTGGAGGCGTTGCTGCAGGAGATCCGAACGGCGGCCAATGTGAGCACCCGCAGCACGGTCATTCTTCAAACATTTTACGACGAATGACCGATCTGCAGTAATTTTTCCATCTAATCATCGACATGGCAATAATTTTGACTTAATCTTTGCGTATGAGTACCGCGACGCAAGGCTTCGACGGCAGTGCGGATTTCCCGGTGTTCGAGGTCCTGTCTGCCAGTATCCTCACGGACGGATTCGATCTGGTTCTCGATCTCGAACGCTCGCACGGTGTGTATCTACAAGATCTCCGCACCCGTGTCGACTATCTGGACATGTTCGGGTTCTTCGGGTCGTCGGCGCTCGGAATGAACCATCCGGACATTGCCGACGACGAGGCATTCTCGCGCGAATTGGCAATGGTTGCAGCAAACAAGCCGAGTAATTCCGACATCTACAGTGTGCCGATGGCACGATTTGTCGACGCCTTCGTTCGGGTGCTTGGCGATCCGGCGTTACCGCATCTGTTTTTTGTGGACGGCGGCGCCCTTGCTGTGGAGAATGCGCTGAAGGTGGCGTTCGACTGGAAGAGCCGACGGAACGAAAGTGAGGGGCGCTCACCGGATCTCGGGACCAAGGTCTTGCACCTGACCGAGGCTTTCCACGGGCGCAGTGGCTATACGATGTCGCTCACCAACACCGATCCGGGAAAGGTTGCCCGGTTTCCCAAGTTCGACTGGCCTCGGATCACCTCGCCCTATGTCGCGGACGGCCGCGACATCGACTCTGTCGAGCAGGAAACCTTGGCACAGGCCCGGCAGGCATTTCACGAGAATCCGCACGACATCGCCTGTTTCATCGCCGAACCGATCCAGGGTGAGGGTGGTGACCACCATTTCCGGCCTCGGTTTCTCCAGGCGATGCAGGAATTGTGCCGCGAGAACGACGCATTGTTCGTTCTCGACGAAGTGCAGACCGGGTGCGGATCAACCGGAACGCCCTGGGCCTACCAACAATTGGGGTTGGCACCGGATGTCGTGGCCTTCGGGAAGAAGACTCAGGTCTGCGGCATCATGGCAGGCGGCCGTGTCGACGAGGTGCACGACAACGTTTTTCACATCAGCTCGCGGATCAACTCGACGTGGGGCGGCAATCTCACCGACATGGTGCGTGCCCGGCGCATTCTCGAGGTCATCGAACGCGACCGGTTGATCGACCGGGTTCGATTCACCGGCGCGCACCTACTTCAGCGACTGACCGCGACAAGCGAAAGGTTCGACGAGGTCACCGAACCCCGCGGACGTGGCCTCATGTGCGCGATCACCCTGAGCGCCACCGAGTTACGCGACCGGGTGGTGACCGCGCTTCGCGAGGACGAGCATGTCCTCATTCTGCCGAGCGGGCAGCGCGGAATTCGGTTCCGTCCACCGCTGACCGTGACAACCGGTGAGTTGGACGCAGCGGTGGACGCCGTCGAGCGGGTACTGCACACACTTACCGCGTGAGCTCGGCCCAGATCCGATCCGGCGTCATCGGAGTGGCGAGGCACCGAACACCCACCGCGTCGAAGATAGCGTTGGCCAGTGCCGGGGCAACGGGATTGAACGGCGCTTCGCTCATGGACTTGGCGCCGAATGGTCCCAACTTGTCGTAGGTATCGGCAAAAAGAACCTCCGTGATCGGGAGATCCGCCAACTGCGGAACGTGATAGTTGCGCAATTGCGGATTCACCACATGCCCGTCCTCGATGACGATCTCCTCGAACATCGCTGCGCCGAGTGCCTGTCCCACACCACCTTCCACCTGCCCACGCAATTGTGCGGGGTTCAGTACCGTGCCGGCGTCGACAGCCTGGACCGACTGCAGAATGACGACCCGGCCCGTTGCTGTATCCACCGCGACGCGAAAGCCGTGGACGTTGAACGCCACCGACCGCGGCGAGCCGTCATGGTGGCCGTCGGCCGAGAGCGGTCCGCCGTCGAGGAGTGCAGGGAAACCGACAGAGCCGGTTGTGGTGGTAACACCGTCCGTCGTGAGTTCGACCGGACCGACGCACAGTGATTGTGCTCGTGCGAGTATCCGATCACGGAGGCGTTCGCACGCGATCTGGAGAGCCTTGCCCGCCACAACGGTGCCGGCCGAACCGAAGGCGCCGGTGTCGTGTCCACCGATATCGGTGTCGGATTGAGCGATCACGATGCGATCGACGGTGGTTCGCAATTCGGTGGCGGCAATCTGATGATGAACTGTTGTTGTCCCGTTACCGAATTCGGCGGTACCGATCCGGACCACATAGCGCCCGTCGGCCTCGAGGGTGACCGTGGTGTCGGCGAAATGTCCGCGCGGCGGGATCGTGGCGATCATCGCAACGGCCATGCCCTGCCCCGTTTTCCACCGGGGTCCGTCTGGCGGCGTCTGCCCTCGTCCGCTCGACAGCGCGCGCTCGACCAGGTCCAGACACTGATCGAGACCGTAACTGCCGAACTCGAGGTCGCCGTCCTCGACGTGCCAGTCCACGAAGTCGTCTCCCGGAACCACCACGTTGCGTCGACGGAACTCGAACGGGTCGACGCCGAGTTTCCGAGCAAGTTGATCCATCGCGGATTCGACGGCAAAGATGATCTGCCCCAGGCCGTAGCCGCGGAACGCACCAGAGGGCACATTGTTCGTGTACACGGCCTCGGCGTCGACGCGTTTGTTCGGGCAACGGTAGACGGCAATAGATTCCGCGCAGCCGTGGAACATCACTCCGACCGAGTGGTTGCCGTATGCGCCGGCGTCGGAGAGGACGTCGATCGCCAGCGCATTCAGGTGGCCATGCTCGTCAGCGCCCAACTGGACCGACACCCGCATCGGATGCCGCGACGGGGCCATCGTGAACTGATCGCTGCGACTGAACTCGTACTGCACCGGTCGGCCGGTCTTCCGGATGGCAAGGGCAACAAGATCCTCGGTCAGCATTTCCTGCTTGCCGCCGAAACCGCCACCCACTCGCGCGGTGAACACGCGGACTTCCTCGCGGGCGAGACCGAAGATGTGTGCCAACTCGTCCCGAACCAGGAACGGCACCTGCGTGCTGCTGCGAATGACAAGCCGGCCACCGGAGTCCAGCCATCCCACCGCGGCGTGCGTCTCCATGGCAACGTGCTGAACCCGAGCGGTCTGCCACGTGCCTTCCACAACGGCAGCGGATGCACTCAGGGCTTTCTCGACGTCGCCCACTCCGTCGTGGAGTGCGGCGACGATATTGCGCGTCGGCTCGGCGATACGCGCGGACATATCCTTGTCCGCGTGCAGAAGAGGCGCGCCGGGCGCGCGAGCGGGCTCCGGATCGAAGACAGCTGCGCGAACCTCGTAGTCGACCTCGATCAGCGCGAGCGCGCGCCGTGCGTCCCGCGGTGTCTCTGCAATGACAGCGGCAACTCGCTGACCGACGAAACGTACGGTGCGGTCGAAGATGCGGGTGTCGTCCGGATCGTCGGTGCGGTTCTGATGGCGCGCTGTGGAGAAGAGAACATCCGGGCTGTCGAGATAGGTCAGAACGGCAACGACACCGGGCGCGGACTGTGCTGCGGCAGTGTTGATCTCCTTGACATACGCGTGGGGGTGCGGGCTGCCGAGAACCTCTGCATGCACCAAGCCCGGCGGGACGTCGCCCTCGGCCAGATCCAGAGTGAAGGGTTCCGTTCCGGTGACGATTCGACTCGAAGCCGGGGCCGCAATGGAACGGCCCTGAGCTACAGAGCGATCCGCGTCCTCGACGTTCTTCGCGCCCGCCAGAGCGTCGCGGATCGAGCGATACCCCGTGCAGCGGCACAGGTTTCCCTTCATCGACGCCGGCAGGTTCTCCTTCTGAGCGGGTGTCAGCGCCGACGCCGTCACCACCATGCCTGCGGTGCAGAATCCGCATTGAAATCCGCCGGCGTCGACAAACGCCTGCTGCACCGGGTGAAGATCGTCTTCAGTGCCGAGACCGGTTGCGGTCACAATCTCGTGCCCGTCGATGCGGTGCGCCGGGAAGATGCACGAATGCGTGGGCGTGCCGTCCAGCAGTACCGAACACGCGCCACAATCCCCGGCGTCGCACCCCTTCTTGACGGACATGACGCCGTGCTCGCGCAGGAACGTCCGCAAGCACTGTCCCGGACGTGGTTCGTCGTCGCGGGCAACCCCGTCGACGGAGTACTTCATGTGAGTTCCTCCCTGACCTCTTCGGCCAGTAGTGCTGTCATCGACTCACGCCAGGGTGCGCTGCCGTGGACGTCCGTGAAATAACAGTCGGCTGGGATCACGCGAAGGGCGTCGGCCAACTCGGACGCGCTCGGGTGGGCGTCGAATCGCAGCACGTGGGGCCGCCGCGTTGCCGCCGTGACGCTGAGTGTGAAACCGGCGACGTCTTTTCGGCCCGCTACGACAACGGCAGACCGTCCGAGTGAGGTCTGAGCGAGTTTGCGTAATGCGGTGCGGGCGAGCAGCGACCGAGTGGGGAGAGTGATGCACCGAATGATGTCGCCGACGCCCAGCGCGTTGGTGCCGTTTCCGGTCACAAAATCTTTCACGGCCACACGGTATTCGCCGCTGCCCGGACGCCACACGGTCAATTCACCGTCGAGAGTGACGGCCATCGTAGTCATGGCACCGGCGGGAAACGACAGAGCAATGTTTCCGCCGACGGTGGCGTGGCGCAACACTTTCCACGACGCAAGCAGCGCGTCCGCGCAGTCCCGAAACAACTGCTGAGCCCGGAACTGTGCCAGAAGTTCGGAGCGGCACAGTTCCTCGATGGTGCAGGTCGCGGCAATCTCGAGGCCATGTTCGGTGACTGTGAGCGGCTCCCAGCCGAAGCCGGCCAGATCGACAAGCGTGCTCAGATGAGGTTGAGGTTCGGAATACAGCCAAGTGCCGCCTCCGATGAATCCGACACCGGTCGAGGGACCGGGCAGATCGGTCCGAGTGGCCGGCACCAGAACCTGATCGACCGTGTGCAGATCCACTGTCGGCTCACCCGGCCTTTCGCACCAGGTCGAGGTGAGCGCGAGCAACGTCCGATGCGACGACGTCCTCGTCGATCGTGGTTACCCGATCGTCGGCGACCACAACCGCACCGTTCACCATCAGAAGTTTCAACGGTGGTGTCGAGCCGAGCACCAACGCCGCGACCGGGTCGGTGATGCCGGTGTGCGCGAGCGTGTTCAGATCCCACACCGCGAGGTCGGCCAGTTTTCCCACTTCGAGGGAGCCGATCTCGTGCTCACGGCCGAGAACCCTCGCACCCCCGATGGTCCCGAGTTCCAGGGCGGTGCGAACCGTCAAAGCCTGGGGGCCGCCGCGAGCGCGGGCGAACAGGAGGGCGTGGCGCGACTCCTCGACCAAACTGCACGCCTCGTTGCTGGCCGCGCCGTCGACTCCGAGCCCGATGGTGACACCGGCGTCCAGCAGATCGCGGGTGCGCGCGATCCCGGCGCCGAGTCGCGCATTGGACGTAGGGCAGTGTGCCGCAGCGGTTCCCGTGCGCGCCATCGTCTCGATCGCGGAATCGTCGAGGTGGACGGCGTGCGCGAACCACACGTCCGGGCCAACCCAGCCCACTCGCTCCATGTACTCCATCGGCGTGCAGCCGAACAGCTCTGCGCAGAAGTCCTGCTCGTCCAGCGTCTCCGCCAAATGGGTGTGCATTCGGACGCCGGAATCCCGGGCCAGAACCGCGGACTCACGGAGCAACGCCTCGGTGACCGAGAACGGGGAGCAGGGTGCCACCGCGATCCGCAGCATCGAATCGGGGCTGGGGTCGTGCCACCGGTCGATGACCGACGCGGTGCCGGTGAGGATGTCGTCCAGTTTCTCCACGACGTGATCAGGCGGCAGTCCGCCGGAACTCTGCCCGAGGTCCATCGACCCCCGCGTCGGATGGAATCGCAGGCCGACCTGGGCTGCCGCCGTGATTTCCGCTTCGAACACGTCACCGGCATCGCGTGGGACCACGTAGTGATGATCGGTGGTGGTGGTGCATCCCGTCTTCGCCAGCGCGGCGAGGCCACCGGTTGCGGCCGTATGCACTGCGTCGGCGTCGATCCCCGCCCAGATCGGGTACAGCGTGGTCAGCCACTGGAACAGCGTCGAATCGGCAGCCAGGCCGCGAGTGATCCACTGGTACAGGTGATGGTGCGTGTTCACCAGGCCCGGCGTCACGAGGCAACCGGGGGCGTCGATGGTACGTGCCCCGGGAAACTCCGGAGCCGGCCCTTGGCCGACGGCCGTGATCGTATTCCCGGTAACTGCTACGTACCCGTCGGTGAATTCGGTACGGGCGCCGTCCATTGTGACGACATGAGCGCCCCTGATGACGAAGTCGGTCACGAAAGCCATCCGGCGTAGGTTGTCCACGATGGGCCGGCGTCCGGTGCGTCCGAGCGGCTGACGGCGGCCTGGATCAGGCCGTACGGGCGATCCGCGGCATGGAACACCTCGTTGTCGTTCTCGATACCGAAACGGCCGAGCGCGTAGTCGAAATGGTGCTTGTTGGGCGCGGACAGCCGCACCTCGGCGATGATCGGGAAGTCCTCGAGGATCGCCTTGCCGATCTGGAACAAGGTCTGCTGCAACGCAAGTGAGTGCACCGTCGCGAATTGCCTCACGATCTGTGCCTTGATGGCCACGTACACCGATTCCCAGTCGACGTCTGTGGTGGTGAATCGCCATTGCGCCACCAGTGTGGTGGCCATGACGCGGTCCTGCGTCGGTTCGAGGACGGTGTACGGATCCTGGAGGAACCCGGAGAACTCACTGCCGGTGGACTTGAGCAGAACCAGGTCCTTCAGGCCGCCGATCACCCAGGTTCCGGTGTCGTCGTGCGTGATCGACGCGGTTCGCACTTCCTGACCCTTGCGAATCCAGGTGTGATCGTGCTCGGCGCCGTCGACCACCGCGCGCTCCCAGGCGTACTCCTCGATCTCGATCCGTGCGCCCGTCACCGGTTCGATGTCGTCGACAAAATGCGATGCGAGTTCGAGACCGTACGACTCGATCGAGATCAGGCCTTTTTCCTTGGCGTAGGCGTACGCGGTCTGCTTCTGAGTGTCGGTGGGTAGCACCTTCGACTGATCGCCGGTGAGGTAGGCATCGGCGAAATCGCCTCGCAGACAAGTGGAGACGTTGATGTCGTGAATCTCGTGGCGCGGTGTGTCGCGGTAGATCCGGACAACACGATTCTCGGCCTTGCCGTACTGGTGCCCGGTGAGTTCGATGGTCCCGGAGAGCGGTGCGGTGGTGGTGTTGATGGTGTTCACAGTGGTTCTCAGCTCCCGCGATAGGTGGAATAGGCAAAGGGGGACAGCAACAGCGGGACGTGATAGCCACGGCTCGTGTCGTCTATCCGGAAGGTCACTGTCACTTCCGGGTAGAAGGTTTCCTGCTGGATCGACTCGAAATATGTTCCGGTGTCGAAGATCAGGCGGTAGGTTCCGGAAGTCAGGCCGTCTGGGGCAAGTTCGGCGACCCGGCCGTCGGAATCGGTGTGGGCCTGAGAAATCTGCGAACCGTCCGGCTCGCAGAGCTGGACGTGGACACCTTCGGCCGGGTTGCCGGTTGTCGCATCGAGGACGTGTGTACTCAGTACCTTGCTCATGCATCATCTCCGGACAACGAGTCGATCAGACGGGTGAGTCTGATGCGATTGATAGCGGCCAACTCGATTCGTAGCACGCGGCGTTCGGACTCCGGATCGTTTTCCAGTCGCTTCTGGAGGATGTCGAGGAGCTCGGTGGCCGACCGACCGCTTGCACAGACGAGGTAGACGTGCGAGAACTTGTCCTCGTACTCGGCGTTCTTGATGCGCAACTGCTCGAGGACGTCGGCGCCGGCCGTGGATACCGCGGCCTGTTCGCGACTCGACGACGCGTTCTCGGTGCGCTCACCGATACGCGGGTGCCCCGCGAGGGCTTTGTCGATCTCGGATTCGGGTAGGTCGCGCAGCACGGAATCCGCGCTGTCCAGCAGAGCGTCGAGGCTCGCGAAGGGCCGTGCCGCCGCGAGCGAGTTCGCCCAGGCGTCGGAGTGGCAACAGTCGAGCAGAGCCTTGCGCACCGATTGGTCTGCGAGTGCGTTGAACGCATCGAGACCGCTGGAATTCGTTGTAGGCATGTCCACAGCATTATCCGAACATGTTTCGGAAATGTAGCGCAGCAATTACGGGCGATCGTACGTCGCAATTGTCGCGAGTGTCATAAGTCGTGAGGGTGTCATCGCCTATGTTCGTAGGTATGACTGACAATCCGAAGCTGTCTTCCGTTGTTCCTTCGCTCGCGAACCTGCGTGATATCGGGGGACCGGAGTCCCGATTCGGCGGTTCGGTGCGAACCGGCGCGGTGTACCGCTCCACCGATCTAGCGTCGCTCAGCAAAGAAGGCGAGCAGACGCTGGCCGACTTGGCCGTCACCACGATCTACGACCTGCGAACCGCCTCCGAGCGCGAAACAGCACCGGACCGGACCCCGGCCGGAATCCGGGAACTCGGACTGGACGTATTGGCGGACAAGCAGTATCGAGCTATCCCGGCCCAGATGCAACAAATGATCGCCGATCCCCGGGCCGCGTCAGAGTTGCTGGGAAGCGGGCAGGCGCTCGAGTACTTCCAAGGCAGCTACCGCGATTTTGTGACCCTGCCCAGCGCGGTGGCGTCGTACCGCCAGTTGTTCCTCGATCTCGCAGAGCCAACCAGTGCGCCGGCACTCATTCACTGCACGACGGGTAAAGACCGGACGGGATGGGCCGCGGCGGCGCTGTTGCTCTTCCTCGGTGCGTCGAAGGACGCGGTGTTCGAGGACTACCTGCTGACGAACACGGTCCTGCTCCCGCTGTTCGCGCCGCTCTTCGAGAAATTTGCCGCCACGGGAGGGGATCCGACGCTACTCGAAGGCGTTCTGGGCGTACGGCCCGAGTACCTGGAGGCATCGCTTGCCGAACTGGAATCGGTGCACGGTTCCATCGAGGCGTACTTCACCGACGGGCTCAAGATCGACCAGGACACTCAGACTCGGTTGCGCGGCAACCTGATCGGCTGATCGCGGGTTAGACGGCGCGGGCGCGTCGCCGGTATCCGACGGCGGCGACGATCCCGATGCCGATCGCGATACCGACCAGATCGGCGGCCGCGTCCCACACCGAACCGGAACGGGAAATCGGCAGGACTCCCTGCAGGACTTCGGACACCGCGGCAAAGGCGATCAGCCACAGCGCCGTGAGCCACCAGGGGATTCTGGCGTGCAACGACGTCATCGCCAGAACCACGAACATCAATGTGTGGGTGACCTTGTCGCTGTTCTCCGGCCCGGACGGAACGGTGGATCCGGGGGAGAACAGCATGATCAGTGCGATCACCACAGCGATGGCGAGTGGCCAGTACCGGTTGTACGTCATCCGCGCGTCACCGTGAGTTCGAGGGCGCCCTCGGCAAGACGCGAAACCGCGTCTGTTGCGGTAGCAAGAGCATCGTCGTGGCCGGATCTTGCCCAACCGGTGAGTTCGGCAGTGGCGCCGCGGGGCGTCAGCAGAACCTCCGCCAGAAGTTCACCGGTATTCGGTTGGCACACAGCCCACGAGTAGACGGTGTTCTCGGCCCACTGAGATGTCCGGAGATCTACGTAACCGGGGTCGCTGATCCCTCCGTCGGCAAGCGCCGGTCGGTCGTCGACGCGTTCGTCCGCGCGCAACGCTCGCAGATACCACGCGCCCGCATTGATCTCTATCGGGTCCATGAATTCAGGAACTCCTGTCGTCGCGACGTTTCTTCTTGCGTTCTTTGTCCGTCCCGAACAGCAGCGCGCCGGCCAGCGGTATGGCGAGGAACCACAGCCACGTACCGGTGACGAAGAAGAGGATGAGGGCAAGAATCGGGATGACCGCCATGATGCGACCGGACCAGTCGGGGTCGAACTTCCGCGCTGGAACCGAAGCTGATGTGGCGGCGGGAGATGGAACGGGATCGGGAAGATCCTTGAAAACCGGAGCGAGTTCACTGCGAGTTGTTGCAGCCGTGACGATTCCACTGCGCTCGTCGAACTCCGAGACAGTGAGGCGACCGGCTGCAAAATGCTCGGTCAGTGCCGTCAATGCCTGCTCACGTTCAGCAGTGCCGATACGAATGTCGGGAACATCAGCCATGAGTGACAGCCTACTCAAACGACTGTGCGCCTTTCCGGTAGTGGGAACTACCGGAAAGGCGCACACGGGCCGGAGGCCCCTTACTTAAGTTCTGCCAGAACCGTGCCCTGAGTGATGGCTGCGCCGGCCTCGACGGACAGTCCGGTGACGATGCCGGCCTTGTGCGCGTTGACAGGGTTTTCCATCTTCATGGCCTCGAGGACAGCGATGAGGTCGCCTTCGGCGACTTCCTGGCCCTCGGTGACGGCAACCTTGACGACGGTGCCCTGCATCGGAGCGGTGACGGCGTCACCGGATGCTGCGCCGCCGCCCGCGCCGCCGCGCTTGCGTGCCTTCGGCTTCTTGCGGATGGCACCGGATGCTGCGCCGCCGCCGTTGCCGAGCGAGAACTGACCCGGGAGGGAAACCTCGACACGACGTCCACCGACCTCGACGACAACGTTCTGACGCGGCAGAGCCTCGTCCTCGTCGTCGACCGGTGCACCGGAACCGGCGTACGGCTCGATGGTGTTTTCCCAGTCGGTTTCGATCCACTTGGTGTAGATGTCGAACTTCTCGCCGTTGCCGACGAATGCCGGGTTCTCGACGATGTGGCGGTGGAACGGGAGGACGGTCGCGAGGCCGTCGATCTCGAACTCGGCCAGAGCGCGAGAAGCACGCTGGAGGGCTTCTTCGCGGTTGGCGCCGGTGACGATGAGCTTGGCGAGCATGGAGTCGAACTGGCCGCCGATGACGTCGCCGGCAACAACACCGGAATCGACGCGGACGCCGGGGCCCGAGGGCTCACGGTAGACGGAAACGGGGCCGGGGGCGGGCATGAAGCCGCGGCCGGCGTCTTCGCCGTTGATGCGGAACTCGAAGGAGTGTCCACGCGGGGTGGGATCTTCCTTGATGGAGAGCTCTTCACCGTTGGCGATGAGGAACTGCTGACGCACCAGGTCGATGCCTGCGGTCTCTTCCGTGACAGGGTGCTCGACCTGCAGGCGGGTGTTGACCTCGAGGAAGGAGATGGTGTCGCCCTGAACGAGGTACTCGACCGTTCCGGCGCCGTAGTAGCCGGCTTCCTTGCAAATCGCCTTGGCGGACGCGTGGATGCGTGCGCGCTGGTCGTCCGTCAGGAAGGGGGCCGGAGCCTCTTCGACGAGCTTCTGGAAACGACGCTGCAGCGAGCAGTCGCGGGTACCGGCAACAACAACGTTGCCGTGCTGGTCGGCGATGACCTGAGCTTCGACGTGGCGCGCCTTGTCGAGGTACTGCTCGACGAAGCACTCGCCGCGACCGAAGGCGGCGATGGCCTCACGGGTAGCGGATTCGAACAGCTCGGGGATTTCCTCGATGGTCTGGGCGACCTTCATGCCGCGTCCACCGCCGCCGAATGCTGCCTTGATGGCAACCGGTACACCGAATTCCTTGGCGAACGCGACGACCTCGTCGGCACCCTTGACGGGGTCCTTGGTGCCGGCTGCCATCGGAGCCTTGGCGCGCTCGGCGATGTGACGAGCGGTGACCTTGTCGCCGAGGTCGCGGATGGACTGCGGTGATGGACCGATCCAGATCAGGTTCGCGTCGATGACGGCCTGGGCGAAGTCGGCGTTCTCGGAGAGGAAGCCGTAGCCCGGGTGAATGGCGTCGGCGCCGGACTTACGGGCTGCGTCGAGAATCTTGTCGAATACGAGGTAGGACTCGGCGGAGGTCTGTCCACCGAGGGCAAACGCCTCGTCTGCGAGCTTCACGAACTGTGCGTCGGCATCGGGTTCGGCGTAGACAGCGACGCTGCCGTAGCCGGCGTCCTTGGCTGCCCGAATGACCCGCACCGCGATCTCACCGCGGTTTGCGACAAGCACCTTCGTAATGTGCGCGCTGGCATGACTGGGCACTGAGCCTCCTGTAGTTCGCATTATCTGTCTCCTCGGTGCACTGACGGAGCAGTCACCGTCGGAGTTTTACTGGCATCGCTTCGGAGTGTATTCATCGCTTCGATGCAGGTTGTAACCGGATCGGTCTACCTGGGCCGTGCTCACGAAACGGTTTGCAAAGCTACCGACGAGTAGCCGGGAGCGTCGTTTGTCGGGTTCTTCTCTTCGTTGCCGACGACCGTTTCTTCGATCGCTCGACGGAACGCCGCCACATACTTGTGCACCGACGAGTTTGCGGTGTCGTTGTTGGGATAGCGCACAGCCAGATTGAGACCCTGTGGTGTTCGATTGATCCAGAGGTAGACGTCATGGGTGTATGCCTTGCTGCGCAGCGCGCGTGCCTTCCATTCCGGCCACTGTGCTGCTTCCGGGACAAATCGAACATCCATGTAGGACACCACAAATCGAGGCCGGATCGGAGTTCCGAGTTTCTCTCCGATGCGATCGAACGGTATCGCTGCCGCCGGTTTGCGCATGGACATCGATGTGGCAGCCCGCTCGGCGAGAGTGTCGAAGGAGCGGTCGGAATCAATCGGGATGTCCAGTGGACACAAACCGACGAACCACCCGAGCGCGCCGGCCCATTCCTGAGCGGTGCGAGTGTGGATCGGCGTCACGACCCGGAAATGATCGACCCCGGCGACGTCATGTCCGACGGCGGCAAGGCGGCCGAGCAGTCCCGCGAAGTAGCCGACCCCGCTCGCGGCGCACTTGGCGCTGAACGCCTTCGACTGATCGGTGTCGAGAAGCCACGTCGACAGCCCGTTCTGGGACTCCGGACCCCGATCGCCGATAGGCAGTGGAAACTGGGGGAGTCCGCCGTCTTCCATGGCCTCTCGCCAGACGTCGAGAGCGGCGTCCTCGGCGTCTTGATCGGCCATCTGCTGGCGTTCCTGTGCCCCGAAATCGACGTAGCTGCCGACCGGGAACAAGTTGGCAGGCTGGCCCGTCAGATTCTCGCGATACAGCGACGCGATCTCGTGTGCGATCAGGACGATGGAAAAACCGTCGATGATCGAGTGATCGGCCGCGAAGAACACTGTGAAGGGGCCGTCGTCGGTTCGAGGTGTGAGGGTCGCAAACACGTACGACGGCCAACTGTGCGGTGACGCAAACTCGTCGAACAGGCGGTGCAGGTGCTCGAAGTTGACCTGGCTCGGCGAGTTGTATCCGTGATCGACAACGCCGATGTCGATTCCGTTCACGGGAACCGTATGCCGAATGATCTCACCCGACTCGGTATCGAGTGACGTGTGCGAGCGAAGAACTTCGTGCCGATCGATCCACTGCTGCAAGGTAATTCGGAAAGCCTCGAGATCGAGTGGTCCGGGGATCTCGAACGCCGTTCCGAGCCAGGACTGCCCGCCCGCGCCCGCGGACGAGCGCTGCAGGTGCGCCTCGTGGATGTACGACGCCGGGCGCGGATCAGGCGTCCATTGACCGGTTGCGCACGGAAGCCATTCGACGAGCGATCCACTGGGAATCGCGTAGTCGGCAAGTTCGGTGAATTCCATGTTCTTGTACTCAGCCCCGCAAACGACGCTTGATACGGGCGAGCATCGCGGACATGCCGCGCAGACGAAGGGGACTGACCGCTTCCGCGAGACCGAGCGCCGAGTAGAAATCGTCGGGAACCGCAAGAATCGCGTCCGCGCTCTGACCGTCGAGGCCCTGCGCCAGGATGGAGGCAAAGCCACGAGTGGTCGGGGCTTCTGCGGGCGCGCTGAAATACAGCCGGACCTTGTCACGATCGGCATCGTCCACCGAAAGGAACAGCGGCGACTGACATTCCGGAACTGGTTCCATGGCGTCTTGTTCGAGCTCGGCGGGTAGCGGCGGCAACTCGCGACTGAACTCGAGAAGGAGAGTGAGCTTGTCGGAGGTGCCGACGGCTGCGAAGTCGTCGACTATCTCCGCCAGTGGCTCAGGTAATTCGCTCATGCCGATGCTCCGGCGGGAACGTCTCCGGGTTCTTCGCCGACAGCGATCGGAACGCGCACGGCATTGCCCCACTCGGTCCACGAACCGTCGTAGTTGCGGACGTCGGGGTACCCGAGGAGGTGTGTGAGGACAAACCACGTGTGGCTCGAGCGCTCACCGATACGGCAGTACGCAACGATCTTGTCTTCGCGCGACAGGTCACCGTAGATCTCGTCGAGTTCTGCGCGCGTGCGGAAACGGCTGTCAGGGGCGGCGGCCTTGGCCCACGGAATGCTCCGGGCGCTGGGGATGTGACCTCCGCGCAGCGCGCCTTCCTCTGGGTAATCGGGCATGTGGGTGCGCTCGCCGGTGTACTCCTGCGGTGACCGCACGTCGATCAGCGGTCCGCCGCCGAGATGCGCCAGGACGTCGTCCTTGAAGGCGCGGATGGGAGCGTCGTTACGCGCGGTCACCGGGTAACCGGTGGACGTGGCAAACGGGACGTCGAACGAGGTGTCGCGGTTCTCCGCAATCCACGCGTCGCGGCCGCCGTCGAGCAGACGGACGTCCTCGTGTCCGAACAGGGTGAACACCCACAGAGCGTATGCCGCCCACCAGTTGCTCTTGTCGCCGTAGATGACAACGGTGTCGTCGCGGCTGATGCCCTTGCGGTTCATCAGGTCGGCAAAGGCCTCGCCGTCGATGTAATCGCGGGTGACCCGATCGTTGAGGTCGAGGTGCCAGTCGATCTTGACGGCACCGGGGATGTGCCCGATGTCGTACAGCAGAACGTCCTCGTCGGATTCGACCACCTTCAGTCCCGGCGCACCGATATTCGCCGACAGCCATTCAGTAGAGACCAACCGGTCGGGATTACTGAACTCGGCAAACGCGGGTAAAGGATCGGGGGCAACGGGCACGGGTGGCTCCTGTAAGGCGAATCGATCGGGTCGATAGACGGACTCCAACGATTCTAGGCGCTCCCCGCGTGGGAGTCGCTCGAATGCGTGCGAGGGCTCCCGCTCCCGCTGCCCCGAACCAGGTCGGGCTAGATCAGCGGTGTTCCTGCTCCGATCGCCGAATCCCTCAATTGTTCGGTCAGACTTCCGATCGGCGTCACGCCGCGCTTGCAGATGTCATGGAGTATCCGGTCCAGTTCGGTGAGGAAGTTCACCATCGTGACGTTCGCTACGTCGGTGTCCGGGAACCTCGATCGCAGTGACAAGCCGCGGTTTGTCCGTGAAATCCAGAACTGTGCGTCGTCGGCCACGGTGACGTTGCTGATGTGGTGAGCGTTGAGTTCGTCGTGATCGTCGGTGCCTGGAAGCCTGCGGTAGTCGATGTACGAGACCATGAAGACATCAGTGCGAGTGCGACGGATCTTCTCGCCCAACGCATCACGAACTTGTGCCATCGTGAGACCTTCGAGTGTCAGTGCCACCCGGAACGACGCGTGCGTATGTGCCAGCGACGCCCCGAAATCACCGTCCGGGGTGACCCGCACGGTGATCGGCGCGCTCGTGGTGAGCCACCCGATTGCGTCCGCCCAGCGGGGGTCCTTACGGATGTGCAACGGAAACTGCAGTGGCAGTGTGGATTTCCCGGTAGTTGATTCCGTGGTCATTCCCATCGCCGTGAGAACTCCGGTGAAGACACTGCCACCTGCCGCGGTGCAGATCGAGTCGAATTCCGCTGTCCGTTCGGCATCGAGGAGAACCCGCACGTCCGCTCCTTGCGGCGCCGGATGTCCGGCCTCCACACCGAGATCGAGGGGGAAACTCGGCGACGTGCCGCCACAGATTTCGTAGAACCGCTCCCACTCTCGCAAGCGGGGATCGTTCTCGATGGGAACGAGCCCGTCGGCTTCCAGTTCGCAGTAGCGCACGAAGCTGCCCGGATCACCCAGGTGGCTCATCACGTCGGCAACAGCACTCGCGTCGTCGAGCGCGGGGAGCGCGTTCAAGCCCTCGTAGATCTGACGGAGCTCACCGAGTGCGATGACCAGTGAATAGCCGTCCACCAATGTGTGGTCGAATGCGCTCAGGACTGTGTAGTGCTCGGCGCGCTCCACCGTCGCGAAGGTGTACGCGGGGAACGTCAAGGGATCGCAGACCTCGGTGAACCGCTTCTTGAGATGGCTGCGCAGTTCCGCAGTGGTGGCCGTGGTCATCGGTTCCGACGTGACGATAGTTGCGGTCGCATGGTCCAGATCCATCCGAACCGCACCGAACTCGCCGACCTCGAAGCCGGTGTGCAACGTGTCGTGGCGACTGATGAACAGTCGCAGAGCCAGATCCAGTGCCGGACGGTTCAATTGGCCGGGGAGATCGAAAGCTGCTGCCATCCAGACGCTTCGGCCGACGCCATGGGTGCGCGCCGTCTCGAGGTGGAAATGCTGATTGTAGGACGGCGGAATCGCGGATTCGGTGACAGCGTCGTCAGCCGGCTGCAGCGACCATTCGGTGACGACGCCGGGTTCGAGGCCGTAACGGTCGATCGATGTCACATGCATCAGGCGACACCCGACGCGCGTGAAATCGAGTAATCACCCTGGGTGGCAACAGTTGTGATGACGTTCGCCAGGTGCTTCGCGAAACGGGTGACCGACTCGTGCGCGGTCGGTGTGTCGGGATGGGAAATCGCCATCCAGGTACCGGTCTGCACCCGATTGATCCACATGGAGGCGATCTGCGTTTCCTTACCGCCGACAATGCCGGTGGCATTGGTCTCGACGTAGGTTTCCGATCCAGGCGTGCGGCGGCCGTCGATGTAGGAGACGATGGGGGGCGGCGTCAATGTCTTCGTAATTCCGGTCGACGCTCCCGCTTCACCCATGGCGGCGAGCACGACGTCGATCACTTGTTGCACCGATACGTGCAGGAGTGACTTGCCCCGGTGATACGCCTGCTGGCCGATCTCGGCCAATTGCGTGAACGTCTGTTGCTCCCCGATGTCGATTCCGACCGGAATGAGATTGACGTACCAACCTTGGGAGAACGTGTCGGCTTCTGATCGAGTGCTGACCGGCGAGAGCGCGATGAACTTGTCGCGGCCGGCCAATTCGAATTCGGTAATAGCGAGCGCAGTGAAAATTCCACCGATGAAATTCGATCCGTTCTCCTTGCAGACGGCCCCGAATTTCTCGCATTCGATATCGTCGGCCAATTCGAACCGCGATCCGATCGCGGGTTTCGGGGTGTCCTCGGCACCGAGCGGCAAGGCAAATCCCGGGAACGACCCACCGCTGCGCATGAGGTAGCCGAGCCACTCGTGAACCTCGGGAGATTCCATGGTCAAGGTCGCGGAGAGTTCCTGCTCGGCTCGACCCAGCTGGGCGTAACTACCCGCAGCTGGAAGCTCGATGTCGGTTCCGGTCGTTTCGGCGGCGTAGCACGCGCGCAGCTCCGCGTACGTCAGCACCATCGAATACATGTCGGTGTGCGCATGATCGATCGCGTGGAAGAGTGTGAAGCCGGGTGATTGGGGCGAGAGGTGCTCCACCGCGCCGAAGACAAACGCGGGCCAACCCAATCCGCTGGTCTCGGTGGCAAACTTTCGCTCGACCAGAGCGCGGACGTCCTCCGGGTCGCTCAGCTCCTGGCCTTCTCGGTATGTGAGATCGATGGTTTCCGGCGGCACCACATGGCGTCGCACCGGAAAGTTCGGGTCGCTCGGATCGGCCATCGCAGCGTCGAACGAGAACCAACTGTGCAGAGTGTCGTGCCGGCGGACGTACTTCGTCAGCGCACGCGTCATCGCCGCGCGGTCGAGCGGGCCGTCGAAATCGAAGGCGATGCCGATCCACGGCGATTGGGGATCACCGTTCTCAGCAGCGATCCGCGCACGTCGGAAGTGACGGTCCTGCATCGTTGTAGGAGGTAGATCCCGATTGATCTCTGCTCCGGCAGCGCTCGCGGCGCAGGCATCCGTGACCCCCCATTCGACCACCCTTCCGGGTTGTGGACGCCAATGGGTGATCAGATTCAGATCCATCGAGTAGGGCTCCTGCGCATGTCGTAAGAGAAGGTCCGTCCTGGAACTGGACAGACGATGAACTATCGCATTCGGGAGAACGGATTGTCTGTTCTTCCCTGTTCTAAACCGATAATGATTACAACCACACCTACCGGACATTGTGGTCATCTCCATAGTGACGTATCCAGAATGCCGTCATATGGACAGGGTGGCAACAACCTCGTCTAGTGTGGCCGGGTGCTTCCCACTACCCGTGATCGGTCGTCCACCCCGTCGTCACTGACGCCGTGGCTCGGCCTCGCGACCAGCCTCGCCGCGGCATTCATGCAGTTGCTCGATGCAACGATCGTGAACGTGGCATTGCCCAGCATCGCCGTCGATCTGGGCGCCGGTGTCTCCGCACAGCTGCTGATGGTGAGTGTGTACGTCCTGGCATTTGCCTGTTCCCTCATTACCGCAGCGCGTCTGGGCGACCTGTGGGGGCGTCGTGCGGTGTTCCTGACCGCATTGTCGGTGTTCGTGGTCGCGTCATTGCTCTGTGGACTGGCGCAGAGTGCCACGATGCTCATTGTCTGTCGTGGTTTGCAGGGTCTTGCGGCAGGCTCGATGTCCGCGCAGACGTTTGCGATCATCTCGGGATTGTTTCCGAAATCCCGTCATCCACGGGTGTTCGGGATCTACGGAGCAACTATCGGTCTGGCGACGGTCAGTGGCCCGCTGATCGGCGGACTGCTGATCGAATGGAATCTCTTCGACTGGGGTTGGCGGCTGATTTTCTTCGTCAATATCCCGATCGGCATCGCCGCACTGATCGTGGGCTACTTCCATCTTGCCGACGCCAAGGCGGATTCTGTTCGTTCGCTCGATCTGGTGGGCGCGCTGCTGTCGTCCGTCGCGCTCTTCTTGCTCATCTTCCCCCTGGCCGAGGGTCGCGCCCGCGGGTGGCCCACCCCGCTCGTCGTGATGATCGCGGCGTCGGTTCCGATCGCAGTGGCGTTTGTCCTCTACGAATATCGATTGGGAAAACACGGCGGCGATCCCGTTCTGCGCCTCGAACTCTTTCGAGACCGAGCATTTGCCGTCGGCGCAGCCCTGGCCTTCGTGTTCTTCGGCACTTTGACGTCATTGATCTTCACGATCAGCCTGACGCTGCAGTTCGGGTTCGGGTTCTCCCCACTTCGTGCCGGCGTCATGACGTTGCCATGGGCAGTGGGAATGGGGGTGGCGGCGGTGCTCTCGTCGGCGGTATACCGGCTGCTCGGCAACCGCGTACTCATTGTGGGAATGGTGGTTTTTGCCGGATCACTACTGACGCTCTCGACGATTCTCGAAAAGGTGGGGACCGATCCGTCCTGGCTTTCCCTGGCCGGGCCGCTGCTGATCGGCGGCGCCGGACTCGGTCTGTTCGTCGCGCCGTTGCAGACGGCCATTCTTGCTTCGGTGCGGCCACAACACGCAGGTTCGGTGTCTGGCCTGCTGCCCACCGTGCAACAGGTGGGGAGCTCGATCGGGCTGGCGCTGATCGGAGTTGTGTTCTTTTCGCTCGTCGCCGGCAATGCGCCCGCCGCGGTGCAAGGGGAGCGCGAGAACTACGTCGCGACGCTCGAGGCTGCCGGCCTGAACGAAGGTATCCGCGACATTGCCGAGAAGACCTTTGTCGATTGTGCGACAAGCCAACTCGAATCCGGCTCGCCGATGACGGTGGCGCCGGAATGCAGTTCGAAAGGTTCCGCAGTCGCAGCGAGTGGCCCCGCTCAGATGGCCGTCACGGCAGCGTATGCGTCCACCAGATCAGCGGCGGGAGAAGCCTTTCTGCAGGCCCAGCGCAGCGTGCTGACGATCATTTCCGTCATCGCGCTGGCAATTGCACTTGCATCGCTGGGGCTGCCGAAGGTCAATATTCTGGTGATGGAAGATCAGAAGACGCTCTGAGTGCGCCACAGATCGGAGACGGAGACACCTACGCGCTCCAAAAGGGTTCGCACCAAAGGTAATCCGATACCGATCACACTCGACGGGTCGCCCTCGATCTTCTCGACGAACCATCCACCAAGGCTGTCCAGCGTGAAAGCGCCTGCAACCTGCAGGGGTTCGCCCGTGGCGAGATAGGCCTCGAGATCTTCGGTGGACGGATTCGCGAAATGCACCACCGTGGCGCTGTGATCGGACGCGACGCGCACTATTTGGCCTTCGATCACCCGCATTACACAATGACCGGTGAGCAGAGTGGCACTACGGCCCGCCATCGCGGCCCACCGACGCCGCGCAACTTCGACACTGCCCGGCTTTCCGTGCAGCTCACCATCGATCAGAAGCATCGAATCACAGCCGACGACAACAACATCGGTCAAACCGTCTGCCGCCAGGCCGGGAACGATCTCCGCGGCCTTTGCCTCGGCCAGCACCGTGACCACCTTCTGCGGGGCCGCACCCGGTCCGAGTTCACCCGCGATCTTGTCTTCGTCGACACCGGAAACACGTACAACAGGCAAAACCCCGGCCGCCCGCAAAACTGCGAGGCGTGCCGGGGATGCCGAAGCCAGAACTAGTTGAGTCACACAAGCAGGCTAGATCAGGTGCGCTACCCGAACGGGTTCAGGTACGTCGTCCGAACGGGTTCAGGTACGAGTACGGCGAGAACGGCGCACGCGTGCGATGGAACTGCGTCGGATCTCCCCAGGTTTCGCTCGGGAGCGACTCGGCCGGAGCCGAACCACCCGATGCAGCGGCAAGGACGCTGACCAGCGCGGCAATCTCGACGTCGGTGGGCGAACCCTTGACGATCTTGATGACCGACGCATCCGAAACCGGGGTTTCGGCCTTTTCGGTCACCGCGGAGTCAGCGACGGCGCCGTCGACATCGGCACCGTTGACGGACGAAGTCGCCACAACTGTGACCTCTTCCGTCGTGATGTCCTCGGTAACTGTGCTCATAGGGGAATGTTCCCATGCTTCTTGGGCGGAAGGGAAACGGACTTGCGCTCGAGCAGACGCAGAGCGGCAACGATCTGACCGCGGGTGTGCGACGGCGGGATCACAGCGTCGACGTATCCACGCTCGGCCGCTACGTACGGGTTGACGAGGGTGTCCTCGTACTCGTTCTGCAGCTTCAAGCGCAATGCGTCGACGTCGTCACCGTTCTTCGCGGCTTCGAGAAGCTGCTTGCGGTAGACGAATCCGACGGCTCCCGATGCGCCCATGACGGCGATCTGTGCAGTCGGCCAGGCCAGGTTGAGGTCGGCGCCCATGTGCTTGGAGCCCATGACGTCGTACGCTCCGCCGTATGCCTTGCGGGTGATGACGGTGATCTTGCCCACAGTGGCCTCGCCGTACGCGTACAGCAACTTCGCGCCGCGGCGGATGATGCCGTTGTACTCCTGCTCGGTACCCGGGAGGAAGCCGGGAACGTCGACGAGGGTGATGATAGGGACGTTGAACGCGTCGCAGGTGCGGACGAAGCGCGCAGCCTTCTCGGACGCGTCGATGTCGAGGCAACCGGCGAACTGCATCGGCTGGTTGGCGACGATACCGACGCTGCGGCCGTCGACGCGGCCGAAGCCGACGATGATGTTCATCGCACGCTCGGCCTGGACCTCGAGGAACTCGTCGTCGTCGAGGATGCGGCGGATGACCTCGTGCATGTCGTACGGCTGGTTCGCCGAATCCGGGATGAGGGTGTCGAGTTCGATGTCCTCGGCGGTGAGGCTCTCCTCGATGGAACCGACGATCGGATCGGTGATCTCGCCGCGCGGTGCTGCTGCCTGGTTGTTGGACGGCAGGTAGCTCAGCAGGTCCTTGACGTAGTCGAGGGCATCCTGCTCGCCGGACGCGACGTAGTGCGCGACACCGGACTTGACCATGTGGGTGCGTGCGCCGCCCAGGTCTTCCATGGTGACGTCTTCGCCGGTGACGGTCTTGATGACGTCGGGGCCGGTGACGAACATCTGCGAGGTCTCGTCGACCATCACGACGAAGTCCGTCAGCGCGGGGGAGTACACGTGGCCACCGGCGGCGGGGCCCATGATCAGGGAGATCTGTGGGATGACACCGGACGCCTGAACGTTGCGGTGGAAGATCTCGCCGTACAGGCCGAGCGAGACGACGCCTTCCTGGATGCGGGCTCCTGCGCCTTCGTTGATGCCGACCAGCGGGCGGCCGGTACGGATCGCGAGGTCCATGACCTTGACGATCTTCTCGCCGTAGATTTCGCCGAGCGATCCACCGAAGACGGTGGCGTCCTGGCTGAAGACGCAGACGTCGCGGCCGTCGATGGTGCCGTAACCGGTGACGACGCCGTCGCCGACGGGACGGTTCTCGGCCAGGCCGAAGTTCACCGAGCGGTGACGGGCCAGGGCGTCGAGTTCGACGAACGAACCCTCGTCGAGAAGGGCGGTGATGCGCTCACGGGCGGTCAGCTTGCCTTTGGCATGCACTTTGTCGATGGCGGCTTCGCCACTCGGTGCTTGCGCCTGCGCTTGCCGGATCCGCAGATCCGCGAGCTTTCCCGCGGTCGTATGGATATCGGGTGCGGTCGCCGCCTCCGGCGCGTTGGGCTCTTGGACAGTGGTCATGAGTCGTGAGCTTAACGAGCCTACTCGGGCCGGTTCGAAGGCAGGTCCGATTGTTGCGGTTTCGTCCGCCTAAGCTACTGACCAGTACATTTTGCTCGTCGCCTTAGGCTGGGACTATGTGGACTGATCTGAACCGACCACCCCTCGATCAAGCGTCGCTGCGACGCGCACTCGTGCGCAGTGACGGCGGTAGCGATGCACGTGCGTTCTGGAACCGGCTCGACGTCGTCGAGAGCACCGGGTCGACCAACGCGGACCTCTTGGCACGCGCGTCGGATCCGGGCGCCGATCGTCATGTGCTGATCGCCGAACATCAGGAAAGCGCGCGCGGGCGACACGCGCGCACGTGGGTTAGTCCCGCGCAGGCACAGATATCGATGTCGGTTCTGCTGGGGATGCCCGGACTGAACCTCGCCGACATGGGTTGGCTGCCGCTGCTCACCGGAATCGCTGTCGTCGACGCATTGCGCACGGTGGCCGAGGTGCCCGCAGAACTGAAGTGGCCCAACGACGTTCTGATCGGTGACAAGAAAGTGGCCGGCATTCTCGCCGAGGTCGCGCGGACCACCCCGGAACCCGCGGTGGTCGTGGGAATCGGATTGAACGTGAGTCTGGGCGCCGAGGAACTGCCGGTGCCGACGGCCACGTCGCTCCTTCTCGAAAACGCGGAAACCGTTGACCGGGACACGTTGGTGCGGGCACTGGCACGGGAACTGGCGAGGCAGTTCCGCGGCTGGGAGAACTCCGGGTGGGATACCGGGGCGCTGGCAGCCGAATATCGCGAGCGCTGCGGAACTCTCGGCAAACGGGTACGTGCTGTCCTGCCGGGGGACAAGGAAGTTTTCGGCACGGCGACGGACATCGACACCTCCGGTCGCGTGGTCATCGAGATCGAGGGAAGTGGTGGCGAGACGTTTGCCGTTGCCGCCGGTGACATCACGCATCTGCGGGCGGCGCCGATCACGGACTAGAAAAACAGCGAGTCGTGTCCGTTTTTGACCGCTCGGGTGCTATTTTTCGGTCATGACCACACCGATCGTGCTTCCGACCGAATCAGAAATGGCAGAAAGCGCCCGGCGCGTTCTGACCGGCATGACTGTGCTCCTCGGCCTCCTGACGCTCGGCCTCGGTATTGCGGTTCTCGTATGGCCGGACGCCACACTGTTTGTCGTCGCGGTAGTGATCGCCATCCAGCTGTTCGCGTTCGGCATCGTGCAGATCATCCGTTCCTTCGCCGACGTCACCGCGAGCGGCGGCACTCGCACGCTCGTCGCGATCTCGGGCGCGCTTGCAGTGCTCCTCGGATTCCTCGTCCTGCGCAGCCCGCTGCAGACCGTGGTGCTGATCGCCCTGGTGATCGGTGCCTGGTGGGTGTTCCGCGGTGTACTCGACATCATCGCCGCGGCGTCCGGTGGCACTGCGGATCGTGGCCTGTCGATCGTGCTCGGTGTCATCAGCATCGTGGCCGGCGCGGTTGTGCTGCTGCAGCCTGAGTTGTCCCTCGAGGTCTTCCGGATCGTCGTCGGTGTCTGGATGGTGCTGTACGGCATCGTTATCGTCATCACGCCGTTCGTATTGCGCAAGCTCGCCCAGCCTTAATCTGTCCGAGGTAGATGGCACACTTCCCGTCATGGGATATCCGGAAGATGCGCTCGCCCAGGACGAGGAACTGATCCTGCATCGGCATCCACACTGGAAGATGCTGGTGGTTCCAGCGCTCACGTTTGTCCTGGCGACGGCCGTGGCAGGGTTTTTGCTCGGCGTGACACAGAAGCAGGTCGACGGGACAGCGCGTACCGTGCTGTCGATCGTGATCGGCGTCGCCTGGTTCGGCGTTGTCGCCTGGCGATCGGTGGCGCCGTTCACCGTCTGGAAGTTCACGCATTTCATCGTCACCGATCGACGGGTCCTGATTCGGCAAGGTGTGTTGACCCACACCGGAATTGACATCCCGATGGGCCGGATCAGCAACGTCCAGTTCCGGCACGGCCCGGTCGACCGGCTTCTCAAGACCGGCACGCTCGTGATCGCGTCGGCCAGTGACGATCCGCTCGAATTCGACGACATCCCGGACGTGGAGCACGTGCATTCGCTGCTCTATCACCAGGTTTTCGATTCCACGCAGCAACAGCACGAGCGAAACCGCCCCGAGGATCAGGGCGAAGATGACGGAAACGCTTGGTAATCACCGCGCAAAGGCTCGCTGTCCGTA
Organism: Rhodococcus sp. AD45-ID; assembly: GCF_003023755.1. NCBI lineage: Bacteria > Bacillati > Actinomycetota > Actinomycetes > Mycobacteriales > Nocardiaceae > Rhodococcus > Rhodococcus sp. AD45-ID. Next base: position 620,243 of record NZ_PYHL01000001.1, on the reverse strand, counting down.
CGCTGTCCCTGTGACTGCCGTATTGCTAGCCGAAGACGACGAGGCCATTGCCGCACCACTTGCCCGAGCATTGGGGCGGGAGGGGTACACGGTCACAGTGGAACAGACCGGTCCCGCCGCACTGCAGCAGGCGCTCGAAGGTGACTTCGATCTGCTGATCCTCGATTTGGGGCTGCCCGGTATGGACGGGCTCGAGGTGTGCCGACAGATTCGCGCTCATCGGACGACTCTGGCCGTGCTGATGCTGACCGCCCGTACCGACGAGGTCGATTTTGTCGTCGGTCTCGACGCCGGCGCCGACGATTACGTGGGCAAGCCCTTCCGGTTGGCCGAACTGATGGCCCGGGTGCGCGCGCTCCTGCGTCGACACGGCAGTCGTGAGGACAGCATCGTCGAGGTCGGCGGTATCCGCCTGGAACCGGCCGCGCGGCGTGTCCTCGTCAACGGATCCGAGATCGCCTTGGCGAACAAGGAATACGAACTTCTGCGGGTGCTCCTCGAACACGCTGGTGAAGTCGTCTCCCGCGACGCGATCCTGCGTGAGGTCTGGGGGGACGTCGAGTTGCGCGGCTCGAAGACGTTGGACATGCACATGTCCTGGCTACGCCGGAAGATCGGCGACGAGGGCCCTGCGGTCGAACGTCGAATTGCCACTGTGCGCGGCGTCGGCTTCCGCATCAACACGGACTAGTTCGCTCGATGCGTCGGCGCATTCTCCAGTCGATTCTCGGGGTCGTCATCCTCACCGCGTTGTTGCTGGGTGTTCCGCTCATCTACACGGCTTGGTTGTGGGTCGAAGACGTGAGCCGCAACGATTTGCGGGTGCGACTCGATCGCATGGCCACCGAGGTGATCGCCCAGGAAGGTTCTCTCGGCGTTGTCGACGGAGCCCTCAATACCGACGCACTCCGATTGCTCACCCCGAACGACGCTCGACTTGTTGTCGTGTACCCGACCCCGTCGGACGGGGCCGCTCGCGTCGACATCGGCGAAGCGGTAGTGAAAAATCCGCTGGTCGAGTCGTTGGCAATGGGATCGTCCGGGTCACTGCGCCTCGAAGTGCCGTCGGAGAGATTGCGCACGCAGCAGAAGCAGGCAGTTGGGGCGGTCGGAGTTTTGGTTCTCGTCGCGATCACCACCGGAGCCGTCGTCGCGGTGGTCACGGCACGTCGACTAGCCGGGCCACTGCAGGACGTTGCCGAACGGGCGGCGAGGTTGGCAGAAGGTGATTTCCGGCCGGACCCACGACGCCACGACATTCCCGAACTCGACCGAGTGTCCGATGTCCTCGATGCAGCGACTGTCGAGATTGCCGGCCGACTGCAGCGTGAGCGAGCGCTGGTCGCGGACGTCTCGCACCAACTGCGTAGCCGACTCACCGCAGTGCGGCTGCGTCTGGACGAGTTGTCGGTGCACAGCGACCCTGATGTCGTTCACGAAGCTGAAGAAGCCATGGCCCAGGTTGATCGGCTGACGGAGGGAATCGACGAGTTGGTGCGGTCCTCGCGCAGCAGCGGTTCCGCAGCCACAACAGTCTCCGTGGTCAGCGAACTCGAAGGCGTCTGCGGGGATTGGCGGCCGCAGTTCGAGGATGCCGGACGAGCGCTCCGCTTGACCGGCGACCGCGGCGTGACAGCGTCGACAACAGGCTCTCGCCTGCGCGAAGCCGTGTCCGTTCTGGTGGACAATGCTTTTGCCCACGGCGACGGAACCTGCACGGTATCCGTTCGATTGATCGACGGAGCTCCCAAGCGCGAAGCGATGGTCTGTATCGAGGTGACCGACGAAGGCGGCGGGGTCGACAACAATCTCGCTCCGCACATTTTCGATCGAGGCTTCTCCGGGGCCGGTTCCACCGGCGTCGGGTTGGCGCTGGCGCGGGCGCTGATCGAAGCGGACGGCGGTCGGCTCGAGCTACAACGTCGAACGCCGGCACTGTTTGCGGTGTTCCTGCCGGTGGCGTCCGAAAAGCCGGTCGACGTCGGCACGCTGCGCGAACCGCGGTGACGTGAAGCGCGAATATCGCTGCGTCAGGCTTGGTCGAGTTCTTCTTCGGTGTGGTCATCGCTGACGATCTCGGCATTCTCTTCCGGGAATACGAATTTACGGAAGGACCAGAAGCGGAACACCATCTGCAGGAGATTGCCGATGATATAGGCGCTGATGAAGTCGGCGATATTCTCCGTCGTCAAGCTGACTTCGGGAACGCGCAGGTTGAAGACGTAACTCGAGATGTACAGCGGAATGAAGCTGATCACCACGCCGATCGCGCTGATGAAGAAGAACAGCGCTGCCTCGTGGGCAGGTTCGCGTCCGCCACGATTCTTGAACGACCACTCACGATTGAGGATGTACGACGCGATCACCGCGATAACGCCGGCGATGATCTTGGCGGTGATCGGCTTGGATTCGAGGATCGAGAGCTTGAGTGTGTAGAAGATGCCCGAGTCGATCAGGAAGGTGGTTCCGCCGACGATCGCGAACTTGATCAGCTCGCTGTGGCGCAGGGCAATGTCTCGGAACGGCTGGGGTATGCGGGCGATTACCCCGTCGACAAATGACACAACAGATGAGTTTACGAAAGAAAACCACGCCGTCATGGTTTTGTTCGGAAATCATCAGCAGAATCACAGACAGGGTCGGCGCTACGAAGCGCCCGCCCCGGCGCATGACTACATCCGGCGCATGACAACATAGATAGCCGTGACCGGCAATAACGACGCAGTTCAGTCCTCCCCCCGCCCGACCACCGCGCGACCGGCGAACAAGGCCATGCCTGTCGTCACCATGATCGGTGGTGGACAGCTCGCGCGCATGACTCACCAGGCAGCCGTTGCCCTCGGCCAGACGCTCCGGGTGCTGTCCGGAACGGCCGGTGAGCCGGCCGCACAGGTCAGCCCCGATGTTGTTCTCGGCAGCCACGACGACTTGGACGCGCTGCGCCGCGCCGCCGTCGGATCCACTGCGCTCACATTCGATCACGAGCAGGTTCCGACCGAACATCTCGAGGTGCTGGTGGCCGAGGGTGTCAACGTGCAGCCGCCGCCGCAGGCACTGATCTTCGCTCAGGACAAACTGCTGATGCGTCGTAAATTGGCAGAACTGGGCGCACCGGTGCCCGCGTACGCCGAGGTGACGTGGGCCGAGGACGTCGTACGTTTCGGCGCCGAGCACGGCTGGCCGGTTGTCATCAAGGCAACGCGCGGTGGATACGACGGCCGTGGTGTGTGGATCACCGACGACTCCGACGAAGCCGAGGCGATCGTCACCGAGCAGTTGGACAAGGGTGTTCCGCTGATCGTCGAGGAAATGGTGTCGATGCGCCGCGAACTGTCGGCGATGGTGGCGCGGTCACCGTTCGGTCAGGGTGCGTCGTGGCCTGTCGTGGAGACCGTGCAGCGACACGGCCAGTGCGCCGTTGTCATCGCGCCGGCTCCAGATCTGCCCGGTGCCGTTGCGGCAGAAGCGGAACAGCTTGCGTTGCGGATCGCGTCGGAGCTCGGGGTTGTCGGTGCGATGGCCATGGAACTGTTCGAGACGACCGACGGCCGTCTTGTAGTCAACGAATTGGCGATGCGCCCGCACAACTCGGGTCACTGGACCATGGACGGTGCCCGGACGTCGCAGTTCGAGCAGCACTTGCGCGCCGTTCTCGACTACCCGCTCGGCGATACGTCGCCGATTGCTCCGGTCACGGTGATGGCCAATGTTCTCGGTGCTCCCGAAGCTCCCGAGATGAGCATGGACGAGCGTGTCCACCACCTCTTCGCCCGGATGCCCGACGCCAAGATTCACCTGTACGGCAAGGGTGAGCGCAAGGACCGCAAGATCGGCCACGTGAACATCGTGGGCGGGGCAGGCTCGATCGACGACCCGAATTACGTTGCCGCAGTTCGGGAACGGGCTGAGCGGGCAGCGCACTGGCTTTCGTATGCAGTATGGACCGACGGATGGGATGTACACGGTGAGTGAGAGCATGAGCGCACAGGTCGGCCTGATCATGGGCAGCGACTCCGATTGGCCGACGATGGAAGCCGCAGCCGAAGCGCTCGCAGAGTTCGGAATTCGCTTCGAGGTCGGTGTGGTCTCGGCGCACCGCACCCCTCAGCGCATGCTCGACTACGCGAAGGACGCTGCCGGCCGCGGCATCAAGGTCATCATCGCCGGCGCAGGCGGAGCGGCGCACCTGCCCGGGATGGTCGCCTCGGCAACGCCGTTGCCGGTCATCGGTGTACCGGTTCCGCTCAAGTACCTCGACGGTATGGACTCGTTGCTGTCCATCGTCCAGATGCCTGCCGGCGTTCCGGTCGCGACAGTGTCGATCGGTGGAGCCCGCAACGCCGGTCTGCTCGCCGCCCGCATCCTCGGTGCCTCGGATCCCGCGCTGCAGGCGGCCATGGTGGCATTCCAGGAAAGCCTCGAGACCATGGTGCTCGAGAAGGACAAGGCGCTGCGCGAAAAGCTGCTGGGCTGAGAAGCTGCGTAGCTGAGATTTTTCATGCGTGAACGACGCGGCCTGCCGCTGACCCTGATCCGAGCTAGTCGGGGCAGCGCGCAGGCCGCGTTCGTGACGCAGGTGGCGGTGCTCTATGCCCGAGTGCTGGGCGCGCGCATCACCTTCGACGACGAGTTCGGAATTTTTGTCGCCTCCGGGATGCGGCGCGGATTTGCCCGCGGCGGAACAACTCTCGGTGGTGTGTATCTGACCCGCCGGAACATTACTCGGGCAGTGCTGCGTCACGAGGCGATTCATGCCGACCAATGGGCCAGGCACGGACTGGCATTCGGGCCGAAGTACCTGCGCGAGGAACTGCGCCACCCGGGCGTGCGAAACAAGTTCGAGATCGAAGCCGGGTTGGCAGACGGCGGTTACCGCGTCTGAGTAGCGCTACTGTGGGCGGCATGGCCCGTTTTCCGACTAGTGAACGATTTGTGCGCTGGACTACGGAACACGCGCGCGGCATCGACATCACCCTGGCTTGCGCGGTCGCCTTGCTGAGCCTGGTCACCGCCGCCACAGCCGGAGTCTGGGCTGTGATCGTCTCGCTCGGCATGAGCGTCCCGTTGGCGTGGCGACGGTCCCGCCCCGAGCTGTCCGGCATGCTGATTGCCGGCTTCGCGGTACTGCACGTTCTTGTCATCGGAAACACTCTGCTCGGCTGCGCGATAGCCGTTCCGATCTCGCTGTACGCCCTCGCCGCATACGGCGCGCGGTGGAGTAGTTTCACCGGACTGGGGATCGCCTTACTCGGGTCGATCGCGGCGGAGTTCCGATACTTCGGCTACGACGGCATTTCGTTCTCCGCGCAAGTGTTTCAAGCGGTGGGCCTGATGATCTTCATGCTTGCGGTCTGGGCATTCGGAGACTTGCGGCGCGTGCGAACCAAACAACTCGAAGGTCTGACCGAACGCGCGCGACTGCTCGAACTCGAGCGAGCGCAGGAAGCCGAGATCGCCACTATCAGTGAGCGTTCGCGGATCGCCCGTGAGATGCACGACATCGTTGCCCACTCGCTCACCGTGGTGATTGCCCAGGCGGACGGCGGTCGATACAGCGCGGCTAAGGATCCGCAGGCAGCGGTTCAGGCGTTGGAAACCATCGCGTCGACGGGGCGGGCGGCATTGACCGACATGCGTGCGCTTCTCTCGGTGCTCCGCGAAGATCGCCCGCGAGATTTTGCGGTGATTCCCGGCGCCGGCGGTATCGACGCTCTGCTGGGGGACCTGCGCCGCAGTGGACTTGATGTCACCGCGTCCGTGGCCGGAGAACCACGCGATCTGTCAGCCGGTGCCGGTCTGACCGCGTATCGCATCGTGCAGGAATCGCTGACCAACGTACTCAAGCACGCCGGACCCGGTGCCCACGCGGGCGTCGAGATCACCTGGACCGATACCGAACTCGTACTTCGCATCGCCGACGACGGACGCGGTGGTAGTGCTGCGCTTGTCGAATCCTCACCCGGTGGACAAGGCTTGATCGGGATGTCGGAACGCGCGCGGCTGCACGGCGGGACGATTACCGCCGGCCCCCAGGCAGGCGGCGGATACGCCGTGCATGCGGTGTTGCCGTACGAGAGGACCTAGGGTGTCATCCATGGACAACCCGGTGACTCCGATTGCAGTGGCTCTTGTCGACGATCAGCAATTGGTTCGAGCGGGTTTCCGGATGGTGATCGACTCACAACCCGACCTCGAAGTGGTGGTCGAGGCGTCCGACGGGCAGCAGGGCCTGAACCAGCTGGCAACTCGTCGGGTGGATGTCGTGCTCATGGACGTCCAGATGCCGAACATGGACGGGATCGAAGCAACGCGGCGGTTGCTGACTACGGCGGATGCCCCAAAGGTTGTGGTGCTCACCACATTCGACAACGACGAGTACGTGATGTCGGCCATCAGGGCAGGTGCCAGCGGATTCCTGCTCAAGGACGTGCCGCCGGAGCAGTTGCTCGACGCCATTCGCACGGTGCACCGCGGCGACGCCGTCATCGAGGCGCGGGCAACGCGGCGTCTGCTCCAGCATGTCGGGCCACTCCTCGAAGGCTCAGCCCCCGAGGCGGCGTTACCCGGCGATCTCACACCCCGGGAGATCGAAGTTCTCGAGGCCATGGCGTACGGGCTGTCGAACTCGGAAATTGCCGCCAAGTTCCACGTTTCCGAAACGACCGTGAAAACTCATGTGGGACGGGTTCTTTCGAAAACCAAATCCCGCGATCGGGTGCAGGCAGTTGTCTTCGCGTTCCAGATCGGACTGGTGCGCCGTGCTGACCTGTTGAGTGCTGATACGTAAACTTGGTACTGCAGGGCTTCGTACTGCTGAAGACTGATCCGGTGTCCTCCTGTGGGAGGATACGGCGAGCCCGAAATCGGTCCGCGCTCCGACGCGCCAGCCCCCGGTGCTCCCATAGCGTCGTAGACATGAATCAGCATAGGAACAGCGCGCCTGCAATCACGGCGCGCGGTGTCACCAAGGTCTACGGCACCGGCGACACCGCTGTCCACGCATTGGGCGGCATCGACGTGGATTTCGGCCGCGGAATGTTCACGGCGATCATGGGTCCGTCCGGCTCCGGAAAATCGACGCTCATGCATTGCCTGGCCGGTCTCGACACGGTGACAGGTGGGCAGGTCTACCTCGGAGACACGGAGATCACCAAGCTCGGCGACACCGAGCTCACCGAATTGCGCCGCGAGCGAATCGGTTTCGTATTTCAGGCCTTCAACTTGCTGCCGGTGCTGACGGCCCGCGCAAATATGGTGCTTCCGATGAAGTTGGCCGGCAGTGAACCCGAACCGGCGTGGATGGACCAAGTGGTCAAAACCCTCGGACTGTCCCAGCGACTCGACCACCTTCCGCACGAGCTGTCCGGCGGGCAGCAGCAGCGCGTTGCGGTGGCACGCGCATTGTTGCCACAACCGGACGTAATTTTTGCCGACGAGCCCACCGGTAATCTGGATTCACGTTCCGGTACAGAGGTTCTCGGTTTGCTCCGCACCGCTGTCCGGGAGAGTGGTCAGACCGTGGTCATGGTCACTCATGATCCGGTTGCGGCGTCGTACGCCGACCGAGTGGTGCTGATTGCGGACGGTCGTACGGCCGGAGAGATCTCCGGCCCCACCGTTGATTCGGTGATGGCCGCGATGCGCGGACTCGGGGCAGACGATCTGGGTAACGCCGGCTCGAGCAACGCCCCGCAACCGATCGGTGTCTACCGATGAGGGCACTGGCTTTTGCTCAGGCCCGGGCACATGCGGGCCGGTACGTCGCGTCGATCCTTGCCGTGGTGATCGCCGTCGGGTACATCGTCGCGACGTTGACGTTGAGTTCGACGGTGACCGCCAGTGTGCGGACATCGCTTGCTGCGCAATATAATACGACGGATGCGGTTGCGTCGGGTCCGGATGTGAACCTCGGGGCCTTGCGTAGCGTGCCGGGTGTGTCGGCAGTGGCCGAGGACGTCGCGGGATACGTCCGGGTCGATTCCGCGGAGCAAGGCGTGTCTTACGGCGATGTGCTGTCGGTTTCCGACAGCCCGCAGCTGCGTTGGCAGAGTCTCGCCCAAGGAGAGTGGCCGACCTCGCCGGGACAGGTTCTCGTGAGTGCTGATTCAGGGATTCCCCTCGGGGCCGAGATCATTGTAACTGCGGCGAATTCGGGGGAGAGCGCAGCAGATCCGAGTGCTCGGGTTGTCGGGTTTGTCGATCTGAGTGGGTCGGCGCAACGACTCGGCGGCACCAAAGTGTTTGCCACACCGGAGCAGGCTGCGACGTGGGCGGGTGACTCCGCCACCCGTGAGTTCCGCATCGTCGGTGACGGTTCGGTGACGCCTGACCAACTTGTGGAGCGGGTGGCGCACGCGCTGCCGGCGGACTCGACCGTTGTCAGTGCGGAATCCGCCACCGACGCCGCGGCAGCCGAGTACCTCGGCGGCACGGACATTCTCAGCACCGTGCTGCTGGCCTTCGGCGCGGTTGCGGTAGTGGTTGCGGCACTGGTCATCGCCAACACGTTTGCGGTCCTGCTGGCGGCCCGAACGCAGGAGCTCGCGTTGCTGCGGTGTGTTGGTGCGACCGCCACACAGGTTCGTCGCAGCATTCGGACCGAGGCTGCCGCAGTTGGTGTGATCGCATCGATCCTCGGAGTGGGACTGGGCATCGGATTGGCGGCCACGATCGGTGCGGTGGCCACTGCTGCGGACGTACCGGTACCGCTGTCGACTCTGACCGTCACACCGGTGACCCTGTTGGTCGGACTGGTGGTCGGCATCGTGATGACGATGGTTGCAGCGTCGGCACCCGGCCGTGCGGCAACCCGGTTGTCGCCCTTGGCGGCCCTGGTACCGATGGAGTCGAAGCCCGAACACGTGGCAGCCTCGGTGATTCGGGTTGCCTTCGGCATCGTTGCACTACTCGGCGGTATCGCGGCGACAGTAATGGGTGTGATCGGGCAGCAGGTGATGGTGGCAACAGTCGGCGGCTTGCTCTCGTTTGTCGGCATCGCGGCCCTGGCAGGTCGGATCGTGCCTGCGTTGATCACAGCGGCCGGTGGTGTCCTCGGGCGGATGATCGGCTCGGTGGGCGAACTCGCAGCGGGCAACGCCGGCCGGAATCCGCGTCGAACCTCTGCGACAGCACTGGCTTTGCTGATCGGAGTGGCATTGACGAGCACCATGGCGGTGGGTATCGCCACGGTGAAAGACGCTGCGCCGGTGGCGATGGACAACCAGTTTCCGGTAGATGTCATGGTGAGCAGTTCCGGATCCGCGTCACTGCCGGAGGCTCTGGGTACCGACATCGGCGCGATAGCAGGAGTCCGTGCCGTCAGCGGCCTGGTAAATGCAGATCTGATGCTCGACGGGCACGGGTCTCTGCAGGGGTACGGGGTGGATGCGGCGCAGGTGAAAGACGTTCTGCGTACCGATATTTCAGTTCCGGCTCCCGGCCAACTCGTGCTATCGCCAGCCGACCTGACCGACTACGGACTTGGCGGCGGCGATACCGTCACGCTGCGCGGAGATCGTGGACCATTCACCGTGAGTGTGATCGAGGGTGTGAAAGGGCAACCCGCACTGGTGGATCGAGCAGACCTAGCGGCGGCGTCCACCCCGACCATCGACGGTTACTGGGTCAGACTGGGCACCTCCACGGACGAAGAGGCGCTCGCCGTCACCGACCGCATTACCGAACTCGCGCGGCAGATCGCGCCGGGTAGCGACGTTCAAGGTATGACAGAGATGCGTTCGGCGATCGATTCGATCCTCGACACCATGCTGATGGTGGTTGCGGGCCTGCTGTCGGTTGCCATCCTGATCGCGCTGATCGGCGTCGGGAACACCCTGGCGCTCTCCGTTCTCGAGCGGCGCCGCGAATCCGGACTGCTGCGCGCACTCGGACTGACCAGGAAGGGAATTCGAGCGATGCTGATCTGGGAAGCGCTGTTGGTCGCGGGAGTCGCGTCGGTGATCGGTGTTGTATTCGGTCTGGTGTTCGGAGTCGCGGGAACGGCGTCTGTTTTCGGGCTTGGCGACGTGTCGCTCGGCGCCGTGCCCTGGGCGCAGTTGGTGGCCATCACCTTGATCGGCGGCGTGGCCGGAGTGATCGCCTCACTCCTGCCTGCCCGCCGAGCCGGGATGGTCTCACCCGTCAGCGCACTGTCGAGTTGAGCCTGCCTGGTCAAGTGCGGTCAGAACTGCTTCGTGACCTTCTCGGTGCCCACTCGGCGCGCGGTAGCATCCGCGTCCGGGTGGGCTACCTGCACGAGCGACGCGCCGGCGGCCAGCACCGACAGCAGTCCGCCGATCAGTTCTTCAGCCGAATCCCACGACGCGCTGGAGAGCACACGATCCGACGACGCGAGTTCGCGGGCGGCGGCGGATTCCGTTGCCGCGCGCACGGTTTCCGCAACCGATCGGCCTTCCAGGGCCGCTCCGGCGCCCGCGGCGCGGAACTGATCGCCATGCACTCGGATGGACGTCGCGTAGTCGGCAACCCCGATCGGCAGATCGCTCAGGCCCTTGCCGAATGCGTCGAGGGACAGCGCCGCGACCTCAGGGACGTCGGCGACGTCATCGAGTCGATCCGCCGTCACGAAAGCAAGTTCGGCGTCGGACTCGGGGGAGAGGACAACCTCGCACCCGGCCCACCACACACCGAGTAGGACGGCAACGCTCTGCCAGTGGGCCGGCAGCAGCACCGCAACTTTTGCTCCTGGCTCGAGAGCAAACTCGTCGCGCACCATGTTTGCGGTCTTGGCAGCCCAATTCATCAGGGTGCTTGCCGACAACTCGATGCGCTCGCCGCTCGCATCGTCGTAGTACGTGACCCGTGGTCCGGCAGGGTCGGCCGCGAGGATCGGTCCGAGGAGTGCGTCGGTCAGATTGTCGGCAGATGAAGGCATCCGCTCAGTTTACGCAGAGTATTAATTCACACAGCGGGGTCCGCTGGATGCGGCGTCGATCGGCGGTCCGGCGGGAGCGGGAGTCGGACTGGTCTCGGTTGTGCTCGCCGAGTCCGGTGTCCCGGAAGCTGAAGTCGAGCCGGAATCCGTTGGTGACACGGAATCGGCGGACGTCGGACCGGAGTAGTCCGAGGCGAGAACAACCCGAACGGTGTTCGAGGGCAACGACGAATCCGCTTTTACGGTCAAGCCGCCCAATGCGTCGGCGACGGCAAGGGCTGCGTCGTCGTCCTTGGACTTCGCAAAGACCGTTGACTCGGATACGTCTGCACCGGTGTTGTTTCCGACTTCGCCTTCCCGGTAGCCGAGTGCGCTCAGTGCTTCGGAGACTCCGCTCGCGAGTCCGCCGATATCGCTGGCGTTAGCTACGTCGACGGTAAATTTCGAGGCATCGACGGTAGGCGCCGCCGAGGTGGTTTCTTCTTCCTCGACCTCTGCGCCGACGAGGTTCGCGATGTACTTCTTCACCTCTTTCGGATCGACCTTGACGATCGACTCGCCGTAGTCGGTCATACCGTTGATGTCGAGTACCGGGATGGTTTCGAACTGAACCTTGCCGCCCGCCAAATTTTGCAGTTGCTTCGCGAATTCGATGATGTCCCAGTCGTCGTCGATCACCACCGAGCGTGACACGGCGTTGGTCAACGAACTGAGCTTGCCGGGATCGCTGAGTGTTTTTGCGCTGAGGACCTGGCTGACAAGGGAAGCCATGAACACTTGCTGACGCACGATGCGGTCGAGGTCGCCGCGGGGAAGATCGTGACGTTGCCGGACGAAGCTGAGGGCGTTCGATCCGTCGAGAGTCTGTTGGCCGGCCGGAAAATTGGCGCCGGAGAGAGGCTCGTTCACGGCCGCGTTGAGGCATACGTCGACGCCGCCCACAGCATTGGTGAGCAGAACGAATCCGAGCAGGCCGACCTCGGCGTAGTGGTCGACGGTGATTCCGGTCAGATTCGCGACGGATTCGATGAGTGCTTCGCGGCCCGCTTCAGTGGATTTGCGGTCCGACTCCGATTCGCTTGCTCCGTTGTTGACCAGCCGCAGACGCTCGGTCTCCTTGGTTGCTCCGAAGGCTCCGTTGATCTTCGACATGCCGATGCCGGGAACATTGACGTACGCGTCGCGGGGAATGGAGATCGCGGTGGCGGAACTGCCGTCGTTGGGAACGCGGATCAAGATGATCGTGTCGGTGTTGGACGCAACTTCCTCACCGGCCCGTAGCGAATCCAGCTCGCTTTGGCTCAGGGGATTTCCGTGCGCATCCGTTCGGCTGTCGGTTCCCACCATGAGGATGTCGATGGCGCCGTCCTTGCCGCCGCCCAAGCCGAGTCCGCTGGCGGTGGCCAGGGAATTGCGCAGTGAGTCCACTCCGCGCCAGGCAAAGCCGGTAACCAGTAACACCAGGACCGACACGACGGCGACGGCGATCCGGCCTGGGCTGGTCTTTGCTCGACTAGGCGCAGGCTGCGGACGCACGCGGCGTTGTGGTTGCTGGTGTGACACCCATCCAGGTTACTGGTCTACTCACGTCAGGTCGGGTACCTGGCGACGGCGTGCCAAACTGACGGGTATGACTAATATCCTGCTCACAGGGGCGCGCGGCCAGCTTGGAAGTCGTATCGAATCGCTTGCGCTCTCGGCGGGTCGAAGCGTTGTCGCTCTGGGTTCAGCACAGTTGGACATCACCGATCGTGGTGCGGTCGACAAAGCGCTGACGTCCGATGTTCTCTCACCCGAGACGGTGGTGATCAACTGCGCCGCGTACACGGCAGTGGATGCAGCGGAGTCGGATGAGGCGGCGGCCACGGCAGTGAACGAGACCGGGCCGAGCAACCTGGCATCGGCCTGCGCGCGGGCGGGTGCCCGATTGATCCACGTCTCCACCGACTACGTCTTTCCTGGTGACGCTCACAGCCCGTACGAGGTCGATTCGCCGACAGGGCCGTCGACGGTCTACGGCCGCACGAAGCTTGCGGGCGAGGAAGCCGTGCGCAAGTCCGGCGCTGATTCCGTGATCGTTCGCACCGCCTGGGTCTACTCGGGTGAGACCGGTGATTTTGTCGGCACGATGCGCCGCCTCGAAGGTGAACGGGACTTTATCGACGTCGTCGACGATCAGATCGGTTCGCCCACGTACAGCGTCGATCTGGCGGCCGGTCTGTTGGAACTGGCGTCACGTCCGTTCACGGGCACTTCGACACTGCACGCGACCAACGACGGGCAGGCCAGTTGGTTCGATCTGGCGCGCGCGGTGTTCGAGGAGATCGGTGCCGATCCGAATCGGGTTCGCCCGTGCACCAGCGCCGCATTTGTCCGCCCGGCGCCGCGCCCCGCGTACTCGGTGTTGTCCGGTGACGCGTGGGCGGCCGCGGGCCTGAGCCCGTTGCGCCCGTGGCGTGAGGCGCTTCACGACGCAATCGCGTGAGCAAAGTTCAGATGGAGCGCTCCGGGCGGCTAGGCTGACCGGCGTGAGTCCCAAGCTGGCCGTGGTAACGGTGACGTACTCGCCCGGCGAGCATCTCGAGAACTTTTTGAGCACACTCGCCGAGGCGACGACAGAAAAACCCCAGGTCATCATGGCCGACAATGGGTCGACCGACGGAACTCCCGAGGCCGCCGACAGCAAGTACGAACACGTTCGTCTGCTCCGTACCGGTGGAAATATCGGGTACGGAGGCGCGATAAATCGGGCTGTCGCGGAGATCGATCCGGCTGTCGAATTCATCGTGATTTCCAATCCGGACGTCCAATGGAGCCCCGGTTCACTCGACAAATTGGTGGCTGCGGCAAATCGGTGGCCAAGGGCCGGTGCGCTGGGGCCCAAGGTCCTCGAACCCGACGGCAGCGTGTATCCGTCGGCGCGATCCGTTCCCGACATCACTTCCGGTGCGGGACACGCAATTCTGGGCACGGTGTGGCCGAAGAATCCGTGGACGACTCGCTACCGCCAGGAGAACGAGGCGCTCACCGAGCGCGCGGTCGGCTGGTTGTCCGGTTCGTGCCTGCTCGTTCGCCGCGATGCCTTCGACGCCATCTCCGGGTTCGACTCCCGTTACTTCATGTACATGGAGGACGTCGATTTCGGTGATCGCCTCGGAAAAGCGGGTTGGCTCAACGTGTTTGTGCCCTCTGCGGAGGTAACTCACGCGAAAGGGCATGCGGCAGGGCGTCATCCGGAGTTGATGCTGCCGGCACACCACCGCAGTGCATACCGTTTCCAAGCCGATCGCCATCCACATTGGTGGCAGGCCCCGCTGCGTCTGGCACTGCGCGGCGGCCTGGCGCTTCGTTCCAAGATTGCCGTCGCATCCGCAGTGCGCGCTCGCACAGATCACCAGACCGATGACACTTCAGTTTCGAATCCCAGGGGACAACAACGATGACCGAACCTACTCCGACCGACGCGGTAATCCTGGTAGGCGGCAAGGGCACTCGCCTGCGTCCGCTGACCTTGTCGGCTCCCAAGCCGATGTTGCCGACGGCCGGTCTGCCGTTCCTGACGCACTTGCTCGCGCGGATCGAAGCTGCGGGCATCAAGCACGTCGTACTCGGTACGTCGTTCAAGGCAGAGGTGTTCGAGGACTACTTCGGTGACGGGTCGAAAATGGGCCTCGAGATCGACTACGTGTTCGAGAACGAACCGCTCGGAACCGGCGGTGGTATCCGCAACGTTCTTCCGAAACTTCGTGGCGACAACATCATGGTGTTCAACGGCGACGTACTCGGCGGCACCGATCTGAATGCGATCCTCGACACACACACGAAAACGGACGCGGACGTCACGCTGCACCTCGTCCGAGTCGGCGATCCGCGAGCGTTCGGCTGTGTACCCACCGACGAAGACGGTCGGGTGTCCGCGTTCCTGGAGAAGACCCAGGATCCGCCGACCGATCAGATCAACGCCGGTTGTTACGTCTTCAAGCGCGAGATCATCGAGCAGATCCCCGAGGGTCGCCCGGTGTCGGTCGAGCGCGAGGTGTTCCCGAACCTGCTGGCCGAGGGCAAGCGCGTCTTCGGTCACGTCGACACGTCGTACTGGCGTGACATGGGCACTCCGGAGGACTTCGTGCGCGGTTCAGCCGACCTGGTTCGCGGTATCGCGCCGTCACCCGCACTCGAGGGCCCGCGCGGCGAGTCCCTGGTGCATCCCGGTGCCGGTGTGGCTCCCGGAGCTGTGTTGATCGGCGGCACGGTTGTCGGACGCGGCGCAGAAGTGGGCGCAGGCGCCCGCCTCGACGGCGCAATCCTGTTCGACGGCGCCGTGGTGGAAGCCGGGGCAGTTGTCGAGCGATCGATCCTCGGATTCGGTGTTCGGGTGGGACCCCGCGCACTCGTCCGCGACGCGGTGATCGGCGACGGTGCCGATATCGGCGCTCGCTGCGAATTGCTCCGCGGCGCTCGGGTGTGGCCGGGTGTGACGCTGCCCGACGGCGGCGTGCGTTTCAGCACAGATGTGTGATTGTTGAGCTTCGCAACTGGAATAATGGCCGGATGACTTCATTTCCGAGCCGCTACGTCGCCCTCGGTGATTCGTTCACCGAGGGCGTCGGCGACGCAGACGACAGATTCCCCAACGGACTACGAGGTTGGTCCGAACGCGTCGCGGAGCAGTTGGCAATCGGCAACCCGGATTTCCGATACGCCAATCTGGCGATTCGTGGTCGACTACTCGGTCCGATCGTCGACGAGCAGCTGGGGCCCGCGCTGGCGCTGAAGCCGGACCTCGTGACGATCTACGCCGGCGGCAACGACATGATGCGCCCGAAGCTGGACCTCGACGCCGTGGTCGCTCGCTACGACACCGCGATTGCGGCGCTCACCGAATCCGGTGCTCGCGTAGTGATGTTCACCGCCTACGACACCGGATGGTCGGCGTTCTTCGGCAAACTCCGTGGCCGGATGGCCATCTACAACGAATTGGTGCGCGAAGTCGCCGATCGACACGGCGCGACCATCGTCGACTTCTGGCGGTTCGCCGAATATCAGGATCTGCGGATGTGGGACTTCGACCGCCTGCACATGTCACCTGCCGGGCATCAGAACATGGCCGCTCACGTGCTCGACGCCATCGGTGTGGACCACACTCTCACCGCGCCGGATCTCGGTCCCGTGCCGGCGCAGTCGAAGATCGAGGCCAGGCGCGAAGACCGTCAATGGACCCGAGAGTTCCTGGTGCCGTGGCTGGCTCGGCGCGTCAAGGGCGTCTCCTCGGGTGACGGAGTCAGCGCCAAGCGGCCCGAGTTGGCCCCCGCTTTTCAAGCCTGAAGGTTCAGACCTGAAGGCGCAGTCTCGCCAGCGAGACCATGTGGTTGACGCTCTCGTGTTCGGCATTGGCTGGGAGGGAATCGACGGGCCACCACTGCAGGTCCGTCGACTCCTCGCTGCGCACGATCGGTGAGTTGTCCGGTGCCACAACAAGAAACCTCAGGTCGAGGTGCCGGGTCGGGACGCCGAGTGAACACGTGATGGGGTGCGTGTGTGCGGAAAGAAGTGCGGGGTCGATGCGCAGATCGTGAATTCCCGATTCCTCGCGAGCTTCCCGCAAGGCGGAATCGATCACAGTGTCATCAGTCGGTTCGCAGTGTCCGCCGAGCTGAATCCACTTCCCGACACGCGGATGCAGAGTGAGCAGGACGTGATTCAGGCTTTCGTCGACAACGAGCGACGACGCGGTGATGTGCCCCGGCACATGACGACGAAGGCATCCGTCTGGTGCGGAGTCGAGAAAAGCCAACATGGTGTGACGGAGGGACTCGTCGTGCGCTGACGGCGTAGGCCATTGTTCCAGAACACCTTTGGCGGACCTGTGCAGAGTCTCTGCGCTCACCTACATCTCCACCAATGCGTCACCGGCTGCGGGAGCCGTACGGGGAGTGAGCGGTTCGAGGGGGTGACCGACAGCGACGGCGCCGAGCGGTTGCCAATCGGCGGGCACGCCCAGATGTTCGCGCACCGTGTCGGCGGCAAAGATCGTCGAACCGATCCAGCAGCTCCCGATCTCACGGGTCGCGAGCGCAACCAGCAAGCCCTGCACCGCCGCTCCCGCCGCCACGGTGAACATCGTGGACTCCGCAGCGGTGCGGCGCTCGTCCGGGTAGCTGTGCGCGCCGTCGGGGACGCAGAACGGGATGACAACTTCAGGGGCGTCGAACAGGATGTTGCCACGTGCGACGCGGGCCTGCGCGGATTCCTCGGTGCGTCCGTCGGCGCGGAGATCGGTGAGCCACTTCTCGCGTAGTGCTTCCAACAGTTGCTTGCGAATAGTGTTGGTGCGCAACCAGACAAAGCGAACGGGTCGGGTGTGGTGCGGCGCCGGCGCGGTCAACGCCTCGGCGATGGACAACCGAATCGCGTCGGCGTCAACAGGTTCCTCGCTGAACGCGCGAATCGAACGGCGCAGAAGCAACGACTGGCCGCGGCCCATCGCCGTGGCTTCGGCCGTGCCGAGCCAGAACAGATCGTCGGCACCGCGACGGATGAGATCCTGCGCTGTGGAACCGTTGTCCTGGAATCGCAAGCCGCGTACGACGGCAACCGGCACTCCGCCGAGCTTGCCCTTGACCAGATCGCCGGCAGCCGCGATTTCGTCGGCAACGGCGATCTCGGTCACGATCAGATCGTTACCCTGGCTGTCCTGCGCTCCGAGGTAACCGTGTAACACCGGGATTCCGGCGGCGCCGATCGCGGCGTCGGTCTGCCCGTTGCGCCACGCGCGGCCCATGGTGTCCGTCACCACGACGGCGACGGACTTACCGGCGGCATCGAGGAACCGAGCGCGCAGCGCGGCGGCACTCGCGTCGGGATCGACGGGAAGCAAAGCCAACTCGCCGCCGTCGACGTTGGAGCCGTCGATGCCGGATGCGGCCTGAACGATTCCGAGCTTGTTCTCCGTGATGAGGGTTCGGCCCTTACGCGCTACGACGCGTACGGCTTCCTGATCGACGAGTACACGCCGCGCGGCATCGCGCTCGTCGGGGTCGGTCGGGGACGAGACGATGCGGCCTTCGACCTTCGAGAACACTTTGCTCGTCACGACAAGGACGTCGCCGTCGCGGATCCACGGTGTTGCCTCGATGAGGGCAGCAGCCAAATCGTCCCCCGGACGGAACTCCGGAAGACCGTGAACGGGAATCACTTCGATGGCTGCGCCGGGCGAGTGATCGCCGGGAGCCTGATCGGTCGTGTTTGTTGTCACAGCGACACTCCGGCGATATCGAATGCGGTGGCCACCATCTCGGCGGTGGCCGCGGGCGAGGACATGATCAGTGGGACGGCGCGCACATCCACACCGTCGACGTCGGCGGTGTCACCTTCGTCGATCAGCCAGCCGTCGAGGATGCCGTTGATCGACCGGGCGCCGTAATGGCGACCGATTGCTTCGGATGTCGTCTCGACGCCGATGACGTCGAGGCACTCGTCGGCCATTCCGCGCAACGGTTTTCCGCCGATCACGGGGGAGAGTCCGATCACTTTGGCTGCGGTGGTGCGCAGTGCACCACGAATGCCTGGCACCGCCAGAATCGCGCCGACACTGACAACCGGGTTGGACGGAGCGATCAGGACGACGTCCGCGTTCTCGATCGCCTCGAGCACTCCCGGGGCCGGCTTCGCCTGTTCGGCACCGACGTGAGCAAAGCTGTGGGTCGGGACGTGTGCGCGGTGACGTACCCACCACTCCTGGAAATGGATCGCTTTCTGCTCGCCGTCCTCAGGGTCGGTGATCACGACGTGCGTTTCGCTGCGGTCGTCACTGACGGGGATGAGGTCAACGCCGGGATTCCAACGATTGCACAACGCTTCGGTAACTGCGGAGAGCGGATAGCCCGTTCTGAGCATCTGGCTGCGGATCAGATGGGTGGCGATATCGCGGTCGCCGAGCCCGAACCAGTCCGGCTTTGCGCCGTACGCGGCGAGCTCTTCTTTTGCGTTCCAACTCTCGCCCTTGTGGCCCCATCCACGCTCGGTGTCGATGCCGCCGCCGAGGGTGTACATGCAGGTATCGAGGTCGGGGCAGATACGCAGCCCGTGCATCCAGACGTCGTCGCCGACGTTGACCACGGCTGTGATCCGGTGTGGGCCTTGATATTTCTCGAGCGTTTCACCACCGGAGATGCCGAGTGCGTGTTGCACTCCTTGGAGGAAACGAGCTCCGCCGACGCCGCCAACCAATACAGTCACGTTCACTTGACAAAGACTAGGCGGTGCTCGGCTTGCCGTGTCCGCTGGGCGGTGTGTCAGATGCAAAACTCGGGCCGGAATACTAATGGATTCCTGTTCATTAGCTTGACCGCGACACGCTGGACGTGTGTAATCTCAAATGTGTCATTCCACCGATGTCGGCGAGTTTGCCTGCAGCGGGACCACATTCGAACGTAGTTTCGAGTGGTCAACGGGGTGGGGTTGAAATGGGTTGAAATACGGAGTGAAATTCTGCGCTATTACAGGTGAGGAGGCGGAACGATGCCCAATGAAAATGTCGAGATCAGTGCTCTGGCAATGACAGTGAGCTACGAACCGCAGACCGATTCCCAAGCAGGCGCAGCAGAAGGTGCCTGCAGTGAAATCGAGGCGGTGACTGCTCGGCCTGTGCTGAGTCTGGTGACCGGCTTCGAGGAACTGTTCGACACCATCGAGGATCAATGGCAGGAACGCGCACTCTGTGCGCAGACCGATCCTGAGGCGTTCTTCCCTGAAAAGGGTGGATCTACTCGGGAAGCCAAGCGAATTTGCCTCGGCTGTGAGGTTCGTGACGAGTGCCTCGATTATGCACTCGCCAACGACGAACGGTTCGGAATCTGGGGAGGGTTGTCGGAGCGCGAGCGTCGACGTCTCAAGCGGGGGATCATCTGATCTGCTGCTGAATCGGTTCGGTCAGCGTCGGGGCTGACGGGACGGTCTGCGAAAAGTCTTGACCTGCAACGGGGAATTGCAGGTCGTGCACAGACTTTCAGAGATATTTGCCTAAGGGACATGGGCTTTCGGCCCTAGCCTGCAGAGTACTTAGTCCTCTTCGGGTGCCTAGTCTTCTTCAGGGAACGTCGGATCGATCACTGATGGATCGACGCCGAGGAACGTACTGACTTGATGCACCAGCACGTCGTGAACCAGATCCGTGAGTTCGTCCGGATTCTTGGCACGCTGCTCCAGCGGTCGACGGAACAACACAATTCGCGCACGTGTCGTCTTGCCGTGGCGATCGATGCCGGCGGGGATCAAACGTGAGAGTGGGACAGGTCCGTCCGCGACAACTTCCGGTGGCCAGTTCACCGAATCCGGATCACGGGCAAAAATCTTCGGAACCTCGTCGACGGCGATGTCGAGTTTCTTCAGCCGGTCGTGCCATGCCAGGTCCACCGGAGCAAACGCCTCCATCACGAGGAGATCGAATTTCTCCGCTCGTGTCCGCCGTGCCGGAACTTCCGGCGGCAACAAAGGTCCGCGCAGGCCGCGGCCGTGCCGTTCGATCGAACGGGTGGTGATCGACCGTCTGCGGGGGGAGCGTGACATGGCGTCGAGATTACGACAGTGACGCTCCGTCGGTGTGTCCGAGTAGGTTCCCGCCGCGGGGAGGGCTAGGCTCCGTACCTGTGAGATCTCTGCGTCGCTGCTGCCGCCCCGGGTGCAAGAACCCCGCCGTCGCGACGTTGACGTATGTCTACTCGGACTCCACTGCGGTAGTCGGTCCTCTCGCGACCGTCGCTGAACCGCACTCGTGGGATCTGTGTGACAACCATGCGTCGCGTATCACGGTCCCGAAGGGCTGGGAAATGGTCCGGTACGAGGGTGGATTCTCGACCAGCACTCCGGACGAAGACGATTTGACCGCTCTTGCCGAAGCTGTCCGTGAGGCAGGTTTCGGCGACCGCGCCAAGGGACGTGAGGACACCGGCGTGTCCGCAGGCGACGACGCCCGTTCCGTCGCGCCTCCCGCGGTTCGCACCGGTCGTCGCGGTCACCTGCGTGTTCTGCCGGATCCGTCGGCCTGAACTTCCGGCCGCTTTTGCCTGACATCCCGTAGTCACGCGTGAAGCATTAGGCTTGCTCAGAACTTCCAGCGTCTTGCGAACTTCCAGTGTCCCGGTCGAAAGATCCGACGGGATGCGCACACAAGGAGAATGAATTCAGTGGGGCGAACAGCCGAGTCGGTTGCTGCAATCATCAAGGCGTACGATGTCCGTGGCGTGGTGGGTGAGCAGATCGACGAAGATTTTGTCCGCGATGTCGGCGCGTCGTTTGCCCGCTTGGTTCGGGACGAGGAGGGCGCTGCATCGACCGTGGTGATCGGGCACGACATGCGTGAGTCCTCACCCGCGCTGTCGGCCGCGTTCGCCGAGGGTGTCGTCGCGCAGGGACTCGACGTAGTACACATCGGACTGGCGTCCACCGACGAGCTCTATTTTGCTTCCGGGTTGTTGAACTGCCCCGGTGCGATGTTCACGGCAAGCCACAACCCCGCGAAGTACAACGGCATCAAGTTGTGCCGGGCGGGTGCGAAGCCAGTCGGTCAGGACACCGGTCTTGCTGTCATCTCCGGTGAGGTCGTCTCCGGAGTTCCCGAGTTCGACGGTCCGGCCGGCGCGGTCAGCAGCCGCGATGTGCTCGACGAGTACGCAAGCTACTTGCGTGGGCTGGTCGACCTGTCCGAGATGCGTCCGATGAAGGTTGCCGTCGACGCGGGTAACGGGATGGGCGGACACACAGCGCCCGCCGTCTTCGGCCCGATGCCGCTCGACGTGTTGCCGCTGTACTTCGAATTGGACGGCTCGTTCCCCAATCACGAAGCGAACCCGCTCGATCCGGCCAACCTGGTCGATCTGCAGGCGTACGTCCGTGAGACGGGCGCAGATGTCGGTCTTGCCTTCGACGGTGACGCGGACCGTTGCTTCGTGGTCGACGAAAAGGGTGACCCGGTGTCCCCGTCCGCCGTGACGGCACTGGTTGCCCAGCGCGAGTTGGCAAAAGAGCCCGGCGCGTCGATCATCTACAACCTCATCACCTCGCATGCCGTGCCGGAACTGGTCACCGAATTGGGTGGCGTTCCGATCCGCACCCGTGTCGGCCATTCGTTCATCAAGCAGCAGATGGCCGAAACGGGCGCAGTCTTCGGCGGCGAGCATTCCGCTCACTACTACTTCCGCGATTTCTGGGGTGCCGATTCCGGCATGCTGGCTGCTCTGCACGTGCTGGCCGCACTCGGTGAGCAGGACCGGCCGCTGTCTGAACTGATGGCCGAGTACACCCGGTACAGCGCTTCCGGCGAGATCAACTCGACCGTTGCCGATGCGGCCGATCGAACGGCTGCGGTCCTCGCCGCCTTCGCGGACCGCACAGAATCCGTCGACCGCCTCGACGGTGTCACGGTCAACTTGTCCGGTAATGCGTGGTTCAACCTGCGGGCATCCAACACCGAACCGTTGCTCCGACTCAACGTCGAAGCTCCGACGCAGGCCGACGTCGACGCGTTGGTCGGCGAGATTCTGGCGATCGTTCGAGGCTGAGTTCATTTTTCTGCCCGATTGGTTTGTCGGCGCGTCGGCCGCCTGGGATAGTTGGGGGACTATCCGCGCACGCGGTGCTGCGGTCGATGTTGGTTGCGAGAGAAGTTGTTACGGAGAAGGGGGTGCGGTGAGATGACAGCGCCGACACCGCTCCTCGACCTCGACGACAGTGACGCATTGTCAGCTGCCGATTCCGAGGGGTTACTGCGTTCGGTAGCCATGGGGGGCGCACAGATTCGTTCGACGGCTTCGGCGGTCGCGGAAGGCTCGCTCGATCGGTTGGCCGGGCTGCGCCCACGAAGCATCGTGTTGATCGCGGGATCGGCCGGTGCCAGACACGCCGCCCGGATCGCGGTTGCCCTGCTCGGCAATGCTGTGCCGTGCCCGCTGGTGCTGCTCGACAGGACGCCGTCGTGGGTCGGCCCCCTCGACGTCGTGGTGGTTGCGGGAGACGACGCGGGGGATCCGCGCCTGGTGGAGTCCGTCGACGGGGCGGTGCGCCGCGGCGCAGAAGTTGTTGTCGCGGTTCCCGAAGAGGGACCGATGAGGGCAGCGGCTGCCGGGCGCACGATGACCCTGCCGCCGCGTGTGTTCACTGCTCCGCGCCACACGATGATTCGCTTTCTCGCGGTCTTCGTTGCCGTGGTTGCCGCGATCGAGAACCGCGACAAGGGTGAAGCCGGACCGTCGTCCCTCGATCGGATCGCGGACGCCGTCGACGCCGAAGCCATCAGCGACGGGTTGTCCAACGAGGTGTTTCACAATCCAGCCAAATCCTTGGCTACCAGAATGCGCGATCGCCGACTGGTCGTGTGCGGCAGCGGCGCGGTCGCCACTGCGCTTGCCGACTATGCAAGCGCGTCGCTTCTGGCATCGGGATGCTCCGCGGCCTCCGGTGAACTGTCGGATGTGATCGCAGCGGCACGGGCCCTCTTCGCTCCGCCGTCAAGGGCCCCCGATTCGGTTTTTCACGATCCCTTCTTCCACGATCCGGAGCTCGACGGCCCGTTGCCGATCGACCCGGTTCGGGCATTCGTTTTTGCCATGGAAGCGGGACGCGGCGAGGTTGTGCGACGCATGGATGCGCTGGCCGATGCGGATCTGGTGATCGCAGCAGACGAGGACAGCGCCAATACGGGGGTATCGGAAGTGGAACAGGTGTTTGTCTTGGCATCGAGAGTGGACATGGCGTCCGCATACGTGCAGTTGACGGGTGGGCCGCGCTAGTGCACGAACTCGAGGGCGCTCTGCGGTCCTACGCCTGGGGGTCACGTACGGCTATTGCCGAACTTCGTGGGCTTCCCGTGCCGTCCGCACATCCTGAGGCGGAATTGTGGCTGGGCGCGCATCCGGGCGATCCTGCGCGCGTCGTCACCGACGATGGCAGTGAGTCGTTACTCGACGTGCTCGGCCGGGACCCGGCGCGGCAACTGGGTGAGCAGAACATCGAGGCCTTCGGTGAACGCTTGCCGTTCCTGCTCAAGCTGTTGGCAGCAGAGGAACCGCTGTCATTGCAAGCGCATCCGAGCGCCCGCCAGGCAGAAGAGGGCTTCCGCCGGGAAAACGCCCTCGGTGTTCCGATGGACGCACCCGTCCGCAATTACAAGGACGGCAGCCACAAGCCGGAACTGGTCGTCGCCCTGAGCACGTTCGAAGCGCTCGCGGGATTCCGCGAACCGACGAGGACTGTCAAGATGCTGCGCGCACTGGCGGTGCCCGAACTGGAGCCGTACATCGGTCTCCTTGAAGGACAACCGGATTCGGACGGCCTGCGGGCGTTGTTCACAACGTGGATAACCTTGCCGTCCACCGCGCTCGGAACATTGTTGCCGGCCGTCCTCGCGGGATGCATCGGTTACGCGTCGTCGCGAGACGCGGAATTTGCCGCGGAGATCCGCACCGCGCTCGAACTCGGCGAATCGTATCCGGGTGACGCCGGCGTGCTGGCTGCGTTGCTGTTGAACCGGGTCACCCTCGAACCAGGTCAGGGAATCTTCCTGGCCGCCGGAAACCTGCATGCCTATCTGCACGGACTGGCTGTCGAGATCATGGCGAACTCCGACAATGTTCTACGCGGCGGGCTTACCCCCAAATACGTCGATGTGCCCGAGTTGCTTCGGGTCCTCGACTTCAACGGATCCGACATCACGATTCTCGACCCGTCGCCGCACGCGGGCAGCGCGGACATCGTCTATCCGACGCCCGCTCCGGAATTTCGGCTCACGCGTATCGAATTGGGTGCAGACCTGACGGACAGCGTCGTTCCGGCTGGGGATCCGCGCATCCTGATCTGCACCGAGGGTTCGGTCACGGTGCGCTGTGGGACTGGCGAACTGGAACTCGATCGTGGCCGCGCAGCCTGGATTTCCGCTGACGAACCCATCGCGACAATCTCTCCCCGAAGCACAAAGGCACAGGTTTTCAGCGCCACGGTTGGCCGATAACCGTGTCGGCAGAAGGTGGAAAGAAAGCAATCCTGGCCGCATTGGGGGCTAATGCCGGAATTGCCGTAGCCAAATTCGCGGGATTCCTGATCACCGGGTCGTCGTCGATGCTTGCCGAGTCGGTGCACTCCGTTGCCGACACGTCCAATCAGGGACTGCTGCTGCTCGGGCAGAAGAAGGCCGAGAAGGAAGCCGACCAACTGCACCCGTTCGGATACGGGCGCAATCGGTACTTCTACTCGTTCGTGGTTGCGCTGGTGCTCTTCACTTTGGGTTCACTGTTCGCGATCTACGAGGGCATTCACAAGATCCAGCATCCGGAGGAACTCAACTCGGCGTTTGTAGCCGTTGTCATCCTGGTCATCGCCATGTGCCTGGAAGGGTTCAGTTTTTACACCGCGATGAAGGAATCTCGTCCGCTGAAGGGAAACGCGTCGTGGTGGTCGTTCATCCGTACGTCGCGCAGTCCTGAACTGCCGGTTGTCCTCCTCGAGGACACCGGCGCACTGATCGGACTGGTGCTGGCACTGGGCGGCGTCGGCCTGACGATGGTGACCGGCAATCCGGTTTTCGACGGCATCGGCACCCTGTGCATCGGCGTGCTCCTCGGCATCATCGCGATCGTCCTGATCGTCGAAATGCAATCCCTGTTGATCGGGGAAGGCGCGACCAGCGTCGAAACCGATCTCATCCTGGCCGCGTTGGTCGACGGAACCCGCATCGAACGAGTCATCCACTGCAAGACCCAGTACCTCGGTCCCGAGGAGATTCTTGTTGCGGCGAAGGTTGCCGTTCCGCTCGGTTCGACCATCTCGGATGTCGCGACCGCAATCGACGAGGCCGAAGCGCGCGTGCGTGCTGCTGTTCCGGCGGCACGCGTGATCTACATCGAACCGGATCTGGACAAATTGGTCACTCGCAAACCCTGAACAAAGCCTCTCGCACAGGCTTAGGCTGATGCCATCTCTAAGGAGGCGGCAGTGGCGATCAAGGACGAGGCCGGATCCGGTCGTTCCAAATTGTTCCGAACCAAGTCGATAGAGCAGTCCATCAAGGACACCGACGAACCCGAGACCAAACTCCGAAAAGATCTGAACTCCTGGGATCTCACCGTATTCGGTGTTGCGGTGGTCATCGGTGCAGGAATCTTCACACTCACGGCTCGGACGGCAGGCAATGTCGCCGGGCCGTCGGTGTCGCTGGCGTTTGTCATCGCCGCTGTTGCCTGCGGCCTGGCGGCACTCTGTTACGCCGAATTCGCGTCGACGGTTCCCGTCGCCGGTAGCGCATACACCTTCTCGTACGCGACGTTCGGCGAGTTTGTCGCCTGGATCATCGGCTGGGACCTCATCCTCGAATTTGCGTTGGCGTCGTCCGTCGTCGCAAAGGGATGGTCCCTGTACCTCGGTGAGGTGATGGGTTCACGAAGTCCGATCGTCGAGTTGGGTCCGGTCTCGTTCGACTGGGGCGCGGTGCTGATCATCGCGGTCATCACGGTGTTGCTGGTGACCGGAACCAAACTGTCGTCGCGAGTGTCGCTGGTGATCACGTCGATCAAGGTCGCCGTGGTGCTGCTCGTGATCATCGTCGGCATGTTCTACATCGACACCGACAACTACACGCCGTACATTCCGCCCTCGCAGCCCGGCAGCACCGGGGAGGGCATACATCAGTCGTTGTTCTCCTACGTCACGGGCGCAGGCGGCAGCACGTTCGGATGGTACGGACTCCTTGCAGCGGCGAGCCTGGTGTTCTTTGCGTTCATCGGATTCGACGTCGTTGCCACCACCGCGGAGGAAACGAAGGAACCGCAGAAGGCGCTGCCGCGGGGAATTCTCGGCTCACTCCTCATCGTCACCGTGCTGTACGTGGCGGTGACGCTGGTGCTCACGGGAATGGTGAACTACACAGTGCTCGAGGGTGACACATCCAATCTGGCAACGGCATTCGCGTTCCACGACATCACGTGGGCAAAGAATGTGATCTCGTTCGGTGCCCTCGCCGGACTCACAACCGTGGTGATGGTGTTGATGCTGGGGCAGACTCGTGTGCTTTTTGCGATGGCGCGCGACGGTTTGATGCCGCGGCGGTTGGCGCCGACGGGTAAGCACGGAACTCCGGTTCGGATCACCGTGCTCGTCGGGGTGGTGGTTGCCGTATTGGCCGGATTCTTCCCGATCGGCACGCTCGAGGAAATGGTGAACATCGGAACGCTGTTCGCTTTTGTTCTCGTCTCGATCGGAGTGGTGGTGTTGCGCCGCACGCGTCCGGATCTACCCCGCGGATTCAGGGTTCCTCTCGTGCCTTGGGTGCCGATTCTGGCGGTGTTGGCCTGCGTGTGGCTCATGTTCAATCTGTCGGTGGAGACCTGGATCAGGTTCGTCGTCTGGATGGCGCTCGGCGTGGTCATCTACTTTGCGTACAGCCGTCGGCATTCGTTGATCGGAAAGCGCGAGCGCGGCGAAATCGACTGAGTGTACAAATTTAAGGATTTGTATAGTTTTTTTACAATGTTGGCAGTATTGTCTACCTCATAGTGAAGTGACTCACAGCCGTGAGTCGTTCCGGATGGAGGAGGCACGCAGTGTCGACACACGTGAGCGCAGAATCCGATCAGATATCGGGGGAGTGGCGAGACAAGAAGCGGCATCTCTGGCTGCTCGGCTTGGTTCCTCCGGTCGCGATTTTCATCGCGGTGGGAATGGTGGCCCTGTTCAACAACATTGGTTTGGGCGTCGTGTCGCCGATCTGGTGGTGGATCGGGCCGCTACTCGTGTACCTGGTGTTGCCGGTCCTCGATATCTTCTTCGGGCCGGACGGTGAGAACCCGCCCGACGAGGTCATGGAGAGGCTCGAGAACGACAAGTACTACCGCTACTGCACGTACGTCTACATTCCGTTCCAGCTGGTCAGCCTCGTCATGGCTTGCTACTTGTGGTCGGCTACCGACCTCTCGTGGCTCGGTATCGACGGCGGGCTCGGATTGGTGTCGAAGATCGGTGTGGCGATCACCGTCGGGTGTGTTGCGGGCATCGGAATCAACACGGCACACGAACTCGGCCACAAGAAGGACGATCTCGAGCGGTGGTTGTCCAAGATCACTCTGGCGCAGTCCTTCTACGGTCACTTCTATATCGAGCACAACCGTGGTCATCACGTCCGGGTGGCAACTCCGGAAGATCCCGCGTCGTCGCGATTCGGTGAGAGCTTCTGGGCTTTCCTGCCGCGCAGCGTATGGGGATCCCTGCGATCGTCGTGGGAACTCGAAAAGGCGCGTCTCGATCGATTAGGCAAGAAGCCGTGGACAATTCGCAACGACGTCCTGCATTCGTGGTTGATGTCGGTAGTGCTGTTCGCTGTACTCGCCGCCGTGTTCGGGCTGTCGATTCTGCCGTTCCTCGCATTGCAGGCCGTCTTCGGATTCTGCCTGCTCGAGACGGTCAACTACCTCGAGCACTACGGACTGAAGCGGACGAAGTTGGCCAGCGGCCGGTACGAGCGCGCCGCGCCGGAGCACAGCTGGAACAGTGACCACATCTGCACCAACATTTTCCTGTACCACCTGCAGCGGCACAGTGATCATCACGCCAACCCCACCCGTCGCTATCAAACGCTCCGGAGCATGGACGGCGCACCCAATCTTCCGAGTGGTTACGCCAGCATGATCATGCTGGCCTACGTGCCGCCGCTGTGGCGAAAAGTGATGGACCCCAAGGTCGTTGCTCACTATGGCGGCGATATTACCCGGGTCAATATCCAGCCGGGCAAGCGGGAGAAGATCCTCGCGCGGTACGGAGCGAGTGCATGAGTGCCTACAAATGCCCCGTGTGTGACTACGTCTACGACGAAGTGAACGGCGCACCGCGAGAAGGGTTTCCGGCAGGCACGCCATGGGATGCAGTCCACGACGACTGGTGCTGCCCAGACTGTGGTGTCCGGGAAAAGGTGGACTTCGAAGCTGTATCGGCAAGGGCAGGAGAGTGAATGATGAACGACTACAAGCTGTATCAGTGCGCGCAGTGCGGATTCGAGTACGACGAGGCGCAAGGCTGGCCAGACGACGGTATCGAACCAGGTACTCGCTGGGATGACATTCCGGACGACTGGAGCTGCCCGGACTGCGGCGCGGCGAAGAGTGATTTCTTCATGGTGGAGATCGAGCGGGCCTGAATGGGTCGGCGGGAGCGGCGGTAATGTCGTCATCATGATGTCGACGCCCACCCGCTTGCCTCAGAAAGAGGCGTCCCGTCTGCTGCTGCGCGGTGCGGTGCTCGATTCGATGCGGGAGTTGCTGACCGAGCGGGACTGGTCCGAGGTGAGTCTGACCGTTCTGGCCAAGCATGCGGGTGTCAGTCGGCAGACGCTCTACAACGAGTTCGGTTCGCGGCAGGGTTTGGCGCAGGCGTACGCGCTGCGGCTCGCGGACGGGTTTGTCGACGCTGTGGACGACGCCGTTGCAGCAAACGAGGGTCGGAGCGTCGACGCCCTGATGTCAGGGTTCGGGGCGTTCTTTGCCTCCAGCGCGATGGATCCGTTGGTGCGTTCGCTCCTGACGGGGGAGGCGAAGCCCGATTTGTTGCGTTTGATCACGACGGACAGCGCCGTGATCATCGATCGGGCATCAATTCGGTTGTCGGAGAGTTTTCAGCGTGGGTGGATTCAGGCGTCGGCCGCTGATGCGGGCATCCTGGCCAGGGCAATTGCGAGGCTTGGCCTGAGTTATATATCGATGCCGCCCGAGTCCGGGGCGTCGGTGGCGGAGGATCTGGGTGCCTTGCTCGGACCGTTCATCGATGTTGCTCGAGGTGCGCGCGGCACGGTGTGAGGTTCGCCGCAATCACGGTGATGTCCTACTGCGTGGGTCGAGCGGATAGCCTTGAGTGGAGTATGCACGTCAACCAGGAGAGGGACGATGACGACCTCAGTTTCAACAACGCCCGTGGCCGACAACCGTAACGGTGTCGACTTCAAAGTTGCAGATCTTTCGCTCGCCGAATTCGGTCGCAAGGAAATCCGACTGGCCGAGCACGAGATGCCGGGCCTCATGGCGCTGCGCCGTGAATACGCAGAGGTCTTGCCGCTCAAGGGCGCTCGCGTTTCCGGTTCGCTCCACATGACCATTCAGACTGCAGTTCTGATCGAGACGCTGACCGCTCTCGGCGCCGAGGTTCGTTGGGCTTCGTGCAACATCTTCTCCACCCAGGATCATGCTGCCGCCGCTATCGTCGTCGGTCCCCACGGCACCCCGGAAGAGCCCAAGGGCGTTCCGGTGTTCGCGTGGAAGGGCGAAACCCTCGAGGAGTACTGGTGGGCAGCCGAGCAGATGCTGACGTGGCCGGGTGAGCCTGCCAACATGATTCTCGACGATGGTGGCGACGCCACCATGCTCGTGCTCAAGGGCGCGCAGTTCGAGAAGGCCGGCGTTGTTCCGCCGACGGACGACGATCAGGATTCCGACGAGTACAAGGTCTTCCTGGCTCTGTTGCGTCAGTCCCTCGAGGCCGACAAGGGCAAGTGGTCGGCAATCGCCGAGTCCGTCCAGGGCGTCACCGAAGAGACCACAACGGGCGTTCTGCGCCTGTACCAGGTCGCCGCTGCCGGTGAACTCACGTTCCCCGCGATCAACGTCAACGACTCGGTCACCAAGAGCAAGTTCGACAACAAGTACGGCACACGCCACTCGCTGCTCGACGGCATCAACCGCGGCACCGACGTCCTGATCGGTGGCAAGGCTGCACTCGTCTGCGGTTACGGCGACGTCGGCAAGGGCTGCGCCGAGGCGCTTCGTGGCCAGGGCGCTCGCGTCGCGGTCACCGAGGTCGACCCGATCAACGCACTCCAGGCATTGATGGACGGCTTCGAGGTCAAGACCGTCGAACAGGCCATCGGCTGGGCCGACATCGTGATCACGTCCACCGGCAACAAGGACATCATCACGTTCGAGCACATGAAGGCCATGAAGCACCAGGCCATCCTGGGCAACATCGGTCACTTCGACAACGAGATCGACATGGCCGGACTCGAGAAGTCCGGTGATGTCACGCGGATCAACATCAAGCCGCAGGTCGACGAGTTCACCTTCGCCGACGGTCACTCGATCATCGTGCTGTCCGAAGGTCGTCTGCTCAACCTCGGCAACGCGACGGGCCACCCGTCGTTCGTGATGAGCAACAGCTTCTCCAACCAGGTCATCGCGCAGATCGAACTGTGGACCAAGCCGGAGGAGTACGACAACGAGGTTTACCGTCTCCCGAAGCATCTCGACGAGAAGGTCGCCAAGATTCACGTCGAGGCCCTCGGTGGCACGCTGACCAAGCTCACCAAGGAGCAGGCAGAGTACATCGGCGTCGACGTCGAGGGCCCGTACAAGCCCGAGCACTACCGCTACTGATCCGACTTGTTCTCGGCAGCTTGACGATCGTCCTCGTCCTGGTCCACCTGATGGGCCAGGACGAGGAGTCGTTTGGCGTCAGCGTGCGTCGTGGGGGGCGACGCGTTGGCGCTGCCGTGAGGCGAAGCGCTGACACCTGCTGACCGAACCGGACTGGACGTCCAACGGATCAGTGTCAGCGTCGAACTCCCTCTCCGGATGGAATCGAGGGTGTTTCTTCCTCCGAACTGACCCGCAGATTAAACTTCAAGCAGGCTAACGTGGGGGAAAACGGATTTCATTCTCCTCTAATTTATGGAGCATGGCTGCCTCAAGATCGATTCCGGACTGATATGAGATCTTTATCACGTAGATCAAGATATCGGCGAGCTCACCTGGAAGCTCGGAAATAAGTTTGGCGAAGGGAAAGTCGCCTCGATCGAATTTCTTGACTAGGTTCGCAAGTTCGCCAACCTCGCCTGCGAGACCAACGGTATTGTGCAGCAAGGCTGAGTGGTCATCTGCAGTGACCGGTTGCGACCAAGGAAAATTGGTTTCGCGAGACCGATCAAAACGCTGCTGGATTTCTGTTAGTTCATTTAGGTTCATTTTATTCTCCGATCCAGCTTTCTAAATTCTTGTGCCGATTTCATAAGATTCGTTTTCAGTTCACGCTGCGTGGTGGATATTATTCGGGAATGGCTGCCGTTAGATCTAATTTGTTGAATTTTCCTTAAGTCGGCAGCCGCGATGCGGAGAATGTCGCAAACTTCCGTTAATTCTGAGTGTCGTTGCGACATTTCAGTGATCAAGAAGTCGATCCCTTTTATATCAATGATGGTTTCAGTCTGGGATTTATCCTCCAGCAGTACGGCAATTTCCGTGAACTTGGAATCCAATACCAGCTGGGACAATGTTCCATCGGTATGAGAAATATCTAACTGACTGCGGTGTAGGAGCCGGTTTCCGCGGTCGAAGTGTGCGCGAAACGCAAACACGGTGAAAATACAGCGCTCAATTACGGGGAGTTCCTTAACTACTCGGTTGGAGATTAATTGCAGCTCCGCAAAATTGACAGGAAGAAATGAACTAACCTCAAGAGCTCGGAAATATGCCGTAATCAAAAGAGTGGTCGAGTCGGCTGCGTCCAAGCCGATCTGTATTACCAGCAAACTAGGTAGTCGTCCATCCCCGCTCGTGACAATATTCTGATTGTCGACCAGAGTGACCACGGCCCGGTTCGACGTTGATTTCTTCTTTAGCTCTTCGATTGCACTCTGGATGGCGTCGCCATGCCTATTAATATACTCGCCGTGATTGAAGTGCAGCTCCGGAGGGCGAGTTGCCTGCTGCCAGCGCCTTGCGTCGTTAATATATTGATCGATGAACCCGTCGGTCGAGCACGGTATCTCACACGTCACAGATATCCGGAGGTTGTTAACAGGAGAAGTTTGGCAAAGGGCTTTGCATTTGGAAACGGCGGTGCCGAAATCATTTGCTTGAACATCTGTCACTTTGGCTCCAGATCTGATGGTATAAACATGTCGCGATTTGCTTGGAAGTTGAAGAGTTTTCCGCTGAATGTATTTTCTTCAATCTTGTATACTGCGAACTGGTTGTTCATGTTCGGGTCAGGGGGAAATCCTAAAGAGCCGACGCCCAGAACTTTGGTTCCCGCGGAGCCGACAGTTAGAATCTGATTGCTGTGAATATCGCCATGTAGCAGTAGTGCTACCTTGTAATGACTCGCAAGCGTCAGTAATTCGTATGAATGTTCAAGACCATGTCCGCCGTACCGGCTCGAGATCGGGCTATGGTGAACGACGAGTATTATCGGTTCGTCTGGCGTCGATGCTTCTAACGCATCGCGTAACTGCTCCAGGTCGACCTTGCCGTAGGTGTGATCTCCGTGATGGGCGCTGTTTACTAAAACAAAACGATATCCAAGCCTGGATACGCTGCAGATGGTTCGGGTGGCAGTAAATGTTTGTGCAGAGTCGTCGGTGATTCCGAACGCGAATTTATTGAATTCATGGAATGAGCACCCAGTGTCGGTTATGTCGTGATTTCCTGGACACACTAATACGCTAGAGAAATTCATCTTGTCGCTGAGTAGGTATTCATGAATATAATGGCTCGCGGTGTTGAATCCATTTTTGTTTCCACGAGTTGTGAAATCTCCAGATAATACGAGGATGGAATTCCCCCAGTCGGGATCCTCCTGGCGGATTGCCTTAGATGCTAATTCAAGGGCACGCTCTGGGCTTAGGTTCCCTCCGTCTGCGTTGAAATGAATATCGCTGATATGCACGATTGTGAGTTCATTCACGGCTTGCGGGGTCCTTTGTTCCAGTTGTGTGCACAGGTTTGGAGGTCCCCCGTGGTTTTTTCATCAATTATTTCAGTTGATAAATTTGGGAAGCCGAGCCTGCGTAGCCTTTCGGCGGCGATAATTGCGATTAGCGGTTGATAGGCAGTGGGAATGCTTAAGCTTTGCATGATTTGATGAACCGACGATGGTTTCATCTCTAATGCAATGGCTTCCGTTGCTGATTCGAGTGCTTTGAATACCTGATCCGATTCGGCTAGAGAAAGACGTAGGTCAGGTACTTCTTCGTCGTGACCCCCGGCTAATTTGGATCGATAATCATAGGTGTTTTCGTCTCTTGAATAGAGGTGGAGGCTGTCACTGAAATGGGTGTAAGTACCCATTTCGACATTTAGCCAACCGGCGAGGATTTCTTGAAGTAGAGTCCACTGTATTATATTGTAGGGAAGGCCCATGATAATATCGTTGCTTCTCATTATTTGCGTCCAGTTTAGTCTCCCATTGACAATTTTGATCATCGATGTAATGGAGCATGGAATATCCGCAGAAGCCGGTGTGCCAGTCTCGTCAGGCAGGTCAGTTCGTGAATCCCATATTTGAAGGACAGCTTGCCTGGACTGCGGGTTTTTGCTGAGCGCGTGGTATATTCCCAAAAATTGGTCGACGCCGAAATGTTGGCGCAAACGGAACCCGTACGCTCCAGGTGTGTTGGGTGCGATACCGATAAAATTCGGGAGCCGAGAATTCCAAGGAATAAGGAACTGTACATCTCTTCGCCCGCGAACGATCCAAATGAGCTCGGCGATTGCGAATGCTGGATTAATTGGGGGGTGCCGGGTTGTTGCAAATCTGCGGCGAGGATTTCGAAGGTGCAAGGTGACATTTAATATTTCGCGCGTTTGGTTGTCATTTGCGCCGCGAGTATTTGTCGCGGACGAAACTGATGGCCACAACTCAGTCATCAATGAATCGGCACAGTCTGCTACTACGAGTATTGGATCGGGAATGGTGTGCCTCCGGCGTGTTCGTTAGCTGGTTTGATTGCGGATACTAGTCGGGTGTTGGTGCATATGTGAGGGTTCTGCCGAACGGTGCTGACGGGGGCACGCGATGCGCGGGATACTCTTGGCGGGTGCGAATAGTAGAGGGATCCTTGGTGGCTGTCGAAGGTGTCGACGGCGCTGGTACGACCACGTTGATCAGTGGCCTAGTTGAGTGGCTCAGGATCAGGTCAGTGGGTGTCGAGCCAACGCACGAGCCGTCCTCGGGGCCGATCGGCGCGGTGATTCGTCAGGCCATCGATCAGCGACTGAAGTTCAGTAGCGAAATACTTGCGCTGTTGTTTGCAGCGGACCGACTAGACCACCTCGAAAATCCGGTGAACGGGATGCTGGGCGAACTGTCGAAGGGAAACTGGGTCGTAACTGACCGGTACGTGGCTTCATCATTTGCTTATCAGGGCGAGGCAGGAGGTGAGGAGGCGTTCCAGTGGCTCTCCGCGCTGAATCGGCACATCAGGCAACCCGATCTTACGATCTTCGTTGATACCGATATTGATGTGTGTTTGGAACGAATCGCGAAGAGGAGCGGCCGCGACGAACTCTTTCACCGCAGGGAGGCACTGGTAGCCGCGCGTGACCGTTATTTGCGGGTGCTGGCCGAACTTGATGTAACTGGACAAGTCTTGGTGGTGGACGGCAACCGGAGTCGCCGTGAGGTGTTGGCAGATGTTGCGGAGCGAAGTCAAGTGTGGACACGGCTTGTGTGTGCCTATCTTGACAAGCGATAGCCTTTGCAGCGGTGGGTCGCTGGCGTACGCTCCACCAGCCAGCGACGCCCTGGCACGTAATCGGTCCGGATCTCGCCCGCAAACTGGTCGATTTCGGGTGATGCGTCACGATAGCCACCCGATTCGGAAGTTTCCGGCACAGTAGAGGGAACACGCGGCACGCCGCACAGTCACGTAACGGTCTTAATTACGACTCGAAGATGCAACGATAGGGATATGAAACCAAGGATTCTGGTTGTCGACGACGACACGGCACTCGCCGAGATGCTCACGATCGTGCTGCGGGGTGAGGGTTTTGATCCCTACGTGGTAGGCGACGGAACTCTTGCACTTGCTGCGGTGCGCGAGACTCGGCCCGACCTTGTCTTGCTCGATCTGATGCTGCCCGGCATGAACGGCATCGACGTATGTCGGGTCCTGCGTGCGGATTCCGGCGTTCCCATCGTGATGTTGACCGCGAAGACCGACACCGTGGACGTTGTCCTCGGCCTCGAGTCCGGCGCGGACGACTACATCATGAAGCCGTTCAAGCCCAAGGAACTCGTCGCCCGGGTTCGCGCTCGCCTGCGTCGGACCGAGGAAGAACCGGCGGAACTGCTGAGTATTGCCGACATCGTGATCGACGTGCCGGCGCACAAGGTCAGCCGCGGCGGCGAGCAGATTTCGCTCACACCCCTCGAATTCGATCTCCTCGTCGCTCTTGCGCGCAAGCCCAGGCAGGTGTTCACCCGTGAGGTGCTCCTCGAACAGGTGTGGGGTTACCGTCACGCCGCTGACACCCGCCTGGTCAACGTCCACGTCCAGCGTCTGCGCGCCAAGGTCGAAACCGATCCCGAGAATCCCGAAGTGGTTTTGACGGTGAGGGGTGTCGGCTACAAGGCCGGACCGCCGTGACCGGTGGCGTTTCCCGTTGGCGTCGCCGCCTCAATCGGTGGCTGACGCCTTTTCTCCGGTGGTGCCACTCACTGAGTAACACCCTCGCCCACACGTGGCGACGATCGCTGCAATTGCGGGTTGTCGTCTCCACGTTGTCGTTGTCGCTGATTGTGATCGTGATCCTCGGTGTTGTGCTCACGAGCCAGATCACCGACCGACTGCTCGAAGCGAAGATCACCGCCGCCACGGAGGAGATGGATCGCGCCCGAGGCGTCGTCGAAGATCAGTTGGCCGGCGTCGACGGCAGTGCAGCCCTCAAAGACCAACTCGAGAGTGCGGCGTCAAGTTTGACGAGCCGCAATCAGGCGGGCGGTCAAGCATCGGGTTCTGCGGGCACCTTCGATCCCGCGCTGATCGTCGAGCAGGACGGGCCCCGAGATCCGGTGTTTGCCGGGCCGGCTGATCAGATCCCCGACAACTTGCGTGAGTTCGTTCACAACGGACAGATCGCCTACCAGTTCGCAACGGTCTCGGATCCCGAAGGGTATTCCGGCCCGGCCTTGATCATCGGCAGTCCCACGGCGTCGTCGATCTCCGGCCTCGAGTTGTATCTCGTGTTCCCACTTGCCAGTGAGGATCGCAGCCTGTCGCTGGTCCGCAGCACCCTGTTGATCGGTGGCGCTGTCCTACTGGTCCTGTTGGCAGCGATTTCTCTGCTCGTCGCGCGGCAGGTAGTGCTGCCGATCCGATCGGCGTCGAGGATCGCGGTGCGCTTCGCCGACGGCCGACTCAAGGAACGTATGCCGGTTCGCGGTGAGGACGACATGGCTCGTCTCGCAATGTCTTTCAACGAAATGGCGGAGAGCCTGTCGAAGCAGATCACCCAGCTCGAGGAGTTCGGCAATCTGCAGAAACGCTTCACATCGGATGTCAGCCACGAACTGCGCACCCCGCTCACCACAGTGCGGATGGCCGCGGACCTCATCCACGACGGCAGCGAGAGCCTCGATCCGATACTCCGCCGCTCGTCGGAACTGCTTGTTGCCGAACTCGACCGGTTCGAAGGTCTGCTGGCCGATCTGCTCGAGATTTCCCGGCACGACGCCGGCGTTGCGGAACTTGCGTCCGAGCAACTCGACGTCCGGATGTGTGCGCGGGCCGCGGTGTCCACCGTCCGCCACCTCGCCCGTGAATCCGGCACCGAATTGATAGTCGACATGCCAGACGATCCGGTGATCGCCGACGTCGATCCGCGGCGAGTCGAACGGGTCCTGCGGAACCTACTCGCCAACGCCATCGATCACGGAGAAGGAAAACCCATCCTGCTGCGCTTGCGAGCCGACGACGACGCTCTGGCCTTCATCGTTCGTGACAGTGGTGTCGGGCTGCGTCCCGGCGAGGAGAAACTTGTGTTCAACCGCTTCTGGCGATCCGATCCGTCGAGGGTCCGTCGTAGCGGCGGCACAGGTCTCGGCTTGGCGATCAGCGTCGAGGACGCCAATCTGCACGACGGCAAACTCGAAGCCTGGGGTGAGCCCGGTGTCGGCGCGTGCTTCCGTCTGACGTTGCCGCGAGTGCGCGGCAAGAAGCTGGTGTCCAGCCCGCTACCGCTGAAGCCGACGACGGCCAAGTTCGTGCGCACACCCTCCAATGCGGACATCGTCGCCGAAGAGGTCGGTGAGGTCACGTCGTCGATTCCGACGCCGCACGAGACCGAATCACGAACCGGCTCGCAAGGGGGTGAGCGTTCGTGATGCAGCGATACCGCCGTGGTCTCTTGGCGCTGAGCTTGAGCGCGCTGCTGTTGACCGGTGCGTGCGCGAGCTTGCCTGCCTCGTCGTCGCCGCAGGCGATCGGGACGCTTGCCACTGTGGCGCCGGGGACTCCCGTTGCTCCGCCGGCCTCGGGGCGTGAGCCCGATTTGTTGGTGCGGGACTTCGTGAAAGCGAGCACCGAACCCGCGAACCGGCACCTCGCGGCACGGCAGTACCTGACTCCCGAGATGTCCGCAAAATGGGACGACGCAGCAAGCGCCATCATCGTCGACAAGGTCGACACGCTCTCGGAGTCGCGGACCGATCAGGAAGCGATCTCCACGATTCGAGTCAACAAGGTCGGGCGTCTCGAAGCCGGGGGAATCTACGTTCCCGAGGACGGCAGTTACGAAGCCAAGATGACGCTGACTCTGGTCGACGGCGAGTGGCGGATCAGCGATCTTCCTTCGGGTGTGATCATGGAGCGCGCGGCGTTCCTCGGTGCGTACCAACGGAAGTCGTTGTACTTTCCGGATCCCAGCGGACAGACCATGGTTCCGGATCTGCGGTGGATATCGGGTTCCCAGGACCAGATGACATCGCAGTTGGTCGGCCTGCTGATCGAGGGGCCCAAGCAGGCGCTCGCGTCGGCGGTCCGCAACGAACTGGGCGCAGGCGTCGCGGTGATCGGGCCCATCACGAAGGCCGACGGTCGATCCGGTCAGGTGGGAGTCGGTCTCGGGGGCATCCGCATCGATTTCCGGATCGGTCAGTCGATGGACCCCGAAACTCGCGCTTTGTTTGCCGCCCAGATCATCTGGACATTGGCCGGCGCCGACATCGCCGGACCCTACGTTTTGCTGGTGGACGGGGCGCCTTTGGACGCAGCGCATCCGGAAGGCTGGACAACGGCCGACGTCGCCTCCACGAATCCGCTGGCGACGACCGGTGCGACTGTCGGGTTGCACGCCCTACGCGACGGTTCACTGGTCAGTGTCGGTGAACAAGCGGTCACACCCGTGCCCGGATTTGCCGGAACTGCAGGCAATCTTGCGTCTGTTGCGCTCTCTCGCGACGGCAAGACCGTCGCCGCAGTGGCGGATACCGCGAATCCTGATCCTGCAAAACGATTTTCGCTGACACTCGGTCCATACACCGAAGGTGCAGCCCCGGTCCTCGACGCCCCGGTGATCACCAGGCCGACGTGGGAAATCGACAACAACACGATCTGGGCGGCGGTGAACGGCAACACCGTGGTGCGCGTGGTTCGCGAGCCCACTACCGGTCGGACGTCGGTCATGAACGTGGACGTGGGCGCTTTGATCCCACTGGGATCGAACATTACCGAGCTGCGCCTGTCCCGCGACGGAGTTCGAGCGGCGATGATCATCGACGGCAAGGTGTACCTGGCGACCGTGGTCCGCCTGCCCAGCGGCGTTTTCGCGTTGACCAGTCCGCGGGCTGTGGCTCCGGGATTGGGCAGCACAGCGCTCTCACTCGACTGGAGCAACAGCGACACCATTGTGATCGCACGCAACAACTCCGATGTACCCGTTGTGCAGGTCGCGATCGACGGTTCTCGAATGGACTCGTTGCCCCGGGGCAATCTCACGGCGCCGGTGGTGTCCGTCGACGCGTCGCCCACCACCGAGTACGTTGCCGATGCCCGAGCAGTTTTCCAGTTGAACAACAACGATCCCGCGGGCGACAGGTTGTGGCGTGAGGTGCCTGGATTGACGGGGCAGAGGGCGATTCCGGTACTGCCCGGCTGAGTTTCCCGGTGGTGCACGGGGGTTGCTGTCGGTGGGCGGATGCACACTGACAGGCATGGGGGTCGGCGGTTTTCGGACATGGAGCAGTATCGGTGGGGCAGCGCTCGATCTGGTGTTGCCGCGTGAGTGTGGGGGATGCGGACGGATCGGTGTGCAATGGTGCGAGGACTGCGTCGCCATGCTTCGCGATCATCCGATCCGGCTCACACCTCGAGTCGATCCCGGCGCGCCGGCGTGGGCGCTCGGTCCATACAGTGGCGCGAGACGGCGCAGTGTGATCGAGATCAAGGAGCGCGGCCGACGCGACCTCGCGGCGCCTTTGGGAGTCGCTGTGGCCGAAGCGTTGACGCATCTGGCGCGGTGGGGTGAGCTCCACCATCCGACGCGTCGGACTTTGGTCCTGATCCCGGCCCCGTCCCGTTCGCGCGCCGCTCGTTCGCGCGGCGGGGATCCGGTCCGCCGCATTGCTCATGCGGCCTGTGAGGTCTTGCCGCCGCGCCGTGCCGAAGTTCATTCGGCATTGGCCATGACGCGTGGCGTCCGCGATTCCGTCGGGTTGTCTGCCGCTGCTCGGGCCACCAACGTTGCCGAGAAAATCGTCGTGACACGCGCGGGGGCCGGATTGGTGGATCGAGACGTCGACGTAGTGCTCCTCGATGACGTGCTGACGACGGGAGCGACTGCGGCAGAATCGATTCGGGTGCTCGCGAGGATCGGAATCCGGACAACTCTCGTGCTCGTTGTTGCCGGTGTGTAAATGAATTTCGGGCTAACAGTGGCACTCGCGCGGATTACGTACTAGCGTCGGCGGCACACCCGAAAACAGGTGGGAGGTGGTACTTCAATCCTGATGCCGGGCGGATCCCCTCTCGGTACTTGAAGAACTTGCCGCCGCTCAAACACTGAGCGGGGCCGTAATTGGGAGGTACGAGTGACGACCCCTTCGCAAGCCTCGTTTTTCATCGAGGACGCCACGACCGAGCGTTCCACGCAAACCACCGTTCCGAAGTCCGACATCGTCGTCAAGGGACGCAATGTCGAGATACCCGATCACTTCCGAGTTTATGTTTCGGACAAGCTGGCGCGACTGGAACACTTCGACCCCTCCATATTCCACTTCGACGTGGAACTTCAGCACGAACGTAATCGACGTCAGTCCAAGAACTGCCAGCGAGTCGAGATCACGGCCCGCGGCAAAGGACCGGTAGCGCGAGCAGAAGCCGCCGCAGACAGCTTCTATGCCGCATTCGAATCGGTGATCGACAAACTCGAGAGCCGCCTCCGTCGAACCAAGGACCGCAAGAAGGTCCATTACGGTGACAAGCGACCGCTGTCCGTCGCCGAGGCAACCGCCTCGCTAGTCGACGCAGACTCACTCGGTGCCACGCCCGATACTTCGCTGAACGGTCAAGAACCGGACGAATACGACGGCCCGGGCCGCGTGGTCCGCACCAAGGATCACCCAGCCGAGCCGATGAACATCGACGACGCTCTCTACGAGATGGAACTGGTCGGTCACGACTTCTTCCTCTTCCATGACAAGGAGTCCGACAAGCCGTCCGTCGTCTACCGTCGGCACGCATTCGACTACGGCCTGATCCGCCTGACGTGACCGATCTGTAGGTGGGTTGCCTCGCAACCTCGAGTTAGC
Source organism: Rhodococcus sp. AD45-ID (assembly GCF_003023755.1). Lineage (NCBI taxonomy): Bacteria > Bacillati > Actinomycetota > Actinomycetes > Mycobacteriales > Nocardiaceae > Rhodococcus > Rhodococcus sp. AD45-ID. Next base: position 578,806 of record NZ_PYHL01000001.1, on the reverse strand, counting down.
GCCTACCATGGAATCCGGCCGGAGTTTTCGGACCCCGGCCGGATTTTTACTGTGTCACCCATTTGTTGCCGAAGATTGAGGACGAACAAGACTGTGCCGTCGCTGTCGCTATCGAAGCTGCTCCGTGTTGGTGAAGGTCGCATGGTCAAGCGCCTCAAGCACATTGCTGAGCATGTCGAATCACTGTCGCCCGAGGTAGAAGGCCTGACAGACGATCAACTCAAGGCCAAGACCGACGAGTTCCGCGAGCGTTACGCCGCTGGTGAGACGCTGGACGAGTTGCTGCCCGAGGCCTTTTCCGTCGCGCGTGAAGCGTCGTGGCGAGTCATCGACCAGAAGCACTTCCACGTGCAGATCATGGGTGGCGCGGCACTCCACTTCGGCAATGTCGCGGAGATGAAGACCGGTGAGGGCAAGACCCTGACCTGTGTGTTGCCGGCCTATCTCAATGCCATCGCGGGTGACGGTGTTCACGTCGTCACGGTCAACGACTACCTCGCCAAGCGCGACTCCGAGTGGATGGGCCGTGTTCACCGCTCGCTCGGACTCGAAACCAGCGTGATCCTCTCGGGTATGACGCCGGCCGAGCGTCGAGTCGCGTATGCAGCCGACATCACGTACGGCACCAACAACGAGTTCGGGTTCGACTACCTGCGTGACAACATGACGCACTCGCTGGACGATCTGGTCCAGCGTGGACATGCGTTTGCCATCGTGGACGAGGTCGACTCCATCCTGATCGACGAGGCCCGCACGCCGCTGATCATCTCGGGTCCGGCCGACGGCTCCAGCAAGTGGTACAGCGAGTTCGCACGTATCGCGCCGCTCCTGAAGAAGGACGTCCACTACGAGGTGGACATCCGCAAGCGCACCATCGGTGTCCACGAGGCCGGCGTCGAACTCGTCGAGGATCAGCTCGGCATCGACAACCTGTACGAGGCCGCGAACTCGCCGCTGGTGAGCTACTTGAACAACGCCATCAAGGCCAAAGAGCTCTACACCAAGGACAAGGACTACATCGTCCGCGACGGTGAAGTCATCATCGTCGACGAGTTCACCGGCCGCGTGCTGGTCGGCCGTCGATACAACGAGGGCATGCACCAGGCAATCGAGGCCAAGGAAAAGGTCGAGATCAAGGCTGAGAACCAGACCCTCGCCACGATCACCCTGCAGAACTACTTCCGTCTGTACGAAAAATTGTCCGGCATGACGGGTACCGCCGAGACCGAGGCCGCGGAGCTGCACCAGACGTACACCCTCGGTGTTATTCCGATCCCGACCAACCGCCCTATGATCCGTGTCGACAACGGCGACCTCATCTACAAGACCGAGGAAGCCAAGTTCGACGCAGTGGTCGACGACGTCGTCGAGCGTCACGAGAACGGTCAGCCGGTTCTGATCGGTACCACCAGCGTCGAACGCTCGGAGTACCTGTCCAAGCAGTTCACCAAGCGCGGAGTGGCGCACAACGTCCTCAACGCCAAGTTCCACGAAAAGGAAGCGACGATCATCGCCGAGGCCGGTCGTTCCGGTGCGGTGACTGTTGCCACCAACATGGCTGGTCGTGGTACCGACGTGGTGCTGGGCGGTAACCCGGACATCATCGCCGACATCGCACTGCGCAAGAACGGCCTCGACCCGGTCACCACGCCGGAAGAGTACGAAGCCGCGTGGGACGACGTCCTGAACCGCGTCAAGGAAGATGTCAAGGCCGACGCCGAGAAGGTTCGCGATGCCGGTGGCCTGTACGTGCTTGGCACCGAACGCCATGAATCGCGTCGTATCGACAACCAGCTTCGCGGCCGTTCCGGACGCCAGGGCGACCCGGGAGAATCCAGGTTCTACCTCTCGCTCGGTGACGAGCTCATGCGCCGATTCAACGGTTCCGCACTCGAGTCGATCATGACGCGCCTCAATCTTCCGGACGACGTTCCGATCGAAGCCAAGATGGTCTCCAAGGCCATCAAGAGCGCGCAGACTCAGGTCGAGCAGCAGAACTTCGAGATTCGCAAGAACGTCCTCAAGTACGACGAGGTCATGAATCAGCAGCGCACCGTGATCTACAAGGAACGCCGCCAGATCCTCGAAGGTGAGGATATGGAGGGCCAGGTCGAGCAGATGATCACCGACGTGGTCACCGCGTACGTCGACGGCGCGACTGCTGAAGGATATGTCGAGGACTGGGATCTCGAGCAGCTGTGGACGGCACTCAAGACCCTCTACCCGGTGGGTATCGACTACAAGGCTCTCGTGGGCGAGGACGGTGGGATCACCAGCGACCTCACCCGTGAGGAACTGCGCACCGCCCTGCTCGACGACGCACATGCCGCGTACAAGAAGCGTGAAGCCGAAATCGACGCGATTGCCGGCGAGAACGGAATGCGCGAACTCGAGCGCCGGGTATTCCTGTCCGTGCTCGACCGCAAGTGGCGTGAACACCTCTACGAGATGGACTACCTCAAGGAAGGTATCGGCCTGCGCGCGATGGCGCAGCGTGACCCGTTGGTCGAGTACCAGCGCGAGGGCTACGACATGTTCATCGGCATGCTCGACGGCTTGAAGGAGGAGTCCGTCGGATTCCTCTTCAACCTTCAGGTCGAAGCCACTCCTGCGCAACCTTCTTCGGGTATCTCGGTCACGGCCGGTTCCGCTGCCGCGGCGTCCGCGACCGCACCGAAGCCGCTGCCGACGCAGCAAGCGGCGGCAGGTTCCACGGGTACGGCAGCTCCATCGGCCTTGCGCGCCAAGGGACTTGACGACGACGGCCCGTCCAGGCTGACGTACACCGGCCCGGACGAGGACGGGAAGGCAAAGGCCACACGCGATCCGGCTGTCGACGCGGGGGACACTGCGTCGCGTCGTGAGCGTCGTGAAGCCGCTCGCACGCAGGCAAAGGGCAACCGCGCACCCAAGTCCAAGCGCAAGCGCTGATTCTCAGGCGCTGACCTTTCCGCCCGACAAAGGCTGGATGCTCACACCACGTGTAGTGAGGTGACCATCCAGCCTTTGTTGTCGGTGTTCTCGATCCTGGCGGCAATCGCAAAGGTTCGTGGGCCGCGTCGAAAGGTCGCGCACACTTCGGCGGCGTGGGGCGAGGCGGTGTTCACGTGTGTGCGGTGGGTTCGAGCGGCGCCGAGTCCGCGCGTCGGATCATGCGAAATGGAAAGGCGCTGAACAAGTTCCATCACCGTTGGAGACAGTACTGATTTGAGGTGTGCGGGACTTCGTCGTTGGTCGAGGACTTCGAGGACAAGGCGCAGAGACGTGTTCCAGAAGACATCGGCACCGGGTGCGACGGGCTCGGCAGTGAGGCTGGATTGCCCCGATGTTCCACTGTGCCCTGATGTTCCACTGTGCCCGGATGTTCCACTGTGTGGTGTTCTGCGTGCGGTGCCCAGCACTCGTTCGGTTCGGGCAGACGGTCGCCTGATCATCAGGGAATCGGCAGGCGGTTCGCACTGCGGCGCGGGTTGGAGAAAGCGTTGTGGTGTGTGGAGTTGGTCGATGGTCATGATGTATCCCCCGGATATTTTTTGCATCGCTCCCCCGAACGATGGTGAGAAGTATGACACGAACCCCTACAGATGTCGCAGAGATCACGGCCGCACCCTAATGTAATTCTGGTGCGGGGACTTCTGTTGGATGTGGGTGGCGTGCTGTTCGGTCCGGGGTCCGACCTGGACGGTCTCAGCGCGGTGGTTCGGCGGGCTCGTAGCGCGGGCATCGCGACGGGAATCGTGAGCAACGACCCGGGCGGAGCGGACGCCCAGTGGCTCCGTGACCTCGGCGACGGGGTGTTGGTGGACGACGTCGTGCTCTCCGGTGACGTCGGCATGGCAAAGCCGGATGCCGATATCTACCTTCTGGCCGCAACACGGTTGGGTCTGCGTCCGGCGGACTGCGTGTTTGTCGACGACCTCGAGGTGAATGTTCGAGGCGCCGTCGACGTCGGAATGGTGGGTGTCCATCACTACGACGCGGCCGACACGATCGAGGAGTTGTCGATCCTGCTCGATGTGGACGGTGCGCCGAGTCTTGGAGACATGTCGGCGGGTGATCAATCATGGTGAACAGATTGACGACTCAGGACGCAGCCTTCTACTTCCTCGAAGCCGGTAGCACTCCGATGCACGTCGGTTCGTTGGGGATCTTCCGGCAGCCGGGTACCGGGATCGATCACAACGAATTGCTGCGGCTTGTCGAAGAGCGACTCAGTCTGGTGCCGCGGTACCGGCAGAAGGTCCGGGAAGTTGTTCTGGGTCTGGCACGTCCGGTGTGGGTCGACGATCGAGATTTCGACATCACGTACCACGTGCGTAGGTCGGCCCTTCCGAAACCGGGATCGGCCGAACAGTTGAACGATCTGATCGCGCGCCTCATTTCCCGGCCGCTGGACAACACCCGGCCGCTGTGGGAGATGTACCTCGTCGAGGGGCTGGCGGACGACAGGTTTGCCATCTTCACAAAATCGCATTCCGCTTTGGTCGACGGTGAAACCGCGCTCGAGATCAGTCAGGTCTTGTTCGATCCGCAGGAGAAGCGTCAGCCTGGCGCAGAAGAGTTGTGGATGCCTGCCCCACCGCCCAGTGATCTGAATCTGCTCATCGGTGCGCTCGCTGATCTGGTGACGAGTCCGGGTGAAGGGGTGGCTCGCGCGAGGGCCGCGTTGGGCGACGTGACGACGTCGATGACGGAGGCGGTCAGTGCTGTCGGCAAGATTGCCGCAGTGGTGCGTACGGCCGCGCAGGTCGCCCCTAACAATCCACTCAACGCGCCGATCACGCGCAGTCGACGATTATCCGTCGCCAAGACTCCGCTCGACGACTACCGACGGATTCGGGCGAAGTACGGGTGCGAGATCAACGACGTGATCCTCACGGTGGTCGCCGGGGCATTGCGGAACTGGCTGTTGTCGCGGGGGGAGCCCGTTACCGAGGCGAGCGTTGTCCGCGCGCTGGTGCCGATGTCCGTGTACATCGACGGGCCGGACAACCCGGACGTCGAAGACCCGCAGGCACCCGGCCACGTGTCGTCGTTCCTGATCGACCTGCCGGTGGGGGAGCCCAATGCTGTCGTCCGGTTGTCGCACGTCGCGCATGCAACGGAAGCTTTCGCGCGTCAGGGCCGTCGGGTGACCGCTCAGACCATGGTGAAGATGTCCGGGTTCGCGCCCGCCACACTCCATGCGATGAGTGCGCGCGCGGCCAGCAGTCTTTCACAGCGCATGTTCAACCTCATGATCACCAACGCGCCGGGTCCGCAGTTTCCGCTGTACATCGGTGGCGCGCGGATGGAGGAGATGTATCCGGTCTCGCCATTGCTGAAGAATCAGACACTCAGTATTGCCTTGACGTCGTATGACGGGAATGTCTACTACGGTTTGAATGCCGACCGTGACGCGATGTCGGACGTCGACGTGGTGCGTTCGTTGCTCTTCGAGTCTCTCGAGGAGTTGACCGACGCCAGTCGGTAGGTGTTTCTCGCGCGTCGTGACAGTCCAACGAAGGTGGTCTCATGAGGGTGTACGTACCGGCAACTGTGGAAATTCTGCAGCGTTTGGTTGCCGATCAGGAGTTCGACGCGATGAGCCGGACTGCGTTTGCCGTCACTCCGGCACTGCGTGAGGCCTATGCGGCCGGGGACGACGACGAGTTGGCGGAAGTCGCGATGAGTGAGGCGGCGCGGGCGTCGTTGCGCTTGATTGCCGGCGCTGACGGACCGGTGACGTTCCGGCGTGCGGTGGTTGCCGCGGATGTTGACGACGCGAAGTTGCGTCCGGATCTCGATGACGCGGTAGTCCGCTTGGCCGGCCCGGTCACGATGGCGCAGGTCGCGTCCGTTCATGTTGATCTTGCGCAAGCCGAACCCGATATCGAGCGGGCGGCGGCGATTGTCGATGCTGCCGATCTCGGCGACACGGATGCCGAGTTCACCCTCGGTGACGCGGAAGATCACGAGTTGGCGTGGTACGCGGCGCAAGAGTTGCCGTTCCTGCTCGACCTGCTCTGAAATCGGACACCCGCTGTCCTTACTATGAAGTAACCTACGGTACCGTAACCTGATAACCTACGATAGCGTAGGCATAGGTAGTGCGGGTGAGCATTGCAGGTGAGAGGTGGAGGTCTGATGGGTCTGAAGGACTGGATCGAGGCACCGGCAGCGTCGGTAGTTCCGGCAGCGCGGTCGAAGCTCAATTTGCTGCGCGGTGCCGCAGCGCGATTGACCACACCTCTCTTGCCTGACGACTACCTTCATCTGGCAAATCCGTTGTGGTCGGCGCGCGAACTGCGCGGCCGGATCGTCGAGGTTCGACCGGAAACTCAGGATTCCGCGACGATCGTGATCAAGCCGGGTTGGGGTTTCGACTTCAATTACCAGCCGGGGCAGTACATCGGTATCGGCTTGCACATCGACGGGCGATGGCATTGGCGGTCGTACTCGTTGACGTCGCCGCCCAACTGGGAGAACAAGAAGATCTCCATCGCGGTGAAGGCGATGCCCGAGGGTTTCCTTTCGAGCCACCTGGTCAGCGGAGCTGTTCCGTCCGGCACGATCGTCCGTCTGGCCACGCCGGCCGGTAACTTCGCGTTGCCGGACCCGCCGCCGGAGAAGGTCCTGTTCATCACCGCCGGCAGCGGAATCACGCCTGTCATGGGCATGCTGCGCACGATGAATCGTCGAGGGCAGTTGCCCGACGTCATGCACGTGCACTCCGCTCCCACGGAATCCGATGTCATGTTCGCGGACGAACTGACGGCACTACATGCCGAGCACGAGGATTTTGTCAGCCACATTCAGCTGACGCGCCGCGACGGAAAGTTCAAGCTCAGTTCACTCGATCAGGTGTGCCCGGATTGGCGTGAGCGTCACACCTGGGCCTGTGGACCCCTGCCGTTGCTCGACGAGATCGACGACGTGTGGAAGGCCGAGGGGATCGAAGACCGCCTGCACATGGAGCGGTTTGCGGTGTCGAGGATCGATGCGTCCGCAGACGGCGGCACCGTCACGTTCGAGAAGTCGGGAAAGACCGTCACGGTGGACGGTGCGACAACACTTCTCGAAGCCGGGGAACAGTCCGGCGCTCTGATGCCTTTCGGTTGCCGAATGGGCATTTGCCAGACTTGTGTTGTACCTCTCGTTTCCGGTCATGCAATCGACCTACGCTCGGGAAAGCAGCATGTCGAGGGTGAACGCATCCAGACATGCATTTCCGCCGCGGCGGGCGACTGTACGCTGGACGCATAGCTTCTAGGCACACGGAGGACAACGGTGGCAATCACCGACATCAAAGAGTTTTCGCACCTCACCGCAGCTGATGTCGAAGCGCTCGGGCGTGAACTGGACCAGATTCGACTCGATGTCGAAGACTCTCGTGGAATCCGGGATGCTCGCTATATTCGTCGGGTCATTCGCGTCCAGCGCGCCTTGGAACTCGGCGGTCGTATCGCCCTGTTCGGTAGCAAGTACCGTCCCGCCTGGTTGGCGGGCACGGCGCTGCTGAGTATCTCGAAGATCATCGAGAACATGGAACTCGGGCACAACGTGATGCACGGGCAGTGGGACTGGATGAACGATCCGGAGATTCATTCTTGTTCGTGGGAATGGGATCAGACGGGCCCGTCCGAGCACTGGAAACGTGCCCACAACTACCAGCATCACACGTACACCAATGTTGTCGGGATGGACGAGGATCTTGGCTTCGGGATCCTGCGGATGACGCGGGACGAGGCGTGGAAGCCGATCAATCTTCTGCAGCCGATTGCCAATGTCATTCTTGCGGCGACGTTCGAGTGGGGCATCGCCCTGCATGACCTGACTGCGGCTTCCGAGTTGGAAGGTGCTGCGAAGGGGCAGCTGAACTCCCAGGCCAACAAGGATTTTGCACGCAAGATCGTCCGACAGGTCGGCAAGGATTTTGTGGTGTTCCCCTTGCTGACCGGGCCCGCGTGGAAATCGACGCTGACGGCTAATGCGACGGCAAATCTCGTTCGTAACCTCTGGGCGTACGTGGTCATCTTCTGCGGCCATTTTCCCGATGGTGCGGAAAAGTTCACCGTCGCAGAGTTCGAGCAGGAAACACGTCACGAGTGGTACCTGCGTCAGATGCTCGGTAGCGCCAACTTCAATTCCGGAAAGCTCATGGGGTTCATGAGCGGCAACCTGAGTTACCAGATCGAGCATCACGTCTTCCCGGATCTGCCGAGTAATCGCTATCCGGAGATTGCTGTGAAGATGCGTGCGCTGTGCGAGAAGTTCGATCTTCCGTACACGACAGGTTCGTTGTTCAAGCAGTATCTGCTTGCGCTTCGCACCATTCACAAGCTGGCCCTGCCGGACAAGTGGTTGATCGCGACCTCGGACAATGCGCCGGAGACTTCCTCGGAGCTGCGGTTCCGGGAGCCGGGACTCAAGGGTGCTGCGATGGCGATGGTCGACGATCTGCGTACCGATTCGGTGACCGGCAAGCGCTTGGGTCTGTTGACGGCTTTGAAGTCGCAGGCGCGTTCTCGCCTGCCGAAGCGCAAGAAGTGATATAGATTACATCGAGCAAAAGCTAACCTACGGTGCCGTAACTTACGCTAGAGTAGGTCGTGTTGAATCCGTTCGGCATGAACTTTTCGACAAGAACTCACCGTAGGAGGCCCGCATGGCGATTGCAGACGTCAAGGAATATGCGCATCTCACCGAAGCCGACGTTGAAGCGCTCGGTCGTGAACTCGATGCGATCCGTCGCGACATAGAGGATTCGCGTGGCGAGAAAGACGCACGCTACGTCCGTAACGTCATTCGTCTTCAGCGGACCCTCGAGGTCAGTGGTCGCGCTATCCTGTTCGCCAGCCGCAAGCGCCCGGCGTGGCTGCTCGGCACCGGCGTTCTCGGTGTCGCGAAGATCATCGAGAACATGGAACTCGGCCACAACGTCATGCACGGGCAGTGGGACTGGATGAACGATCCGGAAATCCACTCGAGCTCGTGGGAGTGGGACGTCACCGGCCCGTCGGCGCACTGGAAGCAGACCCACAACTTCCTGCACCACAAGTACACCAACGTCCTCGGCATGGACGACGACGTCGGATACGGACTGCTCCGCGTCACCCGCGACCAGCGATGGAAGCCGTTCAATGCCGGCAACCTCGTGTACAACACCCTGCTTGCGCTCTTCTTCGAGTGGGGCATCGCCGCGCAGCATCTCGAACTCGGCAAGGTGGCCAAGGGCCGCGCGGACATGGACGACACGCGTCGTAAACTGCGTGAGGTCGGCGAGAAGGTCGGCAAGCAACTGGTCAAGGACTACGTCGTCTACCCGGCACTCACGGGACCGGCATGGAAGAGCACTCTCAGTGCGAATTTCACCGCGAACATCATTCGCAATCTGTGGACCAACGCCATCATCTTCTGCGGGCATTTCCCGGACGGCGCCGAGAAGTTCACCAAGGCAGACATCGACGGCGAATCGCAGGCGCAGTGGTACCTGCGTCAGATGCTCGGTAGCGCCAACATCGAGGGCAGCAAGCTGATGGACTTCATGTCCGGCAACCTCAGCTACCAGATCGAGCATCACCTGTTCCCCGACCTGCCGAGCAACCGGTACCCGGCCATCGCGGTCAAGGTTCGTGAGCTCACCGACAAGTACGACTTGCCTTACACGACCGGGCCTTTCCTGGTGCAGTACGCCAAGTCGTGGCGCACCATCGCCAAGTTGTCGCTGCCAAACAAGTACCTCAAGGACACCGTCGACAATGCGCCGGAAACGGCATCCGAGTTGATGTTCGACGGCAACGCCGCCTCGAGCGTCGATCCGGTCACCGGCCGTCGTCGTGGACTCAAGAGCGCCATAGCGCAAAAGCGTAAGAGCGGAAAGCTGCGGAGCCTGCTCGGCTTGCGCTGATCAACTACCGAAAAAGCCCAGACACCGAAATCGGTGTCTGGGCTTTTCTCGTTGGTCAGTACTGGTCGTTGGATTTGATGGCCTCGAGGAGTTGCCGCACGGCAATCACACGACGGGCCGATTTTCCTTCGAGAAGATCCAGCTTGCACTCCGGGTCCGCGGGCGGGCCGAGGTGCGTGCATCCGCGAGGGCAATCCTCGATCTGTGCCGCGAGGTCGGAGAAAGCGGCTACAACATTCTCCGGTGAAATGTGGGCCAAGCCGAACGATCGGATGCCCGGCGTGTCGATCACCCAACCTCCCTCGGCGAGGGGGAGGGCCACAGACTGCGTCGACGTGTGCCGTCCCTTGCCGACGCCCGAGACGATGCCGACGGCTCGATTGGCGTCGGGGACAAGGCGATTCACCAACGTCGACTTACCGACGCCCGAGTGCCCGATCAGGGCCGTCAACTTGTCGTGCAGGATGGCAGTGAGTTCGTCCAGCGGATCGTCACGACCGGCCACGACCACTTGGATGTCGAGGTCGGCGAAGGTGCTGGCGAACTCCTCCGGCGGTTCGAGGTCGCTCTTGGTGAGGCACACGATCGGCGTGAGACCGCCCACATATGCCGCGACCAGGGCGCGCTCGACAAATCCGGTGCGCGGCGGCGGATCAGCCAAGGCAACCACGATCAGTAACTGCTGCGCGTTGGCGACCACGATGCGCTCGAACGGATCCGTATCGTCAGCGGTGCGTCGTAGCACGGTCGAACGCTCGGAGACCCGGACGATGCGAGCGAGGGTGTCGGTCTTGCCAGACAGATCGCCGACGATGTCCACCTGATCACCGACGACGATGGGCGTGCGGCCCAGTTCACGGGCGCGCATCGTCACGATCAGCCGGTCGGGATCGCCGCCGAGGACGCAACCCCACCGGCCACGATCCTTCGAGACCACCATCCCCGACTCGGCAGAGAGATGCTCAGGGCGGGTCTTGGTGCGTGGGCGTGATCCGCGACCGGGGCGGACCCGGACGTCGGACTCGTCGTACTGCCGCGGACTCAGAAGCTTGCCTTTCGCGCGGAGGGTGCCAGCATGTCTGTCCACATGTTCTCGAAGCCCGGCAGCGTCTTGGCCGTGGTTGCGACGTCGTCGACCTCCACGCCGTCGACGACCAGGCCGATGATCGCGCCGGCCGTGGCCATGCGATGGTCTGCGTACGAGAGCCATTGCCCACCATGCAGTTTCGCGGGGACAATGGTCAGGCCGTCATCGGTTTCGGTGACGGACCCGCCCAGCTTGTTGATCTCGTCCGCCAGTGCCGCCAGTCGATCCGTCTCGTGGCCCCGCAGGTGTGCGATGCCGCGCAGATGAGACGTTCCCTCTGCCAGCGCGGCGAGCGCCGCAACCGTCGGGGTGAGTTCACCGACGTCGTGCAGGTCGATGTCGATGCCGCGCAACGTTTCGGGACCTCGCACCGTAAGGATGCCGTCGGCGAGGGTGACCTCGGCTCCCATCGAGGCGAGAATATCGCGGATCGCGTCGCCGGGCTGCGTTGTCGACGACGGCCACAACGGCACGCTGACGGTACCGCCGGTAACAGCCGCTGCTGCCAGGAATGGTGTGGCATTCGACAGATCGGGTTCGATGACCCAGTCGATAGCGCGCACCGGTCCGGGTTCGACCCGCCAGGTGTCGGCGTCGCCGCCCGTGGCCGGAGTCGTGACGGACACTCCGGCTTCGCGCAGCATCTCGACGGTCATGTCGATGTGTGGCATCGACGGAACCGGCTTGCCGGTGTGGTGCACGGTGACGCCCTGCTCGAACGCTGCGGCCGAGAGCAGCAGGCCTGAGACGAACTGTGACGAACCGGATGCGTCGATGGTGACGGTTCCGCCGCGCAGCGACCCGGTTCCGGTCACGGTGAACGGCAGAGCGTCGCCGTCGATCTGCGCGCCCAGGCCTCGCAGAGCATCGAGGATAGTGCCGAGTGGCCGCGTCCGGGCCTGCTCGTCGCCGTCGAAACGGACGACGCCGTCAGCCGTTGCAGCCAGGGGCGGGAGGAATCGCATGACGGTACCGGCGAGCCCGCAGTCGACGTCGGCACCGCGCAACGGTCCGGGTGTGACGGCGAGCGTGCTGAGATCGCCCGCTTCCTCGATACCGATCCCGAGGTCACGCAATGCCGCGATCATGAGGTCTGCGTCACGGCTGCGGAGGGCGCCGGTGAGGGTGGACGGACCGTCCGCCAACGCTGCCAGGATCAGGGCTCGGTTGGTGATGGACTTCGATCCGGGCAGTGTCACCACTGCGTCGACCGGCGTTTGGGCTAGAGGGGCGCTCCACAGACTCAGACTCACGAGGTCCATCTTCTCTCATCAGTGGGAGATTGGTCGAAACCGTGCCACCCTGGGTGTCATGTGCGGAAGGTATGCGACCACAGCGGACCCGGCGAGCCTGGCAGTCGAACTCGATGCGATCGACGAGACCGATCACTCGTCAGCCGTCGCCGAGGATTTCAACGTGGCACCGACGACGCCGGTGCTGACGGTTGTCGAGCGCCACGATCGCGAGAACCCCGACAGCGATCCGGCCAAGCGGATTCGGCAGATGCGATGGGGGTTGGTGCCCTCGTGGACGAAAGAACTGGGCAAGGGGCCGGTTCTGTTCAACGCGCGCGCCGATTCCCTGGCGGAGAAACCGGCATTCCGAACGTCATTCAAATACAAGCGCTGTCTCGTCCCGATGGATGGTTGGTACGAGTGGCAGACCGAACCGCAGGGCGGCAAGAAAGCGTCGAAGATCCCGTACTACATGCACCGCGGCGACGGATCGAGGCTGTTCATGGCCGGCGTGTGGTCGGCGTGGCGCGATCCACGGATCGAGAACGCCGATCCGGTTCTGAGCTGTTCGATCGTCACCGTGGACTCGCTCGGCCACCTCGAACAGGTACACGACCGGATGCCACTCGCCCTGCCCCGTGATCGTTGGGACGCCTGGCTCGACCCCGATCACGGCGCGAACCCGTCACTGCTCGAACCGGTGCCCGAACTGTTCTCGGGGATCGAGATCGACCGAGTGAGGCCCCTCGTCAACAGCGTCAAGAACAACGGGCGCGAATTGATCGAGCCGGACGTCGACCGGGCAGGGGAGCAGATCAGTCTGCTCTAGTCGAGCGCCACGTCATTCAAAGCCACGTCATTCAAGGCCACGTCATTCCAAAGCCACGTCATTCCAAGGCCCACGTCACGGTGACCTCGAAGGACACCTGCTGGGTTCCCGGTGCAATGGCCATATCGAGCATCGCGCCACCGGGCGCCCTCATTGTCTGGTCGCCGGTGGTGCCTGGTGCTTCGGTGATCGTGATGACGTTCGACAGCGACGTCCCGGAAAGATCGGCGTATTGCTCCGCGCGGTTCTGTGCGTCCTCGAAGGCCCGAGTCCGAGCGTCGGCGAGCAGCGCCGAATCGTCGTCGATGTCGAAGGCGACGGTATTCAGGCGTGCCGCATCGCCGCCGGCGGCGATCCCCGCATCGAGCACGGCCGACGCTTTACCCAGATCCCGGACGACGACCCGCACCGAGTTGGTCGCGCGGTAACCCGTCACAGTTGCGCCGCTGAAAGGCCCACCGGATCCGTCGTACTGCGGCTGGACGGACAGATCGCTGGTCTGAATGTCTTCGGCAGCTGCACCCGCGGCGACCATCGCGTCGATCATCGCCCGGGCCTTCTCGTTCGCTTGGGATACCGCTCCCGACACATCCGGCGCAACAACCTCGACGCCGATGCCCGCACTGAGAATGTCCGGGGCCCCTCGAACCTCACCTGTTCCGACGACGGTGACCTCCTTGGTCGTGTTGTCGGTACTTGCGCAGGCGGTGAGCGAGATCGCGAGTGCGGCGGCCACTGCAAGCGTTGTCAGGTGTGGTCGGACAGACGTGAGGTTCATGGCCCAGAGGCTAGCGACTCCCACTACGCCGCGTGGTCGAATCCCTCATCGAGCCAGGGCGCCGGTGATCTCGGCGTAGGCAACAAAGTTCTTCGACGACAGCGTTGTTCCGTTCTCCAGGTAGCACGTCACGAGGACGAGCCGTCCAGGCTGTCGAAGGCGTAGTTCCGGCGACTCCTGCGCTTCGCCGAACTTCTCGTACAGCGCAGTCGAACGCACCGTGTACTCGAGTGTGCCGGAATCCGTTTCGATCAGCACCCGGCTGCCGGCCACGATGTCCGGCAGGGTGTCGAACACTGCCGCAGTCCCGGCGCCGGCGTGGCCGATCACGAAAACCGTTCCGTCACTGTCTGTTCCAGGCTCGCTGCGACAGCCGACCCAATACGCGTCCGCCAGGGTCGGTGGATCGAGCACGGGGCAGGCGCCTGCGGGCATCGGGAGCACTGTCGCGTCGATCCCCAGATCGGCGATCGACAACCGTGTCGGCTGGGCCATCGGGACCGACTGCGATTGCAGAGAATCGGCAGGAATCGTGTCGACCGATGTGTGCGCGGCCTCGAGGCGAGCTTGTCCGGAGACCGCGCACCCTGGCAGTAGCAGAAAGAGCATTGCCAGGATCAGGACACGACACCGATCAGTGCTGGTTCGGCGCATTGTTACGGCGCAAAACAAATGCACCCGCGGCGGAGACCAGCAATGCCGCGCCGCCGATTCCGGCGATCAGCACACCGGACGGTCCGGTGGACTCACTTGCCCCGGTCTGGAACACCAGAGCGTCGTCGTAGGCCAGGGGTACAAATGTGCCCTGCGGATCGTCGTAACCGTGGACCTTGTACCCCTCGGGGGTAGTGACCACGTACACCGGTTCCTTCGACGGTCCCGTCGTGGGCGCCGGGGTCCCACCGTCGATCTTCGGGATTCCCACGAGAATCGGGGGAAGAACGATCACCCGAGTGGTGGTTGTGGGAATCGACGTTGCCGACGGTGTCGACACTGCGGAGGACGTGGTGACTCGCGCAGACGTCGTGGTGGTCGGTTCCGTCGTCGTTGGTTCGGTGGTGGTCGGTTCGGTGGTGACCGTGGTGGTGGTCGGTTCTGTGGTCGTTACGTCGGTGGTGGTCGTGACGGGTGTTGTTGTGACGGGGGTTGTCGTCACCGTTGTGGTGGTCACGGGTGTTGTTGTGCTGGTTGTTGTTTCGGGTGTCTTGGGATCGGAGGGCATCGGCGGTTCACCGTGCTCGCCGTAGTGGTAGTTCTGGCCGTCGACCTGCACCCAGGTGATATCGAAGTTTTCCCACCCCGGGAAGTTCGGGTGTGAGGAAATATCGAGCACCCAGGGGGATTGGCCGATGAACTTTTCGGTCCACTGCCCGTTGCCGTCGATGTGTGTCCCCAGTTGCATGGTCTCGCCGGTGTCGGGGTTCGTGATCTTCAGGTTGATGTGCTGGCCCATCGCAGCGCTCTGGCCGTCGGGGTAGTAGACCGTCACGGTTCCGGGAGAGACGGAATATTCGCGCCCACCTGCGGCGATGCCGTCTGTCGGTGTGGTCCATGTCGGGGTCGACTGTGCGGCAACCGACGGCGTTGTTGTGCTTGCCGAGGGGGTTGTGGTCGCTGCCGTTGTGGTCTCCGAAGTTGCCGACGACGTTGCTGGAGTTGTTGCTGGCGTGGACTCGGAAGGCGTTGCCGACTCGGTGGTGGAGGGTGACTCGGCGGTTGTCTGCGCCGTTGTCGCCTCGCCGTTGTCGCCATCTGTTGCCGCTGCCGGAGCCGCAGCCGCGAATGCGGTGAAACTGGCGACGGCTACTGCTGCTGCGTAGATCTTGGTACGTCCGCGCTGATTGTTCACGACAGTATGGCCTTTCGGTCCCGAAAGCGGCGGCGCACAGGCTCGGATGGACGCACGGCACAGCAAGGCCGGGCAGGTCGAATCGAAGAGTGTGCCGATGGCGGTGGGTAGTTGATCAATCCTTCAATTACTAGGTAACTCGATGGTCGCTATGTCCGTCAAGTCCGATTTGCTGATCGTGCGCCATTTCACAGAAATGCGCTAATCCATTGCGTCGGAACATATTTCGGATGCGTTGCAAAGGGTGATTTCGGGGGTGAATCTCTCCGGGAAACGTCCCGCCGACTGGCTATCGTCGGGACCTTAGGTGTAGGCGGCTTCGGGACTTTAGGCCCACGGCTCTGTTCGAGTAATTGTCAGCCGGCAGTAATCGACGCTGTCGTCGCGCCGCACAGATCGACAAGGTCGCCAGGTGCCAGTTCGATTTCGAGTCCGCGCCGGCCCGCGCTGCACAGGACGCGATCCCACTCGAGTGCTGACGCATCGATCACCGTTGGCAGTTTCTTGCGCTGCCCCAGCGGGGAGATGCCACCGAAGACGTAGCCGCTCGAGCGCTCTGCGTCGGCGCGGTCGGCCATGACGGCTTTGCTTGCGCCGAGCGCGGCGGCAGCGGCTTTCAGCGAGAGTTTCTTCGGGACGGGGAGTACGGCAACGGCCAGTTTCCCGGTGTCGAGTTTGACGACCAGAGTCTTGAATATCTGACCTGCCGTGACACCGACAGCCCCGGCGAGGGCGGTGACCGCCTCGTCGCCGAAGGATTCCGCGCGCGGGTCGTGGTCGTAGCTGTGAACCTGATGGGCGGTCTTCGACTTCTCGAGGAGTTTGGTCGCAGGGGTCGCAGTTCCGGCCATTGCGACACTCTATGTCCAGAAGGGTCGAGCGAAGCGAGGGGGAATGTTATCCGGGGTCGAGCGAAGCGGGGGGAATGATGTCCGGGGTAGTGGTGTTGGTACTGGTTGATCCATCCGGAAAAAGTGAAGGAGCGACCGTGCTGGCTGTGTGCGAGCCACGACCGGCCCATAGGTCGGAACTGACGATGGCGGTAACCTTGATCCCCACGGCTAGTGAAGGGATCAGAGTGCTGGAACACGACCGGCCCAAGGACGAACAGTCGGAGGTCACCGAACCTGCCGATGCCGTTGCGTCCGAAACGCCCGAAACTGCGGATGAGTTGATTGCCCGTTTCGAGCGGGACGCGCTGCCTTTGCTCGACCAGCTCTACGGTGCCGCGCTGCGTATGACGCGTAATCCCTCGGATGCCGAGGATCTGGTTCAAGAGACGTACATCAAGGCGTACACGGCTTTCCGATCGTTCCGTGACGGAACCAATCTCAAGGCGTGGCTGTACCGGATTCTCACCAACACGTACATCAACTCGTATCGGAAGAAGCAGCGTCAGCCGGCGCAGTATCCGACCGACGAGATCACCGACTGGCAGTTGGCTGCTACGGCGGAGCACACGTCGACCGGGCTGCGTTCCGCTGAGGTCGAGGCGCTCGACGCGCTTCCCGACGACGACATCAAGGCCGCTCTGCAGGAGCTGCCGGAAGAGTTCCGCATGGCGGTGTACTACGCGGACGTCGAGGGTTTCCCGTACAAGGAAATCGCGGAGATCATGGGCACGCCCATCGGAACGGTGATGTCACGGCTGCATCGCGGACGTAAGCAGTTGCGCGGATTGTTGGGCGACGTCGCGAAGGACCGCGGGTTCAACCGGGGCGAGAAGGACGTAGCTGCCGAAGCGGAAGGTGTTACCCGATGAGCACGCAGGACGAATTCGAAAGGCTCGACTGCTCAGCGGTCATTGCCGACGTGTGGTTGATGCTCGACGGTGAATGCGACGATGCCAGTCGTGCGCGTCTGCAGCGACACATCGACGATTGTGGTTCCTGCCTCGCAGCGTACGGAATCGAGGAGAAGGTCAAGAGTTTGATCAGCCGCAAGTGTGGTGGCGAGCATGCGCCCGAGAGCCTCCGTCAGAGGCTCACCATCGAGTTGCGACGCACGATCATCGTGACGAGTACCGAAACCGACAAATAGTCCGGCTGGGGGCGTCTGAGACGTCAACAACAACAAGGGGCGGGGAAGCAAAGACTGCTTCCCCGCCCCTTGTTGTCGGTGCACTACATGTCAGGCGTTTGGACGCTTGCCATGGTTAGCTGCACTGCCCTTACGGCTACGCTTCTTACGACCGCGCTTACCCATGATTGGTCTCCCTTCTGTTTCTTTCGCGTCATTCTTTCACGCCCACCTCGGTGTGGTTCCATTGGCAGGTCGATCGGGTCTCCCGGCGGCGGAAGTCCTACCGGTTCTCGGCAGAAGTGAGGTTCACGATGGCAGAAGACGTGCGCGCGGAAATGGTTTCCACGGTGTTCCAGGTTGTCGTGAGTGAGGGCGATGTTGTCGCGGACGGCGACACGCTGGTCATCCTGGAGTCCATGAAGATGGAGATTCCGGTGCTGGCGGAGGTTGCGGGCACCGTCACCACCGTGGGAGTCAAGGTCGGCGATGTCATCCAGCAAGGCGACTTGATCGCCGTGATCTCCTAAGCGTTCGCGAATGTCCACTCTCAGCGACCTCCTGGCAGAACACACCGACCTACCCGGCACCGCCGTCGATCATCTGCAACGGGTGGTGGGCGAGTGGCAGCTCCTCGCCGACCTCTCCTTCGCCGACGTCCTGCTGTGGGTGGCCGCCGAATCGGATCAGTCCGCGCCGTCCGGAAGCGTGATCTGCGTCGCGCATTGCCGTCCGACCACCGCGTCGACGGCATTCCCGGAAGACGCTGTCGGGACCCTTGTGTCGGAGTCCGAGCATCCGCAGGTTCTGCGCGCGTTGGTCGAGGGACAGGTGGTGCGGACGGAGGATGCTGACTGGCGCGAAGGTATGCCGCCGCGCCGGGAGGCATTGCCGGTGCGATTGGACGGCCGTGTCATTGCCGCCCTGAGTCGCGATACCAACCTCTCGCATCAGCGGGCGCAGAGTCCGTTGGAAGTGGCGTATCTGGATTGCGCTGCCGACCTGTGTCAGATGATCAGCGACGGCACGTTCCCGGTTCGGGAATCGCGTTCGGATACCAACTCGAGTCCGCGTGCAGGCGACGGTTTCATCCGGCTCGATACCGAGGGGCGGGTGGTGTACGCGAGCCCGAATGCGTTGTCCGCCTATCACCGCATGGGGTTGAGTGCGGACCTTGTGGGCCAGGACCTCGCCGCGGTGACGCGGATGTTGGTGACCGACCCGTTCGAATCGCAAGAGGCTGCCGGCTACATCCGAGACACTTTGGCGGACAAGCCCGGTCGACGGATGGAGATCGAAGCGCGTGGTGCCACGGTGTTGCTGCGTGCGTTGGTCCTCAAACCGGATGGACGCCATGTGGGGGCTGCTGTTGTCGTCCGCGACGTCACCGAGGTGAAGCGGCGAGATCGTGCCCTGCTCAGTAAGGACGCGACCATCCGCGAAATTCACCATCGTGTGAAGAACAACTTGCAGACCGTCGCGGCGCTGTTGCGCTTGCAGGCTCGGCGAACCGGCAATGACGAAGCACGCCAGGCCTTGACCGAATCGGTACGACGCGTTACGTCGATCGCGTTGGTGCACGACACGTTGTCGATGTCGGTGGACGAGGAGGTCGACCTCGACGAGGTGATCGACCGGTTGGTTCCGATGCTCTCCGATGTCGCGGGAGTCGGTGCGCCCGTGACGATCCGGCGTGAGGGTAGTTTCGGTGTGTTCTCCGCCGAGCGAGCGACGCCGCTGGTGATGGTGCTGACGGAGTTGGTACAGAACGCGATAGAGCACGCGTTCGATCCTGGCGTCGCGGGCACCGTGACTCTCAGCGCGGAGCGTTCGGCGCGGTGGCTGGACGTGATCATCCACGACAACGGGCGTGGTTTGCCTGCGGGTTTCAGTCTCGAGAAATCCGACCGTCTGGGCTTGCAGATCGTGCGGACACTGCTCGGTGCAGAGCTCGGAGGTTCACTCGGATTGCACCCGGGAAGTGGTGGCGGAACCGATGCGGTTCTCCGTGTGCCGCTCGGCAGGCGAAGTGCGCGTTACTGATTCGCCTCGATCGCGATATTTCGAGCAGACAAAAAGCCCGGCACCATGGTGTGCCGGGCTGTCGTCTTCGACGGCAAAACGGGAGGAGCTGTACTCGCGTTCGCGTCGGACGTCTGAAGTACTCGAGTACTTGCCTAGACGGAAGTGCGTGCGCGAGTGCGTGCGTTACGACGCTTGAGTGCGCGACGCTCGTCTTCGCTCATTCCGCCCCACACGCCTGCATCCTGACCGGACTCGAGAGCCCAGGACAAGCATTCGGCGGTGACGGGGCAGCGGTTGCAGACAACCTTGGCATCAGCAATCTGTGCGAGGGCCGGTCCGCTGTTTCCCACCGGGAAGAACAGTTCGGGATCCTCGTCGCGACAGATTGCGTTGTGGCGCCAGTCCATCTTTTTCGCTCCTTAAGCTGGGTGTGAATACACCGTTTGGTACCAATGAGTTTGTGTGTGCGTAATCAATGTTTCCGCACTGTTACTTGTGAATGCTTTCACGAACTCGCGGTATGTCAATAGATTTGGACAGGTTCGTGGGCCAACTCACTAAAATCGGACGTACCGATTGGCAACCTTGTAGTCATCGGCATTTTACCCGAGCGCAATGACGGTTTTCCACTGTTTTTGCAGGTCAAGACAGTTGTGTGGATCACGCAGGCAGTGGAGCGAAGACCTCGAGTGCGTCCGGTACAGCGGTAAATTCGACCGATTTGCGAAGTCCGATGAAATCTCCGTCCATTTGAAAACCGATCGGCCGTGACGACTCGATGGTGATGGCCGCGACGTCGTCGGTCCGTACGAGGACATTCGATTTCGGCTCTGCGCCCTTCGCCAACAGTTGCCGGACAACCTTCAGGGAGGGAAGGACTTTGGTGCTCGTCATCGCGAAGAGTCCGAGCCCCGAGTCGAAAGTCGTTCCGGGATTGGTGTGTACGGGGCGCGCTTCGAGATAGGTCCACGGGCTGGAATTGGACACGAATGCATAGTGGACGCCCGGAATGGGATCCTGACCCGGAAGCTGGACCGTCAGTGCAGGTTCGGCTCGCTTGGCCCGGAAGAACGCGGCGATCGCGGTGCGCACGTATCGACTCGGCGTCGCGGGATCACCGTTCTTACGCCTGGCGTCGACGGCCTCGCACACATCGGCGTCGAGGCCCATCCCGGCGTTGAACGTGAACCATCGGTTGTCTGCGTGGGCAAGTCCGATGCGTCGACGAGTCCGCTCGCTCAAGAGATCGATCAGTTGATTGGTGGCATCGACAGGATCGGGTGCAATGCCCAGTGAACGGGCAAACACGTTGGCGGATCCACCGGGAACAACCGCGACGGTCGGAATGGGTCCTACGGGCACGGCTTTCATCGATGTCGGATGCGGCGATCCGAGGAGGCCGTTGACCACTTCGTTGACGGTGCCGTCGCCGCCGTGGACGATCACCACACCGAAACCGTCTTCGTGCGCTTGCCGCGCGAGTTCGGCGGCGTGACCACGATGGGTTGTGTGCGTCACGGTCAGTCGCACCCGACTCTCGAGAGCGTGAGCCAACAGATCACGACCGGCCGCGGTGGTCGAGGTGGCATTGGGATTGACGATCAGCAGTGCGCGCACGGGGCATGAGCCTATCCGGTGTCGTGTTCTAGGCTGGTCTCGTGCCGAATACTGCCAGTCCGAATACCCTTCCCAACACAGTCAGGTGGGCGGGTGCCCTCGTGACGCTGCAAGGTCTGGTTGCGGCCGGCTTTGCCGTAGTCGCCGTAATTCGGGGTCTGACCGGGCACGACCAGAGCGTGACCAACGGTTACGGGTTTGCCGCGTGGGTGGCAATTCTCGGTGGTGCCGTGTTGGCTGCCGGTATCGCGCTGCTGACGGGTCGGCGGTGGGGACGCGCGATTGCCGTCGTTGCGCAGTTGCTGCTTCTGCCGGTTGCCTGGTCGCTTTTGACCGACTCGCACCAGGTATTTCTCGGTGTTGTCCTCGGAGCGGTTGTTCTCGTGACGCTGGTTTTCCTGTTCTCCGCGCCCACGTCCAAATGGATGGCACTGGAGTACGGATCATTCTCCGACGAGATCGCGACCGAGGAGACCGAATCGACCGAGGGTCGGGACAAGACCGACAGCTGAACGCTCTAGCGAGCCTGCGCGGCCAACGAACCCAGGTGGTCGCCGGTCAGTCGGTAGGTGGTCCACTCGGTTTTCGCCTCGGCGCCGAGTGATTCGTAGAACCCGATGGACGATGTGTTCCAGTTGAGCACCGACCACGACAGGCGTGAGTATTTGTTGTCCGTGCATTCCTTCGCGAGAGCAGCCAACAAGGCTTTGCCGTGGCCTGATCCGCGCTCGGAGGGCTTCACGTACAAGTCTTCGAGGTAGATGCCGTAGACGCCTTCCCAGGTCGAGAAATTGCGGAACCACAGCGCCATACCGACAACATCTCCGCTCTCGGAGACCGCGACATGGGCAAAAGCGGACGCCGCATCACCAAAAAGTGCTTCGCCGATCTGAGCGGGTTTGACGGTGCACTCGTCGAGCGCCTTCTGATAATCGGCAAGTTCGTAGATCATGTCGGTGATCGGCTGGACGTCGGCGGGAGTGGCGCGTCGGATCATGGCACTCAGCCTTCCACGAGCGGTGGCACGTTGTGGTGCAGGAGATGCGTCGATCCGTGTTCGTACCCGAGCACCGAGTAGGCGCCGGGGGAGAGGGCAAAGCGTCGGCCCTCGGAGACGGGCAGTTCGAGCCACCGCGCGATGAGAGCGCGGGAGAAATGCCCGTGCCCGATCAGGATGACGTCCCGTTCGGCCAGCTGAGACGTCACCAGGCTGAGCACCATGTCCGTGCGGGCGCCGATCTGGTCGGCATGCTCGCCGCCCGGGCAGCGATGACTCCACACCGTCCAATCGGGGACGCTTGTGCGAATTTCAGGCGTGGTGAGTCCCTCGTAGTCGCCGTAATCCCACTCGGACAATGCATCCCATGTCTGCTCGTCCGGCAGCCCTGCGAGCTCGCCCGTGCGCTGGGCGCGCAGCCGTGGGCTGGTCAGGATCATGGGATTGCGGAGGCCGAGTGCTCGAATGCGATTACCGGTGGCGGTGGCCTGGATCTCGCCGAGCGCGGTGAGCGGGACTTCGGTGCGACTGGTGTGCTTACCGCTGCGGGCCCATTCGGTTTCGCCGTGACGCAAGAGAATGACGCGGGGATTGGACGTGACGGTGCTGCGAACCGAGGAGGCCATGTGCCCATCATTGCAGGACAACTCGTGACACGACATCCGCGTGTAGCGTTCGCCTCTTCGCTCGAAATGCGCAAGGATCTATCTGTGACGACGGTTCTCGCAGTGGCAAATCAAAAGGGCGGCGTGGCCAAGACCACGACCGTCGCCTCCCTCGGTGCGGCTCTGTCCGCTATCGGTCAACGTGTACTGGTGGTGGATCTTGATCCTCAGGGGTGCCTGACGTTCTCGCTCGGGCACAATCCCGATCGGCTCGAACGTTCGGTCAACGAAGTCCTGGCCGGTGATCTCGACGCCGCCGATGCGATCCTGTCTACCGGTGACGGCATGGATCTTCTGCCGGCAACCATCGATCTGGCGGGAGCGGAAGCGCTCCTGCTGATGCGTCCGGGCCGAGAGTTCGCGCTCAAGCGTGCGCTGTCTCCGCTGCTCGGGAACTACGACGTCGTCATCATCGACTGCCCGCCCTCGTTGGGTGTGTTGACGCTCAACGGATTGACTGCCGCGCAGTCGGTTCTTGTTCCGCTGCAATGCGAAACGCTGGCGCATCGCGGTGTGGGGCAGCTTCTGCGTACCGTGCGCGAAGTGCAGGCGATCACCAACCCCGACCTGGTTCTGCTCGGTGCATTGCCGACGCTGTACGACGCTCGGACTACACACAGCCGCGACGTTCTCGCAGATGTGAGCGACCGCTACTCGCTGCCCGTGCTCGCTCCGCCGATTCCGCGGACGGTAAAGTTCGCCGAGGCGTCGGCGTCCGGTGCGACGGTATTGGCCGGCCGGAAGAACAAGGGGGCCGACGCCTATCGCGATCTGGCGGCGAACCTTGTAAAACATTGGGCGGGAAGCGAAATCGTCACCTTTGTGCCGGACCCGACGGTCTGAGGCAAGTCAGCGCAGCGCAACCAGGGTGCCGTCGCGCTGTTCGAGAATGGTGTCGCCGGCGCTCGCGATGACGATCGGTGACGTGACGTCGCCGCGGTCGACGCCGATCATGCGGGTGACGGCGCCGTCGGTGGGGTTGATCACGGCAATTCCGTTGGGTACGGGAACAAGAAGCTGATCGGAGACCAGCGTGCCCGGGCCGGATGTTCCCTCGACGATCCAGGTGGGGGTCAAGTCGTTCGATCGAAGATTGATCGTCTGGGTGCCGGTCCACCACGTGATGCTGTTCTTGTCGGTGCGGAGGGTTGCGCGCTGAGAGTCGACGCCGTTCACGGGGTAGTCGACCAGTGCGGTGCCGGCGCCGTCGAAAATGCTGAGGCGAGAGACGGTTCCGTTTGCGCCGGGTAGGTAGACGGCGGTCTTCTCACCGGACACGGCGACGACGCGGGCACCCTCGGAATCCGGAAGCACGACCGTGCCGTATTCCTGCGGTTCCTGAGCATCCTTCGGGGCGGGATTCATGATCGTCAGACGGTTCGACGCGTCGCCCTCGCATTTCTGGAGGACGGACACGCGGCTGGAACTTGAAGCGGCGCTGAGTAATTCGCAACCTGCGTGCGGTTGCTTGTTGGGATTGACCGGGGCGTCGACGCGGCCGTACTCGAGCGTGCGCACAAGGTCCGAGCGCCACAGTTCCATGCGGGTGTCACCGAGGGAGATGACATAGGTGCCGTCGGCCGACAAGGTGACCGACGGATCGGCGTCGCTGTTGCGCTGGTCTTTACGTGCTCCGGTGTCGGCTACCAGCGAGGTGACTTGTGAGCACCCACGGTCGTCCTGGTACACCGCCACGACTCGATCCCAGGAACCGATAGCTCCGCACAGTGGATAGTTGCGCGAGTAGCGCCACACTTCGTCCCCGGTGGCGGGGTCACGGCCGACGACGTCGGAGCCGTCCGCTGTGACTGCGGCGTTGCCCACGGCGATCGGAGCTGTGGAGTCCGCGCTCGGGAACGCCCACACCTCGCGCAGAATGTCCGGAAGAACCGCGGACGTCGTCAGCGGAGGGAGAGCCGTGTCAGCGGTGACCGAGGTGGTTCCGCGCGCATCACTGCGCAACCACACCACGGTCACCGCCACGATCACGGCCAGCGCGATACCGAGAGCCGCGATTACATCAGAGCGAGTACGCCGTTCAGGTGCCAGCACATGGGGAGCTTACTCTGCTGCGGCTGCCGCAACGGCCTGCGCCGGGCGACGACGACGGCGACGGCGCGGCTTGGATGCGGCGTCGGAATCGGCTGAAGTGGCAGCATCGTCGGCGGGTGCAGCAGCATCCGCCGTGGGTGCAGTTGTCTGAGTTGCGTCAGCTGATTCGCTGCCGGCCCGGGTACGGCGACGGGTCCGGTTGCGACGAGGAGCGGCCTTCTCTTCGCTTCCGTCGGTGTCGGCAGCAGCCTTCGTGTCCGCGCTCGCCTTTTCGGGCGCAGCTTGCGCCTTCGCAGGCGCAGCCTTGCGGACGGTGCCCTTCGCGTCGGCCGGGATGGACAGCTCTTCGTACAGGTGCGGCGAGCTCGAGTACGTCTCGACCGGGTCGGGAATTCCGAGGCTCAGTGCCTTGTCGATGAGCTGCCAGCGAGGGATGTCGTCCCAGTCGACCAGCGTGACGGCGATACCGGTGCGTCCTGCTCGGCCGGTACGGCCGATGCGGTGGACGTACGTCTTCTCGTCCTCGGGGCACTGGTAGTTGATGACGTGGGTGACGTCGTCGATGTCGATACCGCGAGCAGCGACGTCGGTGGCGACAAGAACGTCGACCTTGCCGTTACGGAAGCCCTTCAGGGCCTTTTCACGGGCGATCTGTCCGAGGTCACCGTGGACGGCACCGACGGAGAAGCCGCGCTCGGCGAGATCGTCGGCGACTTTCTGGGCGGTGCGCTTGGTGCGGGTGAAGATCATGGTTGCGCCGCGACCTTCGGCCTGCAGCACGCGGGCGACCATCTCGGCCTTGTCGAGTGCGTGTGCACGGTAGATGTGCTGGCTCGTGCGATCGTGCACGGCGGACGATTCGGCTTCCTCGGCACGGATGTGCGTCGGCTGCGTCAGGAAGGTACGCGCCAGGGTGATGATCGGGCCCGGCATCGTTGCGGAGAACAGCATCGTCTGACGCTTGTCGGGGACCATGCCCATGAGGCGTTCGATGTCGGGCAGGAAGCCGAGGTCGAGCATTTCGTCGGCTTCGTCGAGTACGAGAACGCCGACCTTGCCGAGAATCAGGTGCGACTGGTTCGCGAGGTCGAGCAGGCGGCCCGGGGTGCCGACAACAACGTCGACGCCCTTCTGGAGTGCCGAGATCTGAGCTTCGTAGGGACGGCCGCCGTAGATGGGCAGAACCTGGAGACCGCGATCGCCGACGCGGAGGTACTTACTGGCGTTCTCGAGGTCGCGAGCAACCTGGATGCACAGTTCGCGGGTCGGGACGATGATCAAGGCGCGGGGCGTGCCGTCGAGGGCAGCGGTGCCATTGGAGGCAGTGGCGATGCGGTGCAGCAGCGGGACGCCGAAACCGAAGGTCTTGCCCATTCCGGTGCGGGCCTGACCGATGAGGTCGTCGCCGGCGAGAGCCAACGGAAGTGTGAGTTCCTGGATGGCAAAAGTGCGTTCGATGCCGATCTCGTTCAGCGCGCGGACGATTTCGTCGCGGACACCGAGTTCGGCAAACGTCGGGGGTACATGGGTGTCGTCGAGCTGGACGGACACGGTGTTTTCTGTTGCTTCGTCTTCGTGGTCGATCGTGATCTTGCTCAGGGGACTAGCCTTTCCTCGTTGCGGTACGCACGCACAAGGTAAGGGGCCTGGCCGTAAATCGGCCGAAGTCGATGCCCTCTTGTTCGTCGGCTCTGCCTACGCCTCAGCACTGGGGTTTCGCGGACCGATGTTCTGATGCCGTCCGTGAAATCTCGGCGAAGCGGGCAACAACCTTCGATGCAGGTGCGCGCACATTATCTGTGGGGTCCGTGAGTACTAGATCATCCCCGCTGAATGAACGGGCGGGGGAAACTAAGCGGACTCCCGAAACCATTGTAACGGTAACCGGGCAATTCCCAGCAAAGCATGGCCTAGATCACCCCTGTCGACATGGGGTGATCGAGGGGACCGAGCGGGGATGTGGCACTAGAGTTCGTAGGCATGGGCGCACACGATCTTGATGCTTCGACTGACACTGGAACCGCCGGCCGGGTGCCTTCCGACCATCCCGGCGTGATCGATTTGTTCGCGGTACTCGCGTACGGCGAGATATCAGCGTTCTATCGCTTGTCCGAGGACGCGCAGATGGCTCCTGACCTGCATGGAAAGGTTGCTTTTGCCAGCATGGCGGCGGCGGAGATGGCGCACTTCGAGACGTTGAGCGCGGCTCTGACGGAACGTGGGCACGAGATCTTTGCGGTCATGGATCCTTTCGTTCGCGCGCTGGACAACTACCACGCGTCGACCACTCCGTCGACGTGGATGGAATCCCTCGTGAAGGCCTATGTCGGCGACGGAATTGCCGCCGACTTCTATCGGGAAATCGGTCATTCGTTACCGGAAGACGTGGCCGAGATCGTCGAGGACGTTCTCTCCCAGACCGGGCATTCCGAATTCGTGGTCCTCGAAGTGAAGGCCGCCGTGGAGTCGAGCAGCCGGGTCAAGGACCGCCTCATGCTGTGGGGACGCCGGCTGCTCGGTGAGGCGATTACGCAGGCACAGTTTGTTCTCGCGCAGCGCGACGATCTCACGGACCTGGTGATTTCCGCCTCCGGTGATCTCAACGGTGTGGTCGCATTGTTCGACGGTATGCAGGAAAAGCATGCCGAGCGCATGGCCACGCTCGGACTGGTCTGAGCCTGTTCGCTATCGGCACAGCGCGGCAGCGAGCATGTGGGAGTGATGCTGCATTAGCCTGGCCAGGACAGCTGATGTATTTCACGAACAGTTCGGAGGTTGACCGTGGAGGTCAAGATCGGTGTAATCGACAGCCCGCGTGAGCTCATCGTCAACAGCGAACAGACCCCGGACGAGGTTGAGGCATTGGTCTCAGGCGTCCTCGGTGGCGGCGAGCCGGTTCTTTCGCTCGTCGACGACAAGGGCCGCAAGTTCCTGGTGCAGGCGAGCCGCGTCGCATATGTGGAAATCGGGCCGTCCGATATTCGCAAGGTTGGGTTTGCGCCTACCGTCTGATGCGTTAGGTAAGAAAAGGGCGGGCAGTCTCAGCTGAGACTGCCCGCCCTTTTCTGTAAGAAACAGGACTGCCGTAAAGATCAGGACTGCTGTGTCTTCAGGACTGCAAGGGCACTCTCGAGAGACCGCCCCAGGCCAGGGTCACCGTGATTTCGATGGCTTCTTCCTTGGGGATCGGGCGAGCTGCTTCCAGCCAGTAGCGAGCCGTGAACTGGCTGGCGCCGACCAGGCCGACGGCAAGGATGCGCGCCCGGTAGGGGTCGAGGCCGGAATCGTGGCTGACCAGGTCGAAGACTGCGTCGACGCACGCTTCGGTGGCTTGCTCGACCCGCGTCTGCACCTGCGGCTCACCCATGATGTCGGACTCGAAGACGAGGCGGAAGCCCTGTGAATCGTTGTCGACAAAATCGAAGAATGCCTGAACAGCGGCACGCACACGCTGTTTGTTGTCGGTGGTCGAGCGCAGGGCTTGGCGGACACCGGAGATAAGGCTGTCGACGTAACTCTGCAGAACCGCTACATACAGTTCGAGTTTGCCTGGGAAATGCTGGTACAAGACCGGCTTGCTCACGCCTGCGCATTCGGCGATCTCGTCCATACCCGCAGAGTGGTAGCCGTTGGCTACGAACACCTCGCTGGCAGCGGCGAGGAGCTGGAGCCGGCGTGCATCTCGCGGAAGGCGGGTGCTGCGACGGGTTCCAGCCGGCTTACCGGCCGATGTACCGCGATCGGATTCTGTCCGATCCGCGAGTTCTGTCATGTCGCTGTCCAATCTGAGCAAAAGTAAAATTCGGCCGCGGCACGAATATGTCGAGTCGCGAATGCGTACTCGCCAGTATCCTCCGTCACATCAGCCGTAGCTGCATGAACGATACCGTGTGTCGCGCGCTCGCGTTTTTTCGTCTCGGCAAGCGGAACCTCGCGCGGCGTGATGTGGTGGATGGCACATCTGACACGCCCTTGCCTGCGGGTTTCGTGCGGTCGGAGACTGCCGCTTGCGGGATGTGAGATTCTGGAGCCGTGACTGACCCAGGGGGACCGCGCATGCGTGGACGAACTACGCAGAACCCTGACCGTGACGAGCTTCGAATGCGCAGCGGAGTGAGCGAGCCGTGGGGCAACCAAGACGGTGAGAGCCGTGCGCCCGAGGACCGGATGTACGGAGAGCGCGACTACCGAGGAATTGCGTCGCACCAGCCGTTGCGAGCGCAGTGGGATCCCACGAAGAGGCAGGTGGGCAAGACCCCACGCACCCCACGGCCGGATCGCAGTGCCCGTAAGCAGAGTCGGCTCGGCAAGTTCGTTGCGACGTACGGGTGGCGTGCGTACGCGATTCCCGTGCTCGCGATTCTGACGATTTTTGTCATCTTCGACGCTCTGCGTGCGGACCCCGTCACGGATTCCTCGTCGTCTACGACGGCTACTGCCGACCTCGCGCACAGCACCGACGGGACCGATGTCATCGGGGCTCCGCCGGCCGCCGACGGCGAGTTCGCGGCATCGATACCGTCCGGAGCACTTCCGGATGGGGGACCGTTTGCGGTCACCGGTGGTGGCACGTGGCACATAGTCCCCGGAACTACGGGCAAGGTCGGGCAGGGCACCGAGCGTGAGTTCACGTACACCGTCGAAATCGAGGACGGCGTCGACACCACCGGATTCGGCGGCGACGAGTCGTACGGCCGGATGATCGATCAGACGCTGGCCAATCCCAAGAGTTGGACCAACGATCCGAAGGTCGCATTCCGGCGTATCGATTCCGGTTCGCCCGATTTCCGCATCTCGTTGACTTCTCAGATGACCATTCGCGACGGCTGTGGATACGAGATCGAACTCGAAGGCTCGTGCTACAACCCGGGTATGGATCGAGTCCTGCTCAACGAGCCGCGATGGGTTCGCGGAGCAATCTCGTTCCAGGGTGACATCGGTTCGTACCGGCAGTATCAGATCAACCACGAAGTCGGCCATGCCATTGGATACGCCCAACATCAGCCGTGCGAAACCGAAGGTGGTTTGGCGCCGATCATGATGCAGCAGACGTTCGGAACCGCCAATAACGACATCGCGGTCCTCGATCCCGACGGCGTCGTACCGATGAACGGACTGACCTGCCGTTTCAATCCGTGGCCGTATCCGAGAGCGTAAGTAGATAATTCAGGAGTTCGTTCGTGTCCGCATCACCCGTCGTCCTGCCACCTCTGGTGGAGCCTGCCGCTGAGTTGAGCCGGGAAGAAGTCGCGAGGTACAGCCGGCATCTGATCATTCCGAACGTCGGGATGTCGGGTCAGAAGCGGCTCAAGAACGCGAAGGTCCTGTTCATCGGTGCCGGCGGACTCGGCTCGCCGGCATTGCTCTACCTCGCTGCGGCGGGAGTGGGAACGATCGGCATCGTCGATTTCGACGAAGTCGACATGTCGAACTTGCAACGGCAGGTCATTCACGGCCGCTCGGACGTCGGCCGCTCCAAGGCGGTCAGTGCGCGCGAGTCGATCCTCGAGATCAACGACCACGTCGACGTGCGCTTGCACGAGTTCCGCCTGGACAACTCCAACGCGGTCGAACTGTTCTCCGAGTACGACCTGATCCTCGACGGCACCGACAACTTCGCGACGCGGTACCTCGTCAACGATGCCGCCGTCATCGCCGGTAAGCCGTACGTGTGGGGTTCGATTTATCGCTTCGAAGGCCAGGTCTCCGTGTTCTGGGAAGACGCGCCGGGCGGTGTGGGCCTGAACTATCGGGACCTGTACCCCGAAGCTCCGCCGCCAGGCATGGTGCCGTCGTGTGCGGAGGGTGGTGTGCTCGGTGTCCTGCCGGCGACTGTGGGTTCGATCATGGCCACGGAGGCCGTGAAACTGATCACGGGAATCGGCGAACCGTTGCTCGGTCGCCTGATGATGTACGACGCGTTGTCGATGACATTCCGCACAATTCGGTTGCAACGTGACCCGTCGCGGGCGCCGGTGACGGAACTGATCGATTACGACGAGTTCTGCGGTGTGGTGTCCGAGGAGGCGAGCGCGGCAGTGGCGCAGTCGACGATCACGGCGCCGGAACTCGCGCAGCTGATCGAGAGCGGTCGCGAGTTGCAGCTCGTTGACGTGCGAGAACCCGTCGAGTGGGACATCATGCACCTGCCGGGGGCGGTTCTGATTCCGAAGGGCCGGATTGTCTCGGGTGAAGCGTTGGCGTCGTTGCCGCAGAACAAGCAGATAGTTCTGTACTGCAAAACCGGTATCCGGTCGGCTGAGGCGCTTGCCGTCCTCAAGAGCGCCGGGTTCGCGGATGCCGTTCATGTGCAGGGCGGCGCGGTCGCGTGGGCGAAACAGGTGGATACTTCTCTGCCGCTCTACTAGGCGTGCCTTGCACCCCGTAGCGGGTTCGCACCGGTAGCGTTGGGGTGGTGAGCACAGGCCAACCTCCCCAACACGTGTGCTCCACCTTCGGCCTCCGCGAAGTCGAGCCCATCCCACTCGGTGCGGATTGGGACGGCGGTTGGTTGTGTGGAGACGTCGTCCTTTCTGCCGTCGCGGATCATGCGCGCGCGGCCTGGTCGGCAAAAGTGCGTGAGAATCTCGAAGTCGACGGGGTGCGTTTGGCCCGTCCGGTCCGATCGACCGACGGCAGGTATGTCGTATCCGGTTGGCGCGCCGACACTTTCATCGTCGGAACACCTGAACCGCGGCACGACGAGGTTGTTTCCATGTCGTGCCGGCTCCACGCTGCTACGGCGTCGCTGGAGCGTCCGCGATTCCTGGCGCAGCCCCCGGTCCCACCGTGGGCGGAGGTCGACGTGTTTGTTGCCGCTGACCGCGCGGCCTGGGAAACGGTTCCGCTGAGAATTGCGAAGGGCGTCGAGCAGCTCGAGTCGCCGACTCCCGACGGGCGTAAGAGCCTCGAACTGATCGCGGGTCTGGCCACTCTCCGTAAACCGGTTCAGAGTCCTGATCAATTGGTGCACGGTGATCTGTTCGGCACCGTTCTGTTCTCGGGCAGCATGGCTCCCGGGATCACCGACATCACGCCGTACTGGCGACCGGCGGCCTGGGCCGCAGCTGTCGCGGTTGTCGACGCCATCTCGTGGGGCGGCGCCGACGAGGCACTGGTAGGCCGGTGGGAGGATCTGCCGGAGTGGCCGCAGATGCTGCTTCGAGCCGTGATGTTCCGGTTGGCTGTTCATGTTCTGCATCCCCGGTCGACGGCGGACGCGTTTCCCGGGCTGGCCCGAACCTCCGATATCGTCCGGTTGCTTCTCTAGCTCGCGTGGTCAGCCGAAGTCGGCGACCAGGCCTTCGAACAGATCACGCGCTGCATCCGATGCGGCCCGTGTATCGCCCGCGATGACCGCCGTCACGAGGTTCTGATGCCGGCTGTGGAATCCTTCTCCGGTGGCGTCGATGTGCTGATGGATCGTTGATTCGATGACGGGCAGCAGGGAGTCGTAGAACTCCAGGTACACCGCATTGTGGCTGGCTGCGACAATCGCGCGGTGCAGTGCCGCGTCGGCCACGGCGGCCGCTGTGGTGTCGTGACCCTCCCAGGTTGCTGCCCGGACCGCGAGTAGGCGTGTCAGTTCGGCGACGTCGTCATCGGTGCGCCGGGCGGCGGCGAGTGTCGCAGCGGTGATGTCGAGTGCTCGACGCAGTTCGAGTACGTCGCGCTCGTGCGCTCCGGCGAAGTAGTTGCCGAGGGTGCCACCGAGATCGGTGAGTGCCACAACGTATGTTCCCGAGCCCTGTCGGCGCTCGAGCATGCCCGCGTGCACGAGTGCTTGCACAGCCTCGCGCACGGTGTTCCGCCCGGTGCCGGTCAGTTCGGTCAGTTCGGGTTCGGTGGGAATCCTTGTTCCGACGGGCCACGTTCCGCTCCGTATTTCGTCGCGGAGTTGTTCGGTGACCTGTGAGATGAGGCTGGCGCGTCGAACTGGTTGCACGTGGTGTTCCTCGGTTTCCGGTAACTGATCGGTGGTGACGCTAGATTATCTCCCTTGTGTCATTTCGTCCGGTCATCCTATGATTTCTCGGTGACTGCTCAACTGGAGAGAACAGAACGCCGCCCGCTCGTCAAAGGCCGTGTGCTCGTATTCGCTGCCATCGCGATGTCTGCGCTCGTACTGCGACTTGCGGTGACGTCGTTCTCTCCGCTTGCGTCGCAGATCCAAGACGAGTTCGGTTTCTCCGGTTCGGTGGTCGGTGTCTTCGGGATGGTGCCGACGGCGATGTTCGCCGTCTTCGGTCTGCTCACGCCTGCCCTGGCCAAGCGCCTCGGCCTCGAACGCACCGCGTTGCTGGCCATGATCATGGCTGCCGTCGGAATGCTGTTGCGCGCCATGATGTCTCAGACGTGGTCGTTGCTGGCCCTTTCGGCTCTCGCGTTGGCGGGCATGGGTATCGGCAATGTCGTGATCCCGCCGTTGGTCAAGCGATACTTCTCCGATCGTCTTGCCACCATGAGTTCGGTCTACATCGTCGCCGTGCAGATCGGCACCATCGTTCCGGCATTTGTCGCGGTTCCCGTGGCCGACGCCTTCGGATGGCGGTTCTCCATCGGATGGTGGGCTGCATTCGGCTTTGCCGCGGCCGTACCGTGGCTGATCACCCTGGCACGCTCGCGGAAAGCCGAAGCCGAGACAGTTGTTGCACCGGCAGTCGACGCGAGTCGCCGCGGTCAGGTGTGGCGTTCACCCGTTGCGTGGGGGATGGCCGGCATGTTCGGTATGACCTCGCTGATCACGTACTCGATGTTCACCTGGATTCCGTCGATCCTCGCCGACGCCGGTGCCAGTGATGCCTTCGGTGGAACCATGGTCGGAGTCTTCTCGGTGATGGGTCTGGTCGCGGCTTTCGGTGCGCCGACGCTCTGCGCTCGTATCGCTAATCCGTTCCCCGTGGTGATCGTCTGTGCTGCTTGCTATCTGATCGGCTTTGCCGGCCTGTACTTCGCGCCGATGGCCGCGCCGATCGTCTGGGTTGTCGTTCTGGGTCTTGGTCCGAGTACGTTCCCGATGGCGCTGACGCTGATCAACCTCCGCACTCGTTCGCACGTCGGATCATCGGCATTGTCCGGCTTCACGCAGGGCATCGGTTACACAGTGGCGTGCCTCGGACCGTTGCTGTTCGGCGTGTTTCACGATGCGACGGATGGATATGCGGCACCCTTCGGACTGCTCGTCGTTGCCGTCGTCGTAGTGCTGGTCGGTGCATATCAGGCCTGCAAGCCGCGGATGCTCGAGGACTCCTGGCACGCCCGATAGTCCTCACATCAAGTCCTGTTACCGGGTGAGGATCAATTGACTTCTCGGTCACCGCGCGCAGCACCGGCGCAATAACCGTTTTCTACCTTTAGGTCTCCCACACATTCAGGAGGCCCTGGTGAGTCATTACATCGAGCATTGGGATGCAGAGGACGTCGACGCCTGGGAATCCGGCGGCAAGGACATCGCGAAGCGAAACCTGATCTGGTCAGTGGTAGCCGAACACGTCGGCTTCTCGATCTGGTCGATCTGGTCCGTCATGGTGTTGTTCATGCCCACTGATATCTACGGCATCGACGCGGCCGGAAAGTTCTTCCTCGTCGCGGTTCCCACCTTGGTGGGTTCCATCCTCCGCATTCCGTACACGGTTGCAACCGCGCGTTTCGGCGGTCGCAACTGGACCGTCATGAGTGCGCTGTTCCTTTTCATACCAACACTTCTCACGCTGTACCTGATGATGAACCCGGGTGCGTCGTACACCACGTTCATGTTGGTGGCGGCTACCGCAGGCATCGGCGGCGGTAACTTCGCGTCGTCGATGACCAACATCAACGCCTTCTACCCGCAGCGGCTCAAGGGATGGGCGCTCGGTCTCAACGCGGGCGGCGGCAACATCGGTGTTCCGATGATCCAGCTGATCGGCCTGTTGGTGATCGCCACCGTCGGTAACCGTGCGCCGTGGATCGTGTGCGCCATCTACCTCGTGTTCATCGCTGCTGCTGCCGTCGGTGCTGCACTGTTCATGGACAACCTGGGTAACCAGAAGTCTGACCTGCGCTCGATGGCCACGGCGCTGAAGTTCTCCGAGTCCTGGGTGATCAGCTTCCTGTACATCGGCACGTTCGGTTCGTTCATCGGATTCAGCTTCGCCTTTGGTCAGGTTCTGCAGATCAACTTCCTCGCCGGCGGTGCCACTCCGGCTGCGGCGGCGCTGCATGCAGCCCAGATCGCCTTCATCGGTCCTCTCCTCGGTTCGATCGCTCGCCCCCTCGGTGGCAAACTCGCCGACCGGATCGGCGGCGGAAAGATCACGATGTGGACGTTTGTCGGCATGGCCTTCGCGGCATCGGTCCTCGTGACGGCCGGAACGATGGACGACAACACCGCAGGCGTCGCAAGTGCCGGGATCATGGTGACGTTCGTTCTCGGATTCATCGCACTGTTCCTGCTCTCGGGCATCGGCAACGGATCGGTCTACAAGATGATCCCCGCGATCTTCGAGGCGAAGGCGCAGAGCTTCGACCACATGGATCGGGCGGAGAAGGCAACGTGGTCGCGCAGTATTTCCGGTGCTCTCATCGGATTTGCCGGTGCGGTAGGCGGTTTGGGCGGTGTCGGCATCAACCTGGTGCTGCGCGCGTCGTACACCAGCCCCGCGAAGTCGGCGACGATGGCGTTCTGGGTGTTCCTCGCCTTCTACATCGCCTGCATCGCAGTGACCTGGTTCGTCTTCCTGCGCAAGCCGTCCACGCTCACCACAGACGTCGACGACGCGAAGGTTGCGGTCACGGCATAACGCCCGGCTCGCAGAATCTCCAGAACTCTCTCGTTACATCAGGAAGTAGGCGCGTCATGAGCAAGTCGGTTGTTGTCATCGGACACGGAATGGTCGGACACCGCTTCGTCGAGGCGCTCCGTTCGCGCGACGAGGCAAACACTTGGTCGGTGACCGTACTCTGCGACGAGCAGTACGCAGCGTACGACCGAGTCGGGCTGTCCTCGTACGTCGGAGCCTGGGACCCCAAGGAATTGGCGCTGGCCGGCAACGATTACATCGGCGACAGCCTGGTCGACCTTCGAGTGGGGGAAGGCGCGCTCTCGATCGACAAAGATGCACGCACGGTCACGACAACCACCGGCGACACGCTCTCCTACGACGCACTGGTGATGGCGACGGGTTCATACCCATTTGTTCCGCCGGTACCCGGTCACGACACCGACGGATGCTTTGTCTACCGCACACTCGACGACCTGGACGGTATCCGCGCTGCCGCCGAGAAAGCCGGCAAGGGCGCAGTCGGTGTAGTGGTCGGCGGTGGTCTTCTCGGACTCGAGGCCGCAAATGCTCTCTCGCTCATGGGAATGACGGCACACGTCGTCGAGCACAATGCGCGTCTGATGCCGATGCAGGTCGACGAGGGCGGAGGCGCTCTGCTCGCTAGACTCGTCACCGAGTTGGGGCTCACCGTCCACACGGGTGTCGGAACGGCGGGAATCTCGCAGGCCGACAACGGAATTGTGGTCGAACTGTCCGACGGCTCCACCATCGACGCGTCGTTGCTGGTCTTCTCGGCCGGAGTTCGTCCGCGCGATCAGCTGGCTCGCGACGCCGGCATCGCAGTGGGTGAGCGCGGCGGAATCCTGACCGACCTCGGCTGTGTCACCTCGGATGAGAACATTTACGCCGTCGGTGAATGTGCTGCGGTGGAAGGCCGTTGCTACGGACTGGTCGCTCCCGGCTACACGACAGCCGAGATCGTGGCCGACCGTCTGCTCGGCGGCGCCGCAGATTTTCCGGGTGCCGACATGTCCACCAAGCTCAAGCTCATGGGTGTCGACGTCGCCAGCTTCGGTGACGCAATGGCCACCTCGCCCGGTGCTCTCGAAGTGGTCCTCAGCGATGCAGCCAAGGGAACCTACGCCAAGCTTGTCGTCTCGGACGACGCGAAGATCCTGCTCGGCGGAATTCTTGTGGGGGACGCGTCGGCGTACGCGTCACTGCGACCGCTGGTCGGTCGCGAACTGCCCGGTGACCCAGCGGCATTGATCTCGCCTGCCGGGGAGAAGCCGGGTGCGGGATCGCTGCCGGATGATGCCGAGGTGTGCTCGTGCAACGGCGTGACGAAGGGTGCCATCTGCGGCGCGATCGCGGCGGGCGCGTGCGACATCGCGTCTGTGAAGGCATGCACCAGCGCGGGAACCACCTGCGGCGGTTGCCTTCCGACTGTCAAGCAGTTGCTCGCCGATTCGGGCGTCGTGATGTCGAAGGCGCTCTGCGAGCACTTCGCGCAGTCACGCGCAGAGTTGTTCCAGATCGTGCAGTCGACGCAAACTCGAACCTTCTCGGCTCTGATTGCCAAGTACGGCAAGGGTTCCGGTTGCGATATCTGCAAGCCCGTCGTCGCGTCGATCCTGGCGTCCACGGATTCCGATCACATCCTGCACCGTCAGCAGGCGTCGTTGCAGGACACCAACGACCACTTCCTGGCCAACATTCAGAAGAACGGTACGTACTCGGTCGTACCGCGCATGCCCGGCGGCGAGGTCACGGGAGAACAGCTCATCGTGATCGGTGAGGTGGCGCGTGATTTCGGTCTGTACACCAAGGTGACCGGCGGCCAGCGCATCGACTTGTTCGGCGCTCGAGTCGAGCAGTTGCCGGCAATCTGGAAGCGCCTGGTCGATGCGGGAATGGAGTCGGGACAGGCGTACGGCAAGTCCCTGCGAACGGTCAAGAGTTGCGTCGGATCG
Source organism: Rhodococcus sp. AD45-ID (assembly GCF_003023755.1). Lineage (NCBI taxonomy): Bacteria > Bacillati > Actinomycetota > Actinomycetes > Mycobacteriales > Nocardiaceae > Rhodococcus > Rhodococcus sp. AD45-ID. The sequence goes on along the minus strand of NZ_PYHL01000001.1, from coordinate 541,028 downwards.
AGCTGGTGCCGCTACGGCGTCCAGGACTCGGTAGGAATGGCCGTCGACCTCGAGAACCGCTACCGCGGTCTGCGATCGCCGCACAAGATCAAGTTCGGCGTCTCGGGATGTGCCCGCGAATGCGCCGAAGCCCGTGGCAAGGACGTCGGCGTCATCGCGACGGAGAACGGTTGGAATCTGTATGTGGGCGGCAACGGCGGACAGTCACCCAAGCATGCTCAGTTGCTCGCTGGTGGCCTCGACGACGTCACCCTGGTCAAGTACATCGACCGCTATCTCATGTTCTACATCCGCACGGCTGATCGACTTCAGCGCACCGCACCGTGGGTGGACTCGCTGGACGGCGGACTCGACCACCTCAAGTCGGTGATTTGCGAGGACAGCCTGGGTATCGGCGAGGAACTCGAGGCGCTGATGGCCAAGCATGTCGAGGGCTACCAGGACGAATGGGCCGGTGTGCTCGGTGATCCGGAGAAGTTGTCGCGGTTCGTGTCGTTTGTCAATGCGCCGGAAGAAGCCGACCCGACGGTCGTGTTCGACGAGACCGGAGTGCGCAAGGTTCCCGTATTGATGGGAATGCCGAGCATCCCTACGCGCCGGTAATCGCTGCGTAACCCGTGGGTAACACGGGGTCCGTACAAACTAATACAAGAACCCGTGCGGCGTTGTCGCCGGATCGACAGGAGGACTTCGATGAGTGTCATCGATGCGCAGATCGCCAAGCTGGATTCCGAACGACTGGAATGGACTTCGGCGTGCCCACTGAGTCACCTCATCCCTGGACGCGGGGTAGCAGTGCTGCTCCGCGGCGGTGAGCAGGTGGCGCTGTTCCTCCTCGAGGACGGCACCTTGCGTGCCGTCGGCAACTTCGATCCCTACGGACGTGCCTCGGTGATGTCACGCGGACTGGTTGGAGACCGTGACGGTGAGCCGATCGTGGTGTCGCCGTTGCTCAAGCAGGCGTTCTCGCTGGTCGACGGCCGGGCACTCGACGACGAATCGGTGTCGCTTCCGGTGTACGAGATCAGGGTCTGGGCCGGCGTGGTGCAGGTGCACAGCACTATTCGGGCTGTCGAATCCGTCTCGTGAATGACAACATGCCACTAGCGGGGTTCACGGTCGGGATCACGGCATCGCGCCGTGCCGATGAATTTGCGATGCTGCTGACTCGTCGGGGAGCAGAAGTGGTGCACGCTCCGGCTATTCGCATCATCCCACTCGCCGACGACCGTGAATTGGAGCGGGTGACGCAGCAGATCATCGCGAGTCCGCCCGAGGTGGTTGTTGCCACGACCGGTATCGGATTTCGTGGTTGGCTCGAAGCTGCGGACGGGTGGGGTGAGGCCGAGAATCTCTCCGCGGCACTGACTTCGGCACGTCTACTGGCCCGTGGGCCCAAGGCCAAAGGTGCGATTCGCGCAGCGGACCTGCGCGAAGAATGGTCTCCGGCCTCCGAATCGTCGGCTGAAGTACTCGAACACCTGCTTGCGGAGGGGGTTGCGGGAAAGGTCATTGCCGTCCAGTTGCACGGCGCCACTACGGAATGGGAACCGATCCCCGATTTCTGTCAGGTGCTGCGGGACGCGGGTGCCGAGGTCATCGCGGTGCCGGTCTACCGCTGGGAACCTCCGGAAGATCCGACTCTGCTCGACCGGATGATCGAGGCCATCGCGTCATCTGCAATTGATGCTGTCAGCTTCACGAGTGCACCGGCGGTGGCGTCGATCCTGATGCGGGCCGATACGACGGGGCGACTCGACAGCATTCTCGATGCCATGCGCGGACCGGTGACGGCAGTGTGCGTCGGACCGGTGACCTCCGCGCCGCTGGAGGCATTGCAGGTCCCGACCACAGCACCGGCCAGGGCTCGCCTTGGAGCCTTGGCGCGACACATTGTCGACGAACTTCCGCAGCGTGCCAACCGTATTCAGGCGGGTGACCACGAAATCAGTATCCGCGGTGGTTGCGTTGTCGTAGACGGTGAAGTCCGAGCAGTGTCGCCGGCCGGTATGTCTCTCATGCGATCTCTCGGAGCGAGGCCGGGGCACGTCGTCTCTCGTGCCGAACTGTTGGCCGCCCTTCCGGGCAGCGGCGACGACACACACGCCGTCGAAACCGCCGTCGCACGCCTGCGCGCGTGCCTCGGCGCTCCCAAAGCCGTTCAAACCGTTGTGAAACGAGGTTATCGTCTTGCACTCGATCCCACCGAATACGCAGAACTCTAGCGACGTCCTGGTTCTCGTAGCGCACGGCACACGAAGTGCGCGGGGCGTGGAAATGATTGCCGCACTGGCCGAAGCGGTCAGTACCAGGGTAGGTGCAACTCGGGTGGCCTTTGTCGACGTCCTGGGTCCGTCGCCGTCGGAGGTTCTCCGCGACATCCCCGGCCGGGCAATTCTCGTGCCCGCGTTCCTGGCGTCGGGATATCACGTTCACACCGATGTGCGACGCGAAGTGGAAGGCAGTGGGCACCAGGGCGTCACGGTCACGCCTGCGCTCGGTCCCGATCCCGCGTTGGCCAGTGTCCTGATGCGCCGATTGCGCGATGCCGGTTGGCGCAGCGGCGACGCGATAGTCCTTGCCGCAGCAGGATCTTCCGATTCGCGCGCGCTCCGCGATGTCGAGCGCGCCGCCCTGATGCTGGCGGAGCAGGCCGACACGCGAGTCGATATCGGGTATATCGCAACCGGAACACCCAAGGTGGTGGATGTTGTTGCAGCAGCCCGAGTTCGCGGCGCGCACCGCGTGTTCATCGCGTCATATCTTCTTGCACACGGATTGTTTCACGAACGTCTTGGTGCGGCAGGCGCTGACGGCGTCACCGAACCTCTCGGAGTAGATCCCGGTGTCGTGGACCTTGTGGTCGACCGGTATTCGGCGGCTCGCCGCGGCGTTGCGGTGATCTGAGGCTGCTCGGGACCAGTGCGCCGTCGACGTCGTACCAGGAATGGTGAGCCTTATCCCAGCAGAACGAGTTCGGCCACGACGTTGTCGGGTGCCGATGCGGGCACAAGCGCAAACGCTGCCTTGCCTATCAAGCCCGCCAGATGTGAGGTGCGAACCGAAGGGTCTGCGTGCCAGCGGCCGTCATCGGTCTGCGTGACCGGAAGTAGTCGCACGGCATCGGAACTGACCTCGGAGGCATTCGCGACCACTCCGAGCAACGGCGGCAACGGAGTTCGCCCGGTGAGCGCACTGACAATGGTGGGCAGCATTGTCAACAGTGTGGTCACTGCTGCATAAGGATTTCCGGGAAGGCCGAGCACCACCTTTCCGGTGGGCAGGACTGCCGTGATCTGTGAACCGCCCGGACGCGACGCGACCCTGCCGACAACAATGTGGGCACCGAGACGGTCAAGGGCAGAGCGCATTTCGTCGGCAGCGCCGCCGCCCGTCGCACCGACGATCACGATGAGATCGGCGCCGTCGTCAGCACCCAGAGTGGTCTCGAAACCATCTGCGGTATCGCGTAAATGGGTGTCGGAGATGCATGCCGCGCCGCATCGCCCGAGAAGAAGCGGGAGGATGCCGCCGATGGAATCGCGTGTCTGGCCTTCGCGCAGTGGCCCGTCTCGTCGGATTTCGTCGCCCGTTGTCACGACCCGCGCACGCACCGGGCCGCGAACCAGGCCTTCGACAACTTCACCGCTGGTGGCCGCGGAGACGAGTACCGGTGTCACCGGTGTACCTGCCGGTGCGATGGTGAAACCGACGGTCCAGTCTTCGCCCTGCGGCCGAGCGTCGTTGCGCTGCGGTGTGTTCGGCAACAGCGTCAGTAATGGGGGAGTGCCATCGGCGACCACGTGTTCGTCCCGGAATACTGCGCTTGCGCCGGTGGGAAGGTGTGCGCCCGTCGCGATGCGGATTGCTTCACCGTCTGCCAACTCGAGAGTGGCGTCGGCGCCGGCGACGCGGACTTCCCGGCGAATCCGCCAGGGGCCGTCACCTGCAACGGCATAGCCGTCCATCGCGGAGACAGGAGATGGCGGTAGATCACCCTGTGCAACAAGAGGTTCGGCGAGCGTCGCGCCGAAGCTTTCGGCCAGCACTGCTCGGCGGGGGCGCAGTGGTGTGAGCGACTCCAGAACCGCGGCGCGGGCCCCCGCGATTGTCAGTCGAGGTAGCTCCCGTGCCCGTTCGAGATCCTCGGGAGTGTCGCAATCGGCTGTGCCACTCACCTGGAGTGCCGAGAATCCTTGGGTCAGTAGCTTCTTCATCGGCTGATTGTCGAGACCGGCACTCTCCCGAAGTGTCGCGATGCGCTCACGTAGTTCATGGAATACCCAGGCGGACAACAGAAATTGCGTTCGGTTGTTCTCGTCGACCGCGCACGTCACTGGGCCCAGGTGTGACGTTGAGTCGATCAGGGAGTCGACGACCCCGCGACTGACGTGTGGCAGATCGGCTGCCAGGACGACCACTACTGCGTCGTCGGGTAGTTCAACGGCGTTCAATCCTGCCCAGAGTGCCGACACCGGCCCACCGCCGATTGGCGACTCCTGGGTTTGCACGACCCCGGTGTCGAGGTCGTCGCGATGCGGTCCGACCACCACCGTCGTGCCTAAATGTGCTGTTGCAGCGAGTGCAATGTCGAGCAGACGGTGACCGTGCACCACAAGTCCGGGTTTGTCGACACCACCCATCCGGGTGCCGCGTCCGCCGGCAAGTATCAGCGCACAGGTAGGCGGATGGGCGTTCATGCGTCCATGCTGCCTTACGGGAAGGTGTGCCGTGCGCGCGCCATGTCGATCCGGCCGTCCTTGATCGGCACGCCCTCCAATTCCAGCTTCGCAATCTGTCGATGCGCCAGGTGCGCTGCGGGTTTCCCGGATGCACCCAGAACCCGATGCCAGGGGAGATCCGAGGAGTCGGTACGCATGATCCACCCGACCGTGCGTGGGCTGGAAAGCCCTACAGCATCGGCAATATCGCCGTAGGTGGCGACACATCCGGCGGGTATGGACGCGACGAGTCGGCGGACCTCTTCGATCTGTTCGTCCGTGGTGGCGGCCATTGTCTGAGTCTCAGAGTAGTTTGCGGATCAGGGCCGCAACCTCGTCGGCGCGCACGTGCGGCACCATGTGGTCGCAGTCGAACTCGACGCGGGTGAGGTTCGGGCCGAGGTGCTCGGTGATTGCCGTGCGGAACTCGTCGGTGACGTACGGCGGTTGCACCTTCATGGCCTGGACGATCACCGTCGGCATGGAACTCGGTGGCAGTACCGGTGGCCGAGCGAGTTCTCCCCACGCTGTGACGACGGCGGGAGTGGAGAGTCGCCAGTTGACGCGTCCGTTGTCGAGGTGGATCAGATGCTCTTCGAATTCCTCGTCCAGTACCGCCGGGGGAACTTCTCCCCACGAGCCGTGAACCTTTTCCGAACGCGCCTCGGCTGCATCCGTGTAATCCGGTGAACCGATGGTGAGTTCGGCCACTCGGCCCATGAACTCCGGATCGAGTCCGATAGCAGGATCGAGCAATACCAATCCGCGGACGCGGTCCGGCGCAGTCGCCGCGAGATGCAGCGCCAGAGCGCCACCGAACGAGTGGGCAACGATCAGGACCGGGCCGGACGCATGCTCGTCCAGGGTATCGATCAGGCTGGCAACATGCGCCTCGATATTCCACGGGGGAGACCAGGTCGAGCGGCCGTGACCACGCAGATCGGGAGCGATCCAGCGAGCGTCGGGGAGCTGATTCTCGGCCATCGACTGCCACCGTCGGCCGTGGCCGGTCAGACCGTGCAACGAGAGTATCTCCGGCGCACCGGCCGGGCCGTACAGATAGGTGTGGAGTGCGGGCACAGGCCAATCTTGCCCGACGCGGGCGATGTGTGCCGTGTCGGTGCCCTCTGATGGAATGCCTGGGTGAGTGAGACGATTGTGGCGCCACCGCCGGCGCGCACCAAGAACACCATCCCGCGGGCGCGGTTGGTGCACCGGGCCGCGCCCTCACTCGTTCCGCGGAAGTGGGACGCCGCCGCTGCGCAATTGTTCGCGGAGCCCGCCGACGATCCGTTCATGCTGGCCTTCGGCGGTGAGCAGTGGAATCCCTGGCAGGTGCTCGGCGGTCCGGGAACCGGCAAGTCGTCACTACTGGTCGATCTGGCGGTTGCCAAGATTTCCGGCGGCGAAGACCCGGAATCCGTTCTGGTCCTCACACAGTCGCGTCGGGCGGCAACAGCGGTGCGCGAACAGATCACCGCGGGCCTGTTCGGGTTCGAACGCGAGCGTGGCCCGCAGGCAACTCGGGAACCGCTGGTCCGCACCGTGCACTCCTACGCGTTTGCGGTGCTGCGGTTGCAGGCAGCAGCGCACGGCAACGCTCCGCCGCGTTTGATCACCGGGGCCGAACAGGACGCGGTGTTGCGTGAGATGTTGCGCGGCGACATCGAGGACGGCGCGCGGTACTGGCCGGAGCGGCTGAGGCCGGCGCTGGCCATGAACGGGTTTGCCGTCGAACTGCGCGATCTGATGTTGCGCGCCAACGAACGCGGCCTCGGACCGGAAGATCTGATCAAGCTCGGCAAGCGTAAAGGCCGTCCGGAATGGGTGGCTGCCGGACGATTCGCCGAGGTGTACGAGCAGGGAGTTCTGTTGCGCGCGTCCGTGGGCGTCGAAGCCCCGGAGGCGACGGCGCCGGCACTTGATGCCGCCGAGTTGATCGGTGCTGCGCTCACCGCGTTTGCCACGGACCCCGAGTTGTTGCGATCCGAGCGCGCCCGCATCCGTCACCTCCTTGTCGATGATGCCCAACACTTGGATCCGCAAGCCGCGCAATTGGTTCGGCTGATCGGAACCGGAACGGCAACGACGGTGATCGCCGGCGACCCGGATCAGTCCGTGTTCGGATTCCGCGGGGCTGATTCCCGTTTCCTGCTCGACCTGGCGGACAAGGGCGACGAGCGGGCAGTCATCCTGCCCACTACGTACCGCAACAACGCCGACGTCGCGGCCATTGCGGCGAAGGTCGCCGCACGATTGCCCGGCAACCTCGCTCACCGGATTGCGGTACCCGCCGACCTGTCTGATGACAATCCCGCTCACGCGTCGGTGCGAGTCTTGGGCACCACAGCCAAGGAAGCGGCAGTGGTCGCGGACACCTTGCGGCGCGCGCACCTCCTCGACGGCATTGCGTGGTCCGACATGGCCGTCATCGTGCGTTCGGTTCCGCGAACCTTGGCTCCGCTTCGACGTGCCTTGCTGGCGGCAGGCGTCCCAGTCACCACCGCAGCCACCGAACTCCCACTTGCCCGTCAACACGGAGTGTCCGGGCTACTCCTGCTACTTCGGGCGCTCGGGCGAGACGGGTTCACCGGCGACGACGCCTTGGCGCTCATGTCCGGCCCCGTCGGCGGCGCCGAACCGGTGACACTGCGGCGGTTGCGGCGCGGTCTGCGCCGCATCGAACTTGCTTCGGGGAAGGATCGCGAGTCCGCAGAACTGTTGCGGCTCATCCTGATCGACGAAGACCGAGCGCAATCCAAGCGATTGACCGCAAAGCTGACCGACGTCGAATCTGCCGCGCTGAATCGAGTGCTGTCGGTATTGCGCAAAGCCCGCGTGCCGCTCGATCGTGGACTCGGCGTCGAGGAAGTCCTGTGGGCGGCGTGGCAGGCCACCGGGCTCGAACGCCGCTGGGCGGCCGCGTCGGCGCGCGGCGGTCCGATCGGCTCGCAGGCAGATCGCGACCTCGACGCAGTAGTTGCGCTGTTCGATGCCGCAGCCACTTACGTGGACCGCTTGCCGCGTTCGCAGCTCGCGGGTTTTGTCGACTACCTCACCAGTCAGGAGATCCCCACCGATTCGCGCTCGCGCTCGGTGATCGCGCCGGATGCGGTCACTGTTGTCAGTGCGCACGCAGCGGCCGGACGTGAGTGGGCTGTTGTCGCGGTGGCCGGTGTTCAGGAAGGGCTGTGGCCCAGCTTGCGGGCACGCGGTTCGCTCCTTCGGACGGAGGCGCTGATCGATTTGATCAACGGTGTGTCGGACGGCAGCGATTCCGCCGAAGAGCGGTTGTCGAGAACTGCGCCGCTGCTGGCCGAGGAGCGTCGACTCTTCCTGGTGGCATGTTCTCGCGCACGCCGCCGGTTGTTGGTGACAGCCGTCGAATCCGCCTCGGGTGATACCGATCTGGTGCCGTCACGATTTGTCGACGAGCTTCTGCGCGGCGATCAGTTCGATGACGACGGCGCAGGTGAACCGGCGGTGCCCGCTCCCGAACCCGGTGACACCCGGGTGTTGTCCTTGCCGGCGTTGGTCGCCCAATTGCGCAGTGTGGTCTGCGATCCGGACCTCGCCGCGGGCGATCCCGAGAAGCACGCGCGTGCAGCTCGTCAATTGGCGCGGCTGGCCGCAGCGGGAGTGCGCGGCGCGCACCCCGATCAGTGGTACGGCACCAGCTCGCCCAGCACTGTCGAACCGTTGTGGCAGCCGGAGGACGGCCCGGTGGCGCTCTCGCCGTCCACCATCGAGTTGCTCGAAACATGTCCGCTGCGTTGGGTGTTCGAACGTCATGGCGGTTCCGATGGCGACAACACCCATGCCATCGCGGGCACGCTCGTCCACACTCTCGTTCAGGCACTCGCCGGGCGTATACCACCGGATCAGGTCGAGAAGGCACTCGAAAATGCCTGGGAATCCATCGACTTGGGTTCGCAGTGGTACTCGCGCCGGGAACTCAATCGCACCCGCGAGATGCTGGCCACGTTCACGGCCTGGATGAGTTCCACCCGCGGCGAACTCACCGAAGTCGGTGTGGAGGTCGCGGTCGAGGGCATTCTCGAACCGCGCGAGGAGGGGGAGCCGGCCGTCAAGCTCCGCGGCCGCATCGATCGACTCGAGCGCGACACCGAGGGGCGTCCTGTCGTCATCGACGTGAAGACTGCGCGAAACCCGGTCAGCAACGACGCGGCGCAGTCCCATGCGCAATTGGCGGCCTATCAGGTGGCGGCAGCGGAAGGGGCGATAGCGGGCGAGCCTGCGACGCAACCCGGTGGGGCCCGGCTGGTATTCGTGGCGAAGTCCAACAAGAAAGACGGTGCGACGCAGCGTGTTCAGCCGCCGCTGACCGCCGAGGCCGTCGAGATGTGGCGTGATGTCATCCACAATGCCGCTGCCGCAACGCAGGGGCCGCAGTATCTGGCACGGGTCAACGACGGATGCCGCCACTGCCCGGTGCGGTCCAGTTGCCCCGCCCACGACGAAGGACGGCAGGTGAGTTCCTAGATGGCGTCCAAGGCGCGGCGACCCAAGATCAGCCCGGTCGATCTTGCGCTCGCTCTCGGCCAGCACCCGCCGACGCCGGAACAGGCCGCGGTCATCGCCGCACCACTGGGCCCGACGCTGGTTGTTGCCGGCGCCGGCGCCGGCAAGACCGAAACAATGGCTGCCCGCGTCGTCTGGTTGGTGGCCAACGGATTTGTCGACCCCGAGGCCGTGCTGGGTCTGACGTTTACCCGAAAAGCCGCGCAGCAGCTCACTACTCGCATTCGCAAGCGCCTTGCCCGGCTTGTCGGTTCCGATGTTCTGCGCGCCCTCGACCCCACCGGGGGAGTGCGTGCGCGGATACTGGCCGGCGAACCCGAGGTCAGCACGTATCACGCGTATGCGGGCCGGCTGTTGTCCGAACACGGGCTTCTTCTGCCTATCGAACCGTCGGCGACTCTGCTCTCGGAGACGGAACTGTGGCAGGTCGCGCACCGAGTTGTCAGCGGCTGGGACGGTGATCTCGATACCGACAAGAATCCGGGGTCGATCACCGAAACCGTTCTGGCACTGGCCGGTCAGCTGTCCGAGCATCTTGTGGACCCAGATCAACTGCGCGGTGCGCACGCGGAACTCGACGCGTTGATCCACACGTTGCCTGCCGGGCCGAAGCAGCGCGGCGGACCGAGCAAGGAACTGCTCGGATACCTCGAGGTCCAGCACAAGCGTGTCGAACTCCTGCCGCTGGTTGCGAGGTTGTCCGAGACGTTGCGGTGGGAAGGAGCCCTCGACTTCGGTAGTCAGATGTCTCTCTCGGCGCGCGTTGCTTCGGGGCACCCCGAAGTGGGAGAAGCAGAACGGAGTCGCTTCCGGGTGGTGCTCCTCGACGAGTATCAGGACACCGGTCACGCTCAGCGAGTGTTGCTGTCCTCGTTGTTCGGCGGCGGCACTGACGCCCGCCTGGCTTTGACAGCCGTCGGCGATCCGATGCAGTCCATCTACGGGTGGCGCGGCGCATCGGCAGCCAACCTCCCACGCTTTGCGACGGATTTCCCACTCGCGAACGGAAACCCGGCTCCGACCCTCGAATTGTTGACAAGCTGGCGCAATCCGCCGGAGGCACTCGAACTTGCCAATCTCTCGTCTGCGCCGCTTCGTCGACGCGGGGTTGCCGTCAGCACCTTGCGAGCCCGGCCTGGGGCAGTTGCCGGCGATGTCCGGCTCGCATTGTTGCCTGACGTCGAGCAGGAACGAGAGTGGGTGGCGCAGAAAATTGCCGAGCAGTACGACGCTGCGCGCGCCGATGATCGACCGCCGCCTACCGCAGCGGTGCTGATCCGTCGCAATGCCGACGCCGCGCCGCTGGCCGAAGCACTGCGAGCAGCCGGCTTGCCGGTCGAGGTGGTCGGCCTCGGTGGACTCCTGCACACCCCCGAAGTTGCCGACGTCATTGCGATGCTGCGGGTAGTAGCCGATCCGTTGGCGGGCAGCGCCGCGGTGCGCCTGCTGACGGGGGCGCGCTGGCAGATCGGTGCCAAGGACGTTGCCGCACTGTCGAAGCGATCTCGGGAGCTTGCGATTTCTGCGGGTTACGGTACGGCGGGTGCCGTCACCGATTCGGCTGCGTTGGCCGAGGCCGTGCAGGATTCACTGCCCGGTGAGCAGGCCGAGCAGGCGGGGCTGGTCGATGCGATATCGGATCCTGGTCCGGCCGAGAACTATTCGGCGCTCGGCTATGCGCGAATCGGCGCCGTGGCCGGTGAGCTGGCCTCGTTGCGTGAACGCATCGGACAACCGCTCACAGAATTGGTGGCAGAGGTCGAGCGGGTGCTCGGCATCGGAATCGAGGCCGGTGCACGGACGCGACTCGGTGTGCTTGGTACCGCAGGTCGTGAGCACCTCGACGCCTTTGCCGATGTTGTTGCCAACTACGCGACGCGTCCCACCGCCAATCTCACTGGGATGTTGTCGTTCTTCGCAGCCGCCGAACAGATCGAAAAAGGGCTGACGCCCGGCGAAGTGGAGGTGGCGCCGGATCGGGTCCAGATTCTGACGGTGCACTCCGCGAAGGGACTGGAATGGGAAGTTGTTGCCGTTCCGCACGTCAGCGACGGTGTGTTCCCGTCCTCGACGGCGTCCGGTTCGTGGCTGGGAGCGCTTGCAGAATTGCCGCCTTCGCTGCGTGGTGACCGTGCCGTCGACGCAGATTCGGCCGACGGTGTTCCCGTGCTCGACCTCGAGAATGTCTACAACCGCAAGGATCTGCAGAACGCGATCGACGCGCACAAGCAGGCTCTCGGAGATCGCCGACTCGACGAGGACAGGCGCCTGTTCTACGTTGCTCTCACGCGAACCGAACGGGCACTGTTTATTTCGGCGCACCACTGGGCCGAGTCGGGAGCCGAACCCAAAGGGCCGTCGGAGTTCCTGGCCGAACTGCACCAGACGGTTACCGAAACCGGGGACATCGGCGTTGTCGAGACCTGGGCGCCGGACCCCGAACCCGACACCGAGAATCCGTTGGCATCCACACCGAGAACTGCTCAGTGGCCACCGGATCCGCTCGGTTCACGGCGCGGCGCGGTGGAGGCCGGCGCAGCCGCTGTACTGGCAGAGCTGGCGAAGCCCACTGAAACCAACCCTGACGACGCTGAAGTCGACCCTGAAGACGACCCGGAGAATTGGGCGTCGGATGTGACGGTGCTCCTGGCAGAACGAGAGGCCCGCGCCAATGCTCGTGCCGAAGTGATTCTCCCGGCACAACTTTCGGTGACACAGTTGGTCGACCTCAAAGCTGATCCCGACGAACTCGCGGCTCGATTGCGTCGGCCTCTTCCGTATCCACCGAACCCGCTGGCCAGGCGAGGTACGGCATTCCATGCGTGGATCGAGCGACGCTTCGGCGCAACACGGTTGCTGGATCTCGACGAATTGCCGGGCGCCGCCGATACCGGAGCCGGCCCGGAAACCGATCTGATCAAACTGCAGGATGCGTTCCTGCGTTCTCCGTGGGCTAACCGCAGTCCCGTCGAGGTGGAGGTCCCGTTCGAAACCTCCATCGCCGGAACGGTTTTGCGCGGCCGAATCGACGCGGTGTTCGCGGACTCGGACGGCGGCTGGACGGTCATCGACTGGAAGACCGGAGCTGAACCGTCCGCCGCCAACGAAGATGCTGTGGTCATGCAGTTGGCCGCCTACCGCGTGGCGTGGGGCGAATTGATGTCCGCGCGCGCCCGCGCGTCGGGACGGAAGGAAGAGTTTCCACTGCGCAAGGTTCGCGCGGCATTCCACTACGTGCGGACCGGCCGCACCATCTCGCCCGAGAACCTGCCGGACGGTGAAGCGCTGGCGCACCTCATCCGCACGGCAGGAGCCCGCGAGGACAGCTCGAGCTAGCCGGCGTTACGACGCGCCTTGAGAGCTTCGGTCACCAAGGGGATTTGCACTGGAAGGCGCGCGATCGAACCGACCTTCTGCGCAGTGGACGTCTTGTTGCTGCGGCACCAGTCCACTGCCATCTGAATGTTGGCGGGGAACACCGCAACAAATAGCGCTGCTGCCAGACCGGCTCCCAATCGGCGAGTTTTCGGAATGGCCAGAGCGGCCCCGATTGCCAATTCTGCGACACCGGATACCTGGGTGTATGTACGGGCTTCGCCGGGGAGTTGGCGGGGGACGGTGCTGTCGAAGAACGATGGCGCAACAAAGTGCATGGTTCCCGCGCCGAGCAGTAGAGCGGAAAGTCGAAGTGCGGCGGCCTGGCTGGATGTCGAACTTTTCGAAGACATTGACCTACCCTGCCTTACAGAGCCTGTGCGTGCCACTACTGTGGTGCGTCTGCGTAGTTACTAGTGAGAGAGTTGCAAGTATGGCCGGAAAGCTCCGGGCGCGTTTTTCCAGGTCGGAATCATTGGCCGACCAGCCTGACTTCGCCCTTGTCGGGGTGCTGCGGATTCCGCAGCTGCAGACCAGTCCTGCCCGCGCTATCTACAAGCGCGTTCTGGTTGCGCTCGGCGCGCTCGCAGCCGCAGTGCTCATCGTGTACATCGATCGTGCGGGGTATCGGGACGCGCAGGACAACGAGCTCTCGCTTCTCGACTGCATCTACTACGCCACTGTGTCGCTCTCGACCACCGGCTACGGCGACATCACGCCGTTCACCCCGTCGGCTCGTCTGGTCAACGTTTTGTTGATCACGCCACTTCGTATCTTCTTCTTGATCGTGTTGGTCGGAACCACACTGTCAGCTCTGACCGAGAGTTCGCGTCAGGCGTTCAAAATTCAGCGTTGGAGGCAGCAAGTGCGTAATCACACCGTCGTCGTCGGATACGGCACCAAGGGGCGCACAGCAATTGAAGCCATGATCGGTGACGGTGTTTCCGCATCCGAGATCGTGGTCGTGGACACGGACCGGGCTGTGCTTGACGCCGCTGAGGCCAAGGGCCTGGTGACCGTATTCGGTTCGGCAACCAAGTCCGACGTGCTTCGTCTCGCCGGGGCGCAACGGGCAAATTCGATCATCGTCGCGACCAACCGCGACGACACAGCGGTGCTCGTGACGCTCACCGCCCGCGAGATTGCGCCGAAGGCAAGAATCGCCGCGGCTATCCGTGAGGCGGACAACGCGCATCTCCTGCGTCAGTCGGGTGCGGACTCCGTGGTCCTCTCATCGGAAACCGCAGGCCGACTCCTCGGCATCGCCACCACCACGCCAACCGTCGTCGAGATGATCGAAGATCTCCTGACACCCGAGGCTGGATTTGCGATCGCCGAGCGTGCTGTCGAACGTGACGAGGTCGGCGGATCACCGCGTCACCTGTCCGACATCGTGCTGGGCGTTGTTCGCGACGGGCGACTGGTCCGGGTCGGTTCACCGGAGGTCGACGCTGTCGAGGCAGACGATCGCCTGCTGTACATCCGTCGCGTTGTCAGCTGATAGCTGGAACCCGGTATTTCGGCGCCCAGTAATGTCGTCAGCGTGAACGACTTCCAGCTGACCGAAACGCCTCTGCTTTCCCGCTCGAGTGTCGGCCGCGCCGAGGAATTACGGTCCGACGCAGCCGCACTGACCGCGGGGTGGAGTGACGCGTCGCTCTTACGAGTCAACTCGCGCGGTCAGGTGAAGGTGTCCGACGGGCAGTTGGTGTTCGGCGAGGCCACCGACCTGGGTGCGGAACCTGTCCGCGGCGCAGTGTTTCTCGGAATTCGTGACAACAAGCATGTATGGGCTGTGCGCGTGTCACTCCTTGCCGGAGAACTGTCGGATCTGCGGATGTTGGGCGGAACGCTCGACGACGCGGACGCAGGTCTACTGACGGGCGCGATCGCCATTCTCAACTGGCACGACAGTGCCGGATTCAGCTCGATCGACGGGGCTCCGAGTGAGCCGACGATGTCCGGGTGGTCACGCATTTCGACGACCACCGGCCACGAAGAGTTCCCGCGCACCGACCCGGCAGTGATCTGCCTGGTGCACGACGGCGCAGATCGAGTACTGCTGGCTCGCCAGCCGACGTGGCCGCCGCGACGATTCTCGATCCTGGCAGGCTTCGTCGAAGCGGGGGAGTCACTCGAGACGTGTGTGGTGCGCGAGATCAAGGAAGAAGTGGGCGTCGACGTCCACAGCGTCCGGTATCTGGGCAGTCAGCCGTGGCCGTTCCCGCGTTCGGTGATGCTGGGATTCACGGCGATCGGCGACCCCGCCGATCCGCTGGTGTTCGCGGACGGCGAGATCGCCGAGGGAGCGTGGTTCACCAAGGAAGAGGTGCGATCTGCTCTCGAACTGGGGGACTGGGCGTCCGACGCCGACGCGCCGTTGCTCCTACCCGGTTCCATCTCGATTGCGCGAGGAATGCTCGAGAGCTGGGTCAAATAGAGCCCTACAGTCCGAGGGCCTGCTTCACCTGATTGAGCGACGGGTTGGTCGCGACACTTCCGTCGGCGTACTTCACCGTCGGGACGATGTGATTGCCGTCGTTGACGCTGCCGACAAATTCGGCTGCCGACGGATCGTTCTCGATGTCGATTTCGGTGTACTCGATGCCCGACGCGTTGAGCTGGGTCTTGAGGCGGCGGCAGTAGCCGCACCACGTGGTCGAGTAGATGGTGAGGGCAGGAGCTTTTTCGGAAGTAGTCACGGCGCATATAACACCACGAGTTCGGTTGTTGTTCCGTAACCGGCCGTGTTCGCTTGCCCACATACGCTCGGGCACGCGGCGGCGCTGTCGGTACGTCCTGCCATGATGGTGCTCATGCCTGCGGACACCGGACTGGACCCGGAACAATCAGCCGCCGTGCTCGCTCCACGCGGCCCGGTATGTGTACTCGCGGGTGCCGGAACAGGCAAGACACGCACGATTACCCGGCGAATCGCCCACCTGGTTGCCGACGGTCATGTGCAGGCCGGGCAGGTCCTGGCGGTCACGTTCACCGCGCGCGCAGCCGGTGAAATGCGCGGCCGACTGCGGGAGTTGGGTGTTGGTGGCAGCGGCCCCCAGGTACAGGCGCGCACGTTCCACGCTGCTGCGCTGCGGCAACTCAAGTACTTCTGGCCGCAGGTGATCGGCGATACCGAATGGCGTCTGCTGGATCGTAAGTTCGCTGTTGTCAGCAGCGCCGCAGCCCGGGTGGGTTTGCCGACCAGCACCGAAAGCGTGCGCGACCTCGCGAGTGAGATCGAGTGGTCCAAAGCGTCGCTGATCGCGCCGGAGGATTACCCGCGCACCATTGCCAAGTTCCGCCGGGAGGCACCGGCCGATCCGGCGAAGGTAGCGCAGGTTTACGCGGCGTACGAGGAATTGAAGGCGCGCGGCCAGGACGGCATGCTGCTCGATTTCGACGATCTTCTCCTGCACACCGCTGCGGCACTCGAGGAGCACTCGTCCGTGGCCGACGAGTTCCGTGAGCGCTACCGCTGTTTTGTCGTGGACGAATATCAGGACGTCACGCCGCTGCAGCAGCGGGTTCTCGACGCGTGGCTCGGCGACCGCGACGACCTCACGGTGGTCGGCGACGCCAACCAGACCATCTACTCGTTCACCGGAGCTACACCGAATTACCTGCTCGACTTCTCACGGAAGTTTCCCGAGGCAACAGTGGTCCGGCTCGAACGTGACTATCGCTCCACACCCGAGGTCGTCTCGCTGGCCAACCGGGTCATCGGCGCTGCCACCGGACGAATCGCCGGTACCCGATTGCAACTCATCGGACAACGCGCGCCGGGTCCCGAGCCCGAGTTCGCGGAGTTCAACGACGAACCGTCCGAGGCACTCGCGATAGCCCGGTCGGTGAAACGTCTGATCGCCGCAGGCACACCGGCGGCGGAGATCGCGATCCTGTACCGGATCAACGCGCAGTCCGAAGTGCACGAGCAGGCACTCACCAAGCTCGGCATCCCGTTCCAGGTGCGCGGCGGCGAGGGTTTCTTCACTCGTACCGAGGTTCGTCAGGCGGTGACGGCGCTGCGGCAGGCCGGCGGTCGTGACGACCTTCCTGAAGGGGCAGACAGCGGCTCAGGACTTCTCTCGCTGGTCCGCGCGGTACTGGCCCCACTCGGACTGACCAACGAGGAACCAGCCGGTACGCAGGCGCGCGAGCGCTGGGCGTCACTGACTGCGCTCGTTGCGCTCACCGAGGAGCAGTTGGTTCACGATCCCGAACTGACGCTGCCCGGACTCTTGCAGGAGCTGACGGCGCGTGCCGAAGCGCGGCACCCACCGACGGTCCAGGGCGTCACGTTGGCGTCGTTGCATGCAGCCAAGGGCCTCGAATGGGACGCCGTTTTCCTCGTGGGTCTCAACGACGGCACCCTCCCCATCCAGCACGTGCTCGGCGATTCCAACTCCGCGCCCGATGAGGCAGCGGTCGAAGAAGAGCGTCGACTCCTCTATGTCGGTGTTACGCGCGCCCGTGAGCATTTGCACTTGTCCTGGGCGTTGGCGCGCAACGAGGGCGGCCGGAAATCCCGACGCCGCTCACGGTTCCTGAACGGGTTGATCCCCGAGGACTCGCCGGCCTCACGAATTGCCGCGCCCGCGCAGTCTGGCAAGAAGCGTCAGCGTTGCCGTGTCTGCGGAAAACCGCTCATGGGAACGTCGGCCACGATGCTCGGTCGATGCGAGAATTGTCCTTCCAACATCGACGTCGAATTGCTCGAGAACCTGCGTGCGTGGCGTCTCGACAAGTCACGCGAGAAAAAGGTGCCTGCCTACGTCGTGTTCAGCGACAACACGCTGACTGCGATTGCCGAGCAACGGCCACAGGACGCTCGGGGCCTGGTTGCCATTAACGGAATCGGACCGAAGAAACTCGAAGACTACGGCGAAGACGTCCTCATTATTTGCAAAACTGCAGGTCAAAAATAGGTTGTGCAGTTTCCGAGAATTCTCTAGTCTGGTTTCCAGTGCTACGGGGAGACTCGTGCGCTGAAAATTATCCGGACCGATCAGAAATGGAGGTGGCAAAAATGACGAACATGATTTCGTACCCCGTGCGTGAACAGTTCGCTGTTGCCGCCGCCCAGCTGCACCCAGCAGCAATCAGGTCCGTGTCTCTAAGCCATCGAGAAAATCCTCGATAGGACACATCCGTTCACTTACGGCCACGGACCCCGCATTACGCGGACCGTGGCCTTTGTGTTGGATCCCGTGCTTTCCGGTTTCCCGCTCGGTTGTGGTTCGCACCCATCGAACCCATTTTTTGCGACACGCCTGTCGCATCCAAGCTAGGAGAGACGAGTTGTCTACCCAGACATGTCGAGCCGTCACATTCATCGAGATCGCTTCCACCCGCCACGACCTGCCGTGCCGCGTATCCGATCCCGATCTGTGGTTCGCGGAGTCCCCGGCAGAACTCGAAAAAGCCAAGGCGCTCTGCGCGCAGTGCCCCATCCGCTCCCTCTGCCTGGGTGCAGCTCTCGACCGCGAAGAGCCGTGGGGAGTGTGGGGCGGAGAAATCCTCGACCACGGTGCAGTCATAGCAACCAAGAGGCCGAGGGGCAGGCCCCGTAAGCAACTCGTGTGTGCCTGAGGAGCTGGTTACACCTGTTACACCTGTGGCTCCGCAAATCCCGGCAGCCACCGGGTCAGGATCTCCATGTACGGGGCGTACGCGTCCAATTGGGCACAGATGCCCACCGAGCCGAGGAGGACTCGGAAGATCATCAGGTACTCGGGCGGCAAGTTGAGTGCCCGGGCCGTCCGGAACTGCGCGCTGTTGAAATCGGTCGCAGTTCCGGCGGCTCGTTGAAGCCAGGTTCGAGTGAAGTGAAACGACTCGGTCTGAATCGGATCGGTGAACGGACGTAGGTAGTCGGCGATTTCCTGTTCGGTGACGGTGCGGCCCGGAATGACAAAACCGTTGGCGCGCAACAGTTCTGTCAGTTCGTCGAATCGTTCGTCGACCGCCAGTCTGACCATTGTTCCCAAGACGGTGGGTAGCCCGCCCGGGAACGGGGCCGCCGCACCGAAATCGATGACACCCAACCGGCCGTCGTCGAGCAACATGAAATTCCCGGGGTGCGGATCGCAATGCAGCAGGCCGACGCGCGCCGGTGACGCGAAGTGGAACTCGGCGAGCAGCGCACCGGCTGCATTGCGCTGGTTCGGCGTTCCGCTCTCGATGATCCTGGTCAGCGGTGTTGCCGTCATCCATTCGGTGACAACAACTTTCGGTGCGCTGGCAACGACGCGCGGGATGAGGAACTGTGCATCGCCGTCGAATTCCGCGGCGAATGCTCGCTGATTGTCAGCTTCGATCCGGTAGTCGAGTTCTTCCTCGGTGCGCGCGGTGAACTCCTCGATGACCGGACGCACGTCGACGCCGGGCATCACCGATCCGAACAGGCCGGCAAATCGGGCGAGGGTCTTGAGATCGGCGCGCAGGGCTTCGTCGGCGCCGGGGTACTGCACCTTGACGGCTACGTCGCGTCCGTCGGACCACACGGCCCGATGGACCTGCCCGAGGCTGGCCGACGCGGTGGGGGTGTCGTCGAAGGACTGGAATCGATCGCGCCACTTGGTTCCCAGCTGCTGATCCAGCATCTTGTGGACCTGCTTGACGGGCAACGGCGGCGCGGCGGCCTGGAGCTTGTTCAGGGACTCGCGATACGGCTCCGCGAATTCCTCCGGAATGGCCGCTTCCATGACGCTGAGCGCCTGGCCCAGCTTCATGGCGCCGCCCTTGAGTTCACCCAAAACCGAGAACAACTGCTCCGCGGCCCTGGCGCTGAGCTGGGCGTCGATCTGGTCCTTGTCACCACCGGCGAGCTTGCGTCCGAAGCCCATTGCGGCCCGCCCGGCCATCCCAATCGGAATGCTTGCGAGTTTGGCAGTACGGGCAGAGCTTTTGCGCGGGATGTCGGACACCCCACCATCATGTCTGACGGATGCCACCGGCGCCCGTCACGGGTGCAAGGTAATGGCAACTGCACGACGTTTGTCGAGGCCAGCGACGTGTCGTGATGCGATATGGGACAAGATCGATCTCGAGGGTAGAGAACAAGCTGGCCGGCGCCGTCGCTTCGGACGCACTGATCGCCGACTCGATCTCGGACAGAGCGAGCGCGGTGGTCGCATGAATCATCGCGGGATCGGCGTAACCGGCGCTACCGAGCAACTGCGCCGCCAGGTGCAGCCAGTCCGGATCATGGGCCGCCCGGGTGATGTCGGCGCATCGCAGACAACTCGAGTGCCCGGGCAGCACCAATGGCCCGACAACGCCGCAGCCGTCGCGCAGGTGAACGGCAAGGTGGGGTATGCCGTACCGGACGAGGTCGGCACATAGACGAGGATCGGTGACCACGTCATCGGTCAGGACAACAAGTGCATTCCGCCACCCGGCAACGACGTGGCTGCTTCGGTAGCCGTGTGAGCGATGGACGGAAGAGCTGCCGTGACGCAGAGCCTGGGCTATGGAGTCGGACAGCGGTCCTTGCCCGTGGACGCGAATCGATCCTGCGTCGGCGCGCTCGCCCCGACTTGCCCGGAGGTATCCGCCCGCGGTGAGTTCGGCGAGCAGTTCGGTCATCACTGCGGCGCTGATACCGCGCCCCGTCGCAGTCCACATGATGGTCGCGATACTCGTGTGTCCGTCCATCAAGCGGAGTAGGGCTTGCAGGTCCCTGCCGTCGATTCCGTCAGGGGGAGTCAGGATCACAGCTTTCCCCGGGCGCCATCCGAGTTGAAGCCGGCCGTCCGGGCGCAGAAGAACAACGATCCGTGGATCCCATTCGGGACCCACGGATCGTGTGGTGTTCGGTGTGCTCATTCACCGATAGTGACAGTGAGCTGAGCTCTCCGGATTGCGAAAATCGTAGTTATCCACAGGCTTTCGAAGCGCTGACCTTGCACTTCGGCGTGGATCGCAACTTTTCGGTTTACTTGTCGTCCTGGCCGTCGTCAGCCGGCTTGTCCGATTTCGGCTTGTCTGTTTTTGTCTTGTCCATGGCTTCTTCGGCGGCCCGTTCCTTGGCCAGCAGAGCCTCGAGCTGAGCCATCGGATCGTCGAAATTGCCGGACTCGCCACCACCGGTGACACGTTCGATGAACGAGGTCGGGGCATCGAGGTCGCTGGAATCAGGCAGCAGATCCGGGTGCGACCAGATGCCGTCGCGGGCTTCCATTCCGGCTTCGGCAGTCAAGCGCTGCCACAGAGTTGCGGCTTCGCGGACCTTGCGCGGACGCAGTTCGAGTCCGACGAGTGTTGCGAACGTCTGCTCTGCCGGTCCGCCGGTGGCGCGTCGACGGCGAAGCGTCTCGCTCATCGCGGCAACACCGGGCAGGCGTTCACCGAGTCCGGCGGTGACTACCGTCTCCACCCAGCCCTCGACCAGAGCCAGCAGTGTTTCGAGGCGCTCGAGAGCGGCCTTCTGCTCCGGAGTGGTCTGCGGTTCGAAGGTGCCCTGTTGCATCAGGGCTTCCAACTTGGCGGGATCGGCCAGAGTCGACGGGTCGAGATCCTTGGCGAACTCCTCCATCGCCGAGAAGTCCATGGTGATCCCGCGGGCATATTCCTCGACGGTGGAGAGCACTCGCTGGCGCAACCACGGCACATGGCTGTACAGGCGATGGTGAGCAGCCTCACGTGCGGCGAGGAACACCAGGATTTCCTGATTGGGCTGTTCGAGCCCGTCACTGAACGACTGAACGGCCGCGGGAAGAAGAGCGGCGGTCCCTGCCGGGCCAAGGGGGAGGCCGATATCAGTGGAGGACAACACTTCCTTGGACAACTGGCCGAGAGCTTGGCCGAGCTGTGAACCGAATGCGAGTCCGCCCATCTGCGTGAGCATTCCCATCATCGGGCCGGCCATCTGAGCGGCCTCGGGCGGCAGGCCCTGAGCCCACATCCCCGACACCTTCTCGGCGACCGGATCGCACAGGCGCTTCCAGGTGTCGATGGTGTTGTCGAGCCAGTCGTTAGCCGTCCACGCAACGGTCTTGGTGGCGCCGGCGGGCAGCGTCGTTGCAGCGTCCAGCCACAGTTCCGCAAGGTGGGCCGCGTCGGCGATGGCCTTGACGTTGCCCTCGGTGATCGGTGTGACAGAACCGATCTGCTGGCGCGCGAGTTTCTTCGCGACGTCGTAATTGACAGGACCCGATCCGCCGGAACCCATCGACGAACCCATGCCACTGAGCATCTGGCCGAATTGCGTCAGCATCTGCCCGAGTTGTGCGGGGTCGAAACCTTCACCGCCCGCACCGAATCCGAACGGCATGTCACCACCCCCGAACGGATTGCCACCGGCCGCGTTCTTGTCACGGTCGGGATCGTCGTCGGAGTTGGAGAAGCCGAACGGCATGTTGCTCATACCTCAACGGTACAAGGGTTGGAGGCCTCGAGTAATGCGCGCTGTCACGCTGATGGCGAACAGCGGAGGCAATGGCTCTACCCTGGACAAGGTGAATCGACGGATCGTGACTCTCCTGGCCGCCCTAGCTCCCATCGTCGTCTTGGGCATCGTCGGATCGCTCGTCACCGTTCCGTACGTCGCGCTCGGGCCGGGACCGACGTTCAACACGCTGGGCACAGTCGACACCACCGTCGACGGCAAGCAGGTCACGAAATCCGTGGTCGACATCGAGGGCACCGAACTCGATCCGACAACCGGCAACCTCAATATGACCACCGTCTCCGTTCGTGACGGCCTCAATCTCTTCGAGGCTTTTGGTCTCTGGGCCAGCGGCGAGCACGGATTGGTTCCCCGCGCCGAGGTGTATCCGCCGAGTAAGACGAAGGAAGAAATTCAGCAGGCCAACACAGCTGACTTCCAGCAGTCCGAGAACAGCGCGGAACTCGCGGCACTCAACTTCCTGGGCAAGCCAGTCGCGTTGACCGTCACGAAGGTCACTCCCGACGGTCCCGCCAGTGGTGCATTGGCCGAAGGTGACACGCTGGTGAAGATCGGTGATACCCCCGTCGACACCGTCGGTGCGGTGCAAGAAACCGTTGCGGCGATAGCGCCGGGCACGCAGGTGCCGGTCACCGTGATTCGCGGCGGTGCCGAAACGACAGTGCCCGTGACTGTCGGAGCCCGGCCGAACCAACCCGAACTCGGATACCTCGGCATCACGCCGGAAGAGGTTCCCGACGTTCCGTTCGACGTGACGTTCAACCTTGCCGACATCGGTGGACCGTCAGCCGGCCTGATGTTCACCCTCGCGCTGTTGGACAAGCTGACGCCAGGTGAACTCAACGGCGGTCAGTTCGTCGCGGGAACCGGGACCATCGATTCGGACGGCACCGTGGGGCCCATCGGAGGAATCCGCTTCAAGCTCATCGCAGCCGCGGACGCCGGTGCTTCGACGTTCCTCGTCCCTGCGCAGAACTGCGACGAGGCAAAACAGAACGCGCCGGACGGGCTTCGACTGGTGAAGGTCGACAACCTGTCCGGCGCGGTTGACGCACTCGACAGCCTCAACTCGGGCGGCGAAGCACCCAGCTGCTAGTCCTCTGCTAGTCGTCTTCGACTTCGTCTAGCGTCGCGTACAACGCATGAACGATGTGAGGAGCCAAACCGTCGTACGTCAGAAGCGCCGGCTCGGCGTATGGATCTGCGTCCTCGTCCGGGCGCATCT
This sequence comes from Rhodococcus sp. AD45-ID, assembly GCF_003023755.1. Taxonomy (NCBI): domain Bacteria; kingdom Bacillati; phylum Actinomycetota; class Actinomycetes; order Mycobacteriales; family Nocardiaceae; genus Rhodococcus; species Rhodococcus sp. AD45-ID. The sequence goes on along the minus strand of NZ_PYHL01000001.1, from coordinate 517,753 downwards.
GCAACAGCGACAGGGACGGGCCGTCGCGGAGGACGCCGACAAACAGGCGTGCCGCTCGTCGGTCCGGGTGCGCGTCGGCCGTCAGTCGGGCAATTTCGTCAGCCGCGTGTTCGTCGGTCAAGACCGGCTCGACGGCATGGTCGAGATCCGATTCCGCGGCGGGCGGCAGAACCACGATTTCCTGCACGAGGATGCAACCCTCGACGGAGTCGGGCCAATTGGTCGTGGCCAGGAACTCGTCGAGTGCGCGTGATCCGCCGATGATGTCGTCGGGGAGTGGCTCCTGTTCGATCGGGGTGTATTCGGCCCCGTCCTCGAGTTGGTCGAGCAGGCCCGGTTCGGCTGCGGCAAGCAGCTCGGTGGGTACCAGGGCATACAACTTGGGTGGCTGATCCCAGCCTTCGGCGTCGATGTGGTCGACAACTTCATGAACGCACCGGGCTAGCGCCTTCGGTGACCTGTTCGGATTTTCTTCACTCACCCGTTCATCCTTGCACCTCGTGTTGTCACGCCGTGACTGTTGTTACGTAGAGTGGTCCGAAACGGCCAAGTCCACTCGGGCATGGCTGCACTGATCGATGCACTCGGTTGCGGCGCCTCGGCGTCGCCGAATCTTGGAGCGTGGCACGTGGGCATGCGGCCCCCCGCAGGTTTACCCTCTCTGTCCAGACGCAGTCGAATCCTGTTGGGGGTAGCCGTAATTGTTGCGGTACTCCTGCTGATCGGTCCGCGACTGATCGGCATGTACACCGATTGGTTGTGGTTCGGCGAAGTCAATTTCCGAGGTGTTTTCACCAAGGTTCTCCTGACCCGCGCGCTGCTCTTCCTCGTCGTGGGTGTTGTGGTCGGTGCCATCGTGTGGTTGGCGATGATGCTCGCGTACCGCTCGCGTCCTGTTTTTGTTCCGGTGTCCGGTCCGAATGATCCGATCGCGCGCTACCGCACCACCGTCATGTCGCGTCTGCGTCTGTTCGGTGTGATCATCCCGATCGCAATCGGACTGCTGTCCGGGTTGATCGCGCAGGCCAACTGGGTCACGGTCCAGTTGTTCTTCAATGGTGGTTCGTTCGGGATCTCCGATCCGCAGTTCAACCTCGACGTCGGTTTCTACACGTTCGATCTGCCGTTCTACCGCTTCGTGCTGAACTGGCTGTTTGTCGCGGTTCTCCTGGCGTTCGTAGCGAACCTTCTCACGCACTACATCTTCGGCGGCATCAAACTCGCCGGTCGTGCGGGAACGTTCACCACGGCTGCTCGCATCCAATTGGCAGTCTTGGCAGGAACTTTCGTTCTGCTCAAGGCAGTTGCGTACTGGTTCGACCGGTACTCGCTGCTCTCGAGCGATCGTAAGGAGCCAACGTTCACAGGCCCCGGTTACACCGACATCAACGCGGTGCTGCCGGCCAAGCTGATCCTGCTGTCCATCGCAGTGATCTGTGCGCTGGCGTTTTTCGCGGCCATCTTCACGCGGGATCTCCGCATTCCGGCGATGGCTGTCGCTCTGCTCGTGCTGTCGTCGGTTCTGGTCGGTGCCGTGTGGCCGATGATCGTCGAACAGTTCTCGGTCAAGCCGAACGCCGCAGACAAGGAAAGCGCATACATCGAGCGGAACATCGCCGCCACCAGGCAGGCGTACGGCATCACCGACGACAAGGTGACCTATCAGCCGTATTCGGGTGACGGCACCGCAATTCCGCGCGACGTTCCGGCGGACGTCACGACCATTGCAAACGCACGCTTGCTGGATCCCAACATTCTTTCGCCCACGTTCACACAGCAGCAGCAGCGTCAGAACTTCTACGGATTCCCGCCGTCGCTCGACATCGACCGCTACGAGGTCGCGGGCGAAATGCAGGACTACATCGTTGCGGCGCGTGAACTCTCGCCCAACAACCTGCAGGGCAACCAGACGGACTGGATCAACAAGCACACCGTCTACACACACGGCGACGGCTTGGTGGCAGCGCCGGCCAACAGGATCACCGCTCCGGTCCTCGATCCGACCAAGGAAGCAGCCAACAACAACGCGGGTTACCCGATCTACACGGTAAGCGACATCGCGTCGTTGGCCGCAGGAACGCAGGTCATTCCGGTCGATCAGCCACGCGTTTACTACGGCGAGGTCATCGCTCAGGGCACCGCGGACTATGCGATCGTCGGTGGGGCGAGCGGCTCCGAACCGCGTGAGTACGACACCGAGCAGACCAAGTACACGTACACCGGATCCGGTGGTGTCGATATCGGAAACTGGTTCAATCGGTTGGCGTTTGCCGCCAAGTACACCGAGCGCAACATCCTGTTCTCCGGTGCGGTCGGCTCCGATTCCAAGATCATCTACAACCGTGACCCGCGCGATCGCGTCGGCCAGGTTGCTCCGTGGCTGACAATGGACGGCGACGCCTACCCGGCTGCTGTCGACGGCAAGATCGTCTGGATCGTCGACGCGTACACAACGCTCGAGAACTACCCGTACGCGCAGCGCAGTTCGCTCGAGGGCCTGGTGGCCGACAGTGTCGACGCCACCACTGGCCGACTCCTCCCGAAGAAGGAGGTGTCGTACATCCGTAACTCGGTGAAGGCCACCGTCGACGCTTACGACGGAACGGTCACCCTGTACCAGGTCGATGACAACGATCCCGTCCTCAACGCCTGGAAGGGTGTGTTCCCGAACACCGTCCAGCCGCAGAGCGCGATCTCCGACGACCTGCGTGCGCACTTCCGGTACCCGGAGGATCTGTTCAAGGTCCAGCGCGAGATGTTGGCGAAGTACCACGTCGACAACCCGACCGAGTTCTTCACCAACAACGCGTTCTGGTCGGTACCCAACGAGCCGACGGTCGAAGGTTCCAACCAGAACGAGCCGCCGTTCTACGTGATGGTCGGCGATCAGGAGACCGGTGAGCCGGCGTTCCGCCTCATCAGCCCGATGGTCGGCTTCCGTCGTGAGTTCCTCTCGGCCCACATTTCGGTGGATTCGGATCCGAAGAACTACGGCAAGATCACCGTCCTGCAGTTGCCGACGGACAAACAGACGCAGGGTCCGTCGCAGTCTCAGAACTCGATGATCTCGGATCCGCGAGTGGGTTCGGAGAAATCGATCCTCGAGAGAACCAACACCATTCGATACGGCAACCAGTTGGCGTTGCCGATCGCAAAGGGCGGCATTCTCTACGTCGAGCCGATGTACACCGAACGCAGTAACGCCAGCACGTCGTTCCCGCAGCTCTCTCGCGTCCTGGCCAGTTACCAGGAACCGGGTGTGTCCGGGCGAGTTCGGGTCGGCTACGCGTCGACGCTGGCCGAGGCTCTCGGTCAGATCTTCGACAACGGCGGTGCTGCCGGTGTGGCAACGGCTCCGGGCGGAACGGCCGAGACTGCGCCGACTCCGGATACGAGCACGGAAACCAATCCGACGCCCGGCGCCCCGGCCCCGGCTCCGACCGACACCGCGGCGGTTGTCGCGGAACTCGATGCAGCGCTGGTAAATCTGCGAGCTACCCAGCAGAGCGGCGACTTCGCTGCATACGGTGCGGCGTTGGATCGTCTGCAGAAGGCAGTTGACGCCTACCAGGCGCTGCCGAAGTAAGGTTGTCGTAGCAGAACGCGAAGGCCCACCATCGAAATCGGATGGTGGGCCTTCGCGTTTGTGCTTGTGCGTTGTGGGTTGTGGGTTGTGCTTGTACGCCGGTATCAGCGCAGTGCTGCGAGCACCTGCGGGTTGGTGTCGGCGAGCTGTTGGAACTGCGCGCCGAAACCGTACTGGTCGGCAAGTGCGCGAGCGGAGTCGTAGGCCTGCTGTGCGGCGGGCTTGACCTCGGCCGGGATCTGGACTGCGGCGATGGGTGCTTCGACGACGGCCGGTGCTTCTTCGACGACCGGAGCGGGCGCCGGAGCCGGCTCCTCGGATGCGACGGTCAGGTGCCTGCCGCAGCTGGGCCACGCGCCGGGGCCCTGGGACTGCAGGGTGTTCTCGGCAACGCGGATCTGCTCTTCCTTCGACGCGTTTGCGGGGGAGCCGGAGCCGCCGTTGGCGGTCCAGGTGCTCTGCGAGAACTGAAGTCCGCCGTAGTAGCCGTTGCCGGTGTTGATGTTCCAGTTTCCGCCGCTCTCGCACGCTGCGACGCCGTCCCAGTTGTGGGTGGCTGCGGATGCGGTGCCGGTGGAGATGGTGAGGGGTACTGCAACGAGGGCGCCGGCTACGGCCAATGTGCCTACTGCACGCTTGCTGATGCTGGTGTAAGACATGGGGTAAATCCTCTCCGCGCTCGCTGACAACGGCGGGCCTGCGGGTCGAGGTGATGCTTTCGTCCCGGGCGCTTCTCTCTCCGTGTCTCTGCCCCTCGAAGGTTTCGGGGGTTCCGATCCCGCGGGGCAGAGTCAGGCAGCGGCGGGTCGGCGTTCGCCCGGTTGATTCGGGCCGGGATCGACCGTACGGGAGTTGCTTTCAAGGTTCACTTCACAGTTTTACGAGCTGACTGTTCGGTATCGGTCCGGAAAATTCGGACAATCGCCAGGTCAGATCCCAGCGATGCGGATTCGAGGCGACTCCGTTACACGTCTGTTATGTGTTGATGGTCACGGAGAAATTGTGAAGCCGGTCACCGAAAATCATGGTTCAGGGCTCGGATGTGACTCTGGCGCAGGCGATTTGCATTCTGTTCACCGGCTCGTGTAGTTTTATCCATGCATCGCGGGGTGGAGCAGCTCGGTAGCTCGCTGGGCTCATAACCCAGAGGTCGCAGGTTCAAATCCTGTCCCCGCTACTAAAGAAAGAACCGCCGTACTGGAATCCAGTGCGGCGGTTCTTTTTTGTCGGTGTGTGTTGGTGTTTCAGCAGCGCGTCGTACGGACGAGTAGTCCCGCGACGTGAGCGCTCGCCGCGGCGCGGGCAGCAACAGCGTCACCGGTCTCGATGGCCGAGACGATCCGGGCATGCTCGGCCACGGCGAGCCGCCGGTTCAGATCCGAACCCCACATGTCCGTCCGAAACAGATGAGATTGACCATCCAGGCGGTGCAGAGCGTCACGGAGTGGGTCGTTGGCCGCTGTTTCCCGAATCAGATTGTGGAACTCGAGGTCCAACGCGGAATCGCGACGCCGATCCGGTGCGGTGTCCAACAATTCACGTTGTTCCTCGACCATCTTGTTCAGTTGGGAGACGATGTCGTGAGTGGCGCGGGTTGTAGCGCTGAAAGCCGCAAGGCCGTCCAGGACCTCGCGGACCTCGAACACCGCGCGCAGTGAGTCCGCATCGAGCGATTCGACCTTCGCACCGGCGTTGCGGGTGTGTACCGCGATGCCCTCGTAGATCAATTGCTGAACGGCCTCGCGAACCGGCGTTCTACTGACATTCAGCTTGGATGCGAGTGCGGGGACACTGAGCGGCGTGCCTGGGGCGAGTTCGCCGGAGAAGATGAGCTCTCGCAGAGTCTCGTGTACCGACTCGGTCAGCGGTGCACGTTCGGTTGTGGTCATGATTTCTTCTTCGTCATGGATTTCGTGGTCCCCTTGCACAGTGCTGACATTACCCGGCCGCGCGTACTCGTTCGGCTTCTCGCAAGTCCCCACCCGGGGCAATCCCACCTTTCAATCCTGCGACCTTGGCCGCGATGTTCTCGGCAATCGTGATCGGCGGATACCCGACCTCGCCGGGCTGCAGTGTTCCCGGTAGCGCCTCGATGACGGCGTCGTAGTTTCCGTCGAAAAAGAATGCGGCAGAACGCCGTCTGATGATCCGACCGTCGACGATCGGCGGATCGACGCGGTGAATCGTGGACCGCCAGCGGTCGTTGGTCCAGCGAGCCATCGCGTCGCCGAGATTGATCAGCAGGGCGTTGTCCGCTGGTTGGGCGTCATGCCAGAGATTGTCGGCGCCCAGGATCTGAAGGCCGGGCACCTGATCTGCCCAGAGGATGGTCAGAATCCCGAAGTCGGTGTGAGCGCCCATACCGGTCATTTCCCCGGGCATCGCGATCTCGCTTTCGGGGAGCGCGTAATTGTTCATTTTCAACGCATTGATCGAGTGGTCGAGCATGGAGTCGAAATATCCTTGCTCCAATCCCAGCGCATCGGTGAACGCGCGCATCAGGATTGCAGCCAAAGTCTGTGCGTGGGAGAAGTATTGCTCGACAGCAGGCCTGAATCCGGGTGCCGCATCCGGCCAGGTGTTGGCGGCGTAACTGGATTCGGGGAGGTCGAGGTCCGGGTAGTCGGCGGCCTCGGTTCCGACGACGACGGCTTCGTAGAAATCGTTCATCATATTCGCGGACGCGACACCCAGGCTCATGCTCAACGACTCCGACTTCGGCGGAGAGTATCCACGGTTCTCGGACGACGAGCGGGCGTACGTCTTCTTCACGTCCAGGGGTAGGGCGAAGAACTCGTCCAGCGCGCCGGCCAGTCCGTCGATCGATTCGCGTGGAATTCCATGTCCCACAATCTGAATGAAGCCGACTTCGCGGCAAGCCCGGTCCAGGTCGGTAGCGACGGCAGCGCAGGCAGCGTCGTAGCGCTCGGCCGGCGAGTTCATGACGTATGGGCTGATGTCGATGGTGGGAATCTCGAAGCTCATGTCAGTAGGTCCTTGTTTCGATGGGGAGTAGGTCGATCAGCGGCCGGACGTGTGCCACTTACCGACCAGAATGCGGGAGAGGTATCCGAAAGCGGAGAAGACCAGGACACCGAACAGTGAAGCAATGACGATCGCGCCGATCAGATCCTCGGACTGAAGTCGGCTGCGGTAGACGTCGAGAAGGGTGCCGATGCCGGGTTGTCCTTTTGCGAAGAACATGTCGCCGATAATGGCACCGACCACAACAAGTCCGGACGCGGTGCGGATGCCGGTGAGAATGGCAGGCATCGCCGCTCGCAGTTCGAGCTTTACCAGCCGATCCCAGCGCGATGCGCGTCCGAGGGTGAAGAGTTCATGCAGTCCCCGGTCCACGGACTGCAAACCGAAGTGGGTGTTGGTGATGATGGGGAACGCCGCGATCAGTACACACACCAAGGTGCGGGCAGTCATGCCGTAGCCGAACCACAGGCCGATCAACGGGACTATCGCGAGAATAGGAATGACCTGAAGCACAACGGCATACGGGTAGACGATCCGCTCGATCCACTTGGCCTGACTCATCAGTACACCCGTTCCGACGCCGATTGCAACGGCGACGACAAATCCCACCGCCGCGACCTGCGCGGTGACGGCCAGCGCTTCAAGCATCGGGCCGAGGTGTTTCCAGTCGAGTAGCGACTGGGTGAGTACCCGACTTGGGGGCGGCAGCATGAACTGGCGTTCGGGTGAGAGGACCAGGTTGCTCACTATCGACCAGAGCGCGAGGGCGCCGGCCAACGAGAGAAGGGGAAACGCGATCATGCTCCCGATCCTCTTCAGGCGTTGCTTCCAGAGCTGCGTGGGTAGGGAAGTTGCTGTGGTGCTTACTACTTCGCGGCGAAGTGTCAGTGCTTCGGTCATCGGAGGCTCCCGTGCAGACTGGCCGAAATTTCGGCGACGTATTCGGTGAAACGGGCGTCGTACCGCAGTTCCGGGCTGCGTGGGTAACCGAAGCCGATGTCGACGACAGAATGGATGCGACCAGGTCGCGCGGTCATGATGACAACCTTGTTGGCGAGATACACCGCCTCGGACACCGAATGCGTGATGAACATAGCGGTGAATCCCTTGTCCGCGTATAGCCGTTGAAGTTCGACCTGCATGTCGAGGCGCGTCATTTCGTCGAGAGCACCGAACGGCTCGTCCAGGAGCATGACCTCCGGAGCCAAGGTCAGAGCCCGCGCGAGAGACACTCGCATCTTCATGCCGCCGGACAGTGCATTGGGCAATTGCCCCGAGAAGTCTCGTAGACCGACAGCGTTGATGGCTTCGCCGGCGCGTTCACGACGGAGGGCTTTGGACACGCCGCCCAACTCGGCTGACAACTCGACATTGGATTGTACTGTTCGCCAAGGTAACAGCGTCGGCTCCTGGAAGATGAAGCCTACCGATTCGGTGTCGAGGGCAACGGATCCGCTGGTAGGACGCTCGAGGCCGGCTGCCATGCGCAATAGTGTCGACTTGCCGCAGCCGGACGGGCCGACCACGGCCACGAAGTCGCCACGGCGCACATCGAGATTGATGCCGTCCAGTGCCACCGTGCCGGTGTCGAATTTCTTCACTACATCGGTGAAGGCCATCTGCATGGACGTGGTCAGTCTGCGTGCGTCGGTGTCCTGCATCGTGTTTGCGAGTTTCATCCGTGCCTCCGGATCGTGTGATGCATGCAAAATATCTGCGTTCTGATGGGATTGAGTGTGGATTGCATGTATGTCGGGCGGATTTCTCAGTGTTAATTGATTGTGACATTGCAGGTGAATCGGTTATCTCGAATGATTAACCTGCGAGAAACAAAGCGGCATCTGCATGTAATCGAAGTGCTACAGACTCTGCTCATCCCCAATCTGCATGCCAGAGTCACTTCATTCGAGGAGAACCCGTGAATTCCAAACGTACAACCGTGGGAACCGCCAGTATTGCCCTCGCATTGCTTGCTGCATTCGGGTTGAGTGCATGCAGTTCGAGTGACGCCGACACGGCCGTTGCGTCGGAAGCGCTCGAGCCCGCTGCGGAGGGCCAGACACTAGCCGGCGTGTGCCCGGAAAACGTTGTAGTGCAGCTGCAATGGCAGCCGCAGTCGGATATGGGTGCGCTGTTCGAGATGCTCGGGCCGGGATATACGGTCGACACGGACGACAAGTCGGTCAGTGGCACTCTGGTCGCGGGTGGCAAGGATACCGGCGTCGATCTCACACTTCGGGCAGGTGGCCCGGCGATCGGGTTCCAGTCCGTCAGTTCTCAGATGTACGTGGATGATTCGATCACGCTGGGTCTGATCCATGGCGATCAGGTGATCGCCGCGTCGGCGAGTCAGCCCGTCATGGCGGTGACTCCACTACTCAAGTACAGTCCGGCAATCGTGATGTGGGACCCTACGTCGCACCCTGATTGGAAGAGTGTTGCCGACATCGGCAAGACCGATGCAAGCGTCGTGGTGTCCAAGGAACAGTTGTTCCCGCAGTGGCTGGTTGCGAAGGGGTTGTTGAAGCAGTCTCAGCTCGACACGAGTTACGACGGCGCACCGTCGCGCTTCGTCGGCGACCCGACCATTGCGCAGCAGGGATTCGCGAATTCCGAACCGTACACGTACGAGAACGAGACGCCGGCCTGGGACAAGCCGGTTTCCTTTGACCTGCTGAAGGATTCAGGCTTCGACATCTATGCGTCCAATGTGTCGGTCCGCGCTGACAAAGTAGAATCGCTCTCGTCCTGCCTGACCAAATTGGTTCCGATCATCCAGCAAGCGAGTGCCGACTACATCACCGATCCGGCCGCGGCCAACAGCGCGATCGTCGACGTTGTCTCCCAGGATATTTCGTTCAGTCCATACACCGAGGGCGAGGCTGCCTTCAGTGCTCAGATGTTGAAAGACGAAGGGCTGATTGCAAACGAGGCTGACGGTTCGGTAGGAACTTATGACATGGCCAGAGTCACCCGAAACGTCGCCGACCTGACGCCCGTTCTGGTGGCCGGCGGTGCAGCGATTCCGGATTCACTGACCGCAGAACAGATCTACACCAACAAGTTCACCAACCCGTCCATCGGAATCCGCTGATCAGGAGACTGGAAAAATCATGACGTACGAGATGACCGAACTCAACCGTGAGAGCCGTATGGGCGGCCTCGGTACCGAAACAACCGACCGCGAAGTGCGACGGATCGATCTCTCCGACTTCGAGAACCGCCGCAGCGAGATAGCGGACGAGTTATGGTCGGCTGCAACCGATATCGGATTCTTTCAGGTTGTCAACCACGGAATCGACATCGGTGAGGTTCGCAAGGCGTTCGCTGCCACGGAGAACTTCTTTGCGCTACCCGATGAGGTCAAGGCCCGATATCCACTCAAGAAGGGATTCAATTCCGGCTGGGAGAGCATGTCGCAAGTGCGGCCGTCGATCGGGACGCCCGATCAGAAGGAGTCCTACCAGGTAACCCGCCCCCACATGGGTGACCTGTGGCCCACCGACGACGAACTCGAGGGCTTCCGCGAAACGATTCTCGATTTCGAGGCACGGTGCTGGGGCGTCGCGATGGCCCTGCTCTCGTGTTTCGCAGACAAACTCGGATTCGAGCGGGACTTCTTTGCGAAAGCCCACGATCCGTCGGTGACCAGTTACCAGAGCACCCTCCGGTTGCTGCACTACTTCCCGCTCGCTCCCGATGCCGATGTCGCAGGAATGTGGCGCGCGGGCGCGCACACCGATTTCGACTGCCTGACCTTGCTCTTTCAGCGCGACGGTCAGGGCGGGCTGCAGTTGTGCCCTGGTAAGGAGATGGAGACCCAGGAATGGACGTCGGTGGAACCTGCCGAGGAAGCGATCACCTGCAACATCGGTGACATGCTGATGCGATGGAGCGACGATGTGCTGCCGTCGAACTTTCATCGCGTCAAGAGCCCAGGCCTGAACGACTACCGGGGCCCTAGATACAGCCTGGCTTTCTTCGCGCAGGCCAACCGCGACATCATGATCGAAGGTCCGGCCGGGAAGTATCCGCCGATCACCGCCGAGGATTATCTCTACCAGCGCGTGAATGCCAATTTCGCCCGCTGAGCCGACCGAAGACGCCGACCGAAGACACGGAGAAAACGATGAATACCGCACCTGCCAGCATCACCATCACCGACGTCACCGTCTACAGCGGCAGGCAATGGCTCGAAGGTCGAGACGTCGTGGTGACTGACGGAATTGTCACCGCGATCGAGGCGTCGCGCGGTACGTCGGCTCTCGGTGACCCGAAGGCCGGAAGTGTTGACGGATCCGGCGCTTACTTGATTCCCGGATTCGTCAACACGCACACGCACATTCAGCAGTCGCTGATGCGGGGGATCGCGGAGGGAACTCCACTACTCGAATGGCTGCTTGCCGTTGCCGAGGAATCCGTGCTGATCACCCCGGAAAAGGCGTACACCGCAACAGTTGCGGCCAGCCTTGAGGCCTTGCGGAGCGGTACCACCACATTGGTGGAACACATGTGGCCGCACCCGTCGAGCGAGGTACACGACGCTGTCATCCGGGGATTGCACGACACCGGGATTCGCGCCCTGCTGGGGCGTGGGGTGGGGGATCGATCGGACCCGACGCGTAAGTGGGGCTTCGATCCGCGGCTTTTGCAGCCATTGGGCGACGTCCTCGATCACACCGATCAGATCATGCGAGACGTTGCCGGATCGCGCATCGATGCGGCTGTGGCAGTGCCGAATCCGAGATCGTTGACTCCGGAGGGAATGGCGCAGGTGCGTGAATTCGCTCAGGCGCGCGGACTGACCGTATCGATACACCTGCTCGAGACACAGACCGACAATATGATGTGTACCGAACACACGGGGATGGGTGCGGTCGACTTCTTGGACGCTAACGATTTCCTGTGGGATCGAGTTCTCGCGGTTCACTGCGTCGAACTTGATGATCGTGGTCAGAAAGTGCTGGCAGAGAGAGGAGTCGGCGTCTCCTACAACCCGGTGAGCAACATGCGACTCGGTAGCGGGGTCGCACCGGTGCCGAGCTTCCTGGAAGCCGGCCTCGCAGTGGGGCTGGGGGTGGACGGCGCCGCCAGCAACGACACGCAGGACATGCTCGAAACCTTGCGTACCGGTGCCTACGTGCAGCGGGCCACCCGAGCGCGTGCGGACCTACTCGGTTTTGGTGCCATGATCGATATCGCCACCGGCGGCGCCAACAGTGCTCTCGGCTTGCCGCCGAGATCAGGCGGTGTGTCTGTCGGAGATGCTGCTGATCTCACCATGATTCGGTTCGAGCGAGACTTCGGATGCCTGCCGGTGCGCGACCCGGGTGCATCCATTCTCACGACCGGCACCCGGCAGATCGTCGACACCGTTCTGGTTGCCGGCGAGGTTGTCATCCGGGACGGGCACTCGAGGCGGGTGGACGAGGCTGAGCTGATCAGTGCACTGTCGGCCTAAGTCTTGTCGACGTCCATCTCGATCAGTACGCGGCGCAACAGCTTTCCCGTTGCGTTGCGGGGGAGTTCGTCGATGAACAGGACTTCACGGGGTACCTTGTATCGCGCCAAGTTGGAACGGACGTGAGATTTCAGATCCTCGGCGTTTTTGTCTGCACCGGGGGCGATCACAACGAAGGCGCGCAACCGGTGCCCGAAATCCGCGTCTTCCACTCCGATCACCGCAGCTTCCAGCACGTCCGCATGATCGGCTAGGAGGTTCTCCACTTCGAGGGGATATACATTTTCACCGCCCGAGACGATCATGTCGTCGTCGCGGCCGTCGACGAACAGCAGGCCGTTGGCGTCGAAGTGCCCGACGTCGCCGGTGGAGAGGAGTCCGTTGATGCGCTCCTTGTCGCGGCCGTCGGTGTAGCCCTCGAAGCTGAGGCCGCTCGAGACGAAGATTCGTCCGATCGTGTGGGGGGAGTTGATCTTCTGATTGTTGTCGTCGAACAATTCGACGTGGCACGTGACGGGCGCCCGGCCGGCGGTACCCGGTGCGATGGTGAGATCTTCGGGTGTGGCGACAGTGGCGACCGCTACTTCGGTGGAGCCGTAGAGGTTGTAGAGGACGTAACCGAATGCCTCCGTCACTCGTTTGCAGAGATCAGGTGAGAGGGACGACCCTGCGGAGAAAATGATCTTCAGCTGTGAGGTGTCGTATTTCGACAGCACTTCGGGGCCGAGATCGATGATGCGGGTCAGCATGGTCGGAACCACGACGAGACTGTCGCACTTGTGTTGCGCCACAAGCTTGACCGTGTTCTCGGGATCGAATTTCCGGTGCATCACGACGGTTTGTCCCAAGCCGAGGGCGAGCGCGAACTGGGAGACACCGGTGCCGTGGAAGGCCGGCGCCGCCATCATCATTGTCTGCCCGCGGCGCAGTGGTACCCGGTCGAGGAACTGCGCTGACGCCAACGGCGAGGTGTGGCTGCGCGGCGCGCCTTTCGGGGTTCCGGTGGTTCCGCTGGTCAGAAGTACGAACCCGCCACTGCGTCCCGGCGCCGGCACTGCTGAGGTTCCTCGTCCCGCAATGACGTCGTCGAGTGTGCGGATGGTGGTGTTTTCGCGCTCTGCCCACGCCCGGTATCGCCTTGTGTCCGCAGGGAGGGCGTCGGCGACTTCGGTGAACTCGTCGTCGTAGACAAAGGCCGCGACATTTTCACGGGCCGCGACGTCGACCAGTTGAGGGCGCGCAAATCCCGTGTTCATGAGGACAAGTTTGGTGCCGTTCTTGGCTGCCGCGAGCATGGTCAGAACCAGGCCACGATGGTTTCGGCACATGGCGCCCATCACCGAATCGGATGTGATGCCATCGGCCTGCCAGGCCCGTACCAGTGCGTTGCTCTGCCGTTCCAGTTCGGCGTACGTGATGGGTCCACGTTCGTCGATTATGGCTACCGCATCGAGGCCGTTCTCGGCATGCGCGTGGACGGGACCGGCAAATGGTCCGTACTTGTCCACAGCTGCAATGGATTTCAGACCCTTGTCGAGGCGGGGAAACGGAATCAGTCCCGCTCGTGTCATGACTCCCACGGCGCCGATGGTGTCTGTGATCTTGGTGACCAATCCGGGCATGGGCAAACCTCTTCCGAGCGTCGGTGAAAGGACCGGATCTCAGCCTAATCGAAACCGGATGCTTTCACCGACGATCTCGGTGCCGTGTTTTTACTTCAGTTCGGCAGACGTCTTTCCCAAGAGACGACGGGCAATGATCAGCTGCTGAATCTGCTGAGTGCCCTCGAAGATATCGAGAATCTTGGAGTCACGGCCCCACTTTTCGAGCAGTGGACGCTGTGAGTAGCCGTACGTTCCGGCGAGTTCCACTGCCTTGAGTGTGATGTCGGTGCCCGTGCGGCCCGCCTTGGCCTTGGACATCGACGCCTCGAGGGAGTTCGGCTTCTTGTTGTCTGCCATCCAGGCTGCGCGCAATGCGAGCAGGTAGGCGGCTTCCCAATCAGCTTCCATCCGAAGGAACTCGGCTGCCGCGGCATGCTGGTTGTAGGCCGGTGTGTCGTACGAGATCTCGACGCCGGCTTCCGTCAGGATGGTGCGCAGTTCTTCGAGTGCGGCGCGGCCGACGCCGACAGCCATGGCGGCGACCATCGGGCGGGTGTTGTCGAACGTCTGCATGACGCCGGCAAAGCCCTTCTCCACGTTGACCTCTGCGCTGCCGAGGATGTTGTCCGCGGGGATTCGGCAGTCCTGGAGCAAGAGTACGGCGGTGTCGGACGCTTTGATGCCCAGCTTGTGCTCGAGGCGGGCGACGCTCAGGCCCGGCGCGTCGCGCGGCACGACAAACGACTTGATTGCCGCTCGGCCCTTGGATTTGTCGACCGATGCCCAGACGACGATGTGGGTGGAACGCTCACCGGCGGTGACAAAGATCTTCTCGCCGTTGAGAACCCACTCGTCGCCGTCCAGAACTGCTGTGGTGGTGACTGCAGCCGAGTCGGATCCGAAGCTGGGCTCGGTGATGGCCATCGAGGCCCACACCTTGCCGAACCGTTCGAGTTGCTCGTCGGTGGATACGGCTGCAATCGCGGCGTTGCCGAGGCCCTGGTAGGGGATCGAGAGCATGAGACCCACGTCGCCCCACGAGGTTTCGAGGGAGTTGAGCAGTGCCGACATGTTTCCACCGTTTGCATTGCCGGTCTTGCCGGAGTCAGCTCGGCCGCCGGCAGCGCCGCCGATGTCGCCACCCGAGTCGGACAGACCCTCGACCATGGCGGCCATCGTGTCGAGTTCGACCGGGTATTCGTGTTCGGCCAGATCGTATTTGCGTGAGATGGGTCGGAAGATCTGAGCTGCGACCTGATGCGCCTGGTTCGCGGATGCTTTGAGCTTCTTGGGAAGTTCGAGATTGATCATCGTGGTTCTCCTGGAAAGTCAGCGGCGTCAGATGAGGACAATGCCCTCGGCAACGCCGATGGCTCGAAGGTCGCGGTACCAGCGCTCGACCGGGTGTTCCTTGGTGAATCCATGCCCACCGAGGAGTTGCACGCCGTCGAGGCCGATCTGCATGCCCTTCTCGGAAGCTAGCTTCCGGGCGAGGGCCGATTCACGAGCAAAGGACAATCCCTGCTCGGCACGCGAAGCGCCACGCAGCGTGACCAGGCGCATTCCGTCCAGTTCGATGGCGATGTTGGCCACCATGAACGCAACTGCCTGACGATGGCTGATCGGCTCGCCGAATGCTTCGCGCTCGTTCACGTACGGAATCACGTAGTCCAGCACGGCCTGGCTGGTGCCCACCGCCATCGACGCCCAACCGAGGCGCGCGAGGCGAATCGCGTCGGCGTACTCGGCCTTGCGCTGATCGGCGTCGCCGTCGCCGAGAAGTGCGGATTCGGGAACCGAGACATCGGTGAGGATCAGGCGACCGAGCGATGCGGCCCGCAGTCCCATGCTGGGGTCAGCTTCGACGACAAGGCCTTTGGTGTCCGACTCGACGATGAAGAACGACGGCTTGCCGTCGAGTTCCGCGGCGATGACAAAAAGTTCCGACGTTGCAGCGGCCGGTACCAGGCTCTTGACGCCGTTGAGGCGGTATCCGCTGGGGGAGCGAACGGCCTTGGTCTGCAGTGCGAAGGGATCGAACAGCGCGCGAGGCTCGTTGACTACCACTGCGGCACCGGGAACCTGCTCACCGGTGAATGCGGGGAGATACGTCTTCTGCTGCGCGTCGGTGCCCCACTGAGTAAGGGCGACAGCTACGCCGCTGGGAGCGAGGATCGGCAGTGCCAGCCCCATGTCTCCGTGTGAGAGCGCCTCGGCGACAAGCGAGTTGGTGACCGCGCCGCGATCGGATGCGGCGCCGTCGAGTTCCTCGGGGACGTTGATCAAGGTGATCCCGAGTTCGGCCGCCCGCTTCGTCAGATCGGCAGGAGCGGCGGCGGCCGCATCGGCATCGTGTGCTGCGGTGCGCAGGATTTCCGATGCAAAGTCGCGCACGGTTTCGACGATCATCTTCTGGTCGTCGTCGGGCGTGAGGTCGAAGTAGTCCGAGTTTTTGGCTGGGTTGTCCGGCAGTCGCTTGGGCGCGTCGTTGCCGGCCACCTTCTTGAAACCGCGCGTAGCGGCGCCGAGAGTCTTGAAGCCGGTCTTGGTGCCCTCGTAGGTAACCCGGTCGATGGTCTGGCGCAGGTTGAACTTTTCTGCGAATTCAGAACCGGTGATCTTGGTCAGCACGCGCATGGCGGTACCCATCGCATCGCGCTTGACGGGGTTGAGGCCGACTGCGGACGTGTCGCGGGGGTGCGCCGTGGCATGGCTCTTGCTCGGGGCCACACTGTCTTGCTTGGTCATGATCACCAGGGGTTTCTCGGTGTCGGGGCGTTGGACTCCCTTATCTTACTCAGGAGTAAGGTCGGATGTCGAGCATCCCTCGAAATGACGCGAGTCACGTCTACTCCTCCCTGAGTAGGAGGTGCCACGACCCCGAGCGTCATAGGCTCGACAGGTGAACCGGACAGAGGTGCCAGATCGGATTCAGCGGTATGTGCGCTACTCGCCGCTGGTATTGATTCCGTGCTTACTGATTGCCAGCACGTATCCCGGGGAGTATCGGGTCCCCGTCAGCTATTGGATCGTCTCGATGCTGTCGGCGATCATCTTCGTGGCTG
Source organism: Rhodococcus sp. AD45-ID (assembly GCF_003023755.1). Classification (NCBI taxonomy): domain Bacteria; kingdom Bacillati; phylum Actinomycetota; class Actinomycetes; order Mycobacteriales; family Nocardiaceae; genus Rhodococcus; species Rhodococcus sp. AD45-ID. The sequence continues at coordinate 501,052 of NZ_PYHL01000001.1, read as the reverse complement.
GTCGCCGGTGGCCGGTACTTGCTTCGCTGGTCATCTCGGCACTTGCGGTTCCGATGTTCGTCGCCGACGCGTGGGGTCTGTCCGAGCTCGTGCCGTATCTCGGAGCGGTAGCCGTTGTCGATGTCACGATGCGGGCCGAGCGCCGGGAACTGGTTGCCGTATCTGTAATCGGATGGTGCGGTTCCGTACTGGCAGGGATCTGGTTCGAATCTCACGAAGCATTCTTCTCGGTCACGACTGCCGTGAAAGTGCTTGCGTACGTGGGCTTACCGCTGCTGCTCGGACTATTTCTGCGTTCGCAGCGTGAATTGGCCGCGAACAATCTCGCGCACACCCGAGCTGCGGAACGAAGCGCTCTGGCCCGTGAGCTGCACGACCTTGTTGCACACCACATGGCGTCGATCGTCCTGCGGATCGGAGTCGCTCAACACGTATTGGCACCGCAGGACGAGGCCGTGCGGGAAGTCCTCGCCGACGTGCGCGCGACGGCGTCGGATGCGCTGACCGATATTCGCCGTCTTCTCGTCGCATTGCGCGATCCCTCGCTCGGCGAGGTTGCTCTGGTCGAACCGGACGCCGTCGCCGCGGAGATCGAGGCTGCGCTCGATCGTGTGCGTGCAGCCGGCTTCCAGGTCAAGGCGCACGTCGAGTCGGGCGCAGGTGACCTCGACGCCATCGGCCGGTTGACGCTGTTACGGGTAATTCAGGAGTCGCTGACCAACGTCATGAAGCACGGAGACAGGAAGGGGCCCGTCTCGGTATCTGTTCGTCGCAACGCCGGTCGGGTCGACGTCAAGGTGATCAACAATGTCGAGGGGTCGGCGAAGGGCGCCGGACACGGCCTCGTCGGAATGCGGGAGCGTGCAGAGTTGGCCGGCGGTGAGATGACCGCAGGTACGCTCGGTGACGGAAGGTGGGAGGTGCACGTGAGTATTCCGCTGTTGGCCCATCCGCTGCCGGTCAAGGGTGGCGACTCGTGATCGCAGTGTTGGTTGTCGACGACCAGCGGCTGGTGCGAGCAGGTCTGCGGATGCTGTGCACTGCGGCCGAGGACATGACCGTATCCGGTGAGGCGTCGAACGGCGTCGAGGCGGTAGCGCTTGCCGCCGAACTGGATCCCGACGTGATCCTGATGGACTTGAGGATGCCCGGACTCGACGGGATCGGTGCCACGCGGCAGATCGTCAAGTCCGGGCAGCGCGCACGCATTCTCGTACTCACCACCTTCGACGACGACGATCATCTGTATCCCGCGCTTGCTGCCGGTGCTTCGGGGTTTCTCGTCAAGGACACCGAACCCGCCGAGTTGCTCGGTGCCATTCGCCGGACAGCCGAGGGCGACATGGTGTTCTCCCCGGAACTGCTCCGCCGCGTAGTGGATCGGGCGGTGATCGGCGCCGCCGCGGGCACTGCTGTGACAGAGGCGGTTTCGCTGACCGAGCGCGAATCGCAGGTTCTCGCCCTGGTTGCGGAAGGGAAGAGCAATCAGGAAATCGCGGACGCGTTGCATTTGGGTGTGACCACGGTCAAGACTCACGTGGCGAACCTGATGTCGAAGACGGGTTGCGACAATCGGGTTCGCCTCGCCGTGTACCACTTGCAGAACTTTCAGTGACCGGAGTGCGAACCAGGCGAAGGCATCGGCATGTCCATCTGCATCGGAGCCGCCTTCTGTCCCGGTTCGAGGACGAGGAATTGGCCCATCATCCCTTGATCCTCGTGCATCAGCAGGTGGCAGTGGAACATGTAAGGGAACGTGGGATCGGTGTACTCGGACCACTGCAGTGCGACGCGAACCCTGCTGCCCGGCGGTGTGTAGACGGTGTCCTTGAGGCCGCGCAGGTGCGGCGGGGGAGTGCGACCGTCGACGTCGAGGATCTGGAACTGCACGTCGTGGACATGGAAATTGTGTGGCCAGTTGTCCTTGTTGGTGATCGTCCACACCTCGGTCGCGCCGACCTCGGCCTCGAAGTCGATGCGGTTCATGTCCATTCGTTGCCCGTTGATCATGTACCACTGCAGATCGAAGGTTCGGGAAACGCTTGCCTTCGACGGATCGAGATGCGGCAGGGCGCCCAACTGCGCCGGGAGAGTCGACCGTGACGCGCGGCTGGCAACCCCTCGCAACTCGATGATGTCGAAGCGGTCGTTCATGCCGAAGTTCTCGGCGTCGGAGGAACTCACGCCACCGCCGTCCTCGATCGGGAACGACACCAGTGTGGTCGTCGCACCGGGGTCGACGCGAACCACGATCTCGGCTCGTTCGCCGGGGCTGAGCTGAATCCGCTTGATCGCAATCGGTGATTCGAGCAGTCCGCCGTCGGTGGCAATCAGATCGAACGTGCGGTCGTCGGGGAACCCCAGGTTGTAGAGACGGCCGGAAGAGCCGTTCAGGATGCGCAGTCGCACAACGCCGGTAGTGACGTCGAGGTAGGCATCGGCGATGCCGTTGGCGACGATCGTGTCGCCGAGCAAGCCGACGTCGGTCGGGTCGGTCTCGTCGAAACTGCCGTCCGCGGTGAATCGTCGATCCTGGATGATCAGTGGAATATCGTCCACTCCATAGGTTTTCGGGAGGTCCAGCGTATCGGTGTCGGCGTCGTCGATCAGGAACAGTCCGGCGAGTCCGCGCTGTACGTGCCGCTCGGTGGATCCATGCGGATGTGGGTGATACCAGAGCGTAGACGCCGCTTGGTCGATGGTCCACGCCGGTTCCCACCGCCCGCCGGCTTCGATGGTCTGGTGCGGTCCGCCGTCGAACCTGGCGGGTAGATGCATGCCGTGCCAGTGGACGGTCGTGGGCTCTGCCAGTGCGTTGTCGATCGTGAATGCGACAGATTCTCCGCGTCGGGCTCGGACCGTCGGACCGAGGATAGAGCCGTTGAAACCCCAAGTGTCAGTGATCTTTCCCGCGACTATCTCGGTGGTTCCGGCGCCGGCGCGGAGGGTGAAATGGCGGACGCCGGAGTCGTCGACCGTGGATGCAGCCAGCGGCGGAATCGGTAACGGACGTGAAGACCCTGCTGCTGCCGTAGGCCGCGAGGCGCCTGCGGAGTCGGCGGAGTCGGCGCCGCAGCCCACCGCAAGTCCGAGGGGCGCGGCAGCCAGACCGAACAGTATCGAGCGCCGGGAAATCCGGTTCATCATTCTCCTGAAGTAGTGCGTGATCGACTACTCCAAGTCAACGTGCCCGGATGCCGCGCCGAATCCTGCCGACGGGCCTGCCGGGACTCCTCCCTCAGGCCGTTGCGGCGAGTGGGGAGTTCTGCTACCTGGCCGGCTACCTCAGGCGAGCAAGAACATCTTCGTGCAGCAAGCCGTTGGTGGCAACGGCACTGCCACCGTGCGGGCCACTCCCGCCGGCCAAGTCGGTGAAGGTTCCGCCGGCTTCGCGGATCAGCACGTCCAGAGCGGCGAGGTCCCACAGGGAAACCTCGGGTTCGGCAGCGATATCGACTGCACCTTCGGCGACGAGGCAGTACGAGAAGAAGTCTCCGTACCCGCGGACGCGCCACACATGATCGGTGAGATCGATGAACTGATCGCGGATTCCGCGGTCCTTCCAGCCGGACAGGCTCGAAAAACTCAGGCTTGCGGATTCACTGCGGTCGACGGCGGACACCTCGATCGTTCGGGCGTCGCCGCCGTCGTAGGCGGTAAAGGCACCCAAACCTGTTGCCGCCCACCAGCGTCGGTTCAGTGCGGGCGCGCTGACGACACCGACGACGGGTACGCCGTCCTCGAGCAAACTGATCAGGGTCGCCCAGACCGGCACGTTGCGCACGAAGTTCTTGGTGCCGTCGATCGGATCGACCACCCACTGCCGTCCCTCGAATACCGCGTCGCCGCCGAACTCTTCGCCCAGCACCGAGTCGCCCGGTCGAGCCTCTGACAAGCTCGCGCGCACGGCGCGTTCGACGGCGAGGTCGGCGTCGGAGACCGGTGTGAGGTCGGGTTTGTCGTCCACTCGCAGATCGAGAGCGCCGAAGCGGGCGCGAGTGATCGCGTCGGCCTCGTCGGCGAGACGCAGGGCCAGAACAAGGTCGGAAGCGAGGTCGGTCACGGGTAGACAACTTACCGTCTTGCCCGCCCTGTCCCGTCTACGCGCCTACCTGTGCGCCTACCTACGCGGGCAGAACTTCGTTCAGCTTTCCGGTCGCCACATCGAAGACAAATCCGCGCAGTGAAGTCGTCGCCGTGATGAACGGACTGCTCTCGATTCGGCGTAGTGATTGCCGTACGTCTTCGTCGACGTCGGGGAACGATTCGGGCGACCAGGACGGTTTGACGCCGATCTCGTCCTGGATGGTGCGCTTGAAATCGTCGTCCGTGAACGTCAGCATTCCGCAGTCCGTGTGGTGGATGAGGATGATCTCGGTGGTGCCGAGGAGGCGCTGGCTGATGGCAAGCGACCGGATCTCGTCGTCGGTGACCACACCGCCGGCGTTGCGGATGACGTGTGATTCGCCTTCCTTGATGCCGAGGGCACGGTAGACGTCCAGACGGGCATCCATGCAGGCGAGAACGGCAACGTGTTTGCTCGGCGGCAGGGGGAGTGGCCCGGAGAATTGCGCGGCGTATGCGGCGTTGTTCTGTAGATATTCGTCGGTGACGGTCATGGATACGCCTTTCTGGTTCGGGTCCTGATTCGAGTCGCGGTTATTGCAGGGTTTGGCACCCGGTAGCCTTGAGAACCGTGCATCCTGACGTAATTGCAGACCTGAACGCGCTCGACACCACCCTTCGCACCTGCGAGTCGGTCGTGGACGTCGAAGAGCTGCGTCGACGCATCGACGAGCTCGAACATCAGGCTGCCGATCCCGGCTTGTGGAACGACCAGGATCACGCTCAGCAAGTAACCAGCCAGCTGTCGCATGCCCAATCGGAGCTTCGTCGAATCGTGGCGCTGCGAGAGAGGCTCGACGAGATGCCGATTCTTTACGAATTGGCAGAGGACGAAGGCCCTGACGCGATTGCCGACGCCGACGCCGAACGTGCCAGCCTGCGCGAGGACATCGCGGCGATGGAAGTCAAGACCATGCTGTCCGGCGAGTACGACGAGCGTGACGCGCTGATCAACATCCGCTCCGGCGCAGGCGGCGTCGACGCAGCGGACTGGGCCGAGATGCTCATGCGCATGTACATCCGTTGGGCGGAAAAGCACGACTACGGCGTCGAGGTCTACGACACGTCGTACGCCGAAGAAGCGGGACTCAAGAGCGCGACGTTCGCGATCAAGGGGCCGTACACCTACGGCACGCTGTCTGTGGAAATGGGCACGCATCGCCTGGTCCGGATCAGCCCGTTCGACAACCAGGGCCGTCGTCAGACGTCGTTTGCCGAGGTCGAGGTTCTGCCGGTCGTCGAGACTACCGACCACATCGAGATCAACGAGAACGACATCCGCGTCGATGTCTACCGTTCGTCCGGTCCGGGTGGTCAGTCCGTCAACACCACGGACTCCGCGGTTCGCCTGACACACATCCCGACGGGCATCGTCGTGACGTGCCAGAACGAGAAGTCGCAGCTCCAGAACAAGGTGTCGGCGATGCGCGTCCTGCAGGCAAAGCTGCTGGCGGTCAAGCGTCTGGAAGAGCGAGCCGAGATGGATGCGCTCAAGGGCGACAGCGGAAGCTCCTGGGGCAACCAGATGCGTTCGTACGTCCTGCACCCGTACCAGATGGTCAAGGACCTGCGCACCGAGTACGAGGTCAACAACCCGTCCGCAGTGCTCGACGGTGACATCGACGGTTTCCTCGAGGCCGGCATTCGCTGGCGCATGAGCGAGAACCAGTCCGCATAAGCGGCAACCGAAAGGCACGATGACTTTTCTCAGACCTGGGCAGAACCTGCTCGATTGGCTCCAGAACCCTGGATTGTCGGTCCTCATGACCGTGCTCGGAGCGATGATCCTTGCCCGTTTGGTCAGTTGGGGCGGTAACAAGGTCACCGACCAGATCGACGCCAACTATCAGTTGGGTGACGCTCTGGTGCGGTCGGAGGCGACCAAGCATCGTCACTCGGTCGCGCAGGTCATCACATGGGTGATCATCACGTTCATCTACGTGATCGCGACACTCAAGGTTCTCGACCAACTGAACCTGCCGATCGGCAGTTTGGTCGCACCGGCAACGGTGCTCGGCGCGGCACTGGGCTTTGGTGCGCAGCGCGTCGTGCAGGACATTCTGGCGGGCTTCTTCATCATCACCGAACGCCAGTACGGATTCGGCGACACCGTGCGTCTGGCGATCACTGGCTCGTCCGACGACGCCGAAGGTGTCATCGAGGACGTGACGTTGCGAGTCACTCGAATGCGGAACGCCGACGGTGAAGTGATCACCGTTCCCAATGGTCAGATCGTGAAAGCGACCAACCTGTCCAAGGATTGGGCACGTGCGGTCATCGACGTTCCGGTTCCCGCCACTGCCGATCTCAACCGCGTCAACGAGGTCTTGCGTCAGGTCGGCGTCGATGCAATGTCCGACCGTGGACTCAAGAAGCTTCTCCTGGACGAGCCGACGGTCATGGGCATCGAAAGCCTCGAAGTGGATCAAGTCAGCATTCGGATGGTGGCGCGCACGCTACCCGGCAAACAGTTCCAAGTCGGCCGGGCACTGCGTGTGCGAGTTGCCGCGGCACTGCGTCGACAAGGAATCACCGTCACGCCGGGACTTCATACGGGCGACATCGAGGAGGCGAGCGAATGACCGAGCAGGAACCCCGGCGCGGTCTCGACCGGCTCATCCATCTCGACTGGATGCCGTCCCGCTTGTTCGGTGGCCGGATGCGGACGTCGACATTCATCTTGGTCGTGGCCTGGATCCTCGCCTACGTCGCCAACGCGTATCTCAACCCGGCGGAGCCAACCGTGGCCACGCCCGCGCCGGCCGCAGGATCGTCGGTGACGGAGCCGTACACGCAGCCTCCGGTGGCGACAACGACAACAGCTGTCCCGGAATCTTCGACGCCTCCGTCCTCGGAATCGGTGCCGTCGACGACTGTGGTTCCCGGTTCAGCAACTCCCGGTTCAGCTCAGAGCGGTGTTTCGACGACGGTGACGACGACAGCACCGCCTCCAGGCCCTCCGGTCGGTAACTCCGGCAACGAAAATTCCGACTCGGGCAATTCCAACAGCACAGTCACGACAATTCCGAGCACAACAGCCGCGACAACCAGTGGAGCCGGGTAATACGGGCGCACTCGCCGCGCGTTGCTCCAAGGTCACTGTTCGATAACGGCTAGACTGGCTTGTTGTGATCAGCATGAAGAACGTGTCGAAGTCCTACAAGGCCTCCACCAGGCCGGCGCTCGACAATGTCAGTGTGGAGGTGGAAAAGGGGGAGTTCGTCTTCCTCATCGGCCCCTCCGGCTCTGGCAAGTCGACCTTCATGCGTCTACTGCTGAAAATGGAGTCGCCGACGTCCGGTGACATCGAGGTCGCGGATTTCCACGTCAACAAGTTGTCGGCCCGTCGAGTTCCGAAGCTGCGGCAGGCCATGGGTTGCGTTTTCCAGGACTTTCGACTGCTGCAGCAGAAGACGGTGTCCGAGAATGTCGCGTTTGCATTGGAAGTGATCGGTAAGCCACGCGACGTGATTGCGCGCACCGTTCCCGAGGTCCTCGACATGGTCGGCCTGGCCGGCAAAGCCGATCGACTTCCGACCGAACTGTCCGGTGGCGAGCAGCAGCGCGTAGCCATCGCGCGCGCTTTCGTGAATCGGCCGCTGGTCCTCCTCGCCGACGAGCCAACCGGCAACCTCGATCCCGAGACCAGCCAGGACATCATGCTGCTGCTCGAGCGCATCAACCGCACCGGCACCACCGTCGTCATGGCCACTCACGACCACCACATCGTCGACTCGATGCGTCGACGAGTCATCGAACTCGATCTCGGCAAGGTCAGCAGAGACGAAGCGCGGGGTGTGTACGGCGTCGGCAGGTAAACGCCGACTGCTCACCACTCGTCCGAACGCCCACCGGTAGCCGCGAAGCCGCCGATCATTCGAGAAGGAATCGGATTCCCCGATGCGTGCCAGTTTTATTTTCAGCGAGGTCCTGACCGGCCTGCGCCGCAACATCACGATGACCATTGCCATGATCTTGACGACCGCCATTTCGCTTGGACTCTTCGGCGGCGGCCTCCTCGTGGTTCAGATGGCCGGTAAGACGCAGCAAATCTTCCTCGAGCGCGTCGAGGTCCAGATCTTCCTGACCGACGACATTTCCGCCGCAGACCCCGGATGTGAGCAAGAAATCTGCAGCACTCTGCGGCAGGAACTCGAGCAGACACCGTCCGTCGTCGCGGTTCAGTTCCTCAATCGCGACGACGCGGTGAAGGACGCTACCGAGCGAGTGTTCAAGGACCAACCCGAGTTGGCAGCACTGGTCAGTCCGGACAGCTTCCCGGCGTCGTTCAAGGTCAAGCTCAGCGACCCGGAACGATTCGGCGTCATCAACGACACGTTCGGTTCGCGGCCAGGCGTGGAAAGTGTCCTCAATCAGCGCGAGCTCGTCGACCGTCTCTTCAGCGTCCTCGGCGGTGTCCGCAATGCAGCCTTTGCGATCGCCGTCGTTCAGGCCATCGCCGCTATTCTGTTGATCGCCAACATGGTTCAGATCGCGGCATTCACGCGTCGTACCGAGGTAAGCATCATGCGACTGGTGGGCGCAACGCGCTGGTACACACAGCTTCCGTTCCTGCTCGAGGCAATCGTTGCCGCCTTGATCGGCGCGGTTCTGGCGATCGCCGGTCTCTTCACAGCAAAGAACCTTTTCATCGACGGAGTGCTGGCCGACGTCTACGAAGCCAACATCGTCGCCCGTATTTCGAACAGCGACATCCTGTTCGTCTCACCGTTCCTGGTTCTCGCAGGCGTGGGAATGGCAGCGATCACCTCGTATGTCACGCTTCGTTTGTACGTGCGCGAGTAATTGGTTTGCACGGCCTTCTATGCTGAGAGCAAGAGTTGTTTGCATTATTGGGTAAGACAGCGGACTGAGAGGCCCGGACAGTGAAGGAAAAGGGCCGCAAGGTCATTGCGACCAATCGCAAAGCGCGTCACAACTACACGATCATCGACACCTACGAAGCGGGAATCGCGCTCGTGGGCACCGAGGTCAAGAGTTTGCGCGAAGGTAAGGCGTCACTCGTGGACGCATTCGCAACCGTCGACAACGGTGAGGTGTGGCTTCGATCGCTGCACATTCCGGAATACACACAGGGCTCGTGGACCAACCACTCGCCGCGTCGGACCCGGAAGCTGTTGCTGCACAAGCGCGAGATCGAACACCTCGTAGGCAAGACCCGCGAGGGCAACCAGACGCTGGTTCCGTTGTCGATGTACTTCTCCGACGGCAAGGTCAAGGTCGAACTTGCTCTCGCGAAGGGTAAGCAGGACTACGACAAGCGTCAGGACATGGCCAAGCGCACCGCCGAGCGTGAGGTGACCCGCGAGCTGGGGCGTCGGATCAAGGGCATGCGCGGGTAGTAGTCGGCCTGATCTCAGCCGCGGCGGTCGGCCGGCGCAGCGCGTAGGTGGACTCGTTCACCTTGCTTGCCGAACAGGCTGATCACCTCGGCCGGGCGGCCGTCTGCCGCACTGAATCGGTGCGGGATATGAGTGTCGAACTCGGCGGCTTCACCCGCGCCCATGACAAAATCGCGATCACCGAGCTGTAGCCGGACCCGGCCCGACAGCACGTACAGCCACTCGTACCCTTCGTGAGTACCCGGCTCGCGGATGTCCTCGGTGGGCGCGAGGATCATCTTGTAGGCCTGGAGGTTTCCCGGCTGGCTGGTCAACGGAATGATCGTCATCGATCCCACCTTTTGCGGTTCTTCCCGCACCCGAGGGTCTGCGATCTTGCTGTTGACGAGGTCGTCGAGCGGGACGCCGTGCGCTTTCGCAATCGGCAGCAGCAACTCCAAGTTGGCTCGGCGAGTGCCGGATTCGAGCCGCGACAGCGTGCTGACGTTGATGCCGGTCGACTCGGAGAGATCGGTCAACGTCATATCGGATTGCTGGCGCAGTGTGCGCAGGCGCGGGCCGATTCCCGCGAGGACGGCGTCGAACGATGATTCGGTCATTCTTCCATTTTGCCAAATCAGCAATCATGTTTGTCAAGTTGGTGTTGCGATGCAATCCTGAATTCATGACACAGACCTCTTACGACGCAGCAGACACCTACGACGTGGCAGTGATAGGAGGCGGCGCTGCCGGACTCAACGCCGCGATCATCCTCGGTCAAGCCCGCAGATCCGTTGTGGTTTTCGACAACGGCGCTCCGCGCAACGCAGCGGCAGATCACATGAACGGATTCCTCTCTCGCGACAGGATGAATCCAGCCGAACTCCTCGCCATCGGACGCGACGAAGTCCGGAAATACGGTGGAGAGTTCCATGACGGGACCGTCGTGGCGGTCGAACGAGACGAAGACTCCCGTGGGAGTGGATTCGCGATCACCCTTGCTGACGGCGCTCGAATCTTGGTGCGCAAAGTCCTGGTGGCGACAGGATTGACCGACAGGTTGCCGGATGAACTCAGTGCCTTCGGTGAGCGGTGGGGCCGCGACGTCCTGCACTGCCCGTACTGCCATGGATACGACGTGCGTGATCAACCGTTGGGTGTCATTGCCAAGAGTGTCGAGTTCGCGATGCATCAGGCCCCGATGATCCGTCAATGGTCGGACGATGTGGTGCTGTTCCTCCATCGGATCGAGGATCTCAGCGCCGAGGATCGGGAAAAGCTTGCAGCGCTCAATATTTCGATCGTCGAAGGCGAGGTGGCAGCGCCAGTACTCGAGGATGATCGTCTCGTTGGAGTGCAACTGGCCGACGGTAGAACTGTTGCGCGGTCGGCGATCTTTGTCGGAGGCGCGGTCACGATGGATCCGAACGATTCGATTCTGCGATCGTTCGGCGCAGCGACGGCGGCGACGATGATGGGTGAGTTCGTCACCGTCGACATGATGGGTGCCACAAGCGTGTCCGGCATCTTCGCGGCAGGCAACGTTGTCGATCCGAGTGCGCAGGTCATCATGGCCGCAGCAGCAGGCGCGAAGGCCGGAGCCGGAATCAACATGGCGCTTACGGCCGATGATCTGGAGGCGGCGTTGGCGCTCCGAGGTTCGATTTCTGCGTAGCAGTTGGTTTTCTGCGTAGCGTGGTGTGATGGATACGGTGCGAGTGTTGATCACAGGAGCTACCGGCTACATCGGCGGGCGTCTGGCGCCCAGGTTGGTTACAGCGGGGCATCACGTCCGAGTGCTGGTACGCAGTCCTGAGAAGTTGCGCGATGTGCCGTGGCGCGAGTCCGTCGAGGTAGTTAAAGCTGACCTGAGTGACAAGGCATCCCTTGCAGGCGCTTTCGACGATATCGATGTTGTCTATTACCTTGTCCACGCCATGGGCGGTGGTGGCTCGTTTTCCGATGTCGACAAGCGCAGCGCGGTGAATGTGGCCGAAGCGGCTGCGGCCGCTGGTGTTCGCAGAATCGTCTACCTCGGCGGACTGCATCCATCAAACGCAGAACTGTCGACGCATTTGAAGTCTCGGCTGGAAGTCGGCCGGATCCTGCTGGACTCTGCCGTTCCGACTGTCGTGTTCCAGGCCGGCGTGGTGATCGGTTCAGGTTCGGCCTCTTTCGAGATGGTTCGCCACCTGACCAACCGCCTGCCGGTGATGACCACACCGAAATGGGTGCACAACAAGATTCAGCCGATTGCCGTGCGCGATGTACTCCATTACCTGGTGGCTGCGGCGGCCACGACTCCGGAGATCAACCGCTCATTCGATATCGGCGGACCGGACATCATGCAGTACGGCGAGATGATGAACGCCTACGCCGATGTTGCGGGGTTGGTGCGTCGGCGCATTGTCGTTTTGCCGGTCCTGACCCCGAGGCTCGCCGGTCTCTGGGTGGGGTTGGTCACGCCCATTCCGCACGGGCTCGCAATGCCGCTGATCGAGTCACTGCAGAACGATGCCGTCATGCACGATCACGACATCGACGGTTTCATCCCGCCGCCAGAAAGCGGGCTCACCACATATCGCGAAGCGGTACGGCTGGCTCTGCGCAAGATCGGGAACGGAGAGGTCGAGACTTCGTGGTCGGGTGCAACCATCGCCGGCGCACCGTCGGATCCTCTACCGTCTGATCCGGATTGGGCCGGTGAAACGGTGTACGTCGACCATCGTGAACGTGATTGTGCCGCGGACCCGGAGACCTTGTGGAAGGTGGTCGAATCCATCGGCGGCGAGAACGGTTGGTACTCATTCCCTTTGGCCTGGGCAATTCGAGGATGGATGGACCGAGCGGTGGGCGGCGTCGGGTTACGGCGGGGTCGGCGTGATCCGCGTCACCTCAATACCGGTGAAGCCCTGGACTTCTGGCGGGTCGAAGAAATCGACAGAGGAAAGTTGCTGCGACTGCGGGCCGAAATGAAAGTCCCCGGTGGGGCGTGGTTGGAGCTGAGAGTTTCGGAGGGGCAGCGCGTCTCCGAAGGGCAAGGTGGTGGATCGCGTCTGGAGCAGCGCGCTGTATTTTTCCCGCGAGGCTTGGCTGGGCGACTGTACTGGTACTCGATCCTGCCGTTCCATGGCGTCGTTTTCGAGGGCATGATCACCAACATCACCAGCACAGCGGAACGCTCGATTTAATTGGTATGACTTCCGTGCGGCAGCGCGTTATAGTAGGTAGCCCCACGAAAGACGCGGGGCACACACGGGGCTGAACGGTTTCGACTGCGTGTGTTGAGTTAGGGGAAGCGTGTCGGTGCAGGCAAGAGACCACCGTAAGCGTCGCTGCAAACCTATAAGCGCCGATTCCAATCAGCGCGACTACGCTCTCGCTGCCTAAGTAGCGAAGCGTGTCTGTCAGCCCGGGGTTGCCCTCGACCCGGATCCTGGCATCAGCTAGAGGGCTTTACTGTTCGGCTCGGTCACGGAGTTGGATGGGACATCAAACAGTGACTGGGATCGTCATCCTGGCTTGTTCGCGAGACTGGGAGATCCAAGTAGAGACTTAGCGAACTGCACACGGAGAAGCCCTAGCGATTCAACGTAGGACCCGGGTTCAATTCCCGGCAGCTCCACAAAGAGGCAGGTCAGACACTCGGAAGCGGGTGTAGGGCCTGCCTCATTTTTATGCCCGACAATGGCCCGATCAACACTTAGGTATGCACCCTGCCCGTCACGCTTTATGCTGCCCAGCCGTTGAGGAGCACACTGACTGCGTGGTCCAGGTGCAGGGGGTCGCCGCCCCAGTTCGGAATGATCGCATTGTCCGGGATTTCGCCGCGCAGGAGTTGATCGGCCAAACCGCTGATCGGAGGGGCCGGATCGATGACATCGCCGTTGAGCGTCCGGAACTCGAACTGTTGATCGCCAAGAGCAGTAATGGCGAACTGGCCGCGATGTAGCGCTCGGTGGCAGGTCCCGCACAGCAGGATCAGGTTGTCGAGGTTGGTTTCTCCGCCGCGGCCCCAGAATTGCACGTGGTGAGCGTGCAGAAATCTGGTTCGACCGCATCCTGGTGTCCGGCAGCTTCCGTCACGGTAATTCAACGCCAACATTTGTTTGTGACTGGTGACGCGGGTCTTCCGGCCTAGATTGAGCACGCATTGCTTCTTGGTCTTGGCCAGGCGCAGGTGGGCGTTACAGAGGACTTCCTCGGAATCGTTGTCGGGGAGTGCAGGTCCGCCAGGAACCCGGAGGTTGTCGTGTTCGTGGAAAAACACCACTTCGGCCGAGTTGCTGACGCCGCTCGCGTTGTTTGTCGGGGCCGTGGCAGCTATTTCGGCCATCGCGAGGAGCGCCGGTCCGATGTCGCCGGGTGGTTTTTTCGCAGCGTTCTGCTGAGTGATCGGCTCGTCCGATAACGCGGTGGCGTCATCGTCATTGTCGATCTTGGGCTCGTTGCCGGGTGACGGCATTGCTGTCTGTGTTCGTTCACGTTCTGCCGAGGTGAGTGCGGCGAGGATACGGGCGCCGTCCTGTGCAGCGAGGCGACCTTTGATGACAAAATCGCCCGTGTCGGGGTCCCAATGCCAGCGGACTTGAAAGCGTTCAGGCGCTTTACTTTTGCCGGATTCGTTGTCGGCGACTTTGCGTAACCCGGCAGTCAGACGGTCGATCTGTGCGGCAGGTGCTTCGCGGCCGAGTCGGACCATCTGCTTCTCGTTTGAGGGAGTTGTGACTCGGGTAAGTGCGCGAACCTTCGAGTAGGACAAATTGCCTTGTTCGAACGCTTTCCGCATCGCGGGCAAAGGGCGGAGTGCTTTGGCGACACGAACGTATTCGCGTCCGGTGTGCAGGCTCATGCCACATTTCCAGGAGAGCCAGTGAGCGCATGAATGTAGGCCGGGACCGGCCCAGCCTCGTTGTTCGTCGAAGTCGGCGAGCAGCGTGAGGAATCGAGCGGTCGCTGCGGCGATTTGTCCAGCTAGTGCGCAGATTTCCACGCCGATGTTGTCGACGGCTTCACGCTTGGCCGCGAAGCCCATGACGTGATCGGTATCTCTGTCGGTATCTCTGTCGAGCTTGTCTGTGTCCATGCCAACCCCCCGGTTCGAATGTTCATTCGACAGTAGATCGAGGCACCGACAGATTTCGAAAAGCGTCCCCGCGGGGACGCTTCCGATCAAGAGAAGAAATCTCGCTAAGCCCCAATCCGCCAGGCTTTCGGTGCCGAATGCCCTATATGACGCTTCAGCATCGGACGCCCTATCGGGACGATCGCCACCTCACAGTGATGGTTCTGCCTGGTGGGAAGGTTTCGAGTCACCGCCGTTCGCGATTCTGGCATCTGTCGAACCTCCGGATGCGCCCGTTCTCGGCTGCGATTCGGCAACGTGGATTCGATGTCGTGGCGGTCAGGTATCGAACACGTGGGTGGAACGGTCGGGAGCAGAGCCCGGTTGCAGATGCGCGGCAGGTACTCGATCGGATCAAGGCACAAAACTCTGACGCGCAGGTCATTCTGCTCGGACATTCGATGGGTGGCCGGGTAGCCGCCGCTCTGTCGGGTGACGCGGCAGTCGTAGGAGTCGTCGCGCTGGCGCCATGGTGGCCGGCAGGGACGGACATCGGGCTGCGACAGGGTTGCCTGCTGCGGGTAGTTCACGGTACGGCGGATCGCTGGACCGACCCGGATGCTTCCCAAGCGGCGGTCCAGCTAGCGCGTAGATCCGGTCTCGACGCCGAGTGGATCGGCGTCGAAGGTGCCGGGCACTTCATGCTGCGCCGGCTATCACTGTGGCATCGACTGGCAGTAGATGCGGTCTCGGAAATAGCAGTGGTCTCGCAGAGCGCAGAGAAAACAAACGAAGCGAAGGCAGGAGAGCGACGATGAATTCGGGTGGACGGAGTTCGGTGAAGCGGAGTTCTGACAAGCGCAAGGTTGCTGTCGTCGGCAGCGGTGTCGCAGGTCTTACAGCGGCGTGGGTGCTGAGCAAGGACAGTGAGGTCACGCTCTACGAAGCCGATTCGCGGCTCGGCGGTCACGCCGATACACATGCGGTGACCGATCCTGAAGGTCGCAACTTCGCCGTCGATACAGGCTTCATCGTGCATAACGACCGCACCTATCCGACGCTGTTGAGATTGTTCGCCGAATTGGGTGTCGTGACACAGGAATCGGACATGAGCATGTCGGTCCGCTGCGAGGGTTGTGGCCTCGAGTATTCCGGCGGACAGGGTTTGCGCGGGGTCCTGCCAACGCCGGGACTGCTGGTGAACGGCAGCTTTCTGTCGATGTTGATGGAGGTCAAGCGGTTTCATCGACGAGCGCGTGCACTGCTCGAGCAGTCCGAGGACTCGACTGCCTCGACTGCCTCGACTGCCTCGACTGCCTCGACTGCCTCGACGCTCGATCAGACGCTCGGCGTATTCCTGCGTAACGGCAGATTCTCGGACTACTTCACCGCGCACTTCATGACCCCGCTGGTATCCGCGGTGTGGTCGTGTGACCCGTCGGCCGCTCTCGAGTATCCGGCGCGGTACCTCTTCGCGTTCCTCGATCACCACGGCATGCTTACTATCTCCGGTTCGCCGACCTGGCGGACGGTAACCGGTGGTTCGGTCGAGTACGTGAAAGCTGTGGCACAGAGCATCAGTGCCGTTCGCCTGAACACGCCGGTTCACGCGGTGTACCGGCACGATGATTCAGTCGAGATTCGTGGGGGAGATGATCGGCTCGAGACATACGACGCGGTGGTAATCGCGACGCATCCGCAGCAAGCGCTGAAGATTCTCGCCGATCCTACGGCCACGGAGCACGAGGTTCTCGGGGCTATGCCGTATTCGATCAATCACACCCAATTGCACACAGACGAGACTGTGCTGCCCGACAATTCGAATGCGCGGGCGTCGTGGAACTACTACCTGCCGCATTGCGATGCGAGGCCAGATCACGTGCTCGTCAGCTACGACATGACCCGGTTACAGCGTCTACCGGAGACCGGTCGACGGTACATCGTGACTCTCGGTGGCAAGGACATGATCGCCGCGGATTCCGTCATCGACCAGATGACCTACGAGCATCCGCAATACACGCCGACTTCCGTTGCAGCTCAAAGCCGGCTTCCCGAGTTGGACTCGGATGTGCTTGCTTTTGCAGGCGCGTACCACGGGTGGGGTTTCCACGAGGACGGTGCATTGTCGGGTTTACGTGCCGCAGAGCGGGTCGGAGGTCGGTGGCAGTGACCGGGCCGATTACACCGTCCATCGTCTACACGAGTATTCGCCACGTGCGAACAGAACCGCTGCACAACACATTCGAGTACAAAAGCTACAGCTGGCTCGTAGATGTGGACAAGTTGCCGCATTTGCCGAAAGCATTGCGTCCCTTGGCGAGGTTCACGGCTGCAGATCATCTCGGCGATCCCACCCTATCGATTCGCGTAAACGTCGAGTCGTTCTTGCGGGCCAACGGAATCGAGTTCGGCGGCGGCCGGATCCTCATGCTCGCGAATGCGCGTGTACTCGGCTATGTGTTCAACCCGTTGAGTGTGTTCTGGTGCCTGAATGACGATGGCGCCGTGCGGTGTGTGGTGGCTGAAGTTCACAACACCTATGGTGAGCGGCACTCCTACCTGCTCGAGACCAACGACAATGGTGCGGCACGCACGCCGAAGGAGTTCTACGTCTCGCCGTTCAATGACGTTTCCGGCGAGTACCGGATGAGGCTACCGCTTCCCAAGGAATCGGTGGAGCTGTCGATAGTGCTTGCCAGACCGGATCAGGCACCCTTTGTCGCCACGGTACGTGGTCGATGTGTTCCGGCCACCGCGGGCGTGATAATTCGAAGCTTTCTCGCGATTCCGACTGCACCACTGAGGGTCTCCGCGCAGATTCGATATCAAGGCATCAGGTTGTGGGCCAGACGATTACCGGTAGTTCCACGGCCGCAACATCAACCGCAGGAGGCAGTGTGATGACAACCGTGATGACAACAATGACTCGTAGCGCTGAGGTCGAACGCTGGCCAGGAGTTGCCACCGTTCCCAGCGGCCTCAAGGTGCGGGTGGCGTCGCCGGTTGCACGGGCGCTGTTCCACAAGGCGGTGGCTCGATTGCCGCTGCGCGTGCAGATGCCGGGGGGTGAGTACTCCGGTGGTGAGTTCTCCGGCGGCGGTGGACCCGATTCGCCGTTGATGGTCATTCATCGCCCGGATGACTTTGCTGCTCGGGTGGGCGACAGTGGTCTGATCGGATTCGGTGAGTCGTACATGGCGGGTGACTGGGAAGCCTCCGATCTCACCGCAGTCCTGGAAGTTTTTGCCTCTCGTGTGGCGACACTGATTCCCGACTTTCTGCAGCGGTTGCGTGGCCTCTACATTCCCAAGCAGCCACGTAGTGAACACAATTCGACGCAGAACACCCGCTCGAACATCTCGCGGCACTACGACCTCTCGAATGAGTTGTTCGAACTATTCCTCGACGACACGATGACCTATTCCAGTGCCCTGTTCGACGACCTGTCAGTAGGGGACTCCCAGTCATGGGACGTGTTCGCAGCCGCCCAGCACCGCAAAATTGATCGGTTGCTGGACGGTGCGGGCGTCGGGCCTGGTTCGCGAGTGCTTGAAATCGGCACTGGGTGGGGGGAATTGGCGATCCGAGCAGCCCAGCGTGGTGCGACGGTGCGTTCGGTGACGCTGTCGGTGGAACAGCAGGAACTGGCAGCCAAGCGGATAAGCGCTGCGGGACTGGCGGATCGCGTTCAGGTCGACCTTCTCGATTACCGGCAGGTGCAGGGGGAGTACGACGCAGTGGTGTCGGTCGAGATGATCGAGGCGGTCGGCCACCAGTACTGGGGAAGTTACTTCCAGAAGATCGACTCCCTGTTGGCGCCGGGTGGGCGTGCCGCGATCCAAGCAATCACGATGCCGCATGATCGGATGTTGGCTACCCGCAACACCTATACATGGGTGCACAAGTACATCTTCCCGGGAGGCTTCCTGCCCTCCATACGGGCGATCGAGGACGTCACTGAACGCATGACCACTCTTCGTGTGCGTGAACGCATGTCGATGGGTGATCACTACGCGCAAACGCTCCGCCTCTGGGATGAGCGGTTCAGTGCCCGCGCGGAGGAGGTCGCAGCGCTCGGATTCGATGACGTATTCACCCGCATGTGGCATTTCTATCTCTGCTATTCCGAGGCGGGTTTCCGTTCCGGATATCTCGATGTGCAGCAAGTGATTCTCGATCGGAGGAACCCGCGATGACCACCACGATAGATCGATCGATACAAGGCGCCGGCGTTGCTGGTCGTCTGTCGGAAATCCTCAGTCCGCTTGTCGGCGGCGAACTTCCGGTTCGGCTGACGGCGTGGGACGGCAGCGCAGCAGGGCCGGTCGATGCGCCGAAAGTGACGCTTCACAGCGCAAACGTGCTGCGACGACTCTTGTGGAATCCCGGAGAGTTGGGTGCGGCGCAGGCGTATGTTCTGGGCGAACTCGACGTCGAAGGCGATCTTGGCGAAGCACTCACGCATGTGTGGAAAGTGTCTGCCGAGCGTGGGCTGGGGTCGATCTCGCCGTCACCGTCGGTTATCCTCGCCGCGGTTAAGGCCGCGAGATCCTTGGGGGTGTTCGGGCGCCCGTTGCCACCTCCCGTGTCGCAGGCGCGGGTCAAGGGTCGCTTGCACAGTATGTCGAGGGATCGGGCGGCGATCGGTCATCACTACGACTTGTCGAACGACTTCTATTCGCTGATCCTCGACCAGAACATGGCGTACTCCTCGGGGTACTGGACTTCCGATGCACCGGAATACACTCTCGAAGACTCTCAGAAGGACAAGCTGGACTTGGTATGCCGCAAGATCGGACTCGATCGGGCGCGCGGGCAACGCTTACTCGACGTTGGTTGCGGGTGGGGTTCGTTGAGCGTCCACGCAGCTCGCGAGTACGGTGCCCACGTTGTCGGAGTGACGATCTCGGCGGAGCAGAAGGCGTTTGTCGACGCGAGGGTCCGATCGCTCGGCCTCGAAGATCGGGTCGAGATCCGACTGCAGGACTACCGTGAAATTCCGGACGGACCCTACGACGCCGTCGCGTCGATCGAAATGGGCGAGCATGTCGGCGAGGACAATTACCCGACGTATGTGAAAGCGCTGCACGACAATGTGATCGAGGGTGGTCGCGTGCTGATCCAGCAGATGTCGCGAACCGGGCCGCATCCGGGTGGTGGGCCATTCATCGAGTCGTTCATTGCGCCCGACATGTATATGCGTCCAGTTGGGCGCACCGTGGCGATGATCGAGGAGGGTGGGCTGGAAGTGATTGACGTTCAAGCGCTTCGGGTGCACTACGTGCGCACAGTCGACTCATGGATCGAGACGTTCGAGTCCAACTTCGATCGTGTCGTCGAGCTGGTCGGCATGGAGGTCGCCCGGGTGTGGCGTCTCTACCTCGTCGGCGGTGGCATGGCATTTCGTGACGGCCGGATGGGTGTGGATCAGATTCTTTCGGTGAGGCCGTCATGCCTTCGATGACGCTCGGTCCGATGTTGTTCGCGAGCTTTCTGGCGGTTGTTGTCACGATGGCGGTTACGGCGTCGATCGGTATACGTATCGGCCGGCACAATGTTGTCGACGTGTCCTGGGGCGTGGGCTTTGTGGTCATTGCCGCAGTGTCCGCAGTTGTCGGTGCGGGAGATCTGTGGCGCCGACTACTGATGCTCGCGTTGGTCGGCATCTGGGGCCTGCGATTGGCGTGGCACATGGCAGTGCGCTCGCGCGGTAAGGGCGAGGATCCTCGGTACGAGCAGATGCTGGGAAAGGCGTCCGGCAGCCGAACTCTGTATGCGATACGGAAAATCTATGTGACGCAAGGTATCTCCCTGTGGTTTGTGTCGCTGCCGATTCAGGTGTCCGCGGTGTCGTCAGGTGGGTTCAACCTGTTGGTACTCCTGGGCGTCGTGTTGTGGCTGGTCGGTGTGACGTTCGAGGCGGTCGCCGATCGTCAGATGGCGGAGTTCAAATCCGATCCCGGCAGTTACGGGCACATCATGGATCAGGGACTGTGGGCGTGGACGCGTCATCCCAATTACTTCGGTGACGCCTGCGTGTGGTGGGGCATATTCCTCGTCGCGGCATCGGTATGGCCAGGAGTATTGACGGTTCTCTCACCGATTGCGATGACATATTTTCTCGTGTTTGCGACCGGCGCGCGACTTCTCGAGCAGCACATGGCGCACCGCCCCGGTTATCGTGAGTACCAGGAGCGGACGAGCTACTTTATTCCGCAGCCGCCGAAGTAGGTCTGGCTCAGAAGTGGGTCTGGCTCAGTAGTAGATCTGGCTCGAGCGAGTGAGGAGCGCGAATGAGTGAACTGGGCTTGCCGGCGGCTATCGGAGCGGTGGCCGCCGGTGGTGCGCTCGGAGCGCTGACGAGATACGGGTTGGGTGAGTGGTTTCCCCATATCTGGACTACTCTCGTGATCAATGTCGTGGGGTCGCTGATCCTCGGAGTGCTTGCGGCACTGCTGATTCACGACAAGGTCTGGTACATCTTCCTGGGCACGGGATTCTGCGGTGGCTTCACGACGTTCTCGTCGTTTGCGGTTCACGCGGTTACCGAAAGTCCGATGCGATCTATTCTGTACGTTCTCGGCACTTTGATTCCGGCGATCTTGGCCGCAGCGTGGGGCAGAGCCCTTGGCGAGCGCTGGATGCGTCGTCGTGAGGGGGCGAACGTATGACCGTTCTCCTCGTAGCGATCGGCGGAGGCGCCGGAGCGACCGGTAGGTACCTGCTCGCGAAATACGTCCCGACATACCGGGGATTTCCGGCAGCAACATTCGCGGCTAACGTCCTGGGTTGCTTTCTCCTCGGATTGTTCACCGGCGCAACACTCTCCACTGCTATGGCGGCCTTGCTTGCAACCGGGTTCTGCGGCGGTTTGTCCACGTACTCGACGTTTGCGACCGAAAATGTGGGCATGCTGGACAAGCGTCAGACGGCGATGTCGCTGGTGTACATCATCGCCAGTCTTGTCGTTGGGCTGAGCGTCGCCTGGTTGGGAATTCAGATCACAGGGTAGAGAATGAGCGGCAGTCGTGTCGGCTGCGTAGTCGACCACCGGGCTTAGGGGGATTCGTGGCGCACGAACGAGCAGGACAGGTGGCGCAACCTCAGGATTTGATCGACGTTCCGCACTTGGTTTCCGCGTATTACACACGGACACCTGATCCTGAGGATCCGATGCAGCAGGTGCTGTTCGGGACGTCGGGGCATCGGGGTTCCAGTCTGGACGGCGCGTTCAACGAAGCGCATATCCTGGCAACGACGCAGGCGATCGTGGAGTACCGCGCATCGCAGCGCATTGACGGGCCGTTGTTCATCGGCCGCGACACGCACGCGTTGTCCGAGCCGGCCTGGCTGTCTGCGCTCGAAGTTCTTGTTGCCAATGACGTAGTGGTGCTGGTTGATTCGCGCGACGCCTATACCCCCACACCCGCTGTGAGTCACGCGATTCTGCGATACAACTCCACCGCGCCCGAGGCCAAGGCCGACGGAATTGTCGTGACGCCTTCGCACAATCCGCCCCGTGACGGTGGGTTCAAGTACAACCCGCCCCACGGCGGCCCAGCTGATACCGATGCCACGTCGGTCATCGCGGACCGTGCCAACCAACTGCTCCGCGACGGACTGGCCGGCGTCCGGCGCGTCACGACGGAACAGGCGCTGGCCAGGGTCGAGCGGTACGACTTCCTGCGCTACTACGTCGACGACCTGCCGTCGGTGCTCAACCTCGACGCGATTCGCGACGCGGGTATCCGCATCGGCGCAGATCCGCTCGGCGGCGCCAGTGTCGACTACTGGGGAGCCATCGCCGAGACTCATCACCTCGACCTCGAGGTCGTCAATCCTCTGGTCGATCCGACGTGGCGATTCATGACGCTCGACACCGACGGCAAGATCCGCATGGATTGCTCCTCGCCTGACGCGATGGCGTCGTTGATCGGTATTCGGGATCGCTACGACATCGCCACCGGCAACGACGCGGATTCCGATCGGCACGGAATTGTCACCCCCGACGGCGGTTTGATGAACCCCAATCACTATCTGGCCGTTGCCATCGAGTACCTCTTTGCTCACCGCCCACAGTGGGCTGCAGGCACGAAGGTCGGGAAGACCCTGGTCAGTTCGTCGATGATCGACCGCGTTGTGAACGGACTGGGACGCGAACTCCTGGAGGTACCCGTCGGCTTCAAGTGGTTCGTACCCGGGTTGCTCGACGGTTCGGTCGGGTTCGGCGGCGAGGAAAGCGCGGGAGCGTCCTTCTTGCGTCACGACGGTTCGGTGTGGACGACGGACAAGGACGGCATCATTCTTGCGCTGCTCGCGTCCGAGATCACGGCGGTGACCGGCAAGACGCCGTCGGCGCACTACACGGCGTTGACCGAGAAGTTCGGTAGCCCCGCCTACGCCCGCATCGACGCGCCCGCGAGTCGCGCGCAGAAGGCGGTACTGGCAAAACTGTCACCGGAGCAGGTCACCGCGACGGAACTGGCGGGGGAGCCGATCACCGCGGCTCTGACGGCAGCGCCCGGAAATGGCGCCGCGATCGGCGGATTGAAGGTGACTACCGAGAACGCGTGGTTTGCGGCCAGGCCGTCGGGAACCGAGGACGTGTATAAGATTTATGCCGAGTCGATGAAGGGCGCCGATCATCTGGCTCAGGTTCAGTCGGCAGCGAAGGACTTGGTGTCAGGTGTCTTGAACGCGAACTAGCTCGCGGCCCACTCGTGTCGCCCGGCTAGAATCCCGGGCGACATGAAAACTCGCGCAGCCAGGCTGCCACAGGAAATCTGGGTGCTGGTTTCCGCCAGCTTCGTCATCGCTCTCGGATTCGGCATCGTTGCCCCGGCGCTACCGCAATTCGCCCGCAGCTTCGATGTATCGGTTACGGCCGCCACAGTCGTCATTTCGTCGTTTGCATTCATGCGCTTGGTGTTTGCGCCGATGAGCGGCACCTTGGTGCAGAAACTCGGCGAGCGCCCGGTGTACATCCTGGGACTGTTGATCGTCGCGTTGTCCACCGGAGCGTGCGCGTTTGCGCAGGAGTACTGGCAGCTGCTGTTGTTCCGGTCACTCGGTGGTATCGGTTCCACCATGTTCACCGTGTCGGCGCTAGGTTTGCTTATCCGGATGTCGCCGCCCGACCATCGGGGACGCGTATCCGGTCTGTATGCGACGAGCTTCCTGATGGGCTCGATTACCGGTCCGATATTTGGCGGCGCGCTGCTGCAGTTCGGCCTGCGGATGCCGTTCCTCATCTATGCGGCAACTCTGGTCATCGCAGCCGCTGTAGTTTTCTTCAGTCTGCGCGGTTCACATCTTGCGTCGCCGGACAAAGGTGCGTCAATCACACCGATGACGTTGTCGGAGGGACTACGTTCGCCGGTCTATCGCGCTGCTCTGGGCTCGAATCTGGCATTCGGTGGTGTCATTTTCGGCGTCCGTGTCGCGATGGTCCCGCTTTTTGTCGTTGAGGCTCTCGGTCGTGAAGACTCGGTGGCCGCATATGCGCTGGCAGTTTTTGCGGTCGGAAATGCGCTGGTTCTGACCTTCTCGGGTCGGCTCTCGGACAAGTACGGACGTAAACCGTTTGTGCTTGCCGGGCTGGTTGTCTGCGGCGCCGGCACGATGGCGATCGGATTCACGCACAACTTGGTGGCGTTTTTCCTGATTGCTGCCGTGACGGGCGCGGGCTCCGGTTTGATGAGTCCGTCGCAGCAGGCTGCGGTTGCCGACGTCGTCGGGTCCAAGGCGCGCGGTGGTCCCGTTCTGGCGGTGTTCCAGATGATGTCCGACGTTGGTGGTGTGGTCGCGCCGATCTGCGCCGGACTACTGGTTGAGCATTTCTCGTACTCGGCAGCCTTCGCGACGATGGGAGCTGTGGTGATCATTGCGAGCGTGGGTTGGCTGCTGGTGCCTGCGAAGGCTGTGACCGCGAAAACAGTCAGTTCCGAAGTCCCTCTGTAGGCTCGGCTCGTGGCTATTCGCATCGTGAGTCTTGTGGCCCGCTTGGGTTTGGCAGCCGTGTGGCTGATTTCGGGTGGCATCAAATTCCTCGATCCCGTTCAGACGAAGATCGCCGTCCGGGCGTATCAATTGTTGCCCGAGAGCCTGGTCGGCCCCGTGGCGATTGCGATGCCGTTGGTCGAGATCGTTCTCGGATTACTGCTGCTCGTTGGCCTCGCCGTACGAGCGTCGGCTGCAGTGTCGGTTCTCATGCTGGTTGTGCTCATCAGCGTGATCATCTCGGTCTGGGCACGCGGATTGTCCATCGACTGCGGCTGTTTCGGGGGAGGTGGAGCTGCCGACGTCGACGCGTGGGACTACCTCAGCGAGATCCTGCGCGACATCGGATTCCTGGCATTGGCCCTGTGGTTGTGTTTCTTCCCACGGTCACCGCTCGCATTGGGACAGGGATCACGTACCGCATTCTCAGTTGAAGCACAGTCTTCAATGGCAAGGTGAATACCCGGGGAAGGTAACCCCTCGGTAAAATCGTTTCGACGCACGAAGGACTGCATCAGCGTGAGCGCCAAGAACAACAAGTACAAACCGGAACCGGTGTCGAGTCGGTCCACTTATGTCATCGGTGGAATCGCGGTCCTGGTGATCGCAGCCCTCGTCATCGGCGGTGTCCTGTGGCAGTCGAGCAAGAACAAGGTGCAAAACGACGGATACGGCTCGGTTCAGAACTCCGAGGTGGTTGTCACCGTGGAGGACAACGGCGTCGTGCTGATCGGAAAACCGGACGCACGTACCACTCTCGACATCTTCGAAGACCCGCTGTGCCCGGCGTGCGCTGCACTCGAGCACTTGAGTGGCCAATCGGTATCGGCAGCTATCGACGCCGGTGACGTTGCTGTTCGCTATCACATGCTCAACTTCCTCAACCGGGCATCGAGCAGCGGTGATTACTCCACCCGCGCGGGCGCCGCATTGCTGTGCGTCGCGCAGGACGGCGACGCGATTGCCTACTCGAATCTGCACACCACACTCTTCTCTCCGGACAACCAACCGTCTGAAGGCGGCAAGAGTGATCACACCAACGACGATTTGGCTCGGATAGCCGGCGAAGCCGGTGCATCGGATGCAGCTACTACGTGCATCTCCTCTGGAGCCAACGTGGAGGCCGCTGCGGCCAATGCTGCTGCAGCCAGCGAGGCACTCTCCGCCGCCGGCGGAACGGGCACCCCGACGGTTATCGCCGACGGCAAGATCGTCAGCACCAAGAACAGTGACTGGGTTTCGCAGTTCACCTCCTGAAGCAGTGTGCGGCCGCTCTGAAACCCGGAGCGGTCGCACCAGCTTGACCAGGCGATTTGTTGCTCACCGCGCAAGTGGTGTAACTTTCTTCAAGCAAGCGGCAAGCAGAACAACCGCCTGCGAGTTCGAACTGAATACGGGGCTATGGCGCAGCTGGTAGCGCACCACACTGGCAGTGTGGGGGTCAGGGGTTCGAGTCCCCTTAGCTCCACCAAAAAGAGCAGGTCAGACAAAATGTCTGACCTGCTCTTTTTTGTCGTTTTCGGCCGTTAGCTCAATGCCCGCTCGAGTGCCTCGCCCGTAGCAACGGCGTACGGGGCCCGCAGAATGTCTTCGTGCGATCCGGCTACATCCTCGAAAGTGATCTGGCCGGTGGCGATGGCCGACCAATCGTGTGCATCCTGTCGGTTGTCGTCGCCGCGGATGACCACAACAGAACCGCGATACGGGCTTGGCGCGTACTTGCGCAGGGACGCCAGTCCGCGATGGTAGAAGAGGTACCACTGCATCGACGGGTCGAACTGCATGATGCCCGCGACTTGGTACCGGAGCCAGATACCCAGAACCGATGTTTTCGAGGTCCGGGCTCGGGCATTGAGCACCGGCTCGCCGGATTCCGATGGAGCCGGCGGCTCAGTGGTGTCAGGCCGCGGCCCGATCATGTTCTCCCGCAACCGAGTGTCCAGAATGACAACGTGTTCGACGATCTCGCCTTCCGCGTGGAGGCGATTCGCGATTTCGAGGGTGACAAACCCGCCGTGGGAGTAGCCGCCGAGCACATACGGGCCGTGCGGACGGACCTTCCTGATCTCACGGATGTATCGGTCGGCCATCTTGGCAACGGTGCGATCGGGGAGCCCGCGAGATTCCATCCCGTGTGCTTGCAACGCGTACACAGGTCGATCACCGGACATCGCCTGCACCGTCGCGAGAAAGCTCAGTGCAGGCGCACCGGCTCCGGTGATCAGGAAGAGCGGAGTTCGGGAACCGCTCGTGGCAAGGGGAACAAGCACAGATGCCCGGCCTTCGTCACGCTTCTTGTTGCGCAGCATCGCGTCGACCAGCGCGGCGAGTTCGCGGATGGTGGTGGCGCCGGCAAACTGGGCGGCGCTGACGGTGACCAGTACAGCGGCTCGTAGTGCGGCGAGCATTTCTGCGGCAGCGAGTGAATCTGCGCCGAGGGCAAAGAAGTCGTCGTCACGGTCGAGTGATTCGATCCCGATGATCTTGGACCAGACGATGGCCACCCGAAATTCGGTGATGGTCTCGAGAGTCGGCGTGGCGGTGGAGGTGGAGGTAGCGACCGGCGCCGGTGTCGGCAGTGCGTTGCGATCGATCTTTCCGCGTTCGTTGCGGGGAATCGAGGCCAGCATCACGATGTGGCGGGGAACCATCCAGCCGGGCAGGCTCAGAGATACCGCGCGTCGAATCTCCGCGGGAGACAGAGCAATTCGCTGTGAATCACTCACGACGTATGCGCAGAGCTCTGGGTGGTCGTTCTCGGTCCGAACGATCACGGCCGCATCGACGACGCCGGCCACCGCGCGGACGGCGACGTCGACTTCGGTGGGTTCGACAAGGTATCCACGAATTTTCACAGCATCGTCGAGTCGGCCTTTGAGTTGCAGTTCGCCGTCCCTGTCGATGCATCCGCGGTCGCCGGTGCGATACAGGCTGATGCCGTCGCCCAGCGGTGTGAATCGTTGCGCTGTCCGCTCCGGGTCGCCGTGATAACCGTCGGCCAAGTCGCTGGAAATGACATGGATTTCGCCGATCTCGCCGTCGGGCAGCTGGTTGCCCTCGGAATCGACTATCCGGACTTCCTTCCCGTCACGTGCTCGACCGGCGGGGACGATGCCCGCCGGGAACGTGGCTGCGGGAGGAAAGACGTTGTAGGCGACGACCCCCGTTTCCGTGGTTGCCATCCAGTTGACATAGGTCACGTCCGCGAACCCGCGATCACGGTGACGTTGGTAGTCGTCGCCGTGAACAGCCTCGCCGTAGGTAACGACAACGCGTAGGGAACTCTGGGGATCTGCGCCCGGTTCGGCGGCATTCTGCTGCGTCCACGCCCGCAGGAACGACGGAGCGCAATGAGCTGTGGTGATCGAGTTTCTGCGGAGCCAACTGCCCAGGGTGGAACTGCCGTCGACGCGGGGGTCCCAGCAATACACGGTGACACCGCTCATCAAACCCATGATGAGTGCGGTGATACCCGCGCCGAAGCTGACGGGCAGAAGGTTCCCGATGTGATCGTCCGGTCGGAGATCGATGGCGGCGGCAAGTTCGTCCGCCTTGTTCAGACACATCGAATGGCTGAGCACCACTCCCTTGGGTGCGCCGCTGGTGCCGGAAGTGAATGCGATCATGGCTGGATCGGAGCTCAGTGACTCGAGTGCGTTGCCGAAACGGAACGGAGTGGCAGCGGCGTGTTCGAGGATTGTCGCGATGGAGACCGCGCCCGACGTGGACAGGATGTGCTCGCGCCTGGCCGGCGGCAGCTGCGGGTCGATCATGACGAGTGGCCGACCGGAGATCAGTGTGGCAAGGATGCGGACAACGGCCTCGGCGGTGGGGTCGAGTTCGACAGCTACCGGACAGCGGCCGTGCGGCCCGCGAATATCGAGTTCACGCGCGAGTGCGTCTGCGCGGACTTCGAGATCTGCGAACGTGATCTGATCCCGTGGGGTGACGACGGCAACGGTGTCGTGCTGCATAGAGGTGACGCGGCGCCACCGCGATTCGATGGTTTCGTCGATGACGGCATACCGCGTCCGTTCGAGCCCTAGATCGACCACGTTCATGTCTGACGCTCCGTTCCAGCTATCAGTTACTTATTAGCAAAGACTACAGAAGGTTGGGTATCGAGGTCTATAACAAACCAAAAGTAGTTTTCCATACGACCAATCCGCGGGACCATCCGCTCCGAATGTCAGGCGAGAAAACAAACGAACGGAAGGCAATGACATGAAGTGGTCGGGGAGATGTGCGATTGCGGCAGTCGGAGCGGGTGTCGGTATGGCGATGACGGCCATGCCGGCGCAGGCAGCTCCGATGTCAGCGGACTTGTGGGGGGACTTGTGGCAGCCGTTGGCACCCGTCGAAAAATTGGATGTCGAACGCTACGTCGGCGACTGGTACCAGCTGGCAGCGGTGCCTCAGCCGTTCAACCTGATGTGCGCCAAGGACACCCGGGCGCGATACGAGGTGCTCGACTCGTCGAATGTGAGCGTGCAGAATACGTGCACGACCTGGGCTGGGGACCAGAGCGGCATCGCCGGTAATGCCCGGGTTACCGATACGCAGTCCGCAGCGCAACTTCATGTCAGTTTCCCGGGCGTACCTTTTCAGGACGGACTGGACGGGCCGCCCAACTACATCGTCACCTACATTGCCGACGACTACTCGTGGGCACTGGTGGGTGACCCGCTTCGAACGTCCGGGTTTGTATTGTCGCGTTCACCCGCAGTCGATGCCGCGGGGTGGAGTGAGATACGCCGAGTTGCCGAGAGTCGCGGGTACAACGCATGCACGATCGTGACGTCACCGACAACCGAAGGCAAGAAGGAGATTCAGCCGCTCTGCACAATCTGACGGCCCGCTAGGATTGCGTGGTGCCTAGGATTTCTTGGTGAAAAAACAGATTCCCGTGATCGTCGTCGCAGGATTTCTGGGTTCGGGAAAGACGACGCTCCTCAATCACCTTCTGCACAACAACAACGGTGTGCGCATCGGGGTCATCGTCAACGACTTCGGCTCGGTCAACATCGATTCGATGATGGTGGCCGGCCAAGTCGACTCGACGCTCTCACTGAGCAACGGGTGCCTGTGCTGCGCGGTCGATGTATCCGACATGGACGAGATGCTCGACAAGTTGGCGCACAGCCAATCCGAGATCGACGTCATCGTCATCGAAGCCAGCGGACTGGCGGAGCCGCGCAACATGATCAGGTTGGTGCTGGGCAGCGAGAATCCGCGGGTCGTGTACGGCGGCCTGGTTGTTGTTGTCGACGGGGCCAACTTCCGATTGACACGTAGCACCCATCCCGAGCTCGATCAGCACGTCGGGTTAGCGGATCTACTTGTCGTGAACAAGATCGACTGCGTCGACTCTGCGGAACGCGAGGCCTTCACGGAGGTGATTCGTGGGCTCAACCCCCGAGCGCCGATTGTGGACACCACTCACTCGCGCGTGGACCCAGCGCTGCTGTTCGATTTCGCGGCCGCGCCGCAGCCGTTACCTGGTCAGCAGATGAGCCTCGACGAACTGCTGCGCGACGATCATCACGACCACATTCACACCCATTACGAGGCAGTCGATTTTGTGTCCGACACGGCGCTCGATGCGCGCGCCGTCACAAAATTTCTCGAGAACCAACCGGCCGGTGTGTACCGGATCAAGGGGTTCGTGAACTTCGATATCCGGGGTTACACAGGCAAATTCGAAGTACAGACAGTGGGTGATCACGTGCGAATCACACCATTACGGTGGAAGGCCGGCGAGCCGCGGACTACACAGTTGGTCGTGATCGGCAGCGGCATGGACAGTGCGGTCGTCCGGGACACGTTGAGTGAGTGCATACGCGTCGAGGGAGTCGAGTTGCACCCCGATGCGATGCTGGGATTGCACCGCTATACCGTCGGAGCGTGAGTGAATCAGCTGTATCTGTGTACGAAGCGATCCGGCGCCGGCGCGACGTGCGGGCAGAGTTTTCCGGTGAGGTTATTCCGGACGATGTGCTGATGCGCATCCTCGACGCGGCACATCGGGCGCCGAGCGTCGGGAACACGCAGCCGTGGGATTTTGTGGTGGTCCGCAATCCGGACACGCTCTCGACATTTGCCGCGCACGTCGCGGAGGCGAGGGTCAATTTTGCTCAGTCTCTGCCTGACGATCGGCGCGAGACGTTCGACCCCATCAAGATCGAGGGGATCACGGAAAGCGGTACCGGGATCGTTGTCACCTACGACCCGTCGCGCGGAGGCCCCAACATTCTCGGCCGTCACACGGTCGACGACACCGGCTTGTTCTCTGCAGTTCTCGCAATTCAAAACCTGTGGCTGGCCGCGGTTGCCGAGGACATCGGCATCGGGTGGGTGTCGTTCTACGACGAGGAATACCTCACCGAACTGATGAACATTCCGGCTCCGGTGAGGCCCATTGCCTGGCTGTGCATCGGGAAAGTAACTCAGTTCCAACAGGTTCCGGATCTCGAGCGCTTCGGATGGAAACAGCGCCGGCCATTGGCCGACGCTGTCCATTTCGAAACCTATTGAGTTGTCCGCTCGCGGTTAGCGGGCTGCGGGACGTCCACCGGTACGGGCCCGGCCTGCGCCGCCGGACCGCGCGCCACGAGACTGACCACCCTGGCCGCTGCGAGCCTGGCCGCCCTGACCTGAACGTGCCTGGCCGCTACGAGCCTGACCGCCCTGACCGGAACGTGCCGGACGAGATCCGCGGCCGCCGCCCTGCGGTGCCACCGGAGCCTTGGGTGCGGGGGTGACATGCGGTGCGATGTCGCCGACAAGCTTCACGACGTGCTCGGAGTTCGCAGTTGATCGAACGGGCGTCACCTTGATAGCTGCCTTGCGCATGAGGAGCGCGAGATCCTTGCGCTGCTCGGGCAGGACGACGGTGACTACGTCACCGGCGCTGCCGGCGCGAGCGGTACGGCCACTGCGGTGCAGGTACGCCTTGTGCTCGGCCGGGGGATCGACGTGCACAACCAACTCGACGTCGTCGACGTGAACGCCGCGAGCGGCAACGTCGGTGGCAACCAGAACGCGAGCCTCGCCGGCGGAGAACGCGGCAAGGTTGCGATCGCGGGCAGCCTGGGACAGGTTGCCGTGCAGGTCGACGGACGGAATGCCCGACTCGGTGAGCTGGCGAGCCAACTTACGAGCCTGGTGCTTGGTGCGCATGAAGAGGATGCGTCGACCGGTGCCGGACGCCAGCTTCTCCACCAGAGCCTTCTTCGCTTCGACGCCGTCGACGTCGAACACGTGGTGCGTCATCGCGGCGACGGGGGAGTTGGCCTCGTCTACCGAATGCATGACCTCGTTCTTGAGGAAACGCTTGACGAGCTTGTCGACGCCGTTGTCCAGGGTGGCGGAGAACAGCAGTCGCTGGCCGTCGGCCGGAGTGGACGAGAGAATGCGGGTGACGACGGGCAGGAAGCCGAGGTCGGCCATGTGGTCGGCCTCGTCGAGGACCGTGATCTCGACGGCGTCGAGGCTTACGAACTTCTGCTTCATGAGGTCTTCGAGGCGACCGGGGCACGCGACGACGATGTCGACCCCGGCCTTGAGTGCCTGGACCTGACGGTGCTGCGAGACGCCACCGAAGATGGTGGTGACGCGCAGGTCGTAGGCCGCGGCAAGCGGCTCGAGGGTTGCGGTGATCTGGGTGGCGAGCTCGCGGGTCGGCGCGAGAACCAGTCCGAGCGGGCGGCCCGGACGACGCTTGCCGCCGGCCAATTCACCCGCGAGGCGCGAGACCATGGGGATGGAGAAGGCAAGCGTCTTACCGCTGCCGGTCTTTCCGCGGCCCAGGACGTCGCGTCCCGACAGAGTGTCGGGGAGGGTGTCGATCTGGATCGGGAAGGGGGAGGTGATTCCGCCGTCTTCGAGTGCTTTGACCAGCGGCGGACGTACACCGAGGGAAGCGAAGGTAGCGGTAGTGGTGACAGTCGAGGTGTCGGACAAGTGTGTTCAGAGCCTTTCGGGGCACTTTGCGTGCCCGGATGCCGACACGGCAAAATAGCCGTATCTGACAATCAAGCACAGTGGTGGCGGCGCTGCCGGTCGGCAGGCTTCTTCGCCGTAAGAAGTGCGGGTGCGTTAAGCACTCTTCGCGAACTGAAGTTGCGTTCTTTCGACGCTGGGTGCCCACTTTCGGACACCTAGTGATGCTGAGTCTACCTGGACCGCGCGACTTCTCTACAACCCGACCCACTCGGAAACGCCACTGGCGAAGCGCTGACGCTTCCAGATCGGCACTTCGGCCTTGATTCGTTCCACCAGTTCGGCGCACGCTGCAAACGCTTCCGCGCGATGTGGGGCAGCGACCGCGGCAACCAAAGCGTGGTCGCCGATCTCGAGATGTCCGACGCGGTGAATCGCTGCGACGGGTAGGCCGGTAGAAGCCGACACTTCCTCGCAGCAGGTGCGCAGAAACCGTTCGGCGTCGGGGTGTGCCTGGTACTCGAGGGCTGAAACAGCTTGGCCACCATCATGATTGCGCACCGTGCCGGTGAAGACGACAACAGCGCCGTTCTTCGGTCCGGCGACGGCAGCGTCGACGGTGGCGGCTTGAATCGGATGTTCGGAAATTCGTGCGAGCAGTTCAGTCATCGTGCATTCCTCCGCCTGCAACCTGCGCGAGCAAGTGATCGATGATGGGGTCGAGGACGGCAAGTCCGTCCTTCACGCCGCCCGGAGATCCGGGCAGATTGACGATGACAGTGCGCTCTGTGAGTCCTGCCACTCCGCGGCTGAGCGAGGCGTGTGGGGTCTTTTCGAGCCCCTTTGTGCGGATCGCTTCCGCGATTCCCGGTAGTTCGCGGGTGAGAACGGCAAGCGTCGCTTCGGGCGTGGCATCAGTGGGAGAAGCGCCGGTTCCGCCGGTGCTGATGATCAGGGCTGGGGAACCGGTTCTGGCGTCGTCGATGCCCGCGGCGATGTCGGCGTCGGCGTAGACCAGTGGGCCGCGCACTTCGAAATCGCGATCCCGGAGCCATTGTTCGATGGCGGGGCCGGTTGTGTCGGGGCGGGTCCCAGCGGCGCCACCGGTAGACGCGACAAGGACGGCCGCGGTGCGCGTGGTCTCGAATGTGTTTGGGGCAGTGCCAGATTCAGGTGCCGGGCCGCTCTCGCGCGTCCAATGTCCGCGTTTACCACCGTCTTTGGTGAGCAGGCGGACGCCGTTCATGGTGGCAGCGGGGTCAATGGCTTTGACCATGTCGTGCAACGTGAGCCCGGCCACGGCAACCGCTGTCAGCGCCTCCATCTCGACGCCCGTCTGCCCGCGAGTCTTGGCCGTAGCTTCGACGGTGATCGAGGTCTCGGTGAACCCGAACTCCACTTTGACGGACGACAACGCGAGTTGATGACACAGCGGAATGAGCTCGGACGTCTTCTTTGCGCCCGCGATGCCGGCGATCCTTGCTGTCGAGAGGACATCGGCTTTGGGCATTCCGTCGGCCCGGACGAGGCGAATGACCTCCGCAGTGGTGACCAGTTCACCTGCGGCCACCGCAATGCGCGTCGTCTCGGCTTTTGCGCTCACGTCGACCATGCGGGCGCGGCCCTCGCCGTCGACGTGTGTCAGTTCGGTCATTGAAAGTCCTTACCGTCCTTTTCAGTTCCAGCGTTTCAGTTCCAGGCAGAGAGCGGAATGACGCTTACCGGTGTTCCGGCATCAAGGTCGGTGACGTCGGCGGGAATGTCGAGAAGTACGTCCGCCCAGGCCATCATGGCAACAAGATGGGAGCCGGTGCCGGACACCGGTTCGACGCCGTCGCCGGAGCGTCGTCCGCGGAGGAACTGGCGCTTGCCGGGGATTGATCGCAGCGCGGTAGTCAAGGGGCGACGTTCGGATGCGATGGGTGGCAGTCCGGCGGCGCGTCTGATGTTCTTGCGTGCAAACACTTCGAACGACACCATTGTGCTCACCGGGTTTCCGGGGAAGCTCAGTATCGGAACCTCGTTGACCACAGCTGAGCCCTGCGGACCGCCCGGCTGCATCGCGACGTGGCCGAACGCAGCACCGAGGGGTTGCAGCGTTTCCTTCACGACCTCGAAGTCGCCCATGGACACACCGCCGGAGGTGAAGACAAGGTCTGCGACAGATGTTGCGTACGAAAGTAATTCGCGGAACACATCCGGATCGTCGGTGCTGCGGGCGATGGATACGACGTCGGCCCCGTTGGCGCGGGCCAAGCTCGCCAGGGCGGGCCCGTTGGAGTCGTAGATCTCGCCGGGGTTGAGTTGTGTTCCTGCGCTTTTCAGTTCGGCGCCAGTAGTGATGACGGCGACCCGTGGCGGTGTGTATGTGATGACAGTTGCTGCGCCGACGGCCGCGAGTGCCGCGATGTGCCGCGGTTCCAGGCGAGTGCCTTCTCGAACCAGGAGCATGCCAGCCGTGATGTCGCTTCCGCGTTCACGGACGAACTCTCCGGCGGCGCGTCCACGGTTGATCGTGACGGCGTGCTTCGAGTCGCCGGTGGTGTCTTCGACTGGGATGACGGTGTCTGCGCCTTCGGGCATGGGGGCGCCGGTCATGATCCGAAATGCCGAGCCCGCGAGATGTTTCGGGGGAGTGCCACTACCCGCTGCGAGAACTCCTCGCACAGCGAGTGTGACGGGCGTGTTGCGTACGGACTCGGCGTCGACGGCGTAGCCGTCCATTTGCGAATTGCGGAACAGAGGCAGATCGACAGGGGAGGTGACGTCCGCCGAGACTATCGACCCCAGCGCCTCGGTGAGGGGCAGGGCGGTGGGTGCCAAAGTGTGCAACCCGGCCAGCAATCCGGATACGTGCTCTTGATGGTCTTCGACGGAACGTGCGCTCACAGCGATAGCCTCGACATGGTCCGATTCTAGATGGTCTGGTTCCAGGTCGAGTGATACGAGTGACACTTCCCGTTGCCCGCTGCGCCATACTGGAGTGATGTGGAACCTGGTGCAGCGATGACTCCGGTGGTGGTGGGGATCCCCACTGTCCGGAGCAATTCTGTCCGTGGCAATCCCGCGTCGATGACGGGCCGGCCTGACACCGACGTATTGATCGACAAGTTCGGGCGCGTTGCCCGTGACTTGCGAATCTCGATCACCGAAAAGTGTTCACTGCGTTGTACGTATTGCATGCCCGAGGAAGGCCTGCCGGTCATTCCCACTGAAGATCTGTTGTCCACCGAAGAGATTGTTCGCGTTGTAGGTATCGGAGTAGATCGTCTCGGCATTCGAGAAGTTCGTTTTACCGGCGGCGAACCGTTGATGCGCAAAGATCTCGAGAAGATTATCTCCGGCTGTGCTGAGCGTGTTCCCGGAATTCCTTTGGCAATGACTACTAATGCCGTCGGATTGGAACACCGCGCGCAGCAATTAGCGGCAGCCGGATTGACCCGCGTCAATGTCTCTTTGGATTCAGTGGATCGCGCGCATTTTGCAGAACTGACGCGCCGCGACAGACTGCCGTCGGTGTTAGCGGGAATTCACGCTGCGGCGCGAGTAGGTCTGGCTCCACTGAAAGTGAACGCCGTTCTTATGCGTGAGACGTTGAGCGGGGCGGCGGAGCTTCTCCACTGGTGCGTGGACGCCGGCGTGGAATTGCGATTCATCGAGCAGATGCCCCTCGACGCCGATCACACGTGGGCGCGAGAGAACATGGTGACCGCCGAGGAACTTCTCACCGTATTGGGCACTCGATTCACTTTGACCGCGATCGGGCGTGACGACCCCAGTGCGCCGGCCGAGGAATGGAAAATCGACGGCGGTCCGGCGACGGTGGGAATTATCGCTTCGGTGACTCGATCTTTTTGCGCCGACTGCGATCGGACACGTATGACAGCCGAGGGAACTATTCGGTCATGTCTGTTCAGCGATCGTGAAGTGGACCTGCGAGCAGCACTGCGTTCAGGCGGCGGTGACGATGAGATCGCTGATCTGTGGCGGGGCGCAATGTGGAACAAGTGGGCAGGTCATGGGATTGCGGCAGAAGGCTTTGTGCCGCCGGAGAGAAGTATGGGTGCAATCGGTGGCTGATTCGGAATCGATGTCGGTTCGATACTTCGCTGCAGCCGCAGACGCTTCGGGGTGTCGTAGCGAGACACTCGCGCTGCCGCATTCAAGCACGCTCGCTGATCTTGTTGCTGTTCTGTCTGACAAATACGGCCCCGACATGAAGCGCGTTTTGTCCGTTTCTGCGTATCTCGTCGGCGAGGAATTGACGCGTGATACCGGTCGCGTCGCGGGGCCTGCGGTAGACATTTTGCCGCCTTTCGCGGGCGGCTAGAGCTGTCGATCAAAATAAACCTCAAAATTCTTTTGCGGTTTACTGTCGCTGACAGGTACCGACCTAAATGATGAGATCGGATGTCCTAAGAGGCCCGGTATGACGTGTTGATCCGATTTGCGATGCAGCTTCGTTGTGCTGGTCAGCGCATTTTACCTCGGTGTTTGACTGACATTTGATTGTCGTTCTGATTAGTCGGAATTGTCTGACTGAACTCATACTTTTGGGGGATGTACCATTTTTGGTATCCGCGTAGATGCGTCATTCACATGAATGACAAGGGATTTTCCGAGTCGGAATTTTCGCCAAATTCATGTGTTACCTTTTGTCGTAATTCCCCCCGTGAATGGTGAAAGGTACTTACATGTCCCGCAATTCCAC
Organism: Rhodococcus sp. AD45-ID; assembly: GCF_003023755.1. Classification (NCBI taxonomy): domain Bacteria; kingdom Bacillati; phylum Actinomycetota; class Actinomycetes; order Mycobacteriales; family Nocardiaceae; genus Rhodococcus; species Rhodococcus sp. AD45-ID. The sequence goes on along the minus strand of NZ_PYHL01000001.1, from coordinate 463,869 downwards.
ACGTCGTCTCGGTTTCGCTTTTGCTCTCGTCGGCGCAGCAGCCCTGACGGCTCCGGCACTTGCCGGAGCGACCACCGGCTCACTCGGTTCTTCCGATGCCCCCGCCGCAGGCTTCACCTGCTCGGCACTGTCGACCGAGACAACCCCCAATGGCTGGGGCATTCCGTTCGACGACGAGAAGAAGCAGGTTGCCTTCTACTCGGACACCGATGTCCTCGATACGGATGGTTCACTGAAGCTGGAGATCACCGCACCCTCGCCTGACAACCGTTCGGTGTCGTACCACTCCGCCGGCTCGATCAAGCTCTCTGACGCCGTCAAGACGGAGATCGGCTTCGCAGAGAAGGCAGCCAGTTCACAGGCATCGTTCCAGTTGCGTCTGAGCGGCACCACGAACCCGGCTGACAATGGATTTGCGACCGTGTACTGGGTAGCAAACGGAAACGACTCCGTTGACACCACCAACGGCGGAGCACACACCAACATCCAGAACGGCAAGTGGATCAGTACCCGTGACATCGGCGGTGCCCCTAAGAACGTTCCGACGGACCTCGCGGCAATCGCCGCAGCAAACCCCGACGCTACGGTTGAGCATTACGGCGTCAGTATCGGTCGCGCCGATGCCGGGCTGACCCACGTCGACGCCGTGAAGTTCAACGGTTGCACCACCAACTTCGCGCTGAAGGACGAGCCTGCCGGCGCGTTCGGCAGCCTGGGCAACATCTTCGGCAGCCTCTCGGCCAGCTGATAACAGCAGAACGAAGCACGGCGCCCACCTTCCTCTCGGAAGGTGGGCGCCGTGCATCTATAGGAATTGGGGGCTAACGCCACCAGGTGTCGAGCGGGGTAACCGGAACGGTCCGCTTGTGACGGGTGTTCAGGTACATCTTTTCGAGTTTGTCGGATACCTCCGTGGAGACGTCCTTGCCTTCGAGGTAGTCGTCGATCTGGGCGTAGGTGAGTCCAAGCGCCACCTCGTCGGGGAGGGCGGGGCGGTCGTCTTCGAGGTCGGCGGTGGGCACTTTGCGCCACGTGCTCTCGGGCGCGCCCAGTTCCTGCAACAGTGCGGCGCCCTGCCTCTTGCTCAGGCCGGTCAGCGGGGTGATGTCGACTCCGCCGTCGCCGAACTTGGTGAAGAATCCCGTGATGGCCTCGGCAGCGTGATCGGTGCCGATCACGATGTACCCCAATTGGCCGGCGATGGCGTACTGGATCATCATGCGCTCCCGAGCTTTGATGTTGCCGCGCACGAAGTCTCGCAGTTCACCGTCGCCCAGGGCCTCGGATGCTTCACGGGCTGTGGCGTCGGCTCCTGGCTTGACGTTGACGGTCAGGCTGCGGTCGGGCTTGATGAAACCGAGCGCGATCTGCGCGTCGGACTCGTCGGCCTGCTCGCCGTACGGCAATCGAACGGCAACAAACTCGGCGTCGTGGCCCTCCTCTCGCAGTTCTGTCACCGCGCGCTGAGCGAGCGCACCGGTCAGTGTGCTGTCCTGCCCGCCGCTGATGCCCAGCACGTATCCCTTGGCAGGAGTGGACAGCAGATAGTCCTTCAGGAACTGAACCCTGGTGCGGACTTCGGCCGCCGGCTCGATGGACGGCTTCGCGCCTAGTTCGTCGATGATGCTCTCGCGCAATGTGGCCATGAGGGAACTTTAGCGACAGGTATCGTCTCGCGCATGAGTGCGAAGAAAGTTCTGGTGGTCAGCGCAACCAAGGCGGAGGCGGCGTACGTTCCGCAGGAGTTCGAGTTGGTGATCACCGGTATCGGAAAGGTCAGTGCGGCAACGGCAGTCGCGTCGGCGCTGGCACGGTTTCTTCCCGGAGAGTTGCCGTTGGTCGTCAATATCGGCACTGCAGGCGCGCTGCACGTGCATCACGGCGGGCTGTTCGTGCCGGGTGTCGTGATCAATCACGACATCAGCAGTGCGGCGATCAGATCGTTCGGCCACGAGGTTGTGGATCGACTGGCCTTAGTCGACGGCGACGATTCGGTTCTGGCCACCGGCGACGCATTTGTCTCCGACGCGGCCGTCCGGGATGCGCTCGCGCAGCGGGCCGATCTGGTGGACATGGAAGGTTTTGCGGTCGCCTACGCGGCGCGGGCCGCCGGTGCTCGGTGCCGGTTGGTCAAGCATGTGAGCGATCAGGCTGACGATTCCGCTCTGGACTGGCCGGCCCAAATCGATGCCAGCGCCCGCGAATTGGGGCGGTGGCTGGCCGAGAACGTCTGAGTCGGACTCGCTAGATCAAGCCTGGGCTGTCAGGATCAAGCCGTTGCCGTCGGGCTTGCGGAGCGTCATGGTTGCGGCGTCGACGGCGACGGTGACCTCACCGTCGAGCACTGTCAGGACGTGCCGTTCGATGTCGGCAATTTCTGGCTCGCACGCCATCCTCGTGGTACCCATCGGGGCGAAGGTGATGGTGGTGTCGGTGACCGTTGCCGACCCCATCATGCGGTTACATCCGGTGCTGCCGGTGACCGATCCGTCGGCGGCGATCGTGAGTTCCGGCGCCGAGGTTTCGAGCGCCAGGCTGGATGTGACGGCGTCGGGAGTGATGAGCGACGTCACGGTCCAGGCAGTGCCCTGAACAGGACGGTCCGGGTCGACGACCTTCTTGTCGGCAAGCGTGACGGTGATCGTGTCTGTGGTGAGGGTGAGTGTGTCACCGGACAGTGTCCAGGACGGCTGTGCGGAAAGGAGCGTTGTCACCCAAGCGTCGGATTCCATGACGGGGGGCTCACACGCCATCATGGTGGTGGCCATCGTGTCTGTGGTGATCTTGCCGTCCGTGAATTCGACTGCGCCGCTCGCTGTATTGCAGCCGGCAGTCGCCGCCACCAGGCCGGGCGTCGTGAAGTCGAGGGACAGTGGGCCGCCGCCGGGAATCGGGGTTCCGTCCACCTGGGTGGAGATGAATACCCGCCCTGCGGGATCGGCGACCGAGTCCGGTGTTTCCGAGTTGCTGGAACAGCCACTGACGGCTGCGATGGCGAGGAGGCCGAGGACGGCGGCTGCGATGCGCATTGGCTCAGACTAGGCGCTGGAATGTGTTCGAGGTCTTCAACATCGAGTAACGCGCCGGGCAAGATTTTCCCAACCGTCAGCGAGTCTTTCCGTCGTCATCCCGAGGTCGCGAACCTGGTATAGAACCAACGACGCTTCGAGTGGCGCCAATAGTGCCGAGGCGAGAAGTTCCAGATCGCCCTCGACGCCGGCCGTGCGGAGCAAACTGATCACGTGCGCGATGCTCAGCGAGCGGGCCGGGCCACCGAAGCGAAACTCCGGCGCGTTCTCGGCAGCGCGGAGAACGTCGCCCTGGACCTCGACCATGGCGATGCGGGCGCGACCGAAGGCGACCAGTCGGTCTATCGGCGGCGCGCCAGGCCCCAGTGGCGGCGGACCGAACATGAAGGCGTGCTGCAACTCTCGCTCGGTGTGGTCCAGGAGTGCTTGCATCAATCCAGCACGACTGCCGAAGCGGCGAAAGACTGTGCCCTTGCCCACACCTGCGCGGCACGCGACGGCGTCCATGGTGACGGCGTCGACTCCGCGTTCGGCCACGAGCAGCGCTGCGGCGTCGAGCAGAAGTGCCCGGTTACGTGCGGCGTCGCCGCGCTCGGCCGGTTGCGCGCCGATCTGGGGTAGGGGGATTGCGCTCACCCGGTCGAGGTTACATGGCTGCGGAATATAAGTGGACCGTGGTCCGTTTAGGGGGTATAACTTTCAACCAGAGCCGCCCACCGCACCAATCTCGAAGGAATCACCCAATGTCACAGAGCAATGTTCTCGTTCTCGTCGGAAGCCTGCGCGCCGGATCCGTCAACCGTCAGCTCGCCGAGACTGCAGTGTCCGCTGCGCCGGAGGGTGCTGCCCTGACGATCTTCGAAGGCCTCGCCGACGTTCCCTTCTACAACGAAGACCTCGACGTCGAAGGTGCATCGATCCCCGCAGTCGACGCCCTGCGGGCCGCAGCCGGCAATGCCGACGCCTTCCTGCTCGTCACCCCCGAGTACAACGGCACCATCCCCGCTGTCCTCAAGAACGCCATCGACTGGATCTCGCGTCCCTACGGCGCGGGTGCTGTCTCCGGCAAGCCCGTTGCAGTCATCAGCGCATCGCCCAGCGGCAACGGTGCGAAGTGGGCCAACGATGACACCGTCAAGGCTGTCGGCATCGCCGGCGGCAACGTGCTCAGCGATTCCGCTCTTGCTGTCGCCAGCACGTTCGACAAGTTCGGCACCTCGCACGCACGCGAGAACGCTGAGGTTGTCGCACAGGTGTCCAAGGTTGTCGCAGACCTGGTCGACGCCACGAAGACGCTCGTCAACGCATAATCTGTACCAGTTCTCGAACGAGGGTCACGCCGGACGGGCGTGACCCTCGTTTCATGTCAGCCGGGGTCGGCCGCGCTACAGGCCTTCGCGTTCCATGGCGGCGTCGACGGCATCACGAACGGACTCGAAGTCCTTGCCCGCCATCATTGCTGCGCCCATTGCCTCGTCGATTCGTTCCGCGGCGAGAGCATAGCGACGTTCCCAGTTCTCCTTCTCGGCGCGCCAGTAACCCATGGTGTGCATGGCGGTCGCGGGGATCTTCAGCGTGTGACGCAGGTAGGCGCGAACCTTGCGCGCTGCTGCGGCCTCGACTGCGCACCAGACGTATCCGGTGCCGGGAGGTAGGGGATCGGCGGCCAACTCGGTGAGAAGGGAGTCGGCGTCACCGATCCATCGGATGTCGGCGTCGGTCGCGGTCGTGAAGCTCTGCTGCTCGCTCGGATCGGGAATCTGCGCGATCACCTGTACGGAAATCCCGGCCGGCAGGCTCTCGAGAATTCGGCCGACTGCGGGGAGTGCGGCGTGGTCGGCGAGCAACGTCAGCCACTCGATGTTCTCGGGCGGGCGGAACCATCCGTTGGCGCTCGACAGGTGCACGGTGTCGCCGGGGATAGCCGTCTCGGCCCAGCGCGCCGCCCCGCCGTGTCCGTGCAGAACGAAGTCGATATCGAGCTCGCCGGTGGCCGCGCTCCAGCGGCGCACTGTGTAACTACGCGCGTGCGGGGGCTCGAGTGGGAACCGGACAAGCACCCGTTCGTCGGGTAGGTCACTTGATGCGAAGTCGGCCAGGCCGGCACCGCCGAAGGTGATTCTGCGCATCCCTGGCGTTATCTGCGTTGCCTCGAGAACAGTTGCCAGGTGGCGTGGGGCTTCGTCGCTGGGGAGGTCGATCGGGGGTGATTCCACGTCGCTCATGGTAGAGCTGCGGGGTGTTCGGAGACCCGGTCGAGTAGGCGGCGCGCATGTGAGCGCCGACACGCCGACACGGCGTGGAATTGGCGCGGAGTTATGGGTGCTGAGCTGGGTCGACCTGGGAATTTCATCTATGTGACTCACAACATCTTCGGTTATGTGATTCTGTCGGCCACTAGGTGTAGTGTCTTGAGCACTGAGAGACCACAACGCGGAACGCCTCGAGCGAAGCTCCGGCAATCGGTCGAATCGGTGCTGAACATCACTACATCGGCCTTTGTTGGCTAAGCGAAAGAGGGACTCTCATGAGCATCACCGTCTACACCAAGCCCGCTTGCGTTCAGTGCAATGCCACCTACCGCGCCCTCGACAAGGCCGGTCTCGAATACGACATCATCGACATCACCGAGGATGCCGAGGCACGTGACTACGTCATGGCGCTCGGATACCTCCAGGCACCCGTCGTGGTTGCCGGTGAAGATCACTGGTCGGGTTTCCGTCCCGATCGCATCAAGACGCTGGCCGTCGCTGCTTGAAGCGCGGCTGCGCCGGTGGCCGACGACGCTGTCGGCCCTGTAGTTGAAAGTGTTGAATAGTCGAAAAGTTCCGGGCACCGCATGAGGAAATGGTGACAACCGATGACTTCGCTGGTTTATTTCTCCAGCGTGTCGGAGAACACCCACCGATTCGTTCAACGTCTCGGACTGCCTGCGACACGCATACCCATCCATGACCGTGACGGCTCATTTCTCGTCGACGAGCCCTATGTACTGATCCTGCCGACTTACGGCGGCGGGGCAACAGTGACAGGCCGCGACACCAGCTATGTGCCCAAGCCGGTCATTCGTTTTTTGAACAATCCACACAACAGGTCGTTGATCAGAGCAGTGATCGCGGCAGGAAACACCAATTTCGGTGAATCCTTTTGTTACGCAGGAAACATCATTTCCCAGAAATGCCACGTTCCTTTTCTGTACCGCTTCGAACTCATGGGCACTGCCGAGGACGTCGAACGGGTACGAGAAGGCTTGGGGGAGTTCTGGAATCATCTCGAAGCAGAGAAGGAGAACGGGCAGTGGCGCCAACCATCACTGACACGATCGCGGCTGGAAGCGTAGAACGTGACGCACGCGGCGGTGATTCCACCAACGGTCTCGACTACCACGCACTCAATGCCATGCTCAACCTGTACGGCGCAAACGGCGAGATCCAGTTCGAGATGGATGTCGCGGCGGCCCGTCAGTACTTCCTGCAGCACGTCAACCAGAACACGGTGTTCTTCCACAATCTCGACGAGAAGCTCGACTACCTCGTCGAGGAAAACTACTACGAGCCTGAGGTTCTCGATCAGTACTCACGTACGTTCGTGAAGTTCCTGATCGATCACGCGTACTCCAAGAAGTTCCGCTTCCCGACGTTCCTGGGCGCGTTCAAGTACTACACGTCCTACACGCTCAAGACGTTCGACGGAAAGCGCTACCTCGAGCGTTTCGAAGACCGCGTGTGCATGGTGGCCCTGACGTTGGCTGCCGGCAACGAAGATCTGGCCGTCGAACTTGTCGACGAGATCATTGCCGGTCGCTTCCAGCCCGCAACCCCCACGTTCCTCAACTCCGGCAAGAAGCAGCGCGGCGAGCCCGTTTCCTGCTTCCTCCTGCGCATCGAAGACAACATGGAGTCCATCGGGCGCTCCATCAACTCGGCTCTGCAGCTCTCCAAGCGTGGCGGCGGAGTTGCGTTGCTGCTCACCAACATTCGTGAGCACGGTGCACCGATCAAGAAGATCGAGAACCAGAGCTCGGGTGTCATCCCGATCATGAAGCTCCTCGAGGACTCGTTCTCGTACGCAAACCAGCTCGGAGCGCGTCAGGGTGCCGGTGCCGTCTACCTGCACGCACACCACCCCGACATCTACCGCTTCCTCGACACCAAGCGTGAAAACGCCGACGAGAAGATCCGCATCAAGACGCTGTCGCTCGGCATCGTGATCCCGGACATCACGTTCGAGCTGGCGAAGAAGAACGAGGACATGTACCTGTTCTCGCCGTACGACGTCGAGCGCATCTACGGCGTTCCATTCTCCGACATCAACGTCTCCGAGAAGTACTACGAGATGGTCGACGACAAGCGAATTCGCAAGTCCAAGATCAAGGCTCGCGAATTCTTCCAGACCGTCGCAGAGTTGCAGTTCGAATCGGGCTACCCGTACATCATGTTCGAGGACACGGTGAACAAGGCCAACCCCATCGAAGGCAAGATCACGCACTCGAACCTGTGCTCGGAGATCCTGCAGGTCTCCACGCCGTCCGAGTTCAACGAGGACCTGACCTACAGCCACGTCGGCAAGGACATCTCCTGCAACCTCGGTTCGCTGAACATCGCGAAGACCATGGACTCGCCCGACTTCGCCAAGACCATCGAGGTCGCGATCCGCGGCTTGACCGCGGTGTCGGATCAGACGCACATCTACTCCGTGCCGTCGATCGAGCAGGGCAACAACGACTCTCACGCCATCGGTCTCGGCCAGATGAACCTGCACGGCTACCTTGCTCGTGAGCGAATCTTCTACGGCAGCGAAGAAGGCATCGACTTCACGAACATCTACTTCTACACCGTGTTGTTCCACGCTCTGCGGGCATCGAACCGGATCTCCATCGAGCGCGGTTCCTACTTCAAGGGCTTCCCGCAGTCGAAGTACGCGTCGGGTGAATTCTTCGACAAGTACACCGACCAGGTGTGGGAGCCGGCCACGGAGAAGGTTCGTGGACTGTTCGCCGCCGCCGACCTTCACATTCCGACGCAGGACGACTGGCGTGAGCTGAAGGCGTCGGTGCAGAAGCACGGCATCTACAACCAGAACCTGCAGGCCGTGCCGCCCACCGGTTCGATCTCGTACATCAACTACTCCACCAGTTCCATCCACCCGGTGGCATCGAAGATCGAGATCCGCAAGGAAGGCAAGATCGGTCGCGTCTACTACCCGGCGCCCTACCTGACCAACGACAACCTGGAGTACTACCAGGATGCCTACGAGATCGGGTACGAGAAGATCGTCGACACCTACGCTGCCGCAACGCAGCACGTCGACCAGGGCCTGTCCCTGACCTTGTTCTTCAAGGACACCGCCACCACCCGCGACATCAACAAGGCGCAGATCTACGCATGGCGTAAGGGCATCAAGACGCTCTACTACATCCGTCTGCGTCAGCTGGCACTCGAAGGCACCGAGGTCGAGGGCTGCGTTTCCTGCATGCTGTAAAGGGCTCCGCCCCCGTGCGCCTTTTTGGTAGTAACCACTACCGGAAAGGCGCACGGGGGCATTTTCTCTGCTAGGACGGCGGCCGGCCGGGACCATGCATCTTGCCGGCGTTCTTCGGCATTCGGCCGTGCTCGGTGAGCGCCCGTCGGAGTAGGAATTCGATCTGGGCATTGGTACTTCGGAGGTCGTCGGCGGCCCAGCGGGCAAGAGCGTCGTGCACCGCCGGGTCCAACCGAAGAAGGATCTTCTTCCGCTCTGATCTCGGAGCTGGATCCGTGGCCATGTGGCCTTCCCTTTACTGGTAGAGCGAACCGGTGTTGAGCACCGGTTGTGCGTCGCGGTCACCGCACAGCACGACCAGAAGGTTACTGATCATCGTGGCCTTGCGTTCTTCGTCGAGTTCGACGACGTGCTTTTCCTCCAGCTGCTTGAGTGCCATGTCCACCATCGACACTGCGCCTTCGACGATCTGAGTCCGGGCTGCGATGACAGCGCCCGCCTGTTGGCGGCGCAGCATCGCGCTGGCGATTTCCGGTGCGTAGGAAAGCCGGTTGATGCGGGTCTCGATCACTTCGACCCCTGCCGCCCGCACGCGGGCGTGAACTTCCTCCGACAGCGTCGTTGTAATGATGTCGGCGTTCTCCCGCAACGAGACTCGGCCTTCGGCGTCGTACGGGTAACTGCCGGCGATGTGGCGTACAGCTGCCTCGGTCTGAACCGAGACGAACTCCTCGTAGTCGTCCACCTGAAATGACGCGAGCGCGGTGTCGGCCACCTGCCAGACGACAACAGCCGAGATCTCGATGGGGTTGCCGTCGGCGTCGTTGACCTTGGACTGGCCGGTCTCGTGGTTTCTGATGCGGGTGGAGATGGAACGACGCACGGTCAGCGGGTTTGTCCAGCGCAGTCCAGGGGTGCGCAATGTGCCGCTGTACGAACTTCCAAGGAATTGCAGAACACGCGCCTGGTTCGGCTGCACCAGTGTCAGGCCGATCAGTGCGGGGAGTGACGCGAGGAACAGCACCACTCCGATGGGAATCAGCGCTATGAGTCCGAGGAGCCCTCCGACAACAGCCAGGGCGATTCCGCCGAGGAACAGAATCAATCCGCCGAGGAGCATCCAACTGCCCGACAGGTCCCAACCTGGGCGTTCGGCGATTGTGGTGGTGGCAACTCCGGTTGGTTTCTCGGCCACGGTGGGCGTGCTGGTCATGTGAGACTCGCTTCCTCATCGGTAAGTGATATTTAATTGATATCACATTTTTCGCGTTGGCGGGTGGGCGCGTACGACACATCTTGTTGTGTTGGCGTCTGGAGTCGGACACAACGGGTAGTGTTCAGGCAAGCCAACATTCGGCAGTATCTCTCGCGCTAGGTAGGAATCATGGTCAAGCTGGTCAGTCGCGTTTCCGCAATCAACTGGAATCGCGTCCAGGACGAGAAGGACGCCGAGGTGTGGGACCGCCTCGTCAGTAACTTCTGGCTGCCCGAAAAGGTGCCGGTCTCCAACGACATCCCGTCCTGGGGGACTCTGACCGCGCCTGAGCAGCAGCTCACGATGCGCGTATTCACGGGTCTGACGCTGCTCGACACCATTCAGGGAACCGTCGGCGCCGTCAGCCTCATCCCCGACGCCATCACCCCGCATGAAGAAGCGGTGTACACCAACATCGCCTTCATGGAATCGGTGCACGCCAAGAGCTACAGCTCCATCTTCTCGACGCTGTGCTCCACGCCCGACATCGACGACGCCTTCCGCTGGTCGGAGGAAAACCCGAACCTGCAACGCAAGGCTCAGATCGTTCTCGACTACTACAACGGTGAGTCGCCGCTCAAGCGCAAGGTCGCGTCGACCCTGCTCGAGAGCTTCCTCTTCTACTCGGGCTTCTACCTGCCGATGTACTGGTCCTCGCGGGCCAAGCTCACCAACACGGCCGACCTCATCCGCCTCATCATCCGCGACGAGGCCGTGCACGGGTACTACATCGGCTACAAGTACCAGAAGGGCCTCGAGCAGCTGTCCGAGGCAGAGCGCGAAGAGCTCAAGAACTACACGTTCGAGCTTCTCTTCGAGCTGTACGAGAACGAGGTCGAGTACACCCAGGATCTCTACGACGAGGTCGGACTGACCGAGGACGTCAAGAAGTTCCTGCGTTACAACGCGAACAAGGCGCTCAACAATCTCGGTTACGAAGGACTGTTCCCGAAGGACGAGACGGACGTCAATCCGGCTATCCTGTCGGCACTTTCACCCAACGCCGACGAGAATCACGACTTCTTCTCCGGCTCGGGCAGCTCCTACGTCATCGGCAAGGCCATCAACACCGAAGACGACGACTGGGATTTCTAGAGCGACGCGCTCAGGATTTCCAGTCCCTGACAACTGAGCCCGATTCCTGCGCATGCGGGAATCGGGCTTTTGTTGTCGGTAGGGGAGGGCTAGCTCGCCGAGAACCAGGCTTCTGCCTTGTCCTGCAACGCTTTTTCCAGACGCAGGCGCGACGTGTCGGTCAGATCCGAGGGCAAGTTGTCGGGCGCGAACCACGCAACCTCGAGATTCTCGTCGTCCGCGACATGCGCGTCGCCGCCCGTCCAGCGGGCCAGGAAACAAACGTCGAGATATTGCGTGATATCCCCGTTGGGGTACGTAATGGGTTCTGTGACATCAACACTCGTGATGCGAATCAACTCCGCGTCGACGCCCGTCTCTTCCTTGGCTTCACGAACGGCAGCCGACGCGGGTTCCTCGCCGGGCTCGAGAACGCCGGACACCACTGCCCACAATCCGTTGTCGGCGCGGCGAGTGAGGAGCACGCGGCCCTCGTCGTCGCGAATCACGACACTGACTCCGGACAGCCAGAGTGGCGCGTGACCGATTTTTTCGCGCAATTCGACGATGAACTCAGGGATCGGCATCGCGTCAGCTCGCGTAACCATTGAGCGTGTGCTGGAGATCGTCGAGAACGGCGCGCGCGGCAGTCATACCGTTGCCGTTCCAGATCTCGTCCTCAGCGACGAAGACGCGGTTCCCGGAGGGCGCTCCCAGATCGTGCCACTGGTCGCTCTTCATCACCTCGGTTCCGTACTTCAGTCCGTTCGGCCCGTCGAACAGCACGTAGATCAGATCACCTTCGGCAGCGCTGAGATCGTCGGCGGGAACCTCGGCGGTCACGGTGTCGGTGAGTCGTTGTGCCGGGGGCCGGCGCACCCCGACATCGCTCAGAATCTGACCGGAGAACGAGGCAGGCCCTTCGATGTTCAGCGAGTCCGAATCGAACCGCACCACAGATGCCTGCGTCTGCGCCGAATTGAGCGACTCGCCCAGTTCCCGAGCGTCCCGTTGGTAACCGTCCAGAGCGGCTGCTGCTGCGGCGGATCGGCCGAGAGCCTGGCCGGCCAGAGCGAACTGCGACTTCCAGTAGACCGGGTCGGAACCGGCAAACACTGTCGGGGCGATGCCGGTCAGTTGCCCGTACAAGTCCGCCGACGCCGGACTCGATCCGAGAATCAGATCCGGTGCTGCTGCCTTGATCGCAGCGACATCGGGCGCGCTGACCGGGCCGACGCTCGGAATCTCCGAAATGCCGAAACCGAGGTACGACGGCTGAGGTGAATCGACGCCCGTCGCGGCGCCCACCACACGTTCCCACAATCCCAATGCACACACCGCGTCCATCGACGCACTGTCGAGCACAACGATGCGCGCAGGATCCGAGGGAACCTCGGCCGTGCCGGCCGTGTGCGCGACCTGTCGCGTCACCGTGGGTCCGGCGCCGGCGTCGGCCGCTGTCGGGGTGGGGCACGCGCTCGCGGTATCGCGCGCGAGCCCCATGACACCGGCTCCGGCGATGGACGTCGTGGTCCGCACGATGCTGCTGGCAATGTCGTCAGAGGTATCCGACGAACAACCACTCAATACAAGGAGTGTGGCTGCGATGCCGAGTATCGAGACGCGGCGGAGAGTGGTGCGGGAGAGAACGGTCAAGTCGACGGCTTCCTGTGTGGGCGGGCGCCGCTTTAGGTTAGCTGCTCGACTTGTCCACTCCGAACGTGTCCGCGAGGTCGTCCAGAATCAGGTGCGCGCCCTGAATACTGACCGGAGACATCCACTCCGAATCGTCGACGTCGACGGTACGGCCACGCAGAGTTTGCCACAGCGGACTCGTGAGGAACGGCTTCGCGGCTTCGGCGCTCTTGCCCTCGGGATCCTGCCACGTGCTGACGAAGATGACGTCGGCGTCGGCCTCGTTGATCAGCTCTGGACTGATCTTCATCATGATATTGCCCGGGTCGGCAGGATCGGGGCCCTGGTTGCTCGGGCGGGCGAGGCCGGCGTCCTCGAGGACGATGCCGCTGAACGAGGTGGTGCGGTACAGGCGTGCTGTCGGTTCGCCGGCAAAGCGGACGACGGAGATGACCGGGTTGTTCGCGGCCTTGTTGACGGCGCTTCCGACGGCGGCGGCACGCGCTTCGTATTCGCCGATCTTCTGCTCGGCAAGATCTTCCTTGCCGAGGGCCTCACCGACGAGTCGGATGTTGGCCTTCCACGTCGGTCCCGTCGTCTGGGTGAACACGGTCGGGGCGATAGCGGAGAGTTGTTCATAGTTCTTGCCGTCGCGGACTTCGGCCGAGATGATCAGATCGGGCTGGAGTGCCGCGATCTTCTCGAGGCTGACGGCGCCGACTGTTCCGACGGAAATTGCGTCGGCTGCGAACTCGTCGCGGGTTGATCCGAGGTAGTCGGGCAATCCCGGCTCGCGGTAGTCGACGTATCCCACGAGGGGTGACTCGAGGAGCAGTGTGGCGTCGGTGAAGCTGTTGTCGAGCGCAACGATTCGCTTGGGCTGTGACGGAATCTCGGTGCTACCGCGGAAGTGTTCGATCGTGCGGGGAAATGCCCCCTGTTCGGTCGACGTCGCGGTGGTGTCCGGCTCGTCACTCGAACATGCGGGGACGATCAACGCCAGGGCGGCAACGACGGAAATCGCCGCGGTTCGGCGAGCAAAGTGTTTCACGGGTACTCCTGTACTAGGTTAGGCAAGCCAGACCTTAACAACCGGACCGAACAACGGGACAGTTCGGGCTTCGACTCCCTGGCGATGCGAAATCAAGGTGCGACACGCCGCAACACGAGATCACACTCGTCACTTCGGGAACATAAACCGCAGGTCGATCGTTTAGTGGGAGCCAAAACGGTCCCTCGAGTACGACGCTGAGTAGGACCGGGTCGCGAGGCGTCACGGTCACGGTCTACGATTCGATGAGCGCAAGCCAGAAGCCGTTTCCCGCACGCCGGGAAATGGACCCTGCGGCGCGACCAAAGGCTCTGTCGAAGGAGCCTGCGGAGCGACCAAAGGCACATTCAGGAGGATCAGTGACTGCCGTAGCGCCCCAGCCAGTCCCCGCGATAGCTGCAGCCAGGCCTTACCCGCCGCGGCAGGGACCCAAGGGCTCATTCATTTTCAAGATGATCACGACCACCGACCCCAAGGTGCTCGGAATCATGTACTTGGCGACTTCCATCGCCTTCTTCCTCATCGGTGGCCTCATGGCACTGATGATGCGTGCCGAGCTAGCTGTGCCCGGCATGCAGTTTCTCTCGAACGAACAGTTCAACCAGCTGTTCACCATGCACGGCACCATCATGCTGCTGCTGTACGCGACGCCGATCGTCTTCGGCTTCGCCAACTACATTCTTCCGCTGCAGATCGGCGCGCCCGACGTTGCGTTCCCGCGTCTGAACGCGTTCAGCTACTGGCTGTACCTGTTCGGTGCGATCATCGCGACGGCCGGATTCGTGACCCCCGGTGGCGCAGCCGACTTCGGTTGGACCGCCTACACCCCGTTGACGAATGCACTGCATTCTCCGGGCGTCGGCGCTGACCTCTGGATCATGGGCCTCGCTGTCGGTGGTCTCGGCACCATCCTCGGTGGCGTCAACATGATCACCACCGTGATCTGCCTGCGTGCACCCGGTATGACCATGTTCCGCATGCCGATCTTCACCTGGAACATCTTCATCACCAGCATTCTCATCCTGCTGGCGTTCCCGCTGCTGACCGCTGCACTGCTCGGCCTGTTCGTCGACCGACATCTGGGTGGTCACATCTTCGACCCGGCAACAGGCGGTGTGTTGCTCTGGCAGCACCTGTTCTGGTTCTTCGGTCACCCCGAGGTGTACATCATCGCGCTGCCGTTCTTCGGCATCGTCTCGGAGATCTTCCCGGTCTTCAGCCGTAAGCCGATCTTCGGCTACAGCGGTCTGGTGTACGCAACGCTCGCCATCGCAGCTCTGTCGATCGCCGTGTGGGCGCACCACATGTACGCAACCGGCGCAGTTCTGCTCCCGTACTTCTCGTTCATGACGTTCTTGATCGCAGTGCCGACAGGCGTGAAGATATTCAACTGGATCGGAACGATGTGGAAGGGGCAATTGACCTTCGAGTCGCCGATGCTCTTCTCGATCGGCTTCCTGATCACCTTCCTCTTCGGTGGTCTGTCGGGTGTCATCCTCGCGAGCCCGCCGCTCGACTTCCACGTCACGGACAGCTACTTCGTGGTTGCCCACTTCCACTACGTGGTCTTCGGCACCGTTGTGTTCGCCACCTACGCCGGTATCTACTTCTGGTTCCCGAAGATGACCGGCCGCATGATGGACGAGCGCCTCGGCAAGTGGCACTTCTGGACCACGTTCGTCGGCTTCCACGGCACGTTCCTCGTGCAGCACTGGCTCGGCGCCGAAGGCATGCCGCGTCGTTACGCCGACTACCTGCCGTCCGACGGCTTCACGTCGCTGAACACGGTCTCGACAATCTTTGCCTTCGTACTCGGTGCCTCGACGCTGCCGTTCATCTGGAACGTCTTCAAGAGCTACCGCTATGGCGAAGTTGTCACGGTCGACGACCCGTGGGGTTACGGAAACTCGCTCGAATGGGCAACCAGTTGCCCGCCGCCGCGTCACAACTTCACCGAGTTGCCGCGCATCCGCAGCGAGCGTCCGGCATTCGAACTGCACTACCCGCACATGGTTGAGCGGATGCGCGCAGAAGCGCACGTCGGCCCCGGCCACAACAGTAAGAACGACGCCCTCGAAGGCAGTTCTCACTAAATGAGCAACCCGACCTACACGTAGGTCAACGCCAAAGGCCCCGCCCGAACAACGGGTGGGGCCTTTCGCTTGTTCGATTGCCGATTGGCACAATAGGTGTCGACGCATGTCGATCACGACACGATTTCCAAGAAATGATCGGAGTTCTCGGTGGGTGCCTCAGACACCACTGTTCTGGTGACCGTGACCGGGCCTGACCGGCCCGGTGTCACCTCGGTACTGTTTGCCGCACTGTCGCGGCACAATGTGAGCCTGCTCGACGTCGAGCAGGTGGTCATCCGAGGTCGGCTCACGCTCGGCGTCCTCGTTGCATGCCCGAACGATCCGGAGGCGCTGCAAGAAGAACTCGAGCAGGCGATGGCGACGGTCGGCATGAACGTCGACATCGAAATCGGCGCAGATCCCGGTCGGCCCGCCGTGTCCACCCACGCCGTTGTCGTTCTCGGCAGTCCCGTGAATGCTCGCGCGATGCGCGGAGTGGCACGCGAGTTGGCCAAGCAGGGCGCCAACATCGATTCCATTCGCGGTGTTGCCGACTACCCGGTGACAGGCCTGGAACTCAGTGTCAGCTCCGCCGGCAGCGCCGACGCAGACGCGAAGTTGCGCACCGGTCTTGCCGAAGTCGCAGCACTCGAGAACGTCGACATCGCGGTCGAGCGCGCCGGTTTGGCAAGGCGCGCCAAGCGTCTCATCGTGTTCGACGTCGACTCGACGCTCGTTCAGGGTGAAGTCATCGAGATGCTCGCTGCCAAGGCCGGCGTCGAAGACGAGGTTCGCGCTGTCACGGAAGCTGCGATGCGCGGCGAGATCGACTTCACCGAATCGCTTCATCAGCGAGTGGCCACCCTCGCGGGACTGGACGCCTCGGTGATCGACGAGGTAGCTGCGAGCATCGAACTGACTCCAGGTGCACGCACCACCATCCGCACCTTGCGTCGTCTCGGCTTCCATTGCGGCGTTGTCTCCGGCGGATTCCGTCAGGTCATCGAAGGATTGGCACACGAACTCGAACTGGACTTCGTTCACGCCAACACCCTGGAAATCGTCGACGGCAAGTTGACCGGCCGAGTGATCGGCGAAATTGTCGACCGCGCCGCCAAGGCGGTCGCGCTCCGGAAGTTCGCCGACCAGGTCGGCGTCCCCATGGAACAGACCGTGGCCGTCGGGGACGGCGCAAACGACATCGACATGCTCAATGCTGCCGGCCTTGGTGTGGCGTTCAACGCGAAGCCGGCACTGCGCGAGGTTGCCGACGCGGCGCTGTCGCATCCGTTCCTCGACGCCGTGCTCTTCATCCTCGGTGTGACTCGCGACGAGGTCGAAGCAGCAGACGCGATCGACGGCGGCGTTCGGCGCGTGCCGATCCCATGATCGACGACCCCTGCGCCGCGGTGATGTCGGGCCCGGATGCGCTCTGGCGCGCCCGGCACGCCGTGCTGGCTGCGGGTTACGGTGGCCGGCCCGATCCGGCCGATCCCGCGCAGGTTTTGGCGATGCCGATGGTCCTGCATATTCCGAAAGCTGATCCGCCCCTGCGCAGTTCACTCCTGGAAGCGGCCGCATCGGCGGCGGTGGCTCTGTGTCTCGACGAGCGAGTCGGGTTGGCCGAGGACGGCGAACCCGGCCCGTGGCGAGGCAACTTCACGGCATGGGTGAGCGGGCGAATTCGTAAGGTGTCGCGCCGCGCGCGGGGAGCGCAGTGGTTGGCGGCGCAGGATGTCGCGGGAATCACTGTCGAGGTCGGCGGTGCCCAGGCCCGGGCTCTGGTGCCCGGACCGGTCGGGGAACTTGATCCGCGGATCAAGAAGATGCAGATCGGCGGCACCGATCTCGAACACGACAACCCGGGTCCGCCCATACCTGGACTGCCCGTGCTGTGGATTGACCCCGCGCTCGAGATGACCGTGGGAAAAGCATCGGCACAGGTCGGTCATGCGTCAATGCTGTTGGCGGCAGCCATGTCCGACGAGGAAGCCTGGCGCTGGGCTCAGACCGGATTCCGGTGTTCGGTTCGTGACGCGGACCCGGCGCAATGGGCGGATGCTGTGGCTCGGCTGAGTTCCGACGCCGTCGCCGTCAGGGATGCGGGATACACCGAAGTGGCGCCCGGGTCGATGACGGTGATTGCGGTTCCCGGCTAGACCAGTCCAGTATCGCCATCTTGGCTATGGGTTAAGTGTCCAGTGAGCCTGCAGGATGGCTGAGTGCTCATACGTAGATTTGCCTCGCTGTTCCTTGGCTTGTGGCTGTACGGCTTCTCGATGGCGATGATGATCGCCGCCGGGCTCGGCTTGGACCCCTGGGATGTTTTCCACCAGGGTGTGGCAGAGCGGTTCTCGTTGAGTTTTGGTGTCATCACCGCGATCACCGGTGCGCTTGTGCTGTTGTTATGGATCCCGCTACGTCAACGACCGGGTTTCGGAACCGTCGCCAATGTTGTTGTCATCGCCATTTCAGTGGATACCTCATTGGCCTTTTTGCCGGACTTTGATTCCATGCCAGTTCGAATCCTCATGCTGGTATCCGGTGTTCTTCTCAACGGGTTGGCCAGTGTCCTGTACATCGGAGCGGGCATGGGCCCCGGCCCACGCGACGGCCTGATGACGGGATTTGTCGCGCGCACGGGGCTGTCCGTTCGCCTGGTTCGGACCAGCATCGAGGTTGTTGTCCTTGCCGTGGGGTGGGCCCTCGGCGGCACGGTCGGTGTGGGAACCGTGCTGTACGCCTTGGGTATCGGGCCCACCATTCAGCTCCTGATCAAGGTGCTTCCCGACTCCATGACAGCGGCAGTGACAGGGACGCGTAAGGCCAGGACCGTCGGACCGCTCACCGTCAGCGTGGAACCTACTGCGACGGGGCCGGCCGAACCGGGTTCGCCGGTGGCGGTGGCCGAATCGAACACCGGCACCAGTGAACCGTCGAACCATTCCGGGGTTCCGACCGTGATCTGAGCCGGTCCGCCGGAATGCAGAATCAGTAGCCAGCTGCTGTCGCCGAGTGGTCGCCCGGCACGCGTATGCGAGCGGACGTCGGCGCCGTCTATCCACGCTTGCACTGTTCGGTTGCGCTCGTCGTACCAGGCGCTGTCGTCGAATTCGGTTCCGGTGGAGTCGAACCAGACGAGGTCGGGATGGTCGATGCGTCGGCGCCCCTCGAAGAACTCAGGTTGCCGGAGGGCAGGTGCCGATCTGCGCAGTGCAAGTGCTCGGGAGACAAAACTGACCAGGGTGGGATCCGCACTCGACCAATCGAGTGCCCACGACTGTGCCGGCGTTGCATGCGTGGGAACGCAATACGCGTTGTTGTTGCCGCCGAGGCTGCGTCCGAACTCGTCGCCCGCGGTCAGCATCGGTGTGCCGGTCGAGAGGACGAGTGTTGCCAGGAGTGCCCGGACGTGTCGGCGACGGGCTTCGATGACGTCGCTGTCGTAACTGGGGCCTTCGATCCCGTGGTTGAACGAATCGTTGTTGTCGGCGCCGTCACGGTTGTCCTCACCGTTGGCCTCGTTGTGTTTTGCGTTGTACGACACGAGATCGGCCGCGGTGAAGCCGTCGTGGGCGGTCACGAAGTTGATCGATGCCCACGGCCGCCGGCCGTTGCCGGCAAAGACGTCCTCCGAGCCCGCGAGTCGTGACGCAACTTCCCGGACGCTGGAATCGCCGTTCCAAAAGCGTCGAATACTGCTGCGGTACTTGTCATTCCATTCGGACCACTGCAGGCCGAAGTTGCCCACCTGATAGCCGTCGCCGGTGGCGTCCCACGGTTCGGCGATCAATTTTCGACGCGTCAGGACGGGATCGGACGAGATCGCCGAGAGCACGGCAGCTCGCGAATCGAAGGCGCCGCCGCGTGGTCGTCCCAGCGCGCTCGCGAGGTCGAAACGGAAGCCGTCGACGCCCATCTCATCGGCCCAGTAACGCAGGCTGTCGGTAATCATGCGCACCGAGGCAGGGGAGGAGGCGTCGACGGTATTGCCGCACCCGGTCAGGTCGATATCGCTGCCGTTTTCGCTCAGGAGGTAGTAGCCGCGCGCATCCAGTCCGCGCCAGCTGACGCTGATTCCGTCGACGCCTTGCTCACAAGTGTGGTTGTAGACGACGTCGAGAATCACTTCGATTCCGGCGTTGTGCAACGCGTCGACCATGAACCGGAACTCGGAGACCTCGTTGCCCGGGGTAGCCGCATATCCGGGGTGCGGCGCGAAGTACGACGCCGTCGAATAGCCCCAGTGATTGCGCATTCCGCGCGACCGAACGCTGTCTTCGGTCAGAAATGCCTGGACGGGAAGCAGTTCCACGGCCGTGACGCCAAGGCCGACGAGATAGTCGACGATGGCTGGGGCGGCAAGCCCGAGATATGTTCCGCGGTGTGCGATCGGTACGTCGGGATGAGTGGCGGTGAAGGCGCCGACGTGGAGTTCGTAGATCACCGTCTCCTCCCACGGTGTCTCGAGTCGATGGTGCGGCGGTGTCAGGCCGGCCGTCACGACGCAGACGGGGACGTGGCCGAGCGAGTCGACCGTCGACGGTTCGCCGAACGGATCGTGTTGGTAGTCGCGCAGCGCTGCAGCGTCGCCGAGGTCACCTTCGATGCGGCGCGCCCACGGGTCGATCAGAAGTTTGTGGGGATTGAACCGCTGACCTGTCCGCGGACTCCACGGTCCGTCGGCGCGGACGCCGTAACGTTGCCCGGCCCCGACGCCGTTGATCACTCCGTGCCAGATTCCGTACGTGTGTTGGCGGAGGTTCACACGCTGTTCTCGGCCGGCATTGTTGATCAGGCAGATCTGTACCGCGGTGGCGTCCGGCGAATGGACGGCAAACTGGGTTCCGCCGTCGACGACGGTCGCTCCGAGTGGGAACGGAGAACCCGGAAGTGGGGTGTGAGATTCATCTAGAGGCGACACGCAAGTAGATCCTGCCGTGGATGGCCGGAGAATGTGCGGGAAGATGGTCGGGTGCCAACACCTGATCCTGACCTGCTCATCGATTTCGACAACGTTCTCATCCGCCGCGGCGGGTCCACTCTTGTGGGTCCGGTGACGTGGAAGGTGGAGCTCGACGAGCGATGGGTGGTGCTCGGACCGAACGGTGCGGGCAAGACGTCGCTGCTGCGTATCGCGGCCGGCGAGGTGTTTCCCACCAGCGGTACCGCGCATCTGCTCGGCGAGGTGCTCGGCCGCGTCGACGTCAACGAACTCAAGCCGCGCATCGGCCTGTCGTCGTCCTCGCTGGCCAACCGGGTGCCCGCCGACGAGAAGGTCAGCGACCTTGTTGTCTCGGCTGGCTATGCGGTTCTCGGCCGCTGGCGCGAGGAGTACGAGTCGATGGACACATCCCGTGCCGTGGAGATGCTCGAGAGCCTCGGCGCCGAACATCTCGCGGACCGCACGTACGGGACTCTTTCCGAGGGCGAACGTAAGCGAGTGCTCATCGCGCGTGCCCTGATGACCGATCCTGAACTGCTGTTGCTCGACGAACCCGCAGCCGGCCTCGACCTTGGTGGCCGCGAAGAACTGGTCGCCCGCCTCGCTGTACTCGCGGCCGATCCCGACGCGCCCGCCACTGTCCTGATCACCCACCACGTCGAGGAGATCCCGCCGGGATTCACTCATGCCCTCCTGCTCAAGGAAGGTGGCGTCGTGGCTCAGGGGCTGCTCGAGGACGTCATCACCGCCGAGAACCTCAGCAACGCGTTCAGTCAGTCGATCACCCTCGATCAGGTCGACGGTCGGTACTTCGCGCGTCGTACGCGAGCATCCGGAGCACACCGGGCACCCGTGACGGTGTAGGTTCCCGAAACATGGCTAACGAGTTTGCGGACGCTGTCCCCACACCCAAGGACGCATCGACGGTGATTCTGGTGCGCGACGCGGAAAACGCGGCATCGGGCATCGAGATATTCCTGCTCCAGCGGGTGAAGGGGATGGCGTTTGCCGGCGGGATGACCGTGTTCCCCGGCGGCGGCGTCGACAAGTCCGACGGCACGGCCGAGGTCGAGTGGGCGGGCCCGTCGGCTCAGTGGTGGGCGGAGCGTTTCAGCACCGATGTCGCGCGAGCGAAGGCGCTCGTGCTGGCAGCAGTCCGTGAGACGTTCGAGGAATGCGGTGTCCTGCTCGCCGGGCCGAGTGCGGATACCGTCGTCGCAGACACGTCCGGCTACTCGGCGTCGCGGGTTGCTCTCGAGAACCACGAACTCACGTTCAGCGATTTCCTGAAGCAGGAGAATCTGGTTCTGCGTACGGATCTGTTGCGTCCGTGGGCGAACTGGATCACCCCGATCGGTGAGGCCCGTCGATACGACACTCGCTTCTTCGTGGCCGCCTCACCCGAGGGCCAGGTGGCCGATGGAGTTACCTCCGAGGCAGCCGAGGTTCGCTGGCAGAGTCCGCAGGACGCGCTGGACCATTGGCGCGCCGGCGACAGTATCCTGTTGCCGCCCACCTGGACTCAGCTGACGGAGTTGGCGAAGTACAACTCCGTTGCCGACGTCCTGGCGGCCGAACCCGAGATTCCGATCATCCTCCCGACGCTCTACCGCGACGAGACGACGTTCCGGATCGACTTCCCGAATCAGGATGACTACTACATCCCCGGGCCGCATCCTTGGGCTGCCCGGCCCGCCAAGTAATCTCCAGGGCATGTCTGAATTTGTAACTCTCGAGGTTTCCGACGGTATCGGCACGATCCGTCTCGCGCGCCCCCCGATGAACGCTCTGAACCGTCAGGTCCAGGACGAACTCGCGGTCGCGGCACGCGCGGCGGCAGTCGATCCGGCAGTGAAGGCCGTCATCGTCTACGGCGGCGAAAAGGTCTTTGCTGCCGGTGCGGATGTCAAGGAAATGGCCGAGATGGACTTCGCTCAGATCAGTGACGCGGTGGCCGGAATCCAAGCCGGAATCGGCGCCGTCGCCGCGATCCCGAAGCCGACCGTTGCAGCGATCACCGGCTATGCCCTTGGCGGCGGACTCGAAGTTGCACTCTCCGCGGACCGTCGTATCGCGGGAGACAATGCCAAGGTCGGCGTACCGGAGATCTTGCTCGGCATCATCCCCGGCGGCGGCGGCACCCAGCGATTGGCCCGTCTCATCGGACCGGCCAAGGCCAAGGATCTGGTGTTCACCGGCCGTTTTGTCGGTGCTGACGAGGCGTTGGCAATGGGCTTGATCGACGAGGTTGTCGCGCCGGACGACGTGTACACCGCTGCCCGGAAGTGGGCGTCGCAGTTCGTGGGCGGCGCATCGCGTGCGATTGCGGCTGCTAAGGCTGCTATCGACGAGGGCCTGAACACGGACCTGGAAACGGGCCTGAAGATCGAGCAGCATCTGTTCGCAGGACTGTTTGCGACCGAGGATCAGTCGATCGGCATGGCGTCGTTCATCGAGAACGGTCCGGGCAAGGCCGAGTTCACGGGCCGGTAGGCTTCCCTAAATTAGAACTTGTTCATCTCTTACCAGCGAGTAGGATAGCCGAATGACTGCCAGCCCCACTGACGACGACATTGCCACGCCGCCTGCTGCCGAGGAAGCAGTAATGGACCCCGCGCCGCGGCCGCACGCCACGGCCGAAGAGGTCGAGGCCGCTCGTAAGGACACCAAGCTTGCTCAGGTGCTCTACCACGACTGGGAAGCCGAGACCTACGACGACAAGTGGTCCATCTCGTACGACGAGCGCTGCATCGACTACGCCAGGGGCCGGTTCGACGCCGTCGCCGGTGATCAGCCGCTGCCGTACGAGCGGGCACTGGAACTGGGTTGCGGCACCGGCTTTTTCCTCCTCAACCTGATGCAGGGTGGGGTTGCCAAGACGGGTTCGGTCACTGACCTCTCGCCCGGCATGGTCAAGGTCGCGATGCGCAACGCCGAAAACCTCGGTCTGCCCGTCGACGGACGCGTCGCCGACGCCGAGACCATTCCCTACGAGGACAACACCTTCGACCTCGTGGTCGGACACGCTGTGCTGCACCACATTCCCGACGTGGAGAAGTCGCTGCGCGAGGTTCTTCGTGTCCTCAAGCCCGGTGGGCGCTTTGTCTTCGCGGGGGAGCCGACCACCGTCGGTAACTTCTATGCTCGCTGGCTCGGCCGCGCGACATGGGAAGCCACGACCACGGTGACCAAGCTGCCGTTCCTCGCCGACTGGCGTCGTCCACAGGAGGAGCTCGACGAGTCCTCACGCGCCGCCGCTCTCGAAGCTGTTGTCGACATTCACACGTTCGACCCGACGGACCTCGAGAACATGGCGAAGTCCGCAGGCGCCGACCAGGTTCACGCCGCCACCGAAGAATTTGCCGCCGCACTGCTCGGGTGGCCGGTTCGCACCTTCGAAGCCGCAGTTCCGCAGGAAAAGCTCGGTTGGGGCTGGGGGCGCTTCGCTTTCGGTGGTTGGAAGACCCTCAGTTGGGTCGACGAGAAGATTCTGCGCCACGTCGTACCGCGCGGCTTCTTCTACAACGTCATGATCACCGGCGTAAAGCCAGGCAACTGAAACATTGGGTTATGACTTCACCCTCGCTGACATCGCCTATCTGGAAAGTGACTCCGGCATAGCGGCATTGGCCGAGATGGAACAGTTCGAGCTGTCCACGCGTACGCGTCTGGCCGACATCGGCCGGGCGCGTACGCGTTTCGGCGACCACATGCCCGCGCTTGTCGACACGGTTCTGCTGCGCCGAAAGGCGGCTGCAAAACTCCCCGGCAGCGGGGGCTGGTTGTTCACCGACGACGCGATGCAGCAGGCCACCCCGGCGGCTGTCGCAGATCACCGTGCGCAGCGACTTGTCGGGCGCACGGTGCACGACGTGACGTGTTCCATCGGTGCGGAACTGCACGCCCTCACCGGCGTTGCGGATCGGGTAATCGGTAGTGACATCGACGCCGTCCGTTTGGCGATGGCCCGTCACAACGTGCCGTCGGCGGCGCTGTTGCGGGCTGATGCTTTGCGTCCGACAACGCGCGGCACCGTGATCCTTGCCGACCCGGCACGCCGTTCGGGTGGACGGCGAACACACGATCCGGCCGCATTGATGCCGCCGCTCCCGGATCTGCTCGATGCGTACGACGGCCGCGACATTGCCGTGAAGTGTGCTCCCGGACTCGATTTCGACAACCTCGGCTGGAACGGCGAGGTCGAGGTCGTCTCACTCGACGGCGGTGTCAAAGAGGCCTGTCTGTGGTCGGCGGGACTTGCCGAGGCGGGCGTGACGCGTCGGGCATCGGTACTGCGGTCCGACGGCACCGGGTGGTCGGTGACCGACGCCGAGGACGACACCATCCCCGAGCAGGAACCGGGGGAGTGGATCATCGACCCGGACGGCGCCGTCGTTCGCGCGGGCCTGGTGCGCCACTATGCGGCCAGACATGGTCTGTGGCAACTGGACCCACGGATTGCGTATCTCACCGGAAACAGCATCCCCGAGGGTGTTCGCGGATTCCGGATTCTCGAACAGATCAAGTACTCCGAAAAGCTGTTGAAGCAGACTCTCTCGAAGCGCGACTGCGGCGTCGTCGAGATCCTGGTTCGTGGTGTCGACGTCGATCCGGCAGTGCTGCGTCCACGGCTCAAACTCAAGGGTTCTGTGTCGCTGAGTGTGGTGATCGTGCGCATCGGACGCTCGGCGTCGGCCTTCATCTGTGAGGCGTCGCGCTAGCCCTGAGTCGTCGCACAGCTCACTTGAAGACGAACAGCTCACCGATTGCGCTGGGCGTCAACACTTCACCATTCGGGCCGATGGAAGTGCCGACGGTGAAGCCGACCGCGCCTGGCAGGGTGTTCTGAGCAACGGTTTCACCGGATCGGGTGTCGAACGTGATCAGGCTCAGCCCGTTGTCGCCTTCGCGGACGACGGTGTACCCGGTGTCCCCGGCAGTTTGAGCCGGAACACCCAACTGCAGTAGATCCTTGCGCTCCCAGACGAGTTCGGCGTGATCGCCCTTGTCCTGGACGGCAAGCAGGTGACCGTCGGCAGCTCCGGCGGGGATGATCAATCCGTCGTCGGAGGTGGAGGGACTACCCGCGGAGTTGAAGCCGATGTTGTAACTCCACACCGGGTCGCCGGTTGCGGCATCGATCGCCCACAGCGTTCCGTTGTTGTCGGTGGTGTAGACGGTCTTTCCGTCCTTCGACAGGTCCGGGCTCGACGCGGTTCCGCCGGGCAGTGCGTCGGTGGACCACTCCGGGGTGATCGAGGGATTGTCGCCGCCTGTGTACTTCATGGCGACCAGATCGGCGGCCTGGGAGTTGGGCCCGTAGAACGTGAAGTAGAACGTGCCGCTTTCCAGATCGATTGCGGGGGTGTTTGCCACCGGGCAGCCCGACGTGCCGAGGAAGCACTCGTCGAGTCCCTGGTTGTCGGGAATGAGTTCGGCGTTGGTCTGCTGCTCGAACGTCGGCGGCGGAATCAAATTGAACGACGAGACAACCTTTGCGCCGGTCTGGGGATTGAGCACGTTGATCTGACCGAGCTGCGTGATGAACAGCAGGTTGCCGTCGCCCGTGAACTGCGCCGACAGGGGAGTGCCGACAACGAGTGTGCGCCAACGCAACTGGCCGTTGCGGGTGTACGACGCCATCGCCCCGCTTTCACCCACGTAGACGTTGGTCGCGGTGTCCACGATGGGCGTCGACGCGGCAACACCGTCGTTCATCCGGGTACACCACACCTTGCGGCCGGTGTCGAGCTGAAACGAGAAGAGGTTGCAGCCGTTCTCGGCGCGCGCCGTCACGAAACTCTGGCCGTTTGCTCCCACGGATGCATATGCGGCAATGGGACCGCCGAGTGGACGAGACCACGCGAACTCGAGATCGCGCGAACCCGTGACCTCGCTGGTGTCGCTGTTTCGGGCGTCGGCGTGCATCGCCGGCCAACCGGCAGTTGCGTAGCGGTCGACGACGGAACTCTCGCTTCCGCACCCGGCAGCCATCACCGTAGCGATCGCCGCCATCACCATCACGGACGACCGTAGGACCCGCCGCATCTCACATCTCCCTGCCGCTTGCGAAAGTAGTTCGGACCAGAGACTATCCCGCCGTAGGCAACGTGACGGGGCACACCCCGAGGGTCGGTGCGTCGACTGCCCGTACTCTGAATACTCATGACGAGCATGTGGGGCGCACCGTTGCGCACTCGGTGGCGGGGATCACGCCGAAACGACAGCGATCAGGCCAAGTTCCTGACCGTCGATTCCCTCAAATGGGTTCTGGCGAACAAGGCATATACCCCCTGGTACCTGGTGCGGTACTACCGTCTTGCCAAGTTCAAGATGGCCAATCCGCACGTGATTCTGCGCGGCATGGTGTTTCTCGGCAAGAACGTCGAAATCCACTCGACTCCCGATCTGTCCCGCCTCGAAATCGGGCGCTGGGTCCACATCGGCGACGGCAACGCGATCCGCTGCCACGAAGGCTCCTTGCGCATCGGAGACAAAGTGGTCTTCGGCAAGGACAACGTCGTCAACACGTACCTCGACATCGAGATCGGCGCCTCGACGCTGGTTGCCGACTGGTGCTACATCTGCGACTTCGACCACCGCATGGACGACGTCAACACCCCCATCAAGGATCAGGGCATCGTGAAGGGCCCCGTGCGCATCGGTCCGGACACCTGGGTTGCCGCGAAGGTCACCGTCCTGCGTAACACCCGCGTCGGTCGGGGTTGTGTTCTCGGAGCGCACGCCGTAGTCAAGGGCGACATCCCGGACTACAGCATCGCCGTCGGTTCCCCGGCCAAGGTCGTCAAGAACCGTAAGGCCGACTGGGAAGCGGGCGCAGCGGACCGTGCCGAGTACATCGCGGCCCTCGAAGACATCGCGCGGAAGAAGGCAGCCGCCGAGGCGGATAAATCTGTCAGGAAGTAGAGCGTGACGCTCGGGAGGGGAGTGCGGCATGAGTGAACAGACACCCGATTGGGTTGTGGAGCACCGACGCGAGTTGGTGACCTTCCTGGACGGTCTCACCACCGCGCAATGGGACACACTCTCGCTGTGTGAGGGGTGGCGTGTGCGTGAAGTGGTCGCGCACATCACCATGCCGTACCGTTATCCCGCTTCGCGATTCGTACTCGAAATGGTGAAATCGCGCGGCAACTTCAACCGCATGTCCAACCGCCGTGCGCTTGCGGACGCACGCGATTTGACCGAGCAACAGCTGCTTGCCTCCCTGCGCGAGCACGTTGCATATCCCTGGAAGCCGCCCGGTGGCGGCTTCGACGGGGCGCTGTCCCACGACGTCATTCACGGCCAGGACATCCGCGTTGCCCTCGGCGACGACTACGTCGTACCGGAGGACCGCCTCAGTCGTGTTCTGGGCGGCTTGTCACCCAAGAACGTGAAGTACTTCGGCGCAGACCTCGAAGGCGTGCGTCTGCGCGCTGACGACCGGGACTGGGAATTCGGCGCAGGCGCCGAAGTGCACGGCGCCGCACAGGACTTGCTGATGGTGCTGTGTGGCCGCATCCTGCCGCCGGGCCATCTGCTCGGCGACGCGCGGATGCGGTTCACGTCAGCGTCCGGGTAGGGGGCGCTCCGGAATCACCGGGCGGGCCAGGGGATGGCGCACCCGACGCTTGGCTCCCGCGTACACGTGCGCGGTTTCCTCGGCCACTTGATGCCAGTCGAAGTCCGAGGTGAGGCGTGCCCGCGCTGCGACGGCTCGTTCCTGAGCGCCCGCCGGGTCGTCGAGCACTTCGCGTACGGCCGACGTCAGTCCCGCAACATCGCCGGGTTGGAAGGACATACCGGTTACGCCGTCGACAACGGCTTCGCCCAATCCACCTGCAGTAGAGGTAATCAGCGGTGTACCGGCTGCTGCGGCTTCGAGAGCGATGATGCCGAACGGTTCGTACCGTGACGGCAGAACTATGGCGTCGGCGCCGTGCAGCCAACTCAGAAGCTCGGAGTGGTCGAGGTTGCCGAGAAAGTTGACCGACCGCACGACGCGATGGGTGCGCGCCTGTTCGGCGAGCCAGCCGAACTGAGTGCCCTCGCCCGCGACAGCGAGTGTGGTGCCGGGATGGCTACGACGGATTCGCGGCAGCGCAGCAATAGCGTCCTGGACACCTTTCTCGTATTCGAGGCGTCCGACAAAGAGTAGTTTCGGTGGCCCCGACCTCGGTGCACGTTCGCGAAAGTTCCACGTGGTCAGGTCAATTCCGTTGCGGATGACCGTGAGCGGCGGTAGTGAAGGGCCGTAGAGCTCGGTAACCTCGTCCTGCATTGACGCGGAACATGTTATGAGAGCGTCGGATTCGTTGGCCAGCCACCACTCGACGGAATGGACCTGACGGTTGATGCGTCCGGAGATCCAGCCGCTGTGCCGGCCGGCTTCCGTGGCGTGGAGCGTGGAAACCAGTGGCACGTCGTAGAATTCGGCCAAGGCGATTGCGGGGTGAGCGACCAGCCAGTCGTGGGCGTGAACCACGTCAGGCTGCCAGCCTTCGCCGACGCCGGGCTTGTGCAGCGCCGTTCCGGCTCTGACCATCGCGTGCCCCATCGCGAGTGTCCAGGCGAGCATGTCCTCGCCGAACACGAAGTGTGCTGGGTCCTCGGCAACCGCGACGACAAGCACGCCTTCGGAGATGTGCGTGACCGTCGGGTGCGTCGACGCGTCGGTACCGGACGGACGACGCGACAGAACAACCACCTCGTGCCCGGCCGCGGCCAGTTCGGTGGCGAGATGGTGGACGTGCCGACCCAGTCCGCCGACCACAACCGGGGGGTATTCCCACGAAACGATGAGAATTTTCACGAGATGCTCCCGTTTGCCAGTTCGCTCTGGGGCGGACCGTCGAGTTCGCTCTGGCGCAGACGCCGTGCGTCGAGGCCGGGGAACAGGCCGTCCGCGCGATTCCAGCCGTCGGCGAGGCGGGTGGCAACCGCATCCCTGCCGGAGACCACGGCGTCGGCGATCTCCCTGGTTGCGTGAGCGTGCTTGTGTGCGCGTTCGCGCGCATACCCCGCTGCGGAATCCTTGCTCACCATGAACGCCCAATCGCTCGACACTGTCATCAGTGTCTCCCGAAGCACCTGATCGTTTACCCGGTTTCGCAGTTCCGGACGTCCGGGGACATTGTCGTGCCCACGAGACTTGTCCACCGCATTCAGTGCCGTGTCGACAACTTCGGTGTTGAGTTGCACGAGATCACTTACCTGATCGCCCGCCCACACTCGCCAGTCCTTACCTGATCCCCAAGACGAATCCTCCAGTTGCACAGGCTTACCCACGTATCCGGCGGCCTGCGCATCGCCTAGGGTTCCGACGCGGATGCCCGCCTCTGGTAGGGCGCGAAGAACCTTTTCGAGCCACTGCGGACCCTCGTACCACCAGTGCCCGAACAGCTCGGTGTCGAACGCCGCGACCACCAGTGCGTCGCGCCCGATGCGCGCGGATTCCGATCGCAATCGCGCACGGACGGCCTCGACGAAGTCGGTGACATGCTTGTCGACGGCGGCCGCTGCGAGGTCCGGATCGTAGGGAGCCTTGTCAGCGGAGTCGACCGTTCGGCCGGTGACCCGGGACGGTTTCAGGCCGGTCTCGTGGTCGTACGTGTGGAAATCGCGGTACGCGCCGTGGCCGGGATATCCGGATTTCGGAGACCAGACGCGGTAGCTGACCTGCAGGTCGCGGCCGAAGGCCACAACATCGGAGTCGCGGACCGGGCGGCCGAGGGTGGTGTCACCGCGCAGGGCAGGGCCGTCGACCATGAAGTGTGTGACGCCGGCTTCGGCGTACCCACGTTCCATTCCGGGGGTGTACCCGCATTCGGGTCCCCAAATGCCGGTGGGAGTGTGGTTCCACCGCGCCTGAGCATCGGCGAGGCCCTCGCGGAGGGAGAACGCGCGCAGCCGAGGATCGAGAAGCGGCTGGAACGGATGAGCCAGCGGGCCCCCGAGCAATTCGAAGGCGCCGCGGTCGATGAGATCGCGGAAAACCGGGGAAGCGCCGTGCTGCCAACGGGTTTCGAAGTCTTCCAATGCTGCGGCAGACGCACGGTGCTCGCGCGCGCCGAGTTCACGGTGCGCCGCGTCGGGCATCCCGGCCGCTTCGTGCGCGCGGATCTGCCAATTGCCGAGCCAGTGGTGCATCCCGGCGAGGCAGTGTGGATCGTCGAGCTGTGCCGCGAGTACCGGCGTGATTCCCAGCGTCAGAAGGTTGGATCGACCTTCGTCGGCGAGGCGTCGTAGCGCCGCGGTGAGAGGGAGGTACGACCCGGCCCACGACTGGTAGAGCCATTCTTCGCCGACGGGCCATCGCCCGTGGTTGGCGAGCCACGGCAGGTGCGAGTGCAGGACCAGGGCGAACATCCCCGGTTCTCGGACGGGTGTTGCGTTACTCACTCGGCAGGATCTTTCACTGCGGGGTCTTTGACAGCGGCGTCTTTCACGGCAATTGCGACGAGGTCGAGGCTTGCGTCGATGTCGGGGACGGCGAGCGTGAAGTCGTCCACGGTGATGCCTTCGACGTCGCGGGTCAGGTCCGCCGGCCATGGCTCACCGGCGAGGGCACGGTCGATCTGCGCATTGATGAACGATCCGCCGTGTTTGGCGTCGAGGTCCTTCAGTCGCGGGCCGTGATGGACACCCGTCATGAGTTGGACGCGGAATCCGGCGTCGACCAGGAGTTCCGTCATCTCGTCTGCGTTGAGTTCGCGGGTGTGAAACGGGTTGAGCGGTGTGTCCCGGCCCGGGGAGAAGGTGATCCGATTGGGGGTGCTGATGAGAAGTTCGCCGCCAGGAGCCAAGACTCGGAAGCACTCGCGCAGGAATTGTCCCTGGTCCCACAGGTGCTCGATTACCTGGAAGTTCACTACTACGTCCACCGAATTGTCTTCGAGTGGCAATTCGGCGAGATTGCCGTGGACCATCTCGACGCGGGGGTAACGAGCGCGGACGTGTTCGACGGCGGAGATGTCGTAATCGAGACCGGTGACCTTGGTGGCGACATCGGCAATCATGTTGGCGCCGTAGCCTTCTCCGGAACCGGCTTCGAGCACGCGGCGATCGGTGCAGCGTTCCAGCAACGCGCGGTAGACAACTTCGTGGCGCCGGAACCAGTAGTTCTCCTCGGGAATTCCCGGCACAGTTCGTTCGCCCGTCAGGGGCAGGGGTGCGTCCTCGTGGTTGCTGACACTTGTTTCACTCACCTCTGGGAGATTAGTGCCAAACGGATAGAACGTGTTCACGTGGTCCAGATCACAGCGATAATTTGCACTCCGTGCCGTTATGGTGAGGGTGGTTCCACGTTAAGTTACCGACGGGTAACTTAACGTGAGGTAATCTAACGCACAGCCGACGTGAGACGAGAAATCCATTTGCGGAATCCCTCGGCCTGCGCGTAGCAACACAGACGATTTATCAGGTGAAATACACACAGGAGGTCGACGAAGACCCATGACGAATATCGTTGTTTTGATCAAGCAGGTCCCCGACACATGGTCCGAGCGCAAGCTGACCGACGGCGACTACACGCTTGACCGTGAAGCCGCAGACGCAGTGCTCGACGAGATCAACGAGCGCTCCGTCGAAGAAGCACTCCTCATCAAGGAAGCTCAGGGCGGTGAGGTGACGGTGCTGTCCGCAGGCCCCGACCGCGCCACCGACGCTATCCGCAAGGCACTGTCGATGGGCGCCGACAAGGCTGTCCACATCAACGACCCCGCGCTGCACGGATCCGACGCCATCCAGACCGCGTGGACCCTCGCAGCCGCACTCGGACAGATCACGTTCGAGAACGAAGAGCCTGCAGACCTGATCATCGCCGGCAACGAGGCCACTGACGGCCGTGTCGGCGCTGTTCCGGCCATCATTGCCGAGTACCTGGGCATTCCGCAGCTCACGCAGCTGCGCAAGCTCGTCGTCGCTGACGGCACCGTCACCGGTGAGCGCGAGACCGACGAGGGCGTTTTCGGCCTCGAGGCTTCGCTGCCCGCAATCGTCTCGGTCACCGAGAAGATCAACGAGCCGCGCTTCCCCTCCTTCAAGGGCATCATGGCCGCGAAGAAGAAGGAAGTTCTCGTCTACACACTGGCCGACCTCGGTGTCGACCCGGAGACCGTGGGTGTTGCCAACGCCGGCACGACCGTGACCTCCTCCACTCCGAAGCCCCCCCGCACCGCTGGTGAGCGCATCGCAGACGAGGGAGACGGTGGCACCAAGATTGCCGCGTACCTCGTCAGCAACAAGGTCATCTGATCGCGCCCTTCTAGGCAACCAGCAGAAAAACTCAGGGAGAGTTAAGTCATGGCAGAAGTACTTGTGCTCGTAGAGCACGCAGAAGGTGCGCTGAAGAAGGTCAGCACCGAACTCATCACCGCTGCACGCGCACTCGGTGAGCCGTCGGCAGTTGTCGCCGGCCCCGCCGGCACCGCAGCCAAGCTCGCCGACGCACTGGCAGCAGCCGGCGCAGAGAAGATCTACGTCGCCGAGTCCGACGACATCGAGGGCTACCTCGTCACCCCCAAGGTCGACGTTCTCGCCGCACTCGTCGAGTCCACCAGCCCCGCAGCGGTCATCACCGCAGCCGGCACGGAGGGCAAAGAGGTTGCCGGTCGTCTGGCCGCACGTCTGGGCTCCGGTCTGCTGACCGACGTCATCGAGATCAAGGCCGACGGAACCGGCGTCCACTCCATCTTCGGTGGCGCGTTCACCGTCGAGGCCAAGGCAAACGGCGACGTCCCCGTCTACTCGGTTCGCCCGGGTGCAGTCGAAGCAGCTCCGCAGGCCGGCGCCGGCGAGCAGATCGCTGTCGAGGTTCCGGCTCAGGACGAGAGTGCCGTCAAGGTCACCTCGCGTGAGCCGATCGTCGGTGGCGACCGCCCCGAGCTCACCGAAGCCAGCGTTGTGGTTTCCGGTGGACGTGGCGTCGGCAGCGCCGACAAGTTCTCCGTCGTCGAAGAGCTCGCCGATTCCCTCGGCGCAGCAGTCGGCGCTTCGCGTGCGGCTGTGGACTCGGGTTACTACCCCGGACAGTTCCAGGTCGGTCAGACCGGTAAGACGGTCTCCCCGCAGCTGTACATCGCACTCGGCATTTCCGGTGCCATCCAGCACCGCGCCGGCATGCAGACGTCCAAGACCATCGTCGCGGTCAACAAGGACGAAGAGGCACCCATCTTCGAGATCGCCGACTTCGGCATCGTGGGCGACCTGTTCAACGTCGCACCGCAGCTCACCGAGGCTGTGAAGGCTCACAAGGGCTAAAAAGCACCACCTGCTGTGCGCCCTTATCAACCCCCAGCGGTTGATAAGGGCGCACAGTGCTTTATTCACCCGGCCTGCATCGGCGCGTCACTTTGCTGATGCCGCGCCGTCGCGTCCGGTCGATAAACCTGGCGCATGACAATTACGTCAGTCCTTCGCCCCGCGAGTGACAATCTCGGCCGTGAGGTCGCCGCGCCGAGATACTCCCTGATCGTCTCCTCCGACCGTGAACATCGAGTGGCCGCGCAGCGCCTTCGATACCGGGTATTCGTCTCCGAGCCCGGATTCTCGATTCCCGCTTCACCTTTCGAGCTCGACGCAGATGCGTTCGACGATTTCTGTGACCACATCCTGGTCTACGACGATCTCACCGGCGATTACGTCGGGTGCTACCGCATGCTCACCCCGGATGCCGCGGCCAGAGCAGGTGGGTATTACACCGCAACGGAATTCGATATCTCGGCTATCGATCCGGCGGCGCGCCGAGTGGTCGAGATGGGCCGCGCATGTGTCGATCCGGCGCATCGCAACGGATCGGTACTCGGACTCATGTGGTCCGGGATTCTGCAGTACCTCGAACTGACCGGCCACGAATGGGTGATGGGGTGCGTCTCCGTTCCGATCACCCCGCACCCCGGTGCCGTCCCCGGCGCGGATGTGCGCGGCGTCCGCGATTTTGTGTTGAACAAGCACGCCAGTCCGTTGGAGAGGCGGGCCGTTCCCCGAAATCCTGTCGTTCTCGGCGGCCGCACACTGGATCAGATCGCACCACCCGCACGCGTGACCATGCCACCGCTGCTGCGCGGATATCTGCGCATGGGCGCAGTGATCTGCGGTGAACCCGCCTACGATCCCGCGTTCGGCGTCGCGGATTTTGTTGCGCTGCAAGGTCTGCACTCGGCGAACAAGAGGTACCTCGATCGGCTTCGATCGGCGGCGTCTACCCAGCAAGGGCTCGCGGGATGACCCCGTACTGGGTGCCGTCGAGCCCCTGCGGCGACGGGTGTCTGCCGTCCGATCCGGCACGTGTGTCGAATGTCACGGTAGGGATTCGAGCGGTGATGGTCGGCTGCGCGTTGCTGACTGCGCCGATCCTGTCAGCGGGCTGGTTGCTGCCGCGAACCTGGCGGGCCCATCTGCAGCGTGCGTACTCACGCCTGCTGCTCCGCTGCCTCGGCATGAAACTGAGCGTCGACGATCAGCGATTGGGCAGGCCTGAACCGGACGGGGTAATGGTGGTCGCCGGCCATGTGTCCTGGACGGACGTACTGGTTGCGAGTGCCGTTGCGCCCGCGAACTTCGTCGCCCGGGCGGATCTGCTCGAGTGGGCGGTCCTTGGATCGCTGGCACGTCGGATGCGAGTTGTGCCGATCGATCGCGCTCGGCTGCGTGAGCTGCCCGAAGTCGTCGCAGCTGTGCGTGAGCGCCTGGAGCGAGGCGTGCGCATCATGGTCTTTCCGGAGGGAACGACCTGGTGCGGGCGGGCGTACGGCGGATTCCGCCCGGCGATGTTCCAGGCCGCGGTCGATTCGCAGTGCCCGGTCCAGCCCATGGCGATCCGGTACGCCAACGCCGACGGCTCCCTGTGTACCGGCCCGTGTTTTGTCGGCAGCGAGACGATCGGGCAATCCATCGGGCGAATCCTGCGTCAGAAAAGTGTGGAGGTCGAGGTCCGATTGGCGCCGCTCGAAGAGGCAGGGGAGTGCAGGCGCGAGCTTGCGGAGCGGTGTGAGCGGGCAGTACGCGGCACAACTGCTCTGGTGCCCGATCTGGAGATGCGGATCACCGCCGCGCCGGAAGATGTTCGCTCAGCCGGGTAAGCGGCGCGAAGCGAGCTGCCGTGCTGGGCTATCCTGGTCAGGCCATGACTCTGCCTGCACACCGTGTTGACACCGCATTTCCGGTGTACCTCGATCATGCCGCCACCACACCGATGACGGCAGCTGCTATCGAGGCGATGACCGATATCTTCACAACCGTGGGCAATGCGTCCTCGCTGCACGGCTCCGGCCGTGCTGCGCGCCGCCGTGTCGAGGAATCGCGCGAGTCGATCGCGGCCTGCCTGGGCGCTCGGCCGTCGGAGGTCATCTTCACGTCCGGCGGTACCGAGAGTGACAACCTCGCAGTCAAGGGAATCTTCTGGGCCCGCCGCGACGCCGACCCGAGGCGCAACCGAATCCTGGCGAGCTCGGTAGAGCACCACGCGGTTCTCGACACCGTGGAGTGGCTCGAAAAGCACGAGGGTGCCAAGGTCACCTGGTTGCCGGTGGACGCCAACGGAGTAGTCGACCCGCAGACCCTGCGAGACGAGTTGTCGGTGCACGCCGACGAGGTTGCACTCGTCACGATCATGTGGGCGAACAACGAGGTCGGCACCGTCATGCCGATTCTCGAATTGGCCGAGATATCAGCGGAATTCGAAATCCCGATGCACAGTGACGCAGTCCAGGCCGTTGCCCAGTTGCCAGTCGATTTTGCCGCGAGCAAGCTCTCTGCTCTGAGTATCGCGGCACACAAGTTCGGCGGCCCGCACGGCGTCGGCGCACTGCTGCTGGGACGTCAGGTTCCGTGTGTGCCGCTCCTGCACGGCGGCGGACACGAGCGTGATCTTCGTTCGGGAACCCCGGATACCGCGGGCGTGGTGGGCATGGCCGCGGCGCTGCGCGAGAACACCGCGCACATCGATTCCAGTGCACGGGAATTGGCGGAACTACGCGATCGTTTGATCGAGGGTGTTTTCCGGATTCTTCCCGAATCGGTACTCAACGGCCCGACCGGTTCGGACCGTCTGCCCGGCAACGCGCACTTCACTTTTCCCGGCTGTGAAGGGGACTCGTTGCTGATGCTCCTCGACGCTGCGGGTATCGAATGCTCCACCGGTTCGGCGTGCACCGCAGGTGTTGCCCGGGCCAGCCACGTGCTGATCGCGATGGGCGTAGAACCGTCGACCGCGCGGGGTTCCTTGAGATTTTCACTCGGACATACGTCGAGTGTCACCGATGTGGATGCGCTCATCGCAGCGCTGCCACAAGTAGTAGAGCGCGCTCGGGCCGCCGGTCTTGCCGGTGCCGGTTCGCGTGGAGGGGATCGCTGATGCGAGTACTCGCAGCCATGAGCGGAGGCGTCGACTCCGCCGTTGCCGCCGCCCGCGCAGTTGCCGCCGGCCATGACGTCGTGGGAGTTCATCTGGCGTTGTCGACGGCACCTGGCGCTTTGCGCACGGGTTCGCGTGGATGCTGTTCCAAGGAAGACGCGGGCGATGCCAGGCGCGCCGCCGACGTTCTGGGAATCCCCTTCTACGTCTGGGACTTTGCGGATCGCTTCAAAGAAGACGTGATCGACGATTTTGTGGC
Source organism: Rhodococcus sp. AD45-ID (assembly GCF_003023755.1). NCBI lineage: Bacteria > Bacillati > Actinomycetota > Actinomycetes > Mycobacteriales > Nocardiaceae > Rhodococcus > Rhodococcus sp. AD45-ID. The sequence goes on along the minus strand of NZ_PYHL01000001.1, from coordinate 426,708 downwards.
GTCGTACGCCGCGGGTGAGACGCCTAACCCGTGCTTGCGCTGCAACGAGAAGATCAAGTTCACCGCTCTCGCGGATCGCGCGGTTGCGCTCGGATTCGACGCCGTTGCCACGGGCCATTACGCCCGCCTCGAAGACGGCGTTCTGCGCCGCGCAGTCGACTCCGACAAGGATCAGTCGTACGTCCTGGGAGTTCTGACAGCAGCGCAGCTTTCGCGCGCTATGTTCCCGATCGGCGACACACCGAAGGAGCAGATCCGCGAAGAGGCCGCCGAGCGCGGACTTGCCGTCGCGAACAAGCCGGACAGCCACGACATCTGCTTCATCCCGACCGGTGACACCCGAGCATTCCTCGGCGCCCGGATCGGTGTTCGCCCGGGAAGCGTCGTCGACGCCGATTCGGGTGAGGTCCTGGCAGCACACGACGGCGTGCACGGCTTCACGATCGGTCAGCGTAAGGGACTGGGCGTCGAAGGTCCGGCGGTGGACGGACGCCCGCGGTACGTCACGTCGATCGAACCCGAAACCGGCACTGTCCGAGTCGGTTCGGCCAAGAATCTCGATGTGTGGGCGATCACGGCGCAGCGTGCGATCTGGACGTCCGGTCAGGCCCCCGAAGGCCCGGTCGAGTGCATGGTGCAGGTTCGGGCTCACGGCGGACTGGCGCAGGCAGTGGCAGAGGCAGTCGACGACGGCACTTCAGGCGGCGGCATCACGATTTCCTTGCGGGAACCGCTGACGGGTGTCGCGAAGGGGCAGGCAGTGGTTTTGTACCGTCCCGACAGTGAACTGGGCGATCAGGTACTCGGCAGCGGCACTATCGCCGGAACCGAATCCGAGCCGAACACACTGTGACACAGCAGGTTTCCATCGGTGGCCTGGTCACCGGAATCGGATCCTGGCCGGGCACGGATGCCCGGGAAAGTGCCGCCACCATCCTCGGTGAGCTCGGCGGGTTTCCGCACCTGGTGGAACTACCGGCACGCGGTCTCGGCGCAGACACAGTGGGCCGAACCGGTGCCGTCCTCGTCGACATCAACCTCGACGCGTCGACGCGCTCGTACCGGGTTGTGCCCCGGCGCGGCAACATCGCCAAGCGCGCCGAGGATTTCCTGAACCAGGATCTCGACGCTCTCGAGGAAGCCTGGGAAGCAGCGCGGCTGGTCGGCGGAGATCACGTGATCAAGCTGCAGGCTGCCGGCCCGCTGACACTCGGCGCCGAGATCGAGGTCGCAAACGGTTCACGTGTGCTCGTGGATCGCGGAGCACTGCGTGACATTGCCGAATCGTTGGGCGAGGGGTTGGCCCGCCACGCCGCCGAGGTGACCCGCCGCACGGGTGCCCGCGTGATCGTTCAGCTCGACGAACCGCAGATGACTGCTGTGCTCGCCGGGTCTTTGCCCGGACGCACGAGAATGGAAAGTGTTCCGGCACTCCCCGAACCGGAAGCCCTGGCGATTCTGGACTCGGCCATCGAGGGCTGCGGATTGCCGACCATCGTGCACAGTTGCAGCGCGGACCTCCCGTGGGATCTGCTGCGACGCAGCAAGGCGAGTGCCGTGAGCTTCGACCTGTCCCTGATTTCCTCGCGCGACTTGGACGGCATCGGCCAGTTGTTCGATGCCGGCAAGCAGCTGGCGTTGGGTCTGGTTCCCTCCACGGCGCCCGAGAAGCCGCTCACGTGGAAAGAACGCGCAATGCCTGCCGTGACGCTGATCGACCGTCTCGGGTTTTCGCGGGAGCTGCTGCAGACTCAGGTGGCGGTGACCCCGCGATGCGGTCTGGCCGGCGCCGGCCTCGACTACGCCCGCACGGCGCTGAAGGTGTGCACCGACGTCAGCAAGGCCTTGGTGGACGATCCGTCGGCATTCTGACTCGCGGTGCTTTTCTGTCGGTGAGAACCGATATTCTCTTGTCTTGTGAGTGAAACCACCGAGGGAACCGTGCAGCCTGCGCCCAACGAGGCGCGTGAGCAGTGGATGGAGCTGGCCGAGGAGGTCCGTCAGCATCAGTTCCGCTACTACGTTCGTGATGCACCGACCATCTCGGACGGCGCATTCGACACACTGCTCGGTCAGCTCAATGCCCTCGAAGAGCAGTATCCGGACTTGCGGACTCCTGACTCACCGACTCAGTTGGTGGGCGGCGGGTTCGCAACGGATTTCACCTCGGTCGATCACCTCGAGCGCATGCTCAGCCTCGACAACGTTTTCGACGAGTCCGAACTGCGCGGCTGGATTGCCAAGGTAGAGCAGGAAACCGGGCCGGATCTGCACTACCTGTGTGAAGTCAAGATCGACGGCGTTGCGCTCAACCTCGTCTATGAGAACGGCAAGCTCGTGCGGGCTGCCACCCGTGGAGACGGCCGCACGGGCGAATTGGTCACGCTCAACGCGCTCACCATCAACGACATCCCGGAATACCTCACCGCGACGGACGAGTACCCGATCCCCAGCGTGCTCGAAGTGCGTGGTGAGGTGTTCTTCCGCCTCGAGGACTTTGCCGCACTCAACGCGTCGTTGGTCGCGGAAGGCAAGGCGCCCTTCGCAAACCCGCGAAACTCTGCCGCCGGATCGTTGCGCCAGAAGAATCCCGCGGTGACGGCGCGTCGACGCCTCGGCATGATCTGTCACGGTTTCGGCCGCATGGAGGGCTTCGAGCCCGCGTCGCAGTACGACGCCTATGTCGCGCTCGCCGCGTGGGGTCTGCCGGTGTCGACGCACACGTCACGCGTTGTCGGGGCGGACGCCGTCGTGGACAAGATGAAGTACTGGGGCGAACATCGCCACGACGTCGAGCACGAGATCGACGGCCTGGTGGTCAAGGTCGACGAAATGTCGTTGCATCGCCGTCTCGGCACCACGTCACGAGCGCCGCGTTGGGCGATTGCGTACAAGTACCCGCCCGAGGAGGTCACGACCAAGCTTCTCGACATTCGCGTCAGCGTCGGACGAACCGGACGTGTGACGCCGTTTGCGTACATGGAACCGGTAACGGTAGCCGGTTCGACTGTGTCGTTGGCCACGCTGCACAACGGCAGTGAGGTCAAGCGCAAGGGTGTGTTGATCGGTGACACCGTGGTGCTGCGTAAAGCGGGCGACGTCATCCCCGAGGTTCTCGGACCGGTGGCCGACGTCCGCGACGGCACCGAGCGCGAGTTTGTCATGCCGACGCATTGTCCCGAGTGCGACACTTTGCTGGCGCCCGCAAAAGAGGGCGACGTCGACGTGCGCTGCCCCAATCAGCAGCACTGCCCGGCGCAGCTGCGTGAGCGGGTGTTCCATGTTGCCGGCCGCGGGGCCTTCGACATCGAGGTGCTCGGATACGAGGCTGCGACCGGTCTTCTCGAAGCGAAGGCCATCGACGACGAAGGTGATCTCTTCTCACTCGACGCCGACACTCTGATCGGTGTGCCGATCTTCCGGACCAACGCCGGAGCGCTCTCGGCAAACGGAAAACGCTTGCTGGCCAACCTGGATTCGGCCAAGGACAAGCCGTTGTGGAGAGTGCTTGTGGCACTGTCCATTCGGCATGTCGGTCCAACGGCGGCGCGAGCGTTGGCGGGGGAATTCGGTTCGCTGCAACGCATTCGGGAAGCGTCGATGGAGCAGTTGGCAGCTGTAGACGGCGTCGGTTCCACGATTGCCGCCGCAGTGGTCGAGTGGTTCACGGTGGACTGGCATCAGCAGATCGTGGACAAGTGGGCGGCCGCTGGAGTGCGAATGGAGGACGAGCGAGACGATTCCATTCCGCGCAACCTCGAGGGCCTCTCGATCGTGGTCACCGGTTCACTCGAGACGTACTCCCGCGATCAGGCGAAGGAAGCGATCCTCGTGCGCGGCGGTAAGGCAGCCGGTTCCGTTTCGAAGAAAACGGCGTTTGTGGTTGTCGGTGAAGCACCGGGTTCCAAGCACGACAAGGCGGTCGAATTGGGCGTGCCCGTGCTCGACGAGGACGGCTTCCGTCGGTTGCTCGAAGGTGGCCCGGACGCGGTAGCACCCACCGAATTGGACGAATAACTACTTCGCTTTGCGATTTCCGAGTTCGGTACGCAGGGTGCAATAGTGACGCCATGATCGAGATTCGCGAAATCCTCCCCAACGAGTTCGACACCGTAGGGGAGCTGACTGTGCAGGCTTACGTGGGTGGCGGATTTGTTGCCGAAGGAACCCCGTACGCGGAGCGTCTGCGCGACACGGCAACTCGGGCGCAGGACGGCCGAGTGCTGGTCGCGGTTCTCGCTGACCGCGTTGTGGGATCGCTCACCGTGGCAGAACCGGGAACGCCGTTCGCGGACGTAGCGCAGGCCGGCGAACTCGAATTCCGCATGCTCGCAGTCTCACCCGATGCTCGCGGATCGGGAGCGGGTACGGCTTTGGTACGCGCCGTGATCGCCGAGGCGTACGACCGTGGCGATCACTCGGTGGTCATGTCGACTCAACCGGAGATGGTCGATGCGCGTCGTATCTACGATCGCAACGGATTTGTCCCTGACCCGGACCGGGCGTGGGAACCGATCCGGGGCATGGAGCTGACCGTCTTGGTGCGCGACCTGGCCTGAGTAGTAACCCAGAGCTGTAGTAACCCAGAACGGTAATAACCCGGAACTGTAGTTGTCAGCTCAGAACTGTCGCGATGATCCCGGCGAGATAACCCAGCCGGGCAATCTCCGACGGCCGGAATTCCGGCCCGCCGGGGCGTCCGAGCATCAGGACTCGACCGCCCGAACCCAATGGTGCGGCGGCGAGGCTGGTGTCCATGTCGCGCCACACCTCGGGCACCCAGTCGGCTTCACCGTCGAGGACTGCCGGCTTCTCGAGGGGCATCCACGGGACCTCGGTGGCGTGAGTTTCGGGTGCGCCCGAGCTGCCGACCACCCGATATGCCCCTTGCGGGCCGATGTCGACGATGACGGACCAACCCACTCTCAGCACTCGCGGGGCGCCGTCAACGAGTACCTGGAGGCGATCGTCCTTTGCGGTGGCGACTGAGTCGATGAGTTCGAGCTCACGGTGGGTGTCGAGGATTCCCGCGTACGGACGGATGGAATCCACCGATACGCCGGGAAGATGCTCGGCTGCCGTGATGAGTGTGTCCGGTAGCGCTCCCGGTTCGACGTCGACAACAAGATCGTCGATGGCAAAACCGTCGCCTCGCTCTACGACGTCGAGGGAGAGAATGTCGGCTCCGACGGAACCCAGTGCGACGGCGAGTGCGCCGAGGCTACCGGGACGGTCGGGCAGACTGACGCGGAGCAGGTATGACACGTTCGTCCTTTCGCTTTCGGTTGTCGCCCGGGTCGTGGTGACTCGCGCTGTACGTCATCTTTGCACTTGTCGCCGTGTCGATGGTCGGCGCCGCGGCCCCGTCACGCCCGCTGTACGAGGTTGTGACATGACCGAAACACTTCGGTCGAACCGGACGTGGCGGTGGACACGCGAGGCGCGACTACAAGTGTGCTGAGCCGAGCAACTAGGCTGGACCGGCAATGAATACGTCCTCTTCCGAAAGGGGCCCCGCGGTGCCTGCCATCTCCCGTGACGAGGTCGCGCACCTCGCGCGGCTGTCCAGACTCGCACTGTCCGACGCAGAACTCGACGAGTTCGCCGGTCAGTTGGATTCGATTCTCAACCACGTCAAGGTGGTCACCGAGGTTGCGGCCGACGACGTTCCGCCCATGGCGAACCCCAATGCCGTCACCAACGTCACCCGACCGGACGTCATCGTGCCGGGGTTGACCCCGGATCAGGCGTTGTCCGGTGCACCCGCAGTCGAACAGGATCGCTTTGCCGTTCCGCAGATCCTTGGAGAGGGCGAATGACCGCCGACCTGACAACGCTGGACGCCTCGGTTCTGGCAGACAAGATCCATTCGCGTGAGGTGTCCTCCGTAGAGGTCACCCAGGCGCACCTCGATCGCATCGCTGCAGTCGACTCCGAGTACCACGCTTTCCTGCACGTCGCCGGCGATCAGGCGCTCGAAGCCGCTGCTGCCGTCGACAGCTCCCTGGCAGCCGGAAACGAGCCCGTATCGCCGCTCGCCGGTGTGCCGATTGCGCTCAAGGACATCTTCACCACCACGGACATGCCGACGACCTGCGCGTCGAAGATGCTCGAAGGATGGGTAGCGCCGTACGACGCGACCCTGACGAGCAAGCTTCGCGCCGCAGGCATTCCGATCCTCGGCAAGACCAACCTCGACGAATTCGCGATGGGTTCCTCCACCGAAAACTCGGCGTACGGCCCGACGCGTAACCCGTGGGACACCACGCGTATCCCCGGCGGCTCGGGCGGCGGTAGTGCAGCTGCGCTGGCGTCCCGTCAGGCACCGTTGGCCATCGGCACCGACACCGGCGGATCCATTCGCCAGCCGGCCGCAGTCACGGCAACCGTCGGCACCAAGCCCACGTACGGAACCGTCTCGCGTTTCGGTCTTGTCGCGTGTGCGTCGTCGCTCGATCAGGGTGGCCCGTGTGGTCGCACCGTGCTCGACACCGCGCTGCTGCACGAGGTCATCGCCGGACACGATCCGCGCGACTCCACGTCTATCGACGCTCCCGTGCGTCCGGTGGTTGCCGCGGCTCGCGAAGGTGCCAACGGAGACCTGCGCGGCGTCAAGGTCGGCGTCGTCAAGGAGCTGCACTCCGACAGCTACCAGCCCGGAGTCATCGCGTCCTTCGACGCGGCTGTCGAGCAATTGAAGGCTCTCGGCGCCGAGGTTGTCGAGGTCTCGTGCCCGAGCTTCGAGTACGCGCTCGCGTCGTACTACCTGGTGCTGCCCAGTGAGGTCTCGTCCAACCTCGCTCGCTTCGACGCCATGCGTTACGGCATGCGCGTCGACGACGGCAACATGAGCGCCGATCAGGTCATGGCAGCCACTCGCGCTGCCGGCTTCGGTCCGGAGGTCAAGCGCCGCATCATGATCGGCACGTACGCACTGTCCTCGGGCTACTACGACGCCTACTACGGCTCAGCCCTGAAGGTTCGCACTCTGATCGCTCGCGATTTCGACAAGGCGTACGAGCAGGTCGATGTTCTGGTCTCGCCGACCAGTCCGTTCACGCCGTGGAAGTTGGGGGAGAAGGTGGGCGATCCGCTCGCGATGTACCTCTCCGACCTCTGCACCCTGCCCACCAACCTGGCCGGCCATTGCGCCATGTCGGTGCCGTCGGGTCTCTCGGCGGACGACAATCTGCCTGTCGGTCTGCAGATCATGGCTCCGGCCATGGCGGACGAGCGTCTGTACCGTGTCGGTGCGGCGTACGAAGCAGCGCGTGGCCCGATCGGTACCGCTGTCTGAGCGAAGATCTCGTGCTTTCGACAATGCCGTCACTAGTTTCTCGGTGGCGGCATTGTCGCGTCTGAAGGTGATCGTCTGAGCGCCGATATTTTCGGCCCCCATCGGGCACACTCGTAGGTGGAGTGTGATCGAGGACACAAGTCCCGATTCGGTCCGTCGTCGTCCGTGCATCACGAATAATTTCGAGGAGTGCTGGTGAAGGTCAAGGCAGCAGTAGTCAAGGCGCCAGGTCAGCCGTGGGAAATCGAAGAGGTCGATCTGGGTGATCCGATTTCCGGAGAAGTGCAGATTCGGCTTGCCGCATCGGGGCTGTGCCATTCGGACGAGCACTTGCGGACGGGTGCAAGCCCGCTTCCCTTCTATCCTGCCGTGGGTGGGCACGAAGGTGCCGGAGTGGTGACCAAGGTGGGACCGGGCGTTACGAGCGTCGTCGAAGGTGATCACGTTGTACTGGCGTTCATTCCGGCGTGTGGACGCTGTCCGTCATGCGCAAAGGGATTGCAGAATATCTGCGACCAGGGTGCGGGTCTGCTTACCGGACAATCGATCTCGGATAATTCGTACCGAGTCACCCTCGATGGTGAGCCCGTCATTCAGATGTGCCTGCTCGGCACGTTCTCTCCGTACGTGACGGTCAACGAGTCCTCGGTGATCAAGATCGAGAAGGACATCCCACTCGACAAGGCAGCGCTGCTCGGCTGTGGCGTCGCGACGGGTTGGGGATCGGCGACGGCTATCGGCGGCGCAAAGGTCGGTGACACGGTCGTGGTTATCGGAGTCGGCGGTGTCGGCATCAACTCGGTGCAGGGTGCCGCGTCTGCGGGCGCGCGCTTTGTTGTTGCGATCGACCCGGTTGAATTCAAGCGGCAGAAGGCCAAGGAATTCGGCGCAACTCATACCTTCGCCTCGCTCGAGGAAGCTATCCCCGCGATCGGTGAACTCACGTGGGGCAAGATGGCCGACGTCACCGTGATCACTGTCGGAGAGATCCACGGCGACATCATTCAACCTGCCCTCAGCGCCACGGGTAAGGGCGGTCAGGTTGTTGTGGTCGGCATGGGCCACTACGCCGATTCGCAGGTGACGCTCAGCCTGTTCGAGCTGACACTGCTGCAGAAGCGCTTGCAGGGAGCCATCTTCGGCGGTGTCGGTCCGCGTTCCCAGATTCCGAAGCTGCTCGATCACTACCGCAGCGGCGCACTCAAACTCGACGAGTTGGTGACCAACACCTACAAGCTCGAGGAGATCAACGAGGGCTACGCCGACATGCTCGCGGGAAAGAACTTGCGCGGCATGATCATTTACACCGAGGACGATTACTGATCTTTCACTGTCCTTGACTCGGGCTCTCCGGCAGTGGTGCCGGAGAGCCCGATTTTCTGCAAGGATTCTGTCATGACCAACAGCCTCACGGTGATCGATCAGGGAACGACCTTGGACTTCACCTTCGCCGACGCCCTGCGCTACCACGGACCTTTGGCGCCCGGCGGTGTTGCCCACGCCTACAAAGTGCTCGAACGGGCACTCGGAGTCCTGGGGCAGGATGAGCCCGTCGAGCGGCGCGAGCTTGTTGTCACAACATCGCACGGTGGCCCTGGAGTGCGGGACACTGTCGAACTGGTCACTCGCGCAGTCACCGAAGGTCGATACACCGTCGACGGCTCCCTTGCTCGCCCCGAGCGGGGAATTACGCTGGAACTGTACGTATTCCAGATCGACTACCGCGATGAGAGTGTCACGCTGATCCTGCGTGAGGGCTTCGTCGTGGACGAATTCATCGAGCTGTCACGCACTCCCAGCCGAAGCGCCGAAGCAGAGGCCCGGTTGGTGGTGCTCAAGCAGGAGATGACTGATCGAGTTATGGCGCAACCGGCCGACGAGGTCTACGACGTAGTGCCGTCAGGTGTGATCGACCCACCGCAGTAGCGCGTAGAGGAATCGCGTCGAACCCGGCATGAAGTTGTTGCCGTGGTGGTACGTCGGGTCCAGCGTCGTGGCGATGATGCGGCCGGGAGTCGAGGTGGTGTCCTCGAACAGCATCATACCGGCGTCACAGGGGTTGCCCTCCGCGTCGGGTTCTTCCGAGATCAGCAGTGGCACAACGTCCGCGTCGGTGTGAAGCAGGCCGTGGTGGTGCCAGATCACAGACTTCGTGGTGAGATATTTCCACGATTCGTGATCGTGGCTGCGTGTGCGGATCAACGGGTCCTCGCCGGTTCGCCACCACCAGAAGTTGGTGGGACGCGGGCTCCAGGTCACACCGGGAAGCCATGTGTGCGCGGCATTCTCACCGAGGACGACGAGGGTGCCACCGCGTTCGGCGACAGCGAGGAACTCGGCGGCGTGCTTGCGGAGAAGCTCCGGATGCAAACGATCGGCCAGGATCAGCGTCGTGACGTCGTCGAGATCGCCGGGCTGCAGATCAGCGAGGTAATGGAAATCCGGCTGGTGCGCGACAACGGCCGGATCCTCGAGGGTCTGCAGATGAAAATGCGAGCCGCCGTGCACCAGAGCGAGATTGCGCGTGGACAGGGGAGCGCGGTCGGTGCGGTTGAATGCTTCGAGGGCGGTTTCGTTGAGTATGGTCATCGGTTTTCCGTTCGGTCGAGCTGGGCAAGCCAGGACAGCAACTGGGGGTAGACGCGTGCCGACGTATTCGGATCGGACTGGAACACCGCCAGATCGATTCCTCCGTGCACCAGCACCTCGCCCTTGCCCAGTGGGTAGACGTAGTCGACCGGCAGTCCGTGGCGGCCGATGTAATTGGTGACGATGGCGTTGTCCGGAAGTTTCTGGCTGTAGCCACGCCCGTAGAAACCGGAGACTTCCTTGCGGAAACTGAGATCGGCCGGGTCGACACCTGCCCACACGGGGTGCGGGCTTCCGGCGGAGATTGCCAGATCTTTGGGGCCGGAGTACTGCAATTTGCGCCACTGTCCCAGGCCGGGAAGGAAATCCGTCAGGGGATGCCCCATGATCGCGATCCGGCCGCCGGCGGTGACGAAGTCCGTGAGGACGTCCTTGCGTCGTTCCAAGTAGATCTGATCGCAGTTGCCGTTGACGATGAGTCCGGAAACAGAAGTCAGGTCCAAGGCGTCGAGTTCGTAGAGGTCTACGTTGCGGACGACATCCGTGTCCGACGTGCCGCCGGCCATGCCGGCGTTGGACCCCATCACGAAGTGCAGAACCGGAGTTGTTGCGTGTAGCGCGGCGGTCATGTGAGTGAGCTTTCTGTGAGGCGAAGGTCGTTTCCGGCCGCCGCAAAATTGTCGTAGCGGGTGTAGACCACGGTGCGCGGATTCCCGCGGTCGTGGACCGTGTCGGTGGCGACATCGATGCCGTAGAGCCGAGAGAGGGTCTCACCGGTAACGAGGGTCGCTACCGGACCGACGACGATCTCTTCGGGACTGAACATCACTACGGCGTCGCCTCCCAGATGAAGTGGGTGATCGGGATGGTGGGTGGTCAGTAGGATGCCCATGCCTTCTGACGCGAGTTCGCGCAGAAGCTGGAGGACGTGCGCTTGGTTTCGCAGGTCGAGCGCCGAGACGGGTTCGTCCAGGATCATGAAGGTGCAGTCGGTGTTGAGTGCGCGCGCGATCAGGACCAGTTGCCGTTGTCCGCCGGACAGTTCGGTGAAGTTCGATGTCGCGAGGTGATCGATGCCGACTCGCTCGAGTACCGTACGGGTCTGGGCCACATCGGCTTTGCTGGGAACCCCGAAGGTCGACACCTTTTTCGCTCGGCCCATCAGCACCATGTCGAAGACCGAGTACGCAAAACTCGACGAGGTAGCTTGCGGAACGTAACCGATGTTCGGGTCGCGGACAACGCGGCCTTCCTGAGCGGTATTCAGCCCGGCAATGCAGCGCAGCAAGGTGGTTTTGCCCTTGCCGTTCGGGCCAAGGATCGAGGTGATCGAGCCCGACTCGATGGTGAGATTCGTGTGGCGAAAAACCCAGTCCCGTCCTGAATACCGAAACCCGAGGTCGATGAGCTCAAGCATCGATGAAGGCCCTTCTGCTCGAATTGCGAAGGAGAACAACAAAGACCGGTGCACCGATGATGGCCGTCAAGATGCCCAGTGGAATCTCGCCCGGACTGATCGTGCGTGACAGCGTGTCGATGACGGTCAGGTAGGCGGCGCCGAGAACAAACGTCGTCGGCATCGAGACCCGGTGATCCGGGCCGACCCACAGCCTGGCCAGATGCGGTACAACCAAGCCGACCCAGCCGATCACACCGGACACCGCCACTGCGCCGGCCGTCATGAACGCCACCATGACCAGCAGCAGCATGCGCAGGCGGTGCGGTTTCACGCCGAGTGACGCGGCATCGTCGTCGCCGAGCGAAAGGATGTTCACCCGCCATCGCAACCCGAGAATGACCGCGCTGCCGAGAAGGATGGGAACAGCGGCGATTGCCACCTTGCCCATGTCTGCGGTGGCCAGGGAACCCATGAGCCAGAACACGATTGACGGCAGCGTGCTGTACGGATCGGCGAGGTACGTGATCAACGAGACAAGCGCCGAGAAGAACGCACTGGTCACCACGCCACCGAGCACGATCATGAGAATCGAACTGCCGGAACGGGTCTTTCCGATCGCCATCACCATGATCAGGGCGGCGATACCGAAAATGAATGCACCGCCGACCAAGAAAGCTGAACCGAGACCGAGCATCAGGACAAGGACTCCGCCGAAGGATGCGCCGGACGAGACGCCAAGGACCTGAGGGCTCACCAAGGGGTTGCGGAATACGGCCTGCAGTGCGGAACCGCACAGTGCAAGACCGCCACCGACAAGCATTCCGAGCAGAAGTCGCGGGAATCGTACGCCGAGAACAACTTGCGACTCGACATCGGTCCACGTCTGCTCGAGCGGGATGACCCGATCGATGAGGATGCGGGCGACCTCGTTGACGGGGATCGTGTAGCGGCCGATGGCCAGAGCTGCCAGACCGATAGCGAGGATGCCGAACGTCAGGATCAGCGGAACGGTGAAAGCCCGGTACCGGGAGGGCCTTCCGGCAGTTTTCTCGCTACCGGAAGGTACCGCGTCCGACTCAAGCGCGGAACGAGTCATATCCGGCGCTCACCTGGTTGGACTCGAGGTGCAGGATGCGATCGATCTCGGCGTCGGAAACGTCGTAGGCGTACAACGAGGTGTACGTCTGACGAATACGATTACGCAGATCGAGATCGAGTTTCGCTTCGGGATAGAAGATTTCAGCGACCCAGAGCCACATCAAGTTCGACTCGTTGCACGGCGGGTCCCACGAGAATCCGCCGATGGGCGCCTTGTAGACGCGCTTGTTCTTCACGGCGCTCAGGGATGCCCAGTTGGGGTCGTCGTAGATATCCTGCGGGATTGCTGCGTCGAAGTTTCCGAGAACCAGGACCTCGGGATCCCACGTGAGGATTTGTTCCTTGGTGACGGCGACGCTGGTTCCCTTTCCGGCGCCCCTGGCAACATTCTTGCCACCGGCGAGGGTGATCCAGAAGTCCATGTACGTGTTGTCGGCCGAGACCTTGGTTTCAGGGGTGCTGTAGAAGTACATCGCTCGCGGCGCCGTGGCGGTGTTTGCAGCGGCAATGGATTCGACGGTCTTGCGGTCGGTTGCCATGCGCGCGAGGATTTCCTGCGCTTCGGCTTTCTTGTCGAGGAGGTCTCCGAAGATGTTGATCCAGGCTTCGAGGTCTTCCTGCGTTCCGTACTTTAGGAGGATGACTTTGAGACCCGCGTTGCGCAGCGGCGCCACGATGTCGTCGCCCTTGTCGCCCCACTGGATCACGACATCCGGGTTGAGTGAGAGGATCTGCTCGACGTTCGGAACGAAGTCGGGTCCGGAAACAACTGGGGTATTGAGGAATTCGGGGAACATCACCCCGAGCATGCCGTTCTTGGCCAGCGAGATCGCACTCGAGTTGACGCCGACATTGCGCGAGATCGACTGATCGGAGCCGGCAATCATCGACGGAACCGGAATGATCGCGGACGCGATGCGGCCGACCGGGGTGTCGAAGGTGATCGTGTTCTGGTACTGATCCACGACGGTGAACGGACCGCTTGTGGCGCCGGTCGACGCCGTCTCGGATACCGGTGCCCGAGAGGAGCAGGCGGTAATACCAAATGCGCCGAGTGCTGCCGCTGCGATGCCCATCGAGCGGATGAGTTGGCGCCGCGTCAGGGCACCGGCAAGAGGGGAGGGGGTGTGCTTCGGGGGCATGGTTTCTCCGAAAAGACTTGGCGTGGTGATGGTTATCGAAAACTGAAACAATTTCTAACAGGAATTAAGCTAGCATATCCTTACTAAGGGTTGACTTGCCTAATTATGTGGCGCGATAGACATGGCAAAGACCGCCCGGTCCGTCCGATGGACGGTCGAGCGGTCGTGGTGTCGGTAGTTTCTCCGGTCAGCGACCTGCAAACATCTTGATGCGCTGCTCGCGACTACGTTCGAGGTGAGCCCGCATATGTTCACGGGCGGACTTCTCGTCGCGACCTCGTATTGCCGTCAGGATGTCTTGGTGCTCGGAATTCAGTAGATCGGGTTCACCGTAGTTGGAGGGCGGTCCGCTGTCGTAGATCCGCAGTTGGGTGGTCAACCTGATCAGGAGTGACGTGATCGTCGCATTGTGTGCGGACTGCCAGAGTGCTTCATGGAACTTGAAATTGCCGGCCCGAATCGCTGCGCCGTCAGTGGCTGTGCAGCACTGGTCATGAAGACCTTCGAGGCGCGCAAGGTCCAACTCGGTGTGTCGCAACGCAGCTGCCCCGGCGGCCTCGGACTCCAAAGCCACTCGCGCAGCATAGATTTCGATGACGTCTTCGGGTGTTCCGGATCGCACCCGGAAGCCGCGGGCGGCGCGCTCGAGAAGTCCGTCGTGCGCAAGCCAATTGAGGGCTTCCCGGATAGGTGTGCGCGAGGCACCGTAGGTTTCGCACAATTGCGTTTCGTGAAGCGGGGCGCCCTGGGCAAACTTTCCGTCGAGGATGTCGGCCCGCAACCGAAGGTACTGGCGGGAAGTCTGGTCGGAACGTCCCAGTGCCGCCTCGGGCACCAGTAATTCTGCGCTGGTCGTGGTTTCCTCGACGCCCATGTTTCCCCGTTCCTTCTCCGTGAGTGAAGCGCGTTTGATTATGCCACCGACAACGCATGAGTACTTGCGTATACGCTAGTACTCACTTAAGTTCGTGGGCGTTGGTTTCAGTTCGCTTGGTTCAGCTTGCTTGGTTCTACTTGCTTGGTTCAACTACGGAGAGGTGCTTCGGTGACACAGACATCGGTCACGCCGTTGATCGGCAGTGAGGCGCTTGCGCAGCTGCTGACTGGCAGCGACGTCGTAGTTCTCGACGTCACGGTGCATTTCCCGCCTGCACGATTCGACGGTGATTACCGCCCCGAATCGGGCTACGCAGGCTGGGTCGACGCGCATATTCCCGGATCTCGCCACGTAGATCTCATGACAACGTTCTCCGACCGCGATGCGTCATTGCACTTCACGAAGCCCACGGCCGAGCAATTGTCCCTCGACCTGGCCGCTGCCGGGATCGGTGTGGGCTCGACAATCGTCCTGTACGACCAAGGCTCGATGACCTGGGCCTCGCGGCTGTGGTGGGTGCTGCGTAATGCGGGAATCGACGCGCGGGTTCTCGACGGCGGATTGGCGGCCTGGACGTGGCACGGGTTTCCCGTCGAATCAGGGGATGAAGGAGCACCTGCACACTCTGTTGCGCCGTGCGGCGTTGTCGATCTGGACCTGTGGGCGGATCGAGACGATGTCGCCGCGGTCTCTGCAGGCACCTCGTCGGGCACCCTTGTTTGTGCGTTGTCACCTGAGCAATTTGCCGGAACCGAGAAAACGAGATACTCGCGTCGTGGGCACATCCCGGGAAGCCGGAATCTGTCGGCCAAAAGCCTGCTGGACGACAACGGATTGATGCTCCCTGCCACGGATGTCTCCGTCCGTGCGCGGGAACTGTCGGCGAGCGCCGCACCGATCATCATCTATTGCGGCGGAGGCGTTTCCGCGTGTCTGAGCGCGCTCGGACTGGTGATCAGCGGCTACGACGCCATCAAGGTGTACGACGGTTCTCTCGAAGAATGGACCGCCGACCCCACTTTGCCGATGGTCACGGGAATCGAGCCCGCCGAAGGCGATCGATGTCGCGAGTCCTGATCGCCCGGCCCGTACCGACCTCACATTCTCGAAGGAAAATCCATGTCTGACGTCTCTGCTGACACCGTTGCCTCGGCGCTCGAAGCGCTTCGCGCGCAGGTGCCGCTCGTTCAATCACTGACCAATATCGTCTCTGCCAACTTCCTGACCAACGTTCTCTTGGCGGCAGGCGCGAGCAATGCGCATATCGACAATGTCCACGAGGCGGCCGGATTTGCGGCGATCGCCGGGGGAGTTCTGGTCAATCTCGGAACTCCGGATGACGCGACCGCAGCGGCTTTCCGAGTTGCAGCCGAAGCAGCACAGAGCGCAGGCACACCGTGGGTTCTCGACCCGGTCGGTGTCGGCGGATTGCCCTGGCGCAGTGAGATTGCCGTGGACCTTCTCCAGTTCCATCCGACCGCAATCCGCGGAAACGCGTCGGAGATCATCGCGCTCGCCGGTCTCGGTGGCGATACCCGCGGCGTCGACAGTGCATCCGATTCGATTGATGCTGTTCCGGCGGCGCTTGCACTGCTGAAGTACACGGACGCGGTATCTGCCTCGGGCCCAGTTGATTACGTCGTCGGACGTGATCGTGACGGCGTCGTGGTCGGCGTCAAGATTTCGGGCGGCAGCGCACTACTTCCCCGTGTCACCAGCACCGGATGCTCCCTGGGTGGCCTTGTTGCTGCGTATCTTGCTGTGGCACAGACGCCGCTGGAAGGACTTGTTGCAGCCCACACTCACGTTGCGGTTGCGTCCGAGATCGCCGAGGCGAACTCCACCGGCCCCGGATCGTTTGCGGTTGCCTATCTGGACGCGCTCTATGCCGTCGATGCCGACACCGTTCGGGCGCGGGCCCGCGTCGAATCCTTCGAACTGCCGGCTGGAGTGCAGAACTGATGAGCGTCAAAACTTTCTGGTATCTCACCCAGGCCGACGGCGACTACCCGTGGAGCCCCGGTGGGTTATACCCGGTGGACGGCGCGCGCCAGATCGAACTTGCGAAGACGATCGACGACGGCGGATTCGAAGGTGCACTGGTAGCGACCTGGCCGAACGATCCGTTCATTTCCGCGACGTGGGCCGCAGCCCACACCAGTCGCATGAAGTTCCTGGTCGCGATTTACGCGAACATGACGCCGGCACGATTGCTGGCCGAAAAGGCGCTGACCTTCGACGCTTTCAGTGGTGGCAGGTTGATGATCAACTCGGTCAACGGCCGCGAGAACATCCTGACCAAGTACGACATGAACGTCGACCACGATCAGCGGTACGAACTGGGCGAGCAGTACTGGGCTGATTTCCGACGCATCTACGCCGAGGGCACCGAGTCGAACTTCCCCAACACGCCGTTGCGGATCGACGCGCCGGTGGGACACCAGGTTCCGCTGTGGGGAACCGGGGATTCGCCTGCAGGCCTGGCAAATTCAGGCAAGGTGCTCGACACGTACCTGGCGATGCTCCGTGAAACGTCCTTCATCGAGGAGAAGTTCTCGGCTGCAAGGGATGCGGCAACTGCCGCTGGACGCGAATTCACAGACTTCGGTGCTTTGACCGGCGTGATCGTCAGGCCTACGAAAGGCGAAGCCCTCGAACGATTCCGGTCGCTGTTCGAGAAGACAGGCATCGAGCAGATTGCAGATGTTCTCGACAACGCGGTGCGTCGACGCACACACGGCGCGCAGGATCTCAAGACCTTCACCGCCCGCGACTCGCAGCGCCAAGGGTGGGTCGATGCAATCGCAGCGGGTCGGCTCCCTGAACCTGAAGACTTGTATGTCGGTGACGGGCTCTATGCCGGCATTACCGCGTGGTCGCCGCTCGATATCTTCGGAACCGGTTCGTCGGCGGTCTACTACGTCGGCGACCCCGATTCGATCACCGATTCGGTGCGTACCCTTCGGCAGCGCACCGGGCTGACCGCCCTCATTCTCGCCGGGTGGCCACTCATCGAAGAAGCAAAATGGGTGTCGGAGTATCTGATTCCGCGGTTCGACGAACTGGACTGATCTGTGCGGCACTCGCGTTAGCGGCGGTGCTCGCGCAGTAGCTGGGTCGGAGTGACGCCGGTCAGTGCCTGAACATCTCGAGACAGATGGGCCTGATCGGCGTATCCGGCGTGCACCGCAAGGTCTGCCAGTGACATGTGCGCGGATGTGTTCGTGCCGCGGGCCAGCATCAGCACGTTCTGCATACGTTGGACTCGCTGGATCGTCTTCGGAGAGAGCCCAGTCGACGCAGCGATTGTGCGGCGGAAATGTCTCTCGGAAACCCCGAGATCCGATGCCACTTCGCGGACCCGTATTTCGGGCGACGCGGTCAACGCTGCGTAGCCGATCTGGGCCGTATCATCGGGACAGATACTCGGCCAGAGGTTTTCGAGGAGTGTTGCGTCGACGCGTGTGCTTCGCAGCGCGTCGGCCAGTATCCGGGCCTGGCGTGACGAGAGAACGTCGCCGAAATCGATTTTGGTGTCCTGCACAATCTCGGCGTCGGTTCCGAGTATCGAACGTAGCGCCGGGGGATTGATACGAACTCCCCACCGGGTCACTCCAGGTGCCGTCGTGACGAGATCTGCGACGGTTGCCGGGCCGACCAGCCAGGCTTTGCCGGTGCTGTCGACGATGAAGTCTGCGCAGAGATCCGGAATGATCCGGTGCGTTGCGACGGGTTCCTCGGATGCCGTGGTCGTCGGCGTCGATTCGGCTGCAGATGATGTGCTTGTCCACAGGCAACTGAAGAAGTCCGTGCCCGTGATGCGTTGTTCGGTGTATGTGTGGCCGTTTTGTTCAAGACCGGATTCTGCACTGCGACTACCGTGTGTGGTGCGAGCGTCCGTGGCAGTCATCTCTTGATCGTCACACACTCGTCGACTACTTTTCGAACCGAAAACAGGAGAACACAGTGTCGGTTTCACCCCGTCTCGACCTCGTCGGAATTGTCACTACCGATCTCGATCGTTCCCTGGCGTTCTACCGCAGTCTGGGCCTCGACATCCCCGAAACGCCGTCCGATGCCCCACACGTCGAGTTCACCTTCGGCAACGGGTTGCGACTGGCGTGGGATGCAGAGTCGACGATCAAGAGTTTCGACCCTGAATATGCGACGGTCGCGGGCCGACACCCCGTGGCTCTGGCTTTCGATTTCGGCACCCCCGAGGCCGTCGACGAAACGTACAAGCGGATCACCACAGACTTTCCCGGGCACAAGGAACCCTTTGACGCCGTGTGGGGGCAGCGCTATGCGGTGCTACTCGATCCGGACGGAAACACCGTCGATCTGTTTGCCGCGCTCTGACCCAATCATTTTGAGCGCGAGGCATCTTGTCAGAACTCGAGAACGACGAGTGCCACCAGCAGGTTGAGTAGCGTCGCCGATACCGCGAATGCGACAGCGCCGGGTGTCAAAGTTCGAAAGCGGGCGGCGACGAGTGCCGGCAGCACAAGTGTAATTACGACGGCGGTCACGAATATGACGATCCCGGATTGAAAAGGCAGCGCTTGCCAGAGAGCTCCAGCAGCGATCAGGCCTAGCGGCAGGCCGATGACGATCTGAGCCACGGATCCCATGAGGCGTTGGCGTCGATCACGTTTGGGTATGTCAGTTGCCATTGCTCCGTCGACCGCTTCCAGTAGGTGCCGCATGCTGTGACTATGGGAACAGTATGTGGCAGCGCCTGGCAAGCTCCTGTCGCGACCCGGGCGACTCGCGCCGCTGGGTCGCTAAGGCGCTGCAGGACATACGAATTGGCGAGACGCATTCCAGAACGGGAAGAGGTCGGTCGTGCTGGCATCGGGGTGGTCCACCTGGGCCAGGTCGTTGAAGTCGAGGACGGTTCGGCCCGTGGTGTTGCTGACGCCACATGCCTGCAGGCTCAGCTTCGCGGCGGGGACAAATCCGATGCTGCGGGCGTAGGGTCCGAGCAGTCCGGAGTTCACGAAGCTTTCGATCGCCCCGCCCCACTGGTTGTACTCGGTTTGCAGGTCGAAGCTGCACGTCGCGCCGAACAACTCGGTGCACGTCGTCGGTTGCCCGTCGATAATGGCTGACGTATCGGCGAGTGGGCGCGACGTGTCGCCATGTGGCGATCTCTGGGTAACGAGATAAACACCCACGGCCACGACGCACACAACCACGACGCTCGTCAGTATTGCCGGCAGTGCCTTCATGATCACGTCCGTCGGCGGTCGCGTTCGCGGGCCTACGTCGACCTGTCCGACCACGCAGCGGCAATCTCCGGGTGAGCGCTCATGATCTCGTCGATGTGCTTGGCGTCAGCTGTGTCAACCTCCGCCCGATGCCGTTGTGCTGTGACGAGTAGCCCGTCGGGATGGCCAGGGGGACCTTGCGCAGGCGCTGGTGCATCCGCTTCCAAGTCTCTGATCAACTCGTCCAAACGTGTCGCGAGGAATAACTGCTTTTCCGTGCTCATAGCCGTCACGTCCATTCGTCTTCGCGCTGTACTCGATCGCTGTGCCCGGTCACCGGCGTTGCGAAACCGGAATTCTCGGCTCTGATTTCGAGTCACTGTCAGTGGGTACCTACTGGATGCCCAGGTGTGGTGTTGTCGACGCGAAAGAGATGCGCATGAACGATCTGACTGTGACTGCCGAACACCTGCGCGCTCTTCTCCGGAGCAACCCGCACGCGGAACTGGTGGCCGTCGACGGCGGTATCGCAGTCTACGAGCCGCACGAGGAAGGATTCCAATCCGACGGAATCTCAATCGTGACGCGCGAGCAACTCAGCGAGCGACTGCCGTCCGGCGGAAAATCGCCGGTCGAAGGTGAATTGACATTGGCTGCCGCGTCATTGAGTCAGATGATCGCCGAATTGGGCGGCTGACCACCGCTCCGGGTTCGCGGTGGATCTCGAGGGCTCCCGGACGTTGAGCTGGATCGCCATCGCGGCAGGAGATTTCGGACAGCCCGGGCGGCGTACTCTGGATGACATGGGTCTCATGATCCGGCGTATGCCTGACGGTCCCATGAACGTTTGATCTAAGGGGCGTCCGTCATGGCGCACACAAACACCATCGACTTCGGGATGGAAACGCAACCGCGACACCCCGGTCAACCATTTCCTTCGCCTACTCGAACACCACGGTTCCTACTGCGGGGTCAGGGCGCGGTGAAGTCGCATGTCGACGGTGCTTGGTTCCCCTGGACCACCAACGTCACAGCGGAGCTACACGATCTGATATCGGCACTCTCGTTGCGTCTAGGGCCGATTACCCGGGTTGCGTTCGACTGGAACACGGTGAGCACTGCGCAGCGTCGTATCGACGAGGTCGACGGCCTCGAAGTTCGAGGTCCGTATCCAGGTCAACCCGTAGATTTGATGTATCTCGACGACATCTACGGTCGGCAACTTGTGTTGATGATGATTCCGCCATACGTCGATCCGGATCGGGCGTACGACATCATGCGCCGTCTGGTGGATCCTACGTGTGGAGACACCTATCGAGTGCCGTGAGTCGGGGTCTGTGTCACAGGCAGCCGCTCACCAGGCGTTGAGTGTGTCGAGGATCTGACCGCGTGCCTTCCATAGCTCAGAACCCCAGTACGGCCACGAATGGGTTCCGTTGGACGGGAAGCTGTACGTGGCAGAAATGCCGAGTGTGTTGAGGCGTACCTGGAATGCTCGGGTGTTGAGCAAGGCGAGTGCTTCGAGTCCGATTGCGCTACCGGTGTTGACGAAGTCCACTGGTCGTCGGGGTTTGTCGAATTCTCCCGGCAATCCACTCGCCGCCGAGATATACATCGACAGGCCCCTCAGCTCCGGTGCAAAAACGAGGGGATCGTTACGCAACCACGCCGGGTTCCACGGTGGGCCCCACATTGCGTCGACGTTGAAGGATCCGGCGCTGATCATCGCAACCCGGATCGCTTCACGCATGCCGGGCGCGGAGATATTGAGGTATCCCGAGAATGATCCAGCGAACTTGAACTGGTCGCGGTGGTAGGCGGCCAGGGTCAGTGCTGCGCTGCCGCCCATCGAGAGGCCGAGGACACCGTTGTTGGTCCGCGAGACGCCACGAGTATCGAGGTAAGCAGGAAGTTCCTGGGTGAGAAATGTTTCCCATTTGTATGTGACTGGTTGGCGGTTGAGATTGCTGGTCGAATACCAGTCGGAGTAGAAACTCGACTGGCCACCGACCGGCATCACCAACGTGATGTTGTTGTCGCGGAACTGGTCGAATGCATTTGTCTCGAAGCTCCAGGCGTTGCGGTCATTGCGAGCGCGGAGCCCGTCAAGCAGGTACAGGGCAGCGTTGCCGCCGCGAGATGCCCACTGGATCTGAACCTTGATGGGACCCATCGAGGAGTCGACAAAAACTTCTTCGTAGCCGCCGGATTGTGCGGTTCGTGCCGGTGCTGCGGCGGCCACCGAGGATCCGATCAGTCCAATCGCCAACGGAAGCGTCAGGGCGAGTGCCGCGGTTCCCGACCAACGACGTGTCCTGGACTTGACTTGTCGAATCTGTTTTGTCATCCCTCGTTGGAAAAATCGCATTCGCGCCACTCCCGCCCCTTTAGTGGTGTGCTCGAGAAATCTGGCAGAGCCCCCGAGTTACTGCATTCTCGCGAACTGTCCGGGGGCGGAGTCAATCAATTGCGGATCTGTTACTGCATTGATACCGAAGCGGTTGGTTTGCCGCTACTAGTTCATAGGGGTCGGTCAAGAGGAGATCATCGGCCTGCGTCGAGGTCGGCGAGCGGCCATCCCGCCGCCGCCAGGACTGCTGCGACGCGTGCGATGTCCTGGTCGGAAGCGCTTTGGCTTGTCACATCGGAGATTTGGGCACTGATCTCGTCACCTCTGATTACCTGGTCGCTGCTGTCGTCGATCAGTTCGGCCAGTGCAGTACCGATTGCGATTTCGCGAACCTCCGCGTCGGTGAGTCGGCGGCGAAGCAATGCCATGAGAGGGATTCGGTCCTTCGGTGGGATCCCTTCGGGATAACCGACGCGTAGCCACGTAAGGATCGACTGTGCCAATGATGGGATCGGTGCAGGCAATGTGATGACTTTCAGTTCGGTAGGTGCAGGGTTTTGGTTTCTGTGGGGACGATGGTTTCTGTGGGGACGATGGTTTCGGTGAGGACGCTGACGTCGGGTCCCGGAACTTCGGCGGGAACCAGAGCGCCGTCCCAATCAGCGTTGACGTTGCTGGGATCGATGGGTTCCTTGCGGGAGCGTATGTACATCCAGGCGGCCATTGCGATGAGAATCGCAAAGACCACGAGCACTCCGGGCAGTCCACCGACGACATTCACCAGGCCCCAGCACGCGGCTCCCACGAGTGCAGCGGAGGGGAGCGTGATCAACCACGCGATACCCATCCGTCGTGCGACGCTCCAGCGGACTTCGGCGCCTTTGCGCCCGAGTCCGGTTCCGAGGATCGAACCCGTTGCCACGTGGGTTGTAGACAGCGGGAGACCGAGGTGGCTGGAGGTGAGAATTATTGCAGCGGAAGACGCTTCGGCAGCCATTCCCTGAGGTGCGGCAATCTCGACAAGGCCCTTGCCGAGTGTGCGGATAACCCGCCACCCGCCCAGGTAAGTGCCCGCCGCAATCGCGAGCGCACAGGTCAACTTGACCCAGAACGGCATCGGAGCGTCGGCGGAGATGGTGCCGTGTGCGACCAGAGCCAAGAAGATGACGCCCATGGTCTTCTGAGCGTCGTTGGTCCCGTGAGCGAGAGAAACCAGTGAGGCTGAACCGATTTGGCCCAAGCGGAAGCCTCGCTCCTTGGTGTTTTCGCGGACGTTCGACGTGATTCGGTAGACAAGCCATGTGCCTGCTGTTGCTACCAAGCCGGCAACGAGCGGTGCCAGCGCTGCCGGAATAACTACTTTGCTCAGGACGCCGCTCCACGCGACGCCATTCATGCCCAGCGACGCAACTGCTGCGCCGATCAAGCCGCCGAACAGTGCATGAGAGGAACTCGACGGGATACCGAGCAGCCAGGTGGCGAGGTTCCAGATGATGCCGCCCACAAGGCCCGCGAACACTATCGTCAGGAGCGCTTGGCCACCGACATTTCCGAGGTTCACCACACCTTTGGCTACCGTTGCGGCCACCTCGACGGAGAGGAAAGCTCCGACGAGATTGAGCGATGCGGATAGGGCCACTGCTGCCTTGGGGCGTAACGCTCCGGTAGCGATCGAGGTGGCCATCGCATTTCCGGTGTCGTGAAAACCATTCGTGAAGTCGAACCCGAGCGCGGTGACAACAACAACCAGGAGAACGATCAGTTCCGCATTCACGTGTATAGATATTCCCTGACGAGCGGTCGGTGAAACGGACTTGGCCGCTGGTGTTCGAGCGCTCTAGCCGAATTGTTTCTGTGGTCACTTCGACTGAACAGGAATACGCTCGATCGATGTCCCTCGGTGAAGAGAAAACGATCTCGGTAACTACCTTCAGGAAGAGCGGCGATGGCGTTGCGACGCCCACCTGGGCTGTGCCGCTGTCTGACGGACGAATCGGATTCTGGACGTCCTCGAGATCCGGCAAGGCAAAACGGTTGCGCAACAATCCACGGGTGACCGTTGTGCCGTGCAACAACCGTGGGAAGCCGGCGCCCGGTGCTGTGCCTGCCGCTGGGACCGCTACCTTGGTGAGCTCCGGTCCCGACTTCGACGAGATTCAAAGCAAAGTGAAAGCGAAATATGGTGTGATGGTGCCGATTTCGAAATTTTTCAACAAGCTCGGCCATATCGGCAAGGGTTCGTTTCCCTATGGCGACGTGGGCGTCGTTGTCGCCGTAGGGTCGTTGTAATCAGCCGACTGGGTCCAGGGTCACCTTCACGGATACGTTGCCTTTGTCGTCTCGGGTGCTGACTGCGTGCCCGGTGCGATCGATTCCCCGAATTTTGACGTGCATCCGATCGCCCTCGTTGAGGAAATTGCGCCACCAGTTCTTTTTCTGGGGAAGTGCAACTCCGATGAACAGTTCGTCGTTCTTCTGGCGGTAGGAAACAGGCAAAGTGAAGGTCTTTCCGGATTTGCGTCCGGTGTAGGTGATCTGGGCCGTCGAACCGCCGATGAGCTTTTCGACAAGCGGCACGCGCATCGCGGCCAAGACCACCTTGTTGATGGCCGCCGCAGACTTCTGGAAGGTGTTCATAGGTCTATCCTCGATCATCTCGATGGTGCCGTCTCGAAATTCGTTCGCCAGCTTAACCCCGATTACCTCAACGGGACTTTTATGATTCTCGGGTATCTCCGGTGATCGGATCAGGGGGCAATGTGAGAACCAAGTTGGCTGTTTTTGTGTGTGCGTCGGCGGTAGTAGTACTCACGTCGTGTGGATCGGAATCGATCGACGGTGCGGCGCAGGTGGGGGAGAGCACGGAATTCTCGACGTCGACGGAAACATCCGTGCCCGACGTCTGTGCGGGGAGGTTGCGCTGCGTCGATGTGGCGCTGGCGGACGTCGATGGGGACGGCCTGGACGATTCGATCGGCCGAGTCGACGATCAGATAGTGGTTCTCACGATGGCCGGCACCGAAGCCCAGGTGGCGGCGACCGAGTCCACCATGCTCGCGGATCCGGCGATTCAACGAACAGGCGGATTTGTCGGAGCGTGGGACATCGACGGGCGTCCGGGGGCTGAAGTAGTCATCGCCACATCCGATCTCGGAGGTAGCGCCGCGTACAAGGTCTGGTCCTGGGAGGACTCGACACTCGCGGTGATGTCGCCGCCGGTCTCGCTGTACGAAGGCAACCCCGTTGAGTGGAAGCTGCACAGCGGCGAGGGTTACGACACTGCGGTCCGCTGCACCGGCGACACCGATAGCCCGATCGAGGTGTGGAAATTCATCTCGCCGTACGGCGGATCTACCGCCCGGCCGTCGATGAAGGTCACCTCCTACACGTATGACGCTGCCAACGCAGGCGGGTCTGGGGACGGCTCGATGTTCGGTGAAGAGGAGACCTTCAGTGCGGAGCCGCAGAATCTTCGGCAGCTGACAGGTTGGCCCTGGCTGTGTGGCGACAATGCTGTCGATCCCGCGACGGCGTCAACACTCCAGTGCGGTAACGCTTCCCAGAACACTGCGATCACGAATGCCGTCGCGCAAGTTCCTGCCGATGCCAGGATCCCCGGGATCGAATGGATCTTCATGGGGGACACGAACTTCGATCCGTGTGCCGACCTGAGCTACGCCGTTGTCGAAACCAAGGGCGGCACGGGCAGTTCGCCGGAGCACGTGATGTTTTTCCATCGAGGTGAGTACCTCGGAACTGCGACGTCATGTGCGTTCGGATTCACCACCGTTGTCGATGGCACCAGCGAGAGTGCAACGGTGCAGTACAGGTGGCCGCGCGGTATGGACTCGAATGCAAATCCGAGCGGCTTGGCGACCGCTACTTTCGTCTGGGACGGGAACGAGGTCGTCATGCAGAACGATCTGCCGGCCGAGCTGCTGAATATGAGCGGCTGTAACTAGGGTTCTGGATATGGCGACTGAAAAACTCTTGCTCGAGGCGGGAGCTCCGCAGAACTACCTGGGGCACGACGAGATCATCCAAGTTGCCGACCCGGCTATCCGATCCTTGGCGCAACAGTTGCGTCAGGAGTCGGACACCGAGAGTGCGTTCTCCAAGGTCGCATTCGAATGGGTGCGAGACAATGTCGGGCACTCCAACGATGTTCAGGATCCGAGAGTGACGTTGACCGCGACGGAGGTTCTCGAAGCGCGGGTCGGGCTGTGTTACGCAAAGTCCCACTTACTGGCCGCACTGTTGCGATCCGAGGGCATTCCGACTGGGCTCTGCTACCAGCGACTCGTGGATCGCGACGGTTTCGTGCTCCACGGATTGGTCGCGATCTATCTCGAAGGATCCTGGCATCGCCAGGATCCGCGCGGAAACAAGGCCGGGGTGAACGCGGAATTCTCACTTGGCTCGGAAAGGCTTGCCTGGCCGGTCGATCCGGCGCTGGGGGAGATCGACTACCCGCAGGTATTTGCGTCAACTGCGGCGTGCGTTGCCGATGCACTTCGCGGTGCGACCAACGTTCTCGACCTTCTGGGCGGAGGCTTGCCAACGGCCCTGGATACGTGAGTCTTCTGTGCCGGTGGCTACGTGATGAGACTTGAACTGTGGCATTAGCTTGGCTGCGTCTCGGCACGATAGGTAATGCGTCCAGACTTGCGGCGAGCCCGGACAATTCGGCCGAGGAAAAACATCGCGGTAGCCCACACAGTGATGCCCAGGGCAGGAACAGCGACGGCGATGATGCCGACATCGAGTGGGGTCATCGTCCGATGCTACGAGAATTTGGTGTACCTACACCAGGCGGAGGTGGGCTCTCATGCTGGCTAGCTGTTTAACCAGCACGAGTCGACGCTCTGAGAGTCGCCGAATGGCGTCGACGTCACCTGCGAGTTGGGCACGGTTCAGTAGAAACTGACACGTGTCCAGTTGATCCCTGAGGTTCATCCGTTGCCGCCACCTTCGATCACGTTGTAGGTACGTTTTGACACTGTCAGTGGAAGGCGTGATGTGCGCGGGCAGAATTACCTACATAGGTACCTACTTTTTCTGATCCTGCGCTCGCAAAATCAGGAATCAGTTTGTGCGTCTCGGTGAGCCGCGTTACATCGTTATTCGATCTGTAGTTACATATGTTGGTCATGTGTCACAATCGCGACATGTTGATTGTTGAAATTTTGACGGGCTGGACGGCAACCGCCGCGTTCCTTGCTGTTTGGTTAGGCCGCGCTATCAATCATGCTGATGCGGAAGGAGCGCTCCGCGCCTGGCGGTGATCAAACTTGGCGGTGGGCTACCGCAGCGCCCGGTATGCGATCCAAAATATCAAATGCCTTCTTGCTCATACGAATTGAATTTTCGTATGTAGACGAATCCGCCAGCATCGATGAAGTTCAACCCAGTCGCACCAAACCCGTTCCCGATTCATCGGGGGCGGGGCATCGAGCAATTCTGGGCGGAGTTACTTGCGATACCGGTCGATGAATCTGGTAAGCAATTCGACACGTACAGGGTTGATGCAATGCACGTGGATCTCCCTCGGCCACACACTGTTTTCGCGCATCCAGCGAATGACCGAGCGTGTGGTGTCATCGCCGCCCAGGTTGTAATCAAGAGAGACTCGTTCCACCATGCCGAAACAGAGTGCGTCGATAGCTCCGGAACTGGTCTTTGCCCACGTCCACCCATCTGGCGGTTTCCGTAAGTTGTCGACCCAGAGGTTCATTGTGTATCCGTGGCTATGTTCGGTTGCATTGCTAACCATCTCCCGAAACGGGGGCGAAAGTCCAGCACCTAAGGTGGGCGAGTCGCAAGTGCTGTCAGTCCCGAAGTCTGTGGGGTGTTAGTCGGTCGAGGTAAGCGACCTAAGGAATTCCTCCCAACAGTCGCTGCGTGTGAGCAACTCTGGGCAGCCTGCAAATACGAATCGGCTGCCATCTGTCCCGATCGTCTTGTTCGGAAACCTGGCACGAACCTGTGCGCAGGCCTACGGTTAGGAATGCGAGGCAAGACATGAGGGGTCAGCTCAGCACGGAAAGAGGGTCCCCACGTTGTGTGCTCAACGCGGATGACGACAAAGGCCCCCACCCTCAGCGACTGAGAGTGGGGGCATCGTTCATTGAAGCGAAATCCCCCGACATGGAAGAAGTCCCGAACGACATCGGTTCCTGTGGGCTGTGTGCTCAACCGGCAAGAACCTGAACCGCGCGGTTGCGAGGCCGCATGCTCGCCCCGGCCGTCGCGGCCTGCGAGTCATGTACCCACTTGGCCGTGATCGAAACGAGACCTATGCAGCCCTGCCCGCTAGTTGCCCTGCGTGAGCAATTCTGTGCGGTGGGCTCTTCCAATCCCGTGCGCCCCGGTCGGGTGAAACCGGGGGTGAACCCGCCACCAAAACTGGACCACAGTCCGACAGAGCCAGACAACCCATGGCACACTCCCAGCTATGTGGTGGATTGTCGGAATTGTCGCCGTTTGGATCGTCGTAGGCGCGTTGTCCGCGGTCTGGATTGGCCGCGCAATCAGCCACACCGACCTCGAAGAATCAGCCGCCGAACTGCGGCGAGCAGAAAGGCGTGAGATGCGGCACGCCGGATGCGACAAGCCCCGCCAGGGTGACTAAGTTCGAACCTTGGATCTGTGCCCACGTCGCGCCGGTTCACATGAGCGTAAGTGACTCTCCCACAGCGCTCAGTGCCCTATTTGTCGCATCGGACATCAAAGTGCGACCAGACGTTCCATGCTGAACCGTGAGCCCGGCATTGGCCGCCGACACGTAAGCGAGTGCCGCGTTGGCATACGAGGTGACTTTCGACGGCCTAGACAGCGATGAGCTACCCGCGTTCGGGTTCTCCGACGGATAGCGCAAAGCAACCCTCGATGTCTACGGGCACGGCCCGACGCAGACGAGTCCACCCGCTCTGCGATCGATGCTGGGATCGCGAAGCGGGTGGACTCGGCTAAAGGTACTGCGGACGGAGGGCTAGACCTGCGAACTGCTGTGCAGGCCAGCCACTCCACCGGGATCACACGTCGTAGTAGAGCTCGAACTCGTACGGGTGCGGACGCAGGTTGACGGGAGCGATTTCCTGCTCGCGCTTGAGCGAGATCCAGGTCTCGATCAGGTCGGTGGTGAAGACGCCACCCTCGGTCAGGTACTCGTGATCTGCTTCGAGGCGGTTGATAACCGTCTCGAGGCTGGTCGGAGCCTGCGGGATGTTGCGAGCCTCCTCCGGGGGAAGCTCGTAGAGGTCCTTGTCGACCGGAGCCATCGGCTCGATCTTGTTCTTGATGCCGTCCAGGCCGGCCATCATCTGTGCAGCGAAGTTGAGGTACGGGTTACCCGAGGAGTCGGGTGCGCGGAACTCGAGACGCTTGGCCTTCGGGTTGTTGCCCGTGATCGGGATACGGACAGCTGCCGAGCGGTTGCGCTGGCTGTACACGAGGTTGATGGGAGCTTCGTAGCCCGGCACCAGACGGTGGTACGAGTTGATGGTCGGGTTGGTGAAGGCCAACAGCGACGGAGCGTGGTGCAGGATGCCGCCGATGTAGTGGCGAGCCATGTCCGAGAGGCCTGCGTAGCCGGACTCGTCGTGGAAGAGGGGCTTGCCGTCCTTCCACAGGGACTGGTGGACGTGCATGCCCGAACCGTTGTCACCGAAGAGCGGCTTCGGCATGAAGGTGGCGGACTTGCCGTGCTGCCAGCAGGTGTTCTTGACGATGTACTTGAAGAGCTGCAGGTCGTCAGCAGCTGCAAGCAGCGTGTTGAACTTGTAGTTGATCTCCTGCTGTCCGCCGGTGCCGACCTCGTGGTGGCCGCGCTCGAGCTCGAAGCCCGCGTTGGTCAGGTTGGTGGAGATTTCGTCGCGCAGGTCCACGTAGTGGTCGTACGGAGCGACGGGGAAGTAGCCACCCTTGGCGCGAACCTTGTAGCCGAGGTTGGGGGAGCCGTCGGCGTTGGTCTCGGCGCCGGTGTTCCAGGAACCGGAAACCGAATCCAGCTCGTAGAAAGCGGAGTTCATGCCGGAGTCGTAACGAACCGAGTCGAAGATGTAGAACTCGGCCTCGGCGCCGAAGAATGCGGTGTCCGCGATGCCGGTGCTGACCAAGTACTCCTCGGCCTTGCGGGCAACGTTGCGCGGGTCGCGGCTGTAGGACTCACGGGTGAACGGATCGTGGACGAAGAAGTTGATGTTGAGGGTCTTCGCCTTGCGGAAAGGGTCGATCTGGGCCGTGGTGACGTCAGGGAGCAACATCATGTCGGATTCGTGAATCGACTGGAACCCGCGGACGGACGAACCGTCGAACGCAAGGCCGTCTTCGAACACGTCCTGGTTGAAAGCAGACGCGGGAATCGAGAAGTGCTGCTGCACGCCAGGCAAGTCGCTGAAGCGAATGTCGACGTACTCGATGTTCTCGTCCGCGATGTACTTTATGACCTCTTCGGCCGTGGTGAATGCCACGCTTGTGCTCCTTAAGTCGCTTCAGCCAACTGTTATGAAAGGTTGAATCCGTCGAGCCAGACGGTAGGTATCTGGTGTTGCCCGCTCGTCAACCCTTTGTTTCGGCAGTGTTACACGTCGTATTGTCCTGGGGATTTCCGAAATCTGTGTGATCAGCTGCACAGTTAAAACACGGCAATCTGGACTACGGTGCTACGACGCCTATCCTGGACAGCATGGCACGTATCACCGGAACTTGGCTCTCGGGGCCGCAAGCAGCTTTGCCGAAGAACGCCGACGGACGTGAGCAGGCGTACCGCGGCGAGAATCTTGGCTTCCCGCAGGACGGCCCGGGATCGCTTGTCGGCTCCGGCCGACGACTCGGCGCGCTCATGATCGACTGGGTGATGGCGGTCGGCGTTGCCTCACTGATCACCGGAGATTTTTTCGACGGCCAGACGTCGACCATCACCTTGATCGTGTGGTTCATCGTGGGCGTGCTCACGGTAACCCTGTTCAACTTCACTCCCGGGCAATTTGTCATGGGCCTGCAGGTGGCGCGAATCGAAGGACCCATCCGGGTCGGCTTCGTTCGAGCTCTCGCTCGCCAGGCGCTCCTTGTGTTTGTCATCCCGGCAACTATCACCGACATCGACGGACGCGGAATGCAGGACCGAGCGACGGGCACGCTTCTGGTTCGCTCGCGCTGACAATTCGATCGAACAAAAAATGACCCGAGTCCATGACGGACTCGGGTCATTTTTTGTATGCGCGGAATCAGCGGCGACGAATCGTGCGCTGCATACCCTTCATCTTTGCGCCGCCGGGCATCGGGCCCTTCGGCAAGGCTGCTCCGCCGCCGCGTGCGCTCAATGCTGCGAGGCGGCCCTCGATGTTGTCCATGCGCTTGGTATCGATGTTGCGCGGCAGCTTGTTCAGGTAACGCTGCAACTGCGAGAGCGGAACCTGGCCCTCGTCGTTGCCGATGATGATGTCGTAGATCGGGGTGTCGCCGATGAGGCGGGCAGTCTTCTTCTTCTCCTGCGCGAGGAGGCTCTTGACGCGTTGCGGAGAACCCTCGGCGACGAGGATGACGCCCGGCCGTCCGACAACACGGTGAACGGCGTCGAGCTGGGTGGTGCCGGCGACGGCGTTCGTGACGCGCCACGCGCCCTGCATGTTGTCCAGCGCCCAGGCAGCTGCGCCGGCCTGGCCTTCAGCCTTCTTGTACACCGATTTCTGCACGCGGCGACCGAAGATGATGAAGGCACCGAGAATGCCGAGAACGAGGCCGATCGGCAGCAGGAACCACTCGATGCCCCAGATGAGACCGACCAGGAAGAAGACCAGAGCAGCACCCACCAGGGTGCCGATCATCAGCGGCAGAAGGAGCTTGTCGTCCTTGCGCTGCATCTGGAATGCCTGCCAGAGCTGGGTTCTGCGTTCCTTGGAAGCCTGCTTGCGGGCAGCCTTCGCTGCAGCCTTTGCCTCTTTGGTGGGTTTGCCCTTACCGGATTTGCTGCCGTTCGCCATGTGACCAGGATACGTCCATTGCTGTGCGCCTTTACTAACCGCCCGCGGTTAATAAAGACGCACAGCAAAAAGTGGATCAGCGGGCCAGGCGCGCCATGAGTGAACTGGCTTCCTGGGAAGCGTCTCCGCCCTCGGTGAGATGGCGCTGTGCCTCGGGGAGTTCGCGGCCGTGATGGGCCATGGCCTGCGCGTACAGACGTCCGGCGCGGTACGACGAGCGGACGAGCGGCCCGGCCATGACGCCGGCGAAACCCATCTCTTCTGCAGCCTTGGAGTGCTCGACGAACTCTTCGGGCTTGACCCACCGCTCGACGGGGTGGTGCCGCGGTGAGGGACGCAGGTACTGGGTGATGGTGAGGATGTCGCAACCGGCAGCGTGCAGATCGGCCATCGCTTCGGTGACCTCTTCGGGGGTTTCGCCCATGCCGAGGATGAGGTTGGACTTGGTGACCAGTCCGTACTCGCGGGCGGCGGTGATGACGTCGAGGCTGCGCTGGTACCGGAAGGCCGGGCGGATCCGCTTGAAGATGCGGGGGACGGTCTCGAGGTTGTGCGCGAGTACCTCGGGACGCGAGGCGAATACCTCGTCGAGCAGTTCGGGTTTGCCGTTGAAGTCGGGAACCAGGTTCTCGACGCCGGTGCCCGGGTTGAGTTCGTGGATCTTGCGGACGGTTTCGGCGTAGAGCCAGGCGCCGCCGTCTGGGAGGTCGTCGCGGGCGACGCCGGTGATCGTGGAGTATCGAAGTCCCATGGCCTGAACACTTTCGGCGACGCGACGTGGTTCGTCGCGGTCGAGGGCGTCGGGCTTGCCGGTGTCGATCTGGCAGAAGTCGCAGCGGCGGGTGCACTGCTCGCCGCCGATGAGGAAGGTGGCTTCGCGGTCTTCCCAGCATTCGTAGATGTTGGGGCAGCCTGCTTCTTCGCAGACGGTGTGCAAACCTTCGCGCTTGACCAGGCCCTTGAGCTCCGAGTACTCGGGGCCCATCTTTGCTCGGGTCTTGATCCAGTTGGGTTTGCGTTCGATGGGTGTCTCCGCGTTTCGGATCTCGAGGCGGAGCAGCTTACGGCCTTGTGGGGCGAGCGAAGCAACGGGGGGATTACCGGGGGCGATAGTCACGGGGACGATCCTACGCCCGGTGATTACTGCAACAGGGTTCGGGCGAGCCCGTCAGCTGTACTGAACGGTAGTAAAAGTCGGGGTAGGTGAGGCTTTCTCGAAGGTGACACGTTCGATGTCGCGCACTGTGACGGGCAAGTTTCCGTCCAGGGCGGCGATGATCGCTTCGGTGATCGCCGGAGTGACCTCGGCGACGGTGACGTCTCGGCCGAGTTCCTGCGACAGTGTCGTCACTCCGGCGTCGCGAATGCCACACGGAATGATGTTGTCGAATCCGGTCAGGACCGAGTTGCAGTTCAGCGCAAAACCGTGCAGTGCGACGCCACGTTGGACGCGCACGCCGATGGCGGAAACCTTGCGTTCGGGCTTCCACTGGCCGCCAGACAGTTCAGCGGGTAGCCACACACCTGAGCGGCCGTCGATTCGGCCACACGTCAGGCCCATGTCGGTGCAGACCGTGATCAGCGCTTCCTCGATGAGTCGGACATACCGCACGACGTCGACCGGTTCGGCGAGCTTCACGATCGGGTACCCGACCAGCTGACCAGGCCCGTGCCACGTGATTTTTCCGCCGCGATCGACATCGATGACGGGGGTGCCGTCGACGGGACGATCCGCGGGTTCGGTACGTCGTCCCGCCGTGTACACCGGAGGATGCTCGAGCAGGAGCAGTGTGTCCTGTCCGATGTCGTCTGCGCGCTCCGCAGCCAATTCGCGTTGGCGATCCCACGCTGCTGTGTAGTCGATCAATCCGAGATTGTCGACGGCGATCGGCAGTTGCGACAATCGTGCGGATCCGGCAGCGCTACTCATGGCACTAGAGATTACGCCCGATTGCCAACTCAATTCAGCGCGGCCGCCAGTGCTTCGCCGATTGTGTTGTGGCGGAACGTGAATCCCGCATTTTCGAGCACCGACGGTATAGCCCGTTGGCCGCCCAGGATGCCACTTTTCGCGAACTCGCCGATCAGAGCTTCGAGGGCGAACCCCGGCACGATCCACGGCGCCGGCCGATGCATGATCCGCGACATCGCGTCGTTGAACTGTGCATTGGTGACCGGTGCCGGTCCGGTCAGATTGACAGGACCGGAGAGCGCGGGATTGGTGAGAGTGAATTTGATTGCGTTGCACTCGTCTTCGAGTGAGATCCACGGAAAGTACTGGCGGCCGTTGCCCAACCGTCCACCGAGGCCGAGTGAGTAGATCCGACGCAGACGCCCGAGCATTCCGCCATGCGGCGACAGGACTACACCCGACCGCAGGTTCACCACCCGAGCGCCGCCTTTGCCGGCCGGTTCGGTGGCGAGTTCCCAGTCACGACACGTCGTCGCGAGGAAATCGGTGCCTGCGGCCGAATCCTCGTCGACGATGCGGTCGCCGGTATCGCCGTAGTAGCCAACGGCGCTGGCATTGGCGAGAACCGGAATCTTGGCCGTCGCGACGGCGTCGGCCAACACGTCTGTCGCACTGATGCGACTGTCACGAATCTCCTGCTTGTAGGAACCGGACCACCGTTTGTCGCCGATCCCGACGCCACAGAGATTGACGACGGCATCAGCGCCGTGCAGCACTGACGTGTCGAGGCGGTCACGATTGGGGTCCCATCGGGACTCGTCGGGACCGGTGGTCGGGCGACGCACCAGACGCACCACATCGTGGTTGTCCGAGCGCAACGAGGACACCAAGGCCGTTCCGATCAGACCGGACGAACCGGCGACGACTACTCGCATTCGGAAAATGCCTCCTTCGATCCAGCGGGGTTCTCTCTCCGACCGTACTGAAAAAGCCGAGGCGCCACCTCCTGATGGAGATGACGCCCCGGCCGGAACAACAGTTGCTTACAGACCCAGGTCAGCTTCGAACGAGGCTTCTTCCAACCGCTGCTTGACAGTGGTGAGGAATCGGCCGGCGTCGGCGCCGTCCACCAGACGGTGGTCGTAAGTCAGCGGCAAGTAGATCATCGAACGAACGCCGATGGACTCGTTGCCGTTTTCGTCGGTGACCACCATCGGGCGCTTCACAATCGCGCCGGTTCCGAGCATGGCTGCCTGCGGCGGGACCAGGATCGGGGTGTCGAACAGCGCGCCCTGGCTGCCGATGTTGGTGATCGTGAACGTTCCACCCGACAGCTCGTCCGGCTTCAGGCCGCCCGAACGTGCGCGCTTCGCGATGTCCGCGATGGCGCGAGCCAAGCCGGCCAAGCCGAGGTCACCTGCATTGTGGATGACGGGGGACAGCAGACCCTGATCGGTGTCGACTGCGATTCCGAGGTGCTCGGAGTCGTAGTACGTGATCTGCTTTGCCGTCTCGTCGTAGCTGGCATTGATGTTGGGATGCGACTTCAACGCCTCGACAACAGCCTTGGCGAAGAACGGGAGGAACGTCAGGTTGACGCCTTCACGCTCGATGAAGCCGGCCTTTGCACGGGCACGCAGCGCGACGATCTTGGTGACATCCACCTCGAAGGTCTGCGTGAGCTGCGCGGTGGTCTGCAGCGATTCACGCGTCTTGGTGGCCGTGATCTGGCGGATCCGATTGGCCTTCTGCGTTGTTCCGCGCAGATGAGCCAGCTCGGGGCGGACGCCTGCAGTTGCCTTCGCTGCCGGAGCAGCTGCAGCAGCGGCGGGTGCTGACGGGGCAGCAGCGGCCGGAGCCTTCTTGGCTTCTGCGGCGGCAAGAACATCCTGCTTACGGATGCGTCCACCGACGCCGGTGCCGGTAACAGTGGCGAGGTCGACGCCGTTGTCGTTGGCAAGCTTGCGGACCAGCGGGGTGACGTACGGGCTGCTGTCACCCGATGCTGCGGGGGCTGCCGGTGCGGCTGCGGGAGCTGCGGGAGCCGGAGCTGCCGGTGCTTCGGCCTTGGGTGCGGGAGCGGCCGGTGCTGCCGGTGCTTCGGCCTTGGGTGCGGGAGCGGCGGGTGCTGCCGGTGCCGGTGCTGCGGGTGCCGCCGGTGCTGCAGCTGCGGGAGCGCCGGATCCGATAACGGCCAGCTGGCCACCGATGTCTACGGTGTCGTCCTCGTTGGCGCTGATCTCGAGAAGAATTCCGGCAACAGGCGACGGGATCTCCGTGTCGACCTTGTCGGTGGAAACCTCGAGAAGCGGTTCGTCGACGGCAACTTCGTCGCCCACGGCCTTGAGCCAACGGGTGACGGTTCCTTCGGTGACAGACTCGCCGAGGGCGGGCATCGTCACGGGGGTGCCTTCGGCTCCGCTGCTGGGAGCGGCTGCCGGTGCTTCAGCTGCCGGTGCGGGAGCTGCTTCTGCTGCGGGCGCCTCTGCGGCCGGCTCTTCAGCGGCGGGCGCCGGTGCTTCTTCTGCGGGTGCTTCACCAGCTTCGCCGATAACAGCGAGCTCGCCACCGATATCCACGGTGTCGTCTTCCTGCGCGACAATCTTGGTCAGGACGCCGGCGACCGGAGATGGAATCTCGGTGTCGACCTTGTCCGTGGAGACTTCGAGCAAGGGTTCGTCGACTTCGACCGTGTCTCCTTCCTGCTTGAGCCACCGTGTGACAGTTCCTTCGGTGACGCTCTCACCTAGGGCTGGCATCTGGACGGAGAAGGCCATGTCTTTTGACTCCTCGACAGTTGTGTTCGGGTTGTTTTATTTGTCGACTTGTGGTCGTTAGTGCATTGTGCTCGAGTTGCGCGCGACGTGCGGCTACTTGTAGCTATTTTGTGCCGATGTCGACGCGCGGGCGCGGCGTCACCGTCGTTCATCTTTCCATTGATACGCCGGGCGCGTCCGCTGAGGGGGATGCCACCGGGTTTCGGTGGGTCGCTACTCGTCAGTAGGTGGAGCGTGTAACGCGCGTATGGGACCAAACGGTATGTCTTGTGCCGGTGACAGCAGTTGAATGCTGGCAAACTTGACATACGGCCGGGGTTCTTCCGCGGTCTCGGCACCGAGGAGGGATCCACGCGTGGGGTTGTTCGATCGATTCAAACGCCGACCCAGTGCAGGGCAACTGGCAGCCCAGAGCGACGCAGAGCATCTGGCCAACTGGGCCCATGAGCACGAAGGCGTCGAGGCCTTCGTGGAGCCGGAAACAACCGTCACCGAGGTCACTGTCGTCCTGGTCGACAAGTCCGGGGAATGGACGCGTCGCCGGGTAGGTGGTGAGCGTGGTGCCCGCAAACTTGGTCAGGATCTGAAAATTCCCGTGTACGACGTCCGTAAAACGGGATATCCGCAGCGCATGCGCGATCACGACGAGCGTCTGCGCATCGAACGCAAACGTGCTCGCACGCAGGAATTGCGGGACGGGAGCTGACCGGCTGTGCGCCTTGATTGGCCGCGGGAGGTTAATCAAGGCGCACAGCGAAGAGGTCAGCCGTTGACCGAAATGTCCTCGAGGACCGAGATCATCGTGCGAACCGGAACACCCGTGCCACCCTTACCCGTGTAACCCCACGGGCCGGAGGTGTTGTAGGCCGGGCCGGCAACGTCGATGTGCGCCCACTGCACGCCCTCGGGAACAAATTCCTTCAGGTAGTGAGCTGCCGCGAGCATGCCGCCCCAACGGTGCGGAGTGACGTTCGCCATGTCGGCAACCTTGGAATCGAGATCGCCGCGCAGTTCCTCCGGCAGCGGCATCGCCCAGGCGTTCTCGCCGATGCTCTGCGAGATGGATGCAACACGGTCGCGGAATTCGTCGGTTCCCATGACACCGGGAGTGCGGTTGCCGAGGGCGACCATCTGCGCACCCGTCAGCGTGGCGGTGTCGATCATGTAGTCGGGGTTGTCTTCGCCGGCGCGAACCATGGCGTCGGCGAGGACCAAGCGGCCCTCCGCATCGGTGTTGATGACCTCGACGGTGATTCCGCCGTACTGCGTCAGCACGTCGCCGGGACGCTGGGCGGTGGCCGACGGCATGTTCTCCGCCATCGGGATGTAGGCGACGACGTTGACGGGCAGGCCGAGCTTCGCGGCGAGAACCACAGTCGCGATGACGGCCGCTGCACCGCCCATGTCGGAGGTCATGTTCTCCATGCCTGCGGCCGGCTTGATGGAGATTCCGCCGGTGTCGAACGTGATGCCCTTGCCGACGAGCGCAACCTTGGACGCGCCGCGCTTCTTCGACGCGTACTCCATCCGGACGAGACGAGGCTGTCGTGACGATCCCTTGCCCACGCCGAGGATTCCGCCGTAGCCGCCCTTGGCGAGTGCCTTCTCGTCCAGAATCTGGACCGTCAGACCGGCCTCGATGCCGAGTGCCTTGGCGCGGTCCGCGAACTCCGCCGGGTAGAGGTGGCTGGGGGGAGTGTTGACGAATTCGCGTGCGGTTGCGACTGCCTCGGCGATAGCGGCCGAACGAGTCAGGGTTGCTTTGGTTTCCTTGGCGCGCGGCGACGTGACAAGAAGTTCGACGCGGGCGAGGGGTTGCGCGTCGGGTCCGGGCGCGGACTTCGACGACTTGAATTCGGTGAAGGTGTACGCGCCGAGCGCAAAGCCTTCGACTGCGGCGGTGAGGTCGAGGACGGACAGCGTCGTCGCTGCTGTGTCGATTCCCGATAGTGCGCGTGCAGCGGCGCCGGCCGACTTACGGATCTGCTCGCTGCCCAGCTTCTCAGCCGAACCGAGGCCGACGGCGAGAACGCTGACCACGGGGAGATCGCTCGGCGCGGGGATTCGAGTGAGCTGCTCCGGCTTGCCCGTTGCGCCGACGGCGATGAGGCTGTCGAGTACTTCGGCCAGAACATCCTCGTCGACGATGCCTTCGCTGAGTGCGAGTTCGGGGCCGTCGGGACCCGATGTGAGACCGACCACCAATACGTCGGCGCGCTTGCCGAGCTTTCCGGCGAGAACCAGGTCGGGTCCCAATGATCGGGCTGTGCGAGTGCTCAAGATGTCTCCTGCGTGGTGAGTGTGCGATGCGTCCGGTTCGGGCGGACGCCTGAGTTGATGGTAGGCCCAGAGCCCCCGGTGCGTGTCTGCGGCGAACATGTTTCGGTGACGGAAGTCCGATAGGTTGTGGGCCATGACCGACGAACAACTCTTGCAGGGTCCGATCCACGCTGTGCACGTCGAACTGGGTGCGACGTTTGCCCCGTTCGGTGGCTGGCAGATGCCGGTGTCGTACGCCGGCGTAGTAGCCGAACACACTTCTGTCCGTGAGAATGTCGGCCTGTTCGACGTCAGTCACCTGGGCAAGGCCGTGGTGCGCGGTGCCGGTGCTGCGGAGTTCGTGAACTCGGCGCTGACCAACGATTTGGGCAAGATCGGTCCGGGCAAGGCGCAATACACCTTGTGCTGCAACGAGTCCGGTGGAGTTATCGACGATTTGATCGTCTACTACGTCAGTGACGAGGAGATCTTCCTCGTGCCGAATGCGGCAAACACGGCAGATGTTGTTGCCGCAATGGTGGCGCTCGCGCCGGACGGAATCACCGTCGAAGATCAGCATCGTGAATACGGCGTGTTGGCCGTGCAGGGTCCGAAGTCGGTTGACGTTCTGACTGCGCTGGGCTTGCCTACCGACATCGAGTACATGGCGTTCGAGGACGCTACGTGGAATGGTGTTCCGGTTCGCGTGTGCCGCAGTGGCTACACGGGCGAGGTCGGTTACGAACTTCTGCCGCGCTGGGCCGACAGCGAGCCGCTGTTCCGCGCGCTTCTCGAGGTTGTCGAAGCTCAGGGTGGGCAGGCCGCTGGGCTCGGCGCGCGCGACACCCTGCGTACCGAAATGGGCTATCCGCTGCACGGGCATGAGCTTTCGCTCGAAATCTCACCCCTCGAAGCTCGCTGCGGATGGGCTGTCGGCTGGAAGAAGCCCACGTTCTGGGGCAAGGAGACCCTGGTCGACGAGAAGGCGGCAGGCCCGGCGCGCAAGTTGTGGGGAATCAAGGCACTCGATCGTGGTGTGCTGCGTGCGGGGCTGAGCGTTCTGCGCGACGGCGAACCCGTCGGGGAGACCACGTCCGGAACGTTCTCGCCGACGCTCAAGGTCGGAATTGCGTTGGCGCTCCTCGATTCCGGTGTGGGAATCGCGGCCGGTGACGAGATCGAGGTCGACGTCCGCGGACGTGCGCTGCGGTGTGTTGTCGTGTCGCCGCCGTTTGTGGAGACCAGCACCAAGTAAGGGGATTGTGCGCGTTCGATAGGATTGCCGCCATGACTGGTGCCGCCAATTTCGTTCGTGTCCAGAGCTCGACCCCGAAGTCCGACGCCGAGCGCCGCGACATCTTGGCGGCGCCCGGTTTCGGGAAGTACTTCACCGATCACATGGTCTCCATCGATTACGCCGAGGGTAAGGGCTGGCATAACGGTCAGGTGTTGCCGTATGGAAACATCGAGCTCGACCCTGCGGCGATGGTCCTGCACTACGGTCAGGCCATCTTCGAAGGGCTCAAGGCTTACCGCCAGCCGAGCGGCGACATCAGCTCCTTCCGCGTCGAGGCCAACGCCGAGCGGTTCGGGGCTTCGGCCCGTCGCCTCGCGATGCCCGAGTTGCCGACCGAGATGTTCGTGGACTCCATCACCGAGCTGGTCGACGTCGACATCGAGTGGGTTCCGGCAGCGGGCGGCGAAGACGCCTTGTACCTGCGTCCGTTCATGTTCTCGACCGAAGCCGGCCTCGGTGTGCGTCCCGCCAAGGAATACCGCTACCTGCTGATCGCATCACCTGCCGGCGCGTACTTCCCGCGTGGCGTCAAGCCGGTCAGTGTGTGGCTGTCCACTGAATACGTGCGCGCAGCGCCCGGCGGAACGGGCGCTGCCAAGTTCGCAGGCAACTACGCAGCTTCACTCCTGGCCCAGGCTCAGGCTGCTGACGAAGGCTGCGACCAGGTGGTGTGGCTCGACGCCATCGAGCGCACGTATGTCGAGGAAATGGGAGGCATGAATCTGTTCTTCGTCTTCGGTTCCGGCCCCGATGCTCGCCTTGTCACTCCGTCGCTCTCGGGTTCGTTGTTGCCGGGTATCACCCGTAACTCACTGCTGACACTGGCAGCCGATTCGGGCTTTGCCGTCGAAGAGCGCAAGATCAGCACCGACGAGTGGCGCACCAAGTGCAAGAGCGGCGAGATTACCGAGGTATTCGCTTGCGGCACAGCGGCAGTCATCACGCCGGTCGGTCGCGTCAAGTCCGCCGAGGGTGAATTCACCATCGCCGACGGTGAGCCCGGCGAGGTCACCATGGCGCTGCGCGACACCCTCACCGGCATTCAGCGTGGCACGTTTGCCGACACCCACGGCTGGATGACCAAGCTTCACTAGTTCATTGCTCGCGCGGCGAGACGACTTCATTGCTCGCGCGGCGAGACGACGGCAGAAGAAACGCCGTAATCTCGTCGCGCGCAGCGATCGTTCAGATTCCGAGAGTTAGCCCGACGGCAGTGATCGTGACCGTCAATTCCAGTGCAAATCCGAGAACATCACCGTTGAGGCCACCGAACCGGCGGACGCAATGACGCACGCAGACAACGCTGATCAGTAGCGCAACGGCGGCGACAAGTGGTCCGAGCCACCATCGGTCTGTCACCAGAACCGACGCGGCAAGCAGGGGAGCGGTCCAGGCGGCAGCCGCCCACCACGGTTGCGAATCGGCAACCAGCGCACCGAATCCGGTAGTGCTCGACGCGGGAATCCCTCGGCGGCAGGCAAAAACGACGGCAACTCGTCCCGCGGCGACGGCGACAACCACGCCTGCCCACTGGGTGGGAGAGTCCGCTGCAGCCAAAACGCCGAACGATACTGCTTGCAGCCCAAGGAATATGAACAGCGCGGCCACCCCGAACGGCCCCGCGCCGCCACTGTGCATGACCTCTCGTGCACGCTCAGGGGGGCCGTAGCACCCCAAGCCGTCGACGGTATCGGTGAGGCCGTCGACGTGCATGCCGCGGGTTCCCAGTGCGAGCGCACCCACGGTCACAATGCCCGCTAGGTACGGGTTGAGGCCGATACTGGTCGCGCCCCACAAGATTGCGACCGCAAAGACTCCGAGCGCGATCCCGGTGAGGGGCGCGGCCGCGATAGCGCGCCGGCCAGCGGTGCGGTTGATGTCCGACGGACCGCGTACCGGCAGTACCGTCAGCCAGGAAAATGCCAGTGGCACACCGGAAAGCGCGCCAGCCACGGTCAGTCCGCCGTGTCTGTCTTGGTGAGCTCGACCGCCTCGGGTTCGGCGGCGGGCTTGCTGCCCTCGGTGCTCACGCCCGCTTCGCTGAACGTAGCCATCTTCGCAAGGATGGCCACCGCACCCTGCAGGATCGGCAGCGCTGTCACCGCACCGGAGCCTTCGCCGAGTCGCATGTCGAATTCGACGATCGGGGTCAATCCCATGCGCGTCAAGGCAATGGTGTGTGCTGGTTCGGTGGAGCGGTGTCCGGCCACCCACCAGTCCCGGGCGCCGAAAGCCAACTCGTCCGCAGCCATGGCCGCAGCGGTCACGACAACGCCGTCGAGGATGACGGGAGTGCGACGCGATGCTGCCTGGGCGAGGAAGCCGGCCATCGCGGCAAGATCTGCGCCGGAAACCGTTCGTAGCAGTGCGACGGTATCGCGGACGTGCGGCCGGGCGCGGCGCAGTGCGTCGCGGATGGCTGCGGTCTTGCGGATCCAGCCTGCGTCGTCGATGCCGGTGCCGCGGCCGACTGCTGCGACAGGCTCTGTGTCTGTCAGTGCCGCGATCAGTACCGTGGCGGGCGTCGTGTTGCCGATACCCATGTCGCCGGCAATGAGAAGGTCTGCGCCCCCGTCGATTTCCTCGTCGGCAATAGCTCGGCCGGCTGCGATGGCCTGCAGAGTTTCCTCATGGGTGAGGGCGTCTTCGCGATCGATCGAACCGGAGGAACGGCGCACCTTGTAGTTCGAGACCGCAGGATCGGTATCCACTTCCACCGCGATGTCGACAACGCGCACGGTTGCGCCGGCAACCTCGGCGAGTACGTTCACCGCTGCGCCGCCGCCGAGGAAGTTGGCAACCATCTGCGCGGTAACTTCAGGTGGATAGGCAGATACGCCGTTGCGGGCGATGCCGTGGTCGCCCGCGAACACGACCACGCGGGGACGGGCGAAAGCATGTGGGGGACAAACACCTTGGCAGGCTGCAGCCCAGCCGGCCAGTGCTTCCAGCCGGCCAAGCGATCCGGCGGGCTTGGTGAGGTCGAGCTGGCGAGCATCGGCGAGAGCCCGAACGTCGCGATCCGGCGGAGTAACCGGCTCGAACTCCGCGTTACTGACAGCCGCGCTACTGACAGCCGCGCTACTGGTGGAGTTCGCTTCGGTGCTCACTTCGTGCCTTCCGGTTGTGCAACAGTAATTTTCACGCTGAGGGCTCTTTCAAGACGAGTGGTAGTCCTGCGACCACCAGCACAACACGATCGCACACCGCTGCGACGCGGGCATTGAGCGAGCCGATTTCGTCGCGGAACAACCGGCCCGATCGGGTTTCCGGAATGACTGCCAAGCCGACTTCCGGGCTGACCAGGACCAGTGATCCGCGGTAGTCGCGCACACTCTTGATCAGCGCATCGACCGCGGGCGTGATGGTGCCGCGCGGTGCATCCCAGGCACCGCGTCGATCGAACTCGCCGGTCAGCCAGGTACCGAGATCATCGACCAGGGTATCCGTCGAATTGTCGTTGCGGAGCGTGCGCTCGAGATCGCCATCAGCTGCAGTTTCGACGGTCGACCAGTGCGCCGGTCGCCGGACGCGGTGCTGGTCGATGCGGCTTTCCCAGTCGGTGTCGGTGTGGTCGCGCCGGGCTGTGGCGACGTAGCGAACCGGCGATCCGGGAGAAAACAAAGCCTCGGCGTGCGCGGACTTACCAGACCGCGCGCCGCCGAGGACCAGAGTTCTGACAGGGTTCGACACGCTCAGATTGCGTCGCCGGGTCCCACGCGAGGCTTCGGTGCGCGAAGTTTGCGGATCTGCGACGCGCGGACAAACGCGTACCAGCCGAGCTTGAACCCTCCGTCGGTGCTCTCGGGGAAGCGCTCCGCGACGCGGTTGTTGATCATGCGTCCGAGCCAGATGCCTTCACCGACCATGAACAGCATCATCACGAGCATGGCGAGCGTGACAATCGCCTGCAGCTGCGGCGTCACGAACATCGTCATGATCAGGACGAGGGCCAGTGGCATGAACAGGCCGACGAGGTTGCGGCGGGCGTCGATGAAATCGCGAACGTACGCGCGGACGGGTCCCTTGTCGCGGGGGAGGAGGTACTTGTCCTCACCGGCGAGCATGCGCGCGCGACGGTCTGCCGACGACGCACGGCGCTCGGCAGCTTCGACTTTGCGCTCCTCCTTGGAGCCGCGTGTCGCTTTTCGGCGTGCGCGGGCTTCCTTGGACGTCAGCGGAGCGGGCGCGACCGGTCCGCGCTTCTTGGCTTCGGCGTCGCGACGCTTGGGTGTGGGGCGACCCTTGCCCACCTGCTCGGTGGACGCCTCGTCAGAGGCTGAGGACGCCTCAGTGACCTCGACGTCATTTTTGTCGGAGTTGTCTGAGTCACCGCGGCGTAGCAATTTCACCCCTCCAGGCTATTGGATAAGTGCGTCCTCTGGGAAACCGACCTCGGTATTTCTGCTGATTGTGAAACATCGGCGACACCGACCGCCCCTACACTTCGCCCATGCGGGTAATTGTTGCTCCTGACTCCTTCGGTGACACCTTGACTGCTACCGCCGCCGCACACGCGATTTCCGACGGTTGGGGACGGGCGCGATCCGGCGACGAGATCATCTGCGCACCACAGTCCGACGGTGGCCCCGGATTTGTCGATGCGCTGGCAGTTTCTGGTGGTGAGATCCGGAATGCGCATGTCTCGGGCCCACTGGCGACTCCGGTTGATGCTCGTTGGCTCCTCGACTCGGACACCGCATACATCGAGTCCGCTCAGGCCTGTGGACTTGCCCTACTTGCAGGCCCGCCAACCAGGGAGAGCGCGCTCACGGCGCACAGTCGCGGTGTCGGAGACTTGA
Organism: Rhodococcus sp. AD45-ID; assembly: GCF_003023755.1. Classification (NCBI taxonomy): domain Bacteria; kingdom Bacillati; phylum Actinomycetota; class Actinomycetes; order Mycobacteriales; family Nocardiaceae; genus Rhodococcus; species Rhodococcus sp. AD45-ID. Next base: position 381,716 of record NZ_PYHL01000001.1, on the reverse strand, counting down.
TCGTCGCAGCTCTGGACGCGGGTGCGACGAAGATCGTGATCGGCCTCGGTGGGAGTTGTTGCACAGACGGTGGACGCGGGCTTGTCGACGCATTGGGCGGGGTGCAGTCTGCCCGCGCCGCACTCCGAGGCGTCGAACTGGTCGCTGCCACCGACGTCGAGAACCCACTATTGGGCGAGATCGGCGCGGCCGGGGTATTCGGACCGCAAAAAGGAGCAGACGGAAGTGCTGTCGAGATCCTGGAACAACGGAACCGGGAGTGGGCGTCGACTCTGGGGAGTGGAGCCGGCCGATCCGTGGCGGAGTTGCCCGGTGCGGGCGCGGCCGGAGGAATCGGCGCCGCGCTCTTCGCTCTGGGCGGGGACCGCCGCTCCGGTGCGGAAGTGGTGGCGGAGCGGACACGTCAGGCGGAACTTCTCGAGGCCGCCGACCTGGTCATCACCGGCGAAGGAAAATTCGACAGTCAGTCACTGCGCGGGAAACTGGTCACATCCCTCGCCGCCGCAAGTGCGTCGTACGGCGTCCCGACGCTTGTTCTGGCCGGTCAGGTCGAACTCTCGGCGTCCGACTACGAGAGGTTCGGGATAGTCGGCGCGGAATCCGTCACCGACTTCGCCGGATCGATCGAGGACGCCATGCGCGACGCATCGATCCACCTGCGCGGACTGGCCGAAGAGACAGCGCGCGAGTGGAGCATCTGGCGACGCGGGTGAACGCTGCCGAGGCGTCGTTGCCGACGGGCGTGGAAAGGTTAGGATGAAGACGAATCGCACACGGTAGTGAACTGGCGGGAATAAGTCGGCAGAGGCGTACCGTTGAAGCGTTCACGGGTTGGTATGAACATTAGGGAGAGCCCATGACTGTGCAGAACGAGACCGCCACCCACGGCGTCACGATGACCGAGTCCGCGTCCGCGAAGGCGAAGGCACTCTTCGATCAGGAAGGTCGCGACGACCTCGCACTGCGTATTGCAGTGCAGCCGGGCGGCTGTGCCGGACTGAAGTACCAGCTGTTCTTCGACGACCGGAGCCTCGACGGCGACCTCACCGTCAACTTCAACGGCGTCAACCTGGTTGTCGACCGGATGAGTGCCCCGTACGTCGAAGGTGCATCCATCGACTTCCTCGACACCATCGAGCAGCAGGGCTTCTCGATCGACAACCCCAACGCCACGGGCTCATGCGCCTGCGGCGACTCGTTCAACTGAGTCGAGTCGATCACAATTTCAGACATAACAACTGACGCGGAACCGGTAATCGGTTCCGCGTCAGTTGTATGAATTCTTCATTCAACGTCCACTCACTTTCGCTGAAAGGCCTCGATCCGTGACTATTGCGGTAACCGGTTCCATTGCCACCGACCATCTGATGCGTTTCCCCGGCCGCTTCGCGGATCAGCTGCTCGCCGACCAGCTTGCGCATATCTCGCTCAGCTTCCTGGTGGACGACCTCGTGATTCGTCGCGGTGGAGTCGGTGGAAACATCGCGTACGCGATGGGTGTTCTCGGTGGATCGCCGCTGCTGGTCGGCGCGGTGGGCGCCGACTTCGCCGAGTACCGCACCTGGCTCGAGGACAACGGCGTCGATTGCAGCGCGGTCCGGATCTCCGACAAGGCGCACACTGCGCGTTTTGTGTGCACCACGGACGAGGACATGGCCCAGATCGCCTCGTTCTACCCCGGAGCGATGAGCGAAGCCCGTGAAATCGATCTCGCGTCGGTAGCCAAGACGGCCGGTGCCCTCGATCTGGTATTGATCGGTGCAAACGATCCCGAGGCGATGGTCCGCCACACCGACGAATGCCGCGAGCTCGGAATTCCGTTTGCCGCGGATCCGTCGCAGCAGCTTGCACGCCTGTCGGGAGAGGAAGCCAAGGCACTCATCCACGGTGCCAAGTATCTCTTCACCAACGAATACGAGTGGGGACTCCTCCAGCAGAAGACGGGCCTGAGCGAGGAGGAGATTCGCGCACAGGTGGGTATCCGCGTCACGACGCTCGGCTCGAAGGGCGTCGAAATCGTTGACGCCGAGGGTAATTGGGTACGCGTCGACGTGGTGCCCGAAACCGGCAAGGTTGATCCGACTGGTGTCGGCGACGCCTTCCGTGCAGGCTTCCTGCTTGCCCACGGTGCGGGTCTGAGCTTCGAGCGCGCCGCGCAGCTGGGTTCACTCGTGGCTGTGCTGGTCCTCGAGACCGTCGGAACGCAGGAGTGGGTCTTCAATCGCGACGAGGCGCTCAAGCGTCTCACCGACGCCTACGGCAGCGCCGCCGCAGACGAGATCGCGACGATTCTTCCCTAGGGGGCTACGCCCCCTGTGCGCCTTTCTGGTAGTGCGAACTACCAGAAAGGCGCACAGGGCCGAAGGCCCTAGATGTTGACCGGGTACACCGGTTCCTGGATCTGCGGAACAATCCGCTTCTCCACGAAGATTCCGTGCCACACCATGAAGGTCAGCACGGTCCACAGACGACGGCTGTGATCGGAAACGCCGTCGCGGTGGTCGTTGAGCATCTTCACGACCGCTGCCTTGTCGAAGATGTGATCGGTGCCGGACTCGGCAATCTGCAGATGTGCCCAGTCGAACAGTTCGGTTCCGCGCAGCCAGTGGCGCAGCGGTACGGGGAATCCGAGCTTCGCGCGATGCAGAACATGATGCGGCACAATGCCTTCGAGGGCCTGACGCAGCGCGTACTTCGTGGTGTCCTTGGTGATCTTCTGATCCAACGGCACCCGCGACGCGACGTCGAACACCTCGTTGTCGAGGAACGGCACTCGCAGTTCGAGTGAGTTCGCCATCGTGACCTTGTCAGCCTTGACGAGGATGTCGCCGCGAAGCCAGGTGAACAGGTCCAGGTGCTGCATACGGGCAACTGGATCCCAATCGCGAGACTGCGCGTAGATCGGCGCGGTGACGTCCTGATGCGTCCACTCCGGGCGGAAATCGCGCAGAACGGCGCGCAACTGGGCGTCGTTGAAGCTGCGCGCGTTGCCGTAGTACCGCTCTTCGAGGGTCAGCGAACCGCGGTTGAGCAGGCTCTTGCCGCGCGTGCCATCCGGGATTCGCTCGGACAACTTGCCGGCCGCCCGGCGCAATCCCTTGGGGAGGTACTCGAAAGGCTTCAGCGACAACGGTTCACGGTAGATCGTGTATCCGCCGAACAGTTCGTCCGCGCCCTCGCCGGACAGTACTACCTTGACGTGCTTGCGCGCTTCCTTCGCGATGAACCACAGGGGGATCAACGCGGGGTCCGCGACGGGGTCGTCGAGATACCAGACGATTTCGGGGATCGCGGCAGCGAACTCGGCGGGGGAGACCACCTTCACGATGTGCTTCGCGCCGATCGCGGCGGCCGACTCGGCCGCCACGTCGACCTCCGAGTAGCCCTCGCGCTCGAAACCGGTGGTGAAGGTTATGAGGTTCGGGTTGTGGCGCATGGCCAGCGCGGCGATCGCGGTGGAGTCGATACCGCCGGACAGGAACGAACCGACGGTCACGTCGGCACGCATGTGCTTGGCGACGGAGTCCTCGAGCGCCTCGGCGATTTCCTGGTAGCGAGCCTTCTCCGTGCCCGGCGCAAACGGCTTGGCCGGGAACTTGGGCGTGAAGTATCGCGTGATCTGCGGCTGCTCACCCGGACGCACCCGCGCGAAACTGCCGGATTCGAGCCGACGAATCTCCTTGTGCAGCGTTTCCGGCTCCGGAACGTACTGCAGGACCGTGTAGTGCTCGATCGCACGCGGATCCAATTCGGTGCCGATTCCGATCAGATCGGTCAACTCGAGCAGGCTCTTCTTCTCACTGCCGAACGCCGTGCCGCCGGTGCCTGTCGCGATGAACAGCGGCTTGATGCCGAAGGGGTCGCGAGCGATGAACAGCTCGCGCGTATCGGTATCCCAGATCGCGAATGCAAACATTCCGCGAAGGCGTCGTACCGCGTCCTCGCCCCAGTAGTGGAACGCGGCGACGATGGCTTCGGAGTCGCCTTCGGTGAAGAACTTCGCGTCGTGATCCTTCGCGAGCTCCGCGCGGATCTCGAGGTAGTTGTAGATCTCACCGTTGAACGTCAGGGCATAACGCTCCGGATTCTCCGGCGGGCCCCAGCGCAGCGGCTGATGCGAGTGCGCGATGTCGATGATCGACAACCGATTGAAACCGAACACGAGATGGTCGTCGTGCCACGTCCCCTGTTCGTCGGGTCCGCGGTGACGCAGGCAGTGCAGTGCCTGGTCGACCTGTGCGACGGCGTCGTCGCTGGTTCCGCCAGATGTCAGTAGCCCGAGCAGTCCACACACAGCGTCCGGTTCCTCGATTCAGAATTTTTTATTGCAGAAGGCTCCCGGACGTAAGCATCGGGGAGAGGTCAACGAACTCTTCCTGGAAAGTATGCCGCAGATCCGTCTCTGCGCCGATCACAGACGAACGAATCGCAGTGATGTAGGTCGCTGACGATGCCTGACCTGTTCCTGAGCTGCGCCTGAGAGATTTGTGTGACGTCCGACGCGACACGGTGAAGGACCCGGGGATGGATACCGCCCACCTTTGGTCTACGCTGCGTAGTAATTGGGCCTTCCATTCGAGGTGCCCTAGTTGAATTTTGCGGCGATCAGGAAGGCGTGAACGTGGCGCAAGGTCGGATCCTTCGGCGAGCTGGGCTGGCAGTATCTTTGGGCATTGCTGCCTTGCTGCTGTCGGGTTGCTCCATCGACAATGAAGTGCTTCGTTTCGGGTGGCCCTCGGGCATCACTCCTGAAGCGACGCGCATGCGAGAACTGTGGACGTGGTCGGTTGTCGCCGCCCTCTTCATGGGTGTGCTGGTGTGGGGACTGGTCTTCTGGGCAGTTATCTTCCACCGTAAGAAGAAGGACTCACCGGAGTTCCCGCGTCAGACGGCATACAACGTGCCGCTCGAACTCGGTTACACGGCAGTTCCGTTTGTGATCATCGCGGTTCTGTTCTACTTCACCGTTGTCGTCCAGAACCATGTTCTCGAGCGCACGGAGAACCCGGACGTCGTCGTCGACGTCACTGCGTTCCAGTGGAACTGGAAGTTCGGTTACCGCTCCATCGAGTTCGGTGACGGTACCGCCAAGTACAACGGCATCGATCTCGAAGCCGAAGAGGCAGCCAAGGCCGAGGGCGCGACTGTCGACGCCCACGGCGAAGAGGTTCCCGGCCCGATCCACGGAAACAGCGTCCAGGATCTGAGCTACCTGCACTACGACAAGATCGAGACCGTCGGAACCAGCTCCGAGATCCCGATTCTCGTTCTTCCGACCGGTAAGCGCATCCAGTTCGAACTGGCCTCCTCCGACGTGATTCACGCGTTCTGGGTTCCCGAGTTCCTGTTCAAGCGCGACGTGATGCCGAACCCCAAGGAAAACCACTCCGACAACATCTTCCAGATCAGTGAGATCGAGAAGGAAGGCGCATTTGTCGGGCGCTGCGCCGAAATGTGCGGCACGTTCCACGCGATGATGAACTTCGAGGTCCGTGCGGTTTCGCCCGAGGACTTCGCCAAGTACATCGAACTGCGCAAGGGTGACGATCAGGGCAACGGCGGTCTCAGCACCGCTGAGGCATTGTCGGCAATCGGTCAGTCGCCGGTGGCTACGTCGACCACGCCGTTCAACACCGACCGCGAGTACCGTCAGGCAACAGTCGCCACCGCAGGCAACTGAGCCGGCCAGCCTCCTCACTGAACAAGGACAAGTGCTGATATGAAGATCGAAGCCAAGCTCTTCGAGATCCTGACGCTGTTTTTCATCCTCGTCGCGATCATCTACGGTGTGTTCACCGCTCTGTCCCGTACGGGAATCGAGTGGGCCGGACTCACGGCCATCGTTCTGTCTGCGGGCCTGACGCTCATCGTCGGAACCTACTTCCGCTTTGTCGCCCGTCGTCTGGACACTCGTCCCGAGGACTACGACGACGCTGAAATCTCGGATGGTTCAGGCGAGTTGGGCTTCTTCAGCCCCGGTAGCTTCTGGCCCATGCTGCTGGCTGCTTCGGCTGCCATTGCCGCGGTGTCACTGGCGTACTTCCAGCCCTGGATGATCGTGGTTGGAGTTGTCCTCATCATCGCGACCGCAGCCGGTCTGGTGTTCGAGTACCACGTCGGACCTGAGAAGCACTAGCACAAACGCTCTCGACAAAGAGGCGCCGAACCCTTCGCGGGGTTCGGCGCCTCTTGCGTTGGGGCGGGGGAGCGCAAGAGACCGCGTCGTCCTCTGCGACACTCGACACATGATCCTCGAACATGCACTGCTCCACGTTGATCCGGCTCTGTCCGAAGAATTCGAGAAGGCGTTCGGTACAGCAAAGTCCATCATCTCCGCGGTGCCCGGCTTTATCCGTCTGCATCTCTCGCACTGCATGGAATCGCCGCAGCAGTACCTACTGCTCGTGGAGTGGGAGAGCCTCGAAGCGCACACGGTGGGCTTCCGGCAGTCCGACGGCTACCAGCGGTGGCGCGAGCTTCTCCATCACTTCTACGACCCTTTCCCGGTTGCCGAGCACTACGAGACGGTGGTCGAGGAAGGGTCCCCGACATGAACCGAACTACCGAACTGGCAGAATTCCTCGACATCGCCTTACGTGGTCGGATCGAGAGCGTCGCCGAGCTTGCCGAAGTGACGGGCGGTTCGATGGATACGACCGAAAAGACAGTGGCGCGGCTCGAAGAGTTCGGATTCCTTTCTGTCGCAGACGGCGTCATCACCTACCGACGCCCCGACGCCACCGTCGCCGATGTCACGCAGCACATCCTGGCCGGTGTGGCGCACGACCTCGAGTCCGGTATTGCCAGGACACAAGGGATACTCCAATCGCTTCCCAAGTTGTTGCAGGCCTGGGAGCACGGTGACTCCGATGTCCACGGTCTGCCCATCGACGTGATGCACGGGCCGTTTGCCGCCCCGGACATGTACAAAATTCAGGCTTCACGTTCGAAGCCCGTCGCGTCGTACGCATGTATGCCTGACACAGTGCCTCTGTACACGGTGCTGGCCGAGAAGAAGCCGGGCTCGTACTGGGAGGAAAACGGTGGTCCCAACCACGACATCCGTCTGATCGTCAGCACAGTCGACGCGAACACCGAGTTGGGGCGCAATCAGATCACGCATGAAATCAACGCAGGCTCCCAAGTTCGGATGCACCCGAATCCACCGAGTTTCTTCTGGATACTCGATCACACGAGTGTCGGAATCCCCTTCACTTGGGGAGAAGCGTGGCCGAGCAGCATGATGTCCATCCAGTCCCCGACACTGGCGGGCATCATGACTTGGATCTACCACCGGGTGTGGGAGGAAGCAGTACCGGTCGCTGACCACGGTCATTCGTGGGAGAACCCGTGGGATCCGATATTGAAACTGATGAATTCAGGCTTGACGATGGAATCCGCATCAATTGCCCTGGGATTGACTCCTAGGACGGGCAGGCGTCGGGTCGCCGACGCCATGCGTCATTACGGTGTGTCCAGTCAATTCTCACTCGGCGCTGCCTGGAGCGCCTCGCGCGGACACTAGCGCACGAAAAAGACACGGTCGCCGCAACCTCTCTTTCGAGAGTGTTGCGGCGACCGCGTCTTTTTCGTGTTGCTGCTGACGATCTAGTGGAGTTCTCCAGTGGAATCGTCGGCCTTGCCGTTGCCACTGCCATTGCCGTGGATGCGGTTCTGGTAGTCGAGCAGAATCTGAAGCTGCTCATGCTCACCGGCATGCTGTGCGGCTTCGAGAGCTGCGCTCTCCTCCACCGGGTCTGCCTTGGTGAGGCTGCCGGTGCCGGGCTTGCCGGCCAGGCCGAGCTTGTTCATCTTCTTCGGAACAGCTGCACCCTGGTACTCGAGGGGGATCGGGTGACCGTGATCGTCGACGGGTCCGAGCGGCTGGTGGATTTCGATGTACTGGCCGTTCGGCATCCGCTTGATGATGCCGGTTTCGATACCGTGCTCGAGCACTGCACGGTCACTGCGCTGCAAGCCGATGCAGAAGCGGTACGTCACGAAGTACGCGAGCGGCGGAAGCACGATCATGCCGATGCGGCCGATCCACGTCATTGCGTTCAACGAGATATGCAGGTGGTACGCGATGATGTCGTTGATGCACGAGATCGTCAGGACCGCGTAGAACGCGATAGCCATTGCACCGATTGCGGTACGAACCGGAACGTCGCGGGGACGCTGCAGGATGTTGTGGTGAGCGTCGTCTCCGGTGAGGCGCTTCTCGATCCACGGGTACGCGAACAGCATGGCGAAGACGAGGCCCATGATCAGGGCGACGGCAAACACTGCGGGGATCGTGTACCGGTCGAACAGGTAGATCTCCCAGGCGGGCCACAGTCGTGCGAGTCCGTCCGTCCACATCATGTAAATGTCAGGCTGAGAACCAGCGGAGACCTGAGATGGGTTGTACGGACCGATGTTCCACACGGGGTTGATCTGGAACAGACCACCGAGCAGTGCAAGCACGCCGAACGTGATGGCGAAGAATGCGCCACCCTTCATGGCGAAGACCGGAAGAATACGAACGCCGACGACGTTCTCTTCGGTACGGCCGGGGCCGGGGAACTGCGTGTGCTTCTGGTACCAGACCAGCGCGAGGTGGCCGGCGATCAGCGCGAGGATGATGCCAGGGAAGAGCAACACGTGAGCGACGTAGAGACGCGGGATGATGAGGTCGCCGGGGAAGTCACCGTCGAAGATCATCCAGTGCATCCAGGTGCCTACCACCGGGATACTCATCGTGATACCACCGAACGCGGCGCGGAGGCCGGTGCCGGAGAGCAGGTCGTCAGGAATGGTGTAACCGAAGAAGCCTTCGAACATCGCCAGGACCAGCAGCAAGCAGCCGATGACCCAGTTAGCTTCACGCGGGCGTCGGAACGCACCGGTGAAGAAGATACGTGCGAGGTGCACGATGATCGACGCGGCGAACATCAATGCGGCCCAGTGGTGAATCTGGCGTACGAAGAGACCGCCGCGAACCTCGAACGAGATGTTCAGGGTGGTCTCGTATGCGCGTGACATCGTCACACCACGAAGAGGCTGGTATGCGCCCTGGTAGGTGACGTGCGCCATCGACGGATCGAAGAACAGCGTCAGGAACACACCTGAGATGAGCAGGATCAGGAAGCTGTACAGCGCGATCTCGCCGAGCATGAAGGACCAGTGCGTCGGGAAGACCTTGTTGATCTGACGACGCATACCCGCTGCGAGGTGGTAGCGCGAGTCCATCGCCTCCGCTTGACCTGCTGCAGCAGCGGCGATCTTTGTCGGTTTTGTGGTGGTTGTGGTCACGGTCGACGCTCCCAAAATGCCGGGCCGAGTGCTTCGATGAAGTCACCGTCGGCGACTAGGAAGCCCTCTTCGTTCACTGTAATAGGCAACTGCGGAAGTGCGCGAGCAGCGGGACCGAAAATCGGCTTGCCGTACTGCAGTGCATCGAACTGCGACTGGTGGCAGGGGCAGAGAATACGGTTGCTCTGCTGTTCGTAGAGCGAGGTGGGGCAACCAAGGTGCGTGCAGATCTTCGAGTAGGCGAAGTAATCGCCGTAGTTGAAGCTCTCCTGGCCCTTGCGCTTGGTGACCCGCTCGGTGTCTTCCGTACGCAGACGGATGAGCATGACCGAGTTGCGGATACCGCGCAGCGCAGCGAGCAACGCGTGCTCGTCACCACGATCGGATTCACGGAACGGGAAGACCGTTTCCATGGAGCCGGCGTCGAGGTCCTCCGGGCGGACGAGAACGATGTCCTCGGGGCGTCCGGTGTCACGACGAAGGTAGATGGTCTCGCCGGGGTAGTTCGGGGTCCAGCCGGACACCCAGAGCGGAGATTCGTCGCCCTTGGCCCACGGGTTCTTGATGAGGCCGCCGAGAGGCATGATCATCATGACGCCGAGTGCGCCACCACCGAACATCAAGCTGCGCTTGATGGCCTTGCGGCGGGGGAAGGTGGACGTCTCCAACGTGTCACTGAGTTCGGCGACGATCGTCCGGCGGTCAACCTCAGCGGATCCACCGTCGTGGCGGTCCTGGATGGACACCTCTTCGGGGATGAACTTCTTGGTGAACTGGACCGCACCGATTCCGACACCGAGGATCGCGAGACCCATGGTCAGACCGATCAACGGTGTGTACAGGCTGTACTTGCCGTAGTTCTCGTCACCGGCGCCGGCGTACTGCCAGGGCCAGAACAAGTAGATCGCGATGAATGCGATCGCCGAGACGCCGGCGAGGCCGAACCAGAACGCAACATTCCGCTCGGCGCGCTTCTCTGCCTTGGTGCCTTCGACGGCCCAGCGGTCGCGACGGTAGACAACGTCGACGCCGTCGAGATTGGTGCCGAGGGTGACCAACTCGTCGCGAGTCATCGCTTCGAGTTCCTCATCCGTGTACTTCTTTGGCGTATCGCCGCCCTGCTGGCCAGCGTCGCTCATGACCTTGCTCCGATCCACAATGCTGCACCAACGACAGCGACGATTCCGGCGGCCCACATGAAGAGACCTTCAGAGGCCGGACCGATGCCGCCGAGACCGTAACCACCGGGGTTCTTGGCCTCTCCGGACGACTTCACGTAGGCGATGATGTCTTTCTTTTCCTCGATCGAGAGCTGACGATCGGAGAACTTCGGCATGTTCTGGGGGCCGGTGACCATAGCGGCATAGATCTGCTGCTCGTTGGCGGGGTCCAGGACCGGTGCGTACTTGCCCGAGGACAGTGCGCCACCGCGGCCGGTGAAGTTGTGGCAAGACGCGCAGTTCAGGCGGAACAGTTCGCTGCCTCGGCCGATGTCGCCACCGCGAAGCGAGGACTGAGCGATTTCGCCGTTCTCGTCACGAATGAGCGTCGGGCCGCCACCGTTGGCCTGGATGAAAGCACCCAGGGCATCGGTCTGTGCAGCGTCGAACTTGGGGTCCTTGCGCTGAGCCTGTGCCTCGTTGCGTGCTGCAGGCATACGACCGGTCGAAACCTGGAAGTACACTGCCGCCTCGCCGACACCGATCAGGCTGGGACCGCGGTCCGCGACACCCTGAAGGTTGGCTCCGTGGCACGTGATGCACGACGTGTCGTACAACTGCTTGCCTTCACGGATAAGCGCGGCTGAATCGTCGCTTGCAGTAGCGACCTGCGGAGCGGGTGTCAGTGCCGAGGCGAGGAAACCTGCGCTGATCAATCCCATCATCAGTACGAGCGCTCCGGTGACACGCCGGCGGATCTTCCGCTGGCGACGCGTCTTCGCGGCGGTCGCTGTTGTATCGGATGTGGGAGGGGGGGATGAACTCATCTGTATCCCTTTGGTATGTCGGGACGGACTGGACGTCAGGGGCTGCCTGTGGCGTTCAGCTGATTAACGGATGAAATAAATCGTTGCGAACAGCGCGATCCACACGATGTCAACGAAGTGCCAGTAATACGAAACGACGATCGCTGCGGTTGCCTGAGCCGGCGTGAACTTGCTGACTCGGGTGCGTGCGATCAAGAAAACGAAGGCGATGAGACCGCCGATGACGTGCATGCCGTGGAAACCGGTGGTCATGTAGAACACCGAGCCGTAGACACTGCTGGCGATTGTGGTGCCCTCATGCACGAGGTGGTAGTACTCGTAGCCCTGGCCGGCGACGAAGAACGCCCCCATGACCAAAGTGATGGTGTACCAACGTCGAAGTCCGAAGACGTCGCCCCGCTCGGCCGCGAACACGCCCATCTGGCAGGTGAATGAGGATGCGATCAGCACCAACGTCACCGGTACAGCCAAATAAAGGTTCAATTCGGTAGGCTCCGGCGGCCAATTGCCCTCCGGTGCCTGCGCCCGTGCCACGAAGTACATGGCGAAGAGCCCTGCGAAAAACATGAGCTCACTGGACAACCACACGATGGTGCCAACGCTGACCATATTCGGCCGGTTCAGCGAGTGCACGCGTTGGGTGATTGCCGATCCTGAAGTCCCTACTGCGCTCGTCACAGACAGAAGTATGACGCTTCGTCGTAAGAGACGGCCACTCGGGTCCGTCATCGGCGCGTCGTAAGGCTCGAGTTCGCGATTTCGGTCGGCGTACGCGCAGGTGGCGACACTTTGAATATGCTGACGCGATGGCAGCTACACACCAGAGTAGACGTTGGTACCTGAGAATTTTCAGCAGAAAAGTTTCGCCTCCGCTGGATCCGTCGAGAGCCGACCTCGAGATCGTCGTCGAAGGTTTCGACGACGTGGAATCGTGCTCGACCGCTTTGGAGCGAGGGGCCTCCGCGCCGCCTCGTTGGCGACCGGATTCGGAGGCGGTGCTGCGCCACCATCTCGACCTTCCGGAGGCGGCACTCGGAGAGGCCGAGTCGATCGTCGCTCAGGACGGATATCGGCGCTCGGTGACAGCCGCGCATAGCGCGTCGAGCGATGGCAACGGTGTGGTTCGGGTGGTGTTCGAACGCGTCCAGCTTCTGGACGCGCTGCACTGCTCGCAGGAGCGATCGCGGATGGCAGGTTTGGCTCAACGGTTGGGTGGGTCAGTCGCGGGATGGGACGCGCTGCAGCCGGGGGATGCGGCGCAGTCAGGCCCGGGCAAGGGCCGACGATCAGTGTGAGCGGACCGATTCGCGACTGCCGCACGGTGACTGACTACGCTACGTATGTCAGATACATCGCGATTTGATTCGACTGAACATTTCGACTGAACATAGGGGACCGAAGTAGATGGCCGGCACCGACGCAACCAACGCTGTGAACTCCGATTCGAGCGGTGTCGTGCGGTCCTGGCCGATGATTCTCGGTCAGCTCACCGATGGTTCCGATTTGTCGAGCGACGATTCCCGTTGGGCGATGAGCGAAATCATGTCCGACAACGCAAGTTCGGCGCAGATCGCCGCCTTTGGTGTCGGGTTGAAGATGAAGGGCGAGACACCCGCAGAGTTGCAGGGCCTTGCCGACGCGATGCTCGAACACGCTAAGGCGGTGCCGGTCGATTCCGATGTGGTCGACATCGTCGGAACCGGCGGCGACCGCTCCAACACCGTCAACATCTCGACCATGGCTTCGATTGTGGTGGCCGCCTCGGGAATTCGAGTGGTCAAGCACGGCAACCGGGCAGCATCGTCGAAGAGTGGCGGCGCCGATGTGCTCGAAGCACTGGGTGTTCGGATCAATCTGGGCCCGGAAGACGTGGCTCGGTGCGTAGACGAGGTCGGAATCGGTTTCTGCTTTGCGCCCGTATTTCACCCGGCCCTGCGATTTGCGGCAGTGCCACGGAAGGAAATCGGCATCCCGACGGCCTTCAACGTGCTCGGTCCCTTGACCAATCCAGCTCGGCCGCGTGCCGGATTGATCGGGTGTGCCTTCCCGAAGCTGATCTCCGTTGTTGCGGGAGTTCTTGCGCAGCGCGGTAATTCGGCATTGGTCGTTCGCGGCGACGACGGACTCGACGAACTGACGACATCCACGACGTCGACGGTGTACATCGTTGCCGACGGAGCGGTTCGAACCGTCACACTGGATCCGCGAGATCTGGGTATCGCTCGGGTACCACTGGACGAATTGCGAGGCGGCGACGCGGACGTGAACGCTCAGGTCGCGCGCACCCTGCTGTCCGGTCAGCCTGGCCCCGTCCGGGACGCGGTGCTACTCAACGCGGGCGCGGCGATCGCGGCCTTCAACGGAGTCGGTGACGACCTGGAAGGTGCGATTGCCGCGGGAATGGCCTCGGCCGCTGTCGCAATCGACAGCGGCGCAGCTGCGGAACTGCTGCGGAGGTGGGCGTCGCTCACCACCGCGCTGACCGAAGGCGCCTGACCGAGGCGCCTGAGAGTCATTCGCCGAGCGAGAACCCAGCTTCGACGTCGGCGCTGGAGAAGGACTGGAACGCAATGTGAGTGGCGGTTCGCGTCACTCCGGGAACCTTGTTGATCCGGCCGGTGATGACCTCTGCGATCTGGGCGTGGTCACGGACCCGGACTACCGCGATCAGGTCGACGTCCCCTGCGCAGGAGTACACCTCGCTGACTCCGGGGATGTCGGCGACGGCCTGAGCGGTCTCCGGGATTCGGGCCGATTCGGCGTGAATCATGACGATCGCATTGATCATGTCGCTCCTCTGGTTGCGCGGTGCTGTGCTGTGGTCGAGCTTATGTCCTCGCGTCGCCGCGCCCATTCCAGGCATCACGATGGTTCTCTGCACGCTCGGATTCGTTTCCAGCCTTGGCGAGGTGGCACCAGTCTTCCCACCGCCCCGCGCCGCACGCCGGCTCGGTGTAGCCCGATGTAGCGGAGACGATCCTGATTCCGTCCGATCCGAGCCAGCGGACGACGAGCGCCAGTTCCTCCGGGGGCGCTCCGCGCAGCGGTGTGTTGTCGGGAAGTGCGGTTTCGGCCGATGCGACGAGGGCGTCGACCACGGGCATCGGGTGAGTCCCGGCTCGGGCAAGGCCGGCCGAGGCGAGCCTGCCGGCGCGGATCACGGCCAATTCCCAGCCGCCGTCCGGCGCGGGGCGCGCCAGTACCAACTGATCGATGGCGGCGACGGCGGCGAGCTTTTGAGTGCGTCGTACTGCTACTGCAACTGCGGCAGTTCGGTCGCGCAGTCTGGCCGCGTTCTCGAACAGTGCGGTGGCAGCGAGTTGCTCGATGCGCGCTTTCATTCGTTGAAGCGGCATGTCGTGCACGCCGGCGAAGAACTCCCGAACGTCGGCGACTGACACCGCATAGCGCTCCGCGGTGTCATCTCGGGCTGCCGGGCACGAGCCCAGTTCGCGTGCGGGGCAGGCAGGCCCGTGCACGGCGCCAAGAGGTATCCGCTTGGTGCAGGTACGCAGCCCGGTGAACTCGCACACGGTCTCTGCAATCTCCTGCGCGCTCGCGCGGGACGTAAACGGTCCGATCGAGTGCGGCGCCGGGCTACGCACCACGGATAGCCGGGGGAAGGCCTCGTCCGTGAGAACGATCCACCATCCGCGTTTGGGAAACTTGGAGCGGCGGTTGTACGGCGGAGTGTGTGCCACGAGGAGTCGGAGTTCGCGTACTCCGGCCTCCAGGGCGTGAGCACACTCCACATGATCGACCCGGGTGGCAAGGGCCACCATCTCCTTCATGCGCCCACGCGTCTCGGAACCGGTGAAGTAGCCCCGGACGCGGCGGCGCAGGTCCACTGCCGTCCCTATGTACAGCGCTTCGTCGGACGGGCCGCGAAAGAGGTAGACGCCCGGCCTTCGGGGGAGGTCTGCGGCGAAGGAGCGTTTGGCGCGTTGATGAGCCGAGATGTTGGGGAGATAGTCGATCAGCTCGCTGTAACTGTGTACGCCTTGGTTGCCGACCCGATCTATCAGGCCGTGGAGCACGTCGACGGTGGCTCTGGCGTCGTCGAGCGCTCGGTGCGTCGGTTGGGTGGAGACGCGGAACAGATGCGCGAGCGCAGAGAGCTTCACCGACGGTGCTTCGTCGCGGGTCAGGACACGCCTGGCGAGTTTGACGGTGCAGAGAACCTGGAACGGTGGCCAAGGCCGGGCCGTGCGGGAAGCTGCCGCCTTGAGGAATCCGATGTCGAAGGGCGCGTTGTGGGCAACGAGTACGGAACCCTTCGCGAACTCGAGGAACGCGGGTAGAACGCGATCGATGCGCGGAGCGTTGATCAGCATGGCATCGGTGATGCCGGTCAGTTCGACGATGTACGGCGGGATCGACCGCCCGGGATCGACCAGAGTTGCCATCTCGCCGAGCACCTGGCCGCCGCGAATCTTGACGGCACCGATCTCGGTGATCGAATCGTTGTCCGCGCTTCCGCCGGTGGTCTCGAGGTCGACGACTACAAACGTCGTCTCGCTGAGCGGAGTGTCCAGCTCGTCGAACGACAGTTGACGGCCGATATCCGGATCGGCGTCAACGGCGGCCTTGACAGCGTCGGCATGACTCACAGCGCAAGACAGTAGAGGGAGGGGCCGACAGGAATCGGTCGCTTCGGCGCGAGGACCAAGAGAAGTTGAATTCGGGACTAACGGGCATCGCACGCACCCCGGCATTTGGTCGCCCGTGACCTAAAAGAGACGAGCGTCACAGTTGGGCGATTTTCAACGTGCGTCGGCGCCTTCGGTGTCGCACTCGGGTGGAGTGGATCTGGCTGCGTTGCCTGGCGTGTGCCGACTCGTAATCCACCTCGGGTGAAAAGGGGCCTACCGGTACGTAACTGGTGCTGATCTGGGGTAAGTCACGGATTGCCGGGCCGGATCGAATCGGGTCGACTCACGAGAAATGGTTCACGACGTTACGGAAACCGGACGTATCGTTATCCCGCTGTGACCGTTTTGGCGTATCGAGCGCGACTGCGCGGAAATTCGGATGAATCGCACGCGAAATTGGCGATGCGGTCGACATCGCCGCGATCATTTCGTAATCTTCCTGAGACCTAACGAAGTCTTGCCGGGCCACAAAGGACCGGCTTCGTCAGGAACCGCCTAATCGGGATCTCCGCGAGGAACCCGAACCGGGAACCCAAGTTTCACTGGGGTGAATCCCGCCTGGGGCGTAGCCAGCGTCATCGCTACGGACCATGCGGGTAGGGCTGATCTTCCCAGCCCGAACCCGTCAGCTAACTCGGTCGGCGGACGAATGGAAGAAATGGAGCACCCCTTAAGTGGCGTCACAAAGTTTGAAGCGTTCGGCAACACTGGTTGTCGCCGGCGCACTTGCAGCCGGAGCCTTTGCTACAACCGCTGCGCCTGCCTCGGCAGACCCCATCACCATCCCCGGTGTCGGTACGTTCGACATCCCGGGCGTCTCGATCCCCGAACTTCCCGTTATCCCCGGTGTCACGGACAACCCCGCGTTTGCGCCGATTGCACAGGCTGCACCCGCCGCTCCCATCTCCACCCTTGGTGAGCAGGCTGTTCGCGCCGCAGAGAGCAAGCTGGGCGCCCCGTACGTGTACGGCGCGGCAGGCCCGGACGCGTTCGACTGCTCCGGTCTGATCCAGTGGGCTTACAAGCAGGCCGGCCTCAACATCCCCCGCACGAGCTACGACCAGGCTGCAGCCGGTGTCGCAGTTGCACAGTCCGATCTCCGCGTCGGCGACGTCATCTCCTTCTACGGCGGATCGCACTCGGGCATCTACGCGGGCAACGGAAATGTCATCCATGCTTCGACCGCGGGTCAGCCCGTGAAGCTGGCACCCGTGTCGTCCATGCCGTACGACGGTGCTCGCCGCTTCTGATCCGGTGTCACCGATCGGGTACCTGTGAAGGTCGACCTGATCCACTGGAAAAGGGGCAGTTCCACTCTGTGCAGATGTGGGCCTCGAATCAACTGATTCGAGGCCCACATCTGTTTATCCGGGTGAGTTCCGGGCGTTCCGAGGGGTTCACACTCGCTTCGCTCCCGTTACACCTACCGACGAGTAGACACAAACGTATGCCATTCCGTAACCTTATCGAGACATTAGGTGCCGCCGGCAGGTAGTGTGGGTAGTTGACATCCAGCTAACAGATCCTGACGGGCATCGGCAGGCATCACAAAAACTGAGACGGAGAGTCGCGTTCCGTGGTTTCATCTAGATCGTTTTCATCGAGAAAGTACAGCCGGGTCCGCATCGCGCTCACAACAGGCGTATTGGCAGTTGGGCTTGTCGCGTTGCCATCGATGCCGGCGGCCGCCGACCCGGTGATCACGAATCCCACCGAGGCGCTCGAGAAGCTCGGCGAACTCGCCCGAGTGTCCGAGCAGACCAACGAGGCTTTGCACAACGCGCAGATCGATCTCGATGCAAAGACGTCCGTGCAGCTCGACGCTGAAGCTCGACTTGTCGAGGATCAGGGACGCTACGACGTGGCAAAGGCCAAGGTCGCCGAGGTTGCGCCGGCTGTGAATCGAATTGCTACGGCCAATTATCAGGGCGCGCGGACCAATCGGCTCTTTGCCTTGATGGTCAGCGATTCACCGCAGCAGCTGCTCGATCAGATGTCTGCACTCGATGTCATCTCCAACGACGCGGCGGTGCAGGTCCGCCAGTTCAACGAAGCGACGCTCGACGCTCGCCAGGCAGCGGACTCGTCGCAACAATCCGCGGATGCTGCACGGGTTGCGGCCGATCAGGCGAAGGCGCTGAGCGACGATCTGCAGCGCAAGCAGAGCGAACTTCAGGCTCAGGTTGCCGAGGTGACCAAGGCGTTCGACGATCTGACCGAAGCCGAACGCGTGCAATTGAGTGGGTCGACATTTCCAGAGGGTGTCGACGCCAGCAAAATTCTGGCTAATCTGACTCCAGGGTCGGGCACCGCGGCACTACAGGCTGGTTTGACCCGCATCGGCGACCCATACGTTTGGGGAGCTACCGGGCCCAACGAGTTCGATTGCTCCGGGCTCGTCGTGTGGTCGTACAAACAAATCGGTAAAACACTGCCGCGGTCCAGCCAGGCGCAGGCAGCGGGTGGTACGCCGATATCCCGTGACCAGTTGCAGCCGGGCGACATCGTCACGTTCTACAGCGACAATTCGCATGTCGGTATCTACGCCGGCGATGGCAACATCCTCCACGCGTCGACGTTCGGCGTACCGGTGAAGGTCGAGTCGATGGCAGGGATGCAGTTCTCGACTGCTCGCCGTTACTGACCAGCGCATCGTCACAAGTGGCTCGGCCGCTGCGACTGGGGGTCCCCTCCGTCTCCTACACTCGGCATCGTGTCGAGTGACCCCATGACGTCCCCCGCAGCCGGGACGAACCGTAAGCGCCGCTGGGAGTACCCAGCTCTCATTGCGCTCGGGTGTGCCGTTGTGGTGATCCTCGGACTGACCGTTGTCCTGACTGACGCTCCGGGCTCGTCCCAGCAGTCCGCTGCGGAAGCGGATGTTGCGCGTGTCAGCGAGGTTCAAGCGCTCCTCGATTCGTGGGCACGCGCTCAGATGTCCGACGATCCGACATCGCTGGCGCAGTTCGTAGATGCTGCCGCCGCACCGGGGTTGCTCGACGCAGAGATTCGGCGCGCCACAGCTGCCGGTGCACTGAGTTTTTCGGATTGGGCGTACGAGGTCTCGCCGGGAACACTTGTCGAGGCTGCCCGAACGGGGTCGCCCGACGGCGTCACATTGTGGGGCGCTCAGGTGAACCTGCGTTATGCACTCGACGGTGTGGATGCGGCGCCGACGCGTAAGACTGTCTTGATGACTTTTGCGGAACGTGACGGTTCGTGGTTCGTATTCGCTGACGGTTCGATTGTCGACGTGCTGGGCAGCGGCTCGACCGGTTCGCAGTTGAGCGTCGACTCGTGGCACGGTCCATGGGATTTCGGTCCACTCGCGGTTTCGACCAACGCGGCCGAGGATTCGATAGTCGTCGGGCACCCGGGCCAGCAGGCATTCGTTGACGCGTTGGCCGCCGACCTCGACGGCGCTGTGAAGAATACGACGCAGTTGTGGGGCGACGGTTGGTCAGAGCGGGCAGTCGTGATGGTCGCCGGTTCGCCCGAGGAATTCACGGCGATGGTCGGTTCGCAGCACGACGGATCGTCCATAGCGGCTGTGTCGGTGGCGGATACGGTGCGCGATGGTGCCAGTGACGTGAGTGGGCAGCGCATCATATTCTCGCCGGCCGCCGCATCACGCTTGACTTCGACGACGCGGCAGGCGGTGCTTCGCCACGAGATGATGCATATCGCGGCGCGATCCCAGACCCGGGACGGGTCGCCCATGTGGGTGCTCGAAGGGTACGCGGAGTATGCCGGCAACCGTGGCTCCGGGCGGGCGGCGCGGGAGATTGCGCCGACACTTGCGGCCGCTGTTCGGTCCGGTGACGTGCCATCGGAGTTTCCCGAGGATTCACAGTTCGGGGGCGTGCCGGTGGTGAGTTCCCTTGCGTACGAATCGGCGTGGTCGATCAATGCTTATATTGCGGATCGTTTCGGCGAGTCCGAGCTGACGGAACTATTCCGCGCCTTGGCTGTGGGGCCGTCGACACCGGAGGAGATCAACCGGCGCATCGTCGACGTACTTGGTGTGAGTATCGACGACCTGCGCGACGGCTGGGTGGATTGGCTGCACCGCACACTGGGTTGATTGGCTGCACCGCACACTGGGTTGATTGGCTGCACCGCAGCGTGGGTTGATCGGCTCGTGCTTTACGGTGGACGAATGCGCCGGACCCTTTTGGTGACCAATGATTTTCCGCCCCGACCGGGCGGAATCCAGTCGTATCTACATACGTTCGCGAAGCATCTTCCGGCCGACAAGTTGGTTGTCTATGCGCCTCGTTGGCGTGGTGATTCGCACAAGAAGTTCGATGCCGCTCAACCTTTCGAGGTCGTGAGGCATCCCACGACATTGATGCTTCCGACTCCGTTTGTCGCCAGACGGGCCGCGAAACTGGTCAAGAAGCATGACTGCGAGTCCGTGTGGTTCGGCGCGGCGGCGCCCCTTGCGTTGTTGGCGCCGGTGGTCCGCCGGGCAGGTGCGTCGCGGGTGATCGCGAGTACTCACGGTCACGAAGTGGGTTGGTCGATGATTCCCGGTGCGCGGCAGTCGTTGCGGACAATCGGTGAAAACACGGATACGGTTACCTTCGTCAGCAAATACACCCGAGGCCGGTTCGCGGCGGCTTTCGGGCCGCAGGCTGCGCTGGAGCATCTGCCGTCGGGAGTGGATACGTCTGTCTTCCATCCTGATTCGGCTGCTCGCGCAGAATTGCGGGCACGGTACGGACTGGGGGAGCGCCCGACAATTCTCTGCCTGTCACGGCTCGTGCCGCGCAAGGGGCAGGACATGCTGATCAAGGCACTGCCGACTATCCGTGCGAGCATCGACGGCGCTGTACTTGTCATCGTGGGGGGTGGGCCGTACGACGAGAAACTGCGTGAGCTCGCCCACAAGACGGGGATGGACGATCACGTCGTGTTCACGGGCACCGTCCCGGCGGCGGAATTGGCCGCCCATCACACCATCGCCGATGTTTTTGCGATGCCATGCCGCACCCGCGGTGCGGGACTCGACGTCGAAGGTCTCGGGATCGTGTACCTCGAGGCGTCGGCAACGGGTGTTCCCGTGATCGCGGGTCGCAGTGGCGGTGCCCCGGAAACGGTGCAGCAGAACAAGACCGGGCTAGTGGTCGACGGTACGTCGGTTGCCGACGTTGCCGCCTCGGTGATCGAGATCCTGTCCGACCGTGATCGAGCTGCCGCAATGGGCGCCGCCGGTCGCGACTGGGTGGCGACCGATTGGAAGTGGGACACGCTCGCGTCGAAGTTGCAGGCGCTGCTCGGCTGAGCCTCGAGCATCAAGCACTGTGGCCGCCACACCTTTTCCAAGGTATGGCGGCCACAGGTGTGCGCGGTGTTACTTCGTGTAGATCATCTCGATCTCCGCGGCAAAGCTGGCGTGGACGACGTTGCGCTTGAGCTTCATCGTCGGGGTGAGTTCGCCTGTGTCCTCGGAGAAGTCGACCGGCAGGATCTTGAACTTCTTGATTGCCTCGGCATGGGAGACCAGCTTGTTGGCCTCGTCGATCGCGTCCTGGATATCGCCGACAAGTTCGCCGTCGCTGACCAGATCAGCCGCGGTGGTGCCGGCTGCCTTGTTGTTGCGCTCGTTCCAGGCGGGCAAAGCTTCGGCGTCGATGGTGATCAGTGCGCCGATGAACGGCTTCTGATCGCCCACGACGATTGCCTGGCTGATGAGCGGATGTGCGCGCAATGCGTCCTCGAGCTGGGCAGGGGAGACGTTCTTTCCGCCTGCCGTGACGATGATTTCCTTCTTGCGTCCGGTGATCGTGATGAACCCGTCCGCGTCGACGGTTCCGAGGTCGCCGGTGTGGAACCAGCCGTTCTCGATCGACTCGGCGGTTGCCTTCTCGTTGCGCCAGTATCCGGTGAAGACCACGGGTCCGGAGAGAAGGATCTCACCGTCGTCGGCGATGCGAACAGAGTTGCCGGCCAACGGTTTTCCGACGGTTCCGACCTTCTGGGAGCCGATGGTGTTGACGGCAAATGCGGCGGTGGTTTCGGTGAGGCCGTAGCCCTCGTAGATCGTGACACCGATGCCGCGGAAGAAGTGGCCGAGCCGCGCACCGAGCGGGGCGCCACCGGAAATGGCGAGCTGGCACTGTCCGCCGAGGGCTGCCCGCAGCTTGGAGTAGACGAGTTTGTCGAACAACGCGTGCTTGGCCTTGAGGACGATACCGGCGCCACCCTTGTCCTTGGCCTCGCTCCACGCGACAGCGGTCTCCGCGGCCGCGTCGAAGATTTTGCCCTTGCCCTCGCCGTGGGCCTTTGCGCGGGCGCTGTTGTAGACCTTCTCGAACACTCGCGGTACCGACAGGATGAAGTCGGGCTTGAATTCGCCGAAGGTGGGGACGAGGTTCGGAATGTCGCTGGTGTGCCCGAGGGTGGCGCCGGCGTCGAACGAGGCGATGCTGACCGCGCGCGCCAGGACGTGAGCGAGGGGCAGGAACATCAGCGTGCGCACGCCTGGCGTCTTGAGCAGATCGCCGAGGTTGGAGTCGAGGATGCCCTTCGACTCCGCAATGAGGTTGGAGTGTGTCAGTTGGCAGCCCTTGGGGCGGCCCGTAGTGCCGGAGGTGTAGATCAGGGTTGCGGGATCGGAGGCCTTCAGCGCGTTGATACGCGTCTGGACCTCGTCGTCGGAAATGTCGGCGCCCAGGGCAGAGAGTTCCTCGACGGCGCCGCGTCCGCCTGCGGGGGTCTCGATCTGGTAGACGGTGCGCAGCGACGGCGACGCTTCTGCGACGTCCTTGACGGTGGCTGCGTGGACGTCGTTCTCGACAACGAGGTCGATGGCTTCGGAATCCTCGAGAATCCAGCGAACCTGCTCGGCGGCGGATGTTTCGTAGATCGGAACGGTCACGCCGCCTGCGGCCCAGATCGCGTAGTCGATCAGTGGCCACTCGTAGCGAGTCGCGGACATCAGCCCGACGCGATCACCCTGCTTGACGCCGATCGCGATCAGACCCTTGGCAACTGCGGTTACCTGGGCGGCGAACTCGCCGGCAGTGACGTCGACCCATGCGGAGCCGACCTTTCGCTTGTAGACGACGGCCGCAGGCTTCGTCTTCGCGAATGTGAACACCGAGTCGACCGCAGAGGCATCCTCGGGAATCGTGAACGTCTGGGGTGCGCTGTATTCAGGCACAAAATACCTCCGACACTGCGAAATACTGACGAGTAGGGTTTGACGCTATTCACTGTAGTCGCACGTCCGGCATAGTTGTGGCCCGGCTTACAGTCTGTCCGTTTCGCAGTGGTGTGGCACCGTTCGCTCACTCGTCGACGCGATATGTGAAGCTAACTGTCGTGAGCAGCATTCAGGTCGCAGACCAGACTTTCATCGCGGCACCGCCCGAGCGTGTCGCCGAACTGTTGTCTTCGCGTGCGCAGTGGCGCCGGTGGTGGCGAGATCTCCAGCTCGAGGTGCGCGAGGACCGCGGTCCCGCAGGCTTCCGGTGGGGCGTGTCCGGCAGTCTCGTCGGCACCATGGAGGTGTGGCTCGAACCGGTCATGGACGGCGCCATCGTTCACTACTTCCTGCACGCGGAACCAGTGGGTGTGTCGCCGTCAGGCCTGGCTGATCTCGACCTGGCCGCCATGAATCGCGCACGGCGCGTCGACGGCAAGGTCATGTCCTTTGAACTCAAGCGCGAACTGGAAGCGGGGCGCCCGGCAGGTGTGGCGCCCGAATCTGTGTGACGTGGCAGGAAGTTTTCAGGCCCGTGTTCGGGGAGAATTACGGGGACCATGAAGTTTCGAGGGAAGGAAGAGTAGTCGGATGGCCGAGAAAACCAAGGGGTTGATCAGCATCGACGCTCAGCCTGACGCCGTCATGGCCGTGATCGCCGATTTCGAGGAGTACCCCGCGTGGGTTGCGGCGGCCAAGTCCGTCGAGGTTCTGGAAGTTGGCGGCAACGGCCGCGCGAACCGGGTGCGGTTCGTCCTCGATGCCGGGATGGTGAAGGACAAGTACGAGCTGGCGTACACGTGGGCGCCCGACGGAATGTCGGTGAGCTGGGAACTGGTGAGCGGGGAGATTCAGAAGTCCCAATCCGGTTCGTACACTTTGCGTTCCGAGCCGGGCGGCAGTACGTCCGTCACCTACGAGCTGACGGTCGATCTGACTATCCCGATGATCGGGTTGTTCAAACGCAAGGCCGAGAAGATCATCACGGACACGGCTTTGAAGGAACTGAAGAAGCGAGTCGAGGGCTGAACGCCGCGCGGGCCCGTCTTCAACTCTTCATCGGCAGCGGTGGCAGTGGAACGACGACGCTGGCGTCTGCCGCAGCGCTGTCGGCGGCGACTGCCGGTTCCAAGGTTCTGCTGATGTCGATCGATCGGCTTCATTCGCTTGCGGATGTGCTGGCGATTCCGGTTCCGCGTGTAGTGACCCCATTGTTCGACCGGATGGATGTCTGGCAGGTCGATACGCTGACGCTTGTCGAAGACAAGTTCCGTGGTGTGTCGGCGCTACTCGATGCGGCGGGTTCCCATGAACACGGATCGTCGCTCCAGACTTTGGAGCCCGAGGAACTCACGGGTTCGCTTGGCATCGCGGACATTCTGGCGCTTGCCGAGGTCGTCGGGATGGCATCGAGCGGCGAATACGACGTCGTGATCGTGGATTGCCCGCCGTCGCCGGAGGCGTTGCGGATCCTCGGCGCGCCCGCGATGGTGTCCGAGTACCTCGAGCGGCTGTGGCCGCGTCACAGGCGGCTTGCGGCGGTGGCGGCTACCGACGTGCGGTTGATGCTGTTGGTGTCGATAATCGAACGCATTGTCTCGTCGGTCGACGAGATCGCAGCGTGTATCGCCGACACTTCGCACACGGAGATTCATCTCGTGACGTCGGCGCAGGGATCGGCGGCGCTTGCGACTCGGCGCACACTGTCCGGTCTTGCGCTCTCAGTGCTGCCGGTTGCTCGGATAATCGTCAATAGTGTTGTTCCGCAACCCGTTTCGCAGAGTTACGCAGATGAAGATATGTGCTGGTTGTCCAACGTTCGCGCGGCCCAGATGTCGGTGCTCGCGGGAGTTCGCGAGGCCGCCGATGGGATTGCCGTCACGGTTGTCGAACATGTCGGCACCGAACCGGTAGGGTTGGCGGCCCTGGGCGACATTGCAGTTGCGCTGGGCGAGGGGGCCGCTGCGCAGCCGCACCGCCATCCCGACCCGATAGCGGTGACGCTGGAATCGGGGACGGGGTTGGAGTCGGTCTACGCGATGCGGATGTATCTGCCGCTCGTCGATCCGTCGTCACTGACGTTGGGTCGGGTCGAAGACGATGTGCTGGTGGGAGCGGACGGGGTGCGACGGAGAGTGAGACTTGCGTCGGTGTTACGGCGATGCGTCGTGACCGGTGCCGAACTCGACGGTGCCTATCTGATCATTCGATTCTCGCCGGATCCCACGGTGTGGCCTGTATGAACGACGATCACACCAAGCTTCTCGCCGAGTTTCGGGTGTTGGCCGATTCCGTCCTCTCCCGGATCGAGCCGATTGTGGCGCAGATGGCGGAGGGGCGCACGAACGCAGCGGCGGATCTCGAGACCTCGGAGGAATTGCCTGCATTCAGCGGCTGCAGTTGGTGCCCGGTGTGCGCTGTTGCAGCCTTGATGCGGGGTGAACATCACGAGTTACTTGCAATCCTGGCAGGGCATGCTGCCGTCCTCCTGGCGTTGCTGCGTGAGCTGCTGGACGAGTTTCTCGGCGGGCGCGCCCCATCCGACGGGAAGCCGGACGGTGGTCCAGGGGGTGGGGCGCCGACGCCCGACGGTACCTCGTCGCCGAAGCCCCGATCGCCTGCTTTCGTTCCGATTACGGTGACTGTCAAGCGGTAAACGCTGGTACTTCGGTGCCATCGGTGGGCACAATCGTCAAGAACGCATACCGAGTGTGGAGTGTGGACCGGATGATCACCAATCGCAGTGCAAATGCCGACATCCTGACCGTCGGAATAGATGTGGGCGGCACCAGTATTCGAGCGTCGGTGGTCGACGTCGACGGGCAAGTGCTCGATACCATGCAGGCTCCGACGCCCCAGTCCGCGCGGTCGCTCGAGGATGCGCTCGATCGGGTGGTGCGTGAACTGGTCAGTCGGCACAATGTGGCCGCAGTGGGTTTGGCGGTAGCCGGGTTCGTCACCTCGGATCACGGGATCGTGCTTTTTGCTCCGCACCTGCCGTGGGTGAACGCGCCGGTCGGCAAGGACCTGAGCGTACGGCTGGGGTTGCCGGTTGTTCTGGAACACGATGCCAATGCGGCGGCGTACGCGGAGTATCGGTTCGGTGCTGCGGCTGGTGGCCGGAACGTCGTCACGGTGGCGATCGGGACGGGCATCGGTGGCGCGTTGCTGATCGGCGGTGAGCTGTACCGGGGTAGTTACGGTGTTGCGCCGGAGTTCGGCCACGTCCAGGTCGTGCCGGACGGACGCCCGTGCGCGTGTGGCAAGCGCGGCTGCTGGGAGCGGTACTGCAGCGGAACTGCGTTGGTGGACACAGCAATTGAACTTCTGGCCGAAGATCCGGCCGCGTCAACAGTCCTGGCGCGAGAAGTTGCCGTCGACCCGGGCAGCTTGACCGGG
Organism: Rhodococcus sp. AD45-ID; assembly: GCF_003023755.1. Taxonomy (NCBI): domain Bacteria; kingdom Bacillati; phylum Actinomycetota; class Actinomycetes; order Mycobacteriales; family Nocardiaceae; genus Rhodococcus; species Rhodococcus sp. AD45-ID. The sequence goes on along the minus strand of NZ_PYHL01000001.1, from coordinate 355,174 downwards.
CGTCGAATCGCCAATGCCGCGTACGACGGTGACCCACTCGCGCTGGCGACGATGGCTGAGTTCACGCATTGGCTGGCAGTCGGCCTGGCGATGGTCGCCGACGCCTACGACCCGGATGTCGTGGTGATCGCCGGCGGCGTCGCGAGTTCGGCTCCACTGTTTCTCGATGACGCCCGTGAGCAGTACGCAACGTTGTTGACGGGTGCGAAATATCGACCTCTGGCCCGGATTCGCACTGCCCAGTTGGGGGAGGCCGCGGGGATGGTGGGGGCGGCGGCGTTGGCGCGTTCGGCGGTTCCAGGCATCATTTCGCCTGCCAGGCGTTGAGTCGCACTTGTGGTCACGAGGTGGCGGTCGGGGCATGTGTAGCGAGGGTAACCGGCGCGCAGTAAGGTCGTGCACAAGGCAATTCGGGTTGTGAATGGGAGGGACGCCGTGTGGTATTGGCTCTTCAAGTATGTGTTGTTGGGGCCGATTCTCCTGCTGCTCGGGCGTCCGACGATCAAGGGGCACGAGAACATTCCCACTGACGGTGCGGCGATTCTCGCCAGCAACCATCAGGCAGTTCTGGATTCGTTCTATCTTCCGCTGCGCTCGAACCGTCGAATCACGTTCCTCGCAAAAAGTGAGTACTTCACGGGCAGCGGACTCAAGGGTGCGTTCCAGCGGTGGTTCTTCACGGCTGTCGGCCAGGTGCCCATCGATCGCACCGGTGCGGACGCAGCCCAGGACGCGCTCAACGCTGGTCTACGGGTCCTTGATGCCGGCAAGCTGCTCGGTATCTACCCCGAGGGCACTCGCTCGCCGGATGGTCGTCTGTACAAGGGCAAGACCGGAATGGCTCGTCTGGCACTCGAATCCGGTGTCAAGGTGATTCCCGTAGCGATGGTCGGCACCGACAAGATGAACCCCATCGGTTCGAGGATGTGGCGTCCGGCCAAGGTCACCGTCATCGTCGGTGAACCTATCGACTTCTCGCGTTTCGAGGGGATGGGCGGCAACCGCTTCGTGGAGCGGGCTGTGACCGACGAGGTCATGTACAAGCTGATGAAGCTGTCTGGCCAGGAATACGTCGACATCTATGCGGCGAGTTTGAAGAACCCGAAGCCGGTCAAGGCGGAGGAGTCCCCGTCCGACGAGACCCACCAGCTCGGGGAGTCCGACGAGGCTGCCGCTCCACTTGCGGCCGTTGTCGACCCCGATGCCGAGCAGACTGATGGGCCGCACGTCCCGGACACGCGCGCCAGTTAGAGATTTCCCACAGCTGCCGGGCGTGCATTAGCTCTCGGGACCGGCGGTGCGGCATAGTTTTGAGCCGTGCGCTACTTCTACGACTGTGAATTCATCGAAGACGGTCGAACCATCGACCTCGTGTCCATCGGCGTCGTCTGCGAGGACGGCCGCGAGTACTACGCCGTCTCGACGGAATTCGATCCGGCGCGGGCCGGCAGTTGGGTGCGCAAGAATGTTCTGCCGAAGCTTCCTGCGCCGTCGTCTCCGCTCTGGAAGTCGCGCGACAAGATCCGTGACGACCTCCTGAAGTTCTTCGTACCGCGGCCGATGGTGGTTCCCGAACTGTGGGCATGGGTCGCGGCGTACGACCACGTCGCGTTGTGCCAGCTGTGGGGCGACATGACCGAACTGCCCCAGTCGTTGCCGCGCTACACGCGGGAGTTGCGCCAGTTCTGGGAGGACAACGGCAGCCCGGCTCTGCCGCCTGCACCGTCCGACGCGCATGACGCTTTGGCGGACGCACGACACAATCTGGTGAAGTTCGACGCGATCGCCCGAGTCCGGTCACTTCGTTGACCTGCTGTGACGCCGAACTCGGTTAGACGAGACCGCGCGCTAACGAGAGCCTGTGTGACGCGCGGGTAGGTGAGCGAATATCCTGTACTAGTGAACTGGACTGTCGACGTGCCGATCGACCGCTTGCCCGAACTTCCGCCGCTGCCCGCCGGACTGCGTCAGCAGCTCGACGAGGCCCTTGCGAAACCCGCCGCGCAGCAGCCTTCATGGCCCGCTGACCAGGCGGCTGCGATGCGCACTGTGCTCGAGAGCGTGCCGCCGATCACCGTGGCCAGCGAAGTCGAGGCATTGTCGGATCGCCTTGCGCAGGTAGCGCGCGGCGAAGCCTTCCTGTTGCAGGGCGGCGACTGCGCCGAGACGTTTGCCGACAACACCGAGCCGCACATCAAGGGCAATATCCGCACGCTGCTGCAGATGGCTGTCGTCTTGACGTACGGGTCTTCCATGCCGGTGGTCAAGGTGGCACGTATCGCGGGTCAGTACGCCAAGCCTCGATCAGCCGACATCGACTCGTTGGGCCTCAAGTCCTACCGCGGCGACATGGTCAACTCGATTGTCGCCGACGAGGCTGTCCGCGCCCACGACCCGTCGCGGTTGGTACGGGCGTACGCAAATGCCAGTGCCGCGATGAACCTGGTTCGGGCGCTCACCGGCGCCGGAATGGCCGACCTGCACAAGGTCCACGACTGGAACCGCGAGTTCGTGGCAGCGTCTCCGGCCGGAGCACGCTACGAGCAGCTCGCGTCGGAAATCGATCGTGGCCTGCAGTTCATGAACGCCTGCGGCGTGACCGATCCGAGCCTGCACCAGGCGCAGATCTTCGCGAGCCACGAAGCCTTGGTCCTCGACTACGAGCGTGCGATGCTGCGTCTCGACAACGACAGCGATCACCCCAAGCTCTACGACCTGTCGGCTCACTTCTTGTGGATCGGCGACCGTACTCGTCAGCTCGACGGCGCGCACATCGCCTTTGCCGAGTTGGTGTCCAACCCGATCGGTCTGAAGATCGGTCCCACGACCACTCCGGAGATGGCCGTCGAATACGTCGAGCGTCTCGACCCGACAAACAAGCCAGGTCGCCTGACGCTGATCTCGCGGATGGGCAACGGCAAGGTCCGTGACCTCCTTCCTGCGATCATCGAGAAGGTCCAGGCCACCGGCCATCAGGTCATCTGGCAGTGCGATCCCATGCACGGCAACACGCACGAGGCGTCCACCGGTTACAAGACGCGTCACTTCGATCGCATCGTCGACGAGGTTCAGGGATTCTTCGAGGTCCACAACGGACTCGGCACCCACCCGGGTGGAATTCACGTCGAATTGACCGGCGAGAACGTCACCGAGTGCCTCGGTGGCGCGCAGGATATTTCGGACGGCGACCTGTCGGGTCGTTACGAGACTGCCTGCGATCCTCGCCTCAACACCCAGCAGTCGTTGGAGCTCGCGTTCCTCGTCGCAGAAATGCTGCGCGGCTGACGCTTAGCTGTTGTATCGAACGCCCTCATTCGCCGTGCGCGGGTGGGGGCGTTTTACGTTGTCAGGCTGTTGGTTCGATCAGGCACTGCTGCGATCAGGGAATGGCAACAACGGTGACGTTGGAGCCTTTCTCCACACGATCGTTCTTATCGCTCTGACTGACGATCAGCGAGCTGTCGTTCTGGGTCAGTTGGCGGACGGTGAGGGTGAGACCGAGGCGGGTCAGTTCCTCGCGAGCGGAGGCGACGCTACGTCCCAGCAGGTTGGGGACCTTCACGGAGCTGGACACGAGAAGGGCAACGGACGTTCCGGCGTTCACAGACGAACCCGCAGCGGGGTCGGTGCCGATGACCTTTCCGCCGTCGACACCGTCGTCGAAGGCAGATCTGGTTTCGCTGACGGTGATGCCCAGTTTGTCGAGGGCAGCCCGGGCCGCGTTCTCCGACATGCCCTTTACGTCGGGAACATCAACGGGCGGTGATCCTTTGGACGTGACAACTTTGACCGAGGAGCCAACAGGCACGGTGGTTCCCGGAGCCGGGTCCAGAGCGGCGACACCGCCGATGGGGATCTTGGAACTGAACGTCTCACCGCCGTCGACGGCAACGAGGGTGCGCGCAGTGAGCTGATCTCGGGTGGCCTCGACGGCGCCGCCCGCTGGTATCGGCGGCACAGTCGGACGCCCGAGCGACGTGAACAGGACAACACTCGATCCGCGCGAAATCCGCGAGCCCGCTTCGGGATCGGTGCCGGTCACGGTGTCGAGAACCTCGGTGTCCGAGTACGTTCCACGCACTTCCGGCGACAGTCCGGCATCCTGAAGTGCCGTGACTGCCGCATCCTTGTTCAGGCCACCGATCTGGGGGACCGCGGTGAATCGGCCAGAGCCCATCCACCATCCGCCGAACCCCAGCGCAAGCGCAAGCAACGCGATGACAAGAAGCCAGACGAGAGTGGTCCGGCGAGAGCGTCGTCGTGCTTGCGAAAAGTGGTCGTGTGGATCGATGTCGGCAGAGTCGTCTTCGTGCTCGTCCGTCTCGGCGACGGGCGGACGCACGGTTTGTGCGGTGACCGCGCGGGTGTGCTGAATGCCGTCCGGTGGTGCGTGCGGCGCCAGCGCGGTTGTAGGCGGCGCCGCAGCTCCGGCCGCAAATGCCGTGGTGGCGGCGCCGACTGGTGCACCGGCGCCACCGATAACGGTGGTGGCGGGCGAACCGGGGGCCGCGGGACGGGGTGTTGCCGGCCGGGGCGTCGGCGCCGGTGCGGCGGCGGCACTGTGATGCTGCGCGGATCGCCGCGGCGCGGGCACACGATACGCGGGCAGTTCGAGTTGTTCGCACACGATGCGCAGGGCGGCTGCCATTTCACCGGCATCGGTAAACCGATGCGCAGGTTCACGATTGGTGGCCTGCGTGACGAGGCGGTCGAACTGCGCCGGTACGCCCGCGATTCGTGAACCGGGCGGCGGAACGTCGTCGTGAATTCTCTGGTATGCGATCGAGAGAGAGGTGTCCCCGGTGAAAGGTGTTGTACCGGTGAGGAGTTCGAACATGAGGACGCCGGTGGAGTACACGTCGCTGCGCGGATCGGCCACTCCGGAGGTGACCTGCTCCGGGGAGAGGTAGGCGGCGGTGCCGAGAATGACGCTGTTGGACGTTGTTGTCGCGGCAGCAGCGGCGCGCACCAAACCGAAATCGGCGATCTTCACTTCACCGGCGTCGGAAATCAGGATGTTCTCCGGTTTGACGTCGCGGTGCACCAGGCCGGCCCGGTGTGCAACTGCCAACGCGTCGAGTACCGGCCCGACTACGGCGGCGACAGCGTGTGGCGGCATCGGGCCGCGCTCGCGCAGCAATTCACGCAAGGTGCCGCCGTCGACCAATTCCATGACGAGGAAGGCATGACCGCGATCGCTGCCCTGGTCGTACACGGCAACCAAGGCAGGGTGCTTGAGGCGGGCGACTGCGCGCGCCTCGAACTCGAAGCGGGTGAGAAAAGCGGGATCGGCGGCAAACTGCGGATCCATGACCTTGATAGCGACAGGCCGATCCAACCGCGTATCGAGGCCTCGATACACAGTCGACATTCCGCCGCGTGCGATGGGCGCATCCACGCGATAGCGGCGTTCGAGCATTTCGCCGATCAACCCTTGACCTCCGTTGTGAAAATCTGTGGTGCAGTAATAATCTGTGGTCGCATCCGCCTCGTCCATCGTAGCCAGCGCTGCCGACGGAAAGTTCCACCCACGTGCCGGGCGACAAGCCGACCCGATAAACTTCCGTGGTGAGCGCGATTCCTTATTGTGATGATGTCCTGGATTCTTCGGTATCCCTGTTCCAGTTGGCCGATGTAGCGAAGAGCGTCAGGTTGCCGGTCGCGAAGGTGCACCAGTTGCTCCGCGATCGCAAGATCATCGCAGTCAAGCGCAACGGGGTACTCGGGGTTCCCGAGGAATTCTTCGACGAAGACGGCCAGATCGTGAAATGGCTTCCCGGTTTGCTGGCAGTTCTGCACGATGGCGGATACAGCGATGTAGCGTCGCTGCGCTGGCTTTTCCAGTCTGACGAGTCCCTCCCCGGACGCCCCGTCGACGCCCTGCACGGGCACCTCGCCCGCGAGGTTATCCGCCGTGCACAGGCAATGGCTTTCTGAGTCTGATTGATTCTTCCGGCCTGACGTAGCTCGCCGACCGGACTGGAGCCGGTACGGCGAACGTCAGGCGCGTGCGGTGGTGGACGGTCACCCGGCGGTCGAGAATGTGGTCGAGAATGCGATAGCCGACTGACCCCACCCCGTGCGGAGCACCGAATTCATCGTGCCGTCGACGTCGCTTCTGCCGGGACTTTCTCCGGTGCGTGTCCCCGTAGACGCAGTGGGTCTTCCGTCCGGAGTGTCATCGCCGCGACGACGGAGGCAAATGTTGCCAGTACCACGTGCGGGAACGAGTACATGCCGATCGATCCGTCGGGCTGGAATATCAACATGAGCCAGCTGGACAGCCCCACCAGTATGGCCAGGGTCGTCGGGGAGAGTGCAAAGCCGGCAGCTACGGCCAACGGCCACGAGTAGTACCAGGGGAGCGCCGCCGGGGAGAGAATCACGATGGCAACCATGACAATCACGATGCCCATCACGGCGTCGCGTTCGGTGGTGCGGAATCGCCACCAGACAAAAGCGATGATTCCGATGAGCACGACTGCGCTGACAAGCCGGGTCACCTGGAGTATGTCGTCGAAGTGATTGCCGGTGAGCCACGATGTCGCGGCGGTGGACAGTTCGGCGACGAGGGTCGGCAACGACAGCCAGTTGATGATCTTGTTGGAGCCGGAGAGCGCCGTCGTCCAGCCGAGTCCGACACCGGCAATCAACGACGTCGAACCGAGGACAACAACGAACATCGCAAATCCGCTACCGGCGGTCTTGATAAAGGATCGGATCGGATTCGGTGCTTCCGTTCCCTGCGCTGCGGCGTCTTCACGTTCGTGAATCATCCAGATCCAGACGATGAACGGCAGCGCCACCCCGGCAGTGGCCTTGATGGCAACGGCAAAGGCGATGAGACCGATTCCGAACATGTGCTTGCGTTCGAGGGCCAGAGCGATGCCGGCGACCATCAGGCCGACCATCAGCATCTCGTTGTGCACGCCGCCGATCAGATGGATCAGGACGAGTGGATTGAGGACCGCGAGCCACAAGGCTATCGCCGGGTTTCCACCGAGTTTGCGCGCGAGGTGGGGGACACCCCACACCATCAATGCCAGGCCGGGCAGCATGGTGATGCGCAGTAACATCGTGCCCGCGATGACGTTGTCACCGGTCAGGCGAACAATGGCATCAGTGAGCAGGAGATGAACCGGACCGTACGGGGTTGTTGTCGTCGTCCAGACATTGGAGACGTTGTCGAGCAGGATGCCGGGATTGACCACCGGCCCCACTTCGTACGGGTCGAAGCCGTCACGCAGCAGAGCGCCCTGCGCAAGGTAGGAGTAAGCGTCACGGCTGAACATCGGAACGGCAAAGAGCAGGGGGAACGTCCACAGCGGCACGATGAATCGCAGCCCGCGCAAACCGACGTCACCGCGCAGCGCCGAGCGACCCAGTCGCGCCCACGCGCCGATCATGCACAACACGCCGATCCACACGATCGCCGCCGACAGTATCGACCCGTGCCCGAATCGGAGCCAGGACAGATGCATCGACTCGAGCAACGGGTCCTCGCGCCGGACGCTACCTGCGCCGAATCCGCCGAACATGATCATGGCGGCGCCCAGGAATCCGAGCAGCGCGCTGTGTCCTTCGGGAGTGCGAAGGAAATCAGCGGCCCTTCGATGCCACGCTGGTGTGGTGGCTGCGGCAGAGGGCGTCATGAGTGCAGTTTCCTCCCCCGAGATGTTCGGATGCGGTAGCGCGTACGTGGTGAATTGCTGGCGAATAGTCGGTTACGAGGGGACAGTTTAGTTGCTCCGGAGACCGAACCCTGCCGTCGACTCGTTTGCGCGCGCCGGTGACAGCCGGTTCGGTGCCCAATAGTGACGGATCACTCATGAACAGTCTGTCAGTACGTGCGCGACGTGGCTGCGAGGGCCATCTCGCGCAGCCGTGTCTTGGCCTCCGCGGTGGCGCTGCTCGATTCCAGTGCGGCCGCGGCAGATTCGACCAGGGTGGCGATGCGTGCTTCCGCGTCGTCCACTGCCCCGAGGTCGGTGATCAGGGTGCGTAGCGTATCGACGTCGTTGTCGGTCAGTTCTGCGCCGATTCCGGATCGGAGTTGTTGTGCCGCAGCAGGATCAGTGTCATCGGCGCGCGCAAGTGCGGCAGCGAACAGTGTTGTCCGCTTACCGGTGCGGAGGTCGTCGCCGGACGGCTTGCCGGTCACCGACGGATCGCCGAAGACGCCGAGCAGGTCGTCCCGGAGCTGGAATGCGATACCGATGTCGGTGCCGAACTTCCGGTACGCGTCGATCAGTGGCGCGTCTGCCCCGAAAAGGGCAGCACCGAGGTGCAGGGGGCGCTCGATCGTATACGCCGCAGTCTTGAACCGGTTGACGCGCATAGCTGCCTCGACGCTCTCGTCGCCGCGAGCTTCGTTGCTGATATCGAGGAACTGACCGCCAAGCACTTCGGTGCGCATCGCCGACCACACGGGGCTGATCCGAGCGGCGGCGTCGGCGCCGATTCCGGATTCGCGGATCATGTCGTCTGCCCATGCGAGCGCAAGATCGCCGAGCAGAATTGCGACAGCCTCACCGAAGTGGGCGCCGTCGCCGTTCCAGTTGTCAGCTCGGTGCAGGTTCTCGAACTCGACGTGCACGGTGGGAAATCCGCGACGCGTCGTGGAGGCGTCGATGATGTCGTCGTGGACCAGCGCGCATGCCTGGACCAGTTCGAGTGCCGTGCAGGCGCGCATGACGCTGTCGGCGTCGTCGCCGTGAGGGTCGCCGCCGGCGCCGAGCCAGCCCGTCCACGCAAAGGCCGGTCGCACGCGCTTGCCGCCGCGCAGAACAAAGCTCTCGAGAGTGTCGACGGCGGTTTCGTATCCGCCGCCGATGGTTTCCACCGCTTCGCGCCTGGAGGCAAAGAAGTCACGCAAGCTCTGTTCGAACAAAGCCGGCAACTCGAGCGAGGACGGATAGGCGGCGTCGGTTCGAGCAGACAGGATGGCCTCCAAGGTCGGTAACTTCTCATACCGGCGAACAGGGCCAGGCAGTGAGCGTAGAGTCCAGCTTAGTGGGGTCCCTACCGATGTCCGGTGTGGGCCGTGAACTGCACGATCCTGGCATCCGGGACGTATTCACGGACGCGATGCTCCGTTCGGCGTTGACAAAACATATGCTTACCTCGTGACATTCGATGCAGTCAGGGGACGCTCCAGCGATGGCTGGGCCAGCCGAACACCATCGATCGTCGATCGGATCACATCTTCCACAGGGAGTCGGATTCCGTTCTCGGTCGAGTTCTCACCGCCGCGCGACGCAGAAGCCGAGGCGCGTCTGTGGCGTGCCGTGCGCACATTCGAGAGGCTCGGTCCGGCTTTTGTCTCCATGACGTACGGCGCCGGTGGTTCGACTCGTGACCGCACCGTTCGGGTCACAGGAGAATTGGCCGAAGAGACCACGTTGCTGCCGGTTGCACACCTCACTGCGGTGTCCCACAGCATCGACGAACTCCGATCCATGGTCGGCGCCTATGCCGATCGCGGAATCAGCAACATCCTCGTTCTGCGCGGCGACCCCCCTGGCGACCCCCTCGGCGAATGGAAGAAACATCCCGATGGCGTCGAGTACGCCGAAGAGCTTGTCCGGATGGTCCGCGATCTCGGTGACTTCCACGTCGGCGTGGCATCGTTCCCGGAAGGACATTACCGAGCACCTGACCTGGCCCACGACACGAAGTACCTCGTCTCGAAGTTGCGCGCCGGAGCCGAGTACTCCATCACGCAGATGTTCTTCGACGTCGACGACTACCTGCGTCTGCGTGATCGCGTGAGCGCGTTCGACCCCGAGCAGGGCGCCAAGCCGATCATCCCCGAAATCATGCCGGTCACCTCACTGCGGTCGGTGCGGCGCATGCTCGAACTGTCCGGATCGTCGTTGCCGCCCGCCCTCGAGCGCCGGTTCGACGCCGCCGCCGGTTCGGGTTCTCAGGAGAATCGGGCAGCGGTGCGTGAACTCGGGATCGACCTCGCTACCGAAATGGGCGAGCGATTGATCGCTGAAGGCGCTCCGTGCCTGCACTTCATCACGTTGAACTTCGCACGGGCCACGAGCGAGGTTCTTGAACGTCTGGGGCTGACGTCGGATGTGTCGACCGATTCGCAGGCGAGCGTCTAGCACTCCCGCTCAGTGCGTGTCACTCTTTGCCGATTGTGGACTCTTCGGTGCCTGCGAGACGGGTGCGCGATTGCGCACCATCCAGGCCATCGCACCGACGATAATCGCGACACCGAGTGTGAGGCCGGCCATGATGCCTGCCCATCCCGCAAAGCTGCGGGTACTCGGATCGGCGTAGTTCACTTCTGCGCGCACAGTCGATACCTCGCCGGCCGGCAGAGTCCACGAGACCCGGGAATCGCCGTCTCGGTTGCCGTTCGTCGTGGAGATGCGTGCCGGGAAGGCGATGCTGAATTGGATGTCGGAGCCCTGGGCGGGCAGGGCTTTGAGGTCGGCCTTTCCATCCAACGCGACGGTGTCGCCACTGCGCTGAAGGGTGAGCTGGAACGAACCGGCGCCTTCGTCCGTCATGGCAGCCAGTTGCGAGACGTCACCGAAGCTGAGATCCCAGAAGAACACCTGTGATCCGACGTAGCCGTCCTTCTTGTATTCCTGAACCCGGATGTTCTCCGCGAGCGACGTCGGCGGTACCAGTTGTGGCCCGGGATCGGCTTCGTTCTCCGGAATCACGGCGGCGACGATCTGCCCTGACACGCGATCATCGGCCGAGACACCCATCGAGACCTGGACCCGTAGGCAGCCGGCGAGCAGCGGCACCAGCATCAGTACGAGAGCCGTCGTGGCAAGGAGTTGCTTGCGACGTCGCGGCCGCGTGGTGTCATCCGTGGACTGTTGCACAGTCGTCATCGTGCCAGCCGCTGCATCGGTAGTCAGCTACGAGGGGGTGTGTCGGCGTGGGAAGTCCGAGACCGGGCGAACGCGACGCCGAAGGTGGCAAGAAGCCAGACCCCGAGAATTCCCATCACGACAAACCCGTACATGGCCGAGTAGCGCAGCTCGGGTGCACTGAGGAACACGGCGTGCGCGAGGGCAGAACCGAGCCACGTCCACAGAAACAGGCCGTAGGGAACGGCGTCGGAGACCGTCGGCTTTTCGTATCGACTCGCGATCGCTTCCATGATCGATGCCATGATCAGACCGATCGCGATCCACCCCGCGTAGTTTGTCAGGGGAATGTGAGCGATGCCGGAAAGTCCCGCGTTGTCGACACACCATGCCCATTGATCGTCGGCCACCATCTGTGGATCGAGATACAGATCCCAGCCGACCAACCCTGTGACTGTGAGCGCGACGCGGCCGACTCGCCGTGAGGCCGGCGTGAACCGCCGAACCAGGCGAGTGGCCACACACCAGATCGGATAGAAGCCAGCAGTCCAGGCGAACGGCACGATCAGCGGCACACCGGACAACGCCGGACCGAGTCGGTCGACGCTGTACCCGTAACAGCCGTACGGCATTCCGGTGGCAGTACCCACTATCTCCGACGCCAGCCCGACCCCCGCGGTGACTGCGATCAGCGCGGCGGTCCACACAACGCCACGGTTGATCGCCGCGTGGCTGATTGACGCGGCTGCCAGTAAACCCACCACGGCGATCGTCACGGCATCGCGAGAGCTGCCGTCCACCAACGGATACACGATCTGCGCGCCGATCGCTGCCAACGCCAGAATCAGCGGAACACGTTGGCGGATCACGTCCTTCGACGTATCCGGCGCAGCAACGACGTGCCGCGCCGCTCGGACAGTGCAATGCGCGCAGCGCTGCGCCCACTCGCTCCGGACACACCACCGCCGGGGTGCGTCGACGCGCCGGTGAGGTAGAGGCCCTCTGCGCCGGGGACGCGGTGCGCTGACAGCTCGGGCAGTGGGCGCCACATCATCATCTGATCGAGGGACATCTCGACGTGCATGACGTTGCCGCCGATCAACCCCATCTCGGACTCGATGTCGCGCGGAGTCTGGATGTGCCGCTGGCGGATGCTGTCGGTGAAACCGGGCGCCGACGCCTCCATCTCGGCGACCACGCGATCGGCTTCGGACTCCGCGAGCGACGCCCAGTCGCGATCTGCGCTCAGTCGATACGGCTGCCACTGTGACCACAAAGTCACTTGATGCTCGTTCGGGGGAGCGATACTCGGATCGATCCCACTGAAACTCATACCGAGAACCGCGGGGCGCGGGGGAAGTTCGCCGCCGAGCGCTGCTCCGTGAGCAGTCCGTAGGTGTGCGCGATCGGACACCAGAAGTTGCAGGCCGGACGTGCTCTCGGTAATCGACGCCGACGGGTACCGCGGAAGCGCCGATGTTGCCAATCGCAGGACCATGCCGATTCCCGGGCCGACGCGTATCCGCCGACGCCACCGATCCAGTGTGGCTGCGTCGAAGCCTCCGTTGCCCAGTAGATCCAACGTCGTCAAGATGTGGCAGCCGGCGATGACGGTGCGAGCCCGAACCTGGTGTCCACCGGCAGTTCTCACGGTCCAGTGATCGCCGTCGCGGGTCAGCGACGTCACGGCGTCGCCGAGGTCGACGGTGGCTCCGTCGACCTTCAGCCTCGAGATGAGGGCGGCGCTGAGTGCGCCGCTGCCCCCAACGGCGCGCCCCGGCGGCAGAACGTGCATGAGCGCGGCAAAACCAACCATCGGCGCGGTGCCCGGCTCCGACATCGGTGGTCCTGATTGCGCTCCGAACCAGGCGAGGGCGGCTTTGAGTGGTTCGCTGTCGAAATACTCGTCCAGGAGCGCGTCACCGGTCGCGAGGAACTGGCGCGCGAGATCGCTCCCGCCGCTCCCGGTGTCGAGGCCCCAGAACGACGACAGCAGATTGGGTCCGGTGGGTGGGGTGGAAAATGCCCGCATCACCCGCGCGCTGCGCCCCGACCAGATATTCACGAACCTGCGGTAGGCGTCGGCATCACGTGTGCCACATGCTTGTTCGATCGATTGGCAGGTCGCGTCGAGGTCGCGGTGGAACACGATTCCCGGGCGATCCGAACCTGCGGGAGGTGGTGCGTACGCCCAGGGATCGCAATCGATGTACCGAAGTCCGTGGGCCGCAAGCCCGAGTTCCTCGATGATTCCGGTGTGCCGAATCATGATGTGCGCGGACGAACCACGATCGACTTTGTGTCCCGGAAATCGTTCGATCGTCGAGACGGCCCCGCCGGGGACGGTGTCTTTCTCGAGCACCTGGACCGACCAGCCTTCGCGTGCGAGGTAGGCCGCCGAGACCAGCGCGTTGTGCCCGGCGCCGACAACTACTGCGTCGAGAATCGCGGTCACAGCGGCAGTCCTCGTCCGAGCACGGCAAACGGTCGACTGTCTCCGGCAAAGCGGAATCGCCTGAGCACGTCCTGAAATCCCAGTCGCCGATACAACCGCCACGCGCGGTTGTCCTCGTCGTACACCTCGGGAGTGGACAGGAGGACGGAGCGCTCCGTCCGATCTCGCAAGAGATGCCGAAGCAGGGATTCACCCAGGCGATGTCCCTGGCCACTGGGATGGACGTGGAGTTCGGTCAGTTCGAAGTAATCGTCGAGAATGGCCGAGATCTCGGACTGCGGCCGACCGCTGCGACGTAATCCGTGCAGCACCTGTTGGTGCCACCACTGGTCCGAACTTCCGCGATAGCCGTAGGCGATTCCGATCAGGGGAGCAGAAGTGTCTACAGGAGCAACAGAGTTTTCCGGAGCAACAGAGTTCGCAGTGGGTTCTCGTCCGGCACAGGCGCCGACGGCTTTCCATCCCGGCCTGGTCGAGTGCTCCGTCCACATCGGCGCGCGGTGGAACTCGGTGCCACGTGGATAGTCCATCGCGGTGACGTACACGGACAGTGCCTCGTGCAGTCGATTCGCGAATTCCTCGCGGTCGAGGTCGACCGTGTACGGAGTCCAGGCGATCTGCGGGTCGACTGGTCTCACCTCTTCTCTTGACTACTTGTCGGTGGGTGCAGTTATATTGAATAGGTCGAACGAATGTTCGATAAGGGTGATCTGGAAATGACACCCGAGGTGGGGATGCCCGAAGGGAAGCGGGCATCCCCGCCGCACCAGATTTCGATCCTTGTGAATGCAATCCCCTTTGGCGCGGGAGGTGCCCCGGATGTCCGATCGAGCGAAGTCCGAAAGAACACCGAAGTCCGAAAGGGCGCTGCCGGCGGAACTGGCGTGCCCCTCGCGGTCGGCGCTGTCACGGCTCCCGAAGTCAGCGAAAATGCCGGGGCGAGTGGCGCGATCGTCCGCCGCCGAGTTCTCCGGAAGTGGGTCCGCAGGCGGACTCGCGTGGAATCTGTTGGGGAAGGCCGATTCATTGTTGGCGGAGTCCGTCGGAGCAGGAGACGCGTCAGAACGCTTTCGATGCGCCTATCTGGCAGCGTTGCGCGGCGCTGGAGCAGTTCTGGCTGTGGGTGCGACGGGAAGTGGACGGCGTAAGAAGAGCGGGAACGCATGGACCCGGTTGGACGCGGACGCACCCACTTTCGGCGCGTGGTCGAGTTACTTCGCCGGCTGGTCGAACACCCGGGCGGCGGTGGAAACAGGCATGCAGGTGGATCTCAGCGACGCTGATGCCGATGGATTTTCTGTCGAAGTAGGCCGATTTCTGACTGCGGTCGAAGATTTTGTCGGTCAGGCTCGTCGAATCGACCTGAGAGCATCCTGAAATTTTTGATGTCTGAGATGGCCGAATTCAGAGAAAATGCAGGTTCTGTGGCCTGATGGGGCCTGATTTACGGTTCGGCCGGGCAAATACGTACGCTTGTGGCATAACTCGTACCCAGAGTTGGTGGTCCGCGACCTAAACTGCTCGTAGTATAAAAAGCAGGTAGTCGTTCACGTTGACTACCCGCCACCTCACACCGTGGGGTGGTTGCCTAACTTCCAGTGCCGGGGGAGGTACCGTGCCACTCTCCGAGCACGAGCAGCGCATGCTCGATCAGATCGAGAGCGCTCTCTATGCCGAAGACCCCAAGTTCGCCTCCAATGTGAGGGGCGGCCGTATGAGGGCGCCGTCGAGTAGACGGCGTTTTCAAGCTGCGGCGCTCTTTGTTGTGGGCTTGATCCTGTTGATTGCAGGCCTTCAAGTCCTCAAACTGGGCTCATTTCCGATTCTCAGCTTGGTCGGGTTCCTGTGTATGTTCGGCGCCGGCGTCATGCTCTTGTGGGGCGGCGGTCGACGGACTGGGACACCAACTGCGGACGGCGCTCAGGCCGGTGAACACCAGTCCGGGCCTCCAGGCGCGGGTGGGTCGAGCGGCGGCCGAGGGCATTCACGCGGTCGACGATCAGGTGGGGGATTCTCTTCCCGAATGGAAGATCGATTCCGTCGCCGGTTCGAGCAGGACTAGCTCTGACGCAAGCTGATGATCCCGTCGGCCAGTTCGGCGGGAGAGTCACGGTGGTCAATTTCACCTGAATTGTTCCACCTGTGCGGGTGGCGCGTGCGCCCTCGCAAGCGACATAACTCATAACAAAACATGACGGTCGGCAACCACTGGTTGCCGGCCGTCTGTCGCGTTATCGGGGGACCATGGTCCCCTCCACTTTCCTCCCCTGCTATGGGTAGTTCTGGCGTAAAGATGGGCGCATGGGGCTGCGGCAATCCGCCGTACTCGTTGAGCTGGACTTATAGGTCGAATGTGGGCCTGTGTGACGTAGGGCGGAGCACGTCGGTGATGTGCGTGGGGACACTGCTGACGAAAATTCCCCAACTTTCCCCACCTGCTTTGAGCTGCTAATACTCAGCAAATCAGCCCGGTTAGTGCCCGGTAGCTCCTTGTGTGTGGGGGAAAGTGGGGTACTGTGGGTGCGGGCGGAGAGCTTGAAGCCGTATTTCGCCCAAACGGGAGGGTTTCGGCGAAAGCTCGCAGGAGGTGTCGAGTGTTCCTCGGAACCTTCACGCCGAAGCTCGACGACAAAGGCCGGCTCACCTTGCCGGCCAAGTTCCGAGAAGAGTTGTCAGGAGGGTTGATGATCACCAAGAGTCAGGATCACAGCCTTGCTGTCTATCCCCGGGACGAGTTCGTCAAGCTGGCTCGTAAAGCAGCGGCAGCTCCACGTAATGATCCGGCCGCACGAGCGTATGTTCGCGCTCTGGCAGCCGGCACGGATGAACAGCACGCCGATGCCCAGGGGCGAATCACCCTCTCGGCTGATCATCGGCGTTACGCAAACCTTTCCAAGGAATGCGTAGTGACCGGGTCTGTCGACTACCTCGAAATCTGGGATCTCGAAGCCTGGGAGAGGTATCTCGGAGACAACGAAGAGGACTATTCCCAAGCAATTGGCGAATCTCTCAGCGAGATCGTCTAGGCGGATAGTTTGTGGCGAATGCCACGAGGCCTCTGCCCGGAAAGGCCCTGACGCACTTCCCCAGCGCCAGGTTCTCCTTCGGGCAGGGACCTCGGAGCATTCGCCCGTTCGAGCAGTCATTCTTCATCGGAATCATGAAAGTAGGAGCCGGAGCACACATGGTTGATCGCGAGGTGAACGAACCCTCGGACACCGACGGCTTCGCGCACGTTCCTGTTCTTCTGCACCGCGCAGACGACCTCCTCGGTCCCGCTATCACTGCGGTCGGTGACGGCGGCGCCGGCGCTGTCATGATCGACGCGACACTCGGCCTGGGTGGGCATTCCGAGTTCTTTCTCGGAAAGTACCCGGGACTGCACCTCATCGGTCTCGATCGCGACACCAATGCGCTGGCAATCGCGTCGGAGCGTCTTGCTCCCTTCGCTGACCGAACGACGTTCGTACACACCACCTATGACGGCATCGAAGATGCGCTCGAGCAGGCGGGCCTGCCGACGACGGAGTCGGTTCATGCGATTCTCTTCGACCTCGGTGTTTCCTCGATGCAGTTGGACGAAGCTGATCGTGGTTTTGCGTATTCGATAGACGCACCGTTGGACATGCGGATGGACCAGACCGTCGGGCTCACCGCGGCCGAGGTTCTCAATACCTACAGCCACGGCGATCTCGCCCGAATTCTGAGTACGTACGGCGAAGAGCGTTTTGCGGGAAAGATTGCGTCCGAGATACTTCGGCAGCGCGAGAAGGAGCCGTTCACCACCAGCGCCGCTCTGGTCGAACTCTTGTATCGGACCATCCCTGCGGCCACCCGTCGCACCGGCGGGCATCCGGCAAAGCGCACGTTCCAAGCTCTGCGGATCGAGGTAAACGCCGAATTGGATTCCTTGCGTGCCGCAGTACCGGCAGGATTGGACGCCCTCGCAGTTGGTGGCCGAGTTGTCTTCATGTCGTACCAGTCGCTCGAGGATCGAGTTGTCAAGGCCGAGTTGGTCCCTCGCTCCAAGTCGACCAGCCCAGAGGGGCTTCCGGTCGAGCTTCCCGGTATGGGTCCGGAGTTCAAGATCCTCACCCGGGGTGCCGAGCGAGCTTCGGAGCAGGAAATCGAGGAGAACCCACGAGCAGCTCCGGTGCGCTTGCGTGCCGCTGAACGCATTGCCAGGAGGCGGGCATGACGAAGCAGAGCACCACCGGGGACGAATCTTCACGTAAGCGCCGTTCGGGTGCGGCGCAGCGTGCGTACGAAAAGCGAACGGCTCGGGCACTCGGGCACAGCGGGGTGGGTGCCAGTGGCACCGCACTCTCTCGAGGCGGCGAGTTCAAGGCCCGAATTCCGTTTGTAGTCTCCATCATCGGGCTGTTCTCCATCGGACTTGCCGTGACGTTGCTCCTGACGACCCGGTCCGCCGAGGACTCGTATCAACTCAGCGATGCCCGTGAGTTCAATCAGTCTTTGGTGGAGCAGAAGGCTGCTCTCGAGCGCGATTTCCAGTCGCGTAACTCCGCACCGGAGCTTGCCAATCAGGCGAGCGCGCTCGGCATGGTTCCGGCCAAGGATCCGGCCCGCCTTGTTGTCCACCCGGACGGTAGCGTCGAGGTGGTCGGTACACCGGCGCCGGCGAGTGCCGAACCGTTGCCGCCGCTCGACGCACCTGTCGTGGCGTCGCCGCCCAGGGTGGCAACCACCGCACCTTCGGCGCCCCCGGCTGCGCGGACGACTGCGCAGGCTCCACTCAACCCGCAAAACCTCGCTCAGAGTGAGCAATTGATCCCCGTCACGTCCGCTCCTCCGTCCCCGACCACGACGGTGGTGCCGTCTCCGACTGAGGACCGTCGGTGAATCGGGACCCACACTACGACGCGCGCCGACGAGATCCCCAGTACGACGCGCCTCGGCGAGATCCACGTCGTCAACCTGCCGGGCAGCGGGCTTCTCGGGGTCCTCGCGGATCGAAGTCTGCGACCTTCCCGTTTCGTCAGCGTGTAGGTCGGTGGACGATGTGTGGGGCGCTTGCCGTTGCAGCGCTGCAGCTGTTGTGGATTCAAGGCGTCGACGCTCCGAGCCTCGCTGCGGAGTCGGCCAATCAGCGCACGACGACTCAGATCGATCCGGCGGTTCGAGGATCGATCACGGATCGGAACGGCACGACGCTCGCATTCACGATGGAAGCGAAGGCGCTGACGTTCCAGCCGAAAGCCGTTCGCAAAGAACTGGAAGAAGCCCGGACCAAGAGCATCGAAGCGGGTGTCGAACCAGATCAGCAGGCACCCGAAGTGTCGACTCGGCTGGCCGAGATCGCGGCCGGAGTCCACGCGAAGCTGGGTGATGCAGCCCCGGAAAAGGACATTCTCGCGAAGTTGAACAGCGAGGAGACGTTTGTCTATCTGGCGCGGAGCGTCGATCCGGCTGTTGCAGCGGAGATTTCGGACAGCTTCCGTGAGGTCGGCCTCGAACGCCAGGATATCCGCGAGTATCCGGGCGGCTCACTCGCGGCCAATATGGTCGGTGCAACCGGGTGGGATGGGCACGGACTACTCGGCCTCGAGGATTCGATGGACTCGACCCTTGCCGGTATAGACGGTTCCCAGACCTACGACCGCGGTAGTGACGGCGCTGTGATTCCGGGCAGTTGGCGCGACAAGCAGCCTGCCGTCAACGGCTCCGGAGTTCAGCTTACGATCGATTCCGACCTCCAGTTCTTCGTTCAGCAACAGGTGCAGATTGCGAAGGACAAATCAGGTGCGAAGAACGCGTCGGTTGTCGTCCAGGACGTTGCGACCGGTCAGGTTCTGGCAATGGCCAATGACAACACGTTCAACCCTGGGATCGGTCTGGAAAATAATCTGCGGTCGGTCGAGACCGGCAATCTGTCGGTCACGAGCCCGTTCGAACCTGGTTCGGTGAACAAGATCATCACCGCGGCGGCGGCCGTCGAGGACGGATTGACCACACCGGACGAGGTTCTGCAGGTTCCGGGAAGCATCACGATGTCGGGGGCGACGGTCAAGGACGCGTGGGATCACGGTGTGGTTCCGTACACCTCTACCGGTGTGTTCGGGAAGTCGTCCAATGTCGGAACGCTCATGCTCGCCGAGCGGATCGGCGAGGATAGGTTTGCCGAGATGCTCGACAAGTTCGGTTTGGGACAGCGCACCGAGGTCGGGCTTCCCGACGAGAGTGCCGGCTTGGTCCCCAGCCGCGACCAGTGGTCCGGTGGCACGTTTGCCAACTTGCCGATCGGTCAGGGCTTGTCCATGACTTTGCTGCAGATGACTGGCATGTACCAGGCGATTGCCAATGACGGCGTTCGTATTCCGCCGCGCATCGTCAAGTCCACCGAGAACTCGTCAGGGGAGCGAACCGAAGCGCCGCAGCCTGACGGTATCGAGGTGGTGAGCCCGGAAACAGCGGCGACAGTTCGGGACATGTTCCGATCGGTCACGCAGGACGACACCGGAAATCAGCGCGGCACGGGTGTGGCTGCGGGCGTAGAGGGCTATCAGGTCAGCGGCAAGACCGGCACCGCACAGCAGATCGATCCGGCGTGCAAGTGCTACTCCAACTCCAACTACTGGATCACGTTTGCGGGCATCGCACCGGCAGACAACCCGCGGTTCGTGATCGGAATCATGTTGGATGCTCCCGTGCGGGGTGTCGACGGCGGCGGCGGACAATCGGCCGCACCGTTGTTCCACAACATCGCGTCGTGGATGCTGCAGCGTGACAGTGTGCCGATGTCCCCGGATCCGGGTCGTAAGTTGGTGCTGCAGGCGGACTGATCGAGCGGATCACGATCCACAGTTTCGTCAGGGATCACGATCCACGCGGTCTTCGGGGTGTTCCTGCACGCGGTAATCTCATACGTCGCAGTTTTCGGTTGTCCGAATCTGCGACTGCCATGACCAACGACAATCGCCAGGAGTCGAGTGACAGTGCCGAATCGTTCGCAATCGTCAGAGCCGGGTGTAGCGGTGAACGCACGACCGGCGAATCCGATTGAGACGGCGATCACGGCCTTGGCGGAGTTGTCCGGAGCCCGACTCGACTGGCTGCACGCGGAATGGTCGGGTGCCGGGAAGGCCGCCACCGTCGTATCGGGTGTCGACCTGCGTGCGCAGGACATCGTCGCCGGTGATTTGTTTGCCGCGCTGCCGGGCGCACGCTCGCACGGCGCGCAGTTCGCCGGTGACGCATTGGCCAGTGGAGCTGCCGCGATCTTGACCGACGACGACGGGTTGGCGTTGTTGCGCGCGTCGAACCCGAGCGTCGACCGGCCGGTGATGCTTCTCGTTCACCCGAAGCCTCGGGATGTCCTCGGCGAGATCTCGGCTGAGATTTACAGCCGACCGTCGGAGAAGATGCAGGTCATCGGCATCACCGGTACGTCGGGGAAGACCACAACGTCCTACCTGTTGGAAGCGGCGTTGGTCGGTGCGGGACGAAACCCCGGTCTGGTCGGCACCATCGAGACCAGAATCCATGGACGGCGGGTTCCGAGCGCTCTCACCACGCCTGAGGCCCCACACCTCCATGCCTTGTTTGCCGTGATGGCAGAGCAGGGTATCGATACCGTTGTGATGGAAGTGTCGAGTCACGCGCTTTCCCTCGGACGCGTCGACGGCATCCGATTCGACATCGGAGCGTTCACCAACCTTTCGCAGGATCACCTGGACTTTCACCGAGACTTCGAAGAGTACTTCGCGGCGAAGGCTCGTTTGTTCGATCCGGCGTCCACAGTTCACGCCGATAGCGCCGTCATCTGCGTCGACGACGGGTGGGGACGTCGGATGGCAGAAGTGGCGTCCGCAGGCGACGTGACAACGGTGGCGACCACGGAAGCCGAGTCCGACTGGAAGGTCGGTTCGGTCGAGGTTGCAGCCGACGGTTCCCAGTTGTTCGACCTTTCCGGACCGAATGAGCAGTCATGGCCGGTGTCCTTGCGACTGCCGGGTCGATACAACGTGGCAAACGCCGCGCTGGCCCTGACGGTGAGCGCGAAAGCCGGTATCGACGTGCAATCGGCGGTGGCGGCGGTGGGATCGGTGGATGTTCCTGGTCGCGTTCAGCGAATCGACCGCGGTCAAGATTTCCTCGCCGTGGTCGACTACGCGCACAAGCCCGCCGCGCTCGAGGCTGTCATCGCGACGCTGCGTAATCAGGTTTCCGGACGCGTCGGGGTTGTTGTCGGTGCCGGCGGTGATCGCGATGCGGGTAAACGCGCTTTGATGGGGGAGGCCGGCGCGAGAGGCAGCGATCTGCTGATCGTCACCGACGACAACCCTCGGACCGAAGTACCTGCCACGATTCGCGCAGCAGTGATGGCCGGGGCGCTCGCGGTCCCGGAATCCGAGCGTGGGGTTGTGCTCGAGGTCGGGGACCGAGCGGAAGCGATCGAACAAGCCGTTCGTTGGGCACAGCCCGGCGACGTAGTACTGGTGGCCGGCAAGGGCCACGAAACAGGTCAGGAAATCGACGGGGTCAAGCACCCGTTCGACGACCGCGAGGTGCTGGGAGACGCGATCGACCGGATCGCGATCGACACAGCGCATGGAGGCACGAAATGATCCCGATGACGCTCTCTCGGATTGCCGAGATCGTCGGAGGAACTCTGCACGACGTCGACGATCCGTCGGCAATGGTGACAGGGACCGTCGAATTCGATTCTCGCAGAGTAGGTCCGGGTGGACTGTTCCTGGCGCTGCCAGGCGCCCGCGTCGACGGTCACGAGCACGCCGAAGCAGCGGTTGCGGCCGGCGCGGTGGCTGTGCTCGCCGCGCGGCCGGTGGGAGTACCCGCCATCGTGGTGGCGCCGACGCAAACGAGCGGTCCGAGTTCGGTCATGGCGCTCGAGCACGACGCAGACGGTTCCGGTGCGGCAGTGCTGAACGCATTGGGGCTATTGGCGCGCGCGGTAGTCGATACGTTGTCGGCGCAGAACGGTCTCACTGTTGTCGGGATCACCGGATCGGCCGGCAAGACGTCCACCAAGGATCTTGTTGCTGCGGTATTGCGTGGTTCGGGCGACGTTGTTGCTCCGCCCGGTTCGTTCAACAACGAATTGGGTCACCCCTGGACCGCCCTTCGCGCCGACGAGCAGACCAAATTCCTGGTATTGGAAATGTCGGCCCGCGGCCTCGGTCACATCGCGGAGTTGGCGCGGATCGCTCCGCCCAAGATCGGCGTCGTCCTGAACGTGGGTACGGCGCACCTCGGTGAGTTCGGCTCCCGTGAGGCGATCGCAGCCACCAAAGGTGAACTGGTCGAAGCACTTCCGTCGGCGGCCGATGGCGGAGTCGCCATCCTCAACGCCGATGATCGTATGGTCGCGGCCATGGCGTCGCGGACCGCAGCGCGGGTGGTGTTGGTTGGTCAGTCCGAAGGTGCGCACGTGCGCGCGACGGACGTGACCGTCGATGATCAGGCTCGTGCGAGTTTCACCCTGAACTCGGAGAAGGGTTCTGCGCGAATCCGTCTCGCGGTTCACGGTGAACATCAGGTCGGCAACGCGCTTGCCGCGGCCGCCGTTGCACTCGAGAACGGCGTGGAGGTCGCCGAGATCGCCCGCATCCTCGAAGACACCAAGGCCGCGTCGGCCCGGCGCATGGACGTCAGCGACCGCAGCGACGGCGTCACCGTGATCAACGACAGTTACAACGCCAATCCGGACTCGATGCGCGCAGCGCTCAAGGCGTTGGTGTCGATGGCCAGATCGGACCGTCATTTCGGCCGTCGCAGCTGGGCTGTGCTCGGTGAGATGGCGGAACTCGGTCCCGAGTCGGTAGTCGAGCACGATGCGATCGGCCGATTGGCCGTGCGGCTCGACGTCACGAAGCTCATTGTTGTCGGCACCGGTCGTCCGGCCCGCGCGATGCACCAGGGCGCAGTGATGGAGGGCTCATGGGGAGACGAGTCGATGGTTGTCCCGGACGCTGCCGCGGCCTTGAAGGTGCTCGAGGCGGAACTGGAGCCAGGTGATCTGGTGCTGGTCAAGGCTTCACAGTCGATCGGACTCTGGACGGTCGCCGAGGCGGTCCTGGCGCAGAAGCAGGTGTCGGAGTGATCCAGATTCTGCTGGCCGCGGGCATCGCTCTCGCGGTCTCGATCATGCTCACGCCGATTCTGATCAAGGCGTTTGCAAAACAGGGATTCGGCCAGGAGATCCGCACCGAAGGCCCGGCCAGTCACCAGGCGAAGCGCGGCACACCCACAATGGGCGGCGTCGCTATCCTTGCCGGAATCTGG
The DNA here is from genome assembly GCF_003023755.1 of Rhodococcus sp. AD45-ID. Taxonomy (NCBI): domain Bacteria; kingdom Bacillati; phylum Actinomycetota; class Actinomycetes; order Mycobacteriales; family Nocardiaceae; genus Rhodococcus; species Rhodococcus sp. AD45-ID. The sequence goes on along the minus strand of NZ_PYHL01000001.1, from coordinate 331,612 downwards.
GCGGGGTACTTCGGAACGCATCTCATCGGAATGGGCATCGACGGGGCGGAGGGCCCGACCGCGTCCGGGTTGCTGGTTCTCGGTCTGACAACGGCGCTCGGCGGCGTCGGCTTCCTCGACGACTTCATCAAGATCCGCAAGCAGCGCAATCTCGGTCTGAACAAGACGGCAAAACTGGTGGGGCAGTTTGTCGCGGCCGTGATCTTCGGAATCCTCGCGTTGCAGTTCCGCGGCGCCGACGGTCTCACGCCGGGCAGCGTCCACCTGTCCTACGTGCGTGACATCGCCACGGTGTCGCTCGGTTCGGTCGTCTTCATCGCGTTCTGCTACTTGCTGGTCAGTGCGTGGTCGAATGCCGTCAACCTCACCGACGGCCTCGACGGACTTGCGGCGGGCGCAATGAGCTTCGTTCTCGGCGCCTACGTCATCATCACGTTCTGGCAGTTCCGCAACTCGTGCGAAACCAGTCCGGTCAAGGGTTGCTACGACGTGCGTGACCCGCTCGATCTGGCCTTGATCTGCGCTGCCGGCGCCGGAGCGTGTATCGGATTCCTGTGGTGGAACGCCGCTCCCGCAAAGATATTCATGGGTGATACCGGTTCGCTGGCCCTCGGCGGCATGCTTGCCGGACTCTCGATCACCACCAACACCGAACTCTTGATGGTTGTCATCGGCGCACTGTTCGTCGCTGAGGCTGCGTCGGTGGTGATCCAGGTAGCAGTATTCAAGTCCAGCCGTCGACGGGTATTCCGAATGGCACCGTTCCACCATCACTTCGAACTTGCCGGGTGGGCGGAAACCACGGTCATCATCAGATTCTGGCTGCTCGCCGCGATTGCGTCGGCGATCGGGCTTGCACTCTTCTACAGCGAATTCCTCGCAGCTATCGGAGGCTGACCGTGACCGAAGCTGGAGCGAACGACCTGAGTTGGCTACGCGGACAACGCGTTCTGGTGGCCGGTGGCCGGGTATCCGGCCAGGCCACCATCGAACCTCTGGTCGCACTTGGTGCTTCGGTGACCGTCGCCGATTCCACCTTGGATTTTGCCGATCGTTGCGCCGAACTCGGTGCAGACACCACCGTCACGACCAGTTCGATCGAGGAAGATCGTGGTTTGATCACGCAGTTCGCGCTGGTCGTCACGAGTCCCGGGTTCCGGCCGGACGCCCCGATTCTGGCTGCCGCCGCAGGACACGGGATTCCTATCTGGGGCGACGTCGAACTGTCCTGGCGCATCGACCACTGCGGTCTCTACGGTCCGCCGCGAAAGTGGTTGGTGGTCACGGGCACGAACGGTAAGACGACCACTACGTCGATGCTCGCGTCCATCCTCGACGCTGCGGGTCTCGAAGGGCGGGCGTGCGGCAACATCGGACTTCCAGTGCTGTCTGCGCTGTCGGACACGTCGCCGCGAGTCGATTACCTGGCCGTCGAACTGTCGTCGTTCCAGTTGCACTGGGCGCCGTCGGTGCGCCCGGACGCCGGTGTTGTCCTCAACGTGGCCGAGGATCATCTCGATTGGCACGGCGGGATGGCCGCGTATGCCGAGGCCAAGGCTCGGGCTCTCAGTGGCAAGGTCGCGGTAGTCGGACTCGACGATGCGATTGCCGCAGAGCTCGGTGCCGGCGCCGAGGCCGACATCGTGGTGGGGTTCCGGTTGGGCGCTCCGGCGCCCGGCGAGTTGGGTGTGTCGGACGGCCATCTGGTCGACAACGCATTCGGCGACGGCCTGCAGTTGGCCGAGGCCGCGGACATCGATCCGCCTGGCCCCGCCGGTGTCATGGATGCGCTTGCCGCAGCGTCCCTCGCGCGGGCTGTGGGAATCGAACCTGACTCTGTGCGGGCCGGATTGACGGCTCACAAGGTCGGACCGCACCGCGGCGCAGTTGTCGGTGATGTCGGGTCGGTGCTGTACGTCGACGATTCCAAGGCAACCAATCCGCATGCTGCCCGCCCGTCGATCCTGGCTCACGATCGAGTCGTGTGGGTGGCCGGTGGTCTGCTCAAAGGGGCCAGCGTCGACGAGTTGGTGACAGAGGTCCGCAGCCGACTTGCCGGCGCGGTGTTACTCGGACGCGACGCGGGCGACATCGAGCAGGCATTGACGCGACACGCGCCCGAGGTCCCCGTAGTCCGCGTGATGACGGGGGACGATGCAGACGTGAGTGAAAATCTCAGCTCGTCGACGCAGGTGATTCGGCTGCCATCCGGGTCCGATGCGGACGCCGTGATGGCGGCGGTGGTGAATCAAGCCGCTGCGCTGGCGTCGCCGGGTAGCGCGGTGGTTCTTGCTCCCGCCGCGGCGTCGTTGGACATGTTCGACAGTTACGGCCACCGCGGCGACAGTTTTGCCGCGGCTGTCGGTGCACTGTCGGATCCGCCGGAACGCGCGAACAAGGCTGGGATCGCGGAATGACCAAGGGTCCCAAGACCCGAATCGGTGCCTGGCTTGCGCGGCCGTTGGCGTCATTTCATCTGGTAGTAACCGTCGCAGTGATGTTGACGGTCTTGGGACTTGTGATGGTTCTCTCGGCGTCGAGCGTCGAGGCTTATGCCGAAAACAAGTCGGCGTACTCGATGTTCTTGAAGCAGGCGATGTTCGCCGTTGTGGGATTTGTGTTGTTCTACGTCGCGTTGCGGTTGCCGATTCGTTCGATGCGCGCGATGTCGTTCCCGGTGTTCGTCACCACGGTTGTGCTGCTTGTCCTGGTTCTCATCCCGGGTATCGGGACCGAGGCGCAGGGCACCCGCGGGTGGTTTGTCATCGGTCCGCTGTCGGCGCAGCCGTCCGAGTTGGCCAAGATTGCGTTTGCGATCTGGGGAGCGCACGTGTTGGCGTCGCGCCGCGGCGAGATCACAACCATCAAGGAACTTCTCGTACCGTTGGTTCCGGCAGCGCTTGTGGTCTTCGTGTTGATCATCCTGCAGCCCGACCTCGGCACAACCGTCTCGCTCATCATCATTCTTTTTGCGCTGCTCTGGTACGGCGGATTGCCGATCAAACTATTCCTCGCGATTCTCGGAACCGGCGTGGTGTCGGTGGCGATTCTCGCGTTGACGGCGGGTTACCGCTCAGACCGAGTGCGCGCCTTCTTCGATTCGGATGCAGATCCGCAGGGCACCGGGTACCAAGCTCGTCAGGCTATGTACTCGCTGGCCGACGGTGGAATATTCGGTCGTGGACTCGGCCAGAGCGTGGCCAAGTGGAGTTACCTGCCTAACTCGCACAACGACTTCATCTTCGCGATCATCGGTGAGGAACTCGGATTTGTCGGCGGCGCTGCCGTCATCGGTCTCTTTGCTCTGTTCGTCTACACCGGCCTACGGATTGCGGCGCGGTCCTCGGATCCGTTCCTGCGAATCCTGACCGCGACGGTGACGACCTGGATCACCGGGCAGGCGTTCATCAACATCGGATACGTCGTGGGGCTACTGCCCGTCACGGGACTGCAGTTGCCTCTCGTGTCGGCGGGTGGAACGTCGACGGCGACCACGCTGTTCATGTTCGGCGTCGTCGCCAATGCCGCACGTCACGAGCCGGAAGCGATCGCCGCCCTGCACTCCGGTCAGGACGGTAGGATTTCCAAGCTGCTGCGGCTACCGATGCCGGTGCCGTTTCAGTCGGTCAGGCCGAGCCGGCCTCGCGGCAGTGCGGAATCGAGCCGCTCGCGCGGCAGTGCAGAATCGAGCCGCAAGGCCCCAGCAGGGCAGAATGGACGACGTCGGCAGGCGCCGACGCGCAAGACACACGATGCACATGAAGTTCGAGAGCGAGGAATTCGTAGGTGAGCGGCATTAATTCAGCTCTGTCGGTAGTGGTGGCAGGTGGAGGAACCGCTGGTCATATCGAGCCTGCTCTGGCAGTTGCGGACGCCGTGAAGGCGCTGGCACCCGACACCACCGTCACCGCGTTGGGAACCGCCCGCGGGCTCGAGACGACACTTGTTCCCGCCAGGGGGTACACACTCGAACTGATTCCGCCGGTCCCGTTGCCGCGTAAGCCGACGATGGACCTGGTGAAACTCCCACTACGCATTCGAGCGTCGGTGCGTAAGACACGTGAGGTGCTCGACGCAGTCGACGCCGACGTCATCGTGGGTTTTGGTGGGTATGTGGCACTGCCCGCGTACCTCGCCGCTCGCGGTGGGGTGTTGCGCCGCCGTCGCACCATTCCCATTGTCATCCACGAGGCCAACGCCAGCGCCGGCATCGCGAACAAGATCGGTGCGCGGCTGGCAACGCGTGTCCTGGCTGCAGTCCCCGGGTCAGGGGTGAAGAATCGCGGCGCGAGCGACGCGGACATCGTGGGTATTCCGGTGCGGGCATCCATCGCGAACTTCGACCGGGCCGGTTTGCGGGCGCAGGCGCGTGAATATTTCGGCCTTCCGCTCGATGGTCCGGTTCTGCTCGTATTCGGCGGATCGCAGGGGGCCAAGTCGCTCAACGACGCGGTGTCAGGCGCTGCCCGGGAATTGGCAGACGCGGGAATCTCGGTGTTGCACGCACACGGACCCAAGAACACGCTCGACGCCGCGCAGTTCTCGGAGGCTGCGCCGTACGTTGCCGTGCCGTATCTCTCGCGCATGGATCTTGCGTATGCCGCGGCCGACGCCGCAATCTGTCGCTCCGGCGCGATGACTGTGGCTGAGGTGTCCTCCGTCGGACTGCCGGCCGTCTACGTTCCGTTGCCACATGGAAACGGTGAGCAGGAGTTGAACGCAAAGCCAGTCGTCGCAGCAGGTGGTGCGGTGATCGTCAGCGACGCCGACCTGACTCCGGCATTTGTCGCGGACACCGTGGTGCCGTTGCTCACCGATTCGCCGCGACTGCAGGCGATGAGCGCGGCGGCTGCCGGTGTCGGGCACCGGACCGCGGCGACCGAGATCGCGCGGATCGTTCTGGACACTGCCCGGAAAAGCAACACAGAAGCACGTAACAACACCGCAGTACGCAACACAAATAGGGGAAACCGATGACCGCGCTGCCCGCCCACCTCGAGCGAGTACACATGGTGGGTATAGGTGGTGCCGGCATGTCCGGCATCGCACGAATTCTGTTGTCCCGCGGCGGACTTGTATCAGGATCCGACGCCAAGGAAAGTCGCGGCGTGTTGGCTTTGCGGGCACGCGGAGCGCAGGTCCGGATCGGCCATGACGCCGACGCGTTGGATCTCCTTCCCGGCGGCCCCACTGTTGTCGTCACCACGCACGCGGCCATTCCCAAGGACAATCCGGAACTGGTCGAAGCAGCGCGTCGTGGGATCCCGGTGATTCTCCGGCCGGCGGTTCTCGCGTCGTTGATGGAGGGAAACCGCACGTTCCTGGTGTCGGGAACCCACGGTAAGACGTCGACCACGTCGATGTTGGTAGTCGCTCTGCAGCATTGCGGATTCGATCCGTCGTTTGCAGTGGGAGGCGAACTCAACGAGGCCGGAACCAACGCGCATCACGGTAGCGGCGACGTCTTCGTGGCAGAAGCCGACGAGAGTGACGGCTCGCTGCTGCAGTACGACCCCGACGTGATCGTCGTAACCAACATCGAAGCCGATCACCTGGACTACTTCGGAAGCGTCGAGAACTACGTGCAGGTCTTCGACGATTTTGTGGGCAAACTGGCTCCCGGTGGTCTCCTGATCGCCTGCCTCGACGACGCGGGTTCGGCGGATCTGGCCAAGCGGATCGTAGCTTCCGGCCGGGGCGATATTCGAGTCATCGGCTACGGCAGTGCAGATGCGGGAGATGCGGCGTTCGAGCCGGTCGACGGGGTCGAGGTGGGTGTGCGACTGCTCGATTTCCGGGCGCACGACGTCGGCGGAGTCCTGCAGTTCCAGTTGGCGGGGGAAAAGGCTGCGCGGACGGTTCGGATGGCTGTTCCCGGTCGTCACATGGCGTTGAACGCGCTGGCTGCGCTGTTGGCTGCGCGTGATGCCGGTGCGGAGATCGACGAGATCGTCGAAGGGCTCGCCGGATTCGGGGGAGTGCACAGGCGGTTCCAGTTCACGGGTCGTGAGCGCGGTGTGCGTGTGTTCGACGATTACGCCCACCATCCCACCGAGGTGCGAGCAGTTCTCGGCGCAGCCGCGGATCTTGTTCGACCACAAGATGTTTCATCGGTTGCGAACTCTGCTGCCGGTCGCGTGATCGTGGTTTTCCAGCCGCACCTGTATTCACGCACGGCGACGTTTGCCGACGAGTTCGCGGCAGCGCTGGACCTTGCAGACGAGGTAGTCGTTCTCGATGTCTACGGTGCGCGTGAAGAACCGTTGCCCGGTGTCAGTGGGGCATTGGTTGCACAGGCTGTCACGAAACCCGTTCACTACCAGCCTGATCTGTCGCTCGCGCCGCGTCAGGTAGCCGGCCTGGCCGGTCCCGGCGACATCGTCATCACGATGGGTGCCGGTGACGTGACCATGTTGGGCAAACAGATCCTCGACGCGTTGCGCGCAGTTCCTCATCAGGCTTCGCGCACGCAGACGCGATGAGTTCGGACGCACGTAGCCGCCGCGGTCGTCGTGATCCGGCGGCCCGGCGTACCGCAGGCGCCAGAGCGCGGAGTACCCGCACAGAATCGCGATACTCGACCCGCGCTACTGCGCCGAAGCCGCCGCCGACACCGAAATCGCCCTGGTACAAGCGGCCGGTGGTGATGGCGCCGCTGGCGGTCGTTGTTGTTGTCGGACTCGTTCTGACAGCGTGGTTGTCACCAGTTCTCTCGGTTCGCGGTACCGAAGTCAGGGGAGCGTCGACGGTATCCGAGGAGCAGATCCTGGAATTGCTGGCAATCCCTGCCGGTACGCCGTTGATGCGCGTCGATGCAGGTTCGGCAGCGGCACGTGTCGCGGCTATTCCGAAGGTTGCATCTGCGCGTGTACAGCGGATGTATCCGTCGACAATTCGGGTGACGGTAACCGAGCGAGTCCCCATGGTGTTCGTGGATTCGCCGGAAGGCACCCATCTGCTGGACGAGAAGGGCGTCGACTTCGAGATCGGCGTCCCGCCGCCCGGCGTGCCCCGACTGGTGACGGCGACACCCGGATGGAACGACCCGCCGACCTTGGCTGCGCTCGAGGTGCTCGCGGCATTGCCGCCGGAGTTACGGATGCAGGTGGGAGAGGTTGCTGCCCGGTCCATTTCGGATGTCTCGATGACGTTGGTCGACGGGCGTGTCGTCAACTGGGGTGGCGTCGAGAAGTCGGATCGCAAGGCCGCGGTGACGCTGCCGCTGTTGACGCAGCCGGGCCAGACGTACGACGTGTCGAGTCCCGACCTTCCGACGGTGCGTTAGTTCAGGCGCGGAATGTGCGAACTCACGTCAAATACTTCCCGAAGTTTCGGCGCGCCTAATGGCGGATCGTGATGTCGATGCATAGCGTTTGGTTTCAGATCGAATACTTGACATAACTCTAACCCTGTGGTTGAGGTTGAGAGTTGAGATTCACCCGCTTTACCCAGTACCTGCTTTACCCAGCAATAGACAACAGCGCGTAATACGACACGGAAGGCGAGAGCCGATGACGCCCCCGCACAACTACCTCGCCGTAATCAAGGTCGTCGGCATCGGCGGCGGCGGCGTGAACGCAGTCAACCGCATGATCGAACAAGGACTCAAGGGAGTCGAGTTCATCGCGGTCAACACGGACGCGCAAGCCCTCCTGATGAGCGACGCCGACGTCAAACTCGATGTCGGTCGTGAACTGACCCGAGGCCTCGGCGCCGGTGCAGATCCCGAGGTCGGCCGCAAGGCCGCCGAGGATCACAAGGACGAAATCGAAGAGGTCATCAAGGGCGCTGACATGGTGTTCGTGACCGCCGGTGAGGGTGGTGGAACCGGAACCGGTGGTGCCCCTGTCGTCGCCAGCATCGCCCGGAAGTTGGGCGCCCTCACCGTTGGTGTCGTAACCCGGCCGTTCTCCTTCGAAGGCAAGCGTCGTGGTGGCCAGGCCGACACGGGCATCCAGGCATTGCGTGAGTCGTGCGACACGCTCATCGTCATCCCGAATGATCGGCTCCTTCAGCTCGGGGATGCGGCTGTCAGTTTGATGGACGCATTCCGCAGCGCCGACGAGGTTCTGCTCAACGGCGTTCAGGGCATCACCGACCTGATCACCACTCCGGGACTGATCAACGTCGACTTCGCGGACGTGAAGGGTGTCATGTCCGGTGCCGGTAGCGCACTCATGGGCATCGGCTCCTCGCGCGGCGAAGGTCGGGCGATCAAAGCTGCTGAGTCCGCTATCAACTCACCGCTTCTCGAGGCGTCGATGGAAGGCGCCCGCGGCGTTCTGCTGTCGATCGCCGGTGGCAGCGATCTTGGTCTGTTCGAGATCAACGAAGCGGCTTCCCTCGTGCAGGAAGCCGCGCACATCGATGCCAACATCATCTTCGGAACGGTGATCGACGATTCACTCGGAGACGAAGTTCGTGTGACGGTCATCGCTGCCGGTTTCGACGGGGGAGCGCCTGCGCGTCGCCCCGTCGAGTCCGCGGCACCCGGCCGAGGGGCTATCGGAGCAGGGCGCGCCGGCGAGGTCGGACGTTCACCGGTAGCTGCGGAACCGCCTGTGGAGCAGCAGGTTCCGGTTGCGCGCGAGCCGATTGGTTCGGGCTCGCTGCCGCCGATTGCTCCGCCGCGCCATGTTGCGCCACAGGAGGACGACGGCGATGACGACGTCGACGTTCCCGTCTTCATGCGTCGCTGAGTAGAGCGCCGCGCACGCTTTCGAGAGCAGGGTATCCAGATTTTCTGGGTACCCTGTTCTTGATTGATCCCTTATCTCTGTCCGGAAGCTGCCTCGGGATCATGTCCCGTGCAGCAGTGAACATTCGACGTTTGTGAGCACAAAATTTTGAGTACCGAGAACTCGACCGCCAATTTCCGAGTCCGCCGTGTCGTGACCAGTCGCGCTGGCGGTGTTTCGGAAGCGCCGTACGACTCGTTCAATCTCGGTGATCACGTCGGCGACAACGCCGACGCCGTCGACGCAAACCGTCGACGCCTCGCACGCGAAATCGGCGTCGAGCCGAATCATCTTGTCTGGATGGAACAAATCCACTCGCGCAACGTAACCGTCGTTACCGAGCCGACGGACGAGGTCATCGAGGTGACCGACGCCTTGGTCACTACTGTCCCCGGGTTGGCACTGGCCACGCTCAGTGCCGACTGCGTTCCGGTGCTGCTGTCCGACGAGCAGGCCGGCGTCATCGCCGCCGTGCATGCCGGCCGGATCGGTGCGCGCCTCGGAATCGTGCCGCGGGTTCTGGCCGAGATGGTTCGCCAAGGCGCTGACGTCTCTCGGATCGGCGCCTTCCTCGGTCCGGCAGCCAGTGGCCGGCAGTACGAAGTGCCTGCCGAGATGCGTGCCGACGTCGAGAAGCATCTGCCTGGCAGTGCAACTCGTACCGCGAAGGGCACTCCCGGTCTGGACCTGCGGGCCGGAATCCGCAAACAACTCCTTGATGCCGGTGTTACGGGTGTCGCCGAGGATCCTCGTTGCACGATCGAGGACCGCGCACTGTTCAGTCACCGCCGCGATTCCCTCACCGGGCGTCAGGCTGCGGTGATCTGGATGGATCCGATCGTCGCTGTGGAAGACAACTAGGCCGATTGCATGAACGCCGACAATTCTGGACGCGTGGCCGAGATCTCGGCGGCACTCGATTCGGTGCGGTCCCGCCTCACTGCGGCGTGCGCCGCGGCAGGGCGTCCGGCTTCTGCCGTGACACTTCTCCCGGTTACCAAGTTCTTCCCCGCGTCGGATGCGCGAATTCTGTATGAATTGGGTTGCCGCGAGTTCGGTGAGTCGCGCGAGCAGGAAGCGATAGCCAAGGTTGCGGAATTCGCCGCAGCGGCCGCCGGTGGTGCAATCGACGGGGCGGATCCTGTTCGGTGGCACATGATCGGTCAGTTGCAGCGAAACAAGGCACGTTCGGTCGCGAAGTGGGCCTACGCGATTCACTCGGTCGACAGTGCGCGGCTCGCGGACGCTCTCGATCGGGCCGCGCTCGATGCCCTCTCCGCCGGTGATCGCGCTGCACCGTTGCGAGTTTTGATTCAGGTGAGCCTCGACGCCGATCCGACGCGTGGCGGCATCGCGCTCGACGAGTTACCGGCACTCGCCGCGCGGATCGCGACGGCCGACGGTCTGGAACTGGCCGGGCTGATGGCCGTTCCGCCGCTGGGTTCGGACGCCGACGAGCAGTTTGCTCGCCTGCACGAGGTCCATCGGACCGTCCTCGAGTCGCATCCGCATGCGGTCGAGTTGTCGGCCGGAATGACCGGAGATCTCGAGGCTGCGGTTCGCCACGGATCGACTTGCGTGCGTGTCGGAACCGCACTGCTCGGCTCACGACCAGTAATCTCGAAATGATCGCTCTGGTGATCGCCCAACCCGTCCACACCGCGACCGGCCGCAGTCGGAAACAATCCGCCGCGCCAAGGAAGGTCGATCAATGAGCAACCTGCACAAGTTCAAGGCATATTTCGGCATGGTTCCCCTCGACGACTACGAGGACGAGTACGTAGAAGAACCCGATCAGGCTCGTCGCGCACCTCGTCGTAGCCATGACGGCTATGCCGAACGCGATGACCGCGAGTTTGCCGAGCCGGCTTTCTCGAAGGCTGGCTACGCGCCCAGCCGTCGGGATGAGGAAGAAGCCGAGTTCGATCGCTACGAATCACGTCCGAGAATGGACACGGTTGCCTCGCGTGCACCCCGTCCGTCGATGGCGCCTCGTCCCACCAGCCGGGGAAATCTTGCAGTTGACGCCCGCGCAGAGCGCCCTGAGGTTCGCCGCGCGCCCGCAGTCGACGACGGCGGCCCGCTGGCCAAGATCACGACTCTGCGTCCGCAGAGCTACGCCGAGGCCCGCACGATCGGCGAGCGCTTCCGCGACGGCACGCCGGTCATCATGGATTTGGTCGACATGAGCAACGCCGACGCGAAGCGACTGGTCGACTTCGCCGCGGGTCTGGCTTTTGCTCTGCGCGGCTCGTTCGACAAGGTCGCCACCAAAGTGTTTCTTCTCTCACCGGCCGACATCGATGTTTCCGCCGAGGAGCGTCGTCGTATCGCGGAGACGGGCTTCTACAGTCAGAAATGATGCTCTCGATCGTAGATAGCTCCTTGAACAGCCGAAATGCTGGACATTCTGTTGTGCTGGGGCCTGTGCAGGGGTCGCATGCCAGGGGTGTTCACGGTCTCGGCTCGGTGAGTTCGCAGCCTCGTAATCCGGCCTCGGATGGCGAGTGTCTGTTTTGGACGCGACGCAGAAGTCAGGCAGAGTGAGGGTGTGAACGCGCTTTTCGATGTGATCTACCTCGTGCTGGTTGTGTTTTGGCTTTTGCTGATCGGCAGAGTGATTGTCGAGTTCGTTCGTTCGTTCGCCAGAGACTGGCGTCCGTCGGGAGTGGTCGCCATCATTCTCGAAACCGTTTTTACGATCACCGATCCGCCGGTGAAGCTTCTCCGTAGGTTGATCCCCCCGATCAACCTGGGTGGGGTTCGCTTGGATCTATCCATCATGGTCTTGCTTTTCATCGTCATCATCCTGATGTCGGTTGTCGGCTCGGCCCGGTAATTGAGTGGGGTGTGCCAGAATGGAACCCATAACTCGCGTAGTGGTTAGCTGCTACGCACACCGTGCTGTAACTGAATGCTTGCTTGACCGCCAAATGACGCGTGAAGGGATCCTTCCATGCCGCAACTGACTCCAGCTGACGTGCACAACGTTGCGTTCAGCAAGCCGCCTATCGGCAAGCGTGGCTACAACGAAGACGAGGTCGACGCATTTCTTGATCTCGTCGAGCAGGCGCTCTCGCAGCTCATCGAGGAAAATGCAGATCTGCAACAGCGAGTAAGCGAGCTGGATCAGGAACTTGCTGCTGCAAAGAAGGCGCCGGCACCGGCTGCCAATGCAGGTGCCCCGGTAGCCCAGCCCAAGCCAGAACCGGCTCGCGTGGTCGAGGCTCCCAAGCCCGCTCCCGTCGTGGCACCGGTTCCCGTGGCTGCTGCCGCACAGGCTCCGCAGAGCGGCGACACCCACATGCAGGCAGCCAAGGTTCTCGGCCTGGCTCAGGAGATGGCAGATCGCCTCACCGGCGATGCCAAGGCAGAGTCCGAGCAGCTGCTCGGAAGTGCCCGCACCAACTCCGAGCAGCTGATGAGCGAGGCTCGCAGCAAGGCTGACGGCATGATCGCGGACGCTCGCAACAAGTCGGAAGCAATGCTCACCGATGCGCAGACCCGCTCGGAGACCCAGCTTCGCCAGGCTCAGGAGAAGGCCGATGCTCTCAAGGCAGACGCCGAGAAGAAGCACACCGAGATCATGGCGACCATCAACCAGCAGCGATCCGTCCTTGAGGGCCGCATCGAGCAGCTCAAGACGTTCGAGCGCGAATACCGGGTGCGCCTCAAGTCCTACCTGGAATCGCAGCTCGAAGAGCTCGAACAGCGTGGTTCTGCGGTTCCGGTCGACGGTGGGCAGGAGTCCTTCAGCAGTCCGTCGTTCGCAAAGGGAAACAGCTGACCGAGGGATACTCGCCAGGTCAGCGCCGACATCGGGTAGAGGTTGACACGTGCTGGTCGTGACGATAGGACTCGCGGCGGCAGGATTTGCTTTCCTGATTATCGCGCTGACCACCGGGTCGATTATCTGGGCGTGGGCGTGTATTGCAATTTGTTTGGCGGGTGCCGTCCTCCTGCTGGTCAGTGCGCTGACCGGTAAGAGGGCGGTTCTGCCGTTGGACGAGCCGGATACAACCGCCGACGTCGACACACCGGACAACACGGATTTTCCGGGAAACCACGGTGGGTCGGCAAACGAAAACGGCGAGCATTAGACTGTTCGTCAAGAACAGGCTATTCACGAATTACAGGCGATGAACCGGCAATCACCGGGGAGCCTTCGGAAGAACGGTGTTCAGCCAGGCTCGGGCCTGTCAGGCACTCAGTAGAACCGAACGGGTGAGCCCGTCACAGCTCGCGAAGAGTGGCAACACGGAAGGCCTGGCAGAGTTTTTTGCCGGATTCACGTGGTGCAAGCGGGGTGGTACCGCGGTACGTACGCAGATGCGCACGTATCGTCCCCGTGCCGAGTAGTACAGGCACGAGGAGATCGCAGTGGCGAATAACGGGTATCCCAAAGTCGATTACGGCGTCCCCGCCGACACCGGAGTCAAATTTCCGGCCCTGGAACAGAAGGTTCTGAAAGAGTGGGCCGACGACGACACGTTCCGGGCATCGGTCGACAATCGTGACGGCAACGAGGAGTTCGTCTTCTACGACGGCCCTCCGTTTGCCAACGGCTTGCCGCACTACGGTCACCTTTTGACGGGGTATGTCAAGGACTTGGTGCCCCGCTTCCAGACAATGCGCGGACGCAAGGTGGAGCGCCGGTTCGGTTGGGATTGCCACGGCCTGCCCGCAGAGCTCGAGGCCGAGAAGCAACTCGGCATCAAGGACAAGTCCGAGATCGACGTCATGGGACTTGCGAAGTTCAACGAGTACTGCAAGGCGTCGGTGCTCAAGTACACCGACGAGTGGCGTGAGTACGTCACCCGGCAGGCTCGCTGGGTCGACTTCGACAACGACTACAAGACCCTGGACCTCGACTTCATGGAGTCGGTCATGTGGGCATTCAAGGAGCTGCACGAGAAGGGCCTGATCTACCAGGGCTTCCGCGTTCTCCCGTACAGCTGGTACGAGCAGACACCGCTGTCCAACCAGGAAACTCGTCTCGACGACGCGTACAAGATGCGTCAGGATCCGGCGGTCACCGTCGAGATGCCGCTGGTTGCGCCCGGCTCACCGCTCGACGGTGCCAATGCCATCATCTGGACCACAACGCCGTGGACGCTGCCATCCAACCTCGCTTTGGCTGTTCATCCCGACATCGACTATGTCCAGGTTCTCGGTCAGGGCGGCAAGCGCTACGTGCTCGCCGAAGCTCGGGTTGCTCACTACGCCCGCGAGTTGGGGGACGAGCCCGAGGTCGTTTCCCGGCACAAGGGCAGCGACCTGGTCGGCCTGTCGTACACACCGCCGTTCGACTTCTTCGTCGGGCACCCGAACGCCCATGTCGTGTTGTCGGCCGATTACGTCACCACCGATTCGGGTACCGGAATCGTCCACCTCGCACCGGCTTTCGGTGAAGAGGATATGGATGTTGCAACCGCCAACGGCATCGAGGTCGTTCAGCCCCTCGACCCCGGTGGAAAGTTCACGTCGATGGTGCCGCCGTACGAGGGTCTGATGGTGTTCGACGCCAACCCCGTCATCATCAAGGATCTCAAGGCTGCCGGAAACCTGTTGCGGCACGAGACGATCGAGCACTCGTACCCGCACAGCTGGCGCAGTGGTCAGCCGCTGATCTACATGGCGGTTCCGTCGTGGTTCGTGGCCGTCACCAAGTTCCGTGACCGCATGGTCGAACTCAACCAGGACATCACCTGGGTTCCCGAGCACATCCGCGACGGTCAGTTCGGCAAGTGGCTCGAAGGTGCTCGCGACTGGAACATCAGCCGAAACCGCTACTGGGGCAGCCCCATTCCGGTGTGGGTCTCCGATGATCCGCAGTACCCGCGTACCGACGTCTACGGTTCCCTGGATCAGTTGGAGGCAGACTTCGGTGTGCGTCCGACCGACCTGCACCGTCCGATGATCGACGATCTGGTACGCCCGAACCCGGACGACCCGACCGGCAAGTCGATGATGCGTCGAGTTCCCGAGGTTCTGGACTGCTGGTTCGAGTCCGGTTCGATGCCGTACGCCCAGGTGCACTACCCCTTCGAGAACCGCGACTGGTTCGAGAGCCACTACCCGGGTGACTTCATCGTCGAGTACAACGGTCAGACCCGTGGCTGGTTCTACACCCTGCACGTTCTCGCGACGGCTCTGTTCGATCGTCCCGCTTTCAAAACCGTTGCAGCACACGGCATCGTTCTCGGTGACGACGGGCTCAAGATGAGTAAGTCCAAGGGTAACTACCCGGATGTCAAGGAGGTGTTCGACCGCGACGGCAGTGATGCCATGCGCTGGTTCCTCATGTCCTCGCCCATCCTGCGCGGTGGCAACCTGGTCGTGACGGAGCAGGGCATCCGCGAAGGTGTGCGTCAGGCTTTGCTTCCACTGTGGAATGCCTGGAGCTTCCTGCAGCTGTACGCGCCGGAATGTGGTGTGTGGCGCACGGATTCGGAGAACATCCTCGACAAGTACATCCTCGCGAAGCTGGCGGGCACGAGGGACGTCATCACCGATGCCCTCGAGGCGAACGACATCGCGGGAGCTTGTGACGAGCTCCGGTTGTTCTGTGATGCACTCACCAATTGGTATGTGCGACGGTCGCGTTCACGCTTCTGGGACGAAGATCGTGATGCCATCGACACTCTGCACACTGTGCTAGAGGTTGTGACGCGTCTGGCTGCGCCCTTGCTGCCGTTGGTGTCCGAAGTGATCTGGCGTGGATTGACCGGGGAACGCTCGGTACATCTCGCCGATTGGCCGACGGAGTCCGAGTTGCCTGGCGATCCGGAACTCGTTGCCGCCATGGACGACGTGCGCACGGTGTGCTCGACAGTGTTGAGCTTGCGTAAGGCGCAGAACCTGCGTGTCCGTCTGCCGCTGCCAGAGGTTACGGTCGCGGCGCCGGACGCCGAGCGTCTGCGTCCGTTCCTCGGCCTGATCGCCGACGAGGTCAACGTCAAGAAGGTCGACCTGACCGAGGATGTCGACGTTCACGGTCGGTTCGAGATCGCGGTCAACGCGCGTGCTGCAGGTCCGCGTCTGGGCAAGTCTGTTCAGACCGTCATCAAGGCCGTCAAGGCCGGCGATTGGACCGAAAACGCAGACGGTGTAGTGGTTGCCGCGGGCATCGAGCTCTTGCCCGAGGAATACACGCAGAAACTGGTTGCAGCCGAGCCTGATTCGACGGCAGCGCTTCCCAATGGTGCAGGTCTTGTCGTGCTCGATTCCGTCGTGACGGAAGAGCTCGAGGCCGAGGGTTGGGCCAAGGACCGGATCCGCCAATTGCAGGATGCGCGCCGCGCCGCGGGACTCGACGTCTCGGATCGCATCAACGTTGTGCTCGAGGTGCCGGAGGATCGCAAGGACTGGGCCGATCGTCATCGCGACTTGATCGCCGGTGAGGTTCTGGCCACGTCGTTCACGATCGGCGAGGCCGGGGACGGTGCCGTCGATCTCGGCGACGGTATCCGTGCTGCAATCACGAAGGTCTAGTAGCTGACAACTACTCCGGTGCCCCGAAATATGTCGGAGCACCGGAGTAGTTTGCTCTCATGAGCACGAACAAGGACACCGTGGCGCGCATTCTCGAGCAGTTGGAGCCGCTCGATGTCCGTGCGCGGGCTATGTTCGGTGAATACGGCCTGTACTGCGACGAGAAGGTCGTTGGCTTGATCTGCGGTGACGTTCTGTACGTCAAGCCGACCGAGATCAGTGCGGAGTTCGGATCGGACGCAGACCTTGCGCCGCCGTACCCGGGCGCAAAGGAGTATTACCGGGTCCCGGAGGAGCGGTTTCACGACGTGGATCGGCTGCACGCATTCATTCAGCGAACCGCCGACGCGCTTCCACTGCCCAAGAAGAAGCCACCGAAGAAGGCCAAACCGAAGGTCCAGAAGTAATCCATTGCTCGCCGAGATCGAGAACTGTTACCGCCGATGAACCAGGGTGATCCCACACGAAGCCGCCGGTGGGTGCTTCATCTCGATATGGATGCCTTTTTCGCCTCCGCTGAGCAATTGACCCGACCGACGTTGCGCGGACGTCCCGTCATGGTGGGCGGTCTCGGTGGCAGGGGCGTGGTTGCCGGCGCAAGTTACGAGGCTCGCGCCTTCGGTGCTCGGTCCGCCATGCCGATGCATCAGGCAAGGCGCTTGGTGGGCGGCGGGGCAGTGGTCCTACCGCCGCGCATGTCGCTGTATTCGGTACTGAGTAAAGGGGCGTTCGAGGCGTTGCGTCTGCGCATGCCGGTGCTCGAACAGTTGTCGGTGGACGAAGCGTTTGGCGAACCGGCCGAGTTGGCAGGAGCCGGTGCGGACGAGGTGCGGACGTTCTGCGAGGACCTACGGTCCTTGGTACTGGCAGAGACCGGGATGGTTGCGTCCATCGGCGCGGGTGCGGGCAAACAGGTCGCCAAGATTGCGTCGGGGCTGGCGAAGCCGAACGGTGTCGCGGTGGTGCCGCCGGGTCAGCAACACGAACTCCTCGATTCCCTTCCGGTTCGCAAGCTGTGGGGAATCGGCCCGGTGGCTGAGGAGAAGCTCAAACGGTTGGGGATCGTGACTATCGGGGGGTTTGCGCGCACTCCGATATCGGAGGTCGCGTCCATCCTCGGTACGACGGTAGGCCCTGGCTTGCATCGTCTGGCGCAGGGTATCGACGATCGTCCCGTGGCCGAGCGCGCGGACTCCAAGCAGATCAGTGCGGAATCGACGTTCGCGAGCGACATCGTCACGTTGGGGCAGTTGCGTGCGGCGGTGGAGAACAGCGGTGGGGCGGCGTTCTCACGGTTGGAGAAGGACGGCCGCGCGGCGCGCACGGTCGTGCTCAAGCTGAAGAAATCCGACATGAGTGTGCTGACCAGGTCGGTGACGTTGCCATATGCCACCCTCGACCGGGCGATCCTGATTGCCACCGCGCAGAAGCAGGTGATCGATCCGGTGGAATTGGGGCCGATCCGGTTGGTGGGGGTGGGATTTGCCGGGCTCTCCACAGTGCGTCAGGGATCGCTGTTTCCGGAGTTGGATCAGGATGTGCCGGGATATCCGATGGACACTCTCGCGGAGGATCTCGACGAGAGTCCCATTCCTGCGCGGGTTCCGGAACGATACTGGCATCCCGGTCTGGATGTGAGTCATCCCGAATTCGGACACGGTTGGGTGCAGGGCGCCGGTCATGGTGTCGTGACCGTTCGATTCGAAACCCGTTCCACGGGAACAGGAATCGCTAAAACCTTCACCGACGACGATGCGTCACTTCAGGTGGCGGATGCACTCGACAGCCTTCTCTAAGGACACCCTTAGACTTTTTCGGCTTACCGTTGGGTAATGTTGTGGCGGACCGCGAGCGATGCACGTCAGTGCTGACAACGCTCGTATGTGAAAACCGGAATGGATAGGACTGAGAAGTTGAAGCTTCGTAACATGACCGTCGCAGCCGTCGCGATTGCAGCGGCCCTGACGATGACTGCCTGCAGTTCCGAAGAGGCCGAGCCCACCAAGACCACCACCTCCGCGAAGGCTACGACCACCACGGTCGAGGTTGAGGTTGCGCTCCCGACTGCTGCTGAGCTCAATGCCAAGATCGCGACGGCACTCGACGAGAGCGTTCCGTCCTCCGAGAAGGTCAAGTTCGTCGAGGGCGCAGACGCCGATCCCGAGCTGATCAACCAGGTCGCCGCGGCTGCCAAGGCTGCCGGCGCACAGGTCGAGGTTGTCGACCCCGTCACCGATTCGGGCAGCGACACGGCTACCGCACCGCTCGCCATCGTTATCAACGGCCAGCCCCTTGCCGGCGGCATGAACGCTGTCTTCGTGAACCTGGACGGCGAGTGGGCACTGTCCAAGACCACCGCTTGCCAGATCGTCAGCTTCGCTCAGCTGACCACCCCGGCTTGCGCTGCTTGATTTCAGCTAGCTGACAAAGCGGCCGCCGAACCCTCACGGGTTCGGCGGCCGCTTTTGTTTGTTCAGGTTCGCTTAGTGGTGGAATCCCTCGGTGACACGAGGCTTGGGCATCGGGCTGGATAGTTCGTCGAGGAACGCGGTTTCCTCTTCGATGACACCCAACAGGTTGGCAGCCAAGTCCATGCTCAGACCGTTACGCACGACAATGCGTTGCACGGTGAGGTCGGTGAGGTTGTCCGGCATGGGATAGGCCGGCACGAGCCAGCCCTTGGCGCGTAGTCGATCCGACAGGTCGTACAGCGTCCAATTCTCGGTGTGCCCGGCCTTCAGGCGCCACGCGAACACCGGAATATCGCTGCCGTCGTTCCAGAGTTCGAAGGCGTCGAGCTTGCCGATTCCTTCGGCGAGGAATTTCGCGACGTCCTGCGAGGACTGCTGGATGGAACGGTAACCGTCGTGGCCTAGCCGCAAGAACATGTAGAACTGCAAGATCACCTGGGCGCCGGGGCGTGAGAAGTTGAGTGCAAAGGTCGGCATGCTGCCGCCGAGATAACTGACTTTGAACACCAGATCCTCGGGGAGCAGGTCCTCCGAGCGCCACACCACCCAGCCAAGACCTGGGTACACCAGCCCGTATTTGTGCGCCGACGTGTTGATGGAATGAACTCGGGGGAGCCGGAAGTCCCATTCGATTTCCGGTTGGAGGAACGGTGCGATCATGGCGCCGGACGCTCCGTCGACGTGGATCGGGATGTCGAGTCCGGTCTTCTTCTGGATCGCGTCGAGTGCATTGGATATCTCGAGCACGGGTTCGTACATGCCGGTGTAGGTGACACCCATGATTGCGACGACACCGATGGTGTTCTCGTCGACGTACTTCTCGAGGTCGTGTCCGTCGAGTGTGCGATGTTCCTCGCTGATGGGGACGTATCGCGCTTCGATGTCCCAGTAGTTGCAGAACTTTTCCCAGCACACCTGCACGGCTGAACTCATCACCATGTTCGGGCGGTCCACCGGCTTGCCTGCAGCGCGCCTGGCGTGCTGCCAGCGACGCTTGAGAGCGAGTCCGCCCAGCATGCAGGCTTCCGACGAGCCGATGGTCGACGTACCGATCGCGTCTTTCGGAGACGGTGCGTTCCACAGGTCGGCGAGCATCCGCCAGCAGTATGTTTCGATCGCGGCCGTCTGCGGGTACTCGTCCTTGTCGATCATGTTCTTGTCGAACGACTCTGAATACAAGCGCGTGGCGTGGTCGTCCATCCACGTGCCGACAAACGTCGCGAGATTCAAACGGGCATTGCCGTCCAGCATCGTTTCGTCGTGGACGATTTGATACGCGGTTTCGGGAAGCATGCCATCAGGTTCGAGAGTGTATTTCGAGGCAACCGAATCTTCTCCTGGTCTGGAGAAGATAGGATTCGCGGCGACGTAATCGGTGTGTTCGGCTCTTCGCGGCTCTGGCATGAACTTCTGCTCCTCACAACGGTATTTCACGGTGGTCGGTGTCCTGATTGTTCGTATCCAGCTACCCTTACCGTCCATTGCGGGAGGGAAGTTGTCAAAGGGAACTGTGATCAGTCGATCAGGCAGTCTGTGGCCTGAGCCTGCGCGCATCGTAGAACGCCGCGAAGTAACACAAAGTCGTGACAATCAGGAGTAAACCCGCAATGCGGGCGAAGGCGCGGTCGTCGAATGCCAGGATTGCCGTGCCCGATACCCCGAGAGTGAGGACATAGACCAGCTTGGCCACCTGCCAACGCGGCGAGTCGGGACGGATCGCAGAAGGCTTGCCTCGCACGGTGATCCGCCAATCGAAAAGCAAGGGCAGCACCACCGCGACCCAGACGGCCGTACCGAAATCACCTTCGAGAATTCCGGCGACGGCGAGGAATACAGCACTGAGTACGAGAGTGGTCACCACGAGCACCTGCAGTTGTGATTGTGCAGTCACAGGAACCGTCATGCCTGTGTATACCCAGAGAAGGCGGCTGTATGCGGTTAGCGCGCAGCCGTTCTCAGGCCGGGCAGAGTTCGGGTGGTTTCCGCCTCGAACGGCGTCCCCGCGGGGACGCCGTTCGACATCTGGCCGGGCGACATCTGATCGTCAGGTCAGCGTTGGTAATTCGACGCCCGTCAGGTCTGCCTTGATCTGCAGCGCGAGGTACTTGCTGTAGTTACGCACCAGCATGAAGTTCCCACCGTGGATCCAGAACCGGTCGTGCCCGGACGCCCGCCACACCGACTGAAGCTCGCCCTCGTCGTCCAGATCCCAGACCGGACCGCAGGCGTCGGCGACGGCATCACCGAGGACGCGTCGTGCGGTGTCGAGAATGCCACGGAACCCGGTGGCGCACACGATCGTGTCGGCCGGGACGTGGGTACCGTCCGACATGATCAGCCCGTCCGGGACGAGTCGCTCGACGGTCGGACCCGATACCAATGCGATGCTGCCGTCAGCGATAAGCGGGGAGGCGCCGACGTCGATGTAGTAACCGCCGTTGCGGGTCAAGAACAGCATCATCACTCCGGTGCCGTCCACTCCGTCGGCGAGCGCGAATCCCTTGGCAGCGAGAGCGTCGAGCAGCTCGCGGTCGTCCTCGGCCATTGCGGCGGAACCGTACTTCAGAGCTGCAAGAAATTGTGGATCGAGGCGTGCCGACGACGCGTCGAGCAGATCTGCCACGTCCGTGGAGGTGTGTTCGCCGTAGCGCATCCGGCCTCGATCAGACAGGGTATGCCCGCTCACCACGTGGGTGGGCCCACGCTGGATCAGTGTCACCTGCGCACCCGATTCGTAGAGATCCTGCGCGATGTCGTGGCCGCTGTTGCCGGTTCCGATCACCACGGTGCGGGTTCCCTTGCGTGCCGGTTCGGTGCGATACCGGCTCGAATGCAGCAGTTCGCCGGCAAAATCCTCGGCGCCCGCAAATTCTGGAAGGACAGGTTCGGTACCGCTGAGACCTGTCGCGAGAACCACGTGGTGCGGACGAAGTGTGCGCCGTGTGCCGTCACGATCGACGAAGACGGTCCAGCGCCGCTCGCCTGGATCGAATGTGGATTCCACAATCTCCGACCGCGTCCACACGTTCAGATCCATCGCACGTGAATATATTTCGAGCCAGTCGCCCATCTTGTCCTTGGGCGTGAAAACCGGCCAGGACGATGGGAATGGCATGAGCGGAAGATGATTCGACCAGACCGCGTCGTGTAGCACCAACGAGTCGTAGCGCCCGCGCCAGTTGTCGCCGACTCGATCACCGCGGTCGATCAGAAGAGTCCTGACTCCGAGCACGCCGAGTTGAGCGGCCAATGCCAGGCCCGAGTGGCCGGCACCGATTACGAGAACATCCGGATCGGCGTCGTGGCACTCGACTTCGCGGCTGCGCCGTGCCGACCAGTACTCCGGATGATCCCCCGTGCCGTCCGGTCGATGCTCGCCGGTGGTCGGTTCGTGGCCTGCCAGGGTATCCAGTGCGGTGAGGAGATTCCGGGCCCGCCAGGTGCCGTCGTCGAGGATCAGCCTGGCAACACCCCGCACGTGGCCGAGGTCGCTGTCGAACCGGAACAGTAGTTGGATCGTGGATCCGGACAGTGTCGGAACCAATGCTGGTGCGGCAACCGGGTCGAGGCGTTCGCCGTGCACGCGTTGCTCCAACGCGGACGCGATGACGGCATCGATCGGTGCGCTGCCGTTGAGACTGCGTAGGTCACCGGAGAAGGCGAGCAGATCGCGCCACCACACGTCGGGGTGTAGAACCATCTCAGCACCCACTCCGGAGCGGAGGAGGTCGGCAAAATCGGAGAGCCACTGTTCTGCCGTCGCCGCAACTGCGACCGTGTCGAGGTCGGCGGAATCCAATTGTGTTGTCATATACACACTTTCCGTGAAATCAGCGGGTGGTGAAGCCGGCGTCGACCTTCAGTTCGGTGCCAGTGACGTAGCGCGCCTCGTCAGAAGCCAGGAACAGGACCGCATTGGAGACGTCGATCGGATCGGCCCAGGGGACAGGCAAGGCGTTGGTTCCCGCGAAGAGCGGTGCCACCTGTTCCTTGGTCGGGTTCCGGGTGCCGGGCAGGAAGAGGTTGAAGCAGCGATCGTTCATGATCATGTCGGTATCGGTTGCGCCCGGGTGGACGGTGTTCGCGCGGATGCCGTGTTCGCCGAGTTCGCTGACGAGCGTTCGCATCAGGCCGACGACCGCATGCTTGCTGGCGGCGTAGGCGCCGGCGTTGCGTGTGCCTTTGATTCCGGCTGTCGAGCTGGTGATGACGATCGACCCTCCGTCACCCTGCTCGATCAGGTGCGGTACTGCGGCTTTGCAGGTGTGCCACACGCCCTTGAGGTTGACGTCGAGTACGTCGTCCCACTCGTCTTCGGTAATCCGGTGTGCCGGTTCGCCACTGATGAAGATCCCGGCGTTTGCGACCACGATGTCGACACGACCGAGTTCCGCGACTCCGCGGTCGAGAAGCGTGCGCACCGAGTCGAAGTCGCGTACGTCGGCAATCCCGGCGTGGATGCGACGGCCGATCTTCTCGACTCCCCGAACTGTTTCGGCGAGGTCGTCCGGCGTGGCGGGAGGGTAGAACCGAGTGACCGTATCGATGCCGTCTGCGAGATCGAGGGCGATGATGTCGGCGCCTTCTTCGGCGAGCCGGAGCGCGTGACTGCGTCCCTGGCCTCGCGCTGCGCCGGTGATGAAGGCAACTTTTCCAGCTAGCCGTCCGGGCATCCTGCTCCTTCTGTCCGACGTCGTTGTCGTCCGGAAGGTAACGAGGATCACAGAAGCGTCAGCGCGGCACTCCCATTCAGTAGGACGGAGTCCGGGGGGCTCGCGAGAGTGTCTCCGGCTGAAGTGATTACGAGGACGGAGTGTGTAGACGCTCCACAGCCGTGCTGGCCATCGATCCCAGAACCTCGGGCGCGATGGGCGTCGGCGCGGTGGCGGAGAGTTGAGTCAGGTTGGGTCCCACTGCCGCGACGACTACATCGGCGACAAGTGTGAAACCTTCACTCGCCGTCGTGATTCGGTAGGAGAACGACGCGTCGCCTACGGGCGGCTGATGCCCCGCGCCGACCTGATAGGTGATGTTGATGCCGTCGGCGTCGGTACCCGAGAATTCGCCGCATCCGGCAACCGTGGCCTGCATACTCGCGAATGCTGCTGTGGCCGCGGCGCCGTCGGCGTACGAGGCGCTGTCCTGATCGATGCTCGTGAAATCGGGTCCGGTGAACATCTTCGAGATCGAGGCGACTGAACCCGGAACCTGGGTGGCGATCGGTGCGAGCACGCCGGCACAAGCGGCGGGGTTGGTGCTGGACTTGTCGGATTCCGATGTGGCGGGTGCGGGAGCGAGGCCCAGATCCTCGACCGGATCCGGCACGATGTCGAAACCAGCTGGTAGTTCGCTGAGTGTGAGTACGGTCTGCGTCAGCGCTGCTTTGTCCAGGGGAGTGCCGGTGAGGCCGGTCGGGACAGGCGCAGTGCTGAACGGAGCGAGGGCAACATCGGGTACCGGCGAGGCATCCGACGCTGTGGGAGAAGATGTTTCAGAACCGCATCCGCCGACGAGGAGAACGGTCACCACGCTGAGCCCGGCGACAGCGCGACGCGACATCACGATGTCCACCGAATGTTGTTGGTAATGCTCTGTCGGATGACCGATGTGCCGTCCGGGTCGCTGTAAGCCTGGTCGCCGCCGACCGAAAGTTCGCCGCTGACGGGAAGCGGCAGATTCAGGTCGACGATCATGGTTCCCGACCCGGCCATGACGTACTGATCGATGTCGAGAGTGCCCGCCCCGCCCGCGAGATTCCAGATGTTGCTCTGCGGAGTCTGTGACAGTTCTACGGCGAGGGTGAGACGGTCGCCGTCACGCGCGGTCACGGTGACGGTGGTTGTCTGATCGAGTTGGATCTCGCTACTGACGTCTTGCTTCACCGTCCACCGGGCACCGACTCCGACGGGCTCTGTCGGTAGTGCAACTGCACGATATACCGCTTGGCCGAAGGCCTGTTCGATTGCCGCGCGGGCCGCATTTGCCGACCCGGCCGACGGGCGTAAGCGCAGCGCCGTGACAGCACCGGATTCTGTAAAGGTCAACCCGGCTCCTGACCCTTCGGCGCCACCGAGGGCGGCTTGGAGCGTCTCGTCCGGCGTAGTCATGCCAGACAGGGTGAGATCAACCACGGTTGTCGGATTCTGGGGAGTGGCGGCCGTCGCCACGACGGCATTGAGCGGAATGGTCACTTCAGGCGAGGAAATGTCCTGAACCGGCTGCTGGTCGATCTGCTGGCGCACATCGGTCGACGTCACCAGGGTTGTTGCCTGAGTGGTTCCGGCCGGCAGGTTCATCCGCAGGCTCTGCCTGGGCTCACTTCCGGCATCGAGCACCTCGACGGTCGCAGCGGTGACTGGGACGGTGAACTCGGCTGGAGTCGCCGAAGGCGTATCAGGCGACTGCTCGGCGTAGCCGCATGAGGTGAGAACGGTGACGAGAGCAAGGGCGGCGGCGAACACATACGGAACGCGCCGGCCGGAGATAGACAACTGTGGCACGCGCTCCAGGCTAACCGCTTCGCCGGAGTGCCCGGTCGGGTCGGGGAGCGCGTGCGTGCAGAGCAGCAGACATAGGGGATGATGGTGGGCGTGAGTACAGACCACCCAGACCGAGATCTCAGCGCGGAGGATCAGCCGATTACCGATTTGTCGAAGTCCGCATCACCGACACGGCCAAAACGGTTGGCGATGCTGATCGCCATCGCGGCAGTCATCCTGATCGCGGACGTCTTGACCAAGATCTGGGCTGTTGCGGCGATCACGCCCGGCAAGCCGATCGAAATCATCGGCGACGTCGTCACTTTCACGTTGGTCCGCAATCCCGGAGCCGCATTCTCGATGGCAACGTCGATGACGTGGATCCTCACGTTGGTTGCAATCGGCGTCGTGATCGGAGTGATCAAGATCGGTCGCACTCTGCGGTCACCCTGGTGGGCGCTGGGTCTGGGTCTGGTGCTCGGCGGCGCACTCGGCAACCTCATCGACCGATTGTTCCGCGCCCCGGGTTTCATGCGCGGACACGTCGTCGACTTCATGTCCATCGGTTGGTGGCCTGTGTTCAACATCGCTGATTCTGCGATCGTGTGCGGTGCAATCCTGTTGGTCGTCTTGACGCTGTTCGGGTTCGAACCCAACGGCGAGCGCCTGCGCAGTGACAAGGACACGGGCGAGGGCCCGGGCAGTGACAAGGACACGGGCGAGGGCCCGGGCAGTGACAAGGACACGGGCGAGGGCCCGGGCAGTGACAAGGTCACGGGGGAGAGCAAATGAGGGAATCGCGTTCGATGCCGGTACCGGACGGACTCGACGCGATGCGTGTCGACGCCGGATTGGCACGACTACTCGGTCTCTCTCGAACCGTCTCGGCCACCCTTGCAGAAGAAGGTTCGGTACTGCTCGACGGTGTAGCTGTCGGGAAGTCCGATCGGTTGACCGCGGGTTCGTGGCTCGAAGTTGTACTGCCCGAGCCGCCGCGTCCGCTGACCGTGGAAGCCACTCCCGTCGAGGGCATGGAAATTCTCTACGCGGACGACGACGTTGTTGCCGTGGACAAGCCGGTCGGCGTTGCCGCGCACGCGAGTGTGGGGTGGACGGGTCCGACGGTCATCGGCGGCCTGGCCGCTGCAGGTTTCCGGATTTCGACGTCGGGCGCGCACGAGCGTCAAGGCATCGTTCACAGACTTGATGTCGGGACGTCCGGTGTCATGGTCGTTGCGACGTCCGAGCGGGCGTACACCGTACTCAAGCGGGCCTTCAAGCAGCGCACTATCGACAAGAGGTACCACGCGCTGGTCCAGGGGCACCCGGACCCGAGTAGCGGAACGATCGACGCTCCGATCGGGCGGCACCACGGGAACGACTGGCGTTTTGCCGTGACCGCCGACGGTAAGGCAAGCGTCACGCATTACGACACTATCGAGGCATTTCAGGCGGCAAGTCTGTTGGATGTGCACCTCGAAACGGGGCGGACACACCAGATTCGGGTGCATTTCTCCGCGCTGCGCCACCCGTGCTGTGGCGACTTGACGTACGGAGCGGACCCCCGCCTCGCCGAGCGGTTGGGACTCGAGCGGCAGTGGCTTCATGCAGTGTCACTCGGGTTTGCACATCCGGCGGACGGGCGCTGGGTCGAGATCAAGAGCAAGTACCCGAAAGACCTCGAACATGCGCTAGAGGTTCTTCGATCCGCATGAGCGCGCGAGCAGTCGGTTCCGCGCTGGCGGGAATCGCAGTTGTTGCGCTCGTCGTTGGAGCCGGCCTGCTGAATCCGGTTCCCACCCCGCCGGTGGGAACCGATTCGCTCGGCCCGGACAGTGGTGAACTGGTATCCGATTATCTCGACCGTGCGCGAGAATCACTCGACGCGGTCGAGGGCTCGGCGTGGGCCCTCGCATCGTTTGCCGCTCCGATGACTGCCGACGACGTTATCGCGGCCACCCCGGGAGTTCGGGTGTCCGAGGTGTTGTTCCGAGTGCCGTTGGATCGGGTTCAGACTCCGATGGTCGCGATTGCAGTACCGGACAACAACGACGCGATTCGACGGGCACCTGGAGCTGCGGCGACGCGACTCGCCGCCATGACGGGGGTCGACGAACGGCAGAAACGCGTCGCGGAAGTGTCGAGTCGGCTGTTGTCGCAGGGGTGCGCGTGTGCGATCGGCGCGGTAGTGCACGGCACTGCGCAGGAACTTGCGACATTGGCAGGTGCTCCATCGATCCGAGCGCTCGAAGCCTTGCCGGAAGACGGCACTCCGTGGCGCGCAGCGGTTCGGCCGCTGCTGCCGGAGTATGTGGACGTGGTTCGGGTAGGACCGGATGACGGACCAGTTCCATGAGCACCGATGACGGACGCGAGATCACGCTGTCGAAAGTGACCAGGTCCGGTTCGAGTTCGGGCATCGCGTTCGGTGCCGGCGCCTTCCTGATCTGGGGCGCATTCCCCGCGTTCTTCGGTTTGCTCGATTTTGCCGACCCGCTCGAAATTCTTGCTCATCGAGTGGTGTGGACACTCGTGCTGATGCTGATCGTGTTGGCGGTTCTCGGTCGACTTGCCTCGCTTCGCGGCATCAGCGGGCGTACGTGGTTGCTGGTGACGGCAGCCTCGGCGGCAATCGCTGTCAACTGGGGAACCTACATCTACGCGGTGGCGTCGGGGCGAGTGGTGGAAGCCGCGCTCGGATATTTCATCAACCCGTTGGTGACTGTCCTGCTCGGTGTGGTGATCTTCCGAGAGCGGCTTCGACGCGCTCAGATCGTGGCGCTGGCGCTGGCCGCAACAGCGGTGGTGGTGATCACCATCGATTACGGCAAACCGCCGATCGTGGCACTCGTCCTGGCGGGGTCTTTTGCGACGTACGGACTGATCAAGAAGGTGGTTCCGCTCGACCCACGAACCAGCTTGACGGCTGAGGGCGTCGTTGCCGCTCCGTTCGCGGTGGGATATCTCGTATTTCTCGGTCTGACCGGCGCCGGTGCTTTTGTCTCCGGCGGCACCGGCCAAAGCCTGCTCCTCATGGCGGCCGGCCCCGTGACGGCGTTGCCGCTGTTGCTGTTCGGTGTTGCCGCGCAGCGAGTGAAACTCTCCACAATGGGCATGTTGCAGTACCTGACACCGGCGCTGCAGATGTTGTGGGGCGTCGCGGTGATGCGTGAGGACATGCCTGCGTCGCGGTGGATCGGGTTTGCCTTGATCTGGCTGGCACTGGTGATCTTCACGACAGACATCGTCCGCGCTAATCGGCGTTCACAGGGGTCGACGTCGTCCAAGCAGGAGCCGGTCACGTAACTATCGTCGCGCCGCCTGCCGGTCACATCGATCGGCCGCCGACTCTGTCGGTAGCGGGGCATACACTCGACCAAGCTCCCAGACATCAGAGAGGCGCACGTGGCTGACTCGTTCGTTCATCTTCACAATCACACCGAGTACTCGATGCTCGACGGCGCGGCCAAGGTCGGCGCCATGTTCGAGGAGGCCACTCGGCTCGGCATGACCGCCGTCGGTATGACCGACCACGGAAACATGTACGGCGCCAGCCAGTTCTACAACGAAGCGGTCAAGGCCGGGATCAAGCCGATTATCGGTATCGAGGCGTACATCGCGCCGGAATCCCGGTTCAACACCAAGCGTGTGTTGTGGGGCGATCGCAGCCAGAAGTCCGACGACGTCTCCGGTAGCGGCGCGTATACGCACATGACGATGGTCGCGGAAAATGCGACAGGCCTACGCAACCTCTTCAAACTGTCTTCGCTTGCGTCCATCGAGGGCCAGTTGGGCAAGTGGCCCCGTATGGACGAGGAGCTCATCGCCTCGCATGCCGAGGGCATCATCGCCACCACGGGTTGCCCGTCCGGTGAGATCCAGACGCGCCTGCGACTGGGGCATGATCGTGAAGCCCTCGAAGCGGCAGCGAAGTGGCAGGAAATCTGGGGCCCTGACAATTTCTTCCTCGAAGTGATGGACCACGGTCTCTCGATCGAGCGTCGGGTGCGTGAGGGTTTGCTCAATATCGGTCAGCAGCTCGGCATTCCGCCGCTCGCGACCAACGACTGCCACTACGTCACCAAGGACGCAGCCGAGAACCACGAGGCGCTGCTGTGCATCCAGACCGGTAAGACGCTCTCGGATCCCACGCGCTTCAAGTTCGACGGCGACGGTTACTACCTCAAGTCCGCGGCCGAGATGCGGGCTATCTGGGACAGCGAAGTTCCCGGAGCCTGCGACAACACAGTGACAATCGGTGAGCGCGTCCAGTCGTACGAGGACGTGTGGAAGTTCCACGACCGGATGCCGATCTTCCCGGTACCCGAAGGACATACGCAGCAGACGTTCCTGCGCGCCGAGGTCATGCGCGGCTTGGATCGACGTTTCCCCAGCGGCCCGCCCGAGGAGTACCTCGCGCGTGCCGACTACGAGATCGGTGTCATCAACGAGATGGGCTTCCCGGCCTACTTCCTGGTGGTCGGTGACCTCATCAACCATGCAAAAGAAGTGGGCATCCACGTCGGACCCGGTCGTGGATCCGCTGCAGGTTCGTTGGTGGCGTACGCGATGGGTATCACCAACATCGACCCGCTTCCGTACGGTCTGCTGTTCGAGCGATTCCTCAACCCCGAGCGTGTGTCGATGCCTGATATCGATATCGACTTCGACGATCGCCGTCGCGGCGAGATGGTGCGTTACGCCACCGAGAAGTGGGGCGATGACCGCGTCGCGCAGGTCATCACGTTCGGAACCATCAAGACCAAGGCTGCCATCAAGGACTCCGCTCGCGTGCAGTTCGGTAAGCCCGGTTTTGCTATTGCCGATCAGATCACCAAGGCATTGCCGCCGCCGATCATGGCCAAGGACATCTCGGTATCCGGTATCACCGATCCCAAGCACGAGCGGTACAAGGAAGCTGCCGAGGTTCGCTCACTCATCGACTCCAGCCCGGACGTCGCGAAGATCTACAAGACCGCAGTCGGTCTGGAAGGTCTGATCCGCAACGCGGGTGTCCACGCCTGTGCCGTGATCATGTCGTCCGAGCCGTTGATGGATGCGATTCCGGTATGGAAGCGCGCGCAAGACGGCGCGATCATCACGGGCTGGGATTACCCGTCGTGTGAGGCCATCGGTCTACTCAAGATGGACTTCCTTGGTCTGCGAAACCTCACGGTCATCGGTGACACACTCGAGAACATCAAGGCCAACCGCGGTATCGACATCGACCTCGACACGTTGCCGATGGACGACCCGGCTACGTACGAACTCCTGGCGCGCGGCGACACTCTCGGCGTGTTCCAGCTCGACGGTGGCGGTATGCGTGAGCTTCTGAAACTGATGCAGCCCACCGGTTTCGGCGACATCGTGGCCGCACTGGCACTGTACCGGCCGGGTCCGATGGGTGTGGACGCCCACATCTCGTACGCCAAGCGTAAGAACGCGCTCGAAGAAGTCAGCCCCATTCACCCCGAGCTGGAAGAACCGCTCGCGGAGATCCTCTCGGAGACGTACGGCCTGATCATCTACCAGGAGCAGATTATGCAACTGGCGCAGAAGGTGGCCGGGTACACCCTGGGACAGGCCGACTTGCTGCGCCGCGCTATGGGTAAGAAGAAGCTGTCCGAACTGGAGAAGGCGTACGCCGGATTCCGTCAGGGCATGTTGGACAACAACTTCAGCGAAGCCGCCATCAAGGCACTTTGGGATACCGTTCTCCCGTTCGCCGGCTACGCGTTCAACAAGTCGCACTCCGCCGGCTATGGGCTCGTCTCGTTCTGGACCGCGTACCTCAAGGCGAACTATCCGGCCGAGTACATGGCCGGTCTACTCACCTCGGTCGGCGACGACAAGGACAAGTCCGCTGTCTATCTCGCCGACTGCCGCAAGATGGGCATCACGGTGCTGCCGCCTGACGTCAACGAGTCGCGGGTCGACTTCGCGACGGTGGGGGAGGACATCCGCTTCGGTATGGGGTCCGTCCGCAATGTGGGCGCAAATGTCGTGGCATCCATCATCAAAGCGCGCACGGAGAAGGGTAAGTTCACCGACTTCTCCGACTATCTCGGCAAGATCGACGCGATGGCATGCAACAAGAAGGTCACTGAATCCCTCATCAAGGCAGGCGGATTCGACTCTCTCGAACATCCGCGCAAGGGCTTGATGTTGGTGCACGCCGACGCTATCGATGCCGTCATGAGCACCAAGAAGGCGGAGGCCATCGGCCAGTTCGACCTGTTCGGCGGGTCCGAAGTGGACGAGTCCATCGCGTCGGTGTTCGACGTTCGCATTCCCGAAGAGGAATGGGAAACCAAACATCGCCTTGCACTCGAACGAGAGATGTTGGGGCTGTACGTTTCCGGGCACCCGCTCAACGGCGTCGAACATATCCTCAAGCAGCAGTCCGATACCTCGATTGCCGCAATCCTCGACGGTGGTGTCCAAGACGGTGCGCAGGTCACATTGGGAGGCATTATTGCGTCGGTCGATCGCCGAGTGAACAAGAACGGCCTCACCTGGTGCATCGTGCAACTTGAGGATTTGGTCGGCGGTATCGAGGTGCTGTTCTTCCCTCAGGCATACGCCGTGTACGGCATGGACATCGCGGAGGATGCAATCGTTCTGGTGAAGGCACGCGTGTCTATTCGGGATGACCGTATGTCGTTGATCGGCAACGATCTTGCGGTGCCGGATCTTTCGGCTATCGGTGTGGCACGCCCGCTCTCGGTGTCGTTGCCGTTGCGTCAGTGCACCAAGGACAAGCTGGGCGCGCTCAAGCAAATCCTGACCCGCCACCCGGGCACGTCGGACGTGCATGTCCGTTTGATCGGAAGCAACGAGATCACGATGTGGAAGGTCGACGACGTTCTGCGGGTAGAGCCGTCGTCAGCTCTGATGGGCGATCTCAAGGCGCTCCTCGGGCCTGGCTGCCTGGCGGTTTAGGGCCTCATACAACAAACGTCTCGTTCACCTGGGAAGCCAAGTGAACGAGACGTTTGTGTATGTCCTGAAAGAGCGAAGCGAGAGACTTAGCTGCGGGAGTAGAAATTTCTGCGAACCCACCACGTAACCACCGTCGCGGCGGCGGCGATGAGGACTGCCGGCTGCATGGACGTGGTGATAGCAAGGGTGGCAACAAAGACGACCAGACCGATTGCCAGCGCTTCGAGTTTGTACAGCGGCCACAGTGTGCCGGCGATGTCGACGCTGTTGTCGGTGCTCCGACGTGACACGCGGGTGTCGAAACCTGCGGTTGTCATGAGGTCACCCACCGTCTCTGTCGTCTCTGTGGTCCGTTCTGGACTTTAAGGGTATCCAGATAGCTGGTTTCGGGCAAGCGAACTTTATTGATGGGTGCATCACTGTATCGATCACCGTGCAGTGTGCGTGTTGCGGTGGCCAAGGTCAGACAGTCGGTGTTCACTTGTACCCATGCCAATTACAGGTGAATACGAACCCAGTCCCGCTACGTGGGCAGCAGATCAGGTCGAGCAGATCGAGAGCTCCGGTGGCACCGAGGGGAACGAACTCAACGGGATGGCCGTTGTCATCCTCACGACCATCGGCGCAAAGTCCGGCAAGGTGCGCAAGACGCCGTTGATGCGTGTCGAGCATGACGGGAAGTACGCCGTTGTGGCGTCCTTGGGAGGCGCGCCCAAGAACCCCGTCTGGTACTACAACGTCAAGGCAAATCCGAATGTCACGTTGCGTGATGCGACGCAGGTCTTCGACATGGTTGCGCGTGAGGTAACGGGCGACGAAAAGGCGATCTGGTGGGAGCGCGCAGTTGCGGCATTCCCCGACTACGCGAACTATCAGAAGAAGACCGACCGAGAGATTCCGGTGTTCGTGCTCGAACCCAAGTAGATCTACGGAGGCCCGATGAGTCCGAAATCTGTTGCAGATCAATTGGTTCAACAGCTCGTGGATGCCGGGGTTTCCCGGATCTACGGCATCGTGGGAGACAGTCTCAATCCTGTGGTGGACGCCGTGCGGCGCACCGGTGGCTCTACCAAGGGTGGTATCGACTGGATTCATGTTCGTCACGAGGAGGCGGCCGCGTTCGCGGC
The DNA here is from genome assembly GCF_003023755.1 of Rhodococcus sp. AD45-ID. Lineage (NCBI taxonomy): Bacteria > Bacillati > Actinomycetota > Actinomycetes > Mycobacteriales > Nocardiaceae > Rhodococcus > Rhodococcus sp. AD45-ID. The sequence continues at coordinate 298,361 of NZ_PYHL01000001.1, read as the reverse complement.
TGCGGCCGACGCCCAGATCACCGGCGAGTTGGCCGTGTGTGCGGGCTCGTGTGGACCGGGAAATCTGCACCTGATCAACGGGCTCTACGACGCACATCGCTCGGGCGCGCCGGTCCTGGCGATTGCGTCGCACATTCCGAGTGCTCAGATCGGCATGGGTTATTTCCAGGAAACCCATCCTGAGCGAATTTTTATCGAGTGTTCCAGCTATACCGAGCTGATCAGCACAGCGGCGCAGGCGCCGCGTGTTGTTCAGTCCGCAATCACGCACGCGGTCGCCCGAAGCGGCGTATCCGTGATCGTTCTCCCCGGTGATATCGCCGACTGCCCGGTGGAGGGTGAACCGCCGACGCTGGTCGCAACTCGTCGTCCGACGCTGGTGCCAGACGCGGGTGACGTGCGCGCCCTGGCAGATGTGATCAACGCGTCGCGGAAGGTGGCGATCTTTGCCGGAGCCGGCGTGCGAGGTGCCCGCGACGAAGTGCTCGCGCTGGCCGAGGCGGTCGGCGCTCCGATCGGGCACTCCCTCCGCGGTAAGGAGTGGATTCAGTACGACAATCCGTATGACGTGGGCATGACCGGGCTGCTCGGGTACGGCGCGGCGCACGACGGTATGCACGGGGCCGACTTGTTGCTGCTGATCGGCACAGACTTTCCGTATGATCAGTTTCTGCCGCACACCGTTCGTACTGCTCAGATCGATTCTGCCGCAGAGAAATTGGGGCGTCGAACCAGCCTGGATCTTGCGGTGCACGGAGATGTCGCTGCGACACTGGCAGCGTTGATACCCCAGGTGGAGCGGAAGTCGGATCGAGCGTTCCTCGACGACATGCTCGAGGTGCACAGAACATTGATGACCAAAGTTGTCGGCGCGTACACCGATCCGGTGAAACAGCGCACCCCGATTCACCCCGAGTACGCGGCATCGATTCTCGACGATCTTGCCGCCGAGGATGCGATCTTCACCGCGGACACCGGTATGTGCAACGTGTGGACGGCGCGGTATCTCACTCCCAACGGATCGCGGCGATTCCTGTCGTCGGCCCTGCACGGTTCCATGGCTAATGCGTTGCCACACGCGATGGGTGCGCAGTGGGCGAGTCCTGGGCGACAGGTTATTTCGGTCTCCGGTGACGGCGGTCTGTCGATGCTGTTGGGCGAGTTGGTGACTGTGGCGATGTACAAGTTGCCGGTCAAGATCGTGGTGTTCAACAACTCCACGCTCGGTATGGTCAAGCTCGAAATGCTGGTGGACGGCTTGCCTGATTTCGGAGTCGACGTTCCCGCTGTCGACTATGCGGGCGTCGCGGCTGCGCTGGGAATCTACTCGCGACGGATCGAGAATCCTGCTGACATCGAATCAGGTTTACGTGAGGCACTCGATCACGACGGTCCGGCGTTGGTCGATCTTGTGACGGATCCGTTGGCATTGTCGTTGCCGCCCACCATAACCGGCGGTCAGGTCAAGGGCTTCGCTCTCGCGATGTCGAAGATGGTGATGAACGGTGGCGTCGGCGAGGCCGTGCAGATGGCAAAGTCGAATCTGCGGAATGTGCCGCGTCCGTCGCAGTTCAACCCGAGAGGGTAGGTCAGCGTCCGGCTTGCCAGGATTCCGCAAGCCGCGCGACCAATTCTCCGTGTTGCTGCATCAACTCGGGTTGAAAGCGGCTGGCCGGGGCGCACAGCACCAGCGCTGCAACCGGTAGGCCGTCGGAGCGCCGCAAGGCAGCCCCGACGGCTCGTGTGCCGTCGAATCCCTCGCCGTCGTTCTGTGCCCAGCCGCGCGCTCGGACTGCCGCGAGGGCAGAGTCGGTCAGGCTGGGATCAATGCGCCGCCACGGCTCTACCTCTTCGGCGGGTAGGTGGGCGGCGATAGCGCGCAGCGCCGAACTGGTACGCGCGGGCATCTCGGTCCCCACGGTTACGGACGCTCTGAGAGTCTGTCGGCTTTCGGCGGAATCGACGATCATCAGGCGATCGCCGTCTGGCACGACGAGCATCGACATTTCCCCGGATTGGTCACGAGCTGCCTCGAGTAATGGGCGTGTACCGGTCACAAGAGTTGTGGCTGCGGACTCCCGGAAGGTGGGGAGTATCGCCGGCGAGATGCTCCACCGGCCGTCTTCGGTGCGCTCGAGCCACCGAGCGGAGTGCAGCGTGATCGCCAATCGGTGCGCGGCACTTTTGTCGATCCCAATGTCGCGAGCGAGGTCGCTGACTCCGACGGGCTGCATGCGAGCGATTGCCTCGAACAAGCGGCATGCGTTATGGACGGACTGGATTTCCTTGACGGAGGACATGAAACCACCCTAAGGTCACTATATAACACAATCGTGTTGCAGAGTAACACAGGTCGAAGAAAATGCTGCCGAGAGGGGTGCTTGTGGGTACGGACAAGCTGGGAACCGGCCTACCGTGGGTCGAAGCGATTGCGGATTCGTTCCCGCGCTATTCGTGTGAGACGTTCCATACGGTCGAGCTACCAGCGCTGAACGCAGAAAACGGCAGGCTGGTTGTCGACGACTTGGCCGATGTGCCCCCGCTGGCCTTCCGCGTAGACGGTCTGACATTTACGTGGATCGCCACGGCGGACGGCATCGAAGCGGTCGAAGGTGACGCGAATGCCGCGACGCTCGTCGAACTCGACGAGTCGACGTTCTCCGCATTTCTGCATGAACTCCTGACGGCCAGTGGGTCGGTTCGTACCGGCCGGGCAAAGGTTGTGCGGGGCACAGTGGCGAGCTGGAAACGATGGGAACCGGCAACGCGGGCATTGATAACAGGTCGACCGATCTACACCGAAGCCGTCTGGGACACGTTGATCGATCGCGACGGCACTCCGCTCGATCTGCATCGACGGTTCCCGGTGGACGGTGATCGCGACGAAATGCGCCATTTTCTCGCCACGGCGGGGTTCCTCCATGTCAAAGGGGTGTACACGCCGGAGGAGATCTCGACGCTGCGCGACGAAGTCGAATTCGTGCGGTCCAAGACAACCCCAGGGGATCCGTTTTCGTGGTGGTCCGTCAACGCGGATGGCGAAGAAGTGGTTACTCGCGTCAACTACCTCGGTCGCTATTCGCAAGTGCTGCAAGATCTTTGCTTCGAACCTCGACTGACCGAGTGGGCGCGCTTGGGAAACCCAGCTTTTCGCGTGTGTGACGACCGCCTGGACGGGCCGATGGTTTTCATCAAATCGTCCAACGTGGTCAAGGGTGACGGAGACCTCGGCTGGCACGTCGACGACGGTATCGGTGGGCATCCGGTTCTGTGTCCTCTCATCCAAGGCGGAATTCAGCTCGACTACGCAAATCCCGAGAATGGTCAACTCATGGTCCTGGCGGGATCGCATCGTTACGCCAACCATTGGCGCAAGTGGGGAGAGGAAGGAAACCTGCCGGTGATGAAGCTCGAAACAGAGCCAGGCGACCTCACACTTCACTTTGGCGACGTCATGCACAGCACCCCGCCGCCCACCGGTCCCGACGCTGGTCGGCGGGCTCTGTACTACAAGTTCTCCGAGGAGAAGACCTTCCGATGGGTGCCCTCGCGATGTCACTACAACGACGCACTGTTCCGTGCTGACGAGGACGGGACGGTTTCAGCGCGCGCGGCCACCCAACGCACATGAGGGGGGAGGTGACCGCGATGGAAACCTTGCGCTCGGACGTGCAAAAATGGCGGAGTGTCTAACTCGCCCGATGTCGTAGCTACCAAGTCCACTCTGCCCGCGCTCGATGCGCGGGAAATTGACGCGGCCATCGAGCGAATTCAGAACGTTATTGCGGCTACACCTCTGCAGTACAGCGAGCGTCTGTCCGCGCTGACCGGTGCCAAGGTCTACCTCAAGCGTGAGGACCTGCAAGGTGTTCGCTCGTACAAGATCCGCGGTGCCTACAACCTCATGTCACAGCTGACGGAGGCGGAACGAGCCGCCGGTGCCGTCACGGCCAGTGCTGGAAATCATGCACAGGGTGTTGCGTACGCGTGCCGCACAATGCAGATCCGCGGACGGATCTACGTTCCGGCTAACACTCCGAAGCAGAAGCGTGACCGAATCCGCGCTCACGGCGGTGATTTTGTCGAGCTCTTCATGGTGGGTGAAACGTACGACGCTGCCGCCGCAGCTGCGGCCGAGGATGTCGCCAGGACCGGTGCCACGATGGTTCCGCCGTTTGACGATGTGCGTACCGCTGCGGGTCAGGGAACTATTGCCGCCGAAATCCTGCAGCAACTGGACGCCCCCCTCGACGCGATTGTTGTTCCGGTTGGTGGCGGTGGGTGCATCGCCGGTATTGCCACGTACCTGCACGAGCGTTCGCCGAAGACGTCGATCGTGGGTATCGAACCTTCGGGTGCGGCGTCCATGACAGCTGCTCTGGTTGCCGGTGCGCCTGTGACGCTGCCGGTGGTCGATCCGTTTGTGGACGGTGCGGCGGTCAAGCGGATCGGTGATGTTCCGTTCGAGGTCGTATCGAGGCTCGGCGCTGCCGTGGTCTCTCATGCGTCGTTGCCGTTGGTCGCCAAGCAGTTGTCCGCGATTCCCGGGACCGGATCATTTGTCGTGAACCAGATCGACGAAGGTGCCATCTGCACGGCGATGCTCGAGATCTACCAGAACGAGGGCATCATCGCCGAACCTGCGGGAGCGCTTTCCGTTGCGGCCCTTCAGAATTTGACGCTCGAACCTGGTTCCACCGTGGTGTGCTTGATCTCGGGTGGCAACAACGACGTTTCCCGTTACGGCGAGATCCTCGAGCGCTCGCTGGTGCATCTGGGTCTCAAGCACTACTTCCTGGTGGACTTCCCGCAGGAGCCGGGGGCGTTGCGTCGTTTCCTGTCCGAGGTACTCGGCCCGGACGACGACATCGCGTTGTTCGAGTACGTCAAGCGCAACAACCGTGAGACGGGTGCTGCCTTGGTCGGTATCGAACTGGGCTCGGCCGACGGTTTGGCGTCGTTGCTCGAACGGATGGAGCGGGCGCCGATGCAGTCCGAGCGACTAGAGCCGGGTAGCCCGGCTTATCGGTATCTGACATAACACTTCATGCGCCGGGTGGTCAGGGCAGTAGACGCTCGACCACCTGGCGATGGAGTTCGGGATCGGGCTGGGGGAGTCCGAGCATTGCGGCGAGGTAGAGGCCATCGCCCACGAGGCGGATGATTTCGGCTTGAACGGGATCGGAGATCTCGGCTTGCAGTCCCTGATCCCAGCTGCGCATCACGTCGGTGACGGCTTTCTGGATTTCGTCGTGCTGTCCGTCGACAGTGCGTAGTGCAGCGATGATCGATCGGAAAAGTGATAGTTCTTCGTGTTCGGTTGCTTCCGGGATCTGGAGGTAGAACTCGCTTGCCGAGGTTCCGCCGGCAACAGCATCCGCAAGTTGCTGATCGGAGCGTTCGCCGAGTCTGCGAACCATGGCCGCGAGGAGAGCTTCCTTACTCGGGAAGTGGTAGAGAAGCCCGCCCTTGGACACTCCTGCTTGTGCTGCGACTGCCTCGAGGGTGACCTGTGCGACCCCGTTGACCAGCAGTAACTTCTCCAGTGCGTCGAGAATGCGATCGCGTGTGCCTTCAGCCATGTGATGAAACTGTACCGGGAAATAACTTTACCGCCCAGACGGTTGACTGTTAGTGTTGTCATCACTGTACCGGCTGGACGGTTCAGTGAAATTCTGTTCAGTGAATGCGTAGTCGACTCACGGAAAGTTGCGAGAAGAGCCATGTCAGTGTCGGCAGATCACACGTCTGCAATCAATCCCGAGGACGTTCGGGCAACAAAACGTGACTGGGCAGGACTGGTGGTCCTGGCCTTTGCCGTGTTGCTCATCGCGGTGGACGGCACAGTGCTCGATCTTGCGCTCCCGTTCATCAGCGCGGACCTTGAACCGAGCAGCACACAGTTGCTGTGGATCATCGACGTCTATTCGTTCATCCTTGCCGGTCTCCTGATCACGATGGGTACACTCGGCGACCGCATCGGACGGCGAAAGCTGTTGCTGATCGGTGCTTTCGGCTTTGGTCTGGCTTCGGTCGTCGCGGCCGTTTCCACAAGTCCGGAGATGCTGATCGGTGCCCGCGTGCTGCAGGGTATTTCCGGTGCGACGCTCATGCCCGCGACGCTCGGTCTGATCCGCACCATTTTCGTCAACCCGCGCCAGCGCACCGAAGCCATCGGCATCTGGGGCGCGATGGCCGGCGGTGGTACGGCAGCCGGACCACTGATCGGTGGGTGGATGCTCGAGCATTTCTGGTGGGGCTCGGTGTTCCTGATCAACATTCCGGTCATGATCGCACTTCTCGCGCTCGGCCCGATTCTGATCCCGGAGTCCAAGGATCCCAACCCGGGTCGATTCGACCTGGTCAGCGCCGCATTGTCGATGGCCACGATGCTTCCGCTGGTTTACGCGGTCAAGGAATCCGTGGTGCACGGTATCGATCTGACGATGCTGGGAATTGCCGCGTTCGGTCTTGCCGCGGGTGTTGCGTTCGTCCGTCGTCAGCGCAGTCTGAAGGATCCGATGCTGGATCTGAAACTGTTCTCCAACCCGTCGTTCACCACGGCGGTTCTGACGAACCTCCTCTCGATCTTCGCGCTGGCCGGTGTGCTGTTCTTCGGCTCGCAGTACCTGCAGTTGGTCCTCGGCAACGGTGCGTTCGACGCAGGTCTGCTCATGCTGCCCGGCATGTTGCTCAGCGCCTTTACCGCCGTCGCCGCAGCCTGGCTGGTTCGACGTTGGACAGTGACGCAGGTGCTCAGTGCCGGTCTCATTGTCGCTGGTATCGGCGCGGCGATGCTGCTGGCACTCGGTGTCGACAGCGGGCCACTGGCATTCGTTGCGGGCTTCGGACTGGTTGGCGCGGGTGTCGGTGTTGCACTGACGCTCACCTCCGACCTGGTGGTCAGTTCTGTTGAGCCGGAGCGAGCCGGTGCAGCCTCGGCAGTGTCGGAAACTGCATACGAACTGGGTATTGCACTCGGTGTCGCGATCCTCGGCAGTGTGGTCATGGCGATTTTCCGTAAGGGAATCGACACGTCCATGCTCGACGCGGATCAGGCGCATGCGGCGCAGGGCACACTCGGCGGCGCCATTCAGGAAGCCGCTCACCTGCCTGGCGACGCGGGCTCGGTGCTGGTCGATTCCGCGAAGTCGGCCTTTGTCGACGGTATGCATGTGGCGACCGGTGCGACAGCGCTCGTACTGTTCATCTGTGCGGCGCTGGTTCTGCGGATGCTGCGGAGTACACCAGAGAACGCGAAGCGTTAGTTCTCCAGAACGACAAACGAATATCCAGGTACCACTGTTGCGGACGCGGTCTCGTCCTGTGTCGGTCGATCCCACCAGAGAATGGGGGTTCCGCCGGCCGGGACGTGGGCCGCGTCCGGTCCAAGATTGCAGGCAATCTGTAAGGTGCCGCGGCGCAGCGTTATCCACCGCTTGTCCTCGTCGTAGTCGACATGAAGGTGCCCGAGCCACGGGTCGGTGAGGTCACTTCGGCTCTTGCGCAACGCAATCAGATCGCGGTAGCACGCCAGGATTCGAGTGTGTGGCAGCTCGGTAAGTTCGTCCCAGTTCAGTTTCGATCGCAGGAAGGTCTGGGGGTCTTGCGGATCCGGGATATCGTCGGTGTTCCAACCGTGGGCCGCGAACTCCGCTTTGCGTCCCTTGGCGGTTGCCTCGCCCAGTTCGGGCTCCGGATGCGAGGTGAAGAACTGGAAAGGCGTTGATGCACCCCATTCTTCGCCCATGAACAGCATCGGCGTGTAAGGGGAGAGCAACACGAGCGCGGCCTTGACGGCCAGCTGTCCTGGCGTCAGGTAGGCGCTCGGACGGTCTCCGAGTGCACGGTTTCCGATTTGATCGTGCGTGCACGTGTAGGCCAGCAGCGCACTTGCCGGCTGATGCGTGATGTCGATGGGGCGGCCGTGGACCCGTCCGCGGAATGACGAGTACGTGCCCGCGTGAAAGAAACCGAGGCGCAACGTGTTCGCGAGTGTTTCCAGTGAACCGAAATCCGCGTAATAGCCCTGACGCTCACCGGAGACTGCCGTGTGGATTGCATGGTGAATGTCGTCGTCCCACTGTGCGCTGAGGCCGAAACCTCCCGCCGCCCGCGCGGTGATCAGGGTGGCGTCGTTGAGGTCGCTTTCGGCGATCAGTGTCAGCGGCCGGCCGAGATGGGTGGACAGCGTTTCGGTACGGACGGCAAGTTCCTCGAGGATGTGGGTGCCGGTGTGATCGACCAGCGCGTGGACGGCGTCGAGGCGGAGGCCGTCGATATGGAATTCACGCATCCAGCGCAGTGCGTTCTCGGTGATGTACTCGCGTACTTCACCGGACTGCGGACCACCGATATTGATGGTGCGCCCCCATGTGTTGGCTCCGTCGGTGAGGTACGGGCCAAAGCGTTCGAGATAGTTGCCCGACGGGCCGAGGTGGTTGTAGACCACGTCCAGGAGAACGCCCAGTCCGCGCTGATGTGCTGCATTCACCAAGCGCTGCAACCCATCCGGGCCGCCGTACGCCTCGTGGACGGTGTACCAGAGCACGCCGTCGTAACCCCAGTTGTGAGTTCCGTTGAAGCCGTTCACCGGCATGATCTCCAGGAACCCGATTCCCAGATTCACCAGGTGATCGAGGCGCTCGATCGCGGCGTCGAATGTCCCCTCAGGAGTGAAGGTTCCGATGTGAAGTTCGTAGACCGACGAGCCTGCGAGTTGACGCCCTGTCCAGGCGCTATCGGACCACGCAGCGTGGTCGAGGGTATGCAGTTGTGAGCGTTGGTGAACCCCGTCGGGTTGGCGCGGGGATCGCGGATCGGGAAGGGTTGCCCCTTCGACGACAAAGCCGTAGCGAGCATTCTCGGTGCAATCGACAGCGGCGCGCCACCAACCATCGGAATCCCGTGTCATCGCGTGAACTACGCCGTCGACGTCGACCTGTACTGATTCCGGAGTGGGCGCCCAGACCTCGAATGTGTGCACGGCATCAGCATGCCTGGTTTTGCCCGGTTGTGCCGCGCACTCAGATTTGACTGTGCCGCGCACTCGGATTTGACTGTGCCGCGCACTCAGACGCGACTCGGTACCGGGACCTGTTCCAACGGCACGTCGAAGTCGACGGACGTCGATTGCGCGATCACGGCAATCTGTCTGGCTTGCGAGCCTGCTCCGTCGTCGGCGAGTGCCGTGAGGATGTACCGGCCAGACGAGGGGAGCGCGATTCCGTACCGTCCGGCGTGGTCGGTGAGCGTGGAGGCCACAAATTCGCCGGTCGGTTTGGTCAGCGTGATCACGGTTCCGGAGGTCAGTAGGCCGGCAATGGTGACCTGTCCGGAGATGGTCAGTCGTTCGCCCAACATCACGGTATGTGTTGATTCCGCATTATCGAAGCGTATGACCTGCGACGTCGGTGACCATCCGTCAGCACTGGTCACCACGAGATAGCGCCCGGGTTCGGGCAATGCCAGTGAGAAGACTCCCTCGTTGTCGGCGCGACTCCAGTCCACGGGCGACCCGGCCATGTCCATGACGGTGACGACGGCTTGCTTGACCGGGCGCTTGTCGGCACGAATCACACGCCCTGCCACGACGATGTCGTTGTCGGTGGAGGGGATTTCGAAGCCCTCGGGCGTGACGGGACGTACGGCAGATTCGGGCTTGGCGCCGTAACGCGGAATGAAGGCGGCTGCGGCCAGGGCGGCGACGGCAGCAAGGGCAGCGAGCCAGAAGATGTTCTTGAATGCGTCGAGCGACGGCAGTCCGGCGCCGGGACCGGACGGGATCACCAATGCTGTGAGCATCGCGGCAACTACTGCGCTCGACATCGAGGTGCCCACGGAACGCAGGAGCGAGTTGAGTCCGTTCGCCGACGCGGTTTCCGTGATGGGCACCGACCGCATGATCAGCATGGGCATCGCGGAGTAGGCGATGGCCGTGCCGATGCTGACGACGGCGGCACTGATCACGATCAGCGGAATAGAACCGGTGAGGAAGACGCGGGCCACATACGCTCCGGCGAGCACCACTGCGCCGACCATCAGCGTTGTCTTGGCTCCGAATCGTTTGGTGATTTTCGCGGACACCGGTGCGAAGAAGACCATGGCGAGACCCGCTGGGATCATGCAGATTCCGGCTGCCATTACACCGAGTTCGAAGCCGTAGCCGGAGATTTTCGGCATCTGCAGTTGCTGCGTCGTCGACAGATTGTTGGCGTACATGGAGAAACCGACCATGACTGACGCGAGGTTGGTCAGCAAGACCGGGCGTTTGGCCGAGGTCCGCAGGTCGACCATGGGTTGTGTCACGCGAAGCTCGTAAGGGAACCACAGCGCCAGAACGGTGAAGCCGAGCACGAACATCAGGATTGTCGGCTCGCTGGTCCATCCCCACCGCGCTCCCTTGGAGATGGCAAGGAGGAGTGCTGCCAGGGCAACGGACAGCATGACCGCGCCCAGGAAATCGAATTTTCCGCGGGTGCGCACGCTGGATTCGGGAATGACAAGCGCCACTGCGACTATCAGCATCACGCCGACAGCAGCGGAAAGCCAGAATATCGCTTCCCATCCGAACTGTTCGAAGATCAATCCCGATAGCGGCAGGCCTAGCGCGCTGCCGATTCCGAGGGTGGCGCTCATCAGTGCCGTGGCCGATGCGACCTTGTCCTTGGGTAGCTCGTCTCGCATGATGCTGATGCCGACAGGAATCATCGAGATGGCAAATCCCTGCAATCCGCGTCCGATGAGCAGTGTCACAAACGTGCCGCCGGCAGCCGCGATCAGCGACCCGAGGACGATCATCGCCATCGAAATCAGCATCATCCGTCGTTTTCCGAACATGTCGGCCAGGCGCGAGACGATGGGTGTCGCGATCGCACTTGTCAACAGTGTGATCGTGACTAGCCACGAAGCGTCGTCGGAACTGATGCCGAGAATTTTCGGGAAATCGGGGAGGAGCGGAATGACCATCGTCTGCTGTAGGGCGACCACAGTTCCGGAGAGGCAGAGGATTCCGGTGATGAGTCCGCTGGAACGGCGGGCGGCAGGTGCCGAGTGCAGAGCCAAGGTGGGGGCCTTCCTTGACGAGGTGAATGTGCGTTCACCATAGAGTGAACCACTGTTTACCTCGCTGACGCCACGTAATCCGGTGTGGATTTTGTCACCGCGCCGCATCGGGGTTATTCGACGACGCGGTGGGGAACCCGAATTCCGAGTACTCGTCTCGAGGGAGGAATTCACATGCATGCCCAGGTAGGTGATCGTCTACATGTGCAGGGTCGAGTGGTGGGTCAGCCCGAGACGTCGGCCGAGGTGATCGAGGTGCACGGCGAGAACGGCGCTCCGCCGTATCTAGTGCGCTATGACGACGGACATGAAGTTCTGGTGTTCCCGGGCAGTGATGGTTGGATCGATCATCCGAAAAAATAGATCATGACCTGCAATTATTTTATCTGCATCCGCACTGCATTCAATGCAGTTGGTGGAAAGGGCCGCTAGAGTTCTTCTGTGATCGAGAAGCGGCACTATCAATCGAAGGTTCGCGGCGACGCGGCCCGGCGCACGCGTGAATTGATCCGGGATGCCGGTGCTGCGCTCTTTGTCGACAAGGGCTACGTCAGCGCGACGGCCAAGGATATCGCCGACGCCGCGGGTGTCGCCCCTCGCACTGTCTTCACCGCATTTCCCGGGGGCAAGCTCGAGATCTTCGAGGCGGCATTCAGTCATGCGCTCGAAGCGGAGTCGGGCGACGACAGTGCGCCCGTGCGCCGTGACCACTCTGATCCCGACGACGTCCGGAGGTTGGTTGCGCAGATCGTGGAACAGAGCGTCGGTCTGCTCGAACGGGCCGGTCCACTCATGATGACGGCGGTCCAGTCGTCGGGCGCCGACGCCGATATGCGTCGACTGGCCGCGGAATCTTCGGAACAGTCCTTTGCCAATGCCACGTCGATCGCGGAAGGTCTTTCCGAACACGGACTGTTGCGCAATGACATTTCGGTGGACAAGGCGTCGGGCGTTCTCGCGGCCCTGGTCTCGCCGCACGTGCACCAGCAACTGCGGTCGATCGGAGGCTGGAATGTCAACGATTACCGCGAGTGGCTCGAATTCGCGATTCGGACGAATCTAATGTACTAATCGGTCTGTTTTAGCTAGCATGGCGGGAGTTTTCGAATCTGGGAGGAAATCCAGCGTGCCTTACGCCTTGTTCGGACTCATCACGATGCTGTTGTGGATTTTCTGCATCGTGGACGCCATCACTCGCGACGACGCGTACATCCAGCACCTACCCAAGGTGGTCTGGATTCTGGTGATCATCTTCCTGCCGACGCTCGGGTCGGTGCTGTGGCTGATCGTCGGGCGCGGACATAACGCACCGGCGGGGTACGTCGGATCGACCGGGTACGGCGAATACGAGCGTCCCGGGCGGGCAGTTGCCGCCGATCCGGCCGCGGACGAGGAATTCCTCCGACAGTGCCGTGCCCGCGCCGAGGAGCAGCGACGGATCGCGAAGCAGCAGCGTGGCGACGGCGACGCCGGCCGGATATGAGCCACCGATAGCGCTCTCGTTTCCGGTGTCTCGCTCAGGGCACCTTCGCCGCGGCAATCGCGCCATCGAACAGGTCTGCCACCTCGCCGAGGGAGTCGATAATCGGCTGCCCTGATTGTTCGACACGAGCCCGTACCAGTGAACCCTCGAGTGCCGATACAGCCAGTACCGCAAGCCGTTCCGCTCGAGTGTGTGCGACACCTGAGGCAATCAACGAGTCACTCAGTATCGACGACCACTGTCGGTAGACGGCCTGTCCGGCGGCGGTGACGCTCTCCGAATCGGGGGCAAGTTCCAACAGCACCGTCGTGATCGGTGAGCCTTCGTGGAAGTCTGAATCGCTCACCCATCCGACGAGTAACCGGGAGTACTCGCGCAGCAGTGAGCCGGCGTCCGGGTTGTTGTCGGCGAGTTCGGTGAGGGTGTTGGCCACCAGCTGCCCGCCGACACGGACGACCTCCGTGCCGATCTGCTCTTTGCCGCCGGGAAAGTAGTGGTAGAGCGAACCTTTCGGGGCTCCGCTCGACTTTAGGATCTCGTTGAGACCGGTCGCCGCGTACCCCTGGCGTCGAAACAGATCGGCCGCTGCTCGAACTAGTGCTTCGCGGTGTTTCGGGGGAGTCGCCACGAGTTGGAGCTTAAACACCCCGGCGATCCACCACAATCTATGTAGACTGGTCTACATGAAGAATTCCGAGATGCTCGAGCAGTTGCGGGCGGTCAACGCGTCGGCAGCTTTCAACCGGTGGGCCGGATTCGAGGTCGCGGAGGCTGAACCGGGTCGCGTGAGTCTGCGACTCGAGTGGCGTGAGGATCTTGGGCAGTACGCCGGACATCTGCACGCTGCACTGGTTGCGGGGCTTATCGACACTGCGTGCGGATTTGCTGCTTTCACGCAAGTGGGCGTAGTGGCGGCGTCCAACTGCGCGGTCAATTTCGTGAGTCCAGGGGTCGGAACTGCGTTTGTCGCCACGGCACGCTCGGTCAAGACCGGGCGCAAGCAGGTATTCGTCACCGCCGAGGTTCATGCCGAACGCGAAGGCGAATCCGTGCTCGTCGCGTTCGGCACCACCCTGTTGGTTCCACTCGCCGCTCAGGCTTAGGGAACCTCGGGCAACCTCAGGGAATGAGGATGAACTTCCCGGCGGGATGGGAACTCTGCAACTCGGTGTGAGCGAGTGCGACGTCTGCGAGCGGGAAGGTCTTGGCGATCTTCACGGTGAGGTGTCCGGACCCGGCTTGTTCGACCAGTTCGGAGCGAGCCTTCAAACGTGCTTCGGCACTTGCCGGATTGCCTCCGCCGACAGACGCGAAGCCGTCGGTCTGCGCGCGTCCGAACGCGACGATGGTGACGATACGGCCCTTGTCGGCGACCAATGCCAAAGATGTATCGACGGCTTCGTCAGTTCCGGCGGTGTCGAAAGCGGCGTCGACACCGTTCGGTGCGAGTTCACGAACGCGGGCTTCGAGGCCGTCGCCGTAGAGCACCGGCGTGGCGCCGAGCGAGCGCACGTAGTCCTGATTCGATGCTCCCGCAGTGCCGATCACGGTGGCACCGCGTGCTGCGGCGAGCTGAACCGCAATAGCGCCGACGCCGCCGGACGCGCCGTGGATGAGGACGGTGTCCCCGGAGCCGACTCGTATGGTGTCGAGGGCGTCGACTGCAGTTCCGCCGACGAGAAGGAGTCCGGCCGCCTGCTCCCAACTGATCGAAGAAGGTTTTGGCGTGACGGACGACGAGGGAACCACAACCTGTTCGGAGTACAGGCCACTTCCCGGGCTGACGATCACTTCGTCGCCGACGGCAACTGTCGTGACATCGGGGCCGATCGCTGACACAACTCCGGCAGCCTCACCACCGAGATGTATCGGCAGTTTGCTCGGATCGGTTCCCCACGCACCGCTGTAGAGCTTGTAGTCGAAGGGATTGACGCCGATTGCTTTGACGTCGACGCGTACTTCTCCGCGCGCCGGCGGCGGAACCTCCACGTCGATCAGCTTCAGAACATCGGGGCTTCCGTATTTCTGCGCTATCACTGTTTTGGTCATGTGTGGCGCAACGGGCCTCGGTGGAACGATATTCCCGAGACCCGCTGCACATTCATTGATTTTGTTCGGTGTGACTCGATCAGCGAAGCAAGGTTCCCAGGTCGAGCGGCATGGCAATTCCGGTGATGTGGTGCGCTTCGTCCGATCCCAGGAATGCGACCGCTGCGGCGATGTCTTCCGGCTGGCTGACCGGATCGGGCAGGGTCTGCATGAAGATCGGTCCGAGTGTGTGAGCGTGTTCCGCGATGAGGGGTTGCATATCCGTCATCTGCATCCCGGTGGCCACACCGTGTGGGTGGATGGTGTTGACTCGAATGTTGTACTGCCCCAACTCCGACGCCATGGTCTTCGCGAGACCGGTGATGCCGTGTTTGCTGGCGACGTAGTGGCCGAGAAACGGAAGCCCGCGCAGGCCGGCCACGGAACTGGTGAAGATGATCGAGCCGCCGGTGCCCTGCTTGATCAGGTGCGGGATTGCGGCTTTCGCGGTGTAGAAGACGCCGGTGAGGTTGACGTCGAGCGTTTCCTTCCACTGCTCGGGCGTGATCTCCCAGGACATGTTCGCGGAACAGATTCCGGCATTGGCAACTACGACGTCGAGGCGGCCGAGTTCGGCGATACCGGAGTCGAGTGCGGCCGAGAGCGCGTCGAAGTCGCGGACATCGGTCTTGGTGGCGACAATTCGGCGGTCGAGTGCCTTGACCAGTTCGACGGTCTCGGCCAAGTCGTCTTCGGTTGCTCCGGTATACGAGGTGGAATTGAATTGGACGCACGCGTCGACGGCGATGATGTCGGCGCCTTCCTCGGCGAGCCGAACTGCTTCGGCGCGGCCCTGACCGCGAGCGGCTCCCGTGATGAATGCGACCTTGCCGGTGTAGCGACCTGTGGACATAGTGTGCAACCTCTCGATGGTCCTGTAGTGCTGGTACCAAGAAAGTTAGCGTGGGAAAGTGTGTTGCAGGACACGTAACCCGCTCACCGGAATACACGGGCAGGCCCGGTTCACGGTGATTCGGTCTCGCGAATCAGTAGAGCAGTAGGACCGCCGCGGAAAATATCGCCGGCACGAGACGACTCGATGACGTTGCCGGTTGCATTGTCGGTCCAGCGGCCCTCCGGTAGCCCGATCACCGTGTCACCCCAGCCGTGATCTGCGAGGACCATCGAATGCCGGGTAGCTAGTGCAACGACGGCGGCCTTCCCACCTCGAGGACCGCGCGAGAATCCGACGACGTGCCCTGAGCTCTCACCGGATGCCAGAACCGGGAGATAGGTGCCGCCGACAAACCAAGAGGGGTACTCGCGTCGCAATGTCAGCGCGGTGCGAACTACATGGAGTTTTGCTGCGCCGGTCGCGTCGACGGAGGTTTCGGTGCTGTCAATCAGCCCGCGACGGACATCGAAGTCGATCAATCGACGGTTGTCCGGGTCCACCAGCGAATCTTCCCAGAGTTCGGTGCCCTGGTAGATGTCCGGGATTCCCGGTCCGCAGATCTGAAGTAGTTTCTGTCCCAACGAGTCAGACCAGGCATGTCGGGCGATGCGGGAGACAAGTTGTGTGATCGATGCGGCGACCGGGCCGTCGATGACGTTGTCGATCCAGGTGTGGACTGCCGTCTCGAATGACGAATCCGGAGAATTCCACGAGGTCGCGAGCGCGGCCTCGCGAATTGCCTTCTCGGCGTATGCGTGCAGACGTGAGCGGAAGTCGGGGGCAGCCTCACCCACCGGCCACACGCCGACGATGTTCTGCCAGAGGAACAATCCTGTCATCGGTTCGGGGCTGGGTTCCACCTCTTCCCAGTCTTGCACCAGCCTCGACCACACTTCCGGCATCTGCGACAGGACGTTGATCCGGGCGCGAACGTCTTCGCCGCGTTTGGTGTCGTGGGTGGACAGGGAGGTCATCGCTGCGGGCCACAGTCGAGCCCGATCGGAATTGGCGAGGTGGAACTCGGCAACTGAAATGGAGAACGCGGCCGGATTGCCCCCGACTTCTTGCCGCGAGATCAATCGCGCAGTCCGATAGAACAACCGGTCCTCGACGGATTTTGCCATCACTGCGCCGCACACCTGCTGGAAGCGGACCGCCGCCTCGCCGCCGCCGGACAATGCCTGCGCCAGGGCGTTGAAGGCTTCTTCGTGGCCAGGAGCAAGTTCGTGGATTCCGCCGACAATCCGAGCCGTCAGACCGGCAAGGGGGCTGTAGTCGGAGCGGTACACCGGCATTCGTGCGATGACAACCACAACTGCGTCATTGAGCGCCTTGTCGCTGCATCGGGTTCCGGTTTCGCTGCGAATAGCCCGCACCAGGCGACGGATTTCAGGGGCGAGTTCACCGCGCGCCGTCTCACGTTTGAACTGACGTTCTGTGTGATGTAGCCAGGTGCTGTCGCCGTCGTTGCCGGTCAAGGCGCCGGACAGTTCGGAAAGCTCGTGCTCGCCGCTGGGATCGACAAATACTCCGCCCAGTTGGTTCAGAGCGTCGTACCCGGTGGTGCCGTCGACGGGAAGTAATGGATCGAGTGGTTCGCTGTGCCCGAGAATCTTCTCGATCACGATCCACTGATCCGGTCCCAGCAACGATCGAAGGCGTTCGAGGTATTCCACCGGATCGGCAAGTCCGTCGGGATGATCGATCCGAACCCCGTCGATCAGGCCCTCGTCGACCCACGATTTCAGTTCACGGTGGCAGAGTTCGAAAACCCGCGGATCTTCTTGGCGCAATGCCGCGAGTTCGTTGACGGCAAAAAATCTCCGGTAAGTGATGATTCCGGCGTCCCACGGAACAAGCCGGTACGACTGACGGGCGTGGATTTCCTGAGCCGATCCCGTGCCTGTTCCCGGGGCGATGGGGAACCGATGTTCGTAGAATGCGAGAAGCGGTGTCGCGGTGGCGTGATCGACGGTGAGGGAGTCGAGATCAGCGGGCTTTCCCAACACCGGGAGAGCTAGCTTTCCGTCCGCCCCGTTGTCCTTGTCCCAGTCGATGTCGAAGAAGTCTGCGTACGTAGATGCCCGCCCGTACGTGAGAACATCCCACCACCAAGCATTTTCGTGGGGTTTGGCCACTCCGACGTGATTGGGCACCAAATCGACGATCAGTCCCATGCCGCGTTCTCGGCACACGCCCGACAGCTTCACCAGTGCCTCTCGGCCACCGAGACCCTCAGCGACGGTGGTGGGGTCGGTGACGTCGTACCCGTGGGTCGATCCGGACGTCGCCGTCAGGACGGGGGAGAGGTAGAGATGTGAAACTCCCAGAGTGTCAAGGTAATCGACGATACCGGCCGCGTCGTGGAGCGTGAACGCGTCTGGTCGCAGTTGCAGGCGGTACGTGCTGGTGATCGGCGTCATCGTTGTCTCCTCAGGCCGTTCTGCGAAGGACCATCAATGCACGAGCGCGGACGCCCAGAACCGTTCCGGCTTCAATCACCACATCGCTTTCGCCGGTGGGCATCGAGGTGTCGAGTACCACCGTCCACTCCGCCGCATAGTCGGCATTGGGAGTGGAGAATTCCATGTCTTCGTAATGGGCGTTGAAACACAACAGGAATGAATCGCCCACTACGCGCTCGCCGCGGTAGTTCGGCTCGGGGATAGCTTCGCCGTTGAGGAACACGGCTAACGATTTACCGAAACCGCTGTCCCAATCCGCCGGTGTCATTTCCTCGCCGGCGGGAGTGAGCCACGCGATGTCACGGCTCTGATCACCACTGCGGATGGGCCGACCCTCGAAGAACCGTCGACGCCGGAACACGGGGTTCTTGGCGCGCAACGCGATAGCGCGTTTGGTGAACTCGACGAGGTCGGCGTTGGTCTCCGCCAGTGACCAGTCCATCCAGGACAGTTCGGAGTCCTGACAGTAGACGTTGTTGTTACCCAGCTGAGTTCGGCCCATTTCGTCGCCGTGTGCGAGCATCGGGGTGCCCTGACTCAGCATCAGCGTGGCAAGAATGTTGCGACTCTGGCGTGCGCGGAGTTCGAGGATCTCGGGGTCGTCGGTGGGGCCTTCGACGCCACAGTTCCAGGACCGATTGTGTGATTCGCCGTCATTGTTGTTCTCGCCGTTGGCTTCGTTGTGCTTCTCGTTGTACGAGACGAGGTCGTGGAGAGTGAAACCGTCGTGAGCGATGACAAAATTGATGCTGGCGCCGGGACGCCGACCGGTGGCCTCGTACAGATCGGACGATCCGGTGAGCCTGGACGCGAATTCGCCGAGTGTTGCCGGTTCGCCGCGCCAGTAGTCACGAACCGTGTCGCGGTATTTGCCGTTCCATTCGGTCCACAGTCCGGGGAAGTTGCCGACCTGGTAGCCGCCTTCTCCGATGTCCCACGGCTCGGCAATCAGCTTGACCTGACTGACAACCGGATCTTGTTGCACCAGATCGAAGAACGCGGACAGTCGGTCGACGTCGTGCAGTTCGCGGGCCAGTGTGGACGCGAGGTCGAAACGGAATCCGTCGACGTGCATTTCGGTGACCCAGTAACGCAGCGAGTCCATGATGAGTTGCAACGTGTGCGGATGACGGGCATTGAGGCTGTTTCCGGTGCCGGTGTAGTCCATGTAGTGCGCTTCGTCGCCGTCGACCAGGCGGTAGTAGGCGGCGTTGTCGATTCCGCGGAAGCTGATGGTCGGCCCCATGTGGTTTCCCTCGGCAGTGTGGTTGTAGACCACGTCGAGGATCACCTCGATACCCGCCTGGTGGAAGCTGCGCACCATGGCCTTGAATTCCGCCACGGCCGCATCGGGTTTGGCGGCCGAGGAGTAGTCGGTGTGTGGAGCGAGAAAGCCGAAGGTGTTGTAACCCCAGTAGTTTCGCAGTCCCTGATCGAGCAGCACCTGATCGTGCATGAATTGGTGCACCGGCATCAGTTCGATGGCGGTGACTCCGAGGTTGGTCAGGTGGTCGATGATCACCGGATGTGCCAGTCCGGCATAGGTTCCGCGCAGCTCCTCCGGAATTCCGGGATGCGCGGCGGTCATGCCCTTGACGTGCGCCTCGTAGATCACGGTTTCGTGGTACGGGCGCCCGGGTGAGCGGTCCGACGCCCAGTCGAAGAATGGGTTGATCACTACGGTAGACATCGTGTGACCGAGCGAATCATGCTGCGGGAAAGAGATAGTCGAGGGTTCGTCGACCAACTCGTCGTCTTCGATTGCGGTGTCGCCGGTATCGACGGTGTCGTCTTCGGGTGTTTCTTCGACCTGGGTTGTTTCGGCAACTGTTTCGTCGATGCCTGTTTCTTCGCCGGTAGGTTCTTCGGCAGCAGTTTCCTCGAGTTCGCCGGTGTCAGGAATCGTGTTGCCGTCGTTCGCTTCAGCCATGTCGGCCGCATCGATGTCGTAGGAGAACAGCGAACGATCGCCGTCGAAGTCGCCGGCAAAGGCCTTGCCGTACGGGTCGAGCAACAATTTGCTGGGGTCACAGCGCAGTCCGGCAGATGGATCGTACGGACCGTGCACCCGGTAGCCGTAGCGCTGACCGGGGGATACCGAGGGCAGATAGGCGTGCCAGACGTATCCGTCCACTTCGTCCATCCGGATTCGGGTTTCGGTTCCGTCCTTGGCGATCAGGCAGAGTTCGACGGCGTCGGCAACTTCGGAGAACAGGGAGAAGTTCGTCCCTGCGCCGTCGTACGTCGCGCCCAGAGGATATGCGCTGCCCGGCCACACGGCGATCGGTGTGCTGGCAGGTTTGTCTGTCGGCGACTGCTCCATGAACGAACCCTATCGCCCACGTCGGACACCCTCTTGTCGGACCGCTTTCCCTCCAACCCTGTCAGGCCTGGCTGCGGGCGACTTCGAGCATTGCGGCTGTGATCTGTTCCACCTCGTGGGCGGAGCAGAGATACGGCGGCATCGTGTACACGAGGTTGCGGAACGGGCGCAGCCACACACCTGATCTGACCGCGGCATCGGTGGCACTGCGCATGTCGACCGGACGGTCGAGTTCGAGAACTCCGATACCGCCGAGAACTCTGATGTCCTTCACGCCTCGGATCGACTGTGCGTCCGCGAGTCCTCGATCGAGTCCCTCGGTCAGTCTCGTCACGTCGCGTCGCCAGTCCATCGCCAGCAGGAGTTCGGTGGACGCGACTGCGATTGCGCAGGCCAGTGGATTGCCCATGAACGTCGGCCCGTGCATCAGGCCGCCGCCCTCGCCTGCGGTGATGGCCTCGGCCATGTCGGTGGTGCACAAAGTGGCTGCCAGGCTCAAATATCCACCGGTCAGAGCTTTGCCGACGCACATGACGTCTGGGCTGACGCCGACGTGATCGGCGGCAAACAGTTCACCGGTTCGGCCGAAACCTGTCGCGATTTCGTCGAAGACCAGAAGGACGTTGTACTTGTCGCAGAGCGCTCGAAGGTCGACCAAGTAGGCGGGGTCGTGGAATCGCATGCCGCCTGCGCCCTGAACAACAGGTTCGACGATGACCGCAGCCAGTTCGTGGTGATGCGCCGCGAGCAATCCGTCGAGATGCCGGACGTACTCGGGGTGATACTCGGTTGGCGGTGCGTCCGCAAAAACCTGAGCGCGGAGAACGTCGGTCCAGAGGGAGTGCATGCCGCCGTCGGGGTCACAGACGCTCATCGGGGTGAACGTATCGCCGTGGTATCCACCGCGCCACGTCATCAGACGATTCTTCGACGGTTTTCCGAGACTGCGCCAGTACTGCAGACACATCTTGACGGCAACTTCGACGGCGACGGAACCGGAGTCCGAGAGAAAGACCTTCTCGAGCCCCGCCGGGGTGATATCCACGAGGAGTTTTGCGAGTGTGGCCGCGGGTTCGTGAGTGAGTCCGCCGAACATGACGTGACTCATCTTGCCGAGTTGGGATACCGCGGCGGCGTCGAGAACCGGATTGCGGTAGCCGTGGATCGCAGCCCACCACGAACTCATGCCGTCGACGAGTTGGGTGCCGTCCGACAACGTCAAGGTGGCGCCATGTGCGCTGTCGACGACCAGTGGTTCGGTTGTTGCCGGAAACGCTCCGTACGGATGCCAGAGGTGCGCGGCGTCGATCGCGGAGACGGTGGCTGATTCCTGTCCGAGTGTGTGCACACCTGCACCATAGCGACATGCTTGAACGGCGTTCAAGTATGGTCGGAAATGTGACTACCTCGTTGAACTGGCTCACTGCCGTCGAAACGGAACGCCGCGCCGCCGGATTGCGCCGTGACGTGCGCCCGCGAACTGCCGACTCGCCGCTGATCGACCTCGCGTCCAATGACTACCTCGGATTGGTGCGTCATCCCGAGGTGATCGCCGGCGCCATGGCCGCGTTGGAGAAGTGGGGCGCCGGTGCGACGGGTTCGCGACTCGTGACGGGAAGTACCACCGAACACGAATTACTCGAACTCGAGCTCGCAGAGTTTGTCGGGTCCGATTCCGCCTTGGTCTTCTCGTCGGGCTACACCGCCAATCTCGGTGCGGTCACGGCATTGTCAGGGCCGGGGTCGTTGATCATTTCCGACGCCGGTTCGCATGCGTCGTTGGTCGACGCGTGTCGTCTCTCGCGGGCGCGGGTGGTGGTTGCTCCGCATTCCGACATCGACTTCGTCGCGGCGCAGCTCGAGTCACGAACCGAGGAGCGCGCGCTGGTGGTCACCGATTCGGTGTTCAGTGCCGACGGTGATCTGGCCCCGCTTCGCGAACTGCACGGTGTCTGCCGCGAAAACGGTGCATTGTTGCTGGTCGACGAGGCCCACGGTATCGGTGTCCGGGGGAGCGGTGGGCGCGGTCTGGTGCACGAAGTCGGTCTTGCCGGTGAACCGGACGTAGTGGTGACTGCAACGTTGTCCAAGTCCCTCGCAAGTCAGGGTGGGGTTGTCTTGGGGCACAGTAAGGTTCGCGCACATTTGATCGATTCGGCACGGACGTTCATCTTCGACACGGGGCTGGCGCCCGCAGCGGTGGGTGCGGCGCGGGCAGCGCTGACGGTTCTACGTCGGGAGCCGTCGCGCGCGAAGGACGTATTGGATCGTGCGTCGGAGCTGGCCGCGATCACCGGCGTCGGAACGCCTGAATCTGCCGTCGTGTCAGTTGTTCTCGGTGATCCGCAACGGGCGTACGACGCGGCCGCCGAGTGTCGTCGGCAGGGGTTGCATGTCGGTTGTTTCCGGCCGCCGTCGGTTCCCGAGGGAACGTCGCGCCTGCGACTCACCGCTCGCGCTTCCCTGTCGCGAGCCGAGATGGACCAGATCGGTCAGATTCTCGGAAATGTCCTGGCGGAGGCCGCGGTATGAGCATTCTTGTGGTGACGGGGACGTCGACGGACGTCGGAAAGACCGTGGTGACGGCGGCATTGGCGTCGTTGGCGCTGCAGTCTGGGCGCTCGGTTGCTGTCCTCAAGCCGGCGCAGACCGGCGTCGGACTCGGTGAACCCGGGGATCTGGCCGAGATCGATCGTCTGACCGGCGGCGGCGTCACGCTGGCCGAATTGGCGCGGTATCCCGATCCGTTGGCGCCCGACACCGCCGCACGGCGCAGCGGTCTTCCGATGCTCACGATGGGCGCGGTACTGGCCTGCGCGCGAGAGTTGGATGCCGCTCACGACCTGACGCTGATCGAAGGTGCCGGCGGAGTCCTGGTTCGCCTGGGTGCAGGCAACTTCACGGTGCGCGATGTCGCAGCGGAACTGGGGGCGCCTGCCGTCCTCGTTGCCGCTGCCGGGTTGGGAACGCTCAACCACTGCACGCTCAGTGTGGAAGCGTTGGCACACAGGGATGTTCGGTGCTCCGGTCTGGTGATCGGGTCGTGGCCGGACGAACCAGGGCTGGCTGAGCAGTGCAACCGCGACGATCTTGTGTCGGTGACCGGTGTTCCGCTGCTCGGATCGCTGCCTGCTGGTAGCGGTTCATTGGAGCCGCGGGAATTCGCTCGCGTTGCGTCGAGCGAACTTGGGTCAAGTTGTCTAGGTGAGTCGCGATCGCCTGTTGGAGTGGATTGCTTGCCGTGACATGGCAACCGAGGCATTGACGACCGTCTCGCCGAAGCGCTCGAGAACCAGTGACTGGGTAGCCGCGAGGTGAACGCGCGCCAGGCGCTCCGCTTCGGCGGATCGTCCGGCCGCGATTTCTTCGACTATGCGGCGATGCGTGCGAACCGCTTCCTCCGCTTCGCCCTCTGACGGATACTCCCCACGAACCGTGAGTGCCTCCGCCCAGGCTTCTTCCTGCGCGGACCACAGGGCAACATAGCTACTCACCGCATAGCGAATGGTGGCATTCGGGGTGAAGGACACGACAAGATCGTGAAACTCGCGCGCCGCGTGAGTGAAGGCGACGCCGTCGCCGATCTTTCGCGCAGATGCGTCGATGGACGCGGTCAGTGCCGGTACTACGACGCGGTTGCGGTCCGCCCGCTTCGCACATTCGGATGCGCAGAGGGGTTCCAGCATCTGGAGGCCGGATGCGAGGTCGCGCAACGTGACTCGCGCGGCTTGAAGGGAGAGACCAAGGTGGTAGGCGGCCGAAACTTCGTCGGGGCGATGCACGTCGGCGCCGCCGACATTGCCGCGCCGTACCGTCACCAATCCCTCGGTCTCGAGTATGCGCAGTGCTTCCCGGATGGACGGGTAGCTGACACCGAAGTCTTTGACCAGCTGTTCCTGGGTGGCGAGTCGGTAGTTGTCGTCGGCGAGGATGTGGTCGCGAAGTTCGTCGGCAACTGTTTCTGCAATGCGGCGCTGCGGGACGCGGCCGCGCCCGCCGGTATTCACACGGGCACCTTTTTGCTCATGGGGTGAATCCTAGACGGAGAATCTCGCACCTCCAAGTATTGCTATCCTTATTAGGATTGAACTAATGTAATTCCCATGGACTTCACGATGAGTGAGGCCGCGACGGCGTTCCGAGGTGAGCTGCGCCAGCTGGTGAAGGAGCACGTTCCCGAGGATTTCCGCGGGGCCTTCACAGATGACCCGGCTGATCTTGATGTGGCCCAGCGGTTCTGCCGCATTCTTGCCGACCGCGGACTGCTGTGCATGGCATGGCCCGAGGAGTTCGGCGGTCGCGGCGCCACGGTGTGGGAGCAAACGGTGGTTCGCGAGGAGATGTGGGCGCTTCACGAACCGCGCGGCGCGCAATACATGGGCGTCAACTGGGTGGGGCCCACCATCATGCGACACGGAACGCGCACGCAGCAGAGCCTGCACCTCCCACCGATTGCCCGAGGCGACGTCATCTGGTGCCAAGGATTCAGTGAGCCCGAAGCCGGTTCCGATCTGTCCTCGCTGCGTACTGCCGCACGCCGTGACGGCGATGGTTGGCTCATTTCCGGCCAGAAGATCTGGACGTCCTACGCCACGATGGCGCAATGGTGCTTCCTACTTGCCCGGACGTCGACCGGTGAGCGCCGGCAGCAAGGCCTGACGGTATTTCTCGTACCGATGTCCGACCCGGATATCGAGGTCAGGCCGATCCGCGCCATGCTCGGACCGCACCACCTCAACGAGGTGTTCTTCAACGATGTGCGGGTTACCGAGGAGAACGTGCTGGGTCAGGTGGACGAAGGCTGGAGCCTGGTTCAGGAAGTGCTTGCCTTCGAGCGCGTCGGCATCGCTCGCTACGCGCGCTGTGAACGGCTGTTGCACGACGCCGCAACGGTTCTCGGGGACAGCTGGGACAGTGTCCCGGAAGGATTGCGAAACCGGTGGGCGCGAATGCTGACTCATTGTCGGCGCGCTCGACTGCTTGCCTATCAAGTCGTCGCGTTGCAGAGCCAGGGAACAGTTCGCCCGGGCGACGCCGCCGCATACCGCATCGCTGTGACCACACTCGATCAGGACAGTGCCGAAGTGCTGACGGAACTCGCGGCCTTTGTACACTCGTCGGACACTGCAGGGGGCGTGGTTGTGGATAACGCAGACGCGCAACGATTCTGCCGCGATGTCGAGGAACATTGGCGCTATTCGCAGGCCGCGACAGTGGCGTCGGGAAGCATCGAGATGCAAAGAATTCTCCTTGCTCGGTCACTTCTGGCGGCCGCATGAAGCTTGAATTAAGTAACGAGGCAATCGAATACGGTCGAACGGCCTTACGTGCCTTCGAGTCTGCGGGTGGTGATCAACTGATTCAGCGGGGCGAGCGGGATCCGGTGCGTCGGGGAAGTGTTGTGGCACCGGTGTTGGCCGACCTCGGCGCGTGGGATCTCGATCCTCGCGGTGACGGGGACGAACTCGAAGCGGCGGCCGCACTGTGTCACAGTGCTGGCTACTGGGCTGTGCCGTATCCAGTGGCTGAGCGGCTGGCGAGGCCGGTTGACCTTGCCGTCGACGGGTTGATCGTTGTTGCCGATCGCGCCCCTGCCGGCCCGGTATCCGGCATCGATCTACGCTGGGCCGCAGTGACATTGGGCGGCCGTCGTAGCTCCGTTGTCGTCCGCCCGTCGCAGGACTCACCGCGCACAACAGCATTCGTCGCGCAGTTCGACACGAACTTCGTCGACGACAACGGAGCGAAGGATGTGGCGCTGGCGTTGCTGTTGCCCTGTTGGACGCTACTCGGGATGCTCGATCGGGCGATGGACCTGACCCGCGCACATGTGTTGCTGCGCGAGCAGTTCGGGCAACCGCTCGCGAAGCTGCAGAGTGTGCAGTTCCAACTCACCGATGCACAGGTGCAGCGCAGTGGCCTCGAGGTGCTCGCGAAGTACGCACTGTGGAGCGTCCAGACCGATAGCAGTGAGGCGCTCGACGACGCACTTGCGCTGCGGTTGGCCGCAATCGAAGCTGCCGAGATCGTGTTCCGTGTTGCACATCAATTGCACGGGGCGAGTGGCTTCTGCGACGAGACCACGCTGTCGTGGCTCTCGCGGTACAGCCTTCCACTGCGGCGGTTACCGCTCGGCTTGTCGGCGACGGGTAGCGCATTGACGCAGCGGATCGGCCGTCGCGGCCTTACCGGACTATTCAGTGACACAGCATCTATCAGTGACACAGCATCTATCGGTGGTGCAGCGTCTATCGGTGGTGCAGCGTCTATCGGTGGTGCAAGGGAAGTGGCAACACTGTGACCTACGACCTTCCTGAAGAGCTGACGGTCGAGTGTGACGGCCCGATTCGACTTGTCACGATAAATCGACCGGCCGAACGCAATGCCGTGAACAAACCTCTGCACTGGGCTCTGGCGAACGTGTGGCGACAGTTGGCCGCGGATCGTGAGGCGGCTGTGGTGATTCTGACCGGGGCCGGCAAAGCCTTCAGTGCTGGTGGCGATCTGGACTGGATCTCTTCGTTCCTCGACGATCCGGTTGCCCGGGACGAAAGCATCCGTGAGGGTGCAGAAGTCATCGACGAGATGCTGAGATTTCCGCTTCCCGTGATCGCCGCGGTCAACGGTCCGGCGGTAGGCCTCGGGTGCAGTGTGGCTGTCCTGTGTGACGTCGTACTGATGTCGGACACCGCTTATCTTGCCGATCCGCACGTTGCCGTCGGCCTGGTTGCAGGCGACGGCGGGGCTGCCTTCTGGCCGCTACTCACCCCGATCATGAGATCGCGAGAGTTCTTGTACACGGGTGATCGAATCTCCGCTGCTACGGCAGTCGAGTTGGGGCTTGCCAGTCGAACCTGCGCGCCCGAGGACTTGGTTGGGGAGGCGAGACGCCTTGCTGTGCGATTGGCGGCGCAGCCGCGCGAGGCATTGCAGGGGACTAAACGCATCGTCAACATGTACCTATCCCAGGCACTCGGTGGTCCCATGCAAGCCGGTTTTGCTGCGGAGGTTGCCACCATGAGCTCTCCCGAGCATCGGCAGCGTCTTGGCGCCATGCGATCGACGGCCGTGACCCGATGACGGTGCTCGCTCCTGGTGGCACGCTCGACGAATTTCGCGAGAACGTGCGGGACTGGTGCCGCACCCATGTGCCGACAGACTGGCGAGCCGAGCAGACCGGAGCGTCGGACGAGGAGTTCGTTCGGTTCCAGAAGGCATGGATGCAGGAACTCCGCACTGCTGGTCTGGCGGTGCCGCACTGGCCGCAGGAGTGGGGCGGCGGGATGTCCACCCCGCGGCAAATCGTCCTGTATCAAGAGCTTGCGGCCCATGACGCGCCGCGCCTCGTGCTGCCGTTCGTCTCGATCCATCATGCAGCGTCGACGCTGCTTGCGGCGGGGACGGACGAACAGCGGCGTCGTCATCTACCGGCGATCCTCGACGGCGAAATCTGGTGTCAGGGTTTCTCCGAACCGGGAGCAGGATCGGACATGGCGGCACTGAAGACGACAGCGCGACGGGACGGGGATGCCTACGTCGTCAAGGGACAAAAGCTGTGGGCGAGTGGCGCGATGTACGCGGACTGGTGCCTTCTCCTGGCTCGCACCGACCCGAACGCACCGAAACGGCAGGGCATTTCGTACTTTCTGATGGATATGAAAACCCCGGGAATCGAGGTCCGGCCGATCCGGCAGGCCACCGGCGAGTCGCACTTCTGCGAGATATTTCTCGACGACGTTGTCATCCCGGCGTCGCAACTGGTCGGACGGCCCAACGAGGGCTGGCAGGTTGCGCAGGAAACGCTTGGCGCCGAACGTGGGATGACTATGCTCGAGCTTGCAGAGCGCCTGGGCTCGAGCGGGTTTCGGTGGCTGGTGGAGTTGTGTTCGCGTCACCGCGGCGATGCTCTGGTGGCAGATGAACTGGCGTCACTCGAGATCGAACTGACGGGATTGCGCGCGCTGTGCGCAGACTTTGCCGGTAATCCCCGGCCTGGTCCGGCGGATGCATCCATTGTGAAGTTGCACTACAGCGAACTCCTGCAACGGATGACGGATTTCGGCGCCGACATCGCGGGCCTTTCCGCGCACACCGTGCTGCGCAAACCTTTGTCGAGTGGGTGGGAATCCGGTGCGTGGGTTCTGGACTTCATCGGCTCGTGGGAATGGACGATCCCCGGTGGAACCAGCGAAATCCAACGCACCATTATCGGCGAGCGCGGCCTCGGCCTCCCTCGCGAACCGAGAGGCCACTGATGTCGTCGTCGCTTACAGAACTTGCCGAAGTACACGCAGAGCTGCGTGCAATGGTGCGTGAGATTCTGGCAAAGTCCGGTAGTGAGGCGGTGAACGGGGAGGTGGACTGGGGACTGATTGCTCGCTCCGGTGCAGTTGGTCTCGAGGTGCAGGCGGAATTCGACGGCGCCGACGCAACGTTCGGGGAGGTCGCGCTAGTCCTGCAGGAAATCGGTCGTACGGCTTCACGCACCCGATACGTGACTGTTGCGGCACTTGGCGTCGGCGCGCTCAATCTGCTGGAATCGCGGCCGGAACGAGATCGGCTGTTGTGCGATACCGCCGCCGGATACGCGGCTCCGATTGTTGTTCTCGGTGGTGAAACGTTGGGGGAGAGCACCTTCCGTATCGACCAGAATGCAGATGGTTACCAACTGAGCGGGCACGCGAGCTTTGTGCTCGATGCGAGCGCAGCGGACAGTTACCTTGTGCCTGCACGTGAGGCTGACGGGAACCTCGTTGTTGTCAACATCGACCCGCGGGCTGCCGGACTGACTGTGACGGAGCAGGAAGTTCTCGATGCCACGCGCAACTTCGGGTCCGTGACAGCCTCGTGCGTGGTCGTCGGCCCGGAATCGGTGTGGCGTGTGCGCGATGATGCGTCGAATGCTCTTACCCGACTGTGTGATCGGGCTGCGGTTGCAGTGGCGTGTGACAGCCTCGGGCTGAGCGAGGCCATGTTGGAGGCGACCGTCGACTATGTCGGAGTGCGTGAGCAGTTCGGACGTCGGATCGGTTCGTTTCAGGCCGTCAAACATGCGTGTGCGGACATGCTCGTTCAGGTGACGATTGCCAGGTCTCTGGTCGCGGCGGCGGTGCGTGCTTTAACCCAGGACACGTCGGACGCTTCCGTCGCAGCCGCGATGGCGAAGTCGTACGCGTGTTCTGCGGCAGTTGATATTGCCGGGAAGGCAATGCAACTCCACGGCGGCATGGGCTACACGTGGGAGAGCGGGATACACGTCTACCTCAAACGTGCGACGCTCAATCGTTCCCTGTTCGGGTCTCCGGCTGCGCACCGAACGCGGTTGGCTCAGAGGTATTTTCAGGAGTCGTAGATTTCGCTGGGTGTACCGGCTGATCAACCCGGTAGCTATCGATCAGCCGGTACACCTTCACGCCTTCAACAGTTGTGCAGCGCGCTCTCGAATTTCACTGGATTTGATTTTTGCACTGCCGGTGAGAGCGATTTGGTCCTCGTCGAAAAACAGCACATGACGCGGAACCTTGTAGCTGGCGAGGCGTTCTCGCAGGAAAGTGCGAATTTCTTCTTGATGCAGATCGGTGCCCTCGTGCGCAACGATGCAGGACACGACGACCTCGCCAAGCGTCTCGTGCGGAACACCAACAGTGCGGGTGACCTTCACTCCGGGATGGCTGACCAGAGCCTCGTCGACTTCGAGCGGTGAGACGTTTGCGCCACCGGTCTTGATGATGTCGGTGAGGCGGCCCTCCCAGAACAGCCGGCCGACATCGTCGAGATATCCGCCGTCGCCGGTGTGGAAGAAACCTTCGGCGTCGACGGTCTCGCTGAGCGGTGTGCCGATATACCCGAGCATCAGTGTCGGACCCTTGACACAAATTTCGCCGCGTTCGCCGATCGGGAGAACATCGCCGGTGAGCGCGTCGACAACCTTGACGGTTGTTCCGGGAAGCGGCTCACCGCTGCTGCCCCCCGTTACGTCGTCCGGCGTATTGGCCGGGAAACAAGTTGAAATGGTGAAGGTTTCGGTGTTTCCGTACGCATGGCCGGGTTCGAACCATGTGGCCGTGACGCTGGGGTGACGGGCTACCGGTGTGTTGAAATCGACGTACGACAAGCTACTCAAATCCGCGCCGGTCCAGTTGGGTGCGGATTCGAACTGTGCCCATTGGTGCGGCCACGCAAACGGAAAGTTGACTTGTTCCGACTCGATGAGCCCGATTGCCTCTGCTGCGTCGAACGTCGATTGCAGTACCAATGAGCCACCGCTCGCGAAGGTCGTGCCCAGCGCCATCGCAAAGTTGCCTGACCAGAAAAATCCGTTGGCCGACCAGCATCGGATGTTGTCCTCGGGGTTGAAACGATACATGCGCCGAAATCGCCACATCTGAATGCTGACACCACGATGTGCGCTGAGAATGCCTTTGGGTTTGCTTGTCGTCCCTGACGAGAAGAACAGCACAGCAGCATCACTCGGGCGCACAGCCGCCGCGATGGATTCGATCAACCCCCTCGATTGGTCGACGCCTCGCGAGCGGAATGTGTCCCACGTGTCGATCGCCCCGATTGCTTCTCCGTCGCCGACCATGGCCAGATGACGAAGAAAAGGGAATCGCGGCGACTGCACTGTGCCGGGAGCTGCAGTGCCGAACTGTGGTTCGAGCGTGGTCAGCACCTCCGCAAGGTCCTTACCGAGTACGGTGCGCTCGAACAGCAGAACCGAGACTGCAGAATTCTCCAGCAGGTAGTCCAGTTCCGCCGCTGTTGAGAACGTGCTGAGTGTGACCGCTACACCGCCGGCGAGGGCGGTGCCGAACACCGACGCGATCCACTCCGGACGGTTGGTCATCAAGACGCCCACCCGGCCGTCCTTGCCCAGACCGATACCCCGCAGAGCTTGGGCGACTTCGATTGCGCGCTCCCACAATTGTGCGTAGGACCAGCGGACGACACCGTCATCGGAGCGCATGACCAGAGCTTCGCGATCGTCGTACATCTGCGTCACTTCCCGGAGGAATCCGGGAAGAGTCAGTGCGCCGAGGCCTGGTTCGTCGAGCAGTGGTACACCGTGCGCGATTGAAACAGCTGGTGCCGCATTCACATCGGTGGTCAAGGCTTGCCTCTTTCATGTCGAGGGAGAGTCAGGAGAACGGCAGTTCGACCTCGGCCGTGCAGGACACCAGAACGTCGCCGTCCTGATTTGTCAGACGCAGCTTGATCTGGACAAGCGGTACGCCCCAGGCTGATTGAGCTTCCTTGCCAACGACCTCGGCGTCGAAGTACGTCACGTCGCCCTCGAATGCGGGTGTGCGGAAGTCGGCCTTGGTATGGCGAACCATGCCGTTGTGACCTGCCCAGTTGGCGAGGAAGTCGGTGCACCAGGCGCCCATCGTCGCGCCGTAACCGTAGGCCCTGGCCATCCCGACTTCGCTGGCCTTGTCGCTGTCGATGTGGCCGCGAGACGGACCGACGTACAGGCCGTCGCGCTTGCGCGGGTCGATCTTGGCTCCTTCCTCGTCGTAACCGAAGCCCTCCACCCAGCCCGGATCCTGGTAGACCCAGGGATCTTCGACGCCTTCGGGTGCAACCCAGTGGAAGGTGCCCCAGATGTTGAAAAGGAATGCGCGGTACTCCGTGGTGAAGCTTGCGATGCTGTGCGGGCCGATGACGCGTCGCTGCAGTGTGTCGCCGATCTCGACCTCGTCGAAGCGCGGTGAAACACCCATGCGGTTGGACATGAGCCATTCGTGGCGCAGGTTCTCGACCTCGATGAGTTCTGCGTTGGTCCACCGTTTGACGGCCCCGACATTGTTGTTGTACATGCCGCGCTTTGTTGCCTCGTCGGCCAGGTAACGGATGGCTGTCGACCGTTCGAGTGCAACCTTGGAGCCGTGCTGGTTGGTGTGGAGCGTGTCGCCGCGCGAGAACATCGTGGGACCGGCGAACTTCGTATCGGCAACCTTGTAATCGTGGAAGCGTCGTTCTTGGAACAACGTGTCGCCGGGACGCACCGGCGTTCCGTAGAACCACCATTCCTCGCCGCCGAAGATCAAGTGGCTGTTCGGAATGTGTCCGACGCACGCCGGCTGAGCTCCGTGCCCGTAGTCCAGACCTACTGCGATGGACTGCGGTGCGATCAGACCGCCGAACTTACTGGCACGGGCAAATTCCTCATCCCAGTGGATCGGGTTGGGGTTGTCCATCGCCATGACCCAACGCCGCACGTCGGTGGTGCTGCACGGATCCCACAGCTGCCCGCCGCCGACAGGTTGGCCTACACGGTGGTCTACATCGGACAGATCGAGTTCGACGGTTTCCGGTTCGGTTAACTTCGTATTCATCGTCTCTGGCTCCCGGCTATCGATTGACGTCGACGACGATGCGTCCACGCACCGTGCCGTCCATGAGTTTTCTTGCAGCAGTGATCGATTCGCCCAGTGCGATGTCGTGGGCGATTGACTCCAGTGCCTCGGCATCCAGATCACGAGCCAGGCGATCCCAGGTGGCCAGGCGACGAGACTTGGGTGCCATCACGCTGTCGACACCGAGCAGTGACACGCCGCGGAGAATGAACGGCGCAACCGAGCCAGGGAAATCCATCCCCTGAGCGAGGCCACAGGCTGCGACAGCACCGCCGTACCGGGTTTGCGCGCACGCGTTCGCGAGGGTGTGACTGCCCACCGAATCGACGACGCCCGCCCAGCGTTCCTTCTGCATCGGCTTGCCGGCACCGGAGAGTTCGGCGCGGTCGATTACCGTTGTTGCGCCAAGGCTTTGGAGGTATTCCGCTTCGTCGACCTTGCCGGTCGACGCAGCGACGGTGAAGCCTGCCTTTGCCAGTAGGGCGATCGCGACACTGCCCACTCCGCCGGATGCTCCGGTCACGAGTATCTCGCCCTGGTCGGGCGATACACCGAAGTCGACGAGAGCGTCGACGCACAGGCTGGCGGCATAGCCCGCAGTGCCGATAGCCATGGCGGCATGGGCGGTGAATGCCGCGGGAAGTGGTATCAACCAGTCGCCGTTCAGGCGCGCGCGCTGGGCGAGTCCACCCCAGTGGGATTCGCCGACGCCCCAACCGTTGAGTACGACGCGATCGCCGGCTGCCCAGTCTGCGTGTGAACTCTCGGTGACTGTTCCGGCGAGGTCGATTCCGGGGACCATCGGGAACTTGCGCACTACTGGAGACGAACCGGTAATGGCCAGAGCGTCTTTGTAATTGAGAGTTGAATAGTCCACGTCGATGCTGACATTTCCGTCGGGTAGATCAGCTTCGTCGAGACTGGTGCAGGCGACGCTTTGTCCCGTGTCGTTCTTCTCGATGACTATTGCCGAAAACATCAGAAATGAATTCCTTCCTCAACCGGTTCGGAGCGCGTTCGCGTCCTGAAATCCGTGGGTGATGCACTGCAGATCGCGGTGTCCACCGTTAGCAGGGCCGAACTGCCGGGACTGTACTGCGCAGTAGCTGTCGTACAGGTCTTTTCGCACAGTACGTCAATCCTATCAATGATGGCAATACTTGACATTTACGCAGATCGGAATGTACTGACGGATGTCCTTGATTTGACAGCTCTAAAAGGGATAATTAGCGCAATTCGTCGGTTTCCAGCGCACGTTTTCCGCTGTATGTCCGATCGCCTCTCACAATTGATCCAAAGATTAGGTAGGTAGGGCGGTGGATGCGGTGGAAAACTCGACGTCAGCTGCGGCGCTACGCCACAGCCTGCTTATCGGTCTTTGCGTTTTTGTCGCGTGCTTGATCGGGACTTTCAGCCGGCTTCCCGGTACCCTTGCCGTGTTCTGGCCGGCAAACGCACTGTTGCTCGGTCTGCTTGTTCGATCACCCCGTTCGGCAACCGTTCCGACGTGGTTCTGTGCGGCGACCGCCTATATTTCCGCGGATCTGGTCACCGGCGGTTCCGTCGAATCAGCTTTGTGGCTCGGTGCAAGCAACATCATCGGCGTTGTCGGTGGGTTCTACGCATTTCGATGGGTCTGCGCGGAAGATCGAAGGCTTTCGAGTATCCGCTCGGTGGGTTACTTCGTATCCGCGACCATGGTCGCGGCGGCGCTGACAGGATGTGTCGGAGGAGCTGCGAATGTGGCACTTTTCGGCGGCACATGGCCGGACGGCTGGATTCTCTGGTTCTCGGGCAACCTCGTCAACTACATGACGATTGTTCCGCTGGTACTGACTTTTCCGTCGCTTCGACCTGAGGACCGAGACCCTGAGGCCGTGTCCAGGATCCTTCGGCTGTCCGTGATTCCGGCCGCATTGTTGGCGTTGTGCATTCTGCTCCAATGGGTCATCGGCGGCGCCGGTGCAATTGCGTTTGCCATGCCTGCTCTTGTCACCGCCGCACTGCTGACCAATGTCTTTGTCACGTCACTGATGACCGCCATATCGACCGTATGTACGTTGGTCTTGACAGCCGACGGGCACTTGGGAACAGCTGTCGAAGGTTTATCCGCGGTCAGCGTTTCCGTAAGGATCGGATTGGCTCTGTTGGCAACTGCGCCCCTCGCGGTTGCCTGCGTGATCTATGAACGTCGACGCGCTCTCGCTGCTCTGACTGAAGCTGTGATGCTCGACGACCTGACTGGAGCGCTGCGCCGGGACGAATTCATGCGAAAAAGCATCGGCGCCGTCGGATCTCTTCAGTCCGGCCTGCCAGTCAGCGTCCTGATGATGGACCTGGACCACTTCAAGAAGGTCAACGACACCTTGGGCCATCGGACCGGGGACACGGTCCTTGTTGCGTTTGCGGATCAAGTGCGGCGCCATCTCGACGACACAGCGCTGTTTGCGCGCCTGGGCGGTGAGGAGTTTGTCGTTCTGTTGATCGACACGGATCTGGACGAGGCAACGCAAATAGCCGAAATAATTCGGGTGGCACAGCAGGAGCAATCGAGGACAACGCTCGGAGAACTCGGCCCGACTGTCAGTATCGGTGTGGCGTGTTCGCCGTCCGGTGACGCGGACGTGAACAGCATGATCGATTGCGCCGACGAAGCGCTGTATCTGGCAAAGAAGTTCGACCGTAACTGCACCGTGTCCCTGACCGCGAGAAGCTGATGTCCTGACCGCCGGAAACTAGTGACTGCCGGAAGTTGATCGGCTTTTCGGAATGTCCCGGAAGGCGATGTTCTGCTCGTGTGTGCGTTCACGCGGCATACCGAGGACTCGCTCGCTGATGGCGTTGCGGGCCATTTCGGTGGTCCCGCCGGCGATGCACCACACCTGTTGGCCGAGATAGTCCGTGGCGCAGTCGCCGACCGTACCGTCGTCGTCGTCCCACGCTGCCCCGGCAGGCCCGGTGAATTCGTAGATGATCGTCACCAGACGGGTAGACATCAGACCTGCCATCAATCGGGCGATACTCGCGGCCTGATCGGACATTGCGCCGGTGGTGATGCCCTGGACAACCCGATGCTGTAGTGCGTTGTTGGCCAGTTCCAGCATGCGGGCCTCACCGATGAGGTCACGGCTGACGGGGTCGTTCAAGCGACCCGCATCGCGCGCGACTGCAAGCAGTTCCGGCATCTTCGTTCCTCGTTGCGTGCTTCCGGCTGCCATGGTCGCGTACGGCGAGTTCGACAGCATTCGTTCGTGGAACATCCAGCGTGTGCCGACGGTCCAACCGTCGTTGATTTCGCCGATGCGGTCGCTGTCCGGAACCCTGACGTCGGTCATGAACTCTTGACAGAATTCCCGCGACCCACTGAGCAACTCGATGCGGTTGACTTCCATGCCGGTGCGATCGAGCGGCACCATGAACACGCTCAGCCCCCGATGCTTGGGCACGTCCCAGTTGGTTCTGGCAAGACAGAGCGCCCAATCGGACCACCAGGCGCCGGTAGTCCAGATCTTCGATCCGTTCAGTACCCAGTCTTCGCCGTCTCGAACAGCGGTGGTGACCGCGCCGGCGACGTCGGAGCCGCCGCTGGGCTCGGAGAGCATTTGCATCCAGATCTCTTCGCCCTTCAAGATGGCGGGGATGTGGCGTTGCTTCTGCTCCTCGGTGCCGAATTCGAGAAGCACTGCGGCGCAGGGCACAAAGGTCGGAGATTGTAGACGTTCGGCGTACTTGTAACCGGCGAGTTCCTCGTTCAATGCCCGCTGGTGAGCATGAGTGAGGCCTTGCCCGCCGTACTCCTGAGGGAAGCAGATCCCGGCAAGGCCCGCATCGAACAGTCGTCGCTGAAGTGTGCGTTGCTCCGCGACGTCGGTGAGTTCGTCCTCGTCGGGTCCTTCGGCGCGCATGACACCGATGTTTGCCTTCGGGTCGCTGGGGCCGAGGTTGTTTCGGATCCAGGTGCGTGCCCGAGTGCGAAACTGCTCGACCGATTCCATGTCGACGACGGTCTGGGGTGCCTGGGTGCTCAACGGATGCTCTCCTGACGTACGGCGATGGCGGCGATCAATTGGCGGTGCTCTGCGGGAGTGCCGTAGCTCGAGCGATTAGCTGCAGCCCGCCGCATGAACAGGTGTAGATCGTGCTCGAATGTGACGCCGATCCCGCCGTGGATCTGCACACAATCCTGGAGTAGCTCGCCGCCGCGATCGCCGATGTATGCGTGTGCGGCGCTGGTGAGTTCAGCGGCGTCCGGGCTTTCCGCAGCAACTGCGGCTGCTGCCGCGTCGGCGAGACCGTGGCTGGCTTCGAGCCAGGTCTTCATGTCTGCGAAGCGGTGTTTGAGTTCTTGGTACGACGCAAGGGGGCGTCCGAACGAGTATCGGTCGAATGCCCACGCAACGGTGAGGTCGAATGCCGCTTGCATCGCTCCGACGGATTCGGCGCAGCCCAGCACGATGGCGAGTTGCCGACAACGCTCGACGTCACGAGCCGCATCGCGTGTGTCTCCGATCATGGCGCTCAGGGGGAGACGTACGTTGTCGAACGTCACCGCGGCGTAGCGCCGTGTCAGATCGATTGATCGCAACGGCTTTACGTGCACACCGGGAGTATCGGTGGGCACCAGGACTTGCGCGACGGAGTCGCCGTTCTGGCCGGTGACGAGAAGGACATCGGCGGTCTGGGCAGCTTCGACGGGGCGTTTTGTGCCGGACACAATTACGTCGTTGCCATCGACGCGAATCTCCAGTGGTGGAGTGCTCACGAGACTGTTCGCTTGTGGCTGGGTGAAACACCATGCTGCGGTGGAAGTTCCGGCGAGTAGTTCTGCAAGAACTTGGTCTGTGGTCTCGCTGGAGTAGTTGTTGAGAAGTGCGGCAACGACGTTGGTCGGGGTGAGTGGGCCGGGCGCGGCGGTGCGGCCGAACTCGTACGCGACAAGTGTGAGGTCGACGAGTCCGCGATCGCTGATTGTGCCCCCACCGTGCTTTTCGTCCACCAGGAGGCTGGTCCAGCCGAGTTCTGCTCCGCGCCGCCAGTATTCGGAGTCGAAGCCCATGGGGTTGTCGCGCAGAAGACGCACAGCTGAGCTGGGCACCTGTGTGTTCAGGAACCGGGCTGTGGTGTCCCGGAAGAATTCCTGGTCCGGGGTCAGCTCCAACAACATGTTCGCCCTCTCGCCCTGCGGTTAGAAATCGCAATCAGAGTATGAAACTCTCTATTATGAGAATAGCATTTTCAATGTCGAAATTAAAGCGAACTCGAACTGAGATCGGCACCCGTGTCGAACACTCAGCGTGCCGTCCAACCACCATCGACAACTATGGTCTGGCCTGTGACGTAACTTCCTGCGTCACTTGCGAGCCAGAGAACAGAGCCGACAACATCGTGCGGCGTCCCTTCGTGCGGAAGTGGAGTGTTTCGTCGCAGATACTCCGCCGATCGGTCATCGGTGTACAGCTGATCAGTGATTTCACTCCGGAAGAATCCGGGAGCAACTGTGTTCACCCGGATCGAGT
Organism: Rhodococcus sp. AD45-ID; assembly: GCF_003023755.1. Taxonomy (NCBI): domain Bacteria; kingdom Bacillati; phylum Actinomycetota; class Actinomycetes; order Mycobacteriales; family Nocardiaceae; genus Rhodococcus; species Rhodococcus sp. AD45-ID. The sequence continues at coordinate 260,168 of NZ_PYHL01000001.1, read as the reverse complement.
GCCGCGCCCACTGGATCGCGAGTTCTGCGGTGAGTCCTGATAATCCGGCCTTACTTGCGGCGTATGACGCCTGCGGGATGCCCGGTATTCCCACCCGGCCGCTGATGGACGAGATGTTGACGACAGTGCCGCGGCCGATGGACTGCATGTGGGGGAAAGTGGCCTGCGCCAACAAGAACGGAGCGATCAAATTCAGATCCAAGGTCTTGCGGACGGCATCGAGTGGCTCGGATTCGGCTCGTTCGTAGGTGAACATGCTGCCCGCTGCGTTGATCAGAATTTCGGGCGGCCCAAGGCTTTCGACCACGGCGGGTACAACAGAGCCGACCTGGCCGGCCTCGGAGAGATCGCACTCGATGGCGGTGCCGTTGATCCGCTCGGCGAGTTCGGCTAGTTTGTCGCGGCGGCGCGCGACGACGGCAACTCGGGCGCCGAGTGAGGCAAGTGCCTCGGCTATGGCAGCGCCGAGGCCTGATGAAGCGCCCGTCACGATGGCTACCCGGCCGTCCAAGCCGAACATCCGTGCGGCGGTATCGCGGTGTGTTGTCACCGGAGACCTCGCTGCGGTGCCCTGACGGCGGAAGTGGTGAGTTCTGCGAGTCCGGCCCGCTGGATTTTTCCCATGGCGTTGACCGGCAGTGCGTCGACCTGTGACCAGAATTCCGGAACCTTGTAGGGCGACAGCTCGTTCCGGCAGAGGTCGGCAAGGATGCCGAACTCCATCGGAGGTCCGACACTTTCGACAATCGCGGCAACCCGCTGACCGAGTCGGTCGTCGGGTACCGGGTACACGGCGACCTTCGCGACATCGGGGTGCGTCGCGATGACTCGTTCCACTTCGAGCGGGTAGACGTTTGCACCACCGCGAATTATGACCAATTTCTTGCGGTCCAGGACTGTGAGCCAACCGTCGGCGTCGACAGTTCCGATATCCCCAGTCGCGAGAGGGCCGGGTTCAGTCGAAGTGACACCGCCGTGCTCCCAATGGCCGAGCATCGGCGTCCACGAGCCCGCCCATTGACCTGACCTCGCTGCTCTGACGCGCAGTTCGCCCAATTTTCCTGCAGGCAGCGGGCTTCCGTCCTCGCTGTAGGCTGCAACCTCGTACTGTGGCAGTACCTGCCCGCTGGTCCCGGGGTGCCATTCGCGCCCGGGAGGATCGATCGATACGACGGTCGGTGCTTCGGTCAGGCCGTACGTGACGCGGGGGACGAGGCCGTGCGCGTCGGTGAACGCCTGGCGCAATCCGTCCGGTGTATCGCCGCCGCCGCACCAGATCTCCTGGAGTGAACTGAGGTTGACGTCGGGACGTCGCGCGAGGTCGTACAGTTGCGCGGGGGCGCCGTTCCACACTGTGACACGCCGCGAGGCGATCCATTCGGCAACCCCGTCGACGTCGCGCCGGTTCATCACGACTGAGCACCCGCCGGCCTGGGCCGTAAGTAGCGTCGACAAGACCATGAGATTGAGGATGGTCAGCGGGAAGCTGTCGCCCTTGCGTAGTTCTGGCCCCCATCCTCTGGTCGCGCACAGGACGGCGCCGGGGAGGAGTAGGTTTCGTTGACTGTGCACCACAGCTTTGGGCTGACCCGAAGTGCCACTGGTGAAAGCGATTCCGGCGGGAGCGTCGATATCCAACTCGACCGAAGGGGCGGTCTCGTCGCGCCCGCACAATTCTGCCCACTGAGCCTCGCTGACGCAGTCGAGAGGGTCCAGCCGACAGTTCGGTCCGGCCAGGACAACACTCGGCTTGCACAGAGTTTGTAATTCTTGCTGCTCACTGGATGACAGCGCTTCGCCGATTCCCACCCAGATCGCACCGATCCGCTGAGCGCCGTGAAATGCCGCGACGATGCCGAGATCGTTGGGCAGGCATGCCGCGACACGATCGCCTGGTCGCACGCCCAGTGACCACAGCGCTCCGGCGCAGCGCCTTGCCTGTGTGTCGAGTTCGGCATATGACCAGATCCCAGATACGGCTTCCACGGCCGGGGCCTGCGGGTTTGCCGCCAGTGCCGCATCGAGCACCGTCGCTATCGTGCCGAGGACGGCGGTCCCGTTGGATTTCTTCACCACTCACTAATACCACTATCCTTGTAAAGATTCACCTGATAGCGTCGAATCGTTCTGAAGAAAAGTGGAGGTTCATTCTGATGAAGCACTCGGGTCCGTTGACCGGGGTTCGGATCGTCGATCTCACGGCGATGGTGATGGGTCCCTACTGCACGCAGATCATGGCCGACATGGGGGCTGATGTTCTCAAGATCGAAAGCCCCGCCGGCGACAACACCCGCTACATTTCGGTGGGTCCGGAACCGGGATTGGGCGGTGTGTTTGTCAACGTGAATCGTGGAAAGCGCAGTGCGGTACTGGATCTGCGAACCGATGAGGGTGCAGGTGTACTGCGTGACTTGATCGCCGATGCGGATGTATTCATCCATTCCATGCGAGGCTCGGCAATCGCAAAACTTGGTTTTGGCTACGACGACGTGGCCGCCGTCAATCCGTCGATCGTCTACACCAACTGCTACGGATACGGGCGTCGCGGGCCGGATGCCGATTTGACGGCCTACGACGACACAATTCAGGCCGAATGCGGCTTACCGCACGTGCAGGAACAGTTGACCGGCGAGAGTGGTTATGTCGGAACCATTATCGCGGACAAGGTTGCCGGCCTCACTGCCGTGTACGCCACCACGATGGCCCTCTTTCACCGCGAACGTACTGGAGAAGGCCAAGAGGTGGAGGTTGCCATGTTCGAGACGATGGCAGCTTTCATGCTGGTCGAACATGCAAATGGGGCACTGTTCACCCCGGCGCTGGGTCCGGCGGTGTATCCCCGTGCTGTGGCACCGAATCGGAAACCGTACCGGACCAAAGACGGCGAGATCTCGGCCATGGTGTACAACGACAAGCAATGGGCGGCTTTCGTCGACGCAGTCGATCCACCTTGGGCGGGTGCACATTTCGCGACTCTCGAACAACGAGCCCGTCAGATCGACACGGTGTACGCGCTGCTGGGTGAAACCTTCCTCGAACGCACGACGCAGGAATGGCTGGATCTGCTCCGATCTCACGATATTCCGGCCGCTCCGGTGAGGACACTGGACGAGTTGTTGAACAACGAGCACCTCGATGCCGTGAACTTTTTCGAAGACGTCGATACTCCCTACGGCTCAGTGCGTTTCCCTGGTCCGCCGACATGGTTCTCGCGCACGCCCGGTCGTATTGCCCGGCCGGCCCCTCGACTCGGTGAGCACACCGAGGAAGTCCTGAATGAGGTCGGTCGAGCGTGGAGTTGAATCGGTTCCTGAATCGGGGAGACCGTATTGTCATCGGACAGGCGTGCGGCGAACCGACAACGTTGATCGAAGCTCTGATCGATCAAGGGGCAGACATTGGCGGACTATCGGCATTTGTCGCAACGAGTTTCTCAGGAGTCTTCAATGCCGAAGCAAGTGAGAGCTTTTCGCTCTCCAGTATGGGGGCGATCGGAACGCTGCGATCGTTGACCAAAGTGCACAAGCTCAGTGTGATTCCGTGCCACGTCAGTCAAGTTGCGCCGATGATCGAGGCCGGGTTGATCGGGTGCGACGTTGCCTTCGTACAAGTAAGCGCTGCGGATGGGAACGGCAATCACAGCTTCGGATTGATCAGTGACTACGTTCAGGCGGCTGTGGCGAAAGCGCGCGTTGTCGTGGCGGAAGTGAATGATCAAGTCCCGTTCACCTGCGGGGAACTGTTACCGGCAGCGAAGATCGATTACGCCATCGAAGTATCCAGACCTCCGGTTACACTGGCGCCGGCAACAATTGGACCGACCGATCATGCAATTGCCGAACATGCCGCTGCGTATATCGAGGACGGTGCGGTCATCCAGGTGGGGATCGGAGCCGTGCCGGATGCGTTGCTTCGGCTGATTCGAGACCGGAAAGATCTGGGTGTTCATTCGGGAATGGTGGGCGACGGCCTCGTTGATCTGGTGGAAGCAGGCACGGTGACCAACGCACGCAAACGAATCGACACGGGAGTGTCCGTCACCGGCGCACTCATCGGCAGCAAGGAACTGTACGCGTTCGCGCACCGTAACCAGGCAATTCGCATGTGTGCGACGTCGTACACACACGACGCGGCAGTTCTGGCTCAGCTCGACAAACTGGTGACAGTCAATTCCGCACTCGAAGTTGATCTCACAGGGCAAGTCAATGCGGAGCAAAGCGGTTCGGCGTATCTCGGTGGCACGGGTGGTCAGGTGGACTTCGTCCGGGCCGGTTCGCGTTCACCGGGCGGTCACGCGATCATGGCTCTCCCCGCCACGGCCAAGGGGGGAACCGTCAGCAGGATAACCGCGCACCTGTCAGGGCCTGTCACGACGGCGCGTAGTGACATCGATGTTGTGGTCACCGAATTCGGTGCAGCCGAGCTACGAGGACAGAACCTCGCGGAACGAGCGCGACGTTTGATCAATATTGCCCATCCGGATTTTCGCGAAGAGTTGATGCGCGAAGCGCATGCAATCAGGCAGAGGGGATTCTGATGAGTGATGCTGTGTTTTCGAATGACGCCGTGTTGTTCGACGCGCGCGACGACGGCATTGCTGTCATCACGCTGAACCGACCGGAGTCCCGAAACTGTCTCGATCGAGACGTTCGCGAGGGATTACGCGACGCCTGGAACCGATTCGAATACGACCCAGCGTTGCGGGTAGCGATACTCACCGGTTCCGGCGACGAAACATTTTGTGCAGGTGGCGATCTCAAAGAGATGGTCAATACCGCAATGGCGGTACCGCCGCGCGATATGTTTGCACTTCCCTACGACACGGTCGAACTGTCAAAACCCACCATTGCCGCGGTCAACGGCGTTGCCTACGCCGGTGGTTGGATGATTGCTCAGGCCTGTGACCTGTGTGTCGCCAGCACCACCGCGAAATTTGCGGTCACGGAGGTCAAGGTGGGGAGAAGCTCGCCGTGGGCGTCGCCGCTGATTCACATGATTCCGCAGCGCATCATGATGGAAATCCTGCTCACGGGTAAGCCGATATCTTCTACGCGCGCTTACGAGATCGGTCTCGTCAACCGACTTGCCGAGCCTGCGGATCTGATGGCGACGGCTCTGGACCTGGCAACCGAAATACTCTCCGGTGCACCTCTTTCCGTCAAAGCGGCGAGAGAAACTGTGATGCTGTCGACGGAGATGGGTCGTTCGGCCGCACTCAAGGCCGCACGCCACGTATCCGAGCACTGCTACAACAGTGACGACGCACAGGAGGGGCCGGCTGCATTTGCGGAAAAGCGTCGCCCGCAGTGGATGGGGCGCTGACTGGCTCATGTGACTCGTGGACGTCGCATTGCAAGAACGTGGGGGAACGAAATGTGCCCGGTATGTCCCTTGAATCGAATAGATGTTCGAGTATAATTAGGTCAGGGTGGGGAGGCCTTGATGACTACGGTTTGCGATTCAACTTTGGTGGGGGATGTTGTAGCGGGTTCGGCTGTGGGTGTGCGGGGCAGGTTGTGGCGATTGCGACCGGCCGAGGTTCGAGACGTTGCAGTCTGTGTATCTGCGGAAATTCTTCGGCTGGAAGCGATTCGAGTTGCCGCGGTCGACGAATTGGCGCTCAATCCGGACGAGCAGGTGCTCTGTTACCGCGGTGTGGGGCGGTGGCTGGCGGCGAACACGATGCTGCAGAACGCGGCCGGTAACAAGATCGCCGCCCTCGGTGCCGCACTGCGGGGGTTCCCGGATATTACTGCCCAATTCGAGGCCGGCGATCTCTCGCTCGATCATGCGGCAATGATCGTCGCGTTCTGTGAATCTCCACCAAAAGGAATGCCGGACAGGGCGTTACCGTCCTGTATGAAGACTCTGTTGGCTGCGGCATCCGGGGTGGAGGCGACCACTATCAAGCTGCGGTATGCGATTGCGGTTTTGGAGCGGATTTTCGAATCCGATGAGATCCCGCCCGGTGAGGATGATGATCTCAATGTGTTGCGGATTTCGCCGACGCTCAACGGGCGCGTGGCGATCAAGGGTGATTTCGACGCGTTGACCGGTGAGATGTTGTTGTCGGCCCTCTCGGGGTTGTCGATGCCGAAACCGGCCGCGGACGGAACCCCGGATCAGCGGTCGGCTGCCAAACGCACCGCCGACGCGTTCACGGAACTGATTCGCCGCTATCTCGACAATGCCGTCACCGGTGTTGATGGTGGTCAGCGTCCGCACGTGAATGTGCACATCACCGCGAAAGACCTTGCCGAGCATCGGGAATGCACCACCACGCGCAGCGAAACAGCATCAGACTGTGCAGATGCCGACGTCAGTGATGGCGAGTTCTACGGCAGTGCCTTCGATGGCGATGAGCCTGATTTCGAAGATCTTGATGTCGGGTACCTGCCGTGGATGGGCCCGCTCAGTGTGAGCCTGACCCGGATGCTCGCCTGCGATTGCATGCTCTCCACAGTGTTGATGGACGGCAACGGGGCACCGCTGGATGCGACCCCGCACAAACGCCTCGTCACACCCGAGCAACGCACCGCTTTGATCGCCCGGGACAAAGGCTGCGCCTTCCCCAACTGCGATGCCGTACCTGCTTGGTGCGACGCCCACCACATAAAACCGTGGTCGGTCGGCGGTTTGACGGTGATGGACAATCTCACCCTCCTCTGCCGTAGCCACCATCGGTTGATTCACAGCACCAGCGGGTTCCGCGGGATCTGGGAAATCAAGATGGGCGACGATCACAAACCGTGGTTCATCCCACCGTCGGCAATCGACCCGAAACAACGACGCCGACGCTCCACAACCCGCCAAGGTCCAGTTCACCGAGACTGAATCCGGCTCCGCCGGAAACTGAACACCGCGTGCAAGCTTCGCATCACGAGCTAAGACGATGCGAAGCCAACACGCATGTGTCCATTTACCGAACGGCAGGGAGGTACGGAGCAAGCTCCGGTTCAGGATTCACGTCGAATGACCGCAGTGCCATGGCGAGCATCGAGTAGCAGCCAACTGTGAACACCATATCCATCAGTTGCTCGGTGTTGAACTCCTCGGCCAGCGCCGACCAGGTCAGCTCACTTACCATGCCGTCCGCCAGCAGTTCGTCTACAGCACTGAGCAGGGACCGTTCCAGTGATGACCACTCGGATGCACCCGGGCCGTCCGCGACGCGAAGGATTTCGTCTTTCGTCATGCCGGCAGTTTCGGCAAGGATGACGTGCTGGGCCCATTCGTAATCGGATCGCCGAACCGACGCGACGCGGAGTACAAGCAGTTCCCGTTTCCTGTCGGTAAGCGAAGTCCCAGAAAGCAAGTGCGCGTTGAAGGACAGGAATGGCATCGCCAATGCGGGATATCGGGCCAGGGTCCCGACCAAGTTAAGTCCAGCCTTGCCGGCCCGTTGCGGATCGGCAGCAACGGTCGTTCGGAAGCCGTCGAAGAATTCCCTCATCTCGGGCGTCCATTGTTGTGGTGTTGCAGGCGAAATTCGAGCCATCGGCTGTAAATCCTCTCGGGTAGCGAACGTGCTTTCGATCAGGTGTTCCGGCCACCGTTGACACCGATGCTCTGCCCGGTGACGTAACCGGCTTCCTCGCTGGTGAGGAACGCACAGACAGCCGCCACATCCTCTGGTTGGCCGATCCGGCCGACGGGTGTTCTTGCTGTCTGCTGGTCGAGGTCGATGAATCCTTTCTCGACTGTGTTGCGCAGCATCGGGGTGTCGATGAATCCGGGAGGAACCGTATTGACGGTGATTCCGAATTTGGCGAATTCGAGCGCCAGCACTTTGGTGAGGCCGACAACTCCTGATTTGGCGGCCACGTAGCCGGCCAAGCCGGGGGCACCGCTGTGAATGCTCGATGACGAGATGTTGACGATCCGGCCCCAGCCTTCTTCGATCATGTCTGGCAGCACAGCCTGGCAACAGTCGAACGTGCCGGTCAGGTTGATCGCGAGTGAGCGGTTCCACGTTTCGGCAGTGATCTCGAGGAAGGGGCCGTCGATGCTCAATCCGGCGCTGTTCACCAGGATGGCTGGTCGTCCTAGACGTGCACGCGCTTCGTTCAATCCTGCGTCGATCGCGGCGCGGTCGGTCACGTCGACGGTCAATCCGATGGCTTTGCCGCCCGACAATTCGATCGATGACGCCAACGCCTCGGCGGCACTGCCGTCGATATCGAAGATCGCCACCATCGCGCCGTCAGAGACGAGTCGCCGGCTGATCGCTGCTCCGATTCCCGATGCCCCACCAGTGACTACCGCGGTGCGATTGCTCACTTGATGCTCTCGTGGCCGACCAGGGTTGAGCGATGCATGCGGCGCGGCTCGCTCCGGTCGAACTCGCAGGCCCGGTGGACGAGGCCGGAGTTGTCCCAGATCACCAGGTCACCTTCGGACCACGTGTGCCGATACACCAGTTCTTGTGTTGTGGCACGCTTTTCGAGATCGTCCAGGAGCGCACGACTTTCGTCGAAGTCCATTCCGACGACGTGCGATGTTGTCGCCCCGAACACGAGCGATTGCCGACCCGATTCATGCTGCCACACCAAGGGATGTTCCACTTCACGGCGCGAGGCCCATTCCTTCAATTGAGTCGGTGTCGGATCTGGGTACGTCAGCCGCTGAATTGCCGCGAAGGTGTGGACTACGCGCAGATCGGCGAACAGTTTCTTCTCGTCGTCTGATAGCGCCTCGTATGCGGCGTAGGTACTGGCGAATTCGGTTTCACCACCGCGGTCGGCCGTGACGCGGGCACTCATCACGGACGCCTTCGGTGCGATCTTGTCGAGTAGGCCGTCGATGTGCCAGAAGTCATTACTGGCAAGGTATTCCGCATTGGGGTTGGAGGGGTCGAAGCTGATCTCCATCACTTCTTCCGCGTCGTACGGTGGGAAGCGGGAGAAGTTGATCAGTGTTCCGAGTTTCCGGCAGAACTCGACTTGCGTGCGATCGTCGACATTGATCTTGCGAAACAGCAATACGCCATGTTTTTCGAGTGCAGTCATACACGCGTCTGCGAGACCGTCATCGCGGAGTAGCCGATCGGTATCGACGCCCAGAACCTCCGCACCGAGATTGTTGCCGAGTTTCTTGATGTCAAGCGTGGTCATGGCTACTCCTGGATCAGTCGGGGACATGCGGATTCCGCATGTTCGTCAGTGGTCGTTGGTACGACGGGTCTGTTGTGCTGCGCGACGGGGCGCCGTTGACGTGAATAACCGTGCGTCCCGTGACGTAGACGACGGCGCCCTGCTCTGCGAGCGCCAGCGCGATTCCTTTCCCGATACCGCGACTGGCGCCCGTGACCACAGCAACTTTGCCCGACAGAGAACTCATCTCCCGTGCTATTTCAGGAAGCGTCAGCGGTGTAGCCGAGCATGCCCTTGATCTCCAGGTAGTCGTGGAAACCGAACCCGCCCCACTCACGTCCGTTGCCGCTCTTCTTGTAGCCGCCGAACGGTGCGGCGAAGTCGAATCCGTCATTGATGGCGACGGACCCGGCGCGGATCCGTCGAGCGACGGCGCGAGCTTGCTCGAGGTCCGCGCCGGCAACAAATCCGGCGAGGCCGTACTCGGTGTCGTTTGCGATGTCGATGGCGTCGTCGATGTTGTCGTAGCCGAGAATCGTGAGAACCGGTCCGAAGATTTCCTCGCGGGCGATGGTCATGTTGTTGGTGACGTCGGCAAAAACGGTGGGGCGGACGTAGTAGCCCGTCGGCAAGTCGTCCGGACGTCCGAGGCCGCCCGCAACCAGCGTCGCACCTTCGCCGATCCCCTTGTCGATCAGGGACTGGATCTTCTCGAACTGGGCCTCGGACACTACGGGGCCGATTGCAGAATCGCCGCCCGGATCACCCACGGTCACCTGTGATGCTGCCTCTTGCGCGGCGCTGATGGCTTCTGCCATCCGGGAATTGGGCACAAGCATGCGTGATGGTGCGCTGCACGTCTGTCCGGAGTTCATCATCATGGTTGCCACACCCTTGGCGACGTTCTCGGCGAAGTCGCCGTCGTCGAGGATGATGTTGGGGCTCTTGCCGCCGAGCTCCTGCGAGACTCGCTTGACGCCGGGTGCGGCGTTGGTGGCGATGTCGATGCCGGCGCGGGTGGAGCCGGTGAACGAGATCATGTCGACGCCCGGGTGTGCGGACAGTGCTGCCCCGACAGTGGGTCCGTCGCCCTGGACGAGGTTGAACACGCCGGCGGGAACTCCTGCAGCGTCGAGGATTTCGGTGAAGATCTGGCCGGTGAACGGTGACTTCTCCGAAGGTTTGAGCACCATGGTGCAACCAGTTGCCAGTGCGGGGAAGACTTTCACGGCAATGAGGCTGATCGGCCAGTTCCACGGGGTGATCAATCCGCAGACTCCGATCGGTTCTTTGACGATCAGTGAATCGCCCTGCTGCTCCTCGAAGACGAAGTTCTCGAGCGCATCGATCGCGGTGGTGAGATGACCGGCACCAAGGTTCACCTGGAAACCGTTGGCCAGCGCGTTCGGTGCGCCCATCTCCTCGGTCAGAGCTGCAGCGAGGTCGCCCATCCGGTTCTGATACTCGGTGAGAATGTTTCGCAGAATCGTGAGTCGTTCCTCGCGGCTGGTTGCAGACCAACTCGAGAACGCGTCGCGTGCTGCTGCAACGGCGCGGTCGACGTCTGCCGGTGATCCTGATGCTACTGTGCCGCAGACCTTCTCGGTCGCAGGATTGACAACCTCCAGTGTGCTGGACTCCGCTGGATCGACCCATTGTCCGCCGATGTAGAACTTCAGATATTCACGCATGACTGTTCTGGTCCCTTTCGCAGTGTTCGTGAGTACTCGTCGAGCCGGGCATGATGCGAGCTGGAATGTTCACTGAGTGCCTTCTGCGTACCACGTTCGGAACTCGTCGTAGCTCGGCATTTCCTCGGAATTCGCCTTGGGGTCGACGGCAACGTGGATGACGCCCGGCTTACCGCTGGCGTAGGCGCGCTTGATCGCCGGCGCGATATCCTCGTCGCGGTCGACGTACTCCCCGTAGCAGCCGAAGCCTTCGGCAACCTTGTCGAGCCGCGTATCTGTGCTCCAGTGAACACCGGTCTCGAGTGATCCCTGGCCGTAGGTGCGTTTGTAGACACCCACCTCGAGTCCCCACGCGTAGTCGACGGCAACTACGCAGACCAGCGGCAGGTTGAGTCGCGCAGCGGTTTCCAGTTCTGCGATATGGAATTGGAACGACGAGTCGCCGGTGATCAACATGATGGGGCGTTGGCCGCCGTCAGCTACACCGGCGCCGACGGCATACGGGAGCCCGGTGCCGAGGTGGCCGAAGTTCTGATTCCACATCACGTCGTGGGGTTTTGCCTGTGAGTACGTCCAGCCGAAGATAGTGGTGGCGCCGCCGTCTCGGACCATGATGCCGTCGCTCGGGAAATCCTTGGTCGCCTCGACAATCAGACGAGCGGGATGCACCGGAGTCATACCGGACGGCGCGGTTTCGGCAAGTTCCGCCAGCTGCGCCGCATCCTGTGTGATCCAGCCGTCGAGCTCGGGGGTTGCCGTGCGCGGTGCATCCCACAGCGCGTCGGAGAGTTGGGGAACAATCGCGCGGAGATCGCCGACGAGGGGCACGTCGATCCTGCGGTTGACGCCGATCGCCTCCGGATCCTGTTCGACGAGGATCCATTTCCGGTTCGCTTCGTTTGCGATCCAGTGCCGGCCCCGGCCGTAGTGGACCGGCTCTCCGAGTTCGGTGCCGATTGCCAGGCACAGGTCGGATTTCACCACGGCGTCGACAGCGGCGGAGGAGAAGCCGTATGGAAAGGTGCGGTTCTCGAGTCCTTCGATGAAGGAGGTGCCCCCTGAGGTCTGAATGACAGGGCAGGCCATGGCATCTGCGAGTGCCTTGACGGATTCGCCGGCGCGGGAGGTGTGGACTCCGTGCCCGATGAGCAGAATGGGTTGCTGGGCCGCTTGGATCAATTTCACCGCTTCGGCAACGAAGTCTGGACCCGCAGTCTGTCCGACCATGCGATACGCATTGGGGGGCAACGGGTCTGGCACGTCCAGCTCTTCCTGGATGATGTGGGAGGGGTATTCGATGTACACGGGTCCAGGGGTGCCGGACAGCGCTTTCCGCAGTCCTTCGCGGATAATTTCGTCCGTCTGATCGGCGTATTCGATACTGGCACTGTATTTTACGGATGCTTCGAAGAGGTTTGCCTGTTTGACGAATTGAATGCGCCCACGTCGAACGCGCTGTTCGGTGATGCGGGCGCGCTGGCCACCGAGGAAGATCACCGGTGAGTTCTCGACTTTGGCGCACATCATGGCGCCGGCCAGGTTTGCGACGCCGGGGCCAAGGGTGCCGATACACACCGCGGCCTTGCCGGTCATGCGCGATACGGCCTCAGCCATGAATCCGGCCGACTCTTCATGGTGCGGCGCAACCACATTCCATCCGCGTTCATCGGCGAGGTGGAACATGTGCACGAAGTTCGGGTCGGGGATTCCGAAAATCGTGTTGATGCCCTCGGCTTCGAAGAGCTGCAAAATGCGTTCGTAAACCTTAACTGACATGTGCGTTGCCCTCCATGGCTATCGCAAAACTCCTGGTGATGTGGTCGACGTGAGCTGACGGGACGACAGGCAGGATCCACGGATCGCGGATGTCGCGGATGGCGTCGATCTGCCTTCCAACCTCCTCGATCGACCATGACGGTTGGTACACCCCGGGGGTTTCGGCGATGAATGCCCGAGCAACGCGGCCGCCGATTGTCACCAGCATTTCGCCGGTGATGGAACAGGATTCGTGAGCCAGCCAGGCGGCCGTCGGGGCCGTGAGTTCCGGTCCCATGGGCGGGTACGACGACGTGTCGAGCCCGTCGGCCAACCGCGTGATCGCTGCGGGAATGACGACGTTGGACAAGACGCCGTGGTCGGCACCCTCGATTGCTGCCACGTTGGACAGTCCGATGATGCCGGCCTTGGACGCCGCGTAGTTCGCGATGCGGTTGTTTCCGTACAGACCGCCGATCGACGAGGTCAGCACGATCCGGCCGTATCCGGCGTCGCACATCAGCGGGAATGCCGGCCGCAGTGCGTGAAATGCGCCGCGGAGGTGAACGTCGAGAACTGCGTCGAAATCCTCGTACGTCATCTCCGTCAGCGGTGCGTAGCGGTTGTTTCCGGCGTTGTGGATGAGGATGTCGATACGTCCGTAGTGCTCGATGGCCGCGTTGACGATCGCCTGGCCGCCCGGTGCGGTTGCAACGGAGGCAGTGCTCGCGACTGCATCGCCGCCGGCAGCAGTGATCTCCGCGACGACCGCACTGGCGACTCCGCTATCTGTATTCTCACCGCTGATCCCGACACCGGGATCGTTGACGACCACTTTGGCCCCTTTGGACGCGAGTAGTAGTGCGTACTCACGTCCGATTCCTCTGCCGGCGCCGGTAATGACGGCAACACGACCGTCGAAGCGGGCCTCAGACATCGAGTTTCAGGCCTTCCAATGTGCCTGTGTCCCGCCAGGTTTGAAGGATTTCGCCCAGTTCGTAGAAGCCGCCCCAGAACGGGTCGCCGAGGAATGAGCGCCCGTTCGGCTCGCCTTCGCTGTTGTAATAGCCGGGGGTGCATTCCGACGTGAACGTGCTGTTGTCGATCGAGTGGGCCCGGATGGTCTGGATCCAGCCTTCTTCGGCTGCCGCGGTGGGTTCGACATGCGTGGCTCCGCGCGCCTGGGCCTCTTTGATGATGTACGCGATATGGTCGGCCTGCTGCTCGAACATCAGCGTTGTCGATGCGGTGACTCCGCCTTGAACGAAGCCGGTGGCGAAGTGGTTGGGGAAGCCGTGCGCCATGACACCGTGCAGGGTGCGGAATCCCTTGCCCCAGTGGTCGTAGAGGGAGGTTCCGTCGCGACCGGCAAACGGCGCGATGTCGAACTGGCGGTCGAGCGCGGTGGTGATCTCGAACCCACTCGCGAACACGATCGCGTCGAACTCGAGCTCGACGCCGTCGACCATCACGCCCTTCTCGGTGATCCGTTCCACGCCTTTGGTTTCCGACACATCGATCAGAGTGACGTTCGGGCGATTGAAGGTCGGGAGATAGTCGTCGTTGAAGACGGGACGCTTGCACATGTTGCGGTAGTACGGCTTCAGTAGTTCCGCAGTGTCCGAGTCGTCGACGATCTCCTCGATCCGTCGGCGGAGCCGCTCCATCGATCGGTAGTCCTCGATCTCCTTGAGTTCCATGAACTTCACCGGATCGGCGAGCGCAGCCCAGCCGTTGGTTTCGGTCAGTTTCGCGGCCATGTTGCGCGACACTTCGGTCCAGCCGTCGCAAATGAGATCCGGCTCGCCGGGGGAGTAGAAGGCAAAGGCGGCATTGTGGAAGTTGCGCTGACGTGCTGCCCGCCAACCTGGCTCTAGACTGTTCACCCATTGAGGATCGGTCGGGTAGTTGGCTCGCTCGAAGATGTACGACGGTGTCCGCTGGAAGACGGTCAGGTGCTTCGCGCCTTTTGCCAGGTGAGGGATCGCCTGAATACCACTCGATCCGGTGCCGATGACGGCGATTCGTTTGTCGGCGATCTTGTCCAGCCCGCCGTGCAGGTCGCCGCCGGTGTAGTCGTAATCCCAACGAGCCGTGTGGAATGTGTGTCCCTTGAAGTCCGTGATCCCGGGGATACCCGGAAGCTTCGGCCGGTTGTATGGGCCCTGTGCCATGACGACAAAACGAGCACGGATCTCGTCGCCGCGATTGGTACGGATCTGCCAGCGATTGATCTCCTCGTCCCATTCCAGCGAGCGGATCAAGGTATGGAAGATCGCATTGTCGTAGAACCCGAAGTGCTTACCGATGCGCTGAGCGTGCTCGAAGCACTCGTCGCCGTGCGAGAACCGCTCCTTCGGCATGTAGCCGGTTTCCTCGAGCAGCGGGAGGTAACAGTAGGCGTCCGAGTCGATCTGGATTCCCGGGTAGCGGTTCCAGTACCAGACGCCGCCGAAGTCGCCACCGAGTTCGACGATCTTGAAGTCTGTGACGCCCGCCTGCTGAAGGCGGTGCGCGGCAATGAGGCCGCAGAATCCACCGCCGAGGACTACGACCTCGATGTCGTCGGTGATGGGCTCGCGCGGTTCGACGGGCAGGTGCGGATCGCTCTCGTAGAAACCCGCGAATTCGTCGGCGGCCTCCACGTACTGCTGCTGACCTTCGGGACGAACACGCTTGTCGCGTTCGAGGAGGTACTTCGCCCGGAGAGCGTCGATGTCGACTTCGGGAGTGTGTGTGGGCGCGCAAGGCGTCATGGCCGTAGCTTGGGTCGGTGCGGTCATCGGATCTTCTTTCGTCAGAGCAAGTCAGTACACGAATGTGAGGAGTCAGGCGAAATCCACCGGCGCACCGGTACCCATGTACGTGGCTAGGTTGTGGTGGAGGTTGACGATGCTGCGTTCGCGGTACGGGTTGGGTTTCGGCCCTGAAAAGCCTTGCGACTTCATACCTTTCTGGACCGCAGCCATGTTCACGAAGTCTTGTGGCAGGACGGTTCGCCAGGCCGGATCCTCCGGCGGGGTGAACTCCCATTCGGTTTCCGGTTCCTCGCCGGCGGGGAAGAGTTCGTAGACAGCGGCCTCGAAGATGCACTTGTTCGGATCGTCGCCGTATGGCCGGGCGCTGTAGCAGAGCATGTTGTTCAGGGCGTGCCCGATTTGGAAGTTCGGGAAGATCTGCCACGCTGTGCCACTTGCGGCGACAACCTGTGGGTCGACGGTCGGCCAGATCACGCCACGCGCTTCGTCGTCGCGCCTGGCCGAATCCAGCCAGTGACGCAGAACCTGATCCGATGGGGTGCCCTCGGGGAGTTCGTCGATCAGTCGCTGGGCCGCATCGACGAGGGTCCGAGTTGTATTGGTGTTTGCATTTTCCCACGTGAAGTTCTGCATTTCGATGGTCGACTTACGGGGGTCCGCGCCGCTGCCGATGCGCAGTTTTGCCTGGTTTTCTTCCATGCCCTTCGGTGCGTCGTAGCCGATGTTGCTGTGCTTACCTTGGGCGCGGGACCAACCGAGAAAATTCCCGAAGTTCATGAACTCCGGGTGGGTGTACGGAACATGGTAGGTCTCCATGAACGCTTCGAGCGCAACTTTCCAGTTGCAGTCGAAGACAAGCCATTTGCGCCAGCGGTACCGCATGTTCTCGAGGTGGAAATGATCGAGAAGTGAAGCCGCGGGCTCGAGATAGTCACGCAGAGGTTCGCAGCCCGGATCCATGTTGATCCAGATCCATCCACCCCAGGTGTCCACGGTGACACCACGCAGCTTCGTTGATTCCTCGGTCAACCCACACGGCCAGTCCTGACGTTCGGCGGCGAAGGTGTTCTTGCCGTCGAGGTCGTACCGCCAGCCGTGAAACCCGCAGATGAATTGCCTTGCCTGGCCGCGGGCTTCGTGGGCACCGGGCGGCGTGTCGACGAGTCGGCGACCGCGGTGGGAGCAGACGTTGTGATAGGCACTGATCGTGTCCGGGGTCGAGCGCACGATGATGACCGATTCATCGAGAATTTCGTAGGTGAGAAAGTCGCCGACCTTGGGAATTTCCTCCACCCGACCGACCTGCTGCCATACTTTCGACCACAGCTTGTCGCCCTCGGCGCGGGCATACGTCTGCGAAATGTATGCCTCCACACCGATGGTGAGTGGTGTGGAATGTGACTCGGTTACAGTCGATTCCGGAATGCTCTCGGCGGTGTCGGTCATGGTGTCTCCTCTTCACATCGGTTCTGTGTCAGTGCGTTATCGCGTCGCGGAACGATTCGTCCTTGAGAAAAAGTGACGTGTGATCTGGGCCCATGTGCGTCCACTTGAGATTCAGTCCGCCGTCCACGAGCAATGTCTGTCCGGTGATGTAGGTCGAGAGATCCGACAGCAGGAAGAGAATTGCACCGGCTTGCTCCTCAGGGCGGCCGCGTCGACCCATCGTGATGGCGCGGCGATCACGCTCGGGATCGTCGTCGACGTAGGTGGAGGACGCAGGGGTGGCGGTCACGCCGGGAGCGATGGCGTTCACTCGAATACCGACTTCGGCGAGTTCCACGGCCATCGTGCGGGTTGCCGCGACCAAGGCGGCTTTTGCACTGCCGTAACCGATATGAAAAGGCGCGGTGTTCATTCCGCTGATCGACGAGATCGACACGATGGAACCCGGACGGCTCTGCGCCTTCAATTCCGACGCGACCATCTGGCTCATGAAGAACATCGTTTCGAGATTTGCCGTGAACAATTCACGCCAGTCCGCTCGGGTGACGCGAGTGGACGGCATCCAGGTTGCAGGGGCAGCGCCGCCGGCGACGTTGACCAATCCGTGCAGTTTGCCGTCGGTGCGTCGAATCTGCTCCCGCACGATGGCAATACCGTCGTCGGTGGACGCATCGGCCGCGAGTGGGATGATCGAAAGACCCTGCGCGATAAGTGGTGCGATGTGGGTGTCGAGGTTTTCCTTGGAACGGCTCACGGCGATCACGGTTGCTCCGGCGCGGGCAAGCATGCTCGTTACCGACGTGCCGATCCCGCCGCCTGCTGCGCCCGAGACAACCACGATGCGTCCGTCCAGACCGACAAAGCTGTCGCCAACTTGGCTGTTGCTCATGGCGCGGCTCACACTGCCTTGCGTAGTGCCAGGACGCTGCCCTCTGCATCTGCGGAGACGTAGATTGTTCCGTCCGGTCCGGCCGCGATGCCGGCGAACGGGCCCTGAGGACCGGAGAACGGCGCTAGTCCCAGCAGCGGCTTGGGGGTGACACCCTCGGGTGCGCCCACCGGCAGATTGCCGGCAACTCGCTGCTGAATCTTGGTCGACAGATCGAAGCTGATCAGGGCTTTTGTTCCGACATCGACGATGTAGAGCACGCCGCCCCGAACAAGAATTCCCTGCGGGTTCTCGAGTCCGTCGACGATCGTGTCGACGCTGGAGCCGTTGATCGCGACGATTCGTCCGGCGCCGGCTTCGGAGACCAGGCAGGTACCGTCCGCGGTGAAGGCCACGCCCATCGGGTCGTGCAGTCCCGAGGCCAATTCTTCAACCTGCCCGCTCGACCCGACGGCAACAACTTTGCCTGCTCCCAGGTCGGCAACCGCGATGGTTCCGTTCGCGGAGACCGCGACACCGTAGAGTTGGTCGAGTCCTTCGGCGAGGACCTCACTTTCAGCGGTGACGGCGTTGTAGCGCGAAACGGTTCCGTTGCCCGCGACGATGAATTCGCCGTCGCCGACGGCCGTCATTCCGCGGATGTAACCGGGGTATCCTGGGCTGAAAAGCATTCCGAGAGTGCGGAGTTCGCCGCTCGGTTCGAGTGCGAGCAAGAAGGTGCCATCGGCGATGTACAACGTGCCGTCCGGGCCAACGGTCAAATCCAGGGGCCAAGTCAAACCGTCGGCCAAGGCGGTGCGGGTTCGGCCACCATCGAGGATCTCCGTGATCTGGCCGGTGAAACTCGATACGAACAGTCGATCACCTACGAAGGTGAGGTTGTCGAGTCCGGGATTGAGGCTTGCCAGTACGGTGCGATCGCCGTTGCGGGGATTGATCCGCAGCACTTCGCCCGACGCCACCTGGGTGGAGACGATGAAGCCCTCGGAGTCGAACTTGACTGCGTCCGGGACGCCGAGATCTGCTGCGACGCGTTCGGGTTCACCGTTGCCGTCGGGGTCGATGCGCCAGATTTCGTTGGTCCCGAGCACCGGGTAGTACAGCTTCCCGTCGGGACCGACCTCCATGCCGTTGGGCATCGGGAGGTTTTCGAGAAGTATCCGGGGTGCGCCGCCGTCGAGGCTCAGTTCCATCAACCGGCCACCGATGCGGCACTCGTTGACGAACAGTCGCCCCTGGTGGAACGTGATTCCGTTGACTCCGGGGAGGTCGTCGCGCAAAAGCCGCGTGCTGCCGCTTGATTCGCGCACGCTGACCCGGCCGTCGTAGTACTCGGTGATGTACAGGTCACCGGTGGGATCGAAGGCGACGTCGTCGGGCGCAACGATGTCGCTGCCCATGGCGCTGATGGTCTCGAGGTTGCCGGTGTTGATGTCGAGCGCGCTGATCTGGCTGCCTGCCACCTGTGCCACGTAGACGCGGCCGTCCGGTCCGGTGCGGAGTCCGTTTGCGCCGAACAGCCTGCTCGGGGGAGTGAGCCGGGTGAGATTCCAGCCCTCGGCGAGGGTGAATTGCGCTGGGCTGGTGTAGCGGGCCGCCTGTGTCAAGGAGTGCCTCCTGTGGTGAGGAGAGATTTTTGGGGGTGAGTAGACGGGCCTCGACTGACCGATTGGGTCGTGACGTGCGCCACTCTTCGTTGATCGTGAGCTAATCACGGAACCCTAAGCATTTCAAGTATTGCAATCCTTAGGAGGATGGAAGTACGATTCTCGCTATATGTGTGTCTGATTTCCGGTTTTGACGCAGCACTGATCGTGGGCAGTACTGATGACCGCCATGTGCGTATGTGCAGTACGGCGGTTTGTTCGCTGTGAGTCCGGCGCTGCTGGCCGGCGGGCAAGGGGTTTTGACTGTCCTTGGTGGACAGCGACTTTCGTTCGCCCTGACCTTCGAGCAATCCGGCACACTTCGGCTATATGCCGGACGGAGGCATGATCGAGACCGTAAGTCCAGGTGCTGATCTGCCCGAAGGCGGGTTAGCGCGCGACTACCTTTGGGCCGGCCTCGGCGTCACGCGATGCGGTCACTGCATTGCCTACATCCGCGAAGGCATCCACGATTCGTGCGTGGTTGGCCCGCTCTGCGATCACTTTCCACCCTCCTCTGGACGCAACCGTGGATACCGTTTATTCCGGTAACGCGATGGCGTGCAAGACTGGTGGATGAACCGCTGAGTCATCCGTTCCGGATAGGTGCCGTTTCTACGGCAATAGGGTGAAAATCGCGGCGGGTGAAAATCACAAGGGTGGCAAATGTACGAATCGAATTTGTTCTCCGACTCCAGTGCGACGGAGTCGGCCGAGATCGAAAAAACTGCAGAGGAATTGGCGTCCGAACGCACCGCATCTGTGGCGGAACGTTCCAACGCCGACACCGCTGAACAGCGCCAGTCGCAACTGTTCAGCGGGTAGTTTTTCGGCGCCGAGACGGGTCAGGATTCTTTCAGGACGGAGATCACGTTTCCGGCCGGGTCGGTAAACCAGGCGATATCGGGGCCGTTGCCTCGCATGATGCCGTTCTCCTCCTGCGGGAAGCCGTCGTATTTGACGAACTCCACTCCGCGGCCGGTCAGTTCGTCGACCGCACTGTCGATATCGTGCACGAGGAAATTCAGGATCGTGTACGACGCGGGTTCGTGATTCGGCTTGGGATAGACGAGTATTTCGGTCCCACCTGCTAGGTGCAGGCGGATAATTCCCATTTCCTCGTCTGTGACCTTCAATCCAAGGGTTTCGCCATAGAATTTCTTGGCTGCGTCAATGTCGTCGACAGAGAATCCGCTGATGGCCTTTGTGCTTCCGAGTGCGCTCATTTCTTGTCCTCACTCATGGTCGACTCCATCTCTGCTCGGGCTGCCTCGCTGAACTCGATAATCTGGATGTAGTTGCCATCGGGATCGATCGCAGTGGCAAACCAACTGCCGCCGCGGTCTTCGAGCGGGGCGAACCAGGCTCCGTCGAGCGCATCGATCCGCTTCGCAATTGCGCGCGCATCGTCGGTCTCGATATTGAGGAACATTCGGCCGGGTTCTTTGTTGGTGTCGCCGATGTCGTCGCGTTTGTCGATCATCACGTAGAAACCGTTGAAGTCGAGGACGTCGTAGCCGGGTTCTCCGGGTGTTCGGTCGACTTTCGGCGCAAATGCCTGCGCATACCAGTCGCGCAGCCGATCTGGGTTGGTGCTGGAGAGCAAAATGCTCCCGATGCTGGATCCGGACATGCTTCCTCCTGCTGGTAGCCGTACGGGCGAGTCGAGAAGGACTGCCTAGATTTATAGACTGCCCACTTCCGCAAAAGTCATCGCACGATACTCAGATATGTTCGGACACCAGGATTGCCGTCGTGCCGGGTTCGAGCGCTCGGAAGATATGTTCTTCGTCGCCGGGGTAGGAGAGGTAGTCACCCGGGCCCAGTTCGACGGGGTCGGTAGTCGGTCCGACTTCGGCTCGACCATGACCGATGACAACGTGTTCGGTGGTTCCGCGTGCATGCGGCGTGGATATGCGCGGTTCGCCCGGCTCGGCGACTATCCGGTAGAGGTCGCGCCGGGCATTCGGTGGGCTGGGAGCCAGAAGCGTCGCAATGTACGACGCGTTTGCAGACCCAATGGCCGGGCCGTCACCGGCGCGAATCAACTGGACAGGGTGCGACGGAGAGTCGACGAGTTGCGCGAACGGAACGCCCAGCGCGTTTCCGAGAGCCCACAACGTTTCCAGGCTGGGGTTTCCCAGGCCGGATTCGAGTTGTGAGAGTGTCGATTTGGCGATGTCGGCCCGTCGTGCGACTTCGGAGATGCTCAGTCCGGCTCGGGTGCGCTCTCGTTTGAGCGCACGCGCAACCAGTTGCTGAGGTGTGCTGTCCCCACTCACCATTGTTCGATGCTCCGATCATTCGTTCGCCTTGACGAACGGTGTCAGTTCGTTCAACATAGAATACATGCGTTCTCTATGGCGAACACTTGATCGTGACACTGTCCGGGTGGCCGCGTTGATTTGCGCGTCTGTGGCCGTGGTGGGGGTGTCCTACGGCGTCACTGCCGGGTCTGCCGGATTCTCGCTCTGGCAACTGCTTGTGCTTGCGATCCTGGTGCTCGGGGCATCGTCGGAGTTTCTGTTCATCGGGATCATCGCCGTCGGCGGAAGTCCGGTCGCGGCGGTTCTTGCCGGGTTGCTGATCAATTCACGAAATTTTGCCTACGGATTATCTGTCGGCTCATTCCTCGGCCAAGGCTGGCGGCGAGTGGTGGGCGCGCACCTGGTCAATGACGAATCCGTGGCGATTGCCACCGCTCAGTCCACTCTCGCGCGAAAGCGAGCGGCCTTCTGGCTGTGCGGAATCGGAATCGCGATCTGCTGGCCGCTCGGTGCGTTGACGGGCGGAATTCTCGGCTCGGTGGTCCAGAATCCGGCGACGCTCGGACTGGACGCCGCGTTTCCGGTCGTGATTCTCGCGCTGGTGTTGCCGGCATTGAAGGAGAGACTCACGTTGATTGCGGCGTCCGTCGGCGCGGTTGTAGCGGTGGGCACTTCGACCTTCTTGCCATCGGGAATGGCCCCACTTGTGGCCTTGTTGGGGATGGCTGCTGTCCTCCCGTTTCGGGAGAACGCCCGATGAGCGCACTGGGCGTGAGTGTTGCGATCATCGTATTTGCCTGTGGCACTTATGCCTTGCGGGTCAGTGGAGTTCTACTCCGGGCTCGGGTTGCACTGTCCGCTGGGGCGCTTGCGTCGCTCGATCGCAGTATTGTGTGTCTGCTGGTTGCCGTAGCGCTGACGTCGATGCTATTCGACGGCAACGATTTTGGTGGGCCCGCACGTGTTATCGGCGTGAGCGCCGGCGCGATTGCTGCGTGGTTCAAAGCTCCACTGGTTGCGGTGGTGTTCGTCGCGGCGGGCGTCACCGCACTGCTGCGGTTGTCAGGAATTGCGTAGCGCAGCGTGCGGGTTTGTCAATCGTGCGCGTATTCCGTCGATGAACAGGTCGAGGCCGAACTGGAAGCGGACGGTGGGATCGCCGGCGAGGAGATCGTCGTCGGATCCGCCGCCGATGATCTCCGGGGCGTCGGGGGAGATGGGAGCCCTGGTCAGGGCGCCGAGTTCTTCCATTTGGGCGCGAGACTGTTCGTCGACGGTATGCCCGAGGACGTAGTACAGGACTGCGTAGGCTGCGAGTTCGGCATGTTCCCGTGACAGGCCTGACGTGAGTCCGGCAGTCACGAAGTTCTCGCGCACCTCGCTTGTCGTCATCCGTGACGCGAAGGTGGCGCTCACCAACTCGGCGCCGTCGCGGTGCGCCAGCAGAGCGGACCTAAGTCTGTGTGCCAGTTCGGAATAGGATTCTTCCCAGTTCTCGGCGTCGATCGGGGTGTCCACGCCCTCGAGGATCTTGTCGACCACCGCGCCGAGCAAAGTCTGCTTGTTCGGGAAATGCCAGTACAGGGCGCCGGGCTGAACGCCGAGAGACGTGGCGAGTCTGCGCATCGTGAGGTCGGCCAGGCCGAATTCGTCGAGGATCGCCATAGCGCCGTCCAGAACGTCTCCGCGTCGCAACTGCACGTGTTTGCCCCTCGTTCTCTGTGGATCGAACCGATGGCCTCATCGGAGCTTGCCTTTGACAGTATTCCACCTCGTCTCTAACGTGAACACCGTTCAACTTGTACGGTGTTCAATTTTCCAGTCTTGAAGGAGACTCCCGGTGACTCCGACCTCGGTAAGCACGGCGCCCGCTTCGATCGACATCCTCGACCTCGCCCGCGAGCAGGTCCTCGAACGCGGCGAAGGCCTGAGCGAAAGCCAGGTGCTCGACGTACTTCGATTGGGCGACGAACGCCTGGAGGACCTGCTGGCCCTCGCCCACGATGTGCGTATGAAATGGTGTGGGCCCGAAGTCGAGGTCGAAGGCATCATCAGCCTCAAGACCGGCGGTTGCCCCGAGGACTGCCATTTCTGCTCGCAGTCCGGGCTTTTCCAATCTCCCGTGCGTGCGGCGTGGCTCGATATTCCCAGCCTGGTGGAGGCTGCCAAGCAGACGGCCAAATCGGGTGCCACGGAATTCTGCATCGTTGCCGCCGTCCGTGGGCCGGACGCGAAGTTGCTGGCGCAGGTCGCGGCCGGAATCGAAGCGATCCGCAATGAGGTCGACATTCAGATCGCCTGCTCGCTCGGCATGCTGACGCAGGAGCAGGTTGATCAACTCGCCGCGATGGGAGTGCACCGGTACAACCACAACCTGGAAACCTCGAAATCGCATTTCCCGAACGTGGTCACCACTCACACGTGGGACGAGCGGTGGAACACGTTGCGCATGGTTCGCGAAGCGGGCATGGAAGTGTGCTGTGGCGGAATTCTGGGAATGGGCGAGACGTTGGAGCAGCGAGCGGAATTTGCCGCGAACCTCGCTGAACTGGAGCCAGACGAGGTCCCGCTCAACTTCCTCAATCCGCGTCCGGGAACGCCGTTCGGCGATCTCGAGGTCCTTCCCGCAAGCGAGGCGCTGAAGTCCGTGGCGGCATTCCGCCTCGCATTGCCGCGCACCATCCTGCGTTTTGCCGGTGGGCGTGAGATCACGCTCGGTGACCTTGGTGCCAAGCAGGGAATCCTCGGCGGCATCAATGCCGTCATCGTCGGTAACTACCTCACGACGCTCGGCCGTCCAGCCGAAAGTGACCTCGATTTGCTCATCGATCTGCAGATGCCGATCAAAGCCCTGAACGACACGCTGTGACCGAGTCGGTCACGGACGAGCGATACAACCCGTACACCGGGCGTCGACTCGTCGAGGGCGTCGAAGACCCGACGCCGGCCGCTGCGTCGCTCGGACTCGAACCACCTCGGTTCTGCGAGCACTGCGGTCGGCGCATGATCGTGCAAATCAGCCCAGACGGGTGGTGGGCAAAGTGCTCACGTCACGGAGTGGTCGACTCGATCGACGCAAAGCTCAGGTAGCGCGCGGCAGGTGGCAACTCACGTCGGAGGCGTTGTCACCGGTGGGAATTTGTGTGCCTTGATCGCCCCAGTCGTCGGAGGCGGCAGGAACAGATTTCCGCGAAGGCTGCCGCGGGCAGTTCGGACTGCCACCAGGCACCACGTGCCCAATAGCCCGACGTAGGCGATGGCAGCGGCGTATCGGAAAGCCGGCAATTCGGTATGCAACGCCAATTGTGTTGTGCCAGTGACAAATGTTCCGACCGGAAAAGTCAAACTCCACCACGTCAGGGCAAACGGCATTCCCTGGCGTGCGGTCCGGACTGTCAGCGCTGTGGCCAATCCGATCCACAACACCGCGAATCCCCACACGGGAACTCCGAACAGGATCGAAAAGATTCCCATCCCCGATGCCAACTGCGGTGAAACGGCAAGATGCGCGTTCGCTCCGAGCAGGCCGACCGCGGTGATGGACTGGCCCAGCGGACCCAGGACGATCCACAGAGTCGGCACACGAGCGGTTCCGGAGGTGCCGAAGTGGGCGAGGCGACTCCACACCATCGTGATGATGATGAACGACGCGAACAACGACAGGCCGAACATGGCGTAACAGCCGTAGAGCATCGTCGTGCGTCCGGTGCCGGGCGGCATATGGGGGATGAGCAGCGCGCCGGTCGCGGCGGAGACCATGGGCGGAACGACGGGCATCAGCCACCCGCCGAAGGCCGCGTCCGCTTCGACCTTGTGCTGAGTGAACATCAGATAAGGGATGGTCATTGCGGTAAATAGTCCGCCGATGGTTCCCATCGTCCACAGTGCCGCGTCGAGGCCGACAGCAGCGCGTTCCCCGATGAGAGACTTTCCGACCAATAGCGCTCCGGCTCCCACTGTCAGAAATGCCATCGGTGCGGCGCCGTAGAAATGCGCCATCTGTGGGTTGTGTGCATGGCTGCGAGCCACCGTCGGATGGCGTACCCAATGCGCCACCACTGCGACGACGAGAACCACGAGCAAAATCGCGGCGAGTGTCCACATCACCTGTGCAAACACTTGCTGACCCCGAACTTGCACGGGGAGTGTTGCTGCTGCCGTCGCGACAATTCCGGTGCCCATGACGGACGCGAACCAGTTCGGCCCGAGATTGCCGAGGATCTGCCCGGGCGATTGCAGTGAGGAAAGTAACCACGGCTGGTGCGGTGCAACCACGATTGCTCCTCGCTCAGGGCGCCAATTGATATGAAATGGTGCGTCAGGTCAGCGTAGCGGCGCCGGCACTGATTCCGAGAGGTTCTCGACTGATGGACGGGGGAAGGTAGCGTCACACAATGTGATTTCTCTTCGGCGGACTCGACTACGCACTGCCCTTCTCATCGGTTGCTCAACGGCAGCGGTCAGCGCGCTGATCGGAGTGCTGTGGGCGTTCCTGGTGCCGGCCGAGCATCTGTTGGTTGTCGCCGAGGGCCGCGGAATTGCGCTGACCGGGGAGAGTCTTCATCAGTTCGATGCGGTCGCGATCTTTTTCCTGCTTGCCCTGATTCTCGGTGTTCTCACCGGGGTGGCCGCGTGGCTCGCGAGACTCAGCCGAGGGCCGTACGCGCTCGGCGGGTTGATCGTCGGTTCAGTGCTCGGTACTGCACTGATGGCTGCAGTGGGCACCGGCATCGCGAAGTTGCGATTTCCGTCCGTCGACAATCCGGCGGTGGGGGAGATCATCGCGCGGGCGCCCGGCATCGGCACGTTGCTGGTGCTGATCGTTCAGCCGTTGGCGGCGTGCATCACGACATTGGTTCTTGTGGCACTGAGCCCGTACGACGACCTCGGGGTTGCCGACCATGCGGACGACGCGGACGTCGAGGCTGATGTGTTGTCGGAGCCCGCGACGCAGGAATTGTCCTGACGGTTGGTCTAGCAGACGCCTAATTGTCCGTTGTCGTTCATACTCAGCGCGTGCCTGTATTCGAAGCTGACATCGCCCGTCCGCGCGCCACAGTAACCACTCCTGAGGTGTTGCTGGGTGGTAGGTCTGCTCGCAAGGTTGTGACCCGCTCGCAACTAGCGCTGTGGAACGACGCCGAGCGGGGTCACGATTCGCTCGCAACGATACTGGCGCAGAACACGATTCGGGCGCAGGACTTGCTGCCCATCCGGCATGGCCGAATGGCGGCATCTCCGTGGACGTACTTCCGGGGCGCGGCCGCGGTCATGGCCGCCGATCTCGGATCGGCGCCGAACACAGGCATCGGGGTGCAGTTGTGTGGAGATGCCCATGTGCTGAACTTCGGGCTCTGGGCCACCCCGGAACGCAACTTGTCCTTCGATCTCCGCGACTTCGACGAAACCGTTCCGGGCCCGTTCGAGTGGGACGTCAAGAGACTCGCCGCAAGCATCGTTGTCCTCGCCCGTGAGAACGGAGTTTCCGAGGACCGTGCAGAAGCGGCGACGGTGGCAGCAATGAGGGCCTACCGAGACAAGATCGAGTCCTACGCTGCAACCCCCGAAATCGACATCTGGTACGACCGCATCGACGTCGACCGTCTACTGGGTTACTTCACCCCGGATACTGCCCTGCGCGCCGGGAAAATGATCGAAAACAAAGCTCAGAGTCGAACCAGTCGGGGAGCGTCACGCAAGCTCACGGAGATTGTCGACGGACGGCGACTTATCCGTGAAGAGCCACCGTTCCGCACCCACGTCGGCGACAGTCAGGTCGAACTTGTCACCGAGGTCGTGGCCGGTTACAGCACTTCGGTTCCGGACCATATCTGGAGTCTGCTCTCGCGATATCGGGCATCGGACGTGGTGCGGCAAGTGGTGGGTGTCGGCAGCGTCGGGATGCGTGTTTATCTTGCACTTCTCGAAGAGCGTCGGACCGGCGATCCGCTTTTCCTCCAGATCAAGCAGGCCGGGCCCTCGGTGTACGAGGGAAACGTCGAACCGAGCAGATACTCGAACTGCGGTGAGCGAGTTGTCCAAGGGCAACGCATGCTTCAGAGTGCGACTGACATGTTCGTCGGGTGGACCAGTGTTGGCGGCATGGATTTCTACGTTCGACAATTCCGCGACATGAAGGTCATTCCCGACGGCGCAACCATCGGACCGTACCTCGCCGAATTCGCAAGTGCGTGTGGGGAAGTGCTGGCTCGTGCTCATGCCCGCAGCGGTGACGCGAGCGCGATCTCCGAATATCTCGGCCAGTCGGACAAAGCCGTTGTGGCTTTGGCGAAGTTCGCGCGCCGGTACGCGGATCAGAACGAGCGCGATCACGCACAGTTGGTTGCGGCGATTGCCCGTGGATCGGTGGCGCGTGCTCCCGGTTGGTGATGGTGGACCGCGCGAGCCAGGCCGAGGACGCTCAACGGGTATTTTGCGAACTCGCTGCGAAACACGACGTTGCCGTGGCTTTGGTCAGCGAAAGCCCCATGCCACCGATCATTCGTCCTTCCTAGGCCGAATCCCCAGAGTTCTCACAGAATGAGCACAACGGCAGCACAAGATTGTGGGCTTACATAGGAGTCACAGTGATTGATTCCTCGAAGGAGATGCCGCAATGAGTGCTCACACAGTTGTTCTCGACCGGGGAGTGGTGTTGGTGACCGATATCGGCCGCGATCACGGAACGCGTGTTGCCGCCGAGTTCCTTGCTGCCGGCTGGAATGTGGCAGTGACGGCTCGGAGCGTTACGGAACTGGTTCGGATCATGGCTGGCAAGCCGGCGCATCGGTTCTTCGCGGTTGTCGCGGATCCGACGGATCGTTGGCAGGCGGATCGCATTCTCGACCGGGTGGGTGCACGTTTCGGCACGATCAACCGCGTGGTCGATCCCACCGGAACCGTCGCCGCAGCATGGATGATGAGAAGTGATGTCGATGCTGTTGCCTGACTGTAATATTCGCAGTCAGCTTGGTGGTCGTAGAGCCGCAAACTCGTCCGTCACGCGCAGCGTGGAGTCGGTGAAGCGGTAGAGCGCCGGCGGACGGCCACCTGATTTCCCGGACGGCGCCGTGTTTCCGGTGGCTGTGAGCACACCGCGTCGGCAAAGGACTCGATGCAGATTGGTTGCATCCACCTGATATCCAAGTGCAGCGCAATAGATTTCACGCAGAGTCGACATCGCGAACTCGTCTGGAGCCAGGCCGAAGCCGATGTTCGTGTAGGAGAGCTTGGCGGCCAGTCGGTTGCGGGCGTGCCGAACAACAGTGCCGTGGTCGAAAGACATCTCCGGCAGCTGCGACACCGGGTGCCACGCAGTGTCGGACGGAAGTTGAGGGTCCGCGCTCAAGGGAACCAGTCCCAGGAAGGTCGACGCGATGCGGCGCCCACCCGGAACGCGCTGCGGATCGCTGAAAACGGACAGTTGTTCGAGATGTGCGACCTTACGCAGATCGACCTTGTCGGCGAGGAGTCTGCGAGCCGACGTGGTGAGGTCCTCGTCGTCACGCAGGGTGCCGCCGGGCAGTGACCATGTGCCCTTCTGTGGATCGAGCGCGCGCTGCCACAGCAGGACGGCAAGTTCTTCACGTTCATCGGTGCTGTGAGCGCCGTCACCTGCGGTGATGTCAGTGGGAAAGGCTCGAACCTGGAACACCGCTGTGAGCACTTCGTGGGTGGTGTTACTATTGGGCACGTTTTCGATCGTAAGTCGAAAACCTCGATAACGGAAATCCGGGCCAGCCCGTTCGGATTTGAACTGGGTGATGAGCCTGGGTTCACGGTGAAGGAGAACGCCATGACGACCACGACGTTGTGGGAGGGATCGACCTCGCAGATTCACGACGGCCCCGGCGGTTACGCAGGAGTCGAAGCGACCCCCGAGTGGGCTGCCGAGGTCAAACGTCTGGCTCGCGAACGCGGTGCCACGATTCTGGCGCACAATTACCAGCTTCCCGCTATTCAGGATGTCGCCGACCACGTCGGTGACTCTCTTGCCCTCTCGCGTATCGCGGCGGAGGCCCCCGAAGACACGATCGTGTTCTGCGGCGTCCACTTCATGGCCGAGACCGCCAAGATTCTGTCGCCGTCCAAGACGGTGCTGATTCCGGACGAGCGCGCCGGTTGCTCGTTGGCTGATTCCATCAACGCGGAGCAACTTCGCGAGTGGAAGGCGGACAACCCGAACGCCCTCGTCGTGTCATATGTCAACACCACGGCCGAGGTCAAGGGCCTGACGGACATCTGCTGCACGTCGTCCAATGCAGTCGACGTGGTCAACTCCATTGATCCCGACCGGGAAGTTCTCTTCCTCCCGGACCAGTTCCTCGGAGCCCACGTCAAGCGCGTCACAGGCCGCACCAACATGCAGATCTGGGCCGGTGAATGCCACGTCCACGCGGGTATCAACGGTGACGAGTTGACGGCGAAGTCCAAGGCTCACCCCGATGCCGAGCTTTTTGTGCACCCTGAATGCGGTTGTGCCACTTCGGCTCTGTACTTGGCCGGTGAAGGTGCGGTTCCGGCGGACAAGGTCAAGATCCTCTCCACCGGTGGCATGCTCGACGCTGCCCGCGTCACGAAGAGCAAGCAGGTTCTGGTCGCCACGGAAATCGGCATGCTGCACCAGTTGCGTAAAGCCGCACCGGATGTCGACTTCCAGGCGGTGAACGACCGCGCGTCGTGCCCGTACATGAAGATGATCACTCCGGCCGCGTTGCTTCGTTGCCTCCTCGAAGGCAAGGACGAGGTTCACGTCGACCTCGAGATGGCCAAGCGTGCTCAGAAATCTGTGCAGCGCATGATCGAGATCGGTAATCCGGGCGGCGGCGAGTGACGAGCCCTGCCGGGCGCTACGCCTGGGAGGCGCATGCCGATCTTGTTGTGGTCGGCGGCGGCGTTGCGGGGCTCACAGCCGCGCGCGTCGCGTCGATACGCGGGTTGAAGGTGCTCACTGTCAGCAAGGGCGGTCCGACCGATACGTCGACGCAGTATGCGCAGGGCGGGATTGCCGTCGTGGGCGACTTGAGTACCGATTCGGTGGATTCACATGTCGCCGATACCTGCGAAGCCGGTGTCGGACTGTGCGACGAAGCAGCGGTGTACTCCGTTGTGGAAGCAGGGCACGAGGCAGTCGCGGCACTGGCCGCGCTCGGTGCAGTGTTCGATCGTGGGCGTGACGGCGAAGTGTCCCGTACCCGCGAGGGTGGCCACAGCACCAGGCGAATCATCCACGCCGGTGGAGACGCCACCGGCGCGGAAGTGCAGCGGGCACTCAACGCCGCTGGTCTCCCGGTCCTGTTCGGCGCCGCTGCCGTGCAGGTAGTCACCAATCGGCGCGGTGTGTGCGGGCTTGTCGTGTCCTCCCCGGACGGCCTGGGCGTGATCCATGCGCCTGCTGTTCTGTTGGCGACGGGTGGTCTCGGCCAGTTGTACTCGTGCAGTACCAATCCGCCCGGTGCAACCGCTGACGGTATCGCGCTGGCGCTCGCAGCTGGTGCGTCGGTCGCCGACCTCGAATTCGTGCAGTTCCACCCGACGGTTCTGTTCACTCCCGGCGGCCTCGGTCGACGGCCGCTGATCAGTGAGGCCGTACGCGGTGAGGGTGCAATTCTTGTTGACACCAACGGTGATTCGGTGACTGCAGGAGTTCACCCCCTTGGTGATCTGGCGCCCCGTGACGTCGTCTCGCGGGCAATTGCCGCGCGTCTGCGTGACCTGGGCAGCGATCATGTGTACCTCGACGCTCGAAAACTCGACGGGTTCTCGACGCGATTCCCGAACATCACGGCCTCGTGCCTCGAGGCGGGCATAGATCCTCGGACGCAGCTGATTCCGGTTGCTCCCGCCGCCCACTACTCGTGTGGTGGTGTCGCGACGGACGTCCACGGACGTACCGGAGTTCCGGGACTCTATGCGGCGGGAGAAGTTGCCCGTACCGGTCTGCACGGTGCCAATCGCCTTGCATCCAATAGTCTTCTCGAAGGATTGGTCGTTGGGGAGCGAGCCGGGATCGCCGCCGCGGAGCGACGTGAGGTTCACGCCGAGGTTGTCAACGTCGCCAGCGCACCGCTGCCGATATTGCCCCGCGAGGCCGTTCAGACGATCATGACTACTCACGCATCGGTTGTTCGAGACGGCGCCGGCCTCGAAGCTGCACGCACCGGCCTTGCGAATGCGGAACTCACTCTTGCAGTGAATGCCGAGGAACTCGAGGACGCCGCGTTGACGGTGACTGCGACGGCACTGGTTGCGGTCGCCGCTGCACGTACCGAGAGCCGCGGGTGCCACACCCGCACCGATTACCCGGAAACCGATCCCGATCAGCGTCGCAGCATCCGCATCAAGCGCGGTGCCGATGGCGAGATGGAAATACACGACATGTTGTTGACAGGAGCCCACCGATGACCGCGCAGAAGACCTTGCCGGCCCCCCTCGAGCTTGACGAAGTCCTGACGCTGGTTCGACTCGCTTTGGACGAAGATCTTCGCTATGGACCAGACGTCACCTCCGTTGCGACAGTTCCCGCTGACGCGACCGCGAAGGCGTCGGTTGTCTCGCGCGCCGAAGGCACTGTTGCGGGAATCGATATCGGACTGCTTGTCCTCGACGAAGTGATCGGCGCGGGCAACTACGACGTTGTCGATCGAGTTGCCGACGGCACCCGTGTGGTTCCTGGCCAATCGGTGCTGACCGTCGAAGCGCCTACCCGCGGACTGCTCACGGCGGAACGGACGATGCTCAACTTGGTGTGCCACCTGTCCGGAATCGCCACCGCTACAGCGGCTTGGGTTGATGCCGTTGCCGGCACCGATGCAAAGATCCGCGATAGCCGCAAGACCCTTCCCGGTCTGCGCGCGCTGCAGAAGTACGCCGTCCAGGTCGGTGGGGGAGTCAATCACCGCATGGGTCTCGGTGATGCGGCTTTGATCAAGGACAATCACGTTGCTGCCGCCGGATCTGTCGTCGCAGCACTGCGGGCTGTGCGTGAACTTGCGCCGGACATCGAGTGCGAGGTCGAGGTAGACACCCTCGAGCAGCTTGATCTGGTGCTTGCCGAAAATGTCGAACTTATTCTGCTGGACAACTTCCCGCTGTGGCAGACCCAGATCGCGGTGCAGCGACGTAACACCGCGTCGCCCACGACCAAGCTCGAATCTTCCGGCGGTCTGAGTCTCGACGTTGCCGCCGAGTACGCGGGTACCGGAGTCGATTATCTGGCAGTCGGTGCCCTCACGCACTCTGTGACGGTTCTGGATCTCGGTCTGGATATGTGACTCTCATGGCCGCCGCCTGTTCGGGGGCGGCCATGAGAGCATGTGTGGGTTCGGCCGTCAGGTCGTCAGGCGAAGCTGGATCAAAACGTGGTCGGTCTCGGCATCGGTGTAGCGTCCCGTTTCCTCGAAACCCATGATGTCGTAGAAGCGTCGTGCCGATCCGTTGAGTTCGTAAACCTCGAGCGTTACCGCTCCGTGCAGTGTCGTTGCATGCTCGACGAGCAGCCGCCCGATTCCGAGTCGTTGAGCCTGTGGTGACACGAACAGGCCGCCGATCTCGGCTCCCAGTAGGCCGAGCAGGCCTACAACCTGCTCGTCGGTTTCGGCAACCCAGTTGTCTGCCTTCACGAGGTAGATGTCGCGCATCTTCGCCTCACGTGCACCTTCGCCCTCGCCGTCGATAAAGGGGTGTGCGAGTTTTGATGCCTGCGACCACAATTCGATGACGGCATCCTCGTCGGAGGGCCGATAGGGTCGAATCTTCACGATGTTGGCGCCTGTTGAGTCCACGGCATCACCCTAGGTCATCTCGAGTTCACAGGAATCTCGCAGCCACTGTGCAGTGGCGTCGCGGGTCCGCGCGCGAAGGTAGTGAATATCACCACCTGTGAAGGGACTCATGATGACCGCAGTTCTGAATCCGGCGCCGACGCGGCCGCCGGCGCCCTCTGTCCATCACGGCGGCCCGTCACAGTCGTGGATTCGTACCCGCGGCGCCGCATCGGCCTTGACTGCGCTTCTCGTAGGCACCGCAGTTCTCTACCTGTGGAACCTGAGCGCAAGTGGTTATGCCAACACCTTCTATGCGGCAGCGGCTCAGGCAGGTTCGCAGGACTGGAAAGCTTGGTTCTTCGGATCGCTGGACACGTCCAACTTCATCACCGTCGACAAACCACCCGCGTCGCTGTGGGTAATGGGGTTGTCAGGACGAATCTTCGGATTCTCGAGCCTGAGTCTGCTTGTGCCGCAGGCGTTGATGGGAGTTGGTTCGGTTGCGCTCGTCTACGCGGCAGTGAAACGCGTCGCGACTCCGACAGCGGGGCTCATTGCGGGCGCCGTTCTCGCGGCAACACCCGCCGCTGCGCTCATGTTCAAGTTCGACAATCCCGATGCCTTGTTAGTGCTCCTGATGACACTGGCGGGTTACTGGGTGGTTCGAGCAGTCGAGACGTCGGTGGGCCGACGCGCCGCGATGTGGATTGCTCTCACCGGCATTGCTCTCGGCTTTGCATTCCTCACCAAGATGCTGCAGGGCCTGATGGTGCTGCCCGCGTTCGGCCTGGCGTATCTGGTTGCCGGACAGGCCAGGTTGCGCGCCCGAGTTCTGCACCTTGCGATCGGTGTTGGTGCGGTGATCCTGGCGGCCGGGTGGTGGGTGCTGGCCGTGTGGCTCTGGCCCGCAGATTCGAGGCCGTACATCGGGGGCTCGACCAACAACAGCGTCATGGACCTTGTCCTCGGGTACAACGGGCTCGGTCGGATCTTCGGGAATTCCGGTGGCGGTGGCGGCGGAATGAGTGGCGGCGCTGCAGGTTCGAGCTTCGGCGGGAGCACGGGCCTCGATCGGTTGTTCGGAAGTGAGATGGGAATTCAGATCTCGTGGCTGATCCCCGCTGCGCTGATTGCACTTGTTCTCGGACTGATAGCGCGTGGTCGTGCCCCGAGAACCGATCTGTTGCGGGCGTCGATGATCGTCTGGGGCGGCTGGTTCCTGGTGACGGGGCTGATCTTCAGCTACATGTCCGGCACCATCCATCCCTACTACACCGTGGCGTTGGCTCCCGCGATTGCCGGAATGATCGCAGCCGGCGGCTACGCATTGTGGTTGGAACGGTCGCGGTGGATCGGGCGACTCGGCCTGGCATCAATGATGCTTGCTGCGGGAATCTGGAGTTGGGTTCTCCTGCATCGCAATTCCGACTGGCTACCGGCTCTCGAATGGATCGTACTGGCAGGGACTGTCGTCGGCGCGGCACTGATTCTCCTCGGCGCCAGGAATCGGTTCCGGAAGTTGGTGATCGCGGGGCTGGTCGTCGGATCGTTGGCCGGCATCGGAGGCTCAGCCTCGTACTCAATCGCCACCGCAGCAACAGCTCACGGTGGATCTATCCCCACGGCCGGCCCGGCCGGTGCCGTCTCAATTGCGCCGACCCCATCGGCCGGTACGGGTGCCAACAGTTCCGAGCTGACAGCCATGCTGATCGGCGCAGGCACCCGCTGGTCCGCAGCAACCAACGGGTCGCAGAGTGCCGCGACGTACGAGTTGGCGAGCAATACTGCCGTGATGGCGACCGGTGGTTGGAGTTCGGACCCAGCACCCACGTTGGACCAGTTCATCTCCTATGTCACGAACGGCGATGTCCACTATTACGTCGCTGGTGGTCAGGGCGGTGGCCGCGGCGGCGGTGACAGTACGTCGAGTGCAATCCAAGCCTGGGTGGAAGCCAATTTCGAAGGCACAACCGTCGGGAATGCAACGGTTTACGACCTCAGTGGCTACGCCGACTAGGCAGGGCAGGTGCCCGGTCGCCGGACACTGTCGGTCATGATCGAACAATGCCTGGAACCGAGGAGCGTCTGCCGAAGGATCGGCGTCAACGATGGACGTGGCGCGACACCGCGTTTATCGCGGTGGTCGTGCTGCTGGGCGCCGGTGCGGCGCGCCTGACGCAGGACGACGGCCCGGCTGCGATTCCCGGTTGTGAATCCGTCGAAGCGGCCGGGGAGGTGAAGAGTTTTCTGGTCGCCACGATCGGGGGTGACGACCCCGGGTACAACGATCCTGACTATCCGTGGTTCTCCAAGTCGAAAGCAGACGCGATGCGTAGGGCGGTGACTGAGGCACTACCGGTGGACGCCAGACTTGAAGACCCGGGATTCGCCTTCATATTTCCGCCAGTGCACAACTTCGGCGAGGCCCGGTCGCCCGAATCGGCGGAGGAATTGACCCTCGGTGGTTCGACCACTGCACTTGGTGACATAGCCCGCGGTGATGCGCGAGCAACGGTCTCGGTGGATGTTCGAGAATGGACAGGACCGATTCCGTCGTGTGTCGAAGGTTCCGTAGATCGGCGTGAAGTGCGTGCCGACGGAACAGTTCTCGACTTCTACGAGGCGAAAGGCGCTGCCAGTCCATATGCTCAGGACTTTGTCGTAGTCTACGTCCCCGGTGTCAGTCGCGTCTTCGCCTCGGTAACCGGATTTGACGGATCGGACGCGCAAGTCCTGTCGACGGACGAGTTGGTCGACGTCGCTCTCGCGCCAGGTTTTGCTGTGACAGAAGATATTCCGCCGGCGACATTCTGTGGCATTCTCACGGTGATGGACGAGGGTGGGGTGGACGAAGACGACGTGTCGAGGCTCAACGCCGTACTTGACGAGCGATGGCGGTGGCTCGGAACAACCGGCGTCACGCTTGACCGTCCGTTGGGTTCGCTGGTGCCAGACGACTCGGGCAGCGGCCTGTGTGGGGACGTTGTCGTGAGCGCGCCGGGTGCGGCAGCGAACCTGCAAATCTCGATTACCCGGAACGAATTCCGCTTGCTCGAGAACGCCGTAATCCTGCCCGACGATACGTTGATCAGTCGCACCGAGAACCCCGGCACAAGTTCGGTGGCCGTCCAGCATCCGTCCGGCGAGACTGTTGTTGTGCGAACGGTGACGCACACTGTGTCGCCGCTGGTAATCGAGCAACTCGAGTTGATTGCGACGTCACCCGGTCTCGAAATTGCGCCGAGCTAGGGAAGGTTCGATGGAACTGGCAGAATCAGAGGGTATTTGCCGCTTCGACTAGCTGGAGGCAACAAAAAATGGGCGACGTCAGCCCGGCGCGGGGTGGGGACTTTTCCGCGTGGTTCATCGACCAGTTTGCGACGTATTGGCAGTCGGGCGGTGGTGCTCGCATCGAGGGCCGGATCGCCGGCTATCTGCTCATCAGTGAATCTCCGGGAGTCAGTGCCGAGGAGTTGGCCATTGCTCTCGACACCAGTCGTGGATCTGTCTCCAACTACATTCGACGGCTTATCGATCGTGGATTTGTGAAGCTCGTTCGTAAGCCTCGCGATCGAACTCATTATTACGTCATGGATTCCGACGTGTGGGGCGGCTTCCTCGAGAACGAGCACCAGTACCTCGAGAATCAGCGCACGCTCGCGACCGAGGCACTCCAGTATGCAAACCCCAACGGCCCCGCCTACATTCGTGTGCTGAACATGCGCGACTACATGGGCTGGATCATCGACAATCGCATGCTGGGCAGTGAATGGGCTCGATTCAAGGAAGTGCGGGACGGGGCAGTTCAGGACGAGGCAGTTCGGGACGAGGCAGGACAAGATAGAGCAGGGCCCGCACCTGAATAAGGTACGGGCCCTGCGGGTCTCGCCGGATTTATTTGTTCAGTTTTGCGACTGCCTCGTCGATCATCGGTGCGTAGCGCTCGAGTGACCACGGGACGGTCAAGGGATTGATCATCGATGATCCCGTCACAAAAGGCTGGTCCGTCGGGGCGATGATAGTTCCT
The DNA here is from genome assembly GCF_003023755.1 of Rhodococcus sp. AD45-ID. Taxonomy (NCBI): domain Bacteria; kingdom Bacillati; phylum Actinomycetota; class Actinomycetes; order Mycobacteriales; family Nocardiaceae; genus Rhodococcus; species Rhodococcus sp. AD45-ID. Next base: position 222,831 of record NZ_PYHL01000001.1, on the reverse strand, counting down.
CGTGCGACGGCCGGAATCTGCTGATAGGCGGGCTGCGCTTCGATTTCGGCCCGGTTCGCGGGATCGGAGTAGAAGGTGAACAGCAGATCCGAATTGTTCAGGAGGTGGGCATTCTCGAGGCCGATCACTGCAGAATCGGTACCTTCGGACTCGGTCAGCGTGTTCACGACGGGATCAACCTGCAAGCCCAGTCCGCGAACCATGGCAACACGCTGCTCTTCGGCGAAGAACACGCCGAGTGTTCCTGGGCCGGTGTTGTAGATGAACGAGAAGCTTACGTCTGCGTAATCGGGATGTGCTGCAGACGATTTCGCGAACTGGTCTTTGATCTTGTCGATCTCGGCGGTGGCTTTCCCGGTTTCGCCCATGGCCTTTCCGATCACGTTGATCTGCTCTTCCCATGTGATGGTCCACGGGCTTTCCTCGTACGCAACGGTGGGTGCAAAGGCGTTGAGGGAGTCGAACTGCTGCTGGGTGATACCGGACCATGGTGCGAGGATCAGATCGGGATCAAGAGCGATGATCGCTTCGATGTTCAGATCGGCTCCGCCGGTGAACTGCTCGGGGAGTTCACCGCCTTGTTCGGTGACTGCCTCGTGAACCCAGGGGAGGTAGCCGGATTCGTCACTGCCCCATGAATATTTCTCGACGCCGACGGGAATGGTACCCAGCGCTATGACTGTCTCGGCGGAACCCATGCCGAGCGTGACGATCCGCTCCGGCTTCTCGGTGATGACTGCCTTGCCGAGAGCATGCTCGATAGTGACGGTCTCGAAGTTGCCGGTATTGGTGTCGGTGGTGTCGCTGCTACTGGTACTGCAACCGCCGATTGCCAGGGCGGCGATGACAAGTCCACTCAGGAGCGCAGACCGGCGGAGGGATCGCACGGGGGCGTATCGCATGAAGAGCCTTTCGGTGTCGAGGCGCCGGAGTGCTCTTGTGGCTCTCGTGGATCGCCGAGCAAGATGGACTAGCGCACAGGAAGCATAGGCTAGCCTTCCCTGAACTTTCAAGTCAATTGAAAGTTCAGACCGCCTGCACCGGTTGTTCAGTCCGTCGGCATGGATCCCAGGCGGGCCAGGAGTGGCGCCGCGTCGACAAGTTTGGCCGCGTCGTCGGGATCCATTCCCGCCAAGAGGCTTCGAATGCCGTCGGCCCACATCTGGTCGATCTTCTGGTTGTTGCGGGTGGCCACTGGGGTTTGGTGCAGGCGGAACGAGCGTCCGTCGCTGGGATCGGATCGCTTTTCGAGTAGGCCTTGGTCCACCAGTCGGCGAACCGTTGTGCTGACGTTGCTGCTTTGCAAGTTCAAGGCGCGCGCGATCTCCGACACCGTACTGCCGGGATGTTCCTCGATTACGCGGAGGACTTCGATCTCGGAATGGGGGAGTCGGGACAAGCCCGCCTCCTTCTCGCCGAAGCGCCGCAATGCCCACACCACCGAACGCGCCGTATGTGCCAAGCGCTGGACATCGTCATCTGTTGCAACCGATTTGTTGGACACGAACCCAGTCTAGACGTTAAGATATATATAAATCTATATCTATTTCTAGATATAGCCGTAGTGCAAAACTGGATGAAGGATCAATGTGAAACAGCACGTGCAGGAAGCAGACACCATGGTGGAGTCCGACCCGGTGTCTGTGTCGGACGCGGGACACGCGACACATCTACCCGCCAAGATCATCGCCACATTGGCTCTGTTGGCGGCTGTGGCACCACTGGCCATCGACATGTATCTGCCGGCATTCCCTGAGATGTCGGTGGAGTTCGATACCAGTGCATCAGCCGTACAGCTGACACTCACGACCTTCCTGGTCGGCCTTGCCCTTGGGCAACTTGTGTTCGGCCCGCTCTCCGATCGGTACGGTCGACGGCCACTACTTCTCATCGGGACTGCGGCTTGCGCCGTCTTCAGTGCCGGCGCCGCACTGGCGCCGAGCATCGAACTTCTGGCCGCAGCGCGCTTTGTGCAGGGCTTTGCCGGGGCGGCGGGAATTGTCCTGGGCCGCGCGGTGATCTCCGATCGTGCCCGCGGTGCCGCTGCGGCAAAATTGTTCAGCCTGCTCGTGGTGATCAACGCAGTAGCACCGGTAATCGCGCCGCTACTCGGCGGTGTTGTTGTCACTAATTTCGGGTGGCGTGGCGTGTTCTGGGTTCTGACAGTGCTGTCCGCGTTGATGTTCGTGTGCGTCCTTGCATTGGTATCGGAAACGCTCCCGAAGGAATTGCGCACCACCGGCGGCGCTGCCGCGATGCTGGGTGAGGCTCGAAACGTTCTGCGGAACCGCCGGTACGTCGGGTTCACCCTCGCGTACGCCTTCGCTTTTGGTGTCATGTTTGCGTACATCTCTGCGTCACCGTTTGTCCTGCAGAATGTGCACGGACTCTCCACTGCTTGGTACACAGTTGTTTTCACCGTCAACGCGGTCGGTCTTGTGATCTTCAGCGTCGCCAACGGCGGGGTTGTCGCGAAACTAGGTGACCGGGTGACGTTGCGGATCGGTCTCACGTTGCTCGCGGTGTTTTCGGCAGGCATGCTGATCAATGCGCTTGCCGGGCCCGTTCTGTGGATCACTCTGATCGCGTTGTGGTGCACGATGGCCAGCCTCGGCCTTGTCATCGCCAACGCCACAACCTTGGCGCTCGGTGAGGCGCGGCAGGCCGCCGGTACCGGATCGGCAGTGCTTGGTGCGCTGCAGTTCCTGCTCGCTGCTGCGATTTCCCCGCTCGTCGGGATCGGCGGGGAGGGCACCGCCCTGCCTATGGCCATCGCAATGGTCGTCAGTGCGCTCATCGCGCTGTCGGCGCTTGCCCTGACGAGAGGGAAGGCTTCAGCAGACGCGCAGTAATCTGTGCCGAACTCGCCACAGCCGACCCGGGACACCACCAGTCCCGGGTCGGTTTTTACGTGGAAGGAGTCGAAATATCACCCTCAGCGGGTGATGTCCGACCGCCAGTGGCCGGATACATTTCAGCTACCCGTTTCCTCGAAGTAGAGGTGCGCGAAGTAGAGGTGCGCGAAGTAGAAGTGCGCGATGCAGAAGTGCGCGAGAGAACAGTGCAGGTAGAAGCAAGGCGGTCAGCGGATTTTGCTCAATTCACCGACGGATAAACGGACATATGGGAAAGATTGCGCGAAAGCGTCGTGTTCGGTTCGCGGAGTACGCCTAGCTGAAAGGGCTTTGCCTCATGCTCATCATCGGAATGATCTTGTTCGGAACCGTCATCGGAGCGGGTGCCCAGTTGATTCTCGGTGGCAACACCCGACGATTGGACTGGCCCTTCGCTTTTATCGCGGGAATTGGTGGATCGCTGGTCGGCGGCTTGCTCGTGAGTCTGATTGCGGGTGACGGACTTTCATTGCGTCCCAGTGGAATCATCGGCTCGCTGGTCGGAGCTGTCCTGATCACCGCAGGCTGGCAGTGGTACCGCCGGACTTCGAGCAACGCTGCGCATTCCACCGATCGCTAACTTTCATCGTCGACATCTCCTTCTGCGAGAGGCAAGAATATGACCGACACATCGTCACCGTCACACGCTCATCCGGTGCGCAGTGGCATCGCGACCGGCACAAATTTTGCAGCAGCAGCCCTTCTCTTCATTGTCGGCATCATTTCTCTCCTTCAAGGGATTTCGGCTGTCGCGAACGACGACCTTTTTGTTGTCGGGGTCAACTACGTCTACGAATTCGATGTGACGACGTGGGGTTGGATTCACATAGCCCTGGGCGTCGTTGGCCTCGCGATTGCCATCGGAATGATGATGGCTGCCACGTGGGCGCGTATCGCTGCGATCCTGATTGCAGCGCTCTCGATCATCGCGAACTTCCTGTGGCTTCCGCATTATCCGCTCTGGTCGATCCTGATCATCGCGCTCGATGTCATTGTTATCTGGGCCGTAGCCACCTGGGATGCCGAGGACTGACCAAGCGAGGCTCGAAGCGTCTCGGCAGAAGGTGCCTCGAGGTGTTTTCCGAGTTATCCGTGTCTCCCGGCTTTTGCTCTTGAGGATGCACGTCGCCATCTAGTGTGTGATTGGTGACCACAGAAAAGCCCATACAGGGCAGCGGACGCCGCGCGGGCGGACGGTTGTCGCGGGGGGTTGTTGCCGCCTACGCCGCGGGAAGTGTCGGGACGGGTGGTTTTGGCGTCCTGCCAGGATTGGTACTGGCGTACTACCTCACCGACACCTTGGGCGTCGCGGCTGGTTTGGCGTCGCTGGTAGTAATTGTTCCCAAGATTGCGGACGTACTTGTCGATCCGCTGATCGGCACGGTCAGTGATCGAAGTTCGCATCGAACGGGCACGCGCGTACCCCTGATGTTGGCGGGTTCGCTTGCCCTTCCGTTGCTCTTCGTACTCACCTTTGCTGCACCGGTGTCAGCCGGCCCGGGTGTCGGCGCGGTGTGGGTACTGGTGTTTTTCCTGCTGGCAGCGAGCGCCTACAGCCTGTTCCAAGTGCCGTACATCGCCCTGCCTACAGAACTGACGGGCGACTATCACGAGCGCACTCGATTGGTGTCCGTCCGAATAGCGGTACTGGCCTTGGCAATTCTTGTGATCGGTGGCGGGGGACCAGCGCTTCGCAACGCTGCTGGAGGTGGGGCTGCGGGCTATCTGGTGATGGCCGTGGGCGTGTCGGCGTTGATGTGCGGGGCAATGCTCTGGGCGGTATTCGGCGCGGCGCGGCGCACGGTGACACGCGCCGATGCCCCGGTGGGCTCATTGCTCTCGCAGTATCGCGACGGATTCGACGCAGTTCGCAGTACGCGATCGTTCCGTTTGCTCGTGATCGTGTTTGTCCTGCAAGCCCTCGCGACGGCCGTGATGTTGGGCGGTGCCCAGTATCTCGCGACGTATGTCATGGGGAACGAAGACGCCATCACGGGGCTGTTCGCGGCGTTGGTCGGCCCGGCGCTGGTCATCATGCCGCTGTGGTACCGCTATTCCCATCGCCACGGCAAGCTCCGCGGATATGTTGTCGCATCGACGGTCTTTGTTGTCGCCACACTGCTTTTGGCGTTCGCCGCAGTTGACGCCGGAGCGTGGATCTACGGTGCGGTCGGACTGGCGGGCGTCGGCTACGCCGGAATGCAGGTATTTCCGTTGGCCATGCTTCCCGACGTAATCGAAGACGATGCCCGCATCGGCGGACGCCAACGAGGCGGCTCGCTCAGCGGGATCTGGACGGCAGCAGAGACTGCTGGTCTTGCACTCGGACCAGCAGTGTTCCTTCTGTTTCTGGCGTCGACAGGCTTTGTGTCCTCGCAGGCAGGGGAGACGGTTGACCAGCCGGACTCCGCAATCACCGGCATCGCCCTCGGATTCTCTCTGGCCCCGGCCGCTCTGGTCGCGATCAGCCTTGTCGTCTTACGCGCATACAGCAGTGAACAGGAGCACGATGACCGCTAGTGACACCAACTCTTTTCTTGGTAATACCTCGATCGAGCAACGGTCTGCGGAAGTGCTGGAGAGACTCCGCAGCCTGCGTGAACAGGACGCCCCCACCCACGGTGGGCGAGTTCTGTCTTACGTGTACGACAGCGGACTGGCCGCGCTTGATCAGTTGGCCACGGACGCAGCGCAATTAGTACAACCCGTCAACGGGCTTGATCCCACGGTGTTTCCGTCCACCGCGGTGATGGAACGAGAACTCGTCGGGTTCGTCCGCGGATTCCTCCACGGAGATGGCGATGTTATCGGCAACGTCACCAGCGGTGGCACCGAAAGTTGTGTGCTGGCCGTCAAAGCCGCCCGCGACCTGCGCGGACTTCCGCCGGGAGAGGGATCGATAGTCCTGCCTACTACCGCTCATGCTGCTTTCCACAAGGCGGCGCACCTACTCGGACTCGAACTGATCCTCGTCGCAGTCGATCCAAATTCCGGTCGTGTGCGCGCCGCCGACATTGGATCGGCTCTGCGGAGCGACACGGTGCTGATCGTGGCGTCGGCACCGAGCTATCCGTTTGCTGCTCTCGACCCGATCGTCGAGATCGCGGAAATTGCTCGTACACAGTCGGTTCCGTTTCACGTCGATGCCTGCATCGGAGGGTTTGCCCTGCCCTGGTGGGGTGAACTGCCGGCCTGGGACTTCCAGGTTCCCGGTGTCACCAGTATCTCGGCCGACGTACACAAGTACGGCTACTCGCCAAAAGGTGCGTCGGTTCTTCTGTACCGGGGGCGTGATCTGCATCGCAAGCAGTACTTCGGGCTTACAGCGTGGCCCGGATATCCCGTGGTCAATCCGACACTGATGGGGTCGAAATCCGTTGCCGCCCTGGCCGGAGCCTGGTCCATCACCCAAGTGCTGGGCGAATCGGGTTACGCCGACCTGGTTGCGCGCGCTCACCGGGCAACTGCCTCGCTCGTGGACACGATTGACCGCATCGACGGTTTGTGCGTCGTCGGAACGCCGGTCGGCCCACTCTTCGCAGTAGCGGCGGATGGGGGAGTGCCGCCGGACCGGCAGGTCGATCCACATCGCTGGGCCACCGCCGTCGGCGTTCGAGGGTTTGTGCTCCAGGGGCAACCCGCGTCGACGCAACACGACGGAACTGCATTGCCGCGAACCACCCATCTCACGATCACGCCCGTGACGGACAGTGTGCTGAGTGAGCTGACCAGTGCGTTGGTGTTGGGGGCCGACGATGTTCGGGGCCTTCCCGCGGCCGGACCGCCGCCCGCGCTGGCCGAGCTGGCCGGCGCGTTCGAGCGCGGTGACGTAAGCGTCGACGATGTTCGCACATTGCCCAGTGAGGCTGTTGCGGCAGCGCTCGTGTCGGCGGGGCTGGATCCGAAGGGCACTGGCGACTCGCCCCTCGACATGGCTGCGGTCCTCGCCGCCGTCGAGTCCTTGCCCCGCGAGGTCACGACGCGACTGCTGGTGGAATTCCTGGCTGGTCTCGTGGAACCCTGATTCGGCTGATGGTCCTCTACCCTCCTTTTTGAGCGAAAGGTACATCCATCGCCGTGAACGCGCCGAAAGGTACGTTCGCTCCGAAAGGGGATGCACCAAACCTCACATATGCCGCGAAATTTCGCTGTCCCGGGCGTAGATTTCGAGTATCGGAGGCTGTCGTTTCGGGGAAGGGACGAATGGGTGACTGGTGCCGCAACCAAGGTTCTGACACTGTTCGAGGAATTGGTGGGGATCGAACTCCCAATCCAGGTGCGCTGTTGGGACGGATCCCAAGCCGGCCCTCCCGACGCAGCGGCCCGGGTCTTTTTCCGGAACCGACGCGCGCTGCGGAGGGTTCTCTACTCGCCGAACGAATTGGGTTTGGCGCGGGCGTACGTCTCTGGAGACTTGGACGTCGACGGAGACATCTTTGCGCTGCTGGATGTTCCGGATCTTATTTCGCGGATTGGTGAGCATCGCCTGGCCGGAATGTCGGCACGCACGATTGCCCGGTCGGTGGTGACTTTTGTCGGCTTGGGCGCGGTCGGGCTTCCGCCGTCGCCACCCGAGATCGAGATGCGCTCCAAACGGGGGAAGCGCCACAGCAAGTCTCGTGATTCGGCGACTGTCTCTCACCACTATGACGTCGGAAATCGTTTCTACGAGCTGTTTCTCGGACCGAGCATGGTCTATTCGTGCGGGTACTGGCCGGACGGCACTGTGTCACTCGAGGACGCGCAGCGAGAGAAACTTGATCTGATCTGCCGGAAGTTGGATTTGAAGCCGGGAATGCGCCTGCTCGACGTCGGGTGTGGGTGGGGATCGATGGCACTGCATGCGGCGCAGAATTACGGCGTCGACGTTGTCGGTGTTTCGCTCAGCCGCGAACAGGTGGAGTACGCCAAGGCCCGGGTAGCGGACGCGGGATTGACAGAACATATCGAGGTTCGGGTGCAGGATTACCGCGACGTGGATGACGGCCCGTACGACGCTATTTCGAGCATCGGTATGTCGGAACACGTGGGTTTGGCGAACCTGCCGGTCTATGCGGCACACCTGCACGGGTTACTGAAGCCGGAGGGACGCTTTCTCAATCACGCCATTGCTTCGGTGAAGTCGTTGCCGGACAAGGTTGTCGACGCTCCTGGTTTCATCGACAGATACATCTTCCCGGACGGTGAGATCCTTCCGTTGAGTAAAACGGTTGACGCTCTGGAGCGTTCAGGATTCGAGACTCGGGACAGTGATGCGCTGCGCGAACACTATGCGCTGACACTGCGTGCGTGGGTGGCGAATCTGCGGGAGAACTGGGACGCTGCTGTTGCCGAGGTCGGCGACGCGCGGGTCCGTACGTGGTTGTTGTACCTTGCGGCCAGCGCTCTCGGCTTCGAGGAGGCGCATCGACTGACCATTCATCAAGTGCTGGCGGTGAAACCCGGTGAACGAGGATCAAGTGGCATGCCGCGATCGCGGCGCAACTGGTATCGCTGAGCCGGATCGCGGGCGCGTTCGATGCGTCGATGGTTGACTGAGCGGGTGAACGAGCCATTGCAGGATTTGCCGATTCCGGGAAACCAGAGCGGCTTGGGTGCCGGGCCCGCACTGCGAGTCACCGCGGGACTGGTGCTCGGCATTGTCGCGGGAATTGTCATGTGGATGGTGGGCTTTCCGCGATTCTCCTTTCTGATCGGCTGGAATGTGGCGGCGCTGGTGTTCACGGTCTGGACGTGGATCCTGGTGTGGCCGTTCGACGCTGTGACGACGGCCAGCCACGCGACTCGTGAGGAACCGGCACGCAATGTCGCACACCTTCTCGTTCTCGGTGCAGCGGTGGCCAGCCTGGTCGGTATCGCGCTCCTGCTTGTTGCTTCCCCTGACGGCCGTCGATACCAAGTTGTCGCCGCGTCGGTTGCGGTTATCAGCGTTGTCATTTCGTGGATGGCGGTGCACACGCTGTTCGCTCTGGGATACGCCCGGTTGTACTACACAGGTCCGGACGGTGGGATCGACTTCAATCAGGAAGATCCGCCGCGGTACAGCGATTTTGCCTATGTCGCCTATACCGTGGGTATGAGCTTCGCGATCTCGGACACCAATTTGCAGTCGTCGGATATGCGGGCAATGGCGCTCGGCCACGCGTTGCTGTCGTATCTGTTCGGCTCGGTCATCGTCGCGTCGGTAGTCAATTTGATCGCCGGATTATGAGCTGACACCGGTAGGTCAGGCCGCGGCGCGGCCGATGCTCGACAGGAAGCCTGCCGCCCCGAAGAACAGTCCGGCAAAAACACGGTTGGTGATTCTCTGCTGTTTCGGTGACCGCATGAGCCGCAGGACCCGAGCCGCAAGTCCGGTGTATCCGGTCATCACGACGACATCGACCGCGCACATGGTCGCCGCGATGATCAGGTACTGCGGTACCAGTGGCGCGTTCGGATCGAGGAACTGCGGAAGAACTGCGAGCATGAACACCACGGCTTTGGGATTGCTGGCATTTACCAGGAACCCACGCACCATCATCATCGGACCGGAGCGCCGCGCGGCTTCGGAGTCGGTGGTTATCTCGCTGGGAGCGGACCGCCACTGCCGCACTCCGAGATACACCAGGTAGGCGACGCCCAGCCATTTGATGATCGAGAACGCCGCCGTCGAGTTGGCGAGGATCGCGCCGACGCCGGCCGCGACGATTCCGATCTGCAGGAGAAGTCCGAGTTGCAATCCGAGAATGTTCCAGTAGCCGCGACGGAGTCCGACGGCCAGACCGGAGGACATCGAGGCGATTGCCCCGGCGCCGGGCGACAGACTGATCACCCAACTTGCGCCGAAGAATGCCAACCACACGTGCCAACTCATACTTTTGCCTTTCGGCTGGGAAGGTGTGCGGCCCGTGAAGGTGACGGGACTCCGAAGAAGTGTAGTTGTACGTGTTGGTGGGTTCGGAGTGGTACCGACCGTTCCGGCACGGTACATTCGTTCTTGTTGTCTGAATATTTGCCAGGCGGGGGATCGGCGTGATGAATTTTGGCGGTGACGCAGGGCCGCGTTCGTTGATTCGTAATCAGATCGAGGTTTCCGAAACCCGTATGCGTAACGGAATCGCCGTGCTGGTTCCCGTTTTTGCTCTTGTCGGGGTGTGTGCTGCGTTTTCCGATGAAGGTCAGAACACTGCGTTCCGGAGAATTGTTGCGGTGCTGGTCCTGGTCAGTACTCTTCCGGCAGCGTATCTGGTCAGTCGAATTCGATTCGGCATCATCTGGTGGAACCGGGATATGGGGCATCATTCCGTTCCGCGGGCGAGCACGTACTTCGTTCTCTATGCAGATTTGGGTGTGACCGTAGTACTGGCGACGTTCGCCAATCACGAATTGGCGCTGTACGGGACAGCTCTGTTTGCGGTGATCAGTGTGTACGTGGCGCATTTTGTCCGGTGGGCAGAGACCGTGGTGCACATGGTCTTCACGAGTTGTGTGATCGCCGTTTTTGCCATTCTCACGTGGCGTCAGGGATACCACGATATTGCGGGAATTCTTGCGAGGGCGGTAACGTCGGTGATCGCTGTCAATGCGACGCTTGTCCTACTCAGGTCGTTCTCGGCGGGCATGCTGACGTCGTACCGCACTCAATTTGCGAATGCCAATCGTGATCCGTTGACCGGACTCCTCAACCGGCGAGGCTTCGAATTGTGGATGCAGATTGCGGAAGAGCGTGAGCCTGGTCGATCCGGCGTGCTACTGCTCGACATCGACAACTTCAAGGCGGTCAACGACGGGTCCGGTCACGACGGCGGTGACACGGTGTTGCGGTTGCTTTCGCGCAGACTCGAACGAGTCGTCGGCGTGGACGCGGCAGTAGCTCGAACAGGTGGCGATGAGTTTGCTATCGCGGTGCGCGGCGATATAGCAGGGCTCACGCGACTTGCAGAAGCGATTCGGGGGGAGGTCGCCGTGCGTTCCGACGACGTTCCGATCACGGTCAGTATCGGTGTTGCACAACTCGCGTCGGGCGCGCACGGGAAACTGACGGGGCAGGAACAGATCAAGGAGGCTTTGTCTCGTGCAGACAAAGCGATGTACGAGGCGAAGTCGGACGGTCGCAACCGCGTCGTGGCTGATGTGTCAGCGCAGTAGTCCACACTGAGCCACATTTCCAGCGCCGCTCGTCCCGTCGATGCGATGATCGATTGATGAGTGAATTTCCGGTTCTGGACCTGACGCCCGACGAATTGTTGACGACAACGCGCACGGTACGAAAGCGCTTGGACCTGACAAGGCCCGTTCCTCTGGATCTGATCAAGGAATGCCTGGAGATCGCGTTGCAAGCTCCGTCGGGATCGAACCGCCAGGGATGGCAATGGGTGGTGGTGACCGACCCCGAACTGCGTCGACAGATCGGCGACATTTACAAAGACGTCACGGAGAGCTATTTGGCGTCGCAGGGGGCTCCGGCGCAGTTGTTCAGTGACGATCCGGATCGGGCTGCAGTCCAAGCGCGTGTCGGAAGTAGTGCCGAGTGGCTCGGCCAACACATGGGTGAAGTTCCGGTGCTGATGATTCCGTGCATCAAGGCGGAGCGGACCTTGCCTGCCGGTAATCAGGCGGGACTCTGGGGATCGTTACTTCCCGCGGCGTGGAGTTACGCATTGGCGGCGCGCGCCCGCGGATTGGGAACGGCGTGGACAACACTGCACCTTGCGCGCGAAGCCGAAGTCGCAGAAATCCTGGGAATCCCGGCGGGCTTCCACCAGGGCGCGCTGGTACCCACCGCGTACTTCACGGGAGAGACCTTCAAACCGGCGGCACGCGAGCCGATCGACAACATTCTGCACCTTGACCGATGGTGAACCTCGAGTACTCGGCGATCTGCTCGATCGACGGCTATGTCGCCGACAAGGAGGGGAACTTCGACTGGGCAATGCCGGACGCCGAGGTACACGGCTTTGCCAACAACCTCGAACGTGACGTGGGCACGCACCTGTACGGGCGCCGGATGTACGAGGTCATGGCAGCGTGGGAAACGATGGCAGATCCCGACCCGATTGCCGAAGATTTCGCTCGGATCTGGCGCCGAGCGGACAAAGTTGTGTTCTCCACGACGCTGGCGGAACCGTCGACTCAGCGAACCCGTATCGAGCGAACCTTTGACTCCGAAGCCGTGCGGGCGATGAAAGCAAGGGCGACGCAGGATATTTCGATCGGTGGTCCCACACTGGCAGCGCATGCGCTGGCCGCCGGTCTGGTCGACGAGATTCACCTGTTCCTTTGCCCAGTGATCGTCGGTAGCGGACTGCGCGCATTGTCTGCCGACGTTCATGTCGACCTCGAACGGATGGAGCAGAAGGCGTTTCGGAGCGGAGTTGTCTATCTGCGATACAGAGTGAGGTAGGGACTGAGTCAGGACAGCGATACGGGCATGATATCTGCCACGATGACGTGAATGAGGCCGTCGCGAATCTCGAATGTCTCCCGGATCTCGACCGTCATCAAGCGTGTGTCGGCAACGCCGGCATCGAGGAGATAGACGGCGGTCACGACGTCCCCCTCTTCGGTCATTCGAAGATCACGCACGGACTGAATCACGGTGTACTGCACACCGTGATCGAGGTCGGCGCTCAACTGAGGGCCCGAGAACCCGGTTTGGATGCCTGCTTCGACGCGCGTGGCGTCCGGCGCGAAGTGCACGTCGGTGACGTCGTGAGAAACCAATGCGTCGATGTAGGCCCGGGCTTCTGCCTCACGGGGTGAGTCCGGTGCGGCTTGGGCAAGTGAAGCACCGGTAAAAATCATTGCTGCAGAGATGGCTGCAGTGGCGACGGTCTTTCCGAACGTGGACATGAGAGTTCCTATCGCATGGTGTTGGTGCAACTGAGTGGGGGATCGACAAGCGAGCAGAATGCGGGAGCTTTCACGGGTACGTAATCCGGCCCGACGCCGTTGTCTTCGATGATGTTCCGGTACGTCTCCACACCGTCGGTGGGGGTACGGGTGAGGGTGGGATCGGTCAGGACGTCGACGGTGTACAGACCGAAACGTGGCCGGTACGAACCCCATTCGTAGTTGTCGGTGATGGACCAGTAGTTGTATCCGATAACGTCGGCGCCGTCCTCGCGGGCGCGTTCCATCCAATAGACGTGGTCGCTCAGATGATTCGAGCGCGTGTACCCGTCGGGGCGAGGATTTCCGTTGTCTGTGGGCATTCCGTTCTCGACGACGTAGAGGGGGAGTTCCGGGTACTTGCGCGAATAGCGCATCAGTGCGTCGTACAAACCCTCGGGCTGTGGTGTGACGTTGTAGAATTCGTCGATCGCGGCATAGGCCGCGGTCGGGTTGTCCAGTGCCACACCGTAGTAGTAGTCGATACCGAGGAAGTCGAGTTTGTCGCTCACCCGATCGGTGAACACGGAGTCGATTGCCTCCGAGACACCCGGAATGAACGCGAAGTTGCTGCTGACGCGAGCGCCCGGGTCGAGGACGTGGATGCGGTCGTAGATCGATCGGTGCACTCGAACAAGTGCGTCGAACATCAAGGGTGCCTGGGGGAGAGTGATTCCGCCGTACGTCAACTCACGCTGCACGTACACCGTCGGTTCGTTGATCGTGATCCACAATGCTCCGACCCCCGAATATCGCGCGACCACCTTCTCGGCGCTGGTCAGCCAGTCGGCTTCGGTTTTCGGGTTTGTCCACCCACCTTGATCGACGACCCAACCCGGATATACCCAGTGATCGAGAGTGATCATCGGCGTCATTCCGCGGGCCAGGATATGCGCGACAACAGCATCGTAGTATCCGAATTCGGTGTCGTTCCACGTTCCGGGTGAGGGTTGCACCCGCGCCCATTCGACGCCGAAGCGGAACACCTGCGCGCCCAGATCTGCCGCGCGGTCGATGTCCTCGGTGAAGCGGTGCCGAAAGTCGACCGAGTCGCCGATGGCGTCGTGGGTGCGACCCGATGCGGAGTATCTCGACCAGTTGCTGTCGGGGGAGGAACCCTCGGATTGAAAACCGGAAGTGGCAACGCCCCACAGGAACTCCTCCGACGGGGTTCCCGATGCCTGCGCCGGCGATGCCGCCGCCCCGATCACGAGGGCGAGTAGGGCGGCGGCAATCGACCGTGACGTGACTCCCATGATGGGAGGTTAGGTCATACAGGTGTCCAGAAAGGTGGCTTTTGCAGGATCAGAATTCAATCGTCATCGGACCGGGAGTCCACATACCTGAACGTTGCACGCGGGATTCGTCGAGTTCCGCGGGTACCGCCGCGGGATCCAGTCGAGTGTATTTCTCGATCGAACCCCAGTCGCGATCCCAGTCGTTGTCGAGATACGACGGTATGGTCTGCGCACTGACGAGGAGATCGATCCACCCGAGCGGACCACCACCGAAGTGGTCCTGCCACGCTGTGGTCACGAGTGCGCCGCTGTGATCGGGCAGGATGCGGTACTCGGGAACCTCGGCAACGCCGACACGATGGTCGAACGGGCGCTGGCACGGAAAGGCCAGACCCACAGCCCAATCCAACATCACGGGAGCGTCGGAACCGACAACGTCCTGCAGTTTCTGTGTTTGCGGTACACGCGGCGGAGTAACCGCTACCCATTGATCGTCCTTGCTGTCGAGATCGCTGACAACAAGACGAATAGTGTTGGCTTCCACAGGAATCTGGTCGAGAGGAACGCGAAGGTTGCGCCACGACGGCGACGGGCCGATGTCGAGAGGTGCGATTCGGCCACCGATTTCGACGTCATCGGCACCTCGCGCGGTGCCGTATTCGACCTCGACGTTCTGCCCGTAGGTGACGATGCCGTCAGTGTCGACGGATCGGACGCGTCCGGCTGCGGCGATGGAAATGATGTCGCCGCGGGTGCCGCTGTCGCTGAGGTCGGGAAGTTGGTACCACCCACTGGTCAGGGTGCCCGGTGCGGCTTGGCCGTAGCTGCCCATCACCGGAGTTGTGGCGGGATCGAGGCCGAACGGCAACGCGACCGAACTGCCGTTGACGCCGGTCACTCCAGCGCCACCACCGGTTCCGGCGGAGTTTCCGGCCGTGGTCTCGTCGCTGTCGACAGTGTTGGCACCACCGGTGGCGGTCGCTTCCTCGTCGGCGCTGAGGTCGCCGGCAACACCGTTCGGATCAAATCCGGTGGCGCCGCCGGCTGAAAGTGCGGTTGCGATGTCGCCGGACAACGGTGCCAGCATCGATGCGTTCGGATCTGTTTCGAGCAGGACGTCGTTGGCTAGTCCACAGGGTTGTCCGAGCACCGCGTCGACGTTCGCGCGACCCACCGAATAGGCCGGGTACTGGCTGATCACGCCCTTGGACATCGAGAGAACTTCGAAGAGAACCATGGCACCGGCCGCGACGGTCAGCGGTGAGATGGCCAGCAGGCGAGCCTGACGCGGCGACATCTCCTTGCCGACGGTGTACGGCTCACGGAAGAAGAACCACGCGGCGACCCCGAGCATCAGCACGGTCAGCCCGAGGAGAACGGTGCTCGCGCCGAGCCCACTGATCGATACGGGTTTGTCCCACCAGGGAACGCTGTAGCTCGAGACGTAGTAGTAGCTGTTGCTGCCGGTGAACGCCACTGCGAGCAGGAACAGCACGCCTGCGGCGAACAGCGCGCGATTGCGCGGGGAACGCAGAAGGGTGGTTCCGACCGCAACTGCCGTCATCATTGCGAGCACTGCTGTCAGCCCCGCGAAGATTCCGAAGTGGTGCGTCCACTTGGTGGGCGAGAACATCAGCAGCGGCAGCGCGCCGATGGTGAGACCGACAATTCGCCGCGGCGGGCCGGCGGCCAATCCGGGGATGCGGCCGCCTTTGCGGAGCATCATCGCGGTGCAGACTCCAAGGCACAGGAACATGACAAACACGCCGAAGCGCCGTGTCAGTGATCCGTCGACGGAGATGTTGAGCAGGTACTGGTAGCGCAGATATTCGTCGAACCACGGAGCGTTCGGTGAGATCGAGTGAACGCGCTGCATCTCGATGACGGCGGCCAGGCTCTGATCGCCGAAGGCGGGGATGAGAATCGACAGTCCTGCAGCAAGAAGCGGTCCGACGGCAGCGAGGTAACCGGTGGTCCGAGCGCGTTCGACGATGATGCCGATGACGGGACGGATGCCGGCGATCAGCGCGGCGAAGCAGATCAGCCCGGACGGACCTGCCGTCAACGTGAACCCGGCAATCAGAATTGCGACGGCAACCGGCAGGAGTCGACGTGTCGCGATGGCGCGTTCGATCGAGCACCACGTCAGGAGAACACCGAGTGCAACAATCGGTTCGGGACGCAAACCGTTGTTGAACGGGAGCCAGAATGCGAGAAAAACGAGCGCGCCGGTCCAGAGAGCAAGACGGTTTCCGCGGATTGCTGCGCCGAGGCGCGGGGCGACCTCACGACTGATGACAAGCCACGCGACGACGCCGGCCACCAGTGCCGGTAGCCGGACCCACGGGCTTGCCGGACTGATGTGCGCGAGTAGTCCGAGGATGTTGTAGTAGGGAGTTCCGAACGGTGTTTCCGGGACGGCGAACCAGCGGAAGTAGTTCGACATGTACCCGGATTGCTCAGCTGCCCTGGCCATCGTGAACTGGTAGCCGTCGTCGGTTGTCGTGGCTCCGATGAAGTGCCACAGCACCAATGTTCCGATGACAACACCGTCGACGCGGGTGAATTTCCACCACCTCGTCGGCAGAAATTTGCGGCTGTGACGGCCGTCGAGATTATCGAGGCGGTGCAACGCGACGAGCGAGATGATCGCGGTCAGCGCACCGAGAATCATGGCGAGCGTTTTGATCGTCGACGGGCTCGACGTGAATCGGGAGTCGGAGTCTATCGAGACGTCCAATCCGGCGGCAGCGGTGTTCAGGTCGCTGAACACGCCGACAACTTGCGGCCGGTGGTCACCATCGAGAATCCGTGGCTCTGACCCGGTGACGGAGACCGTCGTCCGGGTGGGCTCGGCGAGCACCGCCAGCGCGCAACCGCCGGGGAGTTCGTCGAGCGGTCCCGAGAACACAACCTCGTCGCGCAGGATCGCGTCGACGCGTGCGGGTGCATCTGCCGATGCGGGCGACACCGTAGCGACAAACCCGTAGCGACGCGCATCGGCGGCGCTTGTGGGTGCGGTAGATACGAGGGTTCCACCCGTTGCTGCCAGCTCGTTTATCGACGCGCACGGAATGGAGGCCTCGAACCGCTGCGGTGTGTACGAGACGAGGGGGGATTCGACGCTGGTCGTCGAACCGGCCTGTGGCCAGTTGATGCCGGCCGTGTCCTGCTGGATAGGCAGGAACGGTATGGATACACACGCGAGGATTCCGAGAATGGAGGCAACGATTGCCACCATCCTTGCGTGCGACTGCCGTGCGGCGCGCTGCGGAATCGGCGGGTTGGGAGGTGCGGCCACGGCCACGTCACTGTCTGTCACGACTTTCGACCCTAGCGGTGCGTGACGCGTTTGTTATAAACACAGCGACCTTCGAAATGTCGGATGTGGAATTTGCCTACATCCCGCGACGCCGATCGACCGTGACCGCCGCCACTGGCGGCGATGGCGGGTGGTCGCTGAGCGCCGCAGGTGGACCGGTGCTTAACAGGGTGCGACTATCCTGAATAATTGACGTCAGTTCTGTGTTCTCTCCGCGAGACACAGGTCCCCCGTTTGCGTACGAGAGGAACTCTCATGCTTGCCCGCACCGACCTGCGTGGTCGTACCCCATCCACGGCCGAACTTCGTGCCGCGCTTCCCCGAGGTGGAGTGGATGTGGATGCGGTGCTGCATCAGGTTCGCCCGATGGTCGAGGCCGTTCGCGATCGCGGCGCAGAAGCTGCTCTCGAGTTCGGCGAGAAGTTCGACGGCGTTCGTCCCGGGTCGGTTCGTGTGCCCGCAGCTGAGCTCGAGCGCGCACTTCGTGAACTCGACCCCGCAGTCAAGGAAGCCCTCGAGGTTGCGATCGAGCGCACTCGCAAAGTGCACGCCGATCAGCGTCGCAAGGACACCGTCACAGAGGTCGTTCCGGGTGGCACGGTCACCGAGCGTTGGGTTCCGGTCGAGCGCGTTGGTCTCTATGTTCCCGGCGGCAACGCCGTGTATCCGTCGAGCGTTGTCATGAACGTCGTCCCGGCTCAGACCGCCGGCGTCGGATCGTTGGTTGTCGCTTCGCCTCCGCAAGCTGACTTCGGCGGATTGCCGCACCCCACCATTCTTGCCGCCGCAGCGATGCTCGGCGTCGACGAGGTGTGGGCCGTCGGCGGCGGGCAGGGCGTCGCCCTGCTGACCTACGGCGGAACCGACACCGACGGAACCGAGCTTGTCCCGGTCGACCTCATCACCGGTCCCGGCAACATCTATGTCACTGCCGCAAAGCGTCTGTGCCGCGGACTGGTCGGCATCGACGCAGAAGCCGGTCCCACCGAGATCGCGATCCTCGCCGACCACACCGCTGACCCGGTCCACGTTGCCGCCGACCTCATCAGCCAGGCCGAGCACGACGTGATGGCCGCCAGCGTCCTTGTCACGACCAGCGTTGAATTGGCCGACGCGGTCGACAAGGCTCTGGCCGCGCAACTCGAGATCACCAAGCACCGCGAGCGCGTCACCACCGCCCTCACCGGAAGCCAGTCCGGAACCGTTCTGGTCTCGGACGTCGCAGCTGGTCTCCGCGTAGTCAACGCCTACGCAGCCGAGCACCTCGAGATTCAGACCGAAGATGCCACCGGTGTCGCAGCTCAGGTCACCAGCGCCGGAGCGGTTTTTGTCGGTCCGTGGGCGCCGGTCAGCCTCGGCGACTACTGCGCCGGCTCCAACCACGTTCTGCCGACGGCCGGCTGTGCACGTCACTCGTCCGGACTGAGTGTGCAGACGTTCCTGCGCGGCATCCACGTGATCGACTACTCCGAATCGGCATTGAAAGATGTTGCCGGACATGTCATCACGCTGGCCAATGCTGAAGACCTGCCGGCTCACGGTGAGGCTGTGCGTCTGCGGTTCGAGGCTCTGCGATGAGTGCCGCTCCCGGAGCGTCGATTTCGGTCGACGCGCTCCCGATTCGCGAGAACCTGCGCGGTAAGTCCGCGTACGGCGCTCCGCAGTTGACGGTTCCCGTACAGCTCAACACCAATGAGAACCCGCATCCGCCGACGCAGGCGCTCATCGATGACGTCGCCGAATCCGTGCGTGAAGCGGCCAAGGAACTGCACCGTTACCCCGACCGCGACGCTGTGGCGCTGCGGACGGATCTTGCTGCGTATCTGTCGAAGCAGACGGGTGTACCGGTCACCGTCGACAACCTGTGGGCGGCCAACGGATCGAATGAAATCCTGCAGCAACTACTCCAGGCCTTTGCCGGTCCTGGACGCAGCGCGATGGGATTTGTGCCCTCGTACTCGATGCACCCGATCATCGCGGACGGCACCGATACCGAGTGGGTCGAGGTCTTCCGTCGGGATGACTTCGCATTGGACGTGGATGCTGCCGTCACCGTGATCGCGGAACGTCGACCGGATGTCGTGTTCGTGACCAGTCCCAACAACCCGACCGGCCACAGTGTCGGCATCGCGGAACTGCGACGCATCCTCGAGGTGGCGCCGGGCATCGTGATCGTCGACGAGGCTTACGCCGAGTTCTCCGCCGCCCCCAGCGCGATGACGCTCATCGACGAGTTCCCCACCAAGATCGTGGTCACACGCACGATGAGCAAGGCGTTTGCGTTTGCCGGTGGCCGACTCGGCTACCTGGCTGCCGCCCCCGCGTTCATCGATGCATTGTTGTTGGTGCGCTTGCCGTATCACCTCTCGGTGGTCACACAGGCTGCCGCGCGCGCTGCGCTGCGTCACGCCGACGAGACCCTCGCCAGCGTTCACGCATTGTCAGCCGAGCGTGATCGGGTATCGAAGGCATTGGCGGACACCGGTTTCCGAGTGATTCCCAGTGACGCGAACTTCATCTTGTTCGGTCAATTCACCGACAGTGCGCAGGCGTGGAAGGAGTACCTCGATCGAGGTGTCCTCATTCGCGACATCGGCATCCCCGGATATCTGCGGGCGACGGTCGGACTCGAAGCCGAGAACGACGCGTTCATCAAAGCCAGTGACGAGATCGCCGGTACAGAACTCATCAACGCAGGAGAAACGGCATGAGCGATCGCATTGCGCGGATCGAACGAACGACGCGAGAATCCAGCATCGTCGTCGAATTGAACCTGGACGGGACCGGCATTGTCGACGTTTCCACCGGCGTTCCGTTCTTCGACCACATGCTCACCGCGTTGGGTACGCACGCCAGCTTCGACTTGAGTGTTCAGGCGAAAGGTGACGTCGAAATCGACGCTCACCATACCGTCGAGGACACCGCCATCGTTCTCGGTCAGGCGTTGGGTCAGGCATTGGGGGACAAGAAGGGTATTCGCCGATTCGGTGATTCCTTCATCCCGATGGACGAAACCCTCGCGCACGCGTCCGTCGACGTGTCCGGCCGTCCGTACTGCGTGCATACCGGGGAACCGGATTACATGGTGCATTCCGTCATCGGCGGGTACCCCGGCGTTCCGTACCACGCGGTGATCAACCGCCACGTCTTCGAGTCGATCGCGCTCAATGCTCGTATCGCCCTGCATGTTCGGGTTCTGTACGGACGCGATCAGCACCACATCACGGAGGCCGAGTTCAAGGCTGTTGCTCGCGCTCTGCGTGAGGCCGTCGAGCCGGATCCGCGCGTGAGCGGCGTGCCTTCGACGAAGGGAACTCTGTGAGCGTCCTCTTTACCTATCTGTTGTTCATCGGCGCGGGAATCGCTGTGGGCGGGGCCTACTCGATGTTCAAGGTGAACAAATTGGCGTCGGGAATCCTTCTGGCACTGGCAATTCTTGCAGCGGTAGCCGGCGCGCTG
Source organism: Rhodococcus sp. AD45-ID (assembly GCF_003023755.1). NCBI lineage: Bacteria > Bacillati > Actinomycetota > Actinomycetes > Mycobacteriales > Nocardiaceae > Rhodococcus > Rhodococcus sp. AD45-ID. The sequence goes on along the minus strand of NZ_PYHL01000001.1, from coordinate 202,045 downwards.
CGCATCTGATGGTCGAACGCACATCATCCCCGGGGTTACTCCGAACCCCGGGGATGATCAGTGTCCTGGTCATGGCTGCTGCTGCATTTGGTGGCTGGTCGTTACTGCTTCCGGTTGTTCCGTTGGTGGTGGCGCAGTCGGGTGGCTCCGACGCCTTGGCCGGGGCCGTGACGGGCGTCTTCATGGCGGCTACTGTGCTGACACAGTTGCTGGTGCCGCGCTTGTTGAGGACTCGCGGCTATCGTCCTGTACTCACTGCGGGGTGCCTGTTGCTCGGGCCACCGTCGCTGGTGCTGTTGATGTCTTCCGATTCGATTGCGGCGTTGTCGGTGTCGGCAGTGCGCGGTGTCGGATTCGGTTTGCTCACGGTCGCCGGCGGCGCATTGGTCGCGGAATTGGCGCCCAGGCGGATACTGGGCCGAGCCACCGGAGCCCAGGGCATCGCGATTGCAGCCTCTCAAATGGCAGGTTTGCCACTGGGTTTGGCGATAGCAGCAAGATGGTCGGCCACACCGGTCTTCGTTTTGGGCGCCGTGGTTCCGGCGCTCGCGGTGATCGCCATCACCCGCTTGCCGAAATTGCGCGCTCAGCCAACCGGCACGGCTGCGCGAGTGAGTGTGTTCACGGTGATCGTCCCCGTGGTCGCGCTTGCGTGTGTGTCAGCGTCGTTCGGCGGCTTGTCCTCACTGTTGCCCATCGCAATTTCGGATCGTGCCGCAATCGCCGGCGTGGTGCTGGCGACGGCCAGTGGGTCCATGCTGGTGGGTCGATACTCAGCGGGATTGATCTCCGATCGATTCGGCAGCGGCAAGATGCTCGCACCGGCCTTGGTGTCGGCGACAGTCGGTCTCCTCCTGTTCGCCCTGAGTGTCGACGACGGTGCGAACATGGTGTTGATCGGCGCTGCAGTGCTTTTCGGGTTCGGATTCGGTGCTGTGCAGAATGAATCCTTGGTCATGGCTTTTTCGGCTGCAGGCCCGAAACGCATCGGATCGGCCAGCGCGATCTGGAACATCGCATACGACGCCGGAACTGGAATCGGCGCGATTGCGCTGGGATTTGTGGCATCGGCGTCGGGATATACGTGGGTATTCATCGTCTCGGCAAGTGTCGTCGCGTTGATCCCGGCACTCGCTGTGGCCGGCACATCGATCGGCCGGCGGGGCGATCCGAAACCGGACAACCACACGGCAGGTTCTAAGATCCGGAGTTATGACAACCTTTGACGACACGGTTATCGCCGGTGTGACCGCTCATATGAATGCGGATCACACGAGCGACAATCTGATGATCGTTCGGGCTTTCGCGGAGCCGACCGCGACCAGCGCGCGAATGGTGGGACTCGATTCGGTTGCGGGCGAGTGGGTTGCCGAGGTCGACGGGACGGAAAAGCTCGTGAAGGTTCCGTGGCCCGAGCCGGCAGTGGACCGCGCCGCCATCCGGACGCAAGTGGTTGCTCTGTGTATGGACGCGTACAACAAACTTGGTGTCGCGAGGCCCGAGCACTGATCGCAGTAGCGTCAGACGTGCCCGATAGAGTTGGGGCATGAGCGCTTCCACGATTGCCGTCCTCGACTACGGCTCCGGCAACCTGCATTCGGCCACCCGCGCATTGGCGCGCACCGGCGCACAGGTGGAGGTAACCAGCGATCCCAAGGTGGCGCTGGCCGCAGACGGCCTGGTCGTTCCCGGCGTCGGCGCTTTTGCTGCGTGCATGGAGGGCCTGCGTGAGGTTCGGGGTGAGCGGATCATCGGTCAGCGCCTCGCGGGCGGACGGCCGGTTCTGGGCATCTGTGTCGGTATGCAGATCCTGTTCGAGCGCGGCGTCGAATTCGGCGTCGAAGCCGAAGGGTGCGGCGAATGGCCCGGCACTGTCGAGCGCTTGAAGGCCGATGTGTTGCCGCACATGGGATGGAACACCGTCGAAGCACCCGAGTCCAGCACGCTGTTCAAGGGCATCGACGCGGACACCCGTTTCTACTTCGTCCACTCGTACGGTGTGCAGAACTGGGAACTGCCGCCGTCCGAGCACATCGCTGCTCCCAAACTGACGTGGGCCGATCACGGCGGAAAGTTCCTCGCTGCCGTCGAGAACGGTGCGCTGTCCGCAACGCAGTTCCACCCCGAGAAGTCGGGCGATGCGGGTGCTGAGTTGCTGAGCAACTGGGTGCAGAGTTTGTGACCGGACCTTCCGGCAAGTACAGCGGAGACAACTTCTCGTTGGCTCGTCTTGCGCTGTTCTCGCTCGGCGCCGCCGTGGCTGTTCTGGCAGTCACGACGGTGATCGTCGTTCTGGTGGATCCGACGCCCGTCGTGGGGCTCGTGATCGGCCTCGTCGGGGTTGGCGCGGCCATCGCGGCGATGGGCGTCGTGTCGAAGCGGATGACGCGAAATGCCTTCGGCGACGGTGATCAAGACCCGACACACGGTTCAAGGTCCTGACCGACTAGGGTTATCGCACGTGAGCCTGGTCCTTTTGCCTGCTGTGGATGTTGTCAACGGTGAAGCTGTTCGCCTCGTGCAAGGAGAGGCGGGAAGTGAGACCGGTTACGGGTCGCCCCGCGACGCCGCCCTTGCGTGGCAGAACGACGGTGCCGAATGGGTACATCTTGTCGACCTCGACGCCGCCTTCGGGCGCGGATCCAACAGCGAACTGCTGGCAGGCGTCATCGGTGACCTGACGGTCAAGGTCGAACTGTCCGGTGGAATCCGTGACGACGCCTCCCTCGAAGCTGCACTGGCCACCGGCTGTGCTCGCGTCAACCTCGGCACCGCTGCCATCGAAGATCCCGAGTGGTGCGCTCGTGCATTGGCCAAGTACGGCGACAAGATTGCCGTCGGCCTCGATGTGCGTCTGGTCGACGGCCAGTACCGTACCCGCGGGCGCGGCTGGGTCACCGACGGCGGAGACCTTTGGGAAACCCTCGCGCGTCTGGACCGTGACGGCTGCACGCGTTACGTCGTCACCGACGTATCCAAGGACGGAACCCTCACCGGTCCCAATCTCGAACTTCTGAGCCAGGTGTGCGCCGTGACCGACGCCCACGTTGTTGCATCCGGTGGTGTTTCAACCATCGACGATCTGCTGGCCATCTCCAGCCTCGTTGATCAGGGCGTCGAAGGCGCGATTGTCGGCAAGGCGCTGTACGCCGGCCGCTTCACCCTTCCTGAAGCACTTGCTGCAGTTTCCGGTTAGATTCGCTTGATGAACCCGCCGCGTGACCTCGACGAACTCCTCGCGATTGCCGGTGGGCTGCTTGACGGCGTTCACGATCAGTTTGTTGCCGGTGTGGGTTCGCCGAGCGCAGTCCGTAAGGGTTGGGCCGATTTTGCCACCGAGGTGGACCTCGCGCTCGAGAAGCGGTTGTCGTCGGAGTTGTTCGATCGCACCGGGATTGAAGTGCACGGCGAGGAATTCGGCGGGCCCGACATCGAGTCCGGGCTCGTCTGGGTTCTCGATCCCGTCGACGGCACGTTCAACTACTCGGCCGGGCTCCCGCAGGCCGGAACTCTGCTGGCATTGCTCGACGACGGCGTTCCGGTCCTGGGGTTGACCTGGTTGCCGTTGATCGGACATACCTACGCGGCAAAAGCAGGCGGCCCGTTGCTGGTGAACGGCAGTGCCGTACCACCCTTGGCATCCACTGATCTGGCGTCGTCGATCGTCGCGCTGGGTGCGCTCAACGTGAAGAGTCGCGGACGAATTCCCGGCAGCTATCGGCTGGAAGTACTGGCCGAAATCAGCAAGGTGTCTTCCCGTATCCGTATCCACGGCAGCACGGGAGTTGATCTGGCCTTCACCGCGGCAGGCATTTTAGGCGGCGCAATCGTCTATGGGCACAATGCGTGGGACAATGCGGCGGGCGTTGCCCTTGTACGCGCGGCAGGTGGGGTGGTCACCGACCTCGCCGGTAACCCGTGGACCGTAGAATCGGGTTCGGTACTTGCTGCCGCTCCCGGTGTTCACGGTGAAATTCTCGACATCCTTACATCGCTCGGTGATCCGCGCGCTTCGTCCTCAGGAGGACCAACGTCATGACCCTCGCAGTTCGTGTGATCCCGTGCCTCGACGTCGATGCCGGACGAGTGGTCAAGGGTGTCAACTTCGAGAACCTTCGCGACGCGGGCGATCCGGTCGAACTGGCCGCAGCGTACGACGCCCAAGGCGCCGACGAGCTGACCTTCCTGGACGTGACCGCGTCGACGTCTGATCGTGGCACGATGCTCGACGTTGTAAGTCGTACTGCCGAGCAGGTTTTCATTCCGCTGACGGTGGGCGGCGGTGTACGCACGGTCGAGGACGTCGACCGCCTGCTGCGCGCCGGAGCCGACAAGGTCAGCGTCAACACCGCAGCCATCGCACGTCCTGAACTGCTCAAGGAATTGAGTGAGCGTTTCGGTTCGCAGTGCATCGTCTTGTCCGTCGACGCAAGGACGGTTCCGCAGGGCCAGCCGGACACTCCGTCCGGCTGGGAGGTCACGACGCACGGTGGCAAGCGCGGAACCGGCATCGACGCGGTCGAGTGGGCCGAGCGCGGCGCAGAGTTGGGCGTCGGAGAGATCCTGCTCAACTCCATGGACGCCGACGGCACCAAGGCCGGTTTCGACCTCCTGATGATCCGCGCTGTCCGTGCCGCTGTTCACGTTCCGGTCATCGCCAGCGGCGGCGCCGGTCTGGTCGAACATTTTGCGCCTGCCGTCGAAGCAGGCGCCGACGCAGTCCTCGCGGCAAGTGTCTTCCACTTCGGTGACCTGAGCATCCCGCAGGTCAAGGACGCCATGCGCGCCGAAGGGATTGTTGTCCGCTAGGTGTTTTCTGCTCGGATTCCGTCGAACATCATCCGGGTGATCGCCTGATTGAGGGCGGTGCAGTCCACGGACGACTCGGCTCGCAGTCCCTGTATGCCGCTGGCCAGCATCATGCCGTTGACGGCCTGGGCCGTATTCGCGATGTCGAGGTCGGCGCGAAGGTATCCGCATTCGACGCCGTGACTGAGATATCCGGCCGTCAGTGCGGCGGCCTGGTCGAGTAGGTCGAGCATCCGGCCCGTCAGGTCGGCGTCGACCCCCGTTGTCTCGAAGAGCAGCACCCGCGGGATCCGTGGGTCGTCGAAAAAGATACGGGGGAGTACATCCGCGATGCGGGCTACCTGGGCTCGGTACTCGTCCAAGGTGTTGGCTGCGTCCGGCGCATTGTCGGTGGCCAGTGCGTCGATGATCTTGGCAATCAGATCGTCGATGACGTGATCGATGATGTCGCGTTTGTTCTCGAAGTATCGGTAGAACGTGCCGTGGCCGATACCGAGAGTTGTTGCAATATCAGCGATTCCGGTGGCGTGATAGCCCCGTTGGGCAAAACACTCGAACGATGCGTCGATGATCTCGCGGCGTAGTTCCGCCTTTTTTCGCTCCGCTCGGGTTATGGCCTTCGTCACGCTGAAGATGATACCGTTTTCCATAACGGAATGACGTGTCAGTTTCTGATGTGCGGTTCACGAGGGGATTTCAACTGATGGCAGTGCAGTACGACGCAGTAGTGGTCGGGGCGGGCTTTGGCGGAATGGGCGCAGCCATTCAACTCAAGCGGTTGGGCCTGAACAACCTGGCGATCCTCGAACGCGAGGATGATCTGGGTGGAACGTGGCACGTCAATCGCTATCCGGGATTGGCGGTCGACATCGCGTCGGTCACCTACTCGTATTCGTTCGAGCCCAATCCGCACTGGTCGAGGCTCTTTGCGCCAGGTGCGGAATTGAAGAAGTATGCCGACCATGTCGCGGACAAGTACGACCTACGACGCCATATGACATTCGGCGCCGTCGTGAACGGCGCGCGGTGGGACGAGGACGAGGCGCACTGGGTGGTGTCCGTGGACGGGCAGCCTGAGATCACCGCGACCTATCTACTGACGGCGACGGGCTTTCTCTCTCAGCCGCATCGGCCGGATATCTCCGGCATCGACGAATTTGCGGGCAAGATCATTCACACCACGGCGTGGGACGATTCGTACGATCTTGCCGGTACGAAGACGGCAATCATCGGAACCGGCGCTACTGCAGTGCAACTCATTCCCGAAGTTGCGCGCCAAGCCGCGGATCTGACCGTGTACCAACGCACGCCAATCTGGGTTGTTCCCAAGCTCGACGTCCCCATTCCGTCGGCCGTCCAGAAGCTCTTCTCTCGAATTCCGTTGACCCAGCGGATCGCGCGAGCTGTCAGTTCCGGAATTCTGGAAATGATCATGGTGAGCGCTGTCTTGCACTACAAGCAGGTGAAGTTGCTCAACAAGGGCGCCGCAGCAGCATCGCGTGCCTTCCTGCGGTCGCAGGTCCGCGACGCGGCGCTGCGTAAGCAGCTCACTCCCGACTACGATTTCGGATGCAAGCGACCTACCTTCTCCAACAGCTACTTCCGTACATTCACCAAACGAAACGTTCACCTCGAGACCACGTCGATCGACCACATTGCCGCCGACGGTATCGTCACGGTTGACGGTCGTAAGACCGAGATCGACACTCTGGTGCTGGCTACTGGGTTCAATCTGTGGGACGTCAACTTCCCGGCCATCGAGGTTATCGGCCGAGAGGGCAGAAATCTCGGAAAGTGGTGGCGTGACAACCGTTTCCAGGCGTATGAGGGAGTATCGGTTCCGTATTTCCCCAACTTTCTCACCCTCGCGAGTCCCTATTCGTACAGCGGGCTGTCCTACTTCACGACCATCGAATCGCAGATGCAGCACATCGAGCGACTGTTCGGTGAACTGAAGAGGCGAGGAGCCGACACCTTCGAGGTCACCGAGGCCGCCAATACCGAGTTTCTCGACCGAATGACCGAAAACCTGGCGGACTCCGTTTTCTACGGCGGCAGTTGCCAGACCGCGCGAAGCTATTACTTCAATCAGCACGGTGAGGCGGCTATCCTGCGGCCGACATCGACGCGCAACGCATTTGTCGAGGCGAAGCGCTTCCCTCTCGAGGCCTATTCGATCTCCTGAGCTTGTTTCCTGGCCGAGGGCGACGGTGCGCTGCGGTAAAAAGGGATATCCTGATTTTGGGCTTCTCGAGATCAGTGCCAGCGAATCTTCGGGGAGGGTTGGTTGGTGCAAGGTTGATGTCGGAAATCGATCCGTTTGGTACGCAGCGTGCTGATCCGTTCAGCACGGCGCACGATACGTCGAACGTCGTCTCCGAACTGGAGATGTCGGGGCTGGAGGACGCTCGCGAGATCGGGCGTGGAGGCTTCGGCGTCGTCTATTGCTGTTCGCAGCCGCGCTTGGATCGCATCGTTGCTGTCAAGGTCCTGACCGCGAGCGTTGAACAGGAAAACGATGCTCGCTTCGTCCGTGAACAACACGTGATGGGGAGGCTGACCGGCCATCCGAACATCGTCAACGTTTTGCACGTCGGCACCACGGCAAGCGGTCACCCGTACATCGTGATGCCGTATCACCCGAGAGGATCTCTGGAAACAAGAATTCGTTCGACGGGTCCGCTGTCGCTGAACGAGACTCTTAGGCTCGGAGTGAAAATTGCCGGCGCCCTCGAAAGTGCTCATCGACTCGGGATCCTCCACCGGGACGTCAAACCTGCGAACATCCTGTTCACAGACTATGGCGAGCCGGCGATCACGGATTTCGGTATCGCGCACATCGTGGGCGGATTCGAGACGTCCACCGGTACCGTGACGGGATCGCCGGCGTTCACGGCACCCGAAATTCTCAGCGGAGAGCCGCCCAGCGTTGCGGGAGATATCTACGGCCTCGGTGCAACATTGTTCTGCGCTGTGTCCGGGCACGCGGCATTCCAACGTCGCAGCGGCGAGGAATTGATCGCGCAGTTCTTGCGCATCACGACCGAGCCGATTCCCGACCTCCGTGAACTGGGAATCCCGGAAGGGATGTCCGCGGCGATCGAGCACGCGATGAATGGCGACCCACTTCGGCGGACTGCGTCTGCCCGCGAATTCGGCGAAGACCTTCGGAAGATCCAGTCGGTTAAAGGTTTTCCCGTTACCGATATGGCGCTGCTGGCAACTGAAGCGGGTGAGGAAAGTCAGCAGAACTCCGGAGCGTCAGATGGCAATGTCCTCGTCAGATACGCAGGCTCGTCTGCGACTACCACGTCCCCGCCCCCTTCCGGCAATTTGCCGTTGGAACTGACCAGCTTCATCGGTCGGCGGCGAGAGTTGACCGAAACCAAAGCGAAGATTCTCGAATCTCGGCTGGTCACATTGACGGGTATCGGTGGCGTAGGAAAGACTCGGCTGGCGGTCAGAGTCGCAGCGGATCTGCGACAGAAATTTGACGACGGAGTGTCCGTAGCCGAACTGGGCGAACTCCAGGACGCGTCTTTGCTTGCCGATCTTGTTGCGTCCTCGCTCGGGATCAGAGACCGAACCGGCCCTCTCGACGACGTATTGGCTGACTTTCTGGCCAATCGGAACGTTCTGCTTTTGCTGGACAACTGCGAACACCTGGTTGATGCAGTAGCCGATCTGGTCACGTTTCTTTTGCGCGTGTGTCCGGAACTTCGCATTCTCGCAACCAGTCGTGAACCGCTCGGTATCGGTGGCGAGACTGTACTTCGGGTGCCTCCGTTGTCCGTGCCCGCCCCCGACCGCGAAACGTCAATTCACGGTTTGTCCAGATTCGACGCGATCACGCTGTTCACTGATCGCGCCGCCGCGGCATTGCCTGGATTCGAGCTGACTGAGGGAAACAAGGTCACGGTTGCGCGGATTTGTCAGCGACTCGACGGATTGCCCCTACCCATCGAATTGGCTGCAGCCCGATTGCGTTCGATGTCCGTCGAACAGATCCTGGATCGGTTGACCGACCGGTTCAAGCTTCTCACACTCGGTAGTCGTAATGCGCCGTCCCGTCAACAGACCTCGAGATTGTGCATGGACTGGAGTTACGACCTCTGCACCAGGTGGGAACAGCAGTTGTGGGCGCGGCTGTCCGTTTTTGCCGGTGGCTTCGAACTCGATGCAGTGGAAAGCATTTGCTGCGGCGATCACAGTGCGGACGAGTTGCTCGACGGAATGGCCTCGCTGGTCGACAAGTCGATCCTGATCCGCGAAGAATCGGAAACGGTCGTGCGTTTCCGGATGCTCGATACGCTCCACGACTACGGCCGCGAGAAGGCAGAGGAATCCGGCGACTACGGTTTGTTGCGGCGGCAACATCGCGACTGGTATCGAAAGATGGTGCTGGAAGCGGAAACCGAATGGATCAGTGCCCGGCAGAAGGACTGGATTGATCGATTGGGGAGAGAACAATCAAATCTCCGCGACGCGATGGACTACGCGGAGTCGACGCACAGTGACGACCGCCTCGGGCTGCAGATCGCCGGCGCACTCTTCCCATTCTGGCTCTCGCGTGGACTTTTCAGCGAGGGGCGCTATTGGCTCGATCACCTCCTGGACATCGATGTCGAGCATCCGACCGTCGACAGAATCAAAGCGCTATGTGCCAGTGGCGTTCTCGCCGAAATCCAGGGTGCGCTCGATGTCGCGGCGGCGCGTGTTGCCGAAGCCGTCGAGCTGTCCCAAAAGCTGGATGTGTTCGATCACCTGGACTTGTCCGAGCATCTCGACGAGTGGACCTCGCAGGCTAGGGTGATCCAAGCGCAAGGCTGCCTCGAACTGTTTCTCGGCGACACTGCGCGCGCGTGTGACTACCTCCGGAAGGCATTGGACCTGGTCGGCACCGGCGATGATCTCGCCTTGCGGGTGTGGATTCTGAACACGCTCGGGATGGCGTACGAAGCCAATGGTGAGACGGACCAGTCGATCTCCTGCCATGAGCAGGTTCTTGCGATCACGCAGCGCACCGGCGAATCGGTGTACCGGTCCTACTCGCTGTGGTCGATGGGCGTCGCGGTCTGGCGTCAAGGAGATCTCGCTTACGCAGCGGACCTTGTCAAACAGGCATTGCGTATCGCCGAACGCGTCGAGGAACCGCTCACAGCGACGGTGTGTTTGGACGCGCTTGCATGGATTGCCGGCGCCGAACACGACGAACGTCGCGCCGTGGTCTTGATGGGCGCCGCCGAGGCGATCGTCGACATGGTGAACAGTTCTCCGGTTCTGTTTCCGAGCTTGGGAAACTATCGGCAGCGATGCGAGCAGGAAACGCTTCGTGCGCTTGGCAGCCAGGCTTTTCGCAGTGCCCGGAATCAAGGGCACGCCCTGGACTTTCACGAGTCCGTAGCCTTTGCGCTGCAGGAGAATCCGTCGGCTACCGGCCAGGAGGCCGGATTGAGTGCGCGCGAACAACAGGTTGCCGACCTCGTCGCTGTCGGCCTGGATAACAAAGCCATCGCGGATAACCTGGCAATCTCGGTTCGGACGACGCAACGGCATATCGAGCACATTCTGACAAAGCTCGGTTTCACCTCGCGCACACAACTCGCGGCGTGGGAGTTGGAGCAGCCCTCGTAGCGCTGGGGATCATGACTTGTCGCAATGGATGTAGTCGGGCGGAACCGTGCGGTACTCCCGTGCGTCCAACTGGGTGAAGCCAATGGACAAGGGGGAGTGCTGTGAGGCCGTGGGGCGCTTGTCTGTCGGTTTCTGTGGTCGCTCTACTTGGGGGGTGTTCCTCGACGGTCGAGGGTGAGGCTTACCCGGTCGATTCGATCGGAATGTTCGATCCGTGCGCGGTTCTGAGTCACGATGACCTGTTGAACCTGGGTGTTGATCCCGGCACGCAGCGTGTGGACCTCCTAAACACCCACATCGATGGATTCAACGTGTGTAGCTGGGAGGGCTCGTGGTTCTATCTCGGACTTACGTCAGCGGATCGTTCACTCGATGCTGTGGAAAAAAATTCCACGATTCGAGATTTGCGTCGAGACGAAATCGCGGGACGAAGCATTCTTGTGTACCAGGAACAGGGCGATGACGGGGATTTGGCATGCAACGTAGCCTTCGCGACAGCTCAGTCAACCGCGATGGTTCGTGTGGGTGCAAAGTTTAGTATCGACCGGCCTGAAACGCCATGCGCACTAGTAGAGCGGGCGGCGCAAACTATCGTTCCGCTGCTGTCCTGAAGGGGTGGGATTTTGTCTTGACCGAAAATCGAGTTATTGAGAGTGAGTGTGAGATCAGTGTCAAATTCGGATCAGGTATTCGGCGTTGACCCGAATGTTGCAAAACCGCTGGCGATTGCATGTGAGGTACTGATCGCCGAGTATCGATCGTTAGTAAACGATGCCCAACACATCAAGCAGTTTGGAGGTTTCGGTACTCTGAACTCCGGTCTTGCTCTCCAAGGAAAATTTCAAGAAAAGGCATTTGGTAGTCCAGACTCATTGGTGAATGCGTTGGAAAGTCACATCGCCGCAGTCGATGGCATGCGCGCGTACTTTCAGAAGTGCATCGACAATGCAGTAACACAAGACCAAACCAATGTTGACTCTCTCAGGGGTGTGGGTCAGACCAACTGAATTATGTTCATTATCGGACGGATTGACACATATTGCCATACTATGTTCAACAGCTATCAATTGCAGTTCCTGTTGAACGAATTGTCAATGGTAATTCCGAAAAATGATCAAGAAGAACAATTGATCACGGATCTGAAAACTGCGCCGCGAAATCTGCAATCCGTCGACACGGATATCTCTGGTTCGTTGGAGATTGAGTGTGGTCGCGCCCTGTTAGATTCGAGAGGTTACGACCTGCGCAATCGTCGGGCGGCAGCAGTTGGTCTGAAGGAAAGCGAGCCTGACAGTGCAATATTGCCGGCGATAGTTACGTTGACTTATGCGTCCATGTCCTCGACTTCACCCTGGCAGGAACCATGACAATCGGGTATCTGTTCTGGCGGTCCAGGCGTGAGGTGACAGAACTGTGCAGCAACTGACTCATCGCGGAAATCGGACCTCGTCGCGGCGCCCCGATCACGATGGTGAACGCGTCGTACTTCTCCGCCGTCGACACGATGAGATCTGCCGGGTCATCGTGCTTGCAGTCGTATGTCCACTTGCCGGGGTGAGATGTCAAAGCAGAGAGTGCGCGTTCACGTTGAGTGATCATCGCGGAATTGAGGCGTTTCTCGAACTGAGGTGAATCGGTTTCCACGGGTTGGTCCTCGGCATCGATGCAGTGAACGACATGAAGTGATGCATCTTCCGCGGTGGCCAGCGAGAGGGCAAAGTCCAGTACGTCACCGCCCGACGGTTCGCTGCCGATGCCCACCACAACATGGCGTGGATTGACGATGCCTTTTGCTGGGCTCTCGAGGTGGAAGGTGTGCTCGGGGTGTGGTCCGTCATGATGCTTCTTCATCGCGAGTTCTCCTTAACCAGGCGAACGAATCTACGAATTCGGAACTTTGACAACTACTTTACGGCTGTCGCCACTGAGTTTCCGGAGGCGGATTCCGCAGGAGAGGCCGTGGGACGGTATAAACGTCCTATGAGTCTTGACCCCGCGATTGCAGCAAAACTGAAGCGAAATGACGCCGGACTGTTCAGCGCAGTCGCGCAGGAAAAGTCCACAGGCGATGTGTTGATGGTCGCGTGGATGGACGACGAAGCACTCGCTCGCACATTGGAAACCCGTAAGGGAACGTACTATTCGCGTTCACGTCAGCAGTACTGGGTCAAGGGGGAGACGTCGGGCCACACCCAGTATGTCCACGAAGTTCGCCTCGACTGTGACGGCGATTCAGTCCTTCTGATCGTCGATCAGGAAGGCGCTGCGTGCCACACCGGCACACACACCTGCTTCGATACCGACGTTCTGCTCGCTGCAGAGTAGGAAAACTTCACCGAAGGGGAGCATTATGGCCGCGACGAAGACTCCGCAACCGCTCGACTATTCGTTTACCTCTCCGATCGAGAAGGACGGCGCGTTTGCGACGTATCTGACCGTGCCGGGGTCGGCGGACCTGCTCGGTACCCGGCGAGCAGTCAAGGTTGTCGGCACGCTGGACGGTGAGCACCCCTTCGAAGCGACCTTGATGCCCTCAGGCGACGGACCGCATTGGTTGCCACTGCGGGTAGCGCTGTGCAAAGCGATCGGTAAGAGCGCGGCAGGCGAAGAAGTGTCGGTTCACCTGCAGCAGCGTTTGAGCTGACTTTTGCCTTGATGAAGGAGCGTCATGGTCGCTGAAGCAGTTGACTCTTTGTCATTGGTAACCCGGCACCTGAGCGGGGTCAGTGGCGACGAGGGGAAAACGCGATCGCTCCACATGTCGCGTGAACTCGCGGCTCCGATCACGACGGTGTGGTCGGCAATAGCCGACTTGGATCGCATTCCACAGTGGTTCATGCCTGTTTCAGGCGACGCCCGACTCGGTAGTCGCTATCAACTCGACGGCAATGCCGGTGGTGAGATTCTGGCGTGCACCGCGCCGCACACACTGAAGATCACCTGGGAATACGGCGGTGACGTCAGCTACGTGACGATCAAATTGATCGAAACCTCCAGCGGGGAAACGCTATTCGATTTCGATCACACCGCCGATGTCGACCCGGATCGTTGGAGTGAATACGGGCCAGGTGCCGTAGGGGTCGGTTGGGACATGGGATTGCTGGGATTGGCACAACACGTCGAACAGGGAACCAACACACCACTGGAGGCGCCGGAGTGGTCGGCAAGTGACGAAGCCAAGGCATTCATGGCAGCCAGTAGTGAATTGTGGGCTGACGCCGCGATTGCTTCCGGCGACGATCCTGCGCAGGCGCGAGCCGCCGCCGCACGAACAACCGCTGCATACACCGGGTAGAGATCATCTCCGCGGACTAACATCGGAATAGTCTGGTTGTTGCGGGACTTCCGCGCCACGAGCGGAGACAACGATGGTGTACCGGCTCATCGAAAGTGCGACGGTATTCGTTCACTTCAGCTTCATTCTCTACGTGGTCTTCGGTGGTTTCGTGGCGTGGAAGTGGCGTCATACAATTGTTTTTCACCTCGTCGCAGTCGCGTGGGGTGCAGGTTCGGTCCTGATCGGATATGACTGCCCGCTCACGCATCTCGAGAACTGGGCCCGTCGGATGGCGGGAAGTTCCGAATTACCGTCCGCAGGGTTCATCTCTCACTACATTGCCGGCGTTTTCTATCCGGTCAGTATCGAAGCGATTGTCCAGGGCGTTGCCGCGACAGTGGTCGTGGGTTCCTGGGTGGGATACGTGTTGCTCGGACGGCATGTGAAGTCTGCGTCGGTAGGGGCGCAGCCACGCCGTTGATGGTGTTTTCAGGCGAGTCCGGTCTCCCACGTGAAGCCGTCCGGATCGGTGAACGGCGCCCCGTCACCAGTGATGATGATTCGACGCGATCCGCTGCCTTCGGGTGCGACGCCCGCATCCTTGGCCAGGGCCTTCCGGCCGTACAGCGCAACCGTGAGCTTTTTCGGGGGAGCTGTGAACTGGACGTACTTGCGTCCGTAGCTTTTCGACACCTCGAGACCGTGATCGACGTAGAACTGCTTACTGGCCTTGACATCCTCGACGCCGAGCAACAGCACGAGATCTTCGATCTCCCGGGTCGCTGGGCCGGTGTTCTTCTTCGACGACGTTGCCACTTTCCAGATTGCGCCGTCGGGTGCCTGTACAACACCGCCGTATCCCCAGAACGATTTCTTGACGGGCTTCAACACTGTGGCGCCGGCTTCGAGGGCCGCATCGACGAAGGCGTCGACGATGTTCGGCTGCGACACGACAAGCGAAAGCGTGTGGCCGCGGAACCCTGTTGTCGGTGTCTCCGACGCTCGTACACTCACGCGGTCTCCGACGCCGAAAGCATCGTAAAAGGATTGGGCGGCTGCGGTATCGGGGACTTCGAGGATCACGGACTCTGCGGTGGTCATATTGGCGCTCCTCGTTGATATGCGAGCGGACTGGGTATCACGTGGTGAATTCATGTCTGTAACGGTAGTTTCGGTGCGGCAACCAACGCTTCTCGATTCCTGATCGGTTTTGTGCGCGCTCCGGGCTGCTACGGGTTTGCCTGGATATCAACAGATCTGGTGTGGGTGTAGAGGTCGCGCAGCAGGGCGACCTCGGACAGATGATGGATCAGCTCGCGGTGGATGTGCAGCACCAGATCGGCCATCGCCAATTCGGGGTAAGGCTCCTTCGCTCCGACTGGTTCCCGCAGGCCGCTCTCGCCGAGACTCCGGACTCCGGCGAGCCAGATATCGAGCTGCGTCTGGAGTTGCTCGAGTGCCTCGGCCCCGGTGCCGGCATACTCCCAGGTCTCGTACGACGCGGCGGCAGCGCCGAAGTGTGAAGCATTCCGCGCGGCAAGCACACCGACAATGACGTGGCCGAGTCGCCACGCGATTGTCGTGAAAGGCGGTGGGACCGGCTCGGGAAAGGCGAAGTCGATCGCGAACTCTCCAGCGCCGACATGCATCGGTGCCGTCGACTGGCCGCGAGGACGGATGCTCCAGGCATTGGGCACCGGGGACCAGAAATACTCGTCGTCGGTGAGACCGTCGAGTCGAGTTTTGATCTGATGGTTCCAATGAAATTCCCACTGCTCGCGGAGCGTACGATTCCAGTCGAATTCAGTTGCGTTCATGTACTCACTCTGCCAGCGTCGCTAGCTACGTGCGTCGGAGAGCAATCACGGGAATAGTGCGGATTCCAGCCGTCTTCTCTGCGTACTCTGCAAAACCGGGATACCGCTTGGCCTGCTCGTTGAAGATCTTGTCGCGTTTGTCGCCGGTCACGTCGCTGACAGCAACCGAGTACTTTTCGGTGCCGACCTCGATTTCGGCGTGGTCCGTTGCAGTGAGGTTGTAGTACCAATCCGGATTGGTGGGGGCGCCGGCTTTGGACGCAAAGACGTAGATGGTGTCGGGGTCTTCCTCATCGGCCAGGTACATCATCGGGCTGACGAATTCACGTCCGGACTTTCGGCCTCGATGGTGGACCAACACCATCGGTGCGCCTTCGAAGGGGCCTCCCACGTGACCTTGATTTTCTCGGAATTGGGCAATGATGTCTGCGTTCCAGTCGTCAGTACTCATCGTCGTCTCCTGGTTAGGACTGTGGGGGTTTCGATAACAAAATCTTGGCACACCTTGGGATGCGAGGGGTTGTGTTCAGACATACTTGATCTATTATCTACGCATGAACGCAGATAGTCAGGTTTGTAGGCGGAAGCTTCCCGACGATCAGGTAAACCTCGTCGTCGAGGTGTTTCGGATGCTCGCTGACGCGACGCGTGTGCAGATTCTCTGGGCGTTGGTCGATCGAGAGTGCTCGGTGAACGAACTGGCGGAGCGCGTCGGAAAGCCCGCGCCGTCAGTGTCGCAGCACCTGGCAAAACTACGGATGGCTCGATTGGTGCGAACCCGTCGTGAAGGCACCACTGTGTTCTACCGCCTCGAGAACGACCATGTGCGCCAACTGGTTACCGACGCAGTCTTCAATGCCGAGCACGCCGGTCCAGGCTTGCCGGGGCATCACCGCACCGCCGGAGAACTCCGTGAGATACATCCTGAGCGCGTGCCTCGCGGAAATGAGGAGGAGGGGGCGTCATGACGCACGAACGCACTGTTGGTCACGGCCACGGCCACGGCCATGGCCATCCTCGCGGTGGTTTCCGGTCTGCCGTGCGTGATGTGTTTGCGCCACACAGTCATGACGCGGCCGACAGTGTCGACGACGCTCTCGAATCGAGCAGGATCGGTATCCGGGCAGTCAAGATCAGCTTGGTGGCGTTGGGAATCACTGCTTCGGTGCAAGTGGCGATCGTTGCGATCTCCGGGTCGGTGGCGCTGCTGGCGGACACCATTCACAACTTTTCGGATGCGCTTACCGCGATCCCGCTGTGGATTGCCTTTGCTCTTGGACGACGAGCGGCAACGCGTCGATATACCTACGGATTTGGCCGTGCCGAGGACTTGGCCGGACTGTTCGTCCTGGCCATGATCGCGCTGTCTGCGGTGGTTGCCGGTGTCGAGGCAGTTAGGCGGCTCATCAACCCGATCGAGATCGATCATCTGGGATGGGTTGCTGCCGCAGGTCTGGTGGGCTTCGTCGGCAACGAACTTGTGTCGTTGTACCGGATCAGGGTCGGTCGGCAGATCGGTTCCGCCGCACTGGTCGCCGACGGATTACACGCTCGGACAGACGGATTCACGTCATTGGCAGTTCTGCTCGGTGCCGGGGGAGTTGCGTTGGGATTCCCGCTTGCAGACCCGATCATCGGACTTGTCATCACCGCTGCCATAGTTGCCGTGCTCCGCAGCGCCGCTCGTGACGTGTTGCGACGTCTCATGGACGGCGTCGAACCGGAGTTGGTGGACGACGCTGAAACCGCTTTGCGTGCGGAACCCGGCGTTCTCGGGGTTCGCGGCTTGAAGATGCGGTGGATCGGTCATCGGTTGCACGCAGATGCCGAACTCGATATCGATCCATCTGCGAGTCTTGCGGAGGCCCACGCGATTGCGCACAGCGCCGAACACACATTGACGCACGCGGTTCCGAAGCTGTCCTCAGCGTTGGTTCATGCGTACCCCGCTCACACTACGCTCGACAGGCACACAACAACATGACCACTTTGTTCTGAATATCCTGTTCACTAGGGGTTTCCTCGGTACGCTACGAAGCGTCGATCGGACGTATCTCACGCCGCCACGGAACGGGGAAACCAGTGATCGCTCGGTACAGAAGGTCGCTCGTCGCCCTGATAGTGGTGTCATTGACGGTGGCCTTGGCTGCCTGCGCAACGGGTGATCCGGTATCTGGTGCCGGCGCCAATTACGGATCGGACGGGGCGCCGGCCGACTTCCGGGAACCGATCAAACTCAGTAGCGTGGACGGTGTTCTCGAGGTGCGATTGTCTGCGCACCAGGGATCGGTGCCGCTTGATACTGCGTCGGGAACAGTGTCGGACTTCTTGCTCTTCGGATACGACGTCATTCGTGGCGCAGCGTCTGATGGGTCGAGTTCCGGAACCGATGTGTATCCGGCTCCGACATTGCGGGTTAATCCTGGCGAGCGTTTGATTGTCCACTACGACAACGACTTGCAAGATCTCACGATCGAGGACTTCTACGATCCCGCATTCACTCCGGCGGGTGGTGAAGTACCGATCTATCCTCCGGTGCTGACGTCTGCGCCGCTCAATCTGCACACTCATGGCGTGCACGTCAGTCCGGACGGTAATGCCGACAACGTGTTGCTCAACATTCCCGCCGGGCAGGGGAATGTTTACGACTACGCGATTCCCGGAACGATGCCCAACGGTTTGTACTGGTACCACAGCCACCGTCACACGCTCACTGCTCAACAGACATATATGGGACTCGCGGGACTGTTGGAAATCGGCCGCCCCGATGGGAATTTGCCGATAGTGACGGCCAATGACGTACCAGTTCGCGATATGGCACTGCAGTACAACTTCATTTTTGACCGCAAAGGCCTGGGCCGAAAACTCAATGACGCGATGTGGCCACAATTTGTCAGCACTTTGGATCCGCCGACGGGTCAGGAACTTGCCGACGGCTCCTACCGCCCGAGTCTCGCGCCGGTGAATTTCTCGGAAACCACGGAGGGCTCACAGTATTTCACCAACTGGTACAGCGGGCCCTTGTCACCGGCCAACCATCGTGGGCAGAATCAGTTTGTCCCCGCAAATCTGCAGAGTTTCGTTGGCGAATCGACGAACGTTCCGGCCGATCTGTCGCTGCCGGACAATCAACGCGATGTGCAGTACACCGTGAACGGGCAGTTCCAACCTTCGTTGAAACTGAAGCCGGGTCAGACCGAAATCTGGGTGCTCGCCAATATCAGCGACTTCGCATACATGCCGGTTACGTTGACGGAAACCGCGACAGGCCACCATCCGCGGTTCGCGATAGTGGGTCAGGACGGAAACCCGTTCTCCGAGGTCAGGCCGCCGGTGGACGGTGACGGAACCAGGCTCGTGATTCCGCCGGCGTCGCGATACGCGATCGCGGTGACGATGCCGGAGTCCGGTGATCTGGTGCTGGAAATGCCGCCGCTCGACGGTGCACAACCGGTGAGCAATCCTGGCATTCTCTACACCAACAACGGCACCGATAATCCTCCTGCTGAGCTCGGAACCGTCACTGTCGACCCGTCGGTGATCAGTTACGCCGACGGATTCTTCACCTTCCCGACCCAGCAGCTGATCCGAGCAACGCCAGACGAAGGTGAAGGCAGGACAACACCATTCGAGTTCGGTAAGAAACTTGATGCCTATACGTCTTTCGTGGATACCGCAGCAGCGAATCCCGATGTGACCCGCAACCTGACTGTCTCTGGTGGATTCGGAAACAACAAGGCCAGTAACAGTGACCCGAAAGCCTTTACATATGAGTTCGCCGACAACACTTTCCCGAACATCCCCTTGATTCAGCCGCGGCTGAACTCGGTAGAGGAATGGACAATCACAAACCTCAACAATGACGAGCATCCAATGCACATCCACGTCAATGATTTTCAAGTGATGGAGGTTGTGGATCCTGTTGCCGGGACCACAACCGGGGTGCAGCAGTGGGGGATCGACAACGTCAACGTGCCTGCGCCTGTGACGGACGAGAATGAGAACGCGCTTGTACCGGCGTCGGTGACACTGCGTACCAAGTTCACCGAATACACGGGGACCTTTGTGATCCATTGCCATCGCCTCAATCACGAGGACAACGGTTTGATGGCGACGGTGAACGTGATTCCCGAAGTGTCGACGTATGCGGTTGCGGTGCCCGGCTCGCCCGGCGTGCCTGCGACCGTGCAGATCTTCGACGCGAACGGCGATACGATGCTCACAACCGTGACGCCATTCCCGTCGTTCGAGGGAACCCCGAGCGTGGCGATGGCAGACGTCAACGGTGACATGGTGCTCGACCTCATCGCTGGAACCGGCGCTGGCGGTGCACCAGAAGTGGTGGCGTACAACGCGGTCGACGGGCCACCGTTCACCGACGAACTGGCACGGTTTGCTCCTTTTGATGCAGGTTTCCGTGGTGGTGTCAACGTTGCCGGCGTCGATATCGACGGAAATGCATTGGCGGACAACATTATCGTGGCCTCCGGCCCGGGTATGGAATCGCAGGTCAAGATCTACTCCACCGTACTGCCGACGGACAAGAAGTCGGCGCCGGTCGAATTCGGATCGTTCATCCCATATCCGGGTTCGAGCAGCGGAGTCACCATTGCCACGGGAATGGTCGACGCGCATTCCGGCCGGGCGAGCATCGTGACTGCTCCCGGACCCGGCGACGAGCCGTTGGTGAAAACGTTCCGGTATGACCTGTACGAGCCGACAGCAGCGGCCGGAAAGACCGACGAACATGCAGGACACACAGGTGGGCCGGTGGCGACCTCGCAGTTCTTGGCATTCGATCAGAGCTATCGAGGTGGGGTATCACTGTCGACCGGTTGGGTGGCCGGTGCGGAAGGCGGCGCGAAATCCATAGTCGCCGGGATGAACGGCGGAGACGGAACGGTGCGAATCTTCTCGAGCGGATCACGCCTCGACGGATCACCTGAGATGTATCTGGAAAGCCCCGACCACCACTCAACCGACGTTGCCTTTCGGGAGATCGCGTCCTTCGGTCCGTTCGAGGGGCCCTCCGGCGTGAGCGTTGCGACTACCAGCACCACAACGGGGGCGGATTTGCTGATCAGCGGTAGCAGCGGAGCGAGTGCCGAAGTTCGGAAGTTTTCTTTGGGACGTGCAGATCCGTCTGCGACGACGCTTACGCCTAGCCTGATCGGAACATTGCCGCCCTATGCGAGTGGGATCGGAGCGTTGCCGCTAGGAGGTCGCTAGTGCGTATGTCGAACGTTGAATGCTGTTGCATGTCAGAAGTTCTCGAGCGTAGATCTCGTTAAACCTGTCCGAAATGCCTCTTGAATCGAATGGTTGTTCGAGTGCAATTGGGTCAAGGGTGGGGAGGCCTTGATGACGACGGTTTGCGATTCAACTTTGGTGGGGGATGTTGTCGCTGGTTCCGCGACGGGGGTGCGGGGCAGGTTGTGGCGATTGCGACCGGCTGAGGTTCGAGACGTTGCCGTCTGTGCGTCTGCGGAAATTCTTCGGCTGGAAGCGATTCGGGTTGCCGCAGTCGACGAGTTGGCACTCAACCCGGATGAACAGGTGCTCTGTTACCGGGGTGTTGGTCGCTGGTTGGCGGCGAACACGATGCTGCAGAACGCGGCCGGTAACAAGATCGCCGCCCTCGGTGCCGCACTGCGGGTATTCCCGGACATTGCTGCCCAATTCGAGGCCGGCGACCTCTCGCTCGATCATGCGGCAATAATCGTCGCGTTCTGCGAATCCCCACCAAAAGGAATGCCGGACAGGGCGTTACCGTCCTGTATGAAGACTCTTCTTGCTGCCGCATCCGGCGTGGAGGCGACCACCATCAAACTCCGCTATGCGATTGCAGTTCTGGAGCGGATATTCGAATCCGACGACACCCCGCCCGGTGAGGATGATGATCTCAATGTGTTGCGGATTTCGCCGACGCTCAACGGGCGCGTGGCGATCAAGGGCGATTTCGACGCGTTTACCGGTGAAATGTTGTTGTCGGCTCTCTCGGGTTTGTCGATGCCGAAACCGGCCGCGGACGGAACCCCGGATCAGCGGTCGGCAGCCAAACGCACCGCCGACGCGTTCACGGAGTTGATTCGCCGGTATCTCGACAATGCTGTCACCGGTGTTGATGGTGGTCAGCGTCCGCACGTGAATGTGCACATCACCGCGAAAGATCTTGCCGAGCATCGCGAATGCGCCGCTACGCGACCTAGCAGGGACGCAGAGCTTGATGTCGAAGATCTGGACGTCGGCTACATGCCCTGGATGAGACCACTGAGTGTGAGCCTGACCCGGATGCTCGCCTGTGACTGCATGCTCTCCACCGTGTTGATGGACGGCAACGGTGCACCGCTGGATGCGACGCCGCACAAACGCCTCGTCACACCCGAGCAACGCACTGCGCTGATCGCTCGGGACAAAGGCTGCGCCTTCCCGAACTGCGATGCGGTACCGGCCTGGTGCGATGCGCACCATATAAAACCGTGGTCGGTCGGCGGTTTGACGGTGATGGACAACCTCAGCCTCCTCTGTCGAAATCACCATCGGTTGATTCACAGCACCAGTGGGTTCCGCGGGATCTGGGAAATCAAGATGGGCGATGATCACAAACCGTGGTTCATCCCACCAGCTGCGATCGACCCGAAACAACGACGCCGACGCTCCACCACCCGCCAAGGTCCAGTTCACCGAGACTGAATCCGGCTCTGCCGGAACTGAACACCGCGTGCAAGCTTCGCATCACGAGCTAAGACGATGCGAAGCCAACACGCATGCGCAGCTCCTGAAGCAACACGCACGGGTTCGCACGGCATATTCGTGGCGAGGGCCAAAGCGGGTAAGTAGGATTCCGCAGATGATGGGGAGGCGCCGCGTTGCGATCAGTGCTGCTGCGTGGTGCTGTGCAATCAGGGCAGCGACCAGATCTGTGTAGTGACGAGATAGAACACCACAACCCAGAACACCGTCACCGCTGCGACGATCGCCAAACCCTGAGCATTTATCTTCGCCGCGGGAACATCGGCCGGCGGACGCAACCAGCGACTCAGCAGACGGTTCACGTAATAAGGCATCGTGAAGAAACTCATGATGAAGCTCGAGAGAAGGTTTCCCACCAACAACCCAAGCCAGAGCGGCATTTTCAGTGGTGACAATGCCAAGGTCAGCAAGACGACAGTCGGGTACAGGCCAACCCACACCGCGATCGCAGTCTTGGTGTCCGATGGTGGTGGGGCTTCGTTGCCGTTCTCGTCGAACGCAAACCAACTGCCGAATGAATTGTCGACGGTGCGCAATTCGAAATCGTGGAACCTACGCCCCTCGGCAAGGAGTTCCTGACGTTCGGGGGAGGTCAGCCAGGTATCGAGATGGGCGGCGCTGTCGAAGCGGTAGAGAGTGGTCCATTCGTCTTGGACTCCGTCGACGGGTCGGAAAAGTTCGGTGCCGCGGAATCCCTCGAACGTGCTTTCCACCTCGCGCAGGCGGTCTTGCCAGGCAAGGAATTCCTCGATGTTGTCATCACTGACTCGGTGTGACACGACAACGGTGAGAAGTGGATCGGGTGGTTTGATCCCGCCACTCACTACCTGTTGGGTACCGGGTCCGTCGAAGAATTGGCGGCCGCGCTCGAGGAAATCCTGACGTGTCGCGCTGTTGATCCAGGCCTGAACATGAGCGATGGAGTCGAAGCGATACACGATTACCCACTCCGGGTGGATGGCCGTCGGCGCGGACACTTCGGTGCCCAGAAATCCGGCGTAGCCCGCGGCAGCCCGGTTGAGGTCCTTTTGCCAGACTTCGAACTGCTCTGCCATTCCGGCGTGTACCCGCTGACCGATGATGACTGTGGCGATGTTGTCGGCGGATGTTTCCGCGGTCATCGGTTCAACCCCGTGTAGATCCGTTCAGGAGTGAGGGGAAGCGACCGGAATCGGGTGCCGGTCGCGTTATGCACAGCATTCGCCAGGGCCGGGGCGACCGGGTTGATGCAGCACTCCGCCATGCCTTTCGAGCGGAGTGGGCCGACGGAATCAGCCGAATCGACCAATATCACCTCGGTGCGAGGAACATCTGCATACGTGGGAATGCGATAGTTTCGCAAGTTCGGGTTCATCATCGCGCCGGCTGCGTCCACATGAAAGTTCTCGGTGAGAGCAAAGCCGATTCCCTGCGCGACGCCACCTTCGATTTGCCCTCGAACTTGTGCGGGATTGATGATCACACCAGCGTCGGTCGCATGAACGCTGGAGAGTATCCGGATTTCGCCGGTTATCCGGTGCACCGCGATGCGGAAGCCGTGAGTATTGGACACCACGCTCCGCGGCGATCCGTAGGCCTTGCGGGCCACGGTAAATCGGATCCCGCGTTGCCTCGCGGCGTCGAGAACTTCTTGCAGAGTCAATCGTGTACTTGCGCAGACGATCTTGTCGTCGTCCATCGAGCACTGATCGACTGCAACGCCAGTGTGGTGTGCGGCAAAGGCAAGTAGGCGATCTCGCAACGCATTCGATGCTCGCAAGACAGCGTTTCCGGCTACAAACAGGCCCGCACTGGCAAAAGCGCCTGTGTCGAAACCGGTACGGTCGGTGTCCGACTGGATGATTCGCACGCGGGACGGTGTGGTTCCCAACTGATTCGCGGCGATCTGGACGTGAGCGGTGGACGTTCCTTCGCCGAATTCGACTGTGCCGATGGCAAGTTCGTACATACAGTCGTCGCCGAGCGTGAGCCACGCCTCCGAGATGTGCTCAGTGGGTGGGGCGGTCTCGTGTAACGAGCTGGCCGTGCCGGTACCGATGAGCCAGTCCTCGCCGAGAGATGGGACCGGCGTGCGATCCAAAGCGGAGTCCACCAGGTCGATGCACTGGCCGAGTCCGTCTTCGGTGAAGATGACGTCATCGGGTCCGTCCTCGAGCGCCACAAGTGAATCGCCTGGCCGCACGATGTTGCGTCGGCGCAGTTCCAGCGGGTCCATGTTCAACGCGAGTGCGAGTTCGGTCATCGCGGACTCCACGGCAAATGCGGGCTGAGTCATCCCGTAACCGCGCAGGGCTCCACTCGGAACGTTGTTCGTGTAGACGGAATACGCGTCGAACTTCTTGTTTGCGCATCGGTACAGCGAGACGGCAGCTCCGCCGGCGAACAACGTTTCACCGCCGTGGTTTCCGTAGGCGCCGGTGTTGGAGATGTTTCGGTACTGAAATGCGGTCAGCGTCCCGTCCGCCGTGGCGCCCAATTTGATGGTCAATTTCATCGGATGTCGCGGAGATGCGGTGGTGAACTCCTCTTCGCGCGTGAACTCGAGGCTGACGGGTCGGCCCGTGTCCAGTGTTGCCAGTGCAACGAGGTCTTCCGTGATCACCTCTTGTTTTCCGCCGAATCCGCCGCCCACCCGTTTGCAGAACACGCGAAGCTGATCCGGGCGCAGATCGAACAGGTGGGAGAGTTTGACCTTGGCAATCGACGGCGACTGCGAGCTGGTGCGCACGTGTAGGCGTTCGTCTTCCATCCAGGCGATGGAACCGTGCGTCTCGAGGTGCGCATGTTGGACCCGGGGCGAGAAGTACGTGCCTTCGTGGATCACGTCCGCCGCTGCAAACCCGGCTTCCACGTCGCCGACATGCCCATGGATCTCGAGCAGGATGTTGTGCTCGGGGTCGCGGACAAACGGGTCGTCCGATCCGTGCAATGGCGGGGCGCCATCGGCCATCGCCTCCTCTGGATCGAAAACAGCCGGGAGAACCTCGTACTCGACCACAACTCTGCGACGACCTTCTTCGGCTGCGGCAATGGATTCGGCAAGTACGGCTACCACCCGCTGCCCGACGAAGCGCACCACGTTGTCGAGAATGTAGGTGTCGTCGGGATCCACAAGGTGGTCGGTATGGATAGCCGTCGTGAAACGCTTGCGCGGCACGTCTTTCCAGGTATAGACGCGGTGCACTCCAGGAACGGCGAGCGCAGCAGCAGTGTCGATCGAGGCGATGCGCGCGTGGGCGTGCGGTGAATGCAGCACCTTCAGATGCAGCATCCCGCCCGTCGATGTATCGATCGTTGTATCCATCGTGAACTCGGCGCGGCCGGTCACGATATCGGTAGCGGCGGGTGCGCCGACGCTTGTCCCTACTGCTTGCCCGGGTAGTGCGACCTCGATCGCGCTGACTCCGTTGACCGCGTCCTCGATCGCTCGATAACCGGTGCAGCGGCACAGGTTTCCTTTCAGGGCGCGCGGCAGGTCGTCCTTCTGATCGTCGGTCAATGCTGCCGCCGTCATGATCATGCCGGCGGTGCAGAAGCCGCATTGAAATCCAGGCGCGTCGCGGAACTGCGCCTGCATCGGGTGCAGATTCTCCGGAGTGCCTAGGCCTTCGATAGTCGTGACTTCCCGACCTTCGGCTCGAAAGGCGGGGGTGATGCAGCTGTGGATCGGAGCGCCGTCAAGCCAGACGGTGCAGGCTCCACAATCGCCCCCGTCACATCCTTTCTTGACGCCGTGATGGCCGAGTGTCCGGAGGAAGGTACGGAGACACTGCCCGGCGAATGGCTGCTCGCTGAAGATCCTGCCGTTCACCACGTAGCTCATAACCGGTCCTCGCTCAGTTCCAGGCGCAGCTCCTCGGCGTAATGCCGGGCGAGGTGAAGGCGGTGGTCAGGGGTGCCGTTCGGGTCGTCGAACCAGGCAGCTTCAGGAATGGCATTGATGACGTGCTGCAGAGAATCGCGGTCCGGGATGGTGGCAAACGACAGTTGGATCGGTCGGGTTGTTCCGGCGGTGATGGTGAGCAGGAGATCAGTAGTCCCCGGTGTCCGAGTAGCGATCATGAAGATGGTGGAACGGCCGAGGTGCGTGAGACTGAATCGGCGGTGGGCGTGACGTTTGGTGAGCGCGTGAATCGGAATGTCGATGCTACGAAGCACCTCGCCCGGTTCGAGGATGTTCTGGTGGTCTCCGATCACAAAATCGGCGGCGTCGACGATTCGTTCGGTGCCGTCGGTGGACCACAGCGTGTATGTCGCCTCGAGTGCGACGCACAGCGTGATCATCGGGCCGGCGGGCAGCGACATGCAGATGTTCCCGCCCACGGTTGCGCTGTTCCAGACTTTGAACGAGGACAGGAAGTACTCACAACTGATACGACAGAGTTGAGCGGCCGGCCAATCACCCGGCGCTACAAACGTATACAGGTCGTGGATCGTGCAGGTTGCGCCGATGGTGAGACCGGTCGCGTGTGTTTCCAGCGGCGTCCAGCCCAGCGTTGTCAGATCGACAAGGCGATCCAGATCGGGTTGTTCTGCTGAAAACAGCCATGTACCACCGGCAAGCCACGCGTCGCCGACCCGCCAGATCGCACCGGGGCGATCCGGTGGTCGCCGAACTACGTCGTTGATGGTGGTGAGGTCCATGCGTCGTGCTCCCCTCGGGGAAGTGACATACCGGACTGCGACATTACCGAGTACACGAAGCGCATTCACATGTTTCGGGTATTTCAGACCAATCGGAATTAAGTCCAACTGGTCGGTGCATGCGATTTCAGATTTTGGGTACGTCTGAGTACGGGGCGGGTTCCGCCTCTTGCATTTTGCGAGCTCGGATACGGACGTGGCTACGCATTCGGCGGCTGCGGAGACCCAACAGGGTGGCACTATTGTGAAACGCTTCGATGTCAGGCAACAGCCCACTCGAGTTTCGGACGTAGAGCTGTTTCCTCTCTCCGCCGCGCAGCGTGCGACCTGGTTTGCGCAGCAACTCGAGCCGAAGGTGCCGATTTCGATAGCGCACTACGTCGAGTTGCGTGGAGTTCTCGATGTCGACCTGCTGCGCAGGGAAACCCGGACGGTCGCACGGGAGTTTCAGTCGCCCTTGCTCAAAGTGCTCGAGGTCGACGGCCAGCCGATGCAGTACGTGGACAACTCGATGGAGATCCCGGTCGAGCTCATCGATTTCCGTGACTACGACGATCCGATGGTCGCTGCACACGAGTGGATGCAGCGGGATTATCAGACCACTCTTGATCTCGGAATTGATCGACTGGTCGAGACCTCGGTGCTCTGCGTGGGTGAGCTGCACTATTTGTGGTACAGCCGAATTCATCATGTCGCACTCGACGGATTTGGTGCGATGACGCTGATGAATCGTATTGCGCACCGATATTCGGCAGCAGTCTCCGGAGGCGAACCGGATCCGAATCGCGCTGCGCCACTACGCAAGCTGTACGACATCGACAGTCGCTACCGGTCGTCGGATCGGTTTGCCGCCGATCGCGAGTACTGGGCGGAGAGGAACTCAGACGGTACCGGTTCAGCCCTGGCGACCGGGCACGAACCGGCAGTCGCTGCGAGCAAACTCCAGAGCGCTGTGCTGTCCGGGGAATCGTCTGCCGAACTCCTGGAATCCGAAGGTCAGGCGGCTACGATCATCGGAGCGCTGGCCTGTTATTTGGCACGTCTCACTGCGAAAGACGCTGTACTGGTGCAAGTTCCGATGTCAGGCCGAACGACGGCGGTACTGCGCGAGTCCGGCGGCATGATGGTCAATGTTGCGCCGCTGTCCATCTCGGTCGACGAAGGGGATACCGTCGCGGAACTCGTGTCCCGGGTTCAGCGTGAGTTGATGGGCGCACTACGCCATCAGCGCTGCAGTCTCGAAGACATTCGCCGCGACATCGGTGTCAGTACAAATGGTGTCAGTACAAATGGTGTGAGCAGCGATGACGCATTGGCCGGGCCGATGGTCAACGTCATGATGTTCCGACAAGAAGTTCAGCTCGGCGCGATGGTGGGTGAATACCACATCGTCACCTCGGGGCCGGTGGAAGATCTCCTGGTCAACGTGTATCCGAGCGCGGATCAACTGTTCGTCGACTTCCGGGCGAATCCGAACAGGTACGCGGATTCGGTGTTGCGTGCGCATCACGGGCAGTTCGTCGAACTGCTGGAAGAACTGATCGCGGCGGCTCCGGATGTGCGGCTTGCGACCATTCACGACCGCTCCTTCCGCACTGGCGTGAAACTGCGCCGTGAGGCCGAGCAACTCGAGTACTGGAAGAACCAGCTCGCGGGGATGCCCGAACTGCTGAGTCTCCCGTCCGACCGAATTCGACCCGCGGCGCAGTCGTTGAGCGGCGATCGGGTTGACGTTCGGAT
This sequence comes from Rhodococcus sp. AD45-ID, assembly GCF_003023755.1. Taxonomy (NCBI): domain Bacteria; kingdom Bacillati; phylum Actinomycetota; class Actinomycetes; order Mycobacteriales; family Nocardiaceae; genus Rhodococcus; species Rhodococcus sp. AD45-ID. The sequence continues at coordinate 173,371 of NZ_PYHL01000001.1, read as the reverse complement.
CAGCGCTGACACACATCAGCACCTGATCGCGCTGGCTCAGGAACACAACACCACAATGTTCGAGGTGCTGCACGCTGGGTTCGCGCTCTTGACGAGCCGCCTGTCCGGTGTGCTCGATGTGGTGGTCGGGACGCCGGTGTCGACAGGATCGAACATCGTCGTGTTGCGCAACCAGGTGGCACCGGATAAGTCCTTCTCGCGACTGTTGGGCCAGTTTGTCGAGGTCGACGCGGAAGCGTTCGAGCGCGCCGATATACCGTTTGATCGGTTGGTGGGGGAGCTGGAGGTCAAGCAATCCCCTGCGTATTCGCCTGTTGTCCAAGTGTTGTTCGAGAGCGGCCTCGGGCGCGGCCTCGAGACCGGCCTCGAGACCGGCACTGCCGCGGAGGAGACTGGCAACGGTATCGGCCGATTCGACCTTCGGGTATCTGCGGAAGAAACGTTCAGCGACGACGCCGCACCGTCCGGCATCAATGTGACGCTGGGGTTTGCCACCGATCTGTTCGATGCCGACACTGTGACTCGTCTCGGAATTCGATACCGAACAATTCTGGAGGCGGTCACCGCCGACCCTGAGACGGTAGTCGGTGACATAGGCATTCTCTCCGAGGACGAACGGGGAGCGCTCCTTCCGGTCCAGGCCGCGCCGGGACGTTCGCAGCGCACCCTGCCGGAGTTGTTCGATGCGGCGGCGCGGGCGCATCCCGACGGTATCGCGCTGTCGTATCAGGGCGCCTCGGTAACCTATCGAGAACTCGACGAACGTTCGAACCAGTTGGCGCGCGTGTTGGCTGCCCGCGGCATCGGATCGGAAGATCGTGTGGCGCTGGGTATGACACGCTCGGTGGAGTCGATCCTGGCCATGCTCGCCGTGGCAAAGTCCGGTGCGGCATTTGTTCCCGTGGATCCGACGTATCCGACTGAACGAATTCAACACATGCTGATGGACTCCGGCGCTGTCGTGGGGTTGACAGTTTCCGCTGAGCAATCGTCATTGCCGAATTCGATTCCGTGGATGACTCTCGATGACAACACCTTTCGCGATCATTGCGCGGCGATGCCGATTTCGGCAGTCACCGACGCCGAGCGAGCGCGACCACTTCGCCGCGAGAATCCGGCGTACGTGGTCTACACCTCGGGTTCCACGGGGCGACCGAAAGGCGTGTCGGTCACCCACACTGGACTGGACGGCTTTGCTGCTGAGCAACTTTCACGGTTCGGTGCTACACCGAACTCTCGAACGCTGCATTTCTCGACCCCGAGCTTCGACGCGTCGATCTTCGAGTATCTTCAGGCGTTCGGGGCCGCAGCCACCATGGTGATCGCTCCGCGCACGATCTACGGCGGCGAGGAGTTGGCCCGCTTCCTGAAAACCGAACGGGTCACCCACGGATTCATCACCACCGCCGCACTCGGATCAACACCCGCCGACGGCCTTCCCGACTTTCAGGATGTTGTGTTCGGCGGTGAGGCATGCCCGCCGGAGCTGGTGCAGCGGTGGGCCCCTGGTCGCAGGTTGTGCAATGCCTACGGGCCGACCGAGGCCACCGTCATGGCAAATATCAGTACGCCGATGTCGCCGGCAGGACCGATCACTCTGGGTGGCCCGCTTCGCGGGTGTGTCGAAGTTGTCCTCGATTCGAGGTTGAATCCCGTCCCGGACGGTGTTGCCGGTGAGCTCTACATTTCCGGTGAGGCCCTCGCTCGCGGGTATCACGGAAAACCGGCTTTGACCACAGAACGGTTTGTGGCCAGCCCCTTTGGCCATGCTGGTGACAGGATGTACCGGACTGGAGATGTGGTGCGCCGCCGCGGCGGCACGCTCGAATACGTCGGGCGCAGCGACTTTCAGGTGAAGGTCCGCGGGTTCCGCATCGAACTGGGTGAAATCGACACTCTCCTGCTTGCTCATCCGCGGGTGCGGACTGCTGTAACCGTGGCACGAACCGCGCCGTCAGGCGATACGGTGCTCGTCTCGTATGTTGTGCCCGCCGACGGGCAGGTGCTGTCGCCCGCCGACCTGACGGAATACGTGGGGGAACATCTGCCCACGTATATGGTGCCGGCGGCGATGGTGTTGCGCGACGAGTTGCCGATGACGCCGGTGGGGAAGCTTGATCGTGCGGCGTTGCCTGCGCCACAATTTCTGCGCGGCGCCGACGAATTCCGTGCTCCGCTCGACCCGCTGGAGCAGGTTGTTGCACAGATCTTCTCCGATGTCCTCGGGGTTGAACGGATTGGCCTGGGCGACAGCTTCTTTGATCTCGGCGGAAACTCCCTTGTGGCAACCAGGCTGATTGCTCGGGTCAACGCGGCAGAGGGGGTCGACCTTGGTGTACGGAGTCTGTTCGAGGCTCCCACCGTTGACGCGCTGGCGGTGGAAATTCGCGGTGCGCGGACCGCCGCTCGCTCCGGCCGTCCGAATCTGAACGCGCAACCTCGTCCCGGCAGAGTCCCTGTTTCGCTTGCGCAACAACGTATGTGGTTCGTCAATCAGTTCGACGTATCGTCGGCCGCGTACAACATTCCGATGGTGGTGCGGCTGGCAGGAACGTTGGATGTAGATGCGCTCCGGGCCGCAATGACAGACGTGATCAACCGCCACGAGTCGCTCCGCACCGTGTATCCGGCGTCGGTGGACGGTCCTCTTCAAGTTATTGTTCCGCCGGCGCAGGTGATCCCGGATTTGATTCCGCTTGTCGACGTCACGCGCTCCTCGTTGGATGCGCGGATTTCCGAACTTGCCGGTCGGGGTTTCGACGTGAGTGCCGATGTGCCCGTTCGCAGTGCGTTGTTTCGGATCAGTCCCGATGAGCATGTCCTGGTTCTTGTGGTACACCACATTTCGGCGGACGGAGCGTCCCTGGCACCGCTCGCCCGCGACCTCACGGCGGCATACGCGGCGCGAGCGGCGAGGCAGGATCCGAATTGGCTCCCACTACCGGTGCAGTACGCGGACTACAGCCTGTGGCAACAGGGTGTTCTCGGCCTCGACGACGATCCGGGCAGCGTCATGTCCGCACAATTGGGGTACTGGAAGTCGACGCTGTCCGGCGTCCCCGCCGCTATCGACTTACCGCTGGATCGGCCGCGGCCGGCGCAGCGATCGCTGCGCGGTGAGACCGTCGAGTTCTCGGTTCCCGCGGAATTGCACAGTGAAGTCCTCGAACTTGCGCGCCGGCACAACGCCACAGTGTTCATGGTGATGCATGCTGTGCTTGCGGTGATGTCGGCGCGGCTGAGCGCATCGGCAGACATAGCAATCGGGACACCGACAGGAGGTCGTGGTGAGGAGGCACTCGACGACCTGGTCGGGATGTTCGTCAACACACTGGTGCTGCGGACGGCCGTACATTCTGCCGCGACCTTCGAACAAGTACTGGCCGGCGTCCGTGAGGTGGATTTGGCGGCGTTCGGCCACACGGAGGTGCCCTTCGAGAGTGTCGTCGAAGCATTGGCTCCGGAACGCTCGACGTCGCAATCACCGCTCTTCCAGATCTTGCTGGAGTTCCAGAACACGGTCGCGCCCCACCTGGAACTCCCGGGCCTCACAGTGGACGTCGTACCGGTCGATTCCGGCGTCGCAAAATTCGATCTGCAGTTGACGCTTGCGGAACGCCGTGACGACATGGGGTCGGCAGCAGGCTTTGCGGCGTCGTTCACGTACGCGTCGGACATCTTCGATCGGCACACGGTCGCAGGCTTCGGGGAGCAGTTCGTTCGAATTCTGAGCGCTGTAGTAGCGGATTCGAACACCCCTGTCGGTGATGTAGACGTGGTCGATTCGCATGAGCGCGACGTGGTTGTGGGGGTGTGGAACGAGACGGATCGACCGATTCCGTCGGTGACGTTGGCTGATCTGTTCGATGGGCAGGTGTTACGGACACCGAATGCGCCAGCTGTTGTGTTCGACGGAACGGTGCTGTCGTATCGGGAGTTCGGTGAGCGGGTGAATCGGCTGGCCCGATTCCTGATTTCGGTGGGTGTTGGTCCGGAATCGCGAGTGGGTGTCGCTATTTCTCGTTCGGTGGAGTTGTTGGTATCGGTGTATGCCGTGCTCGAAGCAGGTGGGGCGTATGTCGCGATCGATCCGGGCCAGCCACCGGACCGGGTGGGGTTTGTGGTGGGCGCCGCGGATCCCGTGGTGGTGCTGACAACTTCGGGTGAAGGTTCGGTATTGCCCGCCGGTGTGTTCGTCGTCGAGTTGGATCATGTTGATGTGAGTGAGTTTTCGAGTTCACCGATGACAGATTGTGACCGGCTCACTCCACTGCGGCCGGAACATGCGGCGTATGTCATGTTCACGTCGGGATCGACGGGTCGGCCGAAAGGTGTGGTGGTTCCGCACGCGGGAGTAGTCAACCGCCTGCTGTGGATGCAGGATCGCTACCCTTTGGACGCCAGTGACGTGGTGCTACAGAAAACGCCGGCGACGTTCGACGTCTCGGTGTGGGAGTTGCTGTGGCCGTTGCAGGTTGGTGCGCGGTTGGTCATCGCAGAACCGGGTGGGCATCGTGATCCGGCATATCTCGCGGGCGTGATTGTCGACCAGTCGGTGACAGTGGTGCATTTTGTGCCATCGATGTTGGAGGTGTTTGTTGCCGAGGCGTCGGCGGCGCGGTGTTCAGGTATCCGGCGAGTGTTTGTATCGGGTGAGGCGCTGCCGCCGGGGACTGCGCGGCGGATGCGTGAGTTGATTCCCGGTGCCGGGCTACACAACTTGTACGGTCCGACGGAGGCGTCGGTGGATGTGACGTCCCACGAGGTCAGCGATGTCGACACGACAGTAGTGCCCATCGGTGCGCCGGTGTGGAACACCACGGTGTACGTGCTGGACGGGCGCTTGCATCCGGTGCCGGTGGGTGTTGTGGGGGAGTTGTATCTCGGTGGTGTGCAGTTGGCTCGGGGGTATTTGGGGCGGGCTGATTTGACGGCGGGTCGGTTTGTGGCGGATCCGTTCGGGGTACCGGGTGAGCGGTTGTATCGGACTGGGGATCTGGTGCGTTGGGTGCGGAGTGGTATTGCGGGGTCGAGCGGAGTGAGGGGGAATGTTGCTGCTTTGGGTGAGTTGGAGTACGTCGGGCGTAGTGATTTCCAGGTGAAGTTGCGTGGTCAGCGGGTAGAACTCGGAGAGGTCGAGGCAACGCTGGCCCGGTGCGACGGGGTAGCGCAGGCGGTAGTGGTACTGCGGTCGGGGGTCGCGGGCGATTATCTCGCCGGGTTTGTGGTTCCCCAGCCAGGGGCGACAGTTGACGAGCGAGTGATCTTGGAGCGGGCCGCCGCCGAGCTTCCGGGGTTCATGGTGCCGTCAGTGCTGGTGGTGATGGACGAGTTGCCGGTGACGGCAAATGGAAAGCTGGATCGGAAAGCGCTGCCGGAAACAGATTTCGAAGCCGGTGCTGCCGGATATCTTGCACCGCGCAATCCGATCGAGGACATTGTCGCCACTGTATTTGCGGATCTACTCGGAGTCGCGAAAGTAGGTACGCACGACAATTTCTTCGACCTCGGAGGGAACTCGCTGATCGCCACGAGGTTGGTCGCAAGGATCAATGCCGTGGTCGGGGACAGGATAGGAGTGCGGGACGTATTCGACGCTCCGACCGTCGCGGATTTGGCGGCATTGGCGCAGTCGAATGACGGTGTGGAATCCAGACCGCCGCTGAAGCCGCGGGGTGGTACTGCGGAAGTCCCACTGTCGCTGGCGCAACAGCGGATGTGGTTTGTCAATCAGTTCGACACGTCGTCGTCGGCGTACAACGTCGCGTTTGCGTTGAGGTTGGACGGCGCGCTCGATATCAGTGCGCTGCAGGCAGCTTTTGGGGACGTCGTCGAACGACATGAGGCAGTGCGCACAATCTTTCCGCTCACCGATGACGGCCCACACCAAGTGGTCGTGCCTACCGCGAGTGCAGTGCCTGACCTTGATCCCATCGCAGTGTCCGGTGACGCAGAGCTTCGCGAGAAGTGCGTGCAGGTGCTGGCCGAGGGCTTCGACGTGACAGAGCAGGTCCCGCTGCGTGCCGCTCTGTTCCGGCTCGAAGGAAAGGCGGCTTCTCATGTCCTGGCAGTCGTGGTGCACCACATTGCTGCCGACGGTTTCTCGATGGCGCCGCTGGCCCGAGATGTCATGGGCGCGTATTCGTCACGTGTGCTGGGTTCGGCACCGGACTGGGCACCACTCGAGGTTCAGTACGCCGACTACACGTTGTGGCAACGCGAGTGGCTGGGTTCGGAATCCGATGAGCAGTCGCTGATGTCGACGCAGCTGGCGTATTGGAGCAACACGCTCGCTGACCTGCCCGAGGTGTTGGAGATTCCCACCGCCCGTCCGCGTCCCGCTGTTCGTTCGCTTCGCGGCGGACACGTCCCGTTTTCGATAGATCCCGAGGTTCATGCGGGCGTGGTGGCTCTGTCGCGGGAATACAACGTCACGGTGTTCATGGTTGTGCACGCGGTGTTGGCGGCAATGTTGGCGCGGTTGACTGATTCCGACGATATCGCCGTCGGCACACCGATCGCGGGTCGTGGTGAGAGGGAGCTCGATGACGTCGTGGGCATGTTCGTCAACACGCTTGTCCTGCGCACCACGATCGACACGGGCGCGACATTCGCCGAATTGCTCCACACCGTCCGGGAAGCTGATCTGGGTGCATTCACGCACGCGGAAGTTCCCTTCGAACGTGTTGTGGAAGTGGTGAATCCGTCACGGTCGACCGCGCATTCTCCGCTCTTCCAGGTCATGCTGGAGTTCCAGGACATCGAGCGTCCGACCTTGGAACTTCCCGATCTGCAGGTGAGCAGTGTCGATGTCGAGATCGACACCACCAATTTCGATCTGCAATTGACAGTGTCGGAACGCGTGGACGCCGACGGTAACCCAGGCGGCATGGATGCAAAGTTCGGTTATGCCACAGACCTTTTCGACAGTGATTCTGCCTTGACGTTTGCGCGGCGGCTGCAGCGAATCCTCGTCAGTGTCACCGCTGATCCATCTGCAAGGGTCGGAGATATCGATATCCTCGACGCTGGTGAACGTGACGACCTGACCCCGGTTCGAGGTAAGGAGGGAGTGGACCCGCACACGGTGCCGGATCTGTTGGCAGCCGCAACCGCTCACGATCCGAATGCTGTTGCGCTGATCTATGACACGCGTGAGGTCAAGTACCACGAACTCGACAAACGCTCGAATCAATTGGCCCGCATGCTGATCGAGTACGGTATCGGGCCCGAGAACGTAGTTGCACTATGCGTGTCGCGATCCGTCGAGTCCATTCTGGCGCTGTGGGCTGTGGCCAAGACGGGTGCCGCGTTCCTTCCCGTCGATCCACATCATCCCTCTGCGCGGATCGAATACATGCTCACCGACTCCAGCGCAGTGTGGGGCGTGACCGGGGCGGCGCACCACGCCACCCTTCCCGCTGTCGTGCCCTGGTTGGTACTGGATGAACCGGGCTTCGACGAACGACTGTCGTCCTACCCGTCGTCGGGGATCAGCGATGAGGAGCGGACATCGACGATTCGGATCGATAATCCGGCGTACCTGATCTATACCTCCGGGTCGACCGGCACACCCAAGGGCGTCGTTACGACACACCGCGGTCTGCACAGCTTTGCCGTTCAGGAGCGCGAAACATTCGGAACCACAACGCAGTCGCGGACACTGCACTTTGCGTCGCCCAGCTTTGACGCATCGATCCTCGAATTGTTGTTGGCGACCGGTGCCGGCGCCACGATGGTGATTGCGCCGCCGTCCGTGTACGGCGGAACCGCTTTGGCGGAACTGCTCGAATCCGAGCAGGTCACGCATTGTTTTGTCACTCCGGTGGCACTGGCGTCGGTTGAACCGGCAGGTCTGTCTTCGCTCGAATGCGTGGTGACGGGTGGGGAGGCTTGCCCGCCCGAACTGGTGGCACGATGGGCGCCGGGTCGGCGGATGTTCAACGCCTACGGACCGACCGAGACGACAGTAGTATCGAGTATCAGTCCGCCCCTTGCGCCCTCGGACCCGGTCACCATCGGTGCCCCCACGCGCGGTTTCACTGAAGTTGTGCTCGATTCGCGGCTTCAGCCGGTACCGGTGGGTGTTGCCGGCGAGTTGTATCTTGCCGGTCCGGCTCTTGCACGTGGTTATCACGGGCGGTTCCGCCTGAGCGCCGAACGTTTTGTGGCCGACCCCTTCGGCCCGGGCGGAACGCGCATGTACCGCACCGGTGATCGGGTGCGGTGGTCGTCAGATGGGCAATTGGAGTACCTCGGGCGCACTGATTCACAAGTGAAGATTCGTGGTTTCCGCATCGAACTCGGCGAAGTCGAATCGGCGCTTACTGCGCATGAGCACGTGGCTCATGCCGTTACCGACGTATGGAACGGTGACGGCAGCGGCGACCGGTTGATCGGTTACGTGGTGCCCGAACCTGGCGCGATAATCGACTCGAAAGAAGTTCTCGACGTCGCCGCTGGGCGACTGGCGTCGTACATGGTCCCCGCGACGCTGGTGATACTCGGATCTCTTCCCCTCACGGTTCACGGGAAACTTGACCGCGCGGCGTTGCCGGAGCCTGACTTCTCGGCCGCGGCGACACCGAATCGGCCACCGCGAACCGAGACCGAGGCATTGCTTGCCGGACTGTTCAGCGAGGTACTCGGACTGGAATCGGTGGGCGTTCACGATTCTTTCTTCGCGCTCGGCGGGGACAGCATCATGTCCATCCAATTGGTAGCCCGCGCAAAGGCTGCCGGTGTGATCCTGAGTCCCCGAGACGTTTTTGATCACAGAACCGTTGCAGCGCTTGCTGAATCGGCGCGATTTGAGGGTGACGGCGTGGATACCCTCGATGAGTTGCCCGGTGGCGGTGTCGGTTTCCTGCCCTTGACCCCGGTCGCGTCGTGGATGCTCGAACGCAGCGGCGGCCAACTCGACCGATTCTCTCAAGCCTTGCTGCTGGCAGCGCCCGCCGGCCTCACGCAGAACGTTCTTGCTCTCGCAGTCCAGGAAGTGCTTGACCACCACGACATACTTCGGGCGCGTCTGATCGTGGACAACAGTGCACACCGGGACATGGCAAGACCTGGCATGGAGGTGCTGCCGCCAGGTTCGATCACGGCGGACGCAGTGATCAGTCGGGTGCTCGTCGACACGGTTGACGGGGATAATTTTGCTGCCTTGGCCGCCGCGGAACTCGAGGCCGCTGCCGACCTTCTGGATCCGGCCACCGGCGGCCTGCTGCGCATTGTCTGGTTCGACGCCCCGAATGCCAACGGCCGACTCCTTGTGGTGATTCATCACCTCGCGGTAGACGGCGTCTCGTGGCGCATCCTCGTCGCGGATCTTGCGTCGGCAGTGGGACAAGTCCAGGCCGGTGAAACGCCTTCTCTCGCGCCCGTGGGTACGTCGATGCGACGCTGGTCTCATGGCCTGCGCGAACGCGACCGCAGCAGTGAAATCGACCTGTGGACGAGCATCCTGGACGGCCCCGATCCGTTGATCGGGTCGCGTCCACTCGATCCCACTATCGACGTCGAAGCGAGTGTTGGCACCGTCACCGTCGACGTGCCGCCAGCCGTTACACGTAGTCTGCTCACCACATTGCCGACGGCTGTTCACGGAAGCGTTGGCGACGGGTTGCTTGCCGCCGCGGCGCTGGCTCTCGTCAGTTGGCGGCGTCAACAGGGCTCTGCGCGTCAAGAGGGCACTGCGCGTCAACAGGGAACTGCGCGTCAAGAGGGCACTGTTGCGGCAGACGCGCTGATCACACTCGAGGGACACGGCCGCGAGGAAAATGCAGTCCCCGGCGCGGAGCTTTCCCGCACCGTCGGATGGTTCACCACCGTGTATCCGGTGCGGCTGGATCTCGGCGGGATCGATGTCGACGATGCGCTGGCCGGTGGTCGTGCCGCCGGGCAGTCGGTCAAAGCCGTCAAGGAGCAGTTGCGTGCGATCCCGGATCACGGCATCGGCTACGGAATGCTGCGATACCTCGGCGTCGAGGGAGCGTCGCTCAGCCAATATGGTTCTCCTCAAGTCAGTTTCAACTATCTGGGACGAGTGAGCACCTCCGACGGAACGCAAGACTGGCTACCGGTCGCGGGCAGCAGAGAGCTCGGTGGGACGCAGAACCACACCATGCCGGTCGCGTCCGTGATCGACATCAACGCTGCCGTCGAGGACGGTCCGGACGGTCCGCATCTGACCGCGACGTTCACCTACCCGACCGGTGTGATCAACGAGGACGAAGTCGCGGTGTTTGCCGAACTGTGGCGTCGTGGCCTCGAAGGACTCGCTGCTTACACATCGGTGCCGGGTGCGGGTGGACTTACCCCGTCCGATGTTCCACTTGTGTCGGTGAGCCTGCAGCAGATCGAATCTTGGGAGGAGCGATTCCCCACAGTGAGCGACGTGTGGTCGCTCTCGCCGCTGCAGGAGGGGTTGCTCTTTCACGCCGCGGTGGCCGCAGAAACCGTGGACGTGTATACCGCACAGCTGTGCATCGAGTTGGAAGGTTCCGTCGATGCGGGGCGCCTGCGTTCCGCTGCAGCAGGTTTGGTGGCCCGTCACCCGAATCTGCGTACCGCGTTCGTCTACGGAAGCGACGGTGCTGCCGCTCAAGTGGTTGTCGACGACGTGGAGATTCCGTGGCAGGAGGTGGATCTGACCGGATACGGATCGGCCGCCGACGAGGAATTGCGACGCTACCTCGACGCGGATCGCAGTGCCCGGTTCAATCTCGACTCACCTCCGTTGCTGCGTCTGACTCTGCTGCGAACTGCACCCGATCGATCAGTGCTTGCGGTGACAAACCATCACATCATCCTCGACGGTTGGTCGATGCCCTTGCTGGTGCGCGAGCTTCTGACGCGGTACGCTGCCGACGGAACCCCGGTGGATCTGCCGGAGTCTGCTTCGTACCGCAATTATCTGACCTGGTTGGCACATCGGGATTCCGAAGCGTCAGCACAGGCGTGGGAACATGCGCTGCGCGGTGTCACCGAGCCGACGTTGCTGGCGCCTTCCGCGCCTGGCGGGCACCGGGCTGTGCCGGCCGAGGTCGACATCGACCTGCCCGCTTCGGTGCTCGATGCCCTGACTGCCACGGCCCAGCGCAGCGGGGTCACGATGAACACAGTGATTCAGGCTGCGTGGGGTGTTCTACTGTCCCGCTTACTCTCTCGTGACGACATCGTATTCGGCGCCACTGTCTCGGGGCGATCACCGGAACTGCCCGGTGTGGAAAACATGCTGGGGTTGTTCATCAACACGTTGCCCGTGCGAGTGCAGGTAGATCCTGACGAGACCTGCGCACAGTTGCTGGTTCGGATGCAGGAGGAGCAGGCCGCTCTTCTCGATCATCACGAGGTGGGGCTCGGTGAGATTCAGGCCCGCGTCGGTGTGGGCAACCTGTTCGACACGCTGTCGGTATTCGAGTCGTACCCGGTCGACACGTCAGGGCTGGATGATGACGTGGACATCGCCGGTATGCGGGTGACGGGGTTGGATGCTCGCGACGCGACGCACTACCCGCTGACCCTGCTCTCGATCCTCGAACCCCGGTTGCGTCTGAGCCTGCGCTATCAACCATCGATCTTCGACGCCGCGACAGTCCACCTGTACGCCGATCGGTTGACGAGGATTCTCGAAACGATTGCTCTCGACGACTCAACACCGGTCGCTGAAGTCGACATCTTTGCCGACGGTGAACGGGAGTTGGTGCTGGATGAGTGGAATGCGACGGAGCATCGCGTGCCCGCTGCGACCTTGGTGGATCTATTCGACGCACAGGTGGCACGCACTCCGGACGCTGGTGCGGTGGTGATAGATGGCTCAGTGTTGACGTACGCGGAGTTCGATGCGCGCGTGAACCGACTAGCGCGACTGCTGATCGGTGCAGGCGTGGGTCCGGAGTCGCGGGTGGGTGTTGCGGTGTCTCGGTCGCTGGAGATGCTGGTGGCAATCTACGCCGTGGGGAAGGCCGGCGGGGCGTACGTTCCGATCGACCCCGATCAACCTGCGGAGCGCGTCGCATATGTGGTGGGAGCGGTTGATCCGGTGCTGGTGCTCTCCACCGCTGCCGAGCGGGCTGTGCTGCCCGGGGGCATGACGGTCGTGGAGCTGGATCATGTTGACGTATCGGAGTATTCGCCGGATACGGTACGCGAGTGCGAGCGGATTTCGCCGCTGCGACCGGAGCATCCGGCGTATGTGATGTTCACATCGGGATCGACGGGCCGGCCGAAGGGTGTGGTGGTTCCACACGAGGGTGTGGTGAATCGGTTGCTGTGGATGCAGGATCGGTATCCATTGGACGTCGGTGACGTCGTGCTACAGAAGACGCCGGCGACGTTCGACGTCTCGGTGTGGGAGTTGTTCTGGCCGTTGCAGGTTGGCGCTCGACTGGTGATCGCCGAACCTGGTGGGCATCGTGATCCGGTGTATCTCGGCCGGGTGATCCGCGACGAGTCGGTGACGACGGTGCATTTTGTGCCGTCGATGTTGGAGGCGTTTCTCGCCGGCGCAGATGTCGGCGGTTGTGACACGCTGAGGCGGGTGTTTACCAGTGGTGAGGCGCTGGCAGCATCGACGGCGGCGCGTCTGCTGAGGTGCAGTGATGCAGAATTGCACAACTTGTACGGTCCGACAGAGGCGTCGGTGGACGTGACATCCCACGAGGTCAGCGAACTCGACACGACAGTAGTGCCCATCGGTGCGCCCGTGTGGAACACCACGGTGTACGTGCTGGACGGGCGCTTGCATCCGGTGCCGGTGGGGGTTGTGGGGGAGTTGTATCTCGGTGGTGTGCAGTTGGCTCGGAGCTATTGGGGGCGGGCTGATTTGACGGCGGATCGGTTTGTGGCGGATCCGTTCGGGGCGAACGGTGAGCGGTTGTATCGGACTGGGGATCTGGTGCGGTGGGTGCGGAGTGGTATTGCGGGGTCGAGCGGAGTGAGGGGGAATGTTGCTGCTTTGGGTGAGTTGGAGTACGTCGGGCGCAGTGATTTCCAGGTGAAGTTGCGGGGCCAGCGGATCGAATTGGGGGAAATCGAGGCAGTAATGGCGCGCCAGGAGGGGGTTGCGCAGGCGGTAGTGGTTCTCCGAAACGGCGACCCCGGGGATTTCCTCGCTGCCTATGTTGTTGCCGCGCAAGGCCTAACGCTGGTCGAACGAGAAGTGCTCGACGCGGCAGCGCAGGATCTACCTGCGTACATGGTGCCGTCGGTGGTGACAGTGCTAGCGGCACTACCGGTGACCGGGAACGGCAAGCTGGACCGAAAAGCCCTGCCGGAACCTGAATTTGCCGCAGTGGTGTATCGAGCTCCGAGCACACCGGCACAGGAAGTAGTCGCGCAGGCTTTTGCCGACGTGATCGGCGTTGATCGCGTCGGCGCCGACGACAGTTTCTTTGCACTCGGCGGCGATTCGCTCAGTGCTACCCGAGCAGTGGGACGGATCAACAGTGCGTTGAACACCGAATTGGGCGTGGCCGGGTTGTTCGACACACCAGTGGTTTCCGCGCTTGCTGCCAGGCTCGAGTCGACTGCACGAACCGAACTCACCCAACCCGCACTGGCGGCGCGGGCGAGGCCCGATCGAATCCCGTTGTCTGTCGCTCAGGCCCGGATGTGGTTCGTCAACCAGTTCGACACGTCCTCGTCGGCTTACAACATCCCGGTTGTCCTGCAGTTGGACGGCGCACTGGATGTGGAGGCTCTGCGTGCGGCGCTGGGCGATGTGCTGGACCGGCATGAGTCCTTGCGTACAGTGTTCCCGGGTTCTGCGGACGGACCGCGTCAGCTGATACTCGAATCCTCGGATGTCGCGCCGGACCTTCGTCCGATTCCCGCACTCGATCAGGAACTTCACGATGTGATCGAGGGCTTCATCGGCACGGGATTCGACGTCACCACGGATCTTCCGATCCGAGTGCAGTTGCTGCGACTGGCTCCCGAGCGGCACGTTCTTGCCATTGTCGCTCACCACATCTCGGCTGACGGATTCTCGATGACACCGCTTGCCCGGGATGTCATGCTCGCGTACACCGCTCGCGCGCAAGACCAGAGGCCCCAGTGGGCGCCGTTGTCCGTGCAGTACGCCGACTACAGCCTATGGCAGCGGGAGGTTCTGGGCACGGAGCAACAATCGGAGTCGGTGGTCGCCGATCAGCTCGAATACTGGACCGCAGCGTTGGCAGGCATCCCCGAGGTCATGCCGTTGCCCTTGGATCGCCCGAGGCCGATTCAGCGGTCCACCGAAGGTTCCGTGATCCCGTTCGACATTCCTCTCAGCGTGCATCGTGAACTGGTCGAGATTGCGCATCAGAGTAATTCGACGTTGTTCATGGTGATGCACGCAGCGCTGGCAGCGCTGTTGGCACGGTTGTCTGGCTCGGGTGACGTTGCGGTGGGGACGCCGGTCGCAGGCCGGGGTGAAGCATTGCTCGACGACGTGGTGGGGATGTTCGTCAATACGCTGGTGCTTCGAACCCCGGTATCGCCGGGATCTTCCTTTGCAGACGTGCTGAGTGTGGTGCGATCAGTGGATCTCGGGGCGTTCGGGCATGCGGATATCCCCTTCGAGAGGCTGGTGGACGAGCTTGCACCAGAACGGTCTACGTCGCATACGCCTCTGTTTCAGGTGGTCATCGAATTCCAGAACGCCAGCCACCTGCGACTCGAACTACCTGAGTTGACTGTCCGCGAACTCGACGTCGATCTGGACGTGGCAAAATTCGACTTGCAACTCAGTCTCATCGAGCGGGTCGACGGGCACGGGTCGCCGGCCGGGATCAGCGCCGGGTTCCGCTATGCAAGTGACGTTTTCGATCAGGCATCGATTCAACGTATGGCAGAGCGATTTGAGCGTGTGATCGCAACCGTGGCCGAGGACCCCTCGGTTGCGGTAGGTGATATCGACATACTGCTGCCGACAGAACGCGAGCGTGTGCTCCTGGACCCGAACCGCCGGGGCGTTGGTGTCGGACCGATGTCACTGGTGGATCTGTTCGATCGGTCGGTGGCGTCGGCGGGTGATGCGGTTGCGGTGAGCTGCGACGGCAATGCGGTGACGTACCGCGAACTCGACGGGCGGGCGAACCGACTCGCGAGGCTGTTGGTGGCGCGGGGAGTGGGCGCGGAAACTCTGGTAGCCGTGGCTATGACGCGATCTGTCGATCTTGTTGTGGCACTGCTGGCTGTAGTGAAGGCGGGTGCGGGCTACCTCCCGGTGGATGTGGCTTCTCCGGCGCAGCGACTGGAATTCCTGTTGAGTGATGCCGCGCCGGCCTGCGCTCTCACCACAATCGAAGACTGCGGCGCATTGGAGTCTTCGATTGTCCCCATGATCGTGGTGGACAGCGACGATACTGTGACTGCGCTGCAACAGTTTTCGCCCCTTCCGGTCACGGATGCCGACCGCCTGCGTCCGTTGCATCCCGATTCGGTGGCGTATGTGATCTATACGTCGGGCTCTACCGGACGGCCGAAGGGCGTGCAGGTAGCGCACTGCAACGTGGTCACATTGCTGGCAAACACCCAGGCGCTGTACAAATTCGGCGAAAATGATGTATGGACGATGTTCCATTCCGCCGCGTTCGATTTCTCGGTCTGGGAAATGTGGGGTGCCCTTGCCCACGGTGGCCGCCTGGTGTTGGTCGACTACTTCACTGCCCGCTCACCGGAGGCGTTCCTCGAACTCCTGCAGCGCGAACGCGTCACCGTGCTCAATCAGACCCCGACGGCCTTCTATCAACTGGCGCAGGCAGACCGCCTGGCCGGCGAACCCGACTTGTCGTTGCGGTACGTGATCTTCGGCGGGGAAGCCCTCGATTTCGCGCAGTTGGAACGCTGGTACTCGCGACGCGGCGACACCGCCCCGACTTTGGTCAACATGTACGGCATCACGGAAACAACGGTGCATGTCAGCTACCTACCTCTGGATCACGACCTTGTGCGCGACGTATCCGCATCGGTGATCGGCCCGGCATTGCCCGGACTCCGCGTTTACGTGCTCGATGATCGGCTGCATCCGGTGCCACCGGGCGTGGCCGGCGAGATGTACGTCTCGGGCACGCAGATCTCACGTGGTTATCTCGGTCGGTTCGGACTCACGTCGGCACGATTTGTGCCGGACCCCTTCACACCTGGGGCGCGTATGTACCGGTCCGGCGACCTGGCGCGATGGAATGCGCAGGGCCAGTTGGAGTATCTCGGCCGCAACGATCAACAGGTGCAGGTGAAGGGTTACCGGATCGAGCTCGGCGAGGTCGAGTCGGCATTGTTCGCCGGCGCTGGGGTGGCGCAGGCTGCGGCGGTGGCACGCGGTGACCGGTTGGTGGGCTACGTTGTGCCCGAAGCCGGCGCGGTGATCGACCCGGTTGCGCTGCTCGATCAGGCCGCGGAGGGTTTGGCATCTCACATGGTGCCGTCGGTTGTCGTGGTCCTGGATCAACTGCCCCTGACCGGGAATGGGAAGCTCGACCGAAAAGCTCTACCGGAACCAGACTTCGGGCAACAGGTGCGGGTGAGTCGAGCTCCGGGTTCCGAGAACGAACGCATTCTCGTCGATCTGTTTGCCGAAGTTCTGGGACTAGGCACAGTAGGCGTCGACGATTCGTTCTTCACCTTGGGCGGCGACAGCATCATGTCGATCCAGTTGGTGACCCGGGCCAAGGCAGCCGGAGTTCTGATCACACCGCGAGACGTGTTCGAGCGTAAAACCGTTGCGGCGCTGGCCCAGACAGCGCGAACGAGTGGCGACGAAGTTGTTCTTGACGAACTGCCAGGCGGCGGTGTCGGCGAGATCGCGTTGACCCCGATCGCGGCGTGGATGTTCGAGCGTGGCGGCGATTTCCGCCGATACTCGCAGTCTGCACTCTTCACGGTTCCGGGGAACATGGATGAAGACACTCTGACGACGGCCGTGCAGGTAGTCCTGGACCGGCACGACGTTTTGCGGTCGCGGCTACACCACACCGCGCACGGCTATTCACTAGAGGTGATGGGCCAAGGTTCGGTGAAGGCATCCGCCGTGGCGCGGCGGGTTCCGACCGCCCCCGAACCAACCACCACCGCAACCACGGCCACGGATACAGCGAGGGAACTTGATGCGGCAGTGGGGCGGTTGGACCCGGAGTCGGGTGTCATGGTGCAGATTGTGTGGCTCGACGCCGGTCCGGATCGAGAGGGCCGCTTGTTGTTTGCCGTCCATCATCTGGTGATGGACGGCGTGTCCTGGCGGATATTGATCCCCGACCTTGCCCTGGCGTGTGCTCGTCTTCAGGCCGGTGTCGAGCCGGCCCCAGCGCCGGTGGGAACGTCGATGCGCCGGTGGTCGCATGCACTGGTCGACGCCGCCCACGATCCGCACCGCGCTGGTGAACTCGACTTCTGGCGACAGACACTCACCGGTCCCGATCCAGCGCTGGGTACACGGGCACTGACACCGCGGGACACCGGAGCCGGCGTCGCGGATATCGAGGTGCGAGTTCCCATCGCGTTGACCGAGAACCTGCTCGTGGCGGTGCCGCAGGCATTTCACGGCAGTGTTGCCGACGGATTGTTGACTGCGCTGAGCCTGGCATTGATCCGGTGGCGTCGTGACCGCGGTATCGCACATGCGGACGCATTGCTCAATCTCGAAGGTCACGGCCGCGAAGAGCACGTCGTACCCGGTGCAGATCTTGCCCGCACTATCGGATGGTTCACGACGATCTTCCCGGTTCGTCTCGATCTGAACGGCGTGGATCTAGACGACGCGTATGCCGGCGGTCCGTCCATGGGCAATGCGATCAAGACGGTGAAGGAACAGCTTCGCGCAATTCCCGAGCGCGGCATCGGTTTTGGGTTGCTCCGATATCTGAACAGCGAAACGGCAAGTCAGCTTTCTCCGCTACCCGATCCGCAGATCAGCTTCAACTACC
Source organism: Rhodococcus sp. AD45-ID (assembly GCF_003023755.1). Taxonomy (NCBI): domain Bacteria; kingdom Bacillati; phylum Actinomycetota; class Actinomycetes; order Mycobacteriales; family Nocardiaceae; genus Rhodococcus; species Rhodococcus sp. AD45-ID. Next base: position 155,459 of record NZ_PYHL01000001.1, on the reverse strand, counting down.
ACGGACGGCTAGGCAGTGCCGGCATGGACAGTTCAGCGGGCTGGGCGCCGATTGACGATGGTGCACTACGCGACGCTACAACGGCAGATCTGCCGCTGGCTGTTGTTGTCGATATCAATGCGATGGCTATCGAGACCGACGACGGTACGGTGCTGAGCTCCACCTGGACGTATCCTCCCGGCGTGCTCACCAGCGAAGACGCACAACAACTTACCCAGCTGTGGTTGGAAGCGCTTGCTGCGCTCGGTGCGTACGCGGCATCGAGTGGGGGGTTCACCCCGTCCGACTTCGATCTTGTCGACCTTCGACAGGATGCGATCGAAGACCTCGAAAGGCGTTGCGCGGACCTGGCTGACGTCTGGCCACTCTCGCCGTTGCAATCGGGGCTCCTCTTCCATGCCGAACTGGCAGACGAGTCCGCCCAGGATCTCGAGTCAGCCCACAACCACGAATCTGTCGACGCCTACCTGGTGCAAGTGGCGCTCGACCTTGTAGGCGACGTGGATTCCGATCGGTTGCACCGTGCCGCCGCCACGCTGCTCGACAGGCATGCCAACCTTCGCACCGCTTTTCTGCACGACGTGGACGGACAGTCCGTGCAGGTTGTCGGGCGCCAGGTACCACCGTTGTGGCGAGAGGTTGAACTCACGGCCGGTGGCGAGCAGAATCTCGAACAGGTTCTGGCGCAGGACAGGTCGACGCCGTTCGACATGACACAACCGCCACTGATCCGGTTCACACTGATCAAGATCACAGCGAGTACGTACACGCTGGTGATCACCAACCATCACATCCTGCTCGACGGCTGGTCGATGCCCTTGCTGGTCAAAGAACTGTTGACGTTGTATGCCGTCGACAGTGACGCGTCGGCACTGCCACGCACCCGCGGGTACCGCGACTACCTCGACTGGATGAGTCGCCGCGATCACGGTGACTCGCGAGACGCCTGGGCCCGGGCTCTCTCCGGGGTGGACGGCCCAACCCTCCTCGCTCCCGTGGATCGGGCGCGTCGGCTGTCCACCGTGGCGGCGGAGTGGGAGTTCGATGTCGGTGAAAAGGGGACTACGCGTCTGCGCGATGTTGCGCGTTCGCGCGGACTGACAATCAACACGTTGGTGCAGGTGTCGTGGGGGATCGTGCTTGCCACGCTGACCGGTCGTGACGACGTGCTGTTCGGTGCCACAGTGTCGGGCCGGCCGCCCGACTTGGGTGGCATCGAAACGATGATCGGACTGTTCATCAACACACTTCCCGTTCGGATCAGTCTGCGCACCGACGAGACGCTGGGTGAATTGCTCGATCGGGTTCAGGTTGAGCAGGCAGCGTTGTTGGATCATCACTACCTCGGACTCGCGGAGATCCAGGACGTCGGTGGTCCGGAGATCGGATTCGATACGTTGACCGTGTTCGAGTCGTATCCGGTTGACCGCGAAGGATTGTCGACCGACACCGATATCGCCGGAATGAGAGTCACCGGTGTAGAGGCCAAGGACGCCGCTCACTATCCGCTGAGTCTGGTCGCGTCGGTCGACACCAAGTTGCACCTCAAATTCGAGTACCTTCCCGACGTTTTCGGTCCGAATGCAGTCGAATCCATGGCGCGGCGCCTGCATCAAGTGCTCGACGCGTGTGTTCGCCCAGACCTACCTCTGGCCGCCGTATCGTTGTTGACCGACAGCGAGCGCAGCGAACTGGTGCCGGTCCGTGGCTCCAGTGGCGGTTCGATTCGCACTTTGCCAGAGATCTTCGACGACGCCGCCACGCGTGATCCGGACGCGCTCGCCGTCGTGTCGGAGGACGGCGACATGAGCTTCGAGGAGTTGGACCGACGCTCGAATCGAGTTGCCCGATTGCTGATCTCGCGTGGCGTTGGCCCGGAGAACTTTGTGGCGGTGGGGATTTCGCGCTCTCTCGATTCGGTGCTGTCGATAGTGGCGGTGGCAAAAACCGGCGCCGCGTTTGTGCCGATCGATCCGAACTATCCGGACGAGCGCATCTCCCACATGCTCGCAGATTCGGGAGTGAGCCTGGGTGTCACCACTGCCGATCATCACGATCGTCTCCCGGGAACCGCGCGCTGGCTGGTTCTCGACCACCCCGATTTCGTGGGCGAATGCGAGGAACACTCCGGGGCGCCGGTGACAGATGCCGACCGAATCCGTCCGATCAGGATGGATAGCGCCGCGTACGTCGTGTACACCTCAGGGTCCACCGGCTTGCCCAAAGGTGTCGTGGTCACGCACCGCGGTCTCGACAACTTCGCCCGTGATCAGATCGACAGGTTCTCGGCGGGCCCCCGATCTCGAACCTTGCACTTCTCGACGCCGAGTTTCGACGGGTCGCTGTTCGAATATCTGCAGGCGTTCGGCGCGGGCGCGACGATGGTCATTGCGCCACCAGACGTCTACGGCGGTGAGGAACTCGCCCGTCTGTTGGCCGAGCAGGACGTGAGCCACGCATTTATCACCACTGCGGCGCTGGCATCCCTCGATCCGGCTGGGCTCGAACATCTTTCGGACCTCGTGGTCGGCGGTGAGGCGTGCCCGCCCGATCTGGTCGCTCGCTGGGCGCCGGGTCGACGGTTGTACAACGCGTACGGGCCGACCGAGACCACGATCATGTCCAACATCAGCGCACCGATGGTGCCCGGCGACCCGATCACTATCGGTGGACCTATCCGTGGCGTGAGTGAACTCGTACTCGACGCTCGGCTGCAACCGGTGCCAGTGGGCGTGCCCGGCGAGCTCTACCTGGCCGGGGCCGGATTGGCGCGTGGATATCACCGGCGACCAGGGCTGAGCGCCGAACGTTTTGTTGCCAATCCCGCCGATCCGGGAGCGCGCATGTACCGCACCGGGGACATCGTGCGCTGGACTCCGGAGAAGCGCATCGAATACGTGGGTCGCAGTGACTTCCAGGTCAAGGTTCGTGGTTTCCGCATCGAACCTGGTGAAATCGACGGTGCCCTCATGGCGCAGCCCCAGGTCGGATTTTCGGCCACGATCGCGCACCGTGGCTCAGCCGGCGACACCCTGCTCGCGTCGTACGTCGTACCGACCGCTGGAGGTGCGCTCGACGGCGAGGTTCTCACGCGGGCGTTGTCCGCGAGCTTGCCCTCGCACATGGTTCCCTCCTCGATCACAGTGCTGGAGCGCATTCCGCTGACAGCAGTGGGCAAGCTCGACCGTTCAGCCTTGCCCATCCCCGACGCCCTGTCACGGACCAGGCCCTTCCGAGAGCCGACGGGGTTTGTTGCGCAATCAGTTGCGGAAGTCTTTGCCGATGTACTCGGCCTCGAACGGGTGGGTGCCGACGACGATTTCTTCGAACTCGGTGGCAATTCGCTCAGTGCAACTCGGGTCACAGCCAGGCTCCGGACTGTGCTCGGTGTTGACAGCGGAGTGCGGGATCTCTTCGAAGCGTCGACCGTCGACGGTCTGGCCTCGCGCATCGAGCAACTGCGCACAACTGAGCCACTGGGTACCGCAGAATCCGGGCGTGCGCCCCTTGCTGCACGCACCCGGCCGGGAGACATTCCACTCTCGTTCGCTCAACAGCGAATGTGGTTTGTCAATCAGCTCGACACCAGTTCTCCCGCATACAACATTCCGATCGTGGTCCGGTTGAGCGGCAAACTCGATGTGGCGGCGCTGGATTGGGCGGTGTCCGATCTGGTTGCCCGGCACGAGTCGCTGCGAACGATGTTCCCCATCCGCGGCGCTGCACCCGTCCAGCAGATACTCCCGACCGAGAATGCGGTGGAGACTCTGCTGCCTCACCGCGTTGCGGACGAGCACGAACTGCATGACGAGCTTGCCCGTCTGGTATCGGCGGGATTCGATGTCACCGCGCGTATTCCGTTGCGAGTCGCCCTGTTTGAGCTCACTGACACCGAACACGTTCTGGCCGTTGTGGTACATCATATTTCGGCCGACGGTTTCTCGATGTCCCCGCTTGTTCGGGACGTGATGACGGCGTATCAGGCGCGCACCAGCGGTGCCGCGCCGGACTGGGCGCCGTTGCCGGTGCAGTACGCAGATTACGCGTTGTGGCAACGAGAGGTACTCGGTGACGATGACGACCCGGAGTCGGTGATCGGAGAGCAGCTTGCCTACTGGCGCGACGCGCTGGCCGGTACCCCGGATCTTCTCGAACTGCCGCTCGATCGTGACCGGCCGGCGCAGCAGACCTTCCATGGCGCTCGTGTGCACTTCACTGTTGGACGCGACCTTCATCGCCGCATCCGGGAGCTGTCGCGCCGGCATCAGTCCACCGAGTTCATGACTGTGCACGCTGCGCTCGCGATCCTGCTGGCGCGTCTCGGCAGCACTGACGACGTGGTGATCGGGACGCCCATCGCCGGCCGGGGAGATCGCGCTCTCGACGACCTGATCGGCATGTTTGTCGGCACGCTGGCTCTGCGAACGAAAGTCGAACCAGCGCACTCGTTCCGCGCGCTGGCAGCGCATTGCCGTGAAGTTGATCTCGGGGCCTTTGCCCACGCAGATGTCCCCTTCGAACGAGTGGTCGACACGATCGGTCCGAGCAGGTCGACGGCGTATGCGCCGATAGCCTCGGTGTCGCTCGAGTTCCAGAACAACGATCGGCCGGTGCTGACACTGCCGGAGTTGGAAGTCGGAGGACTCGACCCCGAGCTCGACGTAGTCAAGGTAGACCTCGAATTCCTGCTGGCGGAGGAATTCGACGACGACGGTGCGCCGACGGGGATGAGCGGTGCCGTCGACTTCGCCACAGACCTCTTCGACACGGAGACCGTTGCCGGGTTTGCCGACATGTTCGTGCGCATTCTCGAATCCGTCACCGAGAACCCGGACCTGCCGATCGGCGACATTCCGCTGCTGGGCGAGATGGATCGTCGCATGATGGTGCCGGCGCTCGGAGAGCCGGCAGTGCAACCTGAGTTGTGGCCCGAGTTGCTCACGAGCGCCGCGGCGTTCGACCCGGATTCGGTGGCGTTGACCTACGAAGGTCGCCACGTCAGTTATCGCGAACTCGACGAATGGTCCAACAGGGTGGCCAGGGTCTTGCGAGCGCGTGGAGTTGGTCCGGAAACCTTTGTGGCATTGGGGATGCCGCGGTCGATCGAATCCGTCGTGTCGATCTGGTCGGTGACAAAGGCAGGAGCGGCGTTTGTGCCTGTCGATCCCGCATACCCGCGCGAGCGTATCGACTACATGCTCGCCGATTGCCGTGCTTCGGTCGGGCTCACAGTAGCGGGCAGTCGAGGTCGATTACCCGATACGGTTCCCTGGCTGGTACTCGACGACGCGGATTTTGCGGAGCGTGTGGCCGCGGAGTCGGCGGACGAGGTCACCGACCGGGATCGGACGTGCCCACTGCATCTCGAACATCCGGCGTATCTCATCTACACCTCGGGTTCGACCGGAAAGCCGAAGGGTGTCAACGTCACTCATCGCGGGTTGGCGAACCTTACCGCTGAAACGCGGGAACGATTCGACGTCACTCATGATTCGCGGGTATCGCAATTGGCTTCTCCGAGCTTCGACGCGTCCGTGTTCGAGTTGATGATGGCCTTCAGTGCGTCGGCGCGTGTGGTGATCGTTCCGCCCGCGGTGTTCGGCGGCAGTGAATTGGCCGACCTCCTTCGCGACGAGGAGGTCACCCATGCCACCATCACGCCCACGGCGCTGGCGGCATTGGGTGACAACGGCTTCGAGTCGCTGCACGTCCTCGATTTGGTGGGGGAGGCCTGCCCGCCAGATGTAGTTGCGCAATGGGCGCCAGGTCGTAGCCTGCACAACGGGTACGGACCGACGGAAACTACAGTTCAGGCCAGCGTCAGCGCACCGATGCGGCCAGGAGAAGGGGTGAACATCGGGGCGCCTGCGCTAGGTTTCGGCTTCCTTGTCCTCGACGAGCGACTGCAGCCCGTCCCGTTGGGTGTTCACGGCGAGTTGTACATCATCGGACCCGGCATGGCGCGCGGTTACCACAATCGAACCGTCCTCACCTCGGAACGGTTTGTCGCGTGCCCGTACGGTGAGCCGGGGCGCCGGATGTACCGAACCGGAGATGTGGTCCGGTGGCGCGAGTCGGCGAACGGCGGGACGGGAAATGGAGTTGGCCACACGCTCGAGTACATCGGACGTAGCGACTTCCAGGTCAAGGTTCGAGGGTTCCGTATCGAACTCGGTGAAATCGATGCCGTTCTCGTGCGTCATCCGTCGGTGGACTTTGCCGCCACCATCGGTCATACCGCTCCATCGGGTGACACCGTTCTCGCGTCGTACGTGCGAGCAGTGGACGGACACCAGGTGGAGCCCGCAGACCTACGGGCCTTCACCGCGGAGCGGTTGCCGTCGCACATGGTGCCGTCTGCGGTGGTGGTACTCGATCGCATCCCGATGACGCCGGTGGGTAAGCTCGATCGAAAAGCCTTGCCTGCACCGGAATTCGGTTCGATCGGTGCGGAGTATCACGCGCCGACCACCAAAACCGAACATTCCGTCGTGGACGCTTTCGTCGAAGTTCTCGGAGTAGATCGGGTGGGTACCGCCGACAGTTTCTTCGACTTGGGTGGCAATTCGCTCATCGCGACCAGAATAGTTACTGCCCTGCATGCCCGATTGGATCGCAGAATTCCGCTTCAATGGATGTTCCTCGACCCCACGCCGGCGGGGATCGCCAGGCGCCTCGATATCCCGACAGCGAGCAGCGACCTGGAAGAGGCTCTTGCCGTGGTGATTCCGCTACGCGCCGAGGGGAGCGGTAGGCCGTTGTTCTGCGTGCATCCCGGAATCGGATTGTCGTGGGGTTACGCGGGTTTGGTGCAGTACCTACCGCCAGATCGGCCCGTGTACGGGTTGCAGTTGCCGACGATCAGCGACGACGGCGACTACCGGTCGATCGAACAACTCGCGAACCGCTATGTAGAGGAAATCGAGGCCATCGCGCCCAACGGTCCGTACGATTTGCTCGGCTGGTCGCTCGGCGGGGTCATCGCACACGCCATGGCTGTCGAACTTCAATTGTCGGGTCGTGAGGTCGCCACTTTGGCTGTCATGGACAGTTATCCCGACAACGGTGAGGTGGCACCGCAGGGCGGACTCGATGTTCGAGATCTGTTGCGCGGACTCGGATTGGAGATCGAATCGGGAGGTGAGATGACTTTCGAACACGCCGCTGCACTGTTGGACGAGTCGCTCGGGACCGAGACCGGCATACGCGGAAAAGACCTCGAACGGATTGCCGTGGGATACGAGAACTCGCAGCGGATCGGTCATCAATTCGTCCCGCAAGTGTACGACGGGAACCTGCTCATCTTCCCGGCCACTGGGGATGGGGACAGCGATACTCGGGAGCGGTCACCGCAGGAATGGAAGCCGCTCGTGACCGGGAGGATCGACGAGATACCTGTCGACTGCTCCCATAACGAGATGATCGAACCGCAGGCCATGACCATCATCGGGCCGGCACTGGCACGCGCGCTTTCCGCTGATTCCTGAACCCGTGTCCATACGGTACCGATCAGGTGATGGTTTCGGATTGGACTGTGGGGGAATGACACAAGAGCGACCATCCCGTTTTCGGGCACCGCAATCGAGCACGAGGAGCGGCAATGAGAAGGATCAGACACAGTCGGGCACTACTGGTTGGCGCACTCATTGCGTCGACGGGATTGTTCGGTGAAGTAGCGCTGGCGTCTGCCGATCAGTCTCGATCTCTTCCCCCCGGCACACCGACATCGGCAGACGGGTCCGCGCTCGATCGCATCGAAGTGGTCAACGACCGCCAACTGACGATGTACGTCCGCTCGGCAGCGATGGACAAAGTGATACCGCTCGAGGTGATCCTCCCAGCAGATGCGAGCGCGCCACGGCCGACGCTCTATCTGCTCAATGGAGCCGGCGGCGGCGAAGATTCGGCGACGTGGCAGACCAGGACAGACGTCGTCAATTTCTTCGGTGACAAGAACGTCAACGTCGTCAATCCCATCGGCGGTGCATACAGCTACTACACGGACTGGCAGCAACCCGATCCCGTTCTCGGACTCAATAAATGGACGACCTTCCTGACCGAGGAGCTTCCCCCGATCGTCGACGCGACGCTCGGAACTACCGGGGAGAATGCCGTTGCCGGTCTATCCATGGCCGGCACATCGGTTCTGAGTCTGGCCGAAGCGGCGCCGTCGGTGTATCGCGCCGTGGGAGCGTTCAGCGGATGCGCTGAGACGAGCACCCAACCGGGTCAGGACTATGTGACCTTCGTGGTCAGCTTCCGCGGCGGCGACGTCAACAACATGTGGGGCCCTCCCGGAAGCCCGGCCTGGGTGGCCAACGATCCGGTTGTCAACGCGGAGAAGTTGCGTGGTATCGACCTGTACATCAGCAACGGAACCGGTTTACCTGGCCCGCACGAGACCTTGGCGGGGCCGATGGTGAATGGAGATCCGGGTGTCCTCGCCAATCAGGTGATCGTGGGCGGCGTCATCGAGGCGGGCACAAATCAGTGCACGCAGCGCCTCGCAGATCGCCTCAATACGTTGGGAATCCCGGCAACGTACGACTTCCGGCCGACCGGCACTCACTCGTGGGGTTACTGGCAGGACGATCTGCACAACTCCTGGCCCATGATCGCCGACGCGATCGGTACCCAGCGATAGGTACCGATCAGCCGGTGAGTTATTGCTCACTTCTCTCGCATAGTTCGAGATCTGACTAACCTAGATGCTGGTCAGCGCGGTTATCATCACCGGGTGAGTTCCGAAACGCGCAGCGTCGCCGCAGCCGAAGACACTGACGTTCTTGCCCGTCGATTTGCGTGTCTGGGAGATCCCGCGAGGCTTCGAGTATTGCAACTCGCTGCAGTCGGACCAGTCGAGATTGCCGCACTTGCAGGTGAAACCGGCATCGAACCGTCGACACTCGGAACCCATCTCGAGGCGCTCGCGAACGTGGGCTTCATCGATGTCGACGTCCAAGGCGGGACTTCCGTGATCCGCGTTGCGGGTTCGGCGTATTCCGACCTCATGGACGCGGCAAAGATCGTCTCGCCGCGGGCGCAGGTGCGCGACACACTGGGGGCCTTGCCGACAGACGTCACGCTCCGCAGAATGGACGAGCGTGACTGGGACGGCGTGCGATCGATCTACCGCGAGGGAATCGACACCGGTACAGCAACATTCACCACGTCGGTGCCTTCCGCGCAGAAGCTGGACGAGCAATGGTTGCCCGATCATCGGTGGGTAGCCCAGATCGACGGCCGCGTCGTGGGTTGGGCGACCCTCAGTCCCACGTCATCGCGCGACTGCTATCGAGGTGTTGCCGAGAACTCCATCTACGTCGGAGGCGCAGCGCGTGGCCGCGGCGTCGGGAAACTGCTCCTTCGTCATCAAGTTCAGGCCGCCGACACCAGCGAGATCTGGACAATCCAGTCGTCAATCTTCCCTGAGAATCGAGCGAGCGTTGCTCTACATCAGGCCGTCGGATTCCGCATTGTCGGCACCCGCTCACGGATCGCCCAGTTGGGTGGGCAGTGGCGTGACACCCTGTTTCTGGAACGACGCCGTGAGTCCCAGCTTCACTGACCGGGGAGTGCGCAGACCGTGTCGAGTCCGAGAACGTGATTGAGCCGACCGGACGTGATCCACGATCCGATGCTGATCGAGAGTTCGACAATTTCCGCTTGGCTGTACTGCGCGCTCATCCGTTCCCAGAATGCGTCGTCGAGGCCGTGGTGATCCAATGCGTACCGCTGCGCGTATTCGGCGGCCAGGCGCGTGCGGTCATCGAAAGCGTCAGTGGTTTCCCAGTTTTCAACGGATTCGCCAAAAGTATCTTCAACTTTTACTCCGTCGCGTTCGGTGCGCCAGTCCATACACACGATGCAGCCGTTGATTTGCGCGATCCGCAACCGTGCGGCCTCGAACTCGCGTAGGCCGAGAGTCGACTTCGTGGTGACCGCGCGTGAGAGTCTCGACGCCGCGCGCCCGATCTCGGGAACCAGGTCACCCCACACGTATTCGATGGGATCTTTGCCCTCGGGCACAGTGATGTTCATCGTCGACTCCATCTCGTGTGGTTTCTTTCTCCGACGATAGCGGCGCGAACCTGCCAGGCCGCTGTGCGAGTCCCACTGGTCGGCATGAGAACCCCGTTGTGAAAATGTGCCCGCTACCCCTTGGCTGCGCTGACCCCGGCACGCCGACCGATCGGCGATCCCGCCCAAGTGGGGACTCTGATCGCGACCTCTGGCGCGGTTCAATCCGCCGGAATCCGGCAGGAAATGGAGTGAAGATGCCGTTCTCAACCGAATAGGCCGAGAAATCTCGGTTCAGTCTTCTGCGCAGGAAGAACGTGGTTTTGGCAGAGTCGAACAGCGGATCACTCAACAGTTTGTCGGCCAGTTCGAGCCATGGTCGATGCCACACGAGCTTGTGTTGATGGCGGGTTTCTCGATGTGATCTTCCCTGTGATTGGGAGCTGTATTTGTACGACTACGGCGCATCCGAGTCCTGATCTCGCTGCCTACAATCTTGCTGCCCGCATGAAGCGGGCGGAACTGGTGACCGCACTGCGCGAGATGCTCGGCGCTCGCCGTGTCGCTGATCTCGGGAAGGTCAAGGAAACACGGGCGGTCCGTCAGTGGGCGGAGGGCACGCGAACCATCGGCAACGACACCGATGTCGAACGCCTTCGTATCGCGTACCGCGCCGCGAAACTGATCACTGCCTGTGACACGGCTGCGGTCGCGCAGGCATGGTTCAAGGGTTTGAACCCGATCTTGGATGGCACTGTCGCGTTGATTCAAAGGAATAGTGGTGCAATAGGTTTGGAGCACATGGCGATGTACCCAGTTGGGATTGTTTACGATTCAGGATGCAATCCCGCTCGCGGTGACTTCCTGCCAGGCCGCGCGCTCACGTCCTGCGGACAGCGCGGTGGAGGCAGTTGCTGCGAGCCTACGAGCGAATGATGCGCGGCCGGTGTTTCTCATTGGCTGGGATGCGCTCGAAACTCGTTGCCGCACAATACTTGATCGGATCTGTCGACGAACTGGTGGCCGCGCATTCACCGGAACGACGGCAGTGCGACTTGATCGAGGTGGAGACCGTCCTGAGTTCGGCCGGTTGCCGTACTTCCCCGAAGATGCGGTTGCGGCGTTGTCGACCGCTGCCCCGCTGGTGTTGGTCGGTACCAAGTCACCGGTCGCGTTTTTCGGGTACCGGGAACATCCGAGTGCTCTTGCCGAAGGCGTTGCAACATTGACGTTGTCGACCGACGAGGAGGACTCGTACGCCGCACTTGTTGCGTTGGACGAAGAATTGTCCGGTCTCCCGGTGGGCGCTTCCACGGCCACCGTCAGAGTGTGTGGCCAAACTGCCGCGCTCTCGGATGAGCAGGGCCTGGACGGATGGACCATCGGTTCTGTGGCGGCCGAGACGATGCCGGAGGACGCCATTGTTTCAATCGAAGGTGGCACTGTCGGGCACAGCTTTTTCGCAGCATCGCAGAACGGGCCGCGTCACAGTGTTCTTACCAACGCCGGTGGTGCAATCGGACAGGGACTACCTGTAGCTTTGGTGCGTCGTTGGCGGCGCCACGACGTCGCGTCGTCGCGATTCAGTCCGATGGCAGTGCCCAGTACACGGTTCAGACACTGTGGTCGATGGCCCGCGAAGGTACTGATATCACCGTCGTCTTGGTGTCGAACCGAAAGTACGGAATCCTTAACACCGAGCTGCAGCGCCTCGGTCACACCAGTGGCGACTTGGCGAACTCTCTGACTTCGCTTACCAATCCGAGTCTGGACTGGTGTGCGACCGCTCGTGGCTACGGAGTGCCGTCCTCTCAGGTGCACTCGGTAGGAGAGTTGCGGGCGGCGTTGCGCCGGGCACATGCGGTCCCTGGACCCACGCTCGTGGAAGCGGTAGTCGGGTAATGCAGGGATCGGGATGCATGATCGGGTAATACAGCTGTGATGGCTTAAAGCGCATTTTTTGTGAACAAACGACGGCGCCCCACGCAACGGTAGGCGCGCTGGATCCCGGGGAGTCGGCGGACTACCCCCGGGCGGCCATTGCCTGCTTGGCTGCCTCGACCAGGTGCTCCGCCGCGCGGTTCATCTTCTTCAACTCCGCAGAGGTCAGGTCCTGGTGCGTGTAGGCCGCTTTGTTCTTCAAGTTCAGCAGTGTGTTCAGATGCCGTTCGGATCCACTGTCGGCACGTTTGAGTAGGGCAATGGCCTCGCTGTGGTTGCCGGTGTTCGAGTGCACACCGAGGCGCACGCAGCAGAGTACGTCCGAGGCGGCGATACCCGCGTCGACGTACAAGTCCCCGGCGGCGTTGGGCATCTCCTCTCCGAGATGGTCAGCGGCGTCGAAGAACTCGTTCGCTTTGGACATGCGGCCTGCGGTGACAACGGAGTCGCAGTCGAGTTGTCCCGCCATCAGGACCTCCTCGCAGCGGGGCGCAGTTGCCCGTTGAACCAGCTCCGTGTCCCCGCTACGGTCAGGCCTTGCTTCGCCACGTCACGGAGCAGGGGTTCGCCGGCGGCGGCCGCGGCACGGAACTCGTCCTCGGCGTACTCGACGATGCGGCCGTCGTTGCCGGTCCACGCGGTGACCAGTCGGGCGAGTTCGGTTACCCGTTCCTCCCACGCATCGTCCCCGTCGTGGCCGGCGTCAGCGGCGCGCACCAGGAACAGGTCGATGTCGCTGTCGAGCTTCATGCGCCCGGTCGCTGCCGATCCGAACACTGCGGCGTACCGCAGCGTCTTGCGCCACCCGTCCAGGTGCTTTTCGAGGCGCTTGAGGAAGGTGGAGTTCAGCTGTGAAAGCGCCATAATGGGCTCGGCCGCGAGATGCTCGGTGTTGAGGCGGTAGGTGTTGGTCCTACCTACCTGATCGCGGAGCACCACACCTTGCGCGACGAGGCGGGTGAGGACCTTGCGGATGCCTTCGCCCGACCCCGTGGCGAGGATGCGCTGGACTTGGCTGATCGTGAACGTGACCTCCGCGCTCGCCAAGACAGCAAGCACGTCGCCGTCCAGGGTCGGTGTTACCGTGGCGAACGGCCTGTTCAGCTGCATGGCAGGCACCTCCTCATTCCAACTAAAGTTTGACTATAGCAACTATAGTTGGAGTAGTGCGAGGTAGTCCGGACCGTCAGGGCTGAGAGCCACAGAATGGACCTGAGCAATTCTGTCGACGTGCTTGCCGGCTTCTGTGTTCGAGCCTTGTGAGCAGATGCTGTGTGGGCCAATATTGTTGGGAGCGTGGCTGTGACGGCGTCCATCGTAATGTGTGTTCCGTCCGTCATCTGTGGAGTCGATTTGCGGTCATTCTTTCTGCGTCGAAGCAGCCGGCGTATGGTCGTTGCGCACTTTCTGGCTCCAGAGGGCCTTTCCGGTGTCGTCGATTGCGCATGCGTGGTGCGAGGCCTTCCCGACATCGATCCCGATCCACACGGTGAGGTGATCATTCATCAACTCGCTCCTGTCGTTGCAGGTGGGGCCCGCGGACGTCTCCGTCACCAGATCCCTAAACAGCGACCGTTCGCATCAGCTCTCAATCAGCGACCGGAGCGTCCAGAACGGTGAGGCAGCCAGTCCTATCGAGCTACGGCAGCAACAAAACCCGATCAGCTACACCCCACCGCGCTGGGCATCCAGAGCGTCCACTCTGGACACCACCAACCTTAGGGAACACCCGATCAATTCTCGGACTCAAGGTTCAGCAGTCAGTCAGGGAACGACTCAGTGATGATGCTTCCACCGAGCGCGCAGTCGTCTTCTGAAAAATGCAGTCATCCCGGCATCCGGCGCAACGTCTTCATCTCATTACGACCACCACCAGTCTCGCCGGCAGTAGTCGCTGTCGACGTGCCGCTCCCAAGTACCGCAGTCAGGCCTCTGCCAGCGACCACTGGTGCACGACGAGAGACCTAACTGGGCCTGTCACTTGCTGTCGACGTGCCCGATCGGGTCGGCGCTGTCGGTGAATGCGGCGCGGGCGGCGGGCCAGCTGGTCTCATCGACGCGGAGAGCGCTGCGAAGGTAGGCGGTGCTCATCCGCTGGATGACGGCGACCCGTTCCGGACTTTCGTCCGTGGTTTCGGCGACTTCGTATCCGACGATTCCGCCAAGCGAGTGCTCGGCACCGTAAAAGGTTAGGAGGTCGGTGGCGCCGGGGCTGTGTGTGTAGGCGTCGGTGAACCAGTCGGGGCCGCGGCTGGACATCTTGGACTGGTCGTGGTCGCCGGCGACGACGAGCGTGTGCGTGGTCAGTTCCTGGAACGAGGGGCGCATGAATGGGAAGTTCGCCTTCGCGAACGGATGCAGGTCGTCGCCGCCGACGCCGGTTGCTGCGAACAGGATGCCCGCGGTGACGCGGCTGTCGGACATGTCGTCGCCGACTTGGCCTGCTTCGTCGAAGATCCGAGCGCCGAGGAGTGACTGCGCTGTCTGTCCGCCCCAGGAGTGGCCGGTGGCGGCGACGCGGCTGCGGTCGATGCGGCCGGTAAGCCCGGGGACGGCGGCCTCGATGGTGTCGAGCTGGTCGAGGATGCGGGTGAGATCCGTGATCCGCTCGGTCCAGATGGTCGGGAACACCGGGTGGTCGAACCCGAAACCGTTCCGGCGCGAGTCGAGGTGGGTGGGCTGGATCACGACGAACCCGCGGGAGGCCCAGAACGCGGTGAGCGGCGCGTAGCCGTCGAGGTTCCACCCGTTGCCGTGGGAGAACACCACGATCGGCAGGTTCGCGCCGGTCGCCGGGGCGGACACCCGAACTTCCAGCGGTACCGGCCGGCCGGGGGCGGACAGTTCGATGGGAGCAGCGGAGACGACCGGAGTGCCGGCGCCGACAATGCCGTTCAGTGTGTTGATCATTGATGAGGTCATGGAAACTTCCTTGCTGCGGGTGCGCTCTGCGATACTGGTTATCGGAGCGACGTTCCGTAACGTTACGGAACAGTGTTCCGTAATGCAAGTACATCCGATCGAATTGGTGAGGACAGGCACATGACTGACACCGAGAGCGACCAGTCGCGCGTTGCGCGGCCCCAGCAGGTGGGCCGTCCGCGTCGAAGCCAGCAGGCACTCCTTGACGCAGCGGCGGCGGTGTTCGTGACGTCCGGGGTCGACGCTCCGGTGCGGGAGATCGCAGCGAAAGCCGGCGTCGGTGTGGGGACGATCTACCGTCACTTTCCGACCCGTCCGGAGCTCGTAGTGGCGGTGTACCGACACCAGGTCGAGGCATGCGCAGAAGCCGGCCCGCGACTACTCGCGGAGAGCGCGACGCCCGAGGCGGCCTTGCGGGCATGGGTGGATTTGTTCGTCGATTTCCTTGTCACCAAACACGGGCTCGCTGGCGCACTCCACGGAGACAGCGCCGGGTCCGACGCTCTGCACACCTACTTCGTTGGCCGTCTCGTACCGGTGTGTAGCGACCTCCTCGAGGCAACACTCGAGTCCGTTGACACTGCTCCGCCGGTCGATGCGTACAACGTGCTCAAAGGCATCGGCAACCTCTGCATCGGTGCCGCAAGCGACGCCCAATACGAGGCCACCATTCTCGTACAACTACTCATTTCGGGCGTGCTTAGCCGAGGACTTCGCTGACCCAGGCCCATCGCACCCTCACGTGGAGCACGGACAGGAAGCGCCGCGAAAATCACGCCACTTACTGCTGTGATTCACAGTCGGCAAGGCCGGCGCAGCTTCGGAGTGTCTCATCGTCGGGTGTGTTAGTAGCGAACGATTCTGAGGCACTGTCGTCGGCACCTCCGAGACGCGCTCGGCCCTAATCTTCCTTTTCGCATCCGTACTTCAATGACTTTGCACGATCACGTGGCTTGTCAGTTGTGGTCGGTCATCACGCAAATGGACCTTTTGGGCCGGATGAAAACGGGCCTCGTGCCGAGACACGATTGCCTCGGCATCCCCGTAATAGTGCAGATCTCGCGGACGTATTACCGCACGCCGCAAGGACTCGTCGAGGGTAGCGTCGTCGAGGCGCAGCAGAGCGGCACCCTGATCGCCGGCGAGGCTCGGGACATCGGTCCAATGCTCTGGGGTCTGCTGCACGGACTGGCCATGTCGAATTACCTGGTCGCTGTCCGAGTCTGCCAACCCGAGGCGAGTTATCGGTTCGAAGACATGCAGCGCATTCTTGCTCTGGCACTGAAGAACCTGGCCCCGCGCTGAGCATCGACTTATCTACGGCTCGAACAGGTTCCGGACGAAGGAGAGGCTCTCGGGGAGTGCAGCCCGCATCGTCTCGATATGCCCCGTCGGATAGGTGCGGAATGTGACTGGCTGGCGGTTGGCGGCGAGTTCGGCGGCGAGTTTCAACGCGAGCGGCGCCGGCACCATCTCGTCCGTCAGCCCCTGCCCGAGGAAGACGGGCCGATCGTACCCGGTCGCCGGGATTTCCAGCATGCTGCGAGCAGCGGCCAGCACTGCGGGATCGTCGAGGGGCCGGTTCACCAGATCGCCGATCGTGACGTCGCCGAGGTCCGATGCCATTTCCTGGTAGCAGTCGGTTTCGGCTCGGGCCAGGGCATCGGTGCCGCGCGGTGTCAGGTAACGATCGATGTCGAGATCGGGTCGTGCCGCCCGGAGTCCGGCCAGGATGTACGACACGAATACGGTGCTGCCGGTCAGTGGCAATCGGGGAAAGTCCGGCCCCACGAGTGGTGCAAGGTTCTCCAGATTCGACGGCGCCCCGGTCGCCACCGCGCCCCGGTAGTCCAGTTCCGGTGCGTATCGTGTTGCGATCGCTGCCGTGACCATCGCGGACTGCCCGCCCTGAGACTGTCCGAGTGCCACCCACCGCGGTGAGAGCGACGGTTCGACCGCACGCGCAGCACGCACCATGTCGATCATGCTGTGCGCCTCCGACGGTCCGTCCAGGTAGGGGTGGATTCCCGGCGTGCCGAGCCCCACGTAGTCGGTCGCGACGATCGCATAGCCCTGCGAGAGCCAGTTCGTGAGGTATGGACTGCCGACGGTCCCGGTCACCGTGGGAGCGCACTTGTCGGCAATACCGACGGTGCCGTGGGCCCACGAGATCACCGGCCAGCCGCCTTCGGGTGGATCACCGGCGGGGAGGAAGAGCGCGCCCGTACTCAACGCGGGCCGGTTCAGCGGTCCCGTGGACCAATAGGTGAGCTTTGATCCGTTGACGGCGCCGGGGATCCAGAAGGTTCGTGGCAGGGGATCTGTCGCGGTCACTGTGCCCGGCGCCGTGACTGGCGACGGCACCTGCGCCTGGGCGGGCGCGGTCGAGACGACCGCAGAGGCGAGCGTGATCACCATCAATGTTTGGCCGAGCCGTCGTCGGATCATTGCACCGCTCCCGGGGTTCGTCCGTGTGTACGCAGACTTCCATTCTGCGCGAACCGGAGTTGCCGGCACACCGGTTCGACAATCTTCGGGTGCCGCTACCGCGGTCGAGGGCCGGTCGAGTGGTTTCACTGTCAGTCCAGAGGCGAGGGCGAATGCTCCGCAGCACATCATGTGGTGCGAGGCTCTTTAGGTCCGTTTTCGGTTCGTTGACGGGGACGCGGTCGGTGAGAGTACGCCCGCTAACCCTTGGCTGCGCTGATCCCGGCGCGCCGACCGTAAAAACTGCCGTCACCGAGCGACGTTCCCGACGCGTATCCGCCGGCACAGACTCCGGCAGTGCAACGGCCCGCAGCGAACAATCCGGGGATCGGTTCGCCCGAAACGTGCAGTACCTCCGACTGGATCGACGTTCGCAGGCCGCCGAGGGTGAAGCCTGCCGTGAAGCCCCGAAGGTCAAGGGCGGCAATCGGGGAGCCGATCGGCTTGACCCATTCGGGTTTCTTGCCGAAGACCGGATCCTCGCCCCGTTCGGCGTGGCGGTTGTACACCTCGACAGTGGACTGCAAGGTGCCCTCGGGCAAACCCATGTCCGATTCGAGTTCCGCGGCGGTCTCGGCCACCCACTTGGGGCGGAACCGGAAGAACGGCGTGGAACTGTCTGCGCCGGCGCCCTCGTCGTACGCGGCTTCGTCGATGATCAGGTAGGCCTCATTGTTGTTGCGGAGCAACGTTTCCTGGCCGATGCGCCCAGGATAGGTGTCCTCGTTGACGTAGCGTTGCCCGCGGCCGTTGACCAGGATTCCGCGCACCATCAGCTGAGGATCGCCGAAAAACGCGACCTCGGTGGCATCCATGTGCGCGAGGTCGGCGCCCAGAGCTTGCGCCATCCGGATGGCAGTGCCGTCGTGCTCCTCGATGGCCGCACCTGGCCGCCCGATCAGACGCGGCGCATACGACTCGACCATCGACTCGTTGTAGGCAAAACTGCCCATTGCCAGAACAACACCGGTCCGAGCCCGCACAGCCACTTCCTTGCCGTAGCGCTTGGCGATGATGCCGACCACTCGATCACCGTCGACAACAAGGCGTTGCACCCGCATGTCGTGCTCGGCCCGCACGCCGAGTTTCTCCGCCGTCTCGACGAGTGGCTTCATCAGCATGAACCCGCCGCCCTTCTCGCCGGTGCGTTTGTCGCTCATCTGCGGTACGTGCCCGCGCGGGGCCGGGGTGGCGATAGCGTTGAAAGGCGCGGCGTTCTCGCCGCCGGAGTACATGAGACCGTCGTCGAACGGAGTTTCCCAGCCCGGCTGGCCGTAGAAACTCTCCTTGAACGGCACTCCGTTGTCGACCAGCCAGTTGTAGTGTTCGACGCTGCCGTTGCAGTAGTCGGTGATCTTTTCCTCGTCGGCACCTGGGCCGAGAGCGGCCATCATGAACGTCTTCATGTTCTCGGGGGTGTCTTCGAAACCGAGTGCCTTCTGCAGCGGTGTACCGCCGCCGAGATAGATGAACCCGCCGGCCAACGCGGCGGCCCCGCCCCACCCGCTTGTGCGTTCGAGAACGAGCACGTCCGCACCCGCTCGCGCCGCTTCGATGGCGGCGCTGACGCCGGCGATCCCGTATCCGGCGACAACAACGTCGGCTTCGAGATGCCAGGTGTCTACATTGTCTACGGCTACGGGCCGAATCGAGTGCGCCGATCCGGTGGAGTTCGCTGGGGCCATCGCGTTTCAGTCCTTCGCGGGAGTTGGTTCGGTTGCGGCCTTTTCGGCAGCTCGGGCAGCCTTACGCCGGTCGGACTTGACCGAGATCAAGGCATTGTTGAGTCCGGTTGCCAAAGGCCACCCGGTGTAGTGACACAGGAAGATGGCAGCTTCCTCGACTTGCTGCTCGGTGAGTTCTTCGTTGAGGATCGCCGCATTGATCTGGATTTTTGCGACGTCGGTTTGCCCTTGGGCGGTAATCGCGCCAAGGAGGAGCAGTCGTCGATCACGCATCGACAACCCCGGCCGAGTCCAGATATCGGCAAACAGATGATCGGCTGTGACGGCAAAAAACTCTCCCGGAACGTCGGCAGGCAATTCCCAGCCGTACACCTCGTTCATTTTCGACACACCGCGTGTCCGGGCCTCGGAGATGGAGTGTCCGTTCAGATCGGTCATGACTGCTCCTTCGTGGATGGTCCTGAGAACGCGGTATTTTCCGGCGGGGCGCCTACCCCCACACCGAGTCCTGGACCGAGCCCTGTCAGTGCCAGGTTCGCGAGGGGCAGGTCGACGCCGAGACGGTCACCCAGATCGAGCGCCAGGCTCAGATCTTTCTCACCCAGGTTGCGAACGTGACCGAGAATCGAGTACCAAGGATCGCTCTCGTCAACGGACTCGGTGGTGGTCCGCAGCATGATGGCGCCGGCCCCACCGGTAATGGCATCGGTGTGGCGTACGACCTTACCCAGGGTGCGAATATCGAGACCGGCCGCTTCGGCCAACCTCGACGCTTCGGTAGCGGCGGTGAAGGATACGAAGTGAAGAAGGTTACGCGCCAGCTTCATTCGGGTGCCGGCGCCGATGTCTCCGGCGTGGACCACCAGTTCTGCCCAACATCCGAACGGCTCGCGAACCCTCTCGAAAGCCTCTATCGGCCCGCCGATCATCACGGCGAGCTTGCCGTGTGTGGCACCGGGGGCGCCGCCACTGACGGGTGCGTCGATCAAGGTCACACTGTGCTCTTCGCAGATCCTGGCCAACTCCACCGCGGTGGTGTCGGAGATGGTCGAGTGGACGGCGATGACGGTCCCGGGCCGAGCAGTGCTGAGGATGCCGTCAGGTCCGTTGACGACATCACGCACTTGAGCGTCGTCGAGCACAGTGACCGAGATGACGCTCGCCGTGGCTGCGACGTCGGCCGGCGTACGTGCTGCACGAGCCCCCGCGGCAGTGAACGGTTCAAGAGCTTCGGCTCGCGCGTCGCACACCACCAGCCCGGCCGGCCAGTCGAGGAGACGGGTCGCCATAGGCGCTCCCATATTGCCCAGTCCGATGTATCCGAGCGTGGGCTTGTCGGCATTCTCGGTCACGATCGGAACACCTGCCCGCCGTCGACGTTGAAGATCTGGCCGGTCACCCAGCTCGCTTCGTCGGAAAGTAGGAACAGGCACATGCCCACCAGGTCCTCCGGAGTTCCCATGCGTTGCAGTGGAATCCGTTTGACCATGTCCTTGACGATGTTGCCTGGTGTGACCGTGCGGGTGGCTTCGGTGTCGATCGGTCCGGGTGCAATCGCGTTGATCCGGATCTTGGACCAACCGAGTTCGGTGGCCAATTGCTGAGTCAGGCCGTTGATTCCCACCTTGGCGAGGCCGTAGAAACCGGAGTACAGCCAGGCGGCAGTGGAGGACTGGTTCACGATCGAACCGCCGTTGGCGCGCATGTGGGGCACCACTGCTCGGCACATCTGCAGTGCGCCGTCCATGTTCACGCTCATGAACGTCCGGTAGTACTCCCAGTCGACTGTGAGCAGCGAGTCGATCTTCATTCCGCCGTAGATGGCAGCATTGTTGACCAGGTGTTCGATGCTTCCGAATTGCTCGATCGTGAAGTCTGCGAGCGCCTGGGCGGATGCGCCGTCGGCAACGTCGACCGCCTTGAAGACCGCGCTGCCACCGTCGGCAGAGATCTGTTTGGCCACCGATTCGCCGAGTTCGTGATTGAGGTCGGCGACAACAACATTGGCACCCTCGGTTGCGAGTGCGCGGGCGTATGCCTCGCCGATTCCCTGAGCGGCGCCGGTGACGATTGCAGTGCGTCCCCTAAAACGTTCGGTACGTTCTGTAGGTTCTGTACGTCCCATGTCGATCCTGCTTTCGAGGTGACGGATGTGTGTGAGGTGCTTATGCGGGGGATGCGACGAGCTTTGTCTCGAGGTATTCCTCGAAACCGGCGAGGCCCATCTCTCGGCCGATTCCGGATTGCTTGTAGCCGCCGAACGGGGCGTCGGCGGAGTACCAGACTCCGCCGTTGACGCTCAAAGTTCCGGTGCGTACACCAGCGACGACGCGGTTGACGCGATCGGGATCGGTGCCCCACACCGAACCTGACAGGCCGTACGGAGAGTCGTTGGCGATGCGGATGGCATCGTCGTCATCGTCGAACGGAATGATCACCAGTACCGGACCGAATATCTCTTCTTGGGCGACCCGTGACGAGTTTTCCAGTCCCGCAATCAAAGTGGGCTCGATGAAGTATCCGCACGGTTGATCGTCCGGTCGGCCGCCGCCGGTGACCACGGTGCCCCCTTCGTCCTGGGCCAGCTTCAGATAGCCTTCGACGCGTTCGCGTTGGCGTGCGGAGCTCAGCGGGCCGCAGATGGTTCCCGGTATCGACGGATCGGCAGCACGAATGCCGGCCATGGTCCGGGTGGCGGCGGCAAGCGCTTCGTCGTATCGGCTGCGCGGCACCAATAGTCGCGTGCTCAAAGCGCAGCCCTGCCCGGCGTGGACGCACACCGAGAATGCGGCGACGGAACTGGCGGATTTGATGTCGGCATCGTCGAGGACGATGAAGGCAGATTTTCCGCCAAGTTCCAGGAACACCTTTTTCAGGGTGCTCGACGCGGTCGACATCACCGCACGCCCGGTCGCGGTGGATCCGGTGAAAGAGATCAGGTCGACACGGGGGTCGGCGCACAGTTGTGTGCCGAGCGAGTGGTCCGTGGAGGTGATGATGTTGACGACGCCGGCGGGGATGTCGGTCTCCTCGGCGATCACCTTGCCTACCAACGCGGCACACCACGGTGTGTCCGGTGCCGGTTTGAGAACAATGGTGTTGCCGGCGGCGAGCGCCGGACCCAGTTTGGCGAAGTTGATCTGGTGTGGAAAATTCCACGGAGTGATGGCACCGACCACCCCAACGGCTTCCTTGAGTAGCTGACGGTGGGTGGGGACTCCCATCGGCGAGGCATTCCCGAGATCCTGTTGCCACGAATAGGATTCGATCAGTTGTGCCCAATATCGGAGGTCGTCGATCGGTCCTTCGAGTTGGGGGCCGCTGGTCAACATTCGCGGTGCCCCGACCTCGGCGATCGTGATGTCGCGTAGCTCTTCGATATGAGACTCGAGAGCATCGCAGAGTTGGCGAAGGCAGTGTGCGCGAAATGTGTGGTTCCGAGACCAATCGGTGGTGTCGAAGGCGCGTCGGGCCGCGGCGATTGCGGCGTCCATGTCGACGGAGGTGCCTTCGGCCGCTTGACCGAGTACTTCCTCGGTGGCGGGATTGAGGATGTCGAAGGTGCCGCCGGAACCGGGAACAAGTTTGCCGTCGACAAGAAGGGCGGAACTGTCTGTGGGTCGAAGGTTCATAGCGTGAACTCTTCCTTTCTGGACATATGTCTGGACTCTAGTTCACACAATCGTCCATGGCAATGAGTTTCGGGCATAAGCGATTTGGGTACCGAGAATTCGAAAACTGTCTTGGTTAGTCGGTTCGGGCGCTACGGTTCTCCACCAGATATCCCCGATCCGGTGCCCTGCTGTGGGCCTGGGCGGTTCCCTTCGTGTGTCGATCCGAGTGCAGGAGTAGGCCGATGAACAGAGTTGCTGGAAAAGTTGTCCTGGTGACGGGCGCCGCCCGTGGCCAGGGGCGCAGTCATGCGGTGCGTCTGGCTCAGGAAGGTGCGGACGTCATAGCGTTCGACATCTGCGCCGACATCGCAACCAATGAGTACCCGCTGGCCACTCGAGACGATTTGGATGAGACCGCGAGGCTGGTCAAGGAAACCGGGCGCCGCGTTGTCGCAGCGAGGGTGGACGTTCGAGATCGGGCCGGCGTCGAAGAAGCCCTGGCAGAGGGCGTGGAAACGCTCGGCGGGTTACATGTGGTTGTTGCCAATGCCGGGATCTGTCCGCTGGGTAAGCATGTCTCCAATTCCGGCTTCGTCGACGCGTTCGACGTGAACTTTCTCGGCGTCGTGAACACCGTCCATGCGGGTTTGGAATACCTGGGGGAGGGCGGATCGATCATTGCTATCGGGTCCGTGGCCGGCCTGGTTCCGCAGACCGGATTCAACGGTCAACAGGCGCTGCAAGGGCCTGGCGGTGACGGATACGGCTTGGCCAAGAAGATGATTCAGACGTACACCATGTCGTTGGCATTGACACTGGGGCCGAGTTCGATTCGGGTCAATGCGATCCATCCGACCAATGTGAACACGAACATGCTGCAGAGCTTGCCCATGTATCGGACCTTTCGTCCGGATTTGGAGAACCCGACCGCGGAAGATGCCGCTGTGACGTTTCCTTTCATGCAGGCGATGCCGACGCCATGGGTGGAACCGGAGGACATCTCGCACGCGGTGGTGTATTTGTCGTCGGACGAGTCGCGATTTGTCACGGGTCAGCAGCTTCGGGTTGATGCGGGCGCCGGTATGAAGATCGGCCTCTAAGGTGCGCTTTTCGGCTGTGACCGGCGCGAATGACTGGCTCGCTAACACTGAAATTTCGAATTCATTGCCCTGGACAGGTACCTGTAGTAACGTCCAGACATGTGTCCAGTCATGGTTACGAATCGACTCGCCGACGCCTCAACGGTAAGCAGGCAGACACCGTCTCCAAGCTCACCGAAGCCGCCGTTGTCGTGCTCCGTGAGCATGAATATTCCGGTTTGACTGTGCGCGCCGTCGCTGCCGAGGCCGGGGTGGGGGCAGCAACCGCCTATACCTACTTCTCGTCGAAGGAGCATCTTGTTGCCGAGGTCTTCTGGCGCCGGTTGCGAGCGTTCCCGAGCTCGGACGGCACCGGTTCGGACCCCACCGCCCGAGTGTTGGCCGTACTGCGCAACATTGCGTTGCTGCTGGCCGATGAACCGCAGGTGTCGGCGGCCGTGACCAATGCATTGCTGGGCACCGATCCTGAGGTTGAGCATCTTCGCGACCGGATCGGATTCGAGATTCACAGCAGGTTGGTTGCGGCAATGGATCCGGTAGTAAATCCACATCGGATCGAGGCAATTGAAATGCTGTATGCCGGAGCACTTTTGCGGGCCGGAATGGGATATGGGACTTACGAGTACATTGCCGGACGCCTGGAGGCTTCCGCACGACTGATCTTGGAGCATCCATGACCGAAGCATTGATCGAACCGGTGGTGTTCAATCCGTACGACTACCACTTTCACGACGACCCGTATCCGACCTACGCGCGATTGCGGAATGAAGCTCCGATCTACCACAACGACGACGTCGGATTCTGGGCGCTGTCACGGTATTCGGACGTTCTGAGTGCATTCAAGGACAACAAGCGACTCTCGAGTGCGAACGGGGTTTCGCTCGACCCGGCAGCATACGGGCCCCATGCGCATTACGTGATGTCCTTTCTTGCCATGGACGATCCGCGGCATATGCGTCTGCGGCAGTTGGTGTCTCGCGGTTTCACACCCCGCCGTGTTGCCGAACTGGACTCGCGGATACTCGAGCTCACCACGGCGAACCTGACTCCGGCACTTGCCACTGGGGAATTCGACTGGATATCCGAAGTGGCCGGCAAATTGCCGATGGACGTGATCTCCGAGTTGATGGGCGTTCCGGAACCGGATCGCGCGGAACTGCGGAGAAAAGCAGATCTGGTTGTGCACCGCGAAGACGGCGTCCTCGACGTACCGCCGGCTGCGGTGGAAGCGTCGATCAGCCTCATGAACTACTACAAGGACATGATCGCCGAGCGTCGTCGTTCACCAACCGGCGATTTGACATCAGCGCTGCTCGATGCCGAAATCGACGGAGACAAACTGTCGGATGCCGAGATTCTGGGCTTCATGTTTCTGATGGTCGTTGCCGGAAACGAAACCACCACCAAACTTCTCGGAAACGCCCTGTACTGGGGCTCGCACAATCGCAACGAGATTGCGGCGGTTCTTCGTGATCCGGATCTGTCAGCGGAGTGGGTGGACGAAACGCTGCGCTACGACACGTCGAGTCAGATCGTGGCTCGCACGACCACTGTCGATCTCGAGTACTACGGCACTACGGTTCCGGCGGGGGAGAAGATGCTGCTCCTGATCGGTTCGGCCAATCGAGATCCGGACGTCTTCGACGATGCAGACGCGTTTCGCCTCGGACGTAATTCTGCCAACAAGTTGGCGAGTTTCGGTGCGGGCGTTCACTTTTGCCTCGGCGCTCACCTGGCGCGGCTCGAAGCGAAGATCGCTCTTGCCGAATTTGCCCGCCACGTGCGCGATTACGAGGTGGACGAGGCGGGTATCGAGAGAGTCCATTCGACAAATGTGCGGGGCTTCGCTGCCCTGCCGGTGAAGGTGCAGGTGCGCTGATGCCTCGTTTCGAACCCAACCCGGCCCGGCGGACCGCTTTGATCAGCGGCGCATCGTCGGGTATCGGCACCGCGGCGGCCTATGCCCTGTCGGAGCTCGGTCACCCAGTCGTCCTCGGAGCGAGGCGGGAAGCCGAGTGCGAGGCGATTGCCGAAAAGATCCGCAGCAACGGCGGCGAAGCCATGGCACATTTCCTCGACGTCACTGACGGCAGCTCGGTGGATGCGTGTGTCACTGCCGCCGAAAAAGCGATGGGGCCAGTGGAAATCGTCGTATCGGGTGCCGGTGATCTCGAATTCGGTGCCGCCGATCAAATGGAACCCGAACGGTTCTTGCGTCAGGTCGAGGTCCATCTTGTCGGTGCACAACGGCTCGCTCACCGAATCCTGCCCGGCATGAGGGAGCGGCAACGGGGTGATTTTGTGCTGATCGGTTCGGATTGCGCCGACCGGCAACGTCCGCTCATGGGTGCTTACGACGCGTCGAAAGCCGGCCTCGAAGCAATGGGGCGTCAGATGCGAATGGAACTCGAAGGCACGGGCATTCGCGCCTCGATCGTGAGGCCTGGACCGACGTTGACCGGGATGGGAATGGACACGACGCCGGAGATCATCGGCCCCGTCGGCGAATCGTGGGCCAGGTGGGGCTTCGCGCGACACGGCTACATGCTGCGGCCGTCCGATATCGCAAACGCCATCGTTGCCGTCGTGACCGCTCCCCGAGGTGCGCACCTCGTTCTGGTGGAGGTTCAGCCGGAAGCTCCACTCAATCCTCGTCCTACTCACACTTCGCAGGAGACGACATGACTCACGGCGTACAGGAGAATCCGCGCACGCTGCCGCAGCCCCCGCGGGTGTCCGGCGGCGAACTCGAACACGGTCATCTCGAAGAACTGCGTACCGATCCGATCGCATTGATGCGCCGGGTCCGCGACGAGTGCGGCGACGTGGGAGCCTTCCAACTAGCCGATCGCACGGTGATCCTGCTGTCCGGCGCCGAGGCAAACGAATTCTTCTTCCGTTCGACTGACGAGGACCTCGACCAGCAAGCTGCGTACCCGTTCATGAAGCCGATCTTCGGTGAGGGGGTGGTGTTCGACGCCAGTCCTGAGCGGCGCAAGGAAATGCTGCACAACTCGGCACTGCGCGGCGAGCAGATGAAAGGCCATGCTTCGACAATCGGCACGGAAGTCGAAGCGTTGGTGGCAGAGTGGGGCGACGAGGGCGAGATTGATCTGCTCGATTTCTTCGCCGAGTTAACCATCTACACGTCGTCGGCCTGCCTGATCGGAAAGAAATTCCGCGACGAACTCGACGACAGTTTTGCCAAGCTCTATCACGAACTGGAACAGGGCACCGACGCGCTTGCCTTTGTCGATCCGTATGCGCCGATCGAGAGCTTTCGCCGACGCGACGAAGCGAGACTGGCTTTGGTTGCGCTGGTTCAGGAGATCATGAACGGGCGGATTGCGAATCCTCCCCATGGCAAGGACGACCGGGACATGCTCGACATCCTGGTTTCGGTCAAGGACGAGAACGGTGAGCTGCGCTTCAGTGCGGACGAGATCACCGGAATTTTCATTTCGATGATGTTTGCCGGTCACCACACGACATCCGGGACCGCGGCGTGGTCGTTGATCGAATTGTTACGCCATCCCGTCGTCATGGCCGACGTCGTCGAGGAACTCGACAGTTTGTACGCAGACGGTGCCGACATCAGTTTTCACGCGCTGCGCCAGATCCCGGTTCTCGAAGCCGTGGTGAAGGAAACACTGCGACTGCATCCGCCGCTGATTATCTTGCTGCGGGTGGCGCGCGGCGACTTCGAGGTAGGTGGTTTCGAAATTCGCGAAGGTGATCTGGTGGCGGCCACCCCGGCAATTTCCAATCGCATTCCCGAAGACTTCCCGAATCCCGACGAATTCGATCCGGGCCGCTACATCGATCCACGTCAGGAAGACATCGTCAATCGATGGACGTGGATTCCGTTCGGAGCGGGCAGGCATCGGTGCGTCGGCGCGGCGTTTGCCCAAATGCAGCTCAAGGCGATCTTTTCGATTCTGCTGCGCGACTACGAATTCGAGATGACCCAACCGTCGGAAAGCTATCGCAACGATCACAGCAAGATGGTTGTGCAATTGGAGCAGCCGTGCTCGGTCAGATATCGGCGGCGATCCGGTACTAGCAGTCGATCCGGTACAGGCAGTCGATCCGATACTGGCAGGGGAGCGTGAGTCATGCGTGTCGAAGTCGACCTGGATCTGTGTCAGGGCCACGCCGCCTGCGAATTGGAAGCGCCGGACGTTTTTGTGGTTCCGAAAAGGGGCAAGGTCGAAGTGTCCGATCAGCCGCTGCCGGACGAGCAGCGACACGAGGTGGAAATGGCAGTGCGTTACTGCCCGACAGGCGCACTGAAAATTGTCGAGGACTGACCAGGGAGAGGTTCACATGACCGGATTCGACCGCGCCGAGCTCGACGACATGGTGCAACGCTGGATTGACGCGAACAAGAAGGCCGAGGCCGCCGGCGACTGGAAGCCGTTGGCGGACATGTACACCGAGGACGCGACCTACGGCTGGAACTACGGCCCCAAACAGGATTTCATGGCGATCGGTCGGGAAGAGATCCGCACCGTCGCGCTAGGTCTCGAGATGAACGGCCTCGAAGGCTGGGAGTATCCCTATCAGGACTTTGTGATCGACGAGCGCAGTGGCAACGTCATCGGACTGTGGAAACAGATCTCCGACGCCAAACGAGACGACGGCAGTAACTACTCCGTCTACGGCATCGGCGGTAGTTGGTTCCGGTACGGCGGAAATTTCCAATGGTCCTGGCAGCGTGACTTCTTCGACTTCGGAAACGTCTCGGCACTGTTCATGGAGATGATCCAGAACAACGCGCTGTCCAAAGGTATGCAGGCACGCATTCAGCGATCGATCTCCGGCGAACCACTCCCAGGCTGGTATCGCGCGGGTACCTCGCCGGTTCCACTGTGGTGAGTCCGGTGACTGTCGGTGGGTCCTTCGAGACGCTCTCGCGCGGCGACCTTGCTGTGTTGGTGCCAGAACTCCTGCTCTGTGGTCAGCTGATCGACAGATCCGGGATGGCGCACCTGATCGTGGAGTACGGGCGCGAAGGCATGGCGGAGGTTGCGATCGCGGAATGGGAATCCGCCAGTCCTTGGTACACCCGCCGGATGCAGAAGGCGCTGCGGTACGAGGGTGACGACGTCGTGACCATTTTCAAAGGACTGCAACTCGACATCGGGGCCCCGCCGCAGTTCATGGATTTCCGCTATCGCGTCGACGACCCGCAACACGGTGAGTTCTGGCTCGACCATTGTGGCGCTCTGACCGACGTCGAACCGCTGGGGGACGAGTTCGTCACCACCATGTGTCATGACATCGAAGACCCGACGTTCGACGCGACGGCGATAGCAACCAATGCGCATGCGCAGATCCGTCCGATCCATCGGCCGCCGCGCAAACCTGCTGACAGGCACCCATACTGTGCGTGGACAGTCGTAATCGACCCGTCGCATGTCCCGCCGGTCATGACGGCCCACACCGAGCAGATCGGCCGGACTGCTGCGGTGTCGGTTGAGTTGAGTCCGATCGACGGCAGCGACGACGGGGCGGCCGACTACTCGGGACCGCTGCTCTCGGATCTGCGTTTCTCCGACTTCTCCCAGTCAGCGCTGGTTCGTATCGCGCAGGAAGTGTGCCTGCAACACCACCTACTTGCGCTGGGGTTTCTGCTCGCGGTGCGCGGGCGCAGTAGTGCGGACAAAGCTCGAGAAATTACGCTCAAACAACTCACCGGAATTGCAGGCGTCGCTTCGCAGCGCATCCGCGACGCATTGGGTCTGCCGCCGGATCTGGAAGGCCTGTCGGTGGTGCTGGAGCTACATCCGTTGCTCAATCCGAAGCAATATGTCGAGCGTGAAATTCGCTGGGATGGAGAGAGTCTCGAGATCTTGATTTCGCGGACCGGCCTGGTTGACGCCGACGGTGGCTGGCCCACTCTGATCGACGGTGAGCATCTGGATCCGCTTCAGGCACTGGTACGCGGCGTGAATCCACATTTCACAGCCCGGGTGCTCGACGATTCCGAGGCCGGGCTTTTGATCACGGTCGATACGACGGCGGAGGCTGCGCCGGAATGTGTCGAGGTCGCCATCACCAAAGTGAGCAGCGGCGCAGCATTTGCTTTCGAAGATCGTGGAATTCCGTTGCCTCTCTTCGTGGTTTGAGTGGCTGACCCTGAAAAGGATCGTTCATGGCCTACACGTTTGCAGACCTTTTCGAGCATTCCGTCGATGCGATGCCTGATCGACGAGCGCTGATCGTGTCGGGGGAGGAAGTGACGTACCGCGAACTCGACTCGCGGGCCAACCGTCTGGCACATCATTTCCTGTCGTTGGGTTTCGGGCACGGCACCCATATCGGAATTCAGATGCACAATTCGATCGAGACGATGGTTGCGGTCCTCGCGTCGTTCAAGGTTCGCGCCGTTCCGATCACCGTGAACTATCGGTACACCACCGACGAGTTGGTGTACCTCTACGACAACGCCGATCTCGAGGCACTCGTGTTCCATCGGGGGTACTCCGCTCGCGTCGCCGAGGCCCTGGAATCCACGCCTCGGGTGAAGCACGCTGTGGTGGTGCCGGACGAGCTTGCATCGGGTGCCGAACCGCCCGTGCCAGGCGCGGTCGCGTACGAGAACGCGCTGTCGCCGCAATCTCCGGAACGCACCGGTAGTGACGCGTTCGACGAGCGGAGCGGAGACGACCCGTACATTCTCTACACGGGCGGAACCACCGGACGACCCAAGGGCGTGGTGTGGCGTCAAGAGGACATCTGGCGAGTTCTTGCCGGTGGCTACGATTTCTACACCGGTGAGCCGATTGCCGACGAGTACCAACAATCCCGTGGCGGCGCAGCGGCTGCAGAACCTATGCGATGGTGCATGCTGCCACCGCTCATCCACACGTCGGCCTTGATGCCGACGTTCAACGCACTGTTCTCAGGCAACACCGTGATCTTCGAACCACGGTTCGATGCGGCACACGTCTGGAAAGTTGTTGCCGAATACCGGCCACAGGTCATGGTGATCACCGGTGACGCAATGGGGCGGCCTTTGGTGGAAGCGCACCGCGAACTACAACCAGATGCGTCCAGCTTGGCGGTTCTCGCGTCCGGGGCGGCGCTGTTCTCCGGTTCGGTGAAGGACGCCTTCTTCGAGGTGTTCCCGAATCTGATGATCTCCGACTCGGTGGGCTCTTCCGAAACAGGCTTCGGCGGTATCGGATTCGCAGCCAAAGGGTTGAAGCAGCACGGTGGACCTAGGGTGGGTTCCAACCGGTTCACGGTGGTAGTCGACGATGACAACCGGATTCTGCCACCGGGTTCCGGCGCCGAGGGGTGGCTGGCAAAACTCGGCAACGTCCCACTCGGCTACTACAAGGATCCGGTGAAGTCGGCGGAAATCTTCCGAACGGTGGACGGCGGACGGGCAGTGGTCACCGGCGACCGCGCCCGGATCGAGGACGACGGTTCCATCACGCTGCTCGGCCGCGGAAACATGGTGGTCAACACCGGCGGCGAGAAAGTATTCGTCGAAGAGGTCGAGGCCGTCGTCAAGGCCCATCCGGATATCTACGACGCCACCGTCATCGGGCTGCCGGACGAACGCTGGGGAAGCCGAGTCTCGGCCGTGGTCAGGGTGCGCGATGGTGTTGTTCCGGATTTCGAGTCGATCGAGAAACACACTCGGAGCCAGCTTGCCGGGTACAAGATTCCGCGTGCGTTCTGGATTGCGTCCGAGGTGGTGCGAGCGCCAAGCGGAAAACCCGACTACCGCTGGGCGAAGGAGTACGCCCTCGGTCAGGAGCCGGTTCACCGCATCGATTAGTCCGCCTCGGCGCGCGCGGCGCCTTGCCTGCAAGAGGAGCAACCGAAATGCCCGAGCTGAACCTTCCCGACGGCTTCGATGTCACCGACCCTCAGATGTACGGCAAGCGTGTTCCCCTTGCCGAGTTCGCGGAACTACGCCGCTGCGCTCCGGTGTGGTGGAACGCGCAGGAACCGGGAACCGGCGGTTTCCACGACGGTGGCGCCTGGGTAGTGTCGCGGCACGCCGACGTGCGTGACGTGTCGCTGCGTTCGGAGGAGTTCTCCAACAACGTCAACGGGTGCGTCCCACGCCATGAAGACAACATCACCGCCGAAGAACTGGAAGTCAGTAAATACGTTCTGATCAACAAGGACGCGCCCGAACATACCCAGTTGCGCAAGTTGGTGGCGCGATTGTTCACACCCAGGTCCGTCGAAGCGATGCGAGCCGGGCTCGAAGAGCGAGCCGAAGAGATTGCGAAAGCCGCGGCGGCGTCGGGTACCGGTGATTTTGTCCAGCAGGTTGCCAGTGAGCTACCGATGCAGGCGATCTCGGACCTCATCGGAGTTCCGCAGGAGGCTCGACGCCAGCTCTACGAATGGTCGAATCAGATGACCGGATACGACGACGAATCCATGGCCGGGGAGTCCAGAATGGCGTCGGCGCAGATACTCGGGTACGCGTATCAGCTTGCCGAGGCTCGTCGCGACGAACCGCTCGACGACATCATTTCGCGATTGGTCCAGGCGAACGTGGACGGTGAGGCTCTCACGCCGGAACAGTTCGGCTTCTTTGTCATCATGTTGGCGGTTGCGGGCAACGAGACAACACGCAATGCAACAACACTCGGGATGATGGCGTTTCTGGCGTACCCGGATCAATGGGAACTGTACAAGCGTGAGCGTCCACGCACGGCGGCCGACGAGATCATTCGCTGGGCGTCGCCGCTGACGTCATTCCAACGTACGGCGTTGGTGGACACTCAGATTGCCGGAACTCCGATCAAGAAGGGGCAGCGTGTTGTGCTCCTGTATGGATCGGCGAACTTCGACGAATCTGCGTTCGAGAACCCGGACGTATTCGACATTCTTCGTGATCCCAATCCGCACTTGGCTTTTGGTGGTACCGGGCCACACTACTGCGTCGGCGCCAACCTGGCCCGGATGGAGATCGACCTGATTTTCAACAAGATCGCCGACCACATGCCGGACATCAGCAAACTTGGTGATCCCAGCCGGTTGGCATCAGGGTGGATCAACGGGATCAAGGAATTCAGGGTCGATTACGGCAACAACGCCTCGTGTCCCGTGGAGCACT
This sequence comes from Rhodococcus sp. AD45-ID, assembly GCF_003023755.1. Taxonomy (NCBI): domain Bacteria; kingdom Bacillati; phylum Actinomycetota; class Actinomycetes; order Mycobacteriales; family Nocardiaceae; genus Rhodococcus; species Rhodococcus sp. AD45-ID. The sequence continues at coordinate 122,596 of NZ_PYHL01000001.1, read as the reverse complement.
GAACCGTGTACACCGGGCGGGTCTCGCTGGCAGCGCCGATGCGTCAACTCGGTCAGTTCTACAAAATGGGTGCCGATGTTGCGGTGGGACTGGTACGCACACGCTTTCAGGTGCAGGAGTTTCTCGAACAGAGTTGGATGATCGCGCGGGTGTCGCTGGTACCGACGGTTCTGGTGGCAGTGCCGTTCACGGTTCTGGTGAGCTTCACTCTCAACATCCTGCTGCGCGAGATCGGTGCTGCCGACCTCAGCGGAGCCGGGGCGGCACTCGGCGCCGTCACCCAGGTCGGGCCAGTGGTCACTGTCCTCATCGTGGCGGGCGCCGGCGCCACCGCCATTGCCGCAGATCTCGGTTCGCGGACCATTCGCGAGGAGATCGACGCGATGGAAGTGCTCGGGATCGATCCGATCAATCGGCTGGTGATTCCCCGGGTTGTCGCGTCGACGGTGGTTGCGTTGCTGCTTAATGGACTTGTGTGCGTCATCGGCATCACCGGCGGCTACATCTTCTCGGTGTTCCTCCAAGGCGTGAATCCCGGTGCGTTTGTCGACGGCATCACGTTGCTCACCGGATTACCCGAAGTTGCCTTGTCGATGGTGAAGGCCGCACTGTTCGGCATGCTCGCCGGACTGGTTGCGTGTTACCGGGGACTGTCCGTCCGTGGCGGTCCGAAAGGTGTTGGCGAGGCTGTCAACGAGACAGTGGTCTACGCATTCATGGCGCTCTTCGTGGTCAATACCATCGTGACCGCGGTGGGCATCAGGCTGACGGCGGGGTGAGCGGCGTGGCACTGGCGGAACTCGGAAAATTCGGGGCGACCCGAGCGCGGATGGCACGTGTGTCGCGGTCCGTCGACGATGTCGGACGGCAAGCGGTTTTCTTCGTCAGAGCTATTGCCTTCATTCCCTGGGCGCTGCGCAAACACCCGAAAGAAGTCTTGCGTCTGGTCGCCGAGATCAGCATGGGAACAGGTGCGTTGGCATTGATCGGCGGCACCGTCGCCGTTGTCGGGTTCCTGACGCTGGCGTCAGGCGGAACCATCGCGATTCAAGGTTTCAGTTCGCTCGGAAACATCGGCGTCGAGGCACTCACCGGGTTCTTCTCCGCGTTCATCAACGTGCGCATCGCCGCGCCGGTCATCGCGGGAATCGGGCTGTCCGCAACCATCGGCGCCGGCTCGACGGCGCAGATCGGTGCTATGCGCATCAGTGAAGAAATCGACGCACTCGAAGCGATGGCGATCAGTTCTGTTCCGTACGTGGTGAGTACGCGCATCGTGGCCGGGATGCTCGCCATTCTGCCGCTGTACTCGTTGGCGCTCGTCGGATCGTTCCTCGCGGGACGTTTCACCACGGTGGTGCTGTTCGGTCAATCGTCCGGGCTCTACGACCACTACTTCACCACCTTTCTCGATCCGGTCGACGTCGCCTGGTCCTTCGTGCAGGTACTGGTGATGGCGTTGCTGGTCATGCTGATTCACACGTACTACGGCTACAGCGCTGTAGGCGGACCCTCGGGGGTGGGCACAGCTGTCGGGCGCGGCGTCCGTCTGTCACTGATTTGTGTTGTGGCGGTGACCCTTCTGGTCTCGCTGGCGCTGTACGGCGGTTCCGGCAACTTCAACTTGTCCGGATAGGGAGAGCGAGTGGAGAGATACGGATACAAGCTTGCGGCATTAGGCTTGGCGTGCGCGATTGTTGCCGTCGTGGCGCTGGCGGTCGCGTCGTTCAATCAGTCGTTCACCACCCGCGTTCCGATAACAGTTGTTGCCGAGCGGGCCGGCCTTGTGATGGATCCGGGTGCGCGAGTGAAGATGGCCGGTGTCACCGTCGGGTCCGTCGAGTCGATCGCGCCGGCCGACGATTCCACCGCGACGTTGTCCATCCTTCTCGATCCCGATGCACTCGAGTCGATTCCCGCCAACGTCGATGTCGCGATCACCTCGAACACCGCCTTCGGCGCGAAGTTCGTCAGTATGTCGGCGCCTGCGGATCCGAGCGCCGAGCGATTGACCGCTGGCGCCACCATCGACGCGAATCACGTAACCGTCGAAATCGATACCGTGTTCGAGAAGTTGACGGCCGTCCTGCGGACAGTTGATCCCGGAAAACTCGATCAGACGCTTGGGGCGATTTCCACCGCGTTGCAAGGTCGCGGGGCGAGGTTGGGCGTCGCACTCGGGAAGGCCGACGCGTCGCTGGCCGAATTCAACAGTGCCGGTGCCGCTTTCGACGAGGTTCTCACAGACCTTCCGGTTGTGTCCGGGACATATCGGGCGGCTGTGCTGGATCTGATGGACACCCTCGGCTCGCTCACTGTCACCGGCACCACCGTCCTCGACGAGCAAGAGAATCTGGATCTGCTGCTACTGAACGTCATCGGGTTGGCGCGCACCGGAGAAGATGTCCTCGGGGCAAATACCGACGGTGTCGACACCGTCCTGTCGCTCATGCGCCCAACCACCGAACTTCTCGAAGAGTACTCGCCGGTGATTCCATGCATGTTCCATGGCCTCGAGGAGAGCAAGGCAATCGGCGACGGCGCGTACAACGGGCAGCCGGGAATCAAGATGTCGATCGGATTGATCGCAGGCACCGAACCGTATCGCTATCCTGAAGATCTGCCGAAGGTCGCGGCAACCGGCGGACCGCAGTGCATGGGCCTTCCGTTGCGCGATCCGAATGTCAACGCGCCCTACCTGGTGACGGACACGGGTGTGAATCCTTTCGAACCGGAACGTCAGTGGAATGGCGGCCAGCCGATAAACGACATGCCGAACCTGCTCAGTTACCTGTTCGGAACGGCGATTCGATGAAGCGGCGCGGCTACGGCATCAAATTCGGCATCTTCGTGGCGGTGATGCTGCTGGTCAATGCTGGGCTCGTGCTGGTCTTCGGGCAGATGCGAGGAGGCGACGAGCACAGTTACGCAGCCCAATTCGTCAATGTGTCCGGGCTGAAATCCGGCGACAAGGTACGGATCGCCGGGGTGCCTGTCGGAACGGTGAGCGCCGTCGAATTCGGTGACGACCACCTTGCTCACGTGAAATTCAGCGTTGATTCGGTGGAGACTCTGACGGAGCAGACCCGGGCGGCGGTGCGCTATCAGGACCTCGTGGGCAACCGCTATCTCGAATTGCTCGACAGTCCCGGCGCCGCGCAACCTATGGCCGCAGGTGCAACCATCCCCACCACCAGGACTGCGCCGGCGCTGGACCTCGACGCGCTGCTCGGTGGCTTCAAACCGTTGTTCCAGGCGCTCGACCCTTCCCAGGTCAACGCGCTGTCCCTGTCGCTGCTCGAGGTATTTCAAGGGCAGTCGGGGACAGTGGCGTCGGTGCTCGCACATACCGGATCGATCACCAACACACTTGCCGACCGTGATGTGCTCATCGGCCGGGTCATCAACAATCTTGACGGCGTATTGAGTGAATTACGTGGGCGAGGCGGACAGTTCACCGACACACTCGACCATCTGCAACAACTGGTCAGCGGACTCGCGTCGGACAAGGAACTGATCGGGACTTCGGTGACGAGCATCGATACCGCTGCACAAACTTTCGCAGATCTCCTGGCCGGGGTCAGGCCCGACATCAGTGGCACACTGTCGCAACTCGACCAGAGCTTGGACCCTTTGGTCGAGCAACAAGGCGAGCTCGATCGAATCCTCGCGTCGATGCCGTCGAACTATCGGCAACTGATCCGAGTTGGTGCCTACGGGTCCTTCTTCAACTTCTATCTCTGCGGTATCGCGCTCAAAGTCGACGGGGCTGACGGCAAACCGATGACGGTCGACCTGATCGACCAGACGACCGGAAGGTGCGCACCACGATGAGAGAGATGGCGCAGAAGCAGGCGGTGCGAGTAGGCGTTGTGGGGATGGTGATGACCGCGTCGGTGGTGCTGGCGTCACTGCAGTATCAGGATCTGCAGTTCGTGAAAAACGGGGTGAGCTACAGCGCAGTGTTCAACGACGCGAGTGGTGTGGCTGCCGGTGACGAGGTAAACGCGGCCGGGGTGAAGATCGGCACCGTCGACAACATCGCTGTCGAAAAAGGCCGTGCTCGAGTTGATTTCACGCTCGACGGTTCCGTCACTCTCGGTGAGAGTACGTCGGCGGCGATCACCACGATGTCCCTGCTCGGTAAACGTGCGCTATCGCTCGACCTGGATGGAAGTGGACGGATACCCGTCGGCGGACAGATCCCACTCGAACGCACCCGATCGGCGTACTCGTTGCCCGACGTACTCGGCGACCTCACCACCACGGTCGAGGACATCAACCTCGACCAGTTGTCGGCGTCGTTGGAGGAGGTTGGTGCAGTGATGACGGACAGCGCGCCTTCCTTGCGGCCCGCCCTCGACGGGGTAGCCCGCCTGTCGGACAGCATCAACCGCCGCGACGAGACACTGAAGCTTCTGCTCGCAGATGCGAATAACGTGGCCGGTCTCCTCGCGGACCGGGGACCGCAGGTCAACGCGCTTCTTGTCGACGGCGATGCTCTCCTTGGTGAACTGGTCCGCAGGCAGGATGCGTTGGGCAACGTCATCACCGACATCTCGGCTGTCTCCACTCAACTCAGTGGGTTGGTACACGACAACGAAGCACAACTGGGCCCGGTCCTGAACAAGCTCGACACGGTGCTCGGGATACTCCAGAAGAACAAGGACAACCTGGCCCAGGGCATCGACGGACTCGGAACGTACGTGGGGACGCTCGGCGATACCGTCGCGAGCGGACCGTTCTACTACTCGTACATCCAGAACCTGCTTCCCGCCCAGTACACCCAACCGTTGATCAACGCGATTGTCGGGCTTCCGCCTGCGCCGCTACCGATACCGGAGGTTCGCTGATGGTCGCGAAACGTATTGTCGCCGCGGTCGGGGTACTCGCGGTGGCGGTGGCGGGATATTTTGTCGTACAGCACTTTCGGTACTACTCGGTGACGGCCTATTTTGCGTCGACGACGGGACTCTACGTCGGCGACGACGTCCGTGTTGTGGGCGTCGACGTCGGCAAGGTCACCTCGATAACTCCGCAGGGGGAGAAGATGCGGGTCGAACTCGAACTCGCCCGATCCGTCCCTGTCGCAGCGGACGCACACGCGGTGATCGTTGCTCAGTCCTTGGTCTCGGCCAGGTTCGTCCAGCTGACGCCGGCATTGACGGAGGACGGGGGAGACGCGTTGGCCGATGGAGCGGAGATCGGAATCGAGCGAACCGCGGTGCCCGTGGAATGGGACCAGATCAAGGAGCAATTGGGCCGGGCGGCAGATGCATTGGGGCCGTCCGAGGGGACCCGCGGGTCAGCGGCCGAATTCCTCGATGCCGCAGGCACGGCTTTGAGTGGGAACGGTGAGGCGTTAGGACGTTCGATCACGGAACTGTCTTCGGCCATGAGCACTCTGAACGAGGGAGGTGGCGATCTTTTCGGAACGATCCGAGGACTGCAGATTTTCACCACGGCGTTGGCGGCAAGCAACGAACAGATAGTGAGCTTTCAGGGACGTCTGGCAACAGTGACAGGTCTGTTGGCAGACAGCCGGACACAATTGGCACCAGCTCTGGTTGATCTGGATGCGGCGATCGGTGATGTCCACCGATTTGTCGAACAGAATCGCAGCGGGCTCACCGAACAGGTGAACACATTGGCCGATGTCTCCCAGGTGCTGGTGGACAAACGCGATGGGATCGAAAAGCTTCTGCATCTGGCGCCGACGGCCTTGTCCAATTACTACAACGTGTACCGCCCGGCCCAAGGCGCGATGGTCGGGGTGCCTGCCTTCCAGAACATCGGCAACCCCATCGACTTCATCTGCGGCGGTATCGCGGGACTGGCAAACGAAACCTCTGCGAAGGGTGCGGAATTGTGTGCCGAGTACCTCGGACCGTACCTGAACACCATCAGAGCGAACTATCCGGATCTGAACATCAATCCGACCCGTGCGCTTGGTGCGGCGCCGGATCAGTTGGTGTACAGCGAACCGGATCTGAAGCCGGCTCCCTCCCTGCCGAGCGTGAGTGTTCCCGCAGGGCTGGGGCAGTTGCTGATGCCGGAGGTGGGGACACGATGATCCGGAGAATCTGTTGCGTCGGTGTTGTTGTGCTCGTGTCCGGCTGCGGGTGGAACGGCCTGAATTCGGTGCCGTTGCCCGGTGCTGCGGGGCGCGGCGCCGACAGTTTTTCCGTGGTCATCGAGATGCCGGACGTCACGTCGATCAGTCCCAACTCCCCGGTAATGGTGAACGATGTGACGGTCGGCAGTATCAGTGCCATCGCCTCCGACAATTGGCACGCGAAAGTGACAGTGTCCCTGGATGGTTCGGTGGTGTTGCCGGCTAATTCCACCGCGAAAATCGGACAGACCAGCCTGCTGGGTTCCAAGCATGTTGCCCTGGCACCGCCGGTCGGTGTCGAACCGGAAGGGACGCTCGCCGAGGGCTCTGTCATTCCTCTGGCGTCGGCGGGCGTGTACCCGACTACGGAGGAAACTCTGACAGCGCTGTCCATAGTGCTCAACGGCGGCGGACTCGCGCAAATTCACACCATCACCACCGAATTGAACAATGCACTCGGCGGACGCACCATCTCAGCACGTGACCTACTCGCGCAGATGGACACATTGACCGAGACCCTGGACCGGCAACGCATCGCCATGGTGACCACGATGGAGAACCTGGATGTGTTTGCGGGGGAAATCAACGCCCAACGCGACGTACTGGGGAAGGCGCTCGACGTGCTGGCTCCAGCCTTGGCGGAACTGGAAGATCAGCGCATTACCCTGACCACCGCACTCGATTCGGTGGGCCGATTCGGAGACGTCGGCACCGACCTGGTCAACCGCACGCGAGATGATCTGAGCGCAAATCTTGCGGCACTCGAGCCGACATTGCAGCAGGTTGTCGCGGCAGGTCCGGATCTGATCAACAATCTCGGAAACCTGAGCACCTTCCCGTTCCCACAGACCACCATCGATGACGGGATGCGCGGCGACTACACCAATCTGTGGGCGCTGATCGACCTGACCACCAACCGATTACAGTCCGGACTCGGTTTCGGTACCCCGTTCGGTGCTCCGCAAATGGGCGGCGGGCCGGTCGACCCGATGACCGCGCCGCTGAATGCAACGGGCAATGGAGGGGAGGGAGGACGATGATCCTCACCAAGCTTGTTCGCCGGCAGTTGGTGATCTTTGCGATCCTTGCCGTGCTCGGTATGACGGTGGCCGCGATCGCGTACCTCCGTGTTCCCACGATGCTGGGTATCGGGCGATACACAGTGACGGTGGAACTGCCCAACGCCGGTGGCCTGTACCGCAATGCGAATGTGACGTACCGCGGCGACACCATCGGTCAAGTCCGATCGGTGCAGCTCCACCCCGACGTCGTGAAAGCCGAATTGTCCTTGCAGAGTTCAGTTCCCGTACCCAGTACCGATCTGGTGGCGGCTGTGCGCAGCGTATCGGCGATAGGCGAGCAGTACGTCGATCTGCAGCCGACCACCTCTGACGGCCCGTTTCTGGCCGACGGCGACGTGATCGACACCGAGTCTGTGGTGATATCTCAGGAGATCGGACCCGTTCTCGATCAGGCGCAGGCGTTGCTCGCCTCCGTCCCACAGGACAAACTGCGCGCGGTGATCGACGAGTCTGCAGCTGCGTTTGCCGGTGGCGGCGAAGATCTTGCGAGACTGCTGGATTCGACCACGTCCTTTGTAGATCAGTTGTCCGACGCCACTACTCCCGCGACAACTCTTGTGCAACAACTCGCCCCGCTCCTCGAGACCCAAGTTGTCACGGGGGATCAAATCCGATTGTGGGCGTCGAGCGTCGCCCGGCTGAGCGGGCAATTGGAAATCGCGGACGGCACTATTCGCAACATCATCGACACCGGGCCAGGGTTCGCCACCGAGGCGGAGCTCTTGTTCCAGGATCTGCGTCCGACCCTGCCGATTCTCCTGGCCAACCTGACCAGTGCCGGGCAGGTTGCGCTCACCTACAACGCGTCACTCGAACAGGTACTGGTCATACTGCCGCCGCTTGTTGCTGCTCAGGAGACCGTTGTACAACGCGGCCAGGCGGACGGAGCCGCCAACGTCAATTTCCATCTGCAGGCTCAAGACCCGGCGGCCTGCTCCACCGGATACCTACCGGCGGATCAGCGCCGCGACCCCACGGTGACCAGTGTTCCGGACACTCCGCCCGATCTGTTCTGCAAGGTGCCGGCGGATTCGGTCTTTGCCGTGCGCGGTTCGCGGAACATTCCGTGTATGGAAGTTCCGGGCAAGCGGGCGCCGGACCCGGTGACGTGCCGGAGCCCGGAACCGTACGTGCCGTCGGGAACCAACGCTCCCGACGAGTTGTACACCGGGCCAGACGGGATTGCATACGGGCACACCGATATCGGTAAGGGGGATTCGTGGCAGCAGTTGTTGACGACACCGAATCCCTGACAACCGAGGATGTTTCGCGGCATGTAACCACGCGCGGACGCGTGCTTGTCGCGGTGGTGATTGCAGGTTTGGCGGCAGTGGTGGTGACCGGCGCTATGTCGATGCGGGGCGACAATGCCCGGGACGCTCATCGGCAGGAACTGGTGGACGGGGCGTCGGCGGGAGCGCTGGCATTGGTCGACATTCACGTCGATACCGTGGACGAGGATCTGGCCCAACTGCGAGCGCTCAGCACGGGCGAGTTCGCAGAGGAGTTGGTTGGCGATCAGTCGGAGTTCGTCAACGCGATACGTTCCGCATCTGTCAACTCCGACGCAAGGATCGATGCTGCTGCACTGTCGTCGGAGACGGCGACGTCGGGATTAGTACTGATTGCGGCGTCTGCGGAGGTCGCCAATTCTGCGGGCGAGACGACGTCGCGGACCTATCGACTGCGCATCGGTGTCGAGGACGTCGACGGGAAAATTCTGATGTCGAGTGTGGAGTTCGTGCCGTGAGGCGGGCGATCTCTGTCGTGCTGGTTGCGGTTCTCGCAATTGCCGCGTGCGCCCTGCTGTGGATTCGCCGCGACGGCGCTGCACTCGAGTCGGCGAGAGCGGATGCGATTGCAACGGCACCTGCGTTGGTGGAGGACTTGCTTACGTACACCAGTGAAATGGTGGACAGTGACCTCGCGGCCGGGGCTGGCGCAGCCACCGGAACGTTCAAGGACGAATTCGTCGAGTTTGCTGCGACAACTGTTGCGCCCCAATCGAAAGCGCAAGGAATCAGTACCAGCGCCCGGGTTGTGGATGTCGGGTTGCTCGGTGCCATGTTCGATCGCGTCGAATTGCTGATGTTCGTCGATCAGATCACCACCAGTTTTGCGCAGCCGGCTCCGGCGTCGAGTTCGAGTCGCGTGAAGGTCACCGTCGAACGCGTCGATGACCGGTGGTTGGTGAGTGAGCTGACACCGATCTGAGTTCTGCTCAGCTGTTGTCGTGGCCCGCCATGATCAGCCTTGCGGTGATCTCGAGGCGATCCGCGATCTGCGAGTAGGACTCGTATCCCATTCCAGCCCGCACCAATGCACCTGACCAGGCGATTTCAAGGGCTTCGAGGACGTCGGCATCATGTTCCGGTCCCAATGCCTCGACCAGGCGTTCGCGAATGTTCTTCCCGATCCGGGCGCGGAGATGTTCGACGTCCGGGTCGTCGGCCATCATCGCGGTGGTGACTGCGGCGGCGAGTTCCGGTTCATCGGACACCAGGAGTGCGACACTGCGCAGGACCGAACAGACCTGACTCTCGCGGTCCTGCTCTGCGTCGGCCTCGTGAGGGAGCGCGTCAAGGCGTCGCCAGAACAGTTCTGCGACAAGGTGGCTCTTGGACGAGAAGTAGGTGTACGCGGTTGCCGGCGCGACCCCAGCTTCGCTCGCGACCATGCGAATGGTCAGGGCGGAAAACCCATGCGTACGCAGGATGGCAACAGCTGCCTTGGTCAAACGATCGACAGTTTCGGCCTGTTGTCCCGACAGGCGCCGGCGGGTGGACTCGAAGTTGGCCTTACCAGACATGTGTCCAGACACTACGGGAGCCGGGGAAGTTGTGCGCGGTGTGGGTGGTCCCGTCAGGCTTTCCCGAGTCCGCCGGCAATTCCTCTGTCGAGTTGGTCGACCATGGCGGCGCTCAGGGCGGAGAGTTGTGCGACCTGGCTGTCGTCGAGGCCTTCGAACACCAAGGCTTGGACCAACCGAACGTGGCCGGGCGATGCCTCGATGACCTTGGCCATTCCGGCATCGGTGAGTACCGCGTTGGAGCCTCGGCTACCGCGGATCACTTCACGCTTGACCCAGCCGGCCTTCTCCATCTTCGTGACGACGTGGGAGAGGCGCGACAGCGACGCATTGGCTTGCTGTGCCAGTAGAGAGAGTTGCAGCTTGTGGTCGGGTACTTCTGACAGCGCCGACAGCACGAAGTACTCGAAATGGGTTAGTGAGCAATCGCGTTGGAGTTGGGTGTCGAGAGCCGCTGGTAGGCGGGTTACCAAGGAGATGAGGGTGCGCCAGGCCTGCTGTTGCTCGGTGGTGAGCCACTTGGTCTGAACCGGCGACTCGGCCTGGCCGTTCGATCCACTCATCGGTCTGTACCCCTTCGAAGCGCTGTGTTCTACCACTACAGGGTTGCAGACGAGTGTCCAGTGGGTGCAGGCAGGGAATAGTTGCGCGTTTCAAGTGTTGAGTTCTATATTAGGTTGAACCTTCAACTTAAAACTATTCGGTGAACTCATGAGGAGCCGCTATGTCCGCCGCCACAATGCCCGCGCTGTATCTCAGCCACGGTGCCCCGCCGTTGGTGGACAGCGCTCTCTGGGTGAAGCAACTAGGCGCGTGGGCCGGTGACCTGCCACGGCCGACGGCAATCTTGATCGTGTCGGCACATTGGGAATCCGCGCCGCTGACCATCGGATCGACCACAACGGGAACCCCGCTGATCTACGACTTCGGTGGATTCCCCGAGCGGTTTTACCGGGCTCGGTACAACTCGCCGGGGGCGCCGGACCTGGCCACGCAGGTGGCAGCGTTGATGCCAGATAACGAGCAGGTCGTCCAGCAACCCAATCGTGGCCTCGATCACGGCGCCTATGTTCCGTTGACGGTGATGTACCCGGATGCGGACATTCCCGTGCTGCAGATCTCCCTGCCGACGCTGGACCCCGAACGTCTGCTAGACCTCGGCCAACGGTTGCGTCCACTGCGCGAGCAGGGCGTGTTGATCGTGGGATCCGGATTTACAACCCATGGCCTGCCATTTCTGCGTGACCCGTCGCCGGAGGCAAAGGCTCCAGGTTGGTCTGCCGAATTCGACGCGTGGGCCGGGGAGCGGTTCGCAGCCGGCGACGTCGATTCGCTCATCGATTTCCGAGCACAGGCTCCCGGTATGCCGTACGCACACCCGACCATCGAGCACTTCGCGCCGCTGTTCGTGACTCTCGGTGCGTCGTCCGATCCTGAGCAGGTGCCCACCCAGGTCATCGACGGTTTCTGGATGGGACTCGCAAAGCGCTCGATTCAGGTCGCGTAGCGGGTCAGGTGCGACTCCGGAGAAACTCGAGTGCCTGATCGCCATGTGTGCTCGCGCGGAATTCGCTCGAGATGACCTTCAATACGGTTCGATCCGTGTCGATCACGAACGTTGAACGTTTGACCGGCATCAACTTGCCGAGCAGTCCGCGTTTGACGCCGAACTGCTCGGCAACGGTGCCGTCGGTGTCGGCGAGCAGGGGATAGTCGAAGGACTGGGTAGTGGCAAACGTCGACTGCGCTTCGACGGTGTCGGTGCTGATGCCCGCGCGAGCGGCGCCTACCGCTGCAAAATCCTTGCCGAGGTCGCGGAAGTGGCACGCTTCCGCGGTGCACACCGGCGTTGAGGCTGCCGGATAGAAGAACAGCACCAGTGGCCCCTTCTCCAGCAGGCTGGTCAGCGAACGGGGCGTTCCGTCCTGATCGGGCAGGGTGAAATCGGGAGCAAGCTGACCTGGTTTCATTCGGCTGAGGTTACCCGCGAACGAGGCCCGCGCAGGTGAGCCTGGGATGATGGAGTCATGCACGGCGAGCCCACCTCCAAGTCCGCACCCTCGTCCGACACCGCGATCGTCGATGCGGCGTCCGATTCCACCACCACGCGAGAGCAGTTCCGTGCCCTCGCCGCCGAGCATCGGGTAGTTCCGGTGACACGAAAAGTGCTGGCGGACTCCGAAACTCCGCTCTCGGCTTATGAGAAGTTGGCCGGGAACCGTCCGGGAACCTTCCTTCTCGAGTCTGCGGAGAACGGCCGGTCGTGGTCACGATGGTCCTTCATCGGCGTCGGCAGTCCTGCCGCTCTGACCGTCATCGACGGTGAAGCCGCCTGGTACGGCAACGTCCCCGCCGGCGCACCGTCCGGTGGCAACCCTGTCGACGCACTCGGTGCCACTCTCGAACTTTTGCGCTCGGAACGTCTGCCCGACCTGCCGCCTCTTACCGGCGGGATGGTCGGATTCCTCGGATACGACGCCGTCCGTCGGCTCGAAAACGTGGGCAACTCGGCCGTCGACGACCTGCAGATCCCCGAGATGGTCATGTTGCTGGCCGCAGACATTGCCGCCGTCGACCATCACGAGGGTGCGATCACGTTGATCGCCAACGCAGTCAACTGGGACGGCACCGACGCACGGGTCGAGGAGGCGTACGACGACGCCGTCGCGCGTCTCGACGCGATGACGCGGGCACTTGCGGCACCAGCCAAGTCGACGGTCTCCACGTTTGCCAAGGTCACCCCGAGTTACCGCCGTCAGCGCACGACGGAGAGTTTCGGCGTCGACGTGAAGAAGCTGATCGGCGATATCGAAGCGGGCGAGGCATTCCAGGTCGTGCTCTCCCAACGATTCGAGATCGACTGCACCGCAGCACCTATTGACGTGTACCGAATGTTGCGGGCCTCGAACCCCAGTCCGTACATGTACCTGCTCAACGTCCCGAACGGTGACGGTGAGACCGCATTCTCCATTGTCGGCTCCAGCCCAGAAGCACTGGTTACCGTCTCGGAAGGTGTCGCAACCACTCACCCGATCGCCGGAACCCGGTGGCGCGGTGCAACCGAGGAAGACGACATCCTCCTCGAGAAGGACCTCCTCGCTGACGAGAAGGAAAACTCCGAGCACCTGATGCTGGTCGACCTCGGACGCAACGACCTCGGTCGTGTCTGCCGACCCGGCACGGTCAAGGTGCACGATTACCGCCACATCGAGCGATACAGCCACGTGATGCACCTGGTCTCCACCGTGACCGGGCACCTCGCGGAGGGCAAGCAGGCGCTCGACGCTGTCACGGCGTGCTTCCCGGCCGGAACGCTCTCGGGCGCTCCCAAGGTCCGGGCGATGCAGTTGATCGAAGAACTCGAACCCACCCGCCGCGGGGTCTACGGCGGCATTGTCGGGTACCTCGACTTCGCCGGTGATGCCGACACCGCGATCGCGATTCGCACCGCACTCATCAAGGACGGCATCGGATACGTCCAAGCCGGTGCAGGTGTGGTCGCCGACTCCGATCCGGTCTACGAGGACACCGAGGCGCGGAACAAGGCGATGGCCGTGCTCAGCGCGATCGCATCGGCACACACGTTGCGCACCATCGGAGGTGAAGGGTAAGTGAGCGAACAAGCTTCGAGCACCGGCGCGGACTCGCCGACACCACGTTCGGGCCGCAGCACCACGATGCTGACCACGCTCCTGCTGGGGATCGCGGCCATTGCGCTGTGGGGAAGCTCGCGGATGACGTGGGTACAAGTAACCTCCAGTGACGGTAAGACTTTGGCGCGCACCACGGATCTCGACGGTGGCACGTGGGCTGCGGCGATGACGCCGCTCGCTCTCACGCTTCTTGCTGCTGTTGCGGCGTCGTTCGCGGTCCGTGGGTGGGCGCTCCGAGTTGTCGGCCTGTTGGTGGGATTGGTCGGCATCGGAGTCGCAGTTCCAGCTGTCCAACTGTTGGTTTCGGGAGCAGATGACGACCGCGCCGCAGATCTTGCCGAACTGTCCTCGCACCTCGAAGAAGTGTCCGCCGAAGCATCGGTGTTGCCTGCGCTGCTCGCGCTCGCCGGGGCCCTTGCGGCTCTCGCTGCCGGTGTTCTGCTCATGCGAAAGCCCAAGGCGCGCGCCGGTCTCTCGTCGAAGTACGACAACCCTGCAGCTCGCCGGGAGGCAGCGGCCAAGCTCGGACAGGGAAGCAAAGATGCGCCCGACGAGCCTGTGACACAACGGATGCTGTGGGACGCGCTCGACGCCGGGGAAGATCCGACGCTCGATACGGAAGGCGAGAAACCTGACGTGGACGGCAATGAGCCGGGCAAGGATTCACGATCGTGACCTCGATTACGTCCGAACTCCCACGCGCGTGGGTACCCGGGCGGAGTAGCAAAAAATCGCCCAACTAGGCTGACACCACCCCGATGACGTATCTCACATCGGGCACTTGCCCAGAAAGGATTCGGGCCACGATGACCGTACTCGACTCGATTCTCGACGGGGTGCGCGCTGATGTCGCCGCCCGCGAAGCCGTACTCGACTTCGCTGCAGTCAAGGCTGCCGCGGCCACTGCACCGCCCGCCCTCGATGCTGTAGCGGCACTTCTGGAACCGAGCATCGGCGTCATCGCCGAGGTGAAGCGCGCAAGCCCGTCCAAGGGTGCGCTCGCAGACATCGCCGACCCCGCCGAATTGGCAGCCGCCTACCAAGCGGGCGGTGCTCGAATTATCAGCGTTCTCACCGAAGAACGTCGTTTCCACGGATCGCTCGCCGACCTGGATGCCGTCCGCAAGGCCGTCACTATTCCGGTGTTGCGCAAGGACTTCATCGTGGGTCCGTACCAGATTCACGAGGCACGCGCCCATGGCGCCGATGTCATTCTGCTGATCGTCGCGGCACTCGAGCAGCAGGCGCTTGCCTCGTTGATCGATCGCACCGAATCGTTGGGGATGACTGCGCTGGTCGAGGTTCACACCGAGGAAGAGGCCAACCGCGCGCTCGAAGCCGGCGCCAAGGTTATCGGTGTCAACGCCCGCAACCTCAAGACCCTCGAGGTCGACAAGAACACCTTCGGTCAGATCGCCCCTGGCCTTCCGACCGAAACCATCAAGATCGCCGAGTCGGGCGTTCGTGGCACTGCTGATCTGCTCGCGTACGCAGGCGCAGGCGCAGACGCAGTCCTGGTGGGCGAAGGCCTCGTGACCAGTGGTGATCCGCGTAAAGCGGTTGCCGATCTGGTCAACGCCGGAGCGCATCCGTCCTGCCCTAAACCGTCACGCTGAATCGCATCACCGCTCGGGAGGGGTTTGCCCGCACCCGAGCGGTGGCAACTGCCCGTACCCGGGCGGTGACAGGCGACACGCTTGGGGCAGACTGGGGGAGTGACTTCACGTACTCAGGGACCAGTCTTCAAGGGCGGCAATCTGCCGCCGGCCAGTGCCGGACTTGCCGAGCGCACCACTCATGATCCGGATGCCGGAGGGCACTTCGGTGTCTACGGCGGACGTCATGTGCCCGAGGCGCTCATGGCGGTTATCGAGGAAGTTACCGCCGAATACGAGAAGGCCCGCAGCGACGACGCTTTCCTGAACGAACTCGACCGACTGCAGCGCGACTACACCGGACGCCCGTCGCCGATTTTCGAAGCAACGCGCATGAGCGAATACGCTGGCGGTGCTCGCATCATCCTCAAGCGTGAAGATCTGAACCACACCGGTTCTCACAAGATCAACAACGTCCTCGGTCAGGTACTTCTGGCCAAGCGAATGGGCAAGACTCGTATCATCGCCGAGACCGGAGCGGGACAGCACGGCGTCGCCTCGGCCACCGCCTGCGCGTTGCTCGGCCTCGAGTGTGTCATCTACATGGGTGCGGTCGACACCGAGCGTCAGGCGTTGAACGTCGCCCGGATGCGCCTGCTGGGCGCCGAGGTCGTCTCGGTCGAAACCGGTTCGCGCACACTCAAGGATGCGATCAACGAAGCTCTCCGCGATTGGGTTTCCCACGCGGACGACACTTACTACTGCTTCGGTACCGCTGCCGGTCCGCATCCGTTCCCGACCCTCGTGCGCGATTTCCAGCGGGTCATCGGTCTCGAGGCCCGCGCTCAGGTTCAGGCCTTGACCGGTCGGCTTCCCGACGCCGTCACGGCTTGCGTCGGTGGCGGTTCCAACGCCATCGGTATTTTCCACCCGTTCATCGACGATCTGTCGGTGCGACTGGTCGGTTACGAGGCAGCGGGCGACGGCGTTGAAACCGGTAGGCATGCAGCAACATTCGCAGGCGGAACGCCTGGCGCATTCCAGGGTGCGTACTCGTACCTGCTGCAGGACGAAGACGGTCAGACCATCGAATCACATTCCATCTCCGCAGGTTTGGACTATCCGGGTGTCGGTCCGGAACATGCGTATCTCAACGACATCGGTCGGGCTACCTACGAGCCCGTCACCGACTCCGAGGCAATGGATGCGCTCCTTCTGCTCTCGCGGCGCGAAGGAATCATCCCGGCCATCGAATCCGCGCACGCGGTTGCCGGCGCGCTGCGCCTGGGCAAGGAGCTCGGCGAAGGCGCCATCATCGTCGTCAACCTGTCCGGTCGTGGCGACAAGGACATGGATACTGCCGCGAGCTGGTTCGGTCTGTTCGACAACGCAGACCAGCCCGCAGACCAGAACAACACGGAAGGCTCGGACAAGTGAGCGAACGACCATCACGCCTCGCATCCACGTTTGCGGCATGTAAGGCGGAAAACCGAGCTGCGCTCGTCGGCTACCTGCCAGCAGGCTACCCAACGGTGTCCGAATCCATCGACGTCTTCAAGACGATGGTCGACGGCGGCTGCGACATCATCGAGGTCGGGGTCGCGTACTCCGACCCCGTGATGGACGGACCGACCATTCAGCGTGCCGCTGAAACTGCCCTCAGCAACGGCGTCCGCTTGCGCGACATCTTTACCGTCGTCGAGCAGATCAGCTCGGTCGGCGGCAAGGCCGTAGTCATGACGTACTGGAACCCGGTCATGCAGTACGGGATCGACAAGTTCTCCCGCGACCTCGCTGCCGCAGGCGGACTCGGACTGATCACCCCCAACCTCATTCCTGACGAGGCCGCCGACTGGATGGAAGCGTCCGAGAAGCACCACCTCGATCGGATCTTCCTCGTGGCACCCTCGTCCACCGAAGAGCGACTGGCTATGACGCTCCAGGCAAGTAGCGGGTTCGTATACGCGGCCTCCACGATGGGTGTCACCGGAGCGCGCGACGCAGTGTCGTCGATGGCACCTGAACTCACCGCACGGATCCGCGCGCATTCCGATATCCCGGTCGGTGTCGGGCTTGGCGTTCGCTCTGGCGCCCAGGCAGCAGAAATTGCCGGCTATGCCGACGCAGTAATCGTCGGGTCTGCGCTGGTCTCGGCTGTGGAAAACGGACTCGGAGCTGTCCGTGCCCTCACCGAAGAACTCGCTGAAGGTGTCCGCTCGGCTAACGTGGCGTCGTGACGTCAACTGTTGAACTACTGGCCTACATTCCCAGTCCTCCACAAGGTGTCTGGTACATCGGGCCCGTGGCACTGCGCGCCTACGCGCTCTGCATCATCGCCGGAATCATCGTCGCCATCGTCTGGGGCGACCGGCGGTGGGTCGCGCGAGGCGGCGAGAAGGGCACCGTTCTCGATATCGCAGTCTGGGCCGTGCCGTTCGGATTGATCGGTGGCCGGCTGTACCACGTGCTCACCGACTGGCCGCAGTATTTCGGTGAAGGCGGCACACCGATCGACGCACTCAAAGTGTGGAACGGTGGCCTCGGAATCTGGGGCGCAGTCTTCCTCGGCGGTGTCGGCGCCTGGATCGGGTGCCGCAGGCGTGGGATCCCCGTCGCGGCGCTGGGGGACGCGATCGCGCCTGGTGTGCTGCTTGCGCAGGCGATAGGTCGGTTCGGCAACTACTTCAACCAGGAGTTGTACGGGCGCGAAACGACAGTGCCATGGGGATTGGAAATCTTCCAGCGTGTGAACTCGTCAGGTCAGACCGATGCGTTGTCCGGTGTATCGACCGGCGTCGTAGAGAAGGTCGTGCACCCCACCTTCCTGTACGAGGCCGTGTGGAACGTCCTCATCGTCGTCCTGCTTGTCGTGGTCGATCGCCGATTCAAGATCGGCCATGGACGACTGTTCGCCCTCTACGTGGCGGGTTACTGCGCCGGTCGGTTCTTCGTCGAACTCATGCGCGACGATCCGGCATACGAACTTGCAGGCATTCGCGTCAACTCCTTCACCTCGGTGATCGTGTTCGTGGCGGCAGTTGCGTACTTCCTGCTGGCCAAGAAGGGTCGTGAAGATCCTTCCGAACTGAAGTCCAAGGACTACGTCGAGAACACGCCTGTCGAGAACACGCCCGTCGAGAACACAGCTTCGGAGGCCACCGACAGTGATACCGACTCGGATGACGGTATCGCGACGGCAAAGGTTGCCGATTCAACCAGCGTGGACGCAAAGCAGGATGTTGATCTGAAGAAGCCGGACAAGCCATGACTGGTCCGCATCGCACCCAGTTCGAGGTATAAAGATCACTTGCCTCAACGATTTGCCGGACCGTCGTCGACCCGAAGGAATACACGTTGCCTGACTTGAACAAGTATCCGGATCCCGCAGAGTCCGGGGACGCTTCGAGCTCTCAATCCGCGGTTCCCCCGCAGTTCGGTTCGCCCTTCGATTACGAGGCAACCGCTGATGCTTCCTTGAGCGAAACCTCGGCGCCCACGGAGAAGACTCCGTCAACCGAAACAACGGGCACCGGTCCCGGCTGGGACACATATGCGGGAATGGGCAACGGCCCGGGGTGGGGGAGCCATCCGATTTACCCGCCGCCGGCGGGGTCGGAGCCCACAACAGCGTTCTCGGCTGCTTCAGATCCGACGGCTGCGTATCCGATTTCGGAGCCCGCGCCGCCGAACTACACGCCGCCGAGCTACACGCCGCCGAGCTACGAACAGCAGCCTTATCAGCAACAGAGCTATCCGCCTCCGGCGGATGGTCCGGTGTACGGCGTCCCAGCCGACCAGAGCGCAAATCCGTATGCAGCGCCACCGGTTCAGGGTTACACCGCTCCGCCGCAGAACCCCGGTTACGGGCAGCAGCAGCCTTATGCGCAGCCCTATGGTTTTGTCGATCCGTCGGCGCCGTTCGGTCGTGATCCGATCACCGGGCAGCCGTTCTCCGACAAGTCGAAGGTGACCGCCGGCCTGCTCGGCATTCTGCTCGGCGGATTCGGCGCCGGCCGGTTCTATCTCAATCAGCCCGGTACTGCGATCGCACAGATTGCGGTGACTTGGTTGACGTGTGGAATCGGTGGTATCTGGCCGTTGATCGACGGCATCATGATGCTGACCGGCAGTGTGAAGGACAAGTACGGGCGACCACTCCGCAGTTGATCCCCTCGCTCGTTTCACCGTGGCACCTCGATACAGGGGTGCCACGGTTTTTTCTATCGCAACCTGCACATACCGGTTGTAAACTGACCTTTGCCGGTTGCGGGTTCGTGTGGCGGCCCCGCATGGTGGAGGGCACGCATGCTGTTTTCTCAGATGCCTGGTCCACAGGGGCTGTACAACCCCGATCAGGAAGCAGATTCGTGTGGTGTCGCCGTTGTCGCTGACATCTACGGCAGACGCTCTCATTCGATCGTGCAAGACGGCTTGTCCGCACTGCGCAAGCTGTCCCATCGCGGTGCCATCGGAGCTGATTCCACCACCGGTGACGGAGCGGGAATTCTCCTTCAGCTACCCGTCGAACTTCTGAGGGCTGTCACCGACTTCGTGTTACCGGATGTAAACGAGCGTGGTGAGAGTAGGTTTGCGGCCGGTATCTGCTTCCTTCCCCGGGCCGCGCGGCCCCGGCGACGTGCGTTCGTGCGCATCGAGCGGTGCGCGCGTTCAGTGGGATTGTCGGTACTCGGCTGGCGAGATGTTCCCGTCGATTCGGCAGTCCTGGGTATATCGGCAACGGAATGTGCGCCGTTCATCAGTCAGTGCTTTGTCGCGGACACACGTGGGGGCTCGGCCGGTATCGCTTTGGACCGCCGTGTCCTCGAGCTGCGTAAGCAGGCCGAACGGATCACCCCACATGTTGTGGACGAGGGTTCCGGCGTCTACTTTCCATCGTTGTCCGCGCGAACGATGGTGTACAAGGCGATGGTGACGCCGTGTCAGTTGCCGCTGTTCTACCCGGACCTGCAGGACGAGCGGATGCGTAGCGCACTGGCCGTCGTGCACAGCAGGTTCTCGACCAACACCTTTCCGTCGTGGACGTTGGCGCAACCGTTCAGATTTGTTGCACACAATGGCGAGTTCAATACCATTGTCGGAAACAGAAATTGGATGCGCGCGCGCGAGCCGCAGCTTCGGAGCGAGCTCTTCGGCGGCAATCTCGACGGGCTGATGCCGATCTGCACGTCCGGGGTGTCGGATTCTGCGTCGTTCGACGAGGTGCTCGAGCTGTTGTCCCTCGGCGGGCGCAGTGTGCCCCACGTTGTGGCGATGATGATTCCCGCTGCCTGGGAACAGGATTCGGCCATGTCGGCCGAGCTACGTGCGTTCTATCAATTTCATGCGTGCCTGATGGAGGCATGGGACGGACCTGCCTCGGTTACGTTCAGTGACGGAACCGTGGTGGGAGCCGTCCTCGACCGCAACGGGCTTCGGCCCGGGCGCTGGTGGCGCACCCGGGCGGGTCGAGTCGTATTGTCCAGCGAGAGTGGTGTGTTCGATGTGCCGT
Source organism: Rhodococcus sp. AD45-ID (assembly GCF_003023755.1). Taxonomy (NCBI): domain Bacteria; kingdom Bacillati; phylum Actinomycetota; class Actinomycetes; order Mycobacteriales; family Nocardiaceae; genus Rhodococcus; species Rhodococcus sp. AD45-ID. Next base: position 101,833 of record NZ_PYHL01000001.1, on the reverse strand, counting down.
CGGCCGACGTGATAGCAAAGGGTCGACTCGAACCCGGTCGAATGTTCCTGTTGGACACGTCGCAACAGCGTATTGTTCCGGACGACGAGGTCAAGGCCGAGTTGGCAGGTGCTGCGCCCTATCGGCGTTGGCTCGACGCGAACCTCACTCTGGTTGGCAACACACCTGATCCGCCCAAATCACGTGGGGACCCATCGGTGCTGATGCAGCATCAGCAGGTCTTCGGGTACACCGAGGAAGAGTTGAGTGTAGTTCTGACGCCGATGGCCGCCACCGGTCACGAGCCGGTGGGATCGATGGGAACCGATACGCCGCTGGCAGTGCTCTCCGCGCGTCCCAGGCTGCTGTACGACTACTTCGTTCAACTGTTCGCACAGGTCACCAATCCACCGTCGGATGCGATTCGAGAGGAAGTTGTCACCACGTTGTCGGTGGTTCTGGGCTCTGAACAGAATCTCCTCGACCCGAACGAATCATCGTGTAGGCGAACCCTGGTGCACAGGCCCGTGGTGTCCGGAGCGGAACTGGCGGAGATCGTCCGCATATCCGGCGCTGGTGTGACGACACTGCACGGTGTGTTCGACATTGCCGCCGGCACAGAAGGTCTGGAAGCGGCGCTCGGCGAGCTACGTGACGAAGCCAGTGCGGCAGTAGACGCCGGGCGCCACATCCTGGTCATCTCCGATCGAACGTGGGACCGTGACCACGCGCCGATTCCGTCGTTGCTCGCAGTTGGCGCGGTCCATCACCATCTCGTTCGGAAGCGTCGGCGCAGTAAGGTCTCGTTGATCGTCGAGACCGGCGACGCTCGGGAGATTCACCATTGCGCATTGCTGCTCGGATACGGCGCTGCTGCTGTCCAACCGTATCTGGCCCTCGAGTCGGTTGCGGAATGTGGCCTGGACGGAGTGGATTCAGGTACTGCGGCGACGCGCTATCTGGACGCGGCCAATCAGGGTGTGCTCAAGGTGATGTCGAAGATGGGAATCTCGACCGTCCAATCCTATACCGGTGCACAGGTATTCGAGGCCTTCGGCCTGAGTGCGCGGCTTGTGGACGAGTACTTCTGCGGCACCACGAGCAAGCTCGGCGGCATAGGTATCGCGGAGCTTGCCGAGGATGTGGTGGTGCGCCACGCGGCCGCGCATGCACATCGACGTCAGCTCGACTTCGGCGGCGAATACCATTATCGCCGAGACGGTGAAATACACGTGTTCACACCGGAATCGGTGTTCTTCCTCCAGCACGCCACACGGTCGGGCCGCGCCGACGTGTTCCGGCGGTACAGCGACGAGGTCGATCGCAGCGGCGCGCAGGGCGGAACATTGCGAGGGCTTCTTGGCTTCCGAACCGGAGATCGGCCTGCACTCAGCATCGACGAGGTGGAACCTGCCGAGGCGATTCTGCGCCGATTCAACACCGGCGCCATGAGTTACGGCTCGTTGTCCGCGGAAGCCCACGAGACGATGGCGATAGCGATGAATTCGATGGGTGGACGATCCAATTCGGGGGAGGGCGGTGAGGATCCGGATCGCCTGTACGACTGTGCGCGTCGTAGCGCCGTGAAACAAGTTGCCAGCGGTAGGTTCGGCGTGACCAGCGATTATCTGGTCAGTGCAAGCGATATTCAGATCAAGATGGCGCAGGGAGCCAAGCCGGGCGAAGGTGGACAACTACCTGGCAGCAAGGTGTATCCGTGGATCGCCCGGACGCGGTATTCGACGCCGGGTGTCGGTCTCATCTCGCCGCCGCAGCATCACGACATCTACTCGATCGAGGATCTCGCACAACTGATCTACGATCTGCGCCAAGCCAACAACAAGGCCCGAATTCACGTCAAACTTGTCAGCGCTGTCGGCGTCGGAACCGTTGCAGCAGGCGTGGTCAAAGCGCATGCCGACGTGGTGCTGATCTCCGGCCACGACGGTGGTACCGGTGCGGCCGCGTTGACCTCGATCGAGCACGCCGGGACGCCGTGGGAGCTCGGGCTCGCGGAAACTCAGCAGACGTTGGTGCTCAATGGGTTACGGGAGAGAGTTGTCCTGCAATGCGACGGTGGTATGCGCACGGCCCGTGATGTTGTCGTGGCTGCGTTACTCGGCGCGCAGGAATACGGATTCTCGACAGTGCCGTTGATCGCCGCCGGTTGCGTCATGATGCGAGTGTGCCATCTCGACACCTGCCCGGTCGGGGTGGCGACGCAGAATCCGGAGCTACGGGCACGGTTCACCGGACGCCCCGAGTACGTCACAAGTTTCTTCCGGTTCATCGCCGACGGTGTGCGGGAGATTCTGGCCGACATCGGTTTTCACAGCCTCGACGAGGCAGTGGGGCGTGCTGACATGTTGGTGCCCTGCACCGAAAGTGGAAATCGGAAGAGTCGCCGCCTGGACTTGGCGCCGCTCCTGTCGGTTCCGGTCGTGACACGGCGCGGCGTCGCAGCTGCGACGCGGCCCGGCGTCGGTGATCTCAACAGGATGCTTGTCGAGCGCGCTGCCGACACACTCCACCATGCGACACTCGTTCGGATCGACTGCCACGTCCACACCGGGGACAGGGCAGTGGGTACAGCCCTCGGCGCCGAGGTGACCCGGAGATACGGGGCACCTGGGTTGCCGGACAACACCATTGTCGTGCGGCTGCACGGAACGGCCGGTCAGTCACTCGGTGCGTTCCTGCCGAGGGGGATCACTCTCGACTTGACCGGTGACGCCAATGATTATGTGGGTAAGGGGCTTTCGGGAGGGCGGATAGCTCTCCGTCCCGACGCTGATGTCGGCTTTCGCCCCGAAGAGCAGGTGATCGCCGGCAACACGCTCCTGTACGGGGCCACTGCAGGGGAACTGTTTGCGCGCGGCCGGGTGGGGGAGCGCTGTGCTGTGCGCAATTCCGGCGCCGACGCAATTGTCGAAGGGGCCGGTGATCACGCGTGTGAGTACATGACCGGCGGACGGGTAGTGATCCTCGGTGCAACCGGTCGAAATCTCGCAGCGGGGATGTCCGGCGGTATCGCGTTTGTTCTCGACGTGGATCCGAACAACGTGAACCTGACGTCGGTGACGTTGCAGGAACCGACGCCCGATGATCTCCAGTGGTTGAAGATGATGATTGCCGCCCATGTCGAATGGACGAGGTCCTGCGTCGGGGCGCGTCTGCTTGCACACTGGTCGTGCGAGTCTGGGCGATTCACCAAGGTGATGCCGGTGGATTACGAGCGAGTAATCGAGGAACAAAAACTGGCAGGTGCAGCGGAGGCCGGCGACATTCTGACGGAGACGGCCAGTGCCTGATCCGCGAGGTTTTCTCGGCATCACGCGCGCTTCGACGCCGATGCGCCCGGTGCCGGAGCGAACAGCTGACTGGAGTGAGGTCTATGCCGAGCTTCCCACCGATCAGCGCAAGCACGAGGTGTCCGAGCAAGCATCGCGCTGCATGGATTGCGGAATCCCGTACTGCCATTCGGGTCTGTCGGGGTGCCCACTGGGGAATCTGATCCCGGACTGGAACGACCTCGTGCGGCGCGACGACTGGTCCCTTGCTGCGGACCGATTGCACGAGACCAACAACTTTCCGGAGTTCACCGGACGGCTGTGTCCGGCGCCGTGTGAAACTGCCTGCGTACTTGCTCTTTCCAATCACTTGACCAGCGGAAGCGTGGCGATCAAACGCATCGAAGCGGCGATTGCCGACACCGCGTGGGAAGAGGGTTTGGTGCACCCGCAGATCCCGTCCGTACGTTCCGATGCCCGGGTGGCGATCGTCGGATCAGGGCCTGCGGGTCTCGCTGCAGCGCAACAACTGACGCGTGTAGGTCACCGAGTCACGGTGTTCGAGCGGCATGACCGCGTCGGCGGGCTGCTGCGTTACGGCATCCCTGATTTCAAGATCTCGAAGCATCACATCGACCGCAGGCTTGAACAGATGCGCGCCGAGGGGACCGAGTTCGTGACGGATTGTGATGTGGGGACCGACCTCGCGGCGGGCGAGCTCCTCTCCAACTACGACGCCGTTGTTCTGGCAATCGGGGCCGGGAGAGCGCGCGACGTCGACGTTCCCGGTCGTGATCTGACAGGAATACATCCGGCAATGGAGTACCTCGTGCCGGCCAACCGCGAATGTGCTGGTGACGGGCCGAGCAGGATCAGTGCAGCGGGCAAGAATGTCGTCATCATCGGCGGTGGTGATACCGGTGCCGACTGCCTCGGAACCGTTCACCGTCAGGGAGCTGCGTCGACTGTCGAATTGGATTACCACGAGCAGCCCCCACTCGAACGCGACGACGGCGCAGACCCGTGGCCACTCTGGCCGTTGTTACTGCGGAGCGCCCCCGCCGACGCCGAGGGGGGAGTGCGTGAGTTCGAGGTAGCCGCTCAGGAATTCACCGGTGAAAGTCACGTCCGGGCAGTGCGCGTCGCGCCCGTTCGTGTGTCACGGGACGAGAGTGGCCGACGGATTGCCGAACCGGTGGGGGCTGTATTCGACGTGCCGTGTGACCTTGTGTTCTTGGCCGTCGGGTTTACAGGCGTCGAGCGCACCGGCTTGCTGTGCGGCTTCGGCCTCGAGCCGAATTCACGAGGGGTGATCGCCTGCGGGCGCGACTGGCAGACTTCGTGCCCCGGCGTCTTCGTGTGCGGTGACGCACACCGGGGCGCATCGTTGGTGGTGTGGGCCATTGCTGAAGGACGCTCGGTTGCGCGGGCGGTCGATCGGTATCTGACTGGGGCATCGCAGCTTCCAGCTCCCGTACATCCCGGTGCGTTGCCACTCGTAATCAGGAATCGAAACTGAATCGAGTAAGAACAAAAGATGCACGTCGGACGCGCCGGATAGAAGTGCGCACTGCGAGCGACTAGGCTCGAGCCGTGAACCGACGGACAAAAATTGTATGCACCCTGGGACCGGCAACAGCTACCGGTGACCGAATCCGTGAGCTCGTGGAGAGCGGCATGGACGTGGCCCGGCTCAACTTCAGCCATGGCGACCACGCCGATCACGAAGAGAACTACATCCGCGTCCGCGCAGCGTCAGACGCTACAGGCAAGGCCGTCGGCGTCCTCGCCGACCTGCAAGGCCCAAAAATCCGGCTCGGTCGATTCAAGGACGAGCGGACCGTCTGGGAAAGCGGTGAAGAGGTTCGTATCACCGTCGACGACGTCGAGGGCACTCACGACCGCGTCGGAACCACGTACAAGGAACTCGCACGCGACGCCAAGCCGGGCGATCGCCTGCTCGTCGACGATGGCAAGGTCGGTCTTGTCGTCACGGCGGTCGAAGGGAACGACGTAGTCTGCACGGTCACCGAGGGTGGACCGGTCAGCAACAACAAGGGCCTTTCGCTTCCCGGTATGAATGTCTCCGTTCCGGCACTGTCGGGCAAAGATATTGCCGATCTGGAATTCGCCCTGAAGTTGGGTGTCGACTTCATCGCTCTGTCGTTCGTTCGTTCGCCTGCGGACGTCGAACTGGTTCACGCCATCATGGACCGAGTCGGTCGCCGCGTTCCCGTTATCGCGAAGCTCGAAAAGCCGGAAGCTATCGACAATCTCGAAGCCATCGTGTTGGCATTCGACGCCGTCATGGTTGCCCGTGGCGACCTCGGCGTGGAGTTGCCTCTCGAGCAGGTTCCGCTCGTGCAGAAGCGTGCCATCCAGATCGCCCGCGAAAACGCCAAGCCCGTCATCGTGGCAACGCAGATGCTCGAGTCGATGATCGAGAACTCGCGCCCCACCCGCGCTGAGGCTTCCGACGTTGCCAACGCTGTCCTCGACGGCGCGGACGCGGTCATGCTTTCCGGCGAGACATCGGTTGGCAAGTACGTCATGGAGACCGTCCGCACGATGGCACGCATCGTCGAGGCTGTCGAAACCGAATCGACACGCGTTCCTCCGCTGACTCACGTGCCGCGCACCAAGCGAGGCGTGATCTCCTACGCTGCGCGCGATATCGGAGAGCGCCTCGACGCCAAGGCCCTGGTTGCCTTCACCCAGTCCGGCGACACCGTGCGTAGGTTGGCGCGTCTGCACACGCCGTTGCCGCTTCTGGCCTTCACCCCATTGCCCGAGGTGCGGAGTCAGCTGTCACTCACCTGGGGAACCGAAACGTTCCTCGTCGACTCGGTGTCCACCACTGACGAAATGGTGCGTCAGGTGGACAGTGCACTGCTGTCGCTCGGGCGCTACGCGAAGGGCGATCTTGTTGTCATCGTCGCCGGTTCGCCTCCGGGAACCGTGGGCTCCACCAACCTGATCCACGTTCACCGCATCGGCGAAGAACTCCACTAGCGTGAGCGACGCGGACGCGTCGACAGACCTCGGCACACTTCTCGGTCTGCTCGATCTCGAAACCATCGGAGACGACGCGTTCCGCGGGCATCACCCGGCGCAGGTAAGTTCGCGGACGTTCGGCGGTCAATTGGTGTCTCAGGCGCTGATGGCCGCCGGCCGTACCGTCGACGGTGATCGACCGATCCACGCGATCAACGGCCACTTCATTCGCGGCGGAGATGTCAAGGCGCCCATCGAATATCGCGTCGAGCGGCATCGCGACGGGCGCGCGTTCGCAAACCGTCAGGTCACCGCGTATCAAGGCGACAACGAGCTGTTCGTGATGCTGGCAGCGTTCCAGGATTCCGGCACAGGGCTAGAGCATGCCGTCGAAATCCCGGACGTTCCGCTACCGGAGTCTTTGCCGCCCTTGGGTGATCGACTGTCCGGCTACGAGGCGACGCTTCCGCATTTTGTGGGCGCACTCAAGCCGATCGACATGCGGTACGCCAACGATCCGGCGTGGATTTTGAAAGGCGCGGGGGAGAAGCTCACCCATAATCGCGTGTGGATGCGACCGGACGGCATGCTACCGGACGACTCACTGATTCACGCCGCCGTATTGGCGTACTCGTCGGACACCACCGTGCTGGATTCCATCCTGACCACCCATGGATTGTCGTGGGGGCACGATCGGATTGTTGCAGCGACGGTAAATCATTCGATCTGGTTTCACCGGCCGTTCCGCTTCGACGACTGGGTTCTGTACGCGACGGAGTCGCCGGTTGCCGCGGGTTCACGAGGATTGGCGACCGGGCGATACTTCTCGATCGAGGGCATGCTGATGGCAACGGTGGTGCAGGAAGGCGTCATCAGGCACTTCCCGCGCAAGGGGGAATAGGACCCAGCCCCCGTAAGGGGGAACAGTCAGGCTGATTTGCGGTACTGCGATGCGAGTTCGTCGGCGCGATCCCAGGGCGACCAGTCGACTTCACGGCCGTCGAGTTGTGCCGCAACCACTTCCAGGCCGGCATGCCAGCCCGCTGCATGCGCGTACGCGGAGTCCTCGTCCTCCATCGTGTGTGTGAGGGTCAACCAGCACCCTCCGGTGCCGTCGGGGTGCAATTCCCAGTGCAATGTGTCTGCGTCCCACAGGTACTCGAAGATGTGGTGCGGATGGACGCTGATGACAGTTCCGTGTGAGCTGTGATCAGCGGGCAAGCCGTATCGCTTGACCTGTTGCGGCGTCACTTTGAACAGTAGGTCTGCGCCGGGAGTCAGTGTGAAATCGACGTCGGCGGGAAACCACGTGTCGAGAAATTCGCGTTGAGTGATGACCTTCCATACTTTGTCCGGCGATTGTGGAACGGCGAGCCGGAAGTTCAGAGACACCCGACCGTCGTACGTCAGGTTGATTGTGCCGTTGTCCATCGGTGCCTCCAACGTTGGTGCCCGTGCGGTTGCCACTATCGTGCCATTTTTGAGGCGCGGACGGAATAACTGCAGGTCAGATCGTTGTAATGTGTGCATGTCGATGTTCACGTGGCGTGCGGTTCTTCTCGGTCGGTGAGGACGCCATAGGGGTAGAGGCAATTCTTTGGTTATCATTCATTCTTTGTTTCCAGTGGTTCGTCATGCCTCCTGTACTGGCGATTCTCTGCTTAACCGTCCGGCATCGGCCGAAAGCGCTAGGCATGGTGAACACTTGGTAATGTAATGGTAAGTTCGCGTCATGGTCGTAACGAAGGTGTCCCGGGCGGAGTGTGTGGACGACGCGGATCGCGCTGGTGTCGAAACTGTGCGCTTCTACGACAACCCCGAGGCGATTCGCGGGGACTGGGAGCGTTTGGCTGCCCGTGTCGGGACTCGAATGTCGTCGCGGTTCCTGTACGCAGTCGGCGCTCACGACACCGACGGCAAAGGCTCATTCCTCTCGGTCGCGGTGTACCGGGGAGCAGAGATGGTAGCGCTGGCACCCTTTGCGGTTCGTCGCATGCTCACTGTCGAGGTGGTTCGCCTTCTCGGGCATGGGCGCGGTGTGGTCGGCGAGATCCTTGCCGCAGACGCCGATGCCGCTCGGGTCCTCTGGCGAGCGGTCGCTGCCCGGGGACTGGTGCTGCACGCCGATCTTGTTGTTGGTTCGGACATTGCGGTCAGTACACTGTTGGACGATCCGCGATGGAACTGTGCTGTGCGAGTACGGGATACCAATCTCTCTGTGGATTTGCCGGAAGGTACTGTCCCCGTGGATATTCGGAGCGCGCGTTCGTTGAAGCGGCTACGTTCCTATCGGGCGGCACTCACTCGATCCGGGTCTTCACTGGAATTCGAGCAGTTGACGACTCCGGCCGATGTAGACCGGCGATGGTCCGACATGTGCACGGTTGCTGCAATCGGAACGTCAGGGCGCGACCGCGTGAACTTCCTGGCACCCCCGAACGAGGCGTTTGTGTACCGATTCCTCCGGAGAGAAGCAGAACTCGGACGCCTCGTCATCGTCGGGTTGGTCATCGACGGGGTGTGGTGTGCCCACGATGTTTCCGTTCGGACCGGTAGTCGGCTCGAAGGATGGGTCACGCATTACCGACCTGAATGTGCCCGGACTCAACCCGGACATCAAATGATGGAATGGCTTGTCGCGCACAGCAACGAACTTGCCGTCGACGAACTCGACATGGGAATCGGTCCCACTGACCTGAAATTGGTGTGGGCGAACAACCGCACACCGGTCGTGACCATCACCGGTGTGCGGTCGGGCAGAATCGGTTCGCGGGCAATCGTTCGCGCAATCGAGACCTGGGAATCGGGATCGTGGGTCGGCCGCTCGAGAAATCTGCGGGACAAGGCTCGGTCTGCTTGGCGCCGCGTGCGCTAATCCGGACGCCGTCGGCGTTAGCCGTTCGATCAGGCAGGCGGTAACCACGTCCTCGTTGCCGTGACCAACGCGGAAACTCCGATGGTCAGTGTCGGTTCGATCACGGGCGCGTAGTGCGGAGAGTGGTTCGACGGCACGGTCCGGAGGGCAGGGTCGCTCATGTCGCCAGTCGTGAACAGCGACGGGTCGGTACCGCCGAGCAGCCAGTACGACAGTTGTGCGCCCGAACTTGTCGCGAGGATGCCGACATCCTCGCTACCGGCGCCTGCCCCCGGATCGAGAATATTGTCCTCGCCCAACCATGTGGCAAACGCGTCGAGGGTTTTGCCCAGAGCAGCCGGATCATTCACGACGATGGGGAAGCGTTCGATCTCGGTGATCGTGGGATCTTCCGGCGCGCCGGCCGTTGCGGCTTCGCCTCGGACGATGCGGTCAACGCTGTTCAGAATGCGCTCCCGGACGGCTGAGTCGTAGCTGCGGATGTTCAACTGCAGTTCGGCTTCGCCGGGTATGACATTGGCTGCGTCGCCGGCGTGGATCGACCCGACCGTGAGCACTGCGATCGCCGTGCTCGGTACCTCGCGGGAGACGATTGTCTGCAGGCGCAGAACGGTTTCCGCTGCCATCACCACGGGGTCGACGGAGTTCTCCGGCATGGATCCGTGAGCGCCTTTGCCGACGAGTCGCACGCGCAGCGAGTCGGAACCTGCATACGAGGGGCCTGCGTGGCCGGCGATCTTTCCGGCAGGCAACGGAGCTACGTGTTGCCCGAGAACAACGTCGGGCTTGGGGACCTTGTCGAACAATCCGTCGTCGACCATGGCTTGGGAGCCGGCGCCGAGTTCTTCGGCGGGTTGGAAGACGAGTAGTAGGGTGCCAGACCAACTGGCCGTGTCCGTGGAGAGGATCTGGGCGGCCCCCAACAGGCATGTCGTGTGGAGGTCGTGGCCGCAGGCATGAGCCACCGGAACGGTTTTCCCGTTCTGATCGGTCGCGGTGACGGTGCTGGCGTAATCCAGTCCGGTGTCTTCCTTGACCGGAAGTGCGTCCATGTCGGCACGCAGGAGTGCCGTTGGTCCTGGGCCGTTCTTCAGGACACCGACTACTCCTGTTTTTCCGATGCCCGTGGTGACGTCGAAACCGAGTGAGGTCAGGCGCGTGGCAACTATTTCGGCGGTGCGATGCTCTTGGAAGCCGAGTTCCGGGTGACTGTGGAGGTCCTTGTACAGGTCGGCCAGCGTCGGATCTACGGTGATGTTCTCGTGCGCAGCGTGTGGCATGAGAGTCCTCTCGATCGAGAAAAGCAGACTAATCGGACGATTTTCACGCTAACAGTGTTCAGGCACTCGGGCGCCGAACGTTACCCGAATGAGTTGATGGACTTCAGCACCGCAAAGTGGGGAGTGCCGGCTACTCAGGCCGGCGCGTAGAAGACATCGACAACAATTTGACCGGGCGATCCCATTCCGGTTGCCTGGAACTCGGGGCGCCCTGCGGCAGTGCCGACAAAAGACTGAACGATCTCACCGCTCACCAGTGCGGTCTCGACGCTCGAAATGGTGCCGCCAGACGTTTCGATCGGTGGAAATTGTTGTAGCGCAGTAGCTCCCATGATATCGATCTGAAGGATCGATGAGCCGTTCACGTCGACCACGTGATTGTCGCCGCCGCGAATCGCTTCGCTGACATACTCGACTTTCCATGTCACAGTGCCGGTTCCACTGAGGTGATACGTCACCCGCGAACGGTCGTCAAGGTGCTCGATGGCAACGGCGGTGACCTCGGCGATGGGCAGCGGTGCGTTTGTTTCAGTTCCAGGAACGACGAGACCGGGTGGCATATTTGGTGGAGGGCTGCCGATTCTCATTGTTCCAGTCTGCGCAACTGAACCTTCGACGGTTGAATATGTCGGCCGCGAATGGGAGTCGGAACCTGGTTGCGGAGATTCGGATTGGCTTTGGCAACCAGTAAGTGTCGCGGCGGACAAGAGTGCTCCGCAGCACGCAACCAGGTATCGGTGCCGCATGGGGGAAACTTATCGGCTCCGTGGATGACGCGTACGCGGATTGCGAATTTCGGTGGCGTTGGTGCCCGAGACGTTGGTGCCGGATGTTGGTAATGGATGTCCGTCAGGTGAGACCGACCCGGGGTACGAATCTGCCGACAGTGCGGCTGTAGGTGCGGTAGGTGTCGCCGTGGCGGTCGCGGAGGTAGGGCTCTTCGACGACCCGCACTTGCAGTTCTATGGTGGCGAGCAGCAGCGCGAAGCCGATAAGCGCGAGTGGGTTCGGTGTGAGGAGCATGATGCCGGCACCGAAGACGAGCATGGCGGTGAAGATGGGATTGCGGACGATTCCGAAAACCCCGGTGTGGACTAGATCGGTTGTCTCGGTCGGATCGACGCCGATGCGCCAGGATTCACCCATCTGGTTCTGTGCGTAGAGCGTGCCGACGATTCCGGCCAGCGCGAGCGCGATCCCCATCGTCTGGACAGCCGGAGTGGTGAGTACGCCGATCGGGTGCAGCACTGCGGCGAGTTGCAGTGCGGGTGCAACGACGCCAAGGGCTATCGCGACGACGAATCCGGTGCCGGCGATCCATTCCAGCGAGCCGAGTCGTCCGGTGACGCCGCGGAATCCGGTCGAGCCGGTCCGTTGGTACTGCAGCGCGCTGCGCCAGCCGAAACCGAGGACCCCGAACAGGGCGTAGAACACGAGCGCGGTCACAGCCATCTCAGATCTTTCCTCATCTGTGGTGTGTGGTCAGTCGCAGCAGTCGCGGCCCGCTGCTGACTTCATGGTTGTTGTCGGCGTGGGGCAGCAGGTATCGCCTTTCCAGGCGTTGAGGCCTTCTTTGACTGCGAGAACGGCGATCACGAGGCCGGCGACAGGGTCGGCCCACGACCAGCCGAACAGGCTGTTGAGAAGTAGCCCCACAAGCAGGACCGCAGACAGGTAGGTGCAGAGCAGGGTCTGCTTGGAGTCGGCGACCGCGGAGAGTGACCCGAGCTCACGGCCGGCGCGGCGCTGCGCGTAGGACAGCACCGGCATGATCGCGAGACTGGCTGCAGCCAAACCGATCCCGATCGGGGAGTGCTGCGCTTCGCCGAATCCTGTCAGGGCCCGGACGGCGTCGGCGGTGACGTAGGTAGCGAGAGCGAAGAAGGAGAACGCGATGATCCGTAGCGCGACCTTCTCCCGCGCTTCGGGGTTGCGGCCGGCGAACTGCCAGGCAACCGCGGCGGCAGAGGACACCTCGATCACCGAGTCCAGTCCGAACCCGATGAGCGCGGTCGACGACACACGCGTTCCCTCGGTGAGAGCTATTGCCGCCTCGATCACGTTGTAGGTGATCGTCGCCGCGACAAACCACTGAATCCGCCGCGACAGCAAAGCCTTTCGGTGGGGCGGCAGTATCGCTGAGGTCCGGGACGGCATGCCTAGCGGGGTCTCCATCAGCAGCAGTCTTCGGTCTCGGAGGCTGGACAGCAGTCCGGGTCGACGGCCAGGACCAAGCCCACGAGGTCGTCGAGCGCTCTGCCGATGCGAGGGTCGGCGAGCTCATAGCGGCTGCGTCTGCCCTCCGGGATGGCGACGACCAGGCCGCATCCGCGCAAACAAGCCAAGTGGTTGGACAGAATCTGGCGTGACACCCCGATCTTTTCCGCCATCTCGGACGGGTAACCCGGAGTAGTGCGCAGGCTCAACAAGATCTGGGTGCGCGTCGAATCCGATAGGGCGTAACCGAACCTCGACAGGGCATCGGCGTGGATTGCGGTCTTCACCCTTCCAATAGTACAGATGTTTCTGTATTCAGAAAAGGCTGTATCTGTATGGTTTCAGTAATCGAGGGTAGAGGTGTGCTTGCGGATTTCGTCTTGCCATGGCGAGTGGGCGGCCGAGGTTGGCTGACACCTGGCGAGTTCCGTATGAGCTACGTCATAGCGCGGCAACGTTGGCGATCAAGTCAGGTGCGAAAGTCACAGTTATTCAAGGGATTGCTGGGCATAAGAGCGCAATGCTGAGATTTGACCGATGCGGACGACTGTTTCCCGATGAACTTGATGCATCGGCTACTCGACATGATGAAGATCGGATCAAGGCTTTAGCGGACTGAATCGAATTTCTCGATGTACTGCGAACTGACGCCCTAGCCCGCTGGGAGATAAGACTGGGATATAAGACTGAAATTCGCGCTAGCCCGCACCTTTCGGTGCCCTCGGTGAGACTCGAACTCACACTGGACGGGTTTTGAATCCGTTTCCTCTGCCAATTGGGATACGAGGGCTTGTTGCGATGACTACATTAGAAGATGCGATTCGAATGTCAAACACCGGTACCCTCTAAATGTTCGCGCCTCGTGTCGGGGCGGTTCGATCGAGGAGGGTGGTGGCCATGAATTCGCTAGAGCTGCAAGGCAATCAGAGCAAATCACGTCGAGTTGTTGTTGCCGAGGACGAAGCGTTGATCCGGATGGATCTGGTCGAGATGCTCCGCGAAGAGGGCTACGACGTTGTCGGCGAGGCCGGCGACGGTCAGGTTGCGGTCGAACTTGCGGAGGAACTCAAGCCCGATCTTGTGATCATGGACGTGAAAATGCCCAGGCGCGACGGTATTGATGCCGCTTCGGAGATTGCGGCGAAGCGAATTGCTCCTGTGGTCATTCTCACAGCATTCAGTCAGCGTGAATTGGTGGAGCGAGCGCGGGACGCGGGCGCCATGGCATATCTGGTCAAACCTTTCTCGATTTCCGATCTTGTGCCGGCCGTTGAATTGGCCGTCAGCAGGTTTCGTGAGGTTACTGCGCTGGAACGGGAAGTCGCGGATCTGTCCGACCGCTTGGAGGCGCGCAAGCTGATCGAGCGGGCGAAGAGTGTGTTGATGGTGCGCCAGGCACTCACCGAACCAGAGGCGTTCAAATGGATCCAGCGCGCTGCCATGGACCGCCGCTCCACGATGAAGGCCGTCGCCCTGGTCGTGATCGAGACCTTGGGCGGTGAACCTGACGCCTGAGCCCGGTGCGCTCGGTGGTGCCGATTAAACCGCGCATTCGGCACGGTTGTGTAAATTGTCGAGGCCATCAGGTAACAGTCAGGTCACAGGGCTTTCTTGTCGGATCGCGATACGGTTTCGAGGTCTAGCGTCTTTTCCCACAGCGAGCGTCGTTTCGGTTGACGCGAGCACCGGCTGATCTAAGGAGCGTGGGATGGCTAGACGAACACTTGTGCGCACTGCCGCAGTTCTCGGCGTTGCAGCATTGGCATTGGCAGGCTGTAGCTCGGACGACTCCGACAGTTCGTCATCGGGCACCACCACGTCCGGCTCAGCAGCGGCAACAACCGTCTCGACGGATTGCACGCCGCAACAGGCCACGGCAGGCACTACACCGTCCACCGACCCTCTGCGCATCGGAACCTTGTTGCCGGACACGGGAAGTCTGTCCTTCCTGGGCCCGCCGATGGTTGCCGGTACGCAACTCGGCGTCAACGACGTCAACGCAGCGGGAGGTGTACTCGGACAGCCAGTCCAGTTGATCCCCGGCGATTCCGGCGATACGACCACGGACACGGCCAACACCACGGTTGACCGCGAATTGGCGGCAGGCACCCAGGTGATTGTCGGTGCGGCGTCGTCGTCCGTGTCATTGAAGGTGATCGACAAGATCGCAAGTGCGGGCGTCGTCATGTTCTCCCCGGCCAATACCTCCGACCAGTTTGTCTGCTACCCCGACAAGGGGATGTACTTCCGCACCGCTCCCACGGACGTACTGCAGGCTCAAGCAGTCGCACAGCTCATTTCAGACGACGGTGGACAGCGCGTAGCCATCCTGGCTATGAACGACCCCTACGGCACGGGTCTCGCCGACAACATCCAGAAGAATCTGATCGACTCCGGCGTTCCGTCGGATCAGGTCGAGAAGATCATCTACGACCCCAACGCGCAGTCGTTCAACTCCGAGGTCGATCAGATCAAGAACTTCAATCCGGACGCCGTGGCGTTGGTGGGCTTCGAGGAATCAGCGAAGATCATCACCCGCATGCACGAGGTGGGCATCGGACCGTCCGACGGAATGGCGCTGTACGGCGTCGACGGCAACATGGGTAACGCACTCGGTGAAGCCGTTGCGACGCCGCTGCTCGACACCATGCAGGGCACTACGCCACTGACGGATGTGGGAGCCGCGTTCCAGGATCGGCTGAAGGCTGTCAACAGCGCTTTGATCGACTTCAACTACGCGGGTGAGTCTTACGACGCCGTGGTGATCTCGGCCCTCGCGGCGGAGCAGGCAAAGTCGACGGCAGGCGTCGATATCGCCGCCAACATCAACAGCGTCACCGAGGGCGGCACCAAGTGCACGTCGTACGCGGAGTGCCTACCGCTCGTGAAGGCGGGAACCGACATCGACTACGACGGCATCACCGGTGAACTCGACTTCAACGACTCGGGCGAGCCGTCCATCGGTTCGTACGGCAAGTTGGTGTTCGGACCTACGAACACACTGACAACCGAAGGGTTTGTCGTCGTCGGTAAATAGCAGATCAACACACGAGGGTGGGCCAGGGTCTCGAAGACCCTGGCCCACCTTTTCTGTCGTGGTTACTTCTCCTTGCTGCCGGCCAGCGTTCCGAGGTACAACTCGATCACCTTGGGGTCGTTCATGAGGTTGGCTCCCGTATCGGTGTACGCATTCTTGCCCTGATCCAGCACGTACCCCCGATCGCAGATCTGCAGGCACCGGCGCGCATTCTGCTCGACCATGATCACCGAAACACCGGCTGCATTGATCTTCTTGCAGCGGATGAACACTTCGTCCTGGAACATCGGTGACAAGCCGGCAGACGGTTCGTCGAGGAGCAACACCGACGGATCCATCATCAGGGCCCGGCCCATCGCGACCATCTGACGTTCTCCGCCGGAGAGCGCGCCTGCCTTGACCTTTCGGCGTTCGCTCAGAAGTGGGAACAGGTCACTGACAAAAGCGAACCGCTCCGCGAAGGACTTGGGACGCAGATAGATTCCCATTTCGAGGTTCTCTTCGATAGTCAAGGACTGGAAGACGTTCTGAGTCTGGGGAACGTATCCGACTCCCTTCTGGACGAGTACGTGTGCGGGAGCGGACGTGATGTTGTCCTCCCGGAGAGTTACCGAGCCTTCGCGGACGGGGATGAGCCCGAACAGCGATTTGAGCAGCGTCGACTTGCCGGCGCCGTTCGGCCCGATGATGCCGACGATTTCGCCTTCCTTCAGGAAGAAGTTGCATTCACGCAGGATGTTGACGCCGGGAATGTAACCGGCCACCACGCTGTCCGCGCGAAGCAGCGCACCCGCCGACAGGCGTGCGTGTTCCTCGGGAGTTGCGGCAAATTCAGCGGGGGTGAGTGACCGTGCTTCGTTCTCGCTCATGGCTTCTCGTGCCTTCCGCGCGATTCCTCCGGACTGGATTCGAGCACCTCGACAACCTCGACCGGTAGGTTCCCCAGATCCGGCTCCGACAGATCACCGCCGGCTTCGAGCGTCTCGACTTCGGCCTCGGCCAGAGCGGCCGCGAGAACGGCGGTGTCGCCCACAGGGTTGCCCTCGTCGTCGAATTCGAGGGCCTGATCGTGATGACTTCCCAGATAGGCGTCGACGACTGCTGTGTTGGACGACAATTCGTCCGGCGTCGACTCGGCGATGACGCTGCCCTGAGCCATGACGACCACCCAATCGCTGATGTCACGAATCACGTCCATGTCGTGTTCGACGAAGACGACCGTCATACCGTCGTCGCGTAGCGATTTGATGTGCCCGAGCAGGCTCTGTGTCAGTGCGGGATTGACGCCTGCCATGGGCTCGTCGAGCATCACGACGGATGGTTCCGTCATCAGTGCCCGTGCCATTTCGAGGAGTTTGCGTTGCCCGCCCGACAGTGAACCGGCAAGGTCGTCGGCTTTGGTGTCGAGCTTGAATCGTCCGAGAAGTTCGCGGGCGCGCTCGGTGATCTCGCGTTCCTGTGCCTTCCAGGTCCAGGGCAGCAGCGACGTGAAGATTCGTTCGCCGCGTTGCCCGGTGGCTCCGAGCCGAACATTGTCGAGCACCGTCAGTTTCGACAGCGCCTTGGTCAGCTGGAACGTGCGGACCACGCCTTTACGCGCCACCTGATGGGGATACATGCGTCCCAAGGACTGACCGTCCATCGACCATGTTCCGGTGTCCGGTCGATCGAAGCCGGTGAGAAGGTTGAACAGCGTGGTTTTCCCGGCGCCGTTAGGACCGATCAGCCCGGTGATACATCCGCGTTGGATTTCGAGATGGTCGACGTCGACGGCCTTGAGGCCACCGAACGTCCGCGACACCTTGTCGGCCACCAACACCGGGTCGGGTTTGGCCGATCCCGGAACGTGGGGGACGTCGGCAAAGATCTGTGCTCGTGTCTCGGCGTCAAGCATTGAGTTGCACCTCCCGCTTGTTACCCAGTATTCCCTGCGGCCGGAACACCATCAGGAGAGCGATCATCAAACCCAGTAGTACGTAGCGCGTCGCGCCGACCTGCTGTTCCGTCAAAGACAGGAGCGGGTTCTCGCCCGAGATCGCCTGACGGAGCAATGCGTCGGGGATGGCGAGGAGGAACCAGAACAGCATCGCTCCCACGACCGGGCCGAATACCGTTGCGGCACCGCCCAGAATCAACGCTCCGAACGCGAAGAAGGTCTGAGCCGTCGAGTAGAAATCGGGGTTGATGGATTTGGTCTGTAGAGCGTTGAAGACTCCGGCCATACCGCCGATCACGCCACCGATGACCAACGCCTGCATCTTGTACACGAAGACGTTCTTTCCCAGCGACCGTGCCGCGTCCTCGTCCTCGCGGACTGCTTTGAGGACACGACCCCATGGACTGTGGCTGAGCAGGTAGACGATCCCGCAGAGGATCAGCACGAGGGTCCATCCCACGACCATCGACCACAGGTCGTCGCCGTAGAACTTCACGCCGAGGAACGAGTACTGCTTTG
The DNA here is from genome assembly GCF_003023755.1 of Rhodococcus sp. AD45-ID. Taxonomy (NCBI): domain Bacteria; kingdom Bacillati; phylum Actinomycetota; class Actinomycetes; order Mycobacteriales; family Nocardiaceae; genus Rhodococcus; species Rhodococcus sp. AD45-ID. The sequence continues at coordinate 83,706 of NZ_PYHL01000001.1, read as the reverse complement.
CGGAGTCGAACGGGCTCAGTGAGGTGAAGGGTTCGGCAAAGCTGAAGAGTCCGTTGGTTGATCCGGTGACGGAGTCCGATGCCGTTGACCGGAAGATCAGTCGCAGGATTTCCGCAGCGGCAATGGTGACGATGGCGAGATAGTCCGCGCGAAGGCGAAGAGTCGGTATGCCGAGGACCAACGCGAGAAGGCCGGCGGCGGTCAGTCCGACGATGATTCCCAGCCATAGCGGTTGGTCGTACGTCACCGTCATGATGCCGACGCCGTAACCGCCGAGCAGGGCAAAGCCGATCTGGCCGAAGTTCAGCAGTCCGGCATACCCGAAGTGCAGGTTGAGGCCGATGGCCAACAATGCGTAGAAGATCGCCGACGGCCCGATGAACTGGGCGAAGGAGACCTGGAGTGCTCCCATGATGTCCATATCCACTCACCCGATCCGTTGTCTGGATCCGAGGATGCCCTGAGGGCGAACCACGAGGATCACGATCAAGACGAGAAGCCCGCCGATGTATTTGAGGTCGGGGTTGATGATCAGCGTCGAAAGCTGAACCAGCAGACCGACTATGACGCACCCGAGAAGCGCGCCGTAGGCGGTGCCGAGTCCGCCGAGAGTGATACCGGCGAACATCAGGAGCAGGAGTTTGAAGCCCATTTCCCACTGGACACGGCCGCCGAGTTCGGAGATGCCGAACAAGACGCCGCCGAGGGCAGCCAATCCGCCGCCCAGTCCCCAGACGAACATGATCACGCGTTCGACGTTGATGCCGGACGACGCGGCGAGATCGCGGTTGTCGGAGACGGCGCGCATCGCCTTGCCGATGCGCGTCTTCTGCAGAAGTAGTGCCACGCCGACCAACACGATCAGGCTGACCACCATGACAGCGGCATTGGCGTCGGTCAGTGCGATCGGTCCCCAGTTCTTCTCGACCTGACCTTGGTAGTCGTCGAAGGGTTCGGCGCGATCGGAGAAGAAGATCAGAATCAGGTAGCGCAAGGCGATGGCAAGACCGATCGAGACCACCAACTGCGCGATCAATCCGGTCTTACGTTTGCGCAAGGGTTTCCAGACGATCCCGTTGGTGAGCAATCCGATGCCGATGCCGACGATGATCGCGAGCAGCGTCGCCGGTATCAGGGGGATGCCGACCGAGGTGTTGAATGCCCACGCCGCGACGGCGCCCAGCGTCACCATCTCACCGTGCGCGAAGTTGGTCAGCCCGGTGGTTCCGTAGATCAGGCTCAATCCGACACCGGCGATGGCAATCACGAGTCCGAAGCGGAGACCGTCGACGGTAGTTCTGATGAGTTTTTCGCCGAAGCTCACATTGGAGGCGGTGCGCACTTCGCCGAACGAGAAGATCACGGTGTTCGCGCGGCCGGCGACCACTTCGCGTTCGACGGTGGCCTGCACGCTCACCCCGTCCGGAAGGGTGTCGGCAACAATTTCGAATGTGTAGACACCCGGCGCGACCGCCAATTCCCAGCGGCCGTTCTGGGCGGATTCGCCGGCGGCGACTTCGGTGCCGGACGAGTCGAGGGCGCGAACGGTCACGCCTTCGAGTCGTGTTCCACCGTTGTTGAGATTGCCACTGACGGGAACGGCATTGGCCGGCACTGCCGGTGCGGTGGATACGGTCGGAGATTCGGGGGTATCGGTCGGTTCCTGCGCCGACGCGGTTGCGGCGAATGTGAGTACAGCAACTATCACGAGCAGGGCAAAGGCCAGGATTCGGCTCAATGTGGCGAGGGTATGCCGTTTCACTACGGGTGGGGCCACGTACGTCCTCCGAGCGGGTCGGGACAAGGTTGCCGCGCAGTCAGCGAGGTGTCAGCCCGTTGCTGCGATTTCCGGACTCTAACGGCTCTGTTCGCTTCAGACGGGGTTCTGCGATTTCCGGCATGTTTCGGTTCCGTATCGAAGCCGCGCGCAGGGGCGATTGACCTGATTTCGGGCTGGTTCCTGCGTAAAGGACCGTGGGCGGCATGTGTGTCGGTCCGAATCCCTAGACTGATGAACCGTGAGCCCCGCAACCACGACTCGGTCCAGCACGTCCACCGCCGCTACCGGTACATCCGGCAAGGCAGACGATCGTCCACTTTTGATGCTTCTCGACGGGCATTCTCTGGCATTTCGTGCCTTCTACGCGTTGCCCGCGGAAAACTTCAAGACACAGAGTGGTCAAACCACCAATGCGGTGTACGGCTTCACGTCGATGCTGATCAATCTGCTCCGTGACGAACAGCCCACCCACTTGGCAGCTGCCTTCGACGTCTCCCGTCAGACGTTCCGCGCCGAGTTGTTTCCGGAATACAAGGCGCAACGAGCCAAGGCTCCGGACGAGTTCAAGGGGCAAATCGACATCACCAAGGACGTCCTCGGCGCCATGGGGATTCCGGTCATGGCCGAGGACGGCTTCGAAGCCGATGACGTCATCGCCACGTTGACGACGCAAGCCGAAGCGCTCGGGTACCGCGTACTCGTTGTCACGGGCGACCGCGACTCGCTTCAATTGGTCACGGAGAACGTGACGGTGCTGTATCCGAAGAAGGGCGTGTCGGAGCTCACCAGGTTCACGCCGGACGCGGTCGAGGAGAAGTACAACCTGTCACCGGCTCAGTACCCCGATTTCGCGGCGCTGCGCGGCGACCCGAGTGACAATCTTCCCGGCATTCCTGGAGTAGGGGAGAAGACCGCTACCAAGTGGATTCGCGAATACGGAGACCTTCAGGGTTTGGTCGACAACGTCGACAAGGTCCGGGGCAAGGTGGGCGATTCGTTGCGGGAGAACCTCGCCAACGTGTTGCTGAACCGTCAGCTCACCGAGATGATCCGCGACGTGCCGCTGCCGTACACACCGGAGCAGTTGGTTCTGGCTCCGTGGGATCGCGAGAAGATTCATGCGTTATTCGACGACCTCGAGTTCAAGGTTCTCCGAGATCGCCTGTTTGCGACCCTGTCATCTTCCGAGCCCGAAGCAGAAGAGGGTTTCGAGGTCAGCGGCGACGCACTTGCGCCGGGTGCGGTGGCGGAGTGGCTGGACGCACACGCGCGTACCGGATCCCGCCACGGCGTCACCGTCCTCGGAACGCGCAGCACGTTCGCTGGAGACGTCACAGCGCTTGCCATCGCTGCATCCGACGGCGAGTGTGCCTACATCTCCACCACCTCGGCTACTGCGGAAGACGAAGCAGCGCTGGGTGATTGGCTCGCCGATGTGTCTGCGCCCAAGGCTGTGCACGAGGCCAAGTGGGCAATTCACGCCTTGCGTGGACGCGGGTGGACCTTGGGTGGATTGACCAGCGACACCGCGCTCGCGGCCTATTTGGTGCGTCCGGGTCAGCGTTCCTTCAATCTCGACGACCTCTCGCTCCGTTACCTCAAGCGTGAACTGCGTGCCGAATCGTCGGGGCAGGAACAGCTTTCGCTGCTCGATGACACTGATCAGCTCGACGCCGAAGCGGCGGAAACGGCAATGCTCAGTGCCCAGGCCGTGCTCGACCTTGCACAGGCGCTCGACAATGAACTCGAGTCGATCGAGTCGACGTCACTGCTCTCGGACATGGAGTTGCCGTTGACAATCGAACTCGCTCAGATCGAGGCAACCGGTATCGCGGTCGACACCGCGCATCTGCACGATCTCCAGAGCCGGTTCGCCTCCGAAGTCTCCGACGCCGCCAACTCGGCGTATGCAGTGATCGACAAGCAGATCAATCTCGGCTCCCCGAAGCAGCTGCAAGTTGTGCTGTTCGAGGATCTCGACATGCCCAAGACCAAGAAGACCAAGACCGGGTACACCACAGACGCCGAGGCGTTGCAGGGCCTGTTCGACAAGACGGGGCACCCGTTCCTCGAGCACCTTCTCGCGCACCGCGACGCAACACGCATGAAGGTCACCGTGGACGGGCTGCTCAAGTCGGTCGCCGAGGACGGGCGGATCCACACCACGTTCAACCAGACCGTCGCCGCAACCGGACGCCTTTCTTCCACCGATCCCAACCTGCAGAACATTCCCGTGCGCAACCAAGCGGGACGCGAGATCCGCGACGGTTTTGTGGTCGGCAACGGCTTCGACGTTCTGCTGACCGCCGACTACAGCCAGATCGAAATGCGGATCATGGCCCACGTGTCGGGCGACGAAGGACTCATCGAGGCATTCAACACCGGTGAGGACCTGCACAGCTTTGTCGGTTCGCGCGCATTCGGTGTGCCGATCGAGGAGGTCACCCCGGAATTGCGTCGTCGGGTCAAGGCGATGTCGTACGGACTTGCCTACGGACTCAGTGCATACGGTTTGGCGTCACAACTCAAGATTTCGACCGAAGAGGCAAAGCAGCAGATGGATGCCTACTTCGCGCGATTCGGCGGAGTACGTGACTACCTCCACGCAGTGGTCGAGCAAGCTCGAAAGGACGGCTACACCTCGACGCTCTACGGCCGTCGTCGCTACCTGCCCGATCTCAACAGCGACAACCGTCAGCGCCGCGAAGTTGCCGAGCGCGCCGCGCTCAATGCGCCCATTCAGGGCACGGCAGCCGACATCATCAAGGTCGCGATGATCAACGTCCAGAAGGCACTTGCCGATGCGGGACTCGAGTCGCGGATGCTGTTGCAGGTTCACGACGAGTTGGTACTCGAGGTCGTGGCCGCCGAGCTCGAGCAGGTCACCGCGTTGGTCAAGGACAAGATGTCCACCGCTATCGAGCTGTCCGTTCCGCTTGATGTGTCGGTCGGCACCGGCCGCAGTTGGGACAGTGCCGCTCACTGAGGTCTGCAATGAAAAGTGGCGCAGGGCAATTCGATTGCCCTGCGCCACTTTTTGTTGTGAGAGTTACTCGGCGGAAGCTGACTGCTCTGCGATCTGCTTGCGAACCTCGTCCATGTCGAGCGCCTTGACCTGAGTGATCAGATCCTCGAGCGCGGGGGCGGGCAGAGCGCCGGCCTGGTTGAACACGAGGACACCTTCGCGGAAAGCCATGATCGTCGGGATGGAGCGGATGTTCGCCGCTGCGGCGATGCCCTGCTCGGCCTCGGTGTCGACCTTCGCATGGACAACGTCGGAGTGCTTGTCCGCGGAAGCCTCGAAAGTGGGAGCGAACTGGCGGCACGGGCCGCACCACGAAGCCCAGAAGTCCACGAGCACGACATCGCTGCCGTTGATGGTTTCGTCGAAGTTTGCCTGGGTGAGTGTCTGGGTGGCCACGAGGGTCCTTTCCATAGTTCGGTGCGCTGTGAAGCAGCAGCTGTTGGTGTGTGCAACGCCGAGGAATCGCCAATTCTTCCCTGCTGCGCCGACCGGACTGCGCACGAGGCCGCGTGGACGGGGCCGAAGTACCCGGTCAGGTACCTACGTCTACCTTTCTGAAGAGTCTTGTTAGTGCATCTACCTGCATAAATGCATATTTGCCCGGTGTTGAACGAGCTTGTAGGTCTGGAGATCTGCGCCAAGTTTGCGGCTCCGGGTGACGCGCGGCACATAAATTACGTGGTTCCAGGCGGAAAACCGAAACAGGTATGCCATGGGCAGTTCAGCGGAAGTCAGGAGCGCGAACCGCCGACAGAGTTGTGGGCATCGCCGCAACCCGATCGGGCTGCGGGACATCCTGAAGGGAAATCCACAAGCTCATGGCTGTACGCACAACCTCTCGAACCAACGCCGCTCTGACCCGCATTCTTCGAAGCGCCATCATTATCGGTGCACTCACCGCAGGGGCTTTTGCTTCGACTACCGCCGGCGCGAGTGCTCAACCGCTGGCGGCTCCGTCTCAGTCGACGCACGTTCAGCAGGTTGCGTTCTACTCGTCAGCCGGATCGCAGGCGGTGGGCGCGGCGGAGTCGAAGGTCGGGGCACCGTACGTGTGGGGCGCGACCGGACCTAGTTCGTTCGACTGCTCCGGATTGGTTCAGTGGGCATACGCGCAGGCCGGAGTGTCGATTCCCCGGACGACCTACGCACAGGAAGCCGGTGGTGTCCCCGTATCTCGAGGAGACCTGCAGCCGGGTGACCTGGTGCTCTACTACGGCGGCGACCACGTTGGCATCTACGCCGGCAACGGCACGGTAGTCCACGCGCCGACGTCCGGACAGTCGGTCACGTACGCGCCGGTCGACTCGATGCCTTTCCACGCCGCACGCCGGTACTGATCCAACGCCCCACAACGTCGCGAGGTGCAGAGAGTGATGGACAGTCGAACTACAGATATTCGATGCCTGACAATTCTGCACTGCGATGGGTGCGGAAGGTTGTCCGCACCACTGACGCAGTCCTGCCCTGAATGTGGCTGTCGGTTTCTCCACTCGGTTCCGTGCTGCGGCACAGGCACCATCGTCTCCTGGCGATATGTGCAAGGAGAGAATTGCGGGTCAGCATCTGCGCGGATTCCGATCATCGCGATTGTCGAGTTGGATGAAGGTCCGTGGTTGTACACGCTGATCGATTCTGTCCGGCACGCGATGCCTGACAAGCAGTCGCGAGTCGCGTTTCGGTGCAAGGAGCCGGGCGATCGGTTTCCCCACTTCAGCCTCACGTGACGTTTCGTGCCTGTTCGACAACCCATCCGGCGATCTGAGCACGTGAGCTGAACCCGAGCTTGGTCAGAATATGTTCGACGTGTCCCTGGGCGGTGCGAATCGAAATCACCAGTTTCGCGGCGATCGCTTTGTTCGTCAGCCCTTGGGCAACGAGGTCGGCGACTTCCGACTCGCGTTTGGTCAGGCTCGGTCCGATTTGGTTCGACGGAACAGTGACCGGTGGATTCTCGTCGAGCGCCAACGCCGTGGCCTCCGAGATCTTCAGCTTCGCGCCCTTCTTGAACTCGGTGTCGAATTTTCGAGCACCGAGCTGGAGTTTTGACACTCGTGCGCACTCCTCGTGATTGGCAGTCATGCCGAGAACACGGATCGCCGGAGTATCGATCTCGTCCAATAACGTCTGCACTGCGCCCATCAGCGCAGCGGCATGTCCGTAGCGCTTCGCGTCTGCCGCGATCCACGCCAGCACTTCCATGCACCATGCCGAACCGAACGGATCGTCCACGAGCCGAGCCAGTGTCAGCCCCTTCTTCAGCTGCGATTCCGCTCGCGCTTGGTTACCGTCGGACCACAATGCGAGCCCGAGATTCCAGCACGAACGTCCCCGGTACACGATCTCGCCCAGCGGTTCGGTGATCGAGAGCGACTCCTCGTAGCACTCGATGGCCCGGCTGGTGTCGCCAATTTGGTGGTAGGCCAGGCCGAGATGGTTCAGTGCCCAGACATGTCTCAGCAGGTTGTCCTCGGGGCGGAACACTTCGAATGCATGTGAGATGTCCGTGACTGCCTGCTTCGGGTTGCCGCTGAAGAGGGCAAGAACACCGCAGGCGTACGACGCGAGCGCATCCGCGTCCGGACTTCCCAGTGACTCCGCGCTCGCGCGCGCTTCCTCGGCAAGAGCAGCGCCCGCCTCGGTGTCGCCTTGGATGGATGCAAGCCGACAGTCAGCGTAGAGCGCTTCCAATCGGGCGACCGTCGGTGTCTCGGAGTCGCAGGCAAGGATTCGGTCGAACCAGTGTCGAGCTTCGCTGAACAGCCCTCGGGAGAACCAGAACGGAAAAATTGCCACGGCCATCCGAAGCCCAGCCTCCGTATGGTCTACGCCTGATTCCGAGATGCACAGCTCCATGGCCTCGTGCAGATTCGGCTGTTCCCGCCCCAACCGATCGATCCAGTCCAGTTGATTGGGTCCGATCCACTCGGCTGCTGCCCGTAATGCCAACTGCTCGAACCACTCTCGATGTCGACGTTGTAATTGTCCGGCTTCGCCGCATTCTTTCAATTTCTCCGCGCCGTACTCTCGCAGGGTCTCGAGGAATCGATACCGAACCACGGACGTCGGCTCCTCTCGAATGAGGATCGACTTGTCGATCAGCGATACAAGCACGTCCAGCACATCGGCCGATGTCAACTCGTCAGCGCAGATTCCCTCCACAGCATCCAACTCGAAGCCGCCGGTGAACACGGACAGCCGAGCCCACAGCTTCTGTTCGAGCGGGGTGCATAATTCGTAACTCCAGTCCATGCACAACTGCAGGGTTTGCTGGCGCGTCGGAGCCGTGCGGTTGCCTCCGGTCAGAAGCCGGTACCTGTCAGTGAGATGCTCGAGAATCTGAGTGGTGGACATCGAACGCAATCGGGCCGCCGCCAACTCGATGGGAAGTGGAAGCCCGTCGAGTTGATGGCAGATCTGCGTCACCGAGGCCCTGTTGTCCTCGGTGATCGCGAAGGTCGGAAGCACAGCGCATGCACGTTCGATGAACAACGTCACCGCGTCGTATCCCGACAATCCCTGCAGGGAGGGTGTTTGATCGTGATCCGGGACGGTCAGTGGTGACAGTCGGAGCACGCTCTCCCCGCCGATGCCGAGTGGTTCGCGGCTCGTGGCCAGGATTCGCAGCTCCGGGCAGGTCTGCAATAACGCTTGTGCCAGTGCAGCAATGGCATCGAGCATCTGCTCACAATTGTCGAGCACCAACAACGTTCGATGTGGACGCAGGTGCTCGACCAACGTCTGCTGTACCGGTCGGGCGGAGAGGTTCCGTAGCCCGAGGGAGGCGGTCACTGTTTCGGCCACCAGGGGCTCGTCTCGGATCTCGCCCAGTTCGACCAACCAGACTCCGTCGGGAAATGCTTGCCGGCAACTTCTCGCAACTTGCAGCGCAAGTCTGGTTTTACCGACACCGCCGACCCCGGCCAGTGTCACCAGCCTGTTGGCGGCCAGCGCCTTCTTCGTTTCGGTCAACTCGCGGCGACGCCCGACGAAACTGGTCAGATCGAGCGGTAGGTTCCCCATGTCGTCTCGGCCACGCGTCGAGGCGTTTCCGGACACGGGGCCGGTTCCACGTGGTGGCGAAAAGGTGGTGCGAGGCTTCGAGCTGTTCGAATTCGGGTCACCGAGTTCGGGATTCAATGCCATCTCGTCCAATGACCATCCGCGACGGCGTTGAGTTTGCCTGAGTTCCTCGCCGAATTCTGCGGCAGATGTGGGTCTGTCACCGGGATACACGGCCATCGCGTGTTCGAGGACTACACGTAAGTCGTGGGGGAGGTCGGGTTCGGTGGCGACGTCCGGAACCTGTCTGCCGGAAATGGCTGCGAGCAAGGTCGCGCCGAGGCTGTAAATGTCAGCAGCGGCATCCGACTGATCTCCGCGCAGGATCTCCGGAGCCGTGAACGCCGGCGAACCGGTGACGATGCCCTTGGCGGTTTCGAAGGCGTCGACCACGTGTACCCGCGGCCGGTCGTTGCGATAGCCGTTCACGTGAGCAATGCCGAAATCGGCAAGTTCAGGTTCGCCGTAGTCGCTCAGAAGCACGTTGGCCGGCTTCACGTCCCGATGGAGGATCCCCGCGCGGTGCGCAGTTTCCAACGCGCCCGCGACCTTGATTCCCAGGCGACATGCCGCCTCGCATTCGAACCGGCCATGGGCGTGGATCCACGCTGCCATCGAACCTTGAAGGTGGTACGGCATCACAATGTACGGCCGACCGCTGCTGGTCGCGCCCACCGACAGGACATTGAGAATATTCGGGTGCCCGGTCAATCGGCCCATCGCACGCTGTTCACGAAGGAATCGGGCGAGATTCTCGCTGTCGAATTCGCCGGTCAACACCTTGACGGCCACGACGCGGTCCAGAGCGGGCTGGGAACAACGGAATACCACACCGAATCCGCCGCGGCCGATCTCGCGGGCATCCGCGAATCCGGCCACCGTCAGTTCCGCGGTGACCAGGTCAGCCCGTGTCGGTCCGTCGTGCTGTGTTACTTCGCCGAGCTGCGTCGGCGGTGGATGATTCTCGATCATCAGTTACTTCGATCCGGTGCAATTGCTTTCGGTGTGTAAACGTCACCGAGAAAGCCTCGAGCGGACCGCAGCGCGGTCGCTCGAACATGCACACGTCACTTCTCGGCGAGTATCTACAGGGTAACTCTGCTCGCGGATTGTGGGGAAAATCACGCCTACGGGGATTCGGGCTGTGTGACAGCCCGGAATGTTCGCCGGTAAGCCTGTGGTGTCGTGCACCGTAATCGGAGAAAGTGCTGGCGAAGGACCGCGCCACCGCCGAAACCCACCCGTTCGGCTATGACGTCGACAGGTAGATCACTGTTTTCGAGTAATTGCTGCGCCGCGAGGACGCGTTGATCGCTGAGCCAGCGAGCCGGGGTTGCACCTGTTTCAGATTGGAAACGGCGGGCGAAGGTTCGAGGCGACATGTTGGCGCGCGCAGCCACCCGCGTCACCGTGAGGTTCTCGGCAAGGTGTGCCGTCATCCAGTCGAGTAACGGACTCAGCGTTGTATCGGGAACTGTGGCAAGGGGACTGGCGACGTACTGAGCTTGTCCGCCATCGCGGTGTGGCGGAACAACCATGCGTCTGGCGATCCCGTTCGCGACGCGACTGCCCTGTTCTTTCCGGACGATATGCAGACACAGGTCGATGCCCGCAGCTGTTCCGGCACTCGTGAAAACAGGATCCTCGTCGACGTACAACACGTCTGGATCGACCTTGGCGTCCGGATAGGCGTCGGCCAATCGCTTGGCGTGGCGCCAATGGGTGGTGCACCGCTTTCCGTCGAGTAAGCCTGCCGCTCCCAATATGAAGGCGCCGGTACACAGACTTGCCACCTTCGCGCCGCGGCTCACCGCGTCCTGGAGTTTGAGTAGGAGCGGATCGGCGCTCGAATCGGGGCGCGGGGCGCACATGTAGTCGTCGTCTGCGGCGTAGGTCCCGCCGGCCGACACGATGATCAGATCCGCGTCGTCGAGAGCGTCCAGGTTGTACGGAACGTCGATGCCGTATCCGAACCGGGTTCGGATCGGTCCTGGAACTGCCGCGACCAACGAGAAATCGTACGTCGGCAAGTTTTCGTCCGAGCGATCGAATCCGAACACCTCGCAGGCCACCCCGAGTTCGAAAGCCTCCGTCATCGGCATCAGTGGGACCACCACTTTTTCGAGCATGTGTCGAGTCTGACAGAAAAATGACGTCGTGGCAGAAAATCGTTCAAGTATGGCATTTCTGCCACTATTGCTGCATGTACTACTGCGTCAAGCTTTGTACATGGCAATCATCATCGTCAGTCTGATCGTCCTCGTCACCCTCAACGTCCTGGCTCTGACCGGGCGCACTCCCGACACTCGCCGCGACGTGAGCCCCCACGGCGAATTCACCTTGTGAGGGCGAGCCTGCTCTTCCAGTACGTCGCCGCGTCGATGGTGTGGGGCGCAAGCTTCCTCTTCATGAAGATCGGCCTCGAAGGATTGTCCTTCACTCAAGTTGTCCTGTGGCGCTTGGTTTTCGGTGCACTGGCGTTGGTGATCGTTTCGGCGATCAATCGGATCGGATTGCCGCAGGATCGTCGAATCTGGAAGCACATGTCCTTTCTGGCGGCGATGCAATGTGTAGCTCCGTGGCTGTTGTTCAGTTGGGCCGAGCAGAGCATGTCGTCGGGGCTCGCCAGCATCTACAACGCCACGACACCGCTCATGACGATGGCGGCGTCCCTCGCATTCCTGCCCGGGGAGAGCTTGACCAGATTCAAAGCCACAGGCCTCATGCTCGGGTTCTTCGGTGTTCTGATTGTGCTGTCCCCGTGGAACATCGGAGTTGGTGGAAGCGTCAGCGCGCAGATCGCCTGTCTTGGAGCTACCGCGTCGTATGGCGTCTCGTTTGTCTACCTCCGTCGCTTCGTCCTTCCGCTCGGTGTTGATACCCGCACCATCGCGTTGCTGCAGATCAGCATCGGGGCATTGTTCATGGTGCTCGCGTCGCCGGTCATCGCCAACACACCGATGCACCTGACACCGGCAATCATCGGGTCGATGATCGCTCTCGGCGCATTCGGAACAGGATTGGCATTTATCTGGAACACCAACGTCGTGCAGGGGTGGGGTCCGACAGCGGCCTCGACTGTCACCTATCTCAGCCCAGTCGTCGGCGTTGCGCTTGGCGCGATAGTGCTCGGCGAGAGCATCGGCTGGAATCAACCACTCGGAGCGTTGATCGTGATCGCGGGAATCCTGGTCACCAGGCGGGCAACTCGATCGCTCACGCCGGCGGTGTCAGTGACCACTCCAATTTCTGTTCGCCGTCCCACCGTCTGATCGGACCGCAATCGCCGGCGATCACGTCCTTGCTCAGTAGGGAGATCGCGCCGCCCAGTTGATCCGGCTCGATCCGCCGAGCCAACGTCACATGTGGCGTCCACGTACCCGGTTCGATGTGCCCGGGAATGCCACTGGACCCGGCTGCGGCGTCGAAGACATCACGGTGAAGTCGCAGGAGCGCTCTCGACGGGATGACAGAACGTGCCAATACGAACTGCCTGCCGCCGAACACGATGTAACCACCCAATCTGATTTCGAAGGGTGGTAGCGAGAACCGTCTGGTCAGGACCTCGTCGACCTCAGGCGGAATCGCACGCGCGACAAACAACGTGATGTGCGGTCGATTGCTCTCGCGCACCATTTTTCCCTGACTCGGTAGACCTGCGTCAGCGAGCGCAGACCACTGACCGCGTATCGCCGACTCACTCGACTCGCCGAGTAACAACTCCACCGACTGGACCATGATGGGTAATGATTGCCCGATGACAGGTACGAGTGCAATCGGATCATCGGGCCTGCGGCTGGGACTCATGCGCGGCGACGGAATCGGTCAGGATATCGTCCCGGCCACTCGGGAGATCGTGGACGGCGCAATGTCCTCGGTTCACGCCCAACCAGTGGAGTGGGTGGAACTGCCGCTCGGCTTCGAAGCCATCGACAGTCACGGGACACCGATTCCCGACGAGACACTCACGGCACTCGAGCAGCTACCCGGATGGATCCTCGGACCACATGACAGCGCGTCGTACCCGAGCGAGTTTCGTGGACAGCTGACGCCCGGCGGTGTGATCCGAAAGAAGTTCGAACTCTTTGCGAACATCCGTCCGGCCGCTGTTCTGAGCGGAGTGAAGGCGACTGTTCCGGACATGGACTTGGTGATCGTCCGCGAGAACACCGAGGGGCTGTACGCAGACCGCAACATGGCTGTCGGTAGCGGTGAATTCATGCCGACGCCGGACCTCGCACTGGCGGTTGGCGTTTTCACGCGCGCAGCGTGCGAGCGAATAGCCCGAACGGCGTTCGCTCTGGCGACGCGTCGACGCAATCACGTCACCATCGTCCACAAAGCGAATGTCCTCACCCTTACCACCGGGCTTTTCCGCGATGCCTGCCGCACTGTGGCCGCCGATTTCCCTCATGTCGTTGTCGACGATGAACATGTCGATGCCATGGCCGCACTTCTGGTTCGGCGAGGTGGAGATTTCGATGTCGTAGTCACCGAGAACATGTTCGGCGACATCCTGTCAGACCTGGCAGGAGAGTTGGCCGGCTCGCTCGGGACAGCGCCGTCGATCAATGTCTCGGACACTCGAGTCATGGCGCAGGCTGCGCACGGAGCGGCGCCGGACATAGCGGGCAAGAACCGAGCCAACCCCACAGCCATGTTTCTCTCGAGTGCGATGATGCTGGACTGGCTGGCAGATGTCCGTCGCGAACCTGTGTTGTCGGCTGCGGCGCGTCGAATCAGAAATGCGGTGAACGCCACTATTTCCTCGGGAATCGCGACCGCTGACCTTGGCGGCCTTGCGTCCACCAGCGAATTCGCCGAAGTGGTGTACGCGCATACACTTCGTCGCTGATTCTTGTATCGCACGGGTGGGGAAGGAGTTCGGAATCGTTAGTCGAGGAAGTCCTGCCGTACCCTACCGTTCTACTGAATTTCGAATGAGCGTTGCTCGATGCGGCGATCGACGAGTGGAGAGCAGAGTCGTGGTCGGTGAAAACGCGCGAGCAAGAGTGTTTCGTCGCGGGGGAGTACGCATACATCTCGTTCGGCTCCTGTTGGTCGGCGTGATTGTCGCGCTCTGCGGGGGATGTGTGGTCAACGACGAAGGTCTTGTGCCGGAAGGTCCTCCACTCACGGTGCAGAAGGTGCCTGAGATTGCGGCGCTGTTGCCACCGAAGGTCGCTGAAACCGGCAAGCTCCAGATCGGGGTGAACATTCCCTACGCGCCCAACGAATTCAAGGACGCGGACGGCAACATCGTCGGATTCGACGTCGACTTGATGAAAGCTGTTGCGGCAGTGCTCGGAGTCGAGGCGGTCTTCAACCAAGCGGACTTCGACAAGATCATTCCCGCAATCCAATCGGGGAGCTACGACATGGGAATGTCGTCGTTCACCGATTCCAAGGAGCGCGAGAAGACGGTCGACTTCGTGACCTACTACAGCGCAGGCATTCAATGGGCGCAGCGCCCGGACAATCCTGTCGATCCGAACAATGCGTGTGGGCTGCGGGTCGCGGTCCAAACCACGACGACCGAGGACATCGACGAAGTGCCTGCAAAGAGCGAGGCATGTGTTGCCGCAGGCAAACCGCCGATCGAGAAGGTCAAGTACGACAGCCAGGACGACGCGGCGAATGCGCTCATCCTCGGCCGAGTCGACGCACTGTCCGCGGACTCGCCGGTCACCGGCTACGCGATCAAGCGCAGCAAGGGCCGAATGGAAGCGGCGGGTGAGCCCTTCGATTCGGCACCGTACGGTTGGCCGATCGTCAAGGGCTCGGAGCTGGGTCCCGCACTTCAGCAGGCCATGCAGTACCTGATCGACAACGGCGTCTATCAACAGATCGCTCAGACGTGGAGCGTCGAGGCCGGCGTCATCGAAGTATCCAAGATCAACGGCGCGGAGAGCTGATGAACATGACAACAACCGAGAGTGGCGATCCGGCGCCGATCAAGGCGATCCCACTGCGCAGACCTGGTCGCTGGATAGCTGCGATCGTCGTAGTGGTGTTGTTCGGACTGTTCGTCTACGGGGCGGCGACCAACGACGCGTTCGGATGGGGAACCTACGGTCGGTATCTGTTCGACTCGCGAATCAGCGCGGCAGCGTGGAAGACCATCCAACTGACAGTGCTGTCGATGGTGATCGCGATAGTCCTTGGCGTGATTTTGGCTGTGATGAGGTTGTCACCCAACCCTGTCCTCAGGACAGCCGCTTGGGGGTATCTCTGGATCTTTCGTGGCACGCCCGTGTACGTCCAATTGGTGTTCTGGGGGCTGTTTCCGTCGATCTACAAGAGCCTCGATCTCGGTATCCCGTTTGTGCATCAGTTCGTGCACATCGATCTACAGGGAATCCAGGCGGCGTTCCTTTTTGCCGTCATCGGGTTGGCATTGAACGAGGCTGCCTACATGGCGGAAATCGTCCGAGCCGGAGTGAGTTCGGTCAACGAGGGACAGACCGAAGCATCCATCGCGTTGGGCATGACGTGGAGCCAGACCATGCGCCGAACGGTTCTCCCACAGGCGATGCGCGTGATTATCCCGCCGACGGGCAACGAGTTGATCAGCATGCTCAAGACGACGTCGCTGGTGTCCGCAGTTCCGTACAGCTTGGAGTTGTACGGTCGTGCCAGAGATATTTCGGGTGCAAACTTCGAGCCGATTCCATTGCTCATGGTTGCGGCAACCTGGTACCTCGCGATCACCAGCCTGCTGATGATCGGCCAGTTCTACGTCGAGCGGTACTACTCGAAGGGTGCCACGCGAGCACTGACCACACGCCAGCTTCAGGCGCTTGCCGATGCGCAAGGCAACGCGACGGTAGTGGAGACACTCCCGGACACTCCCGGAGGAGAACGCAAATGACACCGATGGTCAAGGCAGATCGAGTGTGCAAGAACTTCGGCGCACTCCAGGTTCTCAAAGGCGTGTCACTCGAAATCGATCGTGGGCAGGTGCTCTGCCTGGTCGGTCCGTCCGGGTCGGGCAAGTCGACCTTTTTGCGCTGCATCAACCACCTCGAACAGGTCAATGCCGGACGCCTGTATGTCGACGGCGACCTCGTCGGTTACTCGGAGAAGAACGGCAAGCTTTACGAACTGCACCCACGGGCGGCGGCGAAGCAACGTCAGGACATCGGCATGGTGTTCCAGCACTTCAACTTGTTCCCGCACCGAACTGCGTTGGAAAACATCATCGAAGCGCCCACCCAGGTGAAGCGCGTCAGCAAGAAGAAGGCAATCGAGCGGGCAAAGGATCTGCTCGATCAGGTCGGTTTGAGCGCCAAGGCAAACGCATACCCCGCCCAGTTGTCCGGTGGACAGCAACAGCGCGTTGCCATCGCGCGGGCACTCGCGATGGACCCGAAACTGATGCTCTTCGACGAGCCGACGTCGGCTCTCGATCCGGAACTCGTCGGTGAAGTTCTGACAGTCATGAAACAACTCGCCAAAGACGGTATGACGATGGTCGTCGTCACTCACGAGATGGGCTTCGCCCGTGAGGTTGCCGATCAGCTGGTGTTCATGGACGGCGGAGTTGTCGTCGAATCCGGTGAGCCGCGACAACTTCTGGCCAACCCGCAGCAGGATCGCACCAAGGCATTCCTGTCGAATCTGCTGTAGCTCTCAGGGTTTGACGGCGCTGAATATCGCGGTGCCCGGAAAGAGCTGGCCGCGTAGAGGACTCCACTGTCCCCACTCGCGGTCCAGCCACTCCGGCCACTCCGGTTCGATGATGTCGTGAACCTGCAGGCCGGCCGCCACCAGTTCGCGGACGCGGTCGCCGATCGTGCGGTGGTGCTCGACGTAGGTGGGTACGCCGTTGTCGTCGACCTCGACGTAGGGCGTGCGGTCGAAGTAGGGGAGTGTCGCAGTCAGTCCCTTGGGTCCTGGGTCGTCGGGGAAGATCCAGCGAATCGGATGGTTGACCGCAAACACCCACTTGCCGCCCGGCCGTAGAACTCGCGCTACTTCGTTCATCACTTGCTGCGAATCGGCCACGAACGGAACGGCTCCGAAAGCGGAGCAGACGATGTCGAAGCTCGCGTCGGCAAACGGCAGCAATTCGGCGCTCGCCTGGATCAGCGGTACGCGTGGTCCGCCGGCAGTCATAGCGTCGACTCCGCGCGAGAGCATGCCCATCGAAATATCGAGTCCGACGGCCCGGGCGCCGTGACCGGCCAGCCACCGGGCGCAGGGTGCGGAGCCGCACCCTACTTCGAGGATGTCCTTGTCGACGATGTCGCCGAGCAGGTGGTGATCGCCTTCGTGTAGACCCTCGGGGCACCAGACGAATTCACCGTCTGCGCTGTTCACGCCCAGAAACTCGCCATGAGTACGGTGGTAGTCCTCGGCGTCTGCGTCCCACCACGCGCGGCTGGCGCGGTCGCTCGCATCGGAGTCGACCCGGGCCCTGCCGACTCCGCTGGTCCCGAGAATGGAATTGGCGGCAGCGTGGCGATCGTCAGACATGTCGAACAGACTAGAGCGCTACCAGCGGCGACAGGGTACCCGGGTTTGCCCGCTCGCACCGCCGACGCGTAGTCTTACCCACGCGAGTGTCTGTCATTCAGTCGAATATCTGTACTAGGCCTTTACCGAGGCCTTGGATCGGCGTGAACGAGAGATCTTGTGGTGCACCGTTCGGGTGCGGAATGTGTTTCGGTTTCCGGTTGTTAGTTTCTGTGCAACTGGGTACTGCATTCCGGTACCTACAATGTTGCATCTCGTCCGACAAAATCCATCAACCGACCACAACTCGTCCGGAGCAATTCAACATATGCCCTCCACAACCGTCACCTCGCCGCAGGTTGCCATTAACGACATTGGCTCTGCCGAGGACTTCCTCGCCGCCATCGACGCAACGATCAAGTACTTCAACGATGGCGACATCGTCGAAGGCACCATCGTCAAGGTCGACCGCGACGAGGTTCTGCTCGACATCGGTTACAAGACCGAAGGTGTCATCCCTTCTCGTGAGCTCTCCATCAAGCACGACGTCGACCCCAACGAGGTCGTCTCCGTGGGAGATGCGGTCGAGGCTCTCGTCCTCACCAAGGAGGACAAAGAAGGTCGACTGATCCTGTCGAAGAAGCGTGCTCAGTACGAGCGTGCCTGGGGCACCATCGAGGAGCTCAAGGAGAAGGACGAGGCCGTCAAGGGCACCGTCATCGAGGTCGTCAAGGGCGGCCTCATCCTTGACATCGGCCTTCGTGGCTTCCTCCCCGCCTCGCTCGTCGAAATGCGTCGCGTCCGCGACCTCCAGCCGTACGTCGGCAAGGAGATCGAGGCCAAGATCATCGAGCTCGACAAGAACCGCAACAACGTGGTCCTGTCGCGCCGTGCATGGCTCGAGCAGACTCAGTCCGAGGTTCGCAGCGAATTCCTGCACCAGCTCCAGAAGGGCCAGGTCCGCAAGGGCGTCGTGTCCTCCATCGTCAACTTCGGTGCATTCGTGGACCTGGGCGGCGTAGACGGTCTGGTTCACGTTTCCGAGCTGTCTTGGAAGCACATCGATCACCCGTCCGAGGTTGTCGAGGTCGGCACCGAGGTCACCGTCGAGGTTCTCGACGTCGACCTGGACCGCGAGCGCGTCTCCCTGTCGCTCAAGGCAACGCAGGAAGATCCGTGGCGTCAGTTCGCCCGCACGCACGCCATCGGCCAGATCGTGCCCGGCAAGGTCACGAAGCTGGTTCCGTTCGGTGCATTCGTGCGCGTCGAAGAGGGAATCGAAGGCCTCGTTCACATCTCGGAGCTGGCTGAGCGCCACGTCGAGGTTCCGGACCAGGTTGTCGGCGTCGGCGACGATGCACTCGTCAAGGTCATCGACATCGACCTCGAGCGTCGTCGTATCTCGCTGTCGCTGAAGCAGGCCAACGAGGATTACAACGCCGAGTTCGATCCGTCCAAGTACGGCATGGCCGACTCGTACGACGAGCAGGGCAACTACATCTTCCCCGAGGGCTTCGATCCCGAGACCAACGAATGGCTCGAGGGCTTCGACAAGCAGCGCGAAGAGTGGGAGAACCGCTACGCCGAGGCTGAGCGTCGTCACAAGATGCACACCGTTCAGATGGAGAAGACCGCTGCAGACGAGGCCGCTGAAGCTGCCACCGCTGCTGCCGGCTACTCCTCGGAGACGGCTTCTGCAGACGACGAAGAGGCTCCGGCCTCTGCAGGCTCCGCTCCGGCAGAGTCCGCTGGTGGATCGCTTGCAAGCGATGCACAGCTCGCCGCACTTCGCGAGAAGCTGTCGGGCAACGCATAAGGATTACCGCTTGATCTGATCAAGCGAGATCTGTGAAAGAACCCCGCTCCTGCGCAAGCAGGAGCGGGGTTCTTTTGTTGTGTGGCACAAGTATTCGCGTCACACCGGTTGTCGCATGGGAGGAAATGCGACAGCCACCAGTCTGGCGACTGGTGGCTGTCGGGTGAAAGCTGCGGTGCTGCTAGGTCAAGCGGTGGTGGCCGGAGCCGGGACCCAATACGTCGCGGTGGCTTCGGCTGTGCGCTTGCGCATCGACGCGAAGCTGTGACGGCCCTGGCTCACGAGGACGGTGAACCACGTTCGCCGATGTTCGGCCAATGCAAAGGCAACCTCGGGAAATTCGATACAGTGCACGCCGTTCGGCATTCCGAGGCGATGCTGACCAAGATGGTCACGATCTGCTCGCATGGCGTCCACTTTCTCGAGAAGGTGCAGGGCGTTCGCTAGAACTTAACCACACGGATTGCCTTTATTGTGGTATTTGCGTCTCGAGTTGTGTGGCGTGTTCAATTTCAGGACTCGAATCTCGTGCCGTGAGCATAGGTGAGAGACTGTCCGTTGTGTTGAGAGTTGGCCTCACTGGAGGCATCGGAGCCGGCAAGTCGACTGTGTCGAAAATCCTCACCGAACTGGGAGCAGTGATCGTTGATGCCGATCTGATCGCCCGAGAGGTCGTAGAACCCGGTACTCCGGGGTTGGCTGCGTTGGCGCAGGCGTTCGGTGACGGCATCATCGCGCCGGACGGCACCCTCGATCGACCCGCGCTTGCGGCGTTGGCGTTTGCCGACGACGCTTCCCGCGGCACTCTCAATTCGATCCTGCATCCGTTGATCGGCCATCGTACGGCCGAAGCCATTGATGCTGCGCCAGCGAATTCTGTTCTGGTGCAGGATATCCCGCTGCTTGTCGAAGCTGGAATGGCTCCGGCGTTCAATATGGTTGTCATCGTGTACGTCGACGCCGAAGAACGCGTCCGGCGGTTGGTCGAGTCACGTGGGATGCCCGAGAGCGATGCCAGGGCGCGGATCGCGGCGCAGGCGACCGACGATCAGCGCCGCGCCGTTGCGGACGTCTGGCTCGACAACAGCGGTGATCCAGGCGCCCTGGACGCTGTGGTCCGTGAACTGTGGGCCAATCGAATCGCACCGTTCGAGGAGAATCTGCGCACCGGAACAGCGGTTCGTGTACTTCCTGAGCTGAGCCCCGCGGATCCGCAGTGGCCGGTGCAAGCAACTCGCCTGATCAACCGGTTGGCACTGCTGTGTGGTGATCGAGCCACGCGTATCGATCACATCGGTTCCACTGCCGTACCGGGACTCGACGCGAAGGACGTGATCGATCTTCAGATCACTGTCGAACACATCGGGATTGCGGACGACTTGGCCGCTGACCTTGCAACTGGTGGTTTTCCGCGTCTCGAGAATATCGTCGCGGACGATCCGAAACCTGCCTATGTCGGGGGTGAAACCGATCCGAGCGTGTGGGCGAAGCGGATTCATTCCAGCGCAGATCCGGGTCGGCCGGTGAACATCCATATTCGTGTCGACGGTTGGCCGGGCCAGCAATTTGCCGTGTTGTTCCGTGACTGGCTGCGGGCGGATGACGACGCCCGTGCGGAGTATGCCGCGTTGAAGGTCCGGGCCGCGGAGCACGCGTCCGGAATAGATGATTACGACAAGGCGATGGATGCGTACCTCGCGGTCAAGACACCCTGGTTCGACGCGGCGTTCCACCGTGCGTGGGAATGGGCAGACAAGTCGGGTTGGACGGCCTGACGCCTACCGCCAGGTGATCGGCATGCCCAACGACGACAGCCACGCGCCGAGATCGTGACCGTGGGCGGCAATGCCGTCGATGGTGCGGGCAGCGGTCAGCATGGCCTGTTCGGACGTCTGGGCGTCGAGTATTCCGGATGCGTGCGCTTCCAGGAGTTCGTCGACGTCGAGTAGTTCGGTGCTGCGGCCGGTCTGCACAATCAGATCGAGATAGTGGTCTTCGGATCTCCATGCGTGCTCACCGCGCGTGAATGTGCCGATGTCGATGTAGTGATCCTGGTCCCGTTCGTGCCCCGGCGTGAAGTGGAAGATCGACGCTCGGATTCCGAGGTCGGGAAGTATCCACGACTCCAGGTAGTGGAATTGTGGATGGTCTGCGTGTCGGCCCATGTACAGGCCCCATGGCTCTTCGCGGTAGGTTTCGACCTGGCGAACGAAGCCCTTGGGGTCGATGTTGGTTCGGGCCTCGAGGTCGAAAGTTTCGACTTTGGGCGGGTGAATGTGAATACGTGCTTCGCTCATGTTGCATGAACCTACCGCTGCGACGAGCTTGTGCCCACGCATGATGTCGGTGGGTGCGCATACCCTGGTTTCATGGCGTTTGCTTCCGAACATCCAGTCGTCGCACATTCCGAGTTTCGTCCGGTCAGCGACATCGAGCGCTCTGACGGCCGCTTCGAGGTCGTCAGTGAATACGAGCCTGCCGGCGATCAGCCCGCTGCCATTGCCGAGCTCGAGAAACGGCTCAACGAGGGCGAGAAGGACATAGTCCTACTTGGTGCCACCGGCACCGGCAAATCTGCGACGACCGCCTGGCTGATCGAGCGCGTGCAGCGGCCGACGCTGGTGATGGCACCGAACAAGACCTTGGCTGCTCAGTTGGCCAACGAGCTTCGCGAGATGCTGCCGAACAACTCGGTTGAATACTTCGTCTCGTATTACGACTACTACCAGCCTGAGGCATATATCGCTCAGACGGACACGTATATCGAGAAAGACTCGTCGGTCAACGACGACGTCGAACGCCTGCGTCACTCCGCGACGTCGAGCCTGCTCTCGCGACGGGACGTTGTTGTGGTCGCGTCCGTGTCGTGCATCTACGGTCTCGGTACACCGCAGTCTTACCTCGATCGCTCCATCTCGCTCGAAGTGGGCGTCGAGGTTCCGCGTGATGCGTTTCTGCGCCTCCTGGTCGACGTGCAGTACAACCGCAACGATGTTGCGTTCACCCGTGGTTCGTTCCGCGTCCGGGGTGACACGGTTGAAATCATCCCGTCGTACGAGGAGTTGGCGGTTCGGATCGAGTTCTTCGGCGACGAGATCGAGGCGCTGTACTACCTTCATCCGCTCACCGGCGACATCGTCCGGAAAGTGGATACGGTTCGGATCTTCCCCGCGACCCACTATGTTGCCGGGCCCGAGCGTCTCGAGCGTGCGGTCAAGGACATCGAGGCAGAACTCGAACAACGACTCGAAGAGTTGGAGGGCAAGGGCAAACTGCTCGAGGCGCAGCGGCTACGGATGCGAACGCAGTACGACTTGGAGATGATCAAACAGGTCGGATTCTGCTCCGGAATCGAGAACTATTCACGGCACATCGACGGCCGTGGACCTGGCACCGCGCCGGCTACGCTGATCGACTACTTCCCCGAGGATTTCCTCCTGGTCATCGACGAGTCGCATGTGACCGTTCCACAGATCGGCGCCATGTACGAGGGTGACATGTCGCGTAAGCGCAACCTGGTGGAGTTCGGTTTCCGCCTGCCGTCGGCGACGGATAACCGGCCGCTGACCTGGGAAGAATTCAGTCAGCGCATCGGTCAGACCGTCTACCTGTCGGCAACGCCAGGCAAGTACGAGTTGGGGCAAGCCGGCGGTGAGTTCGTCGAGCAGGTGATTCGTCCGACAGGTCTCGTCGATCCCGAGGTGATCGTCAAGCCGACCAAGGGGCAGATCGACGACCTGGTTCACGAGATCCGGGAACGCGCGGCAAAGGACGAGCGAGTCCTTGTCACGACATTGACCAAGAAGATGTCGGAAGATCTCACCGATTATCTGCTCGAACTCGGAATTCGGGTTCGCTATCTGCACTCCGACATCGACACGTTACGTCGCGTCGAACTGCTGCGGCAGTTGCGACTGGGGGAGTACGACGTCCTGGTCGGTATCAACCTTCTGCGTGAGGGCCTCGACCTTCCCGAGGTGTCGCTGGTTGCGATTCTCGATGCCGACAAGGAGGGCTTCCTGCGGAGTTCCACCAGCCTTATCCAGACCATCGGCCGCGCTGCTCGTAACGTGTCCGGCCAGGTTCACATGTACGCGGACAAGATCACTGCCTCCATGGCGCAGGCAATCGAAGAGACCGAGCGTCGCCGTGAGAAGCAGGTCGAATACAACAAGAAGATGGGGGTTGATCCGCAGCCTCTCCGCAAGAAGATCGCCGACATCCTCGATCAGGTCTACGAGGAAGCCGAGGACACCGCTGCGTCCGTCGACATCGGTGGTTCCGGACGTAACGCGACGCGTGGCCGTCGAGCGCAGGGCGAAGCAGGCCGCGCGGTCAGTGCAGGAGTGTACGAAGGCCGCGACACCAAATCGATGCCCCGGGCAGAATTGGCAGACCTGGTCAAGGAACTCACAGATCAGATGATGAATGCCGCCCGGGACTTGCAGTTCGAGTTGGCCGGTCGTTTGCGTGACGAAATCTCGGATCTCAAGAAGGAGCTTCGAGGCATGGACGCGGCCGGTTTGAAGTAGTTCGGTGGGATGTGTGTGAATCGGGAACGCCCGCTACGGTTCACATATGGATGCACAGACTGCCGGCAAGACCGGCCGTACTCTCGAACTTCTCCATTCGCTGGCTTACTTCGTTCCGGAGACGGAAAAGGAATTGGTTGCGCTGGGGCTCGAGCCGGGCCGGATGGTGTACTTCGCGGGTCGCGCTGCGCCCTTGGGTACGCCACCCGCCACTGTCGTGACGTCGGCGTTCTACAACTTCAATCCGGAGTTGGTCGCCAGCGTGATTCCGCGCGCGTGGGACCTCGCGAAACCGTCGGAGATTGTTGCTGCGCGCTACCGCGCCATCGACGCCGCGTACGTTCGTCTCCTCGGCGAAGAGGTGACGTCGTCACAGGACATGGCTGAAGCTGCCGAGTTGGTTTCCATTGCAGCGCGGAACATCCCCGGCGTCGAGGGGCGTCCGCTGTACGCCGGTTGGGCTTCCGTCGAGTGGCCGACCGTGCCGCACCTCGCGTTCTGGCACGCACTGACTTTGCTGCGGGAGTACCGCGGTGACGGACACATCGCCGCACTGCAGACTGCCGGACTGAACGGGTTGGAAGCCTTGATCACCCACACCGCCACGGGTATCGGATTCCAGCAGAAGTTTGCTCAGAGTCGTCGCGGGTGGTCTGCCGAGCAGTGGGCGCAAGGTGTCCAGGATCTTCAGGATCGAGAGTTGCTCGATCGTAAGTCGGGAGCACTGACCGAGGACGGGCAGGAACTGCGCGACGTAGTGGAGGACTTGACGGACGATCTGGCTTTGGCGCCGTGGGACGCCTTGGGCGAATCCGGAGCAGACAGGCTTCTCGAACTGGCAGCGCCGTGGCGTGCTGCACTGACTGAACAGGACGTGTTTCCCGCAGCGCTTTTCGGTCCGCGATTCGGAAACCTGCGCTGATCCGGAATTCAGTGTAATTTTTTGATGTGACTGCAGATCACATTCACTGCGGTGTTGTGGTGTGTATGGCAATTGGCACTATCGCTGCGCTCTGCCCGCTAATGTCAGCAGCGCTGACTTTCCCGTAACCGCTGACTATCTCGTAACCATGGAGGATGAATGAGTGCCTACCGGACCGTTGTCGTAGGAACCGATGGCTCCGAGTCGTCACTGAAAGCAGTCGACCGGGCCGCAAGCATTGCAGCCGATGCCAGTGCGCAATTGATTATCGCGTGCGCGTACTACCCGGCAGACCCCAAGGACGTCAGCGCTGCGGCAGATGTACTCGGCGACGAGGCATACCAGGTCACAGGTTCGACACCTACCTACGAAATCCTCCGAACGGCTCGGGAGCGCGCACATGCGGCCGGCGCGGAGAAGGTCGTGGAACGGGCAATCGTCGGAGCGCCCGTCGAGTCGTTGCTCGCCTTGCTCGACGAGGTCGAGGGTGATCTGTTGGTCATCGGTAACCGTGGACTCAACACACTGACCGGGCGTCTACTCGGATCGGTACCGTCGGATGCTGCACGAAAGGCAACATCCGACGTTCTGATCGTTCATACCGTTCGCTGAAAGTTCTCAGCAGTACTCGGTCTCGGCCGCATCGACGATCACCGTTCCCAACCGATAGGGATCGGCACTGATCGGCGATGCGGCCGAACTGTTTTCGGTGCTCTCCACGTCTTGGAGTTGGCCTGGTCGGCTGGTGGCGCCGTTGTGCGTCACGCTGCGCAAATTCTCGATGATCATCGTTCGATCCGTGCCCACCGCCAACTGGCGGCAGATTCCGTCCCCAAGTACCTGCAGGGTGTCGTCGGTAAGCGGTGTGGTGACGCCGTCTGCAGTGATCGCGTCCCGGAACCGTTCGAGTGCCTGATGTTCGGGGGAGTCGGCAATGGCGGTGGCCGGTGCGGCGCCGTCGGCGGTATCCGACGCCGAAGACTCGGCCTGAGCGCATCCGATCAGCGTCCCGGCGCACAGGCCGATCAGCGCAGCTCCGACGACCTGTGGGCGGCGACGGAGTAGCCACTGCGGCATGCGTGCGGCGATCGGAGCGGTCACGAGAAGATTTCCTTCAGTAGAAGTGGCACGAGAGAACCTACTCGGTCGCATCACATCACGGGTGTGAATGCAGCTTCGGCGATGTTGTCGAGCACAGCCGGAAGCGATTCGATGTGAATGATGCCGAGCCGCTGTGTTGCTCGGGTCAGTGCGACGTACAGGTCATTCATGCCGCGCGGCGATTCGTCGAGAATATCCGAGGGTTCGACGATGAAAACGGTGTCGAATTCCAGGCCCTTGACGTCCTTGACGGAGAGCACACTGACAGAGTCGCCGGCGAGGCCGGACAGGTTCTTCACCGTCTCGTGCCCGGCGATCACTGCGGTCAGGCCTGTGTGAGACTCGTGCTCGATGCAGCGACGCACCGTTTCCTGGAGATTCTCCGCTGTGGTTTTCAGTGACCACGGTGCAAAACCGCTGTCTCTGACCGACCGGGGTACTGCTTGCGTGGGATCGATTTCTTCGAGCACCCGGTGTGCCACATCCATGATTTCCGACGGGGTTCGATAGTTCACGGTCAGCTGCGTGAGCTTCCACCGCTTTGCGACGTATGGTTCGAGGATTGTCTGCCATGACGACGTGCCGGCGGGATCACCCGTCTGCGCTGTGTCGCCCACCAACGTCATCCAGCGATTCGGTATGCGGCGCATCAACATTCGCCACGCCATGGCCGACAACTCCTGAGCCTCGTCGACGATTACGTGACCGTACGTCCAGGTTCGATCACCCGCGGCGCGCTCGGCAGTGGTCTGATGCTGGCCCAGGTCGTGACGCTGCGCGAGTTGACTGGCGTCGATCAGGTCGTAGGCCATCAGGATTTCGGGGTCCATCTCGTCTTCGAGATCCTGCGGCGCCGACCCTGTCAGAATATCGAGAGCGCCCTGTGCGTCGGCAATCTGAGCGCGCCATTGTCGTTGTGCCCGTTCGCGTTCCGCGGCGTCGTCAACGCCGAGAATCTCGGCCAGCTCGTCGAGTAGCGGTGCGTCGGCAGCACTGAATCCGGGGCCGACACTCTGCAACAATTCCGAGCGCTGGTTGTCGTCCAATTGTGGAGCGGCTTTTTCCAGTCGTCTCGGTGACGTCCAGAGTTCGGCGAGAATCTGTTGCGGCGACAACTCGGGCCATAGTGAGCCGATTGCGGACATGATGTCGGCGTCTTCGCGCATTTCGTCACGGATGTCGGCGATGTCGTCTCGACTCAGGAGCGAACCGCCGTCCACCAGATTTCCGCCGATGATCTCGGCCATCTGTAGAGCCAGCGCTTCGATGACCGCTGATACGAAGATCGGCCTGGCCAAGTTGTGCGGCCGGCGGGACGAGCGGGCACGGCCACGGGCCTTGGTGACTGTCTTTCGATCCAGTTTCAGGTCGTAAGTGTCGAATCGGAGAACAATCGGCGATGACGGTACTTCCTGGCGATCACGGACAGCGTTCTTGAGTACGTCGAGGATGTCGAGTGAACCCTTGATCTCACCGGCCGCAAGCGAATCGATTCGTGTTGCGCGCACTCCGGGATACAGGTCGCCGATGGTGGAGAGTAGAACGCCGGTTTCACCAAGTGACGGGAGTACCTGACTGATGTAGTCGAGGAATGTTGCGTTGGGGCCGATGATGAGTACTCCGGCCTTCGCCAATTGCTGGCGATAGGTGTAGAGCAGGAACGCCGCACGGTGGAGCGCCACAGCGGTTTTGCCGGTACCGGGGCCACCCTGAACCACGAGCACACTCTTGTGTTCGGATCGGATGATCGAATCCTGCTCGGTCTGGATGGTTTCGACGATGTCGTTCATCTGGCCGGTGCGGGCAGCGTTCAATGCGTCGAGTAGCGCGCTCTCGCCGGCTACGCCACCGGCTTCGGTGACAACGCCGGCAGCGCGAGCTGCGTCGAGGTCGAGGTATTCGTCGTTGATTCCGGTGACCGCGCGGCTACGGCTACGGATGTGGCGTCGACGCTTCACGCCCTCAGGCGCCGCTGGTGTCGCGAGGTAGAACGGGCGGGCCATCGGGGCGCGCCAGTCGAGGAGGAGCGTCTCGTAGTCGTTCTCGGTGTCGAGAATTCCCAGGCGGCCGACGTAGCGATGTTCGTCGTCGAAATCGATTCTGCCGAAGCACAGTCCATTTTCGGCTGCGTCGTACTTGGCTAGATCCTCGGTGTACATCGCGTTGAACGATTCGCGTTCACTGCGTGCCTGCGGGGTTCCACCGCTTTCCAGCAAGACGGTGCTCAGGCGCGATTTGGCATGCTTTCGGAGCTCGTCGAGACGGGAATACAGCATCGTCACGTACTGCTGCTCGAGCTGTTGCTCGGTGTGTGACGGGTCCGCGTCGGGCAAGGGTTCTCCTAGGCTTGGTGAAAGAAGTTCGAGCACCGCAAAAGTGCCAAGACAGTCTAGTTCGCTTAGGTGAATGGGGTGTATCCAACGAGGTCAGGCCACCCGAGGGTGGCCTGACCGGACGTGTGATTGTGTCAGTGCGTCAATTCGTCGCGCTTCTCGCGGGCCTTCGCCAGGGCGATTTCGGCGCGTTTACGAGCTCGCTTGCCGAAGACCTCGGACTGCTCGGATGCAGTCTCCGCCCATTCGTTGCTTTTCTCGAGCGCAAGTTCTGCAAACTCGGCGCTGCGCTTGCCGGCCAACTCCGCCAGTTCGGACCCACGCTCGCGGGCCGTTTCTGCCAGTTCCGCCCCGCGCTTCTGGGCAACCTCGAGAATCTCGGGGCCTCGTTCCTTGGCGATCTCGAGCAATTCGGCACCGTGAACCTTCGCAGCTTCGGCTAGCTCGGTCCCACGCTCCGAAGCAACGGCGAGTGCATGCTCGAGACGTTCGCCTGTGTGATCGTCGTGGTTCGCGGCTGCCAAGGGCAGCGTCGCCGCGATCGAGGCCTGCGCCTTCCTGGCGACGCGGCGACCGCGCCAGCCGAGTGACGGTTTGCCCTCGGTGTCGACGGCGGCGATCATCAGGCCGCCGAGCAGACTGACGTTCTTGATGAAGTTGGTGCGTTGCATCGCACGAAGCGTGGGGTCCGACTCGTTCCAGAAATCATGGCCTGCAACTGTGGTGGGGATCAGGCTTCCCGCCAGTGCCAACGACGCGATGCGTGGAGCCTTTCCGCTTGCCAGCAATGCCCCGCCGCCGATCTGGATTACCGCGTTGAGCTTGATCAGTGTCTCTGGATCTGCGGGCAATTTTTGTGTCACCGCGCCGGGGAGTGTTTCCACTGATTTGTCGATCAGCGGAGTTGCTTTTGCCGCACGTTGCGCAGGATTACGGAGCGCATCGATCCCCCCGGCAATGAAAATGGTGGAAAGAAGTGGACGAGCAATTCGACGTACCAGCATGTTCCAAGCCTCCCGATGTAGGTCCTTTCCACACTAGCGATCAGAACGAAACCTGGGACAGGTTACGTTTTGCCGGCCGCTGGGGGAAGACTGCAAAAGCCGCGTCCATCAGCGAAGAATTAACCGAAACTCGGCTGCGACACACCTTGGGACGACGGCGTGGGAGGTTTGACGATGGATCGCAACGTCGACGTAGTGGTGGTCGGTGGTGGCCCAGCAGGTATGACCGTGGCTGGTGATCTTGCGCGGCTGGGGCGCTCGGTGGCTGTAGTGGAGAAGTGGCCGACGATCAACCCGTCCAGTCGGGCGTTTGCAACGATGGCGCGAACACTGGAGTTGCTCGACGCGCGTGGACTCGCCGACCAGCTACTTGCGACGAGCACGACCACCCCGGGGATCAACCTTTTCAAGGGTGCAAAGCTGGACCTCACCCACCTGAGATCTCGCTACCGGTTCGCCATGATTACTCCGCAGACCAACGTCGACCAAGCCCTCGCGCTCTATGCCAAGGACCAGGGAGCAGACATTCACCGTGGTATCGCGCTTGTCGATCTCGTTCAGGACGACACCGGAGTCACCCTCACTGCTCGCCCCAAAGACGATGACAACTCTTCGTCCACGATGACGTGGCGCGCCAAATACGTCGTTGGGACGGACGGCGCACACAGTACGGTTCGCGGTCTGGTCGGGATGGATTTCCCCGGGAAATCCGTGCTGTCGTCAGTGGTGTTGGCTGACGTGAAACTGACCGCCGGACCGCACGACGGTGGCCTCACGCTGGGGGACACTCCACGTGAGTTCGGGTTCCTTGCGCCCTACGGGAAGGAGGACAGTAGCGGCGCTTGGTATCGCTCGATGACCTGGGATCGACAGCGTCAGGTTCCCGATAGCGATCCGGTGGGAGAGGCCGAGATCGTGGATTCATTGAACCGGGCCATGGGGCGCGATGTGGGCGTCGTCGAAGTTGGCTGGCATTCGCGTTTCCATTGCGACGAGCGTCAGGTTCGCGACTATCGCAGCGGCAGGGTGTTTTTGGTGGGGGACGCCGCGCATGTGCACTCGCCGATGGGCGCACAAGGAATGAACACCGGAATTCAAGATGGAGTGAACCTGGCCTGGAAACTCGCCGCCGTACTGGCAGGTGCCGACGATTCGGTCCTGGACACCTATCACCGCGAGCGGCACCCGGTCGGGAAGCAAGTGCTGCGGCGATCGGGGCTGATGATGCGCGCCGTCACCTTGCATCCGCGCCCAGTCAGGCTCATGCGCGATCGCCTTGCTGCGCATATTCTGTCGATCCCGAAGGTGCGTGACCTCGTCGCCGGCAGTTTTGCAGGCACTGAGCTACGTTATCCCCCGCCGGACGGACAGAGTGATCTGGTCGGGACTCGTGCGACGGAAGTGCCGCTACACGAAGGGCGACTCACGGAACTGCAGCGCCTGCCGGGTTTTGTGCTCATCCGCGAGCGCGCGAACACCTCGACGATGCAGAAACCGGGACCAGATCTTCTCGTCCAAGCGCAACGCGTGGACGACGGACCGTCGCTTCTGGTACGGCCTGACGGTTACGTAGCGTGGGCAGGGAGTTCTACTTCTCGAGAGGGAGAAGAGGGTTGGCCGGCAGCGCTGTCGCGGTGGACCGGAGCGCGATAGTTATCGCCGCGATCCCCAGCGATTGGGGTCGCTCTCCAACGAGGCTCTGTCCCAGCGCCCCGAATCGGCGGCAGCAGCGTAGGTGGTCTGTAGAAACGCAAGCAGTGTCGCGTCCGGGTCGGTGGCCGTCCGGACTGCTTCGTAAGGCAGAAGAAACTGACCGAAATCGTTGCTGTAGAACGCTGCCGACGGTTCGACTCGATAGTCCTCGAACGCCGCAGGTGCGGGGTACGAGTACGAGTAGAACGCGCCTTCCTCGCCGCCGCCGGGCCAGAAGCCGCAGCTGCTCAATTCGTGAGAGTAACCTTCCACCATCACCCAGTCGCCACAGTTGGGGGCTCCCCCTGGATGTGGTGGCGCAGTGCGTCCGGAGAATCGAGTGCAGGCGAGGTCCATTGCGCCCCAGAAGAAGTGGACCGGAGATACCTTTCCGATGAATCCCGCGCGGAACGACGCGATGACGCGGTTCGCCTGAACGAGTTGACGCCAGAACAAGTGGACGGCTTCGGCATGGTAGGAGCAGTGGACGTGATCGTCGGCAAACGGAAGCGCCGGCTCGACTTCATTCGGTGTTGGCTGAATTGCCACTGAAATGCCCAGGGCGCGTAGTGCTTCCATCGTGCGTGCATAGAACGTCGATACCGATTGAGGTTCGAGTGGAATCTCGTGTGACTCCCCAGAACTGGTGCGGATGCGTAGTTGGTGTTCGCAGAAATCGAACTCGATATCGAAAATGCGGTCGCCGTAGGGGATGGACGATGTGGTCAAACCTCGCGGAGTGACGTACAGCGTGACCTGCCACCAGTGGTTGACCAGTGGTGAACATGCGAGTCGGATCTTTCCCACGATCTGCACCCACATGTGCAGGGTGTCGCGCGTGTCGGTCCAGTCGTTCACACGCAGTGCTGGCCAATCCGCCGGCGTGTTGGATGTTGTCATTTGACGTCCTCCGCACTCGATCGGCAATCGGGCCTACTTCGGAGTCTGGCACGGGTGGGTTCGACATGCACGCAACCGATGACGTGACATAGCTCCGCTGAAATCTATTGGTACGTACCTATAGATGACGAATGTGGATCGCAAATTTGGCATTGAGCTGCATATTTCAATTCAGACCGAAAATTCTTTGGTACGCACCTTGACTTGTGAACTGGCTCACGCTTATATCTAAACCTGAACTTAGATTTATATCTGACGCGAAATGACTGCGTCCTGGCTGCCGGCTCGGATTGTCGGTGTGCCACAACCGCTTGCCCTGTTTCATCCCGTCCACCAACTGTCCTGGAGAACGAATGAAGAACAAGCTCAAGGTCCTCGGTCCGACGCTAGTGATCGCACTTGCCATCGCCGGCTGCTCCTCGAAGGCGACCGACAATGCCGACTCGGGAGAATCGGGCGGCGTGAAGGCAGGCGTCGGCGTGACGTCCGATGCCATCACCCTCGGTGCGCTGGTCCCTCTCAGTGGACCGATCGGCGGTCTTGGCCAGGACGGGGTTGCAGGCATCCAACTGTGGTTCGACAAGGTCAATGCCGGCGGTGGAGTCTGCGATCGTGAATTGCGGATCGAATCGCGTGACAACAAGTACAACTCGCAGGAGACGATGACGCAGTACACGTCGCTGCGGACGGATATCGCGGGAATTGTCAATCTGTCGCCGGGAACTGACGCGGTGACGCTCGGGCCCAAGCTCGCTCAGGACGGACTCGCCGTATTGGCAGGTTCGTACGATCCGGTGCTCCTGACCGTGCCGCAGGCCTTCATGCCGGGGGCGCCGTACGACGTCGAAGCTGTCAACGGTGTTGCCTACCTCGTGGAGAAAGGGATCCTCAAGGAGGGCGACACGATCGGTGTCATCGCGTATCCCAACGGCATCGGTGTAGCGGTGACAAACGGGGTGGCCGGTGCAGCGCAACAGTTCGGTCTGAAGGTGGAGAGCACAAAGATCGACAGCACGGCTACCGACGCGACCGCGCAGGTCAACACTTTGCGCCAGGCGGGTGCCAAGGCGATAGTCATGGGCACCGCGAGCGCACAAACCGTTTCGGCTGCTGCTGTCGCGAAGGCCGGCGGATACGACGTCGTGATTCAAGCCACCAACTTGCTGTCAAGTGGCGACCTGGCGGGGCCGGCCCGTGATGCGCTTGTCGATCACGTTGTCCTGACCTCGAACAGTGCACCGTTCAGTTCTGATGCGGCGCCGGTCCAGGAACTTCTCGCCGCCTGGGAGGCCAAGTACGGCGACCGCGCGGCAACCGCACCTGCTGCCGCCGGGTATCTGATGGCGCAACTGCTCGAAAAGGGCCTGAACCAGGCGTGTGAGGACAAGGATCTGACTCCGCAGGGCATCACCACAGCCATGAGCAAAGTGGGAGTAATCGACACCGACGGTCTCGCTGTCGACCTCGATTTCTCCAACCCAGGAACGGCGCCGTCGCTGGAGTCGTTCATTCTCGTGCCGGATCCGAATGCCAAGGGTGGAACCGTGATTGCGCAGACTCCCACCGCCAGCGCCGCTGCAGTGAAGTACGCCGCCGACAAGAGCTACACCAAGTGAGTGTAGGACGAGGAGGGCCACGATGATCGAAGTCGATTCCCTTGCAGTTAGTTACGGTTCTGCGAAGGTATTCCACGACGTGAACCTGCGCGTCGACGAGGGACAGATCGTTGCGCTGATCGGGAATAACGGTGCGGGTAAAACGACACTCCTGCGGGCACTCTCGGGAATTCTCGGTGCCCAAGGCGGACAGGTGGTCGCCGGGACGGTGCGCGGCGAGGGTCTGGACCTCGATCGGAGCAATGCAGACAAGATCGTTCGACACGGCATCGTTCAGGTGCCTGAGGGGCGTCGAATCTTCGCGCAGCTGACGGTCCAGGAGAACCTCATGGCCGGCGCGTTGTCGGTGCGTTCGCGGTCCCGCGTGGCGGCCAGCCTGCGCCGGGTCCGCGAACTGTTTCCGATCCTCGTAGAGAGGGCCGGCCAAACCGCCGGCCTGCTGTCCGGTGGAGAGCAGCAGATGCTCGCAATCGGACGGGCGCTGATGAGTGAGCCGAAGGTATTACTGATGGATGAGCCGTCGTTGGGTCTGGCTCCTCTCGTCGCTCGGCAGATCATGGACACGATTACACAGGTGAATGCGGACGGGACGAGTGTCCTACTGGTTGAACAGAATACGAGGCTTGCACTCTCCGTCGCGCACCATGCGTACGTCCTCAACGGCGGTACCATGGCCGCGCAGGGGCCGGCCGCAGACCTGATCGATTCCGACATGCTCCTCGAGCTCACACTGGGTAAGACCACCGCCCACGGTTCCGCCGTGCTGACCAAGGCAGGGGGCCGGGGTGATGAGTGAAGTAGACGGAAACCTTCTCACGGCCGAGGGACTCACGGTTCGGTTCGGCGGCGTTCTTGCACTCGATGATGTCTCGTTTGCCATCCGGCGGGGCACGATTCATTCGTTGATCGGGCCGAACGGGGCCGGGAAATCGACGTGTTTCAACGCACTCACTGCGCTGTATCCCCTGGCGTCGGGCATGGTTCGTTTCGGTGACGTGCGGCTAGATACAGTGCCACAGCACCAGATCATCACCCACGGAATTGCCCGTACGTTCCAGAATCTGGTGCTCCCGCCGCATCTGACAGTGGCGGACACACTTCGTGTCGGTCGCCACCACCGCACGCGCACTGGGATGTTCGCCGCTGCGCTTGCTCTCCCGTCAGCGCGTCGTGAGAGGACTGAGGACGACGAAGTCGTTCGCACGATGGCGGAGGCGCTGGGAATCGAGAAGTACCTCGACCAGTCCGTGGGTCCGTTGCCCTACGGCATCCGAAAGAAGGTGGAGATCGCCCGCGCTTTGTGTGCGCAGCCGTCGCTGCTGTTACTCGACGAGCCTGTTGCCGGAATGAACGATGCCGAATCGTGGGCCCTGGGTGAGCAGATACTGGAATGCCGCGATCGCTTCGATCTGACCGTGCTTCTCGTCGAGCACGACATGGACTTGGTTCTCGGTCTCTCCGACCACATCACCGTATTGCAGTCCGGCAGGGTAATTGCCGACGCCGCACCTGAAGTGGTGCAACGAGATCCCGCTGTCATCGCCGCATACCTCGGTAGTGAGGCGCCGTTCGAAGTCGAGAGGACTTCTCGTGGATAGTTTCTTGAATGCCTTGGCCGGTGGGGTCTCACTCGGCGCGCTGTATGCCGTGATGGCCCTAGGATTCGTGGTCATCTACCGAGCCACCGGGATCCTCAATTTCGCCCACGGCGGGTTCCTGCTCTCCGGCGTTTTCGTGGCGGCACTCGTCAGCGAATCGCATGGATATCTGGTCGGTGTCCTAGCCGGGTTGGCGGTGGGAGCGCTGGTCGCGATCGTCACCGACGTCGTT
This sequence comes from Rhodococcus sp. AD45-ID, assembly GCF_003023755.1. Classification (NCBI taxonomy): domain Bacteria; kingdom Bacillati; phylum Actinomycetota; class Actinomycetes; order Mycobacteriales; family Nocardiaceae; genus Rhodococcus; species Rhodococcus sp. AD45-ID. Next base: position 48,639 of record NZ_PYHL01000001.1, on the reverse strand, counting down.
TTCATTCGTCAATCACGAACACAGGACCACGTAACTCTGACGATTCTTACTCTCGGCGTGAATTTGCTGATCGTCACCGAAGTCAGCCGTCGTCTCGGAGCGGAAACGTGGCCACTGAATGATCCGGTCGGGGATCGCATCGTCGAGTTCGGGATGATTACGATGCCTGCGTCCCGGCTCATTGCGCTCGGCGTTGCGGTAGCTGCGATCGCGGTGTTTCTGCTCTTGTTCCGCTTTACCAACTGGGGGCTGGCAATGCGGGTGAGCAACCAGGATGCGGAGGTTGCCAAGTTGATGGGCGTGCGTTTGTCGCGTGTCTCGTGGACGAGCTGGGCGATTGGTGGTGCACTGGCCGTTCTCGCAGGGTTGTTCCTTGCGTCCTTCCCGGCTGCAGGTGTTGCACCGTCCTTGGCGGACACAGCATTTCGCGCTTTCCCGGCTGCCGTTATCGGCGGTCTGGGATCGGTCACCGGCGCGCTGGTCGGCGGATTGATGCTCGGCCTGACGGAGGCGTTTGCGGCAACCTACGAGAGTTCTTTGGGCGGGTGGGCGCACAACCTTTCGGGTATCAGCGCCTGGATTCTTCTGCTGGTCGTCCTGCTGGTGCGTTCCGAGGGGCTGTTCAGCACAAAGCAGGTGGCCCGTGTCTAGAGGACGTTTCCTCGTGGTGGGTCTTGTGGTCGCACTGGTCATCGCGCCGTACTTCGTCGGCGAGTTCTGGTTGCAACTAGGCGGTTTGGCGATGGCGGCAGCGATCGCTGCGATGGGTTTGGCGATGCTCGTGGGCGTGGCGGGGCAGATTTCGTTGGCGCATGCGGTCTTCGTCGGTATCGGCGCCTACGGGTACGTCACATTGGCGAGCCCACCCGGTGACAATGTCTGGGGCTTGGGTTTGCCGCCTGCGGTCGCAGCCGTCGGGGCAGTGCTCACCGCGGGGATCGGGGGCCTGCTGCTCAGCCCGTTGTCGAGTCGGGTAACCGGACTCTATCTGGCGGTCGTCACCATCGGGCTTGTGTTCATCTGGGTTCACTTTCTCAACGAGGTCGAACAATTGAGCGGTGGCTACATCGGCAGAGCTGTCCCGGAATTCGAGATCCTCGGCGTGAATTTCGGTGACAGCGAACCGTGGAATGTGCTCGGTGTGCCCTTCGGCGCGGTGGAGAAACTGTGGTTGCTCGGAATCGCACTCGTAGCAGTTGCGTACATTGCGGCTCGCAGAATTGTTCAGGCCAGGCCCGGCCTGGCTCTGTCCATGGTGCGTGAGAGCGAAGTGGCGGCCTCGGCGATGGGTGTCAACGTAGGCCGGAACAAGGCTGCGGCATTCTTCGTCGCCTCCGTATACGCCGGTATTGCGGGTGTCCTTCTTGCAGTGACGATTCAGTTCATCACTCCACAGGCGTTCGGGTTCCTGCTGTCGACCGATTACCTGGTCATCATCATCATCGGTGGTCTCGGCAGCATGCGCGGCGCCATTGCCGGCGCGGTGTTCGTCACCGCACTGCCGCGGGTGCTCGGGCAGTTCGCCGGCAACATTCCCTTTCTCGTGCCAGTAGGACAAGGCGGCATCGACGCAAACGTCATGAGCGTTTTTGTCTACTGCGGTCTACTGATTCTCGTGATCATGTTTGCCCGCGGTGGGCTCGATCGAGTTCTCGGATGGCTGCTCGGACCGACGCACCGCGCGGGCTCCAGACCCGGGCCGAAGCAAGAACTCGCGCCGCCGCCTGAGCCTGACCCGACGCCCGAACCACACCAGGAGAAGGAGACCGTCTGATGTACACCTGGCTGCATGTCCTTGACTGGCGTGCCACATCCGATCCGGACGCGCTGGCCGTGAGCGACGATCGGGAGCAGTTGACCTACCGACAGTTTCGAGCCCGCGTCGAGCGCACTGCTGCGCAGTGGTGGGCACGCGGCATTCGGCCGGACGACGTTGTGGCGGTGATCGCACGCAACAGCGCCGAATTTCTGGTTCAGACATTGGGTCTCATGAGACTCGGAGCGCTGCCGTTGCTCGTGAACTGGCGAATGACTGCGCACGAAATCGATCGTTTGCTCGATACTGCCACGCCCGCAGGTATTTTCGTCGACCAGGCCTATCAGTCCGTCATGGAGAACCGAGACGATCTCGTCCGTGTGGTTTCAGGAGCGAAGAGTGAGGGCTGGACGGGAGCGGATTGCTGCGGCGAACCACCGGCGCCGTATCCACGGGATCGGTTGCGTGCCGATCAGGCGGCGTTCCTCATGCACAGTAGTGGAACCACCGGTCTGCCCAAGATCATCCCGCTCGATCACGGCGCCCTCATCCGGGGGCTCGCGGGGTTCGCGATCGACATCGGCGACCAGCAGCGAGGCAGTCGCCACCTGGTGATGATGCCGCTGTTCCACCTCGCAGGGTTCGCCCAGGCGATGCAGTGCTTCCTCACCGGAGGAACGCTCTTCATTCACGACGGTGTCGACATCGACCGCGTCATCGACGTGATCGGGCGCGAGCGGATCAACTTCTTCACCGCCGCCCCGACTATCGTCGAGATGCTCGTTGACACGATGGAGCGGACCACACAGGACGCAGATCTGTCGAGCCTGCTCGAAGTGCAGTACGGCGCTGCCCCGATCGAATCGGAGCTGCTCGAGAGGGCGCTTCGTGTGATCTGCCGACGGTTCCGACAAATCTACGGCAGCACCGAACTCCAGGGTTTCCTGTCGGTCCTGCGACCGGAGGATCATGTCCCGGGGAGCGCTCGGCTCGCTACCGCGGGCCAGATCTCGCAGGGATGGGAGGCGCGGATCGTCGATCCCGCCGGGAACGCGCAACCGACGGGCGCACCCGGCGAGTTGTGGGTTCGTAGCGAGAATGTCATCCGCGAGTACTGGCGAAATCCCGTCGAGACCGAAGCAGCCTTCACCAGTGACGGCTGGTACCGGACGGGCGACATGGCAGTGCTCGACGAGGACAACTTCCTCCGGATCGTCGGACGTTCGAAAGACATGATCATCAGCGGCGGCGAGAACGTGTACCCCGCCGAAATCGAGCGGGCACTGCTCGACCACCCGGCAGTTGTCGACGTCGCAGTCGTTGCACGGCCGCATCCGAAGTGGGGTGAGACCCCGGTGGCGTTCGTCGTGTGCGCAGCGGGTGTCGTCCCGGATGTCGGCGAACTGGACAGCCATTGCCGAGAACGGCTGGCGGGGTTCAAGTGTCCGTCCTCGATCGAACACATCACAGAGTTGCCGCGCAATGCTCTGGGCAAGGTGCGCAAAGTCGAACTGCGCGAGCGCCTGGTAGCCGGTTCCGCCTGAACGGCCCTTCAGCTGCGCGTACAAGAGGACGAGGAGAACATGGATCATCATTATTCAATCGGACGAATGCTCGAGTACTGGTCACAGGAAAGGCCCGATTCACCTGGTATTGCCGTCGAAGGTGTTGCCGCACATACCTTTGGCGAGTGGTATCGGCACAGCAGTCGGCTCGCCAACGGCTTCGCTGTTTTGGTGCCTGATAGTGCCACCATCCGTGGCGTCGGTTTTGCGGGTAAGAGTGCAGTGTCGTGGGGAGTGGTGCTTGCTGCAGCTTCCTTGGTGAAAGCCACTGCTACGCCACTTAATTGGCGGCTGAGCCGCCGGGAGATGCAAGAGATAGTCGCGGATGCGGACCTGGATGCGATCGTGGTCGAGGCAGAATTTATGCCGCAGTTCGGATATCCGGTACCGGAGGACGGCCGTACCCGCCTACTCGTCCCGGATGCACAGCCACAGGATTTCGAGAATTGGCTGGCGCAGTTTTCCGAGGAGCCTGTGACACCCGCCGCCGGCCCGGACGATATCGCGCTCATGGTTTACACGTCGGGAACATCCGGTCGGCCCAAGGGTGTGCAGCTGTCCAACCGGGCGATCGCTGCCAATCTTGCGTCCAACCCACCCTGGCAGATCCACCCGGGAGACGTTGTCATGGTTCCGGCGCCGAACTTCCATATTTCCGGCACCGGTTGGATCTTCTACTGTCTCGGGCTTGGCGCCGGTTCGCACCACGTTCTCGACGTCCGTCCGGAGTTGGTGCTGCCCGTCCTGGCCGGGGGCGCTGTCAACCACGCTTTGACAGTGCCCGCCGTGGTGCAGATGTTGGTCGAGCACGAGAGTGCGCGCCGCTCGACGTACCCGGAGTTGCGGACCCTGATCTATGGCGGTTCGCCGATGTCGCCCACCGTTGCCTCGGTTGCGCAGGACGTCTTCGGCTGTGACCTCATGCAAGCCTATGGAATGACCGAAACTTGCGGTCCGATAACGATTCTCGATGCAGAGGATCATCGCGGCGGCGGCCTGCTGCTCGCGTCGGCCGGTCGGCCCGTGCGCGGCGTCGAAATGGGTGTCTTCGACCCTGTCACGGGGGAACGGGTATCGGTGGGTGCGACCGGCGAGGTGTGGACACGCAGCGAGATGCTGTTGACGGGATACCACAACCAGCCGGATGAACTAGCCGCAGTGCTCAGTGGCGACGGTTGGTTCCGGACTGGAGACGCGGGCTACCTCGACGAAGACGGGTATCTGTTTCTCTGCGACCGGGTCAAGGACATGATTGTCTCCGGCGGGGAGAACGTGTATCCGGTGGAAGTGGAGAACGTGCTCATGGCGCATCCCGCTGTGCGCGACGCCGCCGTGATCGCAGTGCCGCACGAGCGTTGGGGTGAGACGGTGAAAGCCGTGATTGTGCCCACCCGCGAGGGCCTGGATGTGAGCGACGTGATCTCCTACTGCCGGCAGCATCTGGCGCACTACAAGTGCCCCACGTCGGTTGACATCGTGGCCGAACTACCGCGAAACCCCAGTGGCAAGCTTCTCAAACGTGAGCTGCGCAGGCCCTATTGGGCGCAACATGAGCGGGGGATCGCATGAATCCCCACGACCGGGAGGAAAAGATAAGTGGTAGCTCGGTATGAGGAGGTAGCGCGTTCACTCGCCCGACGGATCGAGGACGGGTCGTATCCGGTGGGCTCGAAGCTGCCGACGGAGATAAGCCTCGCCGACAGCTACGCAGTGTCCCGAGCCACGGTCCGTTCGGCGTTGGGTTCCCTGGAGAGCTTGGGCATGGTGTCGCGGCGACGCAAGATCGGGACAACGGTAGAATCCATCCAGCCCACCGGCGGATATTCGCGCACCGTCACGAACATGAACGATTTGCTGCAGTACTCGGTCGAGACTCGACGGCTGGTGCTGACTCGAGACGGCGTGGTTGCCGATCAGCTGTTGGCTGAGCAGATCGGCGGCCATGCCGGTGATCGGTGGGCGCGCATCCGGATGTTGCGCCTCGGTGATCTCGGTGAAGAGAGCCCGGTGTGCCACACGGACGTGTACCTCGATCCTGACGTCGCCGCTACCGTCGGAGACCGCCTCGAACGCCCGGACGGTCTCATCAACGAGATCGTCGAGCGGTGTACCGGGCGCCTGACCGATCGCGTCGAGCAGCGAATCCGTGCGTGCGCCTTGCCGAACGACCTTGCCGATCTATTGCGTGCCGAGGCGGGTTCGCCCTGCCTCGAAATCACCCGCAGATATGTAGAGAGCTCGGGGGCGGTAGCCCAGGTGACGGTGTCGATACACCCGGGCGATCGATTCGACTTCAACGTGTCGATGCAGCGGCGTCGTTGAGAACAGCTAGCTCAGAACAGCTATGGAGGAAAATTGAGGATCACCGAGATCCGCGAGCTTGATGTGCCGCTGGTCGGCGCCATCTCGAACGCGGTTGTCAGCTTCGATCGGCACAAGGTGTCCCTTGTCGCCGTTGTCACCGACATAATTCGGAACGGGCGTCCGTTGGTGGGTGTTGCCTTCAACTCGATCGGGAGGCACTCGCAGGGCGGTATTCTGCGCGAACGGATGATTCCGCGGGTCCTCGAGGCAGACCCGGACACTCTGCTGTCGCCGACCACCGGGTTGCTGGATCCTGCTCGGGTTCTGAAGGTCGCCCGCACAGACGAGAAGCCAGGAGGTCACGGAGACCGCGCGGCGGCGGCGAGTGCGATCGAACTGGCGGTGTGGGACGTGCTCGCCAAGTACCACGATGAACCGGTTTACCAGACGATCGCGCGAGCATACGGCCGGACGCCGCTGGCTTCGGGTGCGCCGGTCTACGCCGCCGGAGGTTACTACCAGGACATCGACGACCTGGGGAGATTGCGAGCTGAGATCGCCGGTTACCGGGCTGCCGGATACTCGGCCGTCAAGATCAAGATCGGTGGGGTCGAACTCGGCGAGGATCTGCGCCGGATCGATGCTGCCATCGAGGTCACCGGGAGCGGACGACATCTGGCGGTCGATGCAAACGGTCGTTTCGACCGTGACCAAGCCTTGAAATACGCCGAGGCGCTCGCCCCCTATGGTCTGCGCTGGTACGAGGAGGCGGTCGATCCGCTCGATTACGCCCTGTGCAGCGATCTGTGCGAGGTCTACGACGGCGTGATCGCGACTGGCGAGAACCTTTTTTCCACACAAGACGTCGGTAACCTCCTCCGATTCGGTGGTCTACGACCGGATCGCGACATCCTCCAGATGGATGCGGGACTGAGTTACGGCCTGACCGAGTACGCGGAAATGATTGCGCTGATGGAACACCGGGGCTTCGATCGAACGGCCGCAATGCCCCACGGTGGGCACCTGATGAATCTGCATATCGTCGTCGGGTTGGGTTTGGGCGGTTGCGAAGCGTATCCGGGTGTCTTCCAACCGTTCGGCGGTTACAGCGACGATTGTGTCCTGGCCGACGGACTGATTCGACCCGCGGACAACCCCGGGTTCGGGTTGGAGGCGAAGTCGGGTCTGGCCGAGAGAATCGTGGAGTTGGTGACATGAACCAATCTCTGAAGATTGCAGTAGTAGGTTGCGGCGCAATGGGTTCCGTGTACGCAGGCCGCTTGTCTGGGGCCGGCCACGACGTGCTGGTGGTGGACCGCTGGGGAGATCACGTTCAGGCCATCTCAACCTCGGGTCTGCGAATTTCAGGTCCGGACGGGGAACGTGTGGTGCCTGTGCGCGCTTTCCTGACGATCCCGAACGAGTCGGTTGATCTCGTCGTACTCGCTGTCAAGGCCGCCGACGTCGCCGGCGCCGCCGCCTCCCTCGGGATGTTGATCGGTGACGACACCGTGGTGCTCACGATTCAGAACGGATTGGGATCGGCGGACGAGGTCGCTCGGCACGTCGGCGCAGACCGACTGGCTGTGGGCATTGCAAGCGGTTTCGGCGCGTCGCTGATCGCTCCTGGCCGGGTGAATCACAACGCGATGAGGGCGATGCGATTCGGTGCTTACGAAGATCTCTCGTTCGAGGCCGTCGACAGGGTTGCCGGTGCGTGGCGGACAGCGGGATTCGACGCGCTGGCTGTGGCCGACATCGCAGCGATGCAGTGGGAGAAGCTGATCTGCAATGTCGCATACAGTGCGCCGTGTGCGCTCACCGGTCTCACCGTGGGCGATGTGCTCGATCACGAGCACATGGGTCCGGTCAGCCGGGCCGCCGCGACGGAGACCTGGGAGATAGCCAGGGCCCGCGATATCGCGATCGATGTGGCAGACCCGGTCGCTTTCGTACGGGATTTCGGTGCGGCGATGCCCGCAGCAAAACCGTCGGCGCTACTCGATCACGAAGCCGGGCGGGTCAGTGAGATCGGATCGATCAACGGCGCTGTTCCCCGAGAAGCCGCAAAGGTGGGGCGGCTTGCGCCGGTCAATGCGACGCTGACGGCACTGGTCCGAACCCGTGAAGCCGGATTCGGGGTTCGATAGGCAGACGGAGCCGAGTGTTGCGACCGGCTCGGTGGTTAAAACGGCCGGCTCAGTGGTCCCCAGGACCGCTGAGCCGGCCGCGCACTGCCGTCATCGCCGCTACTGCAGGCGATACCAGGTGAGTCCGCGCCCCAGGGCCTTGGCGACCCTCGAAATTCCGATTGGTCGTCGATGCCGAACGTTGTCCGGGACCAAGTGCATCCGGGTTCATGGCAGTGCACATCGAACACCCGGCGGAACGCCACGCAAATCCGGCCTGAGTGAAGATCCGGTCGAGGCCCTCAGCCTCGGCCGCCGCCGCAACGGCTCGTGAACCGGGAACGACGAGGGCCCGGACGCCGGGAGCAACGGTGCGGCCTGTGAGAACCTGGGCTGCCGCACGTAAGTCTTCGAGCCGACCGTTGGTACACGATCCGATGAAAACAGTGTCAATTGTTATGTCGCGCATAGGCGTTCCTGGATCGAGGGCCATGTAGGCAAGGGCGCGTGTCGCCGCTTCGCGCTCGGCGGGATCGCTGTAGTCGTCGGGGGATGGGACAAAGCCGTCCAGCGAGACCGAGTGACTGGGGATGGTGCCCCAGGTGACCGTGGGGGAGACGTCGGAGGCGGACAATTCGTGCGTGTAGTCGAAGAGGGCGCCGTCGTCCGTCTGCAAGGTTTGCCAGTAGGTGAGCGCCTGGTTCCACAAAGCGCCTGTCGGAGCGTGCTTGCGGCCGCGCAGATAAGCAAAGGTCACGTCGTCGGGGGCAACCAGGCCGCCGCGTGCGCCGCATTCGATAGTCATGTTGCACAAGGTCATTCGCTGTTCCATGCTGAGCGAACGAATCGCGCTTCCGTGGTATTCGATGACGCTTCCGGCGCCGCCGTTGGGACCTAGAGTGCGAACGACGTACAGGGCGAGGTCTTTTGCGCTCACGCTGGTGTCGAGATGGCCGTCGACGCATACCTGCATCGAATTCGGCTTCTCCATGCGGAGTGTTTGTGTCGCCATGACGTGCTCGACCTGACTCGTTCCGATCCCGAATGCAAGTGCGCCGAACGCTCCGTGGGTGGAGGTGTGCGAATCGCCGCACACGATTGTCAGGCCGGGCTGCGTCAAGCCCTGCTCGGGTCCGATGACGTGAACGATGCCGTTGCCGGCTGAGTCCATGGGGTTGTGTGGCACACCGAAGGCCGCGCAGTTGCGGCGAACCAACTCCAATTGCAGTCGGCTCATCGGATCCGAGATGGGAGACCCAGCTCCGGTGGTAGGTACGTTGTGGTCCTCCGTCGCCATGGTCAGATCCGGCCGACGGACTGGACGGCCCGCGGCCCGGAGTCCCTCGAAGGCTTGCGGAGACGTCATTTCGTGAAGCAAGTGCAGGTCGACGTAGAGCAGGTCGGGGCCGGTTTCGCCGCGAACCACAACGTGCTCGTCCCAGAGCTTGTCGAACAGGGTACGCGGCGCCACGGCCCGTCCTTCCGGTATTCAGTCAGTGCTGGCTCTAGTCGTTGACGGATACGGGCTTACGGCGGTCCGCTCCAGTTCGCGGAGTGTGTGAGACGTCGTGCGGACCGAAGGCACGCATCCAGCATGCGAACTCGAGGAGTATGCCGTCGGGGTCCTGGAAGTAGAACGAGCGGACGTACACGCCGTCGTGCATCTCGGTCGCGATCTGGGAAGGGCTGTCGTCGTGATTCACGAGAGGGCCTACCCGGACACCTGATTCCTTCAGCTTCTGGCGATAGTCCTGGAACTTCTCCGGTGGGACATCGAACGCGATGTGATTGAGCGAACTCACAGCGCTCGTCCATTCGCCGAAGCCGGGCTTCTCGACCGGCGCGGAAATGCCTGGCACGCCGTCGGGAGCGTCGGTGAACCAGAAGAACGCTAGTGAGTTCCCGTTGCCGACGTCGAAGAAGAAATGTTGTCCGATGCCGTCGGGAAGATCGACGGTCTTTACGAGCGGAAAGCCGAGGATGTTGGTGTAGAAGTCCACCGTCCTTTCCATATCCGAGCAGACGAGCGCGACATGGTTGAAGCCGCGGACTTCGAAACGGGGCGAGTTCATGGGCATCCCTTTCAGAGTGAAAATCTGACTCTAACATCAGATTCATATGCGGACAATGGTCGTGCAGTGAGCAGTGGGCGCAGCCTTAACGTGCTTCTGGTGTAGAAAGACGGCTGGAGATCCAAGGCTGCCGTGAAAGGGTGCGCACATGACTGGTCCTGAGAAGGCGCGACCGACAAAGCGTGGCCGCGAGACGTTGGAAGCGATCGATGCGGCTGCACGAAAGGTGATCGCGAAGAAAGGCTTCCTCAAGATGCGCGTGGCTGACATTCTCGCGGAAGCCGGAAGATCGCCGGCCTCGTTCTACAACTACTACGAATCCAAGGAGGCGTTGCTCGAGAGTTGGGCACGTCAGTTCCAGGTGGATGCGCGTGTGCGTGCGCAGGCCAATCGGAAGCTGGTCGGCCGCGAACCGAGGCAGCGTGTAGAGGCTTCAGCCAGGGCCCACTGGGAGACATACCGAGAGCGACTTGCGGAGATGGTGGGGGTCTTTCAGCTCGCCATGGTCAACGACGACTTCGCTCGGGTCTGGGACGAGCTCTGTGACGAAGCTATTTCCGGTATTGCCGAGGAAGTCGTCATCGCGCAGGAACGGGGATACTGCCCTGGCGTCGATCCACGTCTCACTGCCACGGCGATTGTGGGGATGTTGAACATGTTCAGTTACGAGAAGCTGGCTAACGGGGGCGCCGCAGGCGTAGATGACGAGGCATGCATCGCCACGTTGACCGAGATCTGGTTCCGTGCCGTGTATTGGCGCGAGTGAGAGGTATGGACTTATGGCTCGGCGCCGTGATACTAAATCTGAACCCAGATTTATAAACAAGGAGTCGTAGTGGCCATCGAACGCACCTTTGTCGGACTGCCGAGTCTTAACCTTCCCCGGATGGGCGCGGGTGGACACCCGTGTCAGGGTCTCTACCACCGGCGGGCCGGAACGCGCCCGAAGACGGCGGTCATCGCGACGCACTACCAGATCGACTTTTCCGAGCATTACATGGCGGATTATCTTGCGGAACGGGGGGTCGGCTTCCTCGGCTGGAATACCCGGTTCCGCGGCGACGAGGCGAGATTCATCCTGGATTACGCACTCAGTGATATCGGAGTTGGCGTTCGTTGGCTCCGCGAGGAAGCCGGTGTGGAGAACGTCATCCTGCTTGGCAACTCGGGCGGTGGTTCGCTCATGGCGGCTTACCAGTCTCAGGCGGTGGCACCGAGTATCACACCGTTACCCGGAATGTCCCTGGCAGCAGGTGTCGAAAACCTGCCGGCCGGCGACGCGTACATCTCTACCGCAGCTCACCTGGGTCGGCCTGACGTTCTCACTTCATGGATGGACGGTTCGGTCACTGATGAGAGCGATCCTCTGGCAACCGATTCATCCCTCGACTTGTTCGATCCGGCTAACGGGCCTGCTTACAGTGTCGAGTTCGTCGAGCGCTACCGGGCCGCGCAGGTTGCCAGAAACCATCGCATCACCCGATGGGTGAAGGAGGAATTCGAGCGACTCACGGCCGCGGGCTACCACGACCGGCCGTTTTCGGTGTTCCGGACCTGGGCTGATCCGCGGATGGTCGATCCGACCCTCGAACCCACCAATCGCAAGGCGAACCTCTGCTACGCCGGAGTGCCGGAGCGCGCCAACCGGTCGGTCTTCGGAATTGCCTCGGCCTGCACCTTGCGGACGTGGCTTTCGCTATGGAGTCTCGAGGACTCGCAGACGCGGGCGGTCGCGCATCTGCCCAACATCACCGTTCCCGCACTTGTGGTCAACGGGTTGCAGGATACGGGTGTGTTCCCCAGTGATGCTGACGCGATCCACGGGTTGATTGGCGCGCAGGACAAGGAGTTTCACGCGTTGGAGGCGGATCACTACTTCCTCACCCCCGGTGCCCGTGACGAGCTTGCCGATCTGACAGCAGCGTGGATCGAGAAGCGATTCGGAGTGTCGAGCTAGTCACAGTTTCTTCGAAATCGAATCTTCGACGACGCCCGCTCCGGTATTCGATACTGGAGCGGGCGCCCCCATCTCCAAGTCGCCAACCGCGTTCGCGCCACTCCTGCAAGTGCGGACGCTCGGCGCCGAGTGTCGTGTCCTTGCCGTGGCCGGGGTAGACGATGGCGGAGACGTCGTAGCGTCCGAAGAGCTTGGTCTCGACATCGCTGAGCAGTGAGGTGAATTTCTCAGGATCAGCGGTCTTACCCACTCCGCCTGGGAAGAGCGAGTCGCCGGTGAAAACGTGAACCTGGCCTGACAGTTCGGTGAGTTCGCAATGATCGCCGGCCCCGCAGAAGCGATCGAACTTATCATCGCGGATTCTCGGCTCGACGCGGCAATTCATGATCCCGAGGAAAATCCTCCTTTCTATCACTGAATATCGATTGTCTTCGGATCGGCGGCGAGTTCAAAGTGAAAGTTTGGAAAATCGACAAAATATTTTCAGTTCCGGAACGAACTGGAGGATTGATAACTAGCGCTTCCGGATTTCGTCGAAAAAAAGGGGGATCGGTAGGTTTAGTCACGAAACGGGGATGGTGCCGTAGCAGGGCGGAATCTGCGCCTGGATAGATGAAAAGCGTCGCGGCCGACATTGATCAGCGATTGGAGCGATCAATCGAGTCGCACTACTGCGAGCAGGTTGAGATCAGGTTCGCGCTGCCAGCGCGTCCAGCGCGGCGACCCCTCGGCCCCGCGCCGTTGCCGTGTGTTCCGCACACGACGACTGCATGGCGACCTCCAACGTCAGGGATGTCGAATATGTCGTGACGACTTCCATTGTTAATTCTCCGATCGACAGGTCGTGGAGCGGTTCGAGTCTCAGCGTCTGTCGAGGAGACGGCGTATCCCGTCGATTCGGTCGCTCAGCCTCGGTTGCGTACGTTCCGGATCCATCAGTGCATTTTCAGCGAGCACGTGGTCTTCGCTGTCGACTGTGTTTCGGTCGAATTCACGCAGACTGCGGGCGTCGGAGGACGCAAGTGTGCGAACCGTCGTCAACAGTGAGTGCTCGCGCAACGCGTCGTCGATCTCATTCTCGGTGACGTCGAGGTGCTCGCTGAGCAGTCGGCGCCGCAGTCCGACGATCGAGGCCCGCAACTCGACATCTGAATCGTCGTAGGATTCGACGGCGATGTCACATTCGGTGTCGAAGCCCATCGAACGGTTGTTGAGGTTCGACGACCCGATTCGCAGGAGTCGATCATCCATCACCAGGATCTTTGCGTGCACGTAAATTGGTGCACCAGAAGAGGTCACGGGATAGAACGCACCGAACCGGTCATGGACGTCGGCGGTCCACAACAGATGCAACAGGTCGTGGCGTGCCCCATCCATCGCCTTTTGTTCCAACCACCCGTCGGCATTGCGCGGAATGACCAGAACGATCTCCGGTCCGTCGGCCTCACGCAGGCGTGCGGCGATCGCCTCGGCCAGAGTGCGTGAGGCGAGGTACTGGCTTTCGATGTACAGCGTGTGTTCGGCACCGGCGATGGCCGCGAGATAAAGCGCCTCGATCTCGCGTACCTCAGTGCGTTCGTCGAGTTCCGGCAGAGTTCTGGCGATGGCTACGTCGACAACCCGCAACGTGGGCGCCAGATTGACGGGCCACGGTGTTGCCGTGCTCTGGATCGGTCTCAGATCCTCGCCGGTTGCGGATTTCCAGCGTGCTCGCGCCAATTCGCCGATGGCCGCGGCCGCATCGCCGTCGACCGCTGTGGTCGCGTCATGCCAAGGGCCGTAACGCCTTCCGCTCGGTGTGATCCGGTAGTCGTTGTGATCGGCGTGATCCGAGGTGTCCCAGCGGTCCACCGTCATGTCGATGCCGCCGCAGAACGCCAGAGCATCGTCGATGACGATGATTTTCTGATGGTGCGCGGCGCCCACTGGGTGGGCGCCGTCGATTTCGAATCGAAGGCGTTCGTCGGTCAACCAGTTCGACACGAAGACTGGAGTCATGCCGCGTCCGATTGCGGTGAAGGCCCCTACGTTCCATTTGAGTACGAGGATTTCGAGGTCGGGTTTCTCGCGGACAAGCCAGCGTAGGAACCTGCCCAGCCGATTGGGGCCGTCGAGCGTCTTCTCGCGCGGCTCGAGTTTGATGCGCGTGTCGAAGTCCCAGCCGATCAACATGATTCGTTTTTCAGCTTGCAGCATCGCGGACTTCGCATGATGAAAGTAGTCAGCGGCATCGATAATGCAGGCAAGATTATCTGCCGGCTCGATGCGCCAGCAGGTTTCGCCCGGAGCCAGAATTCTGCTCACACGTCGACCAAATCGGCGTGGGCAGTTTCCGGCACTGCTTCCTTGGATACTTCTCGCGCCACGACGTCGACATGTGTGGCGAGTAACTCCGAAAGCTCTTCCCCAGCAACGGCGCTGGCTACCGACCCGAAGATTGTGACCTCGGATGCTCCGTGGCGGCGGCGCACCGACTCCCGCTCAGTGCGCTTCGCGTTCGACACGGACCGCAATTGCCGACTGTGGAGCGGTGCGGTCATGTGGGCTCCTTGGAAGTGACGGTTCGCGATGATGATACCGCTCAGCTAAAGAAGTCGAGGAGCTGTCCTAGCTCCCCGTTCCAGCTATCGCGGCCGTGAGTGACGGACCCTGGGTAGGTGTTGCGGCCTAGTAGGCTGCGTGGCCGTGGAGCTGGTCCGATTGTCGACAACTTGGAGTCGAAGTCCATTCCGTCTGAGTCGGCTGCTGAGCGATTTCCCGGACTGATCACGTCCGTCGACGGGCGGTCATCCCCAACGCGCGCGGCGGGGCAGCGCTGGGGATGTGCGGTGCAAGGGTCACCAACCGCGTTCGCGCCACTCCTGCAAGTGCGGACGCTCGGCGCCGAGTGTCGTGTCCTTGCCGTGGCCGGGGTAGACGATGGCGGAGTCGTCGTAGCGTCCGAAGAGCTTTGTCTCGACATCGCTGAGCAGTGAGGTGAATTTCTCGGGATCAGCGGTCTTTCCGACTCCGCCTGGAAAGAGCGAGTCACCGGTGAAGATGTGAACCTGGCCGGACGGTTCGGTGAGCACGAGTGCGATGGAGCCGGGGGTGTGGCCGGACAGGTGGATGACATCCAAGCTCAGGTTGCCGACCGTGACGCTGTCGCCGTCCTCGAGCAGAACGTCCGGGGTCACGGGAAGTGCTTCGGCATCGAGGGGGTGCGCAGCGGTTGGCACGTTGGTGGCAGCGTGGACGTCTTTCAGTGCCAGCCAGTGGTCGCCGTGCTGGTGTGTGGTGACGATGGAGTCGAACACCGGAGCTTCCTGCTCGATCAGCGCAACGATTTTCTCGGCTTCGTTGGCCGCGTCGATCAGGAGTGATTTCCCGGTTGCGGAACAGACCACGAGGTAGGTGTTGTTGTCCATGGGGCCGACTGACATCTTCGTGATGGTTGCACTGTCGATGGTGCGTCGTTGAGGCGCAGAATCGGGGGAGAGCTGACCGGTATAGGAGTTGTCGATCACGATGGGCTGATTCGTCATGATTCGCAGGCTACCTTCGAATAGGGGCTGGTAGAACGCTGGGTTCGTGCTTGCAGTCAAAACTTGTCGGTGGCTCGGCCTACCATGGCGTCGTTCGAGGACTCGCTGCGTTTGAGTGCTCGAGATGTCGGTGATGTCGCTGGTGGACAGCCCAGATGAATGACGATGAAGGGAATTGGTGTGTCGGATCGCCTGATCGTGCGGGGTGCGCGAGAGCACAATCTGCGAGGAGTCGACCTGGATCTCCCGCGAGACAGCATGATCGTCTTCACGGGTTTGTCGGGTTCGGGTAAATCCAGCCTTGCGTTCGACACGATCTTCGCCGAAGGACAGCGTCGGTATGTCGAGTCACTCTCGGCGTACGCGCGTCAGTTCCTGGGCCAGATGGACAAACCAGATGTCGATTTCATCGAAGGCTTGTCGCCTGCGGTGTCGATCGATCAGAAGTCGACCAACCGGAACCCCCGGTCAACCGTCGGAACCATTACCGAGGTCTACGACTATCTTCGTCTTCTCTATGCCCGCGCAGGTTCCGCTCACTGCCCGGTGTGTGGGGAGAAGATCGCACGCCAGACCCCTCAACAGATTGTCGATCAGGTCCTCGACATGGAGGAGGGCATCAAGTTCCAGGTCCTCGCTCCGGTGGTGCGCACCCGCAAGGGTGAGTTCGTCGACCTTTTCGAACAGCTCAATACGCAGGGTTACTCACGTGTACGGGTTGATGGTGTCGTCTACCCCTTGACCGATCCGCCGAAGCTGAAGAAGCAGGAAAAGCACGACATCGAAGTTGTCGTCGATCGTCTTCAGGTGAAGGCAAGCTCCAAGCAGCGACTCACGGATTCGATCGAGACCGCTCTCCGCCTTGCCGAGGGCATTGTTGTTCTCGACTTTGTTGACCGTGAAGAAAACGCGCCTGACCGGGAGCGGCGATTCTCCGAAAAGCTGGCGTGCCCCAACGCCCATCCACTCGCGATCGACGATCTCGAGCCGCGTTCGTTCTCGTTCAATTCGCCGTACGGAGCCTGCCCGGAGTGCACGGGTCTGGGTATTCGCAAAGAGGTAGACCCCGAACTTGTTGTACCCGACGCGGAATTGAGCCTCGAGGACGGAGCAATCGCGCCGTGGTCGATGGGGCAGAGTTCCGAGTACTTCGGGCGCTTGTTGTCCGGCCTCGGCGACATCCTCGGCTTCGACATGAAGACGCCGTGGAACAAGCTTCCAGCCAAGGCGCGCAAGGCAATTCTCGAGGGCAGTGAGGAACAGGTCCACGTCCGGTACAAGAACCGGTACGGCCGTACCCGTTCTTACTACGCGGAGTTCGAGGGCGTCATGCCCTTCCTGCATCGCAGGCTCGAGCAGACCGAATCCGATCAGATGAAGGAACGCTACGACGGCTACATGCGCGACACCCCGTGTCCCGCGTGTGGCGGTGCGCGACTGCGTCCGGAAATCCTGTCGGTGACCATTGCCGCCGGAGATTTCGGCAGCAAGTCCATCGCGGAGGTGTGTGAACTCTCGATCTCCGACTGCGCAGATTTCCTGAACAGTCTCACGCTCGGTTCACGCGAAGAAGCCATCGCGGGACAGGTGCTCAAGGAAGTTCAGGCCCGCCTCGGATTCCTCCTCGACGTCGGCCTCGAGTATCTCTCGCTGTCGCGTGCCGCTGGCACCCTGTCCGGTGGTGAGGCCCAGCGAATCCGGCTGGCAACGCAGATCGGTTCGGGTCTTGTCGGTGTGCTCTACGTGCTGGACGAGCCGTCCATCGGTTTGCACCAGCGAGACAACCGTCGCCTGATCGAAACACTGACCAGGCTTCGCGATCTCGGCAATACCCTGATTGTGGTCGAGCACGACGAAGACACGATTCGTACCTCCGACTGGGTGGTCGACATCGGTCCGTATGCCGGAGAGCACGGCGGCCAGGTAGTCCATAGCGGACCCTACGAAGAGCTGCTCACCTGCGACGAGTCGATTACCGGCGCTTATCTGTCCGGGCGAAAGTTCATCGAGGTCCCGGAGATCCGTCGCCCGGTCGATCGTAAGCGTCAGGTCACCGTTGTCGGTGCGCGTGAGCACAACCTCGACGGCATCGATGTGAGCTTCCCATTGGGTGTTCTCACCGCGGTTACCGGTGTTTCCGGTTCGGGCAAGTCGACATTGGTGAACGACATCCTGGCCACCGTCATGGCCAACAAGCTCAACGGCGCGCGTCAGGTGCCTGGCCGCCACACCCGAATCAACGGACTCGACCAACTCGACAAGTTGGTTCAGGTTGATCAGTCGCCGATCGGCCGTACCCCGCGGTCCAACGCGGCTACCTACACCGGTGTGTTCGACAAGATTCGTACGCTGTTCGCTGCCACAACCGAAGCCAAAGTGCGCGGCTATCAGCCGGGGCGTTTCTCGTTCAACGTCAAGGGCGGTCGCTGCGAGGCATGCTCGGGTGACGGCACACTCAAGATCGAGATGAACTTCCTGCCCGACGTGTACGTACCCTGCGAGGTTTGCCACGGGGCTCGGTACAACCGCGAGACACTCGAGGTTCACTACAAGGGCAAGTCCATCGCCGAGGTACTGGACATGCCCATCGAGGAGGCAGCGGAGTTCTTCCAGCCGGTCACCTCGATTCACCGGTACCTGAAGACTCTGGTGGACGTCGGTCTCGGTTACGTGCGACTGGGACAGCCGGCACCGACGCTGTCCGGCGGCGAGGCGCAGCGCGTCAAGCTTGCCGCCGAGCTTCAGAAACGTTCCACCGGACGTACCGTCTACATCCTCGACGAGCCGACAACCGGCCTGCATTTCGAGGACATTCGCAAGTTGCTGATCGTCATCAACGGATTGGTCGACAAGGGCAACAGTGTCATCGTGATCGAGCACAACCTCGATGTCATCAAGACATCGGACTGGGTTGTCGACATGGGTCCCGAAGGTGGATCCGGCGGCGGAACCGTTGTGGCAGAAGGAACTCCGGAAGAAATTGCCGCAGTGCCCGAGAGCTACACCGGCAAGTTCCTCAGCGAGGTACTCAGTGCGCAACAGGCTCCCGTGAAGAAGAAGACTGTGGCGAAGAAGCGCGCCGCGAAGGCTACGGCCCCCAAGAAGGCTGCGCCGCGGAAGAAGTCCGCATCGGTGGCCTGAGAGGGTGAGATAGGCGCGATCGCGATGATGCCGGGACGGTTTGTCGTCCCGGCATCACTGCTGCGTCGCGACGCTATGCGTCTGCTGCGTCGAGAATGGTTTCGGCCAACTCCTTCGGGCGTGACCACATCGGCCAGTGTCCGGTCGGAAGATCGACGTACGTCACCGGCAACTTCGCGAGTTCGACGGCAATGGGAAATCCACCATCAGCCATCTGTTTGATGACGTCGGAGGGATAGCTGCTGCACACCACAGTGGTGGGAACCGAATAGCGTCTCGGATCGGTCAGGACGATCTGATCACGAGCTGCGCCCGCAGGTTCGGGGACAGCGCGGTCACGAAACGCCGTCAAGGCGTCGTCGTCGAGTCCCTCGATGCTGCTCCCGTCTGCTTCCAGTTCGGCCCAAGGCGGTAGTGGAACCTCGATCGCATCCTCGGCGAGATCGGGTCGAAGAGCGGTGCCATCCGGCATCGGACCGCTGTCGACGTAGACGATGCGCGCAATCTGGTCGGGTACGCGATCGGTCGCGGCGTACCCGGACGCTCCGGCGCCGCTGTGCACGACCAGGATCGTGCGTTCGTCCGACCTCGAGACGGCGTCGACGATTGCGCTGACGTGGGAATCGAGAGTCACGGTGTTCCGGGGCGAGTCCACCGACTCGAGTCCCGGAAGTGTTAGTGCGGTTACGTGGGTGTCAGGGCGTTGAAGGTGGGGGAGTACCGCGTCCCACGCCCATGCGCCGAGCCAGAATCCGGGAACCAGAACGATGTGAGTTTTCATGAGCCCATAGTGGCGGGCTATCGGTGACAACTGCGTGTCACCGATTTTGTCACCGTTTGGTATCGAAATTTGGGACAATCGGAAACGTGAATCGAGCGGCCAGATTGCACGCACTCCTCGAGGAGTTGCGTCGTCGTGGCGATCGCGGGTCAAATGCGGCGCAGTTGGCGGCGCAATTCGGTGTCACGCCGCGCACAGTCAAGCGTGACATCGAGACATTGACGGAGTCGGGATCCGCGATCGAAGGTCGCTGCGGACCTGGCGGCGGTTACCGTCTGATTGGGCGCGCGACGCTACCTCCGGTGAATTTCACTGTCCCGCAGGCAGTGTCGATCGCCTTGGCCTTGACTGCTGTCGGAGACGCTCCGTTCGCGGACGACGGACGGGCAGCCCTGGCCAAACTACTCGACGTCATGGACGCCGACAGTCGGGCCAGAGTTGAGGAACTCAGCGGGCGCGTCTGGGTTCGGCATGACGAAGAATCTGATGACGAATCAGGAGTGAACCGGCGCGCGATCGAGCAGGCTTTGGAACGTAAGTGTGTTGTGTCGTTGCGGTACATCGACGGAGACGGTGCCGAATCGACGCGTGCGGTCGAGCCACATCTGCTGGCTCACGCCCGAGATCGGTGGTTCGTGATCGGTTGGTGCCGAACGAGGGACGCGGTTCGGTGGTTCCGTCTCGATCGGATCCAGAAAGCGACGCTGACCAAGGAGCTTTTTGTTCCTCGAGAGACTGCGCTGTTCGGAGAGCCGCCGCCGACGGCTCGCTCGGCAGCTGACGCGAGTTGACGGCTCAGGAATTCATGTTCAGGGCCGCCGCAACGGATTCCGTGACAAGTTCTTCCAAGACTGAGCGATCGATGTCACTGAGCCGTTTGACATAGAGGCAGCCTTTGCCGATCTTGTGCTTGCCCAGGCGGCCGAGCGTCGCGGCGTGCTCGTCGAAGTTCAGTGACAAATAGAGGGTCAGTGCGGTCGCTCGAGGTGAGAACCCGATCAGTGCGGTGTCACCTTCGTGTCCGCTTGCATAGCGATAGTGGCGGGCACCGAATCCGATGATGCTGGTTCCCCACATCACCGGCGGTTCGCCGGTCGCAGCCGACAGTACGGAAATCAGTTCCGCACTGTCGGCGCGTTTGACCGGGTCGGCAATTCGATCGACAAAGGCACCGACGTCGTCTGGAGTCGGCTGCGTTTTGTTCGCGGTTGCCATGTGCGTGGTCGCCGTTCGTGACTCAGTAGACCGGTCCGGTGAACTTCTCGCCTGGGCCCTTGCCCGGCTCGTCGGGGTGCGACGACGCTTCGCGGAACGCACGCTGGAGGGCCTGCAGGCCTTCGCGAATGGGACCCGCGTGGGGGCCGAGGTATTCGACGGATGCGGTGACCAGTCCGGCGAGCGCGGTGATGACCCGGCGCGCTTCGTCCAGGTCCAGGTAGGGGCTGGCCGACGGGTCTGCGTCGGACAGTCCGAGCTTCTCTGCTGCGGAGCTCATCAGCATCACGGCGGCGCGGCTGATGACCTCGACTGCGGGAACCTCGGAGAGTTCGCGGACATCAGGGTTCGCGTCGGTGTTCTGATCTGCTTCGAAGTTCTCACTCATGTCTGCAAGGATTCCATCACGGTCCGGAGCAGTTCAATCTGCCCTTGTCTTGTGCAGGCACGATTAGATTCATCGCCGCCGGCCTGATACTCTTGTCCCAACGACCGCCTCCGACATGTTCGGGGGCAGCAAGTGGAGCCCGACTCCCACCTCTGCGCGGCAGGTGAAACTGCAGTTCAGTGGTTCCGGTCACCTGACGAAGAATCTATTCTTCATCAGGTTCCTCGTTTAGTCGAGGAGATTGTTCCTGGCGTGAGCTGGGTTTGATCTGATCGGTCGACATCGGGCCCCGCGGAGAAATATCACCGCGGGGTTTTTTGTTGGGGTTTGGGTAGAACTAGCTGCGTGCGGTCACAAGACCGCACCGTTCAACCTAGGAGGCCCCATCAGCACTGAGACCCGCATCAACGATCGAATCCGCGTTCCCGAGGTCCGTTTGGTCGGACCTGGCGGTGAACAGGTAGGCATCGTGCGTGTTGAAGATGCACTCCGCTTGGCTCTGGAAGCCGACCTCGACCTTGTCGAGGTAGCTCCTGATGCCCGTCCGCCGGTCTGCAAGATCATGGACTACGGCAAGTTCAAGTACGAAGCTGCACAGAAAGCCCGTGAGTCTCGCAAGAACCAGACTCTTACGGTCATCAAGGAGCAGAAGCTTCGCCCCAAGATCGACGCCCACGACTACGAGACCAAGAAGCGCAACGTTGTTCGCTTCCTCGAAGCTGGTTCCAAGGTCAAGGTCACGATCATGTTCCGCGGTCGTGAGCAGTCACGCCCCGAACTCGGCTACCGCCTTCTGCAGCGTCTGGGAGCAGACGTCGCAGACCTCGGTTTCGTCGAGACCTCGGCTAAGCAAGACGGTCGCAACATGACGATGGTTCTGGCGCCGCACAAGGGTGCCAAGACCCGCGTCAAGGCTCAGGAAAGCGCTCAGGCGCCCGTCGCTCAGGCGGCTCCGAAGCCGGCTCCCGAAGCTCCGGCGGCTCCGGCAGCCCCGGCAGCCGAAGAAGCGGCTCCCGAAGCTCCGACCAGCTAGTCGATTCCCCAAGCACCATCACGTAACAAAGAACTGAGGACTCCATGCCCAAGATGAAGACCCACAGCGGCGCCTCGAAGCGATTCAAGGTTTCCGGTTCCGGCAAGCTCCTGCGCCAGAAGGCCGGCCGTCGCCACCTTCTCGAGCACAAGGCCAGCAAGGTCACCCGTCGTCTCGACGGTGTCGCTGTCGTCAGCCCTGATGACGCACCGCGCATCAAGCGCATGCTCGGCATCTGAGTCGTCCCCCTTACTGACCACCCGGGGCCGAATCTCAGCCCCTAGATTGACAGGATTTTCACGTGGCACGCGTAAAGAGGGCGGTCAACGCCCAGAAGAAGCGTCGTTCAATTCTTGCTGCATCCAGCGGCTACCGTGGACAGCGTTCGCGTCTGTACACCAAGGCCAAGGAGCAGCAGCTCCACTCGATGGTTTACGCATACCGCGACCGTCGTGCACGCAAGGGTGAGTTCCGGAAGCTGTGGATCACGCGTATCAACGCTGCAGCTCGGGCCAACGACATCACGTACAACCGCCTGATCCAGGGCCTGCGCCTGGCTGAGGTCGACGTCGACCGCAAGATCCTCGCCGAGCTCGCCGTCTCCGATGCAGAGGCCTTTGCCGGCCTCGTTGCACTCGCGAAGGCCGCTCTGCCGGCTGACGTGAATGCGCCTGCCGGAGAAGCAGCCTGATCGACGCATCACAGCAACGGCCCGTGGATCCGCTCACCGAGCGGACTCCGCGGGTCGTTTCTGCTGTCAAGCTCCTGCGCACAGCAGAACGACGTAAAGCAGGACGATTCCTGGTCGAGGGCGAAAACTCCGTCACAGAAGTCTTGAAGGCCAACGGCTCAACCGCCACCGTGGTCCGTGATCTCTTCTACACAGAGGCCGCTGCCGATCGGTATCAACACGTCATCGATCTGGCGTTGAGCTCCGGAGTTCGCGCTGCTCTCGTCACCGACCGCGCAGCTAAGGCACTGAGCGACACCGTGACTCCGCCCGGCCTGGTTGCCGTGTGTGATCTCCTCGATGTTCCTCTGTCGGACGCGATCCGCCCGGATACCAAGCTCCTTGCCGTTCCGGTCGAGGTCAACGAACCGGGCAACGCGGGCACGGTAATTCGGATTGCCGACGCAGTTGGCGCTGATGCCGCGATCCTGGCCGGAGACAGCGTGGACCCGCACAACGGCAAAGTGGTTCGATCGTCGGCGGGCAGCCTGTTCCACCTACCGGTTGTTCGTGAACGCGATACCGATTCGGTGATCGAACAGATCCGCGCCGCCGGTATTCAGATCCTGGCGACTGCTGCCGACGGAGAGATCGACCTCGACAACGCGGACGAGTTGTTGAGCAAGCCGACGGCCTGGCTGTTCGGAAACGAAGCGCACGGTCTTGATCCGGCCATAGCGGCCCGTGCTGATTACCGTGTCCGTATTCCGATCCACGGGCGCGCCGAGAGCCTTAATCTGGCGACTGCAGCCGCTATCTGCCTCTATGCGAGTGCGCGGGTGCAAAATCGCGACACCGATCAGGGCTGACGAACAAGACGGAAGTGACCTCTCGGAATTCCATTTGCGGAAGCCTGAGAGAATGCAAGAGCGTAACAATGCTCGACACAATGCTCGACCGCAGTAGAGAAGCAAACCGAGAAGCGACAGGAGTGTCACAGCCGTGGCCAAAAATGAGGGCGCGACCCCGCCGGACGTCGATGCGAGTGCGCTCACCGAAGAGGCGCTGATCGCGGCCGCGGAGAACGCAGAGAAGGCGCTCGCGGAGGCAGCGGACCTGGATGCACTGGCTCAGGTCAAGGTTGAGCACATGGGGGACAAGTCCCCGATCGCCCTCGCTCGCCGTGGTCTCGGCAGCCTTCCCGGTAAGGAAAAGGCCGAAGCGGGCAAGCGTGTCAACATCTTCCGTACGCGCATCAGCTCTGCGTACGACGCGCGTCGCGAGGTTCTCCTTGCCGAACGAGACGCCGCGGTGCTGGTCGCCGAGGCAATCGACGTCACGCTGCCATCCGATCGTTATCCAGTGGGTGCCCGTCATCCCATCAGCTTGATCTCCGAGCAGGTCGCCGACGTGTTTGTCGCGATGGGCTGGGAGGTCGCCGAGGGACCGGAGGTCGAGACCGAGCACTTCAACTTCGACGCTCTGAACTTCCTGCCGGATCATCCCGCGCGGACCATGCAGGACACATTCCATCTGGCGCCGGAGAACTCGCGTCAGGTGCTGCGTACGCACACCTCGCCGGTGCAGGTGCGCACGATGCTCACGCGTGAGGTTCCGATCTACGTCGTCTGCCCCGGTCGCACCTTCCGTACCGACGAACTCGATGCGACGCACACGCCGGTGTTCTCGCAGGTCGAGGGTCTTGCTGTCGACAAGGGTCTGACGATGGCCAATCTTCGCGGAACTCTGGACGCATTCGCACGTGCATTGTTCGGTCCCGAGACTCGGACGCGTATGCGCCCCAACTACTTCCCGTTCACGGAACCGTCGGCTGAGGTCGACGTGTGGTTCGCGAACAAGAAGGGTGGCGCAGGGTGGGTCGAATGGGGCGGCTGCGGCATGGTCAACCCGAACGTGCTGCGTGCCAGTGGAATTGATCCGGACGAGTACTCGGGATTTGCGTTCGGTATGGGCCTCGAGCGGACTCTGCAGTTCCGCAACGGCATCCCGGACATGCGTGACATCGTCGAAGGCGACGTGCGTTTCACGCTGCCATTCGGCGTTGCCGGCTGACCGTCCGGTATCCGGACCTTTTCGACCAACAGACTTATCGAGAAAACGAGAGAGCTGAGCTGACGTGCGAGTAGCGCAATCCTGGCTGACCGAGATCCTGCAGCGGGCAACTCCGGAGTGGGAAGTCACTCCCGAAGAGTTGGACGCTGGGTTCGTCCGGGTAGGACTCGAAGTCGAGGAACTCGACACACTCGAGGCAATCGACGGCCCCCTGGTGGTCGGCAAGGTCCTCGAGATCACCGAACTCACCGAGTTCAAGAAGCCGATCCGTTTCTGCCAGGTCGAGGTCGGCGAAGCAGAGCCGCGCGGCATCGTCTGTGGTGCCCGCAATTTTGCCGAGGGTGACCTCGTCGTTGTTGCGTTGCCCGGCGCTGTCCTACCTGGCGGCTTTGCCATCGCGTCTCGTGAGACGTACGGCAAGATCTCCGACGGAATGATCTGCTCTGTCGCGGAACTCGGAATCGGCAAGGATCACTCGGGCATCCTCGTGCTCGAACCCGGCACTGCTGAGCCCGGCGCAGACGGCAACGAGTTGCTCGGGCTCGGTGACACGATCATCGAACTGAACATCACCCCTGACCGTGGCTACTGCTTCTCGGTACGCGGCCTTACTCGTGAACTCGCGTGCGGCTTCGATCTCGAATTTGCCGATCCTGCTTCGGTTCCCGCCCACCCCGCTGAGGGGCAGGCGTGGCCGGTACAGCTCGAACCGGAGTCCAAGGCGACGCGCTTCGTGATGCGTAAGGTCACCGGCATCGATCCCAAGGCGGTCAGCCCGTGGTGGATGCAGCGACGCTTGCTGCTCTCGGGTGTTCGCCCGATCTCTCCTGCTGTGGACGTCACCAACTACGTGATGCTCGAACTGGGTCAGCCGCTGCACGCATTCGATGCAAACGCAGTGAAGGGCGACCTGGTGATTCGCCGCGCGAAAGCCGGCGAGAAGCTCACCACACTCGACGAGGTCGAGCGCACCCTCGATCCCGAGGATGTGGTGATCGTCGACGATTCCGGCGTCATCTCGTTGGCTGCAGTCATGGGCGGCGCGACTACCGAGGTCGGGTCCGAGACCACGGACATCTTGCTCGAGGCAGCTACCTGGGATCCGCTTGCAGTCTTCAAGACTGCGCGTCGGCACAAGCTGTCCAGCGAGGCCAGCAAGCGTTTCGAGCGCGTTGTGGACCCGGCGATCCCGGTTGCCGCAGTTGACCGCGCGGCAGCACTGCTCGTCGAGATCGCCGGTGGCCGTATCGAACCCGTCCTCACCGATGTCGGTGCGGTTGCGCCGCGTGAAGCGATTCGGATGGACATCGACCTTCCCGATCGCGTTGCCGGCGTCAGCTACCCCAACGGCACGGCTGCGCGTCGTCTCACCCAGGTCGGTTGCACTGTCGAGGTCGGAGTCAGCGACGGAGGGCACGGCCAGTTGGTCGCAACCCCGCCGTCGTGGCGACCGGACCTGGTTCAGCCTGCTGATCTGGTCGAAGAGGTCTTGCGTCTCGAAGGACTCGAGCAGATTCCGTCGGTTCTCCCGGCTGCACCCGCCGGACGTGGATTGACGCCGAAGCAGCGTCGCAAGCGCACGGTGTCCAAGGCGATTGCACATGCCGGATTCGTCGAGGTTCTGCCGCCGGTGTTCCTGCCCACCAACATCTTCGATGTCTGGGGACTGGACAGCGACGATCCGCGTCGCAATACCAGCAAGGTGCTCAACCCGCTCGAGGCGGATCGCCCCGAACTTGCTACGACGCTCCTGCCCGGCTTGTTGGAGGTATTGGCTCGCAACACTTCTCGTGGCCAGCGGGATCTTGCGCTGTACGGCATTGCCCAGGTTGTGCTTCCGGGGCCCGACACCAAGCCTGTCGATGCATTGCCGGTCGACCGTCGTCCGACGGACGATCAGATCGCAAACCTGATTGCGTCACTGCCCGAGCAGCCGGTACACGTCGCCGCTGTGCTCAGTGGTTTGCGTGAGCTCAACGGCCCGTGGGGCCCCGGCCGTGCGGCAGAGGCATCGGACGCGTTTGCTGCAGTGCGCGTCATCGCAGCGGCAGCCGGCGTCGAGGTTGAACTGCGTGCGGCGCAGTATCTGCCGTGGCATCCGGGTCGTTGCGCCGAGGTTCTTGTCGACGGCAACGTTGTCGGGCATGCCGGCGAATTGCATCCGGCTGTTCTCGAGCGTGCTGGACTGCCCGCTCGCACCTGCGCACTGGAAATCGATCTGGACGCGCTGCCGTTGGTCGAGAACCTGCCCGCTCCGCGTGTGTCGCCGTTCCCGGCTGTTCTGCAGGACGTGGCCGTCGTTGTCGACCGCAACGTTCCGGCCGCCGAGGTTCAGGAAGCTCTACGCGTCGGCGGCGGCGAGCTTCTCGAAGACATTCGTCTGTTCGACGTGTTCGAGGGCGAGCAAGTTGGTGAGGGCCGCAAGTCGCTGGCGTTTGCACTTCGCTTCCGCGGCGTGGATCGCACCCTGACCGAGGACGAGGCCAGTGCCGCGCGTGACGCAGCAGTAGAGGCAGCGTCCAAGGCTGTAGGCGCGCAGATGCGCGGCTAGCAGCACGAGTTGTCAAGGGACCCGAGGCCACAGCGCCTCGGGTCCCTTTCTCGTTCAGTCGGATTCGAGAATGTTCAGGCTTCTCGGGGAAGCCAGACATCCGGCGCGATGGTGCCCGTCCGGCGACCCTGCTGGTCGAGTACGTGACCGAGCAGTTTGCGGAGGTAGAGGACGATCGAGCGTTCCCCGATATGCAATTCGGGGCACTCCCTGCGTATTCGGATCTCGAAGGCATCGAGTTCTGCGGGCGAATGCAGCCACAATTGCACCACCAGATTCTCGCTACCCACGACGGCAAAACAATTCCGCACCTCGGGTGCTCGGCTCAGGAGCCGACCAACCATGTCCAGATGCTCGGCGTCGACACGGCACCACAGGGTTGCGAGTATCGGTAGTCCCGCGACGGGCCGGGCGAATTCGCACCGCAATGCCACCAAACCCGATGAGGTCAGACGGTCGATTTGCCGTTTGCAGGCGGCGGGGCTGATTCCGATCGAATCGGCAAGTTCCCGCATCGGTGTCCGCCCGTCGTGAGCGAGCGTGGTCAGAAGTGTGCGGTCTTGTTCCGACACGGCGGCTACTCGCGAAGGTGACCGTCGCCCACGCGATTCGCCGGCAGCAAGGAAGCCGCGCTCGGATGGGGCAAGCGCGTTGAGTCGCCACCGGCCGCCCTCGGTGAACCAGCGCGTGATGATCGACGTTCGCAAGCCCTGCACGCCGTCGATCGTGGCGATCTGTTGGGAGATGAATTGCGACATCGAGGCCAGATCCGGTGTTCCGGCAGTGACCAGGAGATCGGCTCTGCCCGTAGAGATTTCGATGGTCACCGCGTGGGCCAACGTCGTCAGGCGATCGGCGACGGCGTCGAGTTGTGCCGGTGCGCAGTCGATTTCGACAGCAGCTGTCACGATGGCGTCGAGGACGCGAGGTCCAGGGGTAACTGTCACCCAGGCCAACGCGGAGTCGGAGAGCCGGTTCCACCGTCGGGCGATTGTCGCAGCATCCAGTTCGAGTGGCCCGGCCAGTGAGAGCCATGTGGAGCGCGGGGCGAGTTGCAGCGCATTGATTATCCTCAAGTCGATTTCATCGATATACAGACCTTTGTCGGCATAATCAGCACTCATTCCGTCATTATCCGGCATATCGGCGTTAATTTCGGACTATCTGCCACTCTCGAGCGACAGGAAGAATCTGCGTCGAGCAGGCCGGGTGGACGGAAACAACGGATGAGCACAGAGAACAAGTACGCGGTGATCGGTGCGGGACCGTCGGGTTTGGCCGGGGCTCGTAACCTTGATCGGGCCGGTATCGAGTTCGACGGTTTCGAGAGCCACGATGATGTCGGTGGTCTCTGGGACATCGACAACCCGCACAGCACCGTGTACGAATCGGCCCACCTCATCTCGTCGAAAAGCACTACTGCGTTCACGGAATTTCCGATGGCGGATTCGGTGGCCGACTATCCCAGCCATGTGGAACTCGCCGAGTATTTCCGCGACTATGCCGATGTCCACGACCTCCGAAAACACTTCAGCTTCGGAACCACCGTCGTCGAGGTCACGCCGACGGACTCGCTGTGGCAGGTGACTTCCCGCGGGCGAGACGGGGAGATCACGTCCGCGAAGTATCGGGGCGTGATCATCGCCAACGGAACGTTGTCCAAGCCGAATATGCCCACGTTTCGCGGGCAGTTCAGCGGAGAACTCCTGCATACGAGCGAATATCGGAGCGCAGAGATTTTCCGCGGCAAGAGGGTACTGATCATCGGGGCGGGAAACAGTGGGTGCGATATCGCCGTCGACGCGGTTCACTACGCAGATTCCGTGGATCTGAGTGTCCGGCGCGGATACTACTTTGTACCGAAGTACCTGTTCGGGCGTCCGTCGGACACGCTGAACCAGGGAAAGCCGTTGCCGCCGTGGATCAAACAACGACTCGACACGCTGGTACTCAAACAGTTCACCGGCGATCCGGTGCACTTCGGGTTTCCGGCGCCCGACTACAAGATCTACGAGTCTCATCCGGTGGTGAACTCGCTGATCTTGCATCACGTGGGACACGGCGACGTGCAGGTTCGCGCTGACATTGACGGGTTCGACGGGGACAGTGTCCATTTTGTCGATGGATCGGTGTCGGATTACGACCTCGTGATGTGTGCGACCGGCTACCACCTCGACTACCCGTTCATTGCCCGCAAGCATCTGGATTGGGCAGGGGCAGCACCGGATCTGTTTCTCAACGTCGCAAGCCGACGTCACGAGAATCTGTTTGTTCTCGGGATGGTCGAAGCATCGGGCCTGGGGTGGCAGGGCCGCTTCGAGCAGGCCGAGATGGTCGCGAAACTGATCAAAGCGCGAACCGACGCTCCCGCGGCAGCCCGAGAATTCGACGCGGCCGCAGCTGGTCCGCCGCCCGATTTGTCCGGGGGATATCGATATCTGACGTTGGGCCGGATGGCCTACTACGTGAACAAGGATGCCTACCGCGCGGCGATCAAGCGTCATATCGGTCTGCTCGACACAGCATTGACGGAAGGCGGGCAGTGATGCCGATCGACGAGGTGGTTCTCAACTTCAATCCTGGGTCCTTGATGATTCTCAACGTGGTTCTGGCCGCGATCATGCTCGGGATCGCACTCGACACGTCGGTCGACGACTTCCGTCGTGCGTTGACCAAACCCAAGGCGATGGCGGTGGGCATCGCGGCGCAATTCGTATTGCTACCCGCCGTGACATTTGTTCTGACACTGGTTCTTTCGCCGGCTCCGTCGGTTGCGCTCGGCATGATATTGGTGGCGTGCTGCCCACCAGGCAACATCTCGAACGTCCTGACCCACCGCGCCGGCGGCGACGTCGCACTGTCGGTGTCGATGACGGCTGTGTCGAACGTGCTCGCGATCTTCCTGATGCCGCTCAACTTTGCCTTCTGGGGGAGTAGGCGCCCGGAGACCGACGCGCTGCTGGCGTCGGTGAACCTGAACGCCCTCGAGATGGTCGTGCAGATCGCGCTGATCATCGGGGTGCCGTTTGTCATCGGAATCTGGGCTGCCCGGAAGTTTCCGGAACTGGCCGCGAAGGCCCAACCCTGGGTGAAGAACGGCGCACTGATTGCACTGCTGATTTTCATCGTGGCAGGAGTGGCGGGCAACGCGTCGTACTTCGTCGACTACATCGGTGTGGTGCTGATCGCGGTGTTCCTGCACGATGCTGTTGCGCTCGGCCTGGGATACGTGTGCGGTGTCGCGACCGGGTTGAACGAATACAGCCGTCGCGCAGTCTCGTTCGAAGTCGGTATCCGTAACGCAGGGCTCGGGCTTGGGTTGGTGTTCACCTTCTTCGACGGCCTCGGCGGCATGGCAATTGTTGCCGGCTGGTGGGGGATCTGGGACATCATCGCAGGATTGGCGCTCGCAACTTTGTGGTCGAAACGGCGAATCCGAACGGAGGTAGCAGCGTGACCACTGCACTGATTACAGGTGGAAACGGTTTCCTCGGTACTGCAGTCGTCGAGGCGTTGACGGCGCAAGGCGTCACAGTCGTCAGCGCGGATCTATCTGTGCCCGAGGTGGCCGCAGACCACGTGCGCCGAGTGCACGCGGACGTCCGCAAGGCTACGGAGTTGGCCGAAGTGTTTGCCGAGCACCGGCCGGACGTCGTGGTTCACCTTGCGTCCATCGTCAATCCGGGCAAGCACACCACCGCGGAACAGGAGTATCGCGTCGACGTCGACGGGACGCGGAATGTGCTTGCTGCCTGCGTCGAATTCGGCGTGCGACGAGTGGTTGTGTCGTCGTCCGGTGCGGCCTACGGCTATCACGCCGATAATCCTCCGTGGATCACCGAGGATGTCGCGGTCAGGGGCAACGACGAATTCACCTACAGCCGCCACAAGCGACTCGTCGAGGAAATGCTGGCCGAATACCGAATTGTGCACCCGGAACTCGAGCAGGTGATCTTCCGTATCGGCACGATCCTCGGGGAGACGGTGAACAACCAGATCACCGCACTGTTCGATCGCCCTCGGCTTCTCAAGGTCGCCGGTAGTGACAGCCCATTCGTATTTGTCTGGCACACCGATGTGGCGGGTGCCTTTGCCGAAGCGGTGACGGGCGATCAGGTCGGCATTTTCAACGTTGCCGGTGACGGAGCGTTGACGGTCGACGATCTGGCAGCACAGATGGGAAAGGGAACTCTGACACTGCCGGCGTGGTTGTTGCGCGGCGTTCTGCGCGTCGGACGGCGTCTCGGTGTGACGGAGCACGGTCCGGAACGGGTCGGTTTTCTCCAGTACCGGCCGGTTCTCGACAATCGGCGACTCAAGGAGCAGTTCGGTTACGTTCCCGCGTATTCGAGCCAGGAGGCGTTTACCGCGTATCTCGCGTCACGCTGACGCTCCTGGCGGCCGCCGTGGAAGGATCGAGGTTGTCCGTCGGCGTTTTCGAGAAGGGACTGACGATGACCGAGCACGGTGGTTCTGTACACGGTGGTTCTGTGCACGATGTGGTTGAAGCTGCGCACGCACTCGACGACAAGGATTTCCTGGCCGTTATTCGTGCGGTCGCGGAACGTCGCCCCAGTTTGTCGGTCCTCCTCTCCGTCGTTGATGCGGCTGCTGCGAGTATCGACCAGAGTCGAGCAGTAGCCGATTCAACGGCCGCCGACGCCGAGGTGGTGGAACTTCCCGACACCGTGGTGGAAGTTGACGAGATCATCGATGTCCCGGTGGTGGCCGTGAGCGGCGCAATAATCCCTGAAGCCGATTACATCCAGCCGGATTACACCGAAGCGGGAGTTCCCACCTTCGATCGTGTGCGGGAGAAGATCGAAGGACGATTCGGTACGTCGATCGGTTCGGCGGAGTTGGCGCACGAAAGTCCGGCGGGCAAGACCGTCGACGAGCAGTGGGACGAGCGTCAGAAGGCTGCGAAGGCCAAACTGGAGGAGATTCGGCGCTCGATGGGTAAATAACAACCGGGATAAGTAATTATGCATTCCCTTGCACGATGATGCATAATGATGTGTATGACTGAGGAGATACGCAAGCCGATCAGAGTCGCCGTCGCCGGTGCCAGTGGGTATGCCGGTGGTGAGGTTCTGCGTCTGCTTCTCGGACACCCCTCGTACGCCGACGGCAGCCTGGTGATCGGTTCGCTGACTGCCGGTGGAAACGCGGGTTCGACGCTCGGCGAGCATCACCCCCACCTTCTTCCGCTGTCGGCTCGGGTTCTGGAAGAGACCACGGTTGACATCCTGGCCGGGCATGACGTGGTGTTCCTGGGCCTTCCGCACGGAAACTCCGCGCAGTACGCCAAGGCGTTGCCCGAGTCGACGGTCATCATCGACTGCGGCGCGGACTTCCGGCTTCAGGACGGCGCTTTGTGGGAAAAGTTCTACAAGAGCCCCCATGCCGGAACGTGGCCGTACGGTCTTCCCGAATTGCCCGGCAACCGTGAGAAGTTGATGGGCGCAACGCGTATCGCCGTACCGGGTTGCTACCCGACGGCCGCAAGCCTTGCCTTGGCACCCGCAGTTGCGGCCGGAATTGTCGGCTCGCACGTCAATGTTGTTGCTGTGAGCGGCACTTCAGGTGCCGGCCGGGCTCCCAAGGCTGATTTGCTCGGCTCCGAGGTGATGGGTTCGGCCCGTGCATACGGTGTCGGCGGCGTACATCGCCACACTCCCGAGATCATCCAGAATCTGAAAGCCGCAGGCGGACAGGATATCAGCGTGTCGTTCACGCCCGTCCTTGCTCCCATGCCTCGCGGCATCCTCGCAACCTGCACTGCCGCCACCACGGCCAGCGAAGCGCAGGCGCGGGAAGTATACGAAAACGCCTACAAGGACGAGCCGTTCATCCATGTGCTGCCTGCCGGGGTCTTCCCGCAGACCGGCGCAGTGATCGGGTCCAACGCAGTACAGATCGGTATCGCCGTTGACAGCGACGCCGGTCAGCTCGTTGTGATTTCAGCAATCGACAATCTCACCAAGGGCACGGCCGGTGGCGCAGTGCAATCGATGAACCTTGCCCTTGGTCTACCCGAGACCGCAGGTCTCTCTACCGTGGGAGTAGCTCCGTGAGCACCGACAATCCGCAGCAGATCGACGACGCAACCGAATCCGACGTCAAGCACGTCGCCGGGGGCCGCCTGCTGCGCACTCAGGGTGTGACGGCACCTGCCGGATTCCGCGGCGCCGGAATTGCCGCCGGTATCAAGAAGAGTGGCAAGTCGGACCTCGCGCTGGTGCTGAACGAAGGACCTGATCTTGCGGCCGCGGGCGTGTTCACCCTCAACAAGGTGAAGGCTGCGCCGGTTTTGTGGTCGCAGCAGGTGCTCACGACGGGCAAGCTGCGCGCAGTTGTGCTCAACTCCGGCGGTGCCAATGCATGCACCGGTGCCGGTGGATTTCAGGATGCGCACAAGACCGCCGAGGAAGTGGCGTCGGCGCTGAGCAACTGGGGAACCGAGACGGGCGCGATCGAGGTTGCCGTGTGTTCCACCGGACTCATCGGTGACCGGTTGCCGATGGACAAACTGCTTCCCGGTGTCACCGAGGTAGTGCACGAACTTGCGGGCGGTATTTCCGGTGGTACGGACGCGGCGTACGCGATCATGACCACCGATACCGTGCCGAAGCAGGCGTCGCTGCACCACGCAAACAAGTGGAATGTCGGCGGCATGGCCAAGGGTGCAGGCATGCTCGCGCCCGCATTGGCGACGATGCTGTGTGTCGTCACGACCGATGCCGTTGCGACCGCTGAGCAGCTCGACACCGCGTTGCGCGCCGCAACCCACCTGAGTTTCGATCGCCTCGATGTCGACGGTGCCACGTCGACCAACGACACCGTGCTGTTGCTCGCGTCCGGTGCCAGTGGTGTTGCCCCCAGCCAGGACGAATTGAACGCTGCCGTGTTGGCAGTGTGCGACGACCTCGCCGATCAGATGATGGCCGACGCCGAGGGCGTCACCAAGCGTGTGAAGGTGACGGTTCGCGGTGCGGCCTCCGAGTCCGACGCGTTGATCGGTGCCCGGACCATCGCGCGTGACAGCCTGGTCAAGACCGCACTGTTCGGTTCCGATCCCAACTGGGGCCGCGTGCTTGCGGCCGTCGGTATCGCGCCCATCGAACTCGATCCCGATCGAATCAGCGTGTCCTTCAACGGAAGTCCCGTCTGCATTGACGGCGTCGGTGCACCGGGCGCGCGCGATGTCGATCTCAGTGGCATCGACATCGAACTCGATATCAACCTCGGGATCGGCGACGAGTCCGTGACGATTCGTACGACGGACCTGTCGCACGCGTACGTCGAAGAGAACTCGGCGTACTCGTCATGACCGATCTGTTGAGTTCGATCAGCGAACATCAGAAGGCACACGTCCTGGCCGGAGCGTTGCCGTGGCTACAGCGTTTCCGCGACAAGATCGTTGTCGTCAAATACGGCGGCAATGCGATGGTCGACGACGAGCTCAAGACCGCGTTTGCCGCGGACATGGCGTTTCTGCGTACCGTCGGCATTCACCCCGTTGTGGTTCACGGCGGTGGACCGCAAATCAATGCCATGCTGGCCCGCCTGGGCATGAAGGGCGAGTTTCGTGGTGGATTCCGGGTCACGACACCGGAAGTCATGGACGTCGTCCGGATGGTGCTCTTCGGTCAGGTTGGCCGTGAGCTCGTCGGACTGATCAACGCGCACGGACCGTACGCTGTCGGAATTTCCGGCGAAGACGCCCACCTGTTCACAGCGACGCGTCGAACCGTTGCAGTGGAAGGCGAGCAGACCGATATCGGCCTGGTTGGCGACGTCACCACGGTCAACCCCGACGCGGTGCTTGATCTCATTGCGGCAGGACGTATTCCGGTGGTGTCGACAATCGCTCCCGACGTGGACGGCGTTGTTCACAACATCAATGCGGATACGGCTGCAGCGGCCTTGGCCGAAGCGATCGGTGCGGAGAAGCTGGTTGTTCTGACCGATGTCGAAGGGCTGTACACGGATTGGCCGGACCGTTCCTCGCTCGCGAGCGAAATCGACACCGACGCATTGGCACAGCTTCTGCCGAGTCTCGACGCGGGCATGGTGCCGAAGATGGAGGCCTGCCTGCGCGCTGTGCGAGGCGGAGTTCCGTCGGCGCACGTGATCGACGGACGGCTTGCGCATTCCGTTCTACTCGAACTTTTCACAGGTGAGGGCATCGGCACGATGGTTGTGCCCGGAGCCGACATCACCGAGCAGGGAGTCAACTCATGAGCACGATCGAATTGCAGCAGCGGTGGTCCGCTTCGCTGATGAACAACTACGGTGTACCTCGGGTAGCTCTCGTACGCGGCGAAGGCGCCGTTCTCACCGATGCCGACGGTAAGCAGTACGTCGATTTCCTCGCCGGCATTGCCGTCAACATTCTCGGTCATGCGCATCCCGCAATCATCGAGGCTGTGACGGATCAGCTGTCGACCCTCGGGCACGTCTCCAACCTCTATGCGAGCGAGCCTGTCATCGAATTGGCAGAGCAGTTGCTCGGACATCTGGGCAATGTGTCCGGTCGGGCGTTTTTCTGCAACTCGGGTACCGAGGCCAACGAAGCCGCCTTCAAGCTCGCCCGCGCCACGGGACGCAAGAAGATCATCTCCGCCGAGAACTCCTTCCATGGCCGGACGATGGGTGCCTTGGCACTGACCGGTCAGCCGGCCAAGCGGGCGCCGTTTGAACCGATGCCTGCCGGCGTCGAATTCGTTCCCTACGGCGATATCGAGGCTCTCGACCGGGCTGTCGATTCCGATACCGCAGCAGTGTTCCTCGAACCGATCATGGGTGAAAGCGGCGTTGTCGTGCCGCCAGAGGGATACCTGGTCGAAGCTCGCCGGATCACGGCGGAGCGGGGCGCTCTGCTGGTATTGGACGAGGTGCAGACCGGTATCGGCCGGACCGGCTGGTTCTACGCTCATCAGGCTGTCGGCATCGTTCCGGACGTCATCACACTCGCGAAGGGGCTCGGCGGCGGAATGCCGATCGGCGCCTGCATTGCGACCGGCGCTGCGGCAGAGCTGTTCGGTCCCGGAAAACACGGGACGACGTTCGGTGGCAACCCGGTGTGCGCTGCGGCGGCACTTGCCGTGCTGAAGACCGTTGCGGACGAAGACCTGATCTCGCGCGCAGACAGCCTGGGCAAGTCCATCACCGCAGGCATCGAAGAACTGGGCCATCCGCTGGTCGACTACGTCCGCGGTTCCGGACTTCTGCTCGGTGTGGTGCTGACGCAGGACGTTGCGCCCGCAGTGGAAAATGCAGCACGTGAAGCCGGGTATCTTGTGAATGCAGCGAATCCCGGAGTCATCCGGTTGGCACCGCCGCTGATCCTCACCGACGAGCAGGCCGAGGCGTTTGTGGCGGCACTACCTGCCATTTTCGATCACGCATTATCGGCTGATCAGCCGGGGGAGAAGTGACTACCATGGTGAAACACTTTCTCAGGGACGACGATCTGACTCCTGCGCAGCAGGCCGAGGTCCTCGCCCTGGCTGCCGAGCTCAAGAAGAATCCGTTTTCGCGTCGCCCACTCGAGGGGCCGCGCGGTGTCGGAGTGATCTTCGAGAAGAACTCGACCCGCACGAGGTTCTCCTTCGAGATGGGCATCGCACAGATGGGCGGCCATGCCGTTGTCGTCGACGGTCGGAGCACGCAGCTCGGTCGCGAGGAGACATTGGCCGACACGGGACGCGTCCTCTCCCGTTACGTCGACGCCGTGGTGTGGCGCACGTTCGGCCAGAAGCGCTTGGAGCAGATGGCAACGGGCGCAACGATTCCCATCGTCAACGCACTCTCCGACGAGTTCCATCCGTGTCAGGTCCTTGCGGATCTGCAGACACTGGCCGAGCACAAGGGTGATTTGAAGGGGCTGAACCTCACCTACCTCGGTGACGGTGCAAACAACATGGCGCACTCGTTGATGCTCGGCGGCGTCACGGCAGGCATCAACGTCACGATCTGCGGTCCGGAGGGCTTCGAACCGGCACAGTGGATTCTCGACGCGGCACGTAAGCGGGCCGAGGAAACCGGCGCCACGATCACGGTTACCCGGGATCCGCAGAAAGCTGCCGCTGGTGCAGATGCACTCGTCACCGACGCGTGGACGTCGATGGGTCAGGAAAACGACGGTCTCGACCGGGTCGGTCCCTTCCGTCCGTACCAGATCAATGCCGACCTGCTGGCACTCGCCGACCCCAAGGCCGTTGTCCTGCACTGCCTTCCTGCCCATCGAGGGGAAGAGGTCACCGACGAGGTGCTCGACGGCCCACAGAGTGTTGTGTGGGACGAGGCCGAGAACCGCTTGCATGCGCAGAAGGCCCTTTTGGTCTGGCTGCTCGAGCAGAGAACCGCAGGCGCGGCGTGAGCATCGCTCCTACTCGGGCCGGTCGCCAGTCGCGCATCATCGCGCTGCTGGCGGCGCACCCGGTTCGCAGTCAGACGGAACTTGCGACGCTGCTGGGAGAAGAAGGCATCGAGGCGACACAAGCAACGCTCTCGCGTGACCTCGAAGAGCTGGGAGCGGTGAAACTCCGGGCAGCGGACGGCGGCGCCGGTGTGTATGTGGTGCCCGAGGACGGTAACCCCGTACGCGGTGTGTCAGGTGGCACTGATCGACTGTCGCGACTGCTCGGAGAGCTGTTGGTGTCCACGGACTCCAGCGGAAACATGGCGGTACTCCGGACACCACCGGGGGCTGCGCACTACCTGGCGAGTGCACTTGATCGTGCCTCGCTGACCGATATCGTGGGGACTATCGCGGGGGATGACACCATCTTCGTGATGGCCCGGGAACCGCTTTCCGGAGCGGAACTCAGCGCCATGATCGAATCCCTCGCCTGACCCCTTATTCTTGATAGAAGATTTTCAACCGAAGGAGCACACACACCATGGCCGATCGCGTCGTACTCGCCTACTCAGGCGGGCTGGACACCTCTGTTGCCATCAGTTGGATCGGTAAGGAGACAGGCGCTGAAGTTGTCGCCGTCGCCATCGATCTGGGACAGGGCGGCGAGGACATGGAGGTCGTGCGCCAGCGCGCACTCGACTGCGGCGCAGTCGAATCCGTTGTCGTCGACGCTCGTGACGAGTTCGCGGACGAGTACTGCCTGCCCACCATCCAGGCCAACGCCCTGTACATGGATCGCTACCCGCTCGTGTCCGCGATCAGCCGTCCGCTGATCGTCAAGCACATCGTCGAGGCCGCACGCTCGCACGGCGGAACCATCGTCTCGCACGGTTGCACCGGCAAGGGCAACGACCAGGTTCGCTTCGAGGTCGGCTTCGGCGCCCTCGCGCCCGACCTCTCGGTCATCGCACCGGTTCGTGACTACGCGTGGACCCGCGAAAAGGCAATCGCCTTCGCGGAAGAGAACAACATCCCGATCAACGTGTCCAAGAAGTCGCCGTTCTCGATCGACCAGAACGTCTGGGGCCGCGCCGTCGAAACCGGATTCCTCGAGGATCTGTGGAACGCGCCCACCAAGGACGTCTACGACTACACCGAGGATCCGACGGCCAACTGGAACGCACCCGACGAGCTGATCATCAGCTTCGACAAGGGTCGCCCGGTTGCCATCGACGGCCGTCCGGTCTCCGTCCTCGAAGCCATCCAGGAACTGAACCGCCGCGCCGGCGCTCAGGGAGTCGGCCGTCTCGACGTC
Source organism: Rhodococcus sp. AD45-ID (assembly GCF_003023755.1). Classification (NCBI taxonomy): domain Bacteria; kingdom Bacillati; phylum Actinomycetota; class Actinomycetes; order Mycobacteriales; family Nocardiaceae; genus Rhodococcus; species Rhodococcus sp. AD45-ID. The sequence continues at coordinate 9,796 of NZ_PYHL01000001.1, read as the reverse complement.
GTCGAGGACCGCCTCGTGGGCATCAAGAGCCGCGAGATCTACGAAGCTCCCGGAGCGATGGTCCTCATCACCGCTCACCAGGAACTCGAGCACGTCACCCTCGAACGCGAACTCGGTCGCTACAAGCGTCAGATGGAGCAGCGTTGGTCCGAGCTAGTCTACGACGGCCTGTGGTTCTCCCCGCTCAAGGATGCTCTCGACACGTTTGTCGAGAAGACGCAGGAACGCGTCACCGGCGACATCCGTCTCTTCTTGCACGGTGGAGCCATCACGGTCAACGGCCGTCGTAGCCCCGAGTCGCTGTACGACTTCAACCTCGCAACGTACGACGAGGGCGACAGCTTCGACCAGTCCGCATCGAAGGGCTTCGTCGAGATCCACGGTCTGTCGTCGAAGGTCGCCGCGAAGCGCGATCTGGGTCTGTAAAGAATGACTGCGCACGGTGTCGGAGACGCCCAAAAACACGGCACTAATGAAGGCGCGTTGTGGGGCGGGCGGTTCGAATCCGGACCGGCCGCCGCCATGGCGGCCCTGAGTAAGTCGACTCACTTCGACTGGGTTCTGGCTCCGTACGACGTGCGGGCGTCGCAGGCTCATGCTCGCGTGCTGAACAAGGCCGGTCTCCTCAGCGAAGCCGACCTTGCCACCATGCTCGACGGTTTGGAGCGCCTCGCCGCTGACGTCGCAAGTGGTGTCTTCGGGCCCAGCGAGTCCGACGAGGACGTGCACGGCGCACTCGAGCGCGGCTTGATCGAACGAGTCGGTCCCGAGGTCGGTGGGCGTCTGCGTGCCGGCCGTTCGCGCAACGACCAGGTGGCGACGCTGTTCCGTATGTGGCTCCGTGATGCGGTGCGCCGCGTTGCGGACGGAGTGCTCGATGTCGTCGACGCTCTTGCCACTCAAGCGGCTGCACATCCGGACGCAGTCATGCCGGGTAAGACGCACCTGCAGGCCGCTCAGCCCGTGTTGCTCGCGCATCACCTCCTGGCACATGCACATCCGTTGTTGCGTGACGTTGCGCGTCTGCGTGACTTCGACGTGCGAGCTGCGGTGTCCCCGTACGGTTCCGGCGCGCTCGCCGGTTCCTCGCTCGGGCTCGACCCCGAAGCCATTGCGGCAGAACTGAAGTTCGACAGCTCGGCGGAGAACTCGATCGATGCCACGGCGTCGCGCGACTTCGCTGCTGAGGCTGCGTTCGTGTTGGCGATGATCGGCGTCGACCTGTCGAGGATGGCCGAAGAGGTCATCATCTGGAGCACACCGGAATTCGGCTACATCACGCTCGCCGACGCGTGGTCGACCGGATCGTCGATCATGCCGCAGAAAAAGAACCCGGATGTTTCCGAGCTCACGCGCGGTAAGTCGGGTCGTCTGATCGGCAACCTCACGGGATTGTTGGCGACGCTGAAGGCGCAGCCCTTGGCGTATAACCGCGATCTGCAAGAGGACAAGGAACCGGTCTTCGATTCGGTTGCGCAACTCGAAATGTTGCTCCCGGCCATCACCGGCCTGGTGCAGACCCTCGAGTTCCACACCGAGCGCATGGCGGAGTTGGCTCCGGCCGGCTTCACACTGGCCACCGACATCGCGGAATGGATGGTCCGTCAGGGCGTTCCGTTCCGTGTCGCACATGAGGCCGCGGGCGCGTGTGTGCGTGTCGCCGAGGCTCGCGGCGTTGGACTCGAGGATCTGACCGACGAGGAACTGGCCGGAGTCGACGCGTCGTTGACGCCTGCTGTTCGGGAAGTGCTGACCGTCGAGGGCTCCATCGCCTCACGCAACGCACGTGGCGGAACCGCAGGTGTCCGGGTGGCCGAGCAACTGAACGGCGTACGCACGCTGGCTCAGTCGCTGCGAGAGTGGCCCCTCTAAATCAGTCATCGGTTGTCGGTGTTGTCGTACGCGGTCAGAGAGGATTTTTCCTCACTGGCCGCGTACGTGTTCTCGGGGGCAGTAGGCTTGTTTAGCTCGACACGAATGCGACAGAGTTTTTGACGCGAGTTACTTGGGAGTGAAATGGTGGGATTGAATTCCAAGTCGGTGCTGGGTCCGCTTCGGCGGGCGGTCGCGACAGCGCAGAACGGCCTGGAGGTTGTTCGTCTGGGTGGACTCGAGACGGATCTGACAACCTCGCCGTTCGAGATCGTCGAACGTGCGCCGATGTACCGTCTGCGGCGGTATTTTCCCGACACCGATCCAGGGGAGACCGGTCCGCCGATCGTATTGGTCCCGCCGATGATGATGTCGGCCGGTGTGTACGACGTGACGCGCGATCAGGGGGCAGTCGGCATCCTGCACGAGATGGGACTTGATCCGTGGGTGGTCGACTTCGGTGAACCTGACGCACAGGACGGCGGCTGGGGCCGTAATCTTGCAGACCACATCATCGCGCTCAGTGAGATCGTCGATCACGTTCATCGGCATACCGGCAAAGACGTTCATCTGTCCGGGTATTCGCAGGGCGGAATGTTCGCCTACCAAGCTGCGGCATATCGGCAGAGCCGAAACATCGCCAGTCTCATCACTTTCGGAAGTCCCGTCGACACACTTGCGGCGCTCCCATTCGGTATTCCGGCCGGGATAGCCACGTGGGGAGCAGACTTCCTCGCGGATCACGTCTTCAACAGGCTGGCGGTCACGGGGTGGATGGCCCGGACAGGCTTCCAATTGCTCGATCCCGTCAAGACGCTCAAGTCGCGTGTCGACTTCCTACTGCAACTTCACGATCGTGAGGCACTCCTGCCGCGCGAACAGCAACGACGCTTCCTGGCGACGGAGGGATGGGTCGGCTGGTCCGGGCCCGCTGTTGCCGAACTACTCAAGCAGTTCGTCGTGCACAACCGGATGATGTCCGGCGGGTTTGTCATCAAGGATCAAGCGGTGACGCTTGCATCGATCACCTGTCCCGTTCTGGCATTTGTCGGCGAGGTCGACGACATCGGGCAACCCCAAGCGGTCCGCGGGATCACGCAGGCAGCGCCGCGAGCTGACGTGTACGAATCAACCTTGCGCGCTGGGCATTTCGGCCTGGTCGTTGGTTCCGTCGCTGCAAATCACACGTGGCCGACAACAGGCGAATTCGTGCAGTGGATCGAGCAGGGCGGAACACGGCCGGCACGCGTCGAGCGCATGCCGCAGGGCCCGTACCCCGAGGACGAGACCGGGGTGTCGATGAGCAATCGGATCATTCACACCGTGGCCTCGGTAGCCGAGGTCGGCGTCGGCGTGACCAAGGGCATCAGCGATCTGGCCAGTGGAGCATTGCGCGGGACTTTCGAATTGTCCGGCGAGGCTGCTCGGGCGCTTCCCAGGTTGGCCAGGCTCAATCAGATTCAGCCGCACACCAAGATTTCGCTCAGTGCGCTCTTGGCCGAGCAGCGCCGTAAGGCTCCGGCAGGGGAGTGCTTCCTCTTCGACAACCGGGTCCATACCTACGAAGCCGTCAACATCCGCATCGACAACGTTGTTCGCGGTTTGATTTCGGTTGGAGTGCGCCCGGCAGCGCACGTCGGCATTCTCATGGAGACCCGGCCGAGTGCACTCGCTGCTATCGCCGCGCTGTCGCGACTCGGAGCTGTTGCAGTCATGCTCCCACCGGGCGGCGACATTGCGACGGCGGTGAAACTCGGAAATGTCGATCGGATCATCACCGATCCGGAAAACGTTCAGGAAGTGCTCGCAGCGGGGCGTCCGGTACTGGTACTCGGCGGCGGTGACGCGCGTGGGTTGAGCGTGGATTCCGCGCACGACGTCATCGATCTCGAGCAGATCGACCCGACGACGGTCAGTCTGCCGGGTTGGTACAGGCCTGATCCGGGGATTGCGCGCGAACTTGCCTTCATCATCTTCGCGGAATCCGGTGGCCGACTCGAAGCCAAGCAGATTACCAACTACCGGTGGGCGTTGTCGGCATTCGGTACGGCCTCGGCTGCCGACCTCGACCGGGGCGATACCGTGTATTGCCTTGCGCCGCTCCATCATTCGTCAAGTTTGCTGGCGACAATCGGCGGCGCAATGGCAGGTGGCAGCCGGATCGCGCTGTCGAGGGGGCTGGACCCGGCTCGATTTGTCGAGGAGATCCATCGCTACGGCGTCACCGTGGTGAGTTACACGTGGTCGATGATGCGCCAGATTCTCGACGAGGATCTTCTCCTGCTCGACGGTACTCATCCCGTTCGGTTGTTCATCGGATCCGGAATGCCGCCGGGGCTGTGGAAGCGCACCACCGAGGCGTTCGATCCTGCTCAGATCCTCGAGTTCTACGCCTCAACCGAAGGTGACGTGATCCTCGCGAATGTGGCCGGATCGAAGATCGGGTGCAAAGGACGTCCGTTGCCCGGTAGTGCGCGGGTGCGACTTGCGGCGTACGACCCGCTCAGCGGCCGAATCCTCGAGAACGAGGACGGGTTTGTCCGCGAGTGCGCCGACGACGAGGTCGGGTTGTTGCTGGGTCGTGCAGGATTCAATGCCGATCTGTCCGGTGGTGCCATGCGCGGACTCTTCGAGGCCGGAGATTCCTGGATACCCACTGAAAACCTGTTCCGCCGTGATTCCGACGGCGACTACTGGCTGGTCGACCACAAGAACACGGTGATCTCGACTGTGCGTGGACCCGTCTTCACCGCTCCGATCGTCGACGCACTGTCGAGTGTCTCGCGGGTGGACCTTGCGGTGGCGTACGCGGTAGGTGAGGCACCGTTCCAGTTGGCTGTCGCCGCGGTGACCTGTTTGCCCGGCCGCAATTTCCGTGCCGCAGAGCTCGCCGAGACGTTGGACCACCTCGACTTCGATGCGCGTCCGGACATCGTGCACGTGGTCGACGAGATCGCCGTTGGATCGTCGTTCCGGCCCAATCCCGCCGTGCTCGCAGCGGCCGGGCTTCCGGCTCCGGGACCGCGGACCTGGTATCTCGACTCCGAAACCCAGTCGTACAAGCGGCTGACCAAGGCAGTTGCGGCGCAATTGATGCCAACCAGGATGGGTACGGGTTCGCGGTGAGTATCGGCTCAGCAGGTAGCCTGAACCTGATCGGTTCGTGTTCGGTTCGAGAGGATAAACGTGGCTATTGATTCGACGTTGCTCAGCATTTTGGCCTGCCCGCAAGACAAGGGTCCACTGCTGTTGGTCGGGGACGAGCTGCTCTACAACCCTCGTCTGCGACGCGCATACCCGATCGAAAACGGTATCCCGGTATTGCTGATCGACGAAGCGCGCGATGTTGCAGACGACGAGCACGAGAAGTTGCTCGCCAAGGCAGAAGGTTAGATCGGTAGTTCGCCGGTAAGGTACCGCTGGAGGTTCGGAGCTACCAGCGGTACCAACGCGTCGACGCTCAGCGATTTCAGCGGTTCAAGCTCGAGAATGTAGCGAGTGACCAGGAGTCCAGCGATCTGCGACGCCACCAATTCGGCTCGAATAATTCCTGTCCCGGCCGGTGAATCCACCCGCGGGATGATGTCCCGCAGGACGATGTTCAGAAGGAAGCTCTGAATCAGTCGGGTTCCTTCGCCGGAAATGGCCGAGCGAAATGCGGCGAGAATGGCGGCCTGATGCTCCGATTCCCAGACACCGAGGACGGCAGTCAACAGACTCGTACCCAGTTGGTCGCTTGTAGACGAATGAACCGGGGCTAAAACTTTCTTCGGATCCAGCGGTAGGGCGATTGCGGCGGTGAACAGTTGCTCCTTGCTGCCGAAGTAGTGATGTATCAGGGCCGGATCGACTTGGGCTTCGGTTGCGATGGCGCGGACCGTGGTTCGTGCAAATCCGTTTTGCGAGAATGCGCGTCTGGCGCTCTCGAGGATCTGCGTCCGGGTCTCGGACTTTCCCGGCCGCCGCCCCGGCCGCAACGGTATGTTGTTGCTGCTCATGGGGTTCGGCGGTCCAGCGTTGCAGCGGCTAGTGTGAGGGCGGCCGCGGCAAAGAGAGCCATCACCGCGAGGTCGCGCCACATTTGGCCGGTGGCATCGGCGTGTATCGATACCTGCTGAAGTGCGTCGACGGCGTAACTCAGCGGTAAGACGTTGCTGATCCATTCGAGCCAAGTCGGTAGCTGGTCGCGCGGAACCAGGAGTCCGCAGAGGAACAGCTGTGGAACCACGACCACCGGCATGAATTGAACGGCTTGGAACTCGGTCTTTGCGAAAGCGCTGGCCAACAGACCGAGCGCCACTCCGAGGATTGCGCCCAGTACGGCGATGACTATCACCCAGCCGAGGCTTCCGGCGATAGTGAGACCCAGAAACCCGAAGGCAACGGCACACGCGAGGGCCGCCTGGGCTGCAGCCGACAACGAAAACGCCGCGGCATATCCAGCGAGAAGGTCAAGTTTGCCCATCGGGGTGGTGAGTAGTCGCTCGAGGGTTCCGGAACTGCGCTCACGCTGCATTGCTATGGAAGTGACCAGGAACATCACGACAAAAGGCAAGATCCCGAGCATAGTGATGGCGACCCGTTGAAACAGCGGTACTGCGCCTGGCGCTGTCGGGACGTCGACGTAGAGGAAGTAGAGCAGGATCATCAACAGTGACGGAACCAACAAGATCATGGCAACTGTGCGGCGGTCCTGACGCAGTTGCATGACAATGCGAACTGTCGTTGCTCCGAAGATGGTGACACTCATGATATTTCGCCTCCCACCGGCGAGGTCCGGATGAGCTCCAGGAACGCGTCTTCGAGGCGTTCGCACCTGGTCTTCGCGCGAAGTTCGTCGGGCGTGAGTTGCGCAAGGAGGAAGCCGTCGCGCATCAGTATCAGTTCGGCGCAATGATCTGCTTCGTCCATGACGTGACTGGAGATCAACAGGGTAGTTCCGCCCTTGGCGAGATCAGCGAATCGCTCCCAGAGTTCAACTCGAAGGACGGGGTCGAGTCCGACGGTGGGCTCGTCGAGAACCAGCAGATCGGGATCGGCAACCAAAGCACAGGCCAGGGACACGCGTCCGATCTGTCCACCGGACAGGTCTGCGCTGATCTGGTCCGCGTAGCGAGTGAGCCCGACCGCGTCGATTGCGGCCCGAACATCGGCACCGGACTTTCCGTACAGCGATCCGAAGTACTGGACGTTGCGGCTGACAGTCAGGTCGCCGTAGACGCTGGGGGATTGGGTGACGTAGCCGACGCGTCGACGCAGTGCCGGTGTTCCGGCTTGATCACCGAGAACTCGTACGTCGCCGCTCTTGACGATCTGAGTTCCGACTATCGCTCGCATCAGTGTTGTCTTGCCGCAACCAGACGGGCCTAGTAGTCCGGTGACGGATCCGGCGGATACTTGCAGATCAATGGAGTGGAGAACCTCATGCTTTCCACGGATGACGGTGAGTCCTCGGATGTCGATGGCAGGTGCTGTGGTCACGGTGAACCTCGATTCCGTTAATTCATCACATGTTGAATTGTGAAACCGGACGCGCCCCAGCGTCAAGGGGAAGGCACAATCGAATGGTGAGCATCAAGCAGTTGGCGAGCGTGACTTCTCCGCTGGAGGCGGGACTGATCATTCTCGGTTCGACACTGTCAGTAGACGACGTCAGCCTTCGGATCGTCGAGGTGGAGGCATACGGCGGGGAGAAGGACGGACCGTGGCCGGACCCGGCAGCACATTCCTATCGGGGGCAGACGCCGCGTAATCGGGTGATGTTCGAGCGCGCAGGTTTGCTGTACGTGTACCGCAGCTACGGGATGCATTTCTGCATGAACATTTCGTACGGTCCGACCGGAGTGGCCGGTGGAGTACTCCTCCGCGCAGCAGAGGTCGAAGCCGGCCACGATGTTGTCTCCGGCCGTCGTTCACCGGATCGTCCGCCCCGCGATTGGGCGCGCGGACCGGGAAATCTCGGGTCCGCAGCAGGAATTACGTTGGCGGACAACGGGGCTGATGTCTTCGATCGGGATTCACGAATTCGACTGGACCTGAGCGAGTCGGACAACTGGGTAGCGGGGCCCCGGGTCGGTGTCAGCTCGGCAGCGGAGATCCCGTGGCGGCTGTGGATTCCTGATTCGCCGGCGGTGTCGGCCTACCGTCGAAGCCCGCGAGCGCCCGCCCTTTCGTGAGGGTGGGATGATCTAGCCCGTGACTGAGAATATTCTCGACGAACTGACCTGGCGTGGGCTCATCGCCCAATCAACTGATCTCGACGCTCTGCGTAAGGATCTCGAGGCCGGACCGGTCACGCTCTATGCGGGGTTCGACCCCACAGGGCCGAGCCTGCACGCCGGACATTTGGTTCCTCTTCTTGCACTCAAGCGTTTTCAGCGTGCCGGTAACCGCCCGATCGTTCTTGCCGGTGGCGCAACCGGTCTGATCGGCGACCCCCGCGACGTCGGGGAACGCACGATGAACTCGGCCGATACCGTCGCTGACTGGGCTGGACGAATCCGCAGCCAACTCGAACGATTTGTGGACTTCGACGATTCTCCGACGAGCGCCGTCATCGAGAACAACATGAACTGGACCGGCAAGATGTCGGCCATCGACTTCTTGCGCGACGTAGGCAAACACTTCTCGGTGAATGTCATGCTCGCGCGTGACACCGTCAAGCGTCGCCTCGAATCCGACGGGATGTCGTACACCGAGTTCAGTTACATGCTGCTTCAGGCAAACGACTACCTTCACCTCCGACGCGACCTTGGTTGCACCTTGCAGGTGGGTGGTTCGGATCAGTGGGGCAACATCATCGCCGGCGTCGAACTCAACCGTCGCGTGGATGGCGAAAGTGTCCATGCGATGACCGTCCCGCTGGTGACCTCGGCAGACGGAAAGAAGTTCGGTAAGTCGACCGGCGGCGGCAGCCTGTGGCTCGATCCGGAAATGACCAGCCCGTACGCCTGGTACCAGTACTTCGTGAACACCGGCGACGCCGATGTCATCAAGTACTTGCGTTGGTTCACGTTCCTGAGTGCAGAGGAATTGGCAGAACTCGAGACTGCTACCGCAGAACGCCCGCATGCTCGAGAGGCACAGAAGCGTCTTGCGGCGGAGATGACGACATTGGTTCACGGCGAGCACAACACACGGTCAGTGGAGTTGGCCAGCCAGGCACTGTTCGGAAAAGCCGAGCTGACGGAGCTCGACGAATCCACTCTGGCCGCTGCGTTGAAGGAAGCCTCGGTCAGTGAACTGGCACCGGGGGAGCCGCGGACGATCGTCGACCTTCTTGTCGCAAGCGGATTATGCGAAAGCAAGGGCGCTGCCCGGCGCGCTGTGAAGGAGGGTGGCGCATCGGTGAACAACCAGAAGGTGTCAGCTGAGGACTGGGAGCCGGTCGTCACGGATCTCCTGCACGGCAGCTGGTTGGTTGTGCGACGCGGAAAGCGCAACTTTGCCGGCGTGAAAGTACTGGCGAACTGACGTGTGTGGGGTCACAGTTGCCTAAAGTGACTCCTGAGCCCGCTGGTGGCTCGCCTGCAAGCGAGCTACCAGCGGATTTAACACAAAGATCATCCGCGACCTGGGAGTTTGACGCTCCGTTTTCCGTCGCGTAACTTTATCCAAGTCAGAGCGACACGGACACCAACCCCGACCGAGAGGCCGGGGACACGCGGTAGGACGAAGTCGGAGACAAGCACTTGCATCGGGAACTTGCTTCCCGGTGGTGCATAAGCTAAGATTGTAACCCTTGCCCCGGAGCATTCGACACTGGTTGATGCGAAGGTGTGCACGTGTTCTTTGAGAACTCAACAGTGTGTCGATGAATGTCAGTGCCAAATTATTTTGGTACTTCGCATGTCGAATGATGTTCCGGGCCTTCGGGTTTCGGTTCTGATGTTCGGGGTGTGAGTATTTTTCGTCGGTGATTGTT